>NZ_CP175665.1:0-3453557 GCF_057169305.1 Halomonas sp. C10-5
GTGTCGCTGGCTCTCTGGCAACAGTGTCTAGATACCCTGCAGGACGAGTTGAGCTCTCAGCAGTTCAACACCTGGATTCGCCCGCTCCAAGCCGAGGAGGGCGAAGGGGGAGAGCTGTGCCTGCTGGCACCCAACCGCTTCGTCCGTGACTGGGTCAGCGACAAGTTCGCCAAGCGGATCACCGAGCTGCTGCGTGAGCTGTCGCCGGCGAGGCCACCCAAGGTGGTGCTGAGTGTCGGTAGTCGACGTGCCGCCCCCCGCCCCCAGCCACGGGAACTCGGCACACCGGTGTCGGCGACCCCGCGGCGACCGGCCGCCCCGGCGGTGCATACTCCCCCACGCGGCGCTGCGGCCGACGAGGTCGAGATCGAGGACAGCCGCGAGGAGACGGCGGCTGTCCGGCGCCCCGGCGGTGAGCGCCAGGTCCAGGTGGAGGGCAGTCTCAAGCACACCAGCGGTCTCAATCCCAACTTCACCTTCGAGACCTTCGTCGAGGGCAAGTCGAACCAGCTTGCTCGGGCCGCTTCCCGCCAGGTGTCGGAGAACCCCGGCGGCGCCTATAACCCGCTGTTCCTGTATGGCGGGGTGGGCCTGGGCAAGACCCACCTGATGCATGCCGTGGGCAATGCCCTGGCCGGGCGCCGCGAGAATGCGCGGGTGGTCTACCTGCACTCCGAGCGCTTCGTGGCCGATATGGTCAAGGCGCTGCAGCTCAACGCCATCAACGACTTCAAGCGTTTCTATCGCAGCGTCGACGCCCTGCTGATCGACGATATCCAGTTCTTCGCCGGCAAGGAGCGCTCCCAGGAGGAGTTCTTCCACACCTTCAATGCCCTGCTCGAGGGTGGTCAGCAGATGATCTTGACCTCCGACCGCTATCCCAAGGAGATCAGCGGCGTGGAGGAGCGCCTCAAGTCGCGCTTCGGCTGGGGCCTGACGGTGGCGATCGAGCCACCCGAGCTCGAGACCCGGGTTGCCATCCTGATGAAGAAGGCCGACCAGGCCAAGGTCGACCTGCCCCACGATGCCGCCTTCTTCATCGCCCAGAAGATCCGCTCCAACGTGCGCGAGCTGGAAGGGGCGCTGAAGAAGGTGATCGCCGACTCCCACTTCATGGGCAAGCCGATCACCCAGGACTTCATCCGCGAATCGCTCAAGGACCTGCTGGCCCTGCAGGACAAGCAGGTGGGGGTCGACAACATCCAGCGTACCGTCGCCGAGTACTACAAGATAAAGCTCGCCGACCTGCTCTCCAAGCGCCGCTCGCGCTCCGTGGCTCGGCCTCGCCAGGTCGCCATGGCCCTGGCCAAGGAGCTGACCAACCACAGCCTGCCGGAGATCGGTGATGCCTTCGGGGGACGTGACCACACCACGGTGCTGCACGCCTGCCGCAAGGTGAAGCAGCTCCAGGAGGAGAGCTCCGATATCCGCGAGGACTACAAGAACCTGCTGCGGCTGCTGACCAGCTGATCGCTCCGCCCTCCGAGACACCGCCGGCTTGTGGTTTAATGGTCGCCATGCCGTTCGGCCGGGCCCCTGCCGGCTGCAACCCTTCAGGACAAGACGTGGAGCCGACATGAAATTTTCCATCTCCCGCGAAGCGCTGCTGCGACCGCTGACGCTGGTGGCCGGCGTGGTGGAGCGCCGCCAGACCCTGCCGGTGCTTTCCAACGTACTGATTCAGGTGGGGCAGGAGGAGGTCGCGCTGACCGGCACCGACTTGGAAGTGGAGCTGATCGGACGCACCATGGCCTCCCGGGTGGATGAGCCGGGCGGTGTCACCGTTCCGGCCCGCAAGCTGATGGACATCTGCAAGTCATTGCCCGACCAGGCCGAGATCCAGCTCTCCCTGGAGGAAGGTCGGGCGGTGCTGCGCAGCGGGCGTTCGCGCTTTACCCTCTCCACCCTGCCGGTCGCCGAGTTCCCGAGCATCGAGGACAGCCAGGGCAGCACCGAGCTGAGCCTGCCAAGGGGTATGCTCAAGCACCTGATCGATGCCACCTCCTTCGCCATGGCTCAGCAGGATGTGCGCTACTACCTCAACGGCATGCTGCTGGAGATCCGCGACAACCTGATCCGTGCGGTGGCGACCGACGGCCATCGCCTGGCGATGTGCTCGCGGCCGGCCGAACTGCACGTGGAGTCGCCCCACAAGCTGATCGTTCCGCGCAAGGGCATCCTCGAGCTGGTACGGCTGCTGGATGACGGCGAGGACCCGGTCAGCCTGACCCTGGGGGCCAGCCATATCCGTGCGCATACCGGCGATTTCACCTTCACCTCCAAGCTGGTCGACGGCAAGTTCCCCGACTACGAGCGAGTGGTGCCTCGCGGTGGCGACAAGGTCTTCATCGCCGACCGTGCCGAGCTGCGCCAGGTGCTGTCGCGTACCGCCATCCTCTCCAACGAGAAGTACCGCGGTGTGCGACTCCACCTCGAGGAGGGCAACCTCAAGGTGATGGCCAACAACCCCGAGCAGGAAGAGGCCGAGGAGAACATTGGCATCGAGTACAGCGGCGACTCCCTGGAGATCGGCTTCAACGTCGGTTACCTGGTCGACGTACTAAATGCCATCGATGAAGATCGCGTGCAGATGACCCTGGCGGATTCCAACAGCAGTGCGCTGATGGAGGAGCCGGGCGGCGGCGATGCCCTCTACGTCGTCATGCCGATGCGTCTGTGACCCACCCAGGGCGGCCCGTTCGGGCCGCCACCGTCCCCTGTTCACTCCATGCCCCTTGATCATCTCGTCTTCCATGGCCTAAGGAACTTGCAACCCGTTGATTTTAAACCGGGTTTTCAAGTCAATCTGATCGTTGGCGAGAATGGAAGCGGCAAGACCAGCCTACTGGAAGGCATTCATATCCTGGGTATGGGGCGTTCCTTCCGTACCCGCAACATGCGCCATGTCATCGCCCATGAGGGGGATGAACTGATGGCCCATGGGCGGTTGGCCGGGGAGCCGCCGGTGCCGTTCGGCGTGCGCCGTCGCCGCAGCGAGGATGAGTTGGAGATCCGCCTTTCCGGAGAGCGTGTCACTCGGCTCTCGCGCCTGGTGGAGACGCTTCCCCTTCAGCTGATCAATCCCGATGCCTTCCGGTTGCTGGAAGGCCCTCCCGCCGGGCGACGCGAGTTCCTCGACTGGGGGGTGTTTCACGTGAAACATGACTTCCTGGAGGCCTGGCAGCGGGCTCGGCGGGCGCTGAAACATCGGAACGCCCTGCTCAGGCATGGTAGAATGGATGCCGATTCCCTGTCGGCCTGGGAGCTGGAGCTGGTGCACTGGAGTGAGCGGATCGATGCCATGCGCGCTGCCTGGGTCGCCGCCTTTCTTCCGGTCTTCGAGGAGACCCTGAACGGACTGCTGCCGCTGAAGGATCTTCAGCTGCGCTATTCCCGCGGCTGGGATCGACGGAAATCGCTGGGTGACCTGCTTAGGCAGGGTCGCGACGTCGATCGGCAGATGGGGTTTACCCAGCAGGGGCCCCAGCGCGCGGATCTGGCGATTCGGCTGGGCAAGCGGCCCGCGGTGGAGGTGCTGTCCCGAGGCCAGCAGAAGCTGGTGGTCAGTGCCCTGAAGCTGGCTCAGGGACGCTTGCTGGAGGCCAGCACGGGGCGCCGCTGCGTCTACCTGATTGACGACCTTCCGGCGGAACTGGACGACTCGCATCGGCGACTGTTCTGCCGCTGGCTGGAAAACATGCGCTGCCAGGTGTTCATCACCACCATCGATCACGATGCCCTGGCGGATCTGTGGCAGGCCGACACACCGGTCGAGATGTTTCACGTGAAACGCTCGGCGGCGGGGAGCGGCGAGTTGCTGCCACTGGAACGACAGACTTCATGACGGAGCAGTCAATGAGCGAACATGCCTACGATTCAACGAGCATCAAGGTGCTCAAGGGGCTGGATGCCGTACGCAAGCGTCCCGGCATGTATATCGGCGATACCGACGATGGCACCGGGCTTCACCATATGGTGTTCGAGCTGGTGGACAACTCCATCGATGAGGCGTTGGCCGGATACTGCAGCGAGATCCGCGTCATCATCCATCCCGACGAATCGGTGACGGTAAGCGACAACGGCCGCGGGATTCCGACGGATATCCATGAGGAGGAGGGCGTTTCCGCAGCCGAAGTGATCATGACGGTGCTCCACGCCGGCGGCAAGTTCGATGATAACTCTTACAAGGTCTCCGGTGGTCTGCATGGCGTCGGTGTCTCGGTGGTCAATGCGCTCTCCGAGGAGCTTCGCCTGACGGTGTGGCGTGCCGGTGACGTGTACGAGCAACTCTATCGCCATGGGGTGCCCCAGGCGCCGCTGTCGGTGGTGGGCAAGACCGAAAAGTCCGGTACCCGGGTGCACTTCCGCCCCTCGCCAGAGACCTTCGGCAATATCGAATTCCACTTCGATATCCTGGCCAAGCGGCTGCGGGAGCTCTCCTTCCTCAACTCCGGCGTGGCCATCCGGCTGATCGACGAACGCTCCGGCAAGGAGGAGCTGTTCCACTACGAAGGTGGCCTCAAGGCCTTCGTCGACCATCTCAACACCAACAAGACGGTGCTCAACCCGGTATTCCACTTCAACGCCGAGCGCGAGGATGGTGTCGGTGTTGAAGTGGCGATGCAGTGGAGCGACTCCTTCAACGAGAACATCTTCTGCTACACCAACAACATCCCCCAGCGGGATGGTGGTACCCACCTGGCCGGTTTCCGCGCGGCGCTGACCCGTACCCTAAACGGCTATATCGAGTCGGAAGGGCTGCTGAAGAAGTCGAAGATCAGCACCGCCGGTGACGATGCCCGAGAGGGGCTGACGGCGATCATCTCGGTGAAAGTGCCGGATCCCAAGTTCTCCTCCCAGACCAAGGACAAGCTGGTGTCTTCAGAGGTGAAGACGGCGGTCGAGCAGGAGATGGCACGACTGTTTGGCGAGTACCTGATAGAGAAGCCCAACGAGGCCAAGGCGATCGTCAACAAGATGCTCGACGCCGCACGGGCCCGTGAGGCGGCGCGCAAGGCACGCGACATGACCCGTCGCAAGGGTGCCCTGGATATCGCCGGGCTCCCGGGCAAGCTGGCCGATTGCCAGGAGAAGGACCCCAGCCTCTCCGAGCTGTTCCTGGTGGAGGGTGACTCGGCAGGGGGGAGTGCCAAGCAGGGCCGCGATCGTCGCACCCAGGCGATCCTGCCGCTGAAAGGCAAGATCCTCAACGTGGAGAAGGCCCGCTTCGACAAGATGCTCTCCTCGGCGGAGGTCGGCACCCTGATCACCGCCCTAGGTTGCGGCATCGGCCGTGAGGAATTCAACCCCGACAAATTGCGCTACCACTCGATCATCATCATGACCGATGCCGACGTGGACGGTTCGCATATCCGCACCTTGCTGCTGACCTTCTTCTTCCGTCAGATGTCCCAGCTGATCGAGCGGGGGCATGTGTTCATCGCCCAGCCGCCGCTCTACAAGGTGAAGCGCGGCAAGCAGGAGCTCTATCTCAAGGATGAGCAGGCGATGACCGACTATCTCACCACCACGGCCCTGGATGGTGCTCGCCTTTACGTCAATGCCGATGCTCCGGGCATCGGTGGTGCCCAGCTGGAAGCCCTGGTCAATCAGTATCGTGATGTCATGCGACGCATCGATCGGCTGTCGCGGGTCTATCCCAACGAGGTGCTGCGCAAGATCGTGCATGCCGCGGCGCTCGATGGCGAGGCGAGCCTGCGTGACAAGGTCACCATGCAGAACTGGATCGAGGAGCTGCAGCAGGAGATGGACGCGCTGCTCGCCTACGAAGGCGGACCGCGCTACACCTTCCGCCTCGAGGAGGACAGCGAGCGCGGCTTCTTCCTCCCCGCGGTGACCCTGGCCGCGCATGGCGTGAGTACCGACTATGTCTGGGGTGTCGACTTCTTCACCAGCGCCGATTATCGCGCCATGACCGGCCTGGGGGAGACTCTGGACGGCTTGCTGGAAGAGGGCGCCTACGTGGCTCGCGGTGAGCGCCAGCGTAGCGTGACGAGCTTCTATAACGCCCTCGAGTGGCTGATGAACGAAGCGCAGCGCGGCCTCTCGATCCAGCGCTACAAGGGGCTGGGCGAGATGAATCCCGAGCAGCTCTGGGAGACCACCATGAACCCCGAGACACGGCGCATGCTGCGTGTCTCCATCGAGGATGCCGTGGGTGCCGACATGATGTTCAACACCCTGATGGGCGACGAAGTGGAGCCGCGACGCGACTTTATCGAGCGCTTTGCCCTGGTGGCCAATCTCGACGTCTGATGTCGTGTTTCACGTGAAACACTTTTGAGCGCCAAGCGCCAAGCGCCAAGCGCCAAGCGCCAAGCGCCAAGCGCCAAGTAAAACCCCGCAACGCGAATACGCTTGCGGGGTTTTTGCTTGTGCGCCAGGCATGGCGCGCAGCGCCTGACTGGCGCTGTTTCCAAGGGTGGTGCCTTGGAATGACTTGGGGGTGAAAGTCCCCTGCACGCCCGGCAAGGGGAAGTGCTAGCTGACGGCAAGGGTGTCTCCCGTGAGGGGGAATCCGAAGGCAGCCCGAAGCAAAACGCTGGCCTGACGAACAGGAAGCGGATACGAGGCGGCATGGCGGGGTGAGGTGGCAAGCATCACCAAAGCCCGGTACTTGCACGGAACGCCATGACGTAGATCCGACAGGCATAAGCGGGAAGGTCGCGCGTCTTACCCTGGGAGGTCTGGTGGTCTGCCACGGTGCTACCGGCGTCGAGAGGCGACGGGATGGGCCACCAGACGTCAGCAGAGGCCATAGTAAGTGCCGGTTCACCGCGGCACCAAGGGCCGAACATGAAGAACCGCGAGTAGGCGATGACGTCTCGAGGATCGATCATGAAGACAGAAAGTGGCGCTGATACCGCCCCCCACCCAGAGGGGCAGGGGCGGAACCCCGCGTCCCAGCCGGTGGGCGTCGAGACGATCCCGGCGTCGTCATCGTGGACGAAAGCGGAGCCCGCCCCGCTTATGGAGGCCGTGGTAGAAAAGGCCAACATGGCGCGGGCTTACCGAAGGGTGGTCGCCAACAAAGGGGCGCCGGGTGCCGATGACATGACGGCGGACCAGTTGGCCGACCACTTGAAGGAATGCTGGCCAACGCTGCGCGAGCGGCTGCTGGCCGGTGAGTACCACCCCAGCCCGATCCGAGCCGTCGAGATTCCCAAGCCCAAGGGCGGAACGCGACAGCTTGGCATCCCCACGGTCACCGACCGGCTGATCCAGCAGGCGCTACTGCAGGTGCTGACGCCAATCTTCGATCCGGGCTTTTCCGAATCGAGCTACGGTTATCGTCCCAAGCGCAGCGCCCAGCAGGCCGTCTCGGCCATGAAGGCCCACGTGGCGGCCGGCCACCGCTGGGTGGTCGACCTCGATCTGGAAGCCTTCTTCGACCGAGTGAGCCACGACCTGCTGATGGCGCGGGTTGCGCGCCGCGTCCGCGATAAGCGGGTGCTGCGTTTGATCCGCCGTTATCTGGAAGCCGGGTTGTTTCAGGACGGCCTGACCGCGCCACGCCGGCAAGGAACGCCCCAGGGCGGGCCACTGAGTCCGCTGCTGGCGAATATCCTGCTGGACGACGTGGACAAGGAACTGGAACGCCGCGGCCACCGCTTCTGCCGCTACGCCGATGACAGTGTGCCACGAAGGCGCGCAACCGAGCACAAGCTCGCTGCGTAGCCATGCTGCACAAGAGATGAGGGCGGGCCCCTCGGAGCCGCTGTGCAGGCGGAGGCTCCAAACCACCCACTACTGCTGCCTTTAAGAGAGGTGGTGGGAAGCGAGATGGGAAAAGGCGAGCCAAGAGCTCGTCAGGTGAGGACTGCAGAGCCGAACGTGAGTGAACCACTGATGACGTGTCGAAAGCGTAGGAATGACGTCAAAACCGGGGAGCGGTCGTTACCCCGGGACAAGTCTGGGGGGCGCCTGCTGACTGCCCAGACGGCGTCCGGCATGAAGGTGGCGGGAGGGCAGTCCAGGCTCTTGTGTGGAACGTGGGAACCTGTCACCCCGATGCCAAGGGAGAAACACAAATGGAGACCCCATGAGTGTGAGAGTACCGATGCGGGGTACAGGGGCGGAGCAACCCGTAGTAGTGACGAGCGTCCTGTAATGGGACGGGAGCGAAGGGGTTGCCTTATCCAGCCTGTGACATGGGCGCAACCCTTCGGGGGAGGACGCTCATGAACCAGGCAAAACCCTTTCCCATTACCAAGCGTCAGGTATGGGAAGCTTACAAACGAGTCAAGGCCAACAAGGGTGGGGCGGGTGTCGACGGCCAGACGATCGAGGACTTCGAGAGGAATTTGATCAACAACCTCTACAAGCTCTGGAATCGGCTGGCGTCAGGCAGCTACTTGCCCCCACCGGTCAGGCGAGTGGATATCCCGAAGAGCGATGGCAAGACTCGGCCTCTGGGAATCCCCACGGTGTCTGACCGGATCGCCCAGATGGTGGTCAAGCAGGCCCTGGAGCCGAGACTGGAGTGGCATTTCCATCCCGACTCCTACGGGTATCGGCCAAACAAGTCCGCGCACCAGGCATTGGCACAGGCCAGGAAGCGCTGCTGGCGATATGACTGGGTCGTTGACCTCGACATCAAGGGGTTCTTCGATAATATCGACCATCAGATGCTGATGAAGGCCGTGCGCCATCATGCCAAGGAGCGCTGGCTATTGCTCTACCTGGAGCGCTGGCTGACGGCTCCCGTGATGATGCCGGATGGCACGTGCCTGAGACGTGATCGTGGGACGCCGCAAGGCGGTGTCGTCAGTCCGTTGTTGGCCAACCTGTTTCTGCACTACACGTTCGATGCCTGGATGGGGAGACACTTTCCCGGCGTACCTTTCGAGCGATATGCGGATGATGGGGTCTGCCACTGTCGGTCGCAGCAACAGGCCGAGCAACTGAAAGCCGCACTGGAGGAACGCTTCGCGGCGTGTGGGTTGGAGCTCCACCCGGAGAAGACCAAGATCGTCTATTGCAAGGACGACGATCGGCGTCAGGACTACCCTGTTCACAGCTTCGACTTTCTGGGCTACACCTTTCGGCCCCGGAGATCGAGGAATCGGTACGGGAAGTTCTTCATCAACTTCACGCCGGCGATCAGCAACAAGGCCGGGAAGGCCATTCGGCAGACAGTACGACGGTGGAATCTGCAGTTACGCAGTGACAAGTCGTTACGCGACCTGGCGAACATGTTCAACGCGTGGATCAGGGGCTGGGTCAGGTATTATGGTGCCTTCTACAAGTCGGCACTATATCCGACGCTGCGGCAGATTGATCGACGACTCGTGAGGTGGGCGACCCAGAAGTTTAAACGGTTGAGGGGGCATCGCCGGCGGGCCAGTCACTGGCTGGACCGTGTGGCGCGACAGAATCCTCGGCTGTTTGCCCACTGGCCGCTGCTGTATGGGCAGGGTTGGGTAAGAAGAGCCGTATGAGCTGAGAGGTTCACGTACGGTTCTGTGAGCGCCTCGGGGGGAAGTTCCCCGGGGCGACTCGACTGCAGGTGTATGTCAGGAGTCGGCGAGCGGGCGAGCGCGTCATGACCAGTCTGAGTGATTTTCTCGAGAGCTCGCTCAGGCTGACGGTCAATGGCGACAAGAGTGCGGTGGACCGCCCCTGGAACCGGGGGTACCTGGGCTACACGCTGACCCGACACAAGCTGCCGAAGCTGACGCTGGCCAAGGCCAGCCTGCAGCGCCTGATGCAGCGTGTCCGCGAGATCCTCAAGCGCGGCAGGGGGCGCAACATACGGCGAGTCATTGAAGAGCTGGTCCCAGTCCTGCGGGGCTGGGCCAACTACTTCTCCCTCGTTGACGTGAAGCGCCCGCTGGAAGCACTGGATGGTTGGATACGTCGCCGGCTGCGTTGCGTGATCTGGCGGCAATGGAAACGCCCGCGGACCCGGCGCCACAAGCTCCTGGCGCTGGGTCTGGACGACCAGCGGGCGTGGAAGTCAGCGGGAAACGGGCGAGGCCCCTGGTGGAATGCCGGTGCCTCGCACATGAATCAGGCCTTGCCACGGAAATGGTTCGAGCAGCAGGGTCTGATCTCGGTACTCGATACGGTCAAGAGGGCTTAGTCGTTCTTCGTGAACCGCCGTGGTACGGAACCGTATGCCCGTATATGGAGTCCTCCCCGTTTGCAAGCATGGGCACGATGGACGGTAGGTACGACTGCACACGTATATCCGGTCTTTCTAATGATACCAACGGCATCGGACCCTGATGGGCTATCCGCACGCCAGCTCCCAATCGGTGGTACGAGCAACTCGCTCTTAGGCATATAGGGGTTTGCTGACGTCGGTTCGACCTGTGCGCCATCTGCAGCATGCTCAGCAATCGTGATGGTGGGTTATCTCACTGTAAATCAAGTAAATTGAATGGGTTGGTGTTACGCCACATGCGCCGCCAACTCAGGGTCATAGTCACGGTCGTGACGTGTGATCGCCCAGGCGATGCGCGCCGTCTTGTTGGCCAGCGCGATGACCGCCACGTTGGCATGCTTGCGCTCAGCCAGTTGTCTGACCCAGTGGCTGAGGTTGTCCTCCTTGCCCTTGCTGTAACGCAGCACGGCGGGCGCGCCATGCGTCAGCAGGGTTCGTAGGTAGCTATCGCCGCGCTTGCTGATGCCCAGCAGGCGGTCGCGTCCTCCCGTGCTGTGTTGCCGGGGTGTCAGACCCAGCGAGGCGGCAAAATCGCGCCCGCGCTTGAAGGCCTGGGCGTCGCCCAGGGCGCCGGCCAACGCGCTGGCGGTCAAGATGCCGACGCCACGCAGGGCCATCAACCGCTTGGCGACAGGGTCTGTCTGGGCGTGGCGCTCGATGCGTTCTGTCACCGCGACGATTCGGTCATCAAGGTGGCGCAGATCCTCGGCGAGCCCCGCCAACAGGGCACGGAAGTCATCGGTCAAACCGTTCTCGGCGTCCTCCAGCCAGCCTGGCAGGGCCGCGCGCAGCTGGCCGATGCCGGTGGGCGCCACCAGCCCGTACTCGCCGATCAGGCCACGAATCTGGTTGGCCTTGGCGGTACGTTGCTGAACCAGTTCACTGCGGATGCGATGCGCCGCCTGCACGTCCTGCTGGGCGACCGTCTTGACGGCCACGAAGCGCATGTGGGGGCGGCCCATGGCCTCGCAGATCGCCTCGGCATCCACGCGATCGTTCTTGTTGCTCTTGACGTAGGGTTTGACAAACTGGGCGGCGATCAGCTTGGCGCGATAGCCACGCGCCTGCAGCGCACGCGCCCAATGGTGGGACGACGCGCAGGCTTCCATGCCGATCTCGGCGCCTGCCGGGACACGGTTGACGATGGCCTCCAGCCACTTGTCACGCTTGTATTTGCCGCGCCATTGAACCTGATCATGACGATCGACGCCGTGGACATGGAAGACAGACTTGGCAATGTCGACACCAACGCGGGTAATGTTCATGGGATGCGCTCCTCAGCCGGTGGCCTTACCCTCTCAGTGTGGCGCATTGGCGCCGAGGGTGGGGGGGGAGGACTCCATCCCATTGGTGGTGTGGGAGGGCGCCGGGGGTGACCCCGGCCCCTACCCGATCATCGGGAACGGTAATGACTTGGATAAGTTCATGCCGATGGATGCATTCCCGGTTTTATCTTTCAGCTTCGAGTTGCTGCCTAGCCATTAGCCAGTCGGCGAACTCGGTCAGGTCCTCGAAAACGCGGGTCTCGCTATCTGTCGCCACCAGTTCCGGATGCTTGGCGAGCGTCCTTTCCCCCTTTCCACTGCGTACCAGCACCGGATGGCAGCCCATGGCATCCCCCGCCTGCAGGTCGCGAAGGCTATCACCGACCATCCAGCTGCCGGACAGGGTGGCCAGCCCGAGTGCATCACGCACCTGCTCCAGCAGCCCGGGAAGTGGCTTGCGGCAACTGCAGCCGTCGTCAGGGCCGTGCGGGCACCAGGCGATATGGCTGATCTCGCCACCCGCCTCGTTGACCAGCCGGCATAGTTCGGCATGCATCTCTGCCAGCGTGGCCTCGGTATAGTAGCCGCGAGAAATTCCCGACTGGTTGGTCGCTACTGCCACTGTCCAGCCGCCCTGGCTCAACCGGGCGATGGCGTCGATGGCGCCGGGGTAGGGGATCCACTCCGCCAGGGACTTCACATAGTCGTCGGAGTCCTGGTTGATCACGCCGTCGCGGTCGAGGATCACCAGGCGGTCGGAGGAGGTCATGGGTTTCTGTTCCTTGTTGCAGATGATTGCCGGAACGCAGTGTTTCACGTGAAACATTGGCTGCCAAGGAGCTGAGGGAGGAATGCTGGCCTCTTCTGTCTGCTTCGATTCGCTGGGCTGGGGGCTGGTGATGTTCCACGTGAAACATCGGCAGGCAACGGCTGTTTGTCTCTGGCCGTAGTCCTGTTTCATGTGAAACGCCACTACCAGGCATGAAAAAGGCCGGCAGCATGTGCTGCCGGCCTTGGCCTCAGTGATATTGCTCAATGACTTCTACTGTTGAAGCTGGGCGATATCGGCCACCTCCAGGAACAACCCACGCAGGTCGGCCAGCAGGGCGAGGCGGTTGCTACGCACGGCCTGGTCGTCGGTCATGACCATGACCTGGTCGAAGAAAGCGTCTACTGGTTCACGCAGGCCGGCCAGGGCGTCCAACGCTTCCTGGTAGCGCGCCTTACCGAGCAGCGGCGTGACGCTGTTGCGCAGGCTATTTACCGCGTCATGCAGTGACGTCTCGGTAGCATCCTGGAGCAGGGAGGCATCCACGGCGCTGCCCACCTCATCTGCCTGCTTGGCGAGGATGTTGGAGACACGCTTGTTGGCGGCGGCGAGGGCAGCCGCCTCCTCACGACCTGTGAAGGCCTGTACCGCGCGCAGGCGGCGGGCGAAATCCAGCGGGCGCGTTACCGGACGAGCGCGCACCGCCAGGTAGGCCTCGGTAGAGATCCCCTCGTCATGTCCCCAGGCGCGGAAGCGGTCGAGCATGTAGTCCAGCACTTCATCCACCAGCTTCTCGGCGTAGGGAAGCTCCTGATGCTGGGCCGCGGCCAGGTCGAGCAGTTCGCGCAGGTCGAGGTCGAGCTCACCCTTGATCAGGATGTTGAGGACACCGATGGCGGCACGCCGCAGCGCGAAGGGATCCTTGGTGCCGGTGGGGCGGGCGCCGATACCGAAGATCCCGGTCAGGGTGTCGAGGCGGTCGGCGAGGGCCAGCGCCTGGCCGGTACGGCTCTGCGGAATGGCATCGCTGGCGAAGCGCGGTAGGTACTGCTCCTCCATGGCCTGGGCGACTTCGGCGGGCTCGCCATCCTGGGTGGCATAGTAGCGCCCCATGGTGCCCTGCAGCTCGGGGAACTCGAGCACCATCTCGGTGACCAGGTCGCACTTCGCCAGTTCGGCGGCGCGGCGTGCATGGCTGGCCTCACCGTCGATCTGGCCGGCGATGAAGGCAGCTACCGCGGCGCTGCGGTGCGCCTTGTCGGCGAGGGTGCCGAGCTGTTTCTGGAAGACCACACCGGCGAGCTCAGCGGTGCGCGAGGCCAGGCTGCGCTTGCGATCGGTGTCGTAGAAGAAGACGGCATCGGCCAGGCGCGGACGGATCACCTTCTCGTTGCCTTCGATGACCCGCGAAGGGTCGCTGCTGTCGATGTTGGAGATGGTGATGAACAGCGGCTTGAGGCGGCCCTGGTCGTCGAGCAGGTGGAAGTACTTCTGGTTCGCCTTCATCGAGGAGATCAGGCACTCGGCGGGCACCTCGAGGAAGCGTTCATCGAAGCTGCCGGTGAGTGCCACTGGCCACTCGACCAGACCGCTGACCTCGACCAGCAGAGCTTCGTCGATCACCGCGCTGGCTTCCTGGACCTCGGCCTCGGAGAGCACCTGCTCTCGGATGCGCTCGCGGCGCACCTCGCGGTCGGCCAGCACCCAGGCCTGCTCCAGGCTGGAGAGGTAGTCGTCTGCATGCGCCAGTTCGATGGCCTCGGGAGCATGGAAACGATGGCCGTAGGTGGTGCGACCGGCCGCGAGGCCCAGCGCCTCGGCATCGATGATCTGGTTGCCGTAGAGCACGACCAGCCAGTGTACCGGGCGGGAAAATTCCACCCGCGAGGCGCCCCAGCGCATGTTCTTGGGAACCGGCAGGGAATCGATGGCCTTCTGCAGGATGGCTGGCAGCAGGGCGGCGATGCTCTCGCCCTGCTGCTGTTCACGGTAACCGAGCCAGGTGCCCTTGTCGGTTTCCAGGTGGATCAGCTGATCCACACCGACGCCGCAGGAGCGGGCGAAGCCCTCGGCGGCTTTGGTGGGCTGGCCATCCTTGAAGGCGGCCGCCAGTGCCGGGCCACGCTTCTCCACCTCGCGATCGGGCTGCTTGTCGGCCAGCGCCTCGATGCGCACCGCCAGTCGGCGGGGGGTGGCGTAGGCATACACCTCGCCATGGGCGACATCGGCGTCACGCAGGCCGCGATGCAGGCCCTCGGCCAGGGCGTCGGAGAGGGTGTCGATGGCGTTCGGGGGAAGTTCCTCGACGCCCAGTTCAACCAGTAGGGTGTTGGCAGCCATGCTCAAGTGTCTCCCTGTTCAAGCAGTTCGCGGCGCAGCGCCTCGGGAGCCAGCGGGAAGCCGGCGGCCTTGCGCGACTCGAAATAGGCGTGGGCCACGTCACGTGCCATGGTGCGTACGCGCAGGATGTAGCGCTGGCGTTCGGTCACCGAGATGGCGTGACGGGCGTCGAGCAGGTTGAAGGTGTGGGAGGCCTTGAGTACCTGTTCATAGGCGGGCAGCGGCAGGTTGGCCTCGAGCAGGCGAGAGCAGTCGCGCTCCTGCTGGTCGAAGGCACCGAACAGGAAGTCGACGTCGGCGTGCTCGAAGTTGTAGGCGGACTGCTCACGCTCATTCTGCAGGTAGACGTCGCCGTAGGTGACCCGGGAGCCATCTGGGGCAATGGTCCATACCAGATCGTAGACGCTGTCCACGTCCTGCAGATACATGGCGATCCGCTCGAGGCCGTAGGTCAGCTCGCCGGTCACGGGGTAGCACTCGATGCCACCGGCCTGCTGGAAGTAGGTGAACTGGGTCACCTCCATGCCGTTGAGCCAGACTTCCCAGCCCAGCCCCCAGGCGCCCAGGGTAGGAGACTCCCAGTTGTCCTCGACGAAGCGGATGTCATGGACCAGCGGGTCGAGGCCCAGGCGCTTGAGGGAGCCGAGGTAGAGCTCCTGGAACTCGGCGGGGGAGGGTTTCATCACCACCTGGAACTGGTAGTAGTGCTGCAGGCGGTTGGGGTTCTCTCCATAGCGGCCGTCGGTAGGGCGGCGCGAGGGCTGCACGTAGGCGGCGTTCCAGGTCTCGGGGCCGATGGAGCGCAGGAAGGTCGACGGATGGAAGGTGCCGGCACCTACCTCCATGTCCAGCGGCTGCATCACCACGCAGCCCTGTTCGGCCCAGTACTGCTGGAGGGCCAGGATCAACCCCTGAAAGGTCGAGACGTCTGCCGCCGACCCGGGGGCCGAGGTCGACGTAGGTGTCGAGAGTGTCATTGGGAAAAGCACCGTTGGCCATGAATTCACAGGGCGTCAAGTATACAATCACGGGGAGATCGGTTATAGGCGCACGCCCCGAGACAGAGGATTCTCATCCATGATCGTAGTGACAGGCGGAGCCGGCTTCATCGGCTCGAATCTGGTCAAGGCACTCAATCAGCGCGGCCACCAGGACGTGATGGTGGTCGACGACCTGCGCGACGGAACCAAGTTCGTCAACCTGGCCGACTGCACCCTCGGCGACTACCTGGACAAGGACGACTTCCGCCGCCGGGTGGAGGCCGAGCTGCGCGGCGAGCACTCGCAGTTGCCGAAGATCGAGGCGATCTTCCATGAGGGGGCCTGCTCGGATACCACCGAGTGGGATGGCCGCTTCATGCTCGACAACAACTTCGAGTACTCCAAGGTGCTGCTGCACTTCTGCCAGCAGCGCGGTATTCCCTTCCTCTACGCCTCCTCGGCGGCCACCTACGGCGGCAGCGAGGTGTTCATGGAGGCACCGGAGCACGAGAAGCCGCTCAACGTCTACGGCTACTCCAAGCTGCTGTTCGACCAGTACGTGCGAGCCCACCATGATGCGTTCCGCAGCCAGGTAGTAGGCTTCCGCTACTTCAACGTCTACGGCCCCAGGGAGCAGCACAAGGGCAAGATGGCCAGCGTTGCCTATCACCATCATACCCAGATCAGCGCCGGTCAGGACGTCAAGCTGTTCGGTGCCTGGGATGGTTACGAGGCGGGCATGCAGAGCCGCGACTTCGTCTACGTGGGGGACGTCGTGGACGTGAACCTCTGGTTCCTCGACCACCCCGAAGAGTCCGGCATCTTTAACCTGGGCAGCGGACGCGCCGAGCCCTTCAAGGCCATCGGAGAGGCGGTGATCGATTACTACGGCCGAGGGGCCATCGAGTACATCGACTTTCCCGAAGAGCTGAAGGGGCGCTACCAGAGCTACACCCGGGCCGATATCTCGCGACTGCGCGAGGCCGGTTATGACCGCGAATTCCGCACCGTGGCCGAGGGTGTGCGCGACTACCTGGAGTGGCTGAATGGTTGATTCGGCCGCGCAGGGCGGGGAAGGCGGTGAGCGCATCCTGGTGGTCGGCCCCTCCTGGGTCGGCGACATGGTGATGGCCCAGAGCCTGCTGATGACGCTGCGCGCTCGCCATCCCGGCGGTACCCTCGCGGTGGTGGCGCCGGGCTGGTCGCTGCCGATCCTCGAGCGCATGCCCGAGGTGGATGAGGCGATCGCCCTGGACGTGGCCCATGGCCAGTTTGGCTGGTCCGTCCGCCGTGAGGTGGCGCGTGGGCTGCGCGGTCGCTTCGACCGGGCCATCGTGCTGCCGCGCTCCTGGAAGTCGGCGCTGGTGCCCTTCCTGGCGGGCATTCCCCACCGCGTCGGCTTTCACGGTGAGCAG
The DNA here is from genome assembly GCF_057169305.1 of Halomonas sp. C10-5. Taxonomy (NCBI): domain Bacteria; kingdom Pseudomonadati; phylum Pseudomonadota; class Gammaproteobacteria; order Oceanospirillales; family Halomonadaceae; genus Halomonas; species Halomonas sp. C10-5. Next base: position 16,959 of record NZ_CP175665.1, read on the forward strand.
CGCTTTGGGCTGCTCAACCAGCGTCGCCGTCTCGACAAGCGCGTGCTCGACCAGACGGTGAAGCGTTTCGTCTCCCTGGGGCTGGCCGCCGATGAAGCGGCCACGGGCAGCTTCGCGATACCCCAGCCCCGGCTGGAGGTGGATGCGGCCAACCAGGTCGGTCTGCGCAAGCGACTGGGCCTCTCCTCGGGCCCGACCATCGGCATGATGCCCGGGGCCGAGTACGGCCCCGCCAAGCAGTGGCCGCTGGAGCACTTCCGTGCCCTGGCCGAGCGCCTGGTGGCCGATGGCTTCGAAGTGCGCGTACTGGGTGGGCCCAAGGACGTCGAGGCGGGAGATACCATTGCCGAGGGCCTGGAGGGCGCCCATAACCTGTGCGGCAGGACACGGCTGGCCGATGCCGTGGACCTGCTGGCTGACTGCGAGCAGGTGGTCACCAACGACTCGGGCCTGATGCATGTGGCGGCGGCGGTAGGGACCCGGGTGCAGGCGATCTATGGCTCCTCCTCGCCGGCCTACACGCCGCCGCTGACCGACAACGCCGAGATCCACTACCTGGCCGTGGAGTGCTCGCCCTGCTTCGAGCGCGTCTGCCCGCTGGGCCATACCCGTTGCCTGACGGAAATCACCCCGCAGCGCCTGCTCCAGGCGATCCTCGCAGTACGTGCGACCATCGCCAAGGCCTGAACCGGCTACTGCATGGCCGGGGTCGCTTCCTCGGCCCCATTCCCGGGTGCCTCCAGGACCTGCCGGGGGGCAGCCTGCCCGTTCTCCTGCTCACTGCCATCGGGTACCAGGCCTTCCCACAGGCGCTGTTGCAGGGCCGTCTCCTCGTGCATGCGGGCCGACAGGTCGGCCAGGCCGTGCTGCTCCACCAGGGTCGGCTCCGCGGAGAGCAGGGAAGCCCCCAGCCCCGCCCGGTGGTCCTCGATGGTGAAGCCCATGGCCTCCAGGATGGTAGGAAAGAGGTCGATGCTGGCGGCCTCGCGTTGGCTGCGGGCACCGGCCTCGATCCCCTCGCCCAGCAGCATGAAGGTGTTGTCACGCTCGCCTGCGATCAGTTGCTCCCAGGCCGATACGCGCATCGTCAGGTGGTCGCTGGCGATCACGACCAGGGTATTCTCGAGCAGTCCTTCGTGCTCGAGTCGGTCGATCAGATCGAAGGCGAGCCAGGCCGAGCACTCCACCGAGTAGAGGATATCCTCGCCGTCGAACTCGCCCTGGCGCTTCAGGCAGGCCTGGGCCGGATAGCCGTTGGGCGCGTGACCGGTGATGCTCAGGTTGATCACGCCCCAGGGGCTTGCGTCTTCGGCTTCCAGACGGCGAATCTCCTCGACGGTGAAGTCATAGAGGCTGTCATCAAAGAGTCCCCAATCGTTGACGTACTCCGGGTCCTCCAGGCGCGGCTCGAGCTCCGCCCGGCCCATGACCTTATCGACCCCGTGGTCCTCGTAGAAGATGCCCTTGCCGGCAAACTCGGTGCTGGCCCCGCCCAGGAAGCTGAGTCGGTAGCCCTGCTCATCCAGTACATCGCCCAGGCAACGAATGCCGGGCACCACACGGCCCAGCGGCTCGAACTGGTTGTCGTGGAGCAGCCCCGCCGGCATCAGCGGGGTGCCGCACTGGCTGGCGATCATGCCGGCCATGGTCCAGCCGGTATTCTCCAGCTGGCGTACACCCTCGAAGACATGGCCGCGCCGACCCAGGGCATCGAGGAAGGCATAGGCATCCCCGAAGCGCTCGCGATCGGCATAGGTGCGCTCGATGCTCTCCAGGTAGAGCAGCAGCAGGTTGGGAGGGTCTGTCGGCGCCTGTTCGATCATGGGAGCCACGTAGCGGCGGTCCAGCCAGGCCCCGTCATCGGTGACGATGGCCGCACTGCGTTGCCCCATGCTGTAGAACAGCGGGTTGCTGGCCACCAGCACCAGTGCCAGCAGGCGATCCGCGAGTCGCCAGCGATGGTCGCGGCGTGCCAACCAGGTGAATGCAGCCAGCAGGGCCAGCATCGTCAGGGTATAGAGCACCGCCGCCAGCAGGCGGCCGCTACCGCCGTGCTCGGCGATGCCGGCCTGCAGGTGGAAGAAGATCGCCCCGATCTCGACGATGCCGAAGCTCTCGGCCAGATAGACGTAAACGCCCCACAGGCAGAGTGGCACCAGAGACCAGGGCCAGACCCTGACTGGTGGCCTGGGACTCGCCGGCTCCCCCCAACGCAGCAGCCAGCCCAGGCCGAGCCAGGCGCCGGCTATGGGCACCAGGCTCCATATCGGCAGCACCGCCACGGTGACGATGGCGTAGCCAAGGCAGAGCCCGATCACTAGCAGGGCCCACCAGCGGGGATGTTTGAGCCTGTTCGAGTTTGTGCGGAGTTGCATGAGCATCTTCGATAGAAAAATGGGTTGCGGTCATCGTAGGTGCATCCACCAGCATCGTCTGGGAGACTAGTGGCTGCATATGCCGTCATGTACGTACAGAATATGGCATTGGCATTAGGGTTGGCGATGACTATTATAGCGCTACACCATTAGGTTGTGCGTGGTGCGCTCAGGTAAATTTGTCTTATTATGAGAGGTATCGGATCGAATAAGATAAATGTTAGCGAGTTTTTCCACTTCACTCCGTGCTCTATTTTTCACTTTATGGAATTAAGTCTTTTGATAAAAATCGAGGTTTTATGGTTTGTTTACCCCTCCTGAATGAATGGCGTGATTTCGATATTCAGCTACATTGAATTTAGATGATATTTAGGAGTGATGCTCAGGAGTTTGTTATATTAATAGAGAAGTGTAGAGGGCATTTGAAAATAGAAATTCTGTTAGGGCGTTGTTCAGGGAGCAATCTTGTTAATCTATAAATTAAGCTATGAATTTTGAATCCGTGAACAATCTAGAATGAGACTTTACTCAGGTAGTAGTTATGTAAATCTTCGATTGTAAATAGTTTAATTTTTTAGGGCCGTTTTTAAATGCAATTGACAAGTCTTCGGTAAAATATTAGCAGGCTATATAAAACATTGTAGCTTTATTTCCCACATGGTTAAGGTCGAGTATGAGTATTGTATTTGGTTTAGGTAGTGGACGTTGCGGAACCAAGACGTTGCAGTCGCTAATAAATATGCAACCTAATAGCGTATGCTTCCATGAGGTTAACCCCTCATGTATGGCGTGGGAAGGTACGGAGCATACAGTAATTTCAATTTTAGATGATTTTACTAGTGCTATTTATAAAGGGCAAAGTAGAAGAGGATTGGCAGTGGATTTAAACTCACCAGAGCGTGGAAAACCTTTGGGAAAGTATATTTCATCAGAAAGATTAGAAGTTGTGGGTGATGTGGCTAGCTATTATCTGCCATATGTAGAGACTATAATTAGTAGTAGCCAAGATGTTGTTTTTCCTTGCCTGATTAGAAATAAAGATGAGGTTGTCAATAGCTTCATAAATAAGGTTAGGTGTAAGCGTGGCATTCTTTATGATATTTCTTGTGCTTTTAGGGGTAAGATTAGTAGTAGAAATCACTGGTCGTCAAGCCATAGGTATATAAAAGATCCCAAGTGGGACCGCCTCCATCCTGATATGGGAAGGAGCCTTTCATTGAGAGAGGCACTTTCTATGTATTATGATTATTACTATGAAGAGGCTGAAAGACTTTCAAGAACATACTCCAATGTGAAGATATATGATATAAGTGTGTTTGATTCAGAAGAAGGTGTGAAGAGTTTGCTCAACTTTTGTGGCATACAAAAACCGGTGGTTGATTTTAAAATTCATGAGAATAAAGGCAAAAAAAGTGGTTGATGTGATACCGTTTGGAGAAAACACTCTTAGAGGAATTTCGGGATTTTGGTTGGTTTCAAGTAAGACGAGGTTTTTAATGTTAAGGTTATTGTAGGGTGTGGGCTGAATATTAAAATTAATTATTTAAGTGTCGCGCGGATTACTGATTTAGCAGTAGCGCTAAGCATATAATATAATTTGCCATTGGGGGTTTTGTGAGAATTTTTGTTATTTCTAGAGCTTCAGATGTTCAGCGCCGAGAAGCCGTTTCTTCTGCTTTGGAAAAGAGTCCGTATGCGTGGGACTTTTTTGATGCATATGAGGCAGGAACCATTCCTAAATGGTTTGAAGGAGTTTATGATGAAAAAAAGGCAAAAAAATACCGTTCATACTCATTGGTGCCAGGGGAAAAGGGATGTTTTTCTTCCCATATAGGTGTATGGCTGCGGTGTGTTAGTTTGGATGAGCCAGTTATTGTGCTAGAAGATGACTTTACACTTCTCTCTGATTTTTATAACAAGCTAGATATCGTGGGATCTTCGGGCTTTGATTATGTAAAACTGGAAAAAAGGAGTGGTGGTTTTGATATAGACGAAAACTTCATGGTGAATACTAAGAATAGATCTGGAGCTGTTGGCTACTATTTGTCTCCAGTAGGTGCTTTTAAACTGTTATCGGGATTAAAAAAAGTATACATGCCGGTTGACCATTACCTAGGAATGCCATGGAAGCATGGCGTTGCTCCTATTGGTCTGTCATATCAAATAATAAATCATGAAGGTAAGTTTGACACTAATATCCAAGGTGATCGAAAGACTATGGAAGATGTGTATAAAAACAACAAGGTGGATAGGCTTTTGAGGAAGGTCAGGAGGTACGTAGATGACTTTAGGTATCGGAGGTATATAAAGTTTGTGATGCGGCATATGATACCTGAAGACGCTTGAAATAATAAAAAACTCTATTTTTATAGGGGTTTAAAATTTAAGGTGCTGGATGATTAAGTCGCTTGTATACCTTGCTAGCTGTCAAGGAGCCTATTTAATAATTTGTCCGGAAGTAAGTTGATGGACATTAGACTACATGGTCAGGCCGAGATGGTACAGAAGATTCGCACAGAGATTTAGGCAGCGTCATCCTGCGTCGGGTACAGTGAGATTGACTATAGCCGGCTGTGCCGGCACAGCTTTAGGTCAGCCCAGAGGCATTTGAGGCTTATATGATCGCTTAATCGGAGCCCACCAAGGTGGGTAAGGTCAGCATGCTCTTCCTTAGTTTGTTGTGGGCGTTATATAGATTATGATGTTTGGGAGAGATATCGCTCAAATACTAGTAGCGAAATCAACCTCTCACGTCGGTGATCATAGAATTTCTTAATGTAGCTGTTGGCATTGTTAATGATGTTTAAGGCCTCTTCAGGGTGCGCCCGATAGTAGTCAATCTTTTCCTTAATGTCAGATAAGTCATCGCTGACTTCCACGTAGTGATGTCCGGGAACAAGGGTGCCTTCCATAAACCAGGTTTCATAAGTCGGTTGCTTCATGAAGCAAAGTGAGTTAGACGCCATGATCCACTTCAGATTGGTGGCGACGTCGTTTCCTTCAATACTGAAGATGAATTTGTGCTCAAGCTGTTGCTCAATGGACATGAATGGCTTGCGATATGCGGTCGTTTCCACCTTATTGTCGGTGGCGCCGACATCGCAGAGGTCCATATCGTGGCACTGTGCTAGAAAGTGTTGCCGGTGGGGCTGATGTGCCGCTCCCCGCCACACTAGGATGTCCTTTTTGTTTTTGTAACTATAAGGGTCGTTTACCGTGTAGAAATGTCGGACACTGTCGAGCTTAAGTAGTACTGAATTATTATTATCGCTAATAGGTCTGCTTTTTACAAACGTGGGTTCATCGGGAACAAAAGTCTTGTCGCCAAATCGGTAGTGATATACGCTGCTTTCTGGGAAGTATCTTGCAACTTTATAAAAGTCGAGGTGATACGTCGATTTTTTTGCGCGTATTCTGAAGCTTTTATTTCTGACAGCTTCGCTGGAAAGCTCTGTTGAAAAATCAAGTTTATTGTAATACTCCACGCGTTCCATGATGGCTTTTTGTTCGGCCGAGGAAAGTTTGTCAAATTCGGACAACAAAGGTTTGAGCTGACGCCGGAAAAAACTCCTTGGGACTAAAGAGCCAAGAAGACCTGTGGTATAGAACATGAACTTGTGTGCACGGTAGGCGATTTTTCCGCTCTTCATGGGCGATGGCACCTAATCAATACGGTGTCGGGTAAGCGAGGAGTAAAGGGCCATGTAGGAGTTGGCCATGGCCTCTGGTGTGTATTCAGCCAAGTGTTCAGTGGCATTATGCGCAAGCGCCTGGCGTAATGCGTTATCGCGAAGTCGCACAAGCTGTCGGGCGAGAGCCTCACCGTCACCGGGCGGAAACAATAGCCCCGTTTCGCCGTGGTGGACAATATCAGGGATGCCACCCGTCTGGCTGGCTACCACAGGTACTCCGGCAAGCATGGCATCCAGCAACACTGACCCAAGCCCTTCATTGCGTGACGGAAAAGCGAATACGTCCAGAGCCGGGAGGTAATGGCCGATATCGGGTTGGAAGCCAGCCCAGATGACGTTCTGCAGTGTCCTGCTTTCCTCCTTTAGTACAGCTTCGTCCTCTCCCTTGCCGAAAAACACGAACAGCATATCGGGTTGCGAGTGCTGTAACCGACGGGCGGCATCGAGTAGCACGCGCTGCCCCTTGTGCCGGTCCACCAGAGCACCAGCGTGTCCAACCAGAAAACGCCCGGGATAGCGTCCGCGGAAAGCGCGTGCCATTTCGGGGGCCGGGGTCAAGGGAGTAAACGCGCTAGGAATCTGCACCACTGGATGCGGGGTTAGTGGCTGTATATTCGCGGCGATGACCCGGGATAGCGCCACGCAGCGGTAAGCATTCCGGTAAAACATCCGATTGCTGAGTTTACGTTTGACTGGGGTATCCACTCGCCTGGTAATGAGGTAAGGGGTGCCCGTCAGTCTGCGATGCAGCCAAGCCCAATGTACCGCCTTCGCGTCGTGGGCATGGACCAAGGTGGCTCGCTTCGCCTGCCAATGCCCAGCCAGCTGATGGCGAGCGCTGACAAATCGCACCCCGGGCGTTGTGGCCAGTTCTGTGCGCAGGGGCGAGTCTGGCCGGCACACTAGCGTCTGGAATGATATCTCTGCCCTGTCGGCCAGCGCCTGGATCAGCAACACCGTTTGCCGCTCGCCGCCGCGAAACCCTCGGGCCAGATTGGCGTGGATGATGTGCAAGGCCGCCTCGTAGAAAATTTGTGGGGATAATGGCGGCTATAGTAGCATTCGCAGTCTATTCTGGCAGGACGGTTTTACATGCTCTCTGAGCTGAGTGCCGTGATCATTACCCGCAACGCGGCGGCAACCCTGGCCCGCACCCTCGATTCGCTCGAGGCCCTGGGAGAAGTGGTGGTTTACGACAACGGGTCCACCGATAAGACTCTCGAGATTGCCCGTCGTTACGCTAACGTATCACTTCACCAGGGTGAGTTTTTTGGCTTTGGCCCCACCAAGCGCCATGCGGTATCGCTTGCCTGCAATGACTGGATTCTATCGCTGGACGCCGATGAGGCGCCTAGCATTCGCTGGCTTGAGTCGCTGGCCGGCTGGCTGCCCACTGCTGGCCCCGATCAGGTGGTCGAGGTGCTGCGTGAAAACTGGCTGCTGGGTAAGCCGGTGCGACACTCTGGCTGGGGCAATGACTGGCTGGTACGCGTGTTCCATCGTCGCCGTCACAACTTCAATGATGCCATGGTGCACGAGTCGGTAACAGTCAATCCAGCTACGCAGGTCGTGCGCCTGGACGGATGCCTCGAACATTTGGCGGTTACCGAACTTGGCCAATTTCTGGACAAGATTAATAATTATTCTGGTATTCGTGCACGTTCGGACAAGTTGCGAGCCTACCCCTCGGGGGTTATCGTGTTGAAAGCTGCTTTCGCCTTCTTTCGTACCTACTTCTTGCAACGTGGCTTTCTCGACGGGTGGCGCGGGTTGGTCATTTCTGTTGCAAATTCCAATGGGGTGTTCTGGAAATACATGAAACGCCGCGTTCGCGATATATGAATTATCCTTGGCCGTTTTATGCTTATCCCTGGCTCAGTTATCCGATTATATACTTTGATATCAGTGTGAATTGGTGTTGGATTAATCGTGCCGCTGAGCCTTATGATTGGCCTCGTTTTTTCGGGAAGGCTTCTTTGTTTCATCCATCTTGCTGGTGTTGATGCGAGGTCCATGTGAAACCAAGACTTACCTTGGCTAGTCTCAACCACATAGTACCTGATTTTGGCTGGCGGCCGAAGAAGGAGGAGTTGCAGCGGTACCATAGAATCCTGTCCGCTCCCTAAGACGTGCCAGTACTCGCAACCATGAGGATAGCCTGGTGAAAATAGCCTTGGTACACATGCGTCATGCCGCCTCAGGCGGCACTGAGCGCTTCCTGAATGAACTGTCGCGATACCTGGCCGAGCGTGGTGAAGACGTTACGATTATCTGTCGCTCCCATGTGTTGCCTGCACATCCGGCTATTCGTTTTGTGCGTCTTCGGCCATTCAGTATCGGTAAGGCCTTACGCATGTGGCGATTTGCTCAAGCAGTGGAGAAACACGTCAAGTCAGCCGATTATGACCTGGTCTATGGACTGGGCAAGACTTGGACTCATGATCTGCTGCGCATTGGCGGAGGTACTGTCCACCATCATTTGGCATCGATGTCCAAGCGCCAGCGGCGGCTGAAGGACAAGGTCGCTGCGCAGATTGAAGCCCGGGCCATGGCACCGGGTGCCTATTACCATGTAGTTTCGAACTCTTGGCAAAGCGATCGTGAGATTGCCGAAGCGTATAATGTGCCAGCTGAGCAGCGTTCGGTGATCCATAACTTTGTCGATACCCATCGCTTTGACCGGAAACGTCTTGGTGATGATGCGAGCGCCCTTGCTCGGGAATTAGGATTGGATGGGCAAGCCCCGGTCTTTCTGTTTCTGGGCACTGGTTACCGTCGCAAGGGGCTGGAGCCAACTCTGGAAGCCTTCTCCAGGCTCGACCAGGAAGCCATCTTGTTGGTAGTCGGTCGTGATTCCCGACAAGTGGAGTATCAGGAACTTGCCCACCGTCTGGGAATCGCGGAAAAGTGTCATTTTTTGGGTGAGCAGCCCTCTCCAGAGCTCTTCTTTGCCCTGGCCGACTGCTACGTTTTGCCGGCATATTATGAGCCGTTCGGCTTTACCGTACTTGAGGCGCTGGCGAGCGGTACGCCAATCATTACCACCGCCAGCTGCGGTGCCAAAGAGGTAGTAACGCCGGAGGTGGCAACAGTTATCGACCGGGCAGACAATATTGAGGCATTGGCCTGTGCGATGAGGGCCTGGGGTTGCCGTAAAGACGATACATCGCTACGGGTGCGTTGCCGCGAGTTGGCGTTGACGCTTGATGTAGAGAAAATAATGGCCCAGAACTACCAACGTATTCTGGATGTATATGAGAAAAAGAAGGCAGATCGATGCCGTACGTAAGAAACTGGAAAGTCATCGGTCGGGGAGATGAACGTATCTGCTATCAGCACCCGAATGATATCGGGCGCTGTATCAAGCTTAGCCGGCGAGAAAAGGCCAAGCAGACTTTTCGTGAACTGCGCTATTTCCGCTATTTGCAGCGGCGACGGGTGCCATTCACGCTCATTCCCGAGTTCTTCGGGGTGGTGGAAGATGGAGATTTTATCGGTATCGAGCAGCAATTGGTGCTTGATGATCAGGGCAAACTACCACCCAATGTGGCCGAGTACCTGACAAAACCTCTGACGCCGCAGCAGATCAACCACTTCTGGTCAGGCCTCGGCGCACTCAAGGCCTACTTGCTGGCCTATAACGTGGTGCCTTGCGATTTGGTGATGAGCAACCTACTGGTTATCGAACGTACCGACGCCACCACCGTCATTCTGATCGACGGTCTGGGCTCCTCGGAATTTATCCCGCTGCCGGATTATGTGCCCTGGCTTGGACGGCGCAAGATCCGGCGCAAGTGGGCCAGATTCATGGAGAAAACGGTTAGGCCGCGTTTTATGTCCACCCAAGAAAATCAGCTGTCATAGCCTGCTGTAATCTGTTCGGTTGTGCACTGTACCGCAGCTGGAACGACAAACTTGGCTACCGAACTCTCCAGTCTCTTCAGGTTGCGTCCTTTCCAGGCGCCATCGTGGCGCAGCCGGCAGCGGTCGAGGTCGATCAGCCATACCTTGCCTCCTTCATCCACCAGCAGGTTGCGGGCGTTGAGGTCGACATGGTCGAGGCCGACGTCGTGGAAGCGGCGGATGGTGGCACCGACGCGTTGCAGCAGGTCGTCATCGGCTTCGCCGTTCTCCAGCAGGCTGGCCAGTGCGCGGGCACCGGGAATGCGCACGGTGATCAGGGCAGCTGCGTAGGTCAGGCCGTGACGGGTGACGTCGGCGGCCACCGGGCGGGGCACCGGCAAGCCGCGGGCATGCAGGTCGGCGGTGAGGCGCAGCTCGCGGAAGGCGCGGGTGCGCTCCAGGCCGGTCCATAGATAGCGGGCTTCACTGAGCCGCGCCACCAGGCCGCCACGGCGGTAGGGGCGCAGTACCCACTCCTCGCCGTTACCGGCATCCAGGAACAGGCTGGCGCCGCGCCCCGGGGCCTGGCCGGTGATCCTTTCCTGCGCCTGCCACCAGGCGGGGTCGAAGGTTGACGGGCCGATTTGTGGCGCCTCGTCGGCGTCACATAAACTGTCCGCATCATATAGAATATGGGACTTTCCCGCTCTCAATGTTGCCAAGCGCATGAAGCATCCTCTGCCCGCCCAACCGCGCCACATCGGCGTGCTGCGACTCTCCGCCCTGGGCGATGTCTGTAACCTGGTGCCGACGATTCGCGCCCTGCAGCGCCAGTGGCCCGAGGCACGCATCACCTGGATCGCCGGCAAGGCCGAGCACAGTCTACTGGCGGGCCTCTCCGGGGTCGAGTTCGTGGTCTATGACAAGTCCACTGGCCTCGCCGGCATGCGCGCCCTGTGGCGCGAGCTGGCCGATACCCGCTTCGATGTGCTGCTGCACATGCAGCAGGCGCTGCGCGCCAGTGCGCTTTCCCTGGGGCTCAAGGCCGATGTCCGGGTGGGCTATGACAAAGCGCGCGCCAAGGATGCCCAGCACTGGTTTACCCATCGCCGGTTGGCGCCCCACCCGAACGCCCATGTGCTGGAGTCCTTCCTGGATTTCGCCCGGCTGATGGGGGTCGAGGATCTGAGCCTGGAGTGGAAGCTGGCGATCCCTTCCGCCGCCCGTGACGAGGCGCGTGCCCTCACCGGTGATTCCCGCTACCTGCTGATGAGCCCGTGTGCCAATCCGCGGTTGCGCAACTTCCGGAACTGGTCCGCCGAAGGCTACGCCGCCGTGGTCCAGCACGCCTGGGAGCAGCATGGCCTGTGCACGGTGCTGACCGGGGGAGGGAGCACCCAGGAGCGCGAGATGGGAGCGCGTATCCAGGCCCTGTGTCCGCCCGAGGCGGTGATCGACGCCATCGGCGCCACCTCGCTCAAGGGGCTGCTGGCGCTGATCGATGCGGCCCAGGCGGTGATCGCGCCGGACTCGGGGCCCGTGCATATGTCCAACGCCCTGAACACGCCCACCGTAGGGCTCTACGCCACCACCAACCCCGACCGTGCCGCGCCCTATCGCTGGCGTGACTTCGTGGTCAATCGCTATCCCGAGGCGGTGCGCAGCTACCTGCACAAGGACCCCGAGGCGATACCCTGGGGCCAGCGTGTCCGACATCCGGATGCCATGTCACTGATCCGCGCCGACGACGTGATCGAGCGTCTCGAGGCGGCACTGCAGCACGCCATCGACCATCCTCCAGCCAAGGACGCCTGACGATGAGACTCGACCTGACCGCCCTGGAACACTCCCGCCTGCTGGTGGTGGGCGATGTCATGCTCGACCGCTACTGGCACGGCGGCACCTCGCGCATCTCCCCCGAGGCGCCGGTGCCGGTGGTGCGCGTCGAGGAGAGCGAGGATCGCCCCGGCGGTGCCGCCAACGTGGCGCTCAATATCTCCTCGCTGGGTGCCCATGCGGCGCTGTCGGGGCTGGTCGGCGACGACGATAACGCCGACCGCCTGGTAAGCCGCCTGGAGGATGCCGGAGTGAGCACTCACTTCCAGCGCAGCCCCGGCGTGCCCACGATCACCAAGCTGCGGGTGATGAGCCGCAACCAGCAGCTGATCCGTCTCGACTTCGAAGAGGGACTCGGCGAGGCGGACACCTCCGGGCTGCTGGCGCGGGTAGAAGCCGCGCTGCCGAATTGCGACCTGGTGATCCTCTCCGACTATGGCAAGGGTACGCTGAACCGCGTCGAGGAGCTGATCCGCCTGGTGCGTGCCAGCGGCAAGCGGGTGCTGGTGGACCCCAAGGGCAGCGACTTCTCGCGTTATCGCGGCGCCAGCGTGATCACCCCCAATCTGACGGAGTTCGAGGCCGTGATGGGACACTGCCGCGACGACGCCGAGCTGGCCAAGCGAGGTGAGGCCCTGCGCGCCGAGCTCGAGCTGGAGGCGTTGCTGATCACCCGCAGCGAGAAGGGCATGACCCTGATCCGCGAGGGTCACGAGCCGTTGCACCTACCGACCCGCGCCCGTGAGGTCTATGACGTCACCGGCGCCGGCGATACCGTGATCGGCGTGCTGGGCCTGGCCCTGGCCGCCGGCCACGGCTTCCCCGAGGCGATGACCCTGGCCAACCTGGCCGCCGGCCTGGTGGTGGCCAAGCCGGGTACCGCGACCCTCTCCATTGCCGAGCTCTACACCGCCCTGCACGGCGACAAGCTGGCCGAGTTCGGGGTGATCGAGGAACCGGCGCTGATCGAGGCGGTACGCGCCGCCCAGGCCCGCGGCGAGCGGGTGGTGATGACCAACGGCTGCTTCGACATCCTCCACGCCGGCCACGTCGCCTACCTGGAGCAAGCGCGCCGGCTCGGCGACCGGCTGATCGTGGCGGTCAACGACGACGCCTCCATCGCCCGCCTCAAGGGCCCCAAGCGGCCCATCAACCCCCTGGCGCGGCGCATGCAGGTACTCGCCGGGCTCGGTGCCGTGGACTGGGTGGTACCCTTCGCCGAGGACACCCCGCAGCGGCTGATCGAGGCGGTGCTGCCCGATGTGCTGGTCAAGGGTGGCGACTACCAACCGGAGCAGATCGCCGGCGGTAAGGCTGTGCGCGACGCCGGTGGTGAGGTTCGGGTGCTGGGCTTCGAGGATGGCGTCTCCACCACGGCGATGATCTCCACCATCCTCGACCGCGAGAGCTGATGGACTGGCCCCGGCTCGCCTACTCCACGGCGCTGCACCTGCTCGCTCCTCTGCTATGGCGGCGCCTGCGCCGTGAGCATGAACTCACTGACCCCAGGCCACTGCGCCTGGGGAGGATTCCCGAGACCCCTCCCGACACACACATGCTGTGGCTGCACTGCGCCTCGGTGGGCGAGGTGCAGGCGGCCCGCCCGCTGATCGAGGCGCTGCTCGAGCGCTATCCCGGCCACTCGCTGACCGTGACTACCATGACCGCCACCGGCGCCGAACGCGTGCGTGCGCTGGCAGACGGGCGCCAGGATGGCCGGCTGGTCCATCACTTCGTGCCGCTGGACTTCCCCCGTGCCGCGGCACGCTTCGTCGAGCGCCTGCGCCCGGAGATCGCGCTGTTCTTCGAGACCGAGCTGTGGCCCAACCTGCTCCATGCCTGCCGCACCCGCGGCGTACCGGTGGCGGTGCTCAACGGTCGACTCTCCCCGCGAGCCCTGCGTGGCTATCGCCGGTTGCGCCCGCTGCTGCGTGAGGCTCTGGGCTGCGTCGACTGGCTGGCGGCCAAGTCCGATGAGGACGCCGCGCGCTTCGCCGAGCTCGGCATGGCGGCTGAGCGCACCAGCGTGGTGGGTTCGCTGAAGTTCGACATTGCACCGGACGATGGTGCGCAGATGGTAAGTAAGCGCTTACGCACCCTGCTGGGGCGCCGCCAGGTATGGGTGGCGGGCTCCACCCACGAGGGCGAGGAAGCGCTGCTGCTGGCCGCCCATGGGCGGCTGCGCGAGAGCTATCCCGAGGCGCTGCTGGTGCTGGTGCCGCGCCATCCCCAGCGCTTCGAGGCGGTGGCGAGCCTGTGCGAACAGGCCGGCCAGGCACCGGTCAGGCGCTCCCGGGGAGAGAGGCCCGAGGATGGCTCCGCGGTCTACCTGGCAGACACCATGGGCGAGCTGCTGGCGCTCTATGGCGCCGCCGACCTGGCTTTCGTCGGCGGCAGCCTGGTGCCGGTGGGTGGCCACAACCTGCTGGAGCCCGCCGCCCTGGGCATCCCGGTGCTTACTGGACCGGAGCTGGCCAACTTCGCCGATGTGGCCGAGGCGCTGCGCGGCGCCGGTGCCCTGGTGGAGTTGGCCGACGAGAAGCGCCTCGCCGAGGCGCTGATCGCGCTGTTCGCCGATACGGCCGAGCGCCGTCGTCTCGGTGAGGCGGGGTGCGGCGTGGTGATGGCCAACCGCGGCGCGCTTGAACGTACCCTGAAGGGGCTGGACAGGCTGCTACCGGCGAAGTAAGTGCTTACTTCTATTGCAGGGCCATCAGGCCGGTGTCAGGCGCTCCACTCCCTGGGCGGTGCCGAGCAGCAGCACATCGGCGCCGCGGGCGGCGAACAGGCCGTTGGTCACCACGCCGACGATGGCGTTGAGGCGGGCCTCCATGGCCAGCGGGTCGTCGATCATGAAGTCGTAGCAGTCGATGATCTGATTGCCGTTGTCGGTGACCACCCCCTCGCGGTAGACCGGGTCGGCACCCAGCTTGACCAGTTCCCGGGCCACATAGGAGCGGGCCATGGGAATCACCTCCACCGGCAGCGGGAAGGCGCCGAGGCGCTCGACCCGCTTGGAGGCGTCGGCGATGCAGATGAACTTCTCGGCACAGGCGGCCACCACCTTCTCGCGGGTCAGGGCCGCGCCACCGCCCTTGATCATGTGCAAGTGAGCGTTTACTTCGTCGGCACCGTCGATGTAGCAGGGCACCGTGCCCACGGAGTTGAGCTCGAACACCTCGATGCCGTGGCCGCGCAGCCGCTCGGCGCTGGCCTCGGAGCTGGCCACGGCGCCGGCGAAGTCGTGGCGCAGCTCGGCCAGGCGGTCGATGAAGAGGTTGGCGGTGGAGCCGGTACCGATGCCGAGCACGGTGTCGCGATGCAGCTGGGGGCGAACCTCGGCGATGGCGGCCGCGGCGACGGCGTCCTTGAGCTGGTCTTGGGATAGGCCGGCCTGGGTCATGGGGCACTCTCCTTGGGTGGCGTGAATCGGCGGGATGGATGGGAATGCGCTGGGGCGCCATTATAGGCCAGCGGGGCTCGCCTGCCGATGCCGGCGGCTGGACGCCAAGGCTGCCGGAATGCTACCAATAGGGGTTGCCTCGCAGCGCAGCATGCGCGCTGCGTCCTCTCGCGTCACGCCTCTGGGATATCAGGATGCTCGAAGCTACCGTCAAGAAGATTCTCCAGGCCCGGGTCTATGAAGCCGCTCGGGAAACGCCGATCTCGCCGGCCCCCTTCCTCTCCCGTCGCTTCAACAACACCATTCTGATCAAGCGCGAGGACCTGCAGCCGGTCTACTCCTTCAAGATTCGCGGCGCCTACAACAAGATGGCCCAGCTCAGCGAGGCGCAGAAGGCCAAGGGCGTGATCGCGGCTTCGGCCGGCAACCACGCCCAGGGCCTGGCGATGGCGGCGAAGCAGATGGGCGTCAAGGCGATCATCGTGATGCCGCGCATTACCCCGGAGATCAAGGTGGCTGCGGTGCGTGCCCGGGGTGCCAAGGTGGTGCTCAAGGGCGACGCCTTCGCCGAGGCTGCCGCGCATGCTCAGACGCTGATCGAGGAGCACGGCTACACCTATATCCCGCCCTTCGACGATATCGACGTGGTGGCGGGCCAGGGCACCATCGCCGTGGAGATCCTGCGTCAGCACGGCGGCCCGCTGGACGCCATCTTCGTGCCGGTGGGCGGCGGCGGCCTGATCGCCGGCGTGGCTGCCTACGTCAAGTACCTGCGCCCGGATATCAAGGTGATCGGCGTCGAGGCCGAGGACAGCGCCTGCTTCAAGGCGGCACTAGAGGCGGGCAAGCGGGTCACCCTGGATCAGGTGGGAGTGTTCGCCGAGGGGGTCGCCGTGGCCCAGGTCGGCAAGGTGCCCTTCGAGATCGCTCGGGACCTGGTCGACGAGGTCATCACCGTCAATACCGACGAGATGTGTGCGGCGGTGAAGGACATCTTCGAGGACACCCGGGCGGTCTCCGAGACTTCCGGCGCGCTCTCCCTGGCCGGGCTCAAGAAGTACATCCAGCAGACCGGCGCCGAGGGGCAGACCCTGCTGTGCATCAACTCCGGGGCCAACACCAACTTCGACCGCCTGCAGCATATCGCCGAGCGCACCGAGCTCGGCGAGCAGCGCGAGGCGATCCTCGCCGTGACCATCCCCGAGCGGCCCGGCAGCTTCAAGAAGTTCTGCCGCACCATCGGCAAGCGCATGGTCACCGAGTTCAACTACCGCTACGCCGACCCCGACAATGCCCATATCTTCGTCGGGGTGCAGGTGAAACCCGGTGGCGAGGACCGCCAGGCGGTGATTGACAGGCTACGCGAGGCGGGCTATCCGGTGGAGGACCTCACCGACAACGAGCTGGCCAAGCTGCATATCCGTCACCTTGGCGGCGGTCGTCCCAAGCAGCAGTTCGACGAGGAGGTCTACCGCTTCGAGTTCCCGGAGCGTCCCGGAGCGCTGATGAACTTCCTTACCCACCTGCCCCATGACTGGAACATCTCGCTGTTCCACTACCGCAACCATGGCGCCGCCTACGGCCGTGTGCTGGTGGGCATGCAGGTGCCCAATGGCGACCGCTCCCATGTGGAGGAGTACTTCGACGCCATCGGCTACCGCTACTGGAAGGAGTCGGACAACCCCGCCTATCGGCTGTTCATGGCCTGAGGCCTCTGCGAAGGCGCGGGTAAGCGCTGACTCGCGCCGGGAGGCTTCTCACCCGGCGGTTTCACGATATGAACGTTGAGGCTTGGCGGTTGTCTTGGCGGCAGAGTCGGCCTATAGTCTGCGGCGTTGAAATTCTCATTACCCGGAGTCGACGATGAAGCGCAAGCCCGACGTGGTTATGGCCCTGGTGCTGCTGTTCGGTATTGGTGTCGTGGCAACCGGTTACGCCCAGGCCCTGGTGGGTAACTGAACGCGAATTGCCGACCCCTGGCTGCAAGCAACGGGCCGATGCCAACTGGCATCGGCCCGTTCGCGTTAGGGGGCTGACCCCGTCAGGGGCGCACCACCCGGGCGTCGCTGACGATGGCGTCCAGCGGCACGTCCCACGGTTCCGCCGGCAGCGAGTCGAGCCGCTGACAGTCATGGGCCAGGCCGACCAGTCGCGGGCGTGGCCCCGGGTGACGGGTGAAGGCCAGGGTGCGGTCGTAGAAGCCGCCACCCATGCCCATGCGCTGGCCGGCGTCGTCGAAGCCCACCAGCGGCAGCAGGATCAGGTCCAGGGCCCAGGCCGCCAGGCGCCGGGCGCGATGGGCGCCATGACGGGTCTCCGGCTCGGGGATGCCGAAGCGGTTGCGGACCATGGGTGTATCGGCATGGTAGTGGACGAACCACAGGCGATTGCGTGACAGCGGCTTGAGCACCGGCAGATGAACCCGGGCGCCACGGTGCCGGAACCAGTTGATCAGAGGGGTGGGGTCGATCTCACCGTCGTTGGGTAGGTAAAGCGCCACGCGGCGCGCACGCTGCACTTCGGGCAGGCGGCGTAGCCGACGGCACAGGCGTTCGCTGGCGCGTCGACGCTGTTCGGGCGTCAGCGCGCGGCGGCGGCGGCGCAGTTCGCGACGCAACTCACGGCGTGAGCCATCGAAGCTCTCGAGAGAAAGGGGTGCGGCGGGTGTCGGCATGAGAAGTGTCATGTGGACGAGGTTCCCCAGAGTGCCGCTGTCGTTCTGGCCCTTGAACCCAGTGGTTCAAGGTGGGTGGCCGCAGCCGAACCGTCAGGCTTTCCGACGCACGGACATGCACACGGGTCCGGCTAGCATATGGCCCCCTGGGTACTGCGCATAGGCTCGAGGGACGATAACGACTGGCAAACACCCCAGGGAACGAATTCATCGTACCAGAGCCGGTGAGGGGCGGCCAATGGATTCCGGGGACCGGGCTCAGCGCGGCTCCGGGGTGCCGGCCAGGGCCCGCTCCAGGCGCTCGCTCAGGGCGTCCAGGCTGCGCTCCCCCTCACGCTGGTTCTCCAGCGTCTCGAGCAGCTCATGGGTGATATTGAGCGCCGCCATGATGGCGATGCGCTCGCTGCCCAGCAGGTTGTTCTGGGCGTGGATGCCGGTCATGGCGCGATCCAGGTAGCGGGCCGCACGCTCCAGCTTGGGCTCTTCCTCGGGGGCGCAGGCGATGACGTAGCTGCGTCCCAGCAGGGTGATCTCGGCGGTCGGCCGTGTTGCGTCGCTCATCGGGGGGCTCCGGCTCGACCCGGCAGGCCACGCGAGCCGCGCGTCCCTGGGGGCCGATGCGTTAACATCCAGTCAATACGGCATGGCCAGCCACTATAAGAGAGGCCTTCTCGAGCGGTCAACGCGCGGTGTCGATTAGCGACCCGTCCCCGCCCGGCCAGCCACCGTCTATTCGGACACCATCCATACCAGGCACCAGGAGCCCCCATGTCCCTGATCGACGAACGCCAGGACTTTTCCACCATCGCCGACCTCTTCCTGCTCCACGGCAGCATGCAGTCACCGGCCTTCCTCGACGGGCGGCTGTGTGCCCGGCTCGCCATGCACGATATCGACCCCGCCGCCTGGCTGGAGGAGGTGTGCCTGGTGCTGGGCGTCGAGCAGCCGCGTGACGAGCCCTCCGCGGAGCGCTTCCTGGCCTGGCGCCGCCAGACCCTGGATGCCCTCTCCGGCGGCGAGCTCGGCTACGAACCGCTGCTGCCCGATGAACTCTTCTCGCTGGCCGAGCGTGCCCGGGGCCTGAAGGAGTGGACCCAGGGCTTCCTGGAAGTGATCGAGGATGCCGGCGAGGCGCCCCGGGAGGCATGGTCCACGGCACTGCGCGAGGCGCTGGAGGACCTGGAGGGGATCGCCGCCATGCCCGCCGATCTCGAGGAGAGCGCCGAGAACGAAGGCGACCTCTTTGCCCTGGCCGAGCACGCCCGCATGGCGGCCATGCTGCTCTACACCGAGCAGCATCCCGGCAGGCCCCAGGTCGAGGATGCCGAAACCCCCACCCGCCACTGAAACACCATCATCGACAAGGAGTCCCCATGCTGCCCGAGACCCTGCCTCGCCCAGCGCCGATCGCCAATGCCGACTACCGACTGCGCCGCCAGGCGTTGATGGCCGCCCTCCCCGCCGACAGCGCCGTGCTGCTGCCCGGTGCCTCCCTGGTCACCCGCTCGCGGGACAGCGAGTTCCCCTTCCGCCAGGACAGCGACTTCCACTACCTCACCGGCTTCCCCGAGCCCGATGCCCTGCTGCTGCTGCTCCCGGGGCGTGACGAGGGCGAGAGCGTGCTGTTCTGCCAGGATCGTGACCCGACGCTGGAGGCCTGGACCGGCATCCGGCTGGGCGCCGAAGGAGCCGTCCGTGAGCATGGCGTCGACCAGGCCTTCGAGAACGCCGAGCGCGGCGAGCGCCTCGCGGCCCTGCTCGATGGTCGACGCACGCTCTACCTGGCGCTGGACAACGAGCAGGTGCTGGCCCTGGCCCAGGAAGTGCGTGCCGAGCTGGTGTCACGGGTGCGGCGCGGGGCGCGTCCCCCCGAGGCCTTCGCCGATGTGGCACCGTTGCTCCATGAGGCGCGGCTGGTGAAGAGTCCGGCGGAGCTGGCCCTGCTGCGGCATGCCGCGGAGATCTCGGCGCGTGGTCACTTGCGCGCCATGCGTGCGTCGCGCCCCGGACTCGAGGAGTACCAGCTGCAGGCGGAGCTGGAGCATGAGTTCCGTTGGCAAGGCGGCAGCGGTCCCGCCTATGCCAGCATCGTCGGTGGCGGCGCCAATGCCTGTGTGCTGCACTACATCGAGAATCGCGCCCCACTCAAGGACGGTGACCTGGTGCTGATCGATGCCGGGGCCGAGTTCGAGCTGTATGCCGGCGACATCACGCGTACCTTTCCGGTCAATGGCCGTTTCAGCGATGCCCAGCGGGCGCTCTACGCGGTGGTGCTGGGCGTTCAGGAGCGTGCGGTGGCCGCGGTGCGCCCCGGTACCACCCTGGCGGCGATCCACACCGAGGTGGTGCGCGGCCTGACCGAGGGGCTGATCCACCTGGGGCTGCTCGAGGGCGAGGTGCAGGCGCGCATCGATGACGAGAGCTACCGGCGCTTCTACCTGCACTCCACCTCCCACTGGCTGGGGCTGGATGTCCATGACGTGGGGCTCTATCGCCGCGATGGTGAACCCCGGCCGCTGGTCCCGGGCATGGTCCTCACCGTGGAGCCGGGGCTCTACATACCCGCCGACGATGACATACCCGAGGCCTTGCGTGGCACCGGCATTCGTATCGAGGACGATGTCGTGGTGACCGACGAGGGACATGAGGTGCTGACCGCCTCCGTCCCGAAATCGGTAGAGTCTATCGAGGCACTGATGGCTGGGAAGTGATCGCCTCATCAAGCCTGCTGCTTTCTTTATGTAACGTACATTATGAAATATTCAGCTGAGGTGGCGCCATGAGCCCCGGTACAACATCGCCTGGTACAGCATCGGGCACGAAGACGGTGGATATCGCCATCGTCGGTGGCGGACTGGTGGGGGCCAGCCTGGCCTGTGCACTGGCACCGCTGATCGAGCGGCACGGGTTATCGGTGGCGGTGATCGAGGCGTCGCCTATCCTCGACCTGGCCTCCGCCCCCTGGCAGCCCAGCTTCGATGCCCGGGCCAGCGCGATCTCCCTGGGGACCGCCCTGCACTTCACCGACATGGGGGTGTGGCCGGAGATGGCCGAGGAGGCCGCCGCGATCCGCCGCATCCATGTCAGCGAGCGCGGTCACTTCGGTGCCACCCGCCTCGATGCCCGGGAGCTGAGCGTGGAGGCGCTGGGCCATGTGGTCCCCAATGCCTGGATGGGGCGTGTGTTGCACCGGCGCCTCACGGGATTGCCGCTGGCCTGGTACTGCCCGGACCGGGTGGAGACGATCGAGCCGGCCGAGGGGGGGTATCGCCTGGCGCTCGACTCTGGTGCCAACCTCCAGGCCCGTCTCACGGTGCTGGCCGATGGCGGGCGCTCGGGGCTCAAGGAGCGCCTGGGCATCGCCAGCGATGCCCGGCCCTATGACCAGGTGGCGCTGATCGCCAGCGTCGAGACGAGCCGCCCCCACCAGGGGGTCGCCTGGGAGCGCTTCACCTGCGAGGGGCCGATCGCCCTGCTGCCGCTGCGCGGGCAGACCATGGAGCTGGTGTGGACCCACGCCGCGGGCGAGGAAAGGCGACGCCTGGCCCTCGCGGAGGGCGACTTTCTGGCCGAGCTGCAGGCCGCCTTCGGCGACCGCGCGGGTCGCTTTCGGCGCGTGGGCAGCCGCTACGCCTACCCGTTGAGTCTGGTCACGGCGCGTGAGACGACCCGGCCGGGCCTTGCGGTGCTGGGCAATGCTGCCCATGCCCTGCACCCGGTGGCCGGCCAGGGTTTCAACCTGGCGCTACGCGGGGTCATGGACCTGGTGGCCTCGCTGGAGGCGGGACTGGCGGTGGGACGGCCGGTCGGTGATGCCGGGGTGCTCGAGGCGTTCGATGCCCGGCGCGACGCCGACCGTCGCAACGTGATCCGCTTCAGCGACGGCCTGGTGAGACTGTTCGGCATCGACAGCCGGCTGCTCGGCCATGCACGAGCCGCCGGGCTGATCGGCCTCAACCTGGCCGGTCCGCTGCGACGTGACCTGGCCAGGCGCGCCATGGGGTTGGAGAGGTGAGGGCTGGAGAGATGAGTGCCGCACAGCAGGAGCATGAGGATGCAAGAGGGAGCAAAGGCATGAGGGATGAAGGCGGGGAGAGGGCAACCGGCCCGGGGGAAGATCACCATGAGGTGATCGTCGTCGGCGGGGGCATGGTGGGGGCCGCGCTGGCGGTGCTGCTCGGCGAGGCGGGGGTCGAAGTGGCCCTGGTGGATGCCAGGCCGGCCCTGCTGGACCCAGAGGCAGTGGGGCGTGGTCGGTCGGCGCGCCGCGTGAGCGCATTGACGCCGGTCTCGCAGCGGCTGCTGGAGGGGCTGGGTGCCTGGCCGTGGATGGCGGCGCGGCGCGTGAGCCCCTACCGCTACATGCAGGTGTGGGACGCCGAGGGCAGCGGTGAGGTCGACTTCTCCGCCGACCAGGCCGGCCTGGCTGTGCTCGGGCATATCGTCGAGAACGACGTCACCCTGGCGGCTCTGGAGCGGCGCCTGGTGGCGCTGCCCTCGGTTCATCTCTGCCTGGGGGCCCGGGTCGAAGGGCTAGAGGGCGGTGCCGGGGAACGGCGCGTCCTGCTGGCCGACGGTCGGCGTTTGAGTGCCCCCCTGGTGGTGGCCGCGGATGGCGCCCGCTCGCCGCTGCGCAACCTGGCGGGCATCGCCGTCAGCGAGCGCGACACCGGCCACGTGGGCCTGGTGACCACGGTGCGCGTCGCGGCGCCCCATGGCGAAGTGGCGCGGCAGGCCTTCCTGCCCGGCGGACCGCTGGCCTTCCTGCCGCTGGCGGTGGACGGGGACGAGCAGCACTGCTCCATCGTCTGGTCCACGTCACCCGCCGAGGCCGAGCGCCTGGCCGGCCTCGAGCGCGAGGCGCTGGGGGAGGCGCTCGCGGCGGCCATCGACCACCGTCTGGGGGAGGTGACGGTGCTGGATGAGGCGGTGGGCTTCCCGCTGGTGCAGCGCCACGCCGAGCGCTACACCCTGCCTGGCTTCGCCTTGGTGGGCGACGCCGCCCACGGCATCCATCCCCTGGCCGGCCAGGGCGTCAACCTGGGGCTGATGGATGCCGCGGTGCTGGCCGAGGAGCTGCTGGCGGCACGCCAGCGCGGCGTGCTGCTGGGTGACGAGCGGGTGCTGGCGCGCTATGCCCGCCGCCGACGCGGCGACAACGCCGGCATGCTGGCGCTGATGGACGGCTTCCGCCTGCTGTTCGGGGCGCGCCACCCGGCACTGTCACTGGCGCGCAACCTGGGGATGAGTGGCGTGGATCGGTTGGTCCCGCTCAAGCGGCTGCTGCTGCAGCAGGCCACCGGCCAGCGTGGCCGGCTGCCTGCCAGCTGCCGCTGACCGGGGAAGCCGTTCAGCGGTCGCGCTGGCGAATCACGTCGAGGGCCTTGAGCAGGTTGAGGGCCTCGCCTAGCTGGTAGTCATCGCGTAGCCGCTCGCTCAGTTCGGCTCTCTCCCGTGGGGCGTCCCGCGAGCCGAGGTGGCCCTCCAGATCGGCCTCGCGGACCCCACGGCCATTCTCGGTCACCTCCACTCGCCCCCGCACCACGCGGACATCCGGCTCGATGCCCTGGGCCTGGATGGAGCGTCCGCCGGGGGTGAAGTAGAGCGCCGTGGTGAGCTTGAGCCCCTCACCGTTGCCCAGCGGCATGATCTGTTGCACCGACCCCTTGCCGAAGCTCTCGGTGCCCATCACCACGCCGCGGCGCTGGTCCTGGAGGGCGCCGGCGACGATCTCCGCCGCCGAGGCGCTGCCGCCGTTGATCAGCACCACCAGAGGGACATCGGGGGCCGCGGTCCCGGCGTTCGCCGAGAAGCGCATCTCGGTATCCGGCAGGCGGCCCTCGGTATAGACGATCAGCCCCTCGTCGAGGAAGGCGTCGGCCACCGCTACTGCGGCCTGCAGCACGCCGCCGGGGTTGTTGCGCAGGTCGAGCACCAGGCCGTCGAGGTCGCCGTCGCGCTCCAGCTGGCGGATATGTTCGCTCACCTGGTCGCCGGTGCGGGTCTGGAACTGGCTGACGCGCAGGTAGCCGAAGCCGGGGGCCAGCAGCTCGCTCTTCACGCTCTCGGTGCGGATGTTCTCGCGCGTCAGGGTGACGCTGCGCGGCGAGCTCTCGCCCTGGCGCATGATGGTCAGCTCGATATCGCTGCCCGGTTCGCCGCGCATCAGCTCCACCGCCTCCTGCAGCGACATGCGCTCGGTGGGGGTGTCGTCGATGCGCAGGATCAGGTCCCTGGCCTGCAGGCCCGCACGCGAGGCCGGGGTATCGTCGATGGGGGTGATCACCGTCAGCTGGCCATCCTCCATGCCCACCTCGATGCCGATGCCGCCGAACTCCCCCTCGGTCGACTCGCGCAGGCTCTGGAACGCCTCGCGGTCGAGGTAGGCGGAGTGCGGATCGAGCTCGCTGAGCATGCCGCGCATGGCGTTGCGCAGCAGGCTGGCGTCATCGACCTCCTCGACGTAGGCGCGCTTGATGCGCTCGAATACCTCGGCGAAGGTCTGGATCTCGGCCACCGGCAGCTCGTCATCGACACTCTGGGCCGATGCCGGCAGTGACAGCAGGGCCAGGGGCAGCGCCAGCAGGGTCAGCGGCAGCAGCCCGGCCAGCAGGCGCCGGGGGGAACGTGAGCGGGGAGACCTGCCCGAGTGGGGAAGCGCTGGGTGCATGCGAACTCCGCTGTTCCGGAACGGTGAGCGACCAGCATAGCCCGCCGCCGGCGTGCATGGAAAGCGACGCTCAGCGGCGGGCGATCCATGACTGGGGATCGATGGGGTCGCCGCCGCGGCGCACCTCGAAGTAGAGCGCCGGGCGTTGCTGACCGCCGCTCATGCCCACGGCTCCGATCACCTCACCGCGTGAGACCGGGCGGCCAACCTGAGCCGTGAAGTGCTGCAGGTGGGCGTGGAGGGTCATCACCCCGTCGCCGTGGTCGATGATCAGCAGGTTGCCGAAGCCGCGCAGCCAGTCGGCGAAGACTACCCGGCCGGCGTGCACGGCGCGCACTGGGCTGCCTTCGGCGGCGAGGATGAGGATGCCGTTGTGGTGCACCGCATCGCCGGCGCCGAAACGCGAAGCGATGTTGCCCTGGATCGGCCAGGGCAGCTCGCCCCGGGTGCGCTCGATGGCGGTGGAGGGCGGTGGTCGCTGCAGGCGGGCCAGCTGTTCCTGCACCTCGCGCAGTACCTGTTCGGCGCGCTCGCGGTCCTGCTCAAGGGAGGCGAGCCGGGCCGCCTCGCCACTGTGACGGCTGTCCAGCTCCGCGACCAGGGTGGCGCGTTCACGCATCTGCTCGGCCAGTTGGGTGCTGCGCTCGGCCAGTTCCGCGGCGAGGGCGTCGAGGCGCTCGCCGCGAGCCTCGAGCTCGAGGCGGGTCTCGGCCAGGGCCGCATCGAGGCGCGCCAGCTCGTCGAGTCGCTCGCGGCGAGCCCGGGCCAGGTGGTTCAGGTAGTGCTGGAGGCGATCCAGCCGCGCCGGATCGTCCTGGTTGAGCAGCAGCTTGAGCTGGGGCGAGCGGCCCAGGCGGTAGAGGGCGTCGAGCTGGGTATGGATGGCCTCGAGCTGGGCGGCGCGCTCGGCCTCGAGTTCGTCGCGGCGCGCCTGGAGGGTCTCCATCTCGGCACCCAGCTCGCGTCGCTCGGCCTGGAGCTCATCGAGTCGCCGGTGGGTGGCGGCCAGCGACGTCTCGATCGCCTCCAGCTGGCGCGCCGCCTCGTCGCGGGCTTCGCGGGTCGCCGATACGCGCTGGCCGGCCTCCTCGATGGCCTCACCGATGGCATCGAGACGCTCCTGCACGGCCTCTTCGCTGGGCTGGGCCGCAAGCGGTCCAGCCAGGCAGAGCATCAGCAGCAGCGTACCGAGGGAAGCGGCAGGCCTGGCCATCCGTCCGCTCAGTCGAACTCGACAAGGGCGTGGCCGCTCATCTCCTCGGGAATCGGCTGGTCCATCATCGCCAGCAGGGTCGGGGCGATGTCGCACAGGCTGCCGTCGTCGATCAGCCGCACCGAACGCTCGCCGACATGGATCAGCGGCACCTCGAAGGTGGTGTGGGCGGTCTGGGGGGCGCCGGTCTCGGGATTGACCATCTGCTCGGCGTTGCCATGGTCGGCGGTGACCAGGCAGGCCCCGCCGGCGCGCTGGATCGCCTCCACCACCCGGCCCACGCAGCCGTCGACGGTCTCGATGGCCTTGACGGCGGCGTCGAAGTCGCCGGTGTGGCCGACCATGTCGCCGTTGGCGTAGTTGCACACGATCAGGTCAAAGCGGCCCGAGTCGATGGCCTCCACCAAGCGGTCGGTCACCTCGTGGGCGCTCATCTCGGGCTTCTCGTCGTAGGTCTTCACGTCCCGGGGCGAGGGCACCAGGATGCGTTCCTCTCCCCGGTACTCCGCCTCGCGACCGCCGGAGAAGAAGAAGGTGACGTGGGGGTACTTCTCGGTCTCGGCGATGCGCAGCTGGGTCAGCCCGCGGCTCTCCATGACCTCGCCCAGGGTGTTGTGCAGCGCCACCGGCGGGAAGGCCGCCGGTGCGGGGATGTCGGCGGCGTAGCGGGTCAGGGTGACCAGGCCCTCGGCGGCGAGCCGGGGATGCACGCGGCGCGTGAAGCCATCGAAGCCCTCATCGACGAAGGCCCGGGTCAGCTCCCGGGCCCGGTCGGCGCGGAAGTTCATGAACAGCGCGGCGTCGCCCTCCTCGAGGGTGATCGGCACGCCCGCCGGGCGCACGCTGGTGGCGGCCACGAACTCGTCGGTCTCGCCGCGCTCGTAGGCGGCGCGCAGCCCCGCTTCGGCCCCGGCGACCACGTGCTCGCCTTCGCCCTCGGTGAGCAGGCGGTAGGCCTTCTCGACACGATCCCAGCGGTTGTCACGATCCATGGCGAAGTAGCGGCCGATGATCGAGGCCACGAAGCCGTTGTCGGCGCCGACCAGCTCGGCGAGGCGCGCATTGGTGCGTTCGATGGAGGCCAGGGCGCTCTGGGGCGGCATGTCGCGGCCATCCAGGAAGGCGTGCACGAAGATGCGGGTGGCGCCGCGGCGGGCCGCCAGTTCGGCGACGGCAAGGATATGCTCCTCGTGGCTGTGCACGCCGCCCGGGGAGAGCAGGCCCAGCAGGTGCACCGCCCGGCCCGCGGCCACGGCCGCGTCGATGGGCGCTGTCAGGATGGCGTTGGTGTCCAGGTCGCCATCCTCGATGGCCTTGGTGATGCGCGTGAAGTCCTGGTAGACGACCCGCCCCGCGCCGAGGTTCATGTGGCCCACCTCGGAGTTGCCCATCTGGCCGTCGGGAAGGCCGACGTGGCGGCCGTCGGTATGGATCAGGGTGTGGGGATGCTCGGCCCACAGGCGGTCCATCACCGGCGTATTGGCGGCTTCCACGGCGTTGTTGGCCGGGTCGGGGTTGTGGCCGTAGCCGTCGAGGATGATCAGGGCGACGGGGCGCGGGGGAGTGGCGGTCATGGCGAGTGTCCTCGAAGCTGGATAGACGCGACCCGGCCCGGTTGGCGGCTGTAACCGGAAGATCTCGACGCCGGGCGTTCGGGGTCGCGGCAGGAATCGTCTTGCGGCATCATATCGCAGGCGGCATCGTGCGTCATGGCTCCCCGGCGCTCGACATCCGTGGCGAATCGCTGGGGATGGCCTGATTTGTCGGCGCCCAGCTCGTGTATACTGGCGCCCGCTGCGCGCCAGTCGCGCCCCTGTTTCCGTGCACCGAGACGAGAGTTTTCGCACCCATGATCGATCAGCTGTTTGAATTCGTGCAGAACCACCCGCTGCTGGTGGGCGCCTTCCTCCTGGTGCTGACTGCCTGGGTCCTCTATGAGGCGCGCAACAGCGCCTCCAACGGCGTGACCTCCGGCGAGGCGACCCAGCTGATCAACCGCGAGGACGCGGTGGTGCTGGATACCCGCGAGGCCGGCGACTTCAAGGCTGGCCATATCGCCGGCGCCCGCAACATTCCCCAGAGCCGCATCGACGAGCGCATGGGCGAACTCGAGAAGGTCAAGGAGAAGCCGATCATCGTGGCCTGCAAGACGGGCCAGTCCGCGGGCGTGACCGTGGCCAAGCTTTCCAAGGCCGGTTACTCTCGGGTGCTCAAGCTCAAGGGCGGCATGATGCAGTGGCAGGCCGATGGCCTGCCGGTCGTCAAGAAGTAGCATTTCCTATCGTACAAAAGGACCTTTCCCATGGCGGAAGAGAACAACCCGGGCGCCGACGGCCAGGCCGCCGGCCAGCAGGACAAGCCGCAGCTGCAGTTCGCCGTGCAGCGCATCTACGTCAAGGATATCTCCTTCGAGGCACCCAACTCGCCGTCGGTGTTCCAGCAGCCCTTCAAGCCCAAGGTGGGCCTGAACCTGGATACCACCAGTGAGAAGGTGGGTGATGGCCTCTATGAGGTGGTGATCAAGGTCACCGCCCAGGTGACCCACAGCGAGGAGGGAACCACCTCCTTCCTGGCCGAGCTCGAGCAGGCCGGCCTGTTCCGCATCACCGGCATCGAGGGCGAGCAGCTAGACCACACCCTGGGCGCCTTCTGCCCCAACGTGCTCTTCCCCTATGCCCGCGAGTGCATCGATAACCTGGTCAACCGTGGCGGCTTCCCGCCGCTGATGCTGGCGCCGGTCAACTTCGAGGCGATCTACGCGCGCAAGAAGCAGCGCGAGGCCGAGCAGGCCCAGGGCGCCGAGACGACCCAGTAACGCAGCACCGTGGCCCTGAAGTGAAGATCAAGCCATGATCAAGAGATCGCCGCGTATCCACGTCGCCGCCGACCTTCGTGTCGGCGGCGACGTCGTTCTGCCCGAGGGGCCGGCCCGCCATGTGGCTCGCGTGCTGCGCCTGGGCGAGGGGGCCGCATTGCGGCTGTTCGACGGTGCGGGCCTCGAGGCCAGTGCGGTGCTGGTGGAGGCCTCGCGCAAGCGGGTGGTGGCGCGTATCGAGTCGGTGGCGTCCGGCACCGCCGAGTCGCCGCTGGCGGTGCACCTGGGCCAGGCGATCTCCAAGGGCGATCGCATGGACTATGCCATCCAGAAGGCCGTGGAGCTCGGCGTGGCCGCCGTTACGCCGCTCTACACCGAGCATGGTGACGTGCGCCTCAAGGGGGAGCGGGAGGCGAAGAAACTCGCCCACTGGCAGGCGGTAGCGGCCAGCGCCTGCGAGCAGTGCGGACGCGCCGTAGTGCCAGCGGTGAACCCGCCACTCGCCCTGGCCGAGTGGCTGGCCGGGCGCGACGAGACGCTGCGCCTGGTGCTGCATCCGGATAGCGCCGGGGCACTGGCACAGCAGTCGGTGCCCACGAGCGTGGCGCTGCTGATCGGCCCCGAGGGCGGGCTGGCCGAGGGCGAGGTCGTGGCCGCCCGCGAGGCCGGCTTCGCGCCGCTCTGCCTGGGGCCGCGCATCCTGCGTACCGAGACCGCCCCGGTGGTGGCGCTCAGCCTGCTGCAGTACCGTTTCGGGGACCTCGACGGGAACGGCTGACGCTTCCGTATCCATCGCCGCCGACGAACGCCGCCCTTCCTCCGCCACGGAGTCAGACCCCGGTGGCATCATCCAATTTTCAGGGAGCCCTCCATGTCCGATTCACGTGAACCGCGCACGCCGCGCCCCGCTGCCGGGCGACGCTACCGGGCGCCGAGGTGTGACGTTGGCGAGGTGGCCTACCTGGAGGTGGTCACCGTCAACGACACCGGTGCCTTCCTCGACTGGGGGCAGCCCCGCGACCTGCTGTTGCCCTACGGGGAGCAGCGCTTCCGCCCCAGCGTCGGCAAGCGGGTGCTGGTGCGAATCTATACGGACCAGCAGGGGCGGCCGGTGGCCTCCCAGAAGCTGGAACGCTTCGTCGCTGATGAGGCCGAGGGGCTCGCCGCCGGCGATGAGGTGATCCTGGTGATCGCCGAGCAGACCGACCTCGGCCTCAAGGCGGTGGTCAACCATCGCTTCTGGGGCGTGCTCTATCGTGATGACCTGACCCGGCCGCTGCGCCGTGGCCAGCGCGTCACCGGCTACATCAAGCGCCTGCGCGACGATGGCCGCCTGGACCTCTCGCTGCTGCCCCCGGGCGAGGCGCGCCTGGATGTGGTGGGCGAGGCCGTGCTCAAGGCACTGCGCGAGAGTGGCGGCTACCTGCCGCTGGGCGACAAGAGCGACGCCGCCGAGATCAAGGCGCGCCTGGGGGTCAGCAAGAACGCCTTCAAGCAGGCCATCGGCCGCCTCTACAAGCGTCGGCTGATCACCCTGGAGCCGACCGGTATCCGGCTGGCGCCGGGCGTAAAGGGGGCGTAAGGCGTGTCGGAAGGCGATCCCTTGTTGCGGTTGAACGACTTCTTTCCCTACCGACTAGCCAATCTTCAGTCAGCGGTAAGCACGGCGGTTGGGCAGCGCTACCTGGAGCCTTTCCTCTTGAGCCACCACGAGTGGCGAGTGATGGCAACTCTCGCCGAGTGTCCCGGCTGGTCCGCTAGAGAGGTGGCAGAACACGCCAATCTGGAAAAGATGCAGGTTAGCCGTGCCGTCGCACGGCTAAGTAAAAAGCAGCTTGTGGAGCAGGCCGAAGATGGAGGTGATCGTCGGCGCATGTGCTTGCGGCTCAGCGAAGCGGGGTATCGGCACTATGAGAAGATCGTACCTAGGGTGCTGGCCGTGGAGGCGGAACTGCTCGAGGTGCTATCAGAGGAGGAGCGCGAGCAGTTCTATTGTCTGATGGATCGCCTGCTGGCGCGCTCCCGAGAGTTGCTGGATGAAACGCTCAATCCAGCCCGTTGAACTCCTGTTCGTGCAACCAGGCGGCGTGCTTTGGTGCGCGCTTGGTCTGTGACCACTCCTCGATCATGGCCGGTGCCACTTCCTTGAGTTGGCGCATCTGCTCCTCGGTCCCGGTCACATGGGTGAGCTCCAGCCGGTGTCCGTTGGGATCGAAGAAGTAGATGGAGCGGATGATGCCGTGCTCGGTAGGCCCGATCACCTCAACCCCCTTGCTTTCAAGCTGCTCCTTGGCGTTCATCATGGCCTCCTCATCGGCGACTCGAAAGGCGATGTGCTGAACCCAGTCAGGGGTATTGGGGTCGCGCCCCATCGGAGGAGAGTTGGGGATCTCGAAGAAGGCCAGGATATTGCCGTTGCCTGCATCGAGGAAGAGATGCATGTAGGGGTCCGGCTCCTTGGTGGAAGGCACGCGGTCCTCGGCGATGGCGACCAGGAAGTCCATATTGAGCTTGTCCTGATACCACTCCACGGTCTCCTTGGCATCGTTGCAGCGGTAGGCGACATGGTGAATCTGCTCGAGCTTTATCATTGTGACTCTCCGGTTGGTTTCACATGAAACAGTATTGGTAACATGTGTTACTTTTGTCAAGGGCCGTGGCTTGGTCCGCACGGCGCCCCTGCGGCATACTGGCTCTATTCATACTCTCGACCGGAACCCGACCCCATGAGCGAACGTGCGCTGAAGATCGGCGTGGTGATGGACCCCATCGCGGACATCACCTACAAGAAGGACACCTCCCTGGCCTTGCTGTGGGCCGCCCGGGATCGCGGTGCCTCGCTGCACTATCTCGAACCCGGTGATCTCTTTCTGCGTGATGGGCGAGCCTTCGGGCGCATGCGCGACCTCGAGGTGCATCGCGACCCCGGTCACTGGTATGACCTGGGCGAGCCCTCGCCGCGTCCCCTGGCCGAGTTGGATGTGATCCTGATGCGCCAGGACCCGCCGGTGGATACCGACTTCCTCAATGCGGTGCATCTGCTCGGCTTCGCCGAGCGCGAGGGGGTGCTGGTGGTCAACCCCACCCGGGCGCTGCTCGAGTGCAACGAGAAACTCTTCGCTCAGCAGTTCCCCCAGTGCTGTGCCCCGACCCTGGTCTCCTGCAGCGAGACCGAGCTGCGCGCCTTTCATGCCGAACATCAGGACGTCATTCTCAAGCCGCTGGATGGCATGGGCGGCAGCGGGATCTTCCACGTCGGCCCCGAGGGGCGCAACCTGGGCGCGGTGATCGAGACTCTCACAGAGCGCGGCCAGCGCCAGATCATGGCCCAGCGCTACCTGCCCGAGATCAGGGATGGCGACACCCGCATCCTGCTGGTAGATGGTGAGCCGGTACCCTATGGCCTGGCCCGGGTGCCCATGGCCGGCGAGACCCGCGGCAACCTGGCCGCCGGTGGTACCGGGGTGAGCCGTGAGCTCACCGAGCGTGACCACTGGCTGATCCGCCAGGTGCAGCCGATGATCCGCGAGAAGGGCCTGATGTTCGTGGGCCTCGACGTGATCGGCGACTACATCACCGAAATCAACGTGACCAGCCCTACCTGCGTGCGCGAGATCGATGATCAGCGCGGCACCGATATCGCCGGCCTGCTGATGGATGCCATCGAGCGTCGCCTGGCAGCGGCGCGGGGCTGAGAGGCGAGGCCGCCATGTCCCTGATCGCCGGCGACCCCATCCAGTATGCCCCGGTCACCCGGCCCTATCGGCGCTGGCTGGCCTGGTCGCTGGCACTGCTGCTGCACCTGGCGGTGATCGGCGTGGTGGCCAGCTGGCAGTTCGCCACCCCGCCGGCCGAGCGGAAAAGCCTCGACGTGGTGCTGGTGACCCGCGAAAGCGAGGCGCCGGTGGAGGCCGAGGCCATCGCCGAGGCCGACCAGCAGGCCGCCGGCAGTGAGCAGGAGGAGGCCCCGGCGGAGTCGCGCTCTGCCCCGGTGGAGGCCCCCGCCGCGGCGCAGCAGGGGGCCAAGGATGTCGACCCCGCCACGCCGGCGGAGCCCGAAGCGGCCGAACGCGTCGCCCCCGAGGCGCGCCCCGTCGAGGAGGCGCCCCCGGCGGCGCAAGCCGAGGCCGAGAACCCGCTGCCGCCCACGCCCCGCGAGGCGCCCCAGGCCGCGGACGCCGAGGCCGAGCCCCGGGTGGCGGCGCCCTCCGCCTCGGGCCGCGACCTGCTCGCCGACGCCACCCGCAGCATCCGTGAGCAGGGTCTCGCTCCTGAGTCGCCCGGTGCTGACCATGCGGCCCCCCGTCAGGCCGCCCAGCGTGCCGCCGAGGCACGCTATATCGATGACTGGACCCGCCGCGTCGAGGCCTACGGCAATCGCGTGCACCCGGCGCCGCGTCATCTCCAGGGGCAGCTGCGCATTCGGGTGGTGATCGGCCGCGACGGCGAGTTGCGCCAGGCGGAGGTGATACAATCGTCGGGACATTCCGAACTCGACCAGGCGGCGCTGGATACCGTTCATGGTGCCGGCCCCTATCGTCCCTTCGATGCGGGCATGGGCAACCTGGACTCGCTCTCCATCACCCGCGTCTGGCGGTTCGGCCAAGGCAACAATTTCGGCGTGCGTTAGGACCGCCGGGGAGTCTCATGCAATCCGTGGAAAACTTCGGCCTGAAAGATCACTTCCTGCTGGCGATGCCGCACCTGGAAGACCCCAACTTCGCCGGCAGCCTCGCCTACCTGTGCGACCATGACGAGAAGGGCACCATGGGGGTGATCATCAACCGCCCCCTCGAGCTGACCCTGGAGGCGCTCTTCGAACAACTGGAGCTGGGCGGCGAGGAGAGCCCGCAGCGCAACGCGCCGGTCTACTACGGTGGTCCGGTGCACAAGGACCGCGGCTTCATCCTG
Organism: Halomonas sp. C10-5; assembly: GCF_057169305.1. Taxonomy (NCBI): domain Bacteria; kingdom Pseudomonadati; phylum Pseudomonadota; class Gammaproteobacteria; order Oceanospirillales; family Halomonadaceae; genus Halomonas; species Halomonas sp. C10-5. The sequence goes on from NZ_CP175665.1 coordinate 50,391, forward strand.
CACCGCGGCTCGAGCGCCGACTGGGATTCCAGCATCCAGGTCACCGAGGAGATCGCCCTGACCACCTCCATGGACATGCTCCAGGCGCTGGCCGCCGGCCGCGGCCCCAAGCACTTCCTGGTGTGCCTGGGCTGTGCCGGCTGGGAGTCGGGCCAGCTCGAGGCCGAGCTGCTCGACAACGCCTGGCTCACCGTGGAGGGGCGCGGGGACATCCTCTTCGAGGTGCCGCCGGAGCAGCGCCTGGGCGCCGCCGCCGGGATCCTCGGCATCGACCTCAACCTGATGACCCGCGAGGCGGGGCATTCGTGAACCGGACGCGACGGATGGCAGGAGGGCGTTGATGGCCAGGCAGGGCGAGCGGTTGATCCTGGGCTTCGACTTCGGCACCCGGCGTATCGGCGTGGCGGTCGGCAACGAACTGCTGGGCAGCGCCCGGGAGCTGGACCCGCTGCCGGCCCGGGAGGGAATTCCCGACTGGTCGCGGGTCGCTCGGCTGGTGGAGGAGTGGCAGCCGGACCTCTTCGTGGTGGGCCTGCCGCTCACCGCGGCGGGCGAGGAGCAGGAGATGAGCACGCGCGCCCGCAAGTTCGGCAAGCGCCTGTTCGGCCGCTACGGGGTACCCTGCGAGATGGTCGACGAGCGCGGCTCCACCGGCGAGGCCAAGCTGATCGCCCGGGAGCGCGGCCATCGCGGCAGCTGGCGCGATGAGGGCGTCGATGGCATCAGCGCGGTGCTGATCGTCGAGCGCTGGTTCGCCGCCCGGGAGGGGCTGCCCGGCCAAGGGCCGGTGCAGCGCTGACGCCTCAGGCGGCGTCGGGACGCGTGAAGTCCTGCACCGAGACGCCGGCGAACTTCTCCAGGAAGAACACCAGGGTGGCGGGGTGGTGGAAGCGCTCCTCGAAGCTCTCGCGCTCGGCGTGGCGGCGGCGAATCACGCTGGCGCGGAACCCGTCGCCGTCGCGGGTCACCGTGACCCGCGACTCGCGCTGCCCGTCACTTGCCTCGGCCTGCAGCGGGCCGTTACCCTCCTCCAGCAGCGCCTCCAGCCGCCGGGCGGCCTCCAGCTCCTCGGGCGTGGCCCAGAGGGCCTGGTCGCGGTCACCGTAGCGATACAGAATCACCACCAGCAGCACCGAGAAGATCGCGCTGGCCAGCATCCAGGTGAGCAGCTCGCCGGAGAGCGACAGGTTGAGCACCGCCCACAGCTGCACCACGGCCGCCACCGCCAGTAGCGCCGCCAGAGGTCGCCACATGCGTGGATTCATGAAGCCGCGCTTGAGGATATAGCCCCACAACCCCACCACCGCCATGGCCCCCAGGGCCAGCTGAGCCAGCGACAGCGCGGTGCCGCCGCCGGCCAGCAGGGCGATGGCCCCGACCAGCAGCAGCACGGTGTAGAAGAGTGCCAGGAGCCGATAGGCGCGGTGCAGGTTCATGTCGTGGTGCCTCTTGCCGCCAGGGGGAAGGATCATCCCTCAGCATAGGCGAGAGCGGCGAAAGTGCGCGTTGCTTACAGTGCCGGGTCGTCAACGCCCACGCGCGGCGGCACGAACCAGCGTACCGGGCGCAGTTCCTGCTCGATCAGGTCGTCCACCTCCAGCAGGGTGGCGAAGATCGCCATGCGCACCGGGATGCCGTTGTCGGTCTGGCGGAAGATCGCCAGGCGCGGGTCGCCGTTGAGGTCGACGTCGAGGTCGTTGGCCTCGGGTCGGCTGTCGCGGGGCAGCGGGTGCATGACCAGGGTGTCGCGCCCGCAGCGGGCGTCGAGGAAGGCGCGGTCCACGGTGAAGTCCCGGGAGAGGCTGAAGCCCTCGCTCATCTCGGCGGTGAAGCGCTCCTTCTGGATGCGCGTGGTGTAGACCACGTCCACGTCGGCATAGTCCTGGGCCAGGCTGTCGCGCTGCTCGATGCGATGCCCCCGGGAGGCGACCAGGTCGACCAGGTGGCTGGGCATCTCCAGCCCCGGCGGCGCCACCAGGGTGATGCGCATGGGGGCATAGAGCGACAGCAGCTTGATCAGCGAGTGCACGGTGCGCCCGTACTTGAGGTCGCCGGTCATCAGAACGTGGGCGCCGGCCAGGCCCTTGCCCAGGCGGCTGAATTCCTTGTCGATGGTGTAGAAGTCGAGCAATGCCTGGCTGGGGTGCTCGCCGGGACCGTCGCCGCCATTGATTACCGGCACATGGGTGGCGGCGGCGAACTCTGCCACCGACCCGAGCTCCGGGTGGCGCATCACGATGGCGTCGCAGTAGCCGCTCATCACCCGGCTGGTGTCGTAGAGCGACTCGCCCTTGGCCATGGAGGAGAAGGTGAAGCCGGTGGTGTCGCAGACGCTGCCGCCCAGCCGGCAGAAGGCGGCGTTGAAGCTGACCCGGGTGCGGGTACTGGCCTCGAAGAAGAGGTTGCCGAGCACCGCCCCTTCCAGCACCCGGCTGACCTGGCGCCGCTGGGCGATGGGCTCCATGCGGGCGGCGACCCGCATCAGGTGATCGACATCGTCGCGGGACAGGGAATCGACGGAGAGCAGGTGGTGACTCATCGGCGTGGCCTCGGCTGGAGCGAATGGACGGCCGCTAGTGTAGCGCCGAGGGCCAGCGGGTTCACCGGTTGTTGAATATGGTTTCATATGAAACTTTATGTGATCTGGGTCAAGGCGCTTTCATGGCTCTGCCGCGATACTCCTCACATGCCATTGCATCACGACAGGAGAGACGCCATGACCACCACAACCACACCCCGCACCGATGCTTCCCGCCAGCCGTGGTGGGCCCGTCTGTCAGAGCGTTGCTACCGGGCAACTACCCCGCGGCTGGTTCAGGACATGCAGCATGAGGCCGCAGGTACCTACGGCGAGATGCTCGAGGATCTGAAGACGCCCCTGGATGCCCACTTCGAGCGTGAGATGGCGCGCCAGCTTCAGGACGGGCAGCCCTTCGGTTTCGTGCCGGCCAGGACCCTGATGCCGGTGATGATGCAGCGCTTTGGCCTCCAGGATGGGGAACTGGCCGCCGACCCGGGATACGACGCAATGCGTGCAACCTGCAACGGCTGCCCAGTCGTTGGCAAGTGCTGGAAAGCCATGCGTGCCGGCGCCGATGTGGAAGTGTGCCGCAGCTTCTGCCCCAACGCCGAGGCGTTCGATAGTCGAGCAGTCAAGTAACGGCGCGTGACAGCGCTATCCTTAGCACGTGAAAGCCTCGGTTCGCTGAGGCTTTGATTATTATATCGCCATGGATTCGGCGAGCCGTCGTGCACATGCCATCACTGAAGCGGTTGCCTGGTCGGTTTCAAGGTCTTCCATGGCGACTACGCCTACACAGGCTTCCACGCTGCTCTGCAGGTGAGGCGCCGCGATGGGACTGGCCACGCCCACTGCCCCCCGCTGCAATTGGCCATGTGTCAGGCTGTAGCCTAGAGCGCGTGCTGTACGTACTGCCTCGCTCTCGTGTGGTTGGGGAGGCCGTCCGGCGAGTATTGCAATGCCGGCCGCGCCGCATGAGAGGGGGTGGCGGCTACCCACCCGGTAGCCAACTCTCAGAAGCCCTGCATCCGGTTCGGCAACCAGGATCACCACGGCTTCCTCTCCTTCGGCTACCGAGATAAAGGCTGTCGCTTGCGCCTCCCTGGCAAGGCGCTCCAGGAAAGGCTGGGCGGACCTCCGGAGCTGGGGTTCGAAATGGCCGGCCAGCAGGGCTATCTTCGCACCCAGTCGCAAACCTCCTTCTGTCCTGCGCACCACCAGGCCGTGACCTTCCAGAGTCGCCACAATGCGGTAGGCAATGGCGCGATGGACACCCAACTGCTCGGCCAGCTCAGCCACACTGAGTCCCCCATCCTGTTCTGCAATGATTTCCAAGGCTTTCAGCCCTCTATCCAGTGTCTGCAGGGTAGTGGACATGGTTTTACCTCGTTCCAGGGGAGATTGAGTTTCTCGAGTGGCGATGTTGACGTCGCCACTGAGGGAGCCTATGTTTCTGCTGTGCGTTTAATGATAATAAGTGTGCGATAAAAGTAAATATAGGTCGACCCCTACGGAGTACAACATGACTTCAGCCTCTACTTCTCCTGCTCAGCCCGAGGCGGGTGGCTGTCCCTTCCATCGGCAGGAAAGTCTGGCCCCCAATGGGTGCCCGATATCGCAAGAAGCTGCTGACTTCGATCCCTTCGATCGCCCCTACCAGCTGGACCCAGCCGAGGCACTGCGCTGGTCTCGGGATCAGGAGCCGGTGTTCTGGAGCCCGAGGCTGGGCTACTGGGTGGTCAGTCGGTATGACGACATCAAGACGATCTTCCGCGACAACATCACCTTTTCTCCCTCCATTGCTCTGGAGAAGATCACTCCGCCCAGTGACGAGGCCCTGAAGGTCCTCAAGCAACATGACTACGGCATGAATCGCACCCTGGTAAACGAGGATGAGCCGGCCCATATGGCACGGCGCCGGGTGCTGCTGGATGCCTTCGCTCCTGAAGCACTGGAGGCTCATGCACCCATGGTCAGGCGCCTGGTCCGCGAGAAACTCGATGCGATCATGGATCGTGGTCGTGCCGATCTGGTGGCCGAGATGTTCTGGGAGGTACCGTTGACTGTGGCGCTGCACTTCCTCGGTGTGCCCGAGGAGGACATGGAACAGCTGCGCCGCTTCTCAGCCGCCCACACCCTGAACACCTGGGGGCGCCCCTCGCCGGAGGAGCAGGTCGAAGTTGCCGAGGCTGTCGGCAAGTTCTGGCAGTACTCCGGCCGCGTGCTGAACAAGATGCAGCAGCAGCCGCGCGGGCATGGCTGGATGTACGACATGATAGAGAAGAATCGCGAGATGCCGGAGGTGGTCACTGACAACTACCTGCACTCGATGATGATGGCGATCATCGTGGCGGCTCATGAGACCACTGCTCTGGCCACTACCAATGCCTTCCGTCAGCTGCTCTCGCGCCCGCAAGTATGGGCCGAGCTGTGCGGCAACCCGGAGCTGATCCCGGCAGCGGCGGAGGAGTGCCTTCGCCACTCGGGGTCAATGGTTTCCTGGCGGCGTATTGCCACACGAGATGTCGAGGTGGGCGGGGTGACCATTCCCGAGGGCGGCAAGATCCTGATGGTGATGGCCTCGGGAAACCACGATCCGCGCCACTTCGAGAATCCCGACGATTTCGATATCTACCGCGATAACGCCGTGGACCATCTCACCTTCGGCTATGGTAGCCACCAGTGCATGGGTAAGAACCTGGGGCGCATGGAGATGCGTATCTTCCTGGAGGAGTTCACTCGGAGGCTGCCCCACCTGGAACTCGAGGAGCAGGAGTTCAGCTTCCTTCCCAACACGTCGCTACGCGGCCCCGAGGCACTATGGGTGCGCTGGGATCCAGCACTCAATCCCGAACGTCGCGACCCCCAAATTGGTACCAGCCAGCATGACTTCCCCGTTGGGGCTCCCGAGGCTCGGTCGATCGTTCGCCGTCTTGTTGTCACTCATGCCGAGCCGGAGGCCGATGGTGTGCTCGGGGTGACACTGGTCGATGCCTCTGGTGCACGTTTACCTGCCTGGACGCCCGGTGCTCACCTGGACTTGGTGCTGCCCGATGGCGAGTCGCGCAAGTACTCCCTCTGTGGCCCCGTGGACAGTGGTGATTGGCATATCGCCGTGTTGCGTGAGGAGACGGGGCGAGGAGGCTCGCGCTGGGTACACGAAGCTGTTCGTGAGGGCGTCGAGCTTCACGTGCGTGGCCCCAAGAACCATTTCCGCCTGGATGAGTCATCGAGCCGCTACCGGCTGATTGCTGGGGGTATCGGTATCACGCCGATCATTGCCATGGCGGATCGCCTCAAGGCCCTGGGCAAGGTGTATGAGATCCATTATGCCGGCCGGGGCTTGGCCAGCATGGCTTTCGTCGAGCGGCTGAAACGAGATCACGGTGAGGCGTTGAGCCTCTATCCCAAGGACCAGGGCAGGCGCATTGACCTGGCCGACCTGCTGGCGAAGCCAGCCAACGACACCCTGCTTTATGCCTGTGGTCCCGAGCGGTTGCTAGAGGCGCTCGAAGCTGCCACCGGACACTGGCCAGAGGGCTCCCTGCACGTTGAACACTTCACCGCCGGAGGGGCGCAGCTCGACCCCAGCCGTGAACATCTCTTCGAGGTAGAGCTGGCGGACTCCGAGCTGACAGTTGAAGTACCGGCCGATCGTACCATTTTGCAATCGCTCAGGGCTGCGGGCATCGATGTGCCTAGTGACTGCGAGGAGGGCCTGTGCGGCTCCTGCCAGATCGAGGTACTGGAGGGCGAGATCGATCACCGTGACAAGGTGCTGACCCAGGCCGAGCGCGACAGCCAAACGAGCCTGATAAGCTGCTGTTCGCGAGCCAGGGGGAAACGCCTGGTCCTGGCTTTGTAACAGCAGCTCTCGCACCATCAACAATGCAGTCAATCTGGCAAGGAAATGACAATGAAAAGACTGGCAACCATTACCACCTTCACAGCCCTCTTTCTGGGGGCCTTCCAGAGTGCCGCGGCCACCGAGTTGCAGGTGAGTACCTGGGCGGGTCCCAATCACGGGGTCAACTCCATCGTTTGGCCGACCTGGGGTAGCTGGTTGGAGGAGGCTACAGACGGACGTGTCACTATCAACGTGGTACACGACATGGGGCCTCCCGGAGCTCAGATGGAGTTGATCGCCGACGGAGTAGCGGATGTGACCTGGCTTTTTCACGGCCTGATGCCGGGACGCTTCGAGCTGACCAAGCTGCCTGAGTTCCCGACCTTCGAGGACTTCTCCTCGGAGGCTGCTTCTGTAGCCTACTGGCGGACGCACCAGGCGTACTTCACCGAGCTGAACGAGCATCGCGGCGTCGAGGTCATCGGTCTCGGGGTGCATGGACCCGGGACCCTCTTCCTCGAGGAGCCCATTGAGGGCCTGGGTGATCTGCCCGGCAACCGTGTTCGCATCGGCGGCGGCGTGATGGCCGACATCTCCGAGGCCCTGGGCCTGACCGGTGTGGCCTTGCCGCCCGCCAGCACCTATGAGGCGGCCGCCCAGGGCGTCATCGATGGGGCCATGCTGACTCAGGAGGGGCTCAAGAGCTTCCGCCTCTCCGAGGTGTTGCCCAACACCGTGCTGATGCCGGGTGGCTTCTATCGCGGCAGCTTCTCGCTGGTGATGAACCCCGACACTCTGGCATCGCTCTCCGATGAAGATCGCGAGGCTCTGATGTCCGTATCCGGCGAGCGTCTGTCTCGACTCTTCGGCTTCATGATGGACGTGGTCGACGAGCGCGGCATGGCCTTCGCAGAGGAGATGGGTAACACCTTCATCGAGCTGCCTCAGGAAGAAGTCGATCACTTCATGTCCCTGGTCGAGGACCTGCCCGAGCAGTGGGCCGAGACGGTAGCCGAGAAGGGCGTCGACGGTGAAGCCGCCCTGGAGCACTTCTACGAGCAGCTGGAAGCCGCCGGAGAGGAAAAGGGGCTGACCGAAGTGGATATCATCGAAGAAGAGTAAGACTGGCGCAGCAACGAAGCGGCCATGAAAAAGGCCCTCGACCTTACGGTCGAGGGCCTTCGTGCTTTGGGGGCCGCGGATGGCTTCTTCCGAATCTCACCAGACGCCGAACTGCTAACCCTGTTTTGGGCAGAGTCCGTTGTTTTCAAACCCGTCGGCACAGCCCCAGCAGCCCAGCCTTGGAGCGCACGCCAAGCTTGGCGTAGGCACGCTTGCGGAAGGTCTCGGCGGTGGAGAGGGCTATTTCGAGCTCGGAGGCGGCTGTCTTGAGAGTATGGCCGTGTAAAAGGAGCAGACAGAGCTCTCGCTCGCGCTCGGAGAGTGTCTGGAGGGCTTCCGCGTCCTCGTGGCGGGCGGGCAGGGCGGCCGGGCGTGCCTGGCGGTAGTGGCGCCGGATCAGACTGGCGATCAGTGGCGTCAGGGCCTGCAAGCCTCCCAGATCATGGCGGCTGAAAGGTCCGCGGGCCAGGTCCCGATAGAGGTTCAGGTAGTAGATGGCATCGGGGGCAGGGATCACGATGGACGCCTTGTCGGCCAGGTCCGGGAAGGCGAACAGATGGCTGCGGTAGGCCGGTGACATGTCCTTGGGCATGGGGATCAGTACGGCCTCCGCTCGCCCATCACCTGCCTCAAGCAGCTCGCGAAGCCTGGGATAGTTGGGGTCCTGACGGAACAGGCCGCTGGCATAGAGGCGAGCGAGCCGCCCGGCCACCTTGGGATAGCGGCTGTTATCCACCAGCAGGTACGACATGGCGTCGCCGCGGGTATAGGCGAACAGGATGCACTGCTCGACGCCCAGGCTCCTGCGCAGCAGGGCGGTCAGGTAATCGCCGAACGACGCGTTGCCGAGCTCGGCCACACAGTCGGCCAGGATGGCCATGAGTGCCGGCCAGTCGGGTGTCTGGTTATCGGGTAGGCCAGTCGACATGTCGGCTACTACCATGGTCGAGGGGAAAGGTTCAGATGTCCCCTTTTTAAGGGGACATGAGGGGAGGGTAGCACGGGGATACGCTGCGTCCACGTCAGACCACAACAACCCCAACCCCTGCAGGAGGTGTCCATGCGACCCGCCGGACGCTCAGAGACCGATTCGCTCTACTTCGATTACCCGCATTTCCACTTTGTGCGCCCACCCGAACTGGAGGGCGAGGCTGTGCGCCACCCGGTAGCCATCGTGGGTGCCGGCCCCGTGGGAGTGACGGCCGCCCTGGAACTGGCCCGTCACGGCATCGCCTCCGTGGTGCTGGACGACAAGGACACCGTCAATGACGGCTCTCGCGCCATCTGTATCTCCCGCCACAGCTTCGAGATCCTGCAGCAGCTTGGTGTCGATGCGCCCTTCGAGCAGAAGGGATTGGGCTGGACCCAGGGGCGTACCTACTTCCGTGATCGTGAGATCTATCGCTTTCGCATGCCGCACTCCGATCAGGAGCGTTACTACCCGATGTACAACCTGCAGCAGCAGTACATCGAGCAGTTCCTGATCGACAAGGCTCAGGCCAGTGATCTGATCGAGATGCGCTGGCAGAGCCGGCTCACCGGCGTCAGCCAGAGTGACGACGGAGCCACCCTGGAGGTGGCCACGCCAGAGGGGGACTACCGGCTGCAGTGCGATTACCTGCTGGCCGCCGACGGCGGGCGCAGCCGGATTCGCGAGGCCTTGGGGCTCTCCCTGCATGGCCAGGCCTACGAGGGTCGCTATGTGATCGCCGACGTGCGTCTGAAGTCCGACTTTCCGACCGAAAGGCGTGCCTTCTTCCACTCCAAGGCGATGCCCGACACCACCATCCTGGTCCACAAGCAGCCCGACGATATCTGGCGCATCGACTATCAGCTGGCGCCGGGCGAAGACCCCGAAGAGGCAGTTCTCGAGGAGCGCATCCGTGAGAAGGTCGAGCTGGTCGTGCGTGACGTGATGCACGAGCAGGGTGACTGGGAGCTGGAGTGGTGGAGCCTCTACAAGGCCTACACCCTGGCGCTTGATGACTATCGTCATGGACGCGTGTTGTTCATCGGCGACAGCGCCCACCTGGTGCCGATCTTCGGCGTGCGCGGACTCAACAACGGCCTGGCGGATGCTGCCAATGCCGGCTGGAAACTGGCGGCCATCCTCAAGGGGCAGGCCCCGGATCGGCTTCTGGACAGCTACAGCCCGGAGCGGCGCGGTGCTACCCTGGACGTGTTCGCCAATGCCGGCAAGAGCACGCGTTTCATGACGCCGCCCACCCGCGGCCATGCGTTGATGCGCGATGCCGCCCTGGCGCTGGCCTACCACAACGCCTACGCCAGCGGCTTCGCCAACCCTCGCCAGGTGACCCCCTATACCTACGCGGAGAGCCCGCTGACCCTGGCCGATGATCCCTCCTTCGAGGCCGGCCCCACCCCGGGGGCACCGTTGATCAACCGCCGCCTGGGTGATGATGACTTCCTGCTCGATCATCTCGGCAGTGGCTTCAACCTCCTCCACTTCAGCGAGGATGGACGTATCGACGGGGGACTGGAGCAGACGCTCGACGACCTCCGCTCCCGCGGCCTGGATATCACCCTGCAGCGTGCGTCACGCACACCGGGTGACGAGAAGACCCTCGTCGATGTGGATGGCAGCCTGTTCGCCGGCTATGGGGCGCGGCCCGGCAGCGCCTACCTGGTTCGCCCCGACCGTCACGTGGCGGCCCGCTGGATGGTGCTCGATCCGGCCGAGTTGAGCGCGACCCTGACTACTGCCCTGGGAGGAGAATGACCATGACCGATACCACACTGCCCTTCGCCGATCTCGAGCAGGTCTACGAACGACTGGCGAATACCCTGGATGAGCTCCCGGAAAGTGAGGAGCGCCATTTCCTGGCGCAGCTGGCGCTGGCGCTGGCGAATCGCGTGGCGGACGTCGGTCAAGTGATGGCTGCTATCGAGGAGGCGCAGGAGGGAACCCTCATCGATCGGGACAGCGCCTGAGCGATGTGGAGCAAGAGCTGGGCTGGACGCAGTGACCAGCCCATGCTTGGTAGGCGCTCAGTTCACCCTTGACGGCAACCTTCGCGAGAGTTGCCTGTGGCTCGGCTTCCCTGCCGTATGAGTGCCAGATAGGCCCCAAGCGAAACGAGCCCTCCTAGTGCGATGGCGATGGCCATGGTGCGTGAGGTGCCGTCGTGGAACTGGCCGACCAGGGCGCCGCCCAGGGCGGCGATGGTCATCTGCAGGAAGCCGAACAGCGACGAGGCCGAGCCGGCACACTGCGGGTTCGGTGCCAGGGCGCCGGCCATGCTCTGCGGCATCACGATCCCGAAGCCGAACAGGAACAGGATGTGCGGGCCGATAACTGCCCAGGGCTGGTGGACGCCGCCTAAGGCGAGGAGCGCCATGATGGTGCCGGCAAGTGCACACATCAGGGTAGCCAGCATCAGCAGCCGGTCTCGCCCCAGTCGGTGGCTGTAGTGCCCGCTGAACAGGGTGCCCGAGAAGAACCCCACCACGATCAGGATGAAGCCGACCCCGTACTGGAAGGGGGAGAGCCCCATGTATTCGATCAGCACGAAGGAGGAACCGGAGAGGAAAGCGAAGAGGCCGGCGAAGCCGCTGGCATTGATCAGGGTATAGCCGACGAAGCTGCGCTGGGTCAGCAGCATGCGGTAGTTGGCCAGGATCACCCTGGGGGCCACCGACTGTCGGCGACCTGGTGGCAGCGGTTCGGGCATCAGCAGCGCCAGAATCAGCAGCATGATGGCGGCATAGACCGCCAGCAGCATGAAGACCGACTGCCAGCCGAAGAACAGCAGCAGCCCCGCCCCTACCACCGGCGCAAGCGCCGGGGCCAATGCCATGGTACTGGCCATGTAGGAAAGCACACGTCCAGCCTCGACAGGGCCGTAGATGTCGCGCACCGCGGCGCGCCCCAACACCGGGCCGGCGGCACCCCCGAAGGCCTGCAGGAAGCGCCCCGCCAGCAGCCATTCGACAGTCGGGGCAAAGACACACAGCAGGCTTGCCAGCAGGAAGAGGGTGAAGCCGGCGATCATCACCGGGCGCCGCCCGAAGCGGTCGGAGATCGGTCCGCACAGCAGTTGGGCCATGGCGAAACCGGCCATGTAGAGGCTCAGCGTCAGCTGAATCTGGTCGGGCCCGGTGGCGAGGGCCTCGGCCATGGCCGGCATGGCCGGCAGGTACATGTCGGTGGCCAGAGGACCCAGGGCGGTCAGTGCGGCCAGTACGATGATGGTGGCAGGGGAAGTCAGCCGGAGCATGGGGTCCTCCTTGATCTTGTCGTGTAGTGACGTAAAAGCGGGCACGGTACGGCGTCATGCCGTATGCCGTGCCCGCTCGGTGGCCCGCCAGTTTCTATCAGGGGGCGTCCGGCTGCGCCTCCGGTGCCGCCTGCCGGAAGGCCGGCAGGGCACGACAGTTGGCGACGATGCGCTGGATCGTCGGGTAGGCCGAGAGATCGCACTCGAAGCGTTCGGCGTTATACACCTGAGGCACCAGACAGATATCCGCCAGAGTCGGTGTGTCGCCGTGACAGAAATCGCCGGTTCCGGCCTCGGTGGTGAGTAAGGACTCCAGCGCCTGGAAGCCCTCGGCGATCCAGTGGCGGTACCAGGCAAGCTTGGTCTCGTCATCCGCCCCGAGCTCACCTACCAGGTGCTTGAGCACCCGGAGGTTGTTGAGCGGGTGGATCTCACAGGCTACGACCTGGGCCAGGGCACGAACCCGGGCACGCTCGGTGACGTCCGCCGGGAGCAACGGGGGTTCCGGGTAGCGCTCATCGATGTATTCGCAGATGGCCAGCGACTGGGTCAGGGTGACGCCTGCATCCGTGACCAGTGAGGGCACCATGCCTTGGGGGTTGCGCCCCAGGTTGGCGGCTTCCCGCTGCTCACCCTTGACCAGGTTGACAGGTGACTGGTCGTAGTCGATCCCCTTGAGGTTCAGCGCGATCCGCACCCGGTAGGCGGCCGACGAGCGGAAGTAGCCGTAGAGCGTGGTCATTATCGCATCTCCGCTGGCTTACCTGGATTCGTACTTGACGACCTGCTGGTCGATGGCGCCGAAGATGCTCTTGCCTTCACGGTCGAACATCTCGATGCGAACCCGGTCACCGAAACGCATGAAGGGGGTCTTGCTGTCACCGTGGAGGATCTTCTCCACCATGCGCACCTCGGCCAGGCAGCTGTAGCCCACGCCGCCATCTGCTACCGGCTTTCCGGGGCCGCCATCGGGGTCCGGGTTGGAGACGGTGCCGGAGCCGACGATGGCGCCGGCGCCCAGATAGCGGGTGCGAGCCGCGTGGGCCACCAGCTGCGGGAAGCTGAAGATCATGTCGGGACCGGCCTCGGGCTCACCGAACTTCTCGCCGTTGAGGTGAACGGTCAGCGGCAGGTGCACCTTGCCCTCCTGCCAGGCATCACCCAGCTCGTCCGGGGTGACCGCGATGGGCGAGAAGGCGGAGGCCGGCTTGGCCTGGAAGAAGCCGAAGCCCTTGGCGAGCTCGCCGGGAATCAGGCCGCGCAGGCTGACGTCGTTGACCAGCATCACCAGCTTGATGTGCTTGGCGGCCTGTTCGGGAGTGACGGCCATGGGCACATCGTCGGTGACCACGGCGATCTCGCCCTCGAAGTCGATGCCGTGCTCCTCGCTGATCGCCTCGATGTCCTCGGTCGGCGCCAGGAACTTGTCACCGCCGCCCTGGTACATCAGCGGGTCGTGCCAGAAGGTCTCGGGCATCTCGGCGTTGCGCGCCTGGCGGACCAGCTGGACGTGGTTAAGGTAGGCAGAGCCGTCGGCCCAGTGGTAGGTGCGTGGCAGGGGGGAGTGCAGGGCACTCTGGTCGAGATCGAAGGCCCCCTCGGCCTTGCCGTCATTGAGCTCGGTGTAGCGTGCCTCGAGCTTGGGGCTAACGGCGTCCCAGGCCTCGATCGCCTGCTGGAGCGTCGGGGCGATGTCGGCGGCACTTACCGCACGGGAGAGGTCACGAGAGACGAGTAGCAGTTCGCCGTCGCGGCCTTTCTTCAAGGTTGCCAGTTTCATTCGAATTCGGTCCTTTCGTCAGGGGCGGAGCCCGAAGGCCCCGCGTTGGTGCATCGGTCTGGCTCAGCGCTGATTTGGGGTGAAGTTGGAGCGCAGGGTCGACCAGACATCCACATAGTCGCGTTGGCGATACTCGGTGGCGAGAGCGGCCTCGGTGGGGTGATAGACATAGCGGCTCTCGAACATGAAGGCCAGGGTATCACCCAGATGTTGCGGCTTCAGTTCGGCGTTGGAGGCCTTGTCGAAGGTCTCGGCATCGGGGCCATGGGGCGACATGCAGTTGTGCAGGCTGGCGCCACCCGGCAGGAAGCCTTCGGCCTTGGCGTCGTACTCGCCGTGGATCAAGCCCATGAACTCGCTCATCAGGTTGCGGTGGAACCAGGGCGGGCGGAAGGTGTTCTCGGCCACCATCCAGCGCGGCGGGAAGATGACGAAGTCCAGGTTGGCCATTCCCGGGGTATCCGAGGCCGAGGTCAGCACGGTGAAGATCGACGGGTCGGGGTGGTCGAAGCTGACCGTGTTGATGGTGTTGAAGTTGGCCAGGTCATACTTGTAAGGCGCGTAGTTGCCGTGCCAGGCGACCACATCCAGCGGTGAGTGGTTCAGGCGCGTCTCCCAGAAGCGGCCGGAGAACTTGGCGACGAGTGAGAAGTCGCCCTCGAGGTCCTCATAGGCGGCCACGGGACTCTGGAAGTCGCGTGGATTGGCCAGGCCATTGGCGCCGATGGGCCCCAGGCCAGGCAGCTCGAGCGGGCTGCCGTAGTTCTCGCAGATATAGCCGCGTGCGGCATCGACACCCTTACCCTTGCGCACCTGGAACTTGATACCGCGGGGGATCACGGCGATTTCGCCACCTGCGACGTCGATCTCACCGAACTCGGTACGCAGATGCAGCGCGCCAAGCTGGGGTACGATGAGTATCTCGCCATCCGCTGAGTAAAAGAAGCGATCGGTCATGTCCTCGTTGAAGGCATAGACATGCACCCCGACACCGGTCTGGGCACCGGCATCGCCGTTGACGGCGATGGTCAGCAGGCCATCGATGAAGTCGGTTGGCTCGGAGGGCAGCGGGGCAGGATCCCAGCGCATCTGGTTGGGGTCGGCAGCCGGCTTGTCCAGCGGTGAGGTATGGACCTGACGGTTCTCCAGCGGCTGGTAGGCGCTCTGGACCACCGAGGGGCGGATGCGGTAGAGCCAGCTTCTTAGGTTCTGATGGCGGGGTGCCGTGAAGGCCGAGCCGGTCAGCTGCTCGGCATAGAGCCCATATGGGCACTTCTGCGGCGAGTTCTGGCCTTCGGGCAGCGCCCCCGGCAGGGCCTCGGTGGAGAAGTGGTTGCGAAAACCGTTCTGATAGCTCAGTTGTTCAGCCATTGCTGTGTCCTCTTCGGTGCCTTTCGTTGTTTTGACGTGACCCGTTATCGCGTTTTATCGGCGTCGCGGGTGGCAAGGGTCAGGGCTTCTTCCAGGACCTGCTGCTCACCGATGTGGTTGGCCAGCAGGAGGATGAGTCGCGCGTTGATCTGTTCGCTTTCTGCCTCGCTGCGCTCCCGATGGGCATCGGTCAGGGCTGCGTAGAAGGCATCCGGATCGGTGAAGTTCGGGTTCAGCTCAAGCCGTGACATGGGGGGAGGCCTCCTCTACAAGATGCTTTCCCAGAGCGCGATCGATGGCGGTTTCGACAGCACTGCGCTGGAACTCCGCCCATCTCGCCGTGATGTGCTGGTCGGGGCGGACCAGATAGGCAGCCCCCGGCCCCAGGCCATAGCGCTCGACGACCAGGCCATCGGCATCCTCCATCAGGGTGGTTCGCGGCAGGCCGCTCAGTGCCCGGGAAGCCGGCCCCAGGACTAACAGGTCCAGATCTGGCTGCGACTCGAGTAGGGTCTCGAGTTCCGGTGCCAGCGCCTCTGCCTGGCTGGTCGGCAGTCGGGCGTCCAGCAGCAGCACGAAACGGTTACCGAGCTGGTTGAGCAACCAGGCGTTCTCGCCGCAGAGCCGGATCGGCGCGTCCTTGGCCGGGCTGCCGGGCCGCAACTCTTTCGGGAAGCTGTGATCGTCGTCCCCATTGAGCGGCGAGTCCTCATAACGGCAGGGCATCGACAGACGGCCGCTGTTGACCAGGCTGCGGGCGAAGGGGTATTGCTCGGCCAGTTCCAGGGTAGTGTCGCGGAACAGCCGGCTGACGCGGCTCTTGGGCGTGATGAAGTCGGTGGCGCGTGTCGAGTTGAGGATGTTCTCCGTTGCCCCGTGCTGGCGCTCGGTGTTGTAGGTCTCTAGCAGGGCGTCTGGCGCCTCGCCCTTGAGAACGCGCGCCAGTTTCCAGGCCAGGTTGTCGATGCCCTGGGCGCCGCCGTTGGCGCCGCGTGCGCCGAAGGGGGAGACCTGATGGGCGGCGTCGCCCATGAAGAACACCCGGTGATGGATGAAGTTGTCCATCTTGCGGCAGCGGAAGGTGTAGACGCTGGCCCACTCCAGTTCGAACTCGACCTCTTCGCCGAGCATCTGCTGCACGCGGGGGCGAATGTTCTCTTCCTTCTTCTCCTCTTCCGGATCTGCATCCCAGCCAAGCTGGAAGTCGATGCGCCAGACGTTGTCCGGCTGCTTGTGCAGCAGCACCGACTGGTTGGGATGGAAGGGCGGGTCGAACCAGAACCAGCGCTCGGTGGGGAAGTCGGCCTTCATGATCACATCGGCGATCAGGAAGCGGTCCTGGAAGATCTGCCCCTTGCTCTCCAGGCCGAGCATGTCACGGATCTTGCTGTTGGCGCCGTCGGCGACCAACAGGTAGTCGCAGGTGAGGCGGTACTCACCATCCTGGGTAGAGACCGTGATCGCCGTATGTTCGGGCTTGGCATCGACCTCGGTGACCTTGTGCAGCCAGCGCAGGTCGATGTGCTCCTTCAGATCTTCGGCCCGATCGACCAGGTACTCCTCGAGGTAGTACTGCTGAAGGTTGATGAAGGCCGGTACGCGGTGTCCCTCCTCCGGCAGCAGGTTGAAGTCGTAGACCTCGCGCTCCTGGAAGAACACCCGGCCGTGCTGCCAGGTCACGCCCTTGTCGAGCATGGGCTGGGCACAGCCGAGTCGATCCATGATCTCAAGGGTGCGCTTGGCAAAGCAGATCGCTCGTGAGCCGACGCTGACGGTATTGTTGTCGTCCAGCAGTACGCTGTCGATGCCCTGTTGAGCCAGGTCGATTGCAGCGGTCAGGCCGGAGGGACCGGCACCGACGATCACCACGGGGCAGTGTCGGGTCGATGACTGGTCGAGCTCCGTCGGGCGTCGATAGGGATAGACAGGATTCTTGTAAGTGGTTGGCATGGCGTGCTCCCGAAAGGCCGCCGATGCCTTGGCATCGGCGGTTGCCCTGATCCGTTACTGCTTCTCTACCGCTTCCTGCAGCGAGTGCCACATCTCGGTATCGCGCTCGGCGGTCCAGATGCGCGGATCCGGATATTCGCCACCCGCCTCATCAAAGCAGCGAGTGATATCGAAGGGCAGGCAGTGATCGAAGATCACCCAATGGCCGTACTTGGGCTTGAGCTTGGCGTAGGTCTCGGAGTAACACTCGGAGAGTGACTTGCCGGCGGCCTTGCCCGCCTTGACGCTCTCATACATGTCGGCGAGGAAGTCGCGGGTGCCCTGGATCGCCTCCTGGCACTGCTCGGGTGTCTGCAGCGCCTCGCCGCGCCCCGGCACCAGCTTCTCGGGCTTCATGGCCTGCAGGCGGTCCAGGGTGGCGGGCCAGTATTCGTGATAGGCGTCGCCGGTATAGGGGGTCGCGCCGTACTCCACCAGGTCGCCGGAGAACATCACCTTGTCATCGGGCAGCCAGACGATGGTGTCGCCCTTGGTGTGGCCGCGGCCGAGGTGGATGATGCGCACCTCGCGCTTGCCCATGTAGACCGTCAGCTCTTCCTGGAAGACGATGTTCGGCCAGGTCAGGCCGGGCACGGAGTCCACACCCTTGAACAGGCGCGGGAAGCGGCCGACTTCGGACTCGTAATCCTGCTGGCCACGCTCCACGATCAGGTCGTAGGTGTGCTGGCTGGCATAGATGTTCTCGGCCTCGTAGGCGGAGGCCCCCAGCACCCGCACGGCATGATAGTGGGTCAGCACCACGTGCTTGATCGGCTTGTCGGTGATCTCACGGATACGGCGGATCACGTCCTGAGCCATGATCGGCGTGGCCTGGGTGTCGATGACCATCACACTGTCATCGCCGATCACCACGCCTGTGTTGGGGTCGCCCTCGGCGGTGTAGGCGTAGAGGCCTTCGGCCAGCTTGTCGAAGCTGATCTCTTTCTCTTCCGTGTCGGCGTGGGATGCGAACTTCTTGCTCATGCTTCCTCCGGTGTCGTCGGGTCGCGCTTGGCGTCTTGTGAATCGGCAGCATAGTTACTTCTGAAACTATATGTCCAGCATTGACTGAGAAACAACTGGGGAGTTTGCCAATCGGAGGCTTAAAAAATTGACTGTAATCAGTATATTTTGGCATTGATTAAACTTAAGTCTAATGGTGTATGCTGCCAATTTAGTTGCGATAGATACTTTATGCCGGCATGGTGTCCGCCATGGAAAGCGCCATCTGTCGCTTCTCCGCGACCCCCTTGATGAATCAGGAGCACGAAAAAATGTATAAATCCGCTCGCTTGATACTGGGTGCCGCCGGTGTCGCCACTCTCGCCATGTCGACTCCCGTCTTGGCTCAGACCACCCTCACAGTCAGCACCTGGGGGGGACCCAATCACGGCATCAATACCATCGTCTGGCCAACCTGGAAGGCCTGGATCGAGGAGGCCACCGAGGGGCGCGTGACCCTTGAGGTGGTGCATGACATGGGGCCCCCCGACTCGCAGATGGAGATCGTTGCCGATGGCATAGGCGATGCCACCTGGGTCTTCCATGGCTTCAACCCGGGGCGCTTCGAGCTGACCAAGCTTCCGGAATTCCCCACCTTCGAGGGCTTCTCCTCAGAGGATGCCTCAGCCGCCTATTGGCGAGCCCATCAGGAGTTCCTGGCCGAGGCCGGTGAGCACCGCGGTGTCGATGTCGTGGCTGTCGGGGTGCATGGCCCCGGGCAGATCTTTACCGGGGAAATGGTCGAGAGCCTCGACGCCCTGGAGGGCAAGCGTATTCGCGTCGGCGGTGGCGTGATGGGCGACCTCGCCCAGGCACTAGACCTGACCGGCGTGGCGCTGCCCCCTACCGGCGTGTACGAGGCGGCCTCCCAAGGGGTTATCGATGGCGCCATGCTGACCGAGGAGGGGCTGCGCAGCTTCCGGGTAGCTGAGGTGCTGCCGCATACCCTGACCGTGGATGGTGGCTTCTATCGTGGCAGCTTCTCCATTGCCATGAACCCGATGTTCTGGGAGCGGGTATCTCCTGAAGATCGTGAGGCGATCCTGGAGGTATCTGGCGAACCCCTGTCGCGGCTTTTCGGGCACATGATGGATGAAGTGGATGCCCGCGGCGTGGCCTTCGCCGAAGAGCAGGGCAATACATTCACCGAAGTTCCGGAATCCGATGTCGAGAGCCTCCGTGACATCAGTGATCAGATGGTCGCCGGTTGGGCAGCTTCCGTGGAGGAGCGCGGAGTGGATGGCATGGCTGCTATCGAATTCTTCCGTGACCAACTGGAAGTGGCTGCTGAAGAAGAGAGCATCGCGGATCAGGTCGTGAGCGAGTAATACGCTAGCCAAGGCGAGAAATCACCATGACAAACTCAGTATCACAATGGTCGCGCATCGGCCGTGTACTGCAGTTGATGCTGGAGGGGGTGGCGGGCGCCACGCTCTTCGGCATGATGCTGCTGACCACGGTGGATGTGGGCGGCCGCTACTTCTTCAACTCGCCGATCCTTGGTGCTGTCGAGCTGACGCAGCTGATGCTGGCGGCGCTGGTGTTCCTGTCGCTGCCGGTAGTGTGCTGGCGGCAGGAGCATGTCAGCGTGGACCTGCTGGATGCCATCTTTCCCTCTCGGTTCATCTGGGTGCGGGAAGTGCTGGTGAACCTGGTAGTGACGGCAGCGCTCTGGGTGATGTCCCTGCGCGTGTGGGCCCTGGCCGAACGGGCCTTTTCGTGGGGTGATGTCACCGAGTTTCTGCGCATTCCCTACGGCTACCTGATCGGGCTGATCTCGATCATGCTGGCCCTGTCGGCGCTGCTGACCCTGGCGCGGGCGGTGCTGTATCTGCTGGAAGGGTTCAAGGTGGTCAAGCGAGGCGGCCCGCTGAGCCCAGGAGGGAACCATGACTGAAGCACTCTACGGATTTGCGGCTTTGCTGGTGCTGGTGTTCCTGCGGGTCCCCCTGGCCTTCGCGATGGGGATCGTCGGTTTCGCCGGCTTCTACTACCTGACCGGTAACGTGAGCGCTGCCGAGTCGATGGCGGCGCGGCGGGTGGTGGATACCGCCATGGACTACGGTCTGTCGGTGATCCCGCTGTTTATCTTGATGGGTAACTTCGTTTCCCATGCCGGGTTGTCGGATGCCCTGTTCCGGGCCTCCAATGGCTTTCTGGGACACCGCAAGGGCGGCCAGGCGATGGCTACCATCGTGGCCTGCGGTGGCTTCAGTGCCATCTGCGGTTCCAGTCTTGCCACTTGCGCCACCATGGGACGCGTCGCCATGCCGCAGATGCGCAAGTATGGCTACAAAGACTCGCTGGCCTCGGCCTCCATCGCCGCCGGCGGCACTCTGGGCATCCTGATTCCGCCCAGCGTGATGCTGGTGATCTACGGCATCCTCACCGAGACCAGTATCCGCGAGCTGTTTGCCGCAGGCTTCATTCCCGGCATCCTCGGGATCTTCCTCTACCTGGGGGCGGTCAAGTGGGTGCTGTGGCGCGACCCCGACGCGGGCCCGGCGGCGCAGAAGGTGCCCTGGCCGGAGCGCATCGCCGCACTCAAGAGCGTGGGCAGCACCCTGGCGCTGTTCGTGCTGGTGATCGGTGGCATCTATCTGGGGATCTTCACCCCCACCGAGGCGGCGGGCATCGGCGCCATGGGGGCCTTCCTGATCGCTCTGATGCGCCGTTCCCTGTCACCGCGAGTGTTGATGAACGTGCTGATGGACACGGTGCGTACCACGGCGATGCTGTTTGCGGTGGTGCTGACGGCGCTGATCTTCGCCAACTTCATCAACCGAGCTGGACTGCCCAATGATCTGCTCAACCTGGTCACCGGCATGAACGTGGCGCCCTTCGTGGTGATCCTGACGATCATCGCCATCTATGTGGTGCTGGGCTGCGTGTTCGAGAGCATGTCGATGCTGCTGTTGACGGTACCGGTGTTCTTCCCGGTGGTGGCGGGGCTCGGCTATGACCTGGTGTGGTTCGGCATCCTGGTAGTGATCGTGATCGAGATCAGCCTGATCACGCCGCCGGTGGGGATGAATGTCTTCGTGCTGAGGGCGGTGCTGCCGGATGTGGCGACGGGGACGATCTTCCGCGGGGTGACGCCGTTCTGGGTGGCTGGCACGATTCGCGCCCTGCTGGTGCTGCTGCTCCCCGGTATCGTACTCTTCCTTCCTGACCTGCTTTACTAGGCAATTACTATGGATATAGAGGAAAGTGCGCCACAGGAAGGAGTGACCGAGAAGGCCAGCAGTCAGGCTGCTGGCCATTCCAAGCCAGAGATAGATCTCAATCAGTTTCTCCCCTACAGGTTGAACAAGTTGGCGGACCGCATCAGCGATGAGCTGGAGCGTATGTACTCCCAACGTTATGGCCTCAACGTCGCCCAGTGGCGAGTGTTGTCATGGCTGAGCCACTGCGATGACCTGACCGCCAAGAAAATTTGTGCATATACCAACATGGATAAAGCACGGGTATCACGCGCGATACAGGCCCTGGAGGACAGGGGGCTTATCAAGCGCAGCCCCTCACCTCACGATCAGCGTGTCCATGATCTGCATCTGACACAGGAGGGGGGGCGGTTGCTGGAGGGGCTTATTCCCGATGCTCACTCTTGGGAGTCTGAACTGGTCTCCACGCTGAGTGCCAGCGAGTACCGTGACCTGCTGAATGCCATGAGCAAGCTGGAGCGGCAGCTTGAGCGTATCGGTTAGGGCGCGAAGCCAGGACAGCGCTACCTGATTCCCTCTTGTCGGCAACGTGGCACTGGTCATGTTGCCGTTTTTGTTGCAAGCCATTACCGCATCTCGAGCCTCTTCTTTCTGGCAGGAAATCTGCAATGCCATGATTATAAGCATTTTTTTTGGCGCAATACTTAAGTTGTATTATCTATTGGTCGTGTGAGGATTGCGGGGTGGAGGATTACGAGGCATTGTATCCCACGAAGTGTTTCCTGTTTTGGCTCTGAGCTGAAGAAATTGTATCGCATTAGGCCTGTATCAGGCCTCGCCGGCCCATTCGCCAGGTTCACAGGATGAAAGCCACCTACTAACCGAGCGCGTGCCGCTCGCCCCGTGAAGTCGGAGGATACTTACAATGAACAAGACTACAGGCCTGATCCTAGGCACCCTGACCGCTGCTGTGATGAGCTCTACTGCCCTTGCCGAGACCACGCTGACTATCAGTACCTGGGCTGGCCCCAATCATGGGATCAACACCATGGTATGGCCAACATGGGGAGCATGGATCGAAGAAGCCACGGAGGGCCGCGTCAAGGTCAATGTGGTGCATGATATGGGGCCGCCCGACTCCCAGATGGAGATCATCGCCGACGGCATCGCCGATGCCACCTGGATTTTTCATGGCTATAACGCGGGCCGCTTCGAGCTGACCAAGCTGCCTGAATTCCCCACCTTCGAGGATTTCTCCTCTGAAAATGCTTCAGCCGCATACTGGCGAACCCATCAGGAGTATCTGGCCGAGGCCGCTGAGCATCGTGGCGTCGATGTGGTAGCCGCCGGTGTCCACGGTCCCGGCTGGATCTTCAGCAGCGAGCAGTATGAGACCCTTGAAGACATGCAGGGCAAGCGTATCCGTGTCGGTGGGGGGGTAATGGGAGACCTTTCCGAGGCTCTCGGCCTGACCGGCGTTGCCCTGCCGCCTACCGGCGTCTACGAGGCAGGCTCCCAGGGTGTCATCGATGGTGCCATGCTGGTTCCCGAGGGCCTGCGTAGTTTCCGCGTAGCCGAGATTTTCCCGCACACCCTCAAGGTGGATGGCGGTTTCTACCGCGGAAGTTTCACCATCGCCATGAATCCGATGTTCTGGGACAGGATCTCCCCCGAGGATCGTGAGGCCATCGAATCTGTTTCCGGCGAGCGTCTGTCAAGGCTGTTCGGATACATGATGGACACCATGGATGTGCGCGGCGTGGAGTTCGCCGAGGAGCAGGGCCACACCTTCACCGAACTGGGAGCTGAGGATCTCGAGACGCTGCGCGGCATCAGCGATGAGATGATTTCCGAGTGGGCCGACAAGGTCTCCGACAGCCGCGGGGTTGATGCGATGGCGGCCATCGAGTTCTTCCGTGAGCAGCTCGCCGTTGCCGCCGAGGAAGACTCCGTGGCTCCCCTGGTACCGGACGAGCTTAAGTAAGCGCTTCATTCATACGCCAGGTACTCATACTGATATTGAACCCGAGTCCGCGCCACACCGGCACCTGTCACGTTTCCGGTATGGCGCGGATTTGCGTTCTATCGAGGTGTACGCTCCCTCGCCAACAGGAGTTCTACTATGCAGACCCTGACGATGCGC
Organism: Halomonas sp. C10-5; assembly: GCF_057169305.1. Lineage (NCBI taxonomy): Bacteria > Pseudomonadati > Pseudomonadota > Gammaproteobacteria > Oceanospirillales > Halomonadaceae > Halomonas > Halomonas sp. C10-5. The sequence goes on from NZ_CP175665.1 coordinate 73,568, forward strand.
CCGGCTCGTATTGGCCGTGTACTGCAGTTGATGCTGGAGGGGGTGGCGGGCGCCACGCTCTTCGGCATGATGCTGCTGACCACGGTGGATGTGGGCGGCCGCTACTTCTTCAACTCGCCGATCCTTGGTGCTGTCGAGCTGACGCAGCTGATGCTGGCGGCGCTGGTGTTCCTGTCGCTGCCGGTAGTGTGCTGGCGGCAGGAGCATGTCAGCGTGGACCTGCTGGATGCCATCTTTCCCTCTCGGTTCATCTGGGTGCGGGAAGTGCTGGTGAACCTGGTAGTGACGGCAGCGCTCTGGGTGATGTCCCTGCGCGTGTGGGCCCTGGCCGAACGGGCCTTTTCGTGGGGTGATGTCACCGAGTTTCTGCGCATTCCCTACGGCTACCTGATCGGGCTGATCTCGATCATGCTGGCCCTGTCGGCGCTGCTGACCCTGGCGCGGGCGGTGCTGTATCTGCTGGAAGGGTTCAAGGTGGTCAAGCGAGGCGGCCCGCTGAGCCCAGGAGGGAACCATGACTGAAGCACTCTACGGATTTGCGGCTTTGCTGGTGCTGGTGTTCCTGCGGGTCCCCCTGGCCTTCGCGATGGGGATCGTCGGTTTCGCCGGCTTCTACTACCTGACCGGTAACGTGAGCGCTGCCGAGTCGATGGCGGCGCGGCGGGTGGTGGATACCGCCATGGACTACGGTCTGTCGGTGATCCCGCTGTTTATCTTGATGGGTAACTTCGTTTCCCATGCCGGGTTGTCGGATGCCCTGTTCCGGGCCTCCAATGGCTTTCTGGGACACCGCAAGGGCGGCCAGGCGATGGCTACCATCGTGGCCTGCGGTGGCTTCAGTGCCATCTGCGGTTCCAGTCTTGCCACTTGCGCCACCATGGGACGCGTCGCCATGCCGCAGATGCGCAAGTATGGCTACAAAGACTCGCTGGCCTCGGCCTCCATCGCCGCCGGCGGCACTCTGGGCATCCTGATTCCGCCCAGCGTGATGCTGGTGATCTACGGCATCCTCACCGAGACCAGTATCCGCGAGCTGTTTGCCGCAGGCTTCATTCCCGGCATCCTCGGGATCTTCCTCTACCTGGGGGCGGTCAAGTGGGTGCTGTGGCGCGACCCCGACGCGGGCCCGGCGGCGCAGAAGGTGCCCTGGCCGGAGCGCATCGCCGCACTCAAGAGCGTGGGCAGCACCCTGGCGCTGTTCGTGCTGGTGATCGGTGGCATCTATCTGGGGATCTTCACCCCCACCGAGGCGGCGGGCATCGGCGCCATGGGGGCCTTCCTGATCGCTCTGATGCGCCGTTCCCTGTCACCGCGAGTGTTGATGAACGTGCTGATGGACACGGTGCGTACCACGGCGATGCTGTTTGCGGTGGTGCTGACGGCGCTGATCTTCGCCAACTTCATCAACCGAGCTGGACTGCCCAATGATCTGCTCAACCTGGTCACCGGCATGAACGTGGCGCCCTTCGTGGTGATCCTGACGATCATCGCCATCTATGTGGTGCTGGGTTGCGTGTTCGAGAGCATGTCGATGCTGCTGTTGACGGTACCGGTGTTCTTCCCGGTGGTGGCGGGGCTCGGCTATGACCTGGTGTGGTTCGGCATCCTGGTAGTGATCGTGATCGAGATCAGCCTGATCACGCCGCCGGTGGGGATGAATGTCTTCGTGCTAAGGGCGGTGCTGCCGGATGTGGCGACGGGGACGATCTTCCGCGGGGTGACGCCGTTCTGGGTGGCTGGCACGATTCGCGCCCTGCTGGTGCTGCTGCTCCCCGGTATCGCGCTCTTCCTTCCTGACCTGCTTTACTGATGCGAGGGGCGTGAAGTTGGGCTGGAAGCCATAAGTGATACAAGAATCTCCCTCATAAATGTTTTTTAAGTGTCAAAAGTCGCCCTGATTTGACTCGAGTCAAATCAGGGCGACCTGCGTTGAGCTACTCTGAAAGTGAGCAGTAACTGACACCAGATGAGGAGAACAGCAATGGAAAGGTTATCTGATTACATTCAGGGTGAGCGTGTGGTCCGTGAACTTCGCAGCCATGCCCCGGAGGCGCTGGAAGAATTGGCTCGCGACCTGGAGCAGCCGCTGAACAGGCCACTGGAAAAAGCAATCGGCAGGACTCTCGATGACCGTCGGGTGCCCGACTTCCAGGCCTCCGAAGTGTTGATGCCGGCGATGATGAAGACCTTCGAGGTGCCCACCGCTGCTATTGCCGAGGATGAAATGGCGTTACTGGAGTCTGTCTGCAATCGCTGCGATGTGGTTGGCCATTGCTGGAAGGCGATGCGTAACGGCGCAGGTGCCGAAGCTTGTCGTGGCTTCTGCCCCAATGCCAAGAGCTTCATGGCTCATGGCGGTGAAGAGAGTGAGCCAGTAGCAGAATGAGCGGTGTGGCATGGCGGTTAGCCAATAATTGCCATGACGGATGCGCTGAGTGGTCGTCGGCCATTAGGGCGGGCCACTCACACAGCAGTAAATGAATAAGCGAGTGCCACCATGCCGATCTCGGCGTTGGTGGACACCCGCTTGGTGATAGTATCCAGCTATGTTTCCTGGCAGGACATGCCGTATCAGCTGAGGCACTCGGGTAGGGGATCAGTGCAGCAAAATCCCCAATACCGGTATCGTGAACTTACTGTCGCTTTGCGACCAACGTCAGAATGTCATAGCTGGCCACCAGCTCGTCGTTCTGGTTGGTGACTGCCACGTCCCACATGACCACCCCCTGGGGGTGCCCCTCGGGTGAGGTTCGGCCCTGATCGATTTTGCGCTTGCACGTCAGGCGAGCACGGATGGTATCGCCGGCGACCACAGGGTTGATGAATCGAAGGGTGTCGATGCCATAGTTTGCCAGCACAGGGCCTTCGCCGGCATAGACGAACAGACCGGCGGCGGCGGAGAGCACGAAGTAGCCATGGGCGATGCGCTGGCCGAACTGGGTCTCCTTGGCGGCGATCGCGTCGAAGTGCATGTAGAAATGGTCGCCCGAAAGGCAGCCGAAGTTGACGATGTCGGCCTCGGTGACGGTGCGGCGATGGGTCAGCAGAGATTCGCCCACCTGCAGGTCGTCGAAGTGGCGACGGAAAGGGTGGATATCGTTCTCGATCACCGTGGCGCCACGCACATACTCGCGGGTCACCGCGGCGACCATGGTGGGTGAGCCCTGGATGGCGGTGCGCTGCAGATAGTGGTGCACGGAACGAATGCCGCCGAGTTCTTCGCCACCCCCGGCGCGACCCGGACCGCCATGCTTGAGCATGGGCAGCGGGGAGCCATGGCCGGTAGACTCCTTGGACGCTTCGGCGTTCAGGATCTGCAGGCGACCGTGCTGGGCGGCCAGCACCGGGATCATCTCGGCGGCGATGGCCGGATCCTTGGTGGTGAGCGTGGTGACCAGGCTGCCTTTGCCCTTGGCGGCGATGGCCAGGGCCTCGTCGATGCCGTTGTAGGGCATCAGGGTGGCTACCGGACCGAAGGCCTCGATGTCGTGGGCGCCGCCGTCGTTCATCGGGGTGCGGCTGACCAGCAGATGAGGCGCGATAAAGGCGCCATTCTCCACTCCTTCGCCCGTGGGGCGGAGGCCTTCGGTTCGGCCGTACGCGCACTCGCTGGTTTCCAGCAGGCGATCGATGGCGGCCGTGACGTCTCTCAGCTGGTCATGGGAAGCGAGAGCGCCCATGCGGACGCCGTCAGCGGCGGGGTTGCCGAAGGCAATCTTGCTCAGCCGCTGTTTGAGGCGTTCAGCCAGGGCGTCCAGATGCTCGGCTGGCACCAGCACCCGGCGTATGGCGGTACACTTCTGGCCAGCCTTGGCGGTCATCTCCTTCGCTACTTCCTTGGCGAAGATATCGAATTCGTCGTCTTCCGGGGTGACATCCGGGGCCATGATGGCGCTGTTGAGGGAGTCCGCCTCGGCGTTGAAGGGGATGCTCCTGGCCATGATGTTGGGGTGGCTCTTCAACTTCAGGGCGGTACTGGCTGAGCCGGTGAAAGTGACGAAATCCTGCTCTTCGAGTCTGTCCAGCAGGTCGCCGGTTCCGCCGATGATCAATTGCAGCGCGCCTTCGGGGAGTAGGCCGGAATCGTTGATGACCCGCACAGCGGCTTCGGTGAGGTAGCTGGTAGCCGTAGCGGGCTTGAAGATACACGGCATGCCTGCCAGAAAGGCTGGGGCAAATTTCTCCAGCATGCCCCAGATGGGAAAGTTGAAGGCATTGATGTGCACGGAGACGCCACGACGAGGCACCAGGATATGGGTCCCGTTGAAGTGATTGTCCTTGCCGAGCTGGGTAACAGGTCCCTCATGGGCCACGTTGCCGGAGGGCAGCTCCTTGCGGCCGGTGGAGGCGTAGGCGAACAGGGTGCCGAAGCCGCCGTCGATGTCGATCCAGGAGTCGGCCTTGGTACAACCGGTATGATAGGAGGTCGCGTAGAGCTCTTCCTTGCGGCCCTGGATATAGATAGCCAGTTCCTTGAGGATGGCGGCGCGCTGTTGGAAATCAAGCGCAAGGAGACTCTTCACCCCGGTGGAACGGGCATAGTCGACTGCCTGGGCGAAGTCGATGGTTTCCTCGTGGGTATGCGCAACGGTATCACCGTTGATGGCGCTGGGCAGTGCCTTGGCTGGCGTTTCTCCCAGCCACTTTCCGGCAATGTAACTCTGTAGGACTGACATTAAGCGTTCTCCCGGTAATAAGTGTGGGTCGGTGACGATCTTGCTTCGTCACCGTGACCAGAGCGTGGCGTGGAGTGAGCGTATCGAGGGATTAGGGTGGCTCAGCCGATCATCAGCGCTGATCGAAGTCGAGGGTCACTTCATCGGTGAGAGGGTGAGCCTGGCAGCTCAGCACATAGCCCGCCTCGATTTCGTGCTTCTCGAGGCCGTGGGTCACATCCATATCCACTTCGCCCACTACCAGCTTGCACTTGCAGGTGGAGCAGACGCCGGCCTTGCAGGAATAGGGAAGGTCCATGCCGTTGGCGATCCCGGCATCCAGGATGTTTTCGCCTACTGTGGCCAGATCGAACATCACGGAGCGGCCATCTGCGACCACGGTCACCTTGCTGCTCTTCTCCTCGCCATACTCCGCGATGCGCTGCTGCGCCTTCTCGAGCATTTTCTCGGAGTCCGCAGCAGAGTTAGCGAACAGCTCATAATGGATCTGCTCATTGCTCAGGCCCTCGAGGCGAAAGCCATGCGAGACCTCCGCCATCATGGCCTCGGGGCCGCAGATAAAGGCTTCATCGGTGTTCTTGATATCGATCAGGCCACTTTTCTGAAGTTCGTAACCCTTCTTGTTGTCGATCTTTCCGTTGAGAAGGTCAGCGCCCTGGTCTTCATAGTTCATGATGTTGAGCCACTGGAAACGATCCATGTGGCGATTCTTTACGAAGCTCAGCTCATCCTTGAACATCACAGAATTGCTGCGGCGGTTGCCATAAATCAGCGTCACCTTACTGTTGGGCTCCGTATCAAGAACAGATTTCACGATCGACAGTACCGGTGTGATGCCGGAGCCTGCGGCAATACACATGTATTGCTTGGCATTGTTTTCATCCAGCTGCGTATAGAAGCTGCCCTGTGGCGGCATGACATCGATCTCCATGCCGCGCTTGAAATGGTCATTGGCATAGTTGGAGAAGCGACCATTCTTGACGCGCTTTATGCCGACTCGCATATGGCCATCCTTGACGCCGGAACAGATAGAGTAGGAGCGGCGGACCTCCTCGCCATCAATCCTGGTTCGCAGTGTCAGGAACTGTCCCTGAATGAAGTCGAAGGTTTCCTTCAGCTCCTCGGGTATGTCAAAAGTCACACGTATAGCGGTGTCCGTCTCCGGCTGGACGTCGGCGATTCTCAGCGTATAGAAGTTCGTGTCTGACATCACGTAGCCTATATTGTCTTGAAATAATCGAAGGTCTCCTTGCATGATTGGCACTGAAACAACGCCTTGCATGCAGTGGAGCCAAATTCACTGAGGAGCCGTGTATCGCGCGAGCCACAGCGTGGGCAAAGCGCCTGTGAGTCGGAGCTCAAGCCCTCCTCGGAGGCCTCGACATCCTCCGGGGGAGCGATGCCGTAATTGCGTAGCTTGCGGCGCCCGTCGGAGGACATCCACTCAGAGCTCCAGGCCGGTGATAGCTTTACCTTTACCTCGAGTCTCTCATATCCCTTGGCGTACAGGGCAGCCTCGATATCTTCGGTAATGGTGTTTATTGCCGGGCAGCCAGAATACGTCGGTGTGATAGTGACGATGATGTAATCACCCCGCCGCTGGATGTCGCGAAGTATTCCCAAGTCCCAGATACTCAGTGCCGGAATTTCGGGATCCTTGACGTCATCAAGCAAGTCCCAGAGCTCTTTTACTTCGGAAGTGTTGCGCTGCTGTAACCGGTGGTACTCTTCCTCCGGCATCAACGAGATTTCGCTCATGATCCATTACCAACCTTGCACTTACCACTGGCAGCCAGGGTAGGAGCGGTGTACGAATTGCATTTCTGTCAGCAGGTGGCCAAGGTTCTCGGTGTGATAACCGATACGACCACCACGCACTGCCCAGCCATCTTCCGGAACGTTCAGAGTGGCTTCCGAGAGGATAGCGCTGACGTGCTTCAGCCACTCTTCGCGAAGCTGGGTGGTATCGACGCCGATGCCGTTATCGGCCAAGAGCTTCTCGGTCTCGTCCATATCGAACAGCTCATGGGTATAGCCCCAGAGGCTGTCGACGGCAGCCTGTGCGCGACGATGGCTCTCTTCGGTGCCATCGCCCAGACGCAGCACCCAGTCACGGCTGCGCCGCAGGTGATAGCGGGTTTCCTTGATCGCCTTGGCAGCGATGGCGGCCAGCGTGTCGTCCTTGGAATCGGCCAATTTCGGCAGCAGGAGGTTGTAGTAGATATCCACGAAGAGCTGTCGAATTTGAGAGTAGGCAAAATCGCCTCGCGGCATCTCCATCAGCAGCAGGTTCCGGTACTGGCGGTCGTCGCGCATGTAGGCGAAATCGTCCTCGGTTCGACCATCGTTGGCCAGCTCCGCCGCATAGCCATAGAACATGCGCGCGCGGCCAATGTAGTCCAGCGCCACATTGGCATAGGCGATGTCCTCTTCCAGAAAGGGCCCACGACTGACCCACTCTGAAATACGGTGACCCAGGACGACGGCATCATCGCCCAGACGGGTTGCATATTCCTGCGTCGCGTCCTTGATATTGTCACTCATCACGCGGTCTCCTCAGAAGTTACATGTTGTTGACGGCATCGGGGAGTTCGTAATAAGTGGCGTGCCGATACGGTTTGTCGTCGTTGGGGTCGAAGAAGTCTTCTGCATCGTCTTCCTGAGACGCACAGATATCCGATGACTTGACCACCCAGATGCTGACGCCCTCGCTGCGGCGAGTATAGACATCGCGGGCATACTCCAGCGCCTGTGCATGGTCTTCGGAGTGCAGGCTTCCGACATGCTTGTGATCGAGGCCGCGCTTCGAGCGAATAAAGACCTCAAAGAGTTCCAGGGCATTGTCTTGCATGATGTTGTCTCCTTAGGCGGCTTTAGACTTGTTGGCCTGCTTCTTGGCGTTGTAGGCGGCGAGGGCCTCCCTCACCCAGGCTCCTTCTTCATGAGCCTTGATGTGGTGCTCGAGGCGCTGGCGATTGCAGTGGCCATTGCCGTTGATGACATTCTGAAACTCTTCCCAGTCGATCTCGCCGCTGTCGTAATGACCGCGCTCTTCGTTCCACTTGAGATCCTTGTCGGGATGCTCGAGCCCCAGGAACTCGATCTGTGAAGCGGTCTGGTCGACGAACTTCTGGCGGAGGTCGTCATTGGTCTCACGCTTGATTTTCCACTCCATGGACTTTGCGGAGTGTGCCGACTCGGAGTCGTGCGGGCCGAACATCATCAGCGCCGGCCAGTAGAAGCGGTTCAGGGCATCCTGGGCCATGGCCTTCTGCTCGGGGCTGCCGTTGACCAGGGACAGCATAATGTCGTAGCCCTGGCGCTGGTGGAAACTCTCTTCCTTGCAGATGCGAATCATGCCCCGTGAATAGGGGCCGTAGGAGGTGCGCTGCAGGGATACCTGGTTGACGATGGCGGCCCCATCGACCAGCCAGCCAATGGCGCCCATGTCGGCCCACGTCAGCGCTGGGTAGTTGAAGATGGAGGCGTATTTCGCCTTGCCGCTCTGCAGCGCCTCGATCATCTCCTCACGGGTAATCCCCAGGGTTTCGGCGGCACTGTAGAGGTAGAGCCCGTGACCAGCCTCGTCCTGGATCTTCGATAGCAGGATCGCCTTGCGGCGCAAGGAAGGCGCACGGGTCAGGAAGTTACCTTCGGGCTGCATGCCAATGACTTCCGAGTGAGCATGCTGAGAAATCTGGCGAATCAGATTCTTGCGATATTTCTCGGGCATCCAGTCCTTGGGCTCGATCTTCTCTTCAGCCTTGATCTTGTCCATAAACTGCTGTTCTTGAAGAGATATCTGCTGTTCAGAGGACATCGTTACACTCTCCAGTTCTGGTTAAGCCTGTCTTGCTTGTCTCAAGCATAGCAGGCTGAACCTTTAAGCGACACAAAAAGGTGGTTATACCTTTGTATCTTGTGTCGCTATTGTTGGTTTTGAATTAAGCTATTGTTCAACAAGGTTTTTATGGCGTCGGGTTGCGATCAGCGTAAATCCTTCACGCGCTTCGCCTTGCCGACAGAGCGCATGACTTCATCTACCCCACAGACATCTACCTTGGTGCTGATGCCTACGTAGGTCTTGATGGCATGCTGGAGTTGTTTGCCCAACTGCTCGCAGGCTACTGGATCGCGGGCAATGTCATTGCTGCATGCTTCGACGCGCACGAGCACCATATCCATGTTGCCCTGTCGAGTGACTTCGATCTCGTAGTGAGGTGAGAGCTGTTCGATCTTGAGTAGCCGTTCCTCGATCTGGGTCGGGAAGACGTTGACCCCGCGAATGATCAGCATGTCGTCGCTGCGGCCGGTAATCTTGTCGATACGCCGCATGGGTCGGGCTGTGCCGGGAAGAAGGCGGGTGAGATCGCGGGTACGGTAGCGGATCACCGGCAATGCTTCCTTGGTGAGTGTGGTGAACACCAGCTCGCCGTATTCGCCATCCGGCAATACTTCACCGCTGATCGGGTCGATGATCTCGGGATAGAAATGGTCCTCCCAGATGGTCGGGCCATCCTTGGTTTCCAGGCACTCCATGCCTACCCCAGGCCCCATCACCTCGGAGAGGCCATAGATGTCCAGGGCATCGATGCCCAGGCGCTTCTCCAGAGAGAGGCGCATATCGTTGGTCCAGGGCTCTGCGCCGAAGATGCCGGTACGCAGCGGCAGTTCACGTGGATCGATGCCTTGCCGCTCCATCTCATCGGCGATATTGAGCATGTAAGAGGGGGTCACCATGATGATGTCCGGCTGGAAGTCACGGATCAGCTGCACCTGCTTCTCGGTCTGACCGCCGGACATTGGGATGACGGCGCAACCCAGGCGTTCGGCGCCGTAGTGGGCGCCCAGGCCACCGGTAAATAGGCCGTAGCCGTAGGCCACATGCACCTTGTCGTTGCGACTGCCGCCGGCGGCGCGGATCGAGCGGGCTACCACGTCGGCCCAGACATCGATGTCGTTCTGCGTGTAGCCGACTACGGTGGGCTGACCGGTGGTGCCGCTGGAAGCGTGGATGCGTACGATCTCGCTCATCGGTGTGGCGTACATGCCGAAGGGGTAGTTGTCGCGCAGGTCCGCCTTGGTGGTGAAGGGCAGCTTGCCGAGGTCCTCTAGGCTCTTGATGTCCTCTGGGTGAACGCTGGCCTGATCGAAGGAGTGGCGGTAGTGGGGCACATTCTCGTAGGCGTGCTTCAGGCTCCACTGCAGGCGCTTGAGCTGAGAGGCGCGCAGTTCGTCGATGCTGGCGGTTTCCAGGTGGTCGAGGTTGGCGGTGTCGATGGGTTTTACGCGCTGGTTCATGGTGTCTTTTCTCCGGTCGCAGGGATTGTTGTAGTGCGCGCTATCAGAGGCGCTCAATGATCAGGGCGATACCCTGACCCACGCCGATACACATGGTGCACAGCGCGTAGCGTCCCTGCCGGCGTTCCAGCTCGTGCAGGGCGGTGGTCACCAGGCGGGCGCCGCTCATGCCCAGCGGATGGCCCAGGGCGATGGCGCCGCCGTTGGGGTTGATGTGCTCGGCATTGTCGGGGAGGCCGAGGTCGCGGGTCACGGCCAGTGCCTGGGCGGCGAAGGCCTCGTTGAGTTCGATCACGTCCATCTGTTCGAGGGTCAGGCCAGTTTGCGCCAACACCTTGCGGGTCGCAGGGGCCGGGCCGAATCCCATGATGCGTGGCTCAACGCCGGCAGTGGCCATGCCTACCACACGAGCGCGGGCCTTGAGGCCGAACTGGGTTGCCTGTTCCGGTGAGGCCAGAAGCAGGGCACAGGCACCATCGTTGACGCCCGAGGCGTTGCCGGCGGTAACGCTGCCACCTTCGCGGAAGGGGGTAGGCAGCTTGGCCAGTTGCTCTAGGGTGGTCGAGGCGCGAGGATGCTCGTCGGTGTCTACCACCAGCGGTGCCTGCTTGCGGCGCGGCACTTCAACGGGAACGATCTCTTCTGCCAGGCGGCCGGCTTCCATTGCGGCTGCGGTGCGCTGCTGGCTGCGCAGGGCGAAGGCGTCCTGATCCTCGCGGGAGATCCCGAACTGCGCGGCGACGTTCTCGGCGGTCTCCGGCATGGAGTCGACGCCGAATTGGGCCTTCATCTGGCGGTTGACGAAGCGCCAACCGATGGTGGTGTCGTGGATCTCGGCGCTGCGCGAGAAGGCCTGCTCGGCCTTGCCCATCACGAAGGGGGCACGCGACATGGATTCGACACCCCCGGCGATCATCAGGCCCGCCTCGCCGGCCTTGATGGTGCGGGCGGCATTGCCGATGGCGTCCATGCCGGAACCGCACAGGCGGTTGAGCGTGGTGCCCGGCACTTCCACGGGGAGGCCTGCCAATAGCGCCGACATGCGTGCCACGTTGCGGTTGTCCTCACCGGCCTGGTTGGCGCAGCCGTAGAAGAGGTCGTCGATCTGGGCCCAGTCCACCGAAGGGTTGCGCTCGATCAGGGCACGCATGGGCACGGCACCGAGATCATCGGCACGTACCGGGGATAACACGCCGCCGTAGCGACCGATGGGGGTGCGGATGGCATCGATGATCAGGGCATCTTTCATGCGTTTTCTCCAGCGGTGGATTCTTCCTGGCGACGGACGGTGCCGCGGACCTTGTAGGAGCGGCCGCGAAACAGCGCGACCTCGTGGCCATGCTGGTTGCGCACGGTGATGTCATAGATACCGGTGCGACCGCGACGGCTGCGCTCCTCGGCGGTGGCGGTCAGCACATCGCCAAGCTGGCCTGGGCCGAGATAGTCGATGCTGCAGCCCGAGGCCACCGTGGCGTCATCATAGGTGTTGCAGGCGAAGGCGAAGGCGGAGTCCGCCAGGGCGAAGATGAAGCCGCCGTGACAGTTGCCGTGCCCCTGCACCATGTCCTCGCGGACGCTCATGGTGAGCACTGCCCGGCCCGGGGCCACGCTCTCGATACGCATGCCCAGCCCCTGGCTGGCGTTGTCCCGGGAGAACATGGCGTCGGCGCAGGCCTCGGCCAGCTGCTGGGGGCTCAGCTCGGATTCAGACATGGAAGATCTCCTCGGCAAGGGCCTTGCGGCGCAGCAGGAAGGAGGCGCGATAGCGCTCCTCGCCGTAGCTCTGCTGCAGGTGGGTCAGGGTGCGGTGGACGAAGTCGAGCCCCAGGCCGTCGGCCCAGGCCAGCGGGCCGCGGGGGTAGTTGAGACCGGCCTGCATGGCCAGGTCGCCGTCAGTGGCGCTGCACACGCCCTGCAGCACGGCGTCAGCGGCCTCGTTGGCCAGCATGGCCACGGTGCGCAGTACCACCAGCCCCGGGGTATCGGTGAGCCAGGCCACGTCCAGGCCCAGGCGCTGGAAGAGTGCCGTGGCCAGGTCGCGGCCAGCGGCGTCGACGCCGGGGCTCGCCGCCATGGCGATGGCGCTGGCCTCGCCGTAGTCGAGGCAGAGGTCGAACAGCACCAGGGCCTCGAGGCCCTCGTCCCGGGCGCGCTCGGCGGCACAGCGACCGTCGCTCAGCGCCAGGGTGAGGCCGCCCAGGCGCAGGCGCCCCTCGCCGGAGATGCTCTCCCGATGCACCACCTCGAGGCCGGCGGCCTCGGCGCGTGCCACCAGCGGCGCGATAGCACCGAGCTGGCCCTCGGCCACCAGGGGCGGGAGTTCAGCCTCGGCAGGGGCAGCGAAGTCGGGCGCGTCGGGGGTGGCGTTGTCCCGATAGTCATAGAAGCCCAGGCCGCTCTTGCGGCCCAGGCGGCCAGCCTCGACCAGCGCCTGCTGGACCAGGGAGGGCTCGAAGCGGGTATCACCGTAGTAGGCGTCGAACACCGAACGGGTCACGGCGTAGTTGACGTCGTGTCCGATCAGGTCCATCAGTTCGAAGGGGCCCATGCGAAAGCCGCCGGCCTGGCGCAGCAGGGCGTCCAGGGTGGCGGGGGCGGCAGCGCCCTCCTGCATCAGGCGCAGCCCCTCGGCATAGAAGGGGCGGGCGACGCGGTTGACGATGAAGCCGGGGGTGGAGCTGGCGTGGACCGGCACCTTGCCCCAGGCAGCGGCAGTGGCGTAGAGGGTCTCGGCCACCTCGGCGTTGGTGGCCAGGCCCGAGATCACCTCCACCAGCTTCATCACCGGCGCGGGGTTGAAGAAATGCAGTCCTGCCACTCGCTCGGGGCGCTCGAGGCTGGCGGCGATGGAGGTGATGGAGAGTGAGGAGGTGTTGCTGGTCAGCAGGGTATCGGGGCCGCAGAGGGCCTCCAGCTCGGCGAATACCTGGCGCTTGACCTCGAGGTTCTCGACGATGGCTTCCACCACCAGGCGGCTGTCGGCCAGGTCGGCGAGGCCGTCTACCGGCGTCAGGCGCGCGACGATGGCCTCCACCTCGTTCTGGGCCATCTTGCCCCGGGCCACGCGCTTCTCGAGCTGGCGGCGGACGCCGTCGATGCCGGCCTGGGCGGCGCCGTCGCGCGTGTCATAGAGGCGCACCGAATGGCCGGCCTGGGCCGCTACCTGGGCGATGCCGGCGCCCATGGCGCCGGCGCCGATCACGGCGATGATCTCGCTGGTTGCGAGGGCTGGCATATCACTCTCCCTTGAAGCTTGGCTGGCGCTTGTCCATGAAGGCACTGACACCTTCGCGGTAGTCGGCGGTGCGGCCAGCGAGGCGCTGGAGGTCACGCTCAAGGTCGAGCTGCGCGTCGAAGCTGTTGTCAGTACTGGCATGCAGGGCTCGCTTGATCAGTGCCAGACCGCGCGTCGGCTGGTTGGCTAGGTGGCGGGCCAGGGTCAGCGCCTCGTCCTGCAGGGCCTCGTCGTCCACCACCTTCCAGATCATGCCCCACTGCTCGGCCTGCTCGGCGCCGAGCTTGTCACCTAACATGGCCAGACCCTTGGCACGCGCCATGCCGACCAGGTGGGGCAGTGTCCAGGTGCCGCCGGAGTCGGGAATCAGACCGATCTTGCAGAAGGCCTGGATGAAGCTGGCCGAGCGGGCCGCCAGCACGATATCGCAGGCCAGGGCGATGTTGGCGCCGGCACCGGCGGCGACCCCGTTCACCGCACAGACGGTGGGAATCGGCAGTCCCTTGAGGGCGCGCAGCATGGGGTTGTAGCGCTTCTCCAGGGATTCGCCCAGATCCGGGGCCTCGGCACCGGGGGCCACGTTACGGTCGGAGAGATCCTGGCCGGCGCAGAAGCCGCGACCGTTGCCGGTCAAAAGCAGGGCGCGCACGCTATCGTCCTGACGCACCGACTTGAGCGCTTGACGCATTTCGGCATGCATCTCGGCATTGAAGCTGTTGAGGCTGTCGGGTCGGTTCAGCGTGATGCGGGCGACGCCGTCTTCCACGGTATAGAGCAGGGGCGCTTCACTCATGATGGATATCCTGTGTCAGTGCCCTTTGAAGGTGGCGGGGCGTTTTTCCTGGAAGGCGCGGATGCCTTCCTCGCGATCTTCGGTGCCGGCTAGCAGGGTGAACGCATGGCGCTCGAAGCGCAGGCCGGTGGCCAGGTCGGTGTCCTCGGCCTTGTGCAGGGCCTCCCGAGCCAGGCGTACGGCCAGTGGTGCCTTGGCGGCGATGGATTCGGCCACGGCGATGGCGCGTTCTACGGTCAGCTCCGGCTGGGTGATCTCGCTGATGAGGCCGGCCTCCATGGCACGACGCGCACTGATCGGCTCACCGGTCAGCACCATCTGGGTGGCGAGTGCCTTGCCCACGGCGCGCACCAGGCGCTGGGTGCCGCCGGCGCCGGGCATGATGCCCAGGTTGATCTCGGGCTGGCCGAAGCGGGCGTCCTCGCCGGCGATGAGGATGTCGGCGTGCATGGCGAGCTCGCAGCCACCGCCCAGACAGAAGCCATTGATCGCGGCGATTATTGGCTTGTTGAAACGGGCAATGGTGGCCCAGTGGCGCTGGCGGGGATCTTCCAGCATGCCCACCAGGTCGCGGGCGGCCATCTCCTTGATGTCGGCGCCGGCGGCGAAGGCACGCTGACTGCCGCTGATCACCACGGCACGCACCTCGGTATCATCCTCGGTGGCGATCAGGGTCTCGGCCAGCTCTGCCAACAGGGCGGTATTGAGGGCGTTGAGCGCTTCCGGGCGATGCAAGGTGATGTGCAGCACCCCCTGTTGCGGTCCCTCGACGATCAGGTGATTCGGCATGGTGTCCTCGTGTTTGGCACGGCGATGGCGCGGCAAATGCCCGCGGCCTGTCATGGGAGGCGTTCGAGGAACGAGTATAGGTTTTTTTTGATACGCATCAACATTGCATTTGCCAATTTGATGTATCGCATCTTGGTTTTTGATTATTATTTCTTCTGCTTTTTCAGTGGTTTGCTGGGATAAAGTGGTGATTGCCACAGCTGGCTTATACCATGGTCGAAAGATTGGCTTTTGCTGAGTTATTATTAGCTTAAATATATAATTTATATGAGTTTTTGTGCTGGATTTCAGAGTTCCTCGGCGAAGGAGGTCAGGTATCGGTTTGATGTTTTGTTACGCCATGGATAGTCTTTCTCTCCATCGCGTATCAAATATAGCCGTGTAATGCAGGAGTCACGCATGTCCCAGCAAGGCCAGCAGATGCTCGACCGTCATCGCGAGACCCTCGACCAGGCCGTCGAGGCCATCGCCACCCGTGAGTTCTGGACGCCCTATCCTGAGAGTATCAAGCAGTACCCAGAAGAGGCGGTGAAGGAGGCCCCGCGGCGCTTCGAGGCGCTCCTCAATCGGCATTTTTCTCTCAAGGCCCCGAGCGTGGCCGGCCAGGTGGGGAGTGAGGTCTCGCCCTATGGCTTTGAACTCGGGGTGACCTACGATCAGCCCGAACGGGACGCACTGATCGCGGCCATGCGGGCGGCGCTTCCCGCCTGGCGCGACGCTGGCGCTGAGGCGCGAGTGGGCGTCTGTCTGGAGATCCTGGCGCGCCTGAACGCCATGAGCCCGGAAATCGCTCAGGCCGTCAGCCATACCAGCGGCCAGGGGCCGCTGATGGCCTTCCAGGCCGGCGGCCCTCACGCCCAGGATCGCGGCCTCGAGGCCGTGACCTACGCCTGGCAGGCGATGTCTTCTGTGCCGGCCACGGCCAGCTGGGTCAAGCCCCAGGGCAAGCGCGATCCGCTGGTGATGGAGAAGCGCTTCCATATCGTGCCACGCGGCATCTCCCTGGTGGTGGCCTGTTCCACCTTCCCCACCTGGAACACCTATCCGGGCCTGTTCGCCAGCCTGGCGACCGGTAACCCGGTCATCCTCAAGCCCCATCCGGGTGCCATCCTGCCACTGGCGATGACGGTGCGCGTCGCTCAGGAGGTGCTCGAGGAGGCCGGCTTCGATCCATGCCTGGTGAGCCTGATGCCCGACAGCGCCGAGGAGCCGGTAGCCAAGGAGTTGGCCCTGGACCCGGCTGTCAAGTTGATCGACTTCACCGGCTCCAGCGCGTTCGGCGAGTGGCTGGAGCACAACGCCACCCAGGCTCGGGTCTTCACCGAGAAGGCCGGCCTCAACACCGTCATCATCGACAGCGTCGAGCGGATCGAGCCGGTGGCCCAGAACCTGGCCTTCAGTCTGAGCCTTTACTCCGGCCAGATGTGCACGACCCCCCAGGGCATCTACGTTCCCCGCGATGGTATCCAGACGTCAGAGGGCAGGCTCTCCTTCGACGAGGTGGCCGGTGCCCTGGCCAAGGCCATCGAGGCATTCCTTGCCGATAACGAGCGCGCCTGTACCGTGCTGGGCGCCGTTCAGTCGCCGGCCACCGCCGCCCGCATCGAGGAGTGCCGCGGCCTGGGCGAAGTGCTGCTGGATAGCGAGCGTCGCCAGCATGCTCGGTATCCCGAGGCGCGGATCCATACGCCGCTGCTGCTCAAGGTGGATGCCAGCCAGCGCGACGCCTTCAGTGAAGAGCGCTTCGGTCCCATCGGCTTCGTGGTCGCCACCGACAGCACCGCGCATAGCATCGAGCTGGCCCGCGAGGTGATCGGCGAGCAGGGCGCCATCACCCTGGGTGCCTATACCACCGATGACGAGGTCGCCGAGCGTTTCGAGGAGTTGGCTATGGAGGTAGCGGTCGCGCTATCGCTCAACCTGGACGGTGGTATCCTGGTCAACCAGTCCGCCGCCTTCAGCGACTTCCATGCGACCGGAGGCAATCCGGCGGCCAACGCCTCGCTATGCGACCAGGCCTTCGTGACGCCCCGCTTTGTGGTGGTGCAGAGTCGCCGCCATGGCCAGTTGGACTAAAGGAGACGCGTTATGCCCTGCTATCGACTCGAGGGAGTAACCCCGGTGGTGCACCCCACTGCCTATGTGCACCCCACGGCGGTGCTGATCGGTGATGTCATTGTCGGCCCCGGCTGCTATGTGGGACCCGGTGCGGTGATGCGCGGCGACTTCGGTCAGCTAGTACTGGAGGAGGGTGCCAACCTTCAGGACACCTGCGTGATGCACGGCTTTCCTGGCTGTGTCACCCGGGTGGAGAAGAATGGCCATATCGGGCATGGCGCCGTACTGCACGGTTGTGTCGTAGGCGAGGACGCCATGGTTGGTATGAATGCCGTGGTGATGGACTACGCCGTGATTGGCGCTCGTTCCATCGTCGCCGCGGCGGCCTTCGTCAAGACTAACTTCGAGTGTCCGCCCCAGTCGCTGGTAATGGGGGCGCCGGCCAAGGTCAAGCGGGAACTGAGTGACCAGGAGGTGGCCTGGAAGCAGCAGGGCACCCGTGAATATCAGCGCCTGACTGAGCGTTGCCGGGACAGCCTGGAGCCTTGTGAGCCGCTGGCCGAGCTGGATGCCGACCGTCCCCGGTTGAACGCCGGGGATACTCAGCCCAAGCAGCAGACCCTCGACAAGGGCCAGAATTCATGAGCTAGGAAGCCGTTGAGAGAGGCCTTTCGTGGCTGACCATAACGCAAGCGCCCCCAGCCATGGCTGGGGGCGCTTGCGTTGCAGGCGAGGGGGCGGTGCCAGACATCCCCGGGTGTTGGCGCTTAGCGCCCCGATGCAGATGGTGGGAAACCCCTTCTCACTCCAGCCCGCCGAAGCGTCGGTAGAAGCTGGGGCCGGGCGCCGGCAGCGGACCCTCGGCGGTTTCCAGATGACGGTCGAGCCAGCGTTCGGCGCGCTCGTAGATGGTGCGATAGATGTTGCGGCATAGCTGGTGGGCGTTGCGGCCCTCCCAGGCGGTGGGCAGCAACTCGTCGGGGAGCTGGGGGTCACGCAGCTGTACCCGGCGGTACTCGTGGATCAACAGGGTGCGAGCGATGAAGCAGGCCTCCTCGCCGAGGTGGTTCTCCTCGTTGAGTGCTTTCCATAACGGCCGGAACAGAGACAGAAACCGTTGGTAGTGTTCGGCCAGCTCGTCGAGGTTCCAGCTATCCCGTACCTGCTGACGCAGCGGCTTGCTGGCCAGTGGCTCGATGGCCTCGGTCTGCATGACAATAGTGTCGTCGGCGGCGCCCAGTTCCTGCAGGGCAGCCATGGCCTTGGTGCGGTTGAGCATGGGGTGGGCGAGCAGGCCGGAGGTAAGATGACCAAAACCCAGCCACTCCAGTTCATCCCGAACCTTCTGGCGGCGGGCCGTATCCAGCTGGCTCAGCAGAACCAGGGTCCACTGGCCCGACCAGGGCGCCTGAGTACCGTGGTAGACGCGCTTGAAGGCTTGCTCGAAGCGGCGCCGGCCCGGCCCGCTCAGGCTGTAGTAGCTGCGCCGACCGACCTTTTCACCCTGCAGCCAGGTTTCCCGCGTCAGGCGATACACCGAGGTACGTACCAGGCGTTCGTTGATGCCGATCGGCTCTACCAGCTTCGAAAGGCTGCCGAGCCAGACGGTGCCGCCACGGGGCACGATGGCATCACCATAGACGGTGATGATCAGCGAGCCCGCACGGATCGGTCGGCGCTGCTGGAATTCATCGATAAGGGCGGTGACGCATTCGTTGGCGGAGGGCATGACGGGATCCTGGGGGGCTTGCCTGGTCTTGGCCACAAGCAGGAGTCATGAAGATCCCTGCTCGGGACGCTTGCCGAAATATGATACCAATTCTTAATAATAAATATAGTATAATGTATCGTTTGTTGGCTCAGGCAGCGGGAATCCTTCCACCCAACTGGGCGGTAATCTCGGCGGCGGTATCGCGCACCAGGGCGCCCAGCTCCATCAGGCGCGCCTCGGGGATGCGCGCCACCGGGCCGGAGACCGAGATGGCGGCCAGTGGACTGCCGTGCTCATCGTGGATGCAGGCGGCCACGCAGTGCAGGCCGATGGCGTGTTCCTCGCGATCGCAGGCGAAGCCCTGGCGGCGGATCCGCGCCAGCTCCTCGCGCAGCGACTCGGGGGTGTGCAGGGTATGCTCGGTGACCCGCGAGAGGCCACGCTCGGCGAGGATGCGCTCGAGCAGATCTTCGGGTAGCCAGGCCATCAGCGCCTTGCCCACGCCGGAAGCGTGCAGGGGGGCCCGCGAGCCGAGGCGGGTGATCATGCGCATTATCTGCGGCGACTCGCTCTGGGCGAGGAATACCGCGGTGCCGCCGTCGCGGATGCCGAGGTTGGCGGTCTCGCCGGTCTGCTCGGTCAGACGGCGCAGGAAGGGGCGGCTGGTGCCCACGAAGTCACGGGCCTCCAGGAAGCTGTTGCCGATGCGGAAGGTCTTGACGTCGATCTTCCAGACGCCGAGCTCGCTGTCCTGGGTGACGAAGCCCTGGCTCTGCAGGGCCTGCAACAGGCGGTGAGTGGTGGAGGGGGCCAGGTCGGCCTGCTCGGCGAGCTCCGAGAGCGCCAGGCCCCCGGGGTGGCCGGCCAGGCGCTCCAGCAGGTTGAGGCCGCGCACCAGCGACTGGCTGTGCCCGCCGCTGGCCTTGCCCGATCCCGGGGGGCGTCCCGCCGTTCTGCGCTTGACTTCACTCACCCTGTTGCTCCTTTTGCCTTGGCTTCGCTGGCACAGGATACCTTGTCGGCGCGCGCCTGTCGCGTCTGCGGAAATCGCTTCCATTAACTCTCTTGGCAGGCGTTGGCCGGGCTCAGCAGTCCTTCCATACCGGGCGACGCTTCTCGATGAAGGCGTCGATGCCCTCGGCGACATCCTCGGCCAGCATATTGCCGGCCATCACCTCGCCGGCGAAGGCGTAGGCCTCATCCAGTGGCATGCGTAGCTGGCGCTGGAACATCGCCTTGCCGGTGCGTACCGCCACCGCACTCTTGGCGCAGATGCTGGCAGCGAGCTCGGCCACCGCCTCGTCCAGGGTCTCGTCGTCGGCGACGCGGTTGACCAGTCCCCAGTCGCGGGCGGTATCGGCGTCGATGAACTCGCCGGTTAACAGCATCTCCATGGCGCGCTTGCGGGCCACGTTGCGCGACAGTGCCACCGCCGGGGTGGAGCAGAACAGCCCGGCGTTGATGCCGGAGACGGCGAAGCGCGCCGAACGGGCGGCCACCGCCAGGTCGCAGCTGGCCACCAGCTGGCAACCGGCGGCGGTGGCGATGCCCTGGACCCGGGCGATCACCGGCACCGGCAGCTCGACGATGGCCTGCATCACCCCGGCGCAGCGGGCGAAGAGTGCCTGGAAGTAGTCGCGGTCGTCGTCATGGGCACGCATCTGCTTGAGGTCGTGGCCGGCGCAGAAGGCGCGCCCCTCGGCGGCGAGCACCACGCAGCGCACGCCGCCGTCGTCCGCCAGGCGCGTAAGCTCGCTTTCCAGGGCCTCGAGCATCTCCTCGGAGAGGGCGTTGAAGCTCGCCGGGCGGTTCAGGGTCAGGGTAGTCACGCCGTCGGCGTCATGGCGCCGTACCGGTGGGGTGGTCTCGCTCATCTGGGGCTCCTGGTTGTTGTTCAAGCCTTGTCTCATCGAGGCCACAGCCTAGCGCGCCAGGCCATCTTCGTGCACTGCGACCAAGGGGGCGCTCGCCCTGCCGGCTCCCGAACGCAAGCCGCCGCGTCGGAGAGACGCGGCGGCGGGGCTTTCAGTACTGCACCGGGGTGGCGGGATCAGGCCTCCTGGCCACCGTCGGAGTAGAGCACGCGCACCTTGAGGGTGTGCGTGACCTGGCGCAGGGCGTCCAGCGCCTGGGGGCCGTAGGCCTTGTCGACGTCGATCACCACGTAGCCGACCTTCTCGTTGGTCTGCAGGTACTGGCCGGCGATGTTGATGCCGTTCTCGGAGAGCACCCGGTTGATCTCGGAGAGCACCCCCGGCACGTTCTCGTGGATGTGCAGCAGGCGGTGCTTGCCCGGGTGGGACGGCAGTGCCACCTCGGGGAAGTTGACCGAGGTGACGGTGGTGCCGTTGTCGGAGTAGGTGGCCAGCTTCTCGGAGACCTCGATGCCGATGTTCTCCTGGGCCTCCAGGGTGGAGCCGCCGATGTGCGGAGTGAGAATGACGTTCTCCAGGCCGCGCAGCGGGCTCTCGAACTCCTCGTCGTTGCCCTTGGGCTCCACCGGGAAGACGTCCACCGCGGCGCCGTTGAGGCGCCCCTCGCGGATCGCCTCAGCCAGGGGCTCGATCACCACCACGCTGCCGCGGGAGGCATTGATCAGGATGGCGCCCGGCTTCATTCGCGCAATCTGCTCGGCGCCGATCATCCAGCGCGTCGACGGCAGATCGGGAACGTGCAGGCTGACCACGTCGGCCTTGCCGAGAAGCTCGTCGAGGCTGCCCACCTGGCGGGCGTTGCCCATGCCCAGCTTGGCGACCACGTCATAGTAGATGACGTCGAATCCCAGCGACTCGGCGAGCACCGAGAGCTGCGAGCCGATGCTGCCGTAGCCGACGATCCCCAGGGTCTTGCCGCGGGCCTCGTGGGAATTCTTGGCGCTCTTCAGCCAGCCGCCCTGGTGGGCGCGGGCGTTCTTCTCGGGGATGCCGCGCAGCAGCATGATCGCCTCGGCCAGCACCAGTTCGGCCACCGAGCGGGTGTTGGAGTAGGGGGCGTTGAATACCGGGATGCCGCGAACCAGGGCGGCGTCGAGGTCGACCTGATTGGTGCCGATGCAGAAGCAGCCCACGGCCACCAGCTTCTCGGCGGCATCGAAGACGCGCTCGTTGAGCTGGGTCCGCGAGCGGATGCCGATGAAGTGCACGTCGCGGATCTTCTCGATCAGCGCGGCCTCATCCAGCGAGGTGGGCAGGTGCTCGATGTTCGAGTACCCGGCGTTGCGAAGATTGTCCACCGCGGTCTGGTGGATGCCCTCGAGCAGCAGGATCTTGATCTTGCTCTTGTCCAGGGACGTCTTTGCCATGGTCGAATCAACCCCTTCCGGCGCGAGCCGCATGCAGTGTCAGAAACTGGTGAAGCCACCATCTTACCACAGCGGAAAATGAGCCAGGATGAAAATGCTGCGCTGCTCATATGAGCCAGATGCAAGTTTACGGCGCTACAGCGGCCAGCAGGCGGCGGGGCAGACGACCCCCCGGGGGGAGCGTGTATACTGTCGCCCCTTGGATGATCTCTTTCTGACTTTCGGGGCGGTTTAAAGGAGCAGCATGGCAGAGCGCAACGAGCGGTCCCGTGAGCCGCAGGCCGACGACACCGCGAGCGGTGACTTCGCCGCCACCGTCGAGCGGCTCGAGGGCCTGGTGGCACGACTGGAGTCCGGCGAGCTGTCGCTGGAGGACTCGCTTGCCGCCTTCGAGGAGGGAGTGAGGCTGACCCGTGATGCCCAGCTCCGCCTCGACGAGGCGGAACTCAAGGTGCGCACCCTGACCGAAGGCACCCAGGGCGGTATCGAGCTCGAGCCCTTCGTGCCGCCGTCGGAGGGCGATGGTGAACGCTGACACCCTGACCACCCTGCTGGCCGCCGATCGCGCGCGGGTGGATGCCCGCCTCGAGGCACTGTTTGTCGAGCGGGCCGCTCCCGCACCGCGCCTCGAGGCCGCCATGCGTCACGGCGTGCTGGTGGGGGGCAAGCGGTTGCGGCCCCTGCTGGTGTATGCCGCCGGCCGCGCCCTGGGGGCCGAGGACGCTACCCTCGACGCCCCGGCCATGGCCATCGAGCTGATCCACGCCTATTCGCTGGTCCACGATGACCTGCCGGCCATGGACGACGATGACCTGCGCCGCGGACAGCCCACCGTGCACCGCGCCTACGACGAGGCCACCGCGATACTGGCCGGCGATGCGCTGCAGTCGCTGGCCTTCGAGGTGATTGCCTGTGCCCGACACCCTCGCTTGGCGGCGATGATCGCCAGCCTCGCCGAGGCGGCGGGGCGCGACGGCATGGTGGCCGGCCAGGCGCTGGACCTCGATGCCGTGGGTGGCCACCCCGATGTCGTGGCCCTGGCCACCATGCACGCCCACAAGACCGGGGCGTTGATCCGTGCCGCGGTGCGCCTGGGCGGGCTGTCGGCAGTGGCCGAGGACGATGCCCGCCTGGCCGCCCTGGATGCCTATGCCCGGGCCATCGGCCTGGCCTTCCAGATCCACGACGACGTACTCGATGTGATCGGTGACACCGCCATCCTGGGCAAGGCCTCGGGGGCTGACGCCGCCCGCGACAAGCCCACCTATCCGACCCTGCTGGGTCTCGAGGGTGCCCGCTCCCGGGCGGCGGGGCTGGTCGAGGAGGCCGTTGCCGCCCTGGCGCCGCTGGGTGAACCCGCGCGGCCGCTGGCGGCGCTGGCCCGATACATGATCGAGCGTGACCACTGACACGACAGATGCCCACATGAAGCTGTTCGATGACATTCCCGTCGAGCGTCCGGCCACGCCGCTGCTCGACACCCTGGATACCCCGGCCGCGCTGCGCGCCATGTCCACTGTGCAGCTGGCGCAGGTGGCCGACGAGCTGCGCGCCTACCTGCTCTACAGCGTGGGGGTATCCGGAGGGCACTTCGGAGCCGGCCTCGGCGTCGTGGAGCTCACCGTGGCCCTGCACCAGGCGTTGGAGACCCCCCATGATCGCCTGGTGTGGGATGTCGGCCACCAGGCCTACCCCCACAAGATCCTCACCGGGCGCCGCGAGGAGATGCCCAATATCCGTCACCATGGCGGGCTGGCGGCCTTCCCGCGGCGTGCCGAGTCGGAGTACGACACCTTCGGCGTGGGCCACTCCAGCACCTCGATCTCGGCGGCGCTGGGCATGGCGCTGGCCGCCCGCACCCGAGGCGAGCAGCGGCGTGTCTGTGCGGTGATCGGCGATGGTGCCCTGACCGCCGGGATGGCCTTCGAGGCCCTGGCCCATGCCGGTCACGTCGACGCCAACCTGCTGGTGGTGCTCAACGACAACGAGATGTCGATCTCCGAGAATGTCGGCGGCATGGCCAGCTACCTGGCGCGCATCCTGACCAGCAAGCCCTATACCACCATGCGCGAGAGCGGCAAGAAGGTGCTCTCCCACCTGCCCGGGGCGTTGGAGCTGGCCCGACGCACCGAGGAGCACATGAAGGGCATGGTCAGCCCGGCCACCCTGTTCGAGGAGATGGGCTTCAACTACATCGGCCCCATCGACGGTCATGACCTGCCGCTGCTGGTACAGACCCTGCGCAACATGCGTGACCTGGAGGGTCCGCAGTTCCTCCACGTCAAGACCTGCAAGGGCAAGGGCTTCCTGCCCGCCGAGGCCGACCCCATCGGCTACCATGCCATCACCAAGCTGGAGAAGAACGGCGCTCCGCCGCCGCTCAAGCCGGCCACGCCTGCGCCGCCGAAGAAGAAGTACTGCAATGTCTTCGGCGACTGGCTGTGCGACATGGCCGCCGCCGATGAACGGCTGATCGGCATCACGCCGGCGATGCGCGAGGGCTCCGACCTGGTGCGCTTCTCCCAGCAGTATCCCGAGCGCTACTTCGATGTGGCCATCGCCGAGCAGCATGCGGTGACCCTGGCCGCGGGCATGGCCTGCGAGGCCATGAAGCCGGTAGTGGCGATCTACTCCACCTTCCTGCAGCGCGGCTACGACCAGCTGATCCACGACGTGGCGGTGCAGGACCTCGATGTCACCTTCGCCATCGACCGTGCCGGCCTGGTGGGCGAGGACGGCCCCACCCACCACGGCAACCTCGACCTCTCCTACCTGCGCTGCGTGCCCGGCTTGGTGGTGCTGGCGCCGGCCGACGAGGCGGAGTGCCGCGCCATGCTCAGCGCCGCCTACCACCACCCCGGCCCCGCCGCGGTGCGCTATCCGCGGGGCAGCGGGCCGGGTGTCGAGATTCCCGCCCACCTGGAGCCGGCCCCCATCGGGCGGGCGCAGGTGCGTCGCGAGAGCGGCGCCGAGGCAGGGCGGCGCGTCGTCCTGCTCGCCTTCGGCAGCCTCAACACCCCGGCCGCCGAGGTGGCGGAGCGGCTCGATGCCAGCCACCTCAACATGCGTTCGGTAAAGCCCCTGGATCGCGAGGCGGTGCTGGCCGCGACGGCCGACCACGACCTGCTGGTGACCCTGGAGGAGAACGTGGTGGCCGGGGGGGCCGGCAGCGCGGTCAACGAGCTGCTGGCCGCCGAGGGCGTGCAGGTGGCGGTGCTCAACCTGGGATTGCCCGATGCCTTCGTCGAGCACGGCAAGCCCGCCGAGCTGCTCGCCGAGTGCGGCCTGGACGCGGACGGCATCGAGGCCGCCATCCGTCGTCGCCTGGCGGGTGCTGACGCTGCCGCGATAGAGGAGACTCGCTGATGTGGATCGTCGTCCTGATCGGCGCCGGCCTGGGGTTCATGATCGGCGGGCCCGTGGGAGCGCTGGTCGGTGGCGGGCTCGGTTACTGGCTCGTCAAGCGCCTGCGCCGGAGCCTGCTGGGCAAGCTGGCCGCCTCCCAGGCGCAATTCCTCGAATCGACCTTCGCGGTCATGGGTTGCCTGTGCAAGGCCGATGGCCAGGTCACCGAGGATGAGCTGGACGCCTCGCGCGTGCTGTGGGACCGCCTGCGCCTCAACGAGGCCCAGCGCGCCCGGGCCAGGGCCGACTTCAACCGCGGCAAGGCGTCGGACTTCGACCTGGACGCGGAGCTTGCCAGGCTGCGCCCGCTGCTGGGCCCGCAGCCCGCCCTGCGCCAGGTCTTCCTGCAGGTACAGTTGGCGGCGATCGCCGCCGACGGCCAGCTGCATCCCGCCGAGCGTGAGATGCTGATGCGGGTGGTGCGCGGGCTGGGCTGCTCCGAGGCGGAGATCGCCCAGGTCGAGGCCATGCTGCACGGTGGCGGAGAGCAGGCCGGGGGTGGTGTGGCCAGCGGCCCCTCCCTGGCTGATGCCTACCGGGTGCTGGGGGTCGAGGAGGACGCCAGCGATGTCGAGATCAAGAAGGCCTATCGGCGCCTGATGAGCCAGAACCACCCCGACAAGCTCGCCGCCAAGGGGCTGCCCGAGAGCATGCGCGAGGTCGCCCGCGAGCGCACCAGCGAGATCGGCAACGCCTACGAGCGCATCCGCAAGGCGCGTGATACCTGACCCGGGGCAGCCAGCCTCGGGCTCAGGCCGCGAAGGGCAGCACGGCGCTGTAGACGGCGAAGTAGTGGAGGATGCTGCCGCCCAGCACGAACAGGTGCCAGATGACGTGGTTGAAGGGAATCGCGCGCACGGCATAGAAGAGCACGCCGAGGGTGTAGGTGAGGCCGCCGGCCACCAGCAGGGTAAGCCCCGCGGACGACAGCCGCTCGACCATCTCGCCGCCGGCGAAGAGGATCAGCCAGCCCATCAGCAGGTAGATGCCGACGCGTAACGCCGCGAAGCGGTGGGACCAGGCCAGCTTGCAGGCGATACCCACCAGCGCCAGTCCCCAGACGGTGACGAACAGCACCCAGCCGGTGGGGCCGCGCAGGTTGACCAGCAGGAAGGGTGTGTAGGTACCGGCGATCAGCAGGTAGATCGCGCAGTGATCCAGCAGCTGGAACAGCCGCTTGCGGCGCGAATCGCGCACGCCGTGGTAGAGCGTCGAGGCGGTATAGAGCAGCACCAGGCTGGTGCCGTAGAGGCCCACCCCGGCCAGCTTCCAGGGATCGAGGTGGGGCGCCAGGCTGGCCATCACCAGCAGTACCGTGACCCCGGCCAGGCTCAGCAGCACACCGATTCCGTGGCTGATGCTGTGCAGCCACTCCTCGGTGGCACTGAAGCTTTCTCTGTCGCGGGATGGCTGGGTCATCGGGTCTCTCCCCTGTCCAGGAGCCTCCCCGATCGAGGGATGGGGGCTCCCGTCCTCAGGGCTTGCGCTCGTTATCCACATCGTCGGCCTGGGTGAAATCGCCCAGCACCATCATGTGGCCGAGCTTGCCGGCCTTGGTAGAAAGATAGTGCTCATTGTGGGGATTGAGACCGGTGGTCAGCGGTACGCGTTCCACGACATTGACGCCTGCCTGGGTCAGGGCGTCGACCTTGCGCGGGTTATTGGTCATCAGGCGCAGCCCCGCGATGCCCAGGTGCTCGAGCATCGGCACGCAGAGGTCGTAGCGGCGAAGGTCGGCGGCGAAGCCCAGCTGCTCGTTAGCCTCCACGGTATCGGCGCCTTGGTCCTGGAGGTGGTAGGCGCGGATCTTGTTGAGCAGCCCGATGCCGCGCCCCTCCTGGCGCAGGTAGAGAAGCACCCCGCGGCCCTCCTCGGCGATACGCTTGAGAGCCTCCTGGAGCTGATAGCCGCAGTCGCAGCGCATCGAGAAGAGCGCATCGCCGGTCAGGCACTCCGAGTGCACCCGTCCCAGTACCGGCTCGCCGTCGGCCACGTCGCCCAAGGTCAGGGCGATATGGTCCTTGCCGGTGGCCTCGTCCTCGAAGCCGTGCATGGTGAAGGTGGCCCAGGGGGTGGGCAGACGGGAGGCGGCGATAAAGCGAATCGTCACGGGTTACCTCGGTATCAGGCCGCGGGCGGCGCCGCAGGAGTGGGCGGTATTCTATCAGGAAGGCCGGCGAGGCTCACGACCGGGACGCAAGCATCGGGTACAATGGCGGACACATTTCCCGTGGATGACCGCCTGCATGGAACTCAAGAACGATCGCTTTCTGCGCGCCCTGGCGCGTCAGCCGGTGGACCGCACCCCGGTCTGGATGATGCGCCAGGCCGGACGCTACCTGCCGGAGTATCGCGCCACCCGCGCCGTGGCCGGCAACTTCATGGACCTGTGTCGCAATCAGGATCTCGCCTGCGAGGTGACCCTGCAGCCCCTGGAGCGCTATCCGCTGGATGCGGCGATCCTGTTCTCGGATATCCTCACCATCCCCGATGCCATGGGGCTGGGGCTCTACTTCGAGACCGGCGAGGGGCCCAAGTTCCGCAAGCCGGTGCGCACGGCCGAGGAGGTGGCGGCGCTGAGTGCTCCCGATGCCGAGCGCGACCTCGACTACGTGATGCGCGCGGTCTCGACTATCCGCCGCGAACTGAACGGACGCGTGCCGCTGATCGGCTTCTCCGGCAGCCCCTGGACGCTGGCGACCTACATGGTCGAGGGCAGCTCCAGCAAGGACTTCCGGCATATCAAGACCATGCTCTACGACACGCCCAGCGTGATGCATGACCTGCTCGACACCCTGGCCACGGCGGTGACCGACTACCTGAATGCCCAGATCCGCGCCGGCGCCCAGGCGGTGCAGATCTTCGACACCTGGGGTGGCGCCCTCTCCACGCCGGCCTACCTGGAGTTCTCGCTGCGCTACATGGAGCAGATCGTCGCCGGCCTGATCCGCGAGCACGAGGGGCGCCGTGTGCCGGTGATCCTGTTCACCAAGAACGGCGGCCAGTGGCTCGAGGACATCGCCCTGGCGGGTTCCGACGCCGTGGGCCTGGACTGGAGCACCGAGTTGTCCGATGCTCGCGCCCGGGTGGGTCACAAGGTGGCGCTGCAGGGCAACCTCGACCCCAACGTGCTGTTCGCCCGCCCGGCGGCGATTCGCGCCGAGGTGGCGCGCATCCTGGAGAGCTATGGCGAGGGCCCCGGTCACGTCTTCAACCTGGGGCACGGTATCAGCCAGTTCACCGACCCCGATCACGTCACCGCCTTCATGGAGGCGCTGCATGACCTGAGCCCCGCCTACCACCGCAGCATCCCTCATGGCTGAAGTGCCCTGGCGCGAGGGCCTTCGTCGCCTGCACGACCGGCGCCGCCTGTGGGCGGCGCTGGCCGTTGTGGCGGCCCTGGTCATCGCCCTGGGCAGTCTGACCCCGGGTGACGAGATGCCCAGCCAGCTGCCCTGGGACAAGCTCAATCACTTCGTCGGCTATGCCGGCCTCGGCGGCCTGATCGGCCTGGCCGGAGTCCGCCTGCCGCTGGCCTTCCTGCTCGCGGCGGGCTACGGCGGCATGGTCGAGTTCGCCCAGATTCCGGTGCCGGGGCGCAGTGGCGGTGACTGGGCCGATATCCTGGCCAACGGCCTCGGCGCCGGCTCTGCCGTGCTGCTGCTGGCAGGCCTGCGTCGGCTTATGCGGATCACCCGGCCCGGTTGAAGAGGCTCTCGGCGACCGGAGCGGGTTGCTAGAGGCGCGGCTCCCCGGCCCTCGGTTCGGCATGGGAGGCGCCGGCGAGGTCCAGGGAGGGCTCGCGGCCGCCGCGGGAGCGCAGCGGCTCGGCGGGACGGGTCACCCGGGCGCTGCCTACCGCCTCACCCTCGGTGGACAGGGGGCGGGCCTCGCTGGTCCAGGCGGCCTGGGGGTCATGCACCGCCGGACGGCGCTCCCAGGAGCGGGTGATCACCGGCCCGGCGCCCAGCTGGCTGGCCAGGTGGTGGGGCAGCAGCCACAGCTCGGCCATCAGGCGCAGCAGCATGGCGGCCAGCAGCCACAGGCCACCGCCCAGCGCCAGGCTGGGCCAGGCCTCCTGCCAGGTGGCGGCCGCCAGCCACGGCGTGCGCGGGGCGAGCCATAGTGCCGCACCCGCCGCGAGGCCGACCTGCAGCAGCAGGTGGCAGGTGAGCAGGGTGCCGCGTGACAGCGGGCGGCGGGGAAACAGTAACTGACGCATCGGGGTCCTCCCGGGGGCACATCGTGGAGATGAGACGCGCCGACATCCCTGCCGGCCAGCTGGGATGCTACCCCAGATCAAGCTTCCCTGCAGTTGTCGCCGATCGACGTCGGTGGCGGGTTGACCCGCGTCAAGGCACTTGCCATGGTTGATCCAGAAGCGGCCGGCGCATCGCCGGCCGCCGTACCACCGGTATCGAGGAGTGGCTATGACAACCTATATCGTGGTGGCGGATGCGGCGCGGGCGCGGATCTTCACCCGCGACGCACTCAAGCTGGTCGAACAGGATAGCCTGGTGCATTCGGCGAGTCGGCTGCACGAGGGCGACCTGGTGACGGATCGCGGTTCCGACGTGCATGAGTCGACATCGAACAGCTCGCGCTCCTCCGGTGGCGAGAGCACGGCGCGGACCCATGAGGAGCAGGTGTTCGCCAAGGAGGTGACCGATCGTCTCTATCAGGCCCGCATCGACAACAGCATGGAGAAGCTGATCCTGGTCGCCCCGGCCCGCTTCCTCGGCCAGCTGCGCGACAAGCTCGACGGCCCCACCGCGAAGCTGGTGATCCACTCCCTGACCAAGGACCTCACCAAGGCGAGTCTTGAGGAGATCCAGGAGGCGGTCAGCGATATGCGCTGACAGTTCGGCCTTCGCGACTGGCATCGGGCCCGGCACTGCCGGGCCCGATGCCGTTCGGAGCCAGCCTCGTGCCACATCGTCAGGGCACCGGCGGCAGGTCGATCTGGTCGCTGCGGGTCACGCCCTCGGTCATCTGCCGGCACAGCTTGAGGAACTCGCGCATGCCGGTGGCGAGGTACTTGTGGCGGTGCCAGATGAAGGTGAACTGACGGCTCAGGTCCAGTTCCGGGGTGGCGATGGGCACCAGGCTGCCGCGGCGGAAGGCGTCACGCAGCGCCAGGCGCGAGACGCAGCCGATGCCCAGCCCCGACTCCACCGCACGCTTGATGCCCTCGGTGTGCTCCAGTTCCAGCAGCACGTTGAAGCGCCCGCGGCGATGGCGGGCCGCCTGCTCCAGGGTCAGGCGTGTGCCCGAGCCCTCCTCGCGCATGATCCAGGCTTCACGCAGCAGCCGTCCCAGCTCCACCTCGCCGGCCCCGGCCAGGGGGTGGCGGGGCGAACAGAACACCACCAGCTCGTCCTCCACCCAGGGTTGGGTGACCACGTCCTCCTCTTCGCACTGCCCCTCGATCAATCCCAGGTCCAGCCGATGGTGGCGCACACTGTCGATGATGGTGCGCGTATTGCGTACCGCCAGGCGTACCCGGCTGCCGGGGTAGCGCTGCATGAAGTCGCTGATCAGCAGGGTGGCCAGATAGTTGCCGATGGTCAGGGTGGCGCCGACGTCGAGCACCCCGATGCCCTGCTGGCCGTGGAGCAGCTCCTCCACCTCCTCGGCGCGGTCGAGCAGTGCCACCGCCTTGGGCAGCAGCTGGAAGCCCAGGGCATTGAGGCGCAGCCGCTTGCCGTGGCGGTCCAGCAGCTGGCAGTCGAACTGGCGCTCCAGCTCGGCGAGGGCGCTGCTGGCGGCGGACTGGGAGAGTGCCAGGGCGCGAGCCGCCCGCGATACGCTCTCGTGCTGGGCCACCGCGACGAAGACCTCCAGCTGGCGCAGGGTGAAGCGCATGAGGGCAAACTCCGATGACGTATATCAAGGTTATGGATAAAGGTTATCCATACAATCCATTTAACAGATAACGTCTCCTGGCTTAGAATTCAATGCAAATCTTGGAATCGCTTTTATTCTTTTTAGGCATATAAAGCCTTCGACCGCATAGAGGAGCCGGCATGAGCAAGTTTGCCCTTGAAGAGGTGCTCAGCGTCCACCACTGGAACGATACCCTGTTCAGTTTCCGCACCACCCGCGAGCGCAGCCTGCGCTTCAAGAACGGCCAGTTCGTGATGATCGGCCTCGAGGTGAACGGCAAGCCGCTGATGCGCGCCTACTCCATCGCCAGCCCCAACTACGAGGATCACCTGGAGTTCTTCAGCATCAAGGTGCCCGATGGCCCCCTGACCTCGCGGCTGCAGCACCTCCAGGTCGGTGACCAGATCATGGTCAGCCGCAAGCCCACCGGCACCCTGGTCACCGACGACCTGCTGCCGGGGCGCAACCTCTACCTGCTCTCCACCGGCACGGGCCTGGCGCCCTTCATGAGCCTGATCCAGGACCCCGAGGTCTACGAACGCTTCGAGAAGGTAGTGCTGGTGCATGGCGTGCGTAACGTCAGCGAGCTGGCCTATGCCGACTTCATCCAGACGGAGCTGCCGGCCCACGAGTACCTGGGCGAGGAGATCAGCGAGAAGCTCGTCTACTACCCCACCGTGACCCGTGAGGAGTTCCACACCATGGGCCGCCTGACCGACCATATCCGCAGCGGCAAGCTTGCCGAGGACACCGGCCTGCCGGCTCCGGACCCCAAGCAGGATCGCGCCATGATCTGCGGCAGCCCGGCGATGCTGGAGAGCACCAGCGAACTGCTCGACGAACTGGGCTTCAAGATCTCGCCGCGCATGGGCGAGCCCGGCGACTACGTGATCGAGCGGGCGTTCGTCGAGAAATAAGCGCCGAGCTGCAAGCGCCGAGCCGCCAAGCGGTTCGGTGGGGGCGGCAGGTAGCAAGGCAGAAACGCGAACCCCCACCGGGCTGACCGCCGGGTGGGGGTTCTTGCGACTGGTCGCCTGGGCTTGACCTTGCTTGGCCGCTTGGCCGCTTAGACGGCGTCTTTTCCCGTTTCCCCGGTGCGAATGCGGATCACCTGCTCCAGCGGGGTGACGAAGATCTTGCCGTCGCCGATCTTGCCGGTGTTGGCCACGCTGGTAATGGCATCAATCACCTTCTCGGCCATCTCGTCGTCCACGGCGACCTCGAGCTTCACCTTGGGCAGGAAGTCCACCACGTACTCGGCGCCACGGTAGAGCTCGGTGTGGCCCTTCTGACGGCCGAAGCCCTTCACCTCGGTCACGGTGATGCCCTGAACGCCGATCTCCGAGAGGGATTCCCTCACGTCGTCGAGCTTGAAGGGCTTGATGATGGCGGTCACCAGTTTCATGGTCGGTTCCTCGTGATGCGTGGGCGGGCGTGCCGCCGCCGATAGGGCGGATGACCTACAGGATACACCCCGCCGGCGGGGAAGAAAAAAGGCCCCCTTACGGGGGCCAAGTGGAGCACGCCAGCTCACTCGTTACGCGTTGCCTTCATTTCTTGGCGACGCTGAACTCGGGGTAGGCCTCCATGCCGCATTCGGTCAGGTCGACGCCCTCGTACTCCTCCTCCTCGCTGACGCGGACGCCCATCACCGCCTTGAGGATGCCCCACACGATCAGGCTGGCCAGGAAGACCCAGGCGAAGATGCCGACGATGCCGAGCAGCTGGGCGCCGAAGGTAGCGTCGCCGTTGGTCAGCGGCACCGCCAGCAGGCCCCAGATGCCGACCACGCCATGCACCGAGATGGCACCCACCGGGTCATCGATCTTCAGCTTGTCCAGGCCGACGATGGCGGCCACCACGATGGCCCCGCCCACGGCGCCGATCAGCGCCGCGCCGGGGGCGGAGGGAGAGAGCGGGTCGGCGGTGATCGCCACCAGGCCGGCCAGGGCACCGTTGAGGGTCATGGTCAGGTCGGCCTTGCGGAACCACAGCTTGGCGAGGATCAGGGCGGCGATCACCCCGCCGGCCGCCGCGGCGTTGGTGTTGGTCAGCACCTGGGCGACGTTGTTGGCGGAGGCGATATCGGAGACCTTGAGCTCGGACCCGCCGTTGAAGCCGAACCAGCCCATCCACAGGATGAAGGTGCCCAGGGTAGCCAGCGGCAGGTTGGCGCCGGGGATGGCGTAGATGCTGCCGTCCCTGCCGTACTTGCCCTTGCGTGGGCCGAGGACCAGCACGCCGGCGAGTGCCGCGGCCGCACCGGCCATGTGCACGATGCCGGAGCCGGCGTAGTCGGAGAAGCCGGCCTCGGAGAGCCAGCCGCCGCCCCAGGTCCAGTAGCCTGACACCGGGTAGATCAGGCCGGTCATCACCACGGCGAAGGCGAGGAAGGCCCACAGCTTCATGCGCTCGGCCACGGCGCCGGAGACGATCGACATGGCGGTGGCCACGAACACCACCTGGAAGAAGTAGTCGGCACGCATGGAGTAGTAGGGGGCGTCATCGCCGCCGGCCAGCACGGCATCCACGCCGTTCTCGCTGCCCAGCAGCGCGCCCAGGTTGGGCAGGATGCCACCGCCGGGGCTGGAGTACATGATGGCGTAGCCCACCAGCAGGTACATCGTGCAGGCGATGGCGAACAGGGCGATGTTCTTGGTGAGGATCTCGGCGGTGTTCTTGGCGCGCACCAGGCCGGCCTCGAGCATGGCGAAGCCGGCGGCCATCCACATCACCAGCACGCCGCAGATCAGGAAGTAGAAGGTATCGAGCGCATAGCTCAGTTCGGTCAGTTCACTCATGGGACTTTCTCCAGGCAGGTAGGCAGCAGACGACTCCAGGCGGGAAGGGGCGATCACACGGCATCGGCGCCGCGCTCCCCGGTGCGGATACGGATCACGTCCTCGAGGGCCGTGACGAACACCTTGCCGTCGCCGATCTTGCCGCTGCCGGCGGCGGCGCAGATGGCGTCGAGCACGCTCTCCAGGCGGCCGTCGTCAACGGCGACCTCGACCTTGACCTTGGGCAGGAAGTCGACGACGTACTCGGCGCCGCGGTAGAGCTCGGTGTGGCCCTTCTGGCGACCGAAGCCCTTCACCTCGGTCACGGTGATGCCCTGGACGCCGTTGTCGGCCAGCGCCTCGCGGACGTCGTCGAGCTTGAAGGGCTTGATGATGGCGGTGATCAGCTTCATGTCCTGTCTCCTCGTGGGGATGGGAGGCGACCCGATGGGGCAGCTGACCTGCACAATGCGTACGGCGTGCCAGTGAGGAGAAAACTCTTTTTATATCTGAGCTTTGAACCACCTTTGCTGGGTGGGGGTGGCGGCTGCGTCGGCTTGCTGCCAGGCCCCATGCACTCCGATGGTGCCTGTGCTGGCCCCTGTGCCCTGCAAGAGAGCATGCGTCCCATGGGCACCACGCGTATCCTGTAGGCCGTCATCCCCAACCAGGAGAAGCGTCATGGTGACCCACGATAGAATCGGTCGGCTGGCCCAGCAGATCGGCGAGCGCCTGCAGGGCGCCTCCCAGGCCCCCGAAGAGGTGCAAAAGGGTATCCAGCAGGTGGTAAGGGGAGCCTTCGACCGTCTCGAACTGGTCTCCCGCGAGGACTTCGACATCCTGATGGACGTGCTGCAGCGCACCCGGTCACGGGTCGAGGCTCTGGAGAAGCAGGTCGCCTCCCTGGAGGCGCTGGTGGAAGCCCAGACCGGCGGCACCGCCGCAGCGGCCGAGGGCGCCGATGCCCCGGCGGCGAGCGACCCGAGCGGTGAAGGCAAGCGCGACGAGCACAAGGACGACGACGCCGCCTCCTGAGGTCGCGTCGGGCGGCCCGCCGCGCTCTGGACTAGCCTGAGAGCAGTCCATCCGCGAGGGAGCGCCCATGACGCTGGCGATCGTGCATACCCGGGCCGGGCTCGGCCTGGAGGCACCCGAGGTGCAGGTGGAGGTGCACCTCTCCAATGGCCTGCCCAGCATGACGCTGGTCGGGCTGCCGGAGACGGCGGTCAAGGAGAGCCGTGAGCGGGTGCGCAGTGCCCTGGTCAACGCCGGCTTCGAGTACCCGCTGCGGCGCATCACCCTCAACCTGGCACCCGCCGACCTGCCCAAGGAGGGTGGCCGCTTCGACCTGCCCATCGCCCTGGGGCTGCTGCTCGCCTCGGGGCAGCTGCCCCCTGGCTGCCTCGAGAGTACCGAGAGCGTCGGTGAGCTGGCGCTGGATGGTACCCTGCGCCCGGTGGAGGGCGTGCTGCCGCTGGCCCTGGCCGCGCGGCGCGCCGGGCGGCAACTGATCGTGCCCCGGGCCAATGCCGACGAGGCGGCCCTGGCCGGCGAGCTCGAGGTGCTGCCCGCCGATCACCTGCTGGAAGTGGTCGCCCACCTGCTGGGCCAGGCCCCCATCGCTCCCCATCGTCTGACACGCCCGCCCGCGGCCACCCAGCCGCTGCCCGATCTCGCCGAGGTGCGTGGCCAGTTCCAGGCCCGCCGTGCCCTGGAGGTTGCCGCCGCGGGTGCCCACAACCTGCTCAAGTCATGCTTTTGAAGACCCGCAATAAAATCAGTAGGTTGTGCCCATCCCTAGGTTATGGTCCTTCCTGTCTGTCTCAATCTCTTCCTTTCCTATTGGTTGGCTGGTGAGGATGAGCCATGCTGGCGCTGGGTTAGATGATGAAGGAGGAGTAAGCAAGTTGTGGACATGGCTACAGTGGCTGCTCGTCCAAGGAACCAATATCAGGAGTGGCATAGTGAACTGTAAGAGTCTGGGAGCATTCGTTATAGCTGCACTGGCAACAGCGCCAGCAATGGCACAAGACTACTTGGAAGATGCGGAAAAATCCCTTGAGCACCGAGAGCAGGTGCTAAAGGCATACGAAGAAAAATGCCGCTCGATTTATCATCAAACATGGTATGTATTTAAATTTAGGTTTGATGTTGAAGGGACAGAGGAAGAGGCAAGAGAGCTGTTCTTGAGTGAGAACTATGTGGATGGCTCAGTAATGGATAGTAAGGGTCTGGAAAATTTGGTAAATACAGCATACGTTAATTTGGCTGATATCCAACCAAACACGGCTTCCAGTGACTGGCTGTCTAGGGAGGTCGCATTGAACTCTTATGCTATTTGTATGGGCTTAATAGATTCGTGACATCTTGATGGGTCCTAATTTAGCCAAGCAGGCTAGCTAGAAGGATAGCAGTGAGGGCAAGGGATAGCCCTCCTGCCTCCCAGATCGCCATGTGCGCCTCACTGAGCCGTGTTCTTGATCGCCATGGCCCGTGAGGCACCTTTAGCCGTTTCAGCGCTCAGGAAGCCTGTACGGGCGTTCTAGGCGATTCGGACTTTCCGCCCACTATAGAAGCGATGATGACTCAGGGGCTGCCCCTAGATCATTGGAGCGATGCCAGCCCTACTTCCTACCTCCGGTAGACAGTACGGGAAGTCCTAGGATTTCTAGGACGTCACAGGAATACCAGGACGTCATGGGGGGTAGGGGGGCTTTTGTTTTATTAGCTAATACTTAATATGCCTATTGAGCCTAGCATCATTACCCTTTTCCTTCCTTGGAAAAGGGATGTCCTGTAACGTCCTAGTATTCCTAGTATTGCTGCTTTGGTAGAACCAAAGGTAAGAAAGGGGCTAGAGTGTCGAAGGTAGTCCTCTCCTTCTGGTTGATCCTAGTCGTGTCAGTCATTGAAGAAAGTTCCAGAACAGAAGGAGATTCAGTATGCCCGTACAAGACCTTAGAACAGGCGACCTTACCCAGAACAATTCTTACCAGTCCACAGCTACAGCATTCCCGTATACCAAGGTAGCTGTAGCCGACCTAGGTAATGCCAGTCATCCCATCAATCAGGCTTACCTGTCTGGCAAGCAAGACGGTGCCGGTGTCGTCGGTGACGACTACGCCTTGTACATCGCTTCAGGCTCTGCAAGTACAGATGCCTGGGTCTTAGCTGGTGGTGACGGTACAGGTGATATCGCTCCGGCCTAGCAGCCCTCAGAATTTCTCAGCCCTGCCTTTGCAGTCGAGCCCTTGGCTCTGCATCGGTGGGGCTATTTTTCGTCTAGATGATAATAATTACCATCATGTGGAAATGCCCTGTCCCGGCGCTGTGCGTCCGTATCTGACGTTCTGAGCGCCAGCAGTACAGTACGTCAGGTTAAGTCCAGATCGCCCAGCAGTGAGCCTGTAAAGCCTGCTCTAGCCCTATCAGGGATCAGGTGCCCTGTCTGGTGCCTCAGGAGCGCGGCTCTCCTTGAAAAGTACAGAACTAGCAGGGGCATAGCCCTGTGGATTTCACGTACAGGCACGTACAGGCGGGCTTGCTGGCGCTGTCCTGGGCTTTGCTGGCGCATACAAGTATCGAGCCTCTGGCTCTTGATGAGAGCTGTTATCAACAACTGCCTTGCAGTCCTGGGCCTCTCAGATCGCCTTGTCTGGCGATATCAGGCGATGCAGGGCATAGCAGTACGGTACGTCAGGTCACGGCCAGATCGCCCAGAATAGGGCAGAATAGGCAGTAAACGGGCAGGCTCTCAGCGCCAGCAAGGGGCAACTCATGTCAGATGCAAAATCCTGCAAGGAATCCTGTGCAGCTATCTCGGTTTTCGAGAGCCCCGTACTTCCCCCTTGCCCTAGTCTCGGAGAAAGCAAAGGGAGGGGTATAGGCTGGGTTTTGCTCTCTCGCATCTGTCCTAGCCAGCCCAACCCTGGTATCACTTACTGGCCTTGTACCTAATGGCAGTCTCTCCGCCTTGCTTCCAGTGGAATACTAGGCTCTCGGATCGAAAGTCTACGACTACCTTGGAGAAGCATTCCCGCATCTTGGTGTTAACCAATGTCTTGTCTTCTGGATGCTCAAGCACAGCAGCCTTAAGGGTCTCCGCACGTCGCCTAGCCAGCTCAGTGCCTAGCATGTTTCGCTGCTGGTACAGCTCGGAAAGCCTATCCTTTATTTCATCTAGCTCGATCCTTCTTTGAGAAAGTCTCTCCTGCAAAAAGGGAATGCCTTTGGCGTTCGGTGGCAACTGCCCTTGCTCGATTGTCTCTAGCATCCTATCAATGCTTTTCTCCTTTAGCTTTAGCTCTAGCTTTGTGTCTTCTATCTGCATGTCTAGCGAGTCGTCACCAGAAGGGCAGGCATCGACAAGCCTGTTTATCTTGCTGTGAATCACGGGCTCTACGCGGTCATATCGAACAGCGTTGTACTTGCATCCAGCGCCCTGCCTGGCTCTCTGGCAGGCAAGGTATACCCAGCCCTTCGCTACGTTCTTGGATACCCTAGCCATCGTGCTACCGCACAGCGGGCAGGTAGATAGACCACCTAGTATGTTCTGTACTTGGCTCTTGGAGTGCCTGCCTCTTCTCGGTGCCTTGCTGGCTTGCAAGGCTTGGAAATGCTCGAAGGTATCCTTGTCGATGACAGCAGGATAATAGCCCTCAATAGGATCACAGGCTTCCCTGTCAGTCTTCCTCTCTGGCCTGCTGGTGAAGGGCGTCAAGGTGCCATAGGTGGCAGGGTTATTCAGTATCTTGTTCACGTAGCTAGGGTGCCAATGCTTGCCACGACCGAAGACAGGGACTCCCTCAGAGTTCAGGTGCTCACAGATAGATTTCTTGCCTACTCCATCTAGTGCCATCTCGAAGATTCTACGGACTACCTCGCCACGCTCAGGGATGACATCAAAGGATACGCCATCGCTAGCAGGCTTGAGCCATTGAGGGGCACGGGAAGTAAGGCGGACAGGCTGGCCAGATGCGATCTTCTTCCGCTTCTCTTGCCAGACTGAGCGAAGACGGTAAGCTTTGGTTGCCGACTCTTCATGCGCACGCTGGAAGGTGAGGATAGCAAGAATGAAAGATATTGAGTCTCTTTCAAGGCTTTCGGCATTGTAAGACTTGCCATCGAACAGGGTGACTATTGTTATGCCCATATCGCAGATATCACCCAATACACGCGATGCCTTCCATGCAGACTGCCGGGAAATCCTGTCTAGAGATTCAACCAGCAGGTACGAGCCCGGCTCAATGCTTCCGTCTTCAACAGCTCGAAGGAACATGCGTAGCTCGCCCGTCTCTTTGTTCCGGCCTTGGTATGCAGACAGCCCGAAGTCATCGAAGCTGTGTTCATCCAGCTCCAGCCCGTGCCGCTCTGCGTACTCCTTGGCTAGCTGTGTCTGCCTCCTGAAGCTGTCGCCCTGCATCTGCTCAGGGGTGGAGAAGCGTAAGTAGCTGTATGCCCTTGGTTTCTTCTGTTCAGTCATGCCTGTGGCTCTCCCTTCCCTTGCACCTTTAGGATGCCGCTAGCATAGGCATAGGCCTTCAAAGACACAACCTGCTCTTCGCGGGTCCGCCGGGCACCGGCAAGACCATGCTGGCCAGCCGCCTGCCGGGCATCCTGCCGCCGCTGACCGACGAGGAGGCCCTGGAGGTGGCGGCGGTGCGCTCGGTGAGCGGGTTGCCGCTGCGCGCCGAGTGGGGGCGACGCCCCTTCCGTGCCCCGCACCATACCGCCAGCGCCGTGGCCCTGGTGGGTGGTGGCGCGCGGCCGCGCCCCGGGGAAATCTCCCTGGCCCACCATGGCGTGCTGTTCCTCGACGAGCTGCCGGAGTTTCCGCGTCATGTGCTGGAGGTAATGCGCGAGCCCATGGAGTCTGGGCGCATCCATATCGCCCGGGCCAGCCACGAGCGCCGCTATCCGGCGCGCTTCCAGCTGGTGGCGGCGATGAATCCCTGTCCCTGTGGCCATCTGGGTGACCCCCGGCAGGCCTGCCACTGCACCGCGGCGCAGATCCAGCGCTACCAGGCGCGCCTCTCCGGGCCGTTGCTCGACCGCATCGACCTGCAGGTGGAGGTGCCGGCACTCCCCCCGGAGCAGCTTACCGCCAACCAGCCCGGCGAGGACTCCGCCACGGTGCGCAAGCGGGTGCTGGCAGCCCGCGAGCGCCAGCTGGCGCGGGGTGCGTTGAACGCTCACCTAGCTGGGCGCGAGCTGGAGGCGGCCTGCGGCCTCTCGGCGGCCGACCGCGCCTGGCTGGCGGCGGTGCTGGAGCGGCTCAAGCTATCGGCGCGGGCCTATCATCGTGTGCTGCGGGTGGCACTGACCCTGGCCGATCTCGCCGGCGTCTCGCGCCCCGAGCGCGATCAGCTGATCGAGGCGGTGGGCTACCGCCAGCTCGATCGACTGCTCAAGGGGTGAGGCAGACTACAGTGCCGTGGCGTCCAGGGCGCCCTGCAGGCTCTGCTCCCAGCGCGCTGCCTCCTCGCCGGGGCGGCGCAGGGTCAGCGTCAGGCGGTAGGGCAGCAGTTGCCGGTCGGAGAGGGTGAGGGGCGGGCCGTCGGCCATCAGGCGGCTCTCAAGGCGCCACTGGTTATCGCCGCTGTCGGACATGGCGGTGTTCCAGTCGAGGACCTGGGGGCCATCTCTGACTGCCAGCAGGGCGCGTACCAGGCTCTCGTTGAAGCGCTCATTCTCGATGTCGAGGCCGGCGTTGACCTCGGGGCGAGCCAGCAGCAGCACCTGGTCGCTCGGCGGTTGCGGCAGCTCAGGCGCGCTCATCACCAGGGCGGCGGCGCGTTCGCCCAGGTTGAACAGCGCCTGGCGGATGCTGCTGTCGGGGCGCTCGGGGGTGCCGGCGCAGCCGGCAAGCAGGGTCAGAGCCAGCAGGCTGACCAGGCGGGTGGGCAGGATCGTCATGATGGCGTGCTCTCCACTGCGGCGTCGGGCGCCAGGGCATCGATAAAGCGGTCCAGGCTCTCGAACAGCGTCTGGCGGATGGGCTCCGCCTCGTTGACCAGGTGGTGCCGGGCCTCGGGATGCAGATGCACCTCGGCATTGGGAAACTTCTCCTTGAGTACCTCCAGGTTCCACTCCCAGTCCACGGTCAGGTCCTGCTCGCCCTGCAGGATCAGGGTCGGCACCGGGTTGGGGGGCAGTGCCAGCAGCCGCGGCATCCAGCGACGCATGGCGCTGACCCAGTCCACCGCCACGCGGTCGGCCTGCAGCGGGTCCTGGTCGCGCAGGAAGGCGGCGAATTCGGCGTCGGTGGAGTTGTCGCGAAACTTGCGCGGAATGGAGCGCACGAAGGGCCCCACCAGCAGGTGCAGCCAACTCGACTGGCGCCAACCCCAGGGCCTCACCAGCGGCGCCAGCAGGGCCAGGCCGGCCCAGCTGCCGTCCGCGCCGCGGGTCAGGGCGTCGGTGGCGAGTATCGCCGCGCCGGTACTCTGGCCGATGCCCAGCCAGGGGTGCGGGGCCAGACCCTCCGCTTCCAGGTGGTCCTGCAGGGCGTGCAGGCAGCCACCATAGTCGTCGAAGTCGGCAATGGAGGCGCGCTGGCCGCTGGAGAGCCCGTGGCCGGGCAGGTCCCACAGTACCACGCGCCAGCCGCGCTCCAGCAGGCGCTCCAGCAGGTGGCGATAGAGCCCCAGGTGGTCGAAGTAGCCGTGCACCACGAAGGCGGTGCCGATGGGCTCGGCAGGGCTCCACACCGAGGCCCACAGGCGGAAGTCGCCGGCGTCCAGGAAGCCCAGGTGCAGCCCTACATGCTCGGCGAGCAGGGGCGCGAGGCCGTAGTGGCCCAGATAGCGTTCCAGGTGGTCGCCGCCGGGCAACTCCTCGGCCGGGTCGATCCAGCGGAAGGGGCCGAGTGCCTGCAGGGGGGTGAAATCGCTCATCGCATTCTCCACGGTGCTCCACCATGCTAGCGGCAAGCAGGAGGCGGCACCATGCTTGTCGGACGGGCTGGCCTCGCTGCCTTATCTTTTGGTCGAGTCCCTGGGGAGGCAAGGCCAATCCGGCTTTACATATGGAACGGTTTTCCACAAAATCGAAGCTACGCAGTCACCCAACCCTGTTGATGGCAGTTCGGTGTGCACCCGCCGCCTGCCCCGTGCGAGGAGATCCACCATGACCCAGCGTGTCACGCGTCACCGCCTCCAGATAGCCGCCGAACTGGACCGTTTCATCAATGAACAGGCGCTCCCGGGCACCGGCGTCGAGGCCGAGGCCTTCTGGGCCGGCGTCGATGCGCTCTTTCATGATCTGACCCCGAAGAACCGTGAACTGCTTGCCGACCGTGATCGCCTGCAGGAGCAGCTCGATGCCTGGCACCGCGAGAACCCGGGCCCGGTGCGTGACATGCCTGGCTACCGCGCCTTCCTCGAGGAGATCGGCTACCTGGCCGAGGCGCCGGAGGCGGTCAAGGTCACCACCGCCAACGTCGATCGCGAGATTGCCGTCCAGGCCGGCCCCCAGCTGGTGGTGCCGGTCAACAACGCCCGCTATGCACTGAATGCCGCCAATGCCCGCTGGGGCAGCCTCTATGATGCCCTCTACGGCACCGATGCCATCTCCGAGGAGGACGGCGCCGAGAAGGGCACGAGCTTCAATCCCAAGCGCGGCGAGAAGGTCATCGCCTACGCCCGTGGCGTGCTTGACCGCGCCGCGCCGCTGGCCACTGGCTCCCACCGTGACGCCGTGAAGTATGCCCTGCGTGACGGCCATCTGGTGGTTACCCTGGAGGGTGGTCGCGAGACCGGCCTCAAGGATGCCGGCAAGCTGGTGGGCTTCAACGGCCCGGCCGAGAGCCCCGATACCATCCTGCTGAGCAACCATGGCCTGCATCTGGAGATCCAGATCGACCCGAGCAACCCGATCGGCAAGACCGACCCGGCCGGCGTCAAGGACGTGGTGGTCGAGGCGGCGGTGACCACCATCATGGACTGTGAGGACTCCGTGGCCGCGGTGGACGCCGAGGACAAGGTAGGCGTCTACGCCAGCTGGCTGGGCCTGATGAAGGGCGACCTGACAGAAGAGGTCGAGAAGGGCGGCAAGACCTTCACCCGTCGCCTCAACGCCGACCGCACCTGGCAGAACACAGCTGGCGGCAGCGTGACCCTGCCGGGTCGCTCGCTGATGTTCGTGCGCAACGTCGGTCACCTGATGACCACGCCGGCAGTGCTCGACGCCGAGGGCAACGAGCTGCCCGAGGGCATCCTCGACGGCATCGTCACCAGCCTGATCGCCCTGCACGACCTGAAGAAGGGCGAGGGTGAGGCGCGCAACTCCCGCGAGGGCTCGGTCTACATCGTCAAGCCCAAGATGCACGGGCCGAAGGAGGTGGCGTTCGCCAACGAGCTGTTCGGCCGCATCGAGGATCTGCTGGGCATGGCCCGTGACACCCTGAAGATGGGCATCATGGACGAGGAGCGCCGTACCACGGTGAACCTCAAGGCGTGTATCGCCGAGGCTGCCTCGCGTGTGGTGTTCATCAACACCGGCTTCCTCGATCGCACCGGCGACGAGATGCACACTGCCATGGAGGCGGGTCCGATGATCCGCAAGGGCGATATGAAGGGTGCCGCCTGGATCCAGGCCTACGAGAAGAACAACGTCCAGGTCGGCCTGGCCTGTGGCCTGCGCGGCCGCGCCCAGATCGGCAAGGGCATGTGGGCCATGCCCGACCTGATGGCCGGCATGCTGGAGCAGAAGATCGGCCACCCCAAGGCGGGCGCCAACACCGCCTGGGTGCCCTCACCCACTGCCGCTACCCTGCACGCCCTGCACTACCACCAGGTGGACGTCGCCGCCATCCAGCGTGAGCTGGAGGGGCAGGGCGAGCCGGACGTCCTGGATGACCTGCTCAGCGTGCCGGTGGCCGAGAGCGCCGACTGGAGCGACGCGGAGATCCAGCAGGAGCTCGACAACAACTGCCAGGGCATCCTCGGCTACGTGGTGCGCTGGGTCGAGCACGGCGTGGGCTGCTCTAAGGTGC
Organism: Halomonas sp. C10-5; assembly: GCF_057169305.1. NCBI lineage: Bacteria > Pseudomonadati > Pseudomonadota > Gammaproteobacteria > Oceanospirillales > Halomonadaceae > Halomonas > Halomonas sp. C10-5. Next base: position 117,497 of record NZ_CP175665.1, read on the forward strand.
CGGACATCCACGATGTGGGCCTGATGGAAGACCGTGCCACCCTGCGCATCTCCAGCCAGCACATCGCCAACTGGCTGCACCACGGCGTGGTCGATGCCGCCCGCGTCCAGGAGACTCTGGAGCGCATGGCCAAGGTGGTCGACAAGCAGAACGCCGATGACCCGGAGTACACGCCGATGAGCGCGAACTTCGAGGGCTCCAGCGCCTTCCAGGCCGCCAGTGACCTGATCTTCAAGGGCCGCGTGCAGCCCGCCGGCTACACCGAGCCGCTGCTGCACCACTGGCGAGCCGTTCACAAGGCGAAGTAAGGCAACACAACGAAAGGCGTCGGGGAGCGCCCCCGCGGTTATGCCGCGGGGGCGCTTTCGTGAGAGCTCGACGTTCGGGCACTGTCGGTGCCGGCACTGGTCGGCTAAGGTGGTGGTTTTCGTTAGCCACAGCAGGGAGGCTTGCCATGCCCGTGATGACCGCCGCCGCCATCGAGGATTTCCTCGACGAGGTGTTCCCCCAGCGTTTCGGCACCATCGAGGCCGTCGATCACATGAAGGCCACCATGAGCCTGGCCATCGACGACGAGCACCTGCGTCCCGGCGCCAGCGTCTCCGGCCCCACCCTGATGGGGCTCGCTGACGTCTGTCTCTACGTGGCGATCCTCGCCGAGATTGGCCCCGAGCCCATGGCGGTGACCAGCGACCTGCACTGCCGCTTCCTGCGCCGCCCCCGGGGCGACCGCGATATCATCGCCACCGCGCGTATCCTCAAGCTGGGCCGCCGCCTGGCGGTGGGCGAGGTGCAGCTCTTCTCGGCTGGACAGGAGGAGCCGGTGGCGCTGGTCACCGCCACCTACGCCCTGCCCGATCGAGACGACTGAGGCACCTCAGCGGGCGCGCAATATGGCGGCGGTCAGGGCCAGCCAGCCGCTGATCATCAGTACCCCGCCGATGGGCGTGATCATCCCCAGCCCCGTCGCGCCGGTGAGCGCCATGGCGTAGAGCGAACCGGAGAACAGCGCGATGCCTGCCGCCCACAGCGCCATGGCCAGCCGCTGGCCGGCCAGCGGCTGGGAGGCGCGCCAGGCCAGCATCGCCAGCAGTGCCAGGGTGTGCCACGCCTGGTAGCGCACCCCGGTCTCGAAGGCCGCCGCCAGCCGCGGGGCCAGCTGCCCCTCCAGGGCGTGGGCGCCGAAGGCACCGGCGATCACCACCAGGGCGCCGGAGAGCGCCACCCCCAGCCACCATCCCCTGTCCTGCATATCGGTCTCCTCCGTGCCGGTAGAATCGGCCGCTACCGTACCCCGGGCGAGCCTTAGCCGCTACAATACGCGCCCCCGGTTTATTCAAGCCAAGAAGAGTTGCCCCGCGCCATGACCGATCCCCGACACGACGACAAGACCACCGGCCCGGAGGGGGCGGACGCTCCGCTGCACCGCCGCGGCATCAAGAGCTATGTGCTGCGCGCCGGACGCATGACCCAGGCCCAGACCCGCGGGCTCGAGGAGGTGTGGCCGCGGCTCGGGCTGACCCTGGCCGACGGTCGCCAGGAGCTCGAGACGCTGTTCGGGCGCCGCGCGCCCTGCGTGGTGGAGATTGGCTTCGGCATGGGCGCCTCGCTGGTGGAGCAGGCCGAGACCCATCCCGATACCGACTTCATCGGCATCGAGGTGCATGCGCCGGGCGTCGGCAAGCTGCTCGACGAGGCGGACAAGCGCGGCCTCAGCAACCTGCGCGTCTACCGCGAGGACGCCCTGCGTGTGCTCGAGGAGTGCCTGCCCGAGGCGAGCCTCGACACCGTGCAGCTGTTCTTCCCCGACCCCTGGCCCAAGAAGAAGCACCACAAGCGGCGCATCGTGCAGCCCGCCTTCGTCGCGCTGGTGCGCTCGCGGCTGAAGGTCGGAGGCACCTTCCACCTGGCCACCGACTGGGAAGCCTACGCCGAGTGGATGGCCGAGGTGATGGACGCCGCCCCCGGCTTCGCCAATACCGCCGAGGCCGAGACCGCGCCCTACGTGCCGCGCCCGGCGTTCCGTCCGCTGACCAAGTTCGAGGCCCGCGGCGAGAAGCTCGGCCACGGCGTCTGGGATCTCATCTACCGCCGCGTCGGGTGATTCTGCCGCCGCTTCAAGCGGTTAGGCTGTCAAATGAAAATGGATCATGATGTTCGCCGGCTTGCACCAGATATGGGGCTTGCCGGCGAGATATGGTCTATATATGGTAGTCGGGCCGCGGGTGAACAGAGGGCCTGACACCGACATGATGCATGTCAGTGCAGCCCCGGGAGCACCGGCCTAGGATGAACGGTTCGGCGGCCCTGGCCGCATGGTTACCCTTCAGGAGAGCTGTCATGTCCCTGCCGTTACTGTCCCTGCCGCGTCCTCCCGCACCCGCCCACCTGATTCGCGCCATCGATCCGCGCGTGCCGGTCGGTCTCAAGCGCCGCCTGGTGGAACCGCTGCTCAACCGCACCTTCGCCGAGCCCCTGGCCGAGGGGGAGTTCGACGCCCTGGAGGGGCGCCGCATCACCCTGGCCATCGAGGATATCGGCGTGGCGCTGACCCTCACCCTGGAGGGCGAGTGCCTGACGGTGTGTGGCGAGCCCGGCGAGGCCACCATTCGCGGTGGCTGGCGGGAGTTCCTCTGCCTGGCCACCCGGCGCGAGGACCCCGATGCGCTGTTCTTTCAGCGCCGGTTGCTGATCGAGGGCGACACCGAACTGGGCCTGATGGTCAAGAACCTGCTCGACGGTCGCGAGGAGGGCCTGGCCCAGGGGCCCTTCGGAGAGCTGCTGGTTCGCCTGGAGCGACTGGCGAGACGTACAAGCTGAATTTTTTCGATTAACGAACTTCTTCCGGAGCCATCCGAATGAGCACTTCCACCAAGGCAGTGAAGTCATCCAACGAGGTGCCCCTGCAGGGGCCGTCCCGCGATATCTGGGACTCCAAGTACCGCCTCAAGGACCGTCACGGCAAGGCCGTGGACCAGGACGTGGCTGCCACCTGGGATCGTGTGGCCCGGGCGCTGGCCGCGGTGGAAGACAAGCAGGCCGACGCCTGGCTGCCGAAGTTTCGCTGGGCGCTGGAGAATGGCGCCATTCCCGCCGGGCGCATCATGTCCAATGCTGGCGCCGAGGCCTACAAGCCGGCGGTGAGTCTGATCAACTGCACGGTGTCGCGCACTATCCGTGACTCCATGCACGATATCCTCGACTCCGTGGTGGACGCCGGCATGACCCTCAAGGCGGGTTGTGGCATCGGCTACGACTTCTCCACTCTGCGTCACAAGGGTGCCTTCGTGTTCGGCGCCGGTGCCGGCACCAACGGCCCCCTGGCGTTCATGGATATCTACGACAAGATGTGCTTCACGGTGGCCTCCGCCGGTGGCCGCCGCGGCGCTCAGATGGGCACCTTCGACGTCGGCCACCCCGACGTGCGTCAGTTCATCGAGGCCAAGCGCGAGTCGGGTCGCCTGCGCCAGTTCAACCTGAGCCTGCTGATCACCGACGAGTTCATGGAAGCGGTGAAGAAGGACACCGACTGGCCGCTGGCCTTCCCGCTGCACGCCGGCGAGAAGGATGACGTCGAGGAGAGCGAGCTGATCTACCGCGACTGGCCGGTGGTGGAGGAGGGCTACACCGTCGACGCCGAGGGTCGCGTGGCCTGCCGCATCGTCGAGGTGATCAAGGCCCGTGAGCTGTGGGACACCATCATGCGTTCCACCTACGATTACGCCGAGCCGGGCTTCATCCTGATCGACCAGGTCAACCGGATGAACAACAACTGGTTCTGCGAGGAGATCCGCGCCACCAACCCCTGCGGCGAGCAGCCGCTGCCGCCCGAGGGCGCCTGCCTGCTGGGCTCGGTGAACCTGACGCGCTTCGTGATCGACCCCTTCGGCAAGAAGCCGCGCTTCGACTGGGAGCGCTATCGCCAGGTGGTGGCGATCTTCACCCGCATGCTCGACAACGTGGTGGAGATCAGCGGCCTGCCGCTGGAGGGCCAGCGTCGCGAGATCGAGGCCAAGCGCCGCCACGGCATGGGCTTCCTGGGCCTGGGCTCCACCCTGACCATGCTCAAGATCCCCTACGGCTCGCCGGAGTCGCTGGCCTTCACCGAGGAGGTGAGCCGCAACCTGGCCATCGAGGGCTGGAAGCAGGCGCTGGAACTCTCCCGCGAGAAGGGCATGGCCCCGGCACTGGCCGAGGACTACGAGATCACCCCGAAGATGCTGCGTGAGCGCCCGGAGCTCAAGAAGGACGGCTACGAGATCGGCGACAAGGTGCCCGGTCGCATCCTGCATGCGCGCTATAGCCGGTACATGCAGAAGGTCGCCGAGGTGGAGCCTGAGCTGGTCGCCCAGCTCGCCGAGCATGGTGCGCGCTTCACCCACCACAGCTCCATCGCGCCGACCGGCACCATCTCGCTGTCGCTGGGCAACAACGCCTCCAACGGGATCGAGCCGTCGTTCTCGCACCGCTACTTCCGCAACGTCATCCAGTCGGGCAAGAAGACCAAGGAGCAGGTCGAGGTGGTCTCCTTCGAGCTGGCGGCCTACCGTCACTTCATCGCCGCCGACGCCGTGGAGAGCGACCTGCCCGACTACTTCATCACCGCCGACGCGGTGAGCCCCAAGCAGCACGTGGCGGTGCAGGCCGCCGCCCAGGCCTGGGTCGACTCGGCGATTTCCAAGACGGTGAACGTGCCCACCGAGTTCCCCTTCGAGGAGTTCAAGGACCTCTACCTCGACGCCTACCAGAGCAAGCTCAAGGGCTGTACCACCTTCCGCTTCAATCCGGAGGCCTTCCAGGGCGTGCTGGTGCGCGAGGACGACCTCAAGAACACCACCTACGTCTTCGAGCTGGAGAATGGCGAGAGCGTGGAGCTGGCCGGTGACGAGAAGGTCATCTACGACGGCGAGGAGCACAACGCGGCGAACCTCTATGACGCGCTGAAGGAAGGCACCTATGGCAAGTGGTAATGCCTGCTGTCACGCTAGCGTCAATGTAAAACTTTCCGGAGGAGCCCCCTGATGGCCGTCGAGATCAATTCCAAGATCGTTTCCTACAGTGTCAAGAAGGCGGTGGAAGAGCCGCCGCTGCCCGAGGAGAACCCGCTCACGGTGCGCATCCCGTCGCGTCCCGAGGGCACCCTGGAGGCCGTGTCGGAGAAGATCTCCTACGTCGGCGCCGAGGGGCGCAAGAAGGTCTACCTGCTGGTCTCCTTCATGCCCGTGGAGGGCGTGCTCAACGGCAAGCGGGTGGTGATCGAGCGCCCGGTGGAGTTCTTCTTCCCCTCCGGCCAGCTCTCCAGCGAGCACCAGTGGATCACCGCCACCATGCGCAGCCTGTCGCTGGCCGCCCGCGGCGGCTACGTCACCCAGGCGGTGGCCGACCTGCGCAAGGTGGCCTGGGACAAGGGCCTGGTGCGCTGCGGAATGAACCGCTGGGGCAAGCCGGTGTTCCACGACTCCGAGGTCGCGGCGATCGCCTGGTCGATCCAGCAGATCCTCTACCGCCGCGGCTTCCTCGACCAGGACGGCAACCAGGTGCCGGTGGAGGAGCTGGTGGCCCGCTACGCCCAGCGCCAGGCCAGCGGCCACCTGTGGGTGCCGCCCACCGCCGAGGAGATCGAGCAGACCGAGCGCAAGGCCGAGGAGGCCGCCCATGCCAAGGGCGACGGCCCCACCGTGGTGGGCCACTGCCCCGAGTGCAACGGCGAGCTGATCATGATGGACGGCTGCCCCACCTGCTACTCCGGCTGCGGCTGGTCGAAGTGCGGCTGAGCCATCGGCTCGGCGGGTGAGTCGCCTTTCCTGACAGGCAGCAACCAGAAAATCCGGCGTGCAAGGCACGCCGGATTTCGTTGTTGCCGGGGTGTGGCTCAGTGAAGGACAGCGACAAAGTCCGGGTCATCGAAATAGCGCTCATAGGCCTCTAGTGCCCCCAGCACTTGAACCGCTCCCCCCCGGGGTGTGGCGTCGACATTGTTGCCGGCCATCTTGTCCGCACCGGTCACCAGCTGGGCGATGATCATGTGCAGCTGGGCGTCGGCCGCGGGCGGAAGTTCACAGTTCTCCACCATGTAAGCGACGCTGTCATTGATCTGCTCAGCCAGGGGGACGTACTCCGTTGCCGGCAGCTGGTCCTCATGGATGGTGTCGATGGATCCGCGCATCACCAGGCTGATATCGCCCATGGCCTTAGCCAGCGGGGCGTCGATTGCCCACTTTTCGCCGTCGTTGAGCTGCAGTTCGAAGGGGACGTCGCCATGGTCATGGTCGTGCACCGCCGTATCGGCCGCCAGGCCGGTTCCGGAAACCGCCAGTGCGGCCGCCAGGGTAAAGGGGATGAGGACAGTGGAAAGCTTGATCGACATCTTGAGTCTCCCGTTCTCGGTATGGATGGATTGGTGGTGGTAAGAAAGGATGCTGTCGGTGATCATGACGCCAGGGCATCCGTGGGTTCATGGTGCTGCATTGTCGCCTGTCTGCTCTCCTTGAGGGTGGGACGCAGTAGCAGCATGGCGATGAGGATGACCAGCAGTACCGACGCTTCATGAACCAGCATGCCGATGGCCATGGTCACGCCGCCGAAGAGCACCCCGGCCAGCAGCACGGCCACGGTCAGAAGGGCGATGGCGATATTGAGTCGCATGGTGTTCACCGTCCGCCTGGCCAGGCCCAGGGCATAGGGCAGGCGGGGCAGGCGGTCGGCCATCAGCGCGATATCGGCGGTTTCGATGGCGGCGGGTGAGCCGGCGGCGCCCATGGCCACTCCGATGTCGGCCTGGGCGAGCGCCGGTGTGTCGTTGACGCCGTCGCCCACCATGGCCACGGTATGCCCCTGACGCTGCAGCGCCTCGACCAGCGTCAGCTTGTCCTCGGGCAGCAGCTCGGCGTGCACTTCGTCCACGCCAAGCTCCGTCGCCACGCTTTCGGCGACACGCCGGGCGTCACCGGTGGCCATGACCACCTTGATGCCGTTGTCATGCAGGGCCTGGATGGCGGCCGGGGCGTCGTCGCGGTCGGTGTCGGCAACCGCCACGATCCCTACGGCGCGGCCGTCCACGCCGACGAACATGGCGGTCTTGCCGGCGGCATTCAGTGCCAGGATGCGCTCGTTGTCGGGGGTGTGGTCGAGCAGGTCGGCGGAGCCCACGGTGACGGTATGGCCATCGACGTCGGCGCGGATGCCCTTGCCGGTCACCGGCTCGGCGCGCTCGACCATCGCCACGGCCAGCTGGCGCTGTTCGGCGCCGCGAATGATCGCCTCTGCCAGGGGGTGTTCCGAGGCGGTTTCCGCCCGGGCGGCCAGGGCGAGTACCTGATCCTCGCTCCAGGCGTCATCCAGCACCACTACATCGGTCAGCTCGGGCCGTCCGTTGGTCAGGGTCCCGGTCTTGTCCATGACCACGGCGCTGACCCGGGCGGCGGTTTCCAGGTATTCGCCCCCCTTGATCAGCACGCCGTCCCGGGCCGAGCGGCCGATACCCGCCACGATGGAAACCGGTATGGAGATGACCAGGGCACCCGGACAGCCGATGACCAGCAGGGTCAGGGCCAGCTCCACGTTGCGCGTCAGCAGGCCGATGATCAGCGCAGTGAGCATCACCCCGGGCGTGTAGTATCGGGAGAACTTCTCCATGAAGGTCTGGGTCCTGGCCTTGGCATCCTGGGCGTCCTCGACGCGGTGGATGATCCTGGCCAGGGCAGTGTCCGACCCGATGCCGACGGCCTTGACGCGCAGCACGCCGGATCTCAGCCAGGTGCCGGCAAACACCTCCACGCCCTCGGCCTTCTCGGCAGGCACCGACTCGCCGGTGATGCTGGCCTCATCCACCCCGCCGTGGCCGGAGACCACGGTGCCATCCACGGGCACCTGCTCGCCGTTCCTTATCAAGACGATATCGCCGGGCACGAGCTCCCACACCTCGACGGTTTGCGGCTCCCCGTCACGCAGCACGGTCGCCGTTTCGGGGGCGGCCTCCACCAGGTCCGACAGGGCCTGGCGGGTCCTGTTGAGGGTGGCCCTTTCCAGGGCGCCGCCGAGGGCGAAGAGAAAGGTCACCGCGGCGGATTCCCAGTAGTTGTGAATGAACAGGGCGCCGACCGCGGCGACGATGACCAGCAGGTCGATGGAGATGGTCTTGATGCGCAGAGCCTGGTAGGCGGAGATGGCAATCCGATAGCCCGCCACCGCGGCGGCGGCGATCATCAGCAGGTCCGAGCCGGTGAGCCAGGACGCGATGATCAACAGGCCAGAGGCGATGACCACGCCCCAGGTGTTCCATTGTTTCATGAGTCTCTCCTGTACGATTGGCAGGGGGCGGGAGTGCCCCCTGCCTGCGCGAACGCTCCGCTCAGATGGCCGAAGGCCTGACCTTGAAGCCGACCTCGGCCACGGCATCGACCAGGGCGCGCACCGAGGCCTTTGCCGGATCGTGGCTGACGAGTACCCGGCCGGAAGCGAATTTCACCTCGGCGGACTCGACGCCCTCGAGCCCCTTGAGCCGGGTTTCGATCTTGTTGACACAGCTGGGGCAGGAGAACTCGTCGGAACGCAGGGTGGTGGTTTTCAGAGTGGAAGTCGTCATGGTCGTCTGCTCCGTCATGGTGAAGTGAAGAGTCAGGCCAGCGGGCTGGCTGCTCAGCGTTGACACCATGATAGGGAGCGGAGACCTCCGGGTCGTTCGTCAGCGCACTCTCGAACCCTTTTCTTTCTTGCTGAAAAGTCTCTATGTATCAATGAGATAAGAGTTCGAGCTTCAGGGCGATGAAAGTCGAACCGGAAAGAGGGAGGGGGGAGGGCTGGCTAGGCGGAGTGCTGCGCCCGGTAGGCGCTGGGGGTCATCCCGGTGGCTTTCTTGAATGCCGTGTTGAAGACCGACTTGGAGTTGAAGCCCGAGTCATACATCACCTGGAGGATGGTGGTGCCGGCTTCGGCGGCTTCCAGCTGACGGCGGGCCTCGGCGATGCGGTAGTCGCTGACGAGCTCGAAGAAGTTCTTGCCGAGCCCCTCGTTGATGGCCCGCGACAGCTCCCGGGAGGGGACGCCGAGCTGGCGGGCCAGCTGGTCCACGCTGAGGTTGGCGTCCAGGTAGGGCCGGGCCTCGGCCATGTGGCGATCGAGGTGGCGCAGCAGCGCGGCGTTCTCCGCGCTGATCAGGGCGGCCCGGCCCGGCGCTTCGCTTTCCGCCAGCTGCACCTCGTCGGCGCTCAATCCCGAGAAGATGCTCGGCTGGTGGAGGGCGTTTATCAGCAGATAGTTGATAAACAGGAAGCCAGAAATGGCACCGACGGCAGATACCGCCGTGACACTCACAAGATCCCTGTAGACATGGGCGGAGAGGCAGTAGAAGAGGCTGATAAGCCAGGCGATGGCGTACAGGATCAGCAGGGTGCGCAACCAGGCCAGCTGCTTGTTCTCCAGGTTGGAGAAGAGCTGCCGTACCGTGGTGCCGAAGCGGGTCAGGGCGTGGATGGTGGCCCACAGATAGCCGAGAAATACCAGATGGATGGCCACCGCCAGCAGTGGTGAGGTGAGGACCCCTGGGTGGTCGCGGTCGACAAGGATCTCCAGCTTCACCTCCGTGGGCTGCAGGTAGTATTCGACCAGGAAGATCGCGGATATCACCCAGAACGGCAGGGTGTGCAGGGCGTGCCGGGGCAGCAGGCGGAAGTCGCGATACATCAGAGATTGCGCATAGATATAGAGCAGGCCCGCCTGCAGCAGGCCGACCAGGGTGCCCAGATACGCAAGGTTCGGGTGCTCCAGCGCCAGACCGGTGGAGTAGAGAAAGAACTCACCGAGCCCGGCGGCGAAGGTCAGGACGCTGGCCGCCAGCAGGCGGTTGCTGATCAGCCGGAACGTCTCGGGCAACAGCAGGAAGACGGCCAGTCCCAGCGACTGAATGATGCTGGTGGCCAGCAGCAGATCGACCAGGGTCAGATACATGATGGCTCGCCTTGATGGTTCGCGTCAGCCTCGCAGCTCGAGGTGCTCGAAGTGGCGCTTGAGTCGCCTGGCCAGGGTTTCCAGGGTCTCCCGGGGCGGGGCGTCCTCCACCGCTTCCCGGTAGCCGGGGTCGAGGCAGTGTTCCCGCCGTGCCAGCTGGATAGCGTAGCGACGTACGCCGCAGTCGGCCAGGGTCATGGCCAGACGCTCGAGCTCCTCCAGGGTGAAGTCGCGCCAGTGCAGCGTGGTGCGGCACTCGAAGGGGACGTCGCTTTCCAGCAGCAGCGACAGGCTGCGGGCGTGGTGCTGCCAGATGCCGTGCCGGCCGCCGATGCGGTCGAAGTCGGCACCGCGCCCCTTGGTGTCCAGGGCAACCCAATCGAGTCGTGGCAGCAGCCGCTCCAGGCGCTCCGGGTAGGGGCCGGCGGTGTGCAGCCCCACCGCCAGTCCGAGTGACCGGCAGGCATCGGCGGCGGCGGGCAGGTCGGGGTGCAGGGTGGGCTCGCCGCCGCTGAAGACCACGGCATCGATCTCGCCCAGCCGGGTGGCGAGCAGTGCCTCCATGGCCGGCCACTCCCCCGGGGCGGCGCGGCGGGCCGGCCCCATGCTGCTCGCCGTCTCGCAGTAGCCGCACTGCAGCGGACAACCCTGCAGGTAGACCACCGCCGACCGGCGCCCCGGAAAGGCGTGGTCGTCCCTGGCCTCGAAGCCGGCAATGGGTAGACGGATCACGGCGCCGGGCTCGGGGACCAGGGGGATCACCATGGCGCTCACCCCAGGCTGGCGGCTCGGCTGTGGTCCATGCCGGGGCGGCCGTGCCAGTAGCCGTCGCAGATCTCGACATCGACCAGGCTGAGCGGATCGGGGGTGGGCAACTCGCCGCGGCGGGCGGCATCGAAGGCCGTGACCACCTCCGCCATGCCCTCGGGGCGCGGGCTCAGGCGTGCCACACCGACGCCCATCCTGGCCATGTCCGGCACCTCGTGGCGTAGGTCCTGGCATGCCCCCGAGAGGGTCTGGATGCCGTTCAGGGTGAATACCTGCTGGGACTCCTGGGAGCGCAGGGCCAGGCCCTCCGGGTGCTTCTGGCAGACGAACTGGCAGCGGTCCTTGGGTTTCTGGTAGCGCCGCGCGGTGAAGCAGCGCGATGACCAGGCCAGCGGCAGGTGGCCGTAGGCAAACACCTCGCAGGGGGCCTCGATCCCCTGCTCGCGGCAGTCCTCCAGCAGGCGGGCGAGGTCGTCCCGGGACATCTCCACCGGCGCCTGCCAGCGCTGCATACCGGCGCGCGAGAGCACGGCAAGGGTGGCCGGGTTGTAGAGGTTGAGAGCGGCACCGGCCACGAAGGGCTGGCCCGCCGCCGAGAGGCGTTGCAGGGCGCTTTGGTCATTGGCCTCGACCAGGAACTCGCCGTTGTCGCACAGTTTGCGCAGGTCGCGCAGGTCGGCCTCGGACTCGATCAGGGTCTGGCTCGAGAGCACCACCTGCTTGCCGCTCTGGGTCAGCTCGCGGCCGATGCCAAGCCAGTCGTCGAGCTTCATGTCGCGGCGCCGTGAGCAGACCGACTCGCCCAGGTGGACGATCTCCACCGGCCAGTCGGCGGCCTCGCGATAGAAGTCGGCGTAGTGTTCGCGGGTCCAGTAGAAGAGCACCGGGCCGAGCGACAGCTGGAGCGTGGGGGTAGCGGACATGGGCTCTCTCCTATTTCCAGCGGCGCTCGTAGGCGCCCAGGGTGGTGGTGCTGCCTTCGGAGACCTCGCCGAGGCCGGTCATCCAGGCGGGTTCGGTGTGGAAGCGGCCCGGGGCGCGCTCCAGGCGATCCAGGGCCTGGCGCCAGATGCCGGCGACCTTTGATACATAGGCCGGGCTGCGCTGGCGACCCTCGATCTTGACGGCCGCGATGCCCAGTTCCTTGAGCTCCGGCAGCAGCTCCAGGGTGTTCAGGCTGGTGGGCTCCTCGATGGCGTGGTAGGTCTCGCCGCCCACCTCGAAGCGCCCCTTGCACAGGGTGGGGTAGCCGGCGTTCTCGCCCTCACCGTAGCGGTCGATCAGCACGCCGTTGAGGCGTGACTCCAGGCCCTCCGGGGTCTCCTCCCAGCGTACATGGGCCGCCGGCGAGCAGACGCCGCGGGTGTTGGGCGATTCACCGGTGAGATACGACGACAGGTAGCAGCGCCCCTCGGCCATGATGCACAGGCTGCCGAAGGCGAATACCTCGAGCTCCACCGGGCTCTGCTTGGCCAGGTCGCGCACCTGGGTGATGGAGAGCACCCGGGGCAGCACGGCGCGCTTGATGCCGAACTGGTCGTGATAGAAGCGCAGCGCCTCGTGGCTGGTGGCCGAGCCCTGTACCGAGAGATGGCGGGCGAGGTCGGGGTGGCGGCGGGCGGCGTAGTCGAGCAGCCCCATGTCGGCCATGATCAGGGCATCGACGCCGAGATCGGCGGCCTGGTCCACGGCGCGGGTCCACATGGCCCAGCCATCCGGCTGAGGGTAGGTGTTGATGGCGCAGAAGACCCGCTTGCCGCGGGCGTGGGCGTAGTCGATGCCCTCCCTGGCGCGCTTGTCGGTGAAGTTGAGGCCGGCGAACTGGCGGGCGTTGGTGGTGTTCTGAAAGCCGAAGTAGACGGCATCGGCCCCTTCATCCACGGCGCGCTTAAGGGCAGGCAGGTTGCCGGCGGGGCAGACGAGCTCCATGGTGAGCCTCCTGTCGTGGGAATCCCGACCATGCTAGTCGACTATCCCGCCTGGCCTTTTGACGCGGGTCATAAGGAGGCGTAGTCGGCTCTGGCGTCGCAGAGCGGACAAAAGTCGGCCTGCTCGCCGTGGCCCAGGCGCAGTCCCGTGCGGTGGTCGGCGATCTGCCGGTACAGCAGCTGGAAGCTGGGGCTGCCCTCGGAGGGACTGGCCAGCGAAGGAGAGGGCGCCAGCTCATCCAATTCAGCGGCCTGCAGGCAGCGCTCGATCAGCGGGTAGATATGCCGGTTCTCGCTGTGCAGGTGATGGTGATAGAGCTCACTGAAGCCGCGAGCCAGGTTGAGTTGGCCGGGATCGAGCTCAGCCTCGGGCATCTCATTCGCCTGGCGGCGGAAGGTCGCCTCGAGCTCGTTTCCATCGCGGGTGATCCGTCGGTGCTCCTCGGAGAGCACCGCGAGCAGCTCAACGCTCTGTGCATGGCAGCCGGTGAGGCGGGCGAAGAGGGCCTCCTCCACCGGATGGTGCCACTCCTCGGGCTGGTGGGTCAGGTAGTGGCAGAGCCTGGCCAGCAGTCGATAGTCGGGGACCTCCTCGCAGGCGGCGATATGCAGCTGGCGGTCGAGGATGCAGAGCAGCGCCGCGTAGCGATGGTGGTCGGCATGCAGGCGTTCCAGAATGATGGCTTTCATGGTGGCCTCCCTGACGCACCGTCGGGCGACGGTGCGTCATGATTGGGCGCCGAACGGGATTCAGCCGGCGCGTTCGAACAGCAGGTTGTTCTCCAGATGGATGTGCTGCATCAGGTCGTCGCGGAACTCGCGCAGCCCGGTATAGAGGGCTCGCCAGGTGGTGCAGGCGCCCTTGGGCGGAGTGATGTCGTCGGTCAGCGCCGCCAGCTGTTCGAGGTGTTCGCCGTGGTCGTCGTGCTCGTGGCGCATTACCGCGATGGGTCCCTGGGCCTGGGCGCCCATGCCCCGGCGCAGCATCGGAAAGAGGATCTGCTCCTCCTTCTGCATGTGGCTCTCCATCTCCTGGTAGATCGTGGTGAGCAGGTCGGCCAGGCCGTTGGGGCAGGTGTCGCGCTCGCCGTGGACCTGCTCGACGCGACGCGCCATGCGCACCAGTTCGGGCAGCTGCTGACGGTGGACATCGTGGTAGCGGGTCAGGATATGGTCGATGAGCTCGTCGTTGCTGGCGGACTGCCAGTCGCGTTCGTCGCTTGCGCCGGCGGGCAGCGCCTCGAGCGCGTCCACCAGCGCCTCTGGGGCCAGGCCGACGCGCTCGGCGGCCTCGCGCAGGCTTATGCGGCCGCCGCAGCAGAAGTCGATATTGTGGTCGCGGAACACCCGGGTGGCGCCGGGCAGGGTCAGGGCGGTGCGGCCGACGGTCTGTTCGATCAGGCTCATGGCAGGAGCTCCTTGGTCGGATGATGGCAGAAAAGGGTGGTACCTCATCACAAGCAAGTGGCATGCCAGTTCCTGACGGCCTGTTTTGCCGGGTATCGAGGCCATTCTGGTGAAAAATACCCGGATCGTTTAGGGTAGATTGAACCCTTCAAGGTGAATATCACCATGCTCGACGAGACTCTGCTTGCTGACCTGGTCGCCGACCTGCCCAGCGCGGTGCGCCTGCAGCGCCTGGTGCGGACCCTGCGCGAAGGTTTTCGCTGCGGCGCCGTCTGCCTGCTGCGCCTGGAGGAGGGCGCCCTGGTTCCGCTGGCCGTGGACGGCCTGGTGCGCGAAGTGCTGGGACGGCGCTTCGAGGTGGCCCAGCATCCACGCCTGGCCACTATCCTCACCAGTCGGCGCACGACCCTCTTCCCGCCCGATGCCGACCTGCCCGATCCCTATGATGGGCTGGTGGAGCAGCAGCCCGGACAGCCGCTGCATGTCCACGACTGCATGGGTATCAGCCTGCACGTGGAGGGCGAACCCTGGGGAGCTCTGACCCTGGATGCGCTCGAAGCGGGGACCTTCGATGCCACCGACCGGGCGGCCCTGGAGCGCTATGCGCTGCTGGTCGAGGCGGCGGCGCGGGTCAGCCGCCTGGAGCGTGACCTGCGGGCCCTGCGCATGTCCCAGCAGGAGAGCGGCCTGCCGCTGGCGGCCCCCGAGGAGCGCGATATCCTTGGCCACAGCGCGGAACTCCAGCGGCTGCTGCGTGAGCTCGATGTGGTGGCCGCATCGGACCTGCCGGTGCTGCTCAGCGGCGAGACCGGGGTGGGCAAGGAGCTCTTTGCACGCCGTCTCCATCGTCGCTCCGCCCGCCACGCCGCGCCGCTGGTGCAAGTCAACTGCGCCGCCCTGCCGGAGTCCCTGGCCGAGAGCGAGCTGTTCGGTCATGTGAAGGGGGCCTTCTCAGGCGCCACCGCCGCGCGCGCCGGGCGCTTCGAGGCGGCTGACGGTGGTACCCTGCTGCTCGACGAGGTGGGCGAACTGTCGTTGACGGTCCAGGCCAAGCTGTTGCGCGCCCTGCAGGAGGGTGAGATTCAGCGGCTGGGGGAGGACGTTCCGCGGCGCGTCGACGTGCGCATCATCGCCGCTACCAACCGGCATCTGGGCGAAGCGGTGCGTGAGGGTAGCTTCCGCGCCGATCTCTACCACCGGCTGTCGGTCTATCCGGTAGCGATCCCCCCCCTGCGCGAACGCGGCAGCGACGTGCTGGTGCTGGCCGGCCATTTCCTGGAGATCAACCGCACCCGGCTCGGGGTGCGCAGCCTGCGTCTCTCGCCCGAGTCCGAGCAGGCGCTGTCGCGCTACGCCTGGCCCGGCAACGTGCGGGAACTGGAACACGTGATCAGCCGGGCCGCCATCAAGGCCCTGAGTCAGGGCGCGAGGCGCGACGAGATCATCACCCTGGAGCCGGGCTGGCTCGATCTGCCGGTCCCCGAGGAGATGAGCGTCGGCACGCCGGCAGCGTCGGAGCACGCCGGGGCAGTCGGTGCATCCAACCTGCGCGAGCGGGTGGAATGGGCCCAGCGGCAGGCCATCCGCGACGCCCTCGCCGCCTGCGGCGGGAATTGGGCGGCGGCGGCTCGGCGCCTGGAGCTGGATCCCAGCAACCTGCACAAGTTGGCCAGGCGGCTGGGGCTGAAGTGAGTCTCACCTTGAGCCAGGTTGAAAAGCCTGGAGCCATGTCTCCCAGCACGAATTATACAACCGACAATTCATCAGGTTTGCCGAGGCGACCACTAAGCTCAACGGCTAAAGGGTGAGTTGTTGGCTCTGTCTACTCAATCAGATCCAACGCCTTTATCGAATGCGCAAAGGCAGCACCTGCTCGCATCTCGGCAGCCACCCAGATGGCTTCCATGATCTGTTCGCCCGTCGCGCCAGCTCGGCGTGCCGCCTTGACATGGCCTTCAATGCACCAGGGGCACTGGGTGACATGAGCGACCGCTACCGCGATGAGTTGTTTAGTGGCCCCGTCGAGGGCGCCATCGGCGAATACGGCTTCGCTGAATTGGTGAAAGGCATCGTCGGGCAATGGTGCCAGTCGGTGGCGTTTTTCGGCGTGGGCGCGAGTGGCTTTGGGCATGGAGATATCCGTCATGAACACGACCTCAAGGTTGTCGGTGAGAGTGGTGATGAAACTGATGATCAGCCGTGTGGCTGAACGGTCTCTATCAACGTAGATGACGCATCCCGTGTCGTCAGCGCTGGCCTGAAGCCTCACTCCCGCATACTGTCCAGCTGGTGTCGGTTGCTGAGTTTTCCGCTGCGGATGCGCAGGCTGTTCGCCAGCACGCACAGGCTGCTGAGCGTCATCGCCAGGGCGGCGACCCCGGGAGCCACCCAGCCGGCGATGGCCAAGGGGATGGCCATGGCGTTGTAGCCGATGGCCCAATACAGGTTGTGTTGCATCAGGCGGCGTGCCCGCCTGGCCAGTTGCAGGGTCTGCGGTATGCGTGCCAGCCCATCCGGCAGGTAGACGGCGCCGGCCTGGCTGGCCGCCGAGGTTGCGCTGCCGACGGCGATGCCGAGGCGGGCACGGGCCAGCGCCAGCCCATCATTCAGGCCATCGCCGACGAAGGCGACGTCATGATGGCGCTCGAGCGCTGCAACGAAACGCGATTTTTCCTCTGGTGAGCGACTCGCCAGGGCGCGGTCATGGGGAATGCCCAGCGTCTCGGCGACCTCCTGGCAGGCGCGTGGCGTATCTCCACTGAGCAGGTAGAGGGCGTAGCCGGATTGCTGCAGCCGACGCACCGTGGAGGGGGCGTCCGGTCGGAGCGTCTCCCGGAACAGGAGTCGGCCGGCGTATCGGCCGCTGCTTGCCACATGGAGCTCCATGCCGGCGTCGTCGCAAGGAGGTACCGCGATGCCCCGTTCGATGAGCCAGGTCCGGCGCCCGGCGAGGATGCGCTCGGCACCCTGTGTCCAGCACACCCCCTGTCCGGGATGGTTGTCACGCCGGCCGCGTGTCGCGTGGGCAGAAGGGGTCGCTGCGGACTTGAGGCCTTCGGCGATCGGATGAGGGATATCCTGCAGCGCATCGGTCGCCAGTTGCAGGAGGTCCCTGGGCGTCACGCCGGCTGAGGGCACCACGCGCGACAGATGAGGGGTGCCGGTGGTCAGTGTGCCGGTCTTGTCGAAGACAATCACGCTGACCGAGGCGGCGCCTTCCAGGGCGGCAGGGTCGCGGAACAGGATGCCCAGCATCACCATGCGGGCCTGGCCCAACACGATGACCAGTGGAATCGCCAGGCTCAGGGCGCAGGGACAGGCGATGATCAGCACGGCCAGTCCGTGGATCAGGATCTCACCGGTCGGCAGGCCCTGGGCGACGCCCAGCAGCATGGCCAGGCCCGAGGCCACCACGATGAGTGGCAGCAGCCGCCGGGCCAGGCGATCGGCGAGGCGTTGCATGGCGGACTTGTGGCTGAGCAGGGCACGCACCGAGCGGGCGATACCATCGATGCGCCTCTCGCCGACGCCGGCGGTGACGCGAAGTTCCAGCCTGCCGTCGACGAGGCGGCAGCCGGCCTCAAGCGTTCCCCCCCGGGCCACGCGCCGCGGAACGTGCTCTCCGGTGAGGATCGACATGTCCACATCGCCGTTTCCATCAATCACGTATCCGTCCAGAGCCAGCGGCTCGCCGCCCTCGAGGCGGATGTGCTGGCCCGCCGTCACCTCAGTGGCGGCTACCTCTTGCCAATCATCGTTTCGCCACGTCCGCACGCGCTCGGGCGTGTGGGTCAGGTAGCCGCGAATGATCGCCGAGGCTCGCCGTCGCACGCCGCTATCGATCAGGCGGGCCACGAGCTGAAAGGTGATCAGCATCACCGCCGCATCGAAGTAGACCTCCGCCGAGCCGTTCATCAGATGCCACGCCGAAACCAGGCAGGCCGCCACCACTGCCACGCTGATCAGGGTATCAAGGCCGGCCGCGCCGACGCGCAGGGTTCGCCACCCGACGCGATAGAAGTGCATCCCCGAGAAGAGCAGTACCGGTATGGCCAGCATGCCGCTGGCGATGCCCAGTGGCCAGGTGACGGCGGGCTCGACCACGCCTAACGGCGCCAGGTAGATCAGCAGTGCCGGCATCATGCTCCACATGCCGAAGAACACCGCGACGGCGAGGCGCCATTGCAGGGGCTTGCGAATCCGGTCTAGGTTCTCAGCCGCGTTGTCTGCGTCGTCGGGAGGTCGCAGTCGGTAGCCAAGCCTCGCCACGGCGTGCTGTAACTCAGCGAAGGGGGTACGGGTATCGTCCCAGCGCACTATGGCAGAGTCGGCGGCGAAGTTGACGGCGGCGCTGAAGACGCCGGACTGGCGACGGAGTTGAGCCTCCACTGCCGTGGCACAGCTGGCGCAGTGCAGGCCGTCCACCACGAACACTCGTTCCTCGAATTCGGGGGTAGCGCCGACGGCGTCGTGGCCGGCAGAGAGGTTGGCAGTGTGCCGCACGGCCGGGCTACTCCGGTGTGGAGAAGGTATTGCGCAGCTCATCCACCGTCCAGGCGCTGCGCTCGGCGAAGCGCTCCTCGTGTTCCCTGACCAGAGCCGGGTCGACGGGGTCGCCCTCATTGCCCCAGGCCTGACGCACATGGCTGAGCACCGCGGCCAGTTCGTCGGGGGAGAGCTGATCAGCGAAGGCCGGCATGCTGCCCTGGTACTCTTCACCGGCTACGCTAATGGGACCCGTCAGGCCATCGTGGACGATGGCGATGATCAGTGATGGATCGCCCTGCACCCATTCGCTGCCGGCCAACGGCGGGAAAGTGCCGGGAACACCCTCTCCTGTCGGCTGGTGGCAAGAGGCACATTGGGCGGTGAACAGTTTCTCGCCATCGACTGCCGCACCGGGTGCGGCCTGTTCGACGGCGGTACGGCTGTCGCCGCCAGTGAGGGGCCAGCCGATGTGCCAGGCATAGTAGCCGACGCCCCAGAGGATCAGCACTCCGATCCAGGCCACCACGAACCGCGGTACGGGACGACCGCCTTCGCTGGGTTCGGGATGCTCACGATGCTGGGCACGCTGTGGGTCATGGGCGCTCATGATCAGCCTTCTCCTTCCTCGTCCGCCGCCTTGGCCCGGGGCAGGGTGTCCACGGGATAGGTGTGATCCAGGGACAGCAGATAGGACGTCAGTTCCAGCGCTTCCCGGGTCGCCACGACGACGCCGGATTCGGGGCCGTAAGGCTCGGGGATCTCGACCACGTGCTGATCCTCCCGGGGCTCGTCGACGACGCGGAACAGGAAGCGATAGGCCGGCATGATGCTGTCCTCGACTACGGCACGCGGGTTGTAGAGGTGGAGCAGGTGCCAGTCGACGCTGGGCTGGCGAGCGCCGATGTTGAACAGGTCAGGGCCGGTGCGCATGGTCCCCAGCAGGTGGGGCTGATCGAAGGCATAGTCACCGGGCACGGAGGGGCGACCCCAGCCACGTTCGCTGTCGGCCCGCGAGAAGCCGGGGTCGCGCGGTTGCTGGCTGTGGCAGTAGAGGCAGCCGTTGGCGATATAGAGGTCCCTGCCACGCTGCTGAGCCGGGGTATAGGGTTCGAGTTCCTCGGGAACCGCTTCGGTGGACATCTGCACATAGGGCATGGCCACCAGGGTCAGCGTGGCCAGCAGCAGGATCAGCGCGGCGCCCACCATGATCGCTAAGGCATGTTTCATCGAGAGCCCTCCAGGGTATCCCGGGTGCGTTGAGCGGATCGAAACAGCGTCGGCCGGTGGCGCTCCTTGCCGCTGCGGCGCAGCATGGCCACGAAGTGCACGGCGAATATCACATGACCGAGGGTCATCAGCGCACCTCCCAGGGTACGGGCCTCGAGATAGGGGAGCGTGAGGCGCACGATGTCCATGAACGCTGTTTCGGCATCGAGCATCGCCAGGCCCTGCAGCCAGCCGCCGACGGAGAGCGATACCACGTAGATCAGGATGCCGGACGTCACCAGCCAGAAGTGCAGGCTGATAAGCGGACGCCAGGGCCATTCCCAGTTCATCAGGCGTGGCATGATGAAATAGATGGCGCCGAACAGGATCAGGCTGAGGAAGGCATACATCCCCAGGTGGGCATGGCCCACGGTGTAGTGGGTGAAGTGGGTGACCACGTTGACGCTGCGCAGCGCTTCCATCGAGCCCTGCAGCGACGACAGGGTGTACATCAGTGCCCCGATCCACACGAAACGCAGCGTGGGAGAATCCTTGAGTCTGCCGAAATGCCCCCACATGGTGCCGTGGTGGTTGATGGCGACGGTGATCACGGGGACAGACATCATCACGCTGTGGACGATGGAGAGCGTGACCAGCCAGGTGGGTACGGGGCCACCTACCAGGTGGTGAATCCCCACCTGGCTGTAGAAGAGTGCCAGTGACCAGAAACCTATCAGGGAGAGCTGATAGGAGATGATCGGGCGGCCGAGAATCTTGGGAATCATGTAGTAGGCGATACCGACCCCGATGGGGGTCACCCAAAGTCCCAGGACGTTATGGGCGAACCACCAGTTGACGGTGGCTCCCGAGGCCCCGGGGAACACCACCGGCAGGTTGGCCAGCAGGAAGAGGATGGGGAACCACACCAGCGCGGCCAGCAGGTACCAGCTGGTGACGTAGAGATGTGATACCCGTCGGTTGGCGGCCGTCAGCAACAGCGGAATGGCACACAGGCCGCCGCCGATCACGAACAGGGTGTCGACCTGCCAGGGAAACTCGAGCCACTCCTCTCCGTCGGAGAGTCCCAGATTGATCGCCACCAGGCCGAGCACCATGCCGAGGTTCCAGAGGACGGCGCCCCACAGGGCGTAGCGACCGCCCACCAGCGCCGTCTTGAACAGTCGCGGTATCAGGAAGATTGCCACCCCGACACCGGCCATGGATGCCCAACCATAGGCAACGGCGTTGAGGTGCATGGGGCGAACCCGGCCGAAAGTCAGCCATTCACTATCAGCCAGCAACTCGGGCCAGTGGAATTTGCCCGACGTTAGCAAGCCGTAGGCCGAGCCCACCAGAAGCCAGAGAACCGCTGAACCGAGCCAAGCCAGCGCCGCTTGGCGTGATGAGCGATCGGCAACCTCGCGCGCCTGGAGTTCATCGTTGGCAATGGTGTTGTCGGTGTCCTCAAGCACCGTATCACCGGCAGGGTCCTCGCCGTGCCCCTCCTCGCCTTCGGCAAAGATGGTTCTGGCAGCGAGGTGGCCGTGACTGAATTGATTGGTGGCGATAGACCAGATCAAGAGCAAGAGGCCCACCGCTGACACCACGAAAGTGATGATGAGCAGTATGGCAATGGTGGGAGTCATGAAAACCTTCAAATAGTGTATGCCCCTGCTAGCGCTGGAAATGGGCAGGGCCAGATTCGTCAGGAATTGATCGTCTGAGTAACTGCCTTCTCAATCTAGTGGGGGGAAGCATTGATGTATAATGAATATTGAAGCGCTTATATATCAATTTAATTGATCAAAGAGGGCGTATGGATATCGAGCTGGCCAGGACATTCCTGGAGATCCTGCGCTATGGCAGTTTCAGCGAGGCAGCCCAATCGCTGCATGTCACCCAGACCACGGTCACCATGCGGGTGCGCAAACTGGAAGAGCGGCTCGGCTGTCGGCTGCTAAAGCGCAACCGCGGTGGTGTCGCGATGACCGTCGATGGTGAACGCTTCGCCGAGCATGCTTCTCGACTCGTGCAGATATGGGAGACGGCACAGCGGGAACTGCCGTTGCCCCAGGGTATCCGGCGTGTGCTTTCGTTAGGGGGAGAAACCAGCCTGTGGGACCCGCTACTGGCAGGCTGGCTGAGTGCGCTACGTGAGTCACTGCCTCAGCTAGCGGTGCGCATCGAGGTCGGGGCGCGTCGCGAGTTGCAGGAAAAGCTCACCGAGGGCGTGCTCGACGCGGCGTTGGTGCATCAGGCGGACTACTGGCCCAGCATGCAGGTCGAGCTCCTTCAGGAGGAGCGACTGGTAATGGTGCGTACACCAGGGGCCGATACGACGGCTCCTTATCTCTACGTGGACTGGGGAGAGCTTTTTCGTCGTGAACACCATGCGGCGCTGCCCCAGTACGCTAGTCCAGTCATCGCGGTTAACCTGGGGCCCCTGGCTTTACACTACTTGCTCAATCATTCCGGAATGGGGTATTTCCGCTTGGGCGTCATTCAACCCTATCTTGAGCAGGGACTGCTTGAACGGGTCTACGACTTGCCGGAATTCTCCTACCCTGTCTATCTGGTCCATCCGCGTGAGCGCAGGCCGGCGGGCC
The DNA here is from genome assembly GCF_057169305.1 of Halomonas sp. C10-5. NCBI lineage: Bacteria > Pseudomonadati > Pseudomonadota > Gammaproteobacteria > Oceanospirillales > Halomonadaceae > Halomonas > Halomonas sp. C10-5. The sequence continues at coordinate 139,845 of NZ_CP175665.1, forward strand.
TCGATGAGGCGATCGATATCCTCCACCGGCAGGTGGATACATTGCCATGACCTGCGCCTCCGGAGGAGGTCAGGCCGAATAGGCCGTGTGAAAGACTTTCGGGCCGCGTTCGGCGTCGATGATGTCGGCGCGCACCAGGAAGTCACCGAAGCCTTCATCCGCCTGGCGCTCTCTCGCGAAGCGCTCGAGCATCGGGTCGAGGGTCTCGAGAATGGTGGTGGTGTCGATGTTTTCCCGATAGAGGCGGCTCATGCGCTGGCCGCGCTCGTCTCCGCCCAGGTAGAGGTTGTACTTGCCGGTCGCCTTGCCGGTGAGGCCGATCTCGGCCAGGAAGGGCCGGGCGCAGCCGTTGGGGCAGCCGGTGACGCGCACATTGATCGGCGTGTCGGAGAGGCCGTGCTTGTTCATCATGGCGTCGAGTTTGCTGACCAGGCCGGGCAGGTAGCGCTCGGATTCCGCCATGGCCAGACCACAGGTGGGGAAGGCCACGCATGACATGGCGTTGCGGCCAAGCGGTGTGCTGCGGCTGCCGTCGTCCAGGCCGTACTCGTGAACCAGCGCCTGGATGCGATCCTGCTGCACGGGGGTGACGTTGGCGATCATCAGATTCTGGTTGCAGGTCACCCGGAACTCGCCGTGGTGCACCTTGGCGATCTCACGCAGTGCGGTTCGTAGCGGGTAGCCGTCGAAATCGGCGATGCGCCCGCTCTGGATCATCAGGGTGAGGTGACGGTTGCCGTTCTCGCCCTCCACCCAGCCGAAGCGGTCGCCGTTGTGGATGAAGCGGTACTCGCGGGCCGCCTCCATGGGGGTACCGTGGTAGTCGGCGAAGCGTTCTCGGAACCACGCCATGCCGTGGTCGTCGAGGGTGTACTTGAAACGCGCGTGGCTGCGGTCGGTGCGACAGCCGTGGTCGCGCTGGATGGCGGCGATCGCCTCGCAGGCGTCGACGATGCGCTCGGCGGGTACGAAGCCGGCCAACTCGGCCAGCCGCGGGTAGGTGGCGGCGTTGCCGTAGGTCAGCCCCATGCCGCCGCCCACCGCCACGTTGAAGCCGGCCAGTTTGCCAGCCTCCACGATGGCGATCAGGCCGATATCGTTGGCCAGCACGTCGCAGTCGTTCTCCGGCGGAATCGCCAGGGCGATCTTGAACTTGCGTGGCAGATAGTAGTGGCGATAGAAGGGCTCTTCCTCTCCGTCGCCGCCCAGGTGGTGTACGCGCTTCTCGCCCAGCCAGATCTCGGCGTAGGCGCCGGAGCGCCACATCAGTCGTTCGCTGATTTCGGTGGAGAGGCGGTAGATGCGCTCGTGCAGCGCCGAGAGGTGCGGGTTGACGTTGGCGATGACGTTGCGGTTGTTGTCACCGCAGGCGCCCTTGGTGTCGAGCCCCAGGGCATTGACGCGCTGCATGAAGGAACGCATGCGGTGCTTGAACACGCCGTGGAACTGGAACGTCTGGCGCGTGGTGAGGCGCAGGGTGTGGTTGGCGCACTCGTCGGCGATGGCGTCGAGGCCCAGCCACTGTTGCGGGGTCAGCACGCCGCCCGGCAGGCGCAGGCGCACCATGAACATGTAGAGCGGCTCGAGCTTCTGGCGGCGGCGTTCGTCGCGCAGGTCGCGGTCGTCCTGCAGGTAGGCGCCGTGGAACTTGGTCAGCTTGGTGTCATCGTCCGAGATGGCACCGGTGACGGGGTCGTCCAGGCCCTCGGCAATGGTGCCGCGCAGATAGTCGCTCTCGCGCTTGATGATCTCGGCATCGGGGAACTGGTCGCTCATCAGTAGACGTCCCTCTGGTAGCGTTTCTGGCGGGTCAGCTCCCGCAGGTAGTCGGTGGCGTCCTCGCGTCGCTTGCCGCCGGCCTCGACGATGATGTCGAGCAGTGCCTCGTGCACGTCCGGGGCCATGGCCTCGGCGTCGCCGCAGACGTAGAGGTAGGCGCCCTTCTCCAGCCAGCGCCACAGCTCACTGGCGTTGTCGCGGAGGCGCCGCTGGACGTAGATCTTCTCTTCCTGATCACGGGAGAAGGCCACATCGATGCGATCGACCAGCCCCTGGCGGCGCCAGGCCAGCCACTCGCTCTGGTAGAGGAAGTCGGTGTGGAAGTGCTGGGCGCCGAAGAACAGCCAGTTGGCGCCGCCGGCCTCGCGCGCCTCGCGTTCCTGCATGAAGGCGCGGAAGGGCGCGATGCCGGTGCCGGGGCCGATCATGATCACCGGCGCCTCGTCGTCCTCGGGCAGCCGGAAGTGCTTGTTGTGCTCGATGTAGACCGGCACACGTTCATCCTCCGCCAGGCGGTCGGCGAGCCAGGTGGAAGCCACGCCCTCGCGTCGGCGCCCACGGGCCTGGTAGCGCACGGCCGCCACGGTGAGGTGCACTTCGTCGTCCACTGCGGCCTGGCTGGAGGCAATGGAGTAGAGGCGTGCCGGCAGTTTGCGCAGCGCCTGTACCAGAGTGTCGGCGCCGAGTCCGCTCACGGGGGCCTCCTCGATGAGGTCGAGCAGGTCGCGGCTCTTCATCCAGGCGCTGAGCCTGGCGTGATCCTCGAGCAATGTTGTCAACGTCTGGTTGCCGCTGAACTCGGCCCAGTGTTCGACCACCGGGCGAGTCAGCAGGGTGATCTCGCGGTGATGTTGCAGAGCGCCTGCCAGAGTGGTGTCGACGTCGCCGGCCTTGACGCCCGTGTCCGGGTCGAGCCCCAGACGCTGGATGATGGTCGCCACCAGGCGGGGGTCGTTCTGGGGATAGATGCCCAGGGCATCGCCGGGCCGATAGCTCAGCCCTGACCCCTCGAGGGATAGCTCGATGTGACGGGTCTCCTTGCTCGAGCCGCGACCGTTGAGAAGCTGGTTTTCCAGCAACTCAGCCGGAAAGGGAGTGCGCCGATCATGGCTCGATGCGGTGGCCGCAGAGTAGCCGGTGCTGCTCGAGGAGGTGACGAGCCCAGCGGCCCCGGCCTCGCCCTGCAGGGTTTCCAGCAGCCTGGCGAACCAGGTGTCGGCGGCTTCATCGTAGTCGACATCGCAATCGACACGCTCGCACAAGGCGGTCGCCCCCAACCTGGCCAGGGCGCTATCGAACTCCTTGCCGGTCCGGCAGTAGTGTTCGTAGCTGGTATCACCCAGCCCCAGCACGGCGTACTTGAGGTGCCTGAGGGAGGGGGCCTTGCGGCCGTGCAGGAACTCATGCAGGTCCAGGGCGTTGTCGGGTGGGTCACCCTCGCCGTGGGTGGAGGTGATCACCGCCACATAGGCTTCATTCTTGAGTTGACGAGGCTTGTAGTCGGCCATGTCGATGACCCTGGCAGAGAAGCCTCGGGCACTCGCCTGTTGGCCAAGCGCTTCGGCCAGCCCTTCCGCGTTGCCGGTTTGGGAGCCGTAGAGCACGGTCAGCGAGAGGCCGGATCCCGAGTCGTGATCGGTTCTCCCGGGTTCAATGTCGTTTGGGTCACGCTGAGACGCTCGCCAGCCGGCGATGAACCCGGCCAGCCAGTCTGCCTGGGCTGGAGTGAGTGTCGTGAGCAGGCGGTTCAGCGCTTCTGCTTGTGTCTCATCGAGAGGCGTTTCATTCGAAGAAATATGCATGGTGAGGGGGCGTCGCAGTTTTCGGCGAGACAGTCACCCTACCATTGGGACTAGCCGGTAATAAGTGTAGCAAGATAACGATTTGATCTGGATCTGTAACACACAGAAAAATATTAATATTCTTTATATCTGTTTGATGTAAGTCAAACGGATAATTCTGGACTTTATCCAATGAGATGAAAGCTAAAATTATTATGCATCAATAGTTGGGCTGCGCTTATGCGGAGGAGGATTTTCAATATGCCTATTGATTACTTTAAGTTATAAAATCGATGTGTTTTATATCTTTTATCAGCCTTTATTCCTCGCATGCATCAGCGGAGGTCGTCATGACACAGCAATCGGCCAACATCCACCATCGCGTGGTCATCATGGGGGGCGGTAGCGCCGGAGCTACCGTCGCTGCCTCGCTACTTGTCAAGCAGCCCGGACTCGATGTCGCTGTCGTTGACCCGTCCGATACCCACTATTATCAGCCTGCCTTTACGCTGGTGGGTGGTGGTACCTATGAGTTGGGCAAGACGCACCGTCTCCAGCGTGACGTACTGCCCGAGCAAGCCACCTGGCTCCAGGCGGCAGTGACCGGATTTGATCCGGAAAACAACCGGCTGACACTCGATGACGGACGCATACTTGGCTATGAGGCACTGGTGGTTGCGCCGGGTATCAAGCTTGATTGGGATCGCGTCAAGGGCCTGGGTGAGACATTGGGCAAGAATGGCGTCTGCAGTAATTATAGTCCGCAGACGGTGACTTACACTTGGGAGTGCCTGAAGAACTTCCGCGGGGGCAATGCCATCTTTACTCAGCCACCGCCTCCGCTGAAATGCGCTGGAGCCCCTCAGAAGATTGCCTACCTGACCGCGGATCACTTGCGTCGTCAGGGTCTCAGGGAGAACAGCACCCTGAAATTCTACAACGGAGGGGGGGCACTATTCAGCGTGCCGGAGTTCGTGCCGCCGCTGGAACGGGTCGCCCATCGCCATGGCGTCGAGATCCTGTTATCGCATGATCTGGTCGAAGTCGATGGCGAACGCAAAGTTGCCATCTTCGAGACGAAGAACGGAGAAGGTGAAAGGACCCGTCTCGAACAACCCTTCGATATGCTGCATGTGACGCCCCACCAGTGTGCCCCCGACGTGATCCGTGAGAGCGCGCTGGCGGATTCTGCCGGGTGGGTCGAGGTGGACAAGGCCACCACCCAGCATGTGCGCTACGCCAACGTGTTTTCCCTGGGGGATGCCAGCTCGTTACCCACGTCAAAGACCGCGGCGGCGGTACGCAAACAGGCACCGGTTACGGTCAAGAACTTGCTGGCTCATCTGGAAGGACGTGAGCTCTCGGCATATTATGATGGCTACACCTCGTGTCCATTGGTGACGGCTTACGGCAAGGTCATGATCGCGGAATTCATCTATGATGGTGTCGTGACGCCGACCCTGCCGCTGGATCCCTTCAAGGAGTCACGCTTCTACTGGGTGGTCAAGAAGCATCTGTTGCCGCCGTTCTATTGGAACAAGATGCTGAAGGGAAAGGAGCCGGATATTGCACACAAACCCTTGAAGAAAGCTTCTTGATAATACCTTCATCGGCGTCCTTCGTGATGGGAAATTCCTGTTTAGAGAGGCCTTCCTTGTGCTGAAGTCGTGCTTCAAACGGTGATCGCTGAAGTAGAGGTCAGGCCTATGGTGAACGCGCCAGCCGCCAGAAGTGACGGAACATTCCGGCGCTGGTGGCGCCCCAGGCCAGCAGTACCAACCAGATCATCAATTCGGGTATGCGCATTAGAAATGGCATTTCAATAGCCTCCGAGAGTCGCAGCGTGCCAGTGGTGTACATAGCCAGCGGGAAGACCATGCTCCACAGTTGCGGCTCGTAGGCGATACGGTGGCGGCGGATCAAGTGGCGCCATAGCATCAGCCCTACCAGCAGCGGAAACCACCAGCTGGCAGTCGCCCAGAAGAACACCGTGAACCCCAGCAGGAACGGCTTGAAGTCCGCGATCACACCGTCCTCCGCGGCGCGCAATATCAGTGTGGAGCCGGCCAGGGTGGCGATCGCTACCGCCCCCATATTGATCCAGTAGGGCGGTGTCAGGCTCTCCACCGTCACCTTGAGAAAGGTAAGGCGATAGAAGATCAAGGTGATGATCGCCAGGTAGAGCATGCAGCCGATCAGGAACATGCACAGCGCGAAGAACAGCCGCACATCGGCGGGCCCGCTCCATGGCAGCAGCGCCGTCAGGATCGAGACGGAGTGGGTACTGACCGCTGCCAGCAGCCACGCACCGTTGATGCCGGACCCCAGGTTGGGCTTCTCGGACCGTGTGGTCACGGCGATAAAGAACAGATACATGATGACGCTCCAAAACGTCAGCCCTACCCACCAGAATTCGGCAGCAATTGCATCGTGATCGGCCACGATTTGAAACTGCGTCCCCAGGATGCAGGTACCGGCCACGATGGTGAAAAAGCCCGGCCCACGGGCATGATCGGTCATGTCGCCAGCAAGCCGCTCCGGATAGCGGACCAGACGGGTGATCGTCAACAGCCATAGGGTCATGTACGCCAGTAGATTGGCCCCCAGCAGCCCCCAGGAGAGTAGCGTCAGCCCCATCAGATGGCAGGCGATGGAGGTGGCGCCGGTGGCCATGATCACGGCGAAGTAACCGGGGAAGAGCTCGGCCGCTGCATGATCCACGAGGTTGGCTAGGCGTCGGAAGAGGCCGCTCATCGGCCCACCTCCTCCGCATCCAACGCCTGATGTAAATCTGCGAGCAGATCCTCGATGTCCTCGAGGCCTATTGAAAGGCGCAGCATGCCGTCGCCGATGCCGCGTCGTGCCCGCTCTTCCGCGGTCAGGTCGGCGTGCGAGGTGGTACAGGGCTGGGTGACCAGGCTCTCCGCACCGCCGAGACTGGGGGCTAAGGCAAAAAGGGAGAAACGGTCGGCAACCCTGGCCGCCGCCTCTCGACCGCCAGACAGCTCGAGCGTCAGCATGCCGCCGAAGCCCGACATCTGTCGGCAGGCCAGGTCGTGGCCGGGGTGCGAGGCCAGACCGGGGTAAAGTACTCGCTCAAGTGCGGGATGCGACTGCAATGCTTCGGCAATGGCATGTGCCGAGGCGTTGTGGCGCTGCATACGCAGGGGCAGGGTGCGCAGGCTACGCGAGAGCAGGGAAGCCGCCTGAGGCGACAGCGCCGTGCCGAGGTTCTGGCGCCAGTGCCACAGCGGCGCCAGAACCTCGGCACTTCCCATCACGGTGCCGGCGGTGAGGTCGCTGTGACCGCCCAGATATTTGGTGGCGCTATGCACCACCATATCGGCGCCCAGCGACAGTGGCCGCTGGTTGATCGGCGTGGCGAAAGTGCCATCTACCGCCATCAGGGCGCCGTGGTGATGGGCCTGCTCGGCCACCGCCGCGATATCGATCAGGCGTAGCGTCGGGTTGGTGGGGGTCTCGAGATAGACCAGCCCGACGCCGGATGCCAGAAGTTGCTCCAGTATCTCGGGTTCATAACCATCGAGTAGATGGGTATTGATACCCAGCGCCGGCAGCTGCTGTTCGAGCAGGCTCAGAGTGCCACCATAGACCTCCCCCAGGCAGGCGATACCCCGACGACCATGAGCGAGGAGCAGGGTGCTGATGGCTCCCATGCCGGAAGTGAATGCCCAGGCGGCTTCGGCCTCTTCCAGTGCCGCCAACGTCTCCTCCAGGGCGTAGAGCGTCGGGTTATGGCCGTATCGGGTATAGAGGGGGGCCTGCCGCCGCCCTTCGGTCACCTCGAGCAGGGTGGAGGTATCCGGAAAGGTGAAGGTGGTGGTGTCGTAGATCGGCATGTGCGGGCTGCCGAAGGCATCCCTCTGCTGCTGGCCATGGATGGCGCGGGTGGCAGGGCCGAAGTGTGGCAGGGGTCGAAGTGACATGGCGCGTCTCCTAGAAGGGACTCTAGGCAGGCTACTCTCTTTTTGTTATGCAAGCTATTGATTTTAATGACTTCACCTATCTTCATTAAGGTAAGTTATCGATTTTCATCTATTTGTCTTATCGAATTTGATCTCGATCAGAGATGCTCTTCGGCCCCTGGCATAGGGGCTGTATCGAGCTTAAGATAGTGATCAATTACTATCTTTGGGGCCCGAGCATGTCCGAACGCCAGCATCTCCCCGCCGACGAGCGCCGGGAACGCACTGTGGAAGCCGTCATCGAGCTTTGCGGCCGTGAGGAACCCGCCACCCTGACCACCGGGCGCATCGCCCGTCGCATGGGGGTCACCCAGGGGGCGCTGTTTCGCCACTTTTCGAGCAAGGAGGCGATCTGGGAGGCATCGGTGGCCTGGATCGCCGAGCGAGTCATGGCGAGGGTCGCTGCCGCCGCCGAGGGCATCGAGGATCCCCTGGAAGCGCTCGAGGCGATGTTCCTGGCGCATGTGATGTTCATCGCCGAGCACCCAGGGGTGCCGCGGCTGCTGATGGGCCAGCTGCAGCACCCACGGCCTACCGCTGCCAGCCGCCTGGTGCGCGAGCTGCTGGAGCGCTATCGGCGGCGACTGCTGAGCCTGCTCGTCGAGGCCGAGCGTCGAGGGCAGCTGCGCTCTGGCCTCGACCTGGACACGGCGGCAACCCAGTTCATCGGCTGCGTTCAGGGACTGGTGCTGCAGTCGCTGATCGCCGCCGACGTGGCAGGCATCGTCGACCGGGCGCCGGCGGCCTTCGATCTCTATCGACACGGCATTCGCGCGGATGCGGGAGGTGACGCATGAGACCCTGGACACGGCGACTGGGGCGGGGCTTGGCGGTGCTGATCGGCGTCGCCGTGGGTGTGGCGCTGCTGGTCTTCTTCGTGGCCAACCGTCAGTCCCCCGAGCGCGAGGAGGAGGCGTCGGCCTCCGCCACTCCGGTCAGGTTCGTCGAGATTCGTCCCCTGGAGCTGCGCCTGGAGGCGCGCGGCCACGGCGTGGCGCGCCCCGCCGAGACCTGGCAGGCGACAGCCAACGTGGCGGGGCGGGTCGTCGAGCGTCACCCGGAACTGGAGAGCGGCACCCTGCTGCCCGAGGGCACCCTGCTGGTGGCCCTGGATCCCAGCCGCTATGAGCTGGCCATCGCCGAGGCCGAGGCGGAGCTCGCCAGCCTGGCCGGCGAGCTGGCTCAGCTCGAGGCCGAGGAAAAGAACACCCGTCGCCTACTGGGGCTGGAGCAACAGGCACTTGCCCTGGCCGAGCAGGAGCTGACACGCATCGAGCGCCTGGCGGCCAGCGGTTCAGTCTCCAGCTCACGACGCGACGAGCAGCGCCGCAGCACCCTGGGTCAGCGTCAGGCGGTCGCCTCGCTGGAGAACAGCCTGGCACTGCTGCCCACGCGGTGCGAGGTACTCGAGGCGCAGCGCGAGCGGGCCGCGGTGCGCCTGGCCCAGGCCCGGGAGGACCTCGCCGATACGCGTTTCGAGGCTCCCTACGACCTGCGCCTGGCCGATGTCGAGGTGGAGTTGCACCAGTTCGTCGGCACCGGGCAGCGGCTTTTCCAAGCCGAGAGCCTGGCCGCTGCCGAGGTGGAGGCCCATATACCCATCGCCATGATGCGCCGCCTGCTGGCCGCAGCCATGCCGGCGGGAGCCAGCGACGCGGCCCCGGTCCTGGCCGAGGGGCTGGATCTTGCGGAGCGGCTGGACTTCCCGGCGGTGCAGGCCGACCTCTTCCTGGCCGGCGCCGAGGGCGTGGGCTGGTCGGGGACGTTGGTACGCGTGGCCAGCGGCCTGGATCCCGCCACCCGCACCGTGCGTGCCGTGGTGCGGGTCGAGCACCCCTATCGCGATGCCCGGCCGCCGGATCACCCGCCGCTGCAGCGCGACATGTACGTGCGCACGCGGCTCAGCGCGTCCAGCCCCGAGCCTCGCCTGGTGATACCTGCCAGTGCGGTGCATCAGGGTGAGGTGTGGCTGGTGGATAACGAGGGTCGCCTCGAGCGGCGCGCGGTGAGCGTGGCCTTCGAGCAAGGCAACCTGGCGGTGATCACGGACGGCCTCAGGCCCGGCGAGCAGTTGGTGGTCGATGACCTGCCCGCGGCGATCGCCGGGATGGCCCTCGACCCGCGTCGCGACGAGGCCCTGGAGGCGCGAGTCGCCGAGCAGGCGCTGGGCCAGGGACATGAGGAAGCGCGACCATGATCCGCTGGTTCGCCGCCCACCCCACCGCCGCCAACCTGCTGTTGGTACTGCTGCTCGCCGCCGGCCTCTTCACCGCCCCGTCGCTCAAGCGCGAGACCTTCCCCGACTACCGCCCGGTGGAGGTGAGCGTCGAGGTGGTCTACCGCGGGGCCAGCGCCGCCGACGTGGAGGATGCCATCTGCCGCCGCCTGCATGAGGCGGTGAAGGGGGTGGAGTTCCTCGACGAGTTCATCTGTGTGGCCCAGGACAACCTGGCCAGCGCCACCGCCACCATGCAGGCCGGCGGTGATCCCCTGCGCTTTCTCGGCGAGATCGACACCGAGGTCTCCGCCATCACCGAGCTGCCGGCGCGTGCCGATCCGCCGGTGGTACGCGAGATGCATCGCAGTGACGCGGTGGCGGCGGTCGCGGTGTCGGCCGACATGCCCGCCGGCCAGCTCGAGGAGTATGCCCTGCGCCTGGAAGAGCGCATCATGGCGCTGCCCGGCGTGGCGGACGTGGCGATCCACGGCATGTCCCAGCGCCAGTGGCAGGTGGAGGTGCCCGGCGAGGTGCTCGGCCAGCACCGCCTCTCGGCCCGCGAGCTGGCGCGGCGGATCTCGGCTCAAAGCCTGGACCTGCCGCTGGGCACCCTGGAGACCCCCGAGCGCGAACTCCTGCTGCGCTTCACCGACCAGCGCCGCTCGCTGGAGGAACTGTCGCGCCTGGTGGTGATCTCCGACCCGGCCGGCGGCGAGCTGACCCTGGGTGACATCGCCAGCCTGAGCGAGGCCGGTGAACGCGAGGAGGAGAAGCTTCGTTTCAACGGTGAACCGGCGCTGGTGCTGGAGGTGAGCAAGAGCCTGCGCGACGACTCCCTGACAGTGAAGGAGCGCCTCGAGGGGCTGATCGAGGAAGAGCGCCGCCGCTTCGATGATGGCATCACGCTGACACTGACCCAGGACATGACCAGCATCGTGCGCGATCGCCTGCAGATGCTGGTGGGCAACGGTGTCATGGGGCTGGCACTGGTAGTGCTGGTGATGAGCCTGTTCTTCCGCCCGCGTCTGGCGCTGTGGGCGGTGCTTGGGCTGCCCGCGGCCTTCATGGGTGCCTTCCTGGTCATGGGGCTCGCCGGCCTCTCGCTGAATATGATCACCCTGGTGGCGCTGCTGATGGCCATTGGCATCGTCATGGACGACGCCATCGTGATCACCGACAACATCGCCGCCCACGCCGGGGAGAACGCCACACCACTGGAGGCGGTGGTGGCGGGGACTCGACAGGTACTGCCCGGGGTGCTGTCGTCGTTCCTGACCACTGCAGCGGTGTTCGTGCCGCTCTCCTTCCTGGCCGGCGAGCTGGGGGCGGTGCTGGAGGTGCTGCCGGTGGTGCTGATCGCCGCGCTGGCGGCGAGCCTTGTCGAGGCGTTCTGGATCCTGCCTCACCACCTCAAGGGCAGCGTGAAACACCTGCAGCAGGGCCATGAGTCGCGTTTTCGCAGCGCCTTCGACCGCGGCTTCGAGCGCTTCCGCGAGGGGGTGGGGCGGCTGGCCGATCGGGCGATCCGCTTCCGCCATCTGGTGCTGGGGGCGGTGCTGGCCGTGATGCTGGCCTCCGTCGGCTTCATGGCCGGCGGCCACGTCGGCAGCGAGGCGATGCCCGACATCGACGGCGACGTGCTGGAGGCACGCATCCTGATGCCCCAGGGTACACCGCTCGAGCGCACCGAGGCGGTGGCCGAGCGCATCGAGACGGCGATGCGCGAGCTCGATGAACGCCATTCGCCCGGGCAGCCGGGGGGCGCGGCGCTGGTCGAGGCCATCCAGGTGCGTTTCAATCACAACCTCAGCGCCCGGGAGGCGGGGCCCCATGTGGCCACGGTCAGTGTCGACCTGCTCACCGCCGAGCGGCGCACCATGACCCTGGATGCGCTGACCGCCGAGTGGCGGGAAGCGATCGGTGACATCCCGGGGGTGCAGCGCCTGATCATCCAGGAGCCGGGATTCGGCCCCGCCGGGGTGCCCGTGGAGGTGCGCCTGGCCGGCGAGGACCTAGCAGCCATGAAGGCGGCGGCACGGGAGCTTGCCACGCGCCTCGAGGGCTATTCGGCGGTCTACAACGTCATGGATGATCAGCGCCTGGGCAAGCCCCAACGCGCCTACTCGCTGGCCTCGGGTGCCCACGGCCTGGGGCTCAGCGCCGAGGAGGTGGCGAGCCAGCTGCGCGCCGGCCTGCTTGGTGAGATCGCCGATACCCAGCGCATCGGCGAGCAGGAGATCGAGGTGCTGGTGCGCCAGGCCGAGGCCGACCGCGACGGTCTCGATGACCTGGCTGACCAGACCCTGCTGCTCCCCGACGGCAGCCGGGTGCCGCTCTCGGTGGTGACCGAGGTGGCGGAACGCCGCGACTGGGCGCGCATCACCCGCATCGACGGGCGGGGCACCGTCACCGTCGAGGCCAACGTGGACGCCCGCCAGGCCAGTGGCCAGGCCATCGTCGACGACCTCGTCGGCAGCGGCTGGCTGGCCGACTTCGAGGCGCGCCATCCCGAGGTGACGGTCACCTTCGAGGGGCAGGTGGCCAGCTCCGCCGAGACCGGCGGCTCCATCGCCCGCGGCCTGTTGATCGGCCTGGTAGGGATCTTCGTGATCCTCTCCTTCCAGTTCCGCAGCTATGTGGAGCCGCTGATCGTCATGCTCTCAATTCCGCTGGCCTTCATCGGCGCCATCTGGGGGCACGTGATCATGGGCTACTACCTCTCGATGCCCTCGCTGATCGGCGCCGCCTCGCTGGCCGGCATCGTGGTCAACAACGCCATCCTGCTGATCCACTTCATCAAGACGCACCGCGAGCGAGGCATGGATGCGGTAGCGGCCGCGGGGCAAGCCAGCCGCGACCGGCTGCGGGCCATCCTGATCTCCTCCACCACCACCATCGCAGGCCTCGCGCCGCTGCTGGCCGAGACCAGCAGCCAGGCGGATGCCATCAAGCCGCTGGTGATCGCCGTGGTGTTCGGCCTGCTCAGCGCCACCCTGCTGGTGCTGCTGGTGATTCCGGCACTTTATGTGCTGTTCGACGACTGGGGCTGGACGCGCGGAGGGGATCCGCTATGACGGCGCGTCGTGGTATGGCCTTGACGACGCGGTTTTCTCGACTAGCTTTAAAGATGCATTGATTTTGCATTTTATCGTGACTCGCCGCATTCGAGAGGAGGCCGACATGCTCATGACCCACTGCTCATCTTTACCGCGAAAGAGGCTCACGGTTGGCCTGGTACTGGTGACGACACTGGCACTCAGCGGCTTCGTCGTGGCGGATGAACACGGGGCATCATCGGACGAGGATACCTGGCTGCCTAGTCTGATCACCGAGACGCCCCAGGAGGGCTTCGCACTGGCGGTGACGCTCTCCCAGAAGGGAGTGGCGACGACCCAGCCGGACGCGGAGGTGCGCAAGGCGCAGCGCCCCGAATATGCCGAGGACCCCGACAGCCTGATCGCGGCCTCCCATGTCATCGCCACTCACTTCCAGACCGTCGCCGCCGCCAACGACTACTGGCGGGAGTGATCCGTAGAGAGTGACCCGGAAAGCGTGAATTCGATGTATCGCCGGGAGAGCGACCATGATCAAGGTACGGCTTTATCGCTACCACCCCGAGGGAGACGAGCTGCCGCGGATGGAAAGCCTGGACGTCGAGGAGCGTTTCCGCAAGGCGATGGTGCTCGACGTGCTCGAGCACCTGAAGCAGAAGGATGCCACCCTGGCCTATCGGCGCTCGTGTCGCGAGGGGGTGTGTGGCTCCGATGGCATGAACATCAACGGCAAGAACGGCCTGGCCTGCATCACCTCCGTGGAGGAGGTGCTCGGCAAGGGGGATACCCTGACCCTGCGCCCGCTGCCGGGCATGCCGGTGATCCGTGATCTGGTCGTCGACCAGACGCTGTTCTTCCGACAGTTCGAGAAGATCCGCCCCTGGCTGATCAACGACGAGCCACCCACCACCATCGAGCGACGCCAGAGTCCGGCGGATCGCGAGAAGCTCGATGGTCTCTACGAATGCATCCTGTGCGCCTGCTGCAGCTCGGCCTGTCCCTCCTGGTGGTGGAACCCCGACAAGTACATCGGTCCGGCCGGCCTCATCCAGGCCTACCGCTTCCTGATCGACAGCCGTGATACCGCCACCGAGGAGCGCCTGGCCGAGCTCGACGACCCCTTCAGCGTGTTCCGCTGCCGACAGATCGCCAACTGCACCTGGGTGTGTCCCAAGGGGCTCAACCCGATGCGTGCCATCGGCCATATCAAGGCGATGCTGCTGGCACGCGGGAGCTGAGATCCAGTCCACACTTCACGGGAGGGTTTCCATGGCCTTTCGACAGGTAAGGGACCTGCTGGAGTGGGTCCATGACTTCCATGACCGTCTGGGGAAGCAGTACTCCGGGTTGGCCGAGGAGGCGGCGGACGAGCGCATGAAGATGGCACTGGTGTTCCTCGCCGATCGCGAGGCACGCCTGCGCGATGCCATGGCAGCCTTTCTCGAGGATGCCGATCAGGGGCTGCTGACCACCTGGCTGATCGATAGCCAGCAGTTCGGCCACCCGAGTGTGCTGGAGCGCATCCCGCCCTGCCTGGGTTGTCACGACGTGCAGGATATCCTGGCTAACGTGATGACTGCCCACCAGACACTCAAGGACATGTACCGGCTGCGTGCGGAGCTTGCCGAGATACCCGAGGAGGCGGAGCTGTTCACGCAACTGGCCGATCAGCAGGAGGCCGAGGCCCGCCTGCAGACCCGCGATCTTGCTCGTCTGGATATGTACTGAGCGGTACTCCATACAACATCCTGAACGACGACGCCCCGGCCTGGCCGGGGCGTCGTCGTTGCGTCGGTGAAGGCAGCTGGGGTGTCAGAGGTACTGGTAGCGCAGCAGGCGGTGCTTGATGCGCTCGAGGATCACCTGGTCGATCACCGCCGCGAGCACCGCGATGACCAGGATGTTGGTCATTACCCCGGTCATGTCGGCGATTTCGCCGGAGTAGGCCAGCGACTTGCCGAGCCCGGCGCTGAAGCCGACGATCATCTCGGCGGAGATCAGCGCCCGCCAGGCGTTGCCGAAGGCGAGCTGGGCGCCGGTGATCAGCTCGGGGGTGACCGCCGGGAAGTAGACCCGCTTGAGCATCTGGGTGCGCGAGGCACCCATCACCCGCGCGGCATCGATATGCACCCGCTCGACGCTCTCGGTGGCGTTCATCACGCTCAGCGCGGTGGGGAAGAAGGCGCCTACCGCCACCACCACGATGATCGGCAGGTTGCCGAAGCCCATCAGGATCAGGAACAGCGGCACCCAGGCGATCGAGGGGATCGACTGCAGGATGATGATGGCCGCCTTGAGTGGGCTGCGCACGGCGTTGATAGTGCCACCCACCAGCCCCAACACCACCCCGGCCACCAGGGCGGCGCCGTAGCCGGCGCCGAGGCGGCCCATGCTGTTGCCGAGTCCCTGGTAGAACTCGCCGCTGCCCAGCTCCTGCCATAGCCGAACCAGCGCCACGTGGACGTCGGGCATCAGGAAGCTGGGCAGGAACCAGGCGGCTACCTGCCAGAAGAAGAGGATGACGAGGATGGCCAGTACATAGGACTTCTTGCTGGCCACGCCGGTGGTGCTGGGGGAGGTGCTCATGGCTTACAGCTCGCGCTCTTCCTGCCAGGTAAGTTCCAGCAGGGCGTCGACGTCGAAGTCGGCCTGCTCGAGGATCCCCTGCTCGTGCATGATGCCGGCAAGTTCCTTCATGCGGTCGATGTCCGCCTCGGTGAGCTCGGCGCTGAAGTCGTTGGTGGCGATGGCTTCGGCGATCACCTTCTCGCTTTCGATCTCGCCCTGGTCGCGGGTCTTCACCACGTCCTCCTTGACGAAGTAGGAGGTGATGTACTCGGCGGCACCCTCGGGATCGTTCTCGAGCATCTCGATGGCCTCGCGCTGGGCGTCCAGCGCCGCCCACAGCACGTCGCGGCGCTCCGCCAGGGTCTCCTCGGCGGTGATCACCACCATGCAGGGGAAGGGCCACACCTCGCCGATCTCGTAGATCTCGGTGACGGGGGCCTGCAGCTTGGCGATGCTGGCGTAGGGTTCGAACAGGAAGGCGGCGTCGACGCGACCACCGGCCAGCGACTGCACCGCCACCGAGGGCGCCACGCCCATGATGTTGAGGTCATCGGCAGAGAGTCCGGCCTCGGCCAGGGTCACGCCCTTGAGCACGATGTCGGCGGTGCTGCCCTGCTTCTGGGAGGCCAGATTCTTGCCGGCGAGGTCGGCGACCTCATCGATACCGGCGTCGTCATGGGCCAGCAGGGCGTGGTAACCGCGCTGGGCACCGCCGACGATCTTCAGGTCGGCGCCCCGGCCGGCCCAGGTGAAAGCGTTCGAGAAGCCCAGCACGCCGATGTCGAGCTGGCCGCCGACGATGCCCTTGATCAGGTCGGTGCCGGAGCTGAACTCGATCAGCTCGGCGTCGAGGCCGTGCTTGGCGTAGAGCCCCGCCTCGTAGGCGAGCATCACCTGGGCGTCGTCCATCACACGGACATAGCCGACGCGGAACTCTTCCTCTTCGGCGAGGACGGGGGTGGCTAGCAGCACGGCCAGCAGCGGGGTCAAGAGGCGACGAATCATGCGATTTCTCCTTGCTTGTGTGCCCGGCGCGGTTCGGCGCTCGGGGCGTCGGTATCGATGCCCAGCAGGGCCAGCACCTCGCGGCGGATGTCGGCGAAGGCGCTCAGGTCGTGACTCTTGGGGATGTGCCCCAGGGTGAACTCCTCGAGCACCCGGGCGGGCCGCTGGCTGAACACCAGCACGCGATCGGCCAGGTAGAGCGCCTCGTCGACATCGTGGGTGACCAGCAGCACCGTGGGCCGCTCCTCCTCGATGAGCTCCTTGAGCACGCTCTGCAGGGTCATGCGGGTGAGGGCGTCGAGGGCGCCGAAGGGCTCGTCGAGCAGCAGCACCTGGGGACGGGCGATGAAGGCCCGGGCCAGTGCGCAGCGCTGGCGCATGCCCCCCGAGACCTGGTGGGGGTAGTAGGCCTCGAAGCCGTCGAGCTTGACCCGCGACAGCCATTCACGCGCCTGGGAGCAGGCCTCCTCAACTGGGTGGTTCTGGAACTCCAGGGCCAGCGCGACGTTCTGCTCTAGGGTCATCCAGGGGTAGAGGGCGTGTTCCTGGAACACCAGGGTGCGCTGCGGGGCAGGTGCAGTGACCGGCCGCTCACCGGCACGCACCTCGCCGGCGCTGGCCTGCTGGAGGCCTGCCACCATGTGCAGCAGTGTCGACTTGCCGCAGCCCGAGGGTCCCACCAGGGCGACGATCTCGCCGTCGGCGATGGTGTTGTCGAAGGCCTCGATGACTCGCAGGTCGCCGAACGACTTGGTGACGCGTTCGAAGTGAAGCTGCATATGAGCTCCTGGAATGATTATATATAATTTAATCGAATACTAAATATAAATGATATAACTGAAATTGCGTCTTGTGAAGGGCGGGGAGAGAAGATACGCAGACCACAACGCGAACGCCCCGGCCAGGCCGGGGCGTCGTCGCATCATGCAGGGGGTGAATGTCAGGCGGCGTCGAGGGGGCGCGAGGGGCCGAAGTGCTCGAAATGGCGGCGTTCGGAGGGCACGCCGAGTTCGGCCAGGGCCTGGTCAACGGCGGTCATGAACCCCTGGGGGCCAACGAAGTAGCAACGGCCGCCCTCGGGCAGGTAGCTTGCCAGCAGGTCGCGATCCACGCGGCCGACATGATCGGCGGCTGCGCCGCTCTCATGGACGGTCACCGTGCGCAGCCGTTCCGGATGTGCCTCGGCGAGTGTCGCCACCTCGTCGCGGAAGGCGTGGTGCTCGGCGTCCAGGGCGGCGTGCAGGTAGACCACCCGGCGACCCTGGGCCAGCGCCTGGCGCGCCATGGGCAGCAGCGGGGTCTGGCCGACACCGCCGCTGGCCAGCAGCAGCGGTTCGTCGCCCTCGGCCAGGGTCAGGTCGCCGGCCGGTGGCAGCAGCGACAGGCTGTCACCGACGCCCATGGCGTCGTGCAGGTGACGGCTGGCGTGCCCCTGGGGCTCGCGCTTCACCGAGATCCGGTAGCTCTCGCCGTTGGGCAGGTCCGAGAGGCTGTAGTGCCGATAGACCGGCTCGCCATCGATGGTGAGCTTGACGCCGATGTACTGGCCGGGCTCATGGTCGGCGACCGGGCCGCCATCCACCGGCTCGAGCACGAAGGAGCGGATCACCGCACTCTCCTGGTGCGTCGCCGTGATCCGGAACTCGCGGGGGCCACTCCAGCCGCCGGGGCGGCTCTCGAACTCGCGGTAGCGATGTGCCTCCAGCTCGATGAGCAGCCCGGCCAGCTCTTCGTAGACGCCCTCCCAGGCGGCGGCGATCTCCGGCGTCACGGCGTCGCCCAGCACCTCGCCGATGGCGGCCATCAGACATTCGCCGACCAGGGGGTAGTGCTCGGGGCGGATGTCCAGGGAGACATGCTTGCCGACCACCGTGGCCAGGGTCTCACGCACCTTCTCGCGATCGTGGCGCAACTGCACATAGGCCAGCACGGCGCCGGCCAGTGCCCGCGGCTGGCCGCCGTCGGCCTGGTGTGCCGGGTTGAACAGCGGCTTTACCTGCGGATAGCGCTCGAACAGCAGCGGGTAGAAGCGCTGGGTGATGGCGTCGAGGTGTTCGGCCACTACCGGGGCGGTGGCGGCGATCAGTTGTTCCTGTTCCTGGGTCAGCATCGAGGGGCTCCGAGTCGGGGATGTTTTTAAGGTGCATGTAAATTACATGTTCATCCCCGTCGATGCCAGCCCTGTGACGCTGCACCGCATCAAGGGTCGCGGCTCAATAGGCCCAGACGATTGCCATCAGCAGGCCCCAGGCCAGTACCCCGGCCGCCATGATGGTGTAGGCCGCCGACATGGTGTTGACGTCGTTGTCGCTGCGTTCGCACAGCGCCTGGAGGCCGTGGTAGACCAGGCTGCAGGAGATGCCCAGGGCCACCAGTACTGCCAGGGTGTTGAGCAGCAGGCTGGGGATCAGCAGCACGATCGCCGAGGACCACAGCGGCAGAGGCGCCAGGGCTGCCAGCAGGTAGGCGTCGTGATAGTCGATCGACAGTTCGCGAGTGCCATTGGCGACGGCGTGAATCAGCCAGCCCATCACGAAGAAGGTGAGCAACTCGGCCAGGAACAGGATGGTGGTGATGAAGCGCCACTCCCGGTCGGCGAAGCCCATCACGAAGCCGTCACCGTAGTGAGTGCCGGCATAGTAGAGCAGCACCGGCGGCAGCAGCGACATGGGCAGTACCAGGCCCCAGGCAAGCACCGGGATCGAAGGCTTGCGTTGCTGCAGGCTCTTCCAGCCCGCCTGGCGGGTAAAGGGCAGCTTGATGACGGTCAGGGGGTTCATGGTGGTCTCCTCGTCGGCGGGGAAGTTGTATCATGTTGTGATATTATTGTTTAATCTTTAGGCTTCGCTTCCCTGGCTGTCAAGGAGCGATTGTGGCTGCCCATGCACATTCGGATACCGCTTCATGAGCGATGACGCCCTCACCAAGCAGGACTTCCAACGCCTCTCTCACTTCCGCTATCAGCTGCGCTGCTTCCTGCGCCAGAGCGAGGATATCTGTCGCCGCCACGGCTTGACGCCACTGCAGTATCAGCTGCTGCTGCACCTGCTGGGCTTCGAGGGGCGCGAATGGGCGTCGGTTGGCGAGCTGGCCGAGCGGCTTCAGGCCAAGCACCACGGTACGGTGGCGCTGATCGATCGCTGCGAGCAACTGGGCCTGGTGGAGCGTCGCCCGAGCCAAGAGGATCGCCGCTGCATCGAGGTGCACCTGTTGCCTCGCGGTGCCGAGCTGGCCAGTCGCATCGCCGAGCAGCACCAGCCGGAGCTTCGCCACCTGCAGGAAGAGTTCTGCCTGCCCGGCTGGCCCGAATTTCACTAGGCCAGTCAGGGGCGCTGACTTGCGTCAATGCAGCCTTCGAGGGCGCATGCTCTCATGGCGAAACAGACTCTCTTATTCATTCAGGAGATGACATGAGCGATACGCGCCAGCAGGACTGGGACCCGCGCGCCGAGGATGTGCTGAACGACCAGATCAGCGCCTATGACGAGATGCGCCACCGCTGCCCGGTGGCCTTCAGCGACTATCTGCAGTGGTCGCTGTTCCGCCATGCGGACGTGATGCGCGTGCTCGAGGACCATGAGACCTTCAGTAACGCGGCGAGCCGCCACCTGTCGGTGCCCAACGCCATGGACCCGCCCGAGCATACCCGCTTCCGGCGGATCATCGAGCCCTACTTCGGGTCCGAGGCCATGGCCGAGTTTGCGCCGCAATGCCGCGCCATCGCCGAGGCCGTGGTCGACCGGCTGCCCGCCGACGGTGAGGTGGAGGCGATGGCCGAGATGGGCCAGGATTTCGCCCTGGAGATCCAGTGCGCCTTCATGGGCTGGCCCACTGCGCTGCATGAGCCACTGCGTGCCTGGGTGAAGCGCCAGCAGGCCGCTACTCTGGCCCAGGATCGTGAGGCGCTGGGCGAGCTGGCGCTGGAATTCGATAGCGTGATCCGCGAGCAGCTGGCCAGCCGCCGAGCGGCCGGCGATGATGCGCCGGACGACGTCACCACTCGCATCATGAACGAGACCGTCGAGGGGCGTGCACTCTCCGACGAAGAGATCGTCAGCATCCTGCGCAACTGGACGGTGGGTGAGCTCGGCACCATCTCGGCGAGCATCGGTATCCTGATGCGCTACCTGGCGGCCGATCCGGAGCTCCAGGGGCGGCTGCGCGCCGAGCGTCAGCTGCTGCCGGCGGCCATCGACGAGATCCTGCGCCTCGATGCCCCGCTGATGTCCAACCGGCGCATTGCTACCTGCCCGGTGGAGATCGGTGGCCGTCGACTCGAGGCTGGCGAGCGTCTGACGATCCTGTGGGGCTCGGTCAACCGCGATGAGGCGGTGTTCGGCGACCCCGATGAGGTGCGCCTGGATCGCGACCCGAAGGACAATCTGCTCTATGGGGCCGGTATCCACGTCTGCCCCGGGGCGCCGCTGGCGCGCATGGAGCTCAAGGACTTCATGGACGCGCTGCTCGACGCCACCGTCGACATCACCCTGCTGCCGGGCCGTCCCGCGGTGCGCGCCCTCTACCCCGCCGGCGGCTACTCCGAGGTGCCGCTGCACGTGCGGTGCTAGTCGCAGGTCAGGCCATGATGACGGAAGGCGCCCCGCGGGACGCCTTCCTTGCTTCGGGTGGCCGGGTCCTCAGAGCCCGATACGGTGCGCCCGGTCGGTGAAGAAGATGCCGCTTGGCGACTCGCTGTCGAGGCGCGTGACCTCCTCCAGGGTGCGGGTGTCATAGACCACCACCCGGTCACTGTCCCGAGCCGAGACCCAGGCCTGCTCCCCCTTGGGGGTGAACTCCATGTGCAGAACCGCCTCGCCGGGCGTGAGGGTGGCGACGACCTCGCGGGACTCGGTGTCGATCACCTGCACCACGTCGTTGTCGGGGTGGGCGAAGTTCACCCAGATCTGGCGCTCATCGGGGCGGCGCATCACGAAGATCGGCTGGCCATGGACCGGGATACGGTCGACCAGCGACCAGTCGTCGCTGTCGGCGACCAGTACCTCGTGGCGACCCACTGCCGGCAGCCAGGCCTCGTCGCCGGCCAGGGTCCAGCCTTCCAGATGGGGCATCTTGTAGACCGGCAGGCGCTCCTCGCCGCGGCCATAGTCGGGCAGGATGCGCTGCACGCCCTGCTCCGGGTGCCACAGGTCGAGCATCGCCAGACCATCCTCGCCGAACAGCCCGGCGATGTAGTAGCGCCCGTTGGGGCCGATCAGGGCGTCGTAGGGCTCCTTGCCGATATCGGGGAAGCGCGTCACCTCGGGGGTATCGCCGTGCATGTCGACCAGGTGGATCTCGCCGGCCTCGAACAGGCTGTAGACGAAGCGGTTGCCGGGGGCATCCACCAGGCCCACCACCTTGGAGCGTTGCTCCTCGCCATTCTCGTCGGTCCAGATGGCGGGGATATCGGCGACTTCCTCCAGGGTCTCGCTGTCGAAGATCTTCACGCCGCCCGGCTCGTAGTTGGCGACCGCCACCTGCGAGCCATCCTGGGAGACGGCGCCGCCGATGCTGTTGCCCGACTGGATCACCCGGTGGGTGATCTCGCCGGTAAGCAGGTCGACTCGACTGAGGCCGCCATCGCGGCCGAACACGAAGGCGTAGCGGGCGTCACGGGAGAACTTCACCGAGGCGTGGGAGAGATCCCCGAGGCCCTCGACCCGGTCGAGGATGCGGCGTTCGCTGGTATCCACCACCGCCAGGCTGCCGGTGGCGCGCTCCACCACCACGCCGAGGTCGCCGGTGCCGCGCAGCTCGGCGGTCGGGGTCGCCTGGCATCCGGCCAGCAGGGCGAGCAGCGAGACGGCGGCGAGGGTCTTGCGGAGTGCAGGGGATATCGTGGGCATGAAGAGATCACTCATCCAGAGGGTTGTCGTTCTGCAGGTGGTCGGCGAGCCACAGGGCCTCCTGCTCGGTCAGCAGCCCCTCCCAGCCGGGCATGGCGGTGCCTTCGACGCCGTGGAGGATCAGCGCGGCCAGGCCGTCTTGGCTGTAGGCATTCATGCGCGACCTGGGCAGTTCAGGGCCCAGGCCGCCGCGCAGGGTCATGCCGTGGCAGGAGCCGCAGTCCTGATAGAGCAGGGTCTCGAGTTCGGCCTCGCGTTCGGCGGAGAGTGGTGTCTCGGCCTGGGCGGCGAGCGGCAGCGCACAGGCCATGGCCAGCAACAAGAGGCGTAGGTTAAGGGGCGGCAACATGGCGACTCCTGAGATAAGGGCTGGGGAGAGTGTCCCTGCCCGGGCGTCGGCGCGCATTGATTGGCGTCAACGAAAGTCTCCTATGCTTGTGCTTATCAGCAAAGCTCGGAGCGCTCAATTTCCCTTTGTGGGTAGCCGTTCCGTGCTTTGATACAGGTCAATGTCTCCCCGGATAGAGCGCCTGAGAGCATTAAAGGAGCATGAATTATGCGCGTTATTGGGCCACTCTCTGCGCAGGAAGGTCATCGGCCATGTGATGCCGGCTGGCCGTCCGGCGACGTACAACAATGACTCGCCCATGTCCTGGCGACAGCGCACTCAAGGATCATGACAGAGGTGGAACGATGATGAAGAAAGACTGGTATCTCAAGCCCCTGGCCGTGGCGGTAACCACCGTCGCGCTGGGTATTACCGCGGCTTACGCCCAGGATGGCAAGAAGGATCTCGACGAGACCCAGGCTGCCTATCAGGGCACCGAGTCCGCCGTGGATCCGGGCTCGGCGAAGGTGGTTCGCACCCCCGGCGCGCCGGACCTGACCGACGAAGAGTTCGAGCAGGCCAAGGAGATCTACTTCCAGCGCTGCGCCGGTTGCCACGGGGTGCTGCGCAAGGGCGCCACCGGCAAGCCGTTGACCACCGATATCACCCAGGAGCGTGGTATCGAGTACCTCAAGGCGTTCATCCACTACGGCTCTCCGGCCGGTATGCCCAACTGGGGCACCTCGGGCGACCTGACCGAGGATGAAGTGGAGATGATGGCCAAGTACATCATGCACGAGCCACCGCAGCCTCCCGAGTTCGGCATGGCCGACATGAAGGATACCTGGGAGGTGCTGGTCGCCCCCGAGGATCGCCCCACCGAGCAGATGAACGACCTGGACATCGAGAACCTGTTCTCCGTCACCCTGCGTGACGCCGGCCAGATCGCCCTGATCGACGGCGAGTCCAAGGAGATCGTCAAGATCCTCGATACCGGCTATGCGGTGCATATCTCGCGCATGTCCGCCTCCGGCCGCTACCTGTTCGTCATCGGTCGCGACGCCAAGATCGACATGGTCGACCTGTGGATGGAAGATCCGAGCATCGTCGCCACCATCAAGATCGGCATGGAGGCACGCTCCGTCGAGACCTCCAAGTTCGAGGGCTACGAGGATGATCTGGCCATCGCCGGCGCCTACTGGCCGCCCCAGTACGTGATCATGGACGGCCAGACCCTGGAGCCGAAGAAGATCGTGGCCACCCGCGGCATGACCGTCGGCGAGCAGGAGTACCACCCGGAGCCCCGTGTGGCGGCCATCGTGGCCTCCCACCAGCACCCGGAGTTCATCGTCAACATCAAGGAGACCGGCAAGGTCCGCCTGGTGAACTACGAGAACCTGGATGCCATCTCCACCGTCGAGATCGACACCTCCCGCTTCCTGCACGACGGCGGTTGGGATGCCTCGGGCCGCTACTTCATGACCGCGGCCAACGAGTCCAACCAGATCGTGGTCATCGACGCCCAGGAGCGCGAGCTCGAGGCGATCGTCGACGTGGGCAAGATCCCGCACCCGGGCCGCGGCGCCAACTTCGTCGACCCCGAGCACGGGCCGGTGTGGGCCACCAGCCACCTGGGTGACAATACCATCCAGCTGATCGGCACCGACCCTGAAGGTCATCCGGACAATGCCTGGAAGGTGGTGCGTACCATGGAAGGGCAGGGCGGCGGCTCGCTGTTCATCAAGACCCATCCGGAGTCCGACAACCTCTACGTCGACACCGCGCTCAATCCCAACGAGGCGGCCAGCCAGAGCGTGGCGGTCTTCGACATCAACGATCTGGAGGCCGGCTATGATGTGCTGCCGATCGCTGAGTGGGCCGATGTGGGTGAGGGTCCCAAGCGCGTGGTGCAGCCGGAGTACAACCAGGCCGGCGACGAGGTGTGGTTCTCCGTGTGGAACACCATGGATGACACCTCCGCAATCGTGGTGGTCGACGACGAGACCCGCGAGCTGAAGCACGTGATCAAGGACGAGCGGCTGGTCACCCCGACCGGCAAGTTCAACGTGATCAACACTCAGAAAGACATCTACTGATCGGGACCCGGGGGGGGCGCAAGCCCGCCGCCACCCCCGCAAGTGAGCTGTGCCAATGCATTGCCAAGCCCCGAACAGCCAAGCCCCGACTCACCAGGCCCGAAAGCTCGATGCGCTGGACCGTCGTCTGATCGACAGCTATCAGCGCGGCCTGCCGGTCTGTACCCGCCCCTTCCACACCATTGCCGAACGCCTGGGCAGCAGTGAGGACGAGGTGATCTCACGCCTCGAGCGCCTGCAGGAAATGGGCGTGCTGAGCCGGGTGGGGCCGGTGTTCGACCATGCTCGGGCGGGAGCCAGCCTGCTGGCCGCCGTGGCCGTGCCCGAGGCCGAGCGCGATGCCTTCGCAGAGCTCATCAACGCCGCCCCCGGCGTCAACCACAACTATGCCCGCGAACACGACTTCAATCTGTGGTTCGTGATGACCGCGCCGGACGAATCCGAGCTCGACGCGCGGCTCGACGCCCTGGAGGCACGCCTGGGCGTGCCGATCCTGCGGCTGCCGATGCTCGAGGGCTACCATATCGACCTGTCGTTCCCCATTCCCTGGGCCGAGCTGGAGCGCGCATGAAGACCACCGACGACCTGGAGTTCGCCGCCACCGGCGCCACCGGCGCCGCCCGCCATGCGCCATCGGCCGAGGCCGAGTGCCGCCTGCGCGGCCTGCTTGAGCAGGGGCTGCCGCTTGTCCCGCGTCCCTGGCGCACCCTGGCCGAACAGGCCGGCATGGCCGAGGATCAGGTGATGGCCTGCGTGCACCGCTGGCAGGCCGACGGCATGATCAAGCGCCTGGGGCTGGTGGTGAAGCATCGTCGCCTGGGCATCCAGGCCAATGCCATGGTGGTATGGAACGTGCCCGACGAGCGGGTCGCCGAGGTGGGCCGCCGCCTGGCCCACGAGACCGCCGTGACACTCTGTTACCGCCGCCCCCGGCGGCTGCCCGACTGGCCCTACAACCTGTTCTGCATGATCCACGGTGCCCGCCGCGAGCGGGTCGAGGCGGAGCTTGCGGCCATCGTCGAGCGCCTGGGCCTGGGAGACCTGGAGCACCGCGTGCTGTTCAGCACCCATGCCTATCGCCAGTGCGGTGGCCGCTACGTGCGCGAGGGGGCGGCATGACCCTCGATGACCTGGACACCGTCGATCGTCGCCTGATCAACCGCCTGCAGGATGGCCTGCCGCTGGTGGCACGCCCCTTCGCGGCGGTGGCCGAGGAGCTTGGCATTGCCGAGGGCGATCTGCTCTACCGCCTGGAGCGCCTGCGCGAGGGCGGTGTGCTCAGCCGCTTCGGCCCGATGTACCACGCCGAGCGCCTGGGCGGCGGCCTGACCCTGGCCGCGCTGGCGGTGCCCGAGCCCGACTATGATGAGGTCGTCGCGACGGTCAATGCCTTCCCCGAGGTGGCCCACAACTATCGTCGCGAGCACGAGCTCAACATGTGGTTCGTGCTGGCCACCGAGACGCCGCAGGGTATCGCCGAGACCATCGCCGGGATCGAGGCGGCCACCGGCCTGCCGGTCTACAACATGCCCAAGGAGGAGGAGTTCCATGTCCGTCTCCACCTGCCCGTCTAGGCCGGCGCCGTCCCGCGAAGCCGTCGAGGCTGCAGTCCCGACGCCGGATGCCGGGGGGCTCGATGCCGCCGATCGTGCCATCGTGCTGGCCACCCAGGCCGGCCTGCCGCTGGTCCCCGACCCCTGGGGCGCGGTGGGCCGCGAGGTGGGCATGAGCGGTGCCGAGGTGCTCGAGCGCATGCAGGCCATGCAGGAAAGTGGGGTGATCCGCCGGGTCGCCGCGGTGCCCAACCACTATCGGCTCGGCTACGTGGCCAACGGCATGACGGTGTGGGACGTCGACGACGCCCAGATCGACCGCCTGGGCCGCGAGGTGGCCGCCATCGAGGGCGTCAGCCACTGCTATCGTCGCCCGCGCCACCTGCCGCACTGGCCCTACAACCTGTTCGCCATGCTGCATGGCCGCAGCCGGGAGGAGGTCGAGCGCCAGGCCGCGGTGCTGCGCGAGCGCCTGGGCGAGGCGTGTCGCGATCACCGGATCCTCTACAGCACGCGTATCCTCAAGAAGACCGGGCTGCGCCTGGCCGGCAGCCGGCCGAGCGATGCGTCCAAGGACACCCAACGTCGGGGCTGAGTCGCGCGCTGCCGCGGCGGCTCAGCACAGCAAATCCCAGCAGGAGAACGCCATGTTCCGCGTCACCCGCTATATCAAGAGCCTGATGGAACCGGGCCCCATCCCGCCGGCGCGCAAGCCGCCTGGCCCGGTGGTGATCTGGAACCTGATCCGTCGTTGCAACCTGACCTGCAAGCACTGCTATACCACCTCGGCGGATATCGACTTCGCCGGCGAGCTCTCCAACGCCGAGGCCCATGCGGTTCTAGACGACCTCGCCGGCTTCCGGGTGCCGGCGCTGATCCTCTCCGGCGGTGAGCCGCTGATGCGGCCCGACATCTTCGAGCTGTCGCGTCGCTCCCGGGAGCTGGGGATCTACACCGGACTCTCCACCAACGGCACCCTGATCACCGAGGAGAATATCGACGAGATCGCCGACGTGGGCTACGACTACGTGGGCATCAGCATCGATGGCCTCGAGGAGACCCACGACGTCATCCGCCAGCGGAAGGGTGCCTTCCGCGAGTCCATGCATGCGGTGAAACTGTGCAAGGAGCGCGGTATCAAGGTGGGCCTGCGCTTCACCCTGACCCGCGAGAACTACGAGCAGCTCGGCGATATCCTGGCCCTGCTCGACGAGCATGACGTCGACAAGTTCTACCTCTCCCACCTCAACTACGGTGGTCGCGGCCGACGCCACAGCAAGCAGGACGCCTGGTATCGCATGACCCGCGACGCCATGACCCGGTTGTTCGACCACTGCCGCGATGAGCTCGAGCGCGGCGTGGAGCGCGAGTACGTCACAGGCAACAACGATGCCGATGGCCCCTTCCTGCTGATGTGGGCCCGGGAGCACTTCCCCGACCAGGCCGAGGCCCTGGAGCAGCGGCTGCTCAACTGGGGCGGCAACGCTTCCGGCGAGCATATCGCGAATATCGACAACTTGGGCCACGTCCACCCGGATACCTTCTGGTGGGACCACGACCTGGGCAGTGTCCGCGAACGCCCCTTCTCGACGATCTGGCGTGATACGCAGGACCCGCTGATGGTCGGCTTCCGCCAGCGGCCGCGGCCGCTCAAGGGACGCTGCGCCGAGTGCCGTTACCTGTCAATCTGCAACGGCAATACCCGGGTGCGTGCCTGGAAGGTCAGTGGGGATCCCTGGGAAGAGGATCCCGGCTGCTACCTGACCAACGCCGAGATCGGCGTCGCCGAGGCTGGCGAGCGCCGGGTGGCGGCACCCTACGAGGCCATCCAGGCCGTCGAGATCAGCTGAGGCTAGCGAGGAGTACCGCCATGCCGTCACACCGTGTTTCCTATGACCTGGCCGAGGCGCCGCTGGCGTCCGGCGAAGTGGCCATCATTGGCGCCGGCCCCGGTGATCCCGGCCTGCTGACCCTGCGGGCCCTGTCGCTGATCGAGCAGGCCGACTGCCTGGTCTATGACCGACTGGTCTCCCGCGAGGTGCTGGCCCTGGCCAGCCCCAGGGCGCGGCGCTTCTACGTGGGCAAGGCGTCACGCTGCCATGCCCTGACCCAGGACGAGACCAATGCCCTGCTGGTGCGCCTGGCTCGGGAGGGCCGTCGCGTGGTGCGCCTCAAGGGGGGCGATCCCTACATCTTCGGTCGCGGCGGAGAGGAGGCCGAGGTGCTGATCGAGCATGGCGTGGGCTTTCGCGTGGTGCCGGGCATCACCTCCGCCCAGGGCTGTGCCGCCTACGGTGGCTTCCCGCTGACCCATCGCGACTACGCCCAGAGCGTCACCTTCGTTACCGGCCACTGCAAGGGGGATGGCGACCTGGCCCTGAACTGGGCCTCGCTGGCCGCCCCGCACCAGACCACGGTGTTCTACATGGGCCTGGCCAATGCCGAGCTGATTCGCCGCGAACTGCAGCGCCACGGCCTGCCTGCCGAGCATCCGGTGGCCCTGGTGGAGCGTGGCACCACCCCCGAGCAGCGCCAGGTCATCACCTGCCTGGGCGAGCTGGTCGAGACCATCGCCAGGGAAGGGCTGCGTCCGCCCACCCTGATCGTGGTGGGTGAGGTGGTGCGCCTGGCCGATACCCTGGCCCAGCCCGCGCCGGAGGAGGCCTCCTTCATCGAGGGTGCCGCCCTGGAGCGGATTGCCCTGTGACAGTTCATGGAAGACTCGCAATGATCCCGCGATTCCTGCCGCTGCTGGCTGTCGCCATGCTGCTGCCCGCGGCCGTCCTGGCCGAGGGTGGTGCGGATACCGAGGCGCTCTACCAGACCCACTGTGCCTCCTGCCACGGTGCCGACCGCCTGGGGGGTATCGGCCCGGCGCTGCTGCCGGGCAACCTGTCACGTCTCAAGCCGGCGGCCGCCGAGGCGGTGATCCGTGACGGCCGTGCGGCCAGCCAGATGCCGGGATTTGCCAATCAGCTCGAAGAGTATCAGGTCACCTCGCTGGCCGAGTGGATCTACCGCGAGCCCGAGGTGGAGCCGAGCTGGGGGCGCGACGAGATCCTGGCCAGCCAGCTGGTGCACCATCCCGATGGCAGCCTGCCCGACGAACCGCGCTTCGACGCCGACCCGCTCAACCTGTTCATCGTGGTGGAGACCGGTGACCACCACGCCACCCTGCTCGACGGCGATACCTTCGAGCCGATTCATCGCTTCGCCACCCGCTATGCCCTGCACGGCGGGCCCAAGTACACCCCGGATGGACGCTACGTGTTCTTCGGCTCCCGGGACGGCTGGGTGACCAAGTACGACATCTACAACATGCAGGTGGTGGCCGAGGTGCGCGCCGGTATCAACATGCGCAATATTGCCGTCTCCGGGGATGGCCGCTACGTGATGGCCGCCAATTACCTGCCCCACAGCCTGGTGCTGTTCGATGCCCACAACCTCGACCTGATGAAGGTCTATCCGGCGGTGGGCGAGAACGGCGAGAGCTCGCGGGTCAGCGCCGTCTACGCCGCCCCGCCGCGGGGCAGCTTCATCGCCGCGCTGAAGGATATCGAGGAGGTGTGGGAGATTCCCTGGCCGCTGCCCACCGAGCCGGTGGTCTCCACCGGCCATATGGCGACGCCGCTGGCGCCACGACGCGGCCACGACACGCCCAACTTCCGGGTGCGGCGGATCCCGGTCCCGGACTACCTCGATGACTTCTTCTTCGACCTCGACTACGAGCACGTCATCGGCGCCTCACGGGGCGGCCAGGGCGGCATGGTGGTCAACCTGGACAGCGGCGAGAAGGTGGCCGACCTGCCCCTGGAGGGGATGCCCCACCTCGGCTCGGGCATCACCTGGGAACACGAGGGGCGTCGGGTGATGGCGACGCCCCACCTGACCCGGGCGGCGGTATCGATCATCGACATGACCAGCTGGGAGGTCATCAAGACCCTCGAGACCGATGGCCCCGGCTTCTTCATGCGCAGCCATGCCAACTCGCCCTATGTCTGGGCGGACGTCTTCTTCGGCCCCAACCGCGACCGGGTGCATGTCATCGACAAGCAGAGCCTCGAGATCGTCGAGACGCTGATTCCCGAGCCCGGCAAGACCGCCGCCCACGTGGAGTTCGATCGCTACGGCGAGAAGCTGCTGCTCAGCCTGTGGGAAGACGATGGCGCGGTGATCGTCTATGACGCCGAGACCCTCGAGGAGGAGAAGCGCATCCCGATGAGCAAGCCCTCCGGCAAGTACAACGTCTGGAACAAGACCAGATACGAGGAGGGCACCAGCCACTGAGGTGTCATAAGAAGTATTCTTGATACCTGTCATGGAAGTCGCGAGCCCGTCGGCGCACAATAGCACCATCCAAGCGTCTCATACGGGTATCGCGACATGTCCTCCTCCCGCACCAGCCAGACCGCCTTCGCACCGACCCAGCTAGCGGTGGCGCGCCTGGCCTTCCGTCCCTTCTTCCTGCTCGCCTCGCTGTTCAGCATCCTCTCCCTGGTGGTGTGGTTCGCCTTCTGGCACGGCGATATCCTGCTGCGCCCCCAGGGTGGACTGATGTTCTGGCACCAGCATGAGATGCTGTTCGGTTTTGCCGTTGCCGTGGTGGCAGGCTTCCTGCTCACCGCGGTGCAGAACTGGACCGGGCTGCCCAGCCTCAAGGGCGGACCGCTACTGGGGCTGGTCGCCCTGTGGCTGGCGGCGCGTGTGCTGATGGCCTTTCCCATGGGGCTGCCGGGCTGGCTGGTGGCGGCGGTGGATCTCGCCTTCCTGCCGGTGGTGGCGGCGGTGATGGCAAGCCTGGTGATCCGCGCGCGGCGCTGGCGCAACCTGGTCTTCCTGCCGGCCCTGGGCCTGCTGACCCTGGCCAACCTGCTGATGCACCTGGGCGTGCTCTCCGGCGAGGCGGAGCTGATCCGCCCGGCGGCACACCTGGCGGTGCTGCTGATCACCCTGCTGATGGTGGTGGTGGGCGGTCGGGTGATCGCCATGTTCACTGCCAACCGCCTGGGCCTGACGCGCAAGCCGCCGATTCCGGTACTCGAATACCTGAGCCTGGGTAGCGTGATGGCGGTGGTGGTCGGCCAGCTGCTCGTTGCCCTGGGAGTGGCGCTGCCCCCCGCGCTGCTGGCCGGCCTGATGGGGCTCGCCGCGCTGGCCAACCTGGTGCGCTTCGCCCGCTGGGGTGGCCAGCACAGCTGGCGCGAGCCACTGCTGTGGGGCCTACACCTGAGCTATGCCTTCATCCCCGTGGGCCTGGTCATGTGGGCCCTGGCGCTGCTCGTCGGCAGCCGCGCGGATGCCGCGCTGCACGCCCTGACCATCGGCGGCATGGGCACCATGATGCTGTCGATGATGGCGCGGGTATCGCTGGGCCACACCGCACGCCCCATCCGTTGTCTGCCCGGCATCAGGGTGGCCCTCGCGCTGATGGTGGCCGCTGCGCTCCTGCGCTCGCCGGTGCTGGTGCTCTTCCCGCAGATCACCCATTGGACCTACAACCTGGGAATCATCTTCTGGTGCCTGGCCTATGGCGTCTTCCTGTTCCACTATACGGGGCCGCTGCTGTCGCCTCGCGCCGACGGCAAGGATGGCTAGCCACGCACCCGGAGCGTCTCGATGGAACACTATTTTCTTATCAAGCACCTGCATATCACCGCCGCCACCCTGAGCATCCTCTTCTTCATGCTGCGCGCCGTCTGGTCGGTGCGCGAGGCGCCGGTGCTGCAGGCGCGCTGGGTGAGGATCGCCCCCCATGTCATCGACACGCTGCTGCTGACGCTGGGTGTGGTGCTGATGGTGATGCTCTCGCTGTGGCCCCACCAGCATCCCTGGCTGGCCGCCAAGCTGATTGCCCTGCTGGTCTACATCGGCCTGGGCACGCTGGCGATCAAGCGCGGGCGAAGCCCGGCGGTGCGTGGTGTGGCCGGCGTGGCGGCGGTACTGGTGTTCCTGTACATGCTGGGCGCGGCCATCACCAAGAGCGCGCTCTCCTGGCTGGCGTGACGCGGCCCCGGTCGAGTGGCCTATACTGACGCCACATTCATCCGCAGAAGGAACTTGGCATGTCGAAACAGGATCTTCCCTCCGGTGCCGGTCAGGTGGCCGAGCAGTACCCCGAGGTGTGGGACGCCTACGCCGAGCTGGGCAGGGCTTGTGCCGAGAGTGGTCCGCTGGACGCGCGTACCCGCCGACTGGTGAAGCTGGCCCTGGCCGTGGGCGCACGCTCCGAGGGCGCCGTGCACTCCCATGCCCGCCGCGCACTGGAGGAGGGCGAGTCAAGCCAGGCCCTCAAGCAGGTGGCCATGCTGGCGATCCCCACCCTGGGGCTTCCCCGCGGCGTCGCCGCCCTTACCTGGATCGAGGACATTACCGAATCCTGAGCGACGGCTGCCTGTGCCAGGCGGCTGGGACAAGCGTTTAATCACCGGTTGGCGACGAGACTCCCGGGTCTGCTAGCTTCGAGTCTGCTGCATCAGCAACACTCGACATAACAGACTCTGGAGTCTTTTCATGCGGTACAACAACAAGACACTGCTCTCTTTCTCCGCCGCCGCCCTCTGCCTCGGCGTGGTCTCGTCCGCCTCGGCGGCCACCCTGGACGAAGTGCAGGAGCGGGGCGAGCTGCGCTGTGGCGTCAACGTCGGCCTTTCTGGCTTCTCCTCGCCCGACCAGGATGGTACCTGGCAGGGGCTGGACGTGGAGACCTGCCGCGGTATCGCTGCCGCCATCTTCGATGATCCCGAGGCGGTCTCCTTCACCCCGCTGACCGCCAAGGAGCGCTTCACCGCACTACAGTCGGGCGAGATCGATGTGCTCTCGCGCAACACCACCTGGACCGCGACCCGCGACAACTCCCTGGGCCTCAACTTCACCGCCACCACCTTCTACGATGGCCAGGGCTTCATGGTGGCCAAGGATCTGGGCATCGAGGGCCCGGACGAGTTCGACGGCGCCTCGATCTGCATCCAGTCCGGCACTACCCACGAGCTCAACCTGGCCGACTACTTTCCCTCCCGCGGCATCGAGATCCAGACCGTCACCTTCGACACCCCCGACCAGACCGCCCAGGGCTTCGCCAGTGGCCGCTGTGACATCCTGACCTCCGACACCTCCCAGCTCAGCGCCCTGCGCCTGCAACTGCCGGAACCGGACAGCGTCGAGATCCTTGAGACGCTGATCTCCAAGGAGCCGCTGGGGCCCGTGGTGCGTCAGGGCGATGATCAGTGGCTGGATATCGTCCAGTGGTCGATCTTCGCCATGGTCAATGCCGAGGAACTGGGCGTCACGTCCGAGAACGTCGATGACATGAAGGCCGACCCGCCCAATCCCCAGGTGGCGCGCCTGCTGGGCGTGGACGGTGACTACGGCGAGCAGCTGGGGCTGGAGAATGACTGGGCCTACAACCTGATCAGCCACGTCGGCAACTACGGCGAGGTGTTCGCCACCACCGTCGGCGAAGACTCCCCCATGCAGATCAGCCGTGGCGTGAATGCGCTGTGGAACGAGGGCGGCATCCTCTACGCACCGCCGATCCGCTGACCCATCCTGAACGTCCAATGACCGGGCACCACGCATGGCGACATGCGTGGTGCCGTTTCGGGTTCGTCTGCGAGGCTCGATATGCTGCGACCTTCCTCACGGGAGCGGGGACCACTGTGGCGTGATCCCACCTTCCGCGCCCTGCTGGTGCAGGGCATCCTGCTGCTGGCGCTGGGGGCGTTCATCGCCATGGTGGTGTCCAACACCCTGGCCAACCTCGAGGCCCGGGGCATCACCACCGGCTTCGGCTTCCTCCAGGAGCGGGCCGGCTTCTCCATCCCCCAGACGCTGATCGACTACTCCGGCGACAGCACCTATGCCCGCACCTTCGTGGTGGGGCTGCTCAACACCCTGCTGGTCTCCGCCATGGGCATCGTGGCGGCGACCCTGATCGGCTTTGCCGTGGGCATCGCCCGGCTGTCGCCCAACTGGCTGCTGGCCCGGCTGGCCAGCGCCTACGTGGAGATCTTCCGCAACATCCCGCTGCTGGTGCAGATCCTGTTCTGGTACTTCGCCGTGCTGCAGGCCCTGCCCAGCCCGCGCGACAGCCTCTCGCTCATGGAGGTGGCATTCCTCAATGTACGTGGCGTGGTCCTGCCCGACCCCCAGCCGCTGGCCGGCTTCGCCGCCACCCCCTGGTCGCTGCTGGTCGCGGTGGTCGCCACCTGGGGGCTGGTGCGCTTCTCGAAGCGCCGCCAGGCCAGAACCGGCCAGCCGCTGCCGGTGTTCAGGCTGGGCGCCCTGCTGCTGGTCGGCCTGCCGCTGGCTACTTTCCTGTTCACCGGCATGCCGATGGAGTGGTCCATCCCGACGCTCAAGGGCTTCAACTTCCAGGGTGGCGTGACGGTGCTTCCCGAGCTGATCGCGCTATGGCTCGCGCTCTCCATCTACACCGCCTCCTTCATCGCCGAGATCGTGCGCTCGGGCATCCAGTCGGTGCCCCAGGGGCAGGTGGAGGCCGCCAAGGCGCTGAGCCTGCCCGCCGGCATCATCCTGCGCAAGGTGGTGATTCCCCAGGCGATGCGGGTGATCGTGCCCCAGCTGACCAGCCAGCACCTCAACCTGATCAAGAACTCCTCGCTGGCCACCGCGATCGGCTACCCGGACCTGGTGGCGGTGTTCTCCGGCACGGCGTTGAACCAGACCGGGCAGGCCATCGAGATCGTCGCCATGACCATGGCCGTCTACCTGCTGATCAACCTGGTGGTGTCCGCGCTGATGAACCTCTACAACGCGCGCACCCTGCTCAAGGAGCGGTGACATGGAACCGACCTCGACCCGAACCGAGATGATTCCCGAGCGCCGCGCGCCCGACATGCGCCGGGGGGCTGCGGGCTGGCTCAGGGCCAACCTCTTCAATACGCCGCTCAACGGTGCCGTGACGGTGGTCACCGCCGCCCTGCTGGCCTGGCTGCTGTGGCCGGCGCTGCAGTGGGCGGTGCTGCAGGCCGACTGGATCGGCAGCTCACGAGAGGCATGCAGCGGCGAGGGGGCCTGCTGGGTGTTCATCAGCGCCCGCTTCGAATCCATCGTCTATGGCTTCTACCCCGAGGCCGAGCGCTGGCGGGTGGACCTGGTGTTCCTGCTGATGGCGGTGCTGGTGGCCTGGCTGGCCATCCCGCGCCTGCCCGCCAAGCGCTGGGTGGGACTGTTCGCCCTGGTGGGCTTCCCGGTGGCGGCCTTCTTCCTGCTGGTGGGTGGCAGCTTCGGCCTCGAGTTCGTGCCCACCCGGGACTGGGGCGGGGTGATGCTGACCCTGACCATCGCCACCGTGGGGATCGTCGGCTCGCTGCCCATCGGCGTGGTGCTGGCCCTGGGGCGGCGTTCGAAGATGCCGCTGGTGCGTGGCTTCTGCGTGGTATTCATCGAGTTCTGGCGCGGCGTGCCGCTGATCACCGTGCTCTTCATGGCCTCGGTAATGCTGCCGCTGTTCGTGCCGACCCAGGTGGAATTCGACAAGCTGCTGCGGGCCCTGGTGGGCATCATGCTGTTCTGGAGCGCCTACATGGCCGAGGTGGTGCGCGGTGGACTCCAGGCGATCCCCCGCGGGCAGGAGGAGGCCGCCAAGGCGCTCGGCATGGGGTACTGGCAGCGCATGGCACTGATCGTGCTGCCCCAAGCGCTCAAGCTGGTCATTCCCGGCATCGTCAACACCTTCATCGCGCTGTTCAAGGATACCTCGCTGGTGCTGATCATCGGTCTCTTCGACCTGCTGGCGATCATCCGCGCAGGGCTGACCGACAGTGAGTGGCTGGGCTTCGCCACCGAGGGCTATGTCTTCGCCGCCCTGGTGTTCTGGGTGTTCTGCTTCAGCATGTCGCGCTACAGCCAGCACATCGAACGGCGACTGCACACCGGCCATCGCAACTGACAACAAGGATTCGACCCGACATGAACCAGGCAAATGCCGCCCAGGCCGACTCGCCGATGATCGAGATCACCGGGCTCAACAAGTGGTATGGCGACTTTCATGTGCTGCGTGACATCGACCTGACGGTGGCCCGTGGCGAGCGCATCGTCATTTGTGGCCCCTCGGGCTCGGGCAAGTCGACCCTGATCCGCTGCATCAACCACCTCGAGGAGCACCAGGAGGGGCGCATCGTGGTCAATGGCATGCCCATGACCCGCGACGTGAAGCGCATCGAGCACATCCGCCGCAATGTCGGCATGGTTTTCCAGCACTTCAACCTCTTCCCCCATCTGAGCGTGCTGGACAACTGCTGCATCTCCCAGACCTGGGTACAGAAGAAGCCGCGCGCCGAGGCCGAGCGCACGGCGATGGAGATCCTCGAGCGGGTGCAGATCGCCGACCAGGCCCAAAAGTACCCGGGACAGCTCTCCGGCGGCCAGCAGCAGCGGGTGGCCATCGCCCGGGCGCTGTGCATGCAGCCCGAGGTGATGCTCTTCGACGAGCCGACATCGGCGCTAGACCCTGAGATGATCAAGGAGGTGCTCGATGTGATGATCGAGCTCGCCCGCGAGGGCATGACCATGCTCTGCGTCACCCACGAGATGGGCTTCGCCAAGACCGTCGCCGACCGGGTGATCTTCATGGACCAGGGGCAGATCATCGAGCAGGCGCCCCCCGAGCAGTTCTTCAACCACCCGCAGTCGGAGCGCACCCAGCTGTTCCTCAGCCAGATTCTCGGCCACTGAGGTGGCCAGGCTGTGCTAGGCTTGCTGACAAGCCCACTATCCCCATGCGGGCGGCGTTCTTTCGGGTCCTGGCCGCTCGCGATTTGCTACCTTCCTGCACTATTTGACCAGCGTCAAAGCCTTGAGCCACTCTCTTCTGGTACGCTTAACATGCATCAGCAATGCATGTTAAGAAATCGCCAGGCGTAACCCGTGTATCCCGCGACGCGCCTGCCAGACGAGCAAGGGGGGAAAGATTCATGGCCGACGGTCTCACCAAGTCGGCGGCCCGCAATATCTTCTACGGCGGGTCGCTGTTCTTCTTTCTGCTGTTTGCCGCCCTGACGGCACACAGTCACTGGTACATGGTCAACACGTCCACCGACAAGGAGGGGCTTACCGAGTCGGTCGTGGAGGGCAAGCACATCTGGGAAAAGAACATGTGCATCAACTGCCACAGCATCATGGGCGAGGGCGCCTATTTCGCGCCGGAGCTGGGTAACGTCTGGGAGCGCTACGGTGGCCACCAGAACCCCGAGGCGGCGCGTGCCGGCCTGGCCGCGTGGATCCGCGCCCAGCCGCTGGGCACCCAGGGCCGCCGTCAGATGCCGGCCTATGACTTCAGCGACGAGGAGATGAACGCGCTGATCGACTTCCTCGAGTGGACCGACGGCATCGACGACCAGGACTGGCCGCCGCACCCCGCCGGCTGAGCCACATGACTACCGGATCGCCGGACCGCGGATGAATCAAGGAGAACGACACCGATGAAATACGAAACCCAGAAGGTGGCCTTGCCATTCTTCATGGTGGCCATGGCGCTCTTCGCGCTGCAGATCGTCTTCGGGCTGCTGGCCGCCTCTGTCTATGTATGGCCGAACTTCATGGCCGAGCTGATGCCCTTCAACATCATGCGGGTCAGCCATACCAACCTGCTGATCGTGTGGCTGCTGATCGGCTTCATGGGCGCTACCTACTACTTGATGCCGGAAGAGGCCGAGCGGGAGATCCATAGCCCCACCATCGCCTATATTCAGCTGGCGATCTTCGCCTTCGCCGGTGCAGCGGCACTGGTCGGCTACCAGTTCGGGATCCACGAGGGCCGCGAGTTCCTCGAGCAGCCGTTCTGGGTCAAGGTGCTGATCACCATCTCCTTCCTGATGTTCCTGTTCAACACCAGCATGACCCTGCTCAAGGGGCGCCGCACCGCCATCAACCTGGTGCTGATGCTGGGCCTGTGGCTGGCCGCGGTGTTCTGGCTGTTCGCCTTCTACAACCCTTCCAACCTCGCCGTGGACAAGCTCTACTGGTGGTGGGTGGTACACCTCTGGGTCGAGGGCGTGTGGGAGCTGATCATGGCCTCCCTGCTGGGCTACCTGCTGATCAAGATGACCGGCGTCGACCGCGAGGTGATCGAGAAGTGGCTCTACGTCATCGTCGGCCTGTCGCTGTTCTCCGGCCTGCTGGGTACCGGTCACCACTACTACTGGATCGGTGCGCCGAGCTACTGGCAGCCCATCGGCAGCATCTTCTCCACCCTGGAGGTGATCCCCTTCTTCGCCATGGTGGTGTTCGCCTTCACCATGTTCTGGAAGGGTAGCCGCAACCACCCCAACAAGGCCGCCATGCTGTGGGCGCTCGGTTGCCCGACCGTTGCCTTCTTCGGCGCCGGCGTGTGGGGCTTCATGCACACCCTGCACTGGGTCAACTACTACAGCCACGGCACCCAGGTCACCGCGGCCCACGGCCACCTGGCTTTCTACGGCGCCTACGTGATGCTGATGCTGGGCATCATCAGCTTCGCCATGCCGCAGCTGCGCCGCGTGCAGCCCTACAACCAGGTAATGAACATGTGGGGCTTCTGGATCGTGACTGGCGCCATGTGCTTCATGACCTTCACGCTGACCTTTGCAGGCGTCGTCCAGACCCACCTGCAGCGCGTGCTGGGCATGAACTTCATGGAGGTGCAGGACCAGCTGGTGCTGTTCTATGGCATGCGCCTGGGCTCCGGCATCGCCGTGGCCATCGGTAGCTGCCTGCTGCTCTACGCCTTCTTCGGCCCTGCCCGTGAGCAGGTTCCCGCAGGCGGGACTCAGCTCACCGCTGGCGCCGACCGCGCCTGACCTAACGAGGGCCCCGTCAGGGGCCCTCTTCGATTGACCCACACGGAGTTTCGCCATGACCCTCTCCCCCGCGGCGGCGCAGCCCGCCGACCAGGAGATTCCCTACTACGACAGCGTGGGCAACGAGTGCGCCATGTTCGAGCATGCCTACGAGCAGCGCCTGCCGCTGCTGCTCAAGGGTCCTACCGGCTGCGGCAAGACTCGCTTCGTCAGCCATATGGCCGCCAAGCTGGGCAAGCCACTGTTTACCGTCTCCTGTCACGATGATCTCACCGCCGCCGACCTGACCGGCCGCTATCTGCTGCAGGGCGGCGAGACCCGCTGGGTCGACGGCCCGCTGACCCGCGCGGTGCGCGAGGGCGGCATCTGTTACCTCGACGAGGTAGTCGAGGCGCGCAAGGACGTCACCGTGGTGCTGCACCCGCTGACCGACGACCGCCGCCTGCTGCCGCTGGAGCGTACCGGCGAACTGCTCGAGGCACCGGACGACTTCATGCTGGTGGTCTCCTACAACCCCGGCTATCAGCACATTCTCAAGTCACTGAAGCCCAGTACCCGCCAGCGCTTCGTGGCGATGTCTTTCGATTTCCCGCCGCCCAGGGTGGAGCGCGATATCGTCGCCCGCGAGAGCGGCCTGGACCCCGAGCGCTGCAGCGCACTGGTCAACCTGGCGGCCAGCCTGCGTGCCATGAAGGGCCAGGACCTGGAGGAGGGCGTCTCCACCCGCCTGTTGGTCTACTGCGCCACCCTGATCCAGGCCGGCATGCCGATCCGCGATGCCGCCCGCGCCACTTTGGTGGAGCCGCTCTCCGACGATGCGGACGTCCAGGAGGGCCTGATGGAGGCCATCCAGGCCACCTTCGGTTAATCAGATATCATATGGAAACGAGGGAGAAAGGGGGCGTAATCAGCCCCTTTCGATACCCGGGAGCTTGATCATGCTGGACTTTCTTGAGGTCGAGGAGACCGTCGGCCGTTTCTGGCACCGCTGGGCCTCCGGGGCGGCGAGCTATCCCGATCACCCCGAGGCGGCGGTCAGCCTGGAGAGCCTGCGCCCCATGCTGGGCGTGTTCTTCCGCGCCGGCGGTGGGGAGCAGGGTATCGAGGTGGCGGCCATCGCCCGGCGCGCCTCGGCTCACCGGCTGAGTCTGCGTCAGCGCCTGGGCCTCGACGAGGAGGCCCTGGACCAGGCCCGCCGTGACGAGGAAAACCTGCTGTTGCCGCCACGCCTGGCGCTCTACCCCGAGGCCGCTCTCAACCGCGGCCTCTATCTGTGGCTGACCGCCTACCTGGCCGAGGCACGTCCGCTGACATACCCCCAGGATCCTCTGCAGGCCGATCTGGCGCGGCTGCGCGAGGCGCGGCGTACCGCCCGTGCCGCGCTGGCCCGCTTCCCCGGGCTCGCCGAGCGCTATGTCCGTCTGTGCAGCGAGCTGCTGGCCATCCGGCCGCAGCGCAAGCGCCTGCCGCCCATGGAGGCGGCCCTGGAGGCGGCAATATGCGCCGAGCTGGGTGCTCCCGACCCCGAGGAGGCCTGGGCCGTGGCCATGCAGCGCGCCATCCGCGAGAGCGACTTCCCGCTGGAGGAGTTCCGCGCGCCACGCGGCTATCGCCCGCCGCTGCCGGTGCCGCTGTGGGGACAGGCGGTCACCCTGGGTACCCGCGACGGCGCTCGCGAACAGAGCGTGGACGATGACGAGGAGCTGGCCAGCGCCGCCGCCTCGCCCGACGATGACCACGGCAAGCGCCAGGCCGATCGCCGCGAGCAGGACCAGGCCGATCGTGACGATCCGTTGATGCTCAACAACATGGAGAAGATGCTCTCCTGGGCGGAAATGGTGAACCTCAATCGCCACGTGGAGGACGAGGAAGAGGAGGAAGCGCGTCAGGCGGCCGATCAGATGGACGAGATCGTGCTCAGCTCCAACCGCAAGAAGGCCTCCTCCCGGCTCAAGCTCGACCTCGACCTGGCCCCGGACGAGGCCGCTGGTGGCCGCCTCAAGGGCAAGCATCTCTATCCCGAGTGGAACCACCGCAAGCAGGCCTACCTGCCCGATCACTGCGTGGTGCTCAGCGACGTGCAGAGCGAGGAGGGGGAGGACTGGGCGCCCGACGAGATGACCCGGCGGCGCATCCGCCGCGTGCGTCGCGAATTCGAGGCGTTGCGCCCGCGGCGCGAGATCCTGCGTGGCCAGCTGGATGGCAGCGAACTCGACATGGATGCGGTGATCCGCTCGCGCTGCGACCTGGCCGCCACCGGCGAGGCCAGCGATCGCCTCTACATGGCCAGCCGCACCCAGGCCCGTGACCTGGCGGTATCGATCCTGGTGGACGTCTCGCTCTCCACCGAGGCGTGGCTGCAGGACCGCCGGGTGCTCGACGTGGCCAAGGAGGCGCTGCTGGTGCTGGGCCATGGCCTGGCCGGCTGTGGCGACGACTATTCGATCCACAGCTT
Organism: Halomonas sp. C10-5; assembly: GCF_057169305.1. Lineage (NCBI taxonomy): Bacteria > Pseudomonadati > Pseudomonadota > Gammaproteobacteria > Oceanospirillales > Halomonadaceae > Halomonas > Halomonas sp. C10-5. The sequence goes on from NZ_CP175665.1 coordinate 181,310, forward strand.
CACCTCCCAGCGCCGCCACAAGGTGTGGGTCAACACCCTGAAGGAGTTCGACGAGCCCATGGGCGACCGGGTGACGCGGCGCATCTCGGCGCTGCGTCCCGGCAGCTACACCCGCATGGGGCCGGCCATTCGCCACCTGACCAAGCAACTGAGCGAACGCCCCAACCGGCACCGGCTGCTGCTGATGCTTACCGACGGCAAGCCCAACGACAATGACTACTACGAGGGGCGCTACGGCATCGAGGATACCCGCAAGGCGGTGCTGGAAGCGCGGCGCCAGGAGGTACGGGTGTTCGGGGTGACCATTGACCGTGAGGCGGGGCAGTATATCCCCCACCTGTTCGGTCGCGGCGGCTACGCCATCGTGCAGCGTCCGGAGCACCTGTCGCTGGCCCTGCCGGGCATCTACCGCCAGATCATCGCCACCTGAGCCTGTTGTCCGTCGAACCGACGCCGAGGAGCGCGCCATGACACTTCAAACCCGACTGATCCTTGCCGTGGCGGCCTGGTGCCTGGTCGCCGTGGCGCTGGTGCTGCCGCTGGTATGGTTGATCAACAACCGCGACTGGGGCATCGGCCTGATGTTGCTGACCCCGTTCCTGGTCTTTGCCCTGATGCGCCTGGGCCGCGCCCTGGAGAACTGGGCCCGGGCAAGTACGCCACCCGATCACCCCAGGCGAGGCTAGGAGCCTGGCGGCGTCGCCGGTGAGAGCTTGTACTGCAGTATAAAAAAAACCCCTGCCGAAGCAGGGGGCAAGGTCGCATCTGGCTGGAAATGATGAGGGAACAGGCACCATTCAGCCGCGACGGGGAACACATGAAGACCACGTTACGCCATTACTGCTGATCGCTGTCCTGAGCATCGGGCATTGCGGCGTCACCACTGTCAGAGCGCGCCTCAGGCTGCTCACCGTTCGGCATGGGATCCATGCCGCCGCCGAAGCCGCTATCCTCGGCCGGTGTGCCCGGCTCGGCCCGGGTCTCGGGGTCAGTGAAGACCTCTTCATCCGCTGCAGACGGCTGTGTCGGGGAGTCGGCCTGCTGGCTGTCATCGGCTGTCGTCGCGGGCGCCGGATCGGTGCTTGGCGCGTCATGCATATCGGCGAAAGCCAGTGGGCTGGCCATCAGTCCCGCTGCAAGGCACAGGGTGCCGGCCTTGTTGAGGAGACTCTTCGCAATCATCCTTCCATCCTCGCCATGTGGATTGCCAACTGGTTCGGCAGCATCCGAGGCGCTCCCGTGCACCCCGGGTGCTGGTTGGTCAGGGTTATGACTGGCCCATCTCCTGGACGCGCTGCATCAGCTCGGGATCCTGCTGCATGGCCTGGCCGATGGCATTGAAGGTGTCGACATCAAGGCCGCTGTCCTCGACCTCCTCGACCATCTTCTCGTTGGCCTCCATGCGGATCTCCTGCTGGGCTTCTTCGCCCTCGGCGGACTGCAGGCGCTCGGTATACTCCTGGGATACCGCGGCGATCTCCTGGGAGGCATCGGCAAACTGCTGCAGTTGCTGCTCGGAGAAGTCCTGTGCCGGGGCGGCCGCCTGGGGCTGTCCGGTTGTGGCGGCAGGATCCTTCTGGGCATTGGCGGTGGACACCATCAGGCCGGCACTGAGCAGGGCGGCAGAAAAGAGGGCGGTGATACGCAGCATGGCTATCTCCCGTTGGTGTGGCGCGTGGCGCCGAATGAATGTGTCGCTGTGACGGTCATGCGGCAGTCGCGTTCACCATTTTCCTGTAACGGTTTGTACAGTGAGTGATTCAGGCCACCCTGAGCCGCTTGCCGAACATCAGCCCGCCCCAGGGGATCCGGTTGGCGACCAGGTTCCAGGCGATGGAGCCCGCTAGGCCCACGGCGGCCAGCATCGCCACATAGAGGGGGAGAGGCAGGCGTACTCCGCCGTCGAGCAGGTCGACCAGGTTGAAGAACATCGGGTGTGCCAGGTAGATGCCGAAGGAGAACTCGTTGAGGCGCTTGACCACAGGCGGGGCCGGCCGACTGCGCAGGTGCGCCATGATCCAGAGAGTAAACAGCAGGAACAGCGGAACCACCCACACCTCCTTGGAGGAGTACGCCAGCCAGCCGGGCAGCGACAGCAGGACCACCACGCCCAGCATGGCGACCAGCCAGCCAGGATGGGCCAGGCGGACCAGCCAGACCGGCCGCCTGGCGGGTGGGGTGTGATAGTTCCGAACCAGTACCAGGGCCAGGAAGAACAGGTAGAGCCAGCCGAGCGGGGCGATCCAGTGCAGGTAGCCCGGGGGAAACTCGCTGCGCCACTGCCAGTACCCCCACCATCCCATGCTGACCAGGCTGCCGATCGCCAGCCAAGGCGTACTAGGCAGCCAGCGGCCAAGGTCGAAGCGCATGTAGAGCCAGTAGAGGGCATAGAACTGCACGGCGATGATCAGGAAGTAGCCATGCCAGCCGGCATAGAGCAGGTACTCGCGCAGCACCTCCAGCAGGCTGGCGTCGGCATTGACGCTGCGCTGGCGCAGGAACTCGGCGCCCGAGTAGGCGAGGCCATAGATCGCATAGGGCACCAGCACGTACTTGACCCGACCGGATAGGAACCCTGCGGGGGTATCGCGCCCGTAGCGCATGGAAAACAGGAAGATCGAGATGAAGATGAAGATCGGGGTGCCCAGCACCGTGGGAATGCGAGCTAGATCGGTCGCCAGGGTGTCCAGGCGCTGGTTCAGGTGGTCGAGCAGGTGGAAACAGAACACCGCCAGGCAGCCATAGGCGCGTAGCCAGTAGATCTCCTCGATGCGCTGCATCCCGCTCCCCTTCTCGCCTCGTCCGAGTGAACACCGTCGACCTGAATGTTGTCGGACAGCGACAGGTCACAGGGATTCCCTTATCGGAGCAGACATGTCAGCCGTGCCACGCTGCGTAATCACGTTTCTCCTGCTGTTGATGACCTGGCCGGCCCTGGCTGGCCAGGTGTCTCACCACCACTTTCCTTCGGCCACCCTCGGGCGGGATTACCCCTATACCCTCTACCTGCCGGATGGCTACCACGATGCCGGGCTCGACTACCCGGTGATCTATCTGCTGCACGGCTCCTTCGGTAGTGACCGAGACTGGGTTGCGCGCGGAGCGCTTAAGCGGATTGCCGACCGCATGATCCTCCAGGGGAGCATCCCGCCTGCTGTCATCGTGATGCCCGGCAGCAGAAGCTGGTGGGTGGATGGTCACAACGAACAGGCGCGCACCGCCTTCTTCGAGGAACTGCTGCCCCATGTGGAAGGATTGTGGCGGGTGGTGTCGAAACGGGAGTGGCGCGGGATCGCCGGCCTTTCCGCAGGAGGATTCGGGACCGTGAACTTCATCCTCGAGCGCCCCGAACTGTTCGCCGCCGCGGCGGCGTTGAGTCCGGCCAGCTATTATCCCCTGCCCCCGGAGGACTCCACCGCCAGAAGGCATCCCGCCTTCCTGACGGCCGAGGACCGATTCGATGCCGGTCTATGGCGGCTGCTCAACTATCCCACCCACCTGGAGCACTACCTGTCACAGGACCGGGTGGTCCCCCTCTACTTGAGTGCGGGCAGCCGTGATGTCTTCGATGCGGTGACCCATGCCCGCCGCCTGCAGGCTGCGCTGCAACCCCATCAGCCGGGAGAGGTGCGACTGGAGGTGTTCCCGGGTGGTCATACCTGGCGGGTGTGGCGTGCCAGCCTGAGGCCGGCACTGGCGTTCATGTTCCGCTATCTCAAGCCCCCGCTACCGTCGGATGTGGCTGCTGCGGAGGATTCTGTTCAGGTCAGCCGTGCCACCAGGTAGCCGGCGCCGATCAGCGCCAGGGTCAGCGCCACCAGGCCCACGAAGGCGCCCTTCCAGGCCGGGGTGGCCATGCGCAGGTTGAGGTAGACCATCAGCAAGCGCTGGGCCTTGAAGCCGGTGGCCAGGATCACCAGGGCCGCCGACCATAGCGGCAGCGCCTGCCAGTCGTTGGCGTCGAAGAGCGCCGAAACCATGGACACCAGGGTCAGTCCCATCAGGATCGCCCAGGTGGTCAACAGGCGGCGGGTGCCGGGCAGCGATGTCATGACAGCCTCCGTGTCAGCGCAATAGGGAGCCCTCAGCGCAATAGATAGAGCAGCGGGTAGAGCAGGATCCAGATCAGGTCGACCATGTGCCAGAAGGCGGCGGCGGTCTCCACGTTCTCGAGGTTGGTGCGCCAGCTGACCAGGGCCAGCAGCGCCAGGCCGAACAGTACGTGGGCGAAGTGGAAGGCGGTCAGGCCGTAATAGAAGCCGAAGAAGGTATTGGTGTCCGGCGTGATCCCCACGGCGAACTTGCTCGAATACTCGACCACCTTGATCACCCCGAACAGCACGCCCAGCCCCATGGCGGCGGCCAACCACTGGCGGGTACGGCGGATACGCTCCGCGGCACTGGCTTCCACGGCCAGCGCCACGCACAGGCCGCTGGTCAGCAGCACCAGGGTGTTGAGCCCGCCCATCAGCGGGTCGAGGTCCTGCTGTGAAGCGTCGAACAGCGCCACCTGGGCGGCGCGCTCGGCGGCATAGAGGGCGAAGAACGCCATGAACACCAGCAACTCGCTGAGGATCAGCACCCACATCAGCGGGTTGCCGGGCAGGGCGGAGAGCGGGCCCCAGCCGGGGTTGGGAAGCTCTTGTTCCCTCATGCGTCGGTCAGGGTTACCCGGGAGCCGCCGAAGGCCAGGCTGCGCGGGTTGTCTATCGGGCGGTTGGAGGTCAGCCGGGCAATGCCCACGGCGCAGCGCCCCACCATCCAGATCATGCAGGCGGTGAAGTAGAGGTAACCCATGGCCCAGGGCGCCATGGGCGGGATGCCGGCCAGCCCCAGCAGCTGCCAGGTGGCGATGAAGGCGGCGCCGCCCAGCACGCCGAGCCAGAAGGTGCGGATCTGGAACTGCAGGTGGCTCTGCACCCAGGGTTCGGCACCGGGACGCTTGAAATGGGCGATCAGCACGGCGATGGGTGCGGTGACCACCGCCAGCACGCTGCCCAGGAACAACATGTAGACGATGATGGCGGCGCCGCGCCCGCGGGACTGCTTGCCGGGATTCGCGTCGTCGAAGTGGTCGCCGGAAGCGGCGGGGAAGGCCTGAGGGGTGGACATGACGGGTCCTCGCTTGACAGGCGACCGGCCCTGGCGGGCCGGCCTAAGATGTATTCAGGATACTACTATAGCGCGAGACCTTGCGGAAAGACTTGGCCTGGATCAACTCTCGGCCGGCTTGGTTTCGGCGGACTGGGTCTCGGCGGGCTTGCCCGGATGTTTCTCGTCGCGGGTCAGCATCGGCACGCGGCGCTCGGTCCACCACATCCAGATGATCGAGACCAGGGTCACGCCGAAGCAGAGCATCCACACGGTGGTGGCCACGCCGGTGATGTCCACCAGGGCCCCGAACATGATCGGCAGCAGGAAGCCGCCGATACCGCCGGCCAGGCCGACGATGCCGGAGACCAGGCCGAGGTTCTCGTGGTACTCGTTGGAGAGGTACTTGAACACCGAGGCCTTGCCGATTCCCCAGGCGATGCCCACCACGAACAGTGCGGAGGTGAACAGCCACACCGGGATGCCGAAGCCGAATTCCACGACCCCTTCGCCGCCGGCACCGGCCACGCGGTACTGGGTCTCGGGGTAGGACATGATGAACAGCGCGATCAGGCTGGCCCACAGACAGGTCCAGGTGACGGTGTGGGCCCCGAAACGGTCGGAGAGCCAGCCGCCGAAGGCGCGGATCACCCCGGAGGGCAGCACGAAGATGGTGGCGATCAGCGCGGCGACCTGGATACCCAGGCCGTACTCACCCATGTAGTAGCGGGTCAGCCACAGCGAGACGCCGACATAGCCGCCGAACACTACCGAGTAGTACTGGCAGTACTTCCACACCTTGGGGTCGTTGAGCACCTTGAGCTGGTCGCGCAGCGAGACGCTGCTGGCGGTGCGGTGGTCCGGGTTGGAGTAGGTGAAGAACCAGAACAGCACCGCGGTGACCAGCATGATGCCGGCATAGATATTGGGTACGGCCTGCCAGCCCAGCACCACGATCACGGTGGGGGCGATGAACTTGGTGACCGCGGCCCCGGCGTTGCCGGCACCGAAGATGCCCATGGCCAGGCCCTGGCGATCCTTCTCGAACCACTTGGCGGTGTAGGTGATACCCACCGAGAAGGAGCCGCCGGCCAGGCCGACGAAGGCGCCGAGTACCAGCAGCTGCCAGTACGCGGTGGCGAACTGCACCAGCCAGATGGCCGGCACGATGAGCAGCAGGATGATGAAGAACACTGGGCGGCCGCCGTAGCGGTCGGTCAGCGAACCCAGCGGCAGCCGCGACAGGGCACCGGTGAGGATGGGTACCGCGGTGAGGATGCCGAACTGGGTGCCGTTGAGATCGAGCTGCTCGGCGATCGGTACGCCGATCTCGCCGAACATCGTCCACACCATGAAGCACATGGTGAAGGCGAAGGTGTTGGCTATCAGCACCGAGGTTTGCTTGAAGCGTTCAGAGGCCATGGGACCCTCCGAGTTTGCCGGGTTAAGGGATGGTTTCAGGATATGCCAGGGAGTGATTATTGCCTTGATCGGTATCAAAAAAGCCGATCTATCATGGTGAAAGATCGGCTCTTTATTACACCTTCAGAGAGGCTTTAGGGGTTCTTCACGTAGGCGTTCTTGCGCAGGTAGAACCACCAGTTGACTACCAGGCAGACCGCGTAGAAGACCGCGAAGCCGTACATGGCGAGTTCCGGGGTGCCGGCCTTGATCTGCTCGCCCATCACCCGCGGGGCGATGAAGGAACCATAGGCGGCCACTGCCGAGGTCCAGCCCAGCGCCGGGCCCTTCTGCTGCGGGTCGAAGATGAAGCCGATGCTGCGGAAGGTGGAGCCGTTGCCGATGCCACTGGCGGCGAACAGCAGGATGAACAGCAGCAGGAACATCCAGAAGTACTGGTTGGGATCGGTGGAGTTGTAGGCCAGCATCATCACGTAGCCGGCGCCCACAGAGCCCACCACCATGATGGCGGTGATCACCTGGGTGACGATGGAACCGCCCAGCTTGTCGGAGATCCAGCCGCCCACCGGACGGATCAGGGCGCCCACGAAGGGTCCCATCCAGGCCCAGGTCAGGGCGCTGGGAGCCTCGGGGTTGGCGACGCGGGTCATGCTGCCGTCGGCGGCGACTTCCATCATGTTGCCGAAGATCACCGAGATGGAGAGCGGCAGTGCCGCGGAGAAGCCGATGAAGGAGCCGAAGGTGGCGATGTAGAGCACGGTCATCGACCAGGTGTGCTTGTTGGAGAAGATCTCGAACTGCTTCTGGATACCGGGCTTGATGTCACCGGGAATCAGGCGCAGCAGCACCACTGTGAGCACGATGGTCAGCGGCAGGGCGATCCACATGTTGAGATAGCCCAGCGCCACCACGCCGACGATGGAGGTCACGACACCGACCCCGTAGAGCCCGAGGATCTTGCCGAAGGCCTGCAGTGGTGTGCCCGGGTTGGGGGTGATGGTGCGCAGGTTGTTCATGCCGAACCAGCCGGCGAAGGCCAGCGGGATCAGGAACAGCATCCATACGAAGCCGGCGTTCTGGATCCAGGTCTGGGTGCCCGCCTCGATGCGCCCGATCAGGGTGCCGCTGGCCTTCTGCAGCTCCATGGGGTCGCCGCCCAGGGCGCCGAACAGGCCCACGGTCATCACCAGCGGGATCAGGATCTGCATGGAGGTGACGCCGAAGTTGCCCAGCCCGGCGTTCATCCCCAGGGCATAGCCCTGTTGCTTCTTGGGAAAGAAGTTGGAGATGTTGCTCATCGAGTTGGCGAAGTTGCCTCCGCCGATGCCGGAGAGCAGCGCCAGGGCCTGGAACACCCAGAAGGGGGTCCCGGGGTTCATCAGCGCGATGCCGGTGCCCATGGCGGGGATCATCAGCAGGGCGGTGGTCAGGAAGATGGTATTGCGCCCGCCGGCGATGCGGATCATGAAGGAGGCGGGGATACGCAGGGTGGCACCGGCCAGACCGGCGATCGCGGTCAGGGTGAACAGCTGATCCACCGTGAACGGGAAGCCCAGGTTCTGCATCTGGGTGGTGATCATGCCCCACATCAGCCAGACGGCGAAGCCCAGCAACAGGCTTGGGATGGAGATCCACAGGTTGCGGTTGGCAACCTTCTTGCCCTCCGACTCCCAGAACTCCTCATTCTCGACATCCCACTGTTCGATGTCGGCATTCTTTCTGGTCATGGCGTTTCCCCTTGAGGTCTAGCGGTGCTCGCATCGGCCCCGAATCGATTGATCGATATCAAGGCGCGCGAAGATGGGGGAAAGATACGCCGCGTGGCGGAATCGGGAAACGTGGCGAACGACTCCACGCCGGGCGGGTATACCTCCAGGGGGGTAGAGGGGATTAATCTTTAATTAATTGTTTATAAAGAATTATTGGGTTTCGGAAAGGGGGTGGTGGGGGCGCATCGGCGCCCCGAGGGTATTTGGAGGTATCCACACAGAACCGGGCCTCGGCTAGCGCTCGATCCCCTCCTGCACGGCCCACACCGCGGCCTCGACCCGCGAGCGCAGGTTGAGCTTCTTGAGCAGGTGCTTGACGTGCACCTTCACCGTGCCCTCGGTGATCTCCAGCTTGCGGGCGATCATCTTGTTGGAGAGCCCAGCGGCCAGCTCGCGAAGGATCTCGCGTTCGCGCTGGGTCAGGCTGTGGATATCCGGCGCCGCCGGCTGGCTGCGCTGGCTGCGCAGCGCCTCGGCGAGCAGTGCGGTGAGGCTCTCGCTGATCACCATGCGCCCCAGGGAGGCCTGGCGCAGCTGGCGCACCATCTCGTCGGGGTCCATGTCCTTGAGCAGGTAGCCGTCGGCCCCCGAACGCAGGGCGTTGACCACGTCCTCCTCATGGTCGGAGACCGTGAACATCACCACGCGGCCGGCGAAGCCGCCGTCGCGCAGACGCTTGAGCGTCTCGATGCCGTCCATCTGCGGCATGTTGAGGTCGAGCAGCACCATGTCGGGGTCGAGCTCCAGGGCAAGGCGGATGCCCTCCCGGGGATCGCCGGCCTCGCCGGCGAGCAGCAGGTCATCCTCCAGCTCCAGCAGCTGGGAGACCCCGCGGCGCAGCAGCGGATGGTCGTCGATGATCAGGATGGTGGCAGGGCTTTCGGCAGCGAAGTCGGTCATCCTTGGGTCCTGTCGTCGGAAGAGTCGGTGGCGATGGCGGCGCGGGGATCCACGTGACCCGCCTCGGCGCTGGCGTGCTGGTGGATCAGGCGCGCGGTCTGGGGCGTGAACGTCAGCTCGACCCGGGTGCCGCCGCCGGGGCGGTTGCGGAGCGTCATCTGCCCGCCCAGGGTGTCGGCGCGGTCGCGCATGATCACCAGGCCGTAGTGCATCGGCGGCGAGCTGTCGTCCGCGAGACCCACGCCATCATCCTCGATGGCGACGTGCAACTGCGCCGCCTGGAAGCCGATGGTGACGGCGGCCCAGTGGGCGTTGGCGTGCTTGAGGATGTTGGCCAGCGCCTCGCGAACCACCTGCAGCACGTGGATCTCCTCGTTGGGGTTGAGCAGGTGGGGTGGCACGTCGACATCCAGCGCCACCGGGAATCCCAGCCGGTCGCTGAACTCCCGAGTGGTCTGGCGCAGGGCGCTGGCCAGCCCCGGGCCCTCCAGCTTGAGGCGGAAGGTGGTGAGCAGCTCGCGCAGCTGGCGATAGGCGCTGTCGAGCCCGGTGCGCAGCTCGTCGAATACCGCCGCCTGGCTCTCCCGCGGGGCCTCCTTCCGCTGCATGCGCTCGAGCCTGGCCACCTGCATCTTGAGGTAGGAGAGCGACTGGGCCAGGGAGTCGTGCAGCTCCCGGGCGATGATGGCGCGCTCGTTCATCAGCGTCACCTGCTGCTGCTCCTCGATGCGGCGCTGCAGGTAGACCGCGGTGGCCAGCTGGTCGGCCAGGGCGTTGAGCAGGCGCCGCACGCTGTCGGAGAGCGGCTGGCGCTTGGGATGCCACACCTCCAGGGTGCCGAGCATCAGCTCGCCAACGCTCACCGGCAGCAGAAGGCACTCGCCCTGTTCGGTCTGCTCCAGGCGAAGCGGCTGGGGGTCGAGCAGGCACGCATGACAGTCGTGATCGCGACAGTACTCGGGGCGGCGTGGCGAGTGGGTGGCGAGTATCGGGATCTGGCGGTCGTCATAGGGGTCGTTCAGCGACAGCCGGATCGGGCCCACCTCGAGCAGCTGCTCGAGCTCCCGCAGCATGGGCGCGGCGCTGGCACACAGGTCGTTGCCGCCGCCGTAGAGGGCGCGGCTGCCGTCGTGCATCACCTGCATGGCCCGGTTGCTGCGCTCGAGCTCCACCTTCTTGCGCGAGGCGCGTTCCTCCAGCTCGGCGTAGCTGGCAGCGAGCTCCTCGGCCATGCCGTCGAAGGTGCGCCCGAGCAGGGCAAGTTCATCGTTGCCGGTGAGATGCGTGCGGTAGCCGAAGTTGCGCTGGGCGGCCTCGCGGGCCAATACCACCAGCTGGCGCAGCGGCCCCACCAGGTTGTGACGGATATCGTAGAGGGCGATGGCCACCACCACCGCGGTCAGCGCCAGGAACAGGATCTGCAGGGCGCTGAGCAGCTGGATCTTCGACTCGCTGTTCTGCTCGAGCAGGGTGACCATGGCGTCGATATCGCCGACCAGCCCGTCCAGCGTCTGGCGCAGTGCCTCGACCTCGAGCTCGCCACCCGCGATGGCGCGGGTCACCTGGGGGGCCAGTGCCTCCTCCCAGCGCTCCTGAAGCATCCGGTACTGTTCGTGCAGGGAGTGATCCTCGGCCCCGGGCAGCGCACGGGTCAGTGCGGGACTGGCCAGGCGCGTCTCGAACTGCTCCATCAACTCCTCTACCCGTGAGCGCTGCGCCACCGCGGGCTGCTGCTCGTAGCGCTGCAGGGCAGCGACGATCTGGTAGGTGTTCATGCGCAGGGAACCAGCCACGTTGATGGCGCCGGCGTCACCGCGGCTGTCGTTGGCCACCGTCATGGTGACCACGATGCTGACCAGTGCCATGGCACTGATGGCAAGCAGCGAGGCGACGATGCGTGCCACCAGGGAGTGTTGGATCAGTTTCATAGTATCCGCAGGCCGTCGGGGGAGTGGCTCTTATGCGTGGTGCTGCCGGGAGTCTACTACACCCAAGGGGGTAGGGCGGATACCTCCACTGCCCCTTTGACCCCGATGGGAGTCCTACTGAGACTTGGGCGATACTTCACCGTTCCCTAGGCCCATGATGCCACTCCCTTCTGACCGCGATGCTGTCGTCGTCGGCTACCGTCCCTTGGTGGTGGTGATGCTGTCGCCGCTGGCCTTTGCACTGGTGTTCGCCAGCTGGACCATCTTCGCGGTGCTGGGGATGGAGCTGCGCGAGATGCTGGGGCTGGGCGAGCTCGGCTTCGCGCTGCTGCTGGCCACGCCCATGGTGACCGGGGCCCTGGCGGCGCTGCCCATGGCGGCCCTGGCCCGGCGCCATGGGGGGCGGCGGGTGATGATCGCCTGCCTGCTGCTGATCTGTCCCTTCCTGTGGGCGGTGGCCCATTCCAGTGACTATGTGCACTTCCTGCTGTCCGGTGCCGGCCTGGGGCTGGGCGCCGGGTCCCTGGCGGCGGGGCTGGTCTATGTGGGGGAGCTCTGTCCACGCCGCCACGCCGGCCTGGCCCTGGGCCTCTATGGTGCCGGCATGATGGGGGCCGGCCTGAGTTACCTGCTGCTGCCATTGATCAGTCAGGCCTACGGCTGGCGCAGCGCGCCGATGCTCTATCTGCTGCCGGTACTGGCGGTGGCTGCGCTGCTGTGGCTGTTCGCCGACGACCCGGAGCCGCCTGCCGCCTCCAGCGAGTCCGACGATGACGGCATGGCAGCCAGGCCCGGGTGGCTGGCACCCCTGCACCACTGGCGCCCCTGGCGGCTGGCCGTGGTCTACAGTTTCTTCTATGGCGCCTTCGTGGCGCTGACGCTGTGGCTGCCGGCCTACCTCGGCGCCCAGTACGGCCTGGGTCTGCGCGACGCCGCGCTGCTGGCACTGCCCTTTCCGCTGGCGGTGGGCCTGGGCCAGGTGGCGGGCGGCGCCTGGGGAGATGTGCGCGACTTTCGTGCCCTGCGCTGGTGGGTCACGGCCTTCGTGCTGGTCTGCCTGTTCCTGCTCTCCTACCCCCCCTTCACTATGCGGATCGAAGGGGTGGAGCGGGTGCTGACGCTGCGCTATGCCGCGCCGTTGTGGGGCTTCCTGGCGCTGCTGGTGGCCATGGGACTGGTCATGGGGCTGGGCCAGGGCAGCCTGATGCGCATGATCCATCGCGATCACGGCAGCCAGCTGGCACTGGTGGGCGGGTTGGCGTTGACCCTGGGTGGGCTGTTCGGCGCCCTGCTGCCGGTGATGTTCGCCCTGGGCAATCTTTGGGTCGGCATCCGCACCGCGGGGTTCATGTTCCTCTACGCCTCGCTGGTAGTGTGCATGCTGGTGATGGTCTGGGACCACGCCAGCGGAGCGGGACGGTTGAGGCCCTGATGGGCCTATCACCCCGGGTGTCGTGGGGGGCTATCCCCTTGGAGGTAGGCGGGGGGTATATGGAGGTAACCGGGCAGTAATCGCGGCGTCTATCGCCCAGAATTGCCTGCAAGTCACTGGCCCTGGTCCGCGCTGGAGCGCACTCGACCAAGGCTGACCGGGTGGCCCGGCGGGGCCACGCATCTTTTCAGGAGCCTGGAGAGCGACCATGAGTCACTTCATCGATCGGCTGAACTTCTTCCGCAAGGCCCGCGAGCCCTTCGCCAACGACCACGGCGAGCTTCGCGACGAGTCTCGCGGCTGGGAGAACGGCTACCGGCAGCGCTGGCAGCACGACAAGATCGTGCGCTCCACCCACGGGGTGAACTGCACCGGTTCGTGCAGTTGGAAGATCTATGTCAAGAACGGCCTGGTTACCTGGGAGACCCAGCAGACCGACTACCCGCGCACCCGGCCCGACCTGCCCAACCACGAGCCCCGTGGCTGCCCGCGCGGCGCCAGCTACTCCTGGTACATGTACAGTGCCAACCGCCTCAAGTACCCGTTGATCCGCAAGCCGCTGCTCAAGCTGTGGCGTGAGGCACTGAGCGAGAAGAAGGACCCGGTCGAGGCGTGGGCCTCCATCGTCGAGGACCCGGCCAAGGCCAAGCAGTACAAGCGTGCCCGCGGCATGGGCGGCTTCGTGCGCGCCGACTGGAACGAACTCAACCAGCTGATTGGCGCCTCCAACGTCTATACCACCAAGGAGTACGGCCCGGACCGTGTCATCGGCTTCTCGCCGATCCCCGCCATGTCTATGGTCAGCTACGCCTCCGGTGCGCGCTACCTGTCGCTGATCGGTGGCGTCTGCCTGTCGTTCTACGACTGGTACTGCGACCTGCCGCCGGCCAGCCCCCAGACCTGGGGTGAGCAGACCGACGTGCCCGAGTCCGCCGACTGGTACAACTCCGGCTACATCATCGCTTGGGGTTCCAACGTGCCCCAGACGCGTACTCCGGATGCCCACTTCTTCACCGAGGTGCGCTACAAGGGCACCAAGACCGTCTCGGTCACCCCGGACTATGCCGAGGTCTCCAAGCTCACCGACGAGTGGCTCTCCGCCAAGCAGGGCACCGATGCCGCCCTGGCCATGGCCATGGGACATGTGATCCTCAAGGAGTTCCACCTCGACAATCCCAGCAGCTACTTCACCGACTACGTGCGGCGCTACAGCGACATGCCGTTCCTGGTCGAGCTGGAAGCTCGCGAGGACGGCAGCTATGCGCCGGGTCGCCAGATGCGCGCCAGCGACTTCGAGGCGAGCCTGGGCCAGGGCAACAATCCCGAGTGGAAGACCGTGGCGTGGGACGAGACCCGCGACCAGCTGGTGGTGCCGCGAGGCTCCATCGGTTTCCGCTGGGGCGAGACCGGCGACGAGGTGGGCAAGTGGAACCTCGAGCCGCTGGATGCCGAAGGCACCGAGATCAAGCCGCTGCTGACCCTGGCCGACAAGCATGACGAGGTCGCCAAGGTCGCCTTCCCCTACTTCGGCGGCATCGCCCACGAGCACTTCGACCACGTCAAGAGCGGTGGGGCCAGCGACGAGCTGCTGTTCCACAGCCTGCCCGTCAAGCGCCTGAAGAAGGCCGACGGCAGCGAGGCTCTGGCGGTTACCGTCTTCGACCTGATGTGTGCCAACTACGGTATCGATCGTGGCTTCGGTGAGGATGACGGCGCCACTTCCTTCGACCAGGTCAAGCCCTACACGCCGGCCTGGCAGGAGAAGATCACCGGTGTGCCCGCCGAGCAGGCCACCCGCATCGCCCGTGAGTTCGCCGAGAACGCCGACAAGACCCAGGGTCGCAGCATGATCATCGTCGGTGCCGGCATGAACCACTGGTACCACATGGACATGAACTACCGCGGCCTGATCAACATGCTGGTCATGTGCGGCTGTATCGGTCAGAGCGGCGGCGGCTGGGCCCACTACGTCGGCCAGGAGAAGCTGCGCCCGCAGACCGGCTGGACCCCGCTGGCCTTCGGCCTCGACTGGCAGCGTCCGCCGCGCCACATGAACGGCACCTCCTTCTTCTACAACCACTCCTCCCAGTGGCGCTACGAGAAGCTGGAGATCAAGGAGATCCTCTCGCCGCTGGCCAAGGCCGAGGACTACCCCGGCAGCCTGATCGACTTCAACGTGCGCGCCGAGCGCATGGGCTGGCTGCCCTCCGCTCCTCAGCTGGGTACCAACCCGCTGCGCCTGGCCGGTGCGGCCAAGGATGCCGGCATGTCCACCCAGGACTACGCCGTGCAGCAGCTCAAGGAGGGCAAGCTCGCCTTCGCCGCGGAAGATCCGGACAACCCCCAGAACTTCCCGCGCAACATGTTCATCTGGCGCTCCAACCTGCTGGGCAGCTCCGGCAAGGGCCACGAGTACATGCTCAAGTACCTGCTGGGCACCCGCCACGGCATCCAGGGCAAGGACCTGGGTGACTTCGGTGGCCAGAAGCCGGAAGAGGTCAAGTGGCATGACGACGCCCCGGAGGGCAAGGTCGACCTGCTGGTGACCCTGGACTTCCGCATGTCCACCACCTGCCTCTACTCGGATGTCGTGCTGCCCACGGCGACCTGGTACGAGAAGGACGACCTCAACACGTCCGACATGCACCCCTTCATCCACCCGCTGACCGCGGCCACCGACCCGGCGTGGGAGTCGCGCAGCGACTGGGAGATCTTCAAGGGCATCGCCAAGTCCTTCTCCGAGGCCTCCGAGGGACACCTGGGCGAGGAGACCGACCTGGTCACCCTGCCGCACCAGCACGACTCCCCGGCCGAACTGGCCCAGGTTGAGGTCAAGGACTGGAAGAAGGGTGAGTGCGAACCGATCCCCGGCAAGACCATGCCGGCGCTGATCGAGGTCAAGCGCAACTACCCCGAGACCTACGAGCGCTTCACCTCCATCGGCCCGCTGCTCGAGACCATCGGCAACGGCGGCAAGGGCATCAGCTGGAAGACCGAGTCCGAAGTGGACCTGCTCGGCAAGCTCAACCACCGCAAGACCGAGGGACCGCACAAGGGTCGTCCGCGTCTCGACAGCGCCGTGGACGCCGCCGAGATGATCCTGACCCTGGCGCCGGAGACCAACGGCCAGGTGGCGGTGAAGGCGTGGGACGCGCTCTCCAAGATCACCGGGCGGGACCATACCCACCTGGCGCATCCCAAGGAAGAGGAGAAGATCCGCTTCCGCGACATCGTCGCCCAGCCGCGCAAGATCATCTCCAGCCCGACCTGGTCCGGCCTCGAGGACGAGCACGTCTCCTACAACGCCGGCTACACCAACGTCCATGAGCTGATCCCGTGGCGCACCGTCAGCGGTCGCCAGCAGTTCTATCAGGATCACCCCTGGATGCGCGCCTTCGGCGAGAGCCTGCTGGTCTACCGTCCGCCCATCGACACCAAGGCGGCGGTGAGCGTGGCCGAGCCCAAGGGCAACGGCAACCCGGAGATCGCCCTGAACTGGATCACTCCGCACCAGAAGTGGGGCATCCACTCCACCTACAGCGACAACCTGCTGATGCAGACCCTGTCGCGGGGTGGTCCGATAGTGTGGATGTCCGAGGACGATGCCAAGTCCATCGGCGTCGAGGACAACGACTGGATCGAGCTCTACAACGCCAACGGCGCCATTGCGGCCCGTGCGGTGGTCAGCCAGCGGGTCAAGAACGGCATGGCGATGATGTATCACGCCCAGGAGCGCATCCTGAACATGCCGGGCTCCGAGATGACCGGTACCCGCGGCGGTATCCACAACTCGGTGACTCGCGTGTGTCCCAAGCCGACCCACATGATCGGTGGCTACGCGCAGCTGTCCTACAGCTTCAACTACTACGGCACCGTCGGCTCCAACCGCGATGAGTTCGTCATCGTACGCAAGATGAAGAAGATCGACTGGCTGGATGGCGAAGGCAACGACTACGAGCAGGAGGCCGTGAAATGAAGATTCGTTCCCAGGTAGGCATGGTCCTCAACCTAGACAAGTGCATCGGCTGCCACACCTGCTCGGTGACCTGCAAGAATGTCTGGACCAGCCGCGAGGGCGTCGAGTACGCCTGGTTCAACAACGTCGAGACCAAGCCCGGCATCGGCTATCCCAAGGAGTGGGAGAACCAGGGCAAGTGGAAGGGCGGCTGGATGCGTCGCAAGGACGGCAAGATCGAGCCGCGCATCGGCGGCAAGTGGCGGGTGCTGGCGAACATCTTCGCCAACCCCGACCTGCCGGAGATCGACGACTACTACGAGCCGTTCACCTTCGACTACGAGCACCTGCATACCGCCAAGCAGGGTGAGCACCAGCCCACCGCGCGTCCGCGCTCGCTGATCTCCGGCCAGCGCATGAACAAGATCGAGTGGGGCCCGAACTGGGAGGAGATCCTCGGCACCGAGTTCGCCAAGCGTCGCAAGGACATGAACTTCGAGAAGGTGCAGGCCGATATCTACGGCCAGTTCGAGAACACCTTCATGATGTACCTGCCGCGGCTGTGCGAGCACTGCCTCAACCCGACCTGCGTGGCGAGCTGCCCCTCCGGGGCGATCTACAAGCGCGAGGAGGACGGCATCGTCCTGATCGACCAGGACAAGTGCCGCGGCTGGCGGATGTGCATCTCCGGCTGCCCCTACAAGAAGATCTACTACAACTGGAAGACCGGGAAGTCCGAGAAGTGCATCTTCTGCTACCCGCGCATCGAGGCCGGCCAGCCGACCGTCTGCTCCGAGACCTGCGTGGGCCGCATCCGCTATCTCGGCGTGCTGCTCTACGATGCCGACCGCATCGAGGAAGTGGCCAGCTCCCCGGACGTGCGTGACCTCTACCATCGCCAGTGCGAGATCTTCCTGGATCCTAATGACCCCGAGGTCATCGCCCAAGCCAAGAAGGATGGCATCACCGACAACGTGATCGCCGCCGCCCAGGCTTCGCCGGTCTACAAGCTGGCCATGGACTGGGGCCTGGCGCTGCCGCTGCACCCCGAGTACCGCACCCTGCCGATGGTCTGGTACGTGCCGCCGCTGTCGCCGATCCAGTCCGCCGCCGAGGCCGGCAAGGTCGAGTTCGATGGTGTGATGCCCAAGATCGAGTCGCTGCGCATCCCGGTCAAGTACCTGGCCAACATGCTCACCGCCGGTGAGGAGGAGCCCGTGGTGCTGGCGCTCAAGCGGCTGATGGCCATGCGCCTCTACATGCGCGGCAAGCATGTGGAAGGCCAGGCCAACGCCGAGGTGCTGGAGAGCGTCGGACTCACCGAGCAGCAGGTGGAGGACATGTACCGCTACCTGGCCATCGCCAACTACGAGGATCGGTTCGTGATCCCCACCAGCCACCGCGAGATGGCCACCGAGGCCTTCCCGGAGCGCGGTGGCTGCGGCTTCAGCTTCGGCGATGGCTGCCACGGCGATAGCAGCGAGAGCCTGTTCGGCGGTCGCAAGAACAATGCGACCCTGGTCCAGCCGGTGACCTTCGACCCGCAGGCGCAGAGCGAGGAGGCCCGTCATGGCTGACGCAGCACAACAGCTGGAACCCGTCGGTGGCATGCTGAGCCTGCGCGTGCTGGCACGGCTGCTGGACTACCCCAGCGAGGAGCTCCAGGCCGCCGCCCCCGAGATGATCGAGATCCTGAATGCCGAGCGCCGCCTGTCGGCGGCGCGACGCACCGCCCTGATGGACTGGTGCCAGCGCATGATGGAGGCCGACATCATGGAGCTGCAGGCGGAGTACGTGGCGCTGTTCGATCGTGGCCGCAACACTTCGCTGCTGCTGTTCGAACACGTGCACGGCGAGTCCCGCGACCGCGGCCAGGCCATGGTCGACCTGATGGCCGAGTACAGCGCCGCGGGTTTCGAACTCGACGCCCATGAACTGCCGGACTACCTGCCGCTGTTCCTGGAGTACCTCTCCACCCGCTCCGAGGCCGAGATCGGTCGCTGGCTGGGCGAGATCCGTCATATCCTGGCGCTTCTCACCGCCCGGCTCGAGGAGCGCGAGGCCGATCACGCCCTGGTGCCCCTGGCACTGCTGGCACTGATCGGCGCGGAGGAGGATGTCGCCGCGCATCGCCAGACGGCGAAGGAGGAGGCGCCCGACTACACGCCGGAGGCCCTGGACGAGGTGTGGGAAGAGGAGGCGGTGCGCTTTACCGCCGATTCCGACCAGGATTGCGCCCTGCAGTCCGCCGAGGGACGGCGACTGGCCGAGCGCAAGAACGTTACCCAGAGCGAAGCGGTGCGGGTCCTCGACCCCGCCGCCCCCGCCCGGAAACACTGAACGGAGACCCGTCATGAACTACTTCAACACCCTGCTGTTCGGGCTCTACCCCTACCTGGCCGGTACCGTCTTCCTGATCGGTAGCCTGCTGCGCTTCGACCACGGCCAGTACACCTGGAAGACCGGCTCGAGCCAGATGCTGACCTCGAAGAACATGCGTCGGGCCAGCAACCTGTTCCATGTCGGCATCATCGTGATCTTCTTCGGCCACCTGGTGGGCCTGCTGACCCCGCACTGGGTCTATTCGCCCTTCATGAGTGCCGGCACCAAGCAGGTGATCGCCATCCTGATCGGCGGCATCGCCGGGGTGATGTGCCTGGTGGGTGGCGTGATGCTGGCCCATCGCCGCATCACCAACCCGCGGGTGCGCGCCTCCTCGAGCCCGATGGACACCTTCATCATCGTGCTGCTGGTGGTACAGGTCTCGCTGGGTCTGCTGACCATCATCCCCGCCCTGGGTCACCTGGACGGCGGCGTGATGATCCAGCTCGCCCACTGGGCACAGTCCATCGTCTTCTTCCAGGGAGGTGCGGCTACCTACCTCGAGGGCGTTGGCTTGATCTACAAGCTGCATATCCTGGTGGGCCTGACCATCATCCTGGTCTTCCCCTTCACCCGCCTGGTTCACGTCTGGAGCGTGCCCTTCGGCTACGTGACCCGTCGCTACCAGCTGGTTCGCAAGCGGGGCTGAAACGGTTTCGAGGAAAAAGCATGCAAAAGATCGATATCGAGATGATCCCGGGGGGGGCTACCACGCCCCCGCCCATCCGGGTCGGCGAGGCCACCATCGCGGAGGCCGACATCGCCCAGGAGATGCAGTACCACCCGGCGGACAGCGCCGGCACCGCCCAGCTCAAGGCCGCCCGTGCCCTGGTGGTGCGCGAGCTGCTGCACCAGCGCGCCGTTGCCCTGGGCCTGGCCGATGCCGACGGCACGGATCTCGACGAGAACGATGCCGCCATCGCCGCCCTGCTGGAACAGGAGCTGGACGTGCCCGAGCCCTCCGAGGAGGACTGTCGGCGCTTCCATGCCACCCACGCCGAGCGCTTCAGTGAACCCACGCAGTTGCAGGTGCGCCATATCCTGCTGGCCGCGGCGCCGGACGACGCCGAGGCCCGGGATGCCGGCTATCGCCTGGGCGAGAAGCTCATCAAGCAGCTGGGCGAACACCCCGAGCGCTTTACCGAGTTCGCCCAGCGTCACTCCGCCTGTCCCTCGAAGGAGGAGGGCGGTGAGCTGGGCTGGCTGGCGCCGGGGCAGACCGTGGCCGAACTCGATGGTGCTCTGCAGCACCTGCCCGAGGGGCTCCACGACCGGCCGCTCGCCTCGCGCTACGGCTGGCATGTGGTCAGCATCGACCAGCGTGTCGAGGGTCGCGAGCGTCCCTACGAGCAGGTCGCCGAGCATGTGCGTCACAGCCTGCGCGAGCAGTCCACGCGCCGTGCCCTGCGCCACTACCTGATGGCGCTGCAGGCCGAGATCGGCGTCGAGGGGATCAGTCTCGACGACGAAAGTGGCAGCGCCCTGATGCAGTAGCCGGATGAAGGGGGGCGCCTGGCCCCCTTTTCGGTGTTCTCGCCCTTTCCTTTCCTCGCCATTCATGCACCGCTCGCCCGCCGGTGGGCGGTGAGGAGGACCCCATGGCTCACGTTCACGCCAATACTCCCTTCGCCCCGCTGGGCATCGCCGTGCTGACCGTCTCCGACACCCGTGGCTTCGACGAGGACGGCAGCGGCGACCTGCTCTCCGCGCGCCTCACCGAGGTCGGCCATGCCCTAGTCGAGCGGCGCATCGTCCCCGACGACGTCTACCGCATCCGTGCGGTGGTCTCGAAGTGGGTCGTGCGCGACGACATCCAGGTGGTGCTGGTCAACGGCGGCACCGGCTTCACCCTCCGAGATACCACCCCGGAAGCGCTGGCGCCGCTGTTCGACAAGGCCATCGACGGCTACGGCGAGCTGTTCCGCCACCTGTCGTTCCAGAGCATCGGCACCTCCACCGTGCAGTCCCGGGCGGTGGCCGGGCTGATCGACCGTACCCTGGTCTTTGCCATGCCCGGCTCACCCAAGGCCTGTGCCACCGCCTGGGATGGCATCCTCGCCGAGCAGCTCGATGCGCGTACCCGGCCCTGCAACTTCGTGGCCATGGTGCTGCCCCAGAGTGCGGGTTGTGTCAGCCGCCAGCAGGAGCCGTCGACCAGCGAGGCGCTGATGGAGACGGAAAGCGACGAGGAGGTCGATGCATGAACTGTGGCTGCGCGGAGGTGGTCACTTCCGGTCTGCTCGACCTGTTCGATGCCCGTGAACGCATGATCGCCGCCGCCCGTCCGGTGGAAGGGCGCGAGCGGGTGGCGCTGGGTGACGCCGAGGGGCGGGTGTTGGCCGATGATGTTGCCGCGGCCCTGGACCTGCCCGGCGTCGACAACAGCGCCATGGACGGCTATGCCCTGCGCCTGGCCGAGCTTTGCCCCGTGGGTCTGCCAGTGGTGCAACGGGTGCCGGCCGGTGCCGGGGTGATGCACCTGCCCAAAGGCGGCTGTGCGCGTATCTTCACCGGCGCCCCGGTGCCCATCGGCGCCGACGCCGTGGTGCCCCAGGAAAAGGTGCGTCTGGATGCCGAGGGCCGGGTGCACGTCGAGGGGGAGCTCGCCGAGGGGGCCAATATCCGCCGCCGGGGCGAGGAGAGCCGCGCCGGCACGCCGCTGCTGCCCTCGGGTACCCGCCTGGAGGCCGCCGCCATTGCCCTGCTGGCCAGCCACGGCATCGCCGAGGTGACGGTGAGGCGCCGCGTGAAGATTGCCCTATTCTCCACCGGCGACGAGCTGATCGAGCCGGGTGAGCGCCGTGTGCCGGGACAGGTCTTCGACAGCAACCGGGCGATGCTCAAGGCGCTGATGGCCCACCCGGGCGTGGAGCTCATCGACCTGGGCGTGATTCTTGACGATCCCCTTGACCTGCATCAGGCCCTGGACCGGGCCCGCGACGAGGCCGATCTGGTAGTCTGTAGCGGCGGTGTATCGGTGGGGGAGGAGGACCACGTACGCCCCGCCATCGAACGGCTGGGTGGCATCGCCTTCCATGGCGTGGGCATCAAGCCCGGCAAGCCCTTCGCCCTTGGCTTCCTGGGCGAGTCGCTCGCCGCCGGAACACCGTTGATCGCCCTGCCGGGCAATCCGGTGGCTTCGCTGGTGGGCTGGCAGTTCCTCGCCCTGCCCCTGGTGCAAGGCCGCCAGGGGATGACGCCGCCGGCACTGCAGCGCTTTCCGGTCAAGGCCGGCTTCTCGCGGCGCGGGCCGCGCGGACGCCGTGAACTATTGCGGGTCGTGCTCGACTGGAGCGCCGGTACGCCGGTGGCTCGCCTGGCCGGCGGCCAGGGATCGCATATGCTGAGTGCCGCCAGCCAGGCCCATGGCTACCTGCTGGTCGACGCCGACACCGATGTGGAGGAACAACATGCCTATGGATACTGCCCAGCCGCCCAGTTCGGCCGCTGACCTGCTGTTCAAGCCGCGCCAGCTGCGTGACCTGGTGCGCGGCGTGCCGTGGCTGGGTGCGCTCTCCGACGAGGAGATCGAGGCGCTGCTCGAGGACTGCGAGCCGCGGACCCTGGCCAGCCGTGAATGGCTGTTCCGCCAGGATACCCCCGCCGAGTGGCTGCATATTGTGATCAGCGGTGCGGTGCGCCTGGTACGCAGTGCCGGGGACGGACGCCTGGCCACCATCCGCTGCGTGGAGCGTGGCGGCACCCTGGGCGAGCTGAGCATGGTGTCCCGGGAGGGCATCTACCTCTACTCCTCCGAGGCGCTGCGCCGCACCCATGTGCTGTCGATTCCCGCCGAGCGCTGCCGCGAGGCCATGGATCGCCACCCCGAGTGCCGCGCCGAGTTCATGAGCCGCCTGGCGCTGGAACTCACCGATCGCCTCGAGGACCTGGCGCTGCTTACCCAGGGCGACGCCATGTCGCGGCTGGTCAGCTATGTGCTGCGCCAGCTGCCGTCGGGGCGTGGCAAGGAGCCCCGGGTGGTGCGCCTGACCATTCCCAAGCGCTGGCTGGCCGCCCAGCTGGCCATGACGCCGGAGACCCTCTCGCGGCTGCTGGCCAAGCTGCGTGACAACGGCGCCATCAACATCGATCGCCAGCGGCTGGTGGTGCTCGACGAGCAGAAGATGCGCGACCTGATGATGACCGACGAGTGACGGAACGGCGGCAGCTGCCGCCGTTCCTCCAAAGGAAGCCCCTATGTCCGCCGCTCCCGCCCTGGTCGACGGCTTCGGCCGCACCATCCGCTACCTGCGCCTCTCGGTCACCGACCGCTGCGATTTCCGCTGCGTCTACTGCATGGCCGAGGAGATGACCTTCCTGCCCCGTGCCCAGGTGCTGACCCTGGAGGAGATGGCGACTCTCTGCCGCGCCTTCATCGAGCTGGGGGTGGAGAAGATCCGCCTCACCGGTGGCGAGCCGCTGGTCAGGCGCGGCATCGAGACTCTGGTCACCGAGGTTGGCGCCTTGCCGGGCATTCGCGACTTCGCCATGACCACCAATGGCGCCGGCCTGGTCAAGCATGCCCGCGCCCTGCGCCAGGGCGGCCTGAGACGCCTCAATATCAGCCTCGACACCCTGGACCCGGTACGCTTTCGCGCGCTGACCCGTACCGGTGACCTGGCGAAGGTGATCGACGGCATCCGCGCCGCTCGCCAGGCCGGTTTCGAGCACATCAAGCTCAATGCCGTGATCCTCAAGGGGCGCAACGACGACGAGGTCCTTGATCTGGTGGAGTTCGCCCGCGCCGAGGGGGTGGATATCAGCTTCATCGAGGAGATGCCGCTGGGCGAGGCGATCGGCCACGACCGTGCCACCACCTTCTGTTCCAGCGATGAGGTACGCGCCATCATCGAGGCGCGTCATCCGCTGGTGCCTACCACCGAGAGCACCCTCGGCCCCTCGCGCTACTACCGCATGGCGGACTCCGAGAGCCGGGTCGGCTTCATCTCGCCGCATACCCACAACTTCTGCGACGCCTGCAACCGTGTGCGTGTCACGGCCGAGGGGCGCCTGCTGCTGTGCCTGGGCAACGAACACTCGGTGGACCTGCGTGCCGTGCTGCGCCGCCATCCCGGCGACAGTGAACGGCTCAAGGCGGCTATCGTGGCCGCCATGACGAAGAAGCCCGAACGGCATCACTTCTCCACCGACGGTGATGTCCAGGTGGTGCGTTTCATGAACATGACCGGGGGCTGAGGGACAGCGAGCGGCACGCTATGGCCCTGTTCGCCGACCGCTCCAGCGAGAAACTCCACCAATATTTCGGTCACCCCCTCTCGAACAGGCACGACAACGATTCGCCCGGCAGTACTGAAACCTCTCTCTCAGCCCAGGCAACTCCCTGAAATCACGGCGTATTACCCGCACCAATGCATGCATTTGCACTAGTCATTGGTCCCGCGGGGTGCCTCTGGCCATATTCGAATCACCAGCAGTCGACACAACACTGACAAGTGAAGGGGAGAGCGGCCGACACCGACAGGGCCGCGGACGCCCCGGCTGGTGAGTCGATCCCACGGACCCAGAGGAGACAACAACATGCAACTGCCGTCACTGATCGAGATTCCCAACGGCGACAAGGTCGTCCCGACCTTCTCCGACGCCGAGATGCGGGGCCGCCTGGCGCGCCTGCGCGACTACATGGCACAGAACGATGTCGATGCGGTGGTGCTGACCTCCTACCACAACATCAACTACTTCAGTGACTTCGTCTACTGCAAGTTCGGCCGCGACTACGGCCTGGTGGTGACCCAGGATCGCTTCACCACGGTGACCGCCAACATCGACGGCGGCCAGCCCTTCCGCCGCAACCGCCTGGGCGACAACATCGTCTACACCGACTGGCAGAAGGACAACTTCTTCAAGGCCGTCAAGCAGCTGTGCGAAGGCAAGCGCCGCGTCGCGGTCGAGTTCGACCACATGACGCTGCAGAACAAGCAGAAGCTGGTCGATGTGCTGGGCGACGTGGAACTGGTCGATGCCGGCGCGCCCACCATGAAGATGCGCATGATCAAGTCCGACGAGGAGATCGCGCTGATCCGCCAGGGCGCACGCATCGCCGACGTGGGTGGTGTGGCCGTGCGCGATGCGATCTACGCCGGCGTGCCGGAGTACGAGGTGTCGCTGGCCGGTCAGGCCGCCATGGTGCGCGAGATCGCCAAGACCTACCCCAACAGCGAACTGATGGACACCTGGGTGTGGTTCCAGTCCGGTATCAACACCGACGGTGCCCACAACCCGGTGACCAGCCGCCGCGTGCAGCCCGGCGATATCCTCAGCCTCAACACCTTCCCGATGATCTCCGGCTACTACACCGCTCTGGAGCGTACCCTGTTCCTCGGTCACGCCTCCGATGAGCACCTGCGCCTGTGGGAAGTGAACTGCGAGGTCCACCGCCGTGGCCAGGAGCTGATCAAGCCCGGCGTGCGCTGCTGCGACATCGCCCACGAGCTCAACGAGATCTTCGCCAAGCATGACCTGCTCAAGTACCGCACCTTCGGCTACGGCCACTCCTTCGGCACCCTGAGCCACTACTACGGCCGCGAGGCGGGTCTGGAGCTGCGCGAGGACATCGAGACCGTGCTCGAGCCCAACATGGTCGTCTCCATGGAGCCGATGATCATGGTGCCGGAAGGCCAGCCGGGTGCCGGCGGCTATCGCGAGCACGACATCCTGGTGGTCAACGAGCACGGGGCCGAGAACATCACCGGCTTCCCGTATGGCCCGGAGCACAATATCATCAAGTAAGATGTTGAATACAAAGGGGGAGCTTGGCTCCCCCTTTCTTGACGATAGCGTGCCGGGAGCAACGAGATGAACAGTGTCAAGATAGAGAACCTGGACTGGATGACCTACAAGGCCCTGACTGAAAATGGGCAGTGCCGGATCATCCTGCCGTTGGGTGCCATCGAGCAGCATGGCCCACACATGTCGCTCAATCCCGATGTGCTGATCCCCAGCCATATCGGCGAGCAGGTGGCGTCTCGCGGCGACAACATGCTGGTCGCACCCCCCATCAGCTACGGCTACAAGTCACAGGTTAAGTCCGGCGGCGGCAACTTCTTCCCGGGGACGACCTGTGTCTCGGGCGCCTCGCTGGAAAACTACGTCTTCGATGTGCTGCAGGCCTATGTGAATCACGGCAACCGTGAATTCATCCTGATCAACGGCCACTTCGAGAACTCCATGCACCTCTGCGAGGCAGCCGACAGGCTGGTCAACAAGTGCCGGGCGGAGGGAATCTCGATCAGGATCTACCTGCTCTCCTACTGGGACTTCATCAGCGACGAGACCGTTGCCAAGGTATTCCCGGATGGCTTCACCGGCTGGGCCGTGGAACATGGCGGGGTGCTGGAAACCTCGATCATGCTGAAGATTCATCCCGAACTCGTCGACATGTCCAAGGCCGTCGACGTGGAACCGGCCAGCTTCCCTCCCTACGACGTCTTTCCTCCTGACCCGAGCTGGGTGGCGCCCTCCGGCACCCTCTCATCGCCGCTGAAGGCAACGGCCGAAAAGGGGGAGCTGATCCTTGAAGAGTGCATCTCGGGAATCGTATCGCACTTGAACTGAATCACTGGTCAGGCCCCTCGAGAGACCCTCGGGGCCCGAGATATCAAGGACGATGCCAAGTACAACAATAGCGAGGTAGAAAGATGCCTAAGAAAGAACCGGTCGCGGTCCCGCGATTCACGGGGCGAGACCTGCCCCCCGTCGGGCGACTGGTCATCCAGTTTGCCCCGCCCATCGCCATCATCGCGCTGATCGTGATGGTGCTGCGCAACCCCGATGGCGTCGCCTCGGTCATCTTCGACCTGCGCACCTATGTCACGGGTGGCTTCACCTGGCTATTCATCCTCTACTCGCTGTTCGCCGTGGCGGTGTGCGGCTGGCTGGTATTCAGCAAGGTGGGTAACCGGGTCAAGCTGGGTGGCCCCAAGGCGAAACCCGAATACAGCAACTTCGCCTGGTACTCCATGCTCTTCGCCTGTGGCCAGGGCATCGGCCTGATCTTCTGGTCGGTGGCCGAACCGATCATGCTGCGTGACGAGAGTCCGGTCTTCCAGGCGATGGAAGGCAACGTGGCGGGCGGTGGCATCGTCTGGGCCTATTTCCACTGGGGCTTCACCGCCTGGGCCATGTACTGCGTCGTCGCGGTCTGTCTCGCCTATTCGCACCACAACCTTGGCAAGACCCTGACCTTCCGCGAGGCGACGGTGGACCTGCTGCCGCGCTGGGCGCGGGGCGGAGCCGGCGTGGTGGTGGAACTGCTGGCGATCATGGCGACTATCCTGGGCCTCTCCACCTCCTTCGCCTTCGCCGCCATGCAGTTTACCGCGGGCCTGACGTCATTCACCGGCGTGACCTCCGGGCCGACCATCTGGCTGTTCGTCATCGTGGGCCTGGGTACCGCCGCCGCGATCTCGGCGTTCTTCGGCATCAGCAAGGGGATGCGCCTGATCAGCGAGACGAACTCCATCCTCAGCGTCGTGCTGGTGGTGGCCGCCTTCATCTTCGGCCCCACGCTGTTCATCATCTCCAATGTCACCCAGACCTTCGGCTCCTACTTCGCCAACTTCGTGCCCATGAGCTTCTGGACGGATGCACCGAGCACCGCCGAGCCGCTGGCCTCATGGCAGCAGAGCTGGAACGGTTGGTGGACGGTGTTCATCTGGTGCTGGGTGATCGCCTTCTCGCCCTTCGTGGCCGGCTTCATCGCCCGTATCTCCCGGGGGCGTACGCTGCGCGAGTTCGTCATCGGCGTCACCGTGATCCCCTCCCTGATCGTGATGCTGTGGATCGGCGTGCTGGGCTCCGCGGCCATCTACTACGACGACAAGAGCGGACGCGGCATCACCGATGCGGTGAATGCGGATGTCGCCAGCGGCCTCTTCGCCATGCTGGAATCCATCCCGGTGGTGGGCAGCCTGCTGCTGGTGGTGGCGACGGTGCTGGTGGCGACCTACTACGTGACCTCCCTGGACGCCGGTACCTACGCCCTGGCGGACTTCGTCTCGGCGCCCAAGCGGGCGGGTGCCTGGTTCCGCGTAGTGCTGGTGCTCAGCATCGGCGCCGTGGCCACGGTGCTGCTGACCCTCGGTGGCAGCGGAGTGGTCGATACGGTCCAGACCGGCACCATCATCGGCGCCTTCCCATTCTCCATCGTGATCCTGCTGATGATCATCAACACCATTCGCCGCCTGCTCAATCGCGACCAGGCGACCAGGGAACTCGAGAAGGTGGTCAATGATCCCGACCCCAATGTGAAACTCGAGGTCAACGGCGAAGGGGAAGTACAGGCAGTCTCCGGCGACAACCTGAAGCCCAGCGCTTCGGGCACCTGACGGCCTTGCCCCTCACGCGTCAGGGGGCACGCTCGAGGCGGCGAGCTTCCTGAAGACAGCAGGCCTGCCGGTCATCACCCTGACCGGCAGGCCTGCTTGCGTTGCGCCGGTCGCCGCTTACAGGTTGGCGATCCCGGATCTCAGGAAGTCCAGCACGTGGCGCGAGGCGATGTTGAGCTCGGCTTCCTTGTAGTAGAGGCCGATGCAGACGCGCTCCAGGGCCGGCAGGGCCGCCGTGCTTTCGGCATGCCGGAGATGGTCCGGTATGACGGAGCGTGCCATCGCGGTGATGCCGAGCCCCTCTTCCACGGCGGAGAAGATGCCGAGCAGGCTGGTGCTGGTGTACATGAAGCGATAGGGGTGCTGCTGGGCCTGCAGTGCCTCCTCCATGATCGAGCGATAGACACACCCCTGGGGGTAGGCGATCAGGGGAATCGGTTCGTCGTCGCAGCTGGCCTGATAGCCCTCCTTGAAGACCCACTCGAGGCTCTCCAGTCGGTAGTCCCGCGCGTCTCTGTCCTCGCTCGCCTTGGCCCGCTCCATGGCCAGAGCGATGTCGTAATGTCCCTTCTGGTAGCGCTGGAGTATCACCTTGCTGATCTCGCAATCCACCTCGACGATGATATTGGGGTAGACCCGCGACAGGTTTCTCAGCGCCTTGGCCAGGAACGCCAGCTCGAAGTCGTTGGGGATGCCGAGACGTACCTTTCCCGAAATGTTGTCGCCCCTTACCTTGGCGATGATCTGGTCATTGATCTCCAGCATCTGCCTGGCGGCACGGTAGAGATATTCGCCATCCTCGGTCAGCTCCAGGCTGGAGCCCCTGAGGAAGATCTTGGTGTCGAGGATCTCTTCCAGCTTCTTGACCTGCAGGCTGATGGCCGGCTGAGACCGGCCCAGCAGTTCGCCTGCGCTGGTAAAGCCGCCCAGGTCCTTGATGGTGACGAAGGTCCTCAACAGGTCAGTGGGAATATTGGTCATTGCAGGGCCATTTCATTGTTTGATCGGGACATAAGCTTTACAAATTGGCGCTCTACTTTATCTGAAATACCTTGGTATTGCTGGCTTAAAAACAACGATCCAGTCCCTCCTTTATGGCAAGTCAAAAACAAGAGGCTAAGCAGATGAATTCCTGGGTATTGACCACTTTTCTTATATTGACATGCTATATGTTAATTCACTCCGGGGCCGCCTATCTCCGCAGGGAGCTGAAGAGGAAGTCGGCAGCTCAGCAGGTGAGGAGGTGACCATGGATGCCTACAAGATGTTCAACTGGGGGCTATTGATCCTCACCTTCGGCCTGCTGATCTACCTCGGCTTTCTCTCCTCGAAATACATGAACAAGAGCGACGAAGGGGGATTTCTGGTCGCGGGGCGTTCGTTGGGTGCCTTCGTCGCGGCCGGTACCATCGTCGCCACCGGTTTCAGCGGCTGGGGCTTCATGGGGTCACCCGGCGTCACCTACCAGTTCGGTGCCATCGAGGTGCTGGGCAACTTCTTCTTCGCCCCGGCAATGATGATCGCGGTGCTCTACTTTGCGCGATTCCTGCAGCGCCGGGCAATCGAGATGGGCAGCAACACCATTCCCGAGTATATCGCCCAGAGCCATGGCGGCGGTGCCATGGGGCGGGTGCTGCAGGGGGTGGCGGGGTTCATCACCATCCTGCTGCTGCTGGTCTTCCTGACCAGTCAGATCAAGGCCGTGGGTCTCCTGGGTGCCAGCTGGCTGGGCATCGAGCTCAACCAGAGCGCCTTCCTGATGGTATCGGTAATCATCATCTATACCATGCTGGGCGGCCTCGCCGCGGTGGCCTGGACCGATACGGTGATGGTCTGCGGCATGGCACTTGCGGCCGTGATCATCATGATCCAGATATTTACCTCGGTGGACCTCGGAACCTGGGAGACCTCCCTCAACGCCATCGACCCTGAGCTTCTCAATCCCACCACCGGGGCCCACTACGGTGACTCCATCGGCACCGTCTTCCTGGTGCTGCCCTATGCCTTCCTGTTCGCCGCGGTACTGCCCTACATGGCGATCCGTTTCCTGGCCATGAAACCCGACGTCAAGCTGCACAAGGTGGGGGTCTATGTGGCGATCCTGGGGGCGCTGCTGAGCCTGATCCCCATCGTCGGCCTCTACGTGCGGATGCAGGTGCCGGACCTGGCCGACCCCGACATGGCGATGCCGGTCTATCTGGAGCAGTTCATGCACCCGGCTATTCAGGGAGTGATCACGCTGTTCATCATCTTCGCCATGAAGTCCACGGCCAACTCGCTGCTGCACACGGTGGCCTCGGCGACCTCCCATGACCTGCGGCTGTCGCTGTTCGGCCCCGTTGCAGGTGAGCGCGCTGCACTCATGATCAACCGCACGGCCGTGGTGGTGCTGGGCGTGGTCGCCCTGCTGATGATGCTCTATGCCCCGCCCTTCATGCTCTCCTGGCTGGGTATCCTGGGCTCAGGCACCCTGCTGGCCAGCATGATCGGGCCGGTGTTCATCTCCACCTTCTGGCAGGGCAGTGGCTGGGGGGCGCTCACCGCGATGCTGGTGGGCTTCCTCACCAGTGGCTACATGATGCTGTTCGCCGATGTGGGCTGGCTGATCGGGCCGCTGACCGGCTGCGTGGTGTCCTCGATCTGCTACGTGGGTGTATCGCTGGTGACGCGGCGGCGCCATTACCAACCACGGCTTACTCGTCGATGAAGGCCAGGCCTCATCGATGAAGACCACGCTATGAAGGCCACGCCCGCAGGAGACTGCGGGTGTGGCGTTTTCGGGTGGTAGGTCAGAGCTTCCATGCCAGGCTGGACAAGCACCGATGGTGCTGTGGCAGCTGCCGAGATAGGCTAGTCGTCAACTGGACCTGAGATCTTTCCCGCCAAGATGACCGATGTCACCAGGAGCGTGTGTCGGACCGAAGAGCCCCTCTCGGTCGGTTTCGTGCTGTTGCACCGCTTCACGCTGCTCCCCTTCGCCGCCTTCGTCGACTGCCTGCGCCTGGCGGCCGATGAGGGGGATCGTAGCCGTCAGGTGCGCTGCCACTGGACCTTCATGAGCAGCGCCGGCGAGTCGGTGCTTTCCAGCAGCGGTGCCGCCATCTCTCCCTGCGAGCGGTTCCGGGATCCCGCCGAGTTCGACTATCTGGTGGTCGTCGGAGGCGTCCAGCACGAGGGTGACCCGCGTGACACCGCGGCCCTGGCCTACCTGCGCCAGGCGGCCGAGGCCGGGGTGACGCTGGTTGGACTGTGCACGGGCGTGTTCGCCCTGATCCAGGCCGGGGTGATGAAGGGGAGGCGCTGCTGCGTTAGCTGGTACCACCATCGCGACATGGCCCAGCGTTTCCCGGCCATCGAGCCGGTGGCCGATCGGCTGTTCATCGATGATGGGGATCGCCTCACCTGTGCCGGCGGCGCGGCAGCGGCCGACCTGGCGGCGTACCTGGTCGAGCGCCACCTCGGCAAGGCCTGGGCCATGAAGAGCGTCAACATCATGCTCCTCGATGAGGCGCGGGCGGGAACCCACCCACAGCCCCAGCCGGTGGTGTTCGGAAAGATCGAGGACCGCCTGGTGCGGCGTGCCATCACCGTGCTCGAGCAGCACCTGGGGGAGGCGATACCAATGGAGGTGCTGGCCGAGCGGGTCGGCACTTCGCGTCGCCACCTGGAGCGCCGCTTCCGAGCGACCCTGGGCGTCGGTCCCCAGAAGTTCGCCAGGGAGCTGCGCCTGCGCTATGGCCTCTGGCTGCTTCACTACACCGGCAAGAGCATCACCGAGATCGGCGAACGCTGCGGTTTCGCCGATACTGCCCACTTCTCGCGCCACTTCCGCAGCACCTTCGGTGCCACGCCGTCGGAAATGCGCAAGCGAGCCGCTTCGCCGGGAAGCGATCCGGTCGACCCCTTCTTCCTGCATATCAGCGACGCCTGATGCCCGCCATATCTGTACGACTAAAGGGTAATTCGGCTCCTTGAAGCACCGATTCGATGCCGTTTCGGTGACTTCGTTCTTGGATCATGTCGCATACGTTCAATTATATCTCGCCTCCATTGGCTATTAATGGCTAGCGGTGGCGGCCGTCGTGATGCCTGCTGCGAGCCGCCGACAAGAATAACCATCCGGAGAAGGCGAGATGATGGACACAACCAAGCCCCGCATCGGGCTGCAATGGGCCCTGCTGCCCATTCTTTTGACTTTTATCGTGCTGGGTATCCAGCTGTTCGTGTTTGATACATTTACCCCACACGTCCCTCTGGTACTGGGCATCGGGTTTGCCGCCCTGGTCGGGCGCTTGAACGGCACCTCCTGGAAGGACATGGAGGAGGGCATGCTGCATGTGGTCAGCGTAGGCCTGCCGGCCATCGGTATCCTGATCCTGGTCGGCATGCTGACCGGCGTGTGGATCGCCAGCGGCACAGTACCCTCGCTGATCTACTTCGGCCTCGAACTGATCAGCCCCCAGTTCTTCCTGGCGGCGGCGGCCCTGCTGTGTGCCGTCGTGTCCGTGTCACTCGGCACCTCCTGGGGGACCGTCGGCACGGTGGGCCTGGCCCTGATGGGGATCGGCGCCGGGTTCGACATCCCGGTCTACTGGACAGCCGGCGCCGTGGTCTCGGGCGCCTTCTTCGGCGACAAGGTCTCCCCGCTGTCGGATACCACCAATCTGGCGCCAGCGGTCACCGGAGTGAATCTCTTCGATCACATTCGCAACCTGGCCCCCACCACCCTGCCCGCCATGCTGATCGCCCTGGTGATCTACCTGCTGGCCGGCTTCAACCTGGTGGGCGACGAGTCGGCTTCCCTCGCCCGGATCGCTTCCATCAACAACGGCTTGTCCGAACACTTCATGCTCTCCTGGTGGACGGTGCTGCCGGTCGTGCTGGTCATCGGCATGGCCGTGATGCGCTTGCCGGCGATTCCGGTGCTGTTTGCCGGCGTCATCCTGGGTGGCCTGGCGGCCATGGGCTTCCAGGGGGCCGAGGTGAAGCACCTCTTCGCCTACGCCTTCTCCGGTTACGAGATCGCGACAGGGGTGGCAGAGATCGACGGGCTGCTCAATCGCGGCGGCATCCAGTCCATGACCTGGGTAATTACCCTGCTGCTGATCGCCCTCTCCTTCGGTGGCGTCCTGGAAAGCACGGGGTCCATGCGGGCGATCCTCGATGCGGTCGTCAAGCGCATCAGGAGCTTCGGTGGCCTGCAGACCTCGGCGATCGGCAGTTCCATGGTGACCAACGTGGTCGCCGGTGACCCCTACCTCTCCATCGCGTTGACGGGGCGCATGTTCGGGCCGGCCTATCGTGGCATGGGCTACTCGATGCTCAACCTGTCCCGTGCCACCGAGGAGGGCGGCACTCTGGTCTCCCCGCTGGTGCCGTGGAATGCCGGCGGCGCCGTGGTCATCACCTCGCTGGGGCTCGGTGTCTATAGCGGAAACCCTGTTGACCTTCTCTACATCCCCCTGGCCTTCGCCTGCTGGCTCTCCCCCCTGATCGGCATCCTCTATGGATGGACCGGATGGTTCTCGCCCCTGGCGAGTGACAAGGAAAAGCAGTCCTGGGCCGAGCAAGGGGAAGAGGTCATGGAGTTCGACTCCTGGGGCAAGCAGAGCGAGCGCTTCAACGCGGACATTTACCGGGTCAACTGAGCGCCTTATCCGGACATTGGGATTTCAAATTTTCCCCATGACAGGCGTACCGATAGATTCCGGTCATGGGGTTTTGAAAAACGAACAATGAGCGACAACAACAGGAGAAACTCATGAATCACGCCTCTCTCACCAGCTACGATTCCCAGGTCGCCGCCGCCATCGCCGACGAGGTGGCCCGCCAGGAGGCCCACGTCGAGCTGATCGCCTCCGAGAACTACGCCAGCCGTGCGGTGATGGAGGCTCAGGGCACCCAGCTCACCAACAAGTATGCCGAAGGCTACCCGGGCAAGCGCTACTACGGCGGCTGCGAACACGTCGACGTGGTGGAGCAACTGGCCATCGACCGCGCCTGCGACCTGTTCGGTGCCGACTACGCCAACGTCCAGCCCCACTCCGGCGCCCAGGCCAACGCCGCGGCCTTCATGGCCCTGGTCAAGCCCGGCGATACCGTGCTGGGCATGAGCCTGGCCCACGGTGGCCACCTGACCCATGGGGCGGCGCCGAACTTCTCCGGCAAGCACTACCACGCCGTGCAGTACGGCCTGAACCCGGAGACCGGCGAGATCGACTACGCCGAGGTCGAGCGTCTGGCGAAGAGCCACAAGCCGAAGATGATCATCGCCGGCTTCTCCGCCTATGCCCGCGTCGTCGACTGGCGTCGTTTCCGCACCATCGCCGACGAGGTAGGCGCCTGGCTGATGGTCGACATGGCCCACGTGGCAGGCCTGGTCGCCGCCGGCCACTACCCGAGCCCGCTGCCCCACGCCCATGTGGTCACCACCACCACCCACAAGACCCTGCGTGGCCCGCGCGGCGGCCTGATCCTCTCCGCCACCGGCGATGCCGATCTCTACAAGAAGCTCAACGGCGCGGTCTTCCCCGGTCAGCAGGGCGGCCCGCTGATGCATGTCATCGCCGCCAAGGCGGTGGCCTTCAAGGAGGCCATGAGCCAGGAGTTCGTGCAGTACCAGCGGTGTGTCATCGACAACGCCCGCGCCATGGCCGATGTCTTCCTGGAGCGTGGCTATGACGTCGTCTCCGGCGGCACCGACGACCATCTCTTCCTGGTCTCGCTGATCAAGCAGGGAGTCACCGGCAAGGACGCAGATGCAGCACTCGGCCGCGCCCATATCACCGTCAACAAGAACGCCGTGCCCAACGACCCGCAGAGCCCCTTCGTCACCTCTGGGTTGCGTATCGGCACCCCGGCGGTCACCACCCGCGGCTTCGACGAGAGCGAGTGCGGCGACCTGGCGGGCTGGATCTGCGACATCCTCGATGTGCTGGCCGAGCAGGGCAATACCGACGCCGTGGAGGCCGAGGTGCGCGAGAAGGTCGCCGCCCTCTGCGAGCGCCATCCGGTCTACGGCGATGCCGCCCCGGCTGCGGTACGCGAAACCGCTACCGCCTGAACCCGTAAAGGATCGGCTTCGCCAGGCGGGGCCGGCCGAGGAGGAACAAGATGCAACGCTATTCAGGCTTCGGGCTGGCGAAACATGCGCTCAGCCACCACGAGAACTGGCAGCGCCAGTGGCGCAACCCCACCCCCAAGAAGCAGTACGACGTGATCGTCGTCGGCGGCGGCGGCCACGGCCTGGCCACCGCCTACTATCTGGCCAAGAACCACGGCATCACCAACGTGGCAGTGCTGGAGAAGGGCTGGCTGGGGGGCGGCAATACCGCGCGCAACACCACCATCGTGCGCTCCAACTATCTGTGGGACGAGGCGGCACGTCTCTATGACCACTCGCTGGATCTGTGGAAGGGGCTGTCCCAGGACCTCAACTACAACGTGATGTTCTCCCAGCGTGGCGTTATGAACCTGGGGCACACCCTGCAGGACATGCGTGACATCCAGCGTCGAGTGCATGCCAACCGGCTGAACGGTGTCGACAGTGAGGTGATCTACCCCGACCAGATCAAGGAGATCGTGCCGGTCATCGACACCTCCAAGCGTGCCCGCTATCCGATCCTTGGGGCCTCCTGGCAGAAGAGTGCCGGCGTCGCGCGCCACGATGCGGTGGCCTGGGGCTACGCCCGGGCGGCGGACGCCCTGGGGGTGGATATCCTGCAGAATACCGAGGTCACCGGCTTCAAGATTCGCGATGGCCAGGTGTATGGCGTGCATACCAATCGCGGCGATATCGAATCCAAGACCATCGGCTGTGTCACGGCGGGCAACTCCGGCGTGGTGGCCAAGATGGCTGGCCTCACGCTACCGCTGGAGTCGCATCCGCTGCAGGCGCTGGTCTCCGAGCCGCTCAAGCCGGTGCTCGATACCGTGGTGATGTCCAACCACGTGCATGGCTATATCAGCCAGACCGACAAGGGTGACCTGGTCATCGGCGCCGGTATCGACGGTTACCTGGGCTACGGCCAGCGCGGCAGCTACTCCACCGTGGAGCACACCCTGCAGGCCATCGTCGAGATGTTCCCGATCTTCTCGCGGGTGCGCATGAACCGTCAGTGGGGCGGCATCGTCGACACCTGTGCGGATGCCTGTCCGATCCTCTCCAAGACCAAGGTCAAGGGGCTGTTCTTCAACTGCGGCTGGGGCACCGGTGGCTTCAAGGCGACACCCGGCTCCGGGCATGTGTTCGCGGCGAGCCTCGCCAAGGGCGAGATGCACCCCATCGCTGCGCCGTTCTCCATCGACCGCTTCAACACCGGCGCCCTGATCGATGAACATGGCGCCGCCGGCGTCGCGCACTAAGGAGAAATACGATGTTCTATATCCATTGCCCTTATTGCGACGAATACCGCGATGAAGAGGAGTTCCACCCCAAGGGCCAGGCGCATATCGCCCGTCCCGAGGACCCCGAGTCCTGCACCGATGAGCAGTGGGGTGCTTACCTGTTCTTCCGTGACAACCCGCGGGGTATCCACCATGAGCTGTGGGTGCACGCGATCGGCTGCCGCAAGTTTTTCAACATCACCCGCAACTCGGCGAGCTACGAGATCCTCGAGACCTACCGAATGGGTGAGCAGCCTCGCTTCAGCGCCGAGCACCCCGAGGGCAAGCCAGCCGAGCGGGGGGCTACCGTGAGCGTCGCCGACGAGGCGGGAATGGTCGCAGGTCAGGAAGGAGTCAAGGCATGAGTCAGGTCAATCGTCTTCGCGAGGGTGCACGCATCGATCGCTCCCGTACCCTGAGCTTCACCTTCAACGGCAAGCGTTATCAGGGGCATGCCGGCGATACCCTGGCCTCGGCACTGCTGGCCAACGGGGTAGATGTCGTCAACCGCAGCTTCAAGTACTCGCGGCCCCGGGGCATCGTCGCCGCCGGTGCCGAGGAGCCCAATGCGCTGGTCCAGCTGGGCAGCACCGAGGCGGCCCAGGTGCCCAACGTGCGTGCCACCCAGCAGGCGCTGTTCGAGGGCCTCACGGCGCAGAGCACCAACGGCTGGCCGAACGTGCAGCGTGATGTCATGAGCCTGGTCGGCAAGCTGGGCGGGCGCTTCATGCCGCCGGGTTTCTACTACAAGACCTTCATGGCTCCGGCCTCCATGTGGATGACCTACGAGAAGTACATCCGCAAGGGAGCGGGTCTGGGTCGCAGCCCGATGGAAAACGATCCCGATAGCTACGACCACCTCAACCAGCATTGCGACCTGTTGGTAGTCGGCGCCGGCCCCACTGGTCTGGCCGCCGCGCTGACCGCCGCCCGGGCCGGTGCCCGAGTGATCCTGTGCGATGAGCAGGAGGAGATGGGGGGCTCGCTGCTTGACAGCCGCGAGCTGCTCGACGACCGGCCTGCCGCCCAGTGGGCCGAGCAGGTGATCAGCGAGCTGGCCGAGAACGACAATGTCACCCTGCTGCCGCGCACCACGGCCAATGGCTACCATGACCATCACTTCGTGACCCTGCATGAGCGGCGCACCGAGCACCTCGGCGAAACGGCGCCTACCATTGACGGCGTCCGTCCTACTCGCTCGCGCATGCACCGCGTGCGTGCCGGCCAGGTGCTGCTCGCCACCGGCGCCCATGAGCGTCCGTTGGTCTATGGCAACAATGATGTGCCGGGCAATCTGGTGGCAGGTGCGGTCTCCACCTATATCCGCCGCTACGGGGTGGTGCCGGGCAACAAGCTGGTGCTCTCCGTCAGCAACGACCACGCCTAC
The DNA here is from genome assembly GCF_057169305.1 of Halomonas sp. C10-5. Taxonomy (NCBI): domain Bacteria; kingdom Pseudomonadati; phylum Pseudomonadota; class Gammaproteobacteria; order Oceanospirillales; family Halomonadaceae; genus Halomonas; species Halomonas sp. C10-5. The sequence continues at coordinate 219,305 of NZ_CP175665.1, forward strand.
CGCGCCGCCCTGGACTGGGATGAGGCCGGCCGCGAGGTGGTGGCCATCGTCGATGCGCGCCGCAACCCGGATGGCGAGCTGGTCGAGCAGGCTCGCGCCCGCGGCATTCGCATCATCGAAGGCGCGGCGGTGCTCGAGGCCAAGGGCGACAAGCGCGTCAGCGGCGCCCGTGTGGCGACCATCGATGCCGCGGCCTTCAAGGTCACCGGTCAGGCCGAGCTCCTGGAGTGCGACACCATCGCCAGCTCTGGCGGCTACAGCCCGGTGATCCACCTGGCCTCTCACACCGGCGCACGACCCACCTGGGACGATGAGATCCTCGGTTTCGTGCCCAGCCTGGTGAAGGGGGTGCACGCCGCCGGCAGCGCGCGTGGCGTGCATGACCTGGCCGGAGGCCTGGCCGATGGAGCGGCCAAGGCGAGCGAGGCCCTTGCCGCGCTGGGCAAGTCCGCCAGTGCCATCGAGCCGCCCCGGGCCGATGCCATCCGCGAAGGCCAGGCCTGTGCCCTCTATCAGGTGCCCCACGAGAAGCCGACCCTGCGTGCGCCCAAGCAGTTCGTCGACATGCAGAACGACGTCACCGCGGCGGCCATCGAACTGGCCACTCGCGAGGGCTTCGAGTCCATCGAGCACGTCAAGCGCTACACCGCCATGGGCTTCGGCACCGACCAGGGCAAGCTCGGCAACATCAACGGCATGGCCATCGCCGCGCGCTGTCTCGGCAAGTCGATTCCCGAGGTGGGCACCACGGTGTTCCGGCCCAACTATACGCCGGTCACCTTCGGCGCCATCGTCGGTCGCCATTGCCGCGAGCTGTTCGACCCCGAGCGCTACACCGCGCTGCACCAGTGGCATGTCGAGAACGGCGCCGAGTTCGAGGATGTCGGCCAGTGGAAGCGTCCCTGGTACTTCCCGCGCAAGGTCAACGGCAAGCTGGAGACCATGGACGAGGCGGTGGCCCGCGAGAGCCTGGCGGTGCGTACCGGCGTCGGCATCCTCGATGCCTCCACCCTGGGCAAGATCGATATCCAGGGACCGGACGCCCGGGAGTTCCTCGGTCGTGTCTACACCAACAAGTGGGCCAAGCTGGCGCCGGGCCGGGTGCGTTACGGCCTGATGTGCAAGGACGACGGCATGCTGATGGACGACGGCACCACCAGCTGCCTGGGCGAGAACCACTTCCTGATGACCACCACCACCGGTGGGGCCGCCGGCGTGATGGAGTGGCTGGAGCTGTGGCACCAGACTGAGTGGCCGGAGCTGCAGGTGTACTTCACCTCGGTCACCGATCACTGGGCGACCATGACCGTGACCGGCCCGGATGCGCGCAAGCTGCTGTCCGAGATCACCGATATGGATCTCGACAAGGAGCAGTTCAAGTTTATGGACTGGCGCAACGGCAAGGTGGCCGATGTCCCGGCGCGGGTGTTCCGCATCTCCTTCACCGGGGAGCTGGCCTACGAGATCAACGTCCAGGCCAACTACGCCATGCACGTCTGGAAGACCCTGTTCGAGCACGGCAAGAAGTATGACCTGACGCCCTACGGCACCGAGACCATGCACGTGCTGCGTGCCGAGAAGGGGCTGATCATCGCCGGTCAGGATACCGACGGCTCGGTGACCCCCGAGGACCTGGGCATGTTCTGGGCGATCGGCTACGACAAGCCGTTCTCCTGGATCGGCAAGCGCGCCCTGACGCGTCCGGATACGGCGCGCAAGGACCGCAAGCAGTTCGTGGGGCTCAAGCCCGTCGACCCGGAGGTGGTGCTGGAAGAGGGCGCCCATATCGTCGTCGACAAGGACCAGCCCATCCCCATGGACATGCTGGGTCACGTGACCTCGAGCTATTACAGCCCGAACCTGGAGAGCGGCTTTGCCCTGGCAGTGATCAAGGGCGGCCGCGACCGCATGGGCGAGAAGCTCTATGTGCCGATGCCGGGAGGTCAGGCCCATGAGGTCGAGGTCGTCAGCCCCGTATTCATCGATCCCAAGGGAGAGCGTCAGCATGTCTGATATCACTTACGGCAAGGTTGCGACCTTCAACACCCATCCGGACACCTCGATTCCCATGGAGTCACCGCTGTCCGTGGCGTTCAACACGGGCAGCGTGCCTGCCGCGACATCCGGCAGCCGGGTCCTGTTCAAGGAGCAGGCCTTCCTGGGCCATCTGATCCTGCGTGGTGGTGCCATCGTCCTCGACGAAGCCGTGCGCAAGGTGCTGGGCATCAGCCTGCCCGGCCAGCCCCTGGGGCTGGCACTGGATGCCAGCGGCGAGCGCAGCGTTCAGTGGCTGTCGCCGGATGAGTGGCTGGTGATCGTGCCCGGTGGCGAGGAGCTCGACGTCGAGCAGCGGCTGCGCGACGCCCTGGGCGATGCCCACTATGCCATCGTCGATGTCAGTGGCGGCCAGACCCTGGTCGAGCTCTCGGGTGAGAAGGCACGGGAGCTCCTGATGAAGTCGACACCCTATGACGTTCACCCGGAGGCCTTCCCGGTGGGCAAGGGAGTGACCACGGTGTTCGCCAAGGCCAACCTGATCCTGCGTCGGCCGACCGAGGAGCGCTGGGAGCTGGTACTGCGCCGAAGCTTCGCCGATTACCTCTATCGCTGGATCCTGGATGCCGGTGCCGAGTACGCCATCGGCGTGGAAGAGTGACAGCTGTTGCTTGTTAGAAGAGAGAGGGCCGGCATCTGCCGGCCCCTTTCGGGAGAGATGAGATGAAAGACAACAACAATCGCTGGATCCTGGCGGCCCAGTGCCCGAGCCGGCTGGGCACCGTGGACGTGGTGACGCGTTTCCTCAAGGAGAGCCGCTGCTACATCACCGAGCAGCACTCCTTCGATGACCGGCTGAGCGAGCGCTTCTTTATCCGCACCGAGTTTCGTCCCGAGGAGGCGGATTTCGATGCTGAGGCCTTCCAGGCCGAGTTCGCCGCCCGCGCCGCCGAGTTCGGGATGACCTTCGAGCTCACCGCCCCCGGCACGCGCATGCCGGTGGTGATCATGGTCTCCAAGGCGGATCACTGCCTGAATGACCTGCTTTACCGCTATCGCATCGGCCAGCTGCCCATCGAGATACGCGCCATCGTCTCCAACCACCCGGACCTAGCCGACCTGGCGGAGTGGCACGGCATTCCCTATCACCACTTTCCGATCACCCCCGAGACCAAGCCCGAGCAGGAGGCGCAGGTGTGGCAGGTGGTTCAGGAGAGCGGCGCCGAACTGGTCATCCTGGCCCGCTACATGCAGGTGCTCTCCAGCGACATGTGCGAGAAGCTCAGCGGCCGCGCGATCAATATCCACCACTCCCTGCTGCCCGGCTTCAAGGGTGCCAGGCCCTACCACCAGGCCTACGAGAAGGGGGTCAAGCTGGTCGGCGCCACTGCCCACTACATCAACGATGACCTGGACGAGGGGCCGATCATCACCCAGGGCGTGGAGCCGGTGAGCCACGCCGACTACCCGGAGGACCTGGTGGCCAAGGGGCGTGACGTCGAGTGCCTCACCCTGGCCCGAGCGGTGGCCCTGCACGTGGAGCGCCGTGTCTTCCTGCACGCCAAGCGCACCGTGGTCTTCGATCGATAGGCACCGTCAGGCGCCTCTCGATGAATCCAACAACAAGGTCATAGCATCATGCCAATCAGCGTCTTCGATCTGTTCAAGGTCGGCGTCGGGCCGTCCAGTTCCCACACCGTGGGTCCGATGCAGGCCGCCTGCAACTTCGTCGCCGAGCTCGAGGCCAGGGAGCTGACCGAGCACGTCACGCGTCTCGAGGTCGAACTCTACGGCTCGCTTTCCGCCACCGGCATCGGCCATGGTACCGACCACGCGGTGATCATGGGGCTGATGGGCGAGCGTCCCGATCGCATCGATCCCGATGTCATCGCCCCGCGCATCGACGAGCTCAAGACTTCGGACACGTTGCGTCTGGCCGGCCGCCACCGCGTGCCCTTCGTCTGGGCGCGGGACATGCGCCTGCTCGAGGAGAGCCTGCCGCGCCACCCCAACGCCATGCGCCTGATTGCCCACGGTGACGCCGGCGAGCTATATCGCAACACCTACTACTCGGTGGGTGGCGGCTTCGTGATCGACGAGGCACAGTCTGCCGAGGGGGTGCTGGACACCGACCATACCGAGATCCCCTACGACTTCCAGACCGGCGACGAGATGCTGCGCATGTGTCGCGAGAGCGGGCTGCGGATCAGCGAGCTGATGCTGGCGAACGAGAAGGCGTGGCGCAGCGAGGAAGAGATCCGCACCGGGCTTTGCGAGATCTGGCAGGCCATGAAGGCTTGTGTGGAGAAAGGGCTTGAGGCCGAGGGGGTGCTGCCCGGCGGGCTCAATGTCCGCCGTCGCGCCCGCTCGCTGCATCAACGCCTGCTGGACAGCAGCGACGACGACTCGCTGATCGCTACCACCATGTCGGCCATGGACTGGGTCAACCTCTACGCCCTGGCGGTCAACGAGGAGAACGCCGCCGGCGGGCGCATGGTCACCGCCCCCACCAACGGCGCGGCCGGCATCATTCCGGCGGTACTGCACTACTACATGCACTTCCGCAAGGGCGCCAGCGAGCGCGACGTGGTGGACTTCCTGCTCGCCGCCGGTGCCGTGGGCATCCTGTGCAAGAAGAACGCCTCCATCTCCGGCGCCGAGGTGGGCTGCCAGGGCGAGGTGGGCTCCGCCTGCGCCATGGCCGCCGCCGGTCTCACCGAGGTGATGGGCGGCAGTATCGATCAGGTGGAGAACGCCGCCGAGATCGGCCTGGAGCACAACCTGGGCCTGACCTGCGACCCGGTAGGCGGCCTCGTCCAGGTGCCGTGCATCGAGCGCAACGCCATCGCCTCGGTGAAGGCGATCAACGCCGCCCAGATGGCCCTGCGCGGCGATGGCCAGCACTTCATATCGCTGGACAAGGTGATCCGCACCATGCGCGACACCGGCGCCGACATGCAGGAGAAGTACAAGGAGACTTCTAAGGGTGGCCTCGCCGTCAGCGGGATCGAGTGTTAACGGCCTCTCTAATGACGCCTCATCCCATCTTTCCGGGAAACGCGACGCGGAACTTCTGTAACAAATAATCCGTGTCGCGGTACCTGAAGGTCATCATGCGCGATGGGTTCAGCCTTTCTGTATCTACCGGGATGTCCAGGAAGTTGCGGTTATTTCCTGGACTCAGGGCCCTGAGGAAGTTCTCGCTGCTGGTTGAATTCACGCTGCCATCGAGCCATGAAGGCATCGCGGCGCTGAGGGTCAACGAAGGCGAGCAGAGACGCGTTCAGCGTGATGGGGTAAAGCCTGTCACCCACTTGGTCGCGCAAGCGCTGGGCTGTATACGGTCCGATGATATCAGGATGGACGCTAAATAAAGGTGTTTTTCCAGCTAGTACATGTTGGCCGTCTCGGCTGAGAAGGAAGTTCATGAACTTTTCAGCTGCCTCAGGGTTAGGGGCATCTCGATGAATAAACCCTGTGCGCATCACTACCAAGGCATAGTCCTGAGGGACCTGTACAATAATCTCGGGGTGCTGCTGTGCCCATACCATGGCGTAGGAGCCGAGAAGATTATAGCCTAACCAATAATCGCCGCGAGTTAGGCCTTCGAGCATTGATTGCGTATCAAGTTCAAGAGTCGCTTCTGCATTCCCCAGTGCCTTAACCAAGTCCCAGAATTTTGCCGTATAACGAGCATCCTGCTGGAAGAGGGTGTAGCCTATGCCACTTTCGGAAGGCGAGTAGGTGGTAACTTTTCCTTTCAGACTTTCTTGCTGACTCCTCAGCAAGGTGTGCAGGTCGGCATGTGTTTGGGGCGGTAGCATGTAGCTTGCTAGATCCAGCCTATACGCCATTACGATGGGCTCGAAAGTGAACCCGAAGATTTCATTTCGCCACTTTGCCCATTCAGGCCACTGTGCTGCCGGTTGGGAGTCAATGCGCCTGGCATATCCCTCGTTGACGCGGTTCATCTGCCACGGCATGGCGGAGCTGATGACGATATCTGGTGCTTGGCTGGAGGTCTCAACCAACAAGTCGACTTCGAGTGTTGTTCGGTCGTGGTAGGTCAGTTCGATCTCCGGGTGGGCCTTCTCGAACGCCGCCAGAAGAGGTGCTACTACTTGCCGGTCCAAGGCAGCCTCCACAACGAGTTGTGTAGCTGCCATCCCCTTGGTAGACGTGAGGCTAACGAATAATAGCCCCGTCAATACCCACGAACGTAACATCAGCATTTCTCTTCATGGAGAGGAAAGTGCAACTCAATCCGTAAGCCATGCGGCAGCCTTTCCCTGGCATGCAATTCGGCATCGTGGCGCTTCGCGATGGAATCCACGATGGCCAGCCCAAGGCCAGACCCTTCCGTGTCCTGGCGACCTACACGCTCGAACGGTTGAAATAGCCGGCTCAGTCCCTCGGGATCGACTCCGGGCCCATCATCCTCGATGAAAAGCATGCAATGGTCGCTGCATGACTCGACTCCCAGTGTGATCTCGCTGCCGGCGGGGGTATAGCGAATGGCATTGTCGATCAGGTTGCCCAACAGTTCTCGCAATCCCCATGGCTCGCCCCTGATTGTCATGGGAGTAGAAGGAAGCGCTGAAAGTCCCAGGTCATGATCTATAGCCACTTCGCGGCCTGCCCACTCCAGCACTGTGCTACGTAGCAGCTCCTTGAGGTCGAGTGGTACCAGTGCCTCGGTATCTTCGATGTGGCGTAGTCGCGCAAGGCTCAGCAGCTGGCCAGCAAGGCGGCTGGTACGCTGTGTGCCTCCATGCACTTCTTCTAGAGCCTGGTACCATACGTCAGGACTCCGGCTTTTTAGCGCCAGTTCGCTGGTGCTCTGCAAGCCCGCCAGCGGCGTCTTGAGCTGATGGCTGGCATCTGCCGTGAAACGCAACAGGGTGTCGCGGCTCTCGCGTTGACGGGCAAAGAGGGTGTCGAGCGCCTCGGCCATCTCGCGCATCTCTTCCGGGACCCGGGTGTCGAGGGGGCGGATATCATCTGCCTGGCGCCGCCTGAGCTGATGACGTAGTTGGCGCATCGGCGTAAGTGCCACCCGCATTGCCAAGACCATCAGGGTGGCAGCAAGAAGTACCATGGCCAAGAAGCGGATGACGGCTCGATCGAATAGCTCGCTGGCCAGTGCCTTCCGCCCACGCAGCGTATGGCCAACCCAGATCTGCACCGGACTCTGGATCTCCCATCCGGCTGAGTCGTATTCCTGTCCGTGTAGCCGCCACTCGGTATCCTTATGAACAAGGTCCAGCCAGGTAGGAGCCAACGCGGCAGCCTGACGACTTGTGTGAGGGAGATCAATATCAAGGTTGGTCGAGAGCCGGTCTCCGTTGTGGTCGAGGACGGTGTAGAAGACGCGCTCCTGGTGCTGAGTGGCAAGTATCTGTAGGGCTGCCGCAGGTATCTCGACGACCGGATCGGCACCTTCCCACTGTACGGCCTCTGCGATCGTCAGTGCTGCCGCTTCCAACTGACTGTCATATGCCCTCTGTGCAGCACGCTGGGTAGCGAAGTAGGCCTCGATCATCAGCAGCGTGCCGAGGATGGATACCATTACCAGCAGCAAGATAGCCAGGCGCACCTTCAGTGAGCCATCTATGTGAATCAACTTGGTTCTTCCTCGAGGCGATAGCCGAGGCCTCGGAACGTGCGGATTCGTAATCCACTCCCCTGAAGGCGTTTGCGTAACCGGCTGACGTAGACTTCAAGTGCGTTGGATCCGACCTCACCGAAGCCGAAGACTCGGCTCTCAAGCATTTCTCGCGGTGCGATATTGCCGCCATTAAGAATGAGCCCTTCGAGCAACCGGAGTTCACGTCGGGGCAGCTCGAGGGGGTTACCCTCAAGCGTGACGCTGCCAACGCTGGAGTCGAGGCATAGCGCCCCGAACCGCAGGTGATTATCGCTGCGCTGCTGGCTGCGCCTGAGCAAGGCGCGGACACGCGCCTCCAGCTCGGCGATGGAGAAAGGCTTGGCGAGATAGTCGTCCGCGCCAAGGTCGAGTCCTCGCACGCGATCTTCGATGCCGTCACGTGCCGTGAGGATCAGCACAGGTGTCTTGTCGCCTCGATCTCGCAGTTCTGCCAATAGATCCAGCCCATCCCCGTCAGGCAGCCCCAGATCCAGCAGGACAAGATCGAAGCGGTCATTTTGAAGTGCGGTGCGGGCCTGGCTTGCCAATGAGAAGGTGTCGACCGTGTTGCCCAAGGCCGTCAGGGCGCTGTTCAGAGAGCGCGCAATCATCGGGTCGTCTTCGGCGATCAGCAAGCGCATGCGACTAAAGTCTCGGAATATGGCATTGGTAGTGACAGGTTGATGACAGGTCGCTTACCTAGCATCGGTTCTGTCATCTGGGTATGACCGGATCTGGGCCTTTTTCGCCCGTGCAGAACAAGAGAACAGGAGTTCGTCATGAAGATCAACCAAGCCCTTCGCAATGCCTCCAGCCTCGCTCTGATCGGGAGCGCGATCCTCTTTGGCCAGGCTCACGCCGAGGCAATTCCTGAGTCCACCGAGTGCATCGCGCCTGCCAAGCCTGGCGGTGGCTATGATCTGACGTGCCGACTTGCGGCCAATGGCCTGCAGGAGACGGACTTGATCAGCAAGCCGATGATGGTCAGCTACATGCCCGGTGGCATCGGTGCGGTGGCCTATAACCACGTCAACGGCGTTCGCACTGATGATCCGTCCCTGATCGTGGCCGCCAGCACTGGTGCTGCTGTCAACCTGGCGCTTGGCAAGTTCGGTCAGTATGACGCGGGAGAAGTCCGCTGGCTGGGAGCACTGGGCGTCGACTACGGCGCTATCGTGGTCAAGGCTGATGCACCCTGGCAGAGCCTTGACGAGCTGATGGCCGACCTGCAGGAGAATCCGGGCGAGATCGCCTTCGGTGCCGGCGGTACGGTCGGTAGCCAGGATTGGATGAAAGCCGCGCTGACTGCCAAGGCAGGTGAAATATCACCCAGGGATCTGCGCTATGTCGCCTTCGAGGGTGGCGGTGAAGCACTCGCGGCACTCCTGGGCAACCATATCCAGGTATTTACTGGTGACCTCTCTGAGCTCAAGTCTCAGCTCGAGAGTGACAAGATCCGGGTGCTGGCCGCGCTGTCCGAAGAGCGGATGGGAGGGCCCTACGCCGAGATTCCCACAGCAGCCGAGCAGGGGTATGACGTTCAGTGGCCGATCTGGCGTGGCTACTACATGGGCCCCGAAGTCAGTGATGAGGCCTATGCCGCCTGGGTAAAGCGCATGCAGGAGTTGGCAGATGCCCCTGCCTTCGCTGAGCTGCGCGAGGCTCGTGGCCTGTTCCCGATGTCCCGCTTTGGTGAGGATTTCGACACCTACGTCAAGGAGCAGGTTGCCGAGTTCAAGGGACTGGCTGAAGAAGTGGGTCTGACCAAATGAGGATCGCCGCCGACCGAGTGCTGGGAGTTGCCCTGATCGGTCTGGCGGCGTTTATCGCCGCCCAGGCCTTTCAGCTTGAAGTTCCCTTCAGCTACGAGCCCGTTGGCCCCAAGGCCTTTCCGTTGGGCCTTGGAATTCTGCTGGCGCTTCTGTCACTGGTATTGATCTTTCGTCCTGGCCCCGATGGACACTGGCCGCACCGGGCACTGGCACTCCGGTTGCTGCTAGTGCTGGTGCTGCTGTTGGTCTACGCCGTGCTGTTCACGCAACTGGGCTTCATCGCCTCGTCGCTGATGGTCGTCATGGCGCTGGCACGGCTGTTTGGTGCGACATGGGGAAAGGCGTTGATCACCGGTGTGGTGATGTCGATAGCCGGTTATTTTCTGTTCACTTCTGGCCTCGGTATCTCTTTGCCTGCTGGCCACTGGTTCGACGCCTTCATCTAAAGGACCGCTGAGATGTTCGATTTCCTGATCGAGGGCTTCGGTGTTGCGCTGACCCCTCTCAACCTGGGCCTGGCCTTACTCGGCGCCTTGCTTGGAACCCTGTTTGGGGCCTTGCCGGGTATCGGGCCCATCAATGGCATCGCCATTCTGATGCCACTGGCCTATACGCTGGGATTGCCAGCCGAGTCATCGCTTATTCTGTTGGCAGCTGTCTACACCGGTGCCGAATATGGCGGCCGAATGTCGAGTATCCTGCTCAACGTTCCCGGCGATGCCGGCGCTGTGATGACCACTCTGGATGGCTATCCACTGGCACAGAAGGGACTAGCTGGCCCGGCGCTAGGACTTTCGGCCGTAAGCTCATTCGTCGGTGCCACCATCGCCATCATTGGCCTGACGCTGTTCGCTCCGCTGTTGGCTGAAGTGGCCGTCATGTTTGGCCCGGCAGAGTTTTTTGCCCTGATGGTGTTCGCCTTCTCCTCGATGTCGGTGATGATGGGCAAGGATCCTGTCAAGACCGCGATTGGGGCGGTGCTGGGTGTGCTGATTGCTACCGTGGGGGTCGACTCAGGGAGTGGTGTGCTGCGCTATACCTTCGGTATGCCTGAGCTCTATGACGGCATCGATTTCGTGGTGATGATCATCGGCTTGTTTGCGATCAGTGAAATCCTGTTGATGCTCGAACATGCACATCGCCAGGACAGCGACGGCACGCTGCCACCACTAGGACGTGTCTTTGTCAGCCTCAAGGAAGTTCTGGCCTGCAAGTGGACAATGGGTCGCTCGGGGCTGATTGGCTTTATCATTGGAGTCTTGCCGGGAACCGGCGCCTCGGTAGCCGGCGCGGTCTCCTATACCACAGAGAAGCGCTTATCCGACAAAGACAACACCTTCGGGACCGGCAACATGCGCGGGCTGGCGGCGCCTGAGGCTGCCAACAATGCGGCCGCGGCCGGCTCATTTGTGCCCATGCTGACTCTCGGCATTCCTGGTTCCGGTACCACCGCGGTACTGCTTGGGGCGCTGATGCTCTACAACATTACCCCGGGGCCGATGATGTTCACCGAGCGTCCAGAAGTGGCTGGTGGCCTCATCGCCTCGCTCTACATCGGCAATGTGGTGCTTTTGGCCCTCAATCTGCCGCTAGCGGGCGTCTTTGCTCGCGTGTTGACTATCCCGCGATGGGTGCTGGTGCCCGCGATTGCCATCCTGGCATTCGTCGGTGTCTATCAGCTGCACTCTGACCTGTTTGCCATCTACCTGATGCTGATCATCGGCGTGTTCGGTTACTTGCTGAGGAAGCTTGGCTTCTCCCTGGCACCGGTAATTCTTGGCTATGTTCTGGGCGGATTGATGGAGCAGAACTTGCGACGAGCCCTGTCAATCAGCGGTGGCGATATGGGTATTCTATGGCAGTCGGGTATCTCGCTTGGCCTGTGGATCGCCGCTGCATCCCTTCTGGTGCTGCCTTGGTTGTTACCTAAGCTTTTGCCAAGGCTGATGCCTACCACTAAATAGTGAGTGGTATCGAATCTTGCTGGGCCAGATACTGATGGCAGCCCCGGCCTGTTCTGCATGGCGGCCGGGGCTTTTTTGTGGAGTGATGTGAGAGTGAAGGCTCTACTGTTGAAATGGTTGGGGCCACTCGGCCGATTCCTGCCCACCCTGATGCTGGGACTTGTCGGAGGCGGGGTGGCGTACTGGATTCAGCTGCCGCTCCCATGGTTGCTTGGCTCCATGATCACCACGACAGCCGCGTCCCTGGCGGGCGTTCCGCTGAAGTCACCTCGCACCGGACGCAAGGGGGTGCTGGTCGTCATCGGCGTCATGCTGGGTTCGGCATTTACACCGGATATGACCGGTGAGGCGACGCTGTGGGGTGCCAGCCTTGCCATCATGCTGATCGCCACGGCAGTGATGATGGCCTTCTCGGTATGGTTCTCCTGCCGCGTAGCGGGGCACTCCTGGGAGACCGCGCTCTATTCGGGGGTGCCAGGCGGCGTATCAACGGTAACGGTGATGGCGATCACCTCCGGAGCGGATCTTCGGATCATAGGCATTACACATGCCGTTCGCATCCTGGTCCTTCTGGTCGCCATACCGCCCGCGCTGCATTTCATCGGGCATGTTGATGTCGGCAGCGCCACACCGACCTTGTCGCAATGGCTGTGGGTGCCGGCACCCGCCGACATCGCGTGGCTGGTGCTGGCGGGGTTAGGCGGTATGTGGATGGGGAAACGCTTACACCTGCCCAGCCCGTTGCTGTTTGGCCCGGCACTCGCCTCTGCGGCACTTCATCTCACTGGCCTGACCCATGCCGCGGTGCCTCCTCTGATAATCGCTCTCGTGCAGGTGGTGATCGGTATCTCGGTAGGCGGCCGCTTTGCCGGCACTCGGCTTGCCGAAGTGGGACATGCATTGTTGATGGCGGTGATCCAGGCGCTGGTGCTGCTGCTAGTGGCCCTTGCGGCTGCCTGGGTGGGGCATTTACTTACCGGATACTCCGCGGCGGCAGCGTTACTCGCTTACATGCCGGGTGGTGCACCGGAACTTAGCCTTGTGGCACTGAGCCTCGGCATCGATCCTGCCTTCGTCACCACCCACCACTTGCTGCGCATCACTCTGCTCGTGTTGCTGTTGCCCCTGCTGCTCAGGTGGATGGTGTCGAACACCTCGGTATAATGGTTGAATCTGCACGTTGATGGTTCATGTGACTTGCCAGTAGGCGGCATCGTTGGCTGGAATGCCTATTCGCAAGCAACTCTGGGATAGATGGTTGTGAAACGCTTCACTCTTGCGTGTGAAAGATGAAATCACGACTGCCGGAAACGTGCTTATTTGATCATGTTCCCGGTAATCTTTCCCCATATTAGGTTGTGGAGAAGCATCGCTTTTTAGACGTGTGTACGGTCATGTCACCGTCGGTGCGCTGGGCAGAGACTGTGCTCATCGCAGTGAGAGAGACTTCGATGAAACTTTTTGTGATTTCTCTCCCCATGAACTTCTCATGTAATCATTATGCTGCAAATAATGGTCTTGGTCTGTTTGTCAGGTTCCTATCCGGCTTTCTGGAGACGTTACATCCCTTAGGATGTCGAGTATTTCTTGGTCCGGAATGCCGATCAGGTACCAAGTCTCGGATGAGCAGTTACATGGTAAAAGCCATGACACTTGATTCGGCACTCTCTTCCGTCATTGTGGAAGAGGTTCTTTCTAGAAGCACAAGGTACTACCTCAGTGTCATGTTGATCGTGGTGAAACCGCATTGAGGAGCCAGCCATGCGCCTGCACTACCAGGGCCCACTACCCGAGCTGATCGGCTTCCTGCTGCTGCCGCGCTTCTCGATGATGGCCTTCTTCTCTGCGGTGGAGCCGCTGCGCATCGCCAATCGCATCAGTGGGCGGCCACTGTTCGACTGGACACTGTTCGGGGTCGACGGTGAGCCGGTCACCGCCAGTAACGGCATGACCCTGCTGGTCGACCGGCCGGCCGGTGAACCTCATGCACTGCCATCCCTGGCTGTGTGCAGCGGCTTCGAGCCCGAGGCACATCTGAGCCGGCCTCTGATGGCCTGGCTGCATCGGCTGGACCAGGCCGGTTGTACCCTGGGCGGGCTCGATACTGGCTGCTTCCTGCTCGCCGCCGCCGGCCTGCTGAAGGGAGAGCGGGTCACCCTGCACTGGGAGAGCCTGCCCGCCTTCCGTGAACGCTTCCCTGCCATCGAGACGTCCGACGAACTGTTCGAGCTGGGTCCGCGGCGTTTTTCATGCGCCGGCGGGGCCGCTGCCATGGACATGGCCCTGGAGGTGATCGCCCGACGTCACGGCACCCGCCTGGCACTGGATGTCTCCGAGCAGCTGATTCATGACCGGCTACGCAGCCGCAGCGACCAGCAACGCATGGCCCTGGCACGTCGCCTGGGCACTCATAACCGCCGTCTGGTGCAGGCGGTGGCATTGATGGAGCGCCATCTCGAGGCGCCGTTGGCGCTTGGCGAAATTGCCCGCCGCTGCGGGATTACCTCCCGCCAGCTGCAGCGGCTCTTTGCGCAGCACCTCGCCAGCACGCCCCAGGGCTGGTACCTAGGTCTGCGCCTGGAGCGAGCCCACCAACTCCTTGTCGAGACCGATCTCGACGTGCTGGCGGTGGGCCTCGCCTGTGGCTTCTCGTCTGCGTCCAGCTTCTCTCGCGCCTTCAGGGAACACTACGGCCAGTCGCCGCGCGAGGTGCGTCAACTGCCGGCCAATGGCTAAGGCAGCTCATTCTCGGGTAATTCTCCGCTGGCGCCGAGAGCGCTGCACCAGGCGGTAGCGTGAGCGGATCTCGTCGCGTTCCATGTAACAGCCCTGCAGCCAGCGGTGGCCGCTGTCGCCCTCGAAGGCGTCGCGGGCATGCAGCAGCCGGCGATTGTCGAATATCACCAGGTCTCCGGGCTCATAGGTGAAGCGCAGGGCGAACTCGGGCTCGCGCAGCATCGCCTGCAGGGTCATCAGGGCCCGGTATGCCGGCTCCACTTCCTCGAAGTCCGTCTGCAGTGGGCCGCGCAGGAAGTCGGCGATGCGCACCTCAAGCAGCTCACCGCGTTCATCCAGGCGGATCATCGGCGAGTACCAGACGTAGTCGGTGGTGCGGGCAGTGTTAGCGAAACACCAGCGCACCCGGGTCAGGGTGGCGAAGGCCTCGGGGTCGCGTTCGCGCAGCGCCTCGGCTACGGCGAAGCCGTCGAGCATCACCGCCTGACCACCTTCCACGCTGTTCTCCAGGCAGTGCAGCATCTGCAGGCCCGGGTGGTACTCGCGGGTCGGCAGGTCGGTGTGCGGCGGCAGGGCGATGGAGGTATAGGCGTTGGAGTCCGGGTCCGGCTTGGCCTTGACGTCGAACAACAGGCCGAAGTTGGTGGGGCGCACCGGGCCGATGCGTCGGGCGATGGCCTCCAGCGAGCCGGGTTCGGTGGGCAGATGGCGCAGGCGTACCAGTCCCTTGGCGAGAACGCTTTCCAGCGCCGGGGCGAGGATCGCCTCCTCGGCCTCGCTGCCCGGCTCGGTGTCGAGTAGCCCGGCAGCCTCAAGGCTGTCCGGCACCTTGTCCTCGCCGCCCTGCCAGGTCGTCACCGGCACCAGCGGCGCCTCGGGATCCTCGCCGTTGTCGTAGTCATGGGCGCGCAGCCAGCCGGGGTGGAAGCGCAGGCGGCGCTGCTCGGAGGCGAAGGTCACACAGAGGGCGCCGGCCTCATCGACCTTGGCATCGGTGATCGTGGGCCAGGCGGGCAGGGCGGAGAGATCCAGGATACGCTCCCGGGTGGCCGGGTTGATGGTGGAGTCATCGGCGGCGTTCTCGCGCAGCCAGATACCGTGGTAGCGGCTCTCGCGGCCGTCGTTCCAGCGCACCGTGACCAGCTGTGGGTCGCTCTCCACTGCAATGATAGCTGCTTCGATGGGCCAGGCGTCGTAGTCAGGCGTCAGGGGCAGGTCAGCGATCATGGGAATCTCCTTGTCGTGCGGAGATGGGTTTGGCGGCGGCTCGGCGCCGCGCGTCGAGGGTCTCGCGCACCAGCGAGAGCAGCACGCCGGCGGTCATCACCAGGATGACGAAGCTCAGTGGCAGGGCGGCGGCGATCAGTGCGGTCTGCAGGGCGGTGAGGCCGCCGGCGACCAGCAGCACCGCGGCCACCAGGCCGATCACCACGCCCCAGAACACCCGGAAGCGGCGGGGTGGCTCCTCGTCTCCCAGTGACAGGATGGTGGTCAGCACCAGGGTGCCGGAGTCGGATGAGGTGACGAACCAGCTCATCAGCAGGAACACCATCATCGCCGAGAGCAGCCAGCCGAAGGTGCCGGTGCCGACGATGCCATCGGCGGTGGCGAACAGCGCCGCAGGTAGCTGCCAGGCGTTGACCAGTTCGATGATGCCGGCGCTGCCCGGGCCGCCCGCGGCATTGAGCTCCTGATACATGGCGTTGCCGCCGAAGATGATCAGCCACACGAAGATGATCAGGGTCGGCACCAGCAGCACGCCGAGGACGAACTCGCGCAGGGTACGGCCTTTCGAGATGCGCGCGATGAACAGCCCGACGAAGGGGGCCCAGGCCAGCCACCAGCCCCAGTAGAAGATGGTCCAGCCCTGCTGCCACTCCACGTTAGCGGGGTCGTCGGCGAACCACAGGCCCATGGGGATGAAGTTGACGGCGTAGTCGAGCAGGGTCTCGCCGAAGGCGCTGAGTAGCCACAGGGTTGGGCCGCCGATCAGGAAGACCCCGACCACGAACAGCGAGGTCCAGATATTGAGCTCGGAGATCATCCGGATGCCGCGGCGTACCCCGGTCACCGCCGAGAGGATCGAGACCATCGAGATCAGGGCGATCAGGATCAGTTGGGTATCCAGGCCGGCGCCGATGCCCATCAGGCGTTCCAGCCCCACCGCCATCTGGCTGACGCCGAGGCCCAGGGAGGTGGCCACACCGAAGACACAGCCCAGCACGCCAAGGATATCGAAGAGGTGGCCCAGAGGACCGAAGATGCGCTCGCCGATGAAGGGGTAGAGGGCCGAGCGCAGCGCCAGCGGCAGGCCCTTGCGATAGGCGAAGTAGGCCAGCGACATGCCGACGATGACGTAGATCGCCCAGCCGTGGAGCCCCCAGTGGAAGACCGTGACCCGAAGGGCGTCGATGGCGCGCTCATGGCCGATGGCGGCGGCCCCGGCCATGTCGGCATGGGGATTGTTGGGATAGCCGAAGGCGCCGGTGTCATCGAGGTAGAAGACCGGCTCGGCGACACCGAAGAACAGGATGCCAATACCGATACCGGCGGAGAACAACATCGAGAACCAGGCGAAGTTGCTGAACTCCGGGCGGCTATCATCGGGTCCCAGGCGTACGCTGCCATAGCGACTGAGCACGATGAAGGCGCACACCGTCAGCAGCAGCATCACCGTGACCAGGTAGTAGCCGCTGAAGGTGCTCTCGATCCAGGCGCGGGCGGCACCGAACACACTGCCGGCGGTATCGGAGCCGAACCCGGTGAAGAGCACGAAGGCCAGCACCAGGGCGGCGGAGGTCAGGGTCATGCCGCGGTGCATGCCCTGGAAGAAACCGCCCTGAGCGAGCTCGGTGACCATGTAGTCGGTATCGAGTTCGATATGAGCGTCGGCTTTATGCGATGGGGGAGTTGGCGTAGCGATAGTCGTGTCCTCCTGGGCCGGTCCTCGGGCCGGCGATCCCGCCCGGCTGCCCGGCAAGGGGCAGCCGATCCCTTATGGCGTTCGTGACCGGGTTAGTGACGAATGCCGGGTCAGCGGCGAATGCCGATGGTGCGCCCGGCGAGTGTCGGCCAGGCGTCCCGTGCGGCGTGGGGCAGCGTGGCGATGACGGACTCGATCTCGGCGGGGAAGGGCGCCGGACGGCCGCTCTCCTGGCCCATGCCCATCAGCATCTGTTCGCTGGTGGCAAGCAGGTTTCCGTCTACATCGAGAAGCTCGAAGAAGACGTGCAGCCGCTTGGCGTCACGATCCAGCAGGGTCAGGGCGACGCGCAGTGGCTGCTCCTCGTGGGCCTCGTGGCGATAGCAGAGGTGGGTCTCCAGGGTGTAGATCGTATAGCCGTGCCGGTCGCGGCCGGCGGCGTCCAGCCCGATACGGTCCATCAGCGCCTCCACGCCCAGGGAGAAGACCCGGGCGTACTCGGCGTCGTTCATATGGCCGTTGTAGTCGACCCACTCGGGGGCGACACGGCTCTCCAGGATCACCATCAGATGCGTCCCTCCAGGCCCTCGGCCTCGGGCCAGTACTTCTGCACCAGGTCGAGCAGCTCCACCAGGAAGTCGTCGCGGCGGCGGTCGAGCTCGGCCACCGGGCGGCCGGCGGCCTGGTGCTCGCAGCCCTCGACGACCCGGTCGATCAGGGTGTCGGTAAGCTCGGGGGCCTCGAGCTTGGTCCAGGGCAGTTTCAGTGCCGGGCCGAACTGTTCGAGCATATGGCGCATGCCCTGCTCGCCCCCGGCCAGGTGGAAGGTGAGGAAGGTGCCCATCAGCGACCAGCGCAGCCCGCAGCCATAGACCACGGCGGCGTCGATCTCCTCGGTGGTGGCCACGCCATCGTTGACCAGATGCAGCGCCTCGCGCCACAGCGCCTCCATCAGGCGGTCGGCGATATGACCCTCGATCTCGCGGCGCACCACCAGCGGACGCATGCCCAGCACCTGGTAGAGCGACTGGGCGCGCTCGACCTGCGCGGGCTCGGTGGCTGCGCCACCGACCAGCTCCACCAGCGGCAGCAGGTAGACCGGGTTGAAGGGGTGGGCGACGATCACCCGGCCGGGCGCCTTGGCGCAATCCTGCTGCAGGTCGCTGGGCTTGAAGCCGGAGGTGGAGGAGCCGATGACCACGTGCTCTTCCGCCGCGGCGTCGATGGCGGCGAGGATCTCCTGCTTGAGAGGCAGGCGCTCCGGCACGTTCTCCTGGATCAGGTCGGCGCCGACCACCGCCTGCTCGAGGCTATCCACGAAGGTCAGCCGTGCGGGGCTGGCGCCCTCGGCCAGGCCCAGGCGCTCGAGCGAGGCCCAAGCATTGTCGACGAAGGCGCGGGTACGCGCCGGGGCTTCGGGGTCCGGGTCGAAGGCCACCACGTCCCAGCCGCGCGCCAGGGCGCGGGCGATCCAGCCGTTGCCGATCACCCCGGTGCCGATTACGGAGAGCTGCTGGCTCATGCCTCACCTCCTGCGATGCTCTCGACGACCTTGCCGGTGTTCGGGTCGCGCAGCCCGAGCTGGGCGCGGGTCTCGGCCGGGGTCATGACGCGGGCGCCGAGGTTCTCGAAGAGACCGGCGGCCTTCTCCACCAGTTGGGCGTTGGTGGCCAGCACCCCCTTCTCCAGGTAGAGGTTGTCCTCCAGGCCGACCCGGGCATGGCCGCCCAGTAGCACCGCCTGGGCCGCCATGGGCATCTGGTGGCGGCCGATGCCGAAGGCCGCCCAGTTGGCGTTCTCCGGCAGCTTGTTGCGCATCGCCAGCATGGTCTCGGGGTCCGCCTCGGCGCCCCAGGGGATGCCCAGGCAGAGCTGGTAGAGCGGGTCGCCGTCGATCAGGCCCTCCTGCTGAAGCTGACGGGCGAACCAGACGTGGCCCAGGTCGAAGCACTCCAGCTCCGGCTTGACCCCGGCGGCCTGCACCAGTCGGGCGTGCTCGCGCAGCCAGTCGGCGGGGTTCACGTAGACCATGTCGCCGAAGTTGAGGCTGCCGCAGTCGAGGGTGCAGAGCTCCGGGAGCAGCTCGCCCACCGGTTCGTGGCGCTGGCGCGGGGTCTGGATGTCGCTGCCCGGGCCGCCCCGGGTGGGGTCCTCGGCGTCGGGGATCCAGTCGCCGCCACCGCCGGCGGTGATGTTCATGACGATGTCGACGTCCGCCTCGCGCACCCGCTGCATCACTTCGCGGAAGTGGTCCACGGAGTGGCTGATGCCACCGGTCTCGGGGTCGCGCACGTGGATATGCGCCACGCTGGCGCCCGCCTTGGCGGCCGCGATACAGTCGTCGGCGATCTGCTGCGGGGTCACGGGCACATTGGGGTTCTTGGCGGTGGTGTCGCCGGCGCCGGTGACGGCGCAGGTCAGGATCACGTTGCGGTTCATGTCTTGCCTCTGTGGCGGAGGAGGTGTCCCGCCTAGTGTGGTCAGCCTTGGCTCGGAAAAGTTGACCTAAAGCGACATTCGTTTGGCTTGATGCGTCATTTATGGGGCCGGCCTGGACTAGCCCTGTCACCAGGAGGCTCGGGGAGATTTCTCGCTGGCCTCTCGCTACCCTATGGCGTCATTCCCTTCGCCATTCACCCCCGCCGGGAGCCCCGATGACGCTGCTCGACCTTCTTTCGCCGCTCTCCGCCGGCATCAACCTGCTGCTGATCCTGATCTCGGTGTTCACCTCGGCCTTCACCGCGGCAGTGGGAGTCGGGGGCGGACTGCTGCTGATCATGGCGCTGGCCCAGGTGATGCCGGCGGCGGCGTTGATACCGGTTCACGGCATGGTGCAGACCGGTTCCAACGTCGGACGGGTGGCGCTCACCTGGCGCCATGTCGATCGCACGGTGATCGCGGCCTTCCTGCCCGGGGTGGTGCTGGGCGCCCTGGCCGCGGCCTGGCTGCTGGTGCGCCTGCCCGCCGGGCTGCTGGAGCTGTCTATCGCCGCCTTTGTGCTCTACAGCTGCTGGGGGCCGGGACTGCCCAAGCGGGCGCTGGGGCGCGTCGGGGTACTGCTGGCCGGCGCCCTGACCACCCTGCTCTCCAGCCTGGTGGGCGCCAGCGGGCCCATGGTGGCGGCCTTCATCAAGCAGGGGCAGAGCGACCGGCTGGCCAAGGTGGCGACCTTCTCGGCCTGCATGAGTGCCCAGCACCTGACCAAGGCCTTCGTGTTCGGCATGGCCGGCTTCGTGTTCCGCGACTGGCTGGGGCTGATGCTGGCCATGGTCGCCTCGGGCTTCATCGGTACCTGGCTGGGCCTGCGTCTGCTCCGGCGGCTCTCCGAGCACCGCTTCGATACGTTGTTCAAGTGGGCCCTGACCCTGCTGGCGTTGCGGCTGGTCTGGCTGGGGGCGTCTCGGCTGGCGGGCTGAGGATTGTGGAAGTCGAGTTTTTTTGCCGATTCGCGCTGTACAGCGCCGGCATGCCGGCCATAATGGCTTTAGAAGCCTCAAGAAAAGCGATATCGGGACATTCGAGGGAGCAAGAGTATGGTGACCGCGAACATGGCCATGGGCCGCTCACGGCTGTTGGCGTTCGGGCTGCTGGTGAGCCTGGCGATGCTGCTGGCCGGGGTGGCACAGGCCAATCCTCGTTATGCTGCCATCGTCGTCGACGTGGAGAGTGGCGAGATCCTCCACGCCGCCAACGCCGAGGAGACTCGCTATCCGGCGTCGTTGACCAAGATGATGACCCTCTACCTGCTGTTCGAGGCCCTCGAGGGGCGTAGTCTGAGCCTCGGTCACGCGCTACCGGTTTCCTCCTATGCGGCTTCCAAGCCGGCCTCCAAGCTCTATGTGAAGGCCGGCTCGACGATTCCGGTGGAGACCGCCATCCAGGCGCTGGTGATCAAGTCGGCCAACGATGTGGCCGTGGTGGTGGCCGAGGCCCTGGGCGGCAGCGAGACCCACTTCGCGCGCATGATGACCGAAAAGGCCCGCGAGCTGGGCATGACGCGCACCACCTTCCGCAATGCCAACGGCCTGCCCGACGCCGGGCAGACCACCACCGCCCGCGACATGGCCACCCTGTCGCTGCGGCTGATGCAGGATTTCCCGCAGTACTATCACTACTTCTCGCGCACCAGCTTCAACTGGAAGGGCAAGACCATCACCGGGCATAACCGCCTGCTCGACAAGTACGCCGGCGCCGATGGCCTGAAGACCGGCTTCATTCGCGCCTCGGGCTTCAACGTGGCCACCTCGGCGGTGCGCAATGGCCGCCGGCTGGTATCGGTGGTGATGGGCGGCTTCACCGCGGCCTCCCGTGATGCCCATATGGCGGACCTGCTGGACCGCGGCTTCGTGCGGGCCTCGCTGTTCGGGCGCGGCGACTGGGTGGCCCAGGCCGACTTCTCCGGCGAGCGCATGACCCTGCCCCAGGCGACGCCCGCAGCGGTTCCCGCCTCGCGTCCGGCGGTACCGGCGTCTCGGCCGGCGGTGCAGGTGGCCAGCCGCCAGGCACCCGAACCGGCACCCCGCGTCGTGGAGCGCCTGGAGCCAGAACCAGCACCCCAGCTGGCCAGCCTGGAGGCCCCCGAGCCGCTGCCCCGTGCGACGTCAGCCTTGCCCGAGACCGCCCAGGGCTCGGCCAACGACCCGATCCGCGAGCTGATCTCCCAGGCCGACGAGCCGGTCAGCCGCACCAGCCAGCGTCTCGAGCCGGTAGGTCGCAGCGGCTCGGGAGGCTGGGGCGTCCAGGTGGGGGCCTTCAGCAACGCCGACAATGCCCGCAGCCTGGCCGGCCGTGCCGCCGACCGCCTGGCCAGCGACCTGACCAATGCCCGCGTGGACATCCACGAGGCGCCGGGGCCGCAGCCGCTGTTCCGTGCCCGCCTGGTCAACCTCGACGAGAATCAGGCCTACCGCGCCTGCCGCAGCCTGGCCCGGGATGGCATCGACTGCATGGTGGTCAACGCCAGCCTCTAGGCCTTGCCGTTCGTCTGCGAACCTTCTAGCCTGACCTAGATAACCACCCCGTCGGCCTTCGGTCGGCGGGGTGGTGCTTTTGCCACACCGGGTGATCGGAAGGGGAGTCGTGATGACAGCGTCGTTCAAGGGAATCGGCTTCATGTGCCTGGGCGTGCTCTGCCTGGCCATCGGCGACGCCATCTCGAAGTGGCTCGGTGAGGTGCACTCGCCGCTGCAGATCATCTTTTTCCGCACCCTGGTCTCGCTGCCGCTGATCGCGCTGCTGGCGCACTTTGCCGGAGGCCTGCGCAAGCTGCGCACCCGGCGCCCCGGCATTCATCTGCTGCGCGGGCTGATCTACACCGGCACCATGGGCTGCTTCGTGCTGGGCCTGACCCTGCTGCCCCTGGCCGAGGCCACGGCCATCGCCTTCGTGGCGCCGTTGTTCGTGACCCTGCTCTCGGTGCCGCTCCTCGGCGAGCGCATCGAGGGGCCGGTACTGGCCGCCTCGCTGGTGGGCTTCGTCGGCGTGCTGATCGTGGTGCGCCCCGGGGGAGAGGCGTTCCATCCGGGATCGCTGGTGCTGGTGGGAGCGGCGCTCTTCTATGCGCTGATGCTGATCACCGCGCGCCGCTGGGGCGGCAGCGAGCATCTCTGGGCCATGGTCTTCCATATGACCGTGGTGCCCTTCGTGCTCACCGGGCTGCTGCTGCCCTGGGTATGGCAGTCACCCCAGCCCTGGCACTGGCTGGGCTTCTTCGGCGCCGGGGTGTTCGGGGTGGGGGCCACCGCCTTCATCACCCTGGCCTTCCGCCACGCCCCGGCGGCCATTGCCGCCCCCTTCGACTACACCGCCATGCTGTGGGCGGTGTTGCTGGGCTGGTGGTTCTGGGGCGAGATGCCGGACCTCTGGGTGTTCGTGGGCAGCGTGCTGATCATCGGCAGTGGCCTGGCCATCGCCTATCGCGAGGGGCGCACCTCGCTCAAGCGGCGCCCCACCGCCTGATCCCCAGCCGTTGCTGCACGTCCTGGCCTTGTCCCGGGATGAGTTCAGCCTCGGGAGAAGAAGGCCCGCGCCGCGGCCTCGGGGTCCGGCATGCCGCAGATCGCCGAGATCACCGCCAGTCCGTCGGCACCGGCCTGGCGCGTCGCCGTAAGGTGCTCGACCGTGAGGCCGCCGATGGCCACGCTGGGCAGGGGGCTCGCCGCCACCAGGGTGGCCAGCCCCGCAAAGCCCAGCGGCTCGGCGTGGTCATGCTTGCTGGGGGTGGCGAATACCGGGCCGAGTCCCAGGTAGTCGAGGTGCTCGGCGTCGATGCGTGCCATCTGCGCCAGGGTCTGCACCGAGAGCCCCAGTATCGCCTGCTCGCCGAGGGCCGCTCGGGCCTCGGTCACCTCGCCATCATCCTGGCCGATATGCAGGCCGTCGGCACCGCTCTCCACCGCCACTGCCAGGCGGTCGTTGATGATCAACGGCACGCCGCTGCCGGCCAGCGCCGCCTTGAGCCGTCGCGCCTGGTCGATCATCTCGCCGTTCGAGGCGTGCTTGTCGCGCAGCTGTATCATCGTGGCACCGCCGCGCACCGCGGCCACTGCGGTCTCCACCAGGCCGTGGCCGGCGCACAGGGCGGGGTCGGTGATGAGGTAGAGGGAGAGGTCAAGGCGCATCGGTCACCTCCAGGGTGGGCAGGGTGGCAAGCTGGTCGTGGTCGAGGGCGTAGAGGGCATCGAGGAAGGCCACGGCGAAGCTGCCGGGGCCGTTGGCGACCTCACCGGCGCGGCGTCCCGCCTCGCCGTAGCAGGCGAGTGCCGCCACGCTGGCCGCGAAGGGATCCTTTGCGCCCACCAGGAAGGCGGCGACCACGCCGGTGAGCGCGCAGCCCAGGGTGGTGACCCGGGGCATCAGCGCATGGCCGCCCGGGATGCGGGCGAGGCGCCGGCCGTCGGTCACGAGGTCGACCTCGCCGGTCACCGCCACCACGGCATCAATGCGGCGCGCCAGGGCCACGGCGGCCTGCTCGGCGGCTTCGGTGGGATCGCTGCTGTCCACGCCGCGCCCGCCGCTGCCCTGGTGCTCCAGGGCCAGGATCTCCGAGGCGTTGCCGCGGATCACCGTGGGGCGTCGCTCCAGCAGGCGGCTGCCCGTCTCGCGGCGGTAGGCGGTGGCGCCCACCGCCACCGGGTCCAGCACCCAGGGCTTGCCCGACAGCCGTGCGGCCACGGCGGCCTCCTCCATGGCCTCGACCCAGTGGGGGGAGAGGGTGCCGATATTCACCGTCAGGGCATCGGCGAGGGCGGCGAACTCGGCGGCCTCCTCGCGGGCGTGCACCATGGCGGGCGAGGCGCCCAGGGCCAGCAGCACGTTGGCCATGGGATTCATGGCCACCAGATTGGTGATGTTGTGAATCAGTGGTGCGCGCTCGCGCAGGCGAGCGAGATGGGC
The DNA here is from genome assembly GCF_057169305.1 of Halomonas sp. C10-5. Taxonomy (NCBI): domain Bacteria; kingdom Pseudomonadati; phylum Pseudomonadota; class Gammaproteobacteria; order Oceanospirillales; family Halomonadaceae; genus Halomonas; species Halomonas sp. C10-5. The sequence goes on from NZ_CP175665.1 coordinate 243,737, forward strand.
GGCGGGGTCGATCGGGCCGCGGGTGGCAGTGGTCATCGTTCCTCCCGGGCGCGGGAGGTGCAGGCGGCGGGGCGGGCTGCACGACTCCCTACGCCGGCATGATCCGGGTCAGGTTCCAAGGGTGCGTCTCAGCCACGGCGAGTGCCGCGGCGCCCCTGTCGTCGAGCCACACTATCCACGTCCCGGGGAGGACTGTAAAGGCCGGGCAATGCCTCTGGCGAGGCGCTCGAGCAGCGAGGTTCACGCCATCACATGGAAGCCCGCCAGGGTGATCAGGCTGGCCAGTACCAGGCTGTTGACGGTGTCCCGTGCTTCCTCGCCTTGCCAGCGCTCGGGGGTGAGCAGGACGAGCGCCAGGGTGCCCAGGGCGGCGAGCCCCAGTGGCAGCTCGATGGGGTCCCAGCCGGCGGCCAGCACGCCCAGGGCCAGCAACGCCAGGCCAATGAGCAGCAGCGGCACGATGGCGCGATTCTCGGCGACGAGGGTGTCTGCGAGTGTCATTATCGGACTCCGGGTCATGGTGTTGCCTCGGGTTGCGGCGGTATCAGCATGCACCATGACTGTGGCGCGCCTTCCTTAAGGATTGCTTAAGGTGGCATGACCAGAGTGTGACGACGCCGATCCCGGTATCTTTCCACCACCCGACAGGCCGTGTATCGCGGCTTGGTGTCGGGCCCTTTCATGATCGTGGCCATCACATGCTTGCATCCCTTCTCCATCGCTGGCGCTGGCTGGGCGCTTGGACCCTTGCCAACCTGCTGCTCGCCTGGCTGATCAGCCTGCGCTACCTCCCCTACATGGCTCCCGAGGGCGCCGAGCAGTGGGGCTACCTGCTGCTGGTGTTCCTCGGCCATATCGGGCTGCTGGTGTGGCTTGGGGCCTTGCCGCTGCTGCTGCTGGCCCCGCTGCTTCGGGCGCCCTGGCTGTGGCTGGTCACCACCCTGTGGGCCGGCCTGCTGCAGCTGGTGCTGCTGCTCGACACCTTCGTCTACGCCCAGTACCGCTTCCACCTGAGCGGTTTCATCCTCGACCTGCTGGTCAACGCTGGCGGCGACGTCTTCAGCTTCTCCTGGCTGGCCTGGGGCCTGGCCATCGGCGGGGTGCTGGCGATGCTGGCGCTGCAGGGGGCCCTGGGGTTATGGCTCAAGCGGCGCCCACTGTCGCGGCCGGTGCTGCCGGCACTCGCCCTCGGCCTGCTGGCCCTGCTCGGGGTGCACGGCTGGCACGCCTGGGCCGACGCCCACTACGACCGCGACATCACCGGCATGACCCGCCATGTGCCGCTGTTCTATCCCGCCACTGCCAAGCGCCTGTTCGTCAAGCGGGGCTGGGTCGACCCCCAGGCGGTGCGCGACCGGGTGGAGCTGGAGGCGGCACAGGGAAAGGCCCATGACCTGGCCTATCCCTCGGCGCCGCTGAGCTGCTCGCCGTCGGCCGCGCCCCACAACCTGCTGTTGGTGGTGCTGGACAGCGTGCGCCATGACCTGCTGAGCCCCGAGGTGATGCCCAACCTGAGTCGCTACGCCAACCGCTCCGGCTGGTACCGGGCCGCCGAGCATTTCAGTGGGGGCAACTCCACCAAGGCGGGGGTGTTCAGCCTCTTCTATGGCCTGCCGGTCACCTACTGGGATGCCTTCACCGGCGGCCAGACGCCGCCGGTGCTGATGGAGAAGCTCGAGGCCGCCGACTATCGTTTCCAGGTACTCTCCTCGGCGACCCTGGTGAGCCCCGCCTTTGACCGCAATGTCTTCGCCGGCCTGGAAGACGTCTCGCTGACGCCGGCCCAGGGCGAGCCCTGGGAGCGTGACCGGCAGATCACCGACGACTGGCTGGCCTGGATGGAGAGCTCGGCGGAGGCGCCCGATGCCACGCCGTTCTTCGGCTTCCTCTTCTACGACGCCGTGCATGGCTACAGCCATCCCCCCGACTTCCCGCGCTTCACTCCCTACTGGGAGCAGATCAACCATATGGCGCTGGGTCCCGACTTCGACCCCGAGCCCTACTGGAATCGCTACCGTACCGCGGCGCGCTACGTGGATGCGCAGCTCGGGCGGGTGCTCGATGACCTCGAGCGACGCGGCAGGCTCGACGATACCGCGGTGGTGATCACCTCGGATCACGGCGAGTCGTTCAACGAGCATGGGCGGAACTACTGGGGACACGGCAGCAACTACACCCCGGAGCAGGTCCAGGTACCGCTGGTGATGCACCTGCCGGGGCGCCCCGGTGGTGTGCTCGAGGGGCGCACCCAGCATGCCGATATCGCCCCGACCTTGCTGGAGGAGCTGCTCGGCTGCGAGGCCGCCCCCGAGCGCTATACCCTGGGGCGCAGCCTGCTCGCCCCCGGTGCCCCACGCGACTGGCTGCTCTCCGGCAGCTACATGGGTTACGGCATCCTGCTGCCGGAGTACCAGATCGCCGTGCATCCGACCGGCGCCTTCGAGGCCTACGACTACCGCATGAACGAGCTCGAGGAGGTGCGTCCGGCCCCCGAGGTCTCCCGCGAGGTGCTGCAGGCGCTGTCGCGCTTCTATCGTTGAGCGGCACCGGGTGAGGATGAATGGCGCATGAATGGTGCGTTAAGGCTGGCGTCAGCCGGGGTGCGGTACAACGGTCGTCGTCCATCGACCGAGGAGGATGACGACATGAACTGGCTGGATTCCGAACAACGTTACGGCGCCGTCTCACGGGCGCTTCACTGGAGCATGGCTACGCTGCTGTTCCTGATGCTCGGCACGGAGTGGCTGGGGGAGATCGTCGGGATGAGCGAGCGCGAGGCGATGGCGCTGCACAAGAGCGTGGGGGTGCTGCTGCTGGGGCTGCTGATGTTCCGGCTGCTGTGGCGCCGGGTCAACCACGGCCGGCTCGAGGCCCATGCGCACTGGAAGTGGGCAGCCCGGCTGGGGCACCTGGCGCTCTACGCGGCGATGCTGGTGATCCCCGTGAGCGGCCTGCTCGTCGCCCTGGGCAGCGGCCACGGCGTGGAGTTCTTCGGCCTGCCGCTGATTGCGCCCGGTGCCGAAATCGAGTGGCTGGAGGAGGCCGCCGAGGAGATCCACGAGGTACTGGCCAACCTGCTGTGGCTGCTGATCGGCGGTCATGTGGTGGCCAGCCTGGCGCACCAGTTCTGGCTGGGCGACCACACCCTGAAGCGCATGGCGTGATCCCTTGCCGTGCCTTCAGCGAGACGGGCCACCGGTATCGCCGGCGGCCCGCCTCACTTTTCCGGGTCTGGCGAGGGCCGCCGCGGCAGCGTCGCCACGGCGCGCAGGCCGCCGCCGGGCGCCTCCTCCAGGCGCAGGGTGCCGCCATGGCGGGCCAGCAGGCGCTCGACGATGGAGAGCCCCAGGCCGGCCCCGGCGCCGGGGCCGACGCGATGGAAGCGTTCGGTAACGCGTTCGCGCTCCGCGGCGGGAATCCCCGGGCCCTGGTCATCCACCCGCAGCGTCAGTCGGGTCGCCTCGGCCGCCAGGCTCACCGTTACCCGGCCGCCGTCCGGGGTGTAGCGCAGGGCGTTGCCGACCAGGTTCTGTACCAGGGTGGCGATGGCACCGGGTTCGGTAGCCAACCGCCAGTCACTCTCCTCGTCCGCGGTGAGATCCAGCGCCTGGCCGCGCCCCACCGCCAGCGGCGAGAGCTCGGCCAGGGCCTCGCGAACCTCGACCAGCAGGTCACTGGCGATCCGGGCGCTCGCCTCCTGCTCCTCCTCCTCGGGCTCCAGGCGCGCCAGCGTCAGCAGCTGGGTGACCAGCCGGGTGGCGCGAGCCACGCCGCGGCGCAGCTCCTCCAGCGCCTCGCGACGGTCGGCGGGGTCCTCGGTGGCCAGGGCGTTCTGGGCGTGCAGGTCGAGCACCGCCAGGGGGGTGCGCAGCTCGTGGGCGGCGTCGGCGATGAAGCGCTTCTCGCGCACCCGCAGCCCGCGGATGCGCTCCAGCAGCCGGTTGAGGGCGCCGACGATGGTGTCCAGCTCCCGGGGCAGGGGGCGCATCACCAGTGGCTGCAGGTTGTGGGGATCACGCTGGCGGATCGCCGCGGCCAGCCGCGACAGCGGCCGCAATCCCCAGCCGGCGGCCCACCACAGCAGCAGTGCCAGCAGCGGCAGGCCGACCAGGTCCGGCAGCAGGGTGCGCAGGGCCACGGCGCGGGTCAGCTCGCCGCGCACGTCGTCGCGCTCGGCGACCATCACCCGCCGCGACGGCTCGGGCAGGTCGAGGACATAGACCCGCCAGTCGTGGCCGGCCACCCGGCTGCTGGCATAGCCGGGTGGCGCCTCGGTGAAGGGCTCGGGCGGGGCACTGGCCGAGCGCAGCAACAGCCTGTCTTCCTCCCACAGCTGGAAGGCCAGCTTGCTCTCGTAGCGGTGACCGGGGAGCTCCTTGTCAGACTGCTCGGCGCGCGCCACTGCGCTCTCCAGGCTCGCCAGCAGCGCCTCGCGCTGGTCGTCTGGCAGCGGCGCCTGGATCAGGCCCTCCAGCAGGCGGGCGTTCTGGGCCAGGCTGGCGTCGTAGAGCTCCTCGATCTCGTGGGCAGCATAACGATAGCTGACCAGGCCGATGGCCAGCATGCTGACCCCGAACACCAGCAGCACAAGTCCCAGGGTTCGGCGACGAATGGAGGTCACGCCTCGGCCTCCTGCGGCGCGCGGTCCAGCACATAGCCGATGCCGCGCACGGTGCGGATCAGGCCGGGGAAGAGCTTGCGACGCAGGTGGTGGACATGCACCTCGATGGCGTTGCTCTCCACGTCTTCCTCCCAGCCGTAGACCAGCCGGGTCAGGGTGTCGCGGGTGAAGACTCGCCCGGGGTGGCCCATGAACTCCTGAAGCAGGGTGAACTCGCGGCGCGAGAGCGGGATCACCTCGCCGCGATAGCACACCTCCCGGCTGGCGGGATCGAGGCGGATGCCGCGACACTCCAGCATTGGGCTGGCCTGGCCCTGGCTGCGGCGCAGCAGGGCACGCAGGCGTGCCTTGAGCTCGGCGACCTCGAAGGGCTTGACCAGGTAGTCGTCGGCGCCGGCGTCGAGGCCTTTGATGCGGTCGTCGACGGCGTCCCGGGCGGTCAGCACCAGCACCGGGATCCGATTGCCGCCCCGCCGCACGGCTTCCAGCACCCGCATGCCGTCGAGCCCAGGCAGGCCCAGGTCGAGGATCACCGCGTCGAAGGGTTCGCTGCCCTGCAGGGCGGTGAGTGCCACGGCGCCATCGGCGAGATGGTCCACGGTGTAGTGCTCTGGCTTGAGGGCCAGGCGGATGCCCGAGGCCAGGCTCGGGTCATCCTCGACCAGCAGGATGCGCATCGGTGGGTCATTGCTCCAGTTGCGACAGCAGGTGGCGGATTTCCTCGCGGCGGCCGGCATCGGCGAGCTCGCGGCCGGGCCGGGGCGGCGCCTGCAGGGCCTTCTCCAGGGCCTGGCGCGCCTCGGAATCGCGACCCTGCTGGTGCAGATAGTCGCCCCAGAAGTAGAGGCTGTCGAGTCCGTCGGGGTTGATGGTGAGCGCCCGCTTGAGGTGCCACTCGGCCTTGTCGTCGTCGCCGAAGCCGATCGGCCAGCCCGGTACCTGGTAGTAGAGGGCCCCCAGGCTGGTGTAGGCGGAGCCGTTCAGCGCCAGCGGGTCCTGCGCCAGGGCGGCCTCCAGATAGCCGCGCGCCTGCTTGACCAGGCCCAGCGCCCCCAGACCGCCTTCGGCGCCGGCCTGGCTGGAGCGCACGATGCCGGTCCAGATCAGCAGCTCGGCGGAGTCGGGGTGCTCGGCCAACTGGCGTTCGGCCTCCTTGCCCAGCTCTTCGAGGGCCTTGGCCTGCTGGCTTTCGGGCAGTTCGTAGCGGATCTCGGCCCAGCGGGACTGCAGTGCAGCCACACTCGGGTCGGCACCACCGCCATCGTCCGCGGCCAGGGCGGTGATGGTGGAGAGGCCGCCGAGGCCCGCGACAAGCAGCGTGGCGGCAAGGCGAAGCAGGGGGAAGCGAGGGGGGCGTCGAGCGTTCATGGCGTGGTCTCCGAAGTGCCGATAAAGCGGCGGATGACGGGAAGCTGGCGCGCCAGGGCGTGGTCGACCACACCCGGCAGCAGGGCGTTGAGGCGCACGAAGAGCCGCTCCGGCCCGCCCAGCTGGGCCTCCTGGCGGCCGCGTTCCACGGCGTAGCGCACCGCCTGGGCGACCCGGGCGGGGCTGTCCATGGCGTTGCCCAGGGCTGCGTTCATGGCCTCCACCTCGGGGGCATTCATGGCGGTGCGAGTGGCCCGGGGCGAGACATGCAACACCCGCACCCGGGTGTCGGCGAGCTCCCGGCGCAGGGCCTGGCTGAAGCCGCGCAGGGCGAACTTGGTGGCGCAGTAGCCGACCTGACCGGGGTAGCCCAGGGTGCCGAAGGTGGAGCCCAGGGTGACCACCCAGCCCTGACGCGCCGCCATCAGCTGGGGGAGCAGGGCGCGGGTCAGCTGCAGGGTGGCGGTGAGGTTGAGGGCAATGAGTCGCTCGATCTCGGCATCGGAGCCCTCGGTGAACAGCGCTACCCGGTTCACACCGGCGGCGTTGATCAGCATGTTGCAGCCGACTTGTCGGGCCGTGGCGACCAGCTGCTGGCGCTCCTCGGTGCGGGTCAGGTCGGCGGACAGCGCGGTGACCCGGTCGGGATGGCGGTCCGCGGTGGCTGTCAGGGCCTCCGCCCGGCGGCCGGTGATCAGCAGTTGCGCCCCGGCGGCGGCCAGCTCGTCCACCAGCGCCTGGCCGATGCCGCCGCTGGCCCCGGTGATCAGCACCCGCTGGGCGGGCCAGCCTCCCTCCGGCAGCCGCGGGCGTCGAGCGAGGCGATCAGGCCAGCGCATCGGAGAGCTCCCGGGCGGCATCGCCGCCGGCACAGTGCGCCTCGACGCCGCGGAACATGGCACCGTAGAGGCGGTAGACCAGCTTGGCGGTGTCGATCACCGCCGCCAGGTCCTGCTCCTCCAGGCGGTTCACCAGCCCCTCGAAGAAGGCCAGGTGGCCGATATCCAGGCTGCCGTGGGAGGTCAGGTAGCGTACCGCGTCGTCGGGCAGGTCGAGGCTCGCCTGCAAGCGTTCGGCAGCCTGGGTGGCCAGCGCCGTGCTGGTGCCCTCCAGCACCTGGACCATGCCGAAGAAGCCCACCGGGTGGCCATGCTCGATCTCGTCGCGCACGGCAGCCACCATCAGACGGGTGGCGGGGTCCGCCGGGCGGGCGGCGGCCGCCGCGGCATCGCCACCGGTGGCACGGATGTCGTCGAGGATCCACTGCTCGTGGCCGTGCTCCTCCTCGATGTACTCCACCAGGGCGCCACGCAGCCACTCCAGACGCTCCGGCAAGCGGGCGCCACAGGCCATCATCAGCGGCACCGTGAAGCGCACGTGGTGGTAGGCCTGGCCGAGGAAGGCGAGGTATTCGTCACGGCTCACCCGGCCGGCCAGGGCGCGGGTCAGCAGCGGAGTGGAGAGCAGCCAGTCGCGCTCTTCACGGGTGGCGTGCTGCAGTTGCTGGTAGGGGGTCATGGGGTCACTCCTTGTGGCGCCTGTGAAAGGTGCGGCTCGGGTCGAGTGGGTGCGGCACACAGCCAGCCGCCTTGGGCGGCGAGGATAGCGTCGCGGCGCAGGCGGCCGTTGGCCGTCAGCTGGTGGTTGTGGGGGGTGAAGGGGGTGCTGCGGCGCCATTCGTGGACCCGGGCGTAGTCGGGCAGCCCGGCGTTGGCCTCGGTCACCGCGGCGGCAAGCTGGGTGTCGTCGACCTCCGCCGAGGCAGGCACCAGCAGCGCGCGGTTGGCGGGCAGCGCCTCGCCGTGCACCAGGGCCTGGGCAATGGCGGGGCGGGCGCAGAGCTCGCCCTCCACCCACTGGGGGTCGACGTTGCGGCCGTAGGCGGTGATGAAGACCTCGCGACGTCGCCCCTCCAGCACCAGGGCATCGCCCTCCCAGTGCCCCAGGTCACCGGTGGCGTGCCAGGCCGAGGTGGACCTCGGCTCACCGAGATAGCCGAGCATGTTGGCCCCCTGGACCTGCACCTCGCCGTCGTCGGCCAGCCGCACCTTGGCATGCGGCAGCGGCCGGCCCACGCCGCTGGCGGGCTCGCCGGGGCGATTGAGGCAGACCACCGAGGCGCATTCCGAGAGGCCGTAGCCCTCGAAGACCGGCCAGCCGCCGTGCCGGGCATGCGCCAGCAGGGTATCGGCGACCCTGGCGCCACCCACCGCCGCGAAGCGCAGGTTCTCGGGGGCCTTCGGGGACGCCTCTACCAGCGCCTGCAGCAGCTGGGGTACCAGGATCAGGCTGTGGGGCCGGCAGGCGTCGAGGGTGGCTAGCGCTCGTTGCGGGTCGAAGCCGCTGGCGCCGCTCCAGCCCAGCTCGGCGACCCCGGGCAGGCAGACGGTGGCGCCCAGCCACAGCGGTACATAGAGGCCACCGATGTTCTCCAGCAGGGTGGCCAGCGGCAGCATCGCCAGGTGCCGCTCGATGCCCAGTGGTTCGACCACCGCGGCGATACTCTCGGCCACCGTCAGCGGCGCGGCGGCATCCAGGCAGACTCCCTTGGGAGTGCCGCTGGTGCCGGAGGTGAAGGTGATGCGGGTGGTGCCGGGATGCAGCTCCGGTGGCGAGGCGACGCGTCGGGTGGCGAGGGCCGGGTCCCGCGTGGCGGCGAAGCCCTGGGCCTCTCCGCCGGGGCCGATCCAGGCGTCGAGCCCGGCAGTCTCCACCAGGTGGTGGCGCTGAGCAGCGCTGAAGAAGGCGGGCACCGGCACCGCCACGCGGCCATCCTGCAGCAGCGCCAGGTCCCACAGAGCCCAGTCGATGCCGTTGTCCAGTGCCAGGGCGACCCGCGCGGCGCCGGCGTCGGCCAGCCGCTGCCGGCGCGCCTCGATCTCGCCCGGCAGTTCGGCGAAGGAGACCCGCCGCTGCCCCTCCTCCAGGGCGATACGGGTCGGGCGCTCCTCAGCGTGGCGGCTCAGCCGCGCGAGGAAGGCCTCAGGCGAGGTGCGCATGGGCCACCTCCGCCGGACGGGGCAGGCTCGAGGGCAGCAGGCCGCGTTCTCCCAGTTCACGATGGGCGCGGCGCAGGTCGCCGGCCATGACCCAGGGGCGGCGCTCATAGTAGCGGCCCCAGCTGGCCTGCTCGGCGCCGAGGCGTGCCGGGTCGGCGACCATCACCGGCTCCAGGGTAAGGCCCAGGCGACGAATGCCGTTGGCCACCTCGGGGGTGGCGGTGAACAGCAGCCAGCCGATGCCCTCGCGGCCGAGCTGGTCCACCAGATGCAGGAAGAGCATCCGCTGCAGGCCGGGACGGCGGCTGGCCAGGTTGCCGATCTCGGCGACCTGGTGGCGGGCCACGGGGCGGGCGAAGCGTTCGGCCAGCAGGCGCTCGGCGCAAACGTCCAGGTAGCGTTCCTGGAACAGCGGGCCACTCGCCGCCGAGCGCACCCCCACCGCGGCCTCGGCCCGATCGCCCTGCCACAGGCCGAAGAGGCGCGGCAGCAGTTGGGTGATGGCGGCGCCATGCTCCTCGGCGAAGCGGCGGCGGACCAGGTGCTCCAGGCGGCGGCGCCGGGTCCAGTGGCGCGCCTCGCGCCACTGCAGCGGCGAGGGGGTGGCCGTGGCCGGCAGGCAGGGCAGGCGTCTCGGTTCAGGCATCGGGTCGTCTCCATGACGTTTCACCGATACTCTGGTCCCGACAACTTAACGCAGGCTTAAGCCCTGGCCCGGAATGTTGCGCGCCACCTTGGGCGTCAGGGGGCCGGGGCGGCGGCGCCCAGGAAGCGCTCCTGCCAGTAGGCGATCTCCACCGGCGAGGTCTCTACCCGGCGGCCGCGCCCGGGGGCGTGGATCATCTGGCCGTCGCCGCGGTAGATGCCCACGTGGCTGGCCTTGCCACCCCCGCTGGTATCGAAGAACAGCAGGTCGCCGGGACGGGCGCGATCCACTTCCGGCAGGGCCCGGAACTGGTCATCGGCGGTGCGCGGCACGGGGATACCGGCGGCCTGATAGGCCAGCTGCACCAGTCCCGAGCAGTCGACACCCGAGGTTGTATTGCCGCCGAAGCGGTAGGGCGTGCCCAGGGCGCGCTCGGCGGCGGCCAGGATCAGCACGCGGTCGATGGAGAGCCCCTCGTGTGCCGGCGGGTCCTCCACCGCTAACTCCTTGCCGGCACAGCCGGCGAGCAGGGTGAGGGCGACCATCAGCAGCCACACCCGCCAGAGATCACGAACCGGCATGCGAATCGCTCCTTGCAGTGGATATCCCCCTACATTAGCGCTGGCCGCCACTGGTGGGGAAGTCATGCTGGGGAAGGCCGCGGGAAGCGCCTGGAAAAGTGCCACCATCATCCCCATATCCGAGCGTACATCCACGCATCACAAGGAGTCACCATGAGCTTCCAGGGTGAGCAGCATCCCGGCGTAGAGTCTCCCACCCCCGAGTCCCAGGGCTTCCGCCTCAACCACACCATGCTGCGGGTCAAGGACCCCGAGAAGGCTCTGGCCTTCTACTCGCGGGTATTCGGCATGTCGGTGGTGCGCCGCCTCGACTTCGAGGAGATGCAGTTCTCGCTCTACTTCCTGGCCCGGCTGGAGCAGGGTGATGACGTGCCGGAGGACGCCGGCCAGCGCACCGTCTGGACCTTCAGCCAGAAGGGGCTGCTGGAGCTGACCCACAACTGGGGCACCGAGGAGCAGGCCGACTTCGCCTACCACGACGGCAACGCCGAGCCTCAGGGCTTCGGCCATATCTGCTTCAGCGTGCCGGATCTCGACGCCGCCGAGGCGTGGTTCGACGCCAACGATGTCGAGTTCGTCAAGCGCGCCGACCAGGGCAAGATGAAGGATGTGGTGTTCGTGAAGGACGCCGACGGCTACTGGATCGAGGTGGTCCAGGCCGATCGCCTCGCCGCCATGGGTGACTGAGGGCGCGCCACTGGCCAGGCGCCGCCTGGGGGTGGCGTTTTTGCCATCCACGCTAGTGGGCGATAAGGTCATGCCCGAATCCATGCATGGCATGACCTGCCAAGGAGACCCGATGAACCTGTCCCGTCGTCCCCTTACCCTGGCCCTGGCCGGCGCCCTGCTGGCTGCCCCGCTGACCTGGAGCAGCGCGGCCCTCGCCGAGGAGCCGGCCCAGGTGCGCTTCTCCGTGCCCGCCTGGCCCGGGGTTACCGTCAAGACCGCCCTGGCCGCCCAGCTGCTCGAGACGCTGGGCTATGAGGTGAGCCAGGAGGAGCTCGGTTCCACCATCACCTACGAGGCCCTCACCCAGGGCGAGCTGGATGCCTTCCTTGCCGCCTGGCTGCCGGGCCAGCAGGGCATGTACGAGACCACCATGGAGAAGGACGTGCTGGTCGACCTGGGCAACAACGTCGATGGCGCCCGCCTGGGCTTCGCGGTGCCCACCTATGTCTATGAGGCCGGCGTGACCTCCGCCGAGGATCTGGCCGACGAGGAGTTCGCCGAGAAGCTCGAGCGCACCATCTACTCCATCGAGGTAGGCTCCGGCATGAGCGAGATCCTCAACGGGGCGGTGGACGACGACACCTACGGCCTCGGCGACTGGACCCTCTCCGAGACCTCCACGCCGGGCATGCTCAGCGCAGTGGACTTGGCGCTGGACCGCGAGGAGTGGATCGTCTTCGCGGGCTGGACGCCGCACTGGATGAACATCGAATACGACGTCAGGTACCTGGAGGACCCCGAGGACATGTGGGGGCCGGACCAGGGGCGCAGCGACGTCAAGACGCTGGTGACCACGGACTTCTCCGAGTCCAATCCCAACGCTACCCGGCTGCTCGACCAGTTGGTATTCAGCGCCGACGACCAGAGCGCCATGATTCTCGGCTTCAGCTACGAGGAGCGCGAGCCCGAGGAAGTCGCCCTGCAGTGGCTGCGCGACAATCCCGAGCGGGTCGAGGCCTTCCTCGAGGGCGTGACCACCCGTGATGGCGAGCCGGCCTGGCCGCTGGTGCAGCAGGCGCTGGAGATTCCCGACGCCTGATTTCGCGACATTGGCTCGCAATGAGACGAGGCCGCCCCGGTAACGGGGCGGCCTCGTTACTGTCGGGGAGCATCGCTCCTCACGCGAAGGCGTAGACGTCCATGGCCAGCACACCGTGCTCCACGCTGTGGTGCAGGCGTCTGCCCGGCCCGCCGGCGCCCAGCGCCACCAGCAGTGGCTGGAAGTGCTCCGGTGTGGGATGGTTCTCGCGGGCCTTGGGGCCCTGCTCCCAGGCCAGCAGTGCGTCGCGGTCGTCCGCCGTCAGGCGCACCTCGACCCAGTCGGCGAACTCGCCGACCCAGGGCGGCATCTCGGCATCCAGCGGCAGCATCTCGTAGAGGTTGTGGGTCAGACTGCCGGAGCCGATCACCAGGATATCCTCTTTCCGCAAGGCGGCGAGCTTCTCGCCCAGGGCCAGCAGCTCGGCGTTGGACCACTGCATCGGCAGCGACAGCGAGACCACCGGCACCTCGGCGGCGGGGAACATCAGCGACAGCGGCACCCAGGCGCCGTGATCCAGGCCGCGTTCGGTGGGTACGGCGTTGAGCTCCCGGGCCAGACGCCTGGCCAGTTCGGGCTCGCCGGGGGCCGGGTACTGCACCTCGAAGAGCTCGCGGGGGAAGCCGCCGAAGTCGTGGATGGTCTCGGGGCGCTCGCTGGTACTGACCAGCAGCTGGCGGCTGGCCCAGTGGGCCGACACCACCACCACGGCGCGGGGGCGGTAGTCGCGGCCCAGGTCACGCAGGAAGGCGTGGGCCGGGGTCTCGGTCAGGGCCAGCATCGGCGAGCCGTGGGAGATGAACAGGCTAGGCAGCATGGCGAGCTCCAGGGCGTGGGAATGCCCTCAGGGTAGCGCGTCGGGCCGGCCATCTCGATAGCAGGCTTATAGGATTATCGTCCATCAATAGCCGGTCATCTCCAGATAGCCCACCCCCAGCCTTTCGCCGCCATCATGGTCGCGGGCCACCACCTCGCCCTCCCAGTAGGGCACCGTGGTGTCCATCCAGCGCTCGGTGTGGGGCGCCTCGACGATCAGGTCGAGATCCTCTTCGGGCACTTCCAGTCGCCAGCGGGTGGGCACCTCGCGTCCCGCCACCGGGGAGGTGGCCAGCGGGGTCATCGCCAGCGCCTGCGAGGCCAGCGGGCGGGTGGTGCCGTCTGCTGCGATCCAGCTGCCGGAGCGGTAGTCGCCGCCGTCGTCGCCACCGCCGCGCAGGCGGAAGGCCATCAGCCGGCGGCCGTCGTCCAGGTGCAGCGAGAACCAGTCCCAGCCCGCCTGGTCGGGGCTCAGCAGCTGGCTGCTCCACTCGCGGTCGAGCCAGCCCCGGCCGCTGACCGTGTGGGTCTCGCCGGCCAGGGTGACCTCGCCCTCGATGCGCCAGAAGGGCTGGCTGTAGTAGTGCGATCCCTGGCCGTCGGCAGCCTTCTGGCTGAAGCCGTCACGGCCATGCAGGACCAGCGGCCCCTCGGCGGTGAGCGTGAGCCGGTAGCCGAGGCGCGCCTCGCCCTCGCCCTCGAAGGCGGTGAGGGTGAGCCGCTCGAAGGTGTCGGCGCCGGGCTCGGTCACCTCGCTTGCCAGTTCCCAGTCGTCGAGCCAGGCGTGGAAGGGGGATGCCACCGCACCGGCCTGGCCGTCCGTCTGTTGGAAAGGTGCCGCCGAGTGGCTGCGGGCGAAGCGCTCCGCCACGCCGTGCTGTGTGCCCCTGGAGACCGCCATGTGCGCCATCCACAGCTGGTCGGCGGCCCAGGGAGTGGGATCGGGGCGCTCCTCCGGCGGCGCCAGCGCCTGGCGGAATAGGGTCCACTGCAACCCCAGCGGCTCGCCGTGCTCATCCTCCAGGTTGGCGGTGAGGTACCACCACTCGATGCGGTAGTCGGGGTGGGCACCGTGATCCTCGGGGAAGCGCAGTGTGGTGTCCGGGCCGGCCTGCACGAAGCCGGCGGTGCTCTCGCCGAGCCCGGCGAAGCCGGCCCCCGAGCGCTCGGGTGGGGCCTCGTCGCAGCCGGCGAGGGCTACCAATGTGCCCAGCAGGGCGGCCGGCAGCAGGGCGCGCCATGGGGCGGCATGCTTGGTCGCTCGTGGCATCATCCTGCCTCCTCGGCCAGCAGGGCCCGGGGCGGGGTGCGCCACAGGCGCAGCGCCGGCAGTGCCGCGGCGAGCAGCGCCACCGCCACGGCCGTTCCCAGGGTCAGGGCGATCTCCCCCGGGAAGAGGTGCAGCGGCAGCCGCCAGCCGAAGGCCGCCACGTTGATCACCGCCACCAGGCCCCAGGTGATGGCGATACCCAGCGGCACGGCGACCAGGCCCACCGCCAGCGCCGCTCCACCCAGCTGGGCGAGCTGGACGCCCAGCAGCTGGCCTCTCGGTACCCCCAGAGCCCACAGCGGTGCCAGCCGTCGGCGGCGCTCACGGGCCTGGGCCAGCAGGCTGGCCAGCAGTGCCAGCGCCGCCACCGCCAGGGTCAGGGCGTTGAGTGCCCGGGTGATGGTGAAGGTGCGTTCGAAGATGCCGGTGGCGATGCGCTTGACCTCGCCCTGGTCACGCAGGGCGTCGCGGCCCAGGGCGAATTCACTGCCCAGCGCCGCGCCCAGGGCCTCGTCGTCGGCACCCGGGGCCAGCACGATGCCGATGGAGTCCGGCGGTGCCGAGAAGCGCCTGCCCAGCTCGGCGGCGGTCATCAGCACCTCGCCGCGAGGGTTGCCGTAGTCGGGATAGATCGCCGCCACGGCGAGCGCCTCCCCGCCGCCCGGCGTGGCCAGAGTCAGGCGGTCCCCGGGGGCGATGCCCTCGGCGACGGCCAACTGCTCGTTGATGAAGGCCCCGCCCTCACGCAGTGACGCCCAGGCCGCGTCCACGCCCCGTTGGGTTTCCAGCAGCGGCCAGGTCGGCGTCAGCCGTTCGCCCGGGGTCAGGCCGAACAGAGACACCGGGCGGGCCAGCGGGTGCGAGGCCCCCTCGGCTTCCAACGCCAGAAGGGTGCTCTCACCATGGCGGGTGACCAGGCGCTCGGCCACCTCGGGGCGCTCGCCCAGCCAGGCGTGGACCGCCGCGAAGCGCTCCGCCGGGGGATCCAGGTAGAGGTCGGCCACCAGCCGCTGGTCGAGCCACTCCAGGAAGGTCAGGCGGAAGCCCCCCACCATGCTGTTGACCCCGAGGCTCGCCGAGAGCGCGATCAGCAGCGCCATCAGCGCAAGCGACAGGCGCGGCAGCTGCAGCTCGAGGTCGGCCAGGGCCCACTGGGCCAGCGGGCGGCGTCGTGCCAGCCGGGCAAGACCCGCCAGGGCTGCCGCCAGCAGCGGCGGCAGCAACAGCGCGCCCACCAGCAGCAGGGCCGCCATCAGCACGAAGCCCGCCGCCAGCCCCTCGCCGGCGGGCTGCCGTGAAAACCAACCCCACACCGCCAGGCCGGCCACCGCAATCACCGCGCCGGCCAGGGTCATGCGCCCGAGCTGGCGCTGATAGCCGCTGCGCCACGCCTGGGCGCGGCCCAGGTCGAGCACCGACAGGCGCGCGGCCCGCCACAGCACGCCCGAGCCGGCCAGCAGCAACCCACTCAGGGTTACCGCCAGTCCGCCGAACCAGTAGTGCCAGGGCAGGCGCAGCTCCACGCCTACCCCGGCGCCGTAGAGGCTGCCCAGGGTAGCGGCCACGTCGGGTAGCAGCGCCCGGGCCAGCCAGACGCCGCCGGCGATCCCGGCCAGGGCGCCGACCACGCCGAGCAGCACCAGCTCCAGGGCCAGGCCCGTGACCAGGGTGCGGCCGGAGACCCCCAGGGCACGCAGGGTGCGCAGCATCTCCAGGCGCTGCTCCAGGGCCAGGCCCAGGGCCGCCTGGACAATGAACAGGCCGACGATCAGCGCCAGCAGCGCGAGTGCCGTCAGGTTGAGGTGGAAGCTCTGGGTCAGCTGGCCCGGCGAGACCAGGGTGGTGGCGCGGGCCAGCGCCAACCCTGGTGGTGCGGCATCCAGGGCCCCCGGTGCGGAGACCAGCCGACTCAGGGTCTCGCCGCTCTCCAGCAGAGTCGCGGCGGCGGCGATATCCATCACCAGGGTCTGCGGCGGCAGCGAGGGGGCGAGGCTCAGCGGCGGCAGCCGGCCCGTCGCCAGGCGCGGGGTCGCACCCTGTGCAGCATCGCCATCGAGGCCCAGGCTGGGCAGGGTGTCCGGGGCGAGGCGGGTCTGCCATGGCGGTGACAGGAAACCGGTGAGCTCTACTGTGCTTCCGGCAGTGGCGAAGGCGCTGTCGCCGGGCAGGGTCAGGGGGTCGATGCCGATCAGCGTCAGCCGCGTGCCGTCGGGTGCGCTGAGCTCGCCCTCCAGGAGCGGCGAGACCAGCACTCCCTGGCGGCGCAGGGTGAGGAAGTCGTCGCGCGTCAGGGGCTTGCCGTCGAGGCGCTCCAGGCGGTCCAGCCCGGTGGTGAACAGCGCCTCGGCGCGGGCGTAGCTCTCCTTCGCCGACGCATTGATCGCCTGGACGCCGCTCCACAGGGCACTGGCCACCCACAGGCCCAGCAGCAGCATGGCCAGCTGGCCGGGGTGGCGGCGATAGTGGGAGAGCAGGGTGGTGAGCAGCGTGACGAACTGGGTGGCCATCACGATGACGCCTCCTCCGCGGCCTTGTCCGCCGAGGTCAGCCGGGCACGGGAGAGTACCAGGCGGCGATCCAGCGGCGCGGCGATGCGCGGACTATGGGTCACCATCAGCAGCGCACAGCCGGTCTCGTGGACCAGCGACAGCAGCAGTTCCAGTACCTCGCCGGCGGTGGCCTCGTCCAGGTTGCCGGTGGGTTCGTCGGCCAGCAGCAGCGGCGGACGCCGCGCCAGGGCACGGCCGATGGCCAGGCGCTGCTGCTGGCCACCGGAGAGCTGCTCCGGGTAGCGGCCCTCGAGTCCCGCCAGGCCCAGCCGCGCGATCAGCTCGGCCGACCAGGCGCTATCTTCGAGGCTGGCCAGGCGGGCCTGCAGGCGCAGGTTGTCGAGTACCGTCAGGCTGGGCACCAGATGGAACTGCTGGAATACCAGGCCCAGCGACTCCCGGCGCAGGCGTGCCCGCTCGGGCTCGGCGAGGGTCGAGATCGCCCGGCCCCCCAGGCGCACTTCGCCGGCATCCGGCAGGTCGAGCCCCGCGGCCAGGTGCAGCAGGGTCGACTTGCCGCTGCCCGACTCCCCCATCAGCGCCAGGCTTCGGCCTGCCTCCAGGGTCAGGTCGACCCCGGCGAGCACCTCGAGGGGCCCCTGGGGCGTGGCATAGGCCTTGTGGACCTGGCGGAACTCGAGCATGGCGGCCTCCCTGGCAACGGTAGGCTCGATTTTCCCATAAAAGCCACGCAACTCGAAGGTGGTTCAGTTCTGGCCTGCGACTCAGGTGTCGTGGCCATGCCCCTCGGCGTCGTGCTCCTCATAACCAGGCTCGGCCAGGGCGTCGTGAAGGGTGTTGAAGTTATGGCGTATCATGCCGAGCCAGGTGCTGGCCTCGCGTCCGATGTGCACTCCTGGGTGGCCTTCGGCTGCGTTTCCCCTGACGAGACGAGCTGTGCGCCTGTTTGGATCTGCTTGGGACAGTTTACTACTTCGCCAGCTACTCTCGGTTTTGCCGGCGGGGTCTATCCGAGAACAACTTCGTAGGTTTACATACTTGGATCCAGGAACGGCAAGTCGTTCACCGATCGCTTCATACGGGCAGGTGAACGCATGCCCAGCGATCGCACTCCCTTCGATCTGGAGTGCCAGACCCAAAGGACCGAACCTCGCCTGATCAATCAGGCAAGGCCACAGACGAGCGGTATAATGGGGCGCTTGAACGTCCGCATCAGCGGCTTGCTGGCGACTCGGAAGATCTGGCGCAGACATGTACAATCAAGATACCCTGCATAAGGTGCTGCACCATCATTCGCCGGTCATAGGGATGCAGGGATGGCAAGCCAATCGACCTGAATTATTTTATAAGCGGGTGGTCCATCACGTGAGATCCAACACCAGTGTGTAATTTTTAAATCATAATTATGCTGCGGCCATATACAGATGAATCTGAAAAAGAAAAGAGTTACTCTGGAAGATGTCGCCAAGAGAGCTAATGTGTCGTTAGGTACGGCTTCTAAGGCTCTTTCATCACCAAATAAAGTCAGAGAAAAAACCTTGAAAAGGGTTATGGATGCAGTCGATGAAATGGGTTACGTCCGCAATGGCGTTGCGCGATCGCTTGCCTCTCGAAAAACATGGCGTGTAGCGGTAGTGTATCCAACACTGAAAAATCCAATGTTCTCGAATTCGATAGACTCCTTACAGCAAAGTCTATTAGAAATGGGGTATCAGCTGGTTATCGGCAGCCACGAATATAACCAAAAGCGCGAAGTGAAAGTCCTTCGTGCTTTAGTTGAAAGTGGCGTTGATGGCGTGATTCTCGTAGGTACGGATCATGACGATGCCGTGTTTCATATGCTGGAAACATACGGAACCCCCTATTTGATGATGTGGTCGACTGACGAAACGAATTACCCACATACAATTGGGTTCTCGAACCGTCAGGCCGCCTATGGAATTGCACGATACGTAATTGCTAAGGGGCATCGTAAAGTGGCACTCTGCGGCGGCCCTGTAGAGGGGAACGAGCGCTCAAGACAGCGGCGTGCGGGTTTTCTCGAAGCTCTCAAGGAGGCGAACATCTCAGTAAAGCCTCAGTGGCTCATCGAAGCACCATTCTCGCTTGATGGTGGGCGTGAGGCGATCATGCGATTGATTGAGGCCGGTGAGCTGCCTACGGTGATGATTTGTGGCACTGACCTGCATGCTATTGGTGCTATCCATCAGTGCCAGTTGAGCGGTATCGACGTTCCGGACAGATTGTCGATCACGGGCTTCGACGACATTGAGTTTGCTAGTGCCATGAGCCCTGGATTGACAACGGTAAGGGTACCGATGCATCACATCGGTGTGGAAGTTGCTCGAGCCATTGTAGCGATCATCGATGACGAGGGGGCGGCCGAAGCGCTTGAGCTGGAGACGAGGATCGTCGAACGTGAGAGCTTGAAGCATCTCAAGGATGGCGAAGCTGCCGGATGATACCAAAGGCTAATATCGGCAACAGGTCCACATCTGCTATCCCTTAAAAAATCAGATCTAAGGTGACTATCACCTTTTTTTTGAGGCCTAAAATGAAGCGCTTCATTTTTTTGCAAGAACAATGAAGCGCTTCATTCTGCGGCGGCTGATGCTGCGGGAACGCGGTAAACCCCCTCGATGAGGACGATAACGGGATGCATGAGAACTACATCAATGGCGAGTGGGCCGGGGCTAGTGAGGTCAATCGCAACCTGAATCCTTCCGATACGCGCGATGTGGTGGGTGAATACGCCCGCGGCGATGACGCTCAGGCTCAGCAGGCTATAGATGCCGCCAGCGACGCCCTCGAGACATGGGCCACATGGACATCCGAGGCTCGTGCCGATGCGCTCGATCGGATTGGTGACCGCATCCTCGCCGACAAGGACCAGCTTGGTGAGCTATTGGCCCGAGAAGAGGGCAAGCCGCTGGCCGAGGCGATTGGTGAGGTCACCCGTGCCGGACGGGTGTTCAAGTTTTTTGCCGGCGAGGCCATTCGTTTCGGCGGCGAATTTCTGCCCTCGGTCCGTCCTGGCGTCAGTGTCGAGGTGTCGCGGGAGCCCGTTGGCGTAGTGGGGGTCATTACACCGTGGAATTTTCCGATTGCGATTCCCGCTTGGAAGATTGCTCCGGCCTTGGCATATGGCAACAGTGTGGTGTTCAAGCCCGCTGATCTGGTACCCGGCTGCGCTTGGGCGCTGGCGAGCATCATCGATGAAGTCGGTGGGTTTCCCAAGGGCGTATTCAACCTGGTGATGGGCCCCGGCTCCAAAGTGGGAAATGCGTTGGTCACCTCGCCGAAAGTTAATGCGATCACCTTTACGGGGTCTTCGGAGACAGGTAGGAGGATCGCCGCCGAGTGTGCCGTCCGCGGCGCTAAGCTCCAGTTGGAAATGGGTGGCAAGAATCCACTAGTGGTCCTGGATGATGCTGATTTAGAGCTAGCGGTTTCTACGGCAATTAATGGCGCCTTCTTCTCCACCGGACAGCGCTGCACGAGTTCGAGTCGCCTTATCGTCGAGAAAGGCATTCATGATAGCTTCGTCAAACGCATGCGTGAAGCCACTCAGGAACTGAAGGTGGGCAACGCTCTGCATCCCGATACCCAGATCGGACCGGTCGCTTCTCAGGCGCAACTGGATCAGGACTT
Organism: Halomonas sp. C10-5; assembly: GCF_057169305.1. Lineage (NCBI taxonomy): Bacteria > Pseudomonadati > Pseudomonadota > Gammaproteobacteria > Oceanospirillales > Halomonadaceae > Halomonas > Halomonas sp. C10-5. The sequence continues at coordinate 263,967 of NZ_CP175665.1, forward strand.
AAGCTACATCGAGGGAGCCAAGCGTTCCGGTTGCCGGCTCGAGGCTGGAGGCGAGCGTCTGTCATTGGAAGCACCGGGCTATTATCTGACTCCAGCCCTTTTCTCGCAGACTCGTAACGACATGCTGATTAATCGTGAAGAGGTCTTTGGCCCCGTAGCAACTGTGATTCAGGCAGAAGACTACGAGCATGCACTGATATTAGCAAATGACACTATTTATGGTTTGTCGTCTGGTATCTGCACCCAGTCGTTGGCGCGCGCAACACACTTCAAGCGCCACTCCGGTGCGGGGATGGTGATGGTCAATCTGCCGACGGCGGGTGTCGATTACCACGTGCCTTTTGGAGGGAGAAAAGGGTCGAGCTATGGACCGAGAGAGCAGGGGAGTTACGCCAAGGAATTCTTTACAAACGTGAAGACGAGTTACACGCTGGCTCAGGGAGTTTGATGTGGAAATTACTGGAAAAACGAAAATTTGCGCCATCATCGCAGACCCAATTCAGCATGTGAAAACACCGCAGGGTATAAATCGCCTATGCGAGGAGGCGGATAAAGATGCCGTCATGGTTCCGGTGCATGTCTCAAGCACAGATCTCATTTCAGTGGTGAATGGCTTCCGGACGATGCAGAACCTGGCTGGATTCGTCATTACCGTGCCCCATAAGACGGCCGTGGCAAAGCTGTGCGATGAACTCAGCGAAGATGCCGAGCGGATGGAGGCGGTCAACGTCATTCGGCGTAGTCCCGGTGGCAAGCTGTATGGCGCTATTCTCGATGGCAAGGGATTTGTGGCAGGGCTTCGCGAGGAGGGCATCGAACCCGAAGGACGCTCTGCCTATCTGGTTGGGGCCGGTGGGGCGGCCAGTGCCATCGCCTATGCCTTGGCCGAGGCGGGAGTCAGTCGCCTGACCCTAGCCAACCGCACCCAGGAGAAAGCCGAAGCGTTGGGGAAGCGACTCGGGAAGGCTTACCCGGCACTGCCCGTGAGCTTAGGTGGGCGAGACCCTAAAGGCCATGATCTCGTTATCAACGCCACCTCACTGGGATTGAAAGAGGGTGATCCGCTGCCGCTGGACGTCGAGAGCCTGACGGAAGAGCAGATCGTGGCTGAAATCATCATGGAGCCCGCGGAGACATCTTTGCTGAAAGCCGCCAAGAGTAAAGGCTGCACCGTTCAGTACGGGCTTCCAATGCTCAAGAATCAACTCAAACTTATGGCCGAGACGATGGGGCTGTGAGCCATGTTGCGACCACTCGACAAGCGGCAACGGGAAGCTTGGTGTAATGGGTAAATACGATTACGTCATCGTGGGCGGTGGAACGGCGGGCTGCATACTGGCGAACCGGCTAACGGAAGATGGTAAGTACAGCGTGCTACTGCTAGAAGCCGGCGGGCATCCGCGGAGCCCTTGGATCAAGATTCCGGCGGGCTTCAGCAAGCTCTTGACCAACAAGACCTATAACTGGCGCTTCGAGTCATGCCCGGAGGCCGCCACCAGGGAGCGCGTGATCGCCATTCCACGCGGCAAGGGGCTGGGCGGTTCCACCCTGATTAACGGCATGATCTACGTACGCGGCCAGCCGAACGACTACGACCGGTGGCTCGACGAAGGTGCCGCCGGATGGAGTTGGCAGGATGTCGAGCCTTACTTCAGGAAGCTGGAAAACTTCGCCGAAGGCGGAGCGTCCCGGGGCAAGTCGGGCCCGATGTACCTGGAGCGCGTCAAGGAACGGTTCCCCATTTCCGATGCGTTCCTGGCAGCCGCCGCCGAGGATGGCCAGCCGTTCAATAAGGATTACAACGCAGCGGATCAGGAAGGGGTCGGCTATTACCAGGTCACGCAGCGCAACGGCCAGCGCTGGAGCGTCGTGGACGGCTACCTGAAACCGGCGATGGCGCGCAGCAACCTGACGGTGTCGACCGGCAGCCGAGTGCTGCGCATCGAGCTCGACGGAAGCCGCTGCACCGGTGTGACCTACGAGCGTGACGGAAAGCGTGAAACCGTGGCGGCGGCCCGGGAGGTGGTCCTGTGTGCAGGAGCCGTTCAGAATCCCCAGATCCTGGAGCTGTCCGGCATCGGCAATCCCGACGTATTGTCAAAGGTCGGCATCGAACCCAGGATTGAGCTGACTGGCGTCGGTGAGAATTATATCGATCACTATGCCACGCGCATGAATTGGCGAGTGCGCAACACCGTCACGCTCAATGAGATGTCACGCGGGCTGCGGCTGACGAAAGAAGTGGTGAAGTACTTCACCAGTCACAAGGGCATACTGACCCTCGGTACGGGTCTAGTTCACGGTTTCGTCAAGACGCGGCCGACATTGAGTTCGCCAGACGTCCAATTCTTCTTCGTGCATGCCAGCTACGCCAATGCGGCGACTCGCGTTCTGGATCGGCAGCCTGGAATGACGATAGGCGTCACGCAGTTGCGCCCGACATCGAAGGGTAGCATTCATATCGAAAGTGCCGATCCGGCGGCGGCTCCGTCGATAAAGCCCAACATGCTGGCGACGGAAAAGGACTGCCAGACACTGGTGGATGGCATGAAGGTGGCTCGTAGAATCATCGAGCAGCCGGCCATGCAACAGTACGTGTCGCATGAAATGTCTCCGGGCAAGGAAGTGCAAACCGACGAGGAGTGGCTGGAATTCGCCCGGGAGAATGGGCAAACCATTTACCACCCGATTGGGACCTGCAGGATGGGTGACGGCGATGACGCGGTCGTAACCCCGAACCTACTGGTAAAGGGCGTGGAAAAACTGTCGATTGCCGATGCTTCCGTGATGCCGGCGATGGTGTCGGGTAATACCCAGGGCGCCGTGATGATGGTGGCCGAAAAGGCAGCCGATCTGATTCGTGGCAGGGCTGAGTAAGCATAAAGTATGAAGATGAAAGTGCTTGTGGTAACGCCGAGTGGTGTTATTTTAAAAGCATAAAATGAAGCGCTTCATTTTCTTTGGCCTAATTTGCTTTGAAGCGTTAGTTGAATATTACAATAAAGTGGAGGAATCATGACCCGTAGAACGCAGACAAAAGCGATGAAGCAAGTCAAGGCTCGGCAGCCTGGCGGACCCGATGTACTGAGTGTCGTTGAGGGTGAAGTTCCGGTACCAGGGCCACGCGAAATTCTCGTCAAGGTGGCAGGTGCCGGTGTCAATCGTCCCGATGTGATGCAGCGCATGGGGGGTTATCCGCCGCCTGCTGGAGCGACAGATGTGCTGGGACTGGAGATCAGTGGTCGCGTGGCAGAGGCGGGCAGCGAGGTGTCACGCTACTCGGTCGGCGATGCTGTGATGGCGCTCGTGGCCAGCGGCGGATATGCCGAGTACGCCGTGGTGGACGAGCGTAATGCACTGCCCGTACCAGCGACGATGACCCTAGAGCAGGCAGCGGCGGTTCCAGAAACCTTCTTCACGGTGTGGACCAACGTATTTCAGCGCGGCGGGCTCAGGCAAGGTGAGACGTTCCTGGTGCATGGTGGAACCTCCGGGATCGGCACGACGGCTATACAGCTAGCCAAAGCTTTCGGGGCGAACGTGATCGCCACGGCGGGAAGTGAAGAAAAGTGTAAGCAGTGTCTCGAGCTTGGGGCAGCCCATGCGATCAACTACAAGACTCAGGATTTCGTGGAGGCGGTGAAAGAGATCACCGGTGGGCGCGGTGTCGATTTGACCATCGATATGGTTGGTGGTGATTACCTCAATCGCAATATGGAGTTGGCCGCCAACGAGGGACGCATCGTGCAGATCGCCGTGATGAAGGGGCCCGAGTCGACCATCAATGCCTGGCTGTTGCTGGCCAAGAAGCTGTGGTTGACGGGGTCGACGCTGCGAGCGCGCTCCATCGAGCAGAAGCAGGGCATTGCCGAGGAGCTCGAGGCCCGCGTCATGCCGCTGTGGGAGGAGGGGCGCTGCCTGCCGGTGATCGACTCCACCTTCGCCATCGACGATGTGGTGGAGGCGCATCGCCGAATGGATGCGGACCACATCGGCAAGATCGTGCTGACTTTCGAATGACAGGGGGCCTCATGGGCAGGATCGTTGCCGATGGCATCGTCGATGCGCTGGAGCGTCACGGTGTCAGCGAGATCTTCGGCCAGAGCATTCCGTCGAAGGTATTTTTGGCGGCCACCGCAAGGGGCATACGGCAGGTAGGGTATCGCACTGAGAATGCCGGAGCGGCAATGGCGGATGCCTATGCGCGGGTTTCCGGCAAGGTAGCGGTCGTTGCGGCGCAGAACGGCCCGGCTGCTGCACTGCTCGTGCCCGGCCTTGCTGAAGCTTTCAAGGCGTCCATTCCCGTGGTGGCCTTGGTGCAGGACGTGGCCGTACGCAGTCGCGACAGGAACGCTTTCCAGGAACTCGATCACTTCCGTCTCTTTTCCGGGGTAGCCAAGTCGACTCGACGCATCGAGTCGGCCGGTCGCGTGGATGATGCCATCGACATGGCTTTTGTCGAGGCCGCCTCGGGTAGGCCAGGACCGGTGGTTCTGCTGGTGCCGGTGGACATCATCGACGAGCCGGCCGGGGAGGAGGCTACGGCTTCCCCACGCCGCAATAGGTACGGGCGTTACCCCTTGGACAGGACGTTGGCGGACCCGGGCGCGATTGCCGGCGCGGCCGATCTGATCGCGTCGTCGCGCAGGCCGGTCGCCATCGTGGGCGGTGGTGTGCATACCGCCGGCGCTTACGCGGAAGTGGAAGCGCTTCAGAACCTGGGCGTGCCGGTGGCCACCACTGTGATGGGCAAGGGCGCGGTCGATGAGACCTCGCCGATGTCCGTCGGCGTGGTGGGTTACTTCATGGCGGCGCGCAGTCGCACGGAACGGCTGCGCTTCGTGGTTGAGGAGGCCGATCTCGTCCTGCTGGTGGGCAACCGGACCAACCAGAACGGCACCGACAGCTGGAGCCTCTACCCCGAGGGAGCGACTTACATCCACATCGATGTCGATGGGTTGGAAGTCGGCCGCAACTATGAGGCTACGCGTCTGGTCGGCGATGCCAAGTTGACCCTTGGGGCCCTGACGCAGGCACTGGGCGAGCGCGATCTGTCGGCCATGCAGAGCTGGTCGGCGACGGTGTCCGAGCGAATCGCTCACGAGCATGCCGCCTTCGACCGACGCCTGGCCGAGGCAGTGACGCTTTCCGCCACGCCGATTCGGCCGGAGCGCATCCTGCGTGACCTGGATGGTTGCCTGGATAGCAACAGCCTCGTGGTGGCGGATGCCAGCTACTCCTCGATCTGGGTGGCGAACTTCCTGACGGCCAGGAACCCCGGGCGGCGTTTCTTGACCCCCAGAGGACTGGCGGGTCTCGGCTGGGGCTTGCCCTTTGCCTTGGGAGCGAAAGCGGCAATGCCGGATGCGACGGTGCACTGTGTCACCGGTGATGGAGGCTTTGGACACGTCTGGGCCGAAATGGAAACGGCGGTGCGCATGCAACTACCGGTTATCATCACGGTGCTCAACAACCAGACGCTCGGTTATCAGATGCACTCCGAACTGGTGCTTCACGGGGACTACACCGATATCTGCCATTTCTCTCACGTAGACCATGCAGGCATTGCCAATGTCTGCGGGGTACGAGGTGTCAGGATTACGCATCCTGACGATTATTTGGTTGAGATGAGGAGGGCCATTGACGACAAAGTACCCACGTTACTGGAAGTCATGATCGATCCAGATGCATACCCGCCAATCACGAGCTATCAAGGCAGCGAAATGCTGCCGAAAGCCAACGCATAAAAAGTGAGTTACACAGTAACAATCAGGAGCATATGACCATGAAATACAATCACAAATTCCGCCGCACTGTCATCAGCAGCGTCATTGCGACAGCCCTGCTTGGTAGTATCTCAGCCCCTGCCTTCGCCGAGGTGAAATTCGGAGCGCTCTATCCACTGAGCGGTGGACTGGCTCTTCTCGGTGAAGAAAGCTATCGCGGCCTGGAGCTGGCAGTCGACCAGATCAATGCGAATGGTGGCGTCCAGGGCGAGACCGTCGTTCTCGAGACGGGCGATGCCGTGGACAACAACCAGGCGATCGGCGAAGCACGACGGCTGATCTCTCGTGAAGACGTCAAAGCGATCTTCGGTACCTATGCCTCTTCACGCTCTATCGCCGCCTCTCAGGTGGCCGAAATGAGCAAGGTGCCCTACTTCGAGCTGGGTGCCGTTGCCGACGATGTCACGGAGCGCGGCCTAAACTACGTATTCCGTACCAACCCGACTGCCTATCACATGGCAGAGACCATCATCGACATGCTGGTCGAAGGCATTGCTCCCGAACTCGGGGTCGACCCGACCGAACTGCGCATCGGCATCATCCATGAGGATTCCAACTACGGCTCGTCGGTGGGCAAACACCAACGTGCGTTTGCCGAAGAGCATGGCCTCAATATCGTAATGGAAGAGCATTATCCGGCGTCAACCGTGGATATGTCTTCCATTGTTCTATCGTTGCAAGATGAAGAAGTCGACGTCGTTCTGCAGACCTCCTATCAGGACGATTCGGTTCTGTTCCTTCGCCAGGCCAATGAGCGCGATTATCGTCCCAAGGCGATCATCGGCGGCGGCGGTGGTTACTCGATGACGCCGACTGCCGAGGCAGTGGGGCACGATGTGATCGACGGTGTTTACGATGTCGACTTCACCCAGTACAACATCGACCCGGAATTCGCTCCCGGCATCGAGGACTTCGTGGCTGCCTATGAAGAGAAGTACGAGGAATCTCCCCGCTCTGGCCACTCCTTGATGAACTACGCCGGAGCCCTGGAACTGCTGCGTGCCATCGACGCGGGTAGCGGGTTCTCCGCCGATGAGATCAAGGAAGCCGTGCTGGCGATGGACGTCCCCGTTGGTGGAACGGCAGCCGGTATCGGCATCAAGATCGGTGAGAACAACCAGAACGAGCGTGCCAGCATGATGGGTATGCAATGGCAGGATGGCGAGTTGGTTACCGTTTATCCGGAAGGCGCCAGCGTTGCCGATATGCGGACTAGTCAATAATAACCCCGAGGTTACCAAATGGAATTAATTATTAGCCTTGTCGTCAATGGGTTAATGCTTGGTAGCCTTTATGCCATGGTCAGCGTCGGTTTGACGCTGATCTTTGGCATAACAAAGGTTATCAACTTTGCTCATGGCGAATTCATGATGATAGGGATGATGCTGACTTACATCGTATCGACCTATCTCGGCATTCACCCCTATTTGACGCTGGTCTTCATCGTTCCCTTGTTGTTCGGGTTGGGCATATTCGTTCAGAAGTTCCTGATCGAACCGCTGAAGGATTCGGATGAGCACATCCAGATATTTGCGACCGTCGGCCTGTCGATCGCGATGATAAACCTGGTGTTGATGATCGCGGGTTCCGATAATTTCAATACGCCGTCCAGCGGCATGCGCCATACCTTGGGCTTGGGACCGGCAACGATTTTGACTGGACAGATCGTCATCATGCTGTGCTCGATCTTCATGGTGGGTGGGCTGCATCTGTTCCTGACTCGAACGCAGATGGGACGTGCCATTCGAGCCACCGCTCAGAACCGCAATGCTGCGCAGCTGATGGGCATCAACGTGTCGCGCATCAATATGGTGACCTTCGGTATCGGTATAGCTTGCGTCGGTGTCGCTGCCGTTCTGCTTTCTCCGTTGTATCCCGTCAATGCCCAAACGGGGCAAAGCTTCGTCCTGATTGCTTTCGTGATCGTCGTCATGGGAGGGTTGGGCAGCATCACTGGAGCTTTCTTTGCCGCTTTGATCATTGGCCTCGTGGATTCTTTTGCCGGTTTCTATCTGGGGTCGTCACTGAAGGATGTCGCGGTGTTCGGTATCTTCCTGCTGATCCTGATATTCCGCCCGTCCGGGCTGTTCGGCAAGGCAAGAAAACTGGCACACGTGTCTTGAGAAATGCTGTGGCGTCACCGGAGAAAGTGTCATGAACGATAAGACGATATCCTCTGCACCGGCGAGGAGTCATGGGGGCGGTATGCAATGGTTTCTCAACAAGAAGATACTGTTCTTCATTACCCTGGCCAGCTTGATTCTCATCCCGATAGGTGTCGGCGATGATTACATCTACCATATCTTCATCACCATCTGTCTATTTGCCGGGCTGTCGACCGCCTGGAACATCGTGGGCGGCTATGCGGGGCAGCTCTCGCTAGGGCACGCAATCTATTACGGCATCGGCGCCTACACGGGAATGCTGATGCTCAACGCGGGCGTTTCTCCCTGGATCAGCATGTTCGTTGGGGCCATTCTTGCCGCCGGGGTGGCGGTCGCCATCAGCTACCCCTGCTTCAAGCTGCATGGGCCGTTCTATGCTCTTGCCTCCATTGCTTTTCTCGAGGTCTTTCATGTCATTTCGCTGAACTGGGCCGGCCTGACGGGCGGTGCCAATGGCGTGATGGTGCCCCTCGAGATGGGCTGGAGCACCATGATCTTCACGGAGCGGCTGCCTTCGCTGGTGATCGTATTCGGGTTGATGTCGTTTGCCCTCGCCATTGCTTGGGCGATCCGCCGCAGCAAGCTGGGTTTCCAGTTGATTGCCACTCGTGAGCGTGAATCGGCTGCAAGGGGGGCCGCGATTCGCACAGTGCATGTGCGGTTGTATGCGGCGGCGATTTCCGCCGGCCTCACGGCCATGCTCGGGACTTTCCATGGTTCGTACCTGACGTTCATCGAGCCCGAATCGGCATTCAATCTGACGTTTTCCATTCAGATCGTTCTGTTCGCCCTGGTGGGTGGGCTGGGCACCATTTTTGGTCCGCTATACGGTACGATTCTGCTGGTGCCCATCACGGAGCTGGCCCGTGGCTGGCTGGGTTCCAGTGCCATCGGCCTGCATGGGTTCGTATACGGGGTCGTACTGATTCTGGTGGTGCTGTTCATGCCGGATGGCATCATGAGCCTCATCCAGCGCTACCTGCCGACTTCCCGGATTCGCCGATTCGACACCAGCGTCGAGAGCCCCGTCGATCACGTTCACCTGGACGACATAAGGAAACCCGAGCGCCCGCCGGTCGGCGATGTGGTGCTCAAGGTCGAACATCTCGACAAGCACTTCGGGGGCTTGCACGTCACCAACGATGTCTCCTTCGACCTGCATAAGGGGGAAGTGTTGGGGATCATCGGGCCCAACGGTGCAGGCAAGACCACGGTCTTCAACATGATTTCCGGCTTCTTGCGTGCTGACTCCGGTTCGGTTGCGGTGCTCGGCGAGGACGGCCACTTTATTTCCCCGAAAACGCCCGGTGCCTTTGCCAGGAGCGGTGTCGGCCGGACCTTCCAGATCGTTCAGCCTTTCGCGGCCATGACGGTGGAAGAGAACATCATGGTGGGTGCCTTCCATCGCTTCCGATCGGTAGAGCAGTGTCGCAAGGCAGCACGTGAGATCGCCTACGAACTCGGGCTGTATCGCTTCCTGGACGAAGAGGCCAGAAATCTTCCCATTGGCGGCCTCAAGCGCCTCGAGGTGGCCCGTGTCATGGCGATGCGTCCGCGTATCCTGCTGTTGGATGAGGTAATGGCCGGCATCAATCCCGCCGACCTCAGGGAAGCCATCGAACTGATCAAGGTGATTCGTAACAGCGGCATCAGCATCATTGCCATCGAACACGTGATGCAGGCCGTCATGGAGCTCTCGGACCGCGTGATCGTGATCAGTTCCGGCGAGATTCTCGCGCAAGGCAAGCCGGAGGAAGTGGTGAAGAACGAGGCTGTCATTGAGGCCTATCTCGGCAAGGAGGCGTCCGATGCTGCGACTGAATAATGTGACGGCTGGCTATGGTGCTACCACGATCCTGCACGATGTCTCGTTGGAGGTGAACGAAGGTGAAGTCGTCACCATCGTGGGGGGTAACGGTGCCGGCAAGACGACTACTCTGAGAACGGTGTCCGGTTTGATCGAGGCCACCGCCGGGAGCATCACCTTCGAAGGCGAGGACATTACCCACTTTCCGGCGCATCAGGTGGTGAACCGCGGGATCACGCTTATCCCCGAGGCGCGTCAGCTCTTTCCGGAAATGACCGTGCTCGAGAACATCCAGATGGGCGCTTATCGTCCGGCGGCAAAGTCTCGATACGACCAGCGACTGGAAGAGGTGTTGACACTGTTTCCCCGCGTGAAGGAGCGCCTTCATCAGCAGGCGGAATCGCTGTCGGGCGGTGAGCAGCAGATGGTTGCCATCGCGCGTGGGATGATGGCCTGTCCCAAGCTGATGATGTTCGATGAGCCCTCCCTGGGGCTGGCGCCGATCGTGGTCTCCCAAGTCTTCGAGGTGGTCAAACAGATTGCCGAGAGCGGCACGACGGTGCTGATCGTCGAACAGAACGTGAATCAGACGCTCAAGGTCGCCGACAGGGCCTACGTCATCGAGAATGGAAGAATCGTGATGGATGGCCAGGCGCAAGAACTGATGGGCGATGACCACATTCGAAAAGCATATCTGGGGATTTGAGACATGGTTTTAGAGAGTTCCTTACGCTATAGACCCAGCCATGCCGGTCGACATGTGCTCGTCACCGGCGGTGGTGCCGGAATTGGCAGGGCCATTGCCATGGCGTTTGCGTCGCGTGGTGCCAATGTCTCGGTCATGGACTGGTCGGTCGACAGCGCCCGAGAGGTTTGCGATGCCATCCGGGAAGCGGGAAGGGGCGATGCCTATCCGTTGTCGGTCGACGTTTCCGATTACGCCGCGGTTGAACGCGGCGTGAGAGAGGCGGAAGTCCACTTTGGCGCCCCCGTCGATAGCGTGGTCAACAATGCCGGGATATCTCCCAAGCATGGCGGCCTGCCGGCCTCCGTCTGTGACATGGCGCCGGAAGAGTGGAATCAGGTGGTGGGGGTCAATCTGACGGGGGCGTTCAATACCATCCGCGCGGTGGGTGATGGCATGCGTCGTGCGCGGCGGGGCCATATCGTCAACATGTCCTCCGTTGCCGGCAAGACCCACTCGCCGGTGGTGGCGTGCCATTATGCGGCGACCAAGTCAGCCATCATCGGCTTCACCAAGCACCTGGCCGCCGAACTGGGGCCTTACGACATTCGCGTCAATGCGATTGCCCCGGGCCGGATCGAGACGCCGATGGTGCTTGCGGTGGATGCTGCTATCAACGATGAGCAGGTTCGCCTGACTCCGCTCGGTCGTCTGGGCAAGCCGGCTGAAGTCGCGGACCTGGCGCTGTATCTGACGTCGGACGAGTCGAGTTTCGTCACGGGACAGACCATCGATGTCGCCGGTGGGCTTTACATGACTTGATACAGCCTTCCGGACGATCTAGCACGCGCGACTGCGATGTCGTGCTTCCCCTTGCCCAGCTTCGTGCTGGGCTTTTTCCCCCGAGATACCATGATCGCTAGACTGGATAAGGCCTACATCGACCCGGGCACGCGCCTCGCCGCACCCTACCTGCGTTTTCTCGAGGCCCTGAAGGCCGCCGGTTTCGAGGGCGAGATCGCCCCGGACTACGCCGACCGCACGGTGCTGGCCACCGACAACTCCATCTACCAGCGCCTACCCCAGGCCGCGCTCTACCCCCGCCACGGCGAGGACCTGCAGCGCATCGCCCACCTGGCCGGCCAGGTCGAGCACCGCCAGGTGGTGCTCACCCCCCGCGGCGGTGGCACCGGCACCAACGGTCAGTCGCTCACCGACGGCCTGGTGGTGGACGTGTCGCGGCACATGAACCGGATTCTCGAGATCGACGTGGAGAACCGCCGGGTGCGGGTCCAGGCCGGGGTGGTCAAGGACCAGCTCAACGCGGCGCTCAAGCCCCACGGGCTGTTCTTCGCCCCCGACCTCTCGACCTCCAATCGCGCCACCATCGGCGGAATGATCTCCACCGACGCCAGCGGCCAGGGCAGCTGCGAGTACGGCAAGACCCGTGACCACGTGCTCGAGCTCGAGGCACTCCTGCTGGGCGGCGAGAGGCTGGTCAGCCGGCCGGTGGCGGAGAGCGAGCTTCAGACGCTGTGTGCCCCCGAGACCACCAGCGGCCGTGCCTACCGTACCGCCCGGGAGGTCATCGATACCCAGGGTGAGCTGATCCGGGCCAAGTTTCCGCCCCTCAACCGCTGCCTGACCGGCTACGACCTGGCGCACCTGAGGGATGACCGGGGCCGGCTCGACATGAACAGCCTGCTGTGCGGATCCGAGGGGTCGCTGGGCTTGCTCGACCAGGCCGTGCTCAACGTGCTGCCGATCCCCAGGCACTCGACCCTGGTCAATGTGCGCTACGCCGGTTTCATGGATGCCCTGCGCGACGCCAAGGCGCTCAAGGCCAGTTCCGCCGGCCCCACCTCCATCGAGACGGTGGACGACCGGGTGCTGACCCTGGCCATGGAGGACTTCGTCTGGGACAGCGTGGCGGAGTTCTTCCCCGCCGGTGAGACGCCGGTGCGCGGCATCAACCTGGTGGAGTTCAACGACGATGACCCCGAGCGCCTGAGCGAGCGCGTCGCTGCCTTCTGTCGCCACCTGGAAAGCGACCACAGCGTCGAGCGCCTGGGCTTCACCCTGGCCGAGGGGCGCGATGCCATCACGCGGGTCTACACCATGCGCAAGCGCGCCGTGGGCCTGCTGGGCAACGCCCGGGTCGATGCCAAGGGCGAGAAACGCCCCATCCCCTTCGTGGAGGACACCGCGGTGCCCCCGGAGCATCTGGCCGACTTCATCGGCGAGTTCCGCGCCGCCCTGGATGCCCGGGGCCTCGAGTACGGCATGTTCGGCCACGTGGATGCCGGGGTGTTGCACGTGCGCCCGGCCATCGACATGAAGGACCCGGCCCAGGAGCGGCTGATCCGCGAGGTCTCCGACGAGGTGGCCGAACTGACCCGCAAGTACGGCGGCCTGCTGTGGGGCGAACACGGCAAGGGCGTGCGCTCGGAGTATGCGCCGAGGTTCTTCGGCGAGCTCTACCCGAGCCTGCAGCGGATCAAGGCGGCCTTCGATCCCCATAACCAGCTGAACCCCGGCAAGATCGCGACACCGCTCTCCTCTTCTACCCCACCCGCCCCCGCGGGGAGCCCGCCCGAAGCCGCGGGTACAGCTTCTATCCCGCCCGATGCCGCGGGAACGACCTCGCAAGCCAGCGCCGCCGATCAGGACAAGACTGTCACGCTGGTCGACCCGGGGCTGCTGACCATCGATGGTGTGCCGACCCGGGGCCAGCTCGACCGCACCATCGACGAGCGGGTGTGGCAGGCCCACGCTGCCACCGTCTACTGCAACGGCAACGGTGCCTGCTACAACTACGATCCCGACGATGCCATGTGCCCGTCGTGGAAGGCCACCCGCGACCGCATCCACTCCCCCAAGGGGCGCGCCAGCCTGGTCCGCGAGTGGCTGCGCCTGCAGGGCGAGGCCGGTGTCGACCTGGTCGAGGAGTCGCGAAAGAAGAAGGCCGAGGGTGCCTGGGGCTTCGTCAGGGACTTCCCGAAGCGGCTCGGTAACACCCTGGCCAGGCGACGCGGCGAGGAGGACTTCTCCCACGAGGTCTACGACGCCATGGCCGGATGCCTGGCCTGCAAGTCCTGTGCCGGCCAGTGCCCGATCAAGGTCAACGTGCCGGACTCCCGCGCGCAGTTCCTCGAGGTCTACCACGGCCGCTACCTGCGCCCGGTGCGCGACTACCTGATCGGCGGCCTGGAGTTCATGGTCCCGACCCTGTCGCGCATCGCCCCGCTCTACAATGCCGCCCTGGGCAACCGGCTGGTGGAGCGCCTGCTGGCCGGCCCCGTCGGCATGGTGGACAGCCCCCAACTCTCCCGCGCCAGCCTGAGGAAGCAGCTGGCGGCCTGGGGCGTGGCGGAGGCGACCCCGACCTCGCTGGGCCTGCTCACCGATGCCCAGAAGGCGCGCAGCGTGGTGATCGTCCAGGACGCCTTCACCAGCTACTTCGAGGCCCGGCTGGTCATGGATATCGTCGAGCTGTTGAGCCGGCTGGAGTTCCGGGTCTTCGTGGCCCCCTACTCTCCCAACGGCAAGCCGCTCAACGTGCAGGGATTCCTGGGTGCCTTCGAGCACACCGCCGCGAAACAGGCCGAACGACTCGGGATGCTGGCCGAGTCCGGGGTACCGCTGGTGGGCATCGACCCGGCCATGACCCTCACCTATCGCCAGGAGTACGTGAAGGCGCTGGGGGCCGACGCCGTGCCCGAGGTACTGATGCTGCAGGAGTGGCTGGCCGCCCTCCTGCCGACCCTTGCCCCCCGCCGACTGGCGGTGACGGGGCCCGGGTACCGGCTGCTCTCGCACTGCACCGAGAAGACCAACGCCCCGGGCAGCCCCAGGGCCTGGCAACAGCTGTTCGCCGCCTTCGGCCTGGAGCTCGAACTGGTCGCGACCGGCTGCTGCGGCATGTCCGGCACCTACGGCCACGAGGCGCGCAACCTCGAGACCTCGAAGACCATCTACGCCCAGTCGTGGCAGCCGGTGGTCGAGGACGAGGCCAGCGCCGGCCACCTGCTGGCTACCGGCTACTCCTGCCGCAGCCAGGTGAAGCGCCTGTCGGAGACCGCGCTGCCGCATCCGCTGCAGGCGCTGCTGGCCGAGCTACGGTTGGCCAGTTCAGGTCGGGCGGGTCAATCCGCGGGCGTCAGGTAGATACGCAACCGCTGGGCGGCGTTGTCGAGGTGATGAGCGGCGGCAGCCCGGGCGCCTTCGGCGTCCTGGGCGGCAATGGCCTTGAAGATCGCCTCGTGCTCATCCTGGACGCGCTTGACCATGTCCTGGCTGCGCGCGGTGTTTTCGCGAGCGGTGCGGATCAGGTTGCGGACGCGCGACTCCAGGAATTCGCCGAAGCTTATGAAGTAGGCGTTGTGGGTGGCCTGGAGAATTGCGTGATGGAACTTCATGTCTTCGTCGACCCCGTTGCGGTTTTCCCGAATGGCGATTTCCAGCCCGTCGAGATGCTGGCGGATGGAGTCGAGGTTGCTGGGGGAGCGGTGGGTGGCGGCCTGCTCGGTGGCCGCCACTTCCACGGCCATGAGGAATTGAAACAGGTCGGCAAGGTCTTCCTTGTCTTCGAAGCTGGGCTCGAGACGGAAGACCGAGGCGCCTTCCGTGTTGACGAAGTGTCCACGCCCCTGCTGTGAGATCACCAGGCCGTCCGACTTCAGGATGGAGACGGCTTCTCGGATCACAGGGCGGCTGACGCCATAGGTTTCGGCGAGCTCCTGCTGGGTGGGCAAGCGCTGGCCCGGTTCGATGCTGCCGCTTTCGATGGACGTTCTGATTCGTTTGGCCACTTCGTCCGGTAGGGAGTGACCTCTTGCGATGGTGCTTGAAGGTGCTGTGTTCATCATTGCGTCCATTGGGAAAGTAGGCGGCGTTCTTCAGCCGAAAAGCGCGCCTTCGTGTGTCAGTTGATATATAGCCCACCATTGACCTGGAGACTTTCTCCGGTCATGAAGCTGGCCGCATCGCTGCAAAGGAAGTCGACGACGCTGGCGATTTCATCGGGCCGGCCCAGGCGCTGTAAGGGAGTGGTGCCGATCATGGCCTGGCGTTTGGCCGCATCCAGCGACTCAATCATCCGCGTATCGATGAGTCCCGGCGATATGGCATTGACGCGAGTGCGAGGCGCGAGCTCCTGGGCCAGTGACCGGGTGAGTGTCAGCACGCCGCCTTTCGCTGCCGCATAGGGTGTGTGGTTCAGGCTGCCTCGCTGGCCGGCCAGCGAGGCGATGTTGACGATTGAACTGCCCTCGCTCAAGAGCGGCCGCAAGGCTTGGATGGTGAAGAACACACCGTCCAGGTTGATGGCCATGCTCTTTCTCCAATCAGCTTCGCCGATCTCCGCCAGCGACAGATGTTGGTAGAGACCGGCGGCGTTGACGATGTAGTCCACCTGCCCGAAAGCCTCCCGACATGCGTCGGCAACGCGTTCGGCGTCGTCCATCTTAGCGACATCGTGGCGAATGGCCAGGCAGTCGGGCTCGCCGCCCAGCGTGGCTGCGAAGCGATCGAGGTTCATCTCGTCGATGTCGGTTAGTACTAACTTGATGTTTCGCTTGCTGAAAAATAGAGCGATTTGCTGGGAAATCTCCCCGGCGGCACCAGTGATGACGGCTGTTTTGTGACGCGGTTTGTTCATGCACACCCTCATTAGTATTAATACTAAAGCCTAGTTGTAAGGTTGTCTTACAACATGCATTTTGTGGGTTGTAAGATGAGCTGACAAGCTTTTCAGCAATCATTTCATGAAAAGCTATCAAAAAATTTAATATTGTTGAGGCTCTTATGCTAAGCAAGATCGCTTTATCAACTGTGGCTGGGGCCAGCATAGCAGTGGGGATGACTGTTGCTTCCTCGGCGCAGGCCGAGCCACTCAAGGTCGGTATCGTCGAGTCGCTGTCCGGCTCGCAGACTTCTACCGGTCAACTGTATGCCACTGCCGCACGCTACGTGCTGGACCAGATCAATGACAGCGGCGGCTTCAACGGCGAGTCGATCCAGATCCTGGAATACGACAACGGTGGAAATACCTCGGGCGCGGCGGCCAAAGTTCGCCAGGCCATCGCCGACGGCGTCGACGTGATCATCCAGGGTTCCTCTTCGGCCGTTGCCGGCCAGGTCACCGAAGACGTGCGCAAGCACAACATCCGCAACCGCGGCGACGAGGTGCTCTACCTCAACGTCGGCGGCGAAGCGATGGAGCTGCGCGGCGACAAGTGCCATTTCCACGCTTTCCACTTCACCACCACCGCGCCGATGCGCGTCGGCCCGCTGACTAAGGTGATGGCAGCGCAGGGCGATCTGGGCGAGCGCGTCTACGCAATCAACCAGAACTACTCCTGGGGCAAGGACATGCAGGAAGCCACGCAGGCTCGCGCCGACCAGTACGGCTACGAAGTGGTGGACTCAGTGCTGCACGAGGTGAACCGCATCCAGGATTTCGCGCCCTACGTCGCTCAGATCAAGTCCGCCAACCCGGACTCGGTCATCACCGGCAACTGGTCCAATGACCTGCTGTTGCTGATGAAAGCGGTCGGCGACGCCGGACTGAGCAACATCACCTTCGGCACGGCGTTCCTCGACCAGGTCGGCAACGTCGCCAACGCCGGCGAAGCGGCGCTGGGTAACTACGTCGCCCATCCCGGCAACATCGAGCTGCTCAACGAGCAGTTCGTCGAGGACTACCGGGAAGCGACCGGCCACTACCCTGTGTACGTCGAGCCCGGTGCTGTCAATGGCATGAACCTCTTCGCCAAGGCGCTCGAGAGCGTGAACTTCGACGGTGGTGAGATCGACACCAACGAAATCGCGCTGGCGCTCGAGCAGGCCACCCTGGAGACGGATCTCGGCAAGATCTCCATCCGCAAGGGCGACCACCAGACGGTGATGCCAGTCGTGGTCTCGCGAGTGAGCAAGGACGTGAAGTATCCGGTTGACGACACCGATATGGGCTTCGAGCCGGTCGAGGCGGTTGCCGCCGATGACGTCATGTTCCCGGTGCAGGAATCCTGTCGGATGCGCCGTCCGTAAAAGCAAGCGCGCCCGCGGACCTTCGGGTTCGCGGGGCTTTTCTTTCCATCCGAGGCGCCCCTTTCTGCCCGGATCAGGAGTGATGCATGGAATTCCTAATCGTCTCCACGCTGAACGGCGTCATCTACGGGATGCTGCTGTTCATGGTGTCGGCGGGCCTGACGCTGATTTTCGGCATGATGGGCGTGCTGAACTTCGCGCACGCTTCGTTCTACATGCTGGGCGCCTACTTCGCCTACACCCTCTCGGGCATCTTCAATTTCTGGATCGGCCTGCTGGTCGCACCCCTGCTGGTGGCCGGCATCGGCATCCTGGTCGAACGCTATCTGCTGCGGCGCGTGCATGCCTACGGCCACGCGCACGAGCTGCTGCTGACCTTTGGTCTTGCGTTCATTTTCGAGGAACTGGTGAAGCTCTTCTACGGCAACTTTCCGGTCAATTACCGCGTGCCGGAGGCTCTGAACTTCGCCGCCTTCAATATCTTCGGGACGGACTACCCGTTCTATCGGGTGTTCATCGGCATGGTGGCGCTGGGCATGTTCATCTCGCTGCTCTTGCTGCTCAACAAGACCCGCGTGGGCATTGTGGTGCGCGGCGCTGAGCGCCTGCCGCAGATGGCTCAGGCCCTGGGTCACAACGTGCCGCTGGTATTCATGGGCGTGTTCGGTGCCGGTGCAGCACTGGCAGGCCTGGGCGGCGCGGTGGCCGGTGCCTTCTACCCCACCAATCCGAATATGGCGCTCGAGCTCGGTGTGATCGTGTTCGTGGTGGTCGTGGTCGGCGGCCTGGGCTCGCTCACCGGCTCGCTGCTGGCCTCGCTCATGATCGGCATCTTCAGTTCCTTTGCCGTCGGCCTGGATTGGTCGCTCGCCGGCGCCATGGACTGGGTCGGGCTTGGCGAGTGGGCGCGCAGTGTCGGCGGCCTGCTGACCATGTCGATCTCCTCGATCTCCGGCACGGTGCCCTTCCTGTTGATGCTCATCGTGCTGCTGGTTCGCCCGGCGGGTCTGATGGGCTCCAAGAACTGAGGATAGGACGATGCGCTACAAACTCCCTCTCATTGCGCTGCTGCTGATCGTCCTGGTCGCGGTGCCACCGATGCTCGGCGGCGGTCTGCAGTACGCCTTGGTCAACGCGCTCATCGCGTCGTTGTTCGCTGCCGCCTTCAACCTGCTCATGGGGCAGGGCGGCATGCTCTCCTTCGGTCATGCCGCCTACTTTGGCATCGGCGCCTTTGCCGTGCTGCACCTGATGCAGGCGGTGGAGTACGGGGATCTTGGCATCCCCACGGTGCTGCTGCCGCTCGCCGGCGGCCTGGCCGGGCTCATCGGCGGACTCTTCGCCGGCTACTTCGCCACCATGCGCGCTGGTGTGTACTTCTCGCTGGTGACGCTTGCGCTGGCCGAGCTCCTGTACTCGCTCGCCCCGCACTGGGAAGGCATCTTCGGCGGTGAAGCGGGCCTCTCGTCGATGCGCATGCCCTCCATGGGGTTTACCTTCGGCAGCACGCTGGAGGTGTACTACCTGACCCTGGTGTGGGTGGTGCTGTGCATCGCCTTGCTCTATGCCTACACGCGGACCCCGTTCGGGCGCCTCACCCAGGCGCTGCGCGACAACGCTCAGCGCATCCGCTACATGGGTTACAACGCCCATGCCACCAAGGTGGTGGTGTTTGCCATCTCCACGACCTTTGCGGGCATCGCCGGTGGGCTCATGGCCATGTCCAACGAGACGGCCAACTACAGCATCTTCAGCACGCACATCTCGGCCGAAGTGGTGCTCTATACCTTCGTGGGCGGCTCCACGGTGTTCTTCGGGCCGATCATCGGCGCGAGCGTGTTCACCCTGTTCGGCTTCATCGTCTCGGGCGCGACCAACGCGTGGCTGCTCTACCAGGGGGGGATCTTCGTGCTGGTCATGCTCTATGCCCCCAACGGCATCGGCGGGCTGATCCAGGCCCACATCGATCAGCGCCACCGTCTGCCTTGGGCCCGGCTGCCGCTGCCTTACGGCGCGCTCACCGTAGGCAGCGTGCTGATCTCACTGGCGGCGGTGTTCTGCATTCAGAGCGTCGAACACGTGTTCTCCAGCCGCTATCAGGCGGTCGTGGCGCGCAGCGGCGAGTGGGCCGACTACCACCTGTTCGGCGCGAGCTGGGACCCGCTGAGCCCGATCACCTGGATCGTGCCGCTGGTGCTGTTCGTGCCCGGCGTAATCATCGTGCGCCGCGCCACGGCCCGCATCCACGATCTGTGGGAAGAGCATGACGCCGGAATCGACAAGGCCGAGGCCGCGCCGGCCGTCGGTGGCGGGTGCTAACGGAGCGATGCAATGACGGCTAACAAAGACATCGTCCTGAACGTACGGGACGTCACCAAGA
Organism: Halomonas sp. C10-5; assembly: GCF_057169305.1. NCBI lineage: Bacteria > Pseudomonadati > Pseudomonadota > Gammaproteobacteria > Oceanospirillales > Halomonadaceae > Halomonas > Halomonas sp. C10-5. Next base: position 283,840 of record NZ_CP175665.1, read on the forward strand.
GTTTCGGCGGCCTGGAGATCATGAAGGGCGTGAACCTCGAGCTGCGCCGGGGCGAGCGCCACGCGCTGCTCGGCCCCAACGGCGCCGGCAAGTCCACCATGTTCAACCTGATCTCGGGCGAGTTTCCGCCGACGAGCGGCTCTATCGAGCTGCAGGGCAAGGTGATCAGCGGCATGAGCCCGGAGGCGATCAACCGCGCGGGGCTAGCCCGCTCTTTCCAGATCACCAATGTGTTCGGCAAGCTCACCGCGCTGGAGAACATCCGCATGGGTGTGCTCGCCAAGCACGGGGTGCGCTTTGATCTGCTGCGCCGGATCAGCCGCATGAAGACGATCAACGAAGAGTCCATGCAGCTGCTCGAGCGCGTGCGCCTGGGACACCGGGCGGACACACCGGCGGGAGACCTCACCTACTCGGAGCAGCGCTCGCTGGAGATCGGCATGACGCTCGCCACCGGGGCCGAGGTGATCCTGCTCGACGAGCCGACTGCTGGCATGTCGCGCGAGGAGACGGCCTACATCGTCGAGCTCATCCGCGAGGTTACGGCCGACAAGACGCTGATGATGGTTGAGCACGACATGAGCGTGGTGTTCAACCTGTGCGACCGGATCTCGGTGCTGGTCTATGGCAAGGTCCTCGCTACCGGCACGCCCGACGAGATTCGCAACAACCGCGAAGTCCAGGAAGCTTACCTGGGTGAGGAGGTGGCCTGATGTTGTTAGAAGTGCAAGGGCTACACGCCTACTACGGCAAGAGCCACATCCTCCACGGCGTGAACTTCGAACTGCCGCAGGCCGACATCATCGCGCTGCTCGGGCGCAACGGCTCGGGGCGCTCCACGACGTTCAAGGCGATGATGGGCATCGTGCAACCGGCTGAGGGCCGCGTGAAGCTGCAAGGCGAGGAGCTCGCCGGCAAAGGCTCGCACATCATTGCGCGTCGGGGCCTCGGCTATGTGCCCGAGGAGCGGCTGGTGTTTCCTAACCTCACGGTCGAGGAGAATCTGCAGATGGGCGTGCAGCCCGGGGTAGAGGGCACGCCGCGTTGGACGCTCGAGGACATGTTCGGCTACTTTCCACGCCTCAAGGAGCGGCGCAATCAGCGCGCCGGCTACATGTCGGGGGGCGAGCAGCAAATGCTCACCATCTGCCGCTCGCTGCTGGGCAATCCGCTGGTGCTGCTGGTGGACGAGCCCACCGAGGGCCTAGCGCCGATGATCGTGGATGTGGTCACCGACGTGATCCGCGACATCCATGCCAAGGGAGTGGGCGTAATGCTGGCCGAGCAGAAAATGAGCATGGCCATGCGCGTGGCGAGCCGGGTGCTGGTTATGGGCCACGGTGAGATCGTCTTCGACGGCTCAGCGCAGGAGATGCAGAGCCGCGACGACATTCGTCGGGAGTGGCTCGAGGTCGCTTGAGGTGCCATGGCCGTGCCCGCACGGCCTGCCTTGCTCTAAAAGAGTTGTAAGACAAGCAGACATGATTCAGGGGTTCGTCGTGCAAGAACAATCTCAGCAAGTCCAGGGCGGCGCCGTTGTGGTCACGGGCGGTGGCAGCGGAATCGGCCGCGCCGTCGCCGAGCGTTTCGCTGCCGGCGGTGAGCCGGTGATGATCTTCGACCGCGATGCCGACGCTGCCTGCGGTACGGTCCAGGCCATCGAAAGCGCCGGGGGGCGCGCCGCCGAGTTCATCGGCTCGGTAGCGGAAGAGCAGGATGTAGCCGGTGCCTTCGCCGCCGCGGCCGGGGCCTTCGGCTCGGTGCGCGTGCTGATCAACAACGCCGGCCTGTCCTGCAACCGGCCGACGCTCGAGCTCTCGCTGGCCGAGTGGCAGCGCTCACTGGACGTCAATCTCACCGGTGTTTTTCTCTGCGCGCGCGAGGCCGCGCGCTACATGCGCGGCAAGGACGGCGTCATCCTCAATATGAGCTCCATGTACGGCGTGGTCGCCGCGCCCAACCGCCTAGGCTACTGCGCCACCAAAAGCGCTGTGGCGATGATGAGCAAGGCCTTGGCCGTGGAGTGGGCCGTCGAGGGCATCCGGGTCAACGCCATCGCGCCCGGTTACATCCGCACCGCGCTGCTTGAAGAGCTGATTCAGGACGGCCGCGTCGACGCCGACGCGCTAATCCGGCGCACCCCGCAGGAGCGCTTCGGCACCGTCGAAGAGGTGGCCGATTTGGTCTACTTCCTCGGCTCCGATCAGGCGCGCTTTATCACCGGACAAGTCATCGGCCTTGACGGCGGCTGGTCCGCCAACGGTTATCTCTGAACGATTTTAAGGAGGCGGCAATGCCCCGTTCCAGCAAACTGAGTTCCGCTGCGCCCTGGCGCGAGCTGGTCACCACCGACAAGGACTGGCGGGCCGCCGATCCCGGCCTGCTGTGCAGCACCCTGGTCGATCTACACCTGATCCGTGCCTTCGAAGAGAAAGTGCTGGAATTGGCCGGGCAGGGCCTGGTGCACGGCCCGGCGCACTCGAGCATCGGCCAGGAAGGCGGCGCCGTGGGTTCGGCGCTGCCACTGCGCGCGGCCGATCAAATCAACGGCTCGCACCGCGCACATCATCAATTCCTCGCCAAGTGCCTGCACTACGTCTCCCCCGAGGGCATGGATCCGGCCAAGGCCGTCACTGCCCCAGTGCAGGAGCTGCTGCAGCGGACGCTCGCAGAGATCATGGGCCTCTCGCAGGGCTACTGCCGCGGCCGCGGCGGGTCCATGCATCTGCGCTGGGGCGAAGCCGGCGTGCTCGGCACCAACGCCATCGTCGGCGGCGGTGTGCCGCTGGCCGCCGGTGCCGCCTGGGCGCACCGGCGCGCCGGCAAGGGTGATGTGGCCATCACCTACTTCGGCGACGGCGCTGTTAATATCGGCTCTGTGCTGGAGACGATGAACCTGGCCGCAGCCTGGAGGCTGCCGCTGTGCTTCTTCATCGAAAACAATCGCTATGCTGTGTCCACCGTGGTGGACGAGGCCACCGCCGAGCCGCGCCTCTCGGCCCGCGGCCAGGCCTTCAACATTCCCTCCTGGAAGGTGGACGGCATGGACCCGCTGGCGGTCTACCTCGCCACGCAAGAGGCGCTGGAGATCATGCGCAGCGGCGGCGGCCCGACCATCATCGAGGCCGACGTCTACCGCTTCTTCCACCAGAACGGCCCGCTGCCGGGCAGCGCCTTCGGCTACCGCACGAAGGACGAGGAAAACGAATGGCGCGCGCGCGACCCACTGGATCGCGTCGGCAGCGAAATGCTCAAGCGCAAGCTGATCGACGAGGCAGGTATCAAGTCGCTGCGCGACCAGGCCCAAGCTGCCATGGAAGCCGCGGCCGATGAGTTGCTCGACAAGAGCGGCGCCAAACTCGCCGTGCGTGCCGATCTATGGCCCTCGCCGGACTTCCGTGACGCCCATATCCGCGGCGACCTGTCCGAACTCGACGGCGTGCGCTACGTCGAGCAGGAGCAGTTCACCGGCAAGCTCGAAGAGCGCAAATTCGTCGACACGGTGGCCGACGTCATGCACCGGCGCATGAGCAAGGACGAGCGCATCGTGGTCATGGGCGAGGACGTGCACCGCCTCAAGGGCGGCACCAACGGCGCCACCCGCGGCCTGTCGCAGGACTTCCCTGACCGCTGCCTGGGCACGCCCATCAGCGAGAATGCCTTCGCCGGACTGGGTGGGGGCATCGCCATGGACGGCCGCTACCGCCCGGTGGTGGAGTTCATGTACCCCGACTTCATGTGGGTGGCCGCCGATCAGGTGTTCAACCAGATCGCCAAGGCACGCCACATGTTCGGCGGCGACAGCGCCATGCCGCTGGTGCTGCGCACGAAGGTGGCCATGGGTACGGGTTACGGCTCGCAGCACTCGATGGACCCGGCTGGAATCTTCGCCACTTCGCCGGGCTGGCGCATCGTCGCGGCCAGCAACCCGTACGACTACGTCGGCCTGATGAACAGCGCCCTGCAGTGCGAGGATCCGGTGCTGGTCATCGAGCACACCGACCTCTACAACACCAAGTTCCCGGCACCGGTCGACGACCTGGACTACTACATTCCCCTGGGCAAGGCCAAGGTGGTGCGCCCGGGTAAGGACGTCACGGTGCTGACGTATCTCTCCATGGTGCAGCCCTCGGTGGAGGCCGCGGAGAGGCTGGGAGTCGACGCCGAAGTCATCGATCTGCGCAGCTTAGATCGGGCCGGCTTGGACTGGGAGACTATAGGAACGAGCATCCGCAAGACCAACAACGTGCTGGTAGTTGAGCAGGGTTCAGTGGGCACGGCCTATGGTGTGCTGCTGGGCGACGAGATCCAGCGTCGCTTCCTGGACTACCTGGATCAGCCGGTGCAGCAGGTGACGGGTGGCGAAGCCTCGCCGAGCATCTCCAAGGTGCTCGAGCGCGCCGCCTGCGCTGGCCCGGAAGAAATCGAGGACGGTCTGCGTCTAGTCATGGCTCAGCAGGGCCGGCCGCTCGCGTAAAGGAGTGATGAACATGAAGCAACTGGTACCCATGGAAGTTGGCATCTGCTGCCAAGACCTCGTCGCGCTCAAGCGCTTTTACGTTGAGGAGCTGGGGCTCACCGAAATCAACGTCATCGACGTGCCGGCGGAGAAGGCCGGCGACACCGGTCTCACCGTCGGCGCATACCGCGTCGCGCGGCTGCAGACGCCTTTCGGCGAGCGCATCAAGCTGCTCCAGCCCGAGGCTACACCGGCTGCGCTCACGCATACCAACACCATTCTCGAGCGGCGCGGCAACGCTTATCTGACCTTCATCGTCGACGACCTCGCCGCGATGCTGGCCAAGCTCAAGAAGCTGGGCCTACCTTTGCTCAGCGGCGACGAACTGGTTGAAGTGCGCCCCGGCACCTTTTTGATCTTCCTGCGCGATCCCGAAGGCAACATTCTCGAGTTCGTGCAGTACGCCGACATTCAGGCCTACCGGCCCGACGTTCCCCAGGAGGGCTGAACATGGCCATCAAGATCGAACTGCCGTCGGTAGCCGCCGGCATGGAAGAGGCCACCCTGGTGCGCTGGGTGAAGGCCGAAGGCGACAAGGTGTCCAAGGGCGAAACCCTCGCCGAAATGGAAACTGACAAGGCCGTGATGGAAATGGAGGCCGAGGCCGACGGCGTGCTCGGGCGCATTCTGGTGCCGGGCGGCACCGAAGGTGTGGCCGTAGGCACAGTTATCGGTGTGCTGCTGGAGCCGGGCGAGGACGAATCCGCGCTCGCGTCCTTCCAGGCGCCGAGCGCACCGACTGCCGATGCTTCGCCCGCCGCGCTGGAACCGGAAACTTTCCCCGAGACGCGTGCAGCTGCCAAGCTGACGCCGCAGCACTCTCATGGTGAGCGCATCCTCGCCAGTCCGCTGGCAAAGCGCTTGGCGGCCGATTACGGCGTGGACCTGCACAGCGTACAAGGTAGCGGACCGCGCGGACGAATCGTGCGCGTGGATGTTGAGCGTGTGCGTGAAATCGCACCGGCACCGTCGGCAAGTGCGGCAGCGGCTCCTGTCACCAAACCGGCCGCTGCACCCGCCATTGTCGAAGGTACCCGCGTCCAGCGGATCCCCAACAGCGGCATGCGCAAGACCATCGCCCGCAGGCTGGCTGAGTCCAAGCAACAGGTTCCGCATTTCTACCTCACCGTTGACGTGCAGGTGGACGAGCTGCTGGCGCTTCGCAGCCGGCTCAACGCAAAGGGCTCGAAAGCCGAGCCGAAGTTCCGTCTTTCGGTGAACGACATCATCGTTTATGCCGCCGCGTCCGCCCTGCGCCGGGTGCCAGCAGTGAACTCAAGCTGGAGCGACGAGGCGATCCTGCGATATTTGGACGTGGACGTTTGCGTGGCTGTAGCCACCGAGGGCGGTTTGGTCACTCCTGTTATCCACGAAGCTGACCGCAAGGGGCTGGCCGAGATCTCCGGCGAAATCCGCGAGCTTGCGCGCAAAGCCCACGACGGCAAGCTGGTGCCTGCCGACTATCAGGGGGGCGGGTTCACGATATCCAATCTTGGCATGTACGGCGTGCGCGAGTTCGCTGCCATCGTCAATCCTCCCCAGGCGGCCATCCTCGCCGTAGGGGCGGTCGAGAAGCGGCCGGTGGTGCGCGATGACCAACTGGTCGTGGGTAGCTTGATGACGTTGACGCTCTCGGCCGACCACCGCGTGGTGGATGGTGCCGTCGGCGCGCGGTTTCTCGCCGAGCTTAAGGCGCTGCTCGAAGATCCGCTCGAACTGCTGGTATAGGAGACCGCAATGGCACAGTTTCAAGTTCTCGTCGTCGGCGCTGGGCCGGGTGGTTACGTGGCGGCGATTCGTGCAGCCCAGTTGGGCTTCGCCACGGCCATCGTCGAGCGCGCCGAGCTCGGCGGCGTATGCCTCAACTGGGGGTGCATTCCCACCAAGACGCTGCTGCGCTCGGCCGAGCTTTTTCGGCAGGCGCAGTCGAGCGGCGCCTTCGGTGTGGTGATAGATGGCACGGTGCGGTTCGACATCCGGGCGGCCGTCGCACATTCCCGCGAGGTGGCGGGGCGGCTGAACCGTGGCGTGCGCGGCTTGCTCAAGAAGCATGGCGTGCAGGTGCTGACGGGCCAGGCGAGCCTGCAGGGCGAGGGTCGGGTACGCATCGAGGGCGGTGACAGTGCGCAGCAGGTGAGCGCGGACCACATCGTGCTGGCGACCGGTGCCCGCCCGCGCGAACTGCCAGGCTTCACGCCGGATGGCGAATGCATCTGGACGGCCCGCGAGGCGATGACGCCCAAGGCCCTGCCCACTTCGTTGACCGTTATCGGTGCCGGGGCGATCGGCGTGGAGTTCGCCAGTTTCTATGCGGCGCTGGGCGTCAAGGTCACCCTGCTGGAAGCGGCGGAGCGGGTCGTGCCGCAGGAGGACGAGGAGATCGCCGCTCATCTGCATGCACGCCTCGACGAACAGGGCATCGACGTTCACGTCGGTGTGCGGGCTGAGGCGCCGGAGGTCACGGCCTCGGGGGTGCGCATGTCGATCGACGCGGCGGGCGTGCGGTTCGACCATCACAGCGAGAAAGTGATAGTGGCGGCAGGCATCGTCGGCAACGTCGAGGACCTGGGGCTGGAGAACACGGCGGTGCAGGTGGAGAATCGGCACATCGTGGTGGATCGCTGGTCGGCCACCGGTGAGTCTGGGGTCTACGCAATCGGCGATGTGGCTGGTCCGCCCTGGCTCGCCCATAAGGCCAGCCATGAGGGGGTGGCTTGCATCGAGCGCATTGCGGGGCTTGCCGACGCGCATGCGCTGGATCCCGAAGCCGTTCCCAGCTGCACCTACTGCCATCCCCAGGTGGCCAGCGTGGGGTTGACGGAAGCGCTAGCCCGGGAGCGCGGCCATACGGTCAGCGTCGGCCGCTTTTCCTTCGTGGGTAATGGAAAGGCCCTGGCTCTGGGAGATTCGCAGGGCTTCGTCAAGACGGTCATGGATGCGCACAGCGGCGAGTTGCTGGGGGCTCACCTGATCGGGCCGGACGTGACCGAGCTGATCGGCACCTATGCGCTGGGTCGAACCCTGGAGACGACGGAGCTGGAGATCATGCGTACGGTCTTTCCCCATCCGACGCTGTCGGAAGCGTTGCACGAGTCTGTGCTGGATGCCTTTGATCGTCCGATTCATTTATAAGCTATTACTGACCTGTCGTGACAAAAATCTGGATTTGTAGAATAGCTGCAGCACTTTGGACAGCATGGTGTAGTTAAGAATCTATCGTAGAGCCTCCCCCGTCTCGCTGCACCTAACCAACTGCTCAATGCTCGTGGCCATGCTCCCTGGCGTCGCCCATGTCGGCGTCGTCGTGGTTGCCCGGCTGGGCCAGGGCGTCGTGGAGGGTATTGGCGTTGTGGCGCATCATGCCCAGCCAGGTGCTGGCCTCGCCTTCGCTGGCCAGGGCATCGGCGTAGAGGGTGCCGGCGATGGGCAGGCCGGTCTCCTCGGCTAGCTGCTCGAGCAGGGCCGGGCTGGTCATGTTCTCGTGGAACAGGGCGCGCACCTCCTGCTCGCGGATCACCTCGATCAGCGCGGCCATGTCGGCGGCGCTGGGGTCGGCCTCGGTGGAGAGACCCTGGGGCGAGAGGAAGCGCAGCCCGTAAGCGTGGGCGAAATGGCCGAAGGAGTCGTGGCCGGTAATCACGCTGGTGGCGGCGGGAATCTCGGCGATCAGTGCACGGATCTCGGTGTCGGTGGCCTTGATCTCGTCGAGGTAGCGCGCGGCGTTGGCCTCGTAGGCCTCGGCGTTGTCCGGGTCCGCCTGGATCAGGCCGTCGCGGATATTGGCCACGTAACGCTTGCCGGCATTCAGGTCCTGCCAGCCGTGGGGGTCCAGGTCGCCATGGTCGTGGCCGTCGTGATCGCCATGGTCGTCCCCGGCGGGCGTTTCTGGCTCCTCACTCATCGAGGCGAGGCCGTCGCTGGCCACCACAAGCGGGCCGGCGTAGTCGCTGGCCTCCACCAGGCGCTCCATCCAGCCCTCGAACTGCAGGCCGTTGAAGACCACCAGGTCGGCCTCGGCCAGGGCGCGGGCGTCGGTGGGGCGCGGCGAATAGACGTGGGCGTCGCTGTCGGGGCCCACCAAGGCGGTGACCGCGACATGCTCGCCGCCGACGTTCTCGACCATGTCGGCCAGGATGCTGAAGCTGGCCAGCACCTGCACGCGCTCATCGGCGTGGGCGGTGGGCAGGGCAAGCAGGGCGGTCAGGCCCAGGGCGGCGGCGGTGCGGAAGGCGTGCATGGCGGAGTCTCCGTGGGGTCAGTCGTGTTCCGGGGCGCCCAGCGGCGTGGCGCGGCGGCGCAGCCGGGCGAGCAGGCTGTGGTGTCGGCCCACCAGGGCCGAGAGCAGGTAGCCGGCCCCGGCGAGCAGGATGATCGCCGGGCCCGAGGGCAGGTTGAGGTGGTAGGAGAGCAGCAGTCCGCCGCTGCTGGCCACCAGGGCCACCAGGATGGCGATGCCGATCAGCCCCTCGAGGCGCTGGCTCCAGAAGCGTGCGGTGGTCGCCGGCAACATCATCAGCCCCACCGCCATCAGGGTGCCCAGGGTCTGGAATCCGGCAGTGAGGTTGAGCACCACCAGCCCCAGGAAGAGGCCGTGCACCAGCCCCACCGGACTGCCCTGGCCGCGCAGGAACAGCGGGTCGAGACACTCCACCACCAGGGCGCGGAAGATCACCGCCAGGATCACCACGATCAGGCTGCTGATGGCGGCGATCAGCAGCAGGGCGGTGGTGTCGACGGCCAGTATCGAGCCGAACAGTACATGGGTAAGGTCGACGCTGCTGCCGCCCAGCGAGACCAGCATCACCCCCGCGGCCAGCGAGATCAGGAAGAAGCTGGCCATGGCGGAGTCCTCGCGGTGGCCGGTCATCTGCGACACGCTGCCGGCGAGCACCGCCACCAGCAGCCCCGAGAGGATGCCGCCCAGGCTCATGATCGGCAGCGAGAAGCCGGCGGCGAGGAAGCCCAGCGCCACCCCGGGCAGGATGGCGTGGGCCATGGCGTCGCCGATCAGGCTCATGCCACGCAGCATCAGGAACACGCCCAGCGGCGGGGCGGCCAGCGACAGCGCCAGGCCGGCCACCAGGGCGCGCTTCATGAAGCCGTAGTCGAGGGGGGCGAGCAGCCAAGCGTCAAGCAGTTCCAGCATCGAAGGTATCCGGGAAGGTGAGGGGCAGGCGCGGTGCGCGGGGCGGTTGCCCGGCGTAGTGCTCGAGCAGCGATTCGGGGCTCGCCCAACGGCCGTGACCGCCCGCCAGTATCAGCACGTCATCGGCCAGGCGCGAGAGCTGCTCCAGGTCGTGGAGCACCACCACGATGGTGGCGCCGTCCCGGGCCATGTCGCGCAGCACATCCATGAGCACATCCACCGTCTCGACGTCGACGTTGGCGAAGGGCTCGTCGAGCAGCAGCAGCTCGGCCTCCTGCATCAGGGTGCGGCCGATCAGCGCGCGCTGGCGCTGACCGCCGGAGAGCTCGCCCAGCTGGCGGTGGGCCAGGTGGGAGATGCCCAGCCGCGCCATGATCTCGCGGCCGCGGCGATAGTGGGCCGCGCAGTAGCCCTTCAGCGCACCGTGGCTGGGCCAGGTGCCGGTCATGATCAGCTCTTCCACGCTCATCGGGAAGGTGAGGTCCAGGGCCAGCTGCTGGGGCAGCCAGGCGCGTCGCTCCTTGGGTACCTGACAGGCCACGCGGCCGGAGATCGGCCGCAGCATGCCCATGATGGCGCTGATCAGGGTGCTCTTGCCGGCGCCGTTGGTACCTACCAGGGCGGTCACGGCACCATCCTGGAAGCGCCCCTCGAGATGCTCCAGCACGGTGCGCCCGCCGCGGGCCAGGGTCAGGTCCTCCAGCTGCAGGCGCGACATCACGCCCCCCAGCCGGTGGCCCAGGCCACCGTCAGCCACAACACCGCCAGCGGCAGCGCCGCCAGCAGCAGGCGGCGGGTCGCCGAGAGCGACATCAGCGAGAAGTGGCAGGGCCCTTCCGGGCGGTGCCGGTGTCTGCGGTGTGCCATGGGTTCCTCTGAGCGGTGTCCTGCGAAAAGCGGAGTAGGTTATAACATAACAAAACGACGGCTGGCCAGCGCCAGTGGTGGTCGCCGCGACAGCGTCTCGGCAAGGCGGCGGTAGCTGACGTGATGTCGGCCATCGCGGAGAATGAGGGCGAATCCAGTGAACAGGGAGAACAGGATGGCAGCGGCATGGTGGTGGGCAGTGCCCCTGGGCGTGGCGAGCGTGGGCGGCGGGCTGCTGCACCTCTTCCATCGGCGCCTCCGGGTCAGCCTGGCCGCGCCCCGGGTGGCGGTGACGGGCTCGCTCGAGACGCACGGCGTGACCGGGGAGACGGTGCTCTTCCCCACGCGGCGAGGCAGGCAGCTGAGCGGCTGGTGGCTGCCTGGAGGAGGGCGCGGCACGGTGGTAATCACCCATGGCTGGGGTGCCAACCGTGAACTGATGCTGCCGCTGGCCAGGCCGCTGCAGGCCGCCGGCTGGAACGTGCTGCTGTTCGATGCCCGCAACCACGGCGACAGCGCTGCCGACAGCTTCTCCTCCATGCCGCGCTTCGCCGAGGACACCGAGGCGGCACTGGCCTGGCTGCGCGCCCGCCCCGGCATGGCGGAGGCTCCGGTGGCGCTGCTCGGCCACTCGGTGGGCGCCGCGGCGGTGCTGCTGGCCGCCTCGCGGCGCGACGATATCGGTGCCGTGGTCAGCCTCTCGGCCTTCGCCCACCCCGACGGCATGATGCGCCGCTGGCTGGCGGAGAGGGGGCTGCCCTTCTTTCCGCTGGGCTGGTACGTGCTGCGCTACGTGGAGCGGGTGATCGGCCATCGCTTCGACGCCATCGCCCCGGTGAACACCCTGCCGCGGGTGCGCTGCCCGGTGCTGCTGGTCCACGGCCGCGACGACCGCGTGATCCCGCCGAGCGATGCCGAGCGGCTCTACGCCAGCCGTGGCGAGACGCCGACCCGGCTGCACCTGCTGCCCGGCGACCACGACCTCAGCCAGCATATCGAGGGCGAGCTGCCCGAGCTGCTGGGGTTCCTCGCGGAGGCCCTGGCCGAGACGACGGTCGAGTCGGCCTGATTCACCGCTGGAGCCCCATTATCGCGGGAGCCCCAGGGCGTGGCGCATCACCTGGCGCTTGGCACCCTCCAGGCGCTCGGCCAGGGCCAGTCCCGCGGCGCCGGCGAAGCGCAGCGGCGCGGCTCCGGTGAAGACGTGATGGAAGGTCTCCATGGCGGCGATCATCGCCAGGGTCTGGGGGCGCCGCTCCCGGGCATAGCCGGCGAGGACCGCGCGGTCGCCCGGGTCCTGGCCGGCACGGAAGGCTTCGATCACCCGCCGGCTCAGCGCCTCGGCGTCCTGCAGCCCCAGGTTGAGCCCCTGGCCGGCCAGCGGATGGATCACGTGGGCGGCGTCGCCCACCAGTGCCAGGCGTGGGCGCACGTAGCGCTCGGCGTGACGCCGGCGGATGGGGAAGCTGGCGCGGCCCAGCACGGCCTCGACGCCCCCCAGGCGGGCGGGAAATTCATGCTCGATGGCGAGGCGCAGCGCTTCGTCGTCCAGTGCCTCCCGGGCCAGGGTGGCCTCGGCGCTGTCGTACCACACCAGCGAGGCATGCTGGCCCGGCAGTGGCAGCATAGCCTGGGGCCCGGCGGGGGTGAAGCGCTGCCAGCTGACGTCCTGCTGGAGCAGCCGGGTGCGCACGTTGATGATCAACGCACGTTGACCATAGTCCTCGTCGCGGGTCGCGATGCCCGCCAGCTCCCGGGTATGCGAGGCGGCACCGTCGGCGCCCACCACCAGCCGTGCGGCCAGCATCCGGCCGTCATCGAGCTCCAGCAGGCTGCGGTGCCCGCCGGGGACCCAGGCCACCGGCCGGACGTGGCAGAGCGTGGTCACCTCGGGAATCTCCTCGAGGCGTTGCCAAAGGGCGCGGCGAATCACCCGGTTCTCGACGAAGTAGCCGAAGTCAGGCAACTCGAGCTCGGCGGCGTTGAAGCGGATATGGCGCTTCTCGGCTGCATCGCTGGCCTCGATATGGCGGAAGGGGCAGCGCCGCGCCGCGGGAATGAACGCCCAGGCGCCCACCTCCTCCAGCAAGTGCTGGGAGGCCAGGTTGAGCGACGACACCCGCAGGTCGAAGGGGGCCTCAATGGGTATCGCCGCCGGCGGGCCGCCGCCCTCCACCAGCGCCACGCTCATGCCGGCCTGGCCCAGCGCCGCCGCCACGGCCGCGCCGACCATGCCGCCACCGACGATGATCGCATCCAGGGTCTCGTCCATGCCTTTCTCCAAGTGGCCCTCTCCAACTGCCGATGTCCGGGCGACGCGCGAAATCCCTTTCGGGTCGCGGTCGCTACCGCCTAGGATACCGAAACTCGACGACCCAAGGAGCGACCATGACCGCGACACGATCCGCGCTGATCCTGCTGGGCTGGCTGGCACTGGTGACGCTGACCGCGCTGACCGGCATCTTCACCCCGCCCGGCGAGTGGTACGCCGGCCTCGACAAGCCGCCGTTCACCCCGCCGAGCCTGGCCTTCCCCATCGCCTGGACGCTGCTCTACCTGCTGATGGCCGTGGCCGCCTGGCGGGCCACCCTGGCCGCGCCCCCGGCAATGCGCTGGCACACCCTCTGGCCCTTCGTGGCCCAGCTGGCCGCCAACGCCCTCTGGTCGATCCTGTTCTTCGGCCTGCACTGGATGCTGGTGGCGCTGGTCGACCTGCTGCTGCTGTGGGGGCTGATCGTGTTCACCATCCGCCGCTTCGCCGGGGTCTCGCCGCTGTCCGCCTGGCTGCTGGCGCCCTATCTGGCCTGGGTCAGCCTGGCCGCCTACCTCAATACCAGCATCTGGTGGCTGAACGGCTGAGGCCACGGGCCCGCCGTCAGGCGAACTCCTCGGTGTCGATCTCGGCCTGCAGCGCCTCGCCGTAGCGTGCGCCGGCGATGCGCTCGGGAGTGAAGAGGGCGTCGAGACGCGCCACGCCGGCAGCGTCCAGCGTCACGGCATCGGCGGCCAGGTTCTCGCGCATGTGCGCGATGGAGCGGGTGCCGGGGATCGGGATGATGTCATCACCCCTGGCCCGCAGCCAGGCCAGCGCCAGCTGCCCGCTGGTCACCTCGAGCTCGCCGGCCACGGCCTCGAGCTCGGCCAGCAGCCCCAAGTTGCGCGACAGGTTCTCGGCGTTGAAGCGTGGCATGCCGACGCGCACGTCGCCCTCGACCAGGCCCTCGCTGTCGCGCACCGCCCCGGCCAGGAAGCCGCGCCCCAGCGGGCTGAAGGCCACGAACAGGGTGTCCGCCTCGCGGCACGCCTCGAGCACCGCGATCTCGGGGTTGCGGGTCCACAGCGAGTACTCCGTCTGCACCGCGGCGATGGGATGCTCCGCCCGGGCGCGGCGCAGGGTGGCCGCCGAGACTTCGGAGAGCCCGATGGCGCCGATCTTGCCTTCCTCCACCAGCCGGGCCAGTTCGCCCACGCTCTCCTCGATGGGCACGCCCTTGTCCCAGCGATGCAGGTAGTAGAGGTCGATATGGTCGGTCTGCAGGCGCTCGAGGCTCGCCTCGCACTGGCGGCGCAGCGTGGCCGGGCGGCCGTCGATCACCTTCCTGCCCAATTCCGGGTCCATGGCCATGCCGCACTTGCTGGCGAGCAGGAACTCGTCCCGCTTGCCGGCGAGGGCCTTGCCCACCAGGCGTTCGTTGGCGGTGGCGCCATACAGCGTGGCGGTATCGAAGTGGCGATAGCCCATCTCGAAGGCCTCTTCCAGGGCGCGCAGCCCCTCGGACTCGGAGACCGGCTGGCCGTAGCCATGGGAGAGGTTCATGCAGCCCAGGCCGATGGTGGGGGAGGCCACGGCCTTCAGGCGGGCGGTCACGGAATTCATGGTGTCTCCTTGCATATTATCGAGCCGTATCCTCAGCGCTTGCGGGCGATGAACTGCACCACGCAGCCCGGGCCGGTATGGCCGCGGCCCTCGATCACCTCGCGCTCGCACTCCCGGCTGAGCTCGATATCCAGTTCGGCAAAGGCCGCGTCGAGCTCCGCCGCGGTGGGGGTGCGATCCGGGGTATCCGGGCCACCGGTATTGCGATGCACCTGATCCGGCGTATAGGCCTCCAGGATCAGCACTCCGCCGGGCTTCAGCGCGTGGATCACCTGGCGGTGCAGGTGGGGGCGGCCCGCCGCCGGCACGTGGCAGAAGATCGACACCACGGCATCGAAGGAGGCCGGCACGAACTCATGCTCGGTGAGGTCGGCGTTCTGGGTAGTCAGCGCTACCCCCTTGTGTTCGGCCAGTCGGGCGGCCTTGCGCAGGCCCACCGAGGAGGCATCCACCGAGGTGACCAAGTGGCCGAGGCCGGCCAGGTAGACCCCGTTGCGTCCTTCGCCATCCGCCAGGCAGAGCACGCGCTTGGGCGCCTCGCCGATCAGCGCGGCCTGTTCGCGCAGGAAGTCGTTGGGTTCGGTGCCGTAGACGTAGTCGTCCGTGCTGTAGCGCTCATCCCACATGGGGCATCCTCGCAGTGTCATCGATCGAACCCCGAGAGTACCAAGTTCCGGGGCCCTGTTGGCCTATCCTGCCTCCCACTTGTGACGGGTAGCTGCACGGGACCTTCACAATTCCTGCGCTAAGGGTCGCTAGCATGCAAAGCATTCTCATCGCACAGGAGCCCCGCCATGCCGTCCCACATCCCACACTATGGCCGCGTCAGCCGCCTGCTCCACTGGGGCATGGCGGCGCTCTTTGGCGTCCAGTTCATCACCGCCATCGCCCACTTCGCCTTCCCGGATACCGCCCTGGAGGCCGCCGTATGGGGCGCCCACAAGCCGCTGGGGGCGCTGCTGATGCTGTTGATCGTGCTGCGCCTGGTGTGGGCGGTGGTGGACCGGGCCCGGCGCCCGGCCTCGGTCAACCTCGCCGCCAGCCTCGGTCACCTGGCGCTGTATGCCCTGATGGTGGCGGTGCCGCTGGTCGCCCTGCTGCGTCAGTATGGCTCCGGCCGTGCCTTCGCCCCCTTCGGCATCCCGCTGATGCCGGGCTTCGAGGGCGAGATCGAGTGGATGACCGCCGTCGGCGGCATCTTTCACGGCCTGCTCGGCTGGGTGCTGCTGGCGCTGATCGTCGGCCACGTGGGCATGGCGCTCCTGCATCGCCGCATGGCCGGTGAGGACGTGCTGGCACGCATGCTGCCGAGGCTCGGCAGAGGGCGCTGAGCCGCTCCCCGGCGCTTCTCGCTTCACCTTTGGTCGCACGCCCCCGGTTCCTGCCGGGGGCGTGCTGTATGGTAGGCCGGCACGCTGCCGCACCGCGGATAACGGCAGGCACAACAACCATAACAGGGACCACGGAGCGCCAGGCATGGCCAAGCCCTTTCTTCTCTCTCCGCGCTACCGCGTGCTGCTGGCCGGGCTGTTCAGCCAGTTGCTGTGCGTGGGCGTGGCGCGTTTCGCCTACACTCCGCTGCTGCCACTGATGCAGCAGCAGACCTGGCTGAGCGATGCCCAGGGCGGCTGGCTGGCCGCCCTCAACTACGCCGGCTACATGCTCGGCGCGCTGACCGCCGCCTCCATCAGCAGCATCCGGCTCAAGGACACCCTCTACCGCCTCACCCTGGTGCTGGCGCTCGTCTCCACCGCCGGCATGGCACTGGCCGACAGCTTCTGGCTATGGGCGTCGATGCGCTTCGTGGCCGGCTTCTCGAGCAGCGGCGCCATGCTGCTCGCCTCCGGACTGATCCTGCACTGGCTGATCAGCCACCGGCAGCGGGGCGAGCTCGGCATCCACTTCGCCGGGGTGGGCCTGGGCATGCTGCTGGCCGCCCTGGCGGTGGAGCTGATGTTGCGTCTCTCCCTCGACTGGCAGGCCCAGTGGTGGGGCTTCGCCGCCCTGGCCGTGGCATTGCTGGTGCCCGCCTGGGCTTGGCTGCCGCGGCCCGCCAAGCCGCTCGAGGGTGGCGGTGGCGGGCAACGCCAGGCCCAGCCGCCCAGCCGCACCTTCATGCGGCTGATGCTGGCCGCCTACTTCTGCGCCGGCTACGGCTATGTGATCAGCGCCACCTTCATCGTCGCCATCGTCGAGCGTGAGCCGCTGCTGGCCGGCGCCGGCAACTGGACCTTCGCCCTGGTGGGCCTGGCGGCCGCGCCCGCGGTGATGCTGTGGGACCTGATCGCGCGCTGGATCGGCTACCTCGGCGCGCTGATTGCCGCCATGGGCCTGCAGGTGGTGGGAATCGTGCTGCCCGCGGTCACCGACAACCTGGCCGGCGTGCTGGCCAGCGCCGTGCTCTACGGCAGCACCTTCCTGGGTTGTGTCAGCCTGGTGCTGACCATGGCCGGCCGGCTCTATCCGCAGAGCCCGGCCCGCATGATGGGGCGCATGACGTTGGCCTATGGTGCCGCCCAGATCATCGCCCCGGCACTCACCGGCATGCTCGCCGAGACCAGCGGCCACTACGACATCGGCCTGTGGCTGGCCGGTGGCTTCGTCGCCCTGGGGGCGGTGCTTCTCATCTGGCTTCGCGGAGTGGACCAGACCGCCCAGCGGCTGGATGCCGAAGCGAAGGCGGCGCCGACCGGTTGAGCTCCGGCAGCGCCGTCCTCGGCCCGGGCGAGGCCCGGGCGAGGCCCGGGCGGTGGTCAGACTAGCGAAAATCGAAGTACTCGTAGGCCAGGTTGCGGCGCGGAATATCCAGCGCCTCCATCTGCTGGCGCACGGCTTCCTTCAACCCCTGGGGACCGCAGAAGCGGATCTCCACGCTGTCGGCCGGCACCTCGCGGGCGATCTCGGCCAGGCGCTCGCGGAAGGCGGCGCTGTTCGGCCCGGCGGGTACCGGCACCAGCTCCACGCCGCGGGCGTCGGCCTGGGCCTGCAGGGCCTCGACGCCGGGGAACTCCCGCCCCGGGGTGTAGCAGTAGAAGAGCGTGACCCGCTCCAGCGACTCGGCCTCGGGGTCCTGCAGCCAGGAGATGAACGGCGAGATCCCCACCCCGCCGGCGACCCACACTTCATGGCTGGCCTGCTCGGGCCGCGTGAAGTGCCCGTGGGGTGCGTAGATATCCGCGCGCATGCCCACCCGGCTCTCGCTGACCAGCCTGCGGGTGAAGTCGCCCAGCCCGCGGATGAAGAACTCCACCGCACCGTTCTCCTGGCTGGCCGAGGCGATGGTGAAGGGGTGCGGCTCGCGCAGTCCCTCCTCCTTCAGCCGCAGGAAGCCGAACTGGCCGGGCTGGAAGGCCACGCCGCTGCCCACCGGAGCCAGGCGCAGGCGAACCGCCCCGGCGCCGGGCGAGACCTCTACTACCTCATATTCGCCATGGCGGGCGAGGCGCGGATAGAGCAGCAGCTTCCAGGCGGCCGCCGCCACGCCGAGCACCGAGAGGATCCCCAGCCAGAGGCCGGCGGGCTCGCTCAGGGCGATGGGTGACTCGAAGGTCAGCCAGTGCAGGATAACCACCACGAACAGCGGGCCGGAGAGCTTGTGCCAGCTCCGCCACAGGTGGTAGGGAATCTTGCGGTTGAGCGCCAGCAGGATGATGAACATCAGCGCCACGAAGCTCAGCTGGCGCAGCAGGCGGGTCCAGTACTTGCTGACCTCGAGGATCGGCGCCACGTCCCAGGCGTCGAGACCGGCCTTGAACACCAGGTGGTACGAGGCCAGGCCCAGCGCCCACACACCCATCCACTTATGGGCGAGGTAGATCCGATCCAGCCCGCCCAGCAGCCGCTCGACCCAGGCCCAGCGGCTGGCCAGGATGGCCGAGGTGGCCATCAGCGCCAGGGCCGCCATCCCCGCCGCCAGGCTCAGGGTGGCCGACGTGGCCCAGGTGGATACGGGGACTTCCCACAGCACCAGCAGGAAACTGATGGCGACCGTGATGCCCACGGCCTGCCCGGGTTTCAGCACCTTCATGTCTTGCCTCCTTGGATGACGGTCACGGTGACGTCGGGGAGGGGGAGGCGTGTTCTGTTATGCGGGGATTATCTGTGGGGAAGGTGCAGCAAGGGTGCAGGAAGCGAGAAAACAGAGGCAGCTAACGAAATGGGCGTCGCGTGATGCTTGTTACATGGCGATGGCCTATTACCTTGCCGGGGGCGGCATCACCACCCATTCGGGCTCCTCGAACTCGCCGATCACGCGGATCTCGCAGAAGGGCGCCGCGCTCTTGATGATCTCCTTTACCCTGGGCGCCGGCTTGGCCTCCATGGCGTCGCGACTGGCCTTGCTGTCCCAGTGGGCGATGGCGATCAGGGTGGTGGGGTCATCGATCTTGCGGTGCAGTTCGGTGCCCCGCGCGCCCGGCGCCTGCTGGATCAGCTCGCTGGCGCGTACCCAGGCGTCGGCGTAGTCCTCGGCGGTGTAGCCGTCGCGGATATGCACTTCGAAGATGTACTTCATGGCTTTCTCCTGCCGGTGGCATGGCACGCTCAGTGCGAGGATAGCCAACCCAGGCGTGAAGAGTGGCCCGTATGGCGTGCCTGCACGCCCTTTCCTATCTTGAAGCCAGGCCGTTCACGTGTGATCGGTGACACCGGCCGTGCCGGGTATCAAGGAGGGAAAACGCATGTCACAGCCCACGCAGCGCCTGATCCTCCTGTTCGATGGTACCTGGAACGACCCCCAGGATCGTACCAACGTCTACCGCCTGGCCCGCGATATCCACGACCACGATCGCCACGCTGTCCGGCAGCGTTTCTTCTACGAGCCGGGGGTCGGGACTCGGCCGTGGGAGCGGCTGCTCGGCGGTGCCTTCGGCATCGGGCTGAGCCGTAACCTGCAGAACGGTTACGACTGGCTGGTGCGCCACTATGTGGAAAACACCCACGTCTTCATCTTCGGCTTCAGCCGTGGGGCCTACACCGCTCGCAGCCTGGTGGGGATGCTCCGCAAGTGCGGGCTGCTGCGGGTCTCCACTCCCGGCTTGGTGAAGGAGGCAGAGGCCCTCTACCGCAACAAGACGATCGCCCCCGACGATGCACCGTGTCGGGCGTTTCGCGAGCGCTACAGCCGGGAGATCAAGGTTCACTTCATCGGCGTGTGGGATACCGTCGGCGCGCTGGGCATTCCGGGTACCAACCTCTCGGAGCACGGGCAGTTCGCCTGGCATGATACCGAGCTGTCGTCGATCGTGGAGCGGGCCTATCACGCGGTGGCACTGGATGAACATCGCAAGGCCTACGCCGTGCCGCTGTGGACCCATCGCGGTGGCGAGAAGAAGGAGCAGCAGCTGGAGGTCGAGCAGCGCTGGTTCATCGGCGCCCATGCCAACGTGGGAGGAGGCTATCGGGTAGCGGGTGGTGGCTTCGACCCGCTGGCCAGCCTGGCCTATGCCTGGTTGTGCAGTCAGGCGGTGGCTGCCGGGCTTTCCCTGCACACGCATCAGCCGCCGCCCAGTGCGCATCGGGCGCTGCTGCGGGATTCGTATTCGGAGTTCATGAAGGGGCTCTACCGGCGCTACCACGCGCTGCTTGACCGCGATGGTGATGGCCGTCACTTCCGGCTCTACGACCAAGATGCCCAGGGCAACCGGGCCGTCGGGGTGACAGTCGACCCTTCCGTGTGGCGCCGCTGGCGTGAGGAGGACGCCTATCGCCCTGTGACGCTGGTGCGGGCAGGGTGCGAGCCGCCTGCCTCTGGTGAAGAAGTGCCATGAGCCCGAGCCGGGTGGGCCGGTTTAGCATGAGCGTGGTCAACCTGCTGGTCTGGGTCGTGGTGGGCGGTCTATGGTGGAAGCTGCTCGGCTACTGGTAAGGATGTTCCATGATGTCGCAGGTTCCCCTGCTGATCGCCATCGCCGCCCTGCTTGGGGCGGCTTTTTCCGCTTACGGCGTATGGCGGCGCCGCGCGGTCAGCTCCTGGCCCCGGGCCACGGCCGAGGTGGTGGCCACCGAGGTCATCGAGCTTGGGTCGCGAGTGCAGAATCGCGAGGGGCCCGAACAGGAGCGTCGCTACCTGGCTCGGGTGGAGGTTCGTTTCGAGGTGGCGGGCCAGGCAATCGTCACCGACAACCGCCGCTTCGATGCGCCGCCTTCCTTCACGGAGCGTGAGGCGGCCGAGGCCTGGCTGCGGGACTACCCCACCGGCAAAACGCTGGAGGTTCGCTACGACCCCGACGACCCGAAACTCGCCCAGTTCGGTCCGTCGCGTATCCCCACCCGGCGCATCGGACTGGCGTTTTTCCTGTTGGCGGTGGCGGGGTTTGCCCTGTTCATTTACTTGCGTGGTTCTCTATAAGAACGCACCGCGGCTCTCGAGAGCCGCGGTGCTGCGGGTGGCGGTCAGCCCGGCTTCTCAGGTGCGCTGGGGCTCCAGTGCCTGGGTGTGTAGGGCATTGCCGGCTGCGTCCATCAGGGTAACGGTGAGGGTCTCGCTCTCGCCATCGAGATCCACCTGGCCGAAGAACTGGTAGCCGTCGGAGGGCGGCAGGTTGGACTGCCCCTCCGGCGGCGCCTTCTGGAACACCACCTCGGGGCCGAAGGTGCCGTCCAGCTCACCGGGGCCGAAGGTACCGGCGTGCAGCGGACCGCTGACAAACTCCCAGAAGGGCGCGAACTCCTTGAAGCTGGCGCGCTCGGGCGAGTAGTGGTGGGCGGCGGTGTAGTGCACATCGGCGGTGAGCCACACCACGTTGTGAATGGCCTCGTCGCGGATGGCGCGCAGCAGGTCGGCAATCTCCAGTTCGCGCCCCAGCGGCTCACCGTGATGGTCGTTGGCGATGGCCTCGAAGTGTTCGCCGTCGCGCACAATCAGCCCGATCGGCATGTCCGAGGCGATGATCTTCCAGGTAGCGGTGGAGCGACGCAGGCCGTCAAGCAGCCAGCGCAGCTGGTCCTGCCCGAGAAAGGTGGCATCGTCTCCGCCGGTCTGCTGGTTACGGCTATTGGCGGCGCGGTAGCTGCGCATGTCCAGCATGAACACCTCGAGGCTGGGCCCGTAGGCGAAGCGACGGTGGATGCGGCCGGGGGCCTCGGGCCGCTGGCGTAGCGGCATGTATTCGAGGAAGGCGCGCCGCGCGCGCGCCGCCAGCAGGCTGGCGTTCTTCTCGGTGTAGCGAGCATCGTCCAGGAGTTCGCCGGGGTACCAGTTGTTGACCGTCTCATGGTCGTCCCACTGGGCGAGCATGGGCACCTCAGCATTGAACTGCCGCACGTTGGCATCCATCAGGTTGTAGGCGAACTGGCCGCGGAATTCCTGCAGGGTTTCCGCTACCTTGCTTTTCTCGGGCGTCACCAGGTTGCGCCAGATTTCGCCATTGTCCAGCGTTACGCTCTCCTTGAGGGGGCCATCGGAGTAGACGGTATCGCCGGAGTGGATGAAGAAGTCGGGGCGCTGGCGGCGCATGGTGGCGTAGGTGGTCATGCCGCCGCGCGACTCGTCGATGCCCCAGCCCTGGCCGGCGGTATCCCCTGACCACACGAAGCGCACGTCGCGGCGGGTGCTGGGCGGCAGGCGTAGCTGGCCGACTACCGGCTCGCTGATGGCGCGATGGTCGTCCAGGGCAGCGAAGCGCACCCGGTAGTGGGCGGTCTCCATGTCGGCCAGGCCGGTGACGTCGAGCTTGGCGGTAAGGTCGGTGTTGGGCAGCACCTCGGGGCCGGCCAGCTGGCGGGCGCCGCGGAATTCCGGGTTGTCGGCGACCTCCACCAGCATGCGCGAGGGGCGGTCGGCACGCGCCCAGAGCATGGCGCGGTCGTGCAGCATGTCGCCGCTCATCACACCGTAGGGCAGCATCGGGCGGCGGCCCTGGGCCAGCACGATGGAGGGGGCGGCCAGGCAGGCGCCGAGGGCAGCACCCCCCTTGAGGCCGAGCTTGAGGGTGTCGCGACGAGTGAAGCGCATGAGAACCTCCGAAAGGGGTGAGTACAGCTACTGCATCATCATGTGTCGTGATGACAGCCCCTTGTCGGCGCGATGACATGCCTGTTTCCTTTTTAAGCCATTGATGATTCTGCGCGGAGCCGGCAGCATGGCGGCCTTTTGCGTGGAGGATTCATGAGCCGCTCTCTGCTGGCCGGGCTGCTGGTCGGGCTGCTGGCCCTCGCTCCCCTGGCGGCCCATGGGGATGTCATCGTGGGCAGCTGGAACATCAAGCACCTGGGGTGGAACAACGACAAGGCGGTGGGGCAGGTGGCCCATGTGGCCGACCACTTCGACCTGCTGGCGATCCAGGAGCTGATGGACCCGGCGGCCCTCGAGGCGCTGGAGCGGGAGCTGGAGGCGCTCTCCGGCGAGGCGTGGTCCTCCATGGCCAGCCATGCCCTGGGGCGCAGCTCCTACGAGGAGCACTACGGCTTCCTGTGGCGCGAGAGCGAGGTGGCCTACGAGGATGGCGCGGTGGTATTCATCGACCACGGCGACGTCTTCTCCCGCGAGCCCTACTCGGCGCGCTTCCGCGATGTGGAGAACGATACGCTCTTCACCGCGGCCACGGTGCATGTGGTCTATGGCGATAGCGTCGGCGACCGCCTGCCGGAAATTGCGGCCCTGGCCGACTACTGGCAGTGGCTCGGCGAGGTGCATGCCGATACCCCGCGCCTGCTGATGGGCGACTTCAACCTGGCACCGCACCATGCCGGCTGGGCGCCCCTGCGCGAGCGAGGCGCGGTGCCGGCGGTGACCGAGGGTGCCTCCACCCTGGCGACCACGGCGGGCCGTTACGCCAACCTCTACGACAACCTGTGGTACGACGCCGAGCGCCTCGCGCCGGATGAACAGGGCATGCTGCGCTTCCCCGAACTGCTGCCGATGGCCCACCAGGAGGCCCGCGCGCGCGTATCGGACCATGTGCCGGTATATGTGGCGCTGAACGGGGCGACGCTGGAGCGCCGGGCTGCCGATGGGGGTGAGCTGATGGCCAGCCGGGGTGGTCCGGGTTGCATCGACCTCAACGCCAGCGGCGCCGACCGCCTGGCCGAGCTGCCCCACGTAGGGCCGGCACGCGCCGAGGCCATCATCTCGGGCCGGCCGTGGCGGGCACCGGGCGAGCTGACGCGTATCTCCGGCATCGGCGAGGGGCGTCTGGAAGCGATCCGCGGCAGCGGCCTGCTGTGTGGCGGCTGATACCACCGTTCGGGCGTAGTTTGATCTGTCTCGGCTCGCTCTCCCGTGGCAACGTCTATCCTGACCGGGAAGGAGTGCCGTAAATCCATATTTACCCAACCGCAGGAGGCCGACCATGTCATATGCCATGTCGAAACGCCCACTTATCCACTGCTGCCGTCGTGGCCGGACCGCGATCATTGTTGCCGGGGTGGCGGCAGGGCTTGGGCTGAGTGCCGCGAGTCTCGCGGCGGAGCCGGTCAGGCCCAACCTGACCCCCAAGCTGCAGGGGTTGCTCAAGAAGGAGATGATCCAGGTCGAGCTGGCCATGCACGAGGTCTACAGCGCCATCATTCAGGGGCGCCACGACGTGGTGGCCGAGAAGGGGCAGGCGATCCACGACAGTTTCATCCTCTCGCAATCGCTGACCGACGAGGACCGCCAGGACCTGAAGAACGCTGTGCCGGCGGAGTTCCTGGAGATGGATGGCTATCTGCACGAACTCTCGGCGTCCCTGGCCGAGGCCGGCGATGCCGAGGACACCGCGCGACAGGTGGAGCTGTATGCGCAGATGACCGAGTCCTGCGTGGCGTGTCACAGCGCCTATGTGACCGATCGCTTCGAGGGGCTCGAGGGTGCCGATGTCCCGGACGACTGGGGAACGGCTCCCGCCGAGCAGGAGGGTGACTCGGAAGGTTGACCTGTATGGGGTTTTGCTTCAGAACAGGTTGATATCTCGGCCCGGTGGCATGGTGGCTGTCGGGCCGTTCTGTCTGATCAGCAAGGAGTCTTGAGCGATGCCCCTTTCCCCTTTCGAGCGGACCCTGGCCGCGCTGGATGCGCTGCATGCCCAGGATCCGCGCCATGCCAGCGTGGAGGGCGAGAGCGTACCTCATGAGCTGTGGCATGCCGGGCGCATGAGCGCCTGGCTGGAGCGGCTGCACGAGCACCCTGATGAGCTGGTCCAGCTGGCGGTGCGTGGCCAGCACCTGCAGCGCTGGGAGCTGTCGCGCAGCGAGTATCCCGAGGGCCGGGTGGGCTACCTGACCTGGCGGCGCGACCAGGGGCAGCGCGCCGGCGAGACCACTGCAAGGCTGATGCGCGAGGCGGGCTATGACGACGAGGACGCCGAAGCGGTATCGCGGATGATCCGCAAGCAGGGGTTAGGGCGAGAGGCAGGCACCCAGGCGGTGGAGGATTGCGCCTGTCTGGTGTTTCTGGAGAACTACTTTGCCGACTTCTCCAGGCAGATCGACCATGACCATCTGATCCGCATCGTGCAGATGACCTGGAAGAAGATGTCGCCGCGGGCCCACGAGCTGGCGCTGGCACTGCCGATGACCGACCAGGCCCGGGCCCTGGTGGAGGAGGCGCTGGCGGGATAGCCATGCCGTGACCGGTCAGCCGATACGACGACGGGCGAGCCATAGAGGATGGCTCGCCCGTCGTGCGTTCGGGGCCGGGAATTGTGGGCCGATCTCTTGGCGAGGCGTTACTCGGCCAGGGTCTGGGCGGCCTCGAGGTAGGCGGCGCCATGGGTGCGCACGCGCTCTTGCTCCAGGGTCTCGGAGCCCTGGTGCACCTCCTCGAGGTCCACGGCCATGGTGTCGAGCTCCTCGTCGATCTTCGCCAGAGCATTCTCGAGGGTGTAGGTGAGCTCGTGGATGGTACCGAGGTCGGCGTTGCTGAGCTCGTCCTTGGCCAGCAACTCGGCGAGCTGGCGGTTGGTCTCGGTGAAGTGGCTGACCGCCTGTTCCAGGCTCTCGGCGCTCTCGCCCTCGAAGTGGTCGGCCCGCTCATGGTCGTCGGCGTTGGCGGCGGTGGAGCCCAGCAGGCCGAAGCACATGGCGGTGAACAGCAGCTTCTTCATATGATGTCCTCGCTGTCGATGAGAATCATTTACAGCGAGAACTCTAGCGCCCGGACTTGTTAATGACAAGTATTATTGTTTGCGCTTGAGAGTTATTTGACCTCCGTCACAGTTCGTATCAGCCCGCCGGCAGCGTCAGGACCAGGCTGTCTTCGGCTTCACAGGGCTTGCCATGGCGGAGGGTCAGGCGCCGTTCGGAGAGGTTCATCACCACGCCGAACAGTGTCTCCATGCGCTCCTCGGCGGGCTGGTCGGGATTGAAGTGACGACAGATTGACAGCGGGTGGCCGTCGTGGTCGCCGAGGATCTCGAACAGCCGCGCCTCGTCCACCGGGGCGTCCTTCGGGAACTTGCCGAGCAGGGCGTCGAGCCTGGCCAGGCGCGGGCGGGAGTCGGGACGAGGAAAGTCCTCCACCTGGCAGGTTACGGCGGCGTCGTAGAGGTGGTTGGTGTGGGTCACCGCGCCGCCCCGAGGCGTGAGCACGCCGGGCTCGCCTGGGTGTACCTCCAGGCCCATGGCCTGGCCATCCGCACTCGCGACCAGGAAGTGTGCCGGCGAGCAGACGCGGTTCTGCTCCGCTACCGCCAGGGCGCCGGCCATGTCGGGGCTCTCGAGGGTCCGGCGCAGTGCGACGTGGATCGGCAGCCCCTCGCCGCAGGTTTGCGAGCGGATGGCGTTGAGGCAGACGCCGATGCCGTGGGCGTTCATGCCGATCTTGGCCACCATGCCCGCCTCGCCGATGCTGACCAGCGGGGCGCTGTCATCGCCCGCGATGTGCAGTGCCACCACGTTGTCGAGCTGGTCGGCACGCCAGTCCCAGTTCTGGGCCAGCCACTGGCTCCCCCCGCGCTGCAGGGCGAAGGCGGAACAGCCGCCGCTGGCCTGGGTCAGCGAGATCTCGCTGCGGCAGTTGAGGGTGAGGATGTCGGCGGTGTCGACCTCGGCACCCTCGGCGATGCCGGCCATCTCCTCGAGGATGTCGGGAAAGCGCTCCTCGATCATGGCGCCGAAGCGCTCGGCCTCACGGCGAGCCTGGCCCCAGTCGAGGCCGACGAAGTCCTGGAAGAGGCGGTCGTAGACGGCGATGCTGGCGCGGATCGAAGCGGCATGGGCACGGCCGTGCCCCAGGCCGATGTCGCGCCGGCTGCCGGTGAGATAAGTCAGTTGCATGGTGACCTCCGTGTGGTGACCTTTCGGATCACTCTAGCACGCAGGCAGTGTGGGGCCGGCAGGGCGCCGGCCCCGGCGTGTCAGCTCTTGTGCGGGGCGTTGTAGATGCTCTCGTCGAGCTCGCCTTCGCTCTTGCCGACCAGGGTAGTGACCATCAGGTCGCCGGCGACGTTCACGCTGGTGCGGGCCATGTCGAGGATGCGGTCGATGCCGGCGATGACGGCGATCGCCTCCAGCGGCAGGCCGATCTGGGCCATGACGATGGAGAGCATCACCAGGCCGGCGCCGGGCACGCCGGCGGTGCCGATGGAGGCCAGGGTGCCGGTGACAATGATCATGCCGTAGTCCATCAGGCTGAGGTCGACGCCGAGCAGCTGGGCGATGAATACCGCAACCACGCCCTGGTAGATGGCGGTGCCGTCCATGTTGATGGTGGCACCCACCGGCAGCACGAAGCCGGAGACGCCCTCCGAGACGCCGAGGTTATTCTGGGCGCAGCGGATGGAGACCGGCAGGGTGCCCGAGGAGGAGGCGGAGGAGTAGGCCACGACGAGAGCGTCGAGGATGCCCTGCAGGTAGCGCAGCGGGTTGAGCTTGCCGATCAGCGCGAGCATGCCGGAGTAGACCACCAGCACATGCAGGATGCTGGCGAGGTAGGCGACACCGATCACCTTGGCCAGCGGCAACAGCACCTCGAGGCCGTAGCTGCCGGCGACATGGGCGATCAGGCCAAATACGCCGAACGGGGCGAAGGCCATGACGATGCCGGTGAGCTTGTACATCGCCTCGGCGAAGCTCTCGAACACGCGTACCACCGGTTCACCCTTCTCGCCGATCAGGGTCAGCGAGATGCCCAGGCCGATGGCGAAGACGATGATCTGCAGGATATTGCCGCTGGCCAGGGCGTCGACGGGGTTCTGGGGCACCAGGCCGACGATGATGTCGATCAGGCTGGGGGCCTCCTTGGCCTCGACGCCGGACTCGAAGCTCATCTCCAGGCCCACACCCGGCTGGAAGATCCAAGAGGCGAGCAGGCCGATGCTGATGGCGAAGGCGGTAGTGATCAGGTAGAGGCCGATGGTGCGCGCGCCGATGCGGCCCATCTTCTGCGGGTCGCGCATGGCAGTGATGCCGACCACCAGGGTCGAGAACACCAGCGGCACGATCAGCATCTTGATGGCGCTGATGAAGATATCGCCGACGGGCTTGAAGATGCTGGCGCTCTCGCCCATCAGGGCGCCGGCCAGCACACCGAGAATCAGGCCGGCCAGGATCTTCTGCCATAGCGGAATGCGGCGCCAGAGGTTGCCCTCGGTGCTTTGCGGAGGCTGGGTCATAACATGGCTCCTTGCTGCATAAGTGCGATTTTATGGTGGGTTTATTGCGCAGGGCGGCGATTCTACAGAAAGAAACTTTGCCATTCCCGAAAAAATGCCTCCCCGCGCGGTTCGCGGGGAGGCATTTCAGGTTTGGTGCGTAGGGGGAAGAGAGAGGGCCGGCTCCGGAAGATGCCGGATCAGGACGAGGGCGTCAGCGCCTCGTCGAGCAGGTCCTGGAAGGCGCTCCAGGAGCGCTCATCGGCACGCTGCTGGTAGGCGTCGCTGCCGAACACGGTGAAGGCGTGGGGCGCGCCGGAGTAGACCTCGATCTGGTAGGTGGTACCGGCGCTCTCGAGCTCCTTGCCCAGGGTGGCGACATCGTCCAGGGAGATCGAAGCGTCGGCCCCGCCGTGGGCGATCAGGAGGGGGCCGGCGTCTTCGGACCAGCTCTGCCCCTCGGGGGTGGCCAGGCCGCCGTGGAAGCTGGCGAAGCCGTGCACGTCGTCGGCCGCGCCGGAGCGGGCCATCTCCAGCACTACTGCACCGCCGAAGCAGTAACCCATGATTACCGCATTACTCGCGGCGCCCTGGGCGCGGGCCTCTTCCAGGCCGGCCAGGGTGAGGGAACGTATGCGCTCGCGATCCTCGTAGAGGCGGGCGGTCTCGGCCTTCTTGGCCTCGGTCTCGGCCGGACGATTGCCCTGGCCGTAGAGGTCGGCGGCGAAGGCGTCGTAGCCCAGGTCTGCGAGCATGTCGGCGCGGCGGCGCTCGTAGTCATCCAGGCCGTCCCAGTCATGGATGATCAG
Organism: Halomonas sp. C10-5; assembly: GCF_057169305.1. Classification (NCBI taxonomy): domain Bacteria; kingdom Pseudomonadati; phylum Pseudomonadota; class Gammaproteobacteria; order Oceanospirillales; family Halomonadaceae; genus Halomonas; species Halomonas sp. C10-5. The sequence continues at coordinate 312,569 of NZ_CP175665.1, forward strand.
CACGCTGCCGCGGGCTTCGCCCTCGGCTCGGGAGAGGTAGCCCTCGAAGGTTTCGCCGTCGACCTCGTAGGCGATCTCCTCACCGGCGGGTTCGAAGGCGTGGGCGCCGCCGGCGGCGAGTGCCAGGACGAGGGCAGTGGGAGTCAGGGGATAGTGCGTTGTCATTGGGGGAAACCTCCCGTGGCTGGGGTTGCCCGGCTCAGTATAGGCGGCCTGGCCTGACCGGGGGCTCGCGATTGTGCAAGCGTTGGCGAAGTCGACTTGAGTTTTTTCCTTTGCCCTTCCAGATTTAGGGGGTGTGTCATCCCTGCAAACCAAGCGAGACGAACAATATGAAGAAGAGTCTAGTAGCGATGGCGGTAGCCGCCTCCACCCTGGCCATGGGCGCTGCCCAGGCCGAGGTGAAGATCGGCTTCCTGGGCGGCTTCACCGGCCCGATCGAGACCCTGACCCCACCGGTCTATGATGCGGCGCAGCTGGCGATGCAGCATGTCAACGAGCAGGGCGGCGTGCTGGGCGGCGAGCAGATTACCATGCCCAGCGGCGATACCACCTGTTCCGACGCCTCGGCGGCCTCCAACGCGGCCGACCGCCTGGTCAACAGCGAGGAGGTCACGGCGATCGTCGGTGCGCTGTGCACCGGCGCCACCATCGCCGCGGCCAACAACGCCGCCATTCCGGGGGGCGTGGTGATGGTCTCTCCGGCCTCCACGGCTCCGGCGGTGAGCGAACTGGACGACAATGACCTGGTGTACCGCACCGTGCCCTCCGATGCCTTCCAGGGCGAGGCCCTGGCCAAGATGCTGCTGGAGAAGGGCATCGAGGAGGTGGCAGTCACCTACGTGAACAACGACTACGGTCGTGGCCTGGCCGATGCCTTCGTGGCCACCTACGAGGCCGAGGGCGGCACGGTGGCCGAGAACCTGGCCCACGAGGACAACCGCGCCGACTACCGTTCCGAGCTGGGCACCCTCTCGGCGACCGGCGTGCCCGACCTGGTGGTACTGGCCTATGGCGATACCTCCGGCCAGACCGTGGTGCGCCAGGCCTACGAGAGCGGCATGTTCACCCGCTACATCGGTGCCGACGGCATGGTGATCTCGGGGCTGCTCGATGGCGTGGGTGAAGAGGTGCTCAACGACAGCTTCATCGCCACGCGCCCGGGCAACCCGGACAGCCCCGGCACCGAACGCTTCGTCGAGCTGGCCGAGGCGGGGGGCATCTCCCACGAGGCGGTGTTCGCAGGGCAGGGTTACGACGCCGCCTTCCTGCTGGCGCTGGCCATCGAGCAGAACGGCAGCGCCGAGCGCGAGGGGCTCTCCGCGGCGCTGCGCAGTGTCTCCTCCGCCCCGGGTGAGGTGATCCTGCCTGGCGAGTGGGAGAAGGCTCTGGAGCTGATCGCCGCCGGCGAGGAGATCAACTACGAGGGCGCCTCCGGCAGCCACGAGTTCGACGACAAGGGCGACGTCCCGGGTATCGTCGAGGAGATGGCGGTCGAGGGCGGCGAGTTCGTCAGCAAGGGCTTCCTGGACGAGTAAACTCACCCACCTCTCAATGCTCTGAAACGCTTCGGCCTCGGCGGGAAACCGCCGGGGCCGAAGCGTTTTTACTGACTTGATCATCCAGGCACCGTGTGGACTTCAAACCGACTCGACCTTGCAGGAGGCGCTAGGTTGTTCCTTGACGGGTCAATTTATCATGATAAATTTTCCATAGCGCCACTCGTACTGAGGGTGGCGTGTGTCGAACCTACAAGGACAAGAGCCATGACATCCCACGACCAGACGCTTCGCGCGCACAAGAAGAAGTGGTACCAGACGGTACCCGATCCCATGGTGCTGATATTCCTGATCCTTCTGGCAACCTATGCCCTCACCTTCGTGGTGCCGGCCGGTGAGTTCGAGCGGGTGATGGAGGATGGTCGCACCCGGGTCGTGCCCGGCTCGTTTCAGTACCTGAACGACGTCGGTGCCATCAATCCTTTCGATATCTTCGTGGCGGTCCCCCGCGGGCTCAACGAAGCCTCGTTGTATCTGTTCATCGTGTTCATCGCCGGCGGGCTGTTTCACATCCTGCAGCGCACCGGTTCGCTGGAGAACGCGATCGGCGTGGCCGTGAATCGTGTGGGCGTGGAGCGCCGCAACGTGATCATTACCGCCGGCACCTTCATCTATGGCTTCTTCGGTGTCGCCGTGGGCTTCGAGAACAATATCGCTCTGGTGCCCATCGCGGTGCTCATCGCCAGTGCCATCGGCTGTTCGAGTCTGGTGGGCACGACCATGGCGGTCGGCGGCATCGGGATCGGCTTCGCGCTCTCCCCGATCAACCCCTATACGGTCGGCGTTGCACAGGGTATCGCCGAGTTACCGACCTTCTCCGGCGCCTGGCTGCGCACGTTGATGGTTCTGTCATCGCTGGGCCTGCTCTCCTTCTACATCTGCCGCTGGGTGGTGAAGATGGACTTCGAGGAGCCGGACAACACCAAGGCGATGAGCAAGTCCCTCGATGAGTACGCGATGACTCGCAAGGACAAGTGGACGCTGGGCGTATTCGTGCTTGGCCTGGCAGCGATGCTGGTGGGTGTGTTCGCTCAGGGGTGGTACATCAACGAGATTGCCGGGATGTTCCTGCTGATCGCCATCGTGATCGGTATCGTCAATGGCTATTCGGCCAACGAGATCGTCAAGCAGATGATGGAGGGGGCTTCCAAGGTGACCGCCGGCGCGCTGGTGATCGGCCTGGCCGCCTCGATCCAGGTGATCCTGCAGCAGGCACAGATCATCGACACCATCGTCTACGGCCTGAGCGGCATGATTCAGGGTATTCCCGGTGCGCTGTCGGCGATCATGGCCAGCATAGTACAGGGGGCGATCAACCTGTTCGTGCCTTCGGGTTCGGGCCAGGCGCTGGTGACTATGCCCATCCTGGTCCCGGTGGCCGACCTGGTCGGCATGAGCCGCCAGCTGATGATCACCGCCTTTCAGGTCGGTGATGGCCTGACCAACCTGATCGTGCCGACCTCCGGGGGAACCCTGGCCATGCTGGCGCTGGGACGCGTCTCCTACGAGAAGTGGCTAAAGGCGATCCTGCCCTTCATGGTGCTGGTCTACGGGCTCTCCTGGGTCGGGCTGGTGATAGGCCATCTGGTCGGCTATTGAGCGCCCCATGACTCTCTCCCTCCTGCACGTGCAGCCGGCCACCGGCACGGTGGCGGCGCTAACCGCCACCGGTGGCGTGGCTGTCGGCGGCTATGTGCACCATGTCTGGCGTGGCGTCGGCGCCTGCGCTACCCAGGGGTTGGCCACCAACCCCTGGTACCCCGATACAGTGCGTGTGGCGCTAAATGATTCAGATAGCGCCGAGCAGGCCCTCGCCCAAACCGTCGTATCGGATCCGGGAGCGAGCCGTCGCCAGTGCCTGGTGATGGATCACCAGGGCCGGGCGGCGGTCCACAGCGGTACCGACAACCTGCCCGTGGTCGCCGCCGTCTGTCTCCCCACCGTCGCCGCCGCCGGCAACATGCTGGCCGATGCCGAGGTGATCGACGCCCTGCTCTATCGCTTCCTCGAGCAGGCCTGCGTCAATGCCGAGACGGCGTGGCGAGAGGTCGAATCCCCCCGCTACCGCGATGACTACGAGGCGCTGCTTCCCGAGATTCTGGTAGCGGCCCTCGAGGCCGCGCTGGCGGGCGGCGGCGATGGCCGCGGCACCCGCTCGGCGGCGCTGCGGGTGGAGTCGTTCTCCGCCGCCCCCATCGATCTTCGCGTGGACTGGGCCGAGAACCCGGCGGCCGAGCTGCGCGCTCTTCTAGAGCGAGTACGCGAACCGACCTTTGCCGACTTCCTGGCCGCGCTACCGCTCCGCTGAACCCTGGAGTCCTCATGAATATTGCCAACGACGCCCCCACCCTGGGGAAGACCCTGATAGCGCGGCTCGACGAGGCCGCGACCTTCTCCCGACCGGGTCCCGGCGTGACCCGGCTGTTCTGCTCGGAGGAGCACCGCCAGGTGCTGGAGCTGATCGGTGACTGGATGCGCCAGGCCGGACTGGAACCTAGTCTCGATGCCTCGGGGAACCTGGTGGGACGCAACCCGCGTGCGACTGCCGGGGAGAAGACCCTGATCCTCGGCTCACACCAGGACACCGTCACCGAAGGCGGCAAGTACGACGGCATGCTCGGCGTCGCCCTGCCGCTGATGGCACTGCAGGAGCTTAAGGATCAGGGAGTTGAACTCCCCTATGGAGTGGAGGTGGTTGCCTTCGGTGACGAGGAGGGTACTCGTTTCCAGTCGACCCTGATCGGAAGCCGCGCCCTGGCGGGCACGCTGGATGACGAGAGCCTGGCCGCCCTAGATGCCGAGGGTATCAGCGTGGCGGAGGCCATTAAGACCTTCGGCGGCGAACCCGAGGCGATTCCCGACCTGGCGCGGCGTCCCGAACAGGTGCTGGGCTTCGTCGAGGTCCACATCGAGCAGGGACCGGTGCTGGAGTCGCGTGACCATGCGGTGGGCGTGGTGACGGCACTGACCGGTATCGAGCGCCAACGGGTCACGGTCACCGGCAAGGCGGGCCATGCCGGCACCACTCCCATGGCAGGGCGCCGCGATGCCCTGGTCGGTGCCGCCGAGATGGTGGTAGAGGCCGATCGCCTGCTCCAGGCCACCGACAACTTCGTCGGGGTGGTCGGCAAGCTCGAGGTCCGTCCCAATGCCGTGAACGTGATTCCCTCCGAGGTGACCTTTACCCTGGAGCTGCGCTCACCGGACGGTGAGACTCGCGCCCGCGGGCGCGAGGAGATACTGAGCGCCTTTCGCCGCCTGGCCGAGGCGCGCGGCCTCGAGGTGGTGATCGAGCGCACCTACGCCGCCGAGGCGGTGGCCTGTGCCGAGTGGCTGATCGAGGCTCTGGAGGAGGCGTGTGGCGGTGCCGGCGAGCCGGTCGAGCGGATGTTCAGCGGGGCTGGCCACGACGGACTGGCGATGCATGACCTGACTGATATCGGCATGCTGTTCGTGCGCTGCCGCGATGGCCTGAGCCACCACCCGGACGAATCGATCACCGCCGAGGACGCCGAACGCGCCACCCGAGTGATGATGCAGTTCCTGCGCGCGATGGAGTCGCGAGTCTGACAGGCAGGACGGAAGGGGGCTCACGGTGCCCGACTCAGCCGGTGAGGAAACCGCGCTGCACCTGGGCCTCGTTGTCGTTCATCACCGCCTGGGCGGAGAGCATGTGTTCGCGCATCAGTGCCCGAGCCAGCTCGGCATCGCCGGCCTCAATGGCATCGAGGATACGCGCATGATAGCGACACCCCGTGGGTCCGATCTGGTGGGCACCAGGCTCGTAGAGCCGGCGATAGACGGTGAGGTCCGAGAGCATCTCCACGATGAAGCGGATGATGAAGGAGAGCAGCGGATTGCCCCCGGCGAGCTCGGCCAGCATCTCGTGGAAGTGCAGCGACTCCATATGCTGCTGACGCTCGCCCTCCATATCATCGGCAGGCTCGGCATAGCTGTGCAGACTATTGCGCAGGCGGGTCAGGTCCTCGACGCTGACCTTGCCGGCCAGCGATGCGGCCAGCTCCGGCTCCAGCGCCAGACGGATCTGGTAGATGTCTCGAATCGAGATGTCCTGGAAGTAGAAGTAATGGCTGAGCAGTGCCGTGGCCTTGGCCTCGCTCATGCGGCAGACGAAGACGCCGCCACGGGGACCAGTGCGCGTCTCCACCAGCCCCTGGGCCTCGAGCACGCGGGTACTCTCTCGGATCGTGCCCTTGGAGACATCCAGCTTGGCCATCAGCTCCGCCTCGCTGGGTAGCCTATCACCGGGCTTCAGCTGGCGATCCACGATCCAGCCCTTGATGGTGTCCGCCACTCGATACGGTAATCGCCGACTCGCTGCCATTCGTCTCGTGTGCTCCCCGTTGCGACGCGGCCCATTATCGGCAAGATGGTGGGGCTTGGCTAACGCCGAAGCCACGTCCTCAACCTCTCCCTGTTCCTGGTTTCGCTAGCCATGGTGCTTGACCTTCTCGGGCAGCAGTCCCTTGGGCGCGAAGCGCAGCACCAGGGAGATCAGCAGGCCGATGACGAACACCCGGGCCTGGAGGGCGCGGCTGTCGAGGTTGGTGGGTGCCTCCCAGCCGAAGCTGCCCTCGCCGAAGGTGATCGCCAGTTCGAGCACCGCCAGCGCCAGGGGCTCGGACATCACCCAGATGATATACACCGCGAAGGCACCGAAGATGGTGCCCAGGTTATTGCCCGGACCGCCGAGGATCACCATCACCAGTACCAGGAAGGTGTGGTTGAGGGGCAGGTAGCCCTGGGGGTCGAAGATGCCGTTGAAGCTGCCCAGGGCGGCGCCGCCGACGCCCATCAGGATGCAGCCCAGCACGAAGATCTCCAGGCGCCGCTGGTTGATGTCCTTGCCCATGGCCGCGGCGGAGACCTCGTTGTCGCGGATGGCGCGGATCATGCGTCCCCAGGGGGCGCGGTAGGCACGGGTGAGCAGGAAGAAGATCGCCACGATCATCACCGCCGTGACCGACAGGTAGAGCGCCCGGGCGAGGGTGAAGCCGACCGTCTCGGGTCCTGGCACCGGCCAGGGCAGCGGCGAGACGGTGGCGGTGCCGCGGGTCAGCCAATCGGCGTTCTTGAGCATCGCCTTGATGATCTCGGCGATGCCCAGGGTGGCGATGGCCAGGTAGTCGCTGCGCAGTCCCAGGCACACCTTGCCGATGAAGTAGCCGACGAACCCGGCCAGCGTGCCGCCGACGATCCACCCGGCCCAGGGCGGCAGCCCCAGCCCGCCGATATAGCCGAACTGTGACTCGATCTGCTCGGTCACCAGGCCCAGGCGGGCCGAGACCAGCAGGTAGAAGAGCAGCGCCAGGGCCACCGCCAGGCCGGTACGCAGCCGCCGGGGCACGCCCAGGTGGTGCAGGCGGCTGGCACCGACCACCACCAGCACGCCGCCCAGGGCCATCAGCACCACCATGCCCAGTTCGCCGGAGAGGGGGCTGGCCCAGAACTCGCCGTTGACCGGCATGCTGAAGGCCATGGCGCTGTAGCCGCCGAGGGCCACGAAGCCCATCACCCCGGCGTTGAACTGGCCGGCATAGCCCCACTGGATGGTCAGGCCCAGCGCCAGGATGGCGTAGCAGGCCGCCTCCACCAGCATGCGCGTGCTGTAGGCGGCCCCCATGACGGTGTAGACGCCGAGGATGGCGGCCATCAGGATGGCGAACAGCACCACCTCACGCAGCGGGAAGCGCGACGGGGCGGCGACCAGGTCCTCTCGATGCTCGTGTTGTCCTTGTTGCTGCTGTGTGCTCATCAGATCACCTTGCCCTTGAAGATGCCGGTGGGGCGCCACACCAGAATGGCGACGAGGAGGAAGAAGGGCACCACGATCTTGTACTCCGTGCCGACGAAGGCCAGGTTGCCGGCGTTGGCCAGCCACTCCGGCAGGCTGTCGCGGAAAGGCCGCAGCAGCACCCCCCAGTTGAACACCGCCAGGGTCTCGGCGAAGCCCACCACGAAGCCGCCGGCGATGGCGCCGTAGGGGTGCCCCACGCCGCTGACGATGGCCGCGGCAAAGATCGGCAGCAGCAGGAAGAAGCTGAGGTCGGGCTTGAAGGTGACATCCAGCGACAGCAGGGTGCCGGCGATGGCCGCCAGGCCACCGACGATCACCCAGGTCACGGCCACGATCAGGTTGGTATTGATGCCCGAGGCGCGGGCCAGGTCGGGGTTGTCGGACATGGCGCGCATCGCCTTGCCCAGCCGCGAGCGGGAGAGGAAGAGGTGCAGTCCCACCACGCTCGCGATGGTCAGCACGAAGAGGATGAGCTGGGGTTCGGTGACCACGATGGGGGCTCGCACGCCCTCGAAGGGCAGGGCGAGGCGGAAGATCTCCTTGCGGTCGTCGACATACAGGCTGGTGCCGCTGGTGCCGGCGAACAGGCGGATCAGCCCCTGCAGCATCAGGGTCACGCCCAGCGAGGCGATCACCATGACGATGGGCTTCACACCATGGGCGCGCAGCGGCTTGTAGAACACCTTGTCGATGCCTACCGCCAGGCCCGCGGTCAGCAGCATGGCCAGGGGCAGCATCACCACGGCGGTGGGCAGCCCCAGGGCCGCGCCGGCCCCCGGGAAGGCCATGGTCAGCAGCAGCACCATGAAGGCACCGAAGGTCATCATGTCGGCGTGGGCGAAGTGGGCGAAGCGCATGATGCTGAACACCAGGGTGACGCCCACCGCGCCGATGGCGTAGATCGAGCCGGTGACGCTGCCGGCGACGATCACGTTGTTGATGAAGAAGACGAATTCGTTCACGAGGTTGGTTCTCCCTTGCCTCCCCAGCGGTTCAGCCGCCCAGGAAGCTCCTGGCCACTTCCGGGTCCGCCAGCAGGGCGGCCCCGGTATCGGTGAAACGGTTCTGGCCGGCGGCCAGCACGAAGCCCTTGTCGGCGATGGCCAGCGCCTGCTTGGCGTTCTGCTCCACCATCAGGATGCCGACGCCGGCGGCGTTGACCTGCTTTACCTGCTCGAAGATCTCGTTCACGAAGAGTGGCGAGAGGCCGGCGGTGGGTTCGTCGAGCAGCAGCACGCTGGGCTCCGCCATCAATGCGCGGCCCATGGCCACCATCTGGCGCTGGCCCCCCGAGAGCTCGCCGGCGGGCTGGTGGCGCTTGTCGTAGAGCGGCGGGAAGAAGTCATAGATCTGCCTGAGCATGCGCTTGACGTTGCCCGGCTTGAGGAAGGCCCCCATCTGCAGGTTCTCCTTCACCGTCAGGCTCGGGAAGACGTTGTGCTCCTGGGGCACGAAGCCCATGCCCTGCTGCACCAGCCTGTGCGGGGGCAGGTTGTGGATGGGCTCGCCACGCAGCAGGATCTCGCCCTGGCTTACCACGAGCAGGCCGAAGATGGCCTTGAGCATGGTGGACTTGCCGGCGCCGTTGGGGCCGACGATGACGCCGATCTCGTCGGCCTCCAGGGTCAGGTTCACCCCGTTGAGGATGTTCATGCCGCCGTAGCCGCCGTAGACCTCACGCGCTTCAAGTAGTGGCATCTTGGGACGCTCCGAAGTAGGCCTCGATGACCTCGGGGTTGTTCTGGATCTCCTCGATGGAGCCCTCGACCATCACGCTGCCCTGGGCGAGCACGATCACCGGGTCGCAGAGCCGGGCGATCATGTCCATGTCGTGCTCGATGACCAGGAAGGTGTAACCCATCTCGCGGTTGAGCCGTTCGATATTGGTCACCAGGTCGCCGAGCAGGGTGCGGTTGACCCCGGCGGCGATCTCGTCGAGCAGTACCACCCGGACGTCGGTCATCATGGTGCGGCCGAGCTCGAGGAGCTTCTTCTGGCCGCCGGAGAGGTTGCCGGCCAGTTCGTTGCGCACGTGATGCAGGCCGATGAAGTCGATCACCTCCAGTGCCCGGCGGCGCACCTCGGTTTCCTGGGAGCGTACCAGGTCGGGCTTGAGCCAGGCGTTGAACAGGCTTTCGCCGGCCTGGGCCGGGGGCACCATCATCAGGTTCTCCAGCGCGGTCATCTGGGAGAACTCGTGGGCGATCTGGAAGGTGCGCAGCAAGCCCTTGTGGAAAAGCTCGTTGGCCGGGCGGTTGGTGATATCTTCGCCCTCGAGCAGCACCTTGCCACTGTCCAGCGGCAGGGCCCCGGCGATGATGTTGAACAGCGTCGACTTGCCGGCGCCATTGGGACCGATCAGGCCGGTGATCGAGCCCGACTCCACCGAGAGCGAGCAGTCGTTGATCACCCTGAGGCCGCCGAAGGCCTTGTTGACGTGCTGCACGTCGATCATGGATGCCATGCGCTATGTCTCGTTGTTGTTGTGTTGATTTGATGTATCTGCTTGCTATGTCACGCCGCCACGACGCCGCCGCCCCTCGAGGCGGCAGCGTGGGTCACTGTTCCTGGCGGTCATCCATCAGGAAGGTGCGGCCGGCGGCGAAGGCGCCGACGATCACTACCGCGCCGATGGCCGGAATCAGATAGCCATCTACCTGGGGAATGGCGCGCAGGAACACGAAGGAGACCGCCGCCGGGGCGACGAAGCGCACCAGGAAGCGCCAGATGGCGAACCAGGTCTCGTTGGTGCGCATCTCCTTCATCACCTCGGAGTGGGTCAGCGCCCAGCCGGCGAACAGCGCGATCAACAGGCCACCCAGCGGCATGAAGATGTTGGTGAGCAGTTCGAAGAGGTCGAAGGCGCTGCGCCCGAACAGGCTGTGGAAGATACTGCCCTCGGCCCACAGGTTGAAGCTGACCACGGTGAGCAGGCCCAGTGCCCAGGTGGCTACCACCATGGCGAATACCGCCTGGGGACGGGTGAGGTCGAAGCGTTCGACCAGGAAGGCGGCTACCGGCTCGATCAGCGAGATGGAGGAGCTGATCGCCGCACCTAGCACCAGGATGAAGAAGACTCCGCCGACCAGCGCGCCGCCGGGCATCTCGGCGAAGGCCAGCGGCAGGGTGACGAACATCAACCCGGGGCCCTGGCCGGCGTCGAGGCCGGCACCGAAGACAAGCGAGAAGATCGCCAGGCCGGCGACGATGGCCACCGCGGTATCGATCACGGCGATGGCGATGGCGGTGCGGGTCAGCGACACCTCGCTGGACATGTACGCGCCGTAGGCCATGATGGCGCCCATGCCCAGACTCAGGGTGAAGAACGACTGGCCCATGGCCTCGAGCCAGCCTTCCAGGCTGAGGTCGGCAACATTGAAGGTGAACAGGAAACTGGCGGCGGCGGCGAAGTCGCCGTTGGTCACGCCGTAGGCGAGCACCACCAGCAGGATCACGAAGAGAGCCGGCATGATCACCCGCAGCCCGCGTTCGATACCCTGGTGGACGCCGAGGCCGACGATCAGCCCCGAGGCGACGATGAACAGGGTGTGGTAGAGGGTGAGCAGCGAGGGCGAGGCGAGCAGGGCGTCGAAACCGGCGGCGATGGTTGCGGCGTCGGCCCCGACCAGGGCGCCGGTAAACATCTGCCAGGTGTAGTGGATCGCCCAGCCGGCGATTACCGAATAGAAGCTGAGGATCAGGAAGGCGGAGACGGCGCCCAGCCAGCCGATAGTTTGCCAGCTGCGCGAGGTATGGTGGGTACGGGTCAGGAAATGCATGCCCATGATGGGGCTGCGTCGGCTGGCGCGGCCCAGCATGATCTCGGCGATCAGGATCGGAATGCCCACGGCGAAGATGGTCAGGGCGTAGACCAGCAGGAAGGCGCCGCCGCCGTTCTCGCCGGCCAGGTAGGGAAAGCGCCACAGGTTCCCCAGTCCTACCGCCGAGCCGACCGCGGCCAGCAGGAAGGTGCCCTTGTGGGTCCAGACGTTGTGCGTGCTCATCGTGGCTCCGAAGCTGAAAGCATTGGCCGTTGGCCCAGCTCGCCACTTTGCGACAAAACCCCTTCGGGAACCAGTGGCAACGCGTTTGCCGCGTTAACGTCCGGGAAGAGGAGGGGGTCGGCTAGTCATTCTCGCGCCTCTCGTCGGGGTCCCCGAGGGTCGGCTCCAGGGCCCGGAACTCGTCGGGCAGGCGCACGGTGTCGCCCAGGGCGAGCTTGCCGTGGGACTTGAGCCTACGGCCGTTGTCCACGGAGATGATCGCCGCCACCTCGCCGATGCTGGTGCCTTCCACATAGGCCTCCACCTTTACCCGTACCACGGCACCCTCATGGCGGGCCGAGAGGATGTCGCCGGGGCCGGGGTCCGAATAGCCGCCGGGGTCCTGCTGGAAGTGGTGCATCACGCTGTCGGCGCCGGGGTCGTCCCACTCCACGTGCTTGTGCATCGGGGCTCTCCTTCTCTGTATGGGCATGCCTGCAAGGGCATGCCTCCAGCATAGAGGGTGGCGACGTTGACGGGAAAGGCGCTGGTGGCAGACAGCCATGAAAAGGCCCGCCGATCGGCGGGCCTGGGAGAGCGGAGTGGCAAGCGTTACTTCTTCGAGGCGCGCTTGCGCTCGTTCTCGGTGAGGTGCTTCTTGCGTAGGCGGATGAAGTTGGGAGTGATCTCCACCAGCTCGTCGTCATCGAGGAATTCGATGGCCTGCTCGAGGCTGAACTTGACCGGGGGGGTCAGCACGATGTTCTCGTCATTGCCCGAGGCACGCATGTTGTCGAGCTTCTTGCCCTTGGTGGGGTTGACCACCATGTCGTTGGCGCGGTTGTTGATGCCGATCAGCATGCCCTCGTAGACCTCGGTGCCGTGGTCGATGATCAGCTTGCCGCGCTCCTGAAGGGCATAGAGGGCGTAGGCCAGGGCCTTGCCGGAGACCATGGAGACCAGCACGCCGTTGCGACGCTCGATGGCGGCGTCGGGCTTGAGCGGGCCGTAGTGGTCGAAGCGGCTGGTGAGGATGCCGGTGCCCGAGGTCAGGGTCATGAACTGGCCGCGGAAGCCGATCAGGCCGCGTGCCGGGATGATGAAGTCCAGGCGCACCCGGCCCTTGCCGTCGGGGTTCATGTTCTTGAGCTCGCCCTTGCGGTAGCCGATCTCCTCCATGATGGCGCCCTGGTGCTGCTCCTCGCAGTCGATGATCACCTCTTCGTACGGCTCCTGCTTCTCGCCGTCGATCTCGCGGATGATCACCTCGGGGCGGCCCACGGCCAGCTCGAAGCCTTCGCGACGCATGCTCTCGATCAGCACCGAGAGGTGCAGCTCGCCACGACCGGAGACCTTGAACTTCTCCGGGGTCTCGCCCTGCTCGACGCGCAGCGCCACGTTATGGATCAGCTCCTGTTCGAGGCGATCCTTGATGTTGCGGCTGGTAACGAACTTGCCGTCCTTGCCGGCGAAGGGCGAGTCGTTGACCTGGAAGGTCATGGAGACGGTGGGCTCGTCCACCGAGAGCGGCGGCAGCGCCTCGACGGCGGCCGGGTCGCACAGGGTGTCGGAGATCGCCAGGGCGTCGATGCCGGTGATGCAGACGATATCGCCGGCGGTGGCCTCGTCGGTCTGTACGCGTTCCAGGCCCATGTGGGTCATCACCTGGCCGATCTTGCCCTTACGGGTGTTGCCTTCCTTGGTGATGACGGTGACCTGCTGGTTGGGCTTGACCGAGCCGCGCTTGATGCGGCCCAGGCCGATGACGCCGACGTAGCTGTTGTAGTCCAGCGCCGAGATCTGCATCTGGAAGGGACCGTCGAGCTCGACCTTGGGCGGCTCCACGATATCGACGATGGACTGGAACATGGGCGTCATGTCCTCGGCCAGCTCGTCGGGGTCGGGGCCGGCGATGCCGTTGAGCGCCGAGCAGTAGATGATCGGGAAGTCGAGCTGCTCATCGGAGGCACCGAGGTTGTCGAACAGGTCGAAGATCTGGTCGATCACCCAGTCGGGACGCGCGCCGGGACGGTCGATCTTGTTGACCACCACGATGGGCTTGAGGCCCTGGTCGAAGGCCTTCTGGGTCACGAAGCGGGTCTGCGGCATGGGGCCGTCGACCGCATCGACCAGCAGCAGCACCGAGTCGACCATGGACATGACGCGCTCGACCTCGCCACCGAAGTCGGCGTGTCCGGGGGTATCGACGATGTTGATGTGGTAGGCCTGGCCATCCGGTGACTGCCAGCGGATCGCGGTGTTCTTGGCCAGGATGGTGATGCCGCGTTCCTTCTCCTGGTCATTGGAGTCCATGACGCGCTCCTGGCCCTCGGCCTTGCGGTCCAGGGTGCCGGACTGCTGGAGCAGCTTGTCGACCAGGGTGGTCTTGCCGTGGTCGACGTGCGCGATAATCGCGATATTTCTGAGACTTTCGATATTTGAAGGACTTACGGTCGTGCTCATAAGGTGTGACTCGCTGATATGTACGCACCTATGTACACGTTCTGGTAAGTACCCTAGGCGCGGGGCAGGGATGTGGGACGCGCATTGTACAGACTAGCGGCGCCCAGGAGTAGCAAGTTTGCCGACTTGCCATGGCGTGCCCTCGAGCCTGGTCCGCTCGCCTCATCCGGGGCCTGGGCCCGTGACACCGCCTGGCGGTGGTTATCTTTCCCGCTGATCGGGGGCAGCCAGCTCCAGGCGAGCCCCGCAGTGGCGCAGGCGCGCCACCAGGTCGGTGAGGGCGTCGCGGTCGAGACCCGGGTCGCAACCGCCGAGGCGCTCGTACCAGTGGCGCGCCAGGCAGATGCCGGCCGTGGTGGCAGGCTTTCGGCGACCCAGCAGGCGGGCGAACAGCCCCGGCGTGCTGTCGGGCAGGATCACGGCGTCGACCTCGCCTTCGGCCACACGTTGTGCCAGCTGAATCAGGCTGAGGGTAGAGGAGAGAGAGCCAAGCACGGGAAACACCAGCAACGAACCGCTGGTCTTGGGGATGGCGGTGGCGAGGCGCTCGCCCAGAGGGGCGCCGGGCAGGCGCAGGTGGCGTGCCCCATAGCGGCGTGCGATGCCGGTGACCCGTGGATCTCGGGTATCGTCGACAACAACAAGCTCGAAGGATTGGTCGGCGGCGAGGCTGGCCACCAGTGCCAGCTCCCGGGGTAGCCTGGCGCCGGCACTGCGTGCATCGATCAGTAAAGTGCCGGAAGGAGCGGCCATAGGCTCTCCGAGGCCAGAAGGAGGAGGCTCCGGGTGGCGGCCAGGAGACGCGGCCGGCGTGGAGTGTTGTAAGCAAGTGTAGCTTGAAGTTATTGAATGTATCAAAGGCTTGTTGCCGGCGCTGTCCGGTGGTTCGTAATGGTGCGTATCGTCCGGGCTTTGCACCGTTATGGTGCGGTTTGTGTCAGACTGTCTCGCCCAACGAGCCGGCGCCTCATCGAAGTGCAGCAGGCATCTCGGATAAAATTCAAGTTATTCAATTAATTGTGTGAGGCGTGCCTGTGTGGGGTGCAGGGTTGGCACGCCGCCTGCATTGTTATGGTCAGAGCCCGGTGATGCCGGGCCGTCGTGGGCAGCGTGCCTGCGGCGTGCTACAACAGCTTGCTGGGGTTCCAGCATCGTTATGCCTGAATCACCTCAACCATCGAGCCATGCTCAACCGGAGGACACCATGTCTGCCAAGACGCTCGCCCTGATCGAAGAACATGACGTCAAGTGGATCGACCTGCGCTTCACCGACACCATCGGCAAGGAGCAGCACGTCACCATCCCGGCCCGGGAGGTGGATGAGGAGTTCTTCGAGAACGGACAGATGTTCGACGGCTCTTCCATGTCCGGCTGGAAGGGCATCAACGAATCCGACATGATCCTGCGTCCGGAGGATGGCACCGCCTTCCTGGATCCCTTCACCGAGGATTCCACCCTGGTGCTGCGCTGCGATGTCATCGAGCCGGCCACCATGCAGGGCTATGAGCGTGATCCGCGCTCCATCGCCAAGCGTGCCGAGGCCTACCTGCAGTCCACTGGCCTGGGCGACACCGCCTTCTTCGGCCCGGAGCCCGAGTTCTTCATCTTCGACGAGGTGCACTGGAAGGCCGACCCCGAAGGCGCCATGTACCGGATCACCTCCGAGGAGGGCGCCTGGGCCACCGACCGTCCCATCGAGGGCGGCAACCTGGCCCACCGTCCGCGGGTCAAGGGCGGCTACTTCCCGGTGCCCCCGGTAGACAGCTTCCACGACATCCGTGGCGCCATGTGCAACACCCTGGAGGCGATCGGCCAGAGCGTCGAGGTGCACCACCACGAGGTGGCCAACGCCGGCCAGAACGAGATCGGGGTCAAGTTCAACACCCTGGTCAAGAAGGCCGATGAGGTCCAGGAGATGAAGTATGTGATCCACAACGTGGCTCACGCCTACGGCAAGACCGCCACCTTCATGCCCAAGCCTGTCGTGGGCGACAACGGCAGCGGCATGCACGTGCACCAGTCCTTCTGGAAGGAGGGCACCAACCAGTTCGCGGGTGACGAGTACGCCGGCCTCTCCGAGATGGCCATCTACTACATCGGCGGCATCATCAAGCATGCGCGTGCCTTGAACGCCTTCGCCAACGCCTCCACCAACTCCTATAAGCGCCTGGTGCCGGGCTTCGAGGCGCCGGTGATGCTGGCCTATTCGGCTCGCAACCGTTCGGCCTCCATCCGTATCCCCTACACCGCGAGCCCCAAGGGCAAGCGCGTCGAGCTGCGTTTCCCCGACCCGACCGCCAACCCCTACCTGTGCTTCGCGGCGATGCTGATGGCCGGCATCGACGGCATCAAGAACAAGATCCACCCCGGCGATGCCATGGACAAGAACCTCTATGACCTGCCGCCGGAAGAGGGCAAGAAGGTGCCGACCGTGGCGCATAGCCTCGACCAGGCCCTGGAGGCACTGGACAAGGATCGTGCCTTCCTGACCGAGGGTGGCGTGTTCACCGATGACATGATCGACGCCTACATCGAGCTGAAGATGGAAGACGTGGACCGCCTGCGCATGGCCACGCACCCGGTCGAGTTCGACATGTACTACAGCTGCTGATGATCGTCGTCGCCCCGGCGGGGCGGCGCGTTACGTTGAACCAGCACTCGTTGAACCAGAAAAGGGGTTCCGCTACCGGCGGAACCCCTTTCTTCTCTACACTATCCAACGCAGAGTGGTGCTGCGGAACCATCCAGGCTCGCGCAGCCGACAAGCAGGGGGCTCTCCATGAACAAGGCAGTGCTGACGTTGGTGCTGGTCATGACCTTCGGCGTGGCCGCCGAGGCGCAGAATATCTACCGCACCACGGATGCCCAGGGCAACGTGGTGTTCACCGACAACCCCGACCGTGGCGGCGAGCAGGTGGAGCTGGCACCGGTCACGGTGGTGCCATCCAGTGGCGAAGTGCGCACCGGCCAGGCCGCGCCGCGGCTGGACAGCGCCCCGGCGGCGGCCTCGCCGGGCCAGCCGTTCATGCCCTACGACAGCTTCCGTATCGTCTCGCCGACCCACGAGCAGGCCTTCCCGGTGGGTGCGGCCGGCAACATCGCCGTGGACCTGGGGATCGAGCCCGGCCTGCGCGAGGACCATCGCGTCAGACTGCTGGTGGATGGCCAGGTCAGCCAGTCGGCGATGCACACCTCGGCGTTCATGGTGCCCAACATGAACCCCGGGGAGCATGTGCTGCAGGCCGAGCTTCTGGATGCCGGCGGCGAGGTGCGCCACCGGACGTCGCCGGTGACCATCTATGTGCTGCGTGCCAACGTGAATCGCCAATCGTCCGGTTAGCTCCCCCCTCGCTGGGCACCCTGGCCGTGGTGCCCGGACGGCAGCCCCAGGCCCTGTCGCCCACCGCATGGCGGGCACTGGCCTCCCCATTCCGAGTATCCGCCCTACCAGCCGCCTCCGTCGCCTGCTGATGAAGAGGAGTCCCTGACGCCCCGGCGGCGCCTGGACGCCCCCTCTCGACGCCTGCCCGAGGATGAGCCAGTGCAGCGCCGGGCGAGCCCGGCGCCCTGATTCGGCCCTCCGGCAATGGTGCAGGCGTCTTTCTTATGCACTATTTTGGTGCATATGTTGCGCCGTCAGACGTCGCAGGGCGCGCTGTCATGGGCCCCAGCGTCCTGGCCCGTTTCTTGCAGCTTCCCTCTCCAGAGCAAGTATACCCGGACCCGATATGGCCGCTTCGATGTACCAACGCCTGATGGAACACCTCTCCACCGCTGTGCTGTTGCTGGATGGCGAGCTCAGGGTCGCGTGGATGAACCCTGCCGCCGAGGCGCTGCTTTCGGTGAGCCTGAGTCGCGTGCAGGGGGTGCCACTCTGCTCGCTGATGGAGCAGGCGGACGGCCTGGCCGAGGTGCTGACCAAGGCGCGTGACGCCTGCCACCCCTTCACCCGTCGCGAGGCGCGCCTGGCGATGCTGGGCGGCGAGTCGCTGACCGTGGACTACACCGTGACCCCGCTCTCCCGCGACGAGCTGCTGCTGGAGGTGGAGCCCCGCGACCGCCTGATCCGCATCTCCCGGGAGGAGGCGCTGATGACCCGCCAGGAGACTGTCAAGGTGCTGACGCGGGGCCTGGCCCACGAGGTCAAGAACCCGCTGGGCGGCATCCGCGGTGCCGCCCAGCTGCTGGAGCGCGACCTGGAGAACCCGGCGCATCACGAATTCACCCGCATCATCATCGAGGAGGTGGACCGCCTGCGCGACCTGGTGGACTCCATGCTGGGCCCCAACCGGGTGATGCGCCACCAGCCGGTCAACATCCACAAGGTGCTGGAGCGGGTGCGCACCCTGCTGCTCGCCGAGCACCCCGGGGTGATCATCGAGCGCGACTATGACCCCAGCCTGCCGGACCTCGCCGGCGACGAGGCGCAGCTGATCCAGGCGGTGCTCAACGTGGCCCGCAACGCCGTGGAAGCGATGGGCGAGGCGGCGATGCCCGAGCCGCGCCTGGTGCTGCGCACCCGGGCGCGGCGCCAGTTCACCCTGGGTGCCGAGCGCCACCGTCTGGTCGCCGAGGTGGCGATCCTCGACAACGGCCCCGGCGTCCCCGAAGCGCTGCAGGAGACGCTGTTCTATCCCATGGTCTCGGGGCGTGCCGACGGCAGCGGTCTGGGGCTCTCCATCGCCCAGGGCATCCTGCACCAGCACCAGGGCCTGATCGAATGCGATTCCGTGCCGGGCCATACCGAATTCCGCCTGCTGATTCCTCTGGAGACGCGCCATGACTGACGTTGCACGCGTGGCGGTCGTCGATGACGATCGTGCCATTCGCTGGGTGCTGGAGCGCGCCCTGGCCCAGCCCGACCTCGAGGTGGAGTGCATCGAGCGCGCCGATACTGCCCTCGAGCGCCTGCTGGCCGACCCGCCCGACGTGCTGGTCACCGATATCCGCATGCCGGGCATCGATGGCCTGGACCTGATGGCCCGTGTGCGCGAGGCCCACCCGGAGCTGCCAGTGATCGTGATGACCGCCCACTCCGATCTCGATAGCGCCGTGGCCTCGTATCAGGGCGGCGCCTTCGAGTACCTGCCCAAGCCCTTCGACGTCGACGAGGCGCTGGCCCTGGTGCGCCGTGCCGTGGCCCATGCCCGGGAGCGCAAGCGCCCGGTCAGCGTGCCGGAGGGTCTGGACGCCGAGATCATCGGCGAGGCGCCGGCCATGCAGGAGGTGTTCCGCGCCATCGGCCGGCTCTCGCATTCGCATATCACGGTACTGATCAACGGCGAGTCCGGCACCGGCAAGGAGCGGGTGGCCCGCGCCCTGCACCAGCACAGTCCGCGCACCGGCAAGCCCTTCATCGCCCTCAACATGGCCGCGATTCCCCGCGACCTGATCGAGTCGGAGCTGTTCGGCCACGAGAAGGGTGCCTTCACCGGGGCCACGGCCAGCCGCCAGGGGCGCTTCGAGCAGGCCAACGGCGGCACCCTGTTCCTCGACGAGATCGGTGACATGCCGGCGGAGACCCAGACCCGACTGCTGCGGGTGCTGGCCGACGGTGAGTTCTACCGTGTCGGCGGCCACACCCCGGTGAAGGTGGACGTGCGCATTATCGCCGCCACCCACCAGGACCTGGAGCGCCTGGTGGAGGATGGTCGCTTCCGCGAGGACCTCTTCCACCGCCTCAATGTCATCCGCGTGCACCTGCCCAGGCTTTCCGAGCGGCGCGAGGATATCCCGCGCCTGGCCAACCACTTCCTGGCCGAGGCGGCCAAGGAGCTCGCCACTGACGTCAAGGTGCTCACCCCCGAGGCGGAGCGTCACCTCACCCGGCTGCCCTGGCCGGGCAACGTGCGCCAGCTGGAGAACGCCTGCCGCTGGCTGACGGTGATGGCTTCCGGGCGCGAGATCCTGGTGGAGGACCTGCCGCCGGAGCTTCGCCAGGAGAGGGACGAGGGGCTGGTCGCCAGCAGCGACTGGCGGGTGGCCTTCCGCGACTGGGCCGACCGCGCCCTGGCCGCCGGCCACACTCACCTTCTGGAGGAGGCCGTTCCCGACTTCGAACGCATCCTGATCGAGACCGCCCTGCGCCACACCGGGGGGCGCAAGGGCGAGGCCGCCGAGCTGCTGGGCTGGGGGCGCAACACCCTTACCCGCAAGCTCAAGACCCTGTTGCCGGCCCTGGCGGAGGGGGAGTAGGGGCTGGGCGGGGGCGCCGGGGGCTGCCAGAATGGGGCCTCAAGGAGAGATGCCCATGACGCAGATGAGCTGGGAGCGGCTGCTGGATCCGAGCCGCCTGCATGACCGGCGCGGCGAGCGCCCCGGTAACGGCCGTGATGAGATCGGCCGCAGCCCCTTCCACAAGGACCACGACCGCATCGTCTTCGCCGGTTCCTTCCGGCGCCTGGGACGCAAGACCCAGGTGCATCCGCTGACCGACAACGACCATATCCATACCCGCCTGACCCACTCCCTGGAGGTGGGGTGCGTGGGGCGTTCGCTGGGCATGATCGTCGGTGAGCGGCTGAGCGGCCGACTGCCCGGGTGGATCACCCCCGCTGACCTGGGGGTGATCGTCCAGGCCGCTTGCCTCGGCCACGATATCGGCAATCCGCCCTTCGGGCATGCCGGGGAGTACGCCATCCGCGACTGGTTCAAGCGTGCCGAGAGTGATGGCAAGGGTCTGCTCGAGGGGCTCTCGCCCCTGGAGCGCGAGGACCTGCTCACCTACGAGGGCAACGCCCAGGGCTTCCGGGTGGTCACCCAGATCGAGTACAACCAGTTCCGCGGCGGCATGCGCCTGACCACGGCGACCCTGGGCACCCTGCTCAAGTATCCCTGGACCGTGGAGCACGGCGGCGCGGCGGGCAAGTTCGGCTGCTACCAGAGCGAGCGCGAACTGCTGATCGAGGTGGTCGAGCGGCTGGGGCTGCTGCCCAGGGGAGAGGGACGCTGGTGCCGTCATCCGCTGGCCTGGCTGGTGGAGGCCGCCGACGACATCTGCTATGCGCTGCTCGACCTGGAAGATGGCCTGGAGATGGGCATCCTGCGCTATGACGAGGTCGCCGAGATCCTGATCCAGATCGCTGGCGGGCCCCCGGGCGACTACACCGCCATGCAGCGCCAGGGGGTCTCCCAGCGGCGGCGCATCGCCGCCCTGCGCGGTGCGGCCATGGAGCGTGCGGTGAACGATGTCGGGGCGGTGTTCGTGCAGCACGAGACGGAGCTGCTGGCCGGGCGGCTGAAGTCGGACCTGCTGGAGCTGTGTCATCCCGACCTGGACTGGGGGGTGAAGGCGGCCAAGCAGCTGGCCCGGGAGCGCATCTTCCAGAACGAGCGCAAGGCCAAGCTGGAGATCGGTGCCTATACCACCCTGGGCATCCTGCTCGAGGCCTTCATAGGCGCGGCCCACGAGCTGCACCACACCGGGCGTTCGACCTTCAAGCACCAGCGGGTGCTGGCGCTGATCGGCGAGAATACCCCGCGTCCCTCCTGGAGCCTCTACGACAGCTACCGGCGCATGCTCGACTTCATCGGCGGCATGACCGACCACTACGCCGTGGACCTGGCCCAGGAGATGGGCGGGCGCCTGCGCGGCGACTGAGCCCGGGCGCGGTCAGCCGGTCCGTTCGTGCCGTGCCATCGCCTCCACGATCGCTGCGCCGATGGTGTGTTTGCTGTCGGGAATGCCGCGGTTGCCGAACAGGCGGTTGAACTCCAGCACGTAGGGGTGGCCGTCGACCATGGCGATGTCGAAGCCGGCGTGGTCGATACCCAGTGAGCGGGCCAGGTGAAGCGCCAGCTCGATGGCCGCCTCGGGCACCCCACGATGCTCGATCCTGCCACCCCGGCTGACGTTGGCACGGTGCTCGCCCTGTTCGGCGATGCGCCAGTAGGCGGTGAGCACGCGCTCTCCCACCACCACGATGCGCAGGTCCCGATCGATGGGCAGGCGCCGCTGGGCGTAGAACACCGACTCGGTGGCCATCAGCGGGATCAGGTCCTCGCGCCGCTCGATCAGCATCACTCCCTCCCCCTGGGCGCTGCGGATTCGCTTGGCGATGTAGGGCAGCCCCAGTTGGCGCTCTACCGTCTCGAGCTCGGGGGTGGTGAAGCCGCCGATCAGGGTATCCGGCACGTGTTCGGGGCACAGCGCCTGGAAGGCGCGAGTCTGTTCCACCTTGTCGTGGCCGAGGTGGTAGCTGGGCAGGCTGGGAAAGATGCGCTTGCCGAGCCCGTAGGCCAGGGCGTTGACCTGCCAGTGGTCGGGGAACAGCAGCCACTCGGCGGCACGGATCTCGTCGAGGTGGTCATACATCCGCTGGGGCTTGAGGTAGCGCGCCCCAGGTACGCCGAGGGCCCGGATGGGGTTGAAGGTGATCAGCGTCATGGTCGGTCGGGTGAGGGCTAGGGTGTGTCTGCTGCATGCGCGAGCAGGGTGGCGATAACGTCATCATGGGTGGCGGCATCGAACTCACCGGGGCACAGGTCGGCCAGGCGGCCGGCCAGGTCGTCGCCGCTGTCCACCAGCAGGTCATCCGGTGCCTGGTCGGTCTCCACCTTCCAGCCGGGGAGGGTCAGCACGCCCATCACCGGCACCGTGCGGCCGGTACGCGAGCTCAGCCACTCGGCCATCCAGCGCGCCAGCTCGCGGGTCCTGGTCAGCGGCTTGCGCTCGCTCCAGCCAGGGAAGCGCAGCCGCGCCTTCTCCACCACCAGCCGGTCGAGCTCTTCCCCGGAAGGCGTGAAGGGGCGGGTGCGGGCACGGGTCTCCACCACGAAGACCCCACAGGGCGTGACCACCACGTGATCGATGCGCGTACCGGCCGCCGGCACATCGTGGAAGACGTAGAAGGGATGGGCCTCGGGGCGCACCAGGCGTTCCAGTTCCTGGCCCACCGCCAGCTCGCAGGCCAGCCCCAGCTTGAGCCGCCGGATGCGCTGGAAGTCGCGCATCAGGCGGAAGCTGTAGGCGAGCACCAGCAGGGTACTCAGTGCGCCGTAGAGGGCCCACTCCACCCAGTGCTGCTCTGCAGAGAAGATCATGCGACCCATGCCGTAGACCAGCGGCACCAGGGTGACCAGGGGACCCAGGGCGCCATTCAGATAGAGTCCGGCGAAGGCGTCGTCGAGGCGGTCGCGCAGGTGCTGGCCGGGTTCGCGCAGCGGCTGGGCGTTGAAGGGCGAGCGCACCCGGGCATCGTGCAGGTTGCGTAGCGCCACCACGATCACCCCCATGGCGGCGAGGGGAAACAGGAAGATCAGGGGGAGCAGGTATTCCAGCCAGGCCATCGGGATTCCTTGCCCATGCGCAGGGGGCGGCGAGAGGTGGCCCCATTCTAGACAACCCGCCCCCTCCGGGGCCATGCTCTGTTCGGCGCAGGCAGCGAGGCAACAGGATGACGGCAGTATCAGCAGCATCAGTGGTACGCGATGAAAGCGGGGCGGACCTGGAGGCGCTCGTCGAGTTCGCCGTGCGCCATCCGCGACTGGCGGTTCTCGGCGGTGCCGGGATCAGCACCGCCAGCGGCATTCCCGATTACCGTGACGATGCCGGCGAGTGGAAGCGCTCGCCGCCCATGCAGCATCGCCAGTTCATGGGCAGTCACGCTGCCCGGCAGCGCTACTGGGCGCGCGCCCTGGTGGGCTTTCGCACCCTGGGCGAGGCGCGCCCCAACGCGGCGCATCTTGCCCTGGCCAGGCTCGAGGCGCTGGGCCATGTGCGCGGGGTGATCACCCAGAACGTGGATGGCCTGCACCAGCGTGCCGGCTCGCGGCGAGTCATCGACCTGCACGGCCGCGCCGATCGGGTGCGCTGCATGGGCTGCGGCGCCAGTCGCATGCGCCATGCCCTGCATGCCGAACTCGAGGCGCTCAATCCGCGTTGGGCGACCACCGGTGCCGCCGCGGCGCCCGATGGCGACGCCGACCTGGAGGCTGACTTCTCCGCGTTCCGGGTACCCGACTGCTCGCGCTGCGGCGATGGTATCTGGAAACCCGACGTGGTGTTCTTCGGCGACAGCGTGCTGAGTGGCGTGGTCGAGCGCGCCTTCGCCCTGGTCGAGGAGTGTGATGCCCTGCTGGTGGTGGGCTCCTCGCTGATGGTCTATTCGGGCTTCCGCTTCGCGCGGGCCGCGGCCCGCGACGGCAAGCCCATCGCCTGCCTCAATCTGGGGCGTACCCGCGCCGACGCGCTCTATTCGCTCAAGGTGGCGGCACCGCTGGAGACCTCGCTGGGTGCGCTGGTCGAGCGGCTGGAGGCGCGCCTCAGCCGCCGGCCAGCTTGACCGTGTAGCCGCGAGACTCGAGTTCCGCCTTGAGCACCTCGCGGTGGTCGCCCTGGATCTCGATTACCCCCTCCTTGACGGCGCCGCCGGTGCCGCAACGCTTCTTCAGCGCCTTGGCCAGGCTCTTGAGCTCGGCTTCGGGCAGCGGCACGCCGTCGATGGTGGTCACCCCCTTGCCCTTGCGGCCACTGGTCTCCCGGCGGATGCGCACGATGCCGTCGAGCTCGGCGAGGCGCGCCTGCTCGGCCTGTTCGGCGCAGCGGCACTCGGCGACGGGCTGGCGACAGTCGGGGCAGGTTGCGCCGTGCTCGGTGGAGTAGACGAGGCCGCGCAGCTGGTCCTGGAGTGATGGCATGGAAAGGACTCCCGGAAAGGATGAAGAGAAGGTGCCGGGATGATAGCGGCTGTGGACGCCGCTTGCATGGGGGCGCGCCGACTCAGCGGGCCGCGGCGCGGGGCGAGAGATCTCGGGCGAGGCGGCTGACCACGGTGGGCAGCTGGAACATGCTGGTGATCATGATCGCGCCCTCCGGGGTCTGCTCGACGTCCGGGTAACGGTTGAGGTGGACCACCAGCATCCCGGCACCGAGGGCCGCCTTGACGCCGACCACCGAATCCTCGATGGCCAGGCAGTGCTGCGGGGGGTAGCCCATCTGCTGTGCCGCATGGGCGTAGAGGCAGGGGTCGGGCTTCCAGCAGTTGGCGGTGTAGGCACTGAACAGGTGATCGCCGAACAGGGTATCCAGGCCGGTGGCAACCAGCGAGGTACGGATCTTGTTCTCAGGACCGTTGGAGACCACGCCCATGGGAAAGGCGGACAGGGCCGCCAGCGCCTCTGTGGCGCCCTCGATAGGGGTGAGTTCGGTCGCCAGGCGCCGGTTGAGGTTGGCGCGCATGTTGCGTTCCAGCGGCTCCAGCGCCGCGGGATCGACGCGACCATGGCGACCCTCCAGCTCGGCAACGATGCGTCGGAAGCGCGCCCCGCGAAATTCGCCGACGTAGTCGGTGGCCTGGAACGGCAGGCCCACGGCATTGAGTGCGGTCGCCATCTCGTCGGCGAGCAGCGGCTCGCTGTCGACCAGGGTACCGTCACAGTCGAAGAGCAGGCAGAGGGGGCGTGGCATCACCAATCCTCGCGGGTTTGGTCAGGTTGCGTCATAGCTGTCTATCAGTGTAAGCCGAGATCGCGGACTTTGTGAACACTGTTTTCGAAGTCGGCATGGCGGAGGGCGTGTTTCAGGTGCGCATGTCGGTGGGCGTGCGTGTTGGCTGTGGTGGCTCTCGCATGCGAACGGGCGGCCCGCAGGCCGCCCGTTCGTCTCGAGGCAGGAAGGATCAGCGGACCTTGGGGTCCAGCTCACCGCTCGCGTAGCGCTCGAACATCGCCTCCAGGTTGATCGGCTTGATCTTCGAGGCGTTGCCGGCGGTACCGAAGGCCTCGTAGCGGTCGATGCACAGATCACGCATGGCGGAGACGGTCTCCTTGAGGAACTTGCGCGGGTCGAACTCGCTGGGGTTCTCGGCCAGGAAGCGGCGCACCGCACCGGTGGAGGCCAGGCGCAGGTCGGTGTCGATATTGACCTTGCGCACCCCGTGCTTGATGCCCTCGATGATCTCCTCGACGGGCACGCCGTAAGTCTCGGGGATCTCGCCGCCGTGGGCGTTGATCACCTCGAGCCACTCCTGGGGCACCGAGGAAGAGCCGTGCATCACCAGGTGGGTGTCGGGGATGCGGGCGTGGATCTCCTTGATGCGCTGGATGGAGAGGGTGTCGCCGGTGGGCGGCCGGGTGAACTTGTAGGCGCCATGGCTGGTACCGATGGCGATGGCCAGGGCGTCCACACCGGTGGCCTTGACGAAGTCGGCAGCCTCCTCGGGATCGGTGAGCAGCTGCTCCATGTCCAGCTTGCCCTCGGCACCGATGCCGTCTTCCTCACCGGCCATGCCGGTCTCCAGGCTGCCCAGGCAGCCCAGCTCGCCCTCCACGGAGACGCCGCAGGCGTGGGCCATCTCCACGGTGCGGCGGGTGACGTCGACGTTGTACTCGTAGCTGGTCGGGGTCTTGCCATCCTCGCCCAGCGAGCCGTCCATCATTACCGAGGAGAAGCCCAGCTGGATGGAGCGCTGGCACACCCCGGGGCTGGTGCCGTGGTCCTGGTGCATGACCACCGGGATATGCGGAAACTCCTCCACCGCGGCCAGGATCAGGTGGCGCAGGAAGGGGGCGCCGGCGTACTTGCGGGCACCGGCGGAGGCCTGGACGATCACCGGAGAGTCGGTGCGATCCGCGGCTTCCATGATGGCGCGCATCTGCTCGAGGTTGTTGACGTTGAAGGCCGGCACGCCGTAGCCATGCTCGGCGGCGTGGTCCAGCAGCTGGCGCATGCTGATCAGTGCCATGTTCTCACCTGTCGTTCGTGGTGGCGGCGGCGCCGTGTGGCGCCGCCGCGTGGAGAGTCGTGATCGGGATTTGTCTAGTCTATCAGGCCTGGGCCGCGGCGGCTTCCAGGGCGGCCACCGC
Source organism: Halomonas sp. C10-5 (assembly GCF_057169305.1). Classification (NCBI taxonomy): domain Bacteria; kingdom Pseudomonadati; phylum Pseudomonadota; class Gammaproteobacteria; order Oceanospirillales; family Halomonadaceae; genus Halomonas; species Halomonas sp. C10-5. The sequence goes on from NZ_CP175665.1 coordinate 339,196, forward strand.
CGGCAGGGTCTTGCCCTCGACGTACTCGAGGAAGGCACCGCCGCCGGTGGAGATGTAGGAGACCTGCTCGGCGATGCCGTACTTGTCGATGGCCGCCAGGGTGTCGCCGCCGCCGGCGATGGAGAAGGCCGGGCTCTCGGCGATGGCGCGGGCGATCACCTCGGTGCCGTGGCCGAACTGGTCGATCTCGAACACGCCCACCGGGCCGTTCCACAGGATGGTGCCGGCGTCCTTGAGCATGGCCGCCAGGCGCACGGCGCTCTCGGGGCCGATATCGAGGATCATCTCGTCATCAGCCACCTGGTCCACGGGCTTGATCACCGCCTCGGCGGACTCCGAGAACTCGGTGGCCACCACCACGTCGGAGGGGAGCGGGATCTCGACCTTCGCCATCAGCGCCTTCGCCTGGTCGATCAGGTCGGCTTCATGCAGCGACTTGCCGACGTTGTGGCCCGCCGCGGCGATGAAGGTGTTGGCGATGCCGCCGCCGACGATCAACTGGTCGCACTTCTCGGAGAGGGCGTTGAGCACCTCCAGCTTGGTGGAGACCTTGGAGCCGCCGACGATGGCCGCCATGGGACGCGCCGGGGTCGCCAGTGCCTTCTCCAGGGCGTCGAGCTCGGCGGCCAGCAGCGGGCCGGCGCAGGCCACGGGGGCGAAGCGCGCCACGCCGTGGGTGGAGGCCTGGGCGCGGTGGGCGGTGCCGAAGGCGTCCATCACGTAGATGTCGCAGAGCGCGGCATACTGCTTCGAGAGGGGCTCGTCGTCCTTCTTCTCGCCGCGGTTGAAGCGCACGTTCTCGAGCAGTACCACCTCGCCATCCTCGCTGGCGACCTCGCCCTCCAGGTACTCCTTGACCAGGCGCACCGGACGGCCCAGCAGCTCGCCGAGGTGCGCGGCGACCGGGGCCAGGGAGAACTCCTCGGCGGGTTCGCCCTCGGTGGGACGCCCCAGGTGGCTCATCAGCAGCACCCGGGCGCCGCCGTCCAGGGCGGCCTGGATGGAGGGCAGGGCCGCGCGCAGGCGGGCGTCGCTGGTCACCTTGCCGTGCTTGACGGGCACGTTGAGGTCCTCGCGGATCAGCACGCGCTTTCCGCTGAGGTCGAGGTCGGTCATCTTGCGCACGTTCATCGGGGCGTGTTCCTCATCTTGGGGAAACCGGAAGGGGATCAGGGGGTATCGAGGGGCATGGCGGCCAGGCGCCGGGCGACGTCGAGCATGCGGTTGGCGAAGCCCCACTCGTTGTCGAACCAGCACAGCAGCTTGATCAGGTGGCCGCCGGCCACCCGGGTCTGGGTGGCGTCCACGATACCGGAGCGCGGATCGTGGTTGAAGTCGACCGAGGCCATGGGTTCCTCGGTGTAGCCGAGCAGCCCGGACAGGCGTCCGCGGCTGGCCTCGGCGAGCAGGGCGTTGACCTCGGCGGCGCTGGTATCGCGGCGCACCGTGATGGCCAGGTCCATCACCGAGACGTTGATGGTCGGCACGCGCACGTGCAGGCACTCGAAGCGTCCGGCCAGGTGGGGCATCAGACGGTTGATGCCGCGCGCCAGGCCGGTATCCACCGGCACGATGGAGTGCATCGCCGAGCGGGTCAGGCGCAGGTCGGTCTGGTGGTAGGCGTCGATCACCGGCTGGTCGTTCATTGCCGAGTGGATGGTGGTGGTGACGCCGTGCTCGATGCCCAGCGCCTCGTCGAGCACGGTGAGTACCGGCACCAGGCAGTTGGTGGTGCAGGAGGCCGCCGAGACGATGCGCTGGGCTGGTGCCAGTTCGTGGTCGTTGATGCCGCTGACGATGGTGGCGTCGACATCAGCTTCCGCCGGCTGGGAGAACAGCAGGCGGCCGGCGCCGGCGGCCAGGTGGCGCTCGGCGGTGGCACGCTCCTTGAAGCTGCCGGAACACTCCAGCACCAGATCGATGCCGAGCTCCGCCCAGGGCAGGCGGTCGGGGTCGGGTTCGCTGAGCACGCGAATCGCCCGGCCATCGACCACCAGCTGGCCGTCGCGGGCACTCACCTCGCCGGGGAAGCGGCCATGGGTGGTGTCGTAGCGGGTCAGGTAGGCGATGGTGGCCAGGTCGGAGAGCTCGTTGATCGCCACGATCTCGAGGGCGGGTGAGTCCTTCTGCCGCTCGGCTCTTTGTTGCTCGATCAGGGCGCGCAGCACGCACTGGCCGATGCGGCCGTAACCGTTGATGGCGATGCGATGGGCCATGGCGCTGGGCGTCTCTTTTGCGGTCATCGAGGAGCGACGATTCTAGCGTATTTCAGCCGACGAGTCCCGGCAGGTGCCAGGCCAGCGGCATCAGCAGGGCGGTGAGGATGCCGGTGAGGCTCATGCCCAGCGAGGCGAAGGCACCGGCGGTGGGGCCGATCTCGAAGGCGCGCACCGTGCCCAGGGCGTGGCCATTGATGCCCAGTGCCAGGCCCAGCAGGCGCTCGTCGCGGATGTCGAGCCAGCGTGCCACCAGGCCGACGCAGCCGATGGCTGCCACGCCGGTGACCAGCAGGCCGCCCATCATCAGCGCCACCGAGCCCCCGAGCCGTTCGGTGATACCGATGGCAATGGGCGCGGTGACCGACTTGGGAGCCAGCGAGGCGAGGATCTCGGGTGGCGCGCCCAGCAGCCAGGCGATACCCACCGCGTAGAGGGCGGCCATGCCGGCGGCGATGGGCAGGCACAGCAGCAGCGGCCGCCATAGCGCACGGATACGCCCCATCTGCTGGTAGAGCGGCAGGCCCAGCGCCACCGTGGCCGGACCCAGCAACAGCATCAGCCAGCCCGCCCCCGTGTGGTAGTCGGCGTAGTCGATGCCGAGCAGCCACAGCGCGGCAGCCAGCAGCAGGGCAGCGACCAGGATTGGTGGGCACCAGGCGGGGGCCCGGACGGCACGGAACAGGCGCTCGCCGGCGAAGTAGGCGGCCAGGGTCAGCGCCACGGCGGCGAGGGGATTGGCCATCAGGTGCGTGATCAGCTCACTCATGGGTCGCCTCCCGGGTGCCTGCATCGTCATCGCCGACCAGTCGGCGCATCAGCCACAGGGTGGTGAAGACACTCAGCAGGGTACCCAGCAGCAGGGCGGCGAGGATCGCCACCAGCTGCCCGGCCAGTTCGTCGAGCATGAAGAAGATGCCTACCACCCCGGGCATGATCAGCAGCGCCAGGGCGGCGATCAGCGGTCGTGCCGCGGCGGCGATATCGTCGAAGCCGCCACTATGGAGAACAAGCCAGGCGGTGAGCAGCAGCATGCCGGCAACGCCGGCGGAGACCGGCAGGCCGGTGAGGGTCACCAGGGCATCGCCGATCATCAGGAAGCCGATCAGCCAGAGGAAACCGCGCAATGCCGGCATGGAGTGTCCTTGTGTGAAGAGGTGTCGTGAAGCGGGTGGAAGGGCGCGTCAGGGCCCTTGAAAAGCGTCGAAGCGCTCCTATTGTGCAGATTACCGGGGCGATGTCAGCCGTGATCGGCAATCTCCCCGCCCACCACAGAACTCAATCTGCGTAGGAGGTGTTCGTGATGTTCGGAGATCTCAGGCGTTTCGATACCGGCCGCCCCCAGGGACTGGAGTGGTTTCGGCAACTGGTGGACGAGATGCTGCCCGAGGCCGGTGCCACGGATATCCGCTCGGTTCCGCGCGGCAGCTTTCCATTGATCAATGTCGGCCGCACCGACGATGCGGTGCGGGTCTATGTCTTCGCACCCGGGCTTGGCGCCGAGGAGCTGGAGGTCAGCCTGCAGGACAACGTGCTTACCGTTGCCGGGCGGCGTGCGGCGCCGGAGGAGGATGAGGGGCGCACGCGCTTCCGCCAGGAACGCTTCCATGGTGACTTCCGGCGTGCGGTGGCGCTGCCCGAGGGGCTCGATATCGACCGCGCCGAGGCCCGCTTCCGCGACGGCGTGTGCGAGATCGTGCTGCCCAAGCGCGAGGAGCTCAAGCCACGCCGCATCGAGGTCAAGGCGGCATGAGCCCGGCGGCGTGTCGTCAGGCAACAACAGGCAAGTGCAGAGGAGGTGAATGAGATGAACGAAATCACCCGTCAGGATGCCGGTGCCTCCCGGCCCACCGAGCAGGCGCACCGGGAAGAGACCCTGCTGCCGGCGGTGGATATCCATGAGCAGAACGATGCCGTGCATATCGTCGCCGACATGCCCGGCGTGACCCGCGAGTCGCTGGTCATTGAGGTCGACAATGGCGTGCTTAGCCTGGAGGGCGAGGTGCAGATCGCCATGCCCGAGGGGTTGAGCCCGCTGTATGCCGAGGTGCGTGCCCAGCGCTATGCGCGGCGCTTCACCCTCAGCCACGAGATCGACAGTGAGGCGATCGCTGCGCGCATCGACAACGGCGTGGTCCACCTGACACTGCCGCGGCGCGATACGCACCGCAAGCGCCGCATCGAGGTGCAGGCAGCCTGAGGGCAGCCTGTCTGGGGGCTTTTCAACGAGAAGGGGGCGCAGCCAGCCGGCTGCGCCCCCTTTCTGGTATAGCCTGCGGCTGGCTCTGTCCCCGCTTGAGGTGGCCCTGTCCTCCCGAGGCGACATCTTGCAAGGCCTGGGCGACGCTGGGTAGGGTCTTTCGCTACGCCAGGATGGGCGTGTCGCAACCGCCAAGGAGAGGAAGACCATGACTGATATTGCCAAGCTGCTGGGCGAGCAGGCCGAGTCCCTGCTGACCCACGAGTGCCGGGGCGTGCCCCGGGAGCAACTCCACCTGCCCGGGCCCGACTTCGTCGACCGGGTGGTGGCCGATAGCGACCGCAGCCCCGCGGTGATGCGCAGCCTGCAGGCACTGCTCGACCATGGCCGCCTGGGCGGCTCGGGCTATCTCAGCCTGCTGCCGGTGGACCAGGGCATCGAGCACTCCGCGGGGGCCTCCTTCGCCCCCAACCCCCTCTACTTCGACCCGGCCAACATCGTCGAGCTGGCCATCGAGGGGGGCTGCAACGGCGTCGCCTCGACGCTGGGCGTGCTCTCCTCGGTGGCGCGCCGCTACGCCCACCGCATCCCCATGATGCTCAAGCTCAACCACAACGAGACCCTGAGCCATCCGGCGATCCATGACCAGACGCTGTTCGCCCAGGTGGAGCAGGCCTTCGACATGGGCTGCGTGGCGCTGGGGGCGACCATCTACTTCGGCTCCCACGAGAGCCGTCGCCAGATCATGGAGATCAGCGAGGCCTTCGAGCGCGCCCACCAGCTGGGCATGGCCACGGTGCTGTGGGCCTACCTGCGCAACCCCGCCTTCAAGCACGAGGGCACCGACTACCACCTGGCGGCCGACCTCACCGGGCAGGCCAACCATCTGGCGGCCACCCTCAACGCCGACATCGTCAAGCAGAAACTGCCCGAGACCAACGGCGGCTACCGCACCGTCGGCTTCGGCCACACCCACGACCGTGTCTACGACACCCTGGCCACCGACCACCCCATCGACCTGGCCCGCTACCAGGTGGCCTGCTGCTACATGGGGCGTGCCGGGCTGATCAACTCCGGCGGCGGCGCCAAGGGCGCCTCCGACCTTGGCGAGGCGGTGCGCACCGCGGTGATCAACAAGCGTGCCGGCGGCATGGGCCTGATCTCGGGCCGCAAGGCCTTCCAGAAGCCCATGGCGGAAGGCGTCGAGTTGCTCAACGCCATCCAGGACGTCTACCTGTCGCCGGAGGTCACCGTCGCCTGAGGCGTTGATCGTGCAAACCACACGGAAAAGGGCACGACCGTGAGGTCGTGCCCTTTCTGCTTGTGCGCCAGGCATGGCGCGCAGCGCCTGACTGGCGCTGTTTCCAAGGGTGGTGCCTTGGAATGACTTGGGGGTGAAAGTCCCCTGCACGCCCGGCAAGGGGAAGTGCTAGCTGACGGCAAGGGTGTCTCCCGTGAGGGGGAATCCGAAGGCAGCCCGAAGCAAAACGCTGGCCTGACGAACAGGAAGCGGATACGAGGCGGCATGGCGGGGTGAGGTGGCAAGCATCACCAAAGCCCGGTACTTGCACGGAACGCCATGACGTAGATCCGACAGGCATAAGCGGGAAGGTCGCGCGTCTTACCCTGGGAGGTCTGGTGGTCTGCCACGGTGCTACCGGCGTCGAGAGGCGACGGGATGGGCCACCAGACGTCAGCAGAGGCCATAGTAAGTGCCGGTTCACCGCGGCACCAAGGGCCGAACATGAAGAACCGCGAGTAGGCGATGACGTCTCGAGGATCGATCATGAAGACAGAAAGTGGCGCTGATACCGCCCCCCACCCAGAGGGGCAGGGGCGGAACCCCGCGTCCCAGCCGGTGGGCGTCGAGACGATCCCGGCGTCGTCATCGTGGACGAAAGCGGAGCCCGCCCCGCTTATGGAGGCCGTGGTAGAAAAGGCCAACATGGCGCGGGCTTACCGAAGGGTGGTCGCCAACAAAGGGGCGCCGGGTGCCGATGGCATGACGGCGGACCAGTTGGCCGACCACTTGAAGGAATGCTGGCCAACGCTGCGCGAGCGGCTGCTGGCCGGTGAGTACCACCCCAGCCCGATCCGAGCCGTCGAGATTCCCAAGCCCAAGGGCGGAACGCGACAGCTTGGCATCCCCACGGTCACCGACCGGCTGATCCAGCAGGCGCTGCTTCAGGTACTGACGCCGATCTTCGATCCGGGCTTTTCCGAATCGAGCTACGGTTATCGTCCCAAGCGCAGCGCCCAGCAGGCTGTCGCGGCGATGAAGGCCCATGTGGCGGCCGGCCACCGCTGGGTGGTCGACCTCGACCTGAAAGCCTTCTTCGACCGGGTGAACCATGACCTGCTGATGGCGCGGATCGCGCGTCGCGTCCGTGACAAGCGGGTGCTGCGCCTGATCCGCCGCTATCTGGAAGCCGGGATGTTCCAGGACGGTCTGGCTGCGCCACGCCAGCAGGGAACGCCTCAGGGTGGGCCGCTGAGTCCGCTGTTGGCGAATATTCTGCTGGATGACGTGGACAAGGAGCTGGAACGTCGCGGCCACCGCTTCTGTCGCTACGCCGACGACGTTCAGGTATACGTCAGGAGTCGGCGGGCGGGAGAGCGCGTCATGGCCAGCTTGAGTGATTTTCTCGAGAGCTCGCTCAGGCTGACGGTCAATGGCGACAAGAGTGCGGTGGACCGCCCCTGGAACCGGGGGTACCTGGGCTACACGCTGACCCGACACAAGCTGCCGAAGCTGACGCTGGCCAAGGCCAGCCTGCAGCGCCTGATGCAGCGTGTCCGCGAGATCCTCAAGCGCGGCAGGGGGCGCAACATACGGCGAGTCATTGAAGAGCTGGTCCCAGTCCTGCGGGGCTGGGCCAACTACTTCTCCCTCGTTGACGTGAAGCGCCCGCTGGAAGCACTGGATGGTTGGATACGTCGCCGGCTGCGTTGCGTGATCTGGCGGCAATGGAAACGCCCGCGGACCCGGCGTCACAAGCTCCTGGCGCTGGGTCTGGACGACCAGCGGGCGTGGAAGTCAGCGGGAAACGGGCGAGGCCCCTGGTGGAATGCCGGTGCCTCGCACATGAATCAGGCCTTGCCACGGAAATGGTTCGAGCAGCAGGGTCTGATCTCGGTACTCGATACGGTCAAGAGGGCTTAGTCGTTCTTCGTGAACCGCCGTGGTACGGAACCGTATGCCCGTATATGGAGTCCTCCCCGTTTGCAAGCATGGGCACGATGGACGGTAGGTACGACTGCACACGTATATCCGGTCTTTCTAATGATACCAACGGCATCGGACCCTGATGGGCTATCCGCACGCCAGCTCCCAATCGGTGGTACGAGCAACTCGCTCTTAGGCATATAGGGGTTTGCTGACGTCGGTTCGACCTGTGCGCCATCTGCAGCATGCTCAGCAATCGTGATGGTGGGTTATCTCACTGTAAATCAAGTAAATTGAATGGGTTGGTGTTACGCCACATGCGCCGCCAACTCAGGGTCATAGTCACTGTCGTGACGTGTGATCGCCCAGGCGATGCGCGCCGTCTTGTTGGCCAGCGCGATGACCGCCACGTTGGCATGCTTGCGCTCAGCCAGTTGTCTGACCCAGTGGCTGAGGTTGTCCTCCTTGCCCTTGCTGTAACGCAGCACGGCGCGCGCCATGCGTCAGCAGGGTTCGTAGGTAGCTATCGCCGCGCTTGCTGATGCCCAGCAGGCGGTCGCGTCCTCCCGTGCTGTGTTGCCGGGGTGTCAGACCCAGCGAGGCGGCAAAATCGCGCCCGCGCTTGAAGGCCTGGGCGTCGCCCAGGGCGCCGGCCAACGCGCTGGCGGTCAAGATGCCGACGCCACGCAGGGCCATCAACCGCTTGGCGACAGGGTCTGTCTGGGCGTGGCGCTCGATGCGTTCTGTCACCGCGACGATTCGGTCATCAAGGTGGCGCAGATCCTCGGCGAGCCCCGCCAACAGGGCACGGAAGTCATCGGTCAAACCGTTCTCGGCGTCCTCCAGCCAGCCTGGCAGGGCCGCGCGCAGCTGGCCGATGCCGGTGGGCGCCACCAGCCCGTACTCGCCGATCAGGCCACGAATCTGGTTGGCCTTGGCGGTACGTTGCTGAACCAGTTCACTGCGGATGCGATGCGCCGCCTGCACGTCCTGCTGGGCGACCGTCTTGACGGCCACGAAGCGCATGTGGGGGCGGCCCATGGCCTCGCAGATCGCCTCGGCATCCACGCGATCGTTCTTGTTGCTCTTGACGTAGGGTTTGACAAACTGGGCGGCGATCAGCTTGGCGCGATAGCCACGCGCCTGCAGCGCACGCGCCCAATGGTGGGACGACGCGCAGGCTTCCATGCCGATCTCGGCGCCTGCCGGGACACGGTTGACGATGGCCTCCAGCCACTTGTCACGCTTGTATTTGCCGCGCCATTGAACCTGATCATGACGATCGACGCCGTGGACATGGAAGACAGACTTGGCAATGTCGACACCAACGCGGGTAATGTTCATGGGATGCGCTCCTCAGCCGGTGGCCTTACCCTCTCAGTGTGGCGCATTGGCGCCGAGGGTGGGTGGGGAGGACTCCATCCCATTGGTGGTGTGGGAGGGCGCCGGGGGTGACCCCGGCCCCTACCCGATCCGGGGTGGAGGCGACGTCAGCCCAGCAGTTCGGTGGCCTGCTTGACCACGTTCTCGACGGTGAAGCCAAAGTGCTTGAACAGGTCGCCCGCCGGGGCGGATTCGCCATAGCTGCGCATGCCGATGACGCGGCCGTCGAGGCCCACGTACTTGAACCAGAAGTCGGCGTGGGCGGCCTCGATGGCGATGCGCTTGGTCACGGCTTTCGGCAGCACGCTCTCGCGGTACTCGGCGTCCTGGCCGTCGAAGCGGTAGGTGGAGGGCATGGAGACCACGCGCACGGCGCGGCCCTGGGACTCGAGCTCGGCGGCGGCGTCCATGGCCAGGCCCACCTCGGAGCCGGTGGCGATCAGGATCAGCTCCGGGGTGCCCTCGCTGTCCTTCAGCACGTAGCCACCGCGCTGGATATTGGCCAGCTGCTGCTTGGTGCGCGCCTGGTGGGGCAGGCCCTGGCGGGAGAACACCAGCGCCGTGGGGCCGGAGTTGCGCTTCAGCGCGGCATCCCAGGCGGCGGCGGTCTCGGTGGCGTCGCAGGGGCGCCAGGTGGCCAGGTTGGGAGTAGTGCGCAGGTTGGTGAGCTGCTCGATCGGCTGGTGCGTGGGGCCATCCTCACCCAGGCCGATGGAGTCGTGGGTGAACACGTAGATGGCGCGCTTGCCCATCAGCGCCGCCATGCGCACCGCGTTGCGCATGTACTCCATGAAGATCAGGAAGGTGGCGCCGTAGGGGATGAAGCCACCGTGCAGGGCGATGCCGTTCATGATCGCGGCCATGCCGAACTCGCGCACCCCGTAGTGCAGGTAGTTGCCGTCCGGCGTCTGCGGGGTGATCGCCCTGGCGCCGTCCCAGAAGGTCAGGTTGGAGGGTGCCAGGTCGGCGCTGCCTCCGAGCAGTTCGGGAAGTTGCGGGCCCAGCTCGTTGAGGCAGTTGAGCGAGGCCTTGCGGGAAGCGATGGACTCGCCCTGTTCCTGGGCGCGCTGCACCATGGCCTCGCTGGTGAATTCGGCGGGCAGCTTGCACTCCATGCGGCGGGCGAACTCGCGGGCCAGTTCCGGGTGGGCCTCGGCGTAGCGCTCGAAGCGGGCCTGCCACGCCTCCTGCTGGGTCTGGCCGGCTTCGCTGGCGTCCCAGCCGCGATAGATCTCCTCGGGCACATGGAAGGGCGCGTGGGGCCAGTCAAGCTGCTTGCGCGCGGCGGCGACCTCGTCATCGCCCAGCGCGGCGCCGTGGCACTCCTCCTTACCCTGCTTGTTGGGGGCGCCGAAGCCGATGATGGTCTTGCAGATGATCAGGCTGGGCCTGTCGTCCTGGCTGCGAGCCATCTCGATGGCGGCGCGGATCTCCTCGGGCTTGTGGCCGTCGACATTGGGCACCACGTGCCAGCCGTAGGCCTCGAAGCGCTTGGCGGTATCGTCGGTGAACCAGCCCTCGACCTCGCCGTCGATGGAGATGCCGTTGTCGTCATAGAAGGCGATCAACTTGCCGAGCTGCTGGGTGCCGGCCAGGGAGCAGGCCTCGTGGGAGATGCCCTCCATCAGGCAGCCGTCGCCCACGAACACATAGGTGTGGTGGTCGACGATGGCGTGACCGGGACGGTTGAACTGGGCCGCCAGGGTCTTCTCGGCGAGTGCCATGCCCACGGCGTTGGCCAGGCCCTGGCCCAGCGGGCCGGTGGTGGTCTCGATACCCGGCGCATAGCCGTACTCGGGGTGGCCGGCGGTCTTGGCGTGGAGCTGGCGGAAGTTCTGCAGCTCCTCCAGGCCGAGCTCGTAGCCGGTCAGGTGCAGCAGGGAGTAGAGCAGCATCGAGCCGTGGCCGTTGGAGAGCACGAAGCGGTCACGATCGGCCCATTTGGGGTCGGCCGGGTTGTGCTTGAGATAATCGTTCCACAGCACCTCGGCGATGTCGGCCATGCCCATGGGCGCGCCGGGGTGGCCGGAGTTGGCCTTCTGGACGGCATCCATGGAAAGGGCGCGAATGGCATTGGCCAGTTCGAATCGGGACGGCATGGGCTAGCTCCTCGCCTGCGGCATGATTATGCGTGCGACCCACGCCGGGAGGCGGCGGGGACGGGCTGTCTGGCTGGATCGGGTGCCGCGCGGGACGGGCGCGACACGGTCGAAGTCGGTGGCGTATTGTCGCCGACTTGACGTCGCGCTTCAAATCGTGGATGCCGGGCGCAGGCCCAGCGTGTAGACTCTTGGCCCCGATATGAGGGCCGCCGCGGCCTGTTTTTGTGACATGTTGTGACATCCGTGACATCACGGTCGAGGACGCCATGAGCGAATACTCCCTGTTTACCTCCGAATCCGTCTCCGAGGGGCATCCGGACAAGATCGCCGACCAGATCTCCGATGCCGTGCTCGACGCCATCATCGCCCGCGACAAGCAGGCCCGGGTGGCCTGCGAGACCCTGGTCAAGACCGGCGTGGCGATCGTCGCCGGCGAGATCACCACCTCCGCCTGGGTCGACCTCGAGGCCATCGTGCGCGAGGTGATCACCGGCATCGGCTACACCTCCTCGGACGTCGGCTTCGACGGCCAGACCTGTGGCGTGCTCAACCTGATCGGCAAGCAGAGCGTGGATATCGCCCAGGGCGTCGACCGCAGCAAGCCCGAGGACCAGGGGGCCGGCGACCAGGGGCTGATGTTCGGTTACGCCACCAATGAGACCGACAGCTACATGCCGGCGCCGATCCACTACGCTCACCGCCTGGTGGAGCGCCAGGCGGAACTGCGCAAGCACGGCCTGCTGCCCTGGCTGCGTCCGGATGCCAAGAGCCAGCTTACCTTCCGCTACGACGCCGCGGGCAGGCCCTGTGCGGTGGATGCCATCGTGCTCTCCACCCAGCACGACCCGGGCATCGACCAGCAGGAACTGCGCAAGATGGTCAAGCGCGAGATCATCGAGCAGGTGATTCCCGCCGAGTGGCTCTCCGCCGAGACCAAGTACCATATCAACCCGACCGGCAAGTTCGTGATCGGTGGCCCGGTGGGCGACTGCGGCCTGACCGGCCGCAAGATCATCGTCGATACCTACGGCGGCACGGCTCGCCACGGTGGCGGCGCCTTCTCCGGCAAGGACCCCTCCAAGGTCGATCGCAGCGCCGCCTACGCCGGCCGTTACGTGGCCAAGAACATCGTCGCCGCCGGTCTCGCCGACAAGTGCGAGATTCAGGTCTCCTACGCCATCGGCGTGGCCGAGCCGACTTCCGTCTCGGTCAACACCTTCGGCACCGGCAAGGTGGATGATGCTCGGATCATCGAGCTGGTGCGCGAGCACTTCGACCTGCGGCCCAATGCCATCACCCGCATGCTCGACCTGCTGCACCCCATGTACCGGCTGACCGCGGCCTACGGGCACTTCGGTCGCGAGCCCTTCGAGACCTCCTATACCTGGACCGACACCCAGGGCCAGGAGCATACCGAGACCTTCACCGCCTTCCCCTGGGAGAAGACCGACCGCGCCCACGCCCTGCGTCAGGCATCCGGTCTCTAGGACATACCAGGTCATGTAAGCCCAGGCTTACAGGGAATGACGGGCCCCGCCGGCAGCGCCGCGCGGGGCCCGATGCTAGGGTGAGGGTAACCCTCGTCCTCGGTGCCGCCCATGCGCCTGAATCGTCTGCTGCGTCCCCTGCGATGGGGCGGGCTGCTGATCCTCCTGGCCACGCTGGTCGCCGCCGCCCCCTGTCCGACTCCGCCTTCACACGTGGCGGTCGAGGCCCTGGTGGCGCGCCTGGCCGAATGGGACGAGGCCTACTACCGGCGCGGTCAGTCTGCGGTAAGCGACGACGTCTACGATCAGGCCCGAGCACGCCTCGAGGCTTGGCGGCGCTGCTTCCCCGAGCAGGTGCCCACGGCGGTGTCGCCGGGCTACCCGGCCGGCGAGGCGCGCCATCCGGTCCCCCAGACGGGGCTCGCCAAGCTAGCGGACGTCGAGGCGGTGGCACGCTGGCTGGTGCGCCGCCGCGATGCCTGGATCCAGCCCAAGGTGGACGGGGTGGCGGTGACCCTGGCCTATCGTCGCGGTGAACTGGTGGCGGCCATCAGCCGCGGCGACGGCGAGCGGGGGCAGGACTGGACCCGTCGGGTGAGGCGTCTGCCAGCGGTGCCGGCTCGTCTGCCCGAACCGCGGGATGCCGTGCTGCAGGGCGAGCTCTACCTGCGTCGCGTCGATCATGTCCAGGCCGAGGTCGGCGACGGTGGGGCGCGTGCCGAGGTGAGCGGCCTGCTGGCCCGCGATCGCCTGGATGACGCCGAGGCGGCGCGTGTCGGGCTCTTCGTCTGGGACTGGCCCGACGGCCCGAATGACATGGACGAGCGCCTGGCGGGGCTCGCGGCGCTGGGCTTCGTGGATACGCTGGCCTATACCCATCCGGTGGTTGACCTCGCCGCGGCTAGGCGTTGGCGCCGGGCCTGGTTCCAGGGCCCGCTGCCCTTCGCCACCGACGGGGTGCTGCTGCGCCAGGCCTCGCGCGCGCCCGCCGCTGTCTGGCGGGCGGAGCCACCCGACTGGGCGGTGGCCTGGAAGCATCCGCCCCGGGAGGTGCTGGCCGAGGTGCGCGGGGTGGAGTTTCGTATCGGCCGCACCGGTCGAATCACCCCGCTGCTCCATCTGCACCCGGTGACTCTGGAGGGGCGCACCATCCGTCGGGTCGGTGTGGGGTCGCTCTCCCGCTGGCGCGAGCTGGATATCCATGCCGGCGACCACGTCATCATCGCCCTGGCCGGATTGACCATTCCCCGCCTCGAGGCGGTGGCCTGGCGCGGCGCCGAGCGTCGACCGCCGCGCCTGCCGGACCCCGAGGCATATCACGCACTGAGTTGCCTGCGCGCCTCGCCGGGGTGCGAGGCGCAGTTCCTGGAGCGCCTGGCCTGGCTGTCGGGCCCCGAGGCGCTGGACCTCGCCGGCGTCGGCCCGGGCACCTGGGAGGCGTTGGTGGAGGCCGGCCTGATCGAGGAACTGCTCGACTGGCTGACCCTGGATCAACGCGCTCTCCGCCGCGCCCACGGTATCGGCGAGGTGCGTGCGGGCAGGCTGATGGCCACCTTCGCGGCGACCAGGGAGTCAGCCTTCGCTCGCTGGCTGCAGGCGCTGGGCGCGCCGCCCGGGGTGGAGGCCGGCCTGCCGGCCGACTGGAAAACCCTGGCCGGGCATGGAGTCGACGACTGGGCGGCCCTGCCCGGGGTGGGGCCGGGGCGCGCCGAGGGACTGACCGAGTTCTTCGCCCACCCCGAGGTGCGGCGCCAGGCCGAACGGCTTGCCGGGCTCGGGGTGGCCGGCTTCGGGCGTTGATTGTCGCCGGCTCGGCTCCCTGCCTATAGTGAGGGGCATGCCCTTCGCAACCCACGAGGTGAGCCCATGAACCAGCCCGCCGTGACCACGCCCGCGACGCAGGACTTCAAGGTCGCCGACCTCTCCCTGGCCGACTGGGGGCGTCGCGAGATCCGCATCGCCGAGACCGAGATGCCGGCGCTGATGACGATTCGCGAGCAGTACCGCGAGTCCCGGCCGCTGGCGGGAGCCCGCATCGCCGGCTGCATCCACATGACCATCCAGACCGCGGTGCTGATCGAGACGCTGATCGACCTGGGCGCCAGCGTGCGCTGGTCCTCCTGCAACATCTTCTCCACCCAGGACCATGCCGCCGCCGCCATCGCCGCCGCCGGTATCCCGGTATTTGCCTGGAAGGGCGAGACCGAGGAGGAGTTCTGGTGGTGTATCGAGCAGACCGTGACGGGGCCGGATGGCTGGGCGCCCAACCTGGTGCTCGACGATGGCGGCGACCTGACGCTGCTGCTCCACGAGAAGCGCCCGGAGCTGCTCGACGCCATCCATGGCATCTCTGAAGAGACCACCACCGGGGTGCACCGGCTGCAGGAGATGCTGCGCGGCGGCTCGCTCAGGGTGCCGGCCATCAATGTCAACGATGCCGTGACCAAGTCGAAGAACGACAACAAGTACGGCTGCCGCCACTCCCTCAACGACGCCATCAAGCGCGCCACCGACCACCTGCTGGCCGGCAAGCAGGCGCTGGTGGTGGGCTACGGCGACGTGGGCAAGGGCTCGGCGGCCTCGCTGCGTCAGGAGGGCATGATCGTCAAGGTCGCGGAGATCGACCCGCTGTGCGCCATGCAGGCCTGCATGGACGGCTATGAGGTGGTCTCGCCCTACGTCGACGGCGAGAACCTCGGCCTGGACAGCATCGACCGCGGCCTGCTCGCGCGCATCGACCTGGTGGTGACCTGTACCGGCAATATTGGTGCCTGCGACGCCGCCATGCTGCAGACCCTCAAGCCCGGGGCGGTGGTGTGCAACATCGGCCACTTCGACAGCGAGATCGATACCGGCTACATGCGCCGCCACTGGCACTGGGAGGAGGTCAAGCCCCAGGTGCACAAGGTCTATCGCGACAGCAAGCCCGGCGAGTTCGACCCCGCCAGCCGTGATTACCTGATCCTGCTCTCCGAGGGACGCCTGGTGAACTTGGGCAACGCCACCGGCCACCCCTCCCGGGTGATGGATGGCTCCTTCGCCAACCAGGTGTTGGCGCAGATGCACCTCTACCAGGGACGCTTCGCCGAGCTGCCGGCCGGGGAGAAAGCCGCAGCGCTCACGGTGAGTGTGCTGCCGCGCCACCTCGACGAGGAGGTGGCCCGCTATATGGTGGAGGGCTTCGGCGGGGTGATCACCCGTATGACCGAGGCCCAGGTCGACTACACCGGCGTGCCGGCGGACGGCCCCTACAAGCCCGACGATTATCGCTACTGATCACAAGCCGGCCAGGCGCATCATCAGCGTCAGGTAGAAGGGGATCAGCAGCGGGGCGGCCAGGGTGGTGACCAGCACCGCCTGGGCGCCCTTGGCCGGGGCGATGCCCAGCTCCATGGCCACCACCACCACGTTGGCGGCCATGGGCACCACGCCCAGCAGCAGCATGGCCATGGCCAGTTCGGGAGAGAGCGGAGCCACTGACTGGAGCAGCAGCACCGCGCCCAGCGCCAGCAGCGGCCAGAGCACACAGCGGATCGCCACGCAGGCAGCGATAAAGCGGGCATCCACCTCCCGGATGCTGACCCGCCCCAGCGTCATGCCGATGATCATCATGCCCAGCAGGGTGTAGGTCGCCGGGAATACCGCCAGTCCCTGCATGGCTGCCGCCGGCACCTCAAGCCCCAGGCCGCTGACCACGAGTGCCGCCAGGAAGGCATAGACCAGCGGCAGTCGCACGATCTTGGCCAGGCTCTCGGCCACCGAGAACTGTCCCCGGGCGCTCAGGTAGAAGCCCACCGTGAACTCGTACAGGGTGATGCCCAGCACGCAGAACAGGTAGAGGGTGACCCCCTCCGGCGGCAGCAGCACCAGCGCCACCGGCAGGCCGAAGTAGCCGGTGTTGCCGGTGCCGGCGGAGAAGGCCAGCAGGGCGCTCTCCTGGGGCGCGAAGGTGCCGCGGGTCAGGCGATGCACCAGCAGGGCGAGCAGGCTGGCTACCGCGAAGGCCGCCAGGGTCAGCAACAGGTAGGTGGGGGTGGGGCCGCCCTGCACCAGGCCACGGAAGAAGGTCAGCGGCGCCACCAGGTAGATCAGCAGGGTGGCGATGGGGCGCGGGTCCACCGCGAGACGCCGTGCGGCCAGCCAGCCCAGGGCGACATAGCTCAGGAGGGTCCACAGCGGGCCCATCAGGGCGCCGGGGTCGATGGCGTGCATGTAATGTCCCCTGTTGCATGACTCGAGGGCACATGATGCCCGGGGTGGCGCCGGTCGCCAACTTGAATGAAATCAATATGGCACCGCGAATCTTTCATTGGTGGGGAGGACGGCGACTCGTCACAATGGCCCCATCATGCAAACGCCTCATGAGGAGACCCGATGAGCACGCAGCAACACCCGCTGGGCATCAGCTTCGAATTCTTCCCGCCCAACACCGAGGCCGGCCGCGAGAAGCTGATCGGGGTGCGCGACGCTCTGGCCGAGCGCTCGCCGCGCTTCTTCTCGGTGACCTACGGCGCCGGTGGCTCCACCCAGGACCGTACCCTGAATACCGTGCACCAGGTCCGTGAGGCGGGCATCACCACCGCGCCGCACCTCTCCTGCATCGGCAGCGAGAAGGCGCAACTGCGCGACCTGCTGGCCCGTTACCGCGAGGAGGGCATCGACAGCCTGGTGGCCCTGCGTGGCGACCTGCCCTCGGGCATGGGCGGCATCGGCGAGTTCCGCTATGCCAACGAGCTGGTGGAGTTCATCCGCGAGGAGACCGGCGATCACTTCGAGATTGCCGTGGCCGCCTATCCGGAGTCGCACCCCCAGGCGCCCAGTTTCGAGCGTGACGTCGAGAACTTCGCCCGCAAGGTGAAAGCCGGTGCCAACCTCGCCATCACCCAGTACTTCTTCAATGCCGACGCCTACTTCCACTTCGTGGACCGGGCGCGTGCCCTGGGCGTCGAGGCGCCCATCGTGCCGGGCATCATGCCGATCACCAACTATGCCAAGCTGGCGCGCTTCTCCGACGCCTGCGGGGCCGAGATTCCGCGCTGGATGCGCAAGCAGCTCGAGGCTTACGGTGACGACAGCGAATCCATTGCTGCCTTCGGCGAGGAGGTGATCACACGCCTCTGCCAGCGCCTGCTCGATGGTGGCGCACCGGGCCTGCACTTCTACACGCTCAACCAGGCGGCGCCGAGCCTGCGCATCGTCGACAATATCGTCGGCTGACGTCGATCGCGGCACCACACATGACGCAGCGAGCCCCGCCATCTGGCGGGGCTCGCTGCGTTGGACTCCCTGTATTGGAGCAGTGACCCGCCTTGGGCGGGGCCGGGGCCGGGGCCTCAGCTCGAAGCGGAAGCCGGCGAGGCGCCCCCACCGCCCTTGCCGTGCAGCTTACGCTGCATCAGGAACAGCGCGGTGCCGATGGCCAGGCCGGCGATATCGGTGTAGATGCCGCCGTAGATCATGAACAGCGCACCGATCAGCATCACGATTCGCTGCCAGACCTTCACCGGGCCAAAGAACCAGGCCTGGACCACGGCGGCCAGAAGCACGATGCCCAGGGTGGCGGTGACGCCGACGCGCAGGATCTGCATCCAGGAGCCTTCCATCAGCATGGCTGGGCTGTAGAAGAACATGAAGGGCACGATGAAGGCGGCCAGGCCGATCTTGAACGAGGCCACCGAGGTGCCCATGGCGTTGTCGCCGGAGATGCCCGCCGCGGCGTAGGAGGCCAGGGCCACCGGCGGGGTGATCGCCGAGACCACCGCGAAGTAGAACACGAAGAAGTGCGCCACCAGCGGCTGGATGCCGATGCCGATCAGGCCCGGGGCGACCACCGAGGCGGCTACCGCATAGGCCGCGGTGGTGGGCATGCCCATGCCGAGCAGGATCGAGATGCACATGGCGAAGAACAGCGCCAGCAGCTGGCTGACCCCGGCCAGGCCCAGCAGCAGCGAGGAGAAGCGTGCGCCGACCCCGGTCAGGGCGATGACGCCGACGATCAGGCCGGCACAGGCGCACACGGCGATGATCTGGATCGACATGGTGCCGGCTAGCTGCAGTGCCGTGAGGATGGCGCGCAGCCCCATGCGGTGGGGAGTGAGCCAGCTCACCATGGCCGCCGAGGCGGTGGCCAGGGTGCCCGCCCGGATCACCGAGTAGCCCATGAACAGGGCGGCGATCAGGATGATGATCGGCGTGAACAGGTAGACCTGCTTGGCCAGGCGACGGAACTGCGGGATCTCCTCCTTGCGCATGCCGCGCATGCCCTTGCGGGCGGCCTCGAAGTCCACCATGCAGTAGATCGACAGGAAGTAGAGGATGGCGGGGATCAGCGCCGCCACGGCGATCTCGGTATAGGGGATGCCGGTGACCTCGGCCATGATGAAGGCGCCGGCGCCCATGATCGGCGGCATGATCTGCCCGCCGGTGGAGGCGGCGGCCTCGATGGCCCCGGCGCTGCGTGCCGGGTAGCCGACCTTCTTCATCAGCGGGATGGTCAGCGAGCCGGTGGAGACCACGTTGCCGGCCGAGGTGCCGTTGATCATGCCCATCAGGCCGGAGGCGAAGATGGAGACCTTGGCGGGGCCACCGCGGGCCCGGCCGGCGGCGGCGAAGGCGAAGTTGACGAAATAGTCACCCACCTTCGAGGCCTGCAGGAAGGCGGCGAAGATGATGAACAGGATGATGTAGGTGGAGGAGACCGCGGTGGTCGGCCCGAGGATGCCGGCGTCGGTATAGACCTGGCTGAAGAAGCGGTTGAGGGATAGCCCCGGGTAGCCGAGGAAGCCCGGCAGGTACGGGCCGGCGAAGACATAGATCAGGAAGATCGCCGAGATGATGACCAGTGCCAGGCCCGCGACCCGACGGGTCAGCTCGAGGATCAGCAGCGAACCGGCGATGGCCGCGTAGGAGATGCCGATCGGTGCGAAGGAGGTGCCGGTGGAGGCGCGCAGCGGGCTGTTGAACATCACCAGCAGGTAGCCGGCCACCGCCAGGGAGCAGACCATCAGCACCAGGTCGGCGGGGGAGAGCGCCTCGCGCACCTGGCGGTAGCCCCAGGAGAGCAGGATGGCGGCGGCGGTGGCCAGGATCAGCGGGTAGCCGAAGTGCCAGGCCTCGATCTCGGGGGCGATGCGCAGGGCGCCATCGTTCATCGCCTGATACATCATCACCACCCGCACCAGGGCGTAGAAGGCCGGGATCAGCAGGGCGTAGCTCAGCCAGCGCATCCAGGCGGCGGAGCGCTCATGGTCATGGTCGGCGAAGCGGGTGCCGGCATAGAAGCCGTAGCCGAGGATCAGCGCGCCGGCGATGTGCAGGATACGAAACGACCAGGTCTCCAGCGGGTAGACGTTCAGCGAGACCAGGTGGAACAGCGAGTAGACGATGGCCAGGGTGCCGAACAGCAGCCACTGCCAGCCGGTATAGAGCCGTCGGTTGGATTCGGCGGCGACCTCATCGACGCCCTCGGCGTTGATGGGTTGAATGACGTCGTCAGCGGTGACGTCGTCTCGGGAATCGGGGGAGTGCGACATGAAGACACCCTTGGGTGTGGGACGTAACGGCAAGCGTGCCGCCCCGGCGTGGCGCGACCCGGGGCGGCGTTCGGGGTGAGACGGCTTACAGCTTCTGATCCTCGGGGATCTCGTAGCCGTTTTCCTCATACCAGCGCACGGCACCCGGGTGGAACGGCAGCACGGTGTTGTACTGGATGTTCTCCGGGATGCTGGTCGCGGCGCTGCGGTGGACGTCGAGCATCTTGTCGTTGTTCTCCATGCTCAGCTTGGTGATCTCGTAGACGAAGTCCTCGGGCAGATCACAGCCGGCGATGGTGAAGTTCCACATGGAGACGGCGCGTGCGTCCTCCTCGAGGGTCTGGTAGGTGCTGGCCGGGATCATGAACGGCGACACCGGGAACGCCTCGAGGACCTTGGCCTGCTCCTCTTCGGTGAACTCGACGATATTGATGTCGGTCTGCACCTCGAGCTGGCTGACCGCGGGAATCGGGATACCGGCGGCGAAGGCGATGACATCGATCAGGCCGTCCTGCAGCTGGCCGCCCAGGTCGTTCCAGCCGCCGTTGCGGCGCTCGAAGTCGACGCCCAGCTCCTCGAGGATGGCCGGGAAGTAGGTGTCGGAGGTGGAGGCCGCCGGGCCGAAGCCGATGCTGGCGCCGTCGGGGATGTCGGAGATCGACTCGATGCCGCTGTCGGACAGGGCGGTGATCGAGAAGGGGGTCTCGTACATCGGGAACAGTGCACAGACGTTGTCCATCGGCACGCCGGGGGCCAGCGGGCTCTCGCCGGCCAGGGCCTCGGCGGCCGGTCCCATGGTGGTCAGGCCCAGGGCCAGGTCGCCGGTGTGCACCAGGGCGAGGTTCTGGTTAGGGCCGCCGGTGACCTCACCGCCGCCGGAGATGTCCAGCTCGTCGGCGATCAGGTTGGCCCAGCCGGAACCGTAGACGAAGTAGGTGCCGCCCTGGCTGGCGGTGCCGACGGTGAAGCTTTCGGGCCAGTCGCTGCGGTCCTGGGCGGCGGCCGAGGCGGCGACCAGCAGGGTACCGGCCACGGTGCCGGCGAGCAGCTTGGTGGAAAGAAGACGCATGGCGTGACTCCATTGCATGTTGTCGTTGGTGGTGTCCCGGGCATTGGTTGCCGGGCAGGCCCTGTCAGTCTGGCAGCTCCTGCCGGGCATGCCGACTGCATCGGGACGCGGCTTTCAACGTAGGGCGTTCATTCCGCTATACGACAATGAATATAGCAAGGGTCGGGCCGGCTGCATGGAAAGTCTTTGATATCAGTCAGTTGAAAAGTATTTCTGCGACCTTGGTCGAATTCTCTCCGGCGTCGAAGTGGCGGTTTCTCGCACGCCAGACCGTTATCAGTGTGCGGAAATCCGCACATGCCTGTCGTCACCGCTTGAAAGCGCCGCTGGGCAGGTGAGAGTGGCGCTACGCCGCCAGGGCGCCGATCAGCCGGCTGGCCTGGTGCAGGTCGTTCAGCAGCGAGGAGGCGAGCCAGGGATCCAGGCGATGTTCGCGCAGGTGCTCCGCCAGGCGGCGCTGCCAGCGCTGGCGTACCTCGTCGATCGGGCCGGCGATATCGCTGGCCTCGGGGTCGTTGGCCAGGCGGTTGAGGCCCTGGGCCAGGGCCAGGCGGATCTCGTCGTGGGCCGCGCGCAGGGGGCTTGCCGGGGCGGCGTGGCGCAGCAGGCTGCGCTGGAGTACCTCGCCGAAGCGCACCGCCTCGACCATGCGCAGGGTGCGGGCGTAGAGGGTCTCGAGGCGGGCCTGCTGCTGCTCGGTCAGCGGCTCGTCGATGCGCGCGTAGAAGTCGAGGATCTCCGACATCAGTGGCTTGATCCGCTCATGGTAGCGGGCGTTGACCGTCGGCCAGTCCTCGGGGGCGATAGGGCGCTCGACTACCTCGCGGGAGGGCGGGTGGCCGATCGCCTCGGCGCTGGGCACCAGGATGGCCGAGCAGAGCAGGTGGTAGGCGCGGCGGTTGAGGCGGTGGCACTCCTGCTCCATGGCGGCCATGGCGGTATCGGCGTGCTGCAGCGCGGCCGGCGTCAGATAGCGGGCCTGGGCCGGCAGGAGGTGGGTCGGCTGCGGGAAGAGGCGCTCGAGGCGTGTCGCCAGGCGCGGGATCCAGGGCAGCATCAGCAGGATGCCGAGCAGGTTGAACAGGGTGTGGAAGAGCGCCAGCTTGAGCGGCCAGGCATCCTCGGCCAGGCCGATAAACGCCCCGAACTGATCCACCACCCAGGCCAGCGGCACCAGCAGGGCCAGGGCCACGGCGGCGGTGACCAGGTTGAAGGCCACATGGGCCCCGGCCAGTCGCCTGGCCGGGGCCCCCGAGCCCAGCGCCCCCAGCACCGCTGTTACCGTGGTGCCGACGTTGGCGCCGATGGCCACCGCCAGGGCGGGCAGGTAGGGCAGCTGTCCCCCCGCCAGTGCCGCCAGGGTGATCAGCAGGGTGGCGTGGCTCGACTGCATCACCACCGTGGCCAGCACCCCGAAGAGCACGAACAGTGGCCAGTGCCAGGCGCTGCCGCCGGCCAGGCCATCCAGCGAGAGTCCGTTCTGCCAGGCGGCGAAGCCCAGCTTCATGAAGTCGATGCCGAGGAACAGCAGCCCCACGCCCAGCAGCAGCCCGGCAATGGCCGCGCGGCCGTCGTCCAGCAGCCGGGAGCCGAGCAGGCCGATGGCCAGGAAGGGCATGGCGAAGGCGGCCAGGTCGAAGCGCAGGCCGAAGGCGGCGATCAGCCAGGCCCCGGTGGTGGTGCCGAGGTTGGCGCCGAAGAGCAGGGCGATGGCGCCGGGCAGGGCGACCAGCCCGGCACCCACGAAGGACATGGCGAGCAGGGTGACCAGCGAGCTGGACTGCACCAGGGCGGTGGCCGCCGCCCCCACGCCGATGGCGCGCAGCGGCTTCGAGGTGGCGGCATGCAGCCAGCGGTCAAGGGTGCCGCCGGAGAGGCGCTTGATGGACTCCTGCAGGCGGGTCATGCCCCACAGGAAGAGCCCCAGCCCGGCGGCCAGGGTGGCCAGGTCGGGGCGTGCCAGCAGCAGGGCGGCGGCTGCGGCCAGGCCCAGCACCTCCAGCTGCCGGCGTCGCGACAGCAGCGCCCGCGCCACTCCCTGGCGGGTCACCTCAGCGTCCCTTGGGGTCGAGGATCTTGACGGTCTGGAAGTCCTCGGCGGTGTCCTCCTGGTGGGGGCGGTTGACGCGGGTGGTCAGCTCCGGGGCAGCCTGCTCCTCGATGGGCAGCTGCTCGAAGAAGTCGCAGCTGACGCACTCGCGGTAGCGGATGCCGTTCTGCTCCCAGCTGCGGATGCGGTCCATCTCGGCGCAGCGCGGGCAGATGGCACCGGCGATAAAGCGTTTCTGGACGGCCATGGGGACTCCTGTAGGCCTCGGCCCGTGGGCCGAGGCATGTATGGCGAAGGATCAGCTGGCGCGGATGCCGCTGTGGCGCAGCAGTGGCTCGACGCTGGGCGCACGGCCGCGGAAGGCCTGGAACAGCTCGGCGGCGTCGCGGGAGCCACCCCGCTCGAGGATCTCGGTGCGGAAGCGGTGTCCGGTCTCGGGATCGAAGATACCCGCTTCCTCGAAGGCACTCCAGGCATCGGCGGAGAGCACCTCGGCCCACTTGTAGCTGTAGTAGCCGGCCGCGTAGCCGCCGGCGAAGATATGTCCGAAGCCGTTCTGGAAGCGGTTGAAGTCGGCTCTCGGCACCACCGAGACGGCATCGCGCACCGCATCGAGCAGTGCCTGGATCTCGGCGGCGGAGGGGGCCGCAAGCTCATGGTGCAGGCGCAGGTCGAACAGCGAGAACTCCAGCTGGCGCACCATGCCCATGGCGGACTGGAAGTTCCTGGCCGCCTGGAGCTTCTCGAGCAGCTCGGCGGGCAGCGGTTCGCCGCTGTCGACATGGCCGGCGATCAGGTCGAGCCCCTCGCGCTCCCAGCAGTAGTTCTCCATGAACTGGCTGGGCAACTCCACGGCATCCCAGGCCACGCCGTTGATCCCGGAGATATCGGCGATGGTCTGCCGGGTCAGCATGTGGTGCAGGCCGTGGCCGAACTCGTGGAACAGGGTGGTCACCTCGTCGTGGGTGAGCAGCGCCGGCCGTTCCCCCACCGGGCGGGTGAAGTTGCAGGTCAGGTAGGCCACCGGCAGCTGCAGGGAGTCACCCTCGTGGCGGCGCACCCGGCACTCGTCCATCCAGGCGCCGCCGCGCTTGCCCTCGCGGGCGTAGAGGTCGAGGTAGAAGCCGGCGATGGGCTCGCCTTGCTCCATGATATGGAAGAAGCGCACGTCCGGATGGTAGCGCGGGGCACTCTCGTCCTCGGCGAAGGTGACGCCGAACAGCCGCTCCACCACCCGGAACAGGCCATCCACCACCTGTGGGGCCGGGAAGTAGGGGCGCAGCTGCTCCTCGTTGATGGCGTGGCGCTCCTCGCGAAGCTTCTCGCTGGCGTAGCCGATATCCCAGGGGGCGAGCTCGGCCATGCCCAGCCGCTGGCGGGCGAAGGCCTCGAGTTCGGCGAACTCCTCGCGTGCCTGGGGCACGGCGCGCCGGGCCAGGTCCTCGAGGAAGGCCTGGGCCTCGGCCGGGGACTCGGCCATCTTGGTTTCCAGCGAATAGTCGGCGTAGGTGGCGAAGCCCAGCAGCTCGGCCAGCTCGTGGCGCAGGGCGAGGATCTCCTCCATCAGCGGGGCGTTGTCATACTGGCCGGCGTGGGGGCCCTGGTCCGAGGCGCGGGTGACGAAGGCGGTGTAGACCTCGCGGCGCAGCTCGCTGTCGTCGGCGTAGGTGACCACCGGGAAGAAGCTGGGGAAGTCCAGGGTGATGCGGTAGCCCGCGACTCCCTTGGCCTCGGCGTTGGCACGCAGGGTGGCCAGGGCGCTCTCGGGCAGGCCGGCAAGCCGTGACTCGTCGGCCAGGTCCAGGTGCCAGGCCTGGGTGGCGTCGAGCAGCTGGTTGGAAAAGGTGTTGGAGAGCTCGGAGAGGCGTGCCTTGATCTCGCCGTAGCGGCGCTTCTTCTCGGTGGGCAGGTCGACGCCAGCGAGGCGGAAGTCGCGCAGGGTGTTCTCCACGGTGCGGCGCTGGGCCTCGTCCAGCGTCTCCCAGGCCGGCCCCTCCTTCAGCGCCTGCCAGGCACGGAACAGCCCCTCGTGCTGGCCCAGCCAGGTGCTGTATTCGGAGAGCTTGCCCAGGCAGGCCTGGTAGGCCTCGCGCAGCTCGGGATTGTTCATGGTGCCGTTGAGGTGGGAGACCGGCGACCAGGCGCGGGACAGGCGGTCGTTGAGCGACTCCAGCGGGGCGGCCAGGCCCTGCCAGCTGGGCGGCTCGTTCTCGGCCCGCTCGACCAGCGCCTCGATGGCATGACGGTTCTCGGCGAGCAGCTCGTCGATGGCCGGCACCACGTGCTCGGGGCGGATGGCCTCGAAGGGGGGAAGCTCATGGGTCTCGAGCAGGGGGTTGCGGGGCATGCGCACCTCGAATCAGGGGATGAATGCCCACAAGATGAGGGCGCACGGGGCGAGTTTCAATCGGTGGCAGGGTTTGCCGTGTGGGGGCAGGCTGCTAGGCTTGCGAGCTTTCATGCGTGCGGGATCCCGCACGCCGTATTTCGGGAGTGGCAACGATGAGCGAGACGCTGGAGCGCTGGAGCACGCGGCGCGCCTTTATCCTGGCGGTAACCGGGGCGGCGGTGGGGCTGGGCAACATCTGGCGTTTCCCCTACATCACCGGCGAGAACGGCGGGGCGGCCTTCCTGGTGCTCTATGTGGCCTTCGTGCTGCTGCTGGGGCTGCCGGTAATGATGGCCGAGATCATGATAGGGCGCGCCGGGCGGCGCAGCCCGGTGGGCTCGCTGGGGCACCTGGCCGCGGCGGCCGGTGCCAGCCGCCACTGGCGTCTGCTGGGGCTGTTCGGCGCCTTCACGGTGTTCTGCATCCTCTCCTTCTACTCGGTGGTCTCCGGCTGGTCCATCGAGTTCCTGGTGGCCTCAATCAATGGCGACTTCCGCGGTGCCGCCCCCGCCGAGATCGGCGCCGGCTTCGATGCCTTCCTGGCCGACCCGGGGCGCATGACCCTCAACCACACCCTGTTCCTGGCCATGACCATGCTGGTGGTGGCCGCCGGGGTGGCCAAGGGACTGGAGCGCCTCAACAACCTGCTGATGCCGCTGCTCTATCTACTGCTGCTGATGCTGGCGGGCTATGCCGCTACCACCAGCGGTTTCGGCACCGCCCTGGCGTGGCTGTTCCAGCCCGATCTCTCGGCAGTGACCCCGCTGGTGGTGATGCATGCCATGGGTCACGCCTTCTTCACCCTGGCGGTGGGCGCCTGCGCGCTGATGGCCTACGGCGCCTACATGCCGGACCACCAGAGCCTGCCGCGGGCCGTCGGGGCGGTGGCGGTGCTCGATGTGACCGTGGCGCTGCTGGCCGGCATCGCGATCTTCTCGGTGGTGTTCTCCCAGGGCATGGACCCCGGCGAGGGGCCCGGGTTGATGTTCGTCACCCTGCCCATCGCCTTCGCCGAACTGCCCTGGGGGGCGCTGTGGCTGAGTCTCTTCTTCCTGCTGCTGCTGCTGGCCACCTGGACCTCGTCGATCAACCTGGCCGAGCCCATGGTCTCCACGCTGCAGGGCCTGGGCCTCAAGCGTGGTATCGCCGCGGCCCTGGTGGGCCTGGCGGTGTGGCTGCTCGGGCTGCTGACGGTATTCTCGTTCTCGAGCCTGGCCGAGTGGCGCCCGCTGTTCGGCATGAACGGCTTCGAGCTGGTCAGCACCATCCCGCCGGAGGTCTTCCTGCCCCTGGGTGGCCTGCTGATCGCCATCTTCGCCGCCTGGGTGGTGCCGGAGGCCACGGCACGCCGCGCCCTGGGCGTGGGTGACAGCGGCTTTACGCTATGGCGCATGGTGACCCGCTGGGTCGCCATTCCGCTGACGCTGGTAGTATTGGTGGCCGGACTGATCTGAATGCCGATCGAAGATGAGGAGATCCCGATGAGCGAGTTGATGGCCATTCGGCCCTGGAAAGGCAAGCGCCCGAGTCTTGGTGAGCGGGTCTATATCGACCCGGCGAGCCTGGTGCTCGGCGATGTGGAGCTGGGCGACGACTGTTCGGTCTGGCCCATGGCGGTAATCCGTGGCGACATGCACCGCATCCGGATCGGCGCGCGGGTCAGCGTGCAGGATGGCTGCGTGCTGCATATCACCCATGCCAGCGACTTCAATCCTGGCGGCTTCCCGCTGACCATCGGCGACGACGTCACCATCGGCCACAAGGCGATCCTGCATGGTGCCACCCTGGGCAGCCGCATCCTGGTGGGCATGGGGGCCATCGTCATGGATGGCGCCGTGGTGGAGGATGAGGTGATCATTGCCGCCGGCGCCGTGGTGCCACCGGGCAAGCACCTGGAGGGTGGCCATGTCTACGCCGGCAATCCGGCCAGGGCGCTGCGCCCGCTCAAGGACAAGGAGCGTGAGTTCTTCCCCTATACCGCCGGCAACTACGTCAGGCTCAAGGACGACTACCTAGCGGCAGCCGAGGAATAACCTTCTAAGCCCCTGTTTTTCCATGTGGTAACGGGCGATAATCTGGTTTTTTGTCCAGCTGGTTTTTCGTCCAGCATCGGATGGCCGGAGACGCAGGAGTCCGTTACCGCATGGCCGATTTTCGCACCCATCTCACTGCCGCCGTGGGCGGTGGCACCCTGCTCGCCGTGGGCGGCTGGCAGGCAGGGCTCTGGAGCCCGGCAGAGGCGCTCTCCGTGGCGGCCCTGACCAGCTTCGGCGGGATCCTTCCCGATATCGACGCCGACAACTCCCACGCCGTGCGCCTCATCTTCAACACCCTGGCCCTGCTGGCGGTGGTGGCCGGCGCGCTGCTGATGCAGGCCTGGCTGACGCCGGGGAGGCTGCTGCTGGCGTGCGGCGGCATCTACATCGGTGTGCGCTACCTGCTGAGCCCGGTCTTCAAGCGCCTCTCGGTGCATCGCGGGATCTGGCACTCCCTGCTGGCCGGGTTGCTCTGTGCGCTGGCCACCAGCGCCGTCGGTCACCGCCTGCTGCTCCTGGAGCCCGGCCTGGCCTGGTCCCACGGAGTGGCGGTGCTGCTGGGCTTCTGCATACACCTGCTGCTCGACGAGATGTTCAGCGTCGATCTCACCGGGGCGCGTCTCAAGCGCTCCTTCGGCACCGCCTTCAAGCTTTTCGACTACCGGGAGCCCTGCAACTCCGTGCTGATGCTGCTGCTGATCGCCGGCCTGGTGCCGCTGCTGCCCGCCTGGACACCGCTGTTGACGCTGCTCGATCAGGGCGCGGCGCTGTGGCGATAGTCCTCGGCGCGCAGGCCATACTTCCGGAGCTTGTCGTAGAGGGTCTTGCGCGGCAGGCCGAGCCCCTCGCTGACCTCGCTGACCCGGCCGCGGTGGCGGGTCAGTGCCTGGTCGAGCAGGCTCTTCTCGAACAGCTCCACCTGCTGGGGTAGCGGGAGTTCGCCCGCCTCGCTCTCGGCGCCGGCCAGCAGGGCATCCAGCCGGTAGTCGAAGGCCGCCCCCAGCAACACATAGCGTTCGGCGAGGTTGCGCAGCTCGCGCACGTTGCCCGGCCAGTCGTGGGCGAGCAGGGCCGAGATGCCGGCGGCATCGAGGGGCGGTGCCTCCAGGCCGCTGCGATTGGCGGCCACCACCGCGAAGTGCTGGAACAGCAGCGGGATGTCCTCGCGTCGCTCGCGCAGGGAGGGGATCGGCAGGGTGACCACGTCGAGGCGGTAGTAGAGATCCTCGCGGAATGCCCCGGCCTCGGCGGCAGCCTTGAGATCCACCTTGGTGGCGGCGATCACTCGGATATCCAGTGGTACCGGCTCGTTGGCGCCCAGGCGTTCGACACTGCGCTCCTGCAGCACCCGCAGCAGCTTGACCTGCAGCGAGAGCGGCATCGACTCGATCTCGTCGAGGAACACCGTGCCGCCGTTGGCGTGCTCGAACTTGCCGATGCGTCGCTCCACGGCGCCGGTGAAGGCACCCTTCTCGTGGCCGAACAGCTCCGACTCGATGGTGCTCTCCGGCACCGCGCCGCAGTTGATCGCCACGAAGGGGTGGCCGGCACGGGCGCTGCGCTCATGGATGGCACGCGCCACCAGGTCCTTGCCGGCGCCGGTCTCGCCGAACAGCAGCACGTCGGCCTCCACCTGGCTGATGCGCTGCACCATGGCCGCCAGGCGCTGGATGGCCGGGGTGCGGCCCACCAGGCGGGGGCCGGGGGCGGCCTGCTGGGCCTCCAGTTCGGCGCGCAGCCGACGGTTCTCGAGGCTCAGACGACGCTTCTCCACCCCGCGCCGCACCACTTCCACCAGCCGCTCGGCGGCGAAGGGCTTCTCCAGGAAGTCCCAGGCGCCTTCGCGCATGGCCTCCACGGCGGTGGAGATATCGCCATGGCCGGTGATCAGGATCACCGGCAGGTCGGGGTCGCGACGGCGCACCTCGCGCAGCAGCGCCATGCCGTCCATGCCAGGCATGCGGATATCGCTGACGATGACGCCGGGGAAGTCGTCCTCGAGCGCCGCCAGCGCGGCCTCGGCCCCAGCGTAGGGGGCCGGCGTATAGCCGGCGAGCTCCAGGGTCTGGCCGGCGCTGATGCGCAGGTGAGGCTCGTCATCGACGATCATCACCGGAATGTCTGCCGGTTCATGCATGGGGCAGGCTCTCCTGGTCGGTGTGGGGCGAGTCTGTGGCGAGATGTTCCCGGGGCAGGCGAATGGTGAAGCGGGCACCGCCTTCGGGGCGGTTCCCGGCGGCGAGGCGGCCGCCCAGGTCGTCGATGATACGCGACGAGATGGAGAGCCCCAGGCCCAGGCCGCTGCCCGGTGACTTGGTGGTGAAGAAGGGTTCGAAGATCCGCTGCAGGTCGGCCGGGGCGATGCCCGGACCGTTGTCCTCCACCGCCAGCTCGACACTCTCCCGGTCGGCCTCGACGCTCAGCGTCAGGCATGGTGCGTCACGGCCGGCCATAGCGTGCAGGGCGTTGCCGATCAGGTTGACCAGCACCTGTTCCAGGCGCACCGGGTCAGCCCTGACCCAGACGGGAGCCTCGGGGAAGCGGCGTTCGATTTGCACGCCGGCGTCCTGCAGCCGGGTCTGGAACAGGCGCAGGGCGTACTCGAAGCAGTCACTGACCGACACCGCACTGCGCCGTTCGTCGCCCTTGCGGGAGAACTGGCGCAGCTGGGCGCTGATCTCGGCCATGCGTCCGGTCAGTTCGACGATCTCGGCCAGGTTGCGGTCGGCGCTCTCCAGGCGCTCGCGAGCGATAAAGGCGCGGGCGTTCTCGGCGTAGGCGCGAATCGCGGCCAGGGGCTGGTTGAGCTCGTGGTTGATGCCCGCGGCCAGTTGGCCGAGCACGGCGAGCTTGGCGGCCTGGATCAGTTCATCGCGGGTCTGACGCAGGTCCGCCTCGGCGCGCTTGCGCTCCTCGACCTCGTCGGAGAGGCGGCGGTTGGTCTCGACCAGGTCGCGGGTGCGGCTGGCCACGTTGCGTTCCAGCTCGTCACGGGCCCGGGCCAGGGTATGCCGCTCGCGTTCGGCGAACAGTTCGCGCTCGCGGCGCAGTCGCAAACGCTGCCAGCCGAAGCCGCCGCCCAGCAGTACGATGCCGTAGAGCCCGCCGGCGAGGAGGGCAGAGGTCCACTGGGCCTGGGTTACCGGGTCCAGCGGCTTGAGGATCAGCATCTCCCAGCCGAGTTCGGGCAGCGCACGTTGCAGGCCCAGGAAGCTCTCGTCGGCCAGCGGTCCCGAGCTGAAGCCGACCAGGCGGGTGCGTTCGCCCAGGGGCGCGAGCACCTCGAGGCCGGAGTGGTGAAGGGGCTCGTCGGCATAGCGGCGGGTGGCCAGCAGCGCCTCCCTCTCCTCCGCGGAGAGCGGCGCCAGCGAGGCCATGCGCAGCTCGGGCCTGCTGGCCATGAAGATGATGTCGTCGGCGTCGGTGACCAGCAGCTCGGCCTCCTGCTCGGCCCAGCTCTCCTCCATCGCGTCGAGCAGCACCTTGACCACCATGACCCCGTCCGGCGAGGCATCGGGGGCGGTATCGTCCAGCCAGACCGGGGCAGAGAAGTAGTAGCCGCGCTCCAGTGACTGCACGCCGAGGCCGTAGAAGCGCCCGGGTCGGCCGGCGATGGCGTCGCTGTAATAGCTGCGGAAGGCGTAGTTCTGGCCGATGAAGGTGTCGGGGCGATGCCAGTTGCTGGCCGCCAGGGTGTCGGCGTGGCGGTCGAGCAGGTAGATGTCGGAGACCCCGGTGGCCGCCCGGAAGCGGTCGAGCAGGCGGTTGAGCGGCATGGGATCCTGGCTCTCCGGAGAGGAGAGGAAGCGGCGCACCGCCTCCCGGGAGGCCAGCAGTCGGGGCAGGTAGTCGTGGCGGGAGAGGTGGCCGATCAGTCCGGCGGCCGAGAGGCGCAGCTCGTTATCGGCATCCTGCCGGAGTTCCTGCAGTGCCTGCTGGCGTGCCACCTCGGCGGCCTGCCATATCACCAGGGCGAGACCCAGCGGCGCCAGCAGCCACAGCCAGCGCCGCCAGCGCCTGGGTAGCCGGGACGCATGGGCCATCGCCGTCATGAAGCTCCTTCGCGGCGCGGCACGGGCATGGCCTGGGCGCGGCGCAGGGCGCGCTGGGCGCGGGTCTCGGCGCGTTCGACCTCGAGCAGCCCCTCTTCCACGAAGACCAGGTGCTCGTGGGCGCAGGTGCGGGCGTCCTCGGCCCGGCCCTCGAGGATGGCATCGAGCAGCGCACGATGCTGCTTCATCAGCAGGGGGCGCGACTCGGGCTTCTCGAACAGGTGGGCCAGGTTGTCGACGATGCTCTTCTCCAGCAGATGGAAGATGCCGCGAATGGTATGCAGCAGCAGCACATTGTGCGCCGACTCGGCGATGGCCAGGTGGAAGGCGGCATCGGCCTTGGCCTCCTCGGCCGGGTTGTGACTCTGGAAGCACGCCTCCAGTTCCTCGAAGCGCTTGATCAGCAGCGCCTTGTCGGTAGGCGTCGAACGCAGCGCGGCATAGTAGGCGGAGAGGCCCTCCATGGCATCGCGGAACTCCAGCAGGTCCAGGTGGAACTCGCCGTGACGGGAGAGCATCTCGAGCAGCGGGTCGCTGTAGCCGCTGTTGAGCTCCTCGCTGATGAAGGTGCCGCCCCCCTGACGGCTGATCAACAGGCCCCGGGCAGCGAGCTTCTGGATGGCTTCGCGCAGCGAGGGCCGCGAGACGCTGAAGCGTTCCGCCAGCTCACGCTCGGGTGGCAGTTTCTGTCCGGGCTGGAGGCTGCCCTCGAGGATCATCGCCTCGAGTCTTTCGGTGATCACATCGGTCAGGCGCGGCTGGCGCAGGGGCGGGTAGGCCATGGCGAGGCTCCGGTGGTCGAGGGTTCGATGGGGAGGCTTGGCCACATCTTACTGCCGGATATTGGTATTACCAATATCCGGCGTGGTGAGGTTGTCGGAAAGGAGAGAATATCTTACCGAATTTCAAAAGCTTGTAATAATGCCGAGCCTGGGTAGACCAAAGTCTAGCGCGATATGGCGAGAAAAACCCCGTCGCTCGTTTGACACTGTAGCGGAGGCCTCCGTAAGGTTCGCCGAATCCGTCGGGTAAATTGGTTTTACCACTTTACCAGAGTGACGACCATGCCAGCTGTTGAAGGAATCGCCGATGACCGCCGTCAAGCTCTACCCTCCGAGGCCGGACAAGGTCTACCTGTTCGGCACCTGCCTGATCGACCTCTTCTACCCCGAGGCCGGGATGGATGCCATCCGGCTGCTCGAGCGCGAGGGCATCGAGGTGCTGTTCCCCGAGGACCAGACCTGCTGTGGCCAGCCGGCCTACACTTCCGGCTACCATGACGAGGCGCGTGCCGTGGCGGCGGCCCAGCTCGACCTCTTCCCCGAGCCCTGGCCGATCGTGGTGCCCTCGGGCTCCTGCGGCGGCATGATGCGCACCCATTACCCCCAGCTCTTCGCCGGCAGCGACCTCGAGGCGAAGGCCGAGGAGGTGGCCGGGCGCGTCTTCGAGCTGACCGAGTTCCTGGTCCATGTCTGCCATCTTGACCTGGAGGATCGCGGCGAGCCCGAGAAGGTGGCCATGCACACCTCCTGCAGTGCGCGCCGCGAGATGGGGCTGGCCGAGACCGGGCCGGCGCTGCTGGCGAAGCTCGGTCAGGTCGAGCTGGTAGAGCAGGCGCGGGCCGCCGAGTGCTGCGGCTTCGGTGGCACCTTCGCGGTGCGTCACCCCGAGGTCTCCGCCGCCATGGTGGAGGACAAGACCCAGGCCATCGAGGCCAGCGGGGCGAAGCGCTTCGTGACCTCCGACTGCGGCTGCATGATGAACATCGGCGGGCGTTTCGAGAAGCTGAACAAGCCGATCCAGGGCGAGCATATCGCCAGTTACCTGTGGCGGAGGACCTCATGAGCGGACAGCCCCCCGGCGTGCAGACCTACACCCCGCGCGAATTCCATCGTCAGGCCCACGATGCCCTGGGCAACCCGCAGATCCGCGCCAACTTCCGCAAGGCGATGGATGGCCTGATGTCCAAGCGGCGTGACAGCTTCGATGACTGGGACCTGGAGACCCTGCGCGAGCTGGGTGCCAATATCCGCCTGCGGGCACTGGCGAAGCTGCCCGACCTGCTCGAGCAGCTGGAGGCCAACTGCGAGGCCAACGGCATCCGGGTGCATTGGGCCGAGGATGGCGAAGAGGCGTGCCGTATCGTCCGCGAGATCTGCGAGTCCCACGGGGCGCGCTCAGTGATCAAGGGCAAGTCGATGGTCTCCGAGGAGATGCACCTCAACGCCCATCTGGAGGAGGCGGGCATCGAGGCGCTGGAGTCCGATCTCGGCGAATACCTGGTGCAGCTCAACCAGCAGACTCCCTCGCACATCATCATGCCGGCGATCCATCTCAACACCGATGAGATCTCCGAGATCCTGCACGACAAGACCGGCACCGAGCGCACCCGCGACGTCGACTATATGACCGCGGCGGCCCGGCAGCAGCTGCGCGAGCGCTTCATGGCTGCCGATGTAGGGGTCTCGGGGGTCAACTTCGCGGTGGCCGAGACCGGCACCCTGTGCCTGGTGGAGAACGAAGGCAACGGCCGCATGACCACCACGGTGCCGCCGGTGCACGTCGCCGTGACCGGCATCGAGAAGGTGGTCGAGCGGCTGCGCGACGTGCCGCCCCTCTACTCCCTGCTGACCCGCTCGGCCACCGGCCAGCACGTCACCACCTACTTCAACATGATCAGCTCGCCGCGCAAAGAAGGCGAGCACGACGGGCCGAAGGAGGTCCATCTGGTGCTGGTGGACAGCGGCCGTTCGCGCATCTATCAGGACGATGAGCTGCTCGACACCCTGCGCTGCATCCGTTGCGGCGCCTGCATGAACCACTGCCCCGTCTATACCCGGGTGGGCGGCCACACCTACGGCACCACCTACCCCGGCCCGATCGGCAGCATCCTCTCGCCCCACCTGATGGGGCTCGAGGAGACCAAGGACCTGCCCACCGCCTCCAGCCTGTGCGGCGCCTGCGGCGAGGTCTGCCCGGTGAAGATCCCGATCCCCGACCTGCTGGTGCGGCTGCGCAAGGAGTCGGTGGGCGAGGGGCGCGGCAACGTGCCCGGCGCCGGCATCAAGCGCACTCGCAAGGAGGTCGCCGCCTGGAAGGGCTTCCAGTGGCTGGCCACCCACCCCGGCGCCTGGCGCAGTGGCACCGCAGTGGCCGGCAAGCTCAGGGCATTGACGCCCGCGAAGCTGGGTGCCTGGACCGACTACCGCACCGCCCCCAAGCCGGCCGGTACCACCCTTCATGCGTTGGTCAAGCGGCATCAGGCGAGCAAGAGCCATGAGCCGAACAGCAAAAGCCATGAGGAGGAGCGCTGATGAGTGCCCGCAACGCCATTCTCAAGCGCCTGCGCGAGCGCCTCGACGGACCGCTGAGTGCGCCGGAGAGCGACTTCACCGTGGCGACGAATCGTGGCTGGAGCCAGGAGGAGCGCCTGGCACGCTTCGAGCGCTGGATCGGTTCGGTGCATGGCGAGGTGGTCCATGTCGACCAGGCTCGCTGGACCGAGGCGCTGGCCGGGGTGCTCGCCGACAAGGGCGTGCGTCGGCTGGCGCTGGGCAAGCAGCACCCGGTGGCTGTCGAGGCGCGCAGCGCCCTGGCCGATGTCGACGTGGAACTGGTCGGCGTGGATCGCGATATCGAACAGTGGCAGCGCGAGCAGTTCGAGAGCGTCGATGCCGGCTTGACCTCCACCCGCGGGGCCATCGCCGAGACCGGCAGCCTGTGGCTATGGCCGACACCCGACGAGCCACGCCTGATCAGCCTGGTACCGCCGCTGCATATCGCCGTGCTGGATGCCGATACCCTTGCGGACACCTTCTTCGATGTTGTCGAGGGCCATGGCTGGGCCGATGGCATGCCCACCAACGCCCTGCTGATCTCGGGCCCCAGCAAGACCGCCGATATCGAGCAGACCCTGGCCTACGGGGTGCACGGGCCGCGTGAACTGGTGGTCATCGTGCGCCATGCCGGCGACTCCGCTGGGGTCTCGCGATGAGCCGGCCGAGCGCCGAGGCCTACCGGGAGCTGAAGGCCGCCCTGGCGGCTTCGTTGCCTGCAGAGCGGCTGATCGACGATCCGCTGCGCACCCTGGCGTACGGCACCGATGCCAGCTTCTATCGCCTGGTGCCGAGGCTGGTGGTGCGCCCCGAGAGCGAGGCGGAGCTGCGCGTGACCCTTGCCGAATGCCGGGCCCGACGGCTGCCGGTGACCTTTCGCGCTGCCGGCACCTCGCTTTCCGGCCAGGCGGTCACCGACTCGGTACTGATCCAGCTGGGGCAAGGCTGGCGCGGCCATGAGCTCCTCGACGAGGGGCGGGCGATCCGCCTGCAACCCGGGGTGATCGGCGCTCGGGCCAACCAGTTGCTCGCCTCCTTC
Source organism: Halomonas sp. C10-5 (assembly GCF_057169305.1). Classification (NCBI taxonomy): domain Bacteria; kingdom Pseudomonadati; phylum Pseudomonadota; class Gammaproteobacteria; order Oceanospirillales; family Halomonadaceae; genus Halomonas; species Halomonas sp. C10-5. The sequence goes on from NZ_CP175665.1 coordinate 375,252, forward strand.
GGACGCAAGATCGGCCCGGACCCGGCCTCCATCAACAGCTGCATGATCGGTGGCATCGCCGCCAACAACGCCTCCGGCATGTGCTGCGGCACCGCCCAGAACAGCTATCGCACGGTACGTGATATCCGGGTCATTCTGGCCGATGGCAGCCTGCTGGATACCGCCGATCACGAGAGCGTGGCGGCCTTCCGCGGCAGCCACGCCGAGCTGCTGGCGGGGCTCGAGCACCTTGCCGCCGAGACCCAGGCCAATGTCGAACTGGCCGAGAGGATCCGCCACAAGTACCGGCTCAAGAACACCACCGGCTATGCCCTCAACAGCCTGGTCGACTTCAGCGACGGCATCGAGATCCTCAAGCACCTGATGATCGGCTCCGAGGGCACCCTCGGATTCATCAGCGCCATCACCTACCAGACCGTGGTGGACGAACCCCACAAGGCGGCGGCGCTGGCCTTCTTTCCGGACATGGCCACCACCTGCCGGGCCACCATCGCCCTGAAGCGTTCGCCGGTCTCCGCGGTGGAGCTGATGGATCGTGCCGCGCTGCGCTCGGTGGAGCGCGAGGCAGGAATGCCCGAGGTGCTGCGCACGCTCCCCGACGGGGCGGCGGCGCTGCTGATCGACGTGCGCGGCCACGACGATGCCGACCTGGCCGCGCGCATGGACGAGGTGCAGCGGACGCTGGAGGGTATCCGTACCCTGGAACCGGTCACCTTCACCCGCGATACCGATCGCTACGCCCTCTACTGGAAGATCCGCAAGGGGCTCTTCCCGGCGGTGGGTGCGGTGCGCGAGATCGGAACCACGGTGATCATCGAGGATGTCGCCTTCCCCATCGAACGGCTCGACGAAGGCGTGCTGGCACTGACCGAGATCTTCCACCGCCACGGCTATGCGGAGGCGATCCTCTTCGGCCACGCCCTGGAGGGCAACCTGCACTTCGTCTTTCCCCAGGGGTTCGAGAAGCCCGGCGAGGTCGAGCGCTACCAGGCGCTGATGGACGAGGTGGCGCAACTGGTCGGGGTCGAGTATGGCGGTTCGCTCAAGGCCGAGCATGGTACCGGGCGCAACATGGCGCCCTACGTGGAGCTGGAGTGGGGCCCCGAGGCCTATGCGCTGATGTGGGAGATCAAGGCGCTCTTCGACCCCGAGAACCAGCTCAACCCCGAGGTGATCCTGAGCCGCAACCCGACCCTGCATCTGGAGAACCTCAAGCCGCTGCCGGCGGCCCACGAGATCGTCGACAAGTGCATCGAGTGTGGCTTCTGCGAGCATGTCTGTCCGTCCAAGGACCTGACCCTGACGCCGCGCCAGCGCATCGTGATCACCCGCGAGGTGGCACGCCTCGAGGCGCTGGGTGACTCGGCAGGCGAGGCGGATGCGGCGCGCCTGGCGTCACTGCGTGGGGGCCTTGCCTATCATGTGGATGCCACCTGCGCGGTGGACGGCCTGTGCGAGACCCAGTGTCCGGTAGGGATCAATACCGGAGACCTGGTGCGCGACATGCGTCGACGCCGCCTGAGCCAGCGTGCCGGATTGGCGCGCCGCATCGGCCGCCACTTCGGCGGTGTCACCCGGCTGGCGCGAGGCTCGTTGCGGGCTGCAGGGGCAGTAAACAAGCTGATGGGCGATTCACTGATGTCGCGTGCGGCCCGCGGCGCGCGTCGCCTGAGCGGCGAGCGTGTACCGCTGTGGACGCCGGCACTGCCCGGGGCCGCGCCGGTGCGCGTGCTGAAAGAGTTGTCGGATGCGGGCGATGATCGGCCCCGGGTGGTCTACCTGCCCAGCTGTGCGACTCGCATGTTCGGCGCCGACCGTCGCGACGCCGGGGAGCCGCGTTCGGTGATGGAGATCACCCTGGCGCTGCTCGACAGGGCCGGCTTCTCTGTGGTGATTCCCGAACGGGTCGATAGTCTCTGCTGCGGCATGGCCTTCCGTTCCAAGGGGCAGTTCGATGAGGCGGAGCACAAGGGGCGCGAACTCAATCGCGAACTGCTCGCCGCCAGCGAGAACGGCCGCTATCCGATCCTCTGCGATACCAGCCCCTGCACCCTGCAGATGCAGGAGAGCCTCGATGCTTGCCTGGCGCTGCATGAGCCCGTCACCTTCGCCCATGATCACCTGCTGCCGCGCCTGACCATTCGGCCGCTCCATGAGCGGGTCGCAGTCCACGTGACCTGCTCCAGCACGCGGATGGGGTTGGGCGAGAAGCTGATAGCCCTGGCGCGGGCCTGTGCCAGCGAGGTGGTGGTGCCCGCGGAGGTTACCTGCTGCGGTTTCGCCGGGGACAAGGGATTCAGCGTGCCGGAACTCAATGCCTCGGCACTCGCCGGACTGGCGGAACAGGTGGTCGACTGTAGTGCGGGCTACTCCAACTCACGGACCTGCGAGATCGGACTGTCCCAGCATGGGGGCATCCCGTATCGTTCGATACTCGCGCTGCTCGACCGTGCCAGCCGGTAGGCAGGCACGGCGAGACGGCTATCCACAGTCCCTGCGAACCGAGGGGGTGTGGATACAGTGGTCATGCCGTCTTCGCCTTTTGGAGAGGCTGCTGAAACTTTTTTACCGGAAGGGCTTGCGCCCCGGCTCGCGGATCCGTAAAGTACGCATCCGCTGCCGGCGACGGGCACACGTTGCAGGCGGTGGAGGTGGCAGAAGTGATTGTTCTGCTTGGAGTTTTTCGAATCACTTCGAAACATTCCGATTGACAATCACGGCACGTCCGATAGAATGTGCGCCACTGGGTTCGCAGCCATCTCGGCAGGAAGGGAAGGGCAGTTAGCGGAAACACGGACGGGGTGCAGCGCATCGCCAACCACCGCTTGACACGCTGAGGCGAATCGGTAGAATACGCCTTCCTCGCAGGGCGCTGGCGACACGGAGTTCGCTCCGGCCGGCAGCAAGCGAGACGCTTCACCCGACAGGGTTCGAAGCCGCTCTTTAACAATCGATCAGGTAATTCATGTGGGCGCTTGTCGATGGCTCGGTGATCATGTCATTGAACCATCAAGGCAAGCGACTCGTCATAGATCTTTGGATCTATTTGAGAACGTTTGAACCTTGAGCCAAGTTTGGTGCTACTTCAGCACTTATGATCTTAAACTGAAGAGTTTGATCATGGCTCAGATTGAACGCTGGCGGCAGGCCTAACACATGCAAGTCGAGCGGAAACGATGGAAGCTTGCTTCCAGGCGTCGAGCGGCGGACGGGTGAGTAATGCATAGGAATCTGCCCGGTAGTGGGGGATAACCTGGGGAAACCCAGGCTAATACCGCATACGTCCTACGGGGGAAAGCAGGGGATCTTCGGACCTTGCGCTATCGGATGAGCCTATGTCGGATTAGCTAGTTGGTGAGGTAATGGCTCACCAAGGCCGCGATCCGTAGCTGGTCTGAGAGGATGATCAGCCACATCGGGACTGAGACACGGCCCGAACTCCTACGGGAGGCAGCAGTGGGGAATATTGGACAATGGGCGAAAGCCTGATCCAGCCATGCCGCGTGTGTGAAGAAGGCTTTCGGGTTGTAAAGCACTTTCAGTGGGGAAGAAATCCTCGGGGCCAATACCCTCGAGGGAGGACATCACCCACAGAAGAAGCACCGGCTAACTCCGTGCCAGCAGCCGCGGTAATACGGAGGGTGCGAGCGTTAATCGGAATTACTGGGCGTAAAGCGCGCGTAGGCGGCGTGATAAGCCGGTTGTGAAAGCCCCGGGCTCAACCTGGGAACGGCATCCGGAACTGTCAGGCTAGAGTGCAGGAGAGGAAGGTAGAATTCCCGGTGTAGCGGTGAAATGCGTAGAGATCGGGAGGAATACCAGTGGCGAAGGCGGCCTTCTGGACTGACACTGACGCTGAGGTGCGAAAGCGTGGGTAGCAAACAGGATTAGATACCCTGGTAGTCCACGCCGTAAACGATGTCGACTAGCCGTTGGGGTCCTTGTGACCTTTGTGGCGCAGTTAACGCGATAAGTCGACCGCCTGGGGAGTACGGCCGCAAGGTTAAAACTCAAATGAATTGACGGGGGCCCGCACAAGCGGTGGAGCATGTGGTTTAATTCGATGCAACGCGAAGAACCTTACCTACTCTTGACATCGTGCGAACTTTCCAGAGATGGATTGGTGCCTTCGGGAACGCACAGACAGGTGCTGCATGGCCGTCGTCAGCTCGTGTTGTGAAATGTTGGGTTAAGTCCCGTAACGAGCGCAACCCTTGTCCCTATTTGCCAGCACGTAATGGTGGGAACTCTAGGGAGACTGCCGGTGACAAACCGGAGGAAGGTGGGGACGACGTCAGGTCATCATGGCCCTTACGAGTAGGGCTACACACGTGCTACAATGGCCGGTACAAAGGGTTGCGAAGCCGCGAGGTGGAGCTAATCCCGAAAAGCCGGTCTCAGTCCGGATCGGAGTCTGCAACTCGACTCCGTGAAGTCGGAATCGCTAGTAATCGTGAATCAGAATGTCACGGTGAATACGTTCCCGGGCCTTGTACACACCGCCCGTCACACCATGGGAGTGGACTGCACCAGAAGTGGTTAGCCTAACTTCGGAGGGCGATCACCACGGTGTGGTTCATGACTGGGGTGAAGTCGTAACAAGGTAGCCGTAGGGGAACCTGCGGCTGGATCACCTCCTTACCGATATGTCCCCGACTGTCGGCAAGTGCTCACAATGAATTACCTGATCGACCAGAGCAAAAGACTGTTTGGGTCGTGGACCCAGTGGTTTAGCCGGGTCTGTAGCTCAGTTGGTTAGAGCGCACCCCTGATAAGGGTGAGGTCGGCAGTTCAAATCTGCCCAGACCCACCAAATTTGCGTGATACTGCGTTGCTCCGACACTCGCATAGCAGGCTATGCGTCGCATCGAAGCGCCTTGTCTCACACAAATTATCTTCGGGGCCTTAGCTCAGCTGGGAGAGCGCCTGCCTTGCACGCAGGAGGTCAGCGGTTCGATCCCGCTAGGCTCCACCATCTCCCATCCCCACAGTCTGACCTGATCGGATCTGCAGTCATAAGCCATCCTTGCACAGCGCAATGAGCGGTTTATGACTGTCGATTGACAGTCTGCTCTTTAACAATGTGATTCATGCTGACAAACGTTCTTTCCGCAAGGAAAGAACACGAGATACGTCTCAAGCGTATCCGGCAATGTCGTGTGTCATCGCGGACCAGACCCTTTGGGGTTATATGGTCAAGCGATGAAGCGCATACGGTGGATGCCTAGGCAGCCAGAGGCGATGAAAGACGTGGAAGCCTGCGATAAGGCTCGGCGAGGTGGCAAACAACCTGTGACCCGGGCATCTCTGAATGGGGAAACCCACCCAGTGTAAGCTGGGTATCCCGCACTGAATACATAGGTGTCGGGAGGCGAACCAGGGGAACTGAAACATCTAAGTACCCTGAGGAAAAGAAATCAACCGAGATTCCCCCAGTAGCGGCGAGCGAACGGGGACCAGCCCTTAAGCATGTGACTGATTAGACGAACGCGTTGGGAAGCGCGGCCATAGTGGGTGACAGCCCCGTAGTCGAAAATCTGATCATGTGAAATCGAGTAGGTCGGGGCACGAGAAACCTTGACTGAAGACGGGGGGACCATCCTCCAAGGCTAAATACTCCTGGCTGACCGATAGTGAACCAGTACCGTGAGGGAAAGGCGAAAAGAACCCCGGAGAGGGGAGTGAAATAGATCCTGAAACCGTATGCGTACAAGCAGTGGGAGCATGCATGTCATGTGACCGCGTACCTTTTGTATAATGGGTCAGCGACTTATTTTCAGTGGCGAGCTTAACCGTATAGGGGAGGCGTAGGGAAACCGAGTCTTAACTGGGCGACCAGTCGCTGGGAATAGACCCGAAACCGGGCGATCTATCCATGAGCAGGTTGAAGGTTGAGTAACATCAACTGGAGGACCGAACCAGGATCTGTTGAAAAAGATTTGGATGACTTGTGGATCGGAGTGAAAGGCTAATCAAGCCCGGAGATAGCTGGTTCTCCTCGAAAGCTATTTAGGTAGCGCCTCACGTAGCACCGCCGGGGGTAGAGCACTGTTTCGGCTAGGGGGTCATCCCGACTTACCAACCCGAGGCAAACTCCGAATACCGGTGAGTGACGCGTGGGAGACACACAGCGGGTGCTAACGTCCGTTGTGAAAAGGGAAACAACCCAGACCGTCAGCTAAGGTCCCGAAATCCTGGTTAAGTGGGAAACGATGTGGGAAGGCTCAGACAGCTAGGAGGTTGGCTTAGAAGCAGCCATCCTTTAAAGAAAGCGTAATAGCTCACTAGTCGAGTCGGCCTGCGCGGAAGATATAACGGGGCTCAAACCAGGTACCGAAGCTACGGGTTCGTCGAATGACGAGCGGTAGAGGAGCGTCGTGTAAGCCGATGAAGGTGGATCGAGAGGTCTGCTGGAGGTATCACGAGTGCGAATGCTGACATGAGTAACGACAAGGGGAGTGAAAAACTCCCCCGCCGGAAGACCAAGGGTTTCTGTTCGACGCTAATCGGAGCAGAGTGAGTCGGCCCCTAAGGCGAGGCCGAAAGGCGTAGTCGATGGGAAACGGGTTAATATTCCCGTACCTCACTGTATTGCGATGGGGGGACGGAGAAGGCTAGGTGAGCCAGGCGTTGGTAGTCCTGGTGAAAGTCAGTAGGCTGAGGATTCAGGCAAATCCGGATCCTCAAGGCCGAGAGACGAGACGAACTGACCACGGTCAGGAAGTCATCGATGCCACGCTTCCAGGAAAAGCCTCTAAGCTTCAGATACAGTGGGACCGTACCCCAAACCGACACAGGTGGTCAGGGTGAGAATCCCAAGGCGCTTGAGAGAACTCGGGTGAAGGAACTAGGCAAAATGGTGCCGTAACTTCGGGAGAAGGCACGCCGCGTTAGTGTGAAGGCCCTGCGGCCGGAGCACGAGGCGGTCGAAGATACCAGGTGGCTGCAACTGTTTATTAAAAACACAGTACTCTGCAAACGCGTAAGCGGACGTATAGGGTATGACGCCTGCCCGGTGCCGGAAGGTTAAGTGATGGTGTTAGCGCAAGCGAAGCTCTTGATCGAAGCCCCGGTAAACGGCGGCCGTAACTATAACGGTCCTAAGGTAGCGAAATTCCTTGTCGGGTAAGTTCCGACCTGCACGAATGGCGTAATGATGGCCACGCTGTCTCCACCCGAGACTCAGTGAAATTGAAATCGCAGTGAAGATGCTGTGTACCCGCGGCTAGACGGAAAGACCCCGTGAACCTTTACTATAGCTTCACACTGGACGCTGATGTTGCTTGTGTAGGATAGCTGGGAGGCTTGGAAACCCGGACGCCAGTTCGGGTGGAGCCAACCTTGAAATACCAGCCTGGCATCATTGGCGTTCTAACTCAGGTCCGTTATCCGGATCGAGGACCGTGTGTGGTGGGTAGTTTGACTGGGGCGGTCTCCTCCCAAAGCGTAACGGAGGAGCACGAAGGTACCCTCAGCACGGTTGGAAATCGTGCAGTGAGTGCAAGAGCATAAGGGTGCTTGACTGCGAGACAGACACGTCGAGCAGGTACGAAAGTAGGTTCTAGTGATCCGGTGGTTCTGTATGGAAGGGCCATCGCTCAACGGATAAAAGGTACTCCGGGGATAACAGGCTGATACCGCCCAAGAGTTCACATCGACGGCGGTGTTTGGCACCTCGATGTCGGCTCATCACATCCTGGGGCTGAAGTCGGTCCCAAGGGTATGGCTGTTCGCCATTTAAAGTGGTACGCGAGCTGGGTTTAGAACGTCGTGAGACAGTTCGGTCCCTATCTGCCGTGGGCGTTGGAGATTTGAGAAGAGCTGCTCCTAGTACGAGAGGACCGGAGTGGACGCACCTCTGGTGTTCCGGTTGTCACGCCAGTGGCATTGCCGGGTAGCTATGTGCGGACAGGATAACCGCTGAAGGCATCTAAGCGGGAAGCCCCCTTCAAGATGAGATCTCCCCGAGGCCTTGAGCCTCCTGAAGGGCCCAGCGAGACCAGCTGGTTGATAGGCCGGATGTGGAAGCGCTGCAAGGCGTTGAGCTAACCGGTACTAATGGCCCGTGAGGCTTGACCATATAACACCCAAGGGGTCTGTGATGACCCACGACACCGGATACGCAGAGACGTTTCGTGTCAGCATGAATCACCGTTTTTCGCCTGACGACCATAGCGAGCGTGAACCACCTGATCCCATGCCGAACTCAGCAGTGAAACCGCTCAGCGCCGATGGTAGTGTGGGGTCTCCCCATGTGAGAGTAGGTCATCGTCAGGCACTTATTCAGAAAAGCCCCGAGCATCGTGAGATGCTCGGGGCTTTTTGCGTTCGGGGTCTGCGGAAAGAGGCCGTGGGAGGCGGTTTCTGGGCAGTTACGTTTCCGGGGTAGCGCCGCATCCGATAGAATGTGGGTTTTTCCGGTCCGGGATCCCAAGCATGACCATCGGTGACCTCATCCGCCTGCTCGGCGATGGCGAGTTCCACTCGGGCGAGCAGCTCGGTGAGCAGCTCGGCGTGTCCCGTGCTGCGGTATGGAAGCAGCTACGCAAGCTCGAGTCCCTGGGGATCACCATGCAGGCGGTGAAGGGGCAGGGGTATCGCCTCGCCGAACCCCTGGAGCTGCTCGACGGCCCGCGCATCATCGCCGGTCTCTCGCGCCAGGCGCGCACCCACCTGACGCGACTGTTCGTCGAGGAGACGCTGCCATCTTCCAACGCCTTCCTGCGCGAGCGCTTCGAGCAGGGGGCAGGGCACGGCGAGGTATGCCTGGTGGAGCAGCAGAGCGCCGGGCGAGGTCGGCGTGGACGGGTCTGGAACACGCCCTGGGGGCGTAGCCTGATGCTCTCCCTGGGGTGGCGGGTGGAGTCCGGTATCGCGGCCCTCGAGGGGTTGAGCCTCGCCGCCGGGGTAGCGCTGGCCCGGGTGCTGGAGAGCCATGGGGTAGCGCCGCTCCTCAAGTGGCCCAACGATGTCCTGCTGGAGATGCCCGGCGGCGGATACGGCAAGCTGGCGGGTATTCTGGTGGAAGTCAGCGGTGACGCCTCCGGTCCCTGCGAGGTGGTGATCGGCATGGGGATCAACGTCTCCCTGCCCGAGAGCTTCCGCAGCACCCTGGGACAGCCGGCCGCTGCCATCGAGGACCAGGCGGCGGGTGTGTCCCGCAATGCCCTGGCGGTCGACCTGCTCGAGGCGCTCCTGCCGCTGGTGGCAGAATTCGAGCGCGATGGCTTTGCACCCTGGCGCGACGCCTGGAATGCACGGCACGCCTTTGCCGGACGCGAGGTGGATGTGTTGAGCGGCAGTGCACAAGAGGTAGCAGTGGCCGAGGGTGTCGATGGCTCCGGCAACCTGGTGGTGGTCCAGGAGGGGCGGCGGCGCTGCCTGGCGGGTGGTGAAATCAGCCTGCGTGTGCGCTCATGATCCTCGATCTCGATATCGGCAATACCCTCTCCAAGTGGCGTCTCAAGGATGTCGACAGCAGCGAGATCCGTTCGCGCGGTGCGGTGTGGACCCGGGAGGAGTGGCGGCCGGGTGCCGATATTCCCAACCTCGATGTGGTCGAGTCGGTGCGCATATCCAGTGTCGCGCGGCGTGCCGTGCTCGAGGAGACGGTCCAGCTGCTGCGCCAGCGCGTGGGGGCCGTGCATGTGGCGCACTCGAGCCCCGAGGCGCTGGGCGTCACCAATGGCTACGAGGAGCCCGAGCGGCTGGGTGTCGATCGCTGGCTGGGGGTGCTGGCCGGTTACCAGCTGGTGGGTGGCTGCTGTGCGGTAGATTGCGGCAGCGCCATTACCATCGATTTCGTGCTGCCTGGCGGCCGCCACCTGGGGGGCTATATCCTGCCGGGGCTGCGCCTGATGAAGGAGAGTCTCAAGCTGGGGACACGCAACGTGGCCATCGACCCCGACAGCGAGCCGGAGGAGCTGCTGGTACCGGGGCGGCGCACGGTGGAGGCGGTGAACCACGGGATCTACATGGCGGCGGTGAGCGCCATCAATCGTGTCTACGCAGAGGTCTGCGACAGCGAGGGGGTCGCGCTGCCGCTGATGCTGACCGGTGGTGACGCCCGGGTGGTCTCCCGCGGTCTCCAGGTCCCCCACGCGGTGTGGCCCGACATGGTCTACGGGGGGCTGGAGGCCAGTTTTCCGCTGACCGCCGCCGAGCGGGCAGGGCGCATGGCAGGGGCTCCCCGCGTGCCGACCCCTGTGGCACTGGAAAAGATTCGCGCCGGGCTTGCATTCTCCATGCTGCTTTGACACAATGCGCCGCGTTCCGAGGCGAAGGGCAACGCGCCGAGTGGTGCTCCTTCGAGGGTGAAGAAGCTGATAAAACAGCGACTTGACAACCGGATCAGCGGTGATAATATATGCCGCCAGTTGGAGGGGTTCCCGAGTGGCCAAAGGGAGCAGACTGTAAATCTGCCGCGAAAGCTTCGAAGGTTCGAATCCTTCCCCCTCCACCAGAATCAGGTGCGACGTTACAGGTAGTGCGTGGCGTCGCGACCGAGAAGAGTGGGTAGGCGGGCATAGTTCAATGGTAGAACCTCAGCCTTCCAAGCTGATGATGCGGGTTCGATCCCCGCTGCCCGCTCCAGCATCTACGGATGCAAAAGGTTAGGCTCATGTAGCTCAGGGGTAGAGCACACCCTTGGTAAGGGTGAGGTCGACGGTTCAAATCCGTCCATGAGCTCCACATTGAGAAGGCGAGCCACGGCTCGCCTTTTCTCTTTCTCGCCGCCGGATCTGTCGAGTGGCGAGAGGGGGTTGCCAGGCGAAGCGGCTTTCGCTATGATGGCGCCCGCTGTTGAAGGCCGCCTGCAAAGGGCGGAGCAAGGCAGATACAGGCCAGTAGCTCAATTGGCAGAGCAGCGGTCTCCAAAACCGCAGGTTGGGGGTTCGATTCCCTCCTGGCCTGCCAGCCTTCCCCAGGCTGGCGCGTTCCCAGAAGATTTCACGTTTCGATTGCCGCGCCCTGAGGAGTCTCGTTTTCATGAAACATAACGCCGAGGTGCAGGAGTCGCGCCACGACGGGCTCAAGTGGGCGGTTGTCGTCACTCTGCTGGTCCTGGCCGTGGTAGGCAACACCTACTTCGCTGATCAGGCCCTGCTCTACCGCGTATTGGGTGTCGTGGCGCTGAGTGCGCTGGCCGCTGTGGTGGCGTTTACCACTACCAAAGGTCGCGAACTCGCCGAGCTGGCCCGTGCCGCCAAGAAAGAGATTCAGCGCGTGGTATGGCCGACTCGGCCCGAGACCATCCAGACCACGGTCATCGTGCTGGTCGCCGTGCTGGTGGTCGGCCTGATGCTGTGGCTGATCGACACCCTTCTTGGCTGGGCGATGTCCGGCGTTATCGGTTAGGAGCCCCCATGTCCAAGCGTTGGTATGTCGTTCACGCCTACTCCGGCTTCGAGAAGCATGTAATGCGCTCCCTCAAGGAGCGCGTGAAGATGTATGGCATGGAGGACCGCTTCGGCGAGATCCTGGTGCCGACCGAGGAAGTCGTCGAGATGCGTGACGGCAAGCGCCGCAAAAGCGAGCGCAAGTTCTATCCCGGCTATGTGCTGGTCGAGATGGAGATGGATGACGAGACCTGGCACCTGGTCAACGAGACCCCCCGCGTGATGGGGTTCATCGGTGGTACCAAGGAGAAGCCGGCGCCCATCACCCAGAAAGAGGCTGACGCCATCCTGCGCCGTGTCCAGGATGGGACCGACAAGCCCAAGCCCAAGACCCTGTTCGAGCCGGGTCAGTCGGTGCGCGTCATCGATGGCCCCTTCGCCGATTTCAACGGCGTCGTCGAGGAGGTCAACTACGACAAGAGCCGCGTTCAGGTCAGTGTGCTGATCTTCGGGCGCTCGACACCTGTCGAACTGGAATTCGCGCAGGTCGAGAAAGAGTAATCCTCGACCGATGCAGGCAGGGCCGCTGCGGCGGCCGCAACACCGGGGAGCCGCAAGGCGCTATTACCCAACTGGAGTCCTATCATGGCCAAGAAAGTACAGGCTTACATCAAGCTGCAGGTCGCAGCTGGTAAGGCCAATCCGAGTCCCCCCGTGGGTCCCGCGCTGGGTCAGCACGGCGTGAACATCATGGAGTTCTGCAAGGCGTTCAACGCCGCGACCCAGGAGATCGAACCGGGCCTGCCCACTCCCGTGGTGATCACCGTCTATTCCGACCGCAGCTTCACCTTCATCACCAAGACCCCGCCCGCGGCGGTCCTGCTGAAGAAGGCGGCTGGCATCAAGTCCGGCTCCGGTGAGCCGAACAAGAACAAGGTCGGTACCGTGACCCGTGAGCAGCTCGAAGAGATCGCCAAGACCAAGGAGCCGGATCTGACGGCTGCCGATCTCGACGCCGCGGTGCGTACCATTGCCGGTAGTGCCCGCAGCATGGGCCTGAACGTGGAGGGTCTCTGATCATGGCTAAGCTGTCCAAGCGCGCACAGATGATTAGCGAGAAGGTCGACTCCACCAAGGTCTACTCTCTCGAGGAAGCCGTGGCCCTGCTCGCCGAGTTGTCCACGGTCAAGTTCAAGGAGTCCCTGGACGTCGCCATCAACCTGGGCGTCGATCCGCGGAAATCCGACCAGGTGGTTCGCGGCGCGACCGTGATGCCCAACGGTACCGGCAAGGACGTTCGCGTCGCCGTGTTCACCCAGGGCGCCAACGCCGACGCTGCCAAGGAAGCCGGTGCCGATATCGTCGGCATGGACGACCTGGCCGAGCAGGTCAAGAAGGGCCAGCTCGACTTCGACGTGGTGATCGCCTCGCCGGACGCCATGCGTGTCGTCGGCCAGCTGGGTCAGATCCTCGGTCCGCGCGGCCTGATGCCGAACCCCAAGGTCGGCACCGTGACGCCGGACGTCGCCACCGCGGTCAAGAACGCCAAGGCCGGTCAGGTGCGCTTCCGTACCGACAAGAACGGCATCATCCATACCACCCTTGGCAAGGTCGACTTCGACGCTTCCGCCATTCAGGGCAACCTGGATGCACTGGTCGCCGACCTGAAGAAGCTTAAGCCGAGCACCTCCAAGGGCATCTATTTCAAGAAGGTCACCCTGTCCACGACCATGGGCCCGGGTGTGACCATCGACCACTCTGGCCTGGTCTGACCGGTCAGCGTGTCGAGCAACTAGCAATAACTTTGCGGTCCCCGTGTCGAGTCACGACTCGCCGGCGGGGCACCGTCAAAGACCGCAGGTGCCGCCTCTCTTCGGAAGGGCGGCTTAATCATCCCTTCAGGGGGTGGCCTGCGCAGATGGTGTTGCCGCCAGGCTTCTGGTGAGCACCATCACCCAGGACTTCCGGCTCGTCCGCGGGCGGCCGGAAGAGATGGTAACCACCGGAAACCTCATCGCGAGGTTCCGGCACGAAGGAGTGATCACTGTGCCACTAGCACTCGAAGGCAAGAAGGCGATTGTTGCCGAGGTCAGTGAAGCGGCCAAGGATGCTCTCTCCGTCGTAGTTGCCGATTCTCGTGGCGTCACGGTCAGCAAGATGACCGACCTGCGCAAGCAGGCCCGCGAGAATGGCGTCCAGATCCGTGTTGTCCGCAACACCCTGGCACGCCGCGCCCTGTCCGGAACTCCCTGGGAGATCCTGGACGAGACCTTCTCGGGTCCGACCCTGCTGGCCTTCTCCTATGAGCACCCGGGCGCCGCTGCCCGCCTGTTCAAGGAGTTCGCCAAGGAGGAGAAGAACTTCGAGGTCAAGGCGCTGGCCTACGAAGGTGAGCTGATCCCGGCCACCGATCTCGACCGTCTGGCGACGCTGCCGACCTACGACGAGGCGATTGCCAAGCTGATGTCCGTCATGAAAGAGGCATCCGCCGGCAAGCTGGTCCGTACCCTGGCCGCCCTGCGCGACCAGAAGCAGGAAGAAGCCGCCTGAACGGCGAACTCCTGCAGGCAGCCTGAATCGAATATTGAATCCCGAGTCGACGCTCAAGTTCGACTCCCGCAAAGTTAGGAAACGTGACAATGGCACTGACCAAAGAAGACATCATCAACGCCGTCTCCGACATGTCCGTCATGGAAGTGGTCGAGCTGATCGAGGCCATGGAAGAGAAGTTCGGCGTGTCTGCCGCTGCCGCCGTCGTGGCTGGCCCGGCTGCCGGTGGTGAAGCCGCTGCCGAAGAGCAGACCGAGTTTGACCTGGTGCTGACCAGCGCCGGCGACAAGAAGGTCAACGTGATCAAGGTTGTCCGCGAGATCACCGGCCTGGGCCTGAAGGAAGCCAAGGGTGCCGTCGACGGCGCGCCGGCGACCATCAAGGAAGGCATGTCCAAGGAAGACGCAGAAGCGGCCAAGGCCAAGCTGGAAGAAGCCGGCGCGGGCGTGGAGCTCAAGTAAGTCCTTGAGCGACATGGCTTCACGCGCTGCGTAAGCTTCCACGGCTGGTGGCGGGACACCCGCTGCCGGCCTTTTTCTGTTGTCACTGGCCGCTGCCACGGCAGCCTGGCCAGCCGAATTCCAGAAGGCGAGCGTCCCTCGAGGCGCTTGCCTTCATCGCCTGACGGAGCCGCATCCCGTCGGGTGGCGCCGACCACGCATCGGTCACCCATGGTGAACAAGCTGGGGAATACAGATGGCTTACTCATACACTGAGAAAAAACGCATCCGCAAGGATTTCGGCAAACTGCCCCAAGTGATGGATGTGCCCTACCTGCTGGCGATCCAGCTTGATTCCTATTACGACTTCCTCCAGCAGGACCGTGCGCCCGAGGAGCGTCTCGAGGTCGGCCTTCACGCCGCCTTCCGGTCGGTGTTCCCGATCGAGAGCTTCTCCGGCAATGCCGCCCTGGAGTACGTCAGCTACCGCTTCGGCACTCCGGCCTTCGACGTCAAGGAGTGCCAGCTGCGTGGCGTCACCTATTCGGCTCCCCTGCGCGTCAAGGTTCGCCTGATCATCTATGACAAGGAGTCATCCAACAAGGCGATCAAGGACATCAAGGAGCAGGAAGTCTACATGGGGGAGATCCCCCTGATGACCGAGAACGGTACCTTCGTGGTGAACGGTACCGAGCGTGTCATCGTCTCCCAGCTGCATCGTTCGCCCGGCGTATTCTTCGACCATGACAAGGGCAAGAGCCACTCCTCAGGCAAGCTGCTCTACTCCGCCCGGGTGATCCCCTACCGTGGCTCCTGGCTCGACTTCGAGTTCGATCCGAAGGACAACGTTTTCGTCCGTATCGACCGTCGTCGCAAGCTGCCGGCCACGGTGCTGCTGCGCGCACTGGGCATGAGCGCCGAGGAAGTTCTCGACGAGTTCTTCGCGACCAGCACCTTCCACATCGAGAAGAACGGCTTCTCTGTAGAGCTGGTGCCGTCACGCCTGCGCGGCGAGACCGCCACCTTCGACATCAAGGATGCCGATGGCGGCATCATCGTCGAGGAAGGGCGTCGCATCACCCAGAAGCATATCCGCCAGCTGGAGAAGGTCGGCCTCGAGCGCCTCGAGGTGCCGATGGAGTACCTGTTCGGCAAGACGCTGGCCAAGGACCAGGTCGACCCCAACACCGGCGAGCTGATCTGTCCCTGCAACACCGAGATCACCCCGGAGCTGCTCGAGCGCATCGGTCAGGCCGGTATCACCAGCCTCGAGACCCTCTACACCAACGACCTCGACTGCGGGCCCTTCGTCTCCGATACCCTCAAGCTGGATACCACCGGTTCCCAGCTCGAGGCGCTGGTCGAGATCTACCGCATGATGCGTCCCGGCGAGCCGCCCACCAAGGAGGCCGCCGAGACCCTGTTCAACAACCTGTTCTTCAGCGAGGACCGCTACGACCTCTCTGGCGTCGGTCGCATGAAGTTCAACCGCCGCCTGCGTCGCGACAGCGACACCGGTGCCGGCGTGCTCGACCGTCGCGATATCCTCGACGTGCTCAAGGAACTGATCTACATCCGTAACGGCTACGGTGAGGTGGACGATATCGACCACCTGGGCAACCGCCGCATCCGTTGCGTGGGCGAGATGGCCGAGAACCAGTTCCGTGTCGGCTTGGTGCGCGTCGAGCGCGCGGTCAAGGAGCGTCTCTCCATGGCCGAGAGCGAGGGCCTGATGCCCCAGGACCTGATCAACGCCAAGCCCGTCGCCGCGGCGGTCAAGGAGTTCTTCGGTTCCAGCCAGCTCTCCCAGTTCATGGACCAGAACAACCCGCTCTCCGAGGTCACCCACAAGCGCCGCGTCTCCGCGCTTGGCCCGGGCGGCCTGACCCGTGAGCGGGCCGGCTTCGAGGTGCGTGACGTCCACGTCACCCACTACGGCCGTCTGTGCCCGATCGAGACCCCGGAAGGTCCCAACATCGGCCTGATCAACTCCCTGGCCACCTACAGCCACACCAACAGCTACGGCTTCCTCGAGACGCCCTACCGCAAGGTCGTGGATCGCAAGGTGACCGACGACGTGGTCCACCTCTCGGCCATCGAGGAGGGCGACTTCGTCATCGCCCAGGCCTCCGCCACCGTGGACGAGGCCGGCCAGCTGATCGATGACCTGGTGCAGGTGCGTCACAAGGGCGAGACCACCTTCATGCGTCCCGAGCAGGTGACGCTGATGGACGTCTCGCCGCGCCAGGTGGTCTCCGTGGCCGCGGCGCTGATCCCGTTCCTCGAGCACGATGACGCCAACCGCGCCCTGATGGGTGCCAACATGCAGCGTCAGGCGGTACCCACCCTGCGCGCCGACAAGCCGCTGGTCGGCACCGGCATGGAGCGTTTCGTGGCCCGCGACTCCGGCGTCTGCGCCGTGGCGCGTCGCGGCGGCGTGATCGACTCCGTGGATGCCAAGCGCATCGTGGTGCGCATCAACGAGGACGAGATCATCGGCGGCGAGGCCGGCGTCGATATCTACAACCTCACCAAGTACGTGCGCTCCAACCAGAACACCTGTCAGAACCAGCGTCCGATCGTGCGCCCCGGCGATTCCGTGGCCCGTGGCGACATCCTGGCCGACGGTCCTTCGGTGGACATGGGCGACCTGGCTCTGGGCCAGAACATGCGCATCGCCTTCATGCCCTGGAACGGCTACAACTTCGAGGACTCCATCCTGCTCTCCGAGCGGGTCGTCCAGGAGGACCGTTTCACCACCATCCATATTCAGGAGCTGACCTGCGTCTCCCGCGACACCAAGCTGGGGCCGGAGGAGATCACCTCCGACATCCCCAACGTGGGTGAGTCGGCGCTCTCCAAGCTGGATGAGGCCGGTGTGGTCTACATCGGTGCCGAGGTTGGTCCGGGCGATATCCTGGTCGGCAAGGTCACGCCCAAGGGCGAGACCCAGCTGACGCCGGAAGAGAAGCTGCTGCGCGCCATCTTCGGCGAGAAGGCCAGCGACGTTAAGGACACCTCCCTGCGTGCCCCTACCGGCATGAAGGGCACCGTCATCGACGTCCAGGTGTTCACCCGCGACGGCGTGGAGAAGGACTCGCGGGCGCTCTCCATCGAGCAGATGCAGCTTGACGAGGTTCGCAAGGACCTCCAGGAGACCTACCGCATCGCCGAGGACGCCACCTTCGAGCGCCTCAAGCGCACCCTGAGCGGCCAGGCCGTCAACGGCGGTCCCCAGCTCAAGAAGGGTGATGTGCTCTCCACGAGCTACCTCGACGAGCTGCCGCGTCAGCAGTGGTTCAAGCTGCGCCTGCAGGACGAGGCCCTCAACGAGCTGCTGGCCCAGGCCGACGAGCAGCTGGAGACGCGTCGCAAGGAGATGGACGAGCGCTTCGAGGACAAGAAGCGCAAGCTGACCCAGGGCGACGACCTGGCGCCCGGCGTGCTCAAGATCGTCAAGGTCTACATGGCGGTGAAGCGTCGCCTGCAGCCGGGCGACAAGATGGCCGGCCGCCACGGTAACAAGGGTGTCATCTCGGCGATCATGCCCATCGAGGACATGCCCTTCGACGACCAGGGTGAGCCGGTGGACGTGGTGTTGAACCCGCTGGGCGTGCCGTCGCGCATGAACGTGGGGCAGATACTGGAGACCCACCTGGGCCTCGCCGCCTGGGGGCTGGGTCGCAAGATCGACGGCCTGCTGCGCGATGCCCGCGAACAGCAGGTGGCCGAGATTCGCGACTTCCTGGGGCAGGTCTACAACTCCACCCCGGGCACCCGTGTCGAGGAGCTCGAGTCGCTCTCCGATGACGAGGTGATCGCCCTGGCCAAGAACCTGAAGGCGGGCGTGCCGATGTCCACGCCGGTGTTCGACGGTGCCGACGAGCACGAGATCAAGCACCTGCTGCGGCTGGCCGAGCTGCCGGATTCCGGCCAGATGACGCTCTACGACGGCCGTACCGGTGACGCCTTCGATCGTCCGGTGACCGTCGGCTACATGTACATGCTCAAGCTCAACCACCTGGTGGACGACAAGATGCATGCGCGTTCTACCGGCTCCTACTCGCTGGTCACCCAGCAGCCGCTGGGCGGCAAGGCGCAGTTCGGTGGTCAGCGCTTCGGTGAGATGGAGGTCTGGGCCCTGGAGGCGTACGGCGCCGCCTACACCCTCCAGGAGATGCTCACCGTCAAGTCCGATGACGTGGAGGGTCGCACCAAGATGTACAAGAACATCGTGGATGGCGACCACGCCATGCAGGCGGGCATGCCGGAATCCTTCAACGTGCTGGTGAAGGAGATCCGCTCGCTGGGCATCGACATCGAGCTCGAGAGCTGAGGCGGCCGACGCTTCACATTATGACGGTCCGCGGGGGCGGCAGCAGTGCCCCCGCCCATGACAACTCCGCAGCGGAGCCGACCCCATGAAAGATTTGGTGAAAGTCCTCAAATCGCAGTCTCAGTCCGACGAGTTCGACGCGATCAAGATTACCCTGGCGTCCCCGGACATGATCCGCTCCTGGTCGTTCGGCGAGGTCAAGAAGCCCGAGACCATCAACTACCGTACCTTCAAGCCGGAGCGGGACGGCCTGTTCTGCGCCAAGATCTTCGGCCCGGTGAAGGACTACGAGTGCCTGTGCGGCAAGTACAAGCGCATGAAGCACCGTGGCATCATCTGCGAGAAGTGCGGCGTCGAGGTGACCAAGGCCGCCGTGCGTCGCGAGCGCATGGGCCACATCGAGCTGGCCAGCCCGGTCGCCCATATCTGGTTCCTGAAGTCGCTACCGTCGCGCATCGGCATGTTCCTGGACATGACCCTGCGTGACATCGAGCGCGTGCTCTACTTCGAGAGCTTCGTGGTCATCGATCCGGGCATGACCACGCTGGAGCGTGGCCAGCTGCTCAACGACGAGCAGTACTTCGAGGCCCTCGAGGAGTTCGGTGACGACTTCGACGCCCGCATGGGTGCCGAGGCGGTCCAGGCGCTGCTCAAGGACATCGACATGCTCGAGGAGATCGAGCGCCTGCGCGAGGAGATTCCGCAGACCAACTCCGAGACCAAGATCAAGAAGCTCTCCAAGCGGCTCAAGCTGCTGGAGGCCTTCCAGGGCTCCGGCAACGACCCGGCGTGGATGGTCATGGAGGTGCTGCCGGTACTGCCGCCGGACCTGCGTCCGCTGGTGCCGCTGGACGGTGGTCGCTTCGCCACCTCCGACCTCAACGATCTCTATCGTCGCGTGATCAACCGCAACAACCGCCTCAAGCGGCTGCTCGACCTCAATGCGCCCGACATCATCGTGCGCAACGAGAAGCGCATGCTGCAGGAGGCGGTGGATGCGCTGCTCGACAACGGCCGTCGTGGCCGGGCCATCACCGGCTCCAACAAGCGCCCGCTGAAGTCCCTGGCCGACATGATCAAGGGCAAGCAGGGTCGCTTCCGTCAGAACCTGCTGGGCAAGCGCGTCGACTACTCCGGCCGCTCGGTCATCACCGTGGGCCCGACCCTGCGCCTGCACCAGTGTGGCCTGCCCAAGAAGATGGCGCTGGAGCTGTTCAAGCCGTTCATCTACTCCAAGCTGCAGTCGCTGGGGCATGCCTCCACGATCAAGGCCGCCAAGAAGATGGTCGAGCGCGAGACGGCGGAGGTGTGGGACATCCTCGCCGATGTCATCCGCGAGCACCCGGTGCTGCTCAACCGTGCCCCGACCCTGCACCGCCTCGGCATCCAGGCCTTCGAGCCGCTGCTGATCGAGGGCAAGGCGATCCAGCTGCACCCGCTGGTGTGTGCCGCCTACAACGCCGACTTCGACGGTGACCAGATGGCGGTCCACGTGCCGCTGACCCTGGAAGCCCAGCTCGAGGCGCGCACGCTGATGATGGCGACCAACAACGTACTGTCGCCGGCCAACGGCGAGCCGATCATCGTGCCCTCCCAGGACGTGGTGCTGGGTCTGTATTACATGACCCGCGAGAAGATCAACGCCAAGGGCGAAGGCATGGTGTTCTCCGACCTCAACGAGGTGGAGCGTGCCTTCAACACCCAGCATGTGGCGCTGCATGCCCGCATCAAGGTGCGCCTGGACGAGGTGCTGATCGACGAGGAGAGTGGCGAGAAGACCCACCAGCGCGTGCTGCGTGACACCACCGTGGGCCGTGCACTGCTGTTCCGCATCCTGCCGGAGGGCGTGCCCTTCGAGCTGGTCGACCAGCCGATGAAGAAGAAGGCGATCTCGGGCCTGCTCAACGAGGTCTATCGCCGTTCGGGCCTCAAGCCGACGGTGATCTTCGCCGACCAGCTGATGTACACCGGCTTCCGCCTGGCCACCTGGTCCGGCGCCTCCATCGGCGTCAACGACTTCGTCATCCCGGACGCCAAGGCCGAGATCGTCGAGGGCGCCGAGGAGGAGGTGAAGGAGATCGAGGACCAGTTCTCCTCGGGCCTCGTCACCGCCGGCGAGAAGTACAACAAGGTGATCGACATCTGGTCCAAGGCCAACGACAAGGTGGCCAAGGCGATGATGGCGGGCATCTCCAAGGAGACCGTGGTCGACCGCGAAGGCAAGGAGGTCGAACAGGACTCCTTCAACAGCGTGTTCATCATGGCCGACTCCGGTGCCCGGGGTAGCGCCGCCCAGATCCGTCAGCTGGCCGGCATGCGTGGCCTGATGGCCAAGCCGGACGGCTCGATCATCGAGACCCCGATCGTCGCCAACTTCCGTGAGGGCCTGAACGTACTCCAGTACTTCATCTCCACCCACGGTGCCCGTAAGGGTCTGGCGGATACCGCACTCAAGACCGCCAACTCGGGTTACCTGACCCGTCGCCTGGTCGACGTGGCCCAGGACATGGTGATCACCGAGAAGGATTGCGGCACCGAGCGTGGCCTGACCCTTCACCCGGTCATCGAGGGCGGCGACATCATCGTCTCCCTGGCCCAGCGCGTGCTGGGGCGTGTGGTCGCCCAGGACGTCATCGACCCGGCCAGCGACGAGGTGCTGATTCCGCGCGGTACGCTGCTCGACGAGAAGTGGTGCGCCGAGCTCGACACCATGGGCGTCGACGAGATCGTGGTGCGCAGCGCGATCAGCTGCCAGACCGCCCACGGCGTCTGCTCCGCCTGCTACGGCCGCGACCTTGCACGTGGCCACGAGGTCAACATCGGCGAGTCCGTGGGCGTCATCGCCGCCCAGTCCATCGGTGAGCCGGGTACCCAGCTGACCATGCGGACCTTCCACATCGGCGGCGCAGCATCGCGGGCCTCCGCGGTGGACAGCGTCCAGGTCAAGCACGGCGGCAAGGTGCGCCTGCACAACATCAAGTACGTGGAGCGTGCCGACGGCAAGCTGGTGGTGGTCTCCCGCTCCAGCGCCCTGGCCGTCGCCGACGACCATGGCCGTGAGCGCGAGTACTACAAGCTGCCCTACGGCGCCGAACTGTCGGTGCGCGATGGCGACAGCGTCGAGGCCGGCCAGGCGGTGGCCAAGTGGGACCCGCACACCCACCCCATCGTCGCCGAGGCCGAGGGTGCCGTGCAGTACGCCGACATGGACGAGGGCGTCACCATCCACCGCAGCGTGGACGAGATGACCGGCCTCTCCTCCATCGAGGTGATCGAGGCGGCGGCGCGTCCCATGGCCGGTCGCGACAAGCGCCCGATGATCCTGCTCAACGACGAGGCCGGCCAGCCGGTCACCGTCACCGGCTCCGACACCCCGGTACAGTACCCGCTGCCCGGCAAGTCGATCGTCACCGCCGACAACGGCGCGAAGATCGGTGTCGGTGAGGTGGTCGCGCGCATCCCGGTGGAGGCGTCCGGCAACAAGGACATCACCGGTGGTCTGCCGCGGGTTGCCGACCTGTTCGAGGCGCGCAAGCCCAAGGAGCCTTCGATCCTCGCCGAGATCAGCGGCGTGGTCAGCTTCGGCAAGGAGACCAAGGGCAAGCGTCGACTGACCATCACCCCGCAGGACGGCGACCCCTACGAGGCGCTGATCCCGAAGTGGCGCCAGATCGCCGTCTTCGAGGGCGAGTCGGTGGAGAAGGGCGAGGTCATCTCCGATGGCCCCAGCAACCCCCACGATATCCTGCGTCTGCTGGGTGTGGAGGAGCTGGCCAAGTACATCACCGCCGAGATCCAGGAGGTCTACCGCCTCCAGGGCGTGGGCATCAACGACAAGCACATCGAGGTGATCGTGCGTCAGATGCTGCGCAAGGTGGAGATCACCGATGCCGGTGATTCCGACTTCATTCCCGGCGACCAGGCCGAGCTGGTCCGCGTGCTCGAGCAGAATGCGCGTCTCGAGAAGGCCGACAAGTTCCCGGCCAAGTACCAGCGCGTGCTGCTGGGTATCACCAAGGCCAGCCTGGCCACCGAGTCGTTCATCTCCGCGGCCTCCTTCCAGGAGACCACGCGAGTGCTGACCGAGGCGGCGGTGACCGGCAAGCGCGACTACCTGCGCGGCCTGAAGGAAAACGTGGTGGTGGGGCGTCTGATCCCGGCCGGTACCGGCCTGACCCACCACGCCGAGCGGCGCCGCCGGCGCGATGGCGTGGTGGAGCCCGCCGCGCCCTCGGCCCACGATGTCGAGCAGGAGCTGGGCGCCCAGCTCACCGCGCTGGACTCGGACGACGACGAGATCTGACATCCACCGACCTGGGTCCGGCCGCCACGGCGGTCGGGCTTGACGGTCGGGGGCGTCAGCCAGTAGAATGCGCAGCCTTTAACAGTGGGGCGGGTGCGCCCGCACCCGCTGATGAGGCAGCGCAGTACAGGAAAGCGAGCGGCTACCTCGCTTCCGCCAAGGCAACCCATTGGAGCAATAGATGGCAACGATCAATCAGCTGGTGCGCAAGCCGCGCAAGCGCCCCGTCACCAAGAGTGACGTGCCGGCGCTGCAGGCCTGCCCGCAGAAGCGCGGCGTCTGCACCCGCGTCTACACTACCACCCCGAAGAAGCCGAACTCCGCACTGCGTAAGGTGTGCCGTGTTCGTCTGACCAACGGCTACGAGGTCTCCTCGTACATCGGTGGTGAGGGTCACAACCTCCAGGAGCACTCCGTGGTGCTGATCCGCGGCGGTCGAGTCAAGGACCTTCCCGGTGTGCGTTATCACACCGTGCGTGGCGCCCTGGACACCTCCGGCGTTCAGAACCGTAAGCAGGGCCGTTCCAAGTACGGTGCCAAGCGTCCCAAGGCCTGATCGGCCCGGATCGCGATTACACCACCAATTGATACCGGTCTGATAAGAGTAAGGTCGGGCGTCGCGGCTTCGAGAGGAGTGTGCGGGAGTCCCGGGTTTACCTGAAGGACCCTTCAACAGAGGGCTTATCATGCCTAGAAGAAGAGTTGCGGCCAAGCGCGAGATCCTGCCGGATCCCAAGTTCGGAAGCGAGCGCCTGGCGAAGTTCATGAACCACCTGATGATCGGCGGCAAGAAGTCCGTAGCTGAGCGCATCGTCTATGGTGCGCTGGACAGGGTTGCCGAGCGCAGTAACGAAGAGCCGCTGGAGATCTTCGACAAGGCGCTGGAAAGCATCCAGCCCATGGTCGAGGTGAAGTCTCGCCGCGTTGGCGGTGCGACCTATCAGGTGCCGGTCGAGGTGCGCCCGTCGCGCCGTCAGGCGCTGGCCATGCGTTGGCTGGCCGATGCGGCGCGTCGCCGTGGTGAGAAGACCATGGTGCTGCGTCTCGCCGGCGAGATGCTCGACGCCGCCGAGGGCAAGGGTTCTGCGGTCAAGAAGCGTGAAGACGTGCACCGTATGGCAGAAGCCAACAAGGCCTTCTCTCACTACCGGTTCTGATCAGCGCTTCCAAACGCATCGCCAACCAACGGGGAGTTCCACCGTGGCTCGCAAAACTCCGCTAAAACGCTATCGCAACATCGGGATCGTCGCCCACGTCGATGCCGGCAAGACCACCACGACCGAGCGCGTGCTGTTCTACACCGGTATCAACCACAAGCTGGGCGAGACCCACGAAGGTGCCTCCACCACCGACTGGATGGAGCAGGAGCAGGAGCGTGGTATCACCATCACCTCCGCTGCCGTGACCACCTTCTGGAAGGGCATGAACCACCAGTTCGATGAGCATCGCATCAATATCATCGACACCCCCGGACACGTCGACTTCACCATCGAAGTGGAGCGCTCGCTGCGCGTACTCGACGGTGCGGTAGTGGTGCTGTGCGGCTCCTCCGGTGTGCAGCCGCAGACCGAGACCGTCTGGCGTCAGGCCAACAAGTACGAAGTCCCGCGCATGGTGTTCGTCAACAAGATGGACCGCACCGGTGCCGACTACTTCATGGTCGTCGACCAGCTCAAGGATCGCCTGGGTGCCAACGCCGTGCCGATCCAGATCAACTGGGGCACCGAGGAAGACTTCAAGGGCGTCATCGACCTGATCGAGATGAAGGCCATCCTGTGGAACGAGGCCGACCTCGGCGCCACCTATGACCTGGTCGATATTCCCGCCGAGCTTCAGGAGACCGCGGAGAAGTACCGCGAGGAGATGGTCGAGGCCGCCGCCGAAGCCTCCGAAGAGCTGATGGACAAGTACCTCGAGGGCGGTGAGCTCACCAAGGAAGAGATCAAGGCCGGTCTGCGTCGTCGTACCCTCGACAACGAGATCGTGCTGGTCACCTGTGGCTCCGCGTTCAAGAACAAGGGCGTGCAGGCCGTGCTGGACGCCGTGGTCGAGTACCTGCCATCGCCCACCGAGGTCAAGGCCATCGAGGGTGAGCTGGACGACAAGGAAGGCACCGTCGAGACCCGCGAGGCGGACGACAGTGCTCCCTTCGCTGCCCTGGCGTTCAAGATCGCCACCGACCCCTTCGTCGGCACCCTGACCTTCATCCGCGTCTACTCCGGCGTCCTCAACTCCGGCGACAGCGTCTACAACTCCGTCAAGCAGAAGAAGGAGCGTGTGGGTCGTATCGTCCAGATGCACGCCAACTCCCGCGAGGAGATCAAGGAAGTGCGCGCCGGCGATATCGCCGCCTGTATCGGCCTCAAGGACGTCACCACCGGTGACACCCTGTGCGACCTGAACGACAAGATCGTTCTCGAGCGCATGGAGTTCCCGGATCCGGTCATCTCCGTGGCCGTCGAGCCGAAGTCCAAGGCCGACCAGGAGAAGATGGGTGTCGCGCTGGGCAAGCTGGCCCAGGAGGATCCCTCCTTCCAGGTGCGCACCGATGAGGAGACCGGGCAGACGATCATCTCCGGCATGGGCGAGTTGCACCTCGATATCCTCGTCGACCGCATGCGTCGCGAGTTCAAGGTCGAGGCCAACATCGGCAAGCCGCAGGTGGCCTACCGCGAGACCATTCGCGGCAAGGTGGAGCAGGAAGGCAAGTTCGTGCGCCAGTCCGGTGGTCGCGGCCAGTACGGCCACGTCTGGCTGCGCATCGAGCCGCTCACCGCGGAAGACAAGGGCGAAGATGAAGACATGCACTTCAAATTCGCTTCAGAAATCGTCGGCGGCGTGGTTCCCAAGGAATACGTGCCGGCCGTCGAGAAAGGGGCCTACGAGCAGCTGCAGAACGGTGTCATCGCGGGCTACCCGATGATCGACGTCAAGGTTACGCTGTACGATGGTTCCTACCACGACGTGGACTCCAACGAGACCGCGTTCAAGGTCGCTTCTTCCATGGCGGTCAAGGAAGGCGCCAAGAAGGCCAAGGCGGTACTGCTCGAGCCGGTGATGAAGGTCGAGGTCGTGACTCCCGAGGACTTCATGGGTGATGTCATGGGCGACCTGAACCGCCGTCGCGGTCTGGTATCAGGCATGGATGACTCGTCCATGGGCAAGATCATCCGCGCCAGGGTTCCGTTGGCTGAGATGTTCGGTTACGCGACCGATCTGCGTTCTCAGACCCAGGGACGCGCAAGCTACGTCATGGAGTTTGCGGATTACGAAGAGGCGCCGTCCAGCGTCGTTGAAGCCGTCATCAACCAAAACGGTTAACCGTTAGCTAACGTAAAGAGGTTATAGCAGTGGCTAAGGAAAAATTTGAGCGTTCCAAACCGCACGTCAACGTCGGCACCATCGGTCACGTCGACCACGGCAAGACCACTCTGACTGCGGCCCTGACCCGCGTCTCCGCCGAGGTGTTCGGTGGTGACTGGAGCGAGTTCGACGCCATCGACAACGCTCCGGAAGAGCGTGAGCGTGGTATCACCATCGCCACCTCCCACGTGGAGTACCAGTCCGAGGCGCGTCACTACGCCCACGTCGACTGCCCGGGACACGCCGACTACGTCAAGAACATGATCACCGGTGCTGCCCAGATGGACGGCGCAATCCTGGTCGTGTCCGCCGCCGACGGCCCCATGCCGCAGACCCGCGAGCACATCCTGCTGTCGCGTCAGGTCGGCGTGCCGTACATCGTCGTGTTCCTGAACAAGGCCGACATGGTCGACGACGAAGAGCTGCTCGAGCTGGTCGAGATGGAAGTTCGTGAGCTCCTCGACGAGTACGACTTCCCGGGCGACGACACCCCGATCATCACCGGTTCCGCCCTGATGGCCCTGGAAGGTAAGGACGACAACGGCATGGGTACCACCGCCGTTGCCAACCTGATCAAGGCCCTGGACGACTACATCCCGGAGCCGGAGCGTGCCATCGATCAGCCGTTCCTGATGCCGATCGAGGACGTGTTCTCTATCTCCGGTCGCGGCACCGTGGTTACCGGTCGTGTCGAGCGCGGTATCGTCAAGGCTGGCGAGGAAGTCGAGATCGTCGGTATCAAGGACACCGTCAAGACCGTCGTGACCGGCGTCGAGATGTTCCGCAAACTGCTCGACGAAGGTCGTGCCGGTGAGAACGTCGGCGCCCTGCTGCGCGGCACCAAGCGTGACGACGTCGAGCGTGGTCAGGTCCTGGCCAAGCCGGGCACCATCACCCCGCACACCAAGTTCGAGGCCGAGGTGTACGTGCTGTCCAAGGACGAGGGTGGTCGTCACACTCCGTTCTTCAAGGGCTACCGTCCGCAGTTCTACTTCCGTACCACCGACATCACCGGTACCTGTGAGCTGCCGGAAGGCGTCGAGATGGTCATGCCGGGCGACAACGTCAAGATGGTTGTCACCCTGATCGCGCCGATCGCCATGGATGACGGCCTGCGCTTCGCCATCCGCGAAGGTGGCCGCACCGTCGGCGCCGGCGTCGTGGCCAAGATCATCGAGTAAGCGTTTCGCTGCTTGAACGATCGAAGGGGGCTCCGCGAGGAGCCCCCTTCTGCGCACCGGTAACGAGTGTTTGACTCTCGTCGCCGGCGTGCCTATAATGCGCATCCTTTGAATGCGTGGGTTGACGGCTCGCGCCGTCAGAATCCATTGGAGTTAGGGCAAATGCAGAACCAGAAGATTCGCATTCGGTTGAAGGCCTTCGACCATCGCCTGATCGACCAGTCCGCCGCGGAGATTGTCGAAACCGCCAAGCGTACCGGCGCCCAGGTTCGTGGTCCGATTCCTCTGCCGACCAACCGCGAGCGCTACACCGTGCTGATCTCGCCGCACGTCAACAAGGGCGCGCGCGACCAGTACGAGATCCGCACGCACAAGCGCGTGCTCGATATCGTCGAGCCGACGGAGAAGACCGTCGATGCCCTGATGAAGCTCGATCTCGCCGCCGGCGTGGACGTGCAGATCAAGCTCGACTGATTTATCCACACTAGACACCGCGGCCCAGCGCTCGGCAACCCGTTCGAGCAGCAGCCGCCGCGCCGTGAGGCGCCACACAACGTGCTAGTGGAATGCTCTGGAAAGGGCAGCCATAGCGGGTGATAGCCCCGTACACTATAGGAGACTGAGAATGACTATCGGTTTAGTCGGCAAGAAGGCCGGGATGACCCGTGTCTTCACCGAAGATGGCGCCTCCGTGCCCGTGACCGTGATCGAGGTTGAGCCTAACCGCGTCACTCGCGTCAAGACCGTCGAGAGCGACGGCTACGCAGCGGTTCAGGTCACAACCGGCTCCCGCAAGGCCAAGCACCTGTCGAAGGCCCAGGCTGGGCAGTTCGCCAAGGCAGGTATCGAGGCCGGTCGTTCACTGATGGAGTTCCGCCTGACAGAAGGCGACGAAGCTCCGGCAGTGGGCGGCGAACTCACCGTATCCCTCTTCGAAGCTGGTCAGATTATCGATGTGACCGGCAGCTCCAAGGGCAAGGGCTTCCAGGGCGCAGTCAAGCGCTGGAACTTCCGCACCCAGGACAACAGCCACGGTAACTCCCTGTCGCACCGCGCGCCGGGTTCCATCGGCATGTGCCAGACCCCTGGGCGCGTGTTCAAGGGCAAGAAGATGGCCGGCCAGATGGGCAACGTGCGTTGCACCGTCCAGAGTCTCGAAGTCGTCCGCGTCGATGTCGAACGTAACCTGCTGCTGGTCAAGGGCGCCGTGCCCGGTGCCACCGGTAGTGACGTCATCGTGCGCAGCGCCGTGAAAGCTGGCTGAAGAGGAACTTACCGATGAATCTGAATCTTGCTGCCGGCGCCGGCACCGTCGATGTGTCCGACGCCACCTTTGGCAAAGAATTCAATGAAGCGCTCGTGCACCAGGTCGTCACCGCCTATCTGGCCGGTGGTCGTCAGGGTACCCGCGCCCAGAAGAACCGTTCCGACGTGCGTGGCGGCGGCAAGAAGCCGTGGCGTCAGAAGGGCACCGGTCGCGCTCGCGCCGGCACCATCCGCTCTCCGCTGTGGCGCAGCGGCGGCGTGACCTTTGCGGCTCGTCCCCAGGACTACACCCAGAAGGTCAACCGCAAGATGTACCGCGCGGCGATGCGCTCCATCCTCTCCGAGCTGGTGCGTCAGGATCGTCTGGTGGCCGTCGAGGAGATCACCGTCGACGCTCCCAAGACCAAGCAGCTGGTCGCCAAGCTCAACGAGCTGGGCCTGGAGAAGGTGCTGATCGTCACCGAGGAAGTCGACGAGAAGCTCTACCTGGCCGCCCGCAACATCCCCAACGTGGATGTGGTCGATGTGGCCGCCGCCGATCCGGTGAGCCTGGTCGCCTTCGACAAGGTGCTGGCCACCGTCTCCGCCCTGCGTAAATTCGAGGAGAAGCTGGCATGAACCAGGAGCGTGTATTCAAGGTGCTGCTCGGTCCGCACGTGACCGAAAAGGCCGCCATGGCTGCCGAACGCAACCAGTACGTGTTCAAGGTGGCCGGCGACGCGACCAAGCCCGAGATCAAGAAGGCCGTCGAGGCCCTGTTCGGCAAGAAGGTCGACCGCGTTCAGGCGTTGAACGTCAAGGGCAAGACCAAGCGCACCGCGCAGGGTCTGGGTCACCGCAAGGGGTATCGCAAGGCCTACGTTACGCTGGCCGCCGGCGAGACCCTTGAAGACTTCTCTGGCGCCGAATAAGGGCAGGAGTACGGATAATGGCAATCGTCAAGACCAAACCCACATCCGCCGGTCGTCGCCACCTTGTCAAGGTCGTGAACGACGAGCTGCACAAGGGTGCTCCCTATGCGCCCCTGCTCGAGAAGCAGTCGCGCAGCGGTGGACGTAACAACAACGGTCGCATCACCACCCGCCACGTGGGCGGTGGTCACCGTCAGCACTACCGGATCATCGACTTCAAGCGCACCAAGGATGGCGTTCCGGCCATCGTCGAGCGTCTTGAGTACGATCCGAACCGCAGCGCCAACATCGCGCTGCTCAAGTACCTGGACGGCGAGCGCCGCTACATCATTGCCCCAAAGGGCGTGAGTGCTGGCGACCGTCTTGAGTCCGGCGTCAACGCGGCGATCAAGAAGGGCAACGCTCTTCCGCTGCGCAATATCCCGCTGGGTTCCACCGTGCACTGCATCGAGCTCAAGCCCGGCAAGGGCGCCCAGATCGCTCGCAGCGCCGGCACCAGCGCCCAGCTGGTCGCCCGTGAAGGCAACTACGCTACCCTGCGCCTGCGCTCCGGCGAGATGCGCAAGGTGCTCAGCGAGTGCCGCGCGACCCTGGGGGAAGTGGGCAATTCAGAGCACAGCCTGCGTCAGCTTGGCAAGGCCGGTGCGAAGCGCTGGAAAGGTGTGCGTCCGACCGTTCGCGGCGTGGCCATGAACCCGGTGGATCACCCGCACGGTGGCGGTGAAGGCCGCACCAGCGGTGGTCGTCACCCGGTCTCTCCGTGGGGTATCCCCACCAAGGGCCACAAGACCCGCAAGAACAAGCGCACCGACAAGCTGATCGTTCGTCGCCGCAAGGCCAAGTAACACACTTTAAGAGGTAACGGCTGTGCCACGTTCACTGAAGAAAGGTCCCTTTATTGACCTTCATCTGTTGAAGAAGGTTGAGGCTGCAGTGGAGAAGAGCGACCGCAAACCGATCAAGACCTGGTCGCGTCGCTCCATGATCCTGCCCAACATGGTCGGGCTCACCATTGCGGTCCATAACGGTCGCCAGCACGTCCCGGTGCACGTCTCCGAGGAAATGGTTGGCCACAAGCTGGGCGAATTCGCTGCTACCCGCCTTTATCGCGGTCATGCGGCGGACAAGAAAGCCAAACGGTAAGCCAGAGAGGATTGAGAGATGGAAGTCACAGCTAAGCTGCGTGGCGCTCGTTTATCCGCCCAGAAGGCCCGTTTGGTGGCTGACCAGGTGCGCGGTAAACCGGTCGCCGAGGCACTGGACCTGCTGACCTTCTCACCGAAGAAGGCTGCCAAGCTGGTCAAGAAGGTGCTGCAGTCCGCCATCGCGAATGCGGAAGAAAATAACGGCATGGATATCGACGAGCTGCGTGTCTCGACCATCTGCGTCGATGAGGGCATGACGCTCAAGCGTATCAAGCCGCGTGCCAAGGGGCGCGCGGATCGTATCTTGAAGCGCACCTGCCACATCACCGTCAAGGTAGCCGAGAAGTAGGAGTCGACCAGATGGGTCAGAAAGTCAATCCAACAGGCATCCGCCTGGGTATCGTCAAGGACCATACCTCGGTGTGGTACGCCGAGCGCGGCGCCTATGCCGACAAGCTCAACAGCGACCTCGAGGTGCGCCGCTTCCTGGAAGAGCGTCTGAAGAACGCTTCCGTTAGCCGCATCACCATCGAGCGTCCGGCCAACAACGCCCGTATTACCATTCACACCGCCCGTCCGGGCATCGTGATCGGCAAGAAGGGCGAGGACGTTGACCGGCTGCGTCGCGAGGTCACCGCGATGATGGGCGTGCCCGTGCACGTCAACATCGAGGAAGTTCGCAAGCCCGAGCTGGACGCCATGCTCGTGGCCCAGAACATCGCTGGCCAGCTCGAGCGCCGTGTGATGTTCCGTCGTGCCATGAAGCGTTCCGTGCAGAACGCCATGCGCCTGGGCGCCGGCGGCATCAAAGTGATGCTCTCCGGTCGTCTCGGCGGCGCGGAAATCGCCCGCACCGAGTGGTATCGGGAAGGTCGTGTTCCGCTGCATACGCTGCGTGCGGACATCGACTACGCCACCTACGAGGCCAAGACCACCTACGGCATCATCGGTGTCAAGGTGTGGGTCTTCAAGGGTGAAATCCTCGGGGGCATCGAGGAGGTCCGCGCCAAGGCTAAACAGCCGCAGGCAGCGCCCTCCAAGAAGAAAGGTTCCAGGTAAGGGGAGAGCGAGTCGATGTTACAACCCAAGCGTATGAAGTTCCGCAAGATGCAGAAGGGCCGCAACCGTGGCTTGGCGCATCGCGGAAGCAAGGTCAGCTTCGGCGAATATGGCCTCAAGGCCACAGGCCGTGGCCGCATCACCGCCCGTCAGATCGAGGCCGGTCGTCGTGCGATCACCCGTCACGTCAAGCGTGGCGGCAAGATCTGGATCCGGGTGTTCCCGGACAAGCCGATCTCCAAGAAGCCCCTCGAAGTCCGTATGGGTAAGGGGAAGGGCTCCGTCGAGTACTGGGTCGCACAGATCCAGCCCGGCCGGATCCTCTACGAGATCGAAGGCGTGTCCGAGGAGCTCGCCCGCGAGGCCTTCGGCCTGGCGGCGCAGAAGTTCCCGGTCTCCACCACCTTTGTGAAACGGACGGTGATGTGATGAAAGCCCAGGAAATCCGTGAAAAGTCAGTCGATGAGCTGAACGATCAGCTCCTCGAACTCCTCCGCGAGCAGTTCAACCTGCGCATGCAGAAGGCCACCGGCCAGCTCAGCCAGACGCACTTGCTCAAGCAGGTTCGTCGGGACATCGCCCGGGTGAAGACTGTGCTCAACGAGAAGGCAGGTGACTGAGATGGCCGAAGAGAAGAAAACCCGTACGCTCACCGGCAAGGTGGTGAGCGACAAGATGGACAAGTCCATCGTCGTGATGATCGAGCGCCGTGTGCGTCATCCGATCTACGGCAAGTACGTTAAGCGCTCCACCAAGCTGCACGCCCATGACGAGGCTAACCAGGCGAAGGCCGGTGATACGGTCTCCATCCAGGAGTGCCGTCCGCTGTCCAAGACCAAGTCCTGGACGCTGGTCGAGGTGGTCGAGCAGGCCAAGGGCTAAGTCCCACACCTGCTGTCAGATTAGGTTTGGAGAAAACCGATGATTCAGACTCAGACAATGCTGGATGTCGCCGACAACAGCGGGGCGCGCCGGGTGCAGTGCATCAAGGTGCTGGGCGGTTCACACCGTCGCTACGCCCATGTTGGTGACATCATCAAGGTCACGGTGAAGGAAGCCATCCCGCGCGGCAAGGTCAAGAAGGGCCAGGTCCTCAAGGCGGTGGTGGTACGTACCCGCAGCGGTGTCCGTCGTTCCGACGGCTCGCTGATCCGCTTCGACGGAAATGCGGCTGTTCTGTTGAACAACACCAACGATCAGCCGATCGGCACCCGTATCTTCGGGCCAGTGACCCGTGAGCTTCGCAACGAGAAGTTCATGAAGATCATTTCCTTGGCGCCTGAAGTGCTGTAAGGAGCGAGGCGGTTATGCAAAAGATCAAACGTGACGATGAAGTGATCGTCATCGCCGGCAAGGACAAGGGCAAGCGTGGCACGGTGAAGCGGGTTCTCGAAAACCGCTTCGTGGTGTCCGGTGTGAACATGATCAAGCGTCACACCAAGCCCAACCCCATGGCGGGTAATCAAGGCGGTATCGTCGAGCGCGAGGCTCCGATTCACGCGTCCAACGTGGCCATCTTCAACCAGGAGACCGGAAAGGCGGATCGCGTCGGCTTCCAGGTGCAGGAAGACGGTACCAAGGTACGTATCTACAAGTCGACGCAGACGCAGATCGACGCCTAACGCGAGTCGGGTAGCAAAATGGCGAACTTGAAAGAACGTTATCAGAACGAGGTGGTGGCTCAACTCAAAGAGCAGTTCAGCTACGCCAACGTGATGCAGGTGCCACGGATCACCAAGGTGACTCTGAACATGGGCATCGGCGAAGCGACCAGCGACAAGAAGCTGATCGACAATGCCATCGGTGACCTGGAGAAGCTCTCGGGTCAGAAGCCGATGGTGACCAAGGCACGCAAGTCCATCGCGGGCTTCAAGGTGCGTGAAGGCTGGCCGATCGGGATCAAGGTGACCCTGCGCTCCGAGCGCATGTGGGACTTCCTCGATCGCCTGGTGAATATCGCGATCCCCCGCGTTCGTGACTTCCGTGGTCTCAACCCGAAGTCCTTCGACGGTCGTGGCAACTACTCGATGGGGGTGCGTGAGCAGATCATCTTTCCGGAGCTCGAGTATGATAAGATCGACCGGATTCGTGGTCTGGATGTCACCATCACCACCACCGCCAACACCGATGATGAAGGTCGTGCGCTGCTGAGCGCGCTGAACTTCCCGTTCAAGAAATAAGGGGTGGGATCATGGCAAAGAAAAGCATGGTAGAGCGTGAGCTCAAGCGCACCAAGCTGGTGGAGAAGTACGCCGCCAAGCGCAGCCAGCTCAAGGCGATCATCCAGGACGTGAACGCTTCCGACGAAGAGCGCTTCGAGGCAACGCTGAAGCTGCAGCAGCTGCCGCGTGACTCCAGCCCGGTGCGTCAGCGTAACCGCTGCCGCATCACCGGCCGTCCGCACGGCTTCTACAACAAGTTCGGCCTCGGCCGCAACAAGCTGCGTGAAGCCGCCATGCGTGGCGATGTCCCCGGGCTCAAGAAGTCCAGCTGGTAAGCCACGCAAGAATCAGGAGCGCAACGTAAATGAGCATGCAAGACACTCTGGCGGATATGTTCACCCGTATCCGCAATGCGCAGATGGCCACCAAGGAGACGGTCACCATGCCGTCCTCCCGCCTCAAGGTCGAGGTGGCCCGCGTATTGAAGGAAGAGGGTTACATCAACGACTTCGTGGTGTCCGAAAGCGCCAAGCCCGAGCTGACCGTGACCCTCAAGTACTTCGAGGGCAAGCCGGTTATCGAGCACATTCAGCGAGTTTCCAAGCCGTCCCTGCGCCAGTACAAGGGCAAGGACGCGCTGCCGAAGGTCGCCGATGGCCTGGGTATCGCTATCGTCACCACCTCCAACGGGGTGATGACCGATCGCGCGGCTCGCAAGGCCGGTGTCGGTGGCGAAGTCATCTGCACCGTATTCTAGGAGTTTGGAATGTCCCGCGTAGCCAAATATCCAGTTAAAGTGCCCGCTGGCGTCGAGATCAAGCTCGACGGTGACCAGCTGACCGCCAAGGGCGGCCAGGGCACACTGTCACTGACCATCCACCGCGATGTGGTGGTGGGTCAGGAAGAGGGTCAGCTGACCTTCGCTCCCAGCGAGTCTGCCAAGAGCTGGGCCATGGCCGGTACTACCCGTGCCCTGGTTCAGAACCTGGTGACCGGCGTGAGCGAAGGCTTCACCCGATCCCTCGAAATCATCGGCGTCGGTTATCGTGCCCAGGCCAAGGGCCAGACGCTCAATCTGTCACTGGGCTTCTCGCACCCGGTCGAGTACACACTGCCTGAGGGTGTCACGGCGGAAACGCCGAAGAACACCCAGATCGTGCTGAAGAGCGCGGACAAGCAGGCGCTCGGCCAGGTCGCCGCGGAAATCCGCGCCTTCCGTCCGCCCGAGCCCTACAAGGGCAAGGGTGTCAGGTACGCCGACGAGCAGGTGCGTCGCAAAGAAGCCAAGAAGAAGTAAGGCAGGGTTATGAACGCGAAGAAAGAATCTCGTCTCCGTCGTGCCCGCCGCGCTCGCGCCAAGATCCGCGAGCTGGGCGTGTATCGCCTGTGCGTCAACCGTACCCCGCGTCACATCTACGCGCAGATCATCTCGCCGGATGGTGGCAAGGTCCTGGCCAGCGCTTCCACGCTGGACAAGGATCTGCGCGAGGGTGCGACCGGCAACGCCGACGCCGCCGCCAAGGTTGGCGCGCTGATTGCCGAGCGCGCCAAGGAAGCGGGCATCACCCAGGTAGCCTTCGACCGCGCCGGTTTCAAGTACCACGGCCGCGTCAAGGCCCTGGCCGACGCCGCTCGTGAAGGCGGCCTGGAATTCTAAAGGGTTTTACGATGGCGAAGAACGAACAGCAAAGCGGCGACCTCCAGGAGAAACTGGTTCAGGTCAACCGTGTTGCCAAGGTGGTCAAGGGTGGCCGTATCTTCGGTTTCACCGCCCTGACCGTCGTGGGTGACGGCAAGGGTCGTGTCGGCTTCGGCCGCGGCAAGGCGCGTGAAGTGCCGGTCGCGATCCAGAAGGCGATGGACCAGGCGCGTCGCAACATGGTCAAGGTGCACCTCTCCGGCGGCACCCTGCAGTACCCGGTCAAGGCCCGTCACGGCGCCTCCAAGGTGTACATGCAGCCCGCCTCCGAGGGTACCGGCATCATCGCCGGCGGCGCCATGCGCTCCGTGCTGGAGCTGGCCGGTGTCCATGACGTGCTGGCCAAGTGCTACGGCTCCACCAATCCGGTGAACGTGGTGCGGGCGACCGTCAGGGGCCTGACCGCCATGCAGTCGCCGGAAGACATCGCCGCCAAGCGCGGTATGCCTGTCGAAGCGATCACGGGGTGAGCACCATGGCAGCAACGATCAAGGTTACCCAGACCCGCAGCACCATCGGCGTGTTGGCCAAGCACAAGGCCACCATTCAGGGCCTCGGCCTGCGTCGCATCGGTCATACGGTTGAACTGGAAGATACCCCCGCCGTGCGCGGCATGATTCACAAGGTCAACTACCTTGTGCGCGTTGAGGGAGAGTAATCCATGAAACTCAATAGCCTGAGCCCGGCACCGGGCTCCAAGCACGCCGAGAAGCGCGTCGGTCGTGGCATCGGCTCCGGTCTGGGCAAGACCGGTGGCCGTGGTCACAAGGGCCAGAAGTCGCGCAGCGGCGGCAGCGTCAAGCCCGGCTTCGAGGGCGGTCAGATGCCGCTGCAGCGGCGTCTGCCGAAGTTCGGCTTCACCTCCGCGAAGTCGCTGGTCTCCGAGGAAGTGCGCCTGGCCGAACTGGCCAAGGTTGCCGGTGACGAGGTCACCCTCGAGACCCTCAAGCAGGCCAACGTGCTGAAGGACGCCACGCTGCATGCGAAGGTGATCCTCTCCGGCGATCTGAACAAGGCGGTTACCGTCCGCGGCCTCAAGGTCACCCAGGGTGCCCGTGCCGCGATCGAAGCCGCCGGTGGCAAGGTAGAGGACTAAATGGCGAAGTCAGGAAAAATGCCGGCGATGGGCAGCGGTCTGGGTGAACTGTGGGCGCGTCTGCGCTTCGTGCTCCTCGCCTTGGTGGTGTACCGCATCGGTGCCCACATCCCCGTGCCCGGTATGAATCCTGACCAGCTCGCTGCCTTGTTCAGGGAGCAGCAGGGCACCATCCTCGGCATGTTCAACATGTTCTCGGGTGGCGCCCTGGAGCGCATGAGCATCTTCGCCCTGGGCATCATGCCCTACATCTCGGCGTCGATCATCATGCAGCTGCTGACCGCGGTCTCGCCCCATCTTGAACAGCTCAAGAAGGAAGGCGAGGCCGGGCGACGCAAGATCAGCCAGTATACCCGCTACGGTACCGTGGCCCTGGCCCTGGTCCAGGCCACCGGCATGTCGGTGGGCCTGGCGAGCCAGGGCATCGCCTATACGGCCGACTTCAGCTTCTATTTCACCGCCATCGTCACCTTCGTGGGTGGTGCGGTGTTCCTGATGTGGCTGGGGGAGCAGATCACCGAGAAGGGGATCGGCAACGGCATCTCGCTGCTGATCTTCGCCGGTATCGTGGCGGGCCTGCCCGGCGCCGTCGGCCAGGCCTTCGAGCTGGCCCGCAACGAAGGGGCGTGGAACGTCCTGCCGCTGCTGGCTCTCAGTGTCCTGGGCGTGGCCACAGTGGCCTTCGTGGTGTTCATCGAGCGCGGCCAGCGCCGCATCACCGTGAACTACCCGCGTCGTCAGGTCGGCAACAAGATGTACGCCGGCCAGAGTAGTTACCTGCCGCTGAAGGTAAATATGGCGGGTGTCATTCCCCCCATCTTCGCCTCCAGTATCCTGCTCTTCCCGGCATCGCTGGGTCAGTGGGTGGGTGCCGGTGACGGCCTCGACTGGCTGCAGCGTGCGTCCCAGGCCCTCGGCCCGGGGCAGCCGCTGTACATCTTGCTTTTTGCCGCGGCGGTGGTATTCTTCTGCTTCTTTTACACAGCGCTGGTCTTCAATCCCAAGGATGTGGCCGACAACCTCAAGAAGTCGGGTGCCTTCCTGCCGGGGATTCGTCCTGGTGAGCAGACCGCTCGCTACGTCGACAAGGTCATGACGCGTCTGACCCTGTTCGGCGCCTTGTACATCACTGCGGTTTCCCTGATGCCCCAGTTCCTGATCGTGGCCTGGAACGTGCCGTTCTTTTTCGGCGGTACCTCGCTGCTGATCGTGGTGGTGGTCATCATGGACTTCATGGGTCAGGTGCAGTCGCACCTCATGTCGCATCAGTACGAGTCGGTGATGAAGAAGTCCAACCTGAAAGGCTACGGCGGCGGCGGCATCATGCGCTGAGGCGCCGCCCGTCGAACTGGCGCGTTGCGGTCCGCAGGGGTCGCCTCGCTAGCCGACTTTGGAGATGGAACGATGAAAGTTCGAGCTTCCGTGAAGAAAATGTGCCGCAACTGCAAGATCATTCGTCGCAATGGCGCCGTCCGCGTCATCTGCACGGAGCCGCGGCACAAGCAGCGCCAGGGCTGATACCTGGTACTGCACTGAACCGGGTGCCGGCATGCCCCTTGCCCTCTGCAGGGTGAAGGGGTATGCTGTTGCGCCTTTTGTAGTAGACCCAACGAGCAAGCCGCTCACATATTCGGAGTAAGCTGATGGCCCGTATTGCAGGCGTCAATATCCCGGACAACAAGCATGCGGCGATCTCGCTGACCTATATCTTCGGGATTGGCCGCACTCGTGCACAGGATATCTGTGCCGCGTCCGGCATCGCGCCGACCACCAAGATCCAGGAACTGTCATCTGAAGAGATCGACACCCTGCGTTCCGAGGTTGGCAAGTACACCGTTGAGGGTGACCTTCGTCGTGATGTGACGCTGAATATCAAGCGTCTCATGGACCTGGGTTGCTACCGTGGTCTGCGTCATCGTCGTGGTCTTCCGCTGCGTGGTCAGCGTACCAAGACCAATGCGCGTACCCGCAAGGGCCCGCGCAAGCCGATCCGCAAATAACACGCACGTTCTGGCGTAAAGACAGGAAGAATCATCAACATGGCTAACCCGCGTAGCAATCGCAAGAAGGTTAAAAAGCAGGTGGTGGATGCCGTTGCGCATATCCACGCCTCTTTTAACAACACGATCATTACGATCACAGACCGCCAGGGCAATGCCCTTTCCTGGGCAACTGCCGGTGGTTCGGGTTTTCGTGGTTCTCGCAAGAGCACCCCGTTCGCTGCTCAAGTAGCAAGCGAGCGTGCAGCGACCGCTGCAGCCGAGTATGGTGTGAAAAACGTCGACGTGCTGGTCAAGGGCCCCGGTCCTGGCCGTGAATCCGCCGTGCGCGCTCTGAACGCCGCCGGCTTCCGCGTGCAGAGCATCATTGACGCGACGCCCATTCCCCACAATGGCTGCCGTCCGCCGAAGAAACGCCGCGTTTAAGGAGACAGATTCATGGCTCGTTACATTGGACCGAAGTGCAAACTGTCTCGTCGTGAGGGGACCGACCTCTTCCTGAAGAGCGGTGTCACTCCCTTCGAGAAGAAGTGCAAATCCGAGCAGATTCCGGGTGTGCACGGCCAGCGCCGTCAGCGTATTTCCGAATACGGCTTGCAGCTTCGCGAGAAGCAGAAAGTGCGCCGCATGTATGGCGTACTCGAGAAGCAGTTCCGCAACTACTACAAGGAAGCGGCCCGTCTCAAGGGCGCGACCGGCGAGGTGTTGCTGCAGCTTCTCGAATCCCGACTGGACAACGTCGTCTACCGCATGGGCTACGGCTCGACCCGCTCCGAGGCTCGGCAGCTGGTCAGCCACAAGGCCATCGCCGTGAACGGCAAGACCGTCAACGTGGCTTCCTACCAGGTAAAGCCCGGTGATGTGGTCTCCGTTCGCGAGAAGGCGAAGAATCAGGCGCGCATCCAGAACGCCCTGGCCCTGGCCGCCAACCGCGGCGACGTGGCCTGGATCGAGGTCGATGCCAAGAAGATGGAAGGCACCTTCAAGGCGCTGCCCGAGCGTGGCGACCTGACTGCCGACATCAACGAGGCCCTGATCGTCGAGCTGTACTCCAAGTAAGCGCTGCTAGCGCCCGGCTCCTTCACGGGGGCCGGCTTAGAGTACCCAGTATCCGTTTGGCAGCCTGAAAGGTGTTCATATGCAGCGTTCAGTGACAGAGTTTCTTCGCCCGCGCGACATCAAGGTCGAAGAGATCAGCGCACACCACGCGAAGATCGTGCTCGAGCCCTTCGAGCGTGGCTTCGGCCACACGCTGGGCAATGCCCTGCGTCGCATCCTGCTCTCGTCCATGCCCGGCTGTGCCGTGGTGGAAGCCGAGATCAGCGGCGTCGAGCATGAGTACAGCGCGATCGAAGGCGTCCAGGAAGATGTCATCGAGATCCTCCTGAACCTCAAGGACGTGGCGATCAAGATGCATAGCCGCGACGAGGCGGTGCTCTCGCTGAACAAGCAGGGCCCGGCCGTCGTGACTGCGGGCGACATCGCCCTCGACCATGACGTCGAGATCGTCAATCCCGACCACGTCATCGCCCACGTCAACGAGGGTGCCGAGCTGAAGATGCAGCTCAAGGTGGCGCGTGGCCGCGGCTATGAGCCGGCGGATGCGCGTGTCGGAGCCGACGACGAATCTCGCGCCATCGGCCGCCTGCAGCTGGATGCGACCTTCAGCCCCGTGCGTCGCGTTTCCTACAGCGTCGAGGCTGCGCGTGTCGAACAGCGCACCGACCTCGACAAGCTGATCATCGACCTGGAAACCGACGGCACCCTGGATCCCGAAGAGGCGATCCGTCGCAGCGCGACCATCCTGCAGGATCAGCTGGCCGCGTTCGTCGATCTTGAAGCCGACAAGGAACAGGAAGTGGAGGAGGAAGAGGATCATATCGATCCGATCCTGCTGCGCCCCGTAGACGATCTCGAGTTGACCGTTCGCAGCGCCAACTGCCTGAAGGCCGAGAATATCTACTACATCGGCGATCTGATCCAGCGCACCGAGGTGGAGCTGCTCAAGACGCCGAACCTCGGCAAGAAGTCCCTGAACGAGATCAAGGACGTTCTGGCAGCACGCGGTCTTTCCCTGGGCATGCGGCTGGAGAACTGGCCGCCGGCTAGCCTGAAGGACGACAAGGCCTCCGCGTGAGCGCCGACTCGAGTCCCAGTTTGGTAAGGAATCACAACCATGCGTCATCGTAAGAGTGGTCGTCACCTCAATCGTACGAGCTCGCATCGCCAGGCCATGTTCAAGAACATGAGCGTGTCGCTGATCGAGCATGAGGTCATCAAGACAACCCTGCCCAAGGCCAAGGAGCTGCGTCGCGTCATCGAGCCGCTGATCACCCTGGCCAAGCAGGACAGCGTCGCCAACCGTCGTCTGGCCTTCAGCCGCACCCGCTCCAAGGAAGCGGTCGGCAAGCTCTTCAATGAGCTGGGTCCGCGTTACGTCGAGCGTCCGGGCGGTTACGTCCGTATCCTCAAGTGCGGCTTCCGCACCGGCGACAACGCCCCCATGGCCTTCGTCGAGCTCGTCGACCGTCCAGTCGTCGAGGACGAGGAAGCCGCCGAGGAGTGATCCTCGGCCGGTCTTCCGGCGATACGGCAAGCGC
The DNA here is from genome assembly GCF_057169305.1 of Halomonas sp. C10-5. Lineage (NCBI taxonomy): Bacteria > Pseudomonadati > Pseudomonadota > Gammaproteobacteria > Oceanospirillales > Halomonadaceae > Halomonas > Halomonas sp. C10-5. Next base: position 416,702 of record NZ_CP175665.1, read on the forward strand.
TGTAAAGAAAAACCGGCTCCCGCAAGGGGCCGGTTTTTTTCTTGTGCGCCAGGCATGGCGCGCAGCGCCTGACTGGCGCTGTTTCCAAGGGTGGTGCCTTGGAATGACTTGGGGGTGAAAGTCCCCTGCACGCCCGGCAAGGGGAAGTGCTAGCTGACGGCAAGGGTGTCTCCCGTGAGGGGGAATCCGAAGGCAGCCCGAAGCAAAACGCTGGCCTGACGAACAGGAAGCGGATACGAGGCGGCATGGCGGGGTGAGGTGGCAAGCATCACCAAAGCCCGGTACTTGCACGGAACGCCATGACGTAGATCCGACAGGCATAAGCGGGAAGGTCGCGCGTCTTACCCTGGGAGGTCTGGTGGTCTGCCACGGTGCTACCGGCGTCGAGAGGCGACGGGATGGGCCACCAGACGTCAGCAGAGGCCATAGTAAGTGCCGGTTCACCGCGGCACCAAGGGCCGAACATGAAGAACCGCGAGTAGGCGATGACGTCTCGAGGATCGATCATGAAGACAGAAAGTGGCGCTGATACCGCCCCCCACCCAGAGGGGCAGGGGCGGAACCCCGCGTCCCAGCCGGTGGGCGTCGAGACGATCCCGGCGTCGTCATCGTGGACGAAAGCGGAGCCCGCCCCGCTTATGGAGGCCGTGGTAGAAAAGGCCAACATGGCGCGGGCTTACCGAAGGGTGGTCGCCAACAAAGGGGCGCCGGGTGCCGATGGCATGACGGCGGACCAGTTGGCCGACCACTTGAAGGAATGCTGGCCAACGCTGCGCGAGCGGCTGCTGGCCGGTGAGTACCACCCCAGCCCGATCCGAGCCGTCGAGATTCCCAAGCCCAAGGGCGGAACGCGACAGCTTGGCATCCCCACGGTCACCGACCGGCTGATCCAGCAGGCGCTGCTTCAGGTACTGACGCCGATCTTCGATCCGGGCTTTTCCGAATCGAGCTACGGTTATCGTCCCAAGCGCAGCGCCCAGCAGGCTGTCGCGGCGATGAAGACCCACGTGGCGGCCGGCCACCGCTGGGTGGTCGACCTCGATCTGGAAGCCTTCTTCGACCGAGTGAGCCACGACCTGCTGATGGCGCGGGTTGCGCGCCGCGTCCGTGACAAGCGGGTGCTGCGTTTGATCCGCCGTTATCTGGAAGCCGGGTTGTTTCAGGACGGCCTGACCGCGCCACGCCGGCAAGGAACGCCCCAGGGCGGGCCACTGAGTCCGCTGCTGGCGAATATCCTGCTGGACGACGTGGACAAGGAACTGGAACGCCGCGGCCACCGCTTCTGCCGCTACGCCGATGACAGTGTGCCACGAAGGCGCGCAACCGAGCACAAGCTCGCTGCGTAGCCATGCTGCACAAGAGATGAGGGCGGGCCCCTCGGAGCCGCTGTGCAGGCGGAGGCTCCAAACCACCCACTACTGCTGCCTTTAAGAGAGGTGGTGGGAAGCGAGATGGGAAAAGGCGAGCCAAGAGCTCGTCAGGTGAGGACTGCAGAGCCGAACGTGAGTGAACCACTGATGACGTGTCGAAAGCGTAGGAATGACGTCAAAACCGGGGAGCGGTCGTTACCCCGGGACAAGTCTGGGGGGCGCCTGCTGACTGCCCAGACGGCGTCCGGCATGAAGGTGGCGGGAGGGCAGTCCAGGCTCTTGTGTGGAACGTGGGAACCTGTCACCCCGATGCCAAGGGAGAAACACAAATGGAGACCCCATGAGTGTGAGAGTACCGATGCGGGGTACAGGGGCGGAGCAACCCGTAGTAGTGACGAGCGTCCTGTAATGGGACGGGAGCGAAGGGGTTGCCTTATCCAGCCTGTGACATGGGCGCAACCCTTCGGGGGAGGACGCTCATGAACCAGGCAAAACCCTTTCCCATTACCAAGCGTCAGGTATGGGAAGCTTACAAACGAGTCAAGGCCAACAAGGGTGGGGCGGGTGTCGACGGCCAGACGATCGAGGACTTCGAGAGGAATTTGATCAACAACCTCTACAAGCTCTGGAATCGGCTGGCGTCAGGCAGCTACTTGCCCCCACCGGTCAGGCGAGTGGATATCCCGAAGAGCGATGGCAAGACTCGGCCTCTGGGAATCCCCACGGTGTCTGACCGGATCGCCCAGATGGTGGTCAAGCAGGCCCTGGAGCCGAGACTGGAGTGGCATTTCCATCCCGACTCCTACGGGTATCGGCCAAACAAGTCCGCGCACCAGGCATTGGCACAGGCCAGGAAGCGCTGCTGGCGATATGACTGGGTCGTTGACCTCGACATCAAGGGGTTCTTCGATAATATCGACCATCAGATGCTGATGAAGGCCGTGCGCCATCATGCCAAGGAGCGCTGGCTATTGCTCTACCTGGAGCGCTGGCTGACGGCTCCCGTGATGATGCCGGATGGCACGTGCCTGAGACGTGATCGTGGGACGCCGCAAGGCGGTGTCGTCAGTCCGTTGTTGGCCAACCTGTTTCTGCACTACACGTTCGATGCCTGGATGGGGAGACACTTTCCCGGCGTACCTTTCGAGCGATATGCGGATGATGGGGTCTGCCACTGTCGGTCGCAGCAACAGGCCGAGCAACTGAAAGCCGCACTGGAGGAACGCTTCGCGGCGTGTGGGTTGGAGCTCCACCCGGAGAAGACCAAGATCGTCTATTGCAAGGACGACGATCGGCGTCAGGACTACCCTGTTCACAGCTTCGACTTTCTGGGCTACACCTTTCGGCCCCGGAGATCGAGGAATCGGTACGGGAAGTTCTTCATCAACTTCACGCCGGCGATCAGCAACAAGGCCGGGAAGGCCATTCGGCAGACAGTACGACGGTGGAATCTGCAGTTACGCAGTGACAAGTCGTTACGCGACCTGGCGAACATGTTCAACGCGTGGATCAGGGGCTGGGTCAGGTATTATGGTGCCTTCTACAAGTCGGCACTATATCCGACGCTGCGGCAGATTGATCGACGACTCGTGAGGTGGGCGACCCAGAAGTTTAAACGGTTGAGGGGGCATCGCCGGCGGGCCAGTCACTGGCTGGACCGTGTGGCGCGACAGAATCCTCGGCTGTTTGCCCACTGGCCGCTGCTGTATGGGCAGGGTTGGGTAAGAAGAGCCGTATGAGCTGAGAGGTTCACGTACGGTTCTGTGAGCGCCTCGGGGGGAAGTTCCCCGGGGCGACTCGACTGCAGGTGTATGTCAGGAGTCGGCGAGCGGGCGAGCGCGTCATGACCAGTCTGAGTGATTTTCTCGAGAGCTCGCTCAGGCTGACGGTCAATGGCGACAAGAGTGCGGTGGACCGCCCCTGGAACCGGGGGTACCTGGGCTACACGCTGACCCGACACAAGCTGCCGAAGCTGACGCTGGCCAAGGCCAGCCTGCAGCGCCTGATGCAGCGTGTCCGCGAGATCCTCAAGCGCGGCAGGGGGCGCAACATACGGCGAGTCATTGAAGAGCTGGTCCCAGTCCTGCGGGGCTGGGCCAACTACTTCTCCCTCGTTGACGTGAAGCGCCCGCTGGAAGCACTGGATGGTTGGATACGTCGCCGGCTGCGTTGCGTGATCTGGCGGCAATGGAAACGCCCGCGGACCCGGCGTCACAAGCTCCTGGCGCTGGGTCTGGACGACCAGCGGGCGTGGAAGTCAGCGGGAAACGGGCGAGGCCCCTGGTGGAATGCCGGTGCCTCGCACATGAATCAGGCCTTGCCACGGAAATGGTTCGAGCAGCAGGGTCTGATCTCGGTACTCGATACGGTCAAGAGGGCTTAGTCGTTCTTCGTGAACCGCCGTGGTACGGAACCGTATGCCCGTATATGGAGTCCTCCCCGTTTGCAAGCATGGGCACGATGGACGGTAGGTACGACTGCACACGTATATCCGGTCTTTCTAATGATACCAACGGCATCGGACCCTGATGGGCTATCCGCACGCCAGCTCCCAATCGGTGGTACGAGCAACTCGCTCTTAGGCATATAGGGGTTTGCTGACGTCGGTTCGACCTGTGCGCCATCTGCAGCATGCTCAGCAATCGTGATGGTGGGTTATCTCACTGTAAATCAAGTAAATTGAATGGGTTGGTGTTACGCCACATGCGCCGCCAACTCAGGGTCATAGTCACTGTCGTGACGTGTGATCGCCCAGGCGATGCGCGCCGTCTTGTTGGCCAGCGCGATGACCGCCACGTTGGCATGCTTGCGCTCAGCCAGTTGTCTGACCCAGTGGCTGAGGTTGTCCTCCTTGCCCTTGCTGTAACGCAGCACGGCGCGCGCGCCATGCGTCAGCAGGGTTCGTAGGTAGCTATCGCCGCGCTTGCTGATGCCCAGCAGGCGGTCGCGTCCTCCCGTGCTGTGTTGCCGGGGTGTCAGACCCAGCGAGGCGGCAAAATCGCGCCCGCGCTTGAAGGCCTGGGCGTCGCCCAGGGCGCCGGCCAACGCGCTGGCGGTCAAGATGCCGACGCCACGCAGGGCCATCAACCGCTTGGCGACAGGGTCTGTCTGGGCGTGGCGCTCGATGCGTTCTGTCACCGCGACGATTCGGTCATCAAGGTGGCGCAGATCCTCGGCGAGCCCCGCCAACAGGGCACGGAAGTCATCGGTCAAACCGTTCTCGGCGTCCTCCAGCCAGCCTGGCAGGGCCGCGCGCAGCTGGCCGATGCCGGTGGGCGCCACCAGCCCGTACTCGCCGATCAGGCCACGAATCTGGTTGGCCTTGGCGGTACGTTGCTGAACCAGTTCACTGCGGATGCGATGCGCCGCCTGCACGTCCTGCTGGGCGACCGTCTTGACGGCCACGAAGCGCATGTGGGGGCGGCCCATGGCCTCGCAGATCGCCTCGGCATCCACGCGATCGTTCTTGTTGCTCTTGACGTAGGGTTTGACAAACTGGGCGGCGATCAGCTTGGCGCGATAGCCACGCGCCTGCAGCGCACGCGCCCAATGGTGGGACGACGCGCAGGCTTCCATGCCGATCTCGGCGCCTGCCGGGACACGGTTGACGATGGCCTCCAGCCACTTGTCACGCTTGTATTTGCCGCGCCATTGAACCTGATCATGACGATCGACGCCGTGGACATGGAAGACAGACTTGGCAATGTCGACACCAACGCGGGTAATGTTCATGGGATGCGCTCCTCAGCCGGTGGCCTTACCCTCTCAGTGTGGCGCATTGGCGCCGAGGGTGGGTGGGGAGGACTCCATCCCATTGGTGGTGTGGGAGGGCGCCGGGGGTGACCCCGGCCCCTACCCGATTGAGTGGCAAGTGGCAAGGCTGGCCTTCGGCCAGTTTCAAGTAACAAGGAAACCCATGGGTGCCTAGATGGCCAGAGCATGCTGCTCCTTGCTCCTTGCTCCTTGCTCCTTGCTCCTTGCTCCTTGCTCCTTGCGCCAGTCTCCTACGCCGTGCTCTTCTCCGCCTTGTGCTCCTTGGCCCGCTCCAGTAGCGGCTTGAGGAAGCGCCCGGTATGGGAGGCCTCGTTGCCGGCCACCTGCTCCGGGGTGCCCTCGGCGATGATGCGCCCGCCACCGCCGCCGCCCTCGGGGCCCAGGTCGACGATCCAGTCGGCGGTCTTGATCACGTCCAGGTTGTGCTCGATCACCACGATGGTGTTGCCGTGGTCGCGCAGGCGGTGCAGCACCGTGAGCAGCTGGCGGATGTCCTCGAAGTGCAGGCCGGTGGTGGGCTCGTCGAGGATATAGAGGGTTTTGCCGGTGTCGCGCTTGGCCAGTTCCCGGGCCAACTTGACGCGCTGGGCCTCGCCGCCGGAGAGGGTGGTGGCGCTCTGTCCCAGGCGGATGTAGGAGAGGCCCACATCGAGCAGGGTCTGCAGGCGGCGGGCGATGGCCGGTACCGGCGAGAAGAACTCCAGCGCCTCCTCCACGGTCATCCCCAGTACCTCATCGATGCTCTTCCCCTTGTAGGCGATCTCCAGGGTCTCGCGGTTGTAGCGCTTGCCCTTGCACACGTCGCACGGCACGTAGATGTCAGGCAGGAAGTGCATCTCCACCTTGATCATGCCCTCGCCCTGGCACGCCTCGCAGCGTCCGCCCTTGACGTTGAACGAGAAGCGACCGGGCTTGTAGCCCCGGGAGCGTGCCTCCTGGGTACCGGCGAAGAGCTCGCGGATCGGCGTGAAGATGCCGGTATAGGTAGCCGGGTTGGAGCGCGGCGTGCGACCGATGGGGCTCTGGTCGATGTCGATCACCTTGTCGAGCTGATCGAGGCCCTCGATGCCCTCGTGGGCCGCCGGCGTCAGGCTGGTGGCGTGGTTGAGTTCGCGGGCGGCGATCGGCATCAGGGTCGAGTTGATCAGCGTCGACTTGCCGGAGCCGGAGACACCGGTGACGCACACGAACAGCCCCAGCGGCAGTTCGAGTGTGACGTCCTGTAGGTTGTTGCCGCGGGCCCCGGTCAGGCGCACCACCTTCTCCGGGTTGCCGGGAATGCGCCAGGGCGGCACCTCGATGCGCCGGGTGCCGGCGAGGTACTGGCCGGTGAGCGACTCGGGGTTGGCGATCACCTCCGTGGGGGTCCCCTGGGCGATGACCCGGCCGCCGTGGACCCCGGCCCCCGGGCCGATGTCGAGCACGTGGTCGGCGGCGCGGATGGCGTCCTCGTCATGCTCCACCACGATCACGGTGTTGCCCAGGTCGCGCAGGTGTTCCAGGGTCTTGAGCAGCCGGTCATTGTCGCGCTGGTGCAGGCCGATGGAGGGTTCGTCGAGGATATACATGACCCCCACCAGGCCGGCGCCGATCTGGCTGGCCAGGCGGATGCGCTGGGCCTCGCCGCCGGAGAGGGTGTCGGCGCTGCGCTCCAGGTTGAGGTAGTCGAGGCCCACGTTGACCAGGAACTCCAGGCGGGCATGGATCTCGTTGACGATCTTGACGGCGATCTCGCCGCGGCGCCCGGGCAGCTCGAGCTCCTTGAAGTAGCGCCAGGCCTCGCCGATGGGCAGGCGTACCATCTCCGGCAGGGTGTGTTCGTCGATGTAGACGTGGCGTGACTCCTTGCGCAGGCGGCTGCCCTCGCAGGCCGGGCAGGGCTGCACGGCGATGTAGCGGGCGAGCTCCTCGCGCACCATGCTCGACTCGGTCTCGCGGTAGCGGCGCTGCAGGTTGGGCAGCACGCCCTCGAAGGGGTGCTCCCGGGTCACCTTGCGGCCGCGATCGTTGACGTAGTGGAAGGCGATGTCGTCGTGGCCGCTGCCGTGGAGGATCACTTCACGCTCGTGACGGGCCAGCTCCTGCCAGGGTGTCTCCAGGGTGAAGCGGTAGTGGTCGGCTACCGCCTGGAGCTGGTTGAAGTAGAAGACGCTGCGCCGGTCCCAGCCCTTGATCACGCCCTCGGCCAGGGAGAGCTCCGGGTGGCTGATCAGCTTGTCGGGGTCGAACACCTGCTGTACCCCCAGGCCGTCGCAGGTCGGGCAGGCGCCGGCGGGGTTGTTGAAGGAGAACATGCGCGGCTCGAGCTCGGCGATGGAGTAGCCGCACACCGGGCAGGCGAAGCGTGCCGAGAAGGCGATGTCCTCCTGTTCGCCGTCCATGAAGTGGACCATGGCGACGCCGTCGGCGAGGCCCAGCGCCGTCTCGAAGGACTCCGCCAGGCGCTGCTGCAGGCCCTCGCGCACCTTGATGCGATCCACCACCACGCTGATGTCGTGCTTGCGGGTCTTCTCCAGCGGGGCAATGTCGTCGAGTTCCAGCACCTGGCCGTCGACCATAGCGCGCACGAAGCCCTGGGCGCGCAGCTCGGCGAGCAGCTGCAGGTGCTCGCCCTTGCGTCCCTTGACCACCGGGGCGAGCAGCATCAGCTTGCTGCCCTCGGGCAGTGCCAGCACCTGGTCGACCATCTGGGAGACGGTCTGGGCCTCGAGGTCCTCGCCGTGTTCCGGGCAGCGCGGGGTCCCGGCGCGGGCGAACAGCAGGCGCAGGTAGTCGTAGATCTCGGTGATGGTGCCCACGGTGGAGCGCGGGTTGTGGGAGGTGGATTTCTGCTCGATGGAGATCGCCGGCGAGAGTCCCTCGATATGGTCGACGTCGGGCTTCTCCATCATCGACAGGAACTGGCGGGCATAGGTGGAGAGCGACTCCACATAGCGACGCTGCCCCTCGGCGTAGAGCGTGTCGAAGGCCAGCGATGACTTGCCCGAGCCGGAGAGCCCGGTGACCACGATCAGCCTGTCGCGGGGCAGCTCGACGTCGATATTCTTCAGGTTGTGGGTGCGCGCACCCCTGACCAGAATCCTGTCCATTCCCACCTCATGAGCTCGGCAAAAGAGCGCGGCAAAAGATCGATTATACGGGCCGGCTCCCGGCGGCGGCAAAGCGGTCGTGGATGCCGGCTTTCCCCGGCAGGTGGCAAACCGCTAGAATAGGCGGTCCACTCCTGGGCGCATGGCGCCCCTCCAGGGAAGAATCGCTACGTCTATGCGCAAGGTCTCCGGGCTGCTGCTCCCCGCCGAACGGCGCGCCATCACCGGTCTGGCCGGTCTCTACGCCACCCGCATGCTGGGCCTGTTCATGGTGCTGCCGGTCCTGGCGCTGTATGCCGACGACCTGGCCGGTGCCACGCCGCTGCTGGTGGGGCTGGCGCTGGGTATCTATGGCCTGACCCAGGCCACCCTGCAGATCCCCTTCGGGCTGCTCTCCGACCGCCTGGGGCGCAAGCCGGTGATCGCCGCCGGGCTTGTGCTGTTCCTGCTGGGCAGCGTGGTGGCGGCAATGGCCGATACCATCGGCGGGGTGATCCTCGGCCGCTGCCTGCAGGGCAGCGGTGCGGTGGCCGCAGCGATCATGGCGCTGCTTGCCGACCAGACCCGTGAACAGGTGCGCACCGCGGCCATGGCCACCATCGGCCTCTCCATCGGTGTGGCCTTCGCCGTGGCCATGGTCCTGGGGCCGCTGGTGGCGACCCACTTCGGCCTCTCCGGGGTGTTCTGGTTCACCGCCGCCCTGGCTGCCCTGGGGCTGCCGGTGCTGTGGCGGCTGGTGCCCCCTGCGCCGCGTCGCCTGCGTCACCGCGACGTGGGCATCGACCGCGCTCAGCTGGGCCGCACCCTGGGTCGCCCCGACCTGCTGCGCCTGGATCTCTCGATCTTCGCCCTGCATCTGGTGCTGATGGCGATCTTTGTCGCGGTGCCGTTCCGGCTGCTCGAAGCAGGGCTCCCCACCGAGCGCCACGGCCTGGCCTATCTGGGCGTGATGCTGCTGGCCTTCGTCGGCATGGTGCCGCTGGTGGTGGTCGCCGAGAAGCGCCGGCAGATGAAGGCGATGTGCCTGCTGGCCATCACGGCGATGCTGGCCAGCCTGCTGGGCATGACCTGGGCCGGCGCCGGACTATGGGGCCTGCTCGGCTGGCTGCTGCTCTACTTCATCGGTTTCAACCTGCTCGAGGCCACGCTGCCGTCGATGATCAGCAAGCTGGCCCCGGCCGGGGCCAAGGGCACCGCCATGGGGGTCTACTCGACCAGCCAGTTCCTGGGGGCCTTCCTGGGCGGCGTCTTGGGCGGGGCCCTCTCCCAGCAGTGGGGGCTGCCGGCCGTCTTCCTGGGTGCCGCCGTGTTGACCGCGGCCTGGCTGGCGGTAATGGTGGGCATGCGTCAGCCGCCACACCTGGTCAGCGAGGTGGTGGCACTCGACGACGATCACGGCGATGATGCCCTGGAGACCCTGATGGCCAGGTTCGCCGAGGTGGCCGGTGTGGAGGACGTGCTGATCGTCCCCGAGGAGCGCCTGGCCTACCTCAAGGTGGATCGCCAACGCCTCGACGAGGAGGCGCTGGCAAGACTGATCGATACGGGAAGGGAGCGCGCCTGACGGCGTGCCCTTCACTTCATGGCGCGGGGCGCCAGGCGGCGGCCCCGGCCCGCGACACGATGCATGCATGACAGCGCATCCATGGCGCTGTGCTCAAGACAACGTACTCAAGACATCGTACTCAAGATCACAAGGAGTCCCTCATGGCCCGTGGCATCAACAAGGTCATCCTCATCGGCAATCTGGGGCAGGATCCCGAGGTGCGCTTCAGCCCCTCCGGCACTGCCATTGCCAACCTCAACCTGGCCACCACCGATACCTGGATGGACCGCCAGAGTGGCCAGCGCCAGGAGCGTACCGAGTGGCACCGCCTGGTGCTGTTCAACAAGACCGCCGAGATCGCCCAGCAGTATCTCAAGAAGGGCAGCAAGATCTATGTCGAAGGCCGCCTCCAGACCCGCAAGTGGCAGGGGCAGGACGGGCAGGATCGCTACACCACCGAGATCGTGGTCAACGACATGCAGATGCTCGACTCCCGCGGTGGTGGTGACTTCCAGGGCGGCGGCTTTGCGGGTGGCCAGCCCCAGCAGGGTGGCTATGGCGGCCAGCCTCAGCAGGGCGGCTATGGTGGCCAGCCCCAGGGAGGTGGGCAGCCGGGCGGGGCACCCCAGCAGGGCGGTGGCTTCGGTGGTGGAGCGCCGCAGCGTCCCTCGCAGCAGCCCGCCCAGCAGCCCCCGCAGCGTCCTGCCCAGGGCGGCCAGCCTGGCGGCGGTCAGCAGCAGGGCGGCAACTTCGGGGCACCCGACCCGGGCAGCTTCGATGACTTCGACGACGAGATCCCATTCTAATTCGTTGGTCCGCTGACGGTATGCCGAGGGAGGTGCGCGAGTGAAGCTGCTGGTATTGGATGCCGGCCACTGCCTGAGTCTGGCCCTGGTCCGGGAGGCCAACCGCCGCTCGGATACCGGACTGACCATCGAGGAGGGCATGGAGCTGGACCCCGCCCGGCTGGCGGAGGTTGCCCCGGATGCCCTGGTGATTCCGCCGCTGTCGCGGCCGATCGTCGCCGCGCCGGCCGAGGTGACGGCCCATGCCGAGGCGGTGGAACGTTGCATGGAGGCGTGTCGCGAGGCGGATATCCCGCTGGTGTGGTGCGTCTCCGACCAGCTCTACGAGGATGGCTTCGCCGAGCCCATCGACGAGCATGTGATCCCGCGCCCGCGGGACGAGAGCCTGCGGCGCCTGGTGGCCACCGGAGACCGCATCCGTGCCGAGCATCCCCATCACCTGATCGTGCGGGTGGGGCCGCTGTTCGCCCTGGAGGGTAGCCACGCCTGGCTCAATGAGCTGATCGACACCCTGATCACCGGCGGCGAGGTGCGCGGCGAGGCCGATGTGACCTGCTGTCCCACCTCGGCGGATGCGGTGGCCCTGGCGCTGATCGGCATGCTCCAGCAGCAGCAGTATGGCGCCGGTGCCTGGGGCAGTTACCACCTGGCCGGTACCGAGCCGGTGAGCGTCTATACCTTCGTCTCGGTGGTGCGCACCCAGCTGGCCACTCGCCTGGAGGGACGCGGTGACCATCGCGAGCTGGGCCCGCTACGCGCGCTGCACCATCATCACGACCATCCTCTGCGCCGCGTGCTCAACTGCCGGCGGGTGCTGGAGGTCTTCGGCGTGCACCAGAAGCCCTGGCGTCTGGAACTCGGCAACATGCTCGACGCCTGGTGCCGGGCCAATACGCCGGCGTGTGGCGAGGAGGAGGGCGCGTCATGAACGTGCTGCGCAGCCTGATCTTCTACCTGGGCTACTTCATCGCCATGCTGGTGTGCGGCGTACTCTTCCTGCCGCCGGCGCCCTTCCTGCCGCTGGGCTCCCGCTATCGCCTGCTCAACCTCTACAACCACTTCATCATCAGCTGGTTCCGGCTGGTGGTCGGCGTGCGCTATGACTTCCACGGGCGAGAGCGCCTGCCTGCCGGGCCCTGCGTGATACTGGCCAACCACCAGTCGGAGTGGGAGACCGTCTACCTGCAGCTGCTGCACCCGCCGGTGTGCACGGTGCTCAAGAAGGAGCTGCTGAACCTGCCGATCTTCGGCTGGGGCCTGCGGCTGCTGCACCCCATCGCCCTGGACCGCTCGCGTCCCTCCCGGGCCATCAAGCAGGTGCTCACCCAGGGCAAGCAGCGCCTGGAGGAGGGGTTGTCGGTGCTGATCTTCCCCGAGGGCACCCGGGTCACTCCGGGCAGCCGCAAGCGCTACAACAAGAGCGGTGCGGTGATCGCCTGTCGTGCCGGGGTGCCGGTGGTGCCGGTGGCCCACAACGCCGGCGAGCGCTGGCCGGGCCGCCATTGGGTGAAGAATCCGGGACGCTTGACGCTGGTGGTGGGCGAGCCCATCGAGACCGCAGGGCGAACGCCGGAGGAGGTGCTGGCCGAGACCGAGGCGTGGATCGAGGCGACCCTGGCGGAGATCTCCGAGGTGCCGCGGCCGGTGCGTAACGAGGCAAGAGAGCCGGCCTGAGTTCATCAGTGCACCGCGGTGGTTCGTACCCGAGACGGTAGGCCCACCAACGCAAGAGGCGCCCCGATGGGGCGCCTCTTGCTTTGCGGGTCACGCTGAACCGAGGATCAGTCCCGGAACTTCTCCAGCACCAGGCAGGCGTTGGTGCCGCCGAAGCCGAAGCTGTTGGAGAGCACGCGCTCGACCTTCACCCCGTCGCGACGCTGGGTCACGATATCGAAGCCGTCGGCCTGCTCGTCGAGGGTCTCGATATTGGCCGAGGCGGCGATGAAGTCGTTCTCCATCATCAGCAGCGAGTAGATCGCCTCCTGCACGCCGGTGGCGCCCAGGGAGTGGCCGGTCAATGACTTGGTGGAGCTCATCGCCGGGGTCGAGTCGCCGAACACCTCGCGGATCGCCTTGAGCTCGGCCACATCGCCCACCGGCGTCGAGGTGCCGTGGGTGTTGATGTAGTCGATCTTGCCGTCCACCGTGGCCATGGCCTGGCGCATGCAGCGCATCGCGCCCTCGCCCGAGGGGGCGACCATGTCGTGGCCATCGGAGGTGGCGCCGTAGCCGGTCACCTCGGCGTAGATCTTCGCGCCGCGAGCCCGGGCGTGCTCCAGCTCCTCGAGCACCAGCATCCCGCCACCGCCGGCGATGACGAAGCCATCGCGGGCCTGGTCATAGGGGCGCGAGGCCTTGTCCGGGGTGTCGTTGTAGTGGGTGGAGAGGGCACCCATGGCGTCGAACAGGCAGGAGAGGGTCCAGTGCTCCTCCTCGCCGCCGCCGGCGAAGACCACATCCTGCTTGCCCATCTGGATCTGCTCCACGGCGTTGCCGATGCAGTGTGCCGAGGTGGCGCAGGCGGAGGAGATGGAGTAGTTCACGCCCTTGATCTTGAACGGCGTGGCCAGGCAGGCGGAGACGGTACTGCCCATGGTGCGGGTGACCCGGTAGGGCCCCACCCGGCGCAGCCCCTTCTCGCGCAGCACATCGGCGGCCTCCACCTGATTGGCGCTGGAGGCGCCACCGGAGCCGGCGATCAGGCCGGTGCGCTCGTTGGAGACCTGTTCCGGGGCCAGGCCCGAGTCCTCGATGGCCTGGGCCATGCTGACATAGGCGTAGGCCGCGGCGTCGCCCATGAAGCGGCGCAGCTTGCGGTCGACCAGGGCGTCGAGGTCGATATCGACCACGCCGGCCACCTGGCTACGGAAGCCTCGCTCGGCGTACTCCTCCTTGAAGCGAATGCCGGAGCGCCCTTCCCTGAGCGCCTCTAGAACCTGCTGTCGGTCGTTGCCCAGGCAGGAGACGATGCCCAGGCCGGTGACTACCACTCGTCGCATGGAAGCCTCCTGGTCAGAAGTTCGCGGTGGAGGTGAACAGGCCGACCCGCAGGTCGTTGGCCTGGTAGATGTCGCGGCCGTCGACGGAGACGGTGCCGTCGGCCATGCCGAGTATCAGGCGCCGGGTGATGATGCGCTTGATATTGATACGGTAGGTGACCTTGGAGGCATCGGGCAGGATCTGGCCGGTGAACTTCACCTCGCCACAGCCCAGGGCACGCCCCCGGCCGGGATGGCCGAGCCAGCCCAGGTAGAAGCCCACCAGCTGCCACATGGCATCCAGGCCCAGGCAGCCAGGCATTACCGGGTCGCCGGGGAAGTGGCAGTCGAAGAACCACAGGTCGGGATGGATATCGAGCTCGGCGATCAGCTCCCCCTTGCCGTGCTCGCCGCCATCCTCGGTGATGGAGGTGATGCGGTCGAGCATCAGCATATTGGGAGCCGGCAGCTGGGCGTTGCCGGGGCCGAACAGCTCGCCTCGCGAGCAGGCCAGCAGTTCATCGCGTTCGAAGGAGTGTTGCTTGGTCACTGAGAGTCATTCCGAGAGTCGAATGTTGTTAGGGGCCTAGTCTACTGTCCGTGCAGGGGGAATGCACGCCAGCTGGAGTGTCCAGGCGCCCACGATACCTCGATGACCTCAGTGTGGGGAGGCGAGATGACCGCCGAGTCGCCTGCATAGCCACAGGCAGAGGCCGGCCCAGACCAGCGCCTGGGCGGGCAGCAGCCAGGGGGCGAGGGTCACTCCGGCGAGTTCGGCGCCGGCGTAGTAGGAGAGCGGGCCGCCGATGGCGCCACCCACGACGGCGAGCCGCGGTCGGGACCACAGCCAGGCCAGGGAGTGATGCAGCAGGGTAGCGAACAGTGGCCACAGCAGCCACAGCCAGGCTGGCAGCAGGCCGAGGATGAGGGGCGTCTCGGTGAAGGCGAAGCCGCCGGCCAGCGCCAGGCCGCCGTCCACCGCCAGGCCGAGCAGGGCGAAGCCGGCGAGCCAGCGCCACTCCCCCGGGCGTGCCACCCAGCGCAGGTGGGCGGCGAGGAGCGCGCCGGCCACCATCGCGCCCACCAGGCTGCCGCCCAGCACGCAGGCCGTCCAGCCCGCCTCGAAGGCGATCAGGTTGGCCACCAGGCGGACCTTGCCGGGGCGTCGGGCCACGGCCTCAGGCATCGGCCGTGGCCAGGACGCCGGTGAGCGGGGCCGGACGAGCGCCGGGCTTGGCCAGCAGCAGGTGACAGGTGCCGATGGTGCGCTCCAGGAAGCCCCCCTCGCAGTAGCAGAGGTAGTAGCGCCACATGCGGATGAAGCGCTCGTCGTAGCCGAGGTTGCGCACCGTCTCCAGGCTGGCCTCGAAGCGCTGGCGCCACTCGTGCAGGGTGCGCGCATAGTGCGGGCCGATCTCGTCCAGGGCCAGCACATTGAGCGAGGTGCGCCGCGTCAGGCCGGAGAGGATGGCGTGGTGGGAGGGCAGGAAGCCGCCGGGGAAGATGTGGCGCTTGATGAAGTCCATCTCGCGCTTGGCGGCCTCGAAGCGCTGGTCGCGGATGGTGATCGCCTGCAGCATCGCCAGGCCGTCGTCGGTGAGCAGGCGGTCCAGGGTGGCCAGGTAGGTCTCCAGGTACTGATGGCCCACCGCCTCGATCATCTCCACCGAGATCAGCCGATCGAAGCGCCCCTCGAGCTCGCGATAGTCCTGCTTGAGCAGGGTGATACGCTCGCCGAGCCCCTCCTCCTCGATGCGCCGGGCGGTATGCGCGTACTGCTCCTCGGAGATGGTGGTGGTGGTGACCCGGCAGCCGCGGGTCTTCGCCGCGTGGATGGCGAGCCCGCCCCAGCCGGTGCCGATCTCCAGCAGGTGGTGCTCGGGACGCACGTCGAGCCGCTCGAGCATGATGTCCAGCTTGAAGGTGGAGGCCTCTTCCAGACTCGCCCCGGGGTAGGGGAAGACGGCGCTGGAGTACATGCGGTGGTCACGGTCGAGGAAGGTCGCGAACAGCTCGTTGCCGATGTCGTAGTGGGCCGCGATGTTGCGCCGCGAGCCCGAGAGGCTGTTGCGCTGCAGGCGATAGAGGCCGGCCAGCAACCAGCGGCCCAGCCGCGCCGGACCATTCTCCATCTCGCCGTTGACCCGCTCCAGATTGGCGGCGAACAGCCGCACCAGGGCGACCAGGTCGTCGGCATCCCAGTCGCCATCCATGTAGGCCTCCGCTGCCCCCACGGTGCCGCCCAGCGCCAGGCGCTTCCACACCCGACTGTCGCGCACCACCAGGGTGACGGCGAGCGGCCCGCCCTGGCCCAGGCGGTGGCGGTGATGCCCCTCGATCAGGGTGACCTGACCGCCCTCCAGGCGGTCAAGCTGGGCCAGCAGTCGCGGGCGCAGCCAGCGGGTCAGGCGGTCGGCGCCGTCCGCGAGGGGACGGGTGGCGGTGGCGGAGCGCAGCGTGTTCACGTCGGTCTCTCCTGCTAACGGTCGGCATCGGGGCCGGGATGGTCATGGATCGGCACGCGCTTGGCCCACAGGCGCAGCGCCTCGAGGTGGATGCCGGCGAGGGTCTTGAGGCTCATCCACGGCTGGCGCGCCAGGGTGAAGAGCAGCACGCGGCGGGTCGCCGGGCGGGCGGTCAGGGTCAGGGTGGCGTCGAAGTGGCATTCGCCCTCGCGCCAGTTCTCCATGTGCATCAGTAGCCGCTCGTCAGGGGTGCTGAAGCGCCAGCGGTAGGTCATGTCCATGGGGTTGAAGGGGGAGACGTGCATCGCCTTGGCGAACTCGGCCCCGTGGGAGTGGCGGGCCGGGTCCACCGCGCAGGCATAACGGGTACGCTCTCCCCAGGGAGTGTTGCTTACCTCACCCAACACCGCGCGCAGCGCGCCCGCGGCGTCGAAGGCGTAGTAGAGCGAGATGGGATTGAAGCCCAGGCCCAGGGTGCGCAGCTGGGTGAGCACACAGATACGGCCATCCGGTGCGCTGCCCAGCTGGCGCTCCAGCTCCTCGCGCACCACCTGCTTCAATGGCCGGTCGTGGGGAGCCAGGTAGTCCTCGCGACGGAAGCGCGCCAGTGCGGGGCGCCGGGCGCTGAAGCCGGGCACTCCGTCGAACAGTTCGGGCAGCTCGTCGAGGTCGAGCCAGGCCATCCATACCCCGTAGCTGAAGGCGTGCTCGCGCGGCAGGAAGCGGCGATGGCGCAGTTCGCCGCGGTAGATGCGTGAGCGGGGCGTGTCGATCATGCGTGCACCGCCTCCCTTTCCACCGGGCTCAGCAACTCCGCGACGCCCTCGGGCCCCGCCTCGTCACCACCCAGGGCATGGGCCACGCGCAGGGCACTCCACACGCCGTCCTCGTGGAAGCCGTTGCGCCAGTAGGCACCGCAGTAGTGGGTGCGAAAGGCGGCGCCGGAGATCTCGGCGTGGCGCGCCTTGGCCGCCTCGCCGGCCAGGGTGAACTGGGGGTGGGCGTAGGTGAAGCGGCCCAGCACCTTCTCCGGCGCGATGGCGGCGCTGTCATTGAGCGTGACGCAGAAGGTGTGGGGCGCCTCCAGGCGCTGCAGGATATTCATGTCGTAGGTGACCGAGACCCTGGCCGCCGCGTCGCGGCCGTCGAGGCGGTAGTTCCAGCTCGCCCAGGCGCGGCGGCGGCGCGGCAGCAGCCGGGTGTCGGTATGCAGCACCACCTCGTTGTCCTGGTAGGGCAGGGCGCCGAGGATCTCGTGCTCGGCGGGGTTCGGGTCCTCCAGCAGCGCCAGCGCCTGGTCGGCGTGGCAGGCCATCACCACCTCGTCGAAGTGCTCGACTCCCAGATCGCTGCGCAGCGCCACGCCGTCAGCCAGCCGGCGGATGCCCCGCACCGGTGTCGACAGGCGGATGCGGCTCGCATAGGGCGCGGTGAGCAGTGGGATGTAACTGCGCGAGCCGCCGACCAGGGTGTGCCACTGGGGCCTGTCGTTGACTGAGAGCAGGCCGTGGTGACGGAAGAAACGCACGAAGAACTGCAACGGGAAGTCGCGCAGGTCGCTCAGGCTCGCCGACCAGATCGCCGCTCCCATGGGCAGCAGGTAGCGGCGCTGGAAGGCCTCGCCGAAGGCGTTGCCCTCGAGCCATTCGCCCAGTGTCATGGCAGGGTTGAGCGTGCCCTCGTCCATGGCCCGTATCGCCTCGCGATTGAAGCGCAGGATCTCGCGCAGCAGGCCGTAGAAGCTGGGGCGCAGCAGGTTGCGCCGCTGGGCGAACAGGCTGGCCAGGGTGTGGCCGTTGTACTCGAAGTCTCGGCTCGTCTCGTGCACCGAGAAGCTCATCTCGGTGGGCTGGGTGAGCACCCCGAGGCGCTGCATCAGCCGCTGGAAGTGCGGATAGGTCCAGTCGTTGAAGACGATGAAGCCGGTATCGATGGCGTAGTGGCGACCCTCGAGCTCCACATCCACGGTGGCGGTATGGCCGCCCAGGCGCGCCTCGGCCTCGAACAGCGTCACCTCATGGCGACCCGACAGGTACCAGGCGGCGGCCATGCCGGCGATGCCGCTGCCGACCACGGCGATGCGCCGCCTGTCCATGGGATGGGGGGAGCGAGCATTCATGGGCGGGTCTCCGTGGCGGCCTCGGGTCGCGTCATGCGCCGCCCCAGCCGGTAGCGCAGCGAGGCGGGCAGGATGCCCGCCAGCTTGACCAGCAGGGTGAAGCGGCGCGGGAAGTGGATGTCCAGGCGGCGGGCGTCGAGCCCTTTGATGATCGCCTCGGCGGCCGCGTCGACCTCCACGCGCATGGGCATCGGGAAGTCATTGCGGTCGGTGAGCGGGGTACGCACGAAGCCGGGATGGATCACGCTGACGCCGATGCCTTCACCGGCGAGGTCGAGGCGCAGCGACTCCAGGAAGTGGCTCAGCGCCGCCTTGGAGGCACCGTAGGCCTCGGCCCGGGGCAGCGGCAGGTAGGCGGCGGCGCTGGAGGTGGCGGCGAGCAGCGGCTGTCCGCCCTCGGCGCGGGCGCGGCGCAGCAGCGGCAGGGCGGCGTCGATGCAGTAGACGGCGCCATGGAAGTTGGCGGCGAAGACCCGCTCCACCAGGTCCACGTCGAAGTCGCCCGCCTCCAGGTACTCGCAGGTACCGGCGTTGAGGATCACCCGGTCGAGTCCGCCGAAGGCCGCCTCGAGGCGTCCGCCGGCGTCGCGCACCGCGGCACGGTCGGTGACATCCAGAGGCAGCGCCAGGGCGTTGGCATGGTCGGCGGCCAGTGCGTCGAGGGCCGCCGCATTGCGTCCGCTGAGTGCCACACGGTGGCCGCGGGCCAGCAGGTGTTCGGCCAGGGCGCGGCCGATGCCTGAGGTGGCACCGGTGAGCCAGATGCGCTGTGGGTCGGACATGGAGCCTCCGGGGTGGTGGTCGTTGCCGTGCCCGGGGCCGCTGCCCTCAGGCGTCGAGCCGGCGCTTGATCAGTCGAATGGCGCCGCCCAGCAGCGGCAGCCGTTCATACAGCAGGTCGCCGGCATCGAAGTAGTCGCGATGGCGGGCGACCCTACCGCTGCCGTCTTCCGCGAAGGTGAGGTGGGAGCACCCCTCGACCGTGTACTCCTTGCCGCCCGCGAGCCGCGGGTGGGTCAGGTGCATCGTCCAGGTGGCGAAGGCCTCCCGACCGTTGCACTGCCGCTCGTGGAAGGCGAAGCGGCAAGCTGTCACGTTGCTGTACAAGGCGGAGAAGTACCGCTCAAGTGCCTCCGAGCCCTCTATCCGGTGCAGCGGGTCCTGAAAGACGACGTCATGAGTATAGAACTCGTGAAGTTTATTTGTACAGCTTTTGTCGAGCTTATTGAAGAAGGCGCAGAAGGCCTCCAGCTGGGGGTCGATGGGCATGGTGGGTCTCCGGGGCTCTGTCGCGCTTCTCAGTCGCTCTTCAGGGCCTTGAAGGCGTCCAGTGCGCGGGCGCGGGCCGCCTTGTGGTCGACGATGGGCGCCGGATAGCCGGTGCCACCGAGCAGGTCCCGGGGCGGGTCATGGCGCGCCTTCGCCGGCAGCGCGGTGAGCTCCGGCAGCCACTCGGCGAGGAAGGTGCCGTCGGGGTCGAAGCGGCGCGACTGGGTGGTGGGGTTGAAGATGCGGAAGTAGGGGGCGGCGTCGGTGCCGGTGGAAGCGGCCCACTGCCAGCCGCCGTTGTTGGCGCAGAACTCGCCGTCCACCAGGTGGCGCAGGAAGAAGGCCTCGCCGCGGCGCCAGTCGATCAGCAGGTGCTTCGAGAGGAACATGGCGGTGATCATGCGCAGGCGATTGTGCATCCAGCCGGTGGCAACGAGCTGACGCATGGCGGCATCGACGATGGGATAACCTGTGCGCCCCTCGCACCAGGCGGCGAAGCCCGCCTCGTCGTCGCGCCAGGCCAGCGCCTCGGTATGGCGCTGGAAGGGGCGGTGGCGGCAGACCCGCGGGAAGCCTACCGCCACATGGCGATAGAACTCGCGCCACACCAGCTCATTGACCCAGGCGACGAGTCCCTCGTCGCCCTCGGCCAGGGTGCCATCGTTCTCGGCCAGCACCGCCTGCAGGCACTGGCGATGGGAGATCATGCCCAGCGCCAGGTAGGGAGAGAGTTCGCTGGTGCCGCGAATGGCCGGGAAGTCGCGTTGGCGGGCATAGTGACGGCCGCGGAAGCGCAGGAAGCGCTCCAGGCGATCCGCGGCGGGCTCCTCGCCGGCGGGCCACTGGCGGCCGTCGATGGGGGAGTCCGCAAGCTCGGGCAGTGCCGGCAGCGGGTCGCTCTCGATGCCGGTGTGGGCCTGGGGAGCGGGGGTGTCGCTAAGCGCCAGACGCTCGACGCTGAGCTGGCGGTGCCAGGCCCTGGCGAAGGGGGTGAAGACCCCGTAGTAGTCGCCCTTGCCGGTGAGCAGTTCCCCCGGCGCAAAGGCCACGGCGTCATGGTGGCCATGGGCCTCGAGTCCCGCCGCCTGGAAGGCCTCGATCACCGCGGCGTCCCTGGCGAGTTCGTCCACCGGATACTCGCGGTTGAAGTGCAGCCCGCTGGCGCCGGTCTCCCGGGCGATGGCCAGCAGCGTCTCCGGTGCCTCGGCGAAGTCGTCGATATCGCGATGCAGCAGCGGGATGTTGAGCCCTTCCAGCCCCGCCTTGAGCGCCGCCACCCCGCGGGCACGGAATTCGAGCTGGTTGGCGCCGTGGCCGTGGCGCTGCCAGTGGGGCAGGGCGCGCAGATGCACCGCCACCACCGGCCCGCGGCGGGCCGCGGCGGCCAGGGCGCGGTTGTCCTGCAGGCGCAGGTCGCTGCGAAACCACATCAGGGTCGGGGTCATGGTCGCTCCGTCGTCGGCCTTGTCAGGCAATGGGCAGCAGGGTCTGCAGCCGGGCGATCGCCTCGCCGAGGTCATCACCCAGCACCGCCACGCCGCTGTCGTCGAGCTCGGCCTGGCGGATGCGTGCCACCGGGCCGCACAGCCCGAGGGGTACCGCCAGCTGTTCTGACAGGCGCGGCAGCTGGCGGCGGATCAGGTCGGTGCGCCCGGCGTGGCTGCCGGCCAGCAGCACGCCGCTGGCGCCCAGGCGCTCCACCGCCAGGGGCAGTTCGCCCAATGGCGGCGCAACGTCGAGCAGCTGCACGCGCAGGCCGCGATCGCCGGCCACCAGGGCGGCCAGCAGCAGCCACAGGGTGCCGGGGTCGTCGGGCAGCGGCATGGCCAGCAGGGTCGGCCCCGTGGCCCGGCCATTGCCGTGATAGAGGCGCATGCCGATGCGCGTGCGCAGGAAGGACTCCAGGGTGCGGCGCTGCAGCTCGTCGCCCAGGCGCTCGCCCCAGCGCTCCTCCAGGTCGCGCAGCGCCGGCGCCCACAGCTCGACCACGCAGGTGGTCACCGGGTAGAGCGCCAGCGACTCGGCGTAGAGGGTGTCGAGTCGCGCCAGGTCCAGCGCTTCCACGGCGCCGACCAGGCGGCTGCGCTGTGCGGGCCAGTCGCCGGGGTCGGGGGGCGGCGATTCGGCCTCGGCGATATCGGGACGATCGAGCAGCTCGCGCACCTGGCTCACCGGCACGCCGCGGTTGAGCCACTGCAGGATCTGCTCCACCCGTTCGATGTCCTCGCGGGCGTAGAGGCGGTGTCCCTTGGGGGTGCGGCGCGGCTTGATCAGCCCGTAGCGGCGTTCCCAGGCTCGCAGGGTCACGGAATTGACGCCGGTGAGGCGCGACACCTCGCGAATCGGGTAGAGCGGGGTCTCGCCGCCGTGCTGGGTCGGCTCAGTCATGGCGCAGGATGTCCTTTGCGACGTGATGCATCAGGGGTGGGGAAAGGGGATCGGCTTGCCTCGGCGGCCAGCAGCTCGCCCAGGTGGTGGCCGGAGAGCCAGGCGTCCTCGATGCGGGGTCCGCGCCAACCATCCCCGCACAGCGCCAGGCCGTTGCCGGAGAGGCGGTAGTCGAGGTTGACCGCCTGGCCGCTGGCGAACACATCGGGCTGGGCGTAGCGCCAGCGGTGGGCGCCCATGGCGCTGGGCTCGGGCAGGGTGGCAGCGCCGGGCAGGCCGCGCTGGAAGGCGTCGAGCAGTGCCTCGGCGATGGTCTCGGGGCCATCCTCCAGGCGGGCCTCGCTCCATTCGAGGTTGGCCAGCAGCGTCAGGCTCTCGCCCTGGCCGCCACGCCCGGGCTTGAGGTGGTTGCGGACCACGAAGCGCAGTGCCGGCTCGTTCATGCGTACCGCCTGCCAGTCCGGGTCGACGCCTGAGAGCGCGGGCAGCGGGGCATCGAACAGCGCCCAGGCGGCCCAGCAGGGGCGCTGGATCACCGCCGCGCAGGCCTCGGCCAGGGCTGTATCGTGGGGTTCCAACAGCGCCTCGGCCTGGGGGCTCGGGGCGCTGATA
Source organism: Halomonas sp. C10-5 (assembly GCF_057169305.1). Classification (NCBI taxonomy): domain Bacteria; kingdom Pseudomonadati; phylum Pseudomonadota; class Gammaproteobacteria; order Oceanospirillales; family Halomonadaceae; genus Halomonas; species Halomonas sp. C10-5. The sequence goes on from NZ_CP175665.1 coordinate 439,118, forward strand.
ACCACCCGGGCGAAGGGGCCGTGGCGCTCGCCCCTGGCGTCCACCAGCCGCCATGCTTGGGCGTCATGCTCGAGGCGCTCGATGCGGGTCTCGGCGTGAAGCTCGAGCCCCTCCGCCAGGTGGCGGGTGAGCGCACTCATGCGCGGGGTACCGCACAGCCGCAGCAGGTCGTCACGATGGCGCTGCCAGCCCTCCTCCTCGGCGGACCACAGCGAGGTGGGCCATTCGGCCAGGCAGCCCGCCTCGCGCCACGCCTCGACCGCCTCGGCGAAGGTGGCGTCGCGCACGCTGAGGAACTGGGCACCGAGGTCCAGGCTGGCCGCGGGCAGCCGGCGGCTCGACATGCGCCCCCCCGGCCCGCGGGCCTTGTCGAACAGGGTCACCGGGCGGCCGGCGGCCTCCAGCGCGCGGGCGCAGGCCAGGCCGGCGATGCCGGCGCCGATGATGGCGGTATTGCTCCGGGGCTGAGTCATGGCACCCTCACAGGATGGTTTTCCGCTAGACTAGCAGAAGTGTACAACAGCTGTATAACTCATCACGGATACGAGGAGACCCAGATGCGCGTGCTGATCACCGGAGGAAGCGGTTTCGTGGGCCAGCGCCTGTGCCAGCGGCTGGTAGAGGCGGGGCACCGGGTGCAGGTGGTCTCGCGGGATCCCGCCGCGGCGCGCCGTCGGCTCCCCGAGGAGGTGGATGTGCGGCGCTCGGCGCTGGACTTTGTCGACACTCCGCCCGAGGCCCTGGTCAACCTGGCCGGCGAGTCCATCGCCGCCAAGCGCTGGAGCGATGATCAGAAGGAGAAACTGCTCGACTCACGGCTGAATGCCACCCGCGAGCTGGTGGGTCTCTGCGAGCAGCTCCAGCAGACCGGCGCGCGGGTGCCGCGGGCCCTGGTCTCCGCTTCGGCCATGGGCTACTACGGTGACCAGAGTGATCGCGAGGTGACCGAGGAGACGCCGCCCCACGACGAGTTTGCCCACCGCCTCTGCCGGCGTTGGGAGGAGGCTGCCCGGGAGACCGAAGCCTTCGGTCTACGGGTCGTCCGGCTGCGCATCGGCCTGGTACTCGACCAGGGCGGCGGCAGCCTTCAGAAGATGCTGCCGCCCTTCAAGCTGGGGCTGGGTGGGCGCCTCGGCAGCGGCAAGCAGTTCATGCCCTGGGTGCACCGGGAAGACCTGGTGCGCGCCATCCTCTTTTTGCTCGAGCGTGATGACCTGGAGGGGCCCTTCAACGGCAGCGCACCACACCCGGTCACCAACGCCGAATTCACCCGCATTCTGGCGAAGCAGCTGGGGCGACCGGCGCTCTTCCCGGTGCCGGCCATCGTCCTGGAGACCGCCTTCGGCGAGATGGCGCGGCTGCTGCTTACCGGCGCCGACATGCGTCCCAAGCGGCTCCAGGAGGCCGGCTTCCGCTTCGAGTACGAGACCCTGGAAGCCGCCCTGGCCGATATCCTGGCTTAGCGGCTCTCTTCCCCTACAGTCACGATGACCCGTACGGCGTCCAGGCGCAGGCGGGTGCCCTCGATGGCCTCGTCAAGAGCGGCGCGCTCGGCGCGCAGTGCCTCGAGCTCGTCGTCGCGCACCGCCGGGTTGCGCCGCGCCAGGGCAGTGAGGCGCGAAAGCTCGCCATCGAGCTCCTCGCGCATGCGCCCCTGGGCCGCCTCGACGATGGAGGGCAGCTCGCGTTCCGCCTCGCCCTCGCCGCGGTCGAGAAGCTCGCGCAGCATCTCCAGGCGGCTGCGGATCAGGTCCCGGGCCATGGCCTTCTTCACTTTCTGCAGGTTCTTCGAGAGCCCGGTGAAGGAGATCTTGTCGGTCAGGTTGGCACCGGACTCGTCGAGCAGCACGCGCACCGCGGTGGGTGGCAGGAAGCGGTTGAGGTGCAGCTTCCTGGGCGCCGGGCAGTGTGTGCGGTAGATCAGCTCCACCATGACCCGCCCGGGCGGCAGCGACGGATGCCGGAGCAGCGCGAGTGCCGTGTTGCCCATGCTGCCGTCGAGGATGCGGCCCATTATCTCGCGCACCATCGGATGCTCCCAGGAGAGCCGCTGGACGTCGTCCCGGGCCAGCGCCCGGGAGCGCGAGAAGGTGGCCGAGAAGCCCTCTTCCCCCTTGGCCAGTCCCGGCAGGCCATCGAGCATCTGCGGCCCGGCCACCAGGTGCTGGATGCCGCCGCCCAGCTCCTGGCTGTCGACGCCGAAGATATCCAGCGCCAGGTCCAGATAGCGGGGCAGGGCACGGTCCTCGTCCAGTTCGCCGATCGCCGCGGCTACCGCCTCGGCACGCTCGTGCCGGCAGGCGTTGAGCTCCAGCAGGCGGTTGCGGCCGGCCTCGCGCTCGGCGAGGCGGCTCTCGAACAGTGCCCGGGTCTCCGTGATCACCTCCTCGAGGGCCTCGTCGTCGAGCAGGGCGTCAGCCAGGGCATCACCGAAGGCATCGAAGATCTCGCTGCCGATGCCGTGGGGCGCGCTGAAGGCGTCCATGCCGTCGCGGAACCAGTGCAGCAGCTTCGCGCCGGGGCTGGCCGTGAACACCGGCACGTGGATCTCGATGGCGTGGCGCTGGCCGATACGGTCGAGGCGACCGATGCGCTGCTCCAGCTGGTCGGGATGCAACGGCAGGTCGAACATCACCAGGTGGCGGCAGAACTGGAAGTTGCGCCCCTCGGAGCCGATCTCCGAGCACACCAGCACCTGGCAGCCCTCCTCCTCGTCGGCGAAGGCGACAGCGGCGCGGTCGCGCTCCACCAGCGAGAGCCCCTCGTGGAACACCGGGGCATGGTAGCCCCCCAGTACGCGCAGCGCCTCGGCCAGCCCCTCGGCGGTCTCGCGGTTATGGGCGATCACCAGCACCTTGTCACCGGCCAGGCCCCCTTCGGCGTCATCGGCCAGCCGCTCGAGCAGCCAGCTGACCCGCGGGTCGATCTGCCACCAGGGCTCCCCGTTCAACGGGTCGTCGGACAGGGCGCGGTACATGGCGTCCAGGTAGATCAGCACCTCGGGGTGGTCCAGCCCGGTCTCGATCAGCAGGTCGTCGAGGTACTCCTCGTCGTGGCCCAGCTTGCGCAATACCCGGCGATAGGCGGCGGGGGGCGCAAGCTCGGTGACGTGCAGGCGCCGCTCGGGGAAGCCGCCCACGTGGCGCCGACTGTTGCGGAACATCACCCGGCCGGTGCCGTGGCGGTCGAGCAGCTGGTCGCGCAGCTGGTGGCGGGCGGCATCGCGCTGGGCCGCGTCGGCCTCGGGGTTGGCCAGGGTGGCGAGCAGCGCCAGGCTGTCGGGCTCGTCGATCACCGCGGCGATGCGTTCGCGGTCGGCGTCGGTACCGGGCAGGCGCTCCAGGGCGTCGATCGCCTCGGCCACCTCCACATAGTGGGACTCCTCCTCGCGGAAGGCAGCCAGGCTGTGGTAGCGGTCGGGGTCGAGCAGGCGCAGGCGGGCGAAGTGGCTCTCCAGGCCCATCTGCTCCGGGGTCGCGGTGAGCAGCAGCAGGCCCTCGCTCTCGGCGGCCAGGCGCTCCACACAGGCGTAGCCGGGGCCGACCTGCTCCTCGCTCCAGTCCAGGTGGTGGGCCTCGTCGACGATCAGCAGGTCCCAGGCGCAGGCCTCTGCCTGGGCCTGGCGATGAGGGTTGGCGAACAGCCAGTCCTGGCTGGCCAGCACCAGCTGGCCGGCCTCGAAGGGGTTGGCATCGCCGTGGGCCTGGCTCTGCTGCTCGTCGAGCAGGGTCACCTCGAGGGCGAAGCGGCGCAGCAGCTCCACCAGCCACTGGTGGGTCAGGCTCGCCGGCACCAGGATCAGCGCCCGCTCGGTGCGGCCGGTGAGCAGCAGGCGGTGCAGGATCAACCCTGCCTCGATGGTCTTGCCCAGACCCACCTCGTCGGCCAGCAGCACCCGCGGGGCGTGGCGTCGGGAGACCTCGTCGGCGATATACAGCTGGTGGGGGATCAGGTCGATGCGCGGGCCGGCCAGGCCCAGCGCCGGGTTCTGCTCCACGCGGTGATAGTGGTGCAGGGTGCGGAAGCGCAGGTCGAACCAGTCGTTGCGGTTGACCTGGCCGGTGAGCAGGCGGTCGCGGGCCTGGTCGAACTGCATGCTGTCGGCCAGGCGTGCCTCGGGAAGTTCACGCAGCTCGCCCTGGTCATCCTCGCCGATGTAGACGATCAGGCCGCCGACCTCCTTGGTGTCATCGACGGTCAGCGTCCAGCCCTCGGCGGCGCGGATGCGATCGCCGCTGCCGAAGGCCACGCGGGTCAGCGGTGCCTGGCGGCTGCTGTAGGTGCGGGTTTCCTGGCTGGCGCCAAACAGCACGGTGACGCTGCGGGCGTCGCAGCTGAGGATGGTGCCAAGGCCCAGTTCGGCCTCGCCGTCGCTGATCCAGCGCTGGCCGGGGGAGAAGTCGCTCATGATGCCTCGAGGATGCTGTAACAGGGTGCGCTCACGGCCGCTGGAAAGGGGCGGCTCGGGGACAGGGCGCGGTATCTTACAGCAAAGCCCGTCGCGGCTTAAGCGTGGGACTACCTCGCAGGGCTATCCGCAGCTCAAGGCTTTCCCGGCGACAGGTCTGCGAGGGGGCGCTGTGAACCCCTCCTTGGGCGCTACCGATGCCATCCCTGGCATAGGGCCCCCTCTTCGACCTGTCCCCGGCGCCTTTCGCTATTGCCGGATGATTAGCCGTGATAGCCCTGCTACTTCTCCCGGCCCAGCCAGCTATCCAGCTGGGCGCGGGTGAGTTCGCCGACATGGCGCTCCACGGCGCGGCCTCCAGCATCGAACAGCACCGTGGTGGGGAGCCCCGGTGATTTGCTGAGCACCATCAGCTCCTGGTGCGGATCGAGCAGGGCGTAGTGGAAGTCGAGTTCCTGGTCGTCCAGGTAGCGCACCACCTGCAGCAGCGACTCGCCCTGGTTGGCCACTACCACGGTGACGTCCTCCCGGGCATCGGCCTCGGCCAGCAGCGGCATCTCGCGCAGGCAGGGCGGACACCAGGTGGCCCACAGGTTGAGCACCACCCGTTCGCCCTCGAGCTCACGCAGGTTGACCGTGTTGCCGTCGAGGTCCTCCAGGGCGATGTCGGGCAGTTGCTTGAGCGCCATGCCGCCGCCGAAGGGTGCCAGGGTGACGGTGGCCAGCCACAGTGCCGAGACCACCACCAGCATGGCCATGGCCCCCACCAGCCGGCCGAGGTGCTCGCGCAGCGCCCAGCCGGTCCAGATCAGCCCGGCCATCAGTCCCCACAGCCCGTGATAGCCCGGCTGCCACAGCTTGAGGGCGTCCAGCGGGGCGGCGGCATAGGCGTCCAGGTGCAGGGCCACATGGCCGACCCTGGCGCCGATCAGCCAGGCCAGCAGCAGGCCATTGAACCAGCGGGCGTGGATGCGCCGCGGTAGGCCGAGCAGCCAGGCGCTGGCACCCAGCAGCAGCAGGGCGGCGGCGAAGGCGTAGAGGCGCGGCAGCGAGAGCAGGACGGGGCCGAGGGCGATGGCATCCATGGGGCGTGACTCCTTGAGGGCAGGGTCGGCGAGCGAGTGACGAGCGGTTACACTGTGGCGCAGCCGATCCCGGACTTCGCCAAGCCTACTGCCGGCGGACGGGACTGTCATCCGAAGCATCCGTTACCGGGAGCCGCCATGGCCAAGTCCGCCTTCGACACCCTGCGTGCCCTGGCCATTGCCAGCCAGGCGCTGGGCTTCATCCTGATTATCACCCTGGAGACCGTGATGGGCGACGCCGCGCGTCCCTGGCAGGGCTGGACCCTGACCGCCATGGTGGTGGCGGCGTTGTGGATCGCTCTGGTGCGGCTGTATCGGCGTAACCGGGCACGCAAGGCGCGGCTCCGGGGCCTCGGTGATGACGACTGAGTCGCAGCAGGAGTCCCGGCTGTCGAGGCTCAAGGTGCCGCTCGGCCTGCTGCTGGGGCCTCTGCTGGCGGGGCTGCTGCTGATGCTGGGTGCCCCGGAGGGGCTGTCCGAGCCGGCCTGGCGGGTGGTGGCGCTGACCGCCTGGATGGCCGTGTGGTGGGTGCTCGAGCCGGTGCCCATCGCGGTGACGGCGCTGCTGCCGCTGGTGCTGCTGCCGCTGCTCGAGGTGGCGCCCATCGAGGACGTCGCCGCCCCCTACGCCAACCCGCTGATATTTCTCTTCCTGGGTGGTTTCCTGCTGGCCGAGGCGATCCAGCGCTGGGGGCTGCATCGGCGCATCGCCATGCTGGTGTTGCGCGTGGCGGGGCGCCGCCCCGATCACCTGGTGGCCGGCTTCATGGCCGCCACCGCCGCGTTGAGCATGTGGGTGAGCAACACCGCCACCGCGGCGCTGATGGTGCCCATCGGCCTCTCGGTGCTGGAGATGCTCAAGCAGCGCGGTGGCGAGGGTGGCAGCCATCATATGGCGTTGACGCTGCTGCTGGGGATCGCCCTGGGCGCCAATATCGGCGGCATGGGGACCCTGATCGGCACTCCGCCCAATGCCCTGCTGGCCGGCTTCATGGCCGACAGCTACGGCATCCAGATCGGCTTCGCCCAGTGGATGGCGGTGGCGCTGCCTCCCGCGCTGCTGCTGCTGGCGCTGGCCTGGTGGCTGCTCACCCGCTGGATCTACCCGGTGGGGCGCAGCGAGCTGCCCGGGGTCGCCGCCATGCTCGAGGAGCAGGCCCGCGACCTGGGGCGGATGACCCGGCCGGAGCGGCGCGTGGCGGCCATCTTCGCCCTGGTCGCCCTGGCCTGGGTGTTTCGCCCGCTGCTCGAGGCCTGGCTGGAGGTGCCGCTCAGTGACGCCGGCATCGCGGTCACCGCCGCCGTGCTGCTGTTCGTGGTGCCGGCACGCTGGCGCCAGCGTCAGTTCCTGATGGACTGGGATGCCGCGGCCAACCTGCCGTGGGGCGTGCTGATCATGGTGGGCGGCGGGCTGAGCCTGGGGACCGCCATCGAGTCCAGCGGCCTGGCCGCGGCAGTCGCCGAGGGCCTGGCCGTGTTCGGAAGCTGGCCGACCTGGGGGCTGGTGGCCATGGTGGCGCTGGTGGTGATGGCGATGAGCCATATGACCAGCAACACCGCGACGGCCGCCGCCATCCTGCCGCTCACCGCCTCGCTGACGGTCAGCCTAGGCCACAGCCCGCTGCTGCTCTCGGTGCCGGTGGCCATGGCGGCGAGCTGCGCCTTCATGCTGCCGGTGGCCACCCCGCCCAATGCCGTGGTCTTCGCCAGTGGCCAGCTCAGCGTGGCGGAGATGGTGCGCGCCGGGGCACTGGTCAGCCTGGCGGCGCTGGTGGTGATCGTGGCGGTGGTGTTTGCCCTGGCGATGCCGCTGCTCGGCTTCGGCTGGGCGGCGTGACCCAGGCCCCTGGTTTGACGCAGGACAAGGCGAAGCGGCGCTCGGGCACTATGCTGAAGAGAGAGGGGGAGTCACCGCCCCCGGTTCTTTCCGCCACTGCAGGAGACTTCTCATGTTCAAGACCATTCTGGTGCCCCTCGACGGTTCCGAGCACGCCATCAAGGCGCTGAATGTCGCCGCCTCCCTGGCGCGTGGCGGGACGGCGAAGCTGCACCTGATGACCGTGGCGGAGTTTCCGCCGGACAATATCGGGCTGTTCACCGGTGGCACCGCCGAGCCGTTCTCCGAGGCGGAGCGTGAGAAGCTGGCCGCGGGCATGAAGGAGGAAGCCCACAAGGTGATCGAGCAGGCGCGTGACGCGGTCGACCTGAGCGGACTGGAGGTGGAGGAGAGCGTGCGCCAGGGGCGCCCGGCCGAGTTGATCAACGAGGAGGCCGAGAAGGTCACCGCCGATGTCATCGTGATGGGCAGCCGCGGTCTCAGCGACGTGCGTGGGATGATGTTCGGCAGCGTCTCCCACAAGGTCAGCCACACCGCCAGCTGTAGCGTGATCACAGTTACCTGAGCGTTGCCGAGGTCTCGGCACCTTGGGCTACGTCGATGCTGGTTTGTGGGGCGCTTCGCCCAGGGTGTGGGGCACCGAGTGCCTTGGCACGGTTACGATATCCTTATGCGATGAGCCTCATAAATACGGGGAGCGCTATAGCGCTCCCCGTCAAGGTGTTGATGCCTGACTCAGGCAACCAGGATGAAGTCGCTGGCACTCAGATCTGCGGCGGCTACGCCCTCGAGAATTGCGATCGGGGCGTCCTCATCGTCGCCAACGGCGATGTGGGCATCACCATCCACGTCAGTGATCGTGAGGTCTCCAAAGCCGATCGCACCGAAGCCCGATAGCTCCAGCATGTCGGTGCCGACTTGGTAGTCCGTGACCGTGTCCGTGCCCCTGAAGTGCGCATCGTTCTCGAACACGAAGGTGTCGGCCCCGTCATCGCCAGTCAGGATGTCATTGCCGTTGCCGCCGATCAGCCGGTCGTCGCCGCCCTGGCCGTCGATGATGTCGGCTCGGTCGCCGCCGTCGATCGTGTTGCGCAGGCTGTTGCCGGTCAGCGTATCTCTGCCGGCGGTGCCGTCGAGGTCCTGAAACAGGCCTTCAGTGATAGCATCGGTGAGGTTCGAGCTGTCGCTCGCGAGCTCGACGACCGACCCGCCGATGCTTGGGTCGACCTCGTTAAGCGCATCCAGCAGGGTCTGGTATTGGGGTATCATCCAGGCCGTCACCGCGAAGATCGGGGTCACCCCGTTCGAAGCAAGCGCTTCGGCCACCTGTTCGACCGTGGGGTAGTCCTCAACGCCATTGGGTCCCAAGCCGTCGGCGAGATCGGTATCGTTGTCGTTCAGCCCGCCCTCGCCGAAGTCGCCTGCTAGGTGGTAATAGGCGTCGGTCGACAGGACCACGAAGCGCTCGGAGCCCTCGGTGTAGGTCAGCCCGTTACCGAGGCCGACCTGCTGCAACGCGACCAGTTGCGCCTCTGGCCCGTCGCCGCCGCTGCCGATGGTCAGACCATCGATGGCCGTCATCACATCGGCGTCGGTCGCCGTCAGGTCCTGATTCGCGTTGTAGATGAAGTCGCTGTAACTCCCGTAGGAGGAGAAGGGGTAGTCGATGTAGCTCGTCACGGCGAATTTTACGTCGCCCGAGCCGGTTGGATCGATCGCGGAGTCGAGGGTGGGGAAGAAGTCACCCGGGTCCGAGCCCTTGATATAGTTCAGGTCGTCCCGGAACGAGCCCGACAGATCGAACGCTAGAACGATGTCCAGCGGCACCTCGCCGAGGTCCTTGGTGATCCCCGTGACCTCCTCGATGGTGACGGTGGCAGTGGCCGAGTCGGTGCCGCCATTGCCGTCCGAGACCTCATAGGTGAACGTCACGTCGCCTGTGAAGCTCGTCACCGGCTCGAAGCTGAAGCTGCCGTCCGCATTCACCATCAGCGAGTCGTCGGCGATGCCTGCCCCATCCACGATGGTGAAGTCGGTCACCGTCAGCGTATCGCCGTCACCGTCCGTGTCGTTGGCCAGGACGTTGCCGGTGATGAGGGTGTCCTCATCGAGTGTGAAATCGTCATCGACCGCGTCCGGCGCGCTTGGCGCATATGCTGCTACGCCAGTGAGCTTGAGTGACCCCTCGCGCTCGCCGTCGATCTCGCCGACGCTGGTCAGGCGCACGCCGAAGCGCTGGTCGCTGATGTCGTCCAACGTCAGACCTTCGACGATGAACGTCGTGGTCTGGATGTCGTCGGCAGAGGCGCCCTCGGTGCCGATCTCGACCCCGGCATCGAATCGCTGGTCGTCTTTACCTCGGGTGGCGGCGCCGATCATGTTTGCGCCGTTGCCGAGACCCTCTACTTTATTTGCCTCGAACCGGCTGTCGGTGACATCGTCGCCGCTGGCCACAAGGTCTCCCAGCATGGATTCATCCCTGACGTCCCAGAATAGGCCCCGGATATCCGCCGTATAGCCCTCGCTTTCATCGACAGTCAGCGTGAACCTTAGCTCGGTGTCGCCGTCTCCGTCGAAATCGTCTTCTTCGACGAGAACGTCGATGAAGTCATCGATCGTGAACATTAGTGACCTAGCCATGACTACTCCCCCCCCCTGCTGGGTTGTGCCTATGGAATGGCTTGGGCGGGGTGTTAGAATCGTTGATATTCTTATTCCCCTTAGCCTTGACACGAAAATATATTCGTGATTCAGCTCAGGTTAACTGTAGCACCGGATTCGACCTCATCAAGGCAGCTTGGCTGTCTTTGTCGTTGTTTTTAGCGCCGTGACGGGGGCTCCAACGTTTCGCCTCTTATTGGGCCTCGATGGAGTGCGCAAGATCGTGTGGGAAAGTCTGGCGCGCAACCAAGGGGGGGCGGCGCCGGCGTCCCGACTCGGCGAGCAGGGCGCTCGCCGCCCAGATGACAAGCTTGATGACTGCAATGCGGCCGGGTGTGCGGTTTGAGTGTTTTGGCGCGAAGGCAGGCTTTCTTGTTCGCCTGTCGCCCGGTGTGTGGTAAGGGTAGCAAATCGGCGAACGAGCCGATTTGCAACAAAACGAAAAACGGCCACCGCGATAATTCGCTAAGTGGCCGTTTTTGCTGGAATTCTTGGTCGGAGTAGCAGGATTCGAACCTACGACCTCTGCCTCCCGAAGGCAGCGCTCTACCAAGCTGAGCTATACTCCGATGTCGATTCTCGAGGGCTCGGCCTCATCGACGCAGCGTAGTTTACGCAAATGCCGGCGGAATGCAACCCCGCCGGAGCGTTTTCACGCCTGGCGATCCACCGCCAGGTGGGCCAGTTCGGCCATGCTGTCGCGGTAGGGGCTTGCCGGCAGCTTCTCGAGCTGGGCCAGGGCCAGGTCGGCCATCTCCACGGCGCGGCTGCGGGTGTACTCCAGGGCGCCGGTGGCGTCGATGATCTCCAGCACCTCCTGCAGGTGGTCGAGGCCACCCTGGCGGATCGCCTGGCGGATCACCTTGGCTTGCGCCGGGGTGCCCTTGGCCATGGCCTGGATCAGCGGCAGGGTGGGCTTGCCCTCGGCCAGGTCGTCGCCGACATTCTTGCCCATTGCCTCGGCATCGCCCTGGTAGTCGAGCAGGTCGTCGATCAGCTGGAAGGCCAGGCCCAGGTAGCGGCCGTAGTGCTGCAGCGCGGCCTCCTGTTCCGGGGTGGCCTCGGCGAGGATGGCGCCGCTATGGCTGGCCGCCTCGAAGAGCATGGCGGTCTTGCCCTGGATGGTCTCGAAGTAGGCGGCCTCGTCGATGTCCGGGTTGCCGACGTTGGTGAGCTGCTGCACCTCGCCCTCGGCGATCACGCAGGTGGCGGAGGAGAGCACGTCCATGATCCGCATGGAGCCCACCTCGACCATCATCTGGAAGGAGCGCGAGTAGAGGAAGTCGCCGACCAGCACCGAGGGAGCATTGCCCCAGGCGTCGTTGGCGGTGGCCTTGCCGCGCCGCAGGTGAGACTCATCCACTACATCGTCATGCAGCAGGGTGGAGGTGTGCATGAACTCGATCAGGGTGGCCAGCGTCACGTGGCGGTCGCCCTGATAGCCCAGCGCCCGGGCGGCCAGCAGAACCAGCAGCGGGCGCAGCCGCTTGCCACCGCTGGCGATGATGTACTGACCGATGGTCTCGACCAGCGGGATGCGCGAGCCGAGCTGGGCCATGATGGTGCGATTGACGGCGGCAAAGTCCTCGGCCACGGCGGCGTGGATCGGGGAGGGTGCGGCGGTGTCGGAAACTGGAGCGTGGGTGGGCATGGAGGCGATATCGACGGTCGGTTGGGGGCCGGGGCGAGGTGGCCCCCTCTGGCCATGGATTGCCGGCCATGCTATGGGGCCCCCTCGGGGGCGTCAAGGCGCGCTGCCGGGCGGCGGGACGAACGGCGTGTTTCGCGGGTTGTCTGGGGCGTCGCCTGTCGTTATAATTCGCGACCCACTCATCTCGCTCCCTGTCAGATGGCTGCCAAAAGGGGCGCCACTCGAAGCAGGCCGACGAAGAGCCCAACCCGATGAGTCCTGGAGAGAGAAGCATGTACGCAGTTATCAAGAGCGGTGGCAAGCAGTACCGCGTTCAGGAAGGCCAGACCCTGAAGCTCGAGAAGATCGAAGTCCCCACCGGCGAGTCCATCGACTTCGAAGAAGTGCTGCTGGTCGGCAGCGAGGACGAGGTCAAGGTCGGCGCGCCGCTGGTTGAGGGTGCCAAGGTCTCAGCCGAGGTCGTCTCCCACGGCCGTGGCGACAAGGTGACCATCATCAAGTTCCGTCGCCGCAAACACCACATGAAGCGTCAGGGCCACCGCCAGTGGTTCACTGAAGTCAAGATCACCGGGATCTCCGCCTAAGCGGTCCATCCCCCTGAACGGAGGTTTATTCCATGGCACATAAGAAGGCAGCGGGCTCTACCCGTAACGGTCGCGATTCCGAATCCAAGCGCCTTGGCGTCAAGCTCTTCGGTGGCCAGGCCGTGAACGCCGGCAACATCATCGTTCGCCAGCGCGGCACCAAGTTCCACGCCGGCACCGGCGTCGGTATCGGCCGTGACCACACCCTGTTCGCACTGGACGAGGGCGTGGTCAAGTTCGAGACCAAGGGTCCGAAGAACCGCAAGTTCGTCAGCGTCGTCTCTGCCTGAGACGCCTGATGCTTGCCGCGAGAAGGCCCCGCCACGGCGGGGCCTTCTTGTATCATGACGGCATATTGCCGTCTGGAGAGTGACAGATGCAGTTCGTCGACGAATCCTCGATCATCGTGGAGGCCGGCAAGGGGGGCAATGGCTGCCTCAGTTTCCGCCGCGAGAAGTACGTGCCCAAGGGTGGTCCCGATGGTGGCGACGGTGGCCATGGTGGCAGCGTCTACCTGATCGGTGACGACTCCCTCAACACCCTCATCGACTTCAAGTACCAGCGCTTCTACAAGGCCCAGAACGGTCAGCCCGGCATGGGTCGGCAGATGAGCGGTCGGGCCGGTGAGGACCTGCACGTCAAGGTGCCGGTGGGGACCACGGTGATCGACGAGGACACCCTCGAGGTGATCGCCGACGTCACCGAGATCGGCCAGGTGGTGCTGGTGGCCCAGGGCGGCCGCCGCGGGCTCGGCAACATTCACTTCAAGTCCTCCACCAACCGCGCGCCGCGGCGGACCACGCCGGGCACCGAGGGCGAGCGTCGCAACCTGCGCCTGGAGATGAAGGTGATGGCCGACGTGGGTCTGCTGGGCATGCCCAATGCCGGCAAGTCGACGCTGATCCGCGCCGTCTCCGCGGCCAAGCCCAAGGTGGCCAACTACCCCTTCACCACCCTGGTGCCCAACCTGGGGGTGGTGAAGCTCGGCATGCACGAGCACTTCGTGATGGCCGACGTGCCGGGGCTGATCGAGGGGGCCTCGGACGGCGCCGGCCTGGGGCTGCGCTTCCTCAAGCACCTGACCCGGACCCGACTGCTGTTCCACGTGGTGGATGTGGCGCCCTTCGATGAGTCCGACCCGGTGGAGGCCGCCGAGGCGATCATCCACGAGCTTGGCGAGTTCTCGCCGGCCCTGGCCGAGCTGCCGCGCTGGCTGGTGCTCAACAAGCTCGACCTGCTGCCCGAGGAGGAGCGCGAGGCGCGCGCCGACGAGATCGTGCGTCGCCTGGCCTGGGATGGGCCGGTGTTCCGCATCTCGGCGATCTCCGCCGACGGCACCGATGCCCTGGTGCAGGCCGCCTACCGCTGGCTGACCGAGCAGCGCCAGCTCGAGAACGAGGACGAGGAGGCCGCCGAGCGTGCCCGCGAGATGCGCGCACGCATGGAAGACGAGGCGGTGGCCCGCACCGAGGCGCGGCTGGGTCGCAAGCGCAGGACGGCCGACGAGGATGATGACGACTTCGATGACGACGACTACGACGTCGAGGTCGAATACGCGCCGTGATGAAGTAGACTGAGGGACAGGTGGCGGTTCGAGAGGAGGTGTCGGATGAGTGACATGTTGCGCCGTATCACGATCGACCCCGCGCAGTGTGGTGGCAGACCCTGCGTTCGTGGCATGCGTATCCGGGTGGTTGATGTGCTCGACCTGCTGGCGCAGGGGTTGACCGCTCAGGAGGTGCTCGACGAGCTGCCGGACCTGGAGCAGGAAGATATCCTGGCGTGCCTTCAGTTCGCCGCGCGTCGTCTCGATCACCCCGTCCTGGCGGCATGATCCTCTGGGTTGATGCACAGCTCTCTCCCCATCTGGCGCCCTGGATCACGGAGCAGCTTGGCTTAGAGGCCTACTCGGCCCGGTGGCTGGGATACCGCGATGCGTCGGATGAGGAGATCTTCGCGGCGGCCAGGCAGGCGGACGCAGTGGTACTCACCAAGGATCGGGATTTCCCCGATCTGCTCGAGCGCCACGGGCCGCCGCCGCGTGTCATCTGGGTCACCATGGGGAACACGACCAATGCCCGGATGCGCGACGTGCTGCAGCGCTTGCTGCCCACAGCTCTGAAGCTGCTGGACAAGGGAGAGTGTCTGGTGGAACTGAGTGATCGGCAATAGTCACTCCTACGTAACTTCAGGAACTCACATGACGGAAGGGGTTATGAATCCCGGCCGCGAGGCGCTGATCGGCGCCCGCCGGGTGGTGGTGAAGATCGGCAGCGCGCTGCTGACCAACGACGGTCGCGGCCTCGACGAGGCGGCGATCGGCGGTTGGGTGGATCAGATCGCCGCGCTGCACAAGAGCGGCATCGAGGTGGTGCTGGTCTCCTCCGGAGCGGTGGCCGCGGGCATGGTGCGCCTCGGCTGGCAGGCGCGCCCCTCGGCGGTGCACGAGCTGCAGGCGGCCGCGGCGGTGGGCCAGAACGGCCTCACCGAGTGCTACGAGGGCCACTTCGCCCGCCACGGCCTGCTGACCGCCCAGGTGCTGCTGACCCACGACGACCTCTCCAACCGCAAGCGCTACCTCAATGCGCGCTCGGCGCTGCGCACCCTGGTGGGCCTGCGGGTGGTGCCGGTGATCAACGAGAACGACACCGTGGTCACCGACGAGATCCGCTTCGGTGACAACGATACCCTGGGCGCCCTGGTGGCCAACCTGCTGGAGGCCGATGCCCTGGTGATCCTCACCGACCAGGAGGGGCTGTTCGACGCCGATCCGCGCGGCAACCCCGAGGCGCGGCTGATCGGCGAAGGGCGCGCCGACGACCCGGCGCTGGCGGCGGTGGCCGGCGGCAGTGGTGCCCTGGGTCGCGGCGGTATGGCCACCAAGATTCGCGCCGCGCGGCTGGCGGCGCGCTCGGGGGCCGTTACCGCCATCGCCGGTGGTCGCCAGACCGAGGTGCTCGCGCGGCTGATGGCCGGCGAGCGACTGGGCACCCTGCTCTACCCTGACCAGGCGCCCATCGCGGCGCGCAAGCGCTGGCTCGCCGGCCAGCTGCAGGTGCGCGGCACCCTGACCCTGGATGCCGGGGCGGTAAAGGTGCTGCGTGGCAGCGGCTCGAGCCTGCTGCCGGTGGGGGTGAAGGCCGCTTCCGGTGCGTTCCGTCGCGGCGACATGGTGCTCTGCGTCGACGAGGCCGGCGAGCGGGTGGCCAAGGGGCTGGTCAACTACGGCATCGACGATGCGCTGCGCATCCTCGGCCAGCCCAGTCATCAGATCGAGGCGCTCCTCGGCTACATGGAGGCCCCGGAGCTGATCCATCGCGACAACCTGGTGGTGCTCTAGGCGAGACGCTATGGCAAGCGGGTCACGGGCTGTGCTAGGATACGCCATCCTCTCAGACACGGCCCGTGAACGATCGCCGATCTTCGGCGATCGGCCAGATGGCCAAGCCGGCGGGAAGGCTTTTACTTTCCTGCCGGATCAATACGTTATGAAGCCGTCACCACACGGGCGGCAATGAATCTCCAAGGAGACAGCAAGTGGCAAACAGCAAGCAAGCTCGCAAGCGCGCCCGTCAGGCCGAAGGTCGTCGTGTCCTGAAGGCCAGCCAGCGCAGCATGGTCCGCACCTACATCAAGCGCGTCATCAAGGCCATCAACGGTGGTGATCACGCCGAGGCGATGGCAGCCTTCCAGAAGGCGCAGCCGGTCATCGACCGCATCGCCGACAAGGACGTGCTCTCCAAGAAGCGTGCCGCACGCATGAAGAGCCGCCTGAACAAGCGCATTAAGGCCCTGGCTGCCTAAGCCGGTCCGATGCCATCGAGGCGCGGCCTGCGTGGCGCGCGCTTCGTGATAAAAACCGGCTGCGGCCGGTTTTTTTGTGGCTGCCATTCATGGGGCGGATGAAAAGCCGAGGAACGGACGTGACGGATCGCGAACAGTCGCCACCGGCGCCGGTGGACGAGAACGACAAGGTGGTGGCCCCCAAGGGGGGTGGGCTGATGCGCTCTGGCCTGGTGGTCAGCGTGATGACCATGCTCTCGCGGGTGATGGGCCTGGCCCGCGACGTGGTGATCGCCGCGCTGTTCGGCGCGGGGCAGGGCGCCGATGCCTTCTTCGTCGCCTTCAAGGTCCCCAACTTCATGCGCCGGCTGTTCGCCGAGGGCGCCTTCAACCAGGCCTTCGTGCCGGTGCTCTCGGAGTACGCCACCCGCGGCAGCCGGCGCGAGGTGCGCGAGCTGCTCGATGCCGTCTCCGGCAGCCTCGCTGCGGTGCTCTTCCTGCTCACCGCGGTGGCCATGTTCGCCGCTCCCTGGCTGGTGTGGGTGTTCGCCCCCGGCTTCGGCCGCGATCCGGCCAAGCTCGCGCTCACCGCCGACATGCTGCGGCTGACCTTCCCCTACCTGCTGCTGATCTCGCTGACGGCGTTTGCCGGCAGCGTGCTCAATACCTGGAATCGCTTCGCGGTGCCGGCCTTCACCCCGGTGCTGCTCAACCTCTCGTTGATCGGCGCGGCGCTGCTGCTGACACCGCTGTTCGAGGAGCCGGCCATGGCCCTGGCCTGGGGCGTGCTGATCGCCGGCGGTGCCCAGCTCGCTTTCCAGGTGCCTTTCCTGATGCGCCTGGGGCTGGCGCCGCGGCCCTGGCCGAGCTTCGCCCACCCCGGCGTCAAGCGGATCATGGTACTGATGGTGCCGGCGCTGTTCGGCGTCTCGGTGTCCCAGATCAACCTGCTCCTCGATACCGTGCTCGCCTCGCTGCTGACCGCCGGCAGCGTCTCCTGGCTCTACTACTCCGACCGCCTGGTGGAGCTGCCGCTTGGGGTCTTCGGCATCGCCATCGGCACCGTGATCCTGCCGGCGCTCTCCAAGCGTCACGCCGCGCAGTCCGGCGAGCACTTCAGCGCCATGCTCGATTGGGCAATCCGCGCCGTGCTGCTGCTCGGCCTGCCCGCGGCCCTGGCCCTGGCGGTACTCGCCGAGCCGCTGCTGATCTCGCTGTTCCACTATGGCGCCATGACCGAGCGTGACATCGCCATGGCGGCGATGAGTCTTCGCGCGTACTCGCTTGGGTTGGTGGCCTTCATGCTGATCAAGGTGCTGGCGCCGGGCTTCTTCGCCCGCCAGGACACCAAGACGCCGGTGAAGGTGGGCATCATCGCCATGGTCGCCAACATGGTCTTCAACCTGATCCTGGTCTGGCCCCTGGCCCACGCCGGCCTGGCTTTGGCCACCGCGCTCTCGGCCTTCATGAACGCCGGCCTGCTGGGCTGGCTGCTGCGCAAGCAGGGCGTGCTGGTGTTCCAGCCCGGCTGGGGGCGCTACGCGGTGCAGCTGCTGGGCGGCTGCGCGGTGATGGGGTTGGGCCTGGCCTGGGCCGCGCCCGACTGGCAGGCGTGGCTCGGCTGGGGCATCTGGCAGCGCGTCGCCTGGCTGGCCGCCCTGGTGGTTGGAGGTGCGACGCTCTACTTCGCCTGGCTGGCCGCCACCGGCGTGCGCCTGCGGCACTTCCGGATGAACAGCTGATCGCTACCGTCTGGCGAGGGGCGCTGGGGATAGGCTGAAGAGGAGGTCCGAGGACCAGGGGTGAGGAGCAACGCTCCGAACGGGCTGGCCAAGGATGGCCAGCACCGGAACTGCAAGCGGAGCGGGACGCGAGAGCGCTGCAGGGCCGAGGTAGCGTACAGGGATGTATTTACAGCGCCTCCTCGAATGCCTGTCGCCAGATCAGTCCCGAGCAAGATGGCATGCAGTGGCCCGCCCCGGCTGTCAAGGGGCCGGCTGTCCGGTATAATCGACGCTTTGACCACCATTCGACGCCGAGCGGGGCTCCACCACGCCATGCAAGTGATTCGAGGACTGCACAACCTGCGCGACGAGCACCGCGGCTGCGTGGCCACCATCGGCAACTTCGATGGCGTGCATCGCGGCCATCAGGCGATCCTCGAGCAGTGTCGCGAACAGGCCCGCCGCCTCGATCTGCCGGTGGTGGTGGTGGTGTTCGAGCCCCAGCCCCGGGAGTTCTTCGCCGGCGAGCAGGCCCCGCCGCGGCTCACCCGCCTGCGTGACAAGGTGCGCCTGCTGGGCGAGGCGGGGGTCGAGCGGGTGCTCTGCCTGCCCTTCAACGACGCCCTGCGCAGCCTGACCGCCGAGGCCTTCATCGAGCGCGTACTGATCGACGGGCTGGGCGTGCGCCATCTGGTGGTAGGCGACGACTTCCGCTTCGGTTGCGACCGCCGCGGCGACTTCCACCTGCTCACCGCGGTGGGCGAGGCCAACGGCTTCGGCGTGGAGCACACCCGCACCTTTACCGTCGACGATGAGCGGGTCTCCAGCAGCCGTATCCGCACCCTGCTGGCCAGCGGCAACTTCGCCGCCGCCGCCGCCCTGCTGGGTCGCCCCTATCGCCTGGGCGGACGAGTGGTGCCCGACCAGCAGCTGGGCCGTACCATCGGCGTGCCCACCGCCAACCTGCCGCAGCCGGTGCGCTCTCTGGCGCTGCAGGGGGTCTATGCGGTGGTGAGCGAGCTGCCCGACGGGCGCCGCCTGCCCGGCGTGGCCAATATCGGCTGGCGCCCCACCGTGGGCAGCACGCGCCCGGTGCTCGAGGTACACCTGTTCGACTTCGATGGCGAGCTCTACGGCGAACGCCTTGCGGTGTTTCCCTGCGCCAAGCTGCGTGGCGAGGTGAAGTTCGATGACTTCGCGGCCTTGAAACAGCAGATCGGTCTCGACCTCGAGCGGGCTCGTGGCTACTTTGCCCAGCATGCTTTGCAGCGCCCCACCTTCATTAATGACGATTCTCTTCCTCTGGCATCGGCGCCGCTGGCGCGCGAGGCCGTGACACTCGATTCCTCGGTGGGTACGCCTGCCGACCATGACGACGGCTGATCCCCAGAATATGAGCGACTACAAGCCCACTCTGAACCTGCCAGAAACCGACTTCCCCATGCGCGGCATGCTGCCCAAGCGCGAGCCCGAGCGGCTGGCCCAGTGGCAGCAGCTGGACCTCTACCACCGCCTGCGCGAGGCGCGCCGGGGCCGGGAACTGTTCGTGCTGCACGACGGCCCTCCCTACGCCAACGGCAGCATCCATATCGGTCACGCCGTCAACAAGATCCTCAAGGACATCATCGTCAAGTCGAAGAACCTGGCCGGCTTCGATGCCCCCTACGTGCCGGGCTGGGACTGCCACGGCCTGCCCATCGAGCACAAGGTGGAGACCACCCACGGCAAGCACCTGGCGCCCGAGCGCGCCCGCGAGCTGTGTCGCGAGTACGCCGCCGAGCAGATCCAGGGCCAGCTCACCGACTTCGTGCGCCTGGGCGTGGTCGGCGACTGGGACAACCCCTACCGCTCCATGGACTTCGCCAACGAGGCCGGCGAGATCCGTGCCCTGGCCGACATGGTCGAGGCCGGCTACGTGTTCAAGGGCCTGAAGCCCGTCAACTGGTGCTTCGACTGTGGCTCGGCCCTCGCCGAGGCCGAGGTGGAGTACCAGGACAAGAAGTCCGACGCCATCGACGTGGCCTTCGCGGTGGAGGATTCCGACCGCCTGGCCGCCGCCTTCGGCCTGAGCGAGCTGCCCAAGCCGGCGGTGATCGTGATCTGGACCACCACCCCCTGGACCATCCCCGCCAACCAGGCGCTCAACATGCACCCGGAGTTCACCTACGCCCTGGTGGACACCGGCAGCCGCCTGCTGGTGCTGGCCGAGGAGCTGGTCGAGTCCTGCCTGGAGCGCTATGGCCTCGAGGGCGAGGTGATCGCCACCGCCAAGGGCGCGGCCTTCGACGGCATCCGCTTCCGCCATCCCTTCTACGAGCGCCTCTCGCCGGTGTATCTCGCCGACTACGTCGAGAGCGAGGTGGGCAGCACCGGCATCGTCCACTCCGCGCCCTCCTATGGCGTGGATGACTTCGTCACCTGCCGCGAGCACGGCATGAGCTTCGACGAGATGCTCAACCCGGTGCAGGGCGACGGCGTCTACGCCGATGACCTGCCGTTCTTCGGCGGCCAGCTGATCTGGAAGGCCAACCCGCAGATCGTCGCCAAGCTCGAGGAAGTGGGCGCGCTGATGGCCCACCAGCCGATTATCCACAGCTACATGCACTGCTGGCGCCACAAGACCCCGGTGATCTACCGCGCCACCGCCCAGTGGTTCGTGGGTATGGATGTGCAGGGCCGTGACGGCAAGACCCTGCGCGAGCAGGCCCTGGAGGGCATCGAGGCCACCGCATTCACTCCAGCCTGGGGCAAGGCGCGCCTGCACAGCATGATCGCCAACCGCCCGGACTGGTGCATCTCGCGCCAGCGCAACTGGGGCGTGCCGATCCCCTTCTTCCTGCACAAGTCCACCGGTGAGCTGCACCCGCGCACCGTGGAGCTGATGGAGGAGGCCGCCAAGCGCGTCGAGGCCGAGGGCATCGATGCCTGGTTCCGCCTCGATCCGGCGGAGCTGTTGGGCGAGGAGGCGGCCGACTACGAGAAGGTCACCGATACCCTGGATGTGTGGTTTGACTCCGGCACCACCCATCGCCACGTGCTGCGCGGCTCGCACCCCCATGGCCACGAGACAGGCCCGCGCGCCGATCTCTACCTGGAGGGCTCCGACCAGCACCGCGGCTGGTTCCACTCCTCGCTGCTGACCGGTTGCGCCATCGACGGCTATCCGCCGTACCGCGGCCTGCTCACCCACGGCTTCACCGTGGATGCCCAGGGCCGCAAGATGTCCAAGTCGGTGGGCAACGTGGTGGCGCCCCAAGAGGTGATGGACAAGCTTGGCGCCGACATCCTGCGCCTGTGGGCGGCCTCCACCGACTACTCCGGCGAGATGGCGGTCTCTGACGAGATCCTCAAGCGTACCGCCGATGTCTACCGCCGCATCCGTAACACCTCGCGCTTCCTGCTCGCCAACCTCAACGGCTTCGCGCCGGAGCGTGATGCGCTGCCGTTCGACGAGATGCTGGCCCTGGACCAGTGGGTGGTGGATCGCGCCGCCCAGCTGCAGGCGCGCATCGAGAAGGCCTACGAGGAGTATCGCTTCCTCGACGTCTACCAGCAGGTGCACGGCTTCTGCGCCCGGGAGCTGGGTGGCTTCTATCTGGACGTGATCAAGGATCGCCAGTACACCACCCAGACCGATTCGGTGGCGCGGCGCAGCGCCCAGACCGCGCTCTACCACGTGGTGGAGGCACTCTCGCGCTGGGTGGCGCCGATCCTCAGCTTCACCGCCGAGGAGATCCATGAGCATATCCCCGGAGAGCGCGGCGAGAGCGTGCTGCTCGAGGAGTACTACACCGGGCTCGCCACGCTGGCCGACGACGCCGAGATGGGCCGCGACTTCTGGGAGCGGGTGCTCGAGGTCAAGCAGGCGGTCAACAAGTGCCTGGAGGACGCCCGTAACGCCAAGGCCATCAAGGGCAGCCTGGCCGCCGAGGTCACCCTCCACGTGGACGACGCCCTGCACGCCACCCTGGCCAAGCTGGGTGACGAGCTGCGCTTCGTGATGCTTACCAGCGAGGTGACGCTCAAGCCGCTTGCCGAGGCCCCGGCGGAGGCAGAAGCCACCGAACTCGAGGGTCTCAAGGTGGCGGTGGTCGAGAGCCCCAACAACAAGTGCGAGCGCTGCTGGCACCATCGCGAGGAGGTGGGTACCCACCCCGAGCACCCGGACCTCTGCAACCGCTGCATCAGCAACCTGCCGGATGGCCCCGGCGAAACCCGCCGCTATGCGTAAGGTGCCCGGCATGGCCAGCAGTGAAGATAAAGGCGAAGAAGCCAAGGAGCGCGCAGGGCAGGGCGCTGCCAAGGGCACCGAGGTAGCGCCCATGCAACAGCCGCTACGTTGGCTGTGGCTGGCGCTGGCGGTGATCGCGCTGGACCTCGCCACCAAGTACGCCGCCAGTGCCTGGCTCACCTATGCCCGGCCGGTAGAGGTGCTGCCGTTCTTCAACCTGACGCTGCTGCACAACACCGGGGCGGCCTTCAGCTTCCTGGCCGGTCACCCCGGCTGGCAGCGCTGGTTCTTCGCCGCCATCGCGGTGGGCGCGAGCATCGGCCTGACGCTGTGGATGCGTCGCCTCAAGCGCGACGAGACGCTGCTGGCGGCGTCGCTTGCCATGATCATCGGCGGAGCGCTGGGCAACCTCTACGACCGCCTGGTGCACGGCTACGTGGTGGACTTCCTCTCCTTCCACGCGGCGGGCTGGTACTACCCCGCCTTCAACGTGGCGGACATCGGCATCACCCTGGGCGCCATCGGCCTGATCTGGGAGTCGCTGTTCGGCGAGAAGCGCCGCGCCCGCCGCCGGGGCTAGGCCACCCAAGGCAACGACGAGAATTTGTAGGAGCCCGATTTATCGGGCGAATGGCGCCGTCAGGCGCCCCGGCGAGGCACCCAAGGCAACGACGAGTTTTTGTAGGAGGCCGGCTCCGCCGGGCGAATGGCGCCGAAGGCGCCCCGGCAGTGTTGCCAAAGCCTCGCCACCGTACCGAAATCCTGTTTACCGAGTCCCAAGACCCATGACCGACCAGAATAGCCCCCAACACCGCATCGACGAGGGCATGGAAGTGACCCTGCACTTCACCCTCAAGCTGGAAGACGGCACCGTGGTGGACTCCACCCGCGACAAGGCCCCGGCCACCTTCCAGGTGGGCGACGGCAACCTGCCGCCCGGCTTCGAGCACCCCATGAAGGGCATGAGCGCCGGCGAGAGCGCCACCTTCGAGATCACCCCGGAGCACGCCTTCGGCCAGCACAACCCGCAGAACATCCAGCGCCTCAAGCGCGATGACTTCGGCGAGGAGCCCCTGGAGATCGGCACCGTGATGTCCTTCGCCGATCCCGGCGGCGGTGAGCTGCCCGGCGTGATCAGCGCCATCGAGGGCAATCAGGTGGACGTGGACTTCAACCACCCGCTGGCGGGGCGTACCCTGACCTTCGAAGTGGAAGTGATCGACGTGAAGCCCGCCACCACGCATTAGGAAAACACTGACTTCCTGCTGCGCTCGATATCCTGGCCGCCGGCGGTGCTCGTCATCCTCATGTAGCAGGCTACATTCCGGTGACTGTGCTCCGGCGGCGACCAGCCTCTCTTCGCTCGCGACGGAACTCAGCGCTTTCCCTCTTATCTCAGGCAGATGCCCCTGAAGCATCAAGGCAGATACCCATGCAGATCAAACTGGCCAACCCCCGCGGCTTCTGCGCCGGCGTCGACCGCGCCATCGAGATCGTCAATGGCGCTCTGGACGTGTTCGGTCCGCCGATCTACGTGCGCCACGAGGTGGTCCACAATCGCTTCGTGGTGGACAGCCTGCGCGAGCGCGGCGCCATCTTCGTCGAGGAGCTCCACGAGGTCCCCGACGACGTCATCGTCATCTTCTCCGCCCACGGCGTCTCCCGCGCCGTGCAGCAGGAGGCGGAGCGCCGCGGCCTCAAGGTGTTCGACGCCACCTGCCCGCTGGTCACCAAGGTGCATATGGAAGTGCTGCGCTACGCCAAGCGCGGCCAGGAGTGCATCCTGATTGGCCACGAGGGGCACCCCGAGGTGGAGGGCACCATGGGGCGCTACGACACCTCCCACGGCGGCGCCATCTACCTGGTGGAAGACGAGGAGGATGTGGCCAACCTCGAGGTGAAGGACCCGAGCCAGCTCGCCTTCGTCACCCAGACCACCCTCTCCATGGACGACACCGCCCGGGTGATCGACGCCCTGCGCGCCAAGTTCCCGGAGATCCAGGGGCCGCGCAAGGATGACATCTGCTACGCCACCCAGAACCGCCAGGACGCCGTGCGCGAGCTGGCCGCGGGAAGCGACCTGGTACTGGTGGTGGGCAGCCCCAACAGCTCCAACTCCAACCGCCTGCGTGAGCTCTCCGAGCGGGTCGGCACCCCCGCCTACTTGATCGACAGCGCCGAGCAGATCGAGCCGGCGTGGCTCGAGGGCGTGAAGGCTATCGGTGTCACCGCCGGTGCCAGCGCCCCCGAGGTGCTGGTGCAAGGCGTGATCGAGCGGCTGCAGAGCCTCGGCGCCACCGTCCCCGAGGAACTCGCCGGCCGCGAGGAGACCATCACCTTCTCCATGCCCCGCGAACTGCGTGAGCGAGTGATCGTCAGCGAATAGCGGGCAGCAGCAAGAGAGCAGGCAGGAAGGGCAGTAAAGCGAACGCCGCCGTCATGCAGATGACGGCGGCGTTCCTCTTAGAACCGCCACCCCAGGCTCACCGCCGCACCCACCTGGTGCATGCTGAGCTCGATCTGCTGGCCATCCCCCAGAGGGTTCTCACCGCGTACCGTCTCCTCTGGCGAATAGAAGGCCATGCCCGAGAGCTCCAGGCCATCGGCGATCTGGCGGGTGAAGCCGCCAGTGACGTGCCACTGCTGCACGCCGGGGGCGAGGATGTTAAACAGCACCTCGCTGTCGGGGATCGGCTGCTCGCCATAGCTCACCCCGGCGCGCCAGGTCTGCTGCTCATCCTGCTGCCACTGCCAGCCCAGCTTGACCACCGTCATGTCGTCCCAGCCGAAACCGGAACCCTCGTCCTCACCCAGGCGAGTGGTGGGATCGAAGTGATTGCCCACGCTATTGATCTCGCTGTAGCGGATATGCTGAATGTCCAGCAGCAGCCAGTGATCCTCGATGCCCGACCACGCCAGGCCACCCTGGAACATCTGCGGAATATCGAAATCGCCCTGCTCGGCGAAAAGCCCGCGGTAGTCGTCGAACTCCTCCATCTTCAGCACCTTGCGCCAGCTCAGGCCGCCGCGCAGCGTGTCGGTGAGCTGGCCCTGCCAGCCGATCTGGAAGCCGTAGCCCCAGGCATCGTCGGTGCCATTGTTGGTGAGAGCGCTCGGGTCGGAGGAAAAGCCGGCGAAGCTTCCCAGCCCCTCGGCAGAGAAGCGCTGGTAGGCGATCACCGGCGAGACGCCGATGGCGTGGTTCTCGTTGAGCTTCCACGTCCAGGTAGGCGCGATAAACAACTGTTCCAAGTTCACCCCGGCCTCGCCGGCACCGAAGGTACCCATATCGCGGCCGCTGTACTCGGTGTTCATGCCGCCGTTGGCGAAGATCGAGACACCCAGGGTCTGGCGCTCACCGACCTGGCGGTTGTAGCCGGCGCTTGGGATCACGAAGGCCTCCTTCTCGCTCTCGCGGCTGCCGGGCATCAGGTAGAAGCCCTGCGTACCGCCACCCTCCACCGAGTACTCGCGGCGAGGCGAGAAGAGCTCAGCGCCGATATCGGCACGGTCGCCGACGAACGCCATGCCCGCCGGGTTGGTGGCCGCGGCGATGCTATCCTGGGAAAGCGCGGTGCCGGCGCCGGCCATGCCCTGGTTGATGGTGCCGTAGCCGTGGGAAAAGTAGCCGTTGGTGGCCAGCGCTTGGGCGGGTGCCAGCGCCGCCAGCAGCAGGAGGGTGTGCTTCCGGTTCATGGTGTGCCTGTCGGGGGAGGGTAATAATGATGGGGCCCTTTCTACCGGAGGCTGGTTATAATTAAAAGTGATTAATGGTTATTTTTATATTCCTAATTTTTGAAAATGAAAACACAATCAGCCCTCTCCCGAAGCATTCCCCGCACATAGCTGAGCTGAACCCTGTGTGTCGCTGCCCATCAGCGGCTAGACTGAAGCCAATCCCTTCGCTCCGTCGGCGGCATTTTGCCTCGCCACCATATCCGGACGGGCACTCTTGATACATACTGAAACCGAATGTAACGAACCATGGAGACGCGCGGCGTGACCCAACCGAGCACCCGACGCAGGCCCCAGGGCCCCACAGGCAGCACCCGGCGCACCGCCGGCTTCACCCTCATCGAACTGATGATTGCGGTAGCCATTGTCGCGATTCTGGCTTCCATCGCCTACCCGAGTTACACCAGTTACGTGGAGAAGACGCGGCGTACCGATGCTATGTCCAGCCTGATGCAGACAGCGGGGCAGTTGGAGCGGTGTTATACAGTGACCAACAACTATGCCTCGGCTGCGGATGGCACGAGTTGTGTGTCAGCATCACGGCCTTCGCAGGAAGGCTTCTACACCATAATCGCCAGCGTTGCGGTCTCCACATACCAGATATCGGCTGACCCATCCGGAACGAAGCAAAAAGACGACGATTGTGGAGTGTTTACTTTAGATCATATAGGAAATAAAGGTGCCGATGCTACCGATTGCTGGTGACAAAAAAAAGCATAAGGGATTTACGCTTATTGAGTTGCTGATTACCATCGCTGTGGCCGTGGTATTGGCCACAATGGCGGTTCCCGGGTTCCAAGATATGGTAAAAAGAAATCGCCTAGCGGCCGACTACAACGAGATCCTCGCTACTTTGAATTATGCGCGGAGTGAAGCCGTTAAAAGGAGGATAGATATTTCTGCTGTTGTCGAGTCTTCTTCTCCTTGGAAGATTAGTGTTGATGCTAGCGGTTCTATTGGCACGTTGCGAGTGAGTGAAGGACGTGATGGGCGCGTGAGTATCAGCGGTCCTGATTCCGTGGTCTTCAACTCCTTGGGAAGGCGGGCGTCATGTGGTGGTGTGAGCCCTTGCCAGTTGGGGGTAGCGATCTCGGGAGAAGATACCGAGACGATTGAAGTCAGTGCCTCAGGCAGTGTCAATTGATGGTGGCCCCATGATGAGAGTCAAGAGTCCCAAATCCAGGTCTTCCCAGTGCGGCTTTACGCTGCTTGAGGTGCTGATCGCCATCGTGGTTTTGGCTCTTGGTTTGTTGGGACTGGCTGCCTTGCAGATGAATGCACTGAAAAGCGCAGATGTTTCGTATCAGCGTTCAATTGCTACTTTGGCTGCTCAGGATATGGCTGAGCGTGTTTGGGGTTATCTGTTAGCTTCAGATAGCTACTATGGAGAACCCGATGCTGATGCAAGAGAGATTGTATGCCCGGCTGGCACGGGGTTGGATGAAATATTTCTTGAGTGGAAAGAAGACTGGGCTCCTTCGTCAATGGGCATTCAAGAGTGGAAGCTTCCTTGGTTAAGTTTAAGTAGGGAAAATGTGCTCATACCTGATGGGTGCTTGTACGAGATTAGGCTCCAATGGTCTGATGACAGGTTCTCGAATGAATCAGGGAGTGTTTCTAGTCTGTCTTATGTTTTTGGTGTTCCTGAAGAGATATGAAAAGTTAATGAAGTTATTTGTATTGTGAGGGGCTGATGAGGAAGTGTAGAGGGTTTTCTCTGGTCGAACTGATGGTGGCGTTGGTACTTGGCTTGTTGGTAGTGGCAGGTGGCATTCAGGTTTTTGTTTCAACAAAATCAACTTTCTCTAATATGGATGCACTTGCAGAAAGGCAGCAAGCCCTCCGGTTTATAGCCGACTCGATATCTCGAGATATCAGGATGGCTCCGATTGTATGGGGAGTTTCGGCAACGTCTGCCTCCTTGGACATGTATCTTCGGTTTGAGCCCTCTCGGAGTGATCACCCATATTGCTCATCGGGGAGGCTGCATCTTGTCCGATACTTTCATGTGGATGAAAGTATCAGGATGGAGTACTGGTGTAGTGCCAACGTCGAGGATAATGTAGGGCTTGTGAAAAATCCGGATGGCTCTATAGATTTCAGTGGATTGATGGTTGCTACCAATAGTGTTTCGGGAGCGACCGAATCTACCAAAGGTGAGCTTATCCAGTCGGGCTTAGAGTCTGTCACCAATCGACGTGCTGGCCTTGACTACTCAGATCTTGCTTCCTCTGCTGCTAGTACCATCCCTTTTCAGATTGAGCTGGAGGTTGTGATGGATGATCGAATGCACCCGGGAGCACCTGATGGCAAAAAAACATATGTTTTAAATACTTTCAGGCGAGAAGAGTTAATGAAGCGACTTGATCTGGAGATTTCAGGGTTGGCAAGCGATGCTTCAGGGACATAGATCTGATTTTTGGCTGTTATATCATTTATTGGTTATTTTTGAAGGACAGCAACAATGAGATATCAAAGAGGGGCTGCGCTAGCTGTAACGCTTGTACTTCTGGTGTTGGCTTTAATTGTTTCCTTGTCCAGTGTGCAGTCTTCACGTATGCAGGAAACTATGGCTGGAAACCAGCGTGCAGCTGAGAGGGCCCTACGAGCGGCTGAGTATGGAGCCTCCAAGGTTGTCAAGGTGATCCAGGTGAAGGGGGAAAGCGGAGAGATAGCATCTCCCAGCGTTAATGATTTTGAGGCAGCGTTATTTTGTGATGCAGCTGACTGTATTACTAGAGAGTATAACAAGGCAGGGGCTGGTAGCGAAGGGGTTTTCTTTAAAGTTACTGTAGAGGGTCAAGTCTATACGAGGAACTTGGTCTCTGAAGGTGTGGTCCTGCCCGCCGGGGTTGACCCTACAGGCCTGACGCAGGCGGAGATTGATGAGTTGGCAATAGCTAAGCGTTATGTGGATTTTTCGCTACGTCTGGAAGGTGTCGGCAAGATGGCTGCCTTTAATCCTGTATGTGTTTCTAGTTATACGGCGCCCTCGAATGCAGCAGATATGACTGGAGAAGAGCTCGCCGAGCTAAATGGAGTTTATGATCCTGCTGTTTCAACCAATAGCCTTGATGAGGCGAAAGCTGTGCTTGAGGGGATTTTTAATAATAGCTCTCTGAGTGGTTCGCCTTATGTAGATAATAGTGAGTTGATCTTTGTTAAGCTGCCTGGTAGTGATCCGGAGTATGGCGTTTATCATGCTAGAGATGTAGTAGTAGGTGGAGATATTGGAGCCAGCGATACCTTTGTTAGTTACGATGAAGTCGAAATCGACTATGGTCTGTGTTATAACCAAAGTTCAAACGCTGCGAATCCTAATAAAATCAACAATCCGATGTGCAATTTTATTGGTGGGGTCGGATCGAAGACAGCTACACCAATATTGGATGGCCAAGACCCTGTTGCTTTCCATAATTTTATCTCAGCCGTTCTTTCATCAGACCATGTCAATGTGGTCGATTTTGATCATGTGGACAGGTTGGCTTTCGGGAGTGGTGAGGATGTTTATGATGTGCCCGCCGGTGATGACAGGGTTTTTGATTATGATTTCTCATTTGATGATGAGGCCAGTGTGGGGAGTGTTCCGCTGGGTGTTAACGTAATAACGGATAATTACCATTCCTTGCTTGCCCGCTATGTCAATGATGGTGGAGATAGCAAGCTGGCTATTTCGGTTGCTAATGGAGAGACTAACTTTTCTGATGCTGATTCGGATGGGGTTGATGATGATGGTCTGGTAAGGAATATTGTAGATGGAGGCTTGGCGGTCGACTCCCTCGGTGATGGAGGTCTTCAAGTTATAGAGGATTCCGCATCTGGAGATGGAAGTCTCATGTTTTCAGGTCCTATTGATTTGACCGATGCTTCTGCTTCGTATAGCTTTGTAAGTTTGGATCCTGGCTACATGGATTCAAGGCTTGATGTGTCTGTTGGTGGGAATAAAAACTTAAACCCTTATTTTGCTGGTTTTTCTGATTCATATTTTGATGGTTTTATGCCCGTTTACTTTCCTTCTTCTCAGCCCTATTTTGAAACCCTTGAATTCCCTGATGCTGGATCTGTTTTTTCTGAAATAATTGATGGATTTGAGCATTATGATCTAGGTGTGGCGAGCAATGTGGAGGATCCTGATCCTGTCATTAGTCATCAGGTCAATGATGGTAGTAGTGTGACTGGCGTCTCTCGGTCTGTGCTCAGCAACTTTTCTCTCGATGGAAGCAAGGGTGGAGTTTTGATAGTTGATGGTGATGTTGAGTTTAATGGTAATCCTGGCTTTAAGGGTATTTTGATAGTTCTCGGAGATTTCACTATCTCCGGTGGTGGCACCAAGGATTTTTATGGGGCGTCAGTCATCTATCCCTACTTTTACAATCATGAAGAAGGTAGTATGCAATGCGAGATATTTACTGCTGATAGCAATGGTATGGGTAATAATGATTTTATCCATGAGCAGGAAGCCGTGGAAGTTGCGCTGAACCTTCTCTCCGATGAAGCCCGGGATGCATGGCTGGTGGGGAACAAGGTGGACAGCTACTCCTATATTTTAGAGACGTGGTCTGAACGTTTGGTGAACTAGTTAGTATGGACTGAGAAGCGCCTTTGCATCAGCATGGCGCTTCTTCTTTGGTAGTCCAGAATCTTCCTATGTTGCTTAAAACAACCTTTCGCCCTATTTCGTTATCCCCACATACGATATATGTACCATTGTGCCCGCGGCTCCACCCCGTCGACTGGAACCTCACCGGGTAATCGCGATTGAAGGCCACGCTGGGGCCGCCACTTGGCTCCAGCACCTTCAGGATCTCTACACCGGTCAGGTCTCCCGCCGTGGCGTGCCCGTCAATGATGGCGATGGGCAGTGACCAGTCGTACTTCTCGCACGTGGTGGCGCTCATTGAGGCGATGGGGCAGACCGCGATCACACGACGTCGCGTCACGGCAGTATTCTTGGCTAACTGCAGTGCCGTCCGGATCCGCATCACCTCCGCCGCCACCTCGTTGCGGGCACTGAATTGCTGGAAGCTGGGGATCGCCCAGGTGAAGAGGATGGCGGCGACGGTGATGGCGACGATCAGCTCGATTAGCGTCAGGCCGGCGTGAAGGCGGCGGGAGCCGCGGCGGGGTGGGGTTGCGAGGCGCATGGGGCCCTCCCGGAGATGTCTCCTTGCTTTGGTGCGAAGTTGGTGAAGTGGTTCTTTCACCGTAGCCAAGCCCCCGGGGCCGTTTGTCCGCTTTTTCCTACACCTGATGTAGGTGCTCACCGCCACGCATATGCGTGAACAACGTCGGTTGCTGACTCCTCGAACACTGACGCTGGCTCGAATCCGAAACCTTAACCCGCTATCGTTTGTCGGAGCCTCACACGCCGCCGCCGATAGCCGGGGCGGCTTCGCAACCAGGAGTTAGCATGAGCGACCAGAACCAGTATGTGCCGCCGAAGGTGTGGAAATGGGAGCAGCCGAGCGGTGGCGCCTTCGCCAGTATCAACCGCCCGGTGGCCGGGGCCACCCACGAGAAGCCGCTGCCGGTAGGCAAGCACCCCTTCCAGCTTTACTCCATGGGCACCCCCAACGGGGTCAAGGTCACGGCGATGTTCGAGGAGCTGCTGGCGTTGGGCCACAAGGATGCCGAGTACGACGCCTGGCTGATCCGCATCGGCGAGGGTGACCAGTTCGGCAGCGGCTTCGTCGAGGTGAACCCCAACTCCAAGATCCCCGCACTGATGGATCACTCCACCCAGCCGCCGACCCGGGTGTTCGAGTCCGGCGCCATCCTGCTCTACCTGGCGGAGAAGTTCGGCGAGTTCCTGCCGGCCGATCACGCCACCCGCACCGAGACCCTCAACTGGCTGTTCTGGCAGATGGGCAGTGTGCCCTTCCTGGGTGGTGGCTTCGGCCACTTCTACGCCTATGCGCCGGAGAAGCTTGAGTACCCCATCGACCGCTACGCCATGGAGACCAAGCGCCAGCTCGATGTGCTGGATCGCCACCTGGCCGATAACCGTTACCTGGCCGGCGACACTTACACCATCGCCGATATTGCCAACTGGCCCTGGTACGGCCAGCTGGTGCTGGGGCGGCTCTACGACGCCGGCGAGTTCCTGCAGGTGCAGGAGTACACCCATGTGCAGCGCTGGGCCAGGGAGATCGATGCCCGCCCGGCGGTGCAGCGCGGCCGCATGGTCAACCGCACCTTCGGCGAGCCGGAGATGCAGCTCCATGAGCGCCACGCCGCCAGCGATTTCGAGACGCAGACCCAGGACAAGATTGGCACCGAGCAGTAGTCGTGCGTCCCTTCAGGTAAGGCTGACCGCGCCCAGGGTGTCGGTCAGCCGCTCGATCAGCTTCCCGCTGTGGCGCCAGCTGTGCCAGTAGAGCGGGACCTCCAATGCCTGCCCCGGGGCGATGCTGACCAGCTCGCCGTGCTCAAGCTGACCCTCCACCTGCATCCGCGGGATCATGCCGTAGCCCATGCCGGCCAGGGCCAGCCTGACGAAGCCCTCGGAGGCGGGGCAGAGGTGGTAGGGGAAGGGGCCGTGGTAGCCACAGCTGGCCAGGAAGCGGTGCTGGAGCTGGTCGTGGGGCCCGAAGACGATGGCCGGCGCACGCCGGAAGGCGTCGGCCGTGGGGCCTTCCTGAAAGTGGCGCTCGCGATAGGCGGGCGTGGCCAGTGGCAGGTAGCTCATGCGACCCAGCGGCAGGGCGCGGGCGCCGGCGACCGGTTGTGGACTGGCACACAGGCAGGCGGCCACGTCGCCGTCGCGCAGTCGGCGCAGGCCGACGTCCTGGTCCTCCACTACCAGGTCGAGCACCACACCTTCCTCCCGGCAGAGTTGACCGATGGCCTGTGCCCACCAGGTGGCCAGGCTGTCGGCGTTCACCGCGATGCGTAGTCGCGGGGCCTCGCTAATAAGTGTTGGCAGCGCCTGGCGCAGGTCGCGCTCCAGCAGCTGCACTCGCCGGGCGTGGTTGAGCAGTCGCCGGCCTACCGGCGTGGGCGCCAGGGCCGGGGTGCGTACCAGCACCGGCTGGCCCAGGCGCACCTCCAGCGAGCGGATGCGCTGGGAGACTGCCGACTGCGACAGCCCCAGCGCCTCACCGGCTCGCTCGAAGCCGCCGCACTCCACCACCGCCGTCAGTGCCTCCAGCAGCTTGTAGTCCAGCATCGCAAGGTCTCCTTTTCGAGCCCAGATCTTATAACATCAGCATAAGAAAAACTGATGCTGCATTAACAGGATGATTTCTGCGTATGGTCGGCATCGGCTACGCTGGCCGCCATCGATAACGCGACGGAGCAGGACCCATGCTGGAGAGCTATCTGACCGGGCTGGTGGTGTGCGGCGGGATCATCATGGCGATCGGCGCCCAGAACGCCTATGTGCTGGGGGTGGCGATCCGTCGTCAGCACCAGTGGTGGTCGGCCGGGCTGTGCATGGCCAGCGACCTGTTGCTGTTCAGCTCGGGCATGCTTGGCGTCTCGGCACTGCTGCTGACCGTGCCCCAGGCCATGGAGGCGATGCGCTGGGCCGGGGTGGTGTTTCTTGCCTGGCTGGCCGCCCAGGCACTGTGGCGGGCAGCCACCGGGCGCCAGGGTCTGGATGGCGAGTCGGTTGCGGCACCGGGGCGTCGTCGGGTGATCCTGGCCACCCTGGCGGTGACCCTGCTCAATCCCCAGGTCTATTTGGATACCCTGCTGCTGATTCCGGCGGTGGGGGCACAGCAGAGCAGCACCGCCGGCTTCCTGGCCGGGGCGGGGTCGGCATCGATCTTGTGGTTCAGCCTGCTGGCTTGGGGTGGGGCGGCGCTGGCGCCATGGCTGAAGAAGCCGGCGGCGTGGCGGGCCATCGACGGCGCCATCGGGGTGATGATGGCCGCCATCGCGCTGCAGCTGGCGAGCGGTGCGGGCATGCCACCCGCCATGGCGGGGGTCAGTTGATCTGGGTGATCATCACCGGGGCCACGCCGCGGTGGAGCAGGCCCAGCTTCTTGGCGGCACGCTTGGAGAGGTCGATGATGCGTCCCTTCACGAAGGGGCCGCGATCATTGATCACCACCTTCACCTCCTGGCCGGTGTCCGGACGCTTCACCACGACCTCGGTGCCGAAGGGCAGGTGGCGGTGGGCGGCGGTGAGCTGATTCTGGTCGAAGGGCGCGCCACTGGCGGTGGTGCGGCCCTGGAACTTGTCGGCGTAGTAGGAGGCGTATCCCTTCTGAGTCTCGGCGCTGGCAGTGGTCACAGTGCCGAGGGTCAGGAGGCCTGCCAGACAGCAGGTCAGGAACAGGGGCGATCGGGTTCCCATCGGTGTTACCTCATGGTTCTCGCTATGGCGATGTGTGCTTGCACGATGCAATGAGGACGGGGCGCTCCCCCGCTGCGTTGCACAAATAGTAACCACTCGCCGGCGGCCACGCAAGCGATCTCGAAGATGGGCGACGATGGGTGCTAGATCGCGACAAACTTATGCAAGGACTCTCCCGCAGGGCGCCGGGCTGGTCTTCGGAGGCCCCAGTGTCAGGCCTCGACGGTGAGTCGGCCCTGGCCGATATGCCCGATGGCGCCGTAGCGCCAGGGGCGGTTGTGCAGCCCATGGCCGACGGGCAGGCCGTGGTAGAGCGGCAGGCCCAGCGGTGCCAGGGTCTCGGCGAGGATCGCCTCGAGCCGTTCGTTGCCCCAGGGAGAGCAGCCCTCGAAGGTGCCCAGGCACACCGCGGCGGCCCGGTTCAGGGCGCCGCCCTGCACTAGCTGCCACAGCGCGCGCTCCAGGCGATACCAGGGTTCGCCGACATCCTCGAGGATCACCAGGGCCCCCTGCGGGGCGCTGAAGGCGACGGGAGTGCCCACCAGGCTGGCCAGGGTAGTGAGGTTGCCGCCGACCAGGGGGCCTGTGAGCGTGTCCGGCGTCTCTCCCCAGGCGGCAATGGGATAGATGGTGGGATAGTCGAGGGTGGCGGGGCCGTCGATCAGTGCCAGGGTCTCGCGGAGCTGGCGCCGAAGTACGCCGTACTCCTCGCTCTCGTCATGGGCGTCGAGCAGCCCGCCGGCGGCCTTGACCACCGGGCCGTGGATGGCCGGCAGGCCGTGACGGTGCCAGTGGTCGAGGAGCACGGTGACGTCGGAGTAGCCGACCAGCGGCTTGGGATTGACTGAAAGCCGCCCCCAGTCGATGCCGTCGAGCAACTGGGCGGCGCCGTAGCCGCCGCGGATCGCCCACACCGCTTGGGTCTCGGGGTCGTCGTAGGCGGCATGCAGCTGGGCCAGGCGCCATTCGCGGGAGCCGGCCAGGTAGCGGCAGGGGCGCTGCAGCGGATCGGGGCAGTGGACCCTGACGCCCAGCGATTCGAGCCCCCGGATGCCGCGTGACACGGCGGCATCGTCAGTGATGGATGAGGGGGCGATCAGGCTGATGGCGAGTGACATGGAGGCTGTCCGGCGGCGATGGAGGCCCCGAGGATGCCATGCCTGCAGCCGCCGCGCATCCTGGCACCCGGGGCTGCGGCCTCTTCCTGTCGGCCGGGGCGATCAGCCCAGGCCGCGGGCCAGCAGCTCGTCGGCAACGGCGCGGGAGGCCTGGGCGAACTCGATGCGTGCCGCCCCCAGGGCGCTCAGGTCGCGGGAGTCGGGGTCGTGCTCCAGGCGGTCGAGGCGGGCCTTGGCCAGGGCCAGGCGGCGGGCGAGTTCAGCATCGAAGCCCAGGCAGGCGGCGGGCACATGCGGGCTGGGCAGCGGCTGGTCGATGAGTTCGGATGGCGTTAGCGGGTGGCTGGGCATGGTGTCCATGACAGCATCCTTGGCGAACGTGGAGCCCGGTAGCGCCGGGAAAAGGCGGATGCCTTTGTTATATGCATAGGCCGCACCGGCTTGCGCTGTCAACGGCGGAGTTGAGGCCTGGAACGAAAACACCCCGAGCTGAACGGCAGCCCGGGGTGTGACAGGAGGGAGGCGATCTCAATGTCGCGAGACGTCCTCCTCCTCGAACAGCTCTGCCTTGGCATCACGCATCACGTCCTCGCAGGCCGCCTGGTGAGCGAGCTGGGTGAGCAGCCCCTGGGTCACGGCGAAGCCCTTGCCCAGACAGGTATCCACATCCTCCCGGCTCACCGCCGGGACCACATCGCAGTCGATCTTCAGGGTCCTGCCGCCACCTTCCAGCCGGTCGGCGAAGTCGCGCAGTTGCCAGGCGATCCGTTGTTTCCAGCCGGCTGTGTCATCCGCGCCTTCGTTTACGCTAAACGTGCACCGCCATTCAGGTTTATAGACCTTCATGTGAACCTCCGTGCTGGCTTGGATTGAATGATCGATCGTGTATTCTGCTCCTTGGTCATGCGGTACTGCCTTGACCAGCATACCGGATCACCGCCGTCGCTGCAGTCGACGTTAGTCTCCACTTACCCGCTATCGCCAGGAGGGCACCATGGCCAGCATCTTTACCCGTATCATGCAGGGCGAGATTCCGGGACACTTCGTGCACGAGGATGACCAATGCGTGGTCATCATGACCATCCAGCCGATGAAGCCCGGCCACGTGCTGGTAATTCCCCGCGAGGAGGTCGACCACTGGGATGACCTGCTCGAGCCGCTCTATCAGCACCTGATGACGGTGTCGCGGCGCATGGCCAAGGCGATCAAGCAGGCCTTCCCCTGCCAGCGCGTGGGGATGCTGATCGTCGGCCTGGAGGTGCCCCATGTGCATGTCCACCTGACCCCGCTGGATGCGATGAGCGATATCCAGGTGGAGAACCTGCCGATGGCCGAGTCGGCCGACCTGGCCGCGGCGGCCGAGAAGCTGCGCGCGGCGCTGGGCTGAGCCCCGGCAGGTCCGCTTTAACCTGAAAGGCCCGGGACGCTGCCCCGGGCCTTTCGCGTTTGCGGTGACGGCAATCACGAGGCGGCAGTCAGTCGCCGGGGCCGCACTCCATGCAGCGCTCGGTGATCGCCGGGCCGAGCTGCAGATTGGCATTGAGGTCGTGCAGGGCGCCGCGCAGTCCCTCCTCCAGCACCGGGTGGTACCAGGGCATGGCCAGCATCTCGCTGATGCTGAGCTTCTGCTCCAGCGCCCAGGCCAGCAGATGCGCCATATGCTCTACCCGCGGGCCGAACAGTTCGGCGCCGAGGAACTGGCCGGAGCCGTGTTCGGCGTAGAGGCGCATCAGGCCGCGGTTCTGGCGCATCACCACGGCGCGGCCCTGGTCGGTGAAGGAGGCCTCGCCCACGGCCAGGCAGTCGCAGCCGCCCAGGCGCTTCTCGAGCTCGGCATAGCCCTCGCCCACGGTGGCCATCTGTGGCTCGCTGAAGACGATGGCCAGGGGCACGTTGCGCCGGCCGGCGCGCAGCTCGGGGAAGCGCCCGGCATTGTCGCCGGCGATGCGCCCCTCGCTGTTGGCCTCGTGGAGCAGCGGCAGCTCCTGGTTGGCGTCGCCGGCGATAAATACATGGCTGGGGCCGTCATCGGCGTTGCGGCACTGCAGGGTGAAGCGGTTGAAGTGCGGCACGCCCTTGTCGTCCAGGGCGAGGCCGGCGTTCTCCAGGTCCAGGCGGTCGACGTTGGGGCGCCGGCCGGTGGCGGCCAGCAGGTAGTCGAAGCGCTCGGTCAAGGTCTCGCCGCTGTCGCGCTCGATGAAGCTGATCACCACGGCGTCGCCGTCGCGCTCGATCTTCTCCACCCGGGCGTCGGGGTCGACGTAGAACTCCTCGTTGAAGGTGGCGTCGGCCGCCTCGCGCACCTTGGCATCGCGGAACGGGCCCAGGGCGCCGCCCACGCCGAAGACCCGCAGGCGCACTCCCAGGCGGTGCAGTGCCTGGCCCAGCTCCAGGCCGATCACGCCGGGGCCGAATACCGCGATGGACTCGGGCAGGTCGTCCCACTCGAAGACGTCGTCGTTGATGATCAGTCGGTCGCCGGCGGCGTCGAACATCTTCGGCCAGGTGGAGCGCGAGCCGGTGGCGATGACGATATTGCGGGCCTTGACCCGGGTGTGCTCGCCCACCCGCAGGGTGTGTGGATCCTCGAAGCGGGCGTGGCCCTGCAGGCGGTTGGCCTCGGGGATGCGCTGCATCGACTTGAATACCCGCCCCACGAAGCCGTCGCGCTCCTGCTTGAGCCGCGCCATCACCGCGCGGCCGTCCACCTCGACGCCGCTCACCTTGATGCCGAAGCCGCCGGCATCGCGGGCCTGGTGGGCCGCCTCGGCGGCGGCGATCAGCAGCTTGGAGGGCATGCAGCCCACCCGGGCGCAGGTGGTGCCGTACTCACCACCCTCGATCAAGACCACGCTGTCGCTGTGCT
This sequence comes from Halomonas sp. C10-5, assembly GCF_057169305.1. Classification (NCBI taxonomy): domain Bacteria; kingdom Pseudomonadati; phylum Pseudomonadota; class Gammaproteobacteria; order Oceanospirillales; family Halomonadaceae; genus Halomonas; species Halomonas sp. C10-5. Next base: position 477,103 of record NZ_CP175665.1, read on the forward strand.
TGCTGGCGGCGTGCCAGGCACTCAGGCCGGCACTGCCGGCGCCGATGATCGCGATATCGACCTCACGTTGCTGCATCGGGCTCTCCTTGCTTGGGAATCTGATACTTCACTATGGCATAGCTGGGGGCAGCCGGATGGGCCACAACGGTGGCGTCTTGACGCAGGCCCGCAGGGAGCGGGAATTGTCCGGTGGCGTGGCCGGCTTTCTGTTATCCTGCAGGCCATCCATCTCCCGCTTCTCCGGCACAGGCCGCTCGGCCCTCGCCGTCGCTCGCTTACGACCCTGGCTCGCCCGCTGTCCCTGGCTGCCCCTTTCTGCAGGATGTTCCCTTGTCCGATACCCCTTCCGACGCCTCCTTCGCCGCGCTGCCGCTGGCGCCGGAGCTGATCGATAACCTCGCCTCGCTGGGCTTCACCGCCATGACGCCGATCCAGGCCGAGAGCCTGCCACCGATCCTGGCCGGCCGCGACGTGATCGCCCAGGCGAAGACCGGCTCCGGCAAGACCGCCGCCTTCGGCCTGGGGCTGCTCTCGCGGCTGACCCTGGCGAGCTTCCGGGTGCAGGGGCTGGTGCTCTGCCCGACCCGGGAGCTGGCCGATCAGGTGGCTGGCGAGCTGCGCCGGCTGGCGCGTAGCCTGTCCAACGTCAAGGTGCTGACCCTGTGCGGCGGCGCTCCCTTCGGGCCGCAGCTGGCCTCGCTGGAGCACGGTGCGCATATCGTGGTGGGCACCCCGGGCCGGGTGGAGGAGCATCTGCGCAAGGGCTCGCTTGCGCTTGACGGACTCGCGACCCTGGTGCTGGACGAGGCCGACCGCATGCTCGACATGGGCTTCCAGGCGAGCCTGGAGGCGATCGTCGCCGAGACCCCTGCCCGCCGTCAGACGCTGCTGTTCAGCGCCACCTTCTCCGACACCGTACGCCCCGTGGCCGCGGCGCTGATGCGCGACCCGGTGACGGTGAAGGTGGCCGAGACCCATGACGCCAGCAGCATCCATGAGCGGGTGTACCGGGTCGCCGACGGCGACGAAGCGCGCCTGGAGGGGCTGTGCCGGCTGCTTCTGCACCTGCGCCCGGCCGCAAGCGTGGTGTTCTGCAATACCAAGCGCGAGACCGACGAGGTGGCCCAGGCGCTGAATGCGGCGGGCTTCAGCGCCCTGGCCTTGCACGGCGACCTGGAGCAGCCCGACCGCGACCGGCTGCTGGTGCTGTTCGCCAACCGCAGCGCCTCGATCCTGGTGGCCACCGACGTGGCCGCCCGCGGACTCGATATCGCCGAACTGGATGCGGTGTTCAACTACCACATCGCCCGGGACCTGGAGGTGCACGTGCACCGCGTCGGGCGCACCGGCCGGGCCGGCAGCGCGGGGATCGCCTGCACCCTGGTCGGCCAGGGCGAGGAGTACCGACTGGCGCGCCTCACCGACTTCCTCGGCGAGCCCCTCGAGGAGGCCAGCCTGCCGCCGCGCTCGGTGCTCTCCCGGGAGCCCCTGATGGCCCCCATGGCGACCCTGCAGATCGGTGGCGGCAAGAAGCAGAAGGTGCGCCCCGGTGACATCCTCGGTGCGCTGACCGGCGAGGCGGGGCTGGCCGGTGACCAGGTGGGCAGGATCAAGGTGCTGGCCAACAGCGCCTACGTGGCCGTGCGGCGCGAGGTGGTCGACCAGGCCCTGGAGCGTTTGGTGAACGGCCGAATCAAGGGGCGCAGCTTTCGCGCCCGGCGCATCAGCCGCTGAACAGAATCGGCAATACGGTTTGGCACTACCGGGAGGATAGATGAAGATACCCAAGCGCTTGCAGCCGCTGGTGGACGACGGCCTGATCGAGGCGGTCGAGAGCCAGCTGATGAGCGGCAAGGAAGCCCAGGTCTACGTGGTGCGCTCCCATGGGGAGCGGCGCTGCGCCAAGGTCTTCAAGGAGGCCAAGCAGCGCAGCTTCAAGCAGGCCATGCAGTACCAGGAGGGGCGTCGCGAGCGCAACAGCCGCCGCTCGCGGGCCATGGCCAAGAAGACCCGTTACGGCCAGAAGGAGCAGGAGCAGGCCTGGCTCAACGCCGAGGTCGATGCCCTTTACCGGCTGGCCGCGGCGGACGTGCGGGTGCCCAAGCCCTATGGCTTCATCGACGGCGTGCTGCTGATGGAGATGATCAGCGATACCGAGGGCCTCACCGCCCCGCGCCTGGACGACGTGACCCTGAGCGCCGAGGAGGCCCGCGAGCACTACGCCAAGATCCTGGCCGATGTGGTCAAGATGCTGTGTGCCGGCCTGATCCACGGCGACCTCTCCGAGTTCAACGTCCTGCTGGCCGCCGACGGCCCGGTGATCATCGACCTGCCCCAGGCGGTGGATGCCGCCGGCAACAACAGCGCCGAGTGGATGTTCGAGCGCGACGTGGACAACATGCGCCGCTACTTCGGCCGCTTCGCCCCGGAGCTGCTGGCCACGGACTACGGCAAGGAGATCTGGGCGCTCTACGAGTCCGGCGAGCTGCACCCGGAGAGTCGCCTCACCGGCCGCTTCGTGCACGACACCGCCCCCGTCGATGTCGACGAGTTGATGACGGTGATCGACGACGTGCGCGACGAGGAGGCCCAGCGCCAGGCGGCCCTCAACCGCGGCGACGAGCCCGGGGTGGAAGAGGCCGCCGCTGAGTGGCACGAGTCCCAGCGCGAGCGCTGAGCGGCGCAGGCCTCTCCTTTCTCGACCACCTGCTCCCTGCCAACCCCGCCGCTCTCGACTAGTCTGACAGGACGGGAGCGGGCTGTGGGCAGCCCGCATGGTTTATCTGGCGGCACCTACCGCCCTGCATGCCATCGCGGGATGGCAGAGGAGAGCATCATGAACAAGCGGATCCTTGCCCTGGCGCTGGGCCTGGCCGGCAGCGCACTGCTGGCGGCTCCGGCCATGGCCGAGATGGAGCGCGTCGCGGCTCCGGAGGGGGCCGAGGTCTACTTCCTGTCGCCCGAGGAGGGCGCGATCCTCTCTGGCCCGGTGACAGTGCGCATGGGCCTCAGGGGCATGGGAGTGGCCCCCGCCGGCACCCAGGCCGAGGGCACCGGCCATCATCATCTGCTGGTGGACACGCCGCTGGACGAAGTGGATCTCGACCAGCCGCTGCCGGCCAACGACGGCATGCGCCATTTCGGCGGCGGCCAGACCGAGACCACGCTGGAGCTGGAGCCGGGCGAGCATGAGCTGCAGCTGCTGTTCATGGACCACCGGCACGTGAGCTTCGACCCGCCGGTGACCTCCGAGGTCATCACCATTACCGTGGAGTGATCCACCCCCGCCGGGCGCTCTCGCGGCGCCCGACTCCCCTCGATCATCAGGCCTCTGCCCTGCGTGATGATGCCGCCTGATCCCCGCGACTGATTTTTCCCCTTCCGGCTGGCACTGGCAGGCCCATGGCACTTTACTGAGGAGTGCACCGGAAGGTGACGCGGCTCAGGGAGTACTCCGGAGTTCCGGGAGGGCGTATGCCCTGCTGGCGATGACTTGTCGGAATGCGTGGCCACCGCCGCGATGCTCCCTCCCGCACTGGGAGGCAAAGACAATGATGAACCTGACTGATGGCATGCAGCGGATGGCCGGGCCTGGCCTGGCCGTGCTGCTGGCGAGTCTGGCGGGACACGGCGTGGCCGTGGCCGACCAGGCGAAGATCGACGATGCCCTGGCGGCCGCCTGGCCGGGCATGGCGGAAGGCGCCCAGGTAGTCGACTGGGAAGGCAACGTGCTCAAGGAGGGGGAGAACGGCTATACCTGCCTGCCGACACCACCGAGCATGACCGGGACGGCGCCGATGTGCCTCGACGAGGCCTGGCAGGCGTGGGGACAGGCCTGGCAGAACGAGGAGCCGTTCCAGGCCGAGTCGATGGGCATCGCCTACATGCTGGCTGGCGACGAGGGGGCGAGCAACGTCGATCCCTACGCGGAGGGGCCCACGGATGACAACGAGTGGATCGTGGAGGGGCCGCACCTGATGCTTCTCGCCCCGGCGGCGCTGCTCGAGGCCTATCCGACCGACCCGCACAATGGTGGGCCGTACGTGATGTGGAAGGGCACGGACTACCAGCACCTGATGGTCCCCGTCGGGGCGCGTGACTGAGGCAGGGAGCGGTCGCGTTGCCACCAACCGACAACGGCCGGCCAGGATGGCCGGCCGTTGTCGTCAGGAACCGATGTCGTCAGACAGGCGCTCGTGCGGTGTCTCACGCCTCGTCGGCGATCTCGGCGCTGTGGAAGACGTTCTGCACGTCGTCGCAGTCGTTGAGCGCGTCGACGAGCTTCTCGAACATGGCCACGTCGTCGCCCGACAGCGGGGTCGTGGCCTGGGGCACGAACTGGATCTCGTCGACCTCGAAGTCGAGCTCGCCGAAGGCGTCGAGCAGCGCCTGCTTGGCCTTGGCGTACTCGGTATGCGGGGCGAAGACGGTGATCTGGCCCGCCTCGTTCTCGATGTCGGTGACGTCGACATCGGCCTCCATCAGCGCCTCGAGCACCGCCTCCTCGTCGCTGCCCTGGAAGGCCAGGATGGCGCAGTGGTCGAACATGTGGCTGACGCTGCCGGGAGTGCCGAGCTTGCTCTTGGCCTTGTTGAAGCAGGTGCGCACCTCGCCGAAGGTGCGGTTGGGGTTGTCGGTCAGGCAGTCGACGATGACCATGCAGTTGCCCGGCCCGAAGCCCTCGTAGCGCGCCGGGGAGAAGTCCTCGCCGCCCACACCGCTGGCCTTGTCCAGCGCCTTGTCGATGACGTGGGTGGGGACCTGGTCCTTCTTGGCGCGCTCGATCAGCCCGCGCAGGCTCAGGTTGCCGGCGGGGTCGGTGCCGCCCTGCTTGGCGCAGACGTAGATCTCGCGGCCGTACTTGCTGTAGACCTTGGTCTTGGCGGCGGCCGTCTTGGCCATGGATTCCTTGCGGTTCTGGAAGGCCCTGCCCATATCATTATCCTGTCGAGTTCAACACGAGGCTGGATTCTACGAGACCCAAGGGGGCGGGAACAGGGCTATTTTCCGTCCTGCATGACCCCCGTCATGGCTACACTCCGGGAGTCACCATCCGTCTCCGGAGGCCCCATGGACCATCACGCCTATCGTCACGCCCTGGCCGGCGCCCTGGGCGGCAGCGAACTGCCTTTTCCGCCCGCGGAGTTCGCCGCCCGCCTGGCCCGGGTACGTACCGCCATGCATTCGGCCGGCCTCGATGCCCTGCTGCTCACCGACCCGACGGATATCTTCTACCTCACCGGCTATCACACCTTCGAGGTGTCGGTGCATACCGCCCTGGTGGTCAGCGCCGACCGCCTGGTGCTGCAGGTGCCCTCCATCGAGACCGGCCCGGCGGTGGTCACCGCCGCAGTGGACGAGATCCTCGGCTACCGCTGGGAAGGCATCGAGGAGGTGGTCGCGCCGCTCGCCGAGACCCTGGCGGTACATCGCGCCATCGGCCTGGACCTCTACGGCGCCGGGCTGCGTTTCGGTATCATCCGCGAGCTGCAGGCGCGGCTGGGGGGCGAGCGCTTCCGCGATGATGGCGGGGCGCTGCTCGACGCCATCCGCATCATCAAGACGCCGGCGGAGCTCGACTGCCTGGGCGAGAGTGCGCGGATCACCGCGGCCGGCCTCGCCGCCGCCGAGGCGGTGATCGCGCCGGGCGTCACCGACAACGACATCGCCGCGGAGGGCAGCCGGGCGCTGCTGGCGGCGGGCAGCGAGTTCATGAGCCTGCAGCCCATCGTCACCAGCGGGCGGCGCATCAGCATCATCCACGTCAACCACAGGCGCCGCGTGATCGAGCCGGGCGATCCGGTGTTCCTGGAGTTCGGCGCGGCCTTCCAACGCTACACCGCGCCGATGATGCGCACCGCTGTGGCGGGGCGGGCCACGCCGGAGATGCAGGCGCTGCGCGATGTCTGTCGTGAGATGTTCGAGGCGCTGATCGTCGCGATGCGCCCCGGCAACCGCTTCGATGATGCCGCCCGGGCCGCCGAGACAGTGCTGGCGCCCCACGCCGAGCGCGTGTTCTTCTCCGGGGTGTTCGGCTATGCGGTGGGCGCCCAATTCCCGCCCAGCTGGGTCGAGGGCACCGGCTACATCGCCCGCGGCCAGACTCGCGAGTTCGCCGAGGACATGGTCTTCCACCTGCCGCTCTGCCTGCGCCGTCCGGGAGAGTGGGGCATCGGCCTGAGTGATACGGTGCGCGTCACCGGCGGCGGCGCCGTGCCCCTCACCGACAACGACTGGCGGCTCAACGAGCTCACGGGTTGATCTCGGCGGACATCGCCCGCACCCCTGTGTCAGGCTGTCCCGGATTGCCATCGATTTCAGCGACAAGGAGCCAACATGAAGGTCGTGACCCTGAAGAGCCCGGGCGGGCTCGATAACCTGCAGTTGAGCGAACAGGAAGCGCCGGGCGAACCCGGTCCGGGCGAGATCCGCGTGCGCCTGCACGCCAGCTCGCTCAACTTCCATGACTACCTGGTGGCGGCAGGCGGCATTCCCACCGCCGACGGTCGCATCCCCATGTCCGACGGCGCCGGTGTGGTCGAGGCCGTGGGCGAGGACGTCGATGAGCTCGCTGTGGGCGACGCCGTGGTCTCCACCTTCTTCCCGTCCTGGCTGGAGGGCCCGGCACGGCTGGGCAACTTCGCCACCACCCCCGGCGATGGCGTCGACGGCTACGCCCGGGAGCAGGTGGTGGCGAAGGCCACCGCCTTCACTCGCCAGCCGGCGGGGTGGAGCCATGCCGAGTCGGCCACGCTGACCACCGCCGGGCTCACCGCCTGGCGCGCCCTGGTGGTGGACGGGGGAATCAAGGCTGGCGATACGGTGCTGGTGCTGGGCACCGGCGGCGTCTCCATCTTCGCCCTGCAGTTCGCCAGGATGATGGGGGCACGGGTGATCGCCACCTCCTCCTCCGACGAGAAGCTCAAGCGGCTGCGCGAGCTGGGAGCCGAGCACACCATCAACTACCGCGAGGACCCGGAGTGGGGCCGTACGGTCCGGGAGCTGACCGGCGGTGAGGGGGTCGACCAGGTGGTCGAGGTGGGTGGCCCGGGCACCCTGCCGCAGTCTATCGAGGCGGTGCGCATCGGCGGCCATATCGCCCTGATCGGCGTGCTGACCGGAGGCGCCGGGGAGGTGCCCACCGCCAAGCTGATGGCCAGGCAGGCCAGCCTGAGGGGGCTGATCGTCGGCAGCCGCAGCCACCAGCTGGAGATGATCCGAGCCATCGAGGTCGGCGGGCTCAAGCCGGTGATCGACCGCGAGTTTCCGCTGGAGGCGATCGCCGACGCCTTCCGCCACCAGGAGGGCGGCCGCCACTTCGGCAAGATCTGCCTGACCTGGTAACCATCCTGCGTCCCTTTGCCTGCTGACGCCCGCCCGGCCCTGCCGCGGCGGGCGTCGTCGTCTCGGCGCCCCGCCCGGGGCGTGCTATGGTCATCTCGATGTTGGCCACCAGGGGAAGGGGCGCCATGGCGCAGGACGAAAAGCGGGAATGCCCGCTGTGGGAAGTGGTGTCCCTCGAGCAGCGAGAGCTGCCCAGGGCATCCCAGGCCAGCCAGGCGCGGCGCCGCTGGCAGGCAATGGGACGCTGGCTGACGCTGGGCAGCGAGGCGAGGGAGGAGCCGGCGCGGGATGAGGCACAGCTCGAGCGGCTGCCCCGGGTGCGCCTGGCCAACCTGGCGCCGCCCATCGACTGGCAGCCGGGTGCCCGGGCCCTGGCCCACCATCTGGCCGAGGCCGGCGAGTCGACGGGGCCCGTCACCCTGCTGGTCGGCGCCCCCGAGAATGGCCATGCCGAACTGGTCGAGGCCTGGGCGCGCCTGAAGGGTGCGCGCCTGTTACCCGAGCCGGCGGCAGGAACTCTGCTGGCGGGCGAGTCGCCCTGGGCGCCGGAGCCCTCGGCACACGGCTGGGTGATACCGCGCCTGGAGCGGGGGTTCCTGCGCCAGGCGACGTCGCTCGGCGGGTTGCGCAACTTCCTCGAGGCCGCACTCACCGGGCGCCTGGGGTGCGGGGTGATCGGCTGTGATAGCTGGACCTGGGCCTACCTGCGCCATGCCCTGGCGCTGCCCGAATCCGCGGCGGTGACCCTGCAGGCCTTCGACGGCGCGCGGCTGACCCGCTACCTGGCTGCCACCACCCGGGCCGCGGCGGCTCGCACGGCAGGCGAGCCGCCGGCGATTCTCGCCGTGGGCAGCGGCGAGCCGGTGCTGGTTGATGGCGATGAGGCCTCGACCAGCCGCGAGCTGCGCGAGCTGGCCGCCCACTGTCGCGGCCAGCTGGGCCTGGCCTGGCACTACTGGCGGGCCAGGCTGTGCGACGAGGCGCCGGAGGGGGAGGCCCCGGATACCCTGTGGCTGGCCGAGACCCTCGACGAGGCCACCCTGCCCGGCGAGGTCGGTGAGGAGTTGGTACTGCTGCTCCACGCCCTGCTGCTGCACGGTGGCCTCGACGAGGCGCTGCTGTCCGAGGTGCTGCCGTTCTCCCATGCCCGGGCGCTCTCCGGCCTGCGCCAGCTGCAGCGGCGCGGGGTGGTGAGCTGCGCTGACGGCCGCTGGCGGGTGGCGCCGCTGGGCTACATGAGCGTGCGTCGCCTGCTCGAGGAGCGTACCTACCTGGTGGATGCCCTGTAAGGAGGCCTGGTGATGGACAACGTCGACGACTATTCGCGGCTGTTCAACAAGCTGGATACGGCGGCCCTGGTGGAGCTGGCACTGGTGGTGGCGGGGGCGATCCTGCTGATCGTGCTGAGCCAGAGAGGGCTCAATTGGGCCGCCAACCGGCTGCATGGCCAGCACCGCTTCCGGGTCTTCGCCCTGGTGCCGCTGGTACGCCTGGCGATCCTGATCGTCGCCATCTCGATGGCGGTGCCCATCGTCATCGACCCCTCGCTGCAGAACATGATCGCCCTGCTCGGTGCCGTGGGGCTGGCCATCGGCTTCGCCCTCAAGGACTATGTCAGCAGCCTGATCGCCGGGGTGACGGCGGCGGTGGAGATGCCCTACCGCCCGGGAGACTGGGTGGAGATCGAGGGGGTCTACGGCGAGGTGACCCACGTGGGCATGCGCACCATCGAGGTGGTCACCCCCGATGACAACCTGGTCAGCATCCCCCACCTCAAGATCTGGAACACGCCGATCAGCAACGCCAACAACGGCGGCGACAGCCTGCAGTGCGTGGCCGACTTCTACCTGCACCCCGACCACGATGCCGCCCGGATCGGCGAGGCGCTGCGCGACGTGGCGCTGACCAGCCCCTATCTCAAGTTCGACCGGCCCATCGCCGTGGTGGCCAAGGAGCACCCCTGGGGCACCCACTACAAGATTCGCGCCTACCCCGTGGACCCGCGTCAGCAGTTCCGCTTTGTCACCGACCTCACCCTGCGTGGGCGCGCGGAGCTCGGCCGCCTGGGTGCGCGGCCCGCCCAGACGCTGGCTGGCGTCGAGGGGAGCTAAGGCCACTCCCGGCAGGGAAGCGGGTGGCATCAGGCCAGCCAGGCGACCGCCAGGCCGATGGCCAGGGAGGCCAGCATCGGCACCCCCACCCGCCAGGCGGTGCGGCGCGTGCCGAAGGCGCCGGCCAGCCCCGCCTTGACCAGATTGTTGGTGGCCGCGGCGAGGATGATGCCCAGCACCGCGGTGTTCGGGGCGATGGCGTCCAGCGACATACGGGTCAGCGACAGGGTGATGGCGTCGACATCGGCGATGCCTGAGGTGGTGGCCAGCAGGTAGATGCCGGCATCGCCCAGCGCACCGCGTAACCACTCGCCCAGCAGCATGATCACCGCCAGCAGGGCGCCGAAGAACAGCGCCGTGCGCAGCTCCAGCGGATTCTGCCCTGCCACTGGCTGGTGGATCGCACCATCGCCGCGGTGGCGCCGCCACAGCCACAGCGCCGGCAGGTAGAGGGTGAGACCCATCAGCGTGATCGGCAGCAGCAGGGCCGGGATCAGCCCCGGGCTGATCACCGCGGCGTAGAGCATGATGCGCGGGAACATGGTGCCGCAGGCGATCAGGATGCCGGCGGCCAGCATCGGCGAGAGCCCCGGGGCCAGCCGTGACTGGCGTGCGAAGTGCAGGGTCAGGGCGGTGGAGGAGCTGAGCCCGGCGAACAGGCCGGTGAAGAGGATGCCCTTCTCGGCGCCACCCACGCGGATGGCGAAGTAGCCGACGAAGGAGACCGCGGCGATCAGCACCACCATCCACCAGATCTCGTAGGGATTGAGCGCGCCGCCGGGACCCATGGCACGGTCCGGCAGCAGCGGCAGCATCACCGCACTGATCACCAGCAGCTTGAGGCCGGCGTCGAGCTCGTGGGCCTGCAGCTTGTAGAGCAGGCCGTGGATTTCGCGCTTGTTGTCGAGGATCACCGCCGTGGCCACGGCACAGGCGGTGGCCAGGGCCGGGTCCACCTCCACCGCTACGGCGCCGAAACAGAAGGTCAGCAGCAGTCCCACCAGGCCGGTGATGCTGTAGTCCTGGCGTTCGGCCAGCCGCGCCCGCCACGCCACCAGGGCGATGCCCGCCACCGCCAGGAACACCAGCGGGAAGGCCCAGGCGCTCACCGTGGTGGAGAGCAGGGCGGCGATACCGCCGAGCAGCCCCACCAGGGCATGGGTGCGGATGCCGGCGATGCGCTCGCCGGCCTGCTGCTCGCGGGCTACCCAGCCGCGCTCGATGCCGATCAGCGAGCCCAGCAGCAGGGCCACGGCCAGGCGGATCAGCGGCTGGTTGGCGTCGAGAAAATGGCGGGTGACCTCTTCCATGGGCGAGATGCTCCGACTGGCGACGGTTAACGCTGCTTCTACCGGCACAATCCTGCATAAGTGTTTACACTACCGGCAGGACTCACCCACCCAGCAGGGATCGCCATCAGCATGCCGCACTCTCCGGTCCTTGTGCTACCCGATGCTGAGCTCGATATCCATCGCGACAGGCGCCGTGCCATCGCCGTCTATGTGGGTGGCGTGCTGCTGTTGCTGGTGGTGATCGCGAGCCTGATGTTCGACCAGTATCGTCGCGATACCCGGATCGCGCAGGAGCGCACCGTGGCCCGGGCCGACCTGGTGGCCGAGTGGGTGACTAGCACCTTCGCCGCCAGTGAGGCGCTGCTGGCCAGTGTGGCGACGCGGATCGAGGGCAGCGAAGCTCCGGGTGAACTGGGTGACTGGCTGGCCGCGCTGGGCGACGAGTTTCCCTTTCTCGACAAGATCAGTGTGCTGGATAGCCAGGGGCGGGTCATGGCCTCGTCCAGCGACGCCTATCCACCGGGCTATGCCCTGGGCGGGCTGCCCTATCACCGTGACCTGCTTCAGGCGCCGGCGGGCGAACGCATCATCACGCCGCTGTTCTGGTCGCATTTCGTCGAGGAGTTCCGAGTGGTGCATGCCCAGCGCCTGGCCGGAGGGGGCATCGTCAGCGCCGAACTCGAGCTCTCGGCCTTCTCCCACGCTCTGGATCGCCTGAGCCTGGCAGCGGGGCAGAGCACCGCCATCATCGATACCCAGATGCAGCTGATCGCCCGGCGTCCCGTCTTCGGTGGGGCAGAGCCCCTCGAGGTACTGGGCGAGCAGATCTCGGAACCCCTGACCCGCGCCTTCATCGACAGCGGGCAGCAGCGCGACAGCTTTCGTACCGACTCGCCCCTGGATGGCGAGGAGCGCTACTACACCATGCGTCGTGCCGGCGAGCTGCCCTTCGTGGCGGTGATCGGCGAGGAGGTCTCGACGGTGCTGACGGGCTGGATGCACCGGCTCTGGCTGCGCCTGGCGATCGCCGCAACGGTGATCGGCCTCGGCGGCCTGGTGCTGCGCCACTACCTCAACCGGCTGCGGCTGGAGGCCGAGGTGCGCCAGCGCGTTGCCGAGCGGGAGCAGGCGCGCCGCGAGAGCCAGTCTCGCGAGGCGCGGCTCCAGGCCCTGGTGGGCTCGATCCAGGACATGATCTTCGTGTTCGACGAGACGGGTCGCTTCGTCTTCGTGCATGCCCCCGACCCCGGTGAGCTGCTGCTCGACTCGCGTGACCTCATCGGGCGCCACTATCGAGAGGCGCTGCCGACGGATCTCACCGAGCAGCTTGCCACGGCCTTCGCGGAGCTGCGCGATGGCCGCGGGCCGGTGGAGTTCGACTACCGGCTGGAGATTGGCGGCGAGTGGCGCCACTTTCGCTCGGTACTGAGCGCCCTGGGCACCCGCGGCCCTGACGCCGGCGGAGCCCTGGCCGTGGTACGCGACGTCTCCGAGGAGCGGGCCACCGAGGCCCAGCTGCGCATCGCCGCCACCGCCTTCGAGACCCATCTGGGGATGCTGATCACCGATGCCGAGGGCATCATCCTGCGTGTCAACGAGACCTTTACCCGCATCACCGGCTACGCCGAGGAGGAGGTGCTGGGCAGGAACCCGCGGCTGCTCAGCTCCGGGCTGCACGACGATGCCTTCTATGCGGGGCTGTGGGACAGCGTGTCGCGCCACGGCAGCTGGCAGGGCGAGATCTGGAACCGCCGGCGCAACGGCGAGGTGTTCCCCGAGTGGCTGACCATCAGCGCGGTGCGCAATGCCGAGGGCGAGCTGACCCACTACGTGGCCACCTTCAGCGATCTCACCGAGCGCAAGGCGGCCGAGCAGGAGATCCACCAGCTGGCCTTCTTCGATTCCCTGACCGGGCTGCCCAACCGTCGCCTGCTCATGGACCGCCTCGAGGGGGTGCTGCGTGACAGCTACCGCAACGGTCGCTTCGGCGCGCTGATGTTCCTGGACCTCGACAACTTCAAGCAGGTGAACGACACCCTGGGCCACCACAGCGGGGACCAGCTGCTGCGTTCGGTGGCCAGGCGACTGGCGGCGGTGGTCCGCGACACCGATACCCTGGCCCGCTTGGGGGGCGACGAGTTCGCGCTGCTGCTCCACGACCTCGGCGAGCGCCCGGAGGAGGTCGCGGTGATCGCCGAGCGGGTGGCGCACAAGCTGCTGTCGGCCCTGCAGGCCCCCGTGCTGCTGGGCGGTGAACGCCTGATGGTGACCGGCAGCCTGGGCATCACCCTGTTCCGTGATCACGAGACGAGCCTTGACGAGGTGCTCCAGCAGGCCGACATGGCGCTGTTCCAGGCCAAGGGGGCGGGGCGCAACACCCTGAGCTTCTTCGACCCCGAGATGCAGGTGCGCCTGCAGGCCCGAGCTCGCCTCGAGGCCGACCTGCGTCAGGCGCTGCCACGGGAGGAGTTCCACCTCCACTACCAGCCCCAGGTCACCGACTCGGGCGAGATCCGCGGCGTCGAGGCCCTGCTGCGCTGGCAGCACCCCCGGCGGGGAGCCGTGCCACCCGGGGAGTTCATCCCCCTGGCCGAGGAGAACCGCCTGATCGTGGCCATCGGCGCCTGGGTGCTGGAAAGCGCCTGCCGGCAGCTGGCCGCGTGGGCCGCCGACCCCGCCAGGCGGCACCTGACGCTGGCGGTGAACGTGAGCCCGCGGCAGTTCCGCGAGGTGGACTTCGTCGAGCGGGTGGTGGCGATCCTCGACGCCACCCGGGCGCCGGCCGAACGCCTCAAGCTGGAGGTCACCGAGAGCCTGTTCCTGGAGGAGCGCGACGAGGCGCGGGCCAAGATGTTGCGCCTGCGTGAGCGAGGCGTACGTTTCTCGCTGGATGACTTCGGTACCGGCTACTCCTCGCTCTCCTACATCAAGCGCTTGCCGCTGGACCAGCTCAAGATCGACCAGAGTTTCGTGCGCGACCTGCTCGTCGACGAGGCTTCGGCGGCCATCGTGGCCAGCATCATCGCCCTGGCACGCAGCCTGGAGCTGGAGGTGATCGCCGAGGGGGTCGAGACCGAGGCCCAGCGCGACTGGCTGATCGCCCACGACTGCCATGCCTTCCAGGGGTACCTGTTCAGCCGCCCCCTGCCGCTTGAGCAGCTACCGCTGTCGCGTATCGCTTGATATGGGACAAGATCATGGGGATTCCTGCGTGTCGGGGAGGTGTTGCGCTGGCCAGGTCGGCATTCCCGTCCTATAGCAAGAAAGGCACTCACTCATAGAGGACGCGATGACCATGGCTATCCCACGCTTCATCAGGCACTCCCTGAAGTTGCTTCCCGTTGCCCTGCTGGGCCTGTCGGTCGGCCTCGCCCAAGCACAGAATGTCGCCGACGAGGAGCGGCTCTATGGCGGTCCGATGCTCAACCAGCAGGAGCGCGACCAGTTCCAGCAGCAGATCCGCGAGGCCCGCACCCTGGAGGAGCGTCAGCGCATCCAGGCCGAGCACCAGCGCTTCATGCGCCAGCGCGCCGAGGAGCGCGGCTTCGACCCGGATGGCATCTACGGCTTTCCGATGATGAACCAGCAGCAGCGTCGCGACTATCACCAGCGCATGCAGGGGGCCGGTTCCGATGCCGAGCGCCAACGCATCCGCCAGGAGCATCGCCAGCAGATGCGCCAGCAGATCCTCCAGCAGCAGCGCAGCCCGCGTGGCCAGGGAGGCGGCCGCATGATGAACCAGGGCGGCGGAGGGCGCGGCTGATACAGCAACCCTGCGCCGATGCCCATGAGCAGTGGGCCGCCTTCGGGCGGCCCGCTGCGTTTCTGGCGTGCCGACGGGTTGCCAGAATCCCTCGACTGCTGAATACTGATCTTATATACAGTTAATGCAGGAGGGGAGTGATGCCATTGACGGATTCGACTCGGGCTCGGGTGATCGGTCGCGCCGAGCCTGGTACCGCGGCTTCCGGCCTGCCGCTGATGGGTTGCCGGGTGCGGGCGGGTTTCCCCAGCCCCGCCGACGATCACCTCGAGGCGGAGATCAACCTCCACGAGCATGTGGTGAAGCGTCCGGCGGCCACCTACTTCGTGCGCGCCGAGGGCGACTCCATGCTCGGCGACGGCATCCATGACTCCGACCTGCTGGTGGTGGACCGCAGCCTGGAGCCGCTGCCCGGCCGGGTGGTGGTTATCGCCCTGGAGGGGGAACCCACCGTCAAGCGCCTGGCGCGGCGCGGCGGCGAGGTGTGGCTGGTGGCCAGCAATCCGCGCTTCGCGCCGATCCCCCTGGCGGGCCGCGAGTGCCACGTGTGGGGTGTGGTCACCCACGTGCTCCACGCCCTGCCGGGAGGCGAGCGGTGATTGCCCTGGTCGACGGCAACAGCTTCTACGTCAGCTGCGAGCGGGTCTTCGACCCGCGCCTGGAGGGGCGAGCGGTGGGCGTGCTCTCCAACAACGACAGCTGCGTGGTGGCGCGCTCCCACGAGCTCAAGGCGCTGGGCGTGGCCATGGGCGCGCCGCTGCACCTGCTGCCACCGGCGGTGCGCCGCCAGGCGGTGCTGCTCTCCAGCAACTACGCGCTCTACGGCGACATGTCGCGACGGGTCAACCAGGTGCTGGGCGAGTTCTCCCCCGATGTGGAGCCCTACTCCATCGACGAGAGCTTCGTGGGCTTCTCCGGCTTCCCCGATGGCGAGCTCGAGCCGCGCTGCCGCGAGCTGCGCGACACCGTGGGCCGCTGGACCGGCATCCCCGTGGGCGTGGGGCTGGCACCCACCCGGACCCTGGCCAAGCTCGCCAACCGCCTGGCCAAGCGTGAGCCCGCCTTCGAGGGTGTCTGTCGACTGGACGCCGAAGGTGAGGCCACTCGACGGGTGCTCGAGGCCTGCCCGGTGGATGACCTGTGGGGCGTGGCGCGACGCAGCGCCGAGCGGCTGGCGCTGATGGGCATCGAGAACGCCTGGCAGCTGCGCGAGGCCGATCCACGCTGGGTACGCAGCCGCTTTTCGGTGGTGATGGAGCGCATGGTCTGGGAGCTGCGCGGGCGGCCGGCCATCGCCCTCGATGACATGAGCGAGCCGCGCCGGCGGTTGCTGGTGTCGCGCTCCTTCGGGCGGCTCACCGGCGAGCGTCACGAGCTGGAGGCAGCCATGCGCCAGCACTGCGCCCGCGCCGGCGAGAAGTTGCGTCGCCAGGGCAGCCTGGCCCAGGCGGTCCAGGTATTCGTGCGTACCAATCCCTTCCTGGCCGGCGAGCCCCAGTACCGCAACGCCGCGGTGGTGGCGCTGCCGGCACCCAGTGCCGACAGCCGCGAGCTGCTGGCCGCGGCGAGCCGTGCCCTGGCGGCCATCTTCCTGGAGGGCTACCGCTACCAGAAGTGCGGCGTGATGCTGCTCGACCTGGTGGACGTAGAGCGGCGTCAGGCCTCGCTGCTCGAGACACCCGAGGACGATGTGCGCCGCGCGCGCAGCCAGCGGCTGATGGCGACCCTGGACCGGCTCAATCGCGAGATGGGGCGTGACACGGTGCGCTTCGGCCTGCCGCAGCGTGACAATGCCTGGAAGCTGCGCTGCGAGCGACGCACGCCGCGCTACACCACCTGCTGGGATGAGTTGATGCGCGTCAAGACGGGGCGTTAATTGGCCGCAGTGCCGTGCGAGAACAGGGCGGGGCGCCCCCCGGCTCGACTACACTGGTGACACCGCGGCGCGGTCGTGCGTCGTCAGGAAGTCATCACAGGGAGCAGAGCTCATGCGAATGAAGGGCAAGAATGTCATCGTCACCGGCGGCGCCAGCGGTATCGGCCTGGCCAGCGTGGAGCGTTGCCTGGAGGAGGGGGCCAACGCGGTGATCGCCGACCTCGAGGGTGGCGAGGGTGCGGCCCGGGCGGCGGAGCTGGATGCCAGGCATGCCGGCCGCTGTCTGTTCAAGGCATGCGACGTCACCGATACCGCCCAGGTCGACCGCCTGTTCGCGGAGACCGTCGCCGAGCTGGGTAGCGTGGATGCGGTATTCAACAATGCCGGCATCGGCGGCGTGACCCCCTCCGACGAGGTGAGCGACGACGAATACCTGCGCATCATCGACATCAACCTCAACGGGGTCTTTCGCGTGGCGCGCGCGGCGCTGCGGGTGATGTATCGCCAGGGCAGCGGCAGCATCGTCAACTGCGCTTCCATCCTCGGCATGATGGGCCAGTCCCAGACCGCCGCCTACACCGCGGCCAAGGGCGGGGTGGTCAACTTGACCCGCACCCTGGGCATCGAGGCGGCACCCAAGGGGGTTCGGGTCAACGCCATCGGGCCGGGCTACATCGATACGCCGCTGCTTCAGGCCCTGGACGACGAGCTGCTGCAGCAGCTTATCTCCCTGCATCCGATGGCCCGGCTGGGCCGCCCCGAGGAGATCGCCAACGGCTTCCTGTTCCTGGCCAGCGACGAGGCCAGCTTCGTCACCGGCACTACCCTGATGGTCGACGGCGGCTTTACCGCCGGCAAGTCCTGACCTGACCCTCCCCGCGCCTGGTCACGTGGTGAGCAGGCGCTCGATCTCCGCGATCAGCACCGCACAGGCCTCGTCGAGGTGGCGGTGCTGCTCGGCGGTATCGCCATCGACGCCGCGTTCGACCAGTGCCGCCACCAGGGCGTGCGCCTCCCGGTGCAGTGCCGCCAGATGGCTCGGGTCGGGCAGGTCATCACCGTGGTCCAGGGCCAGCCAGTTGCAGAAGTGGCAGTGGGGGCTCGCCAGCGGCGAGGCCGACAGCCCCGCGCCTGCCTCCAGGGCGTGATGCAGTTGCCGGCACCAGGCGCGATGCTCCACGCCGGCAACCAGCAACGGCAACTGGCCGGGTGCCAGAGGTGCCTGCCGGGCCCAGCTGGCCGGCGGTTGCCACGCCTGGCACCAGGCGGCGATGGCTTCCGCCGGCATCGGGCGGGCGATGCCGTAGCCCTGCCCCAGCTCGCAACCCAGGCGCAGCAGCAGCTGGCCATGGTCCAGGGTCTCCACCCCCTCGGCGATCACCTGGCGCTCGAAGGCATTGGCCAGCCCCAGCACGCCGGCGAGGATCTTGATGTCCTCCGGGGCGCCCAGGATGTCACGCACGAAGCTCTGGTCGATCTTGACCGTGCCCGCAGGGAGCCGCTTGAGATAGGTCAGCGACGAGTAGCCGGTGCCGAAGTCATCCAGCGAGACCTGTACGCCGAGGCGCCGGCATGCCTCCAGCAGCTCGGTAATCAGTGCCAGGTCGCCCAGGGCGCTGGTCTCGAGGATCTCCAGCTCCAGGCTGCCGGAGGGCAGGGTCGGCTGCTCGGCGAGCAGCTCCGCCAGCCGCGCGGGAAGCTCGCGCTGGCGCAGGTGGCGGGCCGCCATATTGACGCTCACCGGCAGGGTCAGGCCAGCGCGCCGCCAGGCGGCGGCCTGGGCCAGGGCGCGGCGGATTACCCACTCGCCCAGTGCCTCGGTCAGCGCATGCTCCTCGATGATGGGCAGGAACTGACCCGGGGCGAGCAGGCCGCGCTCGGGGTGAGCCCAGCGCACCAGCGCCTCGACACCGATCACCTCGCCACTGCGCATGTTGACCTTGGGCTGGTAATGGAGCACGAACTCCTCCTTCTCCAGCGCTTGCTGCAGGCGCTCCAGGCTTTCGTGATGGCTGCGTACCGAGCGGTCATGCTCCGGGTCGAACAGGTGGAAGCGGTTCTTGCCGGCGAGCTTGGCCTGGTACATGGCCTGGTCGGCCTGGCGCAGCAGCTGGTCGGCCTCGACGCTCTCCGCTTGGGGATAGAAGGTCACCCCCAGGCTGGCGCTGACCTCGAGGCGCTGGCCTTCATGCCACACCGGCTGGGCGGCGGACTCGAGCAGGCGGCGCAGCAGGGGCGTGGCCAGCCGGGTGTCGGCGAGGTCTACCAGCACCGCGACGAATTCGTCACCGCCCAGGCGCGACAGGGTATCTTCCTCGCGAATCACCTCGCGCAGCCGCTTGGCCAGGGTCACCAGCAGGTGGTCGCCGGCGGCGTGGCCGAAGCGGTCGTTGATGGACTTGAAGCCATCGAGGTCCAGGTAGATCACTGCCAGGTAGCGTTCGAGGCGCTGTTCGTGGGCCATGGCCTGGCTCAGGCGGTCGGCGAGCAGCACCCGGTTGGGCAGGCCGGTGAGGGCGTCGTAGTGGGCCAGGTACTCCAGCTGGCGCTCATGCTCCTTGATCAGGGTGATATCGCTGGAGATGCCCAGCAGCCCGACGATCTCCTCCCCGTCGCGGATCGGCGTCTTGATCTCCAGGTAGACCCGCCGGTTGCTATCGGCATCGCGGGTGACCACCTCCTCGGTGGTCTGCTCGCCGGCCAGCACGCGGCGATCCAGCGCGTGGAGCCTCGCCACGGTATCGCTGCTGAAGAAGTGAGCATCCTCGCTGCCGATCAGCGACTCGGCATCGCAGCCGAACAGCGTCAGGGTGGCGCGGTTGGCGTAGGTGTAGCGATAGTCCCGATCCTTCATGTAGATGTAGGAGCCGACGTGGTCGAGGGCCTCGCGGAAGCGCCGGGTCTCCAAGTGGGCGGCATGCAGGGCGAACTCCGCCTGCTTGCGCTCGGTGATATCGGTGATCACGCCATACCAGGTGATGGCGCCATCGGCCTCGGCGTGGGGCAGGGCGTCGCCAAACACCCACTGCAGCCGGTCGCCCGGCAACCGCACCCGGTACTCCTGGCGCCAGGGGGTGAGGGTCTCGCCGGAGCGGGCGATGGAGGCCGCCACGGCATCGCGGTCGTCGGGGTGGATGGCAGAGAACACCGGGGTGGCGTCGTCCTGTACCTGTTCCGGTGCCACGCCGTAGATCTGCCGCATGCCGTCGCTGGCATAGGGGAAGTGCGAATGCCCGCCGGGTTCGAGGCGGAATTCATAGACCACGCCGGGAATGCGCCCGGCGATGGTTCTCAGGCGGGAGACGGCCCGCTCGAGCTGCGCCTCGCGCTGGCGGATGGTCCGGGTCAGCGCCTGGGTCATGGCCAGGGCCCGGGCCCGGGTGCCCTGCAGCGAGGCGATCAGGGCACAGAGCAGGAAGGTCAGCGCCAGCCCGCCGGCCAGGCGCCATCCGGCGGCGGTGAGGTCGACCGCCGTGCCGGGCTCGCTGTGCTGGAAGGTCAGCCGCCAGGTCTGACCGGCGATATCGATGTGTCGGGTCTGCTGGAACGTCGAGGCGGGGGCGGGCTGCGCCGCGCTGCGGTAGAGCGGCTCACCCCGGGTATCGCCCTCGCTCGCGTGGAGGCTCAGCACCAGCGGTTGGCCGTCGCTCCAGTCATGGTCGTCGAGGATGCCCGCCATCAGGTCGTACATGCGGTAGGGCATGTAGACCCAGCCGAGCAGGGCGTCGCGGCGCTCGGCGGTGCTGGCCCCCGGCATCTCGCGGCGATAGACCGGCAGGTACATCAGGGTGGCCGGCTGCGGCTCGCCCTGTTCGGTGACCAGCTCGACCCGCCCGCTAAGGGTCGCCTTGCCGGTGTCCCGGGCCCGTTCCATGGCCGCGCGCCGGATGGGCTCGGCGAACATGTCGTAGCCCAGGGCGTGCCGGTTGCGGCCGCTGAAGGGCTCGATGTAGTGCACCGGGCCATAGGCCTCACGTTCACCGGAGGGGGCGATCGCATGGTCGGTGAAGCCTTCGGCGCGCACCGTTGCCAGATAGTCGGCCAGCCGGTCGGCGGGCACATGGCGGGCGAAGCCGATGCCCTCGACGTTGCCGAGCAGCGCCGAAGCCTGCAGGCCCTCGACGAAGGTGCGCCACTCGCCGCGGTCCACCGTTTCCGAGGCGTCGAACAGCGCGGAGGCGCCGCGCAGGATTAGCGCATAGGCAGCGAGGCGCTCCTCGACACGCAGGGTGACCTGGTCGGCGCTGAAGGCGAGCCGCTGCATCGCCTCGGCCTCGGCATCACGGCGCGCCTGCTGCGCGGTGGCCAGCGACAGCATCACCCCGACCAGGGCGATCAGCCACAGCCATGGGGGAATCTGGAGGTAGGGAGGGCGTGCCATGCCGGTGGATCACTCCTGCGAGTCGCTCCGTGACCGTAGAAGCATACCGACTCAACGGACTGACGTCGCCGAGGAGGGGGTGGCGGAGTGCCCGAAACGCAAAACGGCTACCGCGACGATGCGCCAAGTAGCCGTTTTCATAGGTATTTCTGGTGCCGCAAAGAGGAGTCGAACCTCCGACCTACGCATTACGAATGCGTTGCTCTACCAACTGAGCTATTGCGGCCTGACAGGCATGGTAGCGCCGGCGGGGCGCCGCGGCTAGCCCTCCCCGTCGCGCAGCCGGGTCAGCCCCTCCTGGGCGGTGGAGGCCACCAGGCGGCCGTGGCGGTCGTAGATGCTGCCGCGAGCGAAGCCACGAGAGCCGCCGCTCCAGGGGCTGTCCATGTCGTAGAGGAGCCAGTCGTCGACGCGCACCTCGTGGTGGAGCCACAGGGCGTGGTCGAGGCTGGCGATCTGCAGCCTGGGGTCGCGGAAGTCGATGCCGTGGGGCACCAGGGCGGTGGTCAGCAGGTTGAAGTCGGAGCTGTAGGCCAGCAGGCTGCGGTGGGTTGCGGGGTCGTCGGGAAGATCGCCGACCAGGCGGAACCAGACCCGCTTGCGGGCCGGCTGGCCGGCTTCCCACTCCTGGCTGTCGAGCAGGAACTCGATGGGGTGATTGTCGAAGCGAGCCAGCCGGGCGCCGTCCTCGATCAGGCGCTCCGGTGATGTCACCCCGGGCATCGCGGTCTGGTGGGTGAGGCCCTCCTCCTCGCCGTGGAAGGAGGCGCTGCAGAAGAAGATCGGCCGCCCCTTCTGGATGGCGGTGACCCGGCGGGTGGTGAAGCTGCCGCCGTCGCGGATGGTGTCCACCTGATAGACTACCGGGCGGTGGGGGTCGCCCGGACGCAGGAAGTAGCCGTGCAGTGAATGGGCGCGGCGCTCGGCGGAGACAGTCTGGTTGGCCGCCGAGAGCGCCTGGCCCAGCACCTGGCCGCCGAACAGCTGCGGCAGGCCGAGGTCCTGGCTGGTGCCGCGGAACAGGGTCTCATCGAGGGGCTCGAGGGCCAGCAGGTTCACCAGGTCGTTCAGGGCATCGGGCATGGGGCTCTCCTGGGCGGCGGCCATGGCCACCATTCATACGGTTGTTTCAAGCCAGTCTACACGGAGTCGACGGCGGTGCGCAGCGATGAATTCTACATGCATCGGGCCCTGGATCAGGCCCGCCTGGGGCTTGCCGCCGGCGAGGTGCCGGTGGGGGCGGTAGTGGTCGATGCCGCCGGCGAGATCATCGGCGCCGGCTACAACGCCCCGGTGGCCGGCCATGATCCCAGCGCCCACGCCGAGATCCGGGCCCTGCGCGATGCCGGTGCGCGGCTCGGCAACTACCGCCTGGATGGCTGCACCCTCTACGTGACCCTGGAACCCTGCCTGATGTGCACCGGGGCGATCATCCACGCCCGGCTGGCCAGGCTGGTCTATGGCGCCGCCGAGCCCCGCAGCGGCATGGTGGAGTCGAAGGCCAACCTCTTCGCCCAGCCCTGGTACAACCACCATGTGGCGGTGCAGGGCGGGGTGCTGGCCTCGCGCGCGTCGCGCCTGCTCCGGGAGTTCTTCGCCTCGCGTCGCCAGGCGTGAGCCTCAGCGGGGCAGGCGGGCCGGCTCGGCTTCCGCTGCCCGGGCGTTGAGCCGCGGGAACTCCCGGCGGCTGCGGTCGACGTAGCTGAGTATCTCGTGATAGCGCCGGATGTTGCGCACATAGATCACCGGCTCGCCGCCCCGGGCATAGCCGTGGCGGGTCTGGCTGTGCCATTCGCGCTCCTGCAGCAACGGCAGCGACTCACGCACGTCGTTCCACCGGTCCGGGTCGCCACCGCGCTGCGCGGTGATCCGGCGGGCATCGTAGAGATGGCCGAGACCGACGTTGTAGGCCGCCATGGCCATGTAGAGGCGGTCGTCGCCCTGGATCGACTCGGGCAGGCGCTCGTGCAGCTGGCGCAGGTAGCGGGCGCCGCCATGGATGCTCTGGGCCGGGTCGAGGCGGTCGGCGACGCCCAGGTCACCGGCGGTGGCGTTGGTCAGCATCATCAGCCCGCGTACCCCGGTGGGGGAGGTGGCCTGGGGATCCCAGTGGGACTCCTGATAGCCCACCGCGGCCAGCAGCTTCCAGTCGAAATCCGACTCTCGGGCGGCCTCGCGGAACAGCTCGGCGTAGTCGGGGAGGCGCTCCTCGACGTGGTCGAGGAAGGTGCGTGTGCCGACATACTCCAGGTAGTCGTCGTGGCCGAAGTAGCGAGCCACCAGGGCGTCGAGCTCGCCGGCGTCGTGCAGTTCGGAGATGAAGCGATTGGCGGCCTCGACCAGCGCCAGGCTGCGTTCGGCGGGGAAGGCCCAGGCCATGGAGAGGGGGTCGCCGAGCAGGAAGCCTCGCTCCACGCCGGGGAAGAACAGCCGGTTGAGGCGGAACTGGTGATCGAAGAGCACCGCCGCGTCGAGCTCACCGTCCTCGACCTGGCCGAGCAGCTCGGCCACCTCCACCTCGACGGAGGCCGCCCAGCGCAGTTCCGGATAGTCGGCCTGAAGCTCGCTCAATACCCGTCCGGTGCCGGCACCGCCGATGGTGCCAATGGAAAGGCCCGGCAGGTCGTCGGCGGCCTCCACGGGCGGCAGGCCACGGCGATAGACCACCACCGGCTGCAGCTCGATGATCGGCCGGCTGAAGACCACTCCCGGCAGGTCGGGCTCCAGGGGCAGGGCCGCCGCGCCCATGTCGCCCTCCTGGCGTACCGCCTCCAGGGCGCTGGCGATATGGTGATCGGCGCGAATGGTCAGGCTGACCCCCAGCTGTCCGGCGAAGCGGCGCACCAGCTCGTACTCGAACCCGGTGGGCCCCTCGCGCCCCTCGTAGTAGGTGGTGGGGGTATTGCGGGTGTGCACGCTGAGCAGCTCCCGGGCGAGGATCGTCGCGAGCTGGCCCGGCTCTCCGGTGCGCGGAGGCTCGGGGATCAGGCACAGGGCGAGGGTCGCCAGCAGGGCGAGAACACCACGCCTCGGGAAGGCGTTCGGGATCAGGGTCATGCGGTGACGGGCTGTGATGAGGTCCTCCACGATACCCAGCCCGGCCGTGGCTGTCATGTGGCGGATTTCTCGCCACCTGCGCTTTCCAGTATCATGTGCGCTCGTTGCCGCAGGCCGCGGCCCCCGATCGTGAAGACTCTCAGAGGCTCCTGGATATGCTCGAACTGCGCGGCGCCCCCGCCCTCTCCGCCTTCCGTCATGCCAAGCTGCTGGCCGCCCTGAGCGACGGCGTGGGTGACGTCGCCTCCCTCTCGGCGGAATACGTGCACTTCGTCGACCATGAGGGCGAGCTGTCCGGCGAGGCCCTGGCCGTGCTGGAGCAGTTGCTCGACTACGGGGTCGAGCCCCGGGATGGGGATGTCTGCGAGGGCCAGCTGTTCCTGGTGGTACCGCGTATCGGCACCCAGTCGCCCTGGTCCTCCAAGGCGACCGATATCGCCCATAACTGCGGCCTGTCCCAGGTGAGGCGCATCGAGCGTGGCATCGCCTACCGGGTCAAGCTCAAGGGGATGCTCTCCGAGAAGGCCTTCGAGCGGATTATCGCCGCCCTCCACGATCGCATGACCGAGACGGTGCTCACCGACTCGAGCGATGCGGCCAAGCTGTTCGCCCACCACGAGCCGGCGCCGCTGGGCAGTGTCGACCTTCTCGCAGGGGGGCGCGAGGCGCTGGTCATCGCCAACGCCGAGCTGGGCCTGGCCCTGGCGGATGACGAGATCGACTACCTGGTCGAGGCCTTCCATGACCTAGGGCGCAACCCCACCGACGTCGAGCTGATGATGTTCGCCCAGGCGAACTCCGAGCACTGTCGCCACAAGATCTTCAATGCCGACTGGGTGGTCGACGGCGAGGCGCAGACGCACTCGCTGTTCAAGATGATCAAGAACACCTACCAGGCCTCGCCGGACGACATCCTCTCCGCCTACAGCGACAACGCGGCGGTGATCCGTGGCTGCGAGGCGCCGCGCTTCTTCCCGGCACCGCTGACCGGTCAGGCGGGAGAGCGTGCCACCTACGCGGGCCATGCCGAGCCGATCCAGATCCTGATGAAGGTGGAGACCCACAACCATCCGACGGCCATCGCGCCGCACCCGGGGGCGGCCACCGGCGCCGGCGGCGAGATCCGTGACGAGGGCGCCACC
The DNA here is from genome assembly GCF_057169305.1 of Halomonas sp. C10-5. NCBI lineage: Bacteria > Pseudomonadati > Pseudomonadota > Gammaproteobacteria > Oceanospirillales > Halomonadaceae > Halomonas > Halomonas sp. C10-5. Next base: position 502,069 of record NZ_CP175665.1, read on the forward strand.
GGCATCGGCGGCAAGCCCAAGGCGGGACTCAGCGGCTTCACGGTCTCCAACCTGCGTATCCCCGAGTTCGTGCAGCCCTGGGAGGCCTTCGACTACGGCAAGCCCGAGCGCATCGTCTCGGCGCTTTCGATCATGCTCGAGGGCCCCATCGGCGGCGCGGCCTTCAACAACGAATTCGGCCGGCCCAACCTCACCGGCTACTTCCGTACCTACGAGCAGGAGGCGCTGGGTGCCAACGGCATCGAGCGCCGCGGCTTCCACAAGCCGATCATGATCGCCGGCGGCTACGGCAACGTCCGCGACGGCCACGTGCAGAAGGGCGAGATCCCGGTGGGTGGCAAGCTCATCGTGATGGGCGGCCCGGCCATGCTGATCGGCCTGGGTGGCGGTGCGGCCTCCTCCATGGCCTCCGGCGCCTCCAGCGCCGACCTGGACTTCGCCTCGGTGCAGCGCGGCAACCCCGAGATCGAGCGCCGCGCCCAGGAGGTGATCGACCGCTGCTGGGCGCTGGGCGATGCCAACCCGATCCGCTTCATCCACGACGTGGGCGCCGGCGGCCTCTCCAATGCGCTGCCGGAGCTGGTCAAGGATGGCGGGCGCGGCGGTCAGTTCGACCTGCGCGCGGTGCCCAACGCAGAGCCCGGCATGAGCCCGCTGGAGATCTGGTGCAACGAGGCCCAGGAGCGCTACGTGCTGGCGGTAGCGGCCGAGGATCTCGACACCTTCGATGCCCTGTGTGCTCGGGAGCGCTGCCCCTACGCCGTGGTCGGCGAGGCCACCCAGGCCCACCACCTGGCGGTGCGTGACGGCCACTTCGAGAGCCAGCCCGTCGACCTGCCGATGAGCGTGCTGTTCGGCAAGCCGCCGAAGATGACCCGGGAATTCCAGCGCCAGGCCAACGAGCTGCCGGGGGTGATGCTCGACAACCTCGACCTGCGCGAGGCCATGGACCGGGTGCTGCGCCTGCCCACCGTGGCGTCCAAGAGCTTCCTGATCACCATCGGCGACCGCTCCATCACCGGCCAGGTGGCCCGCGACCAGATGGTCGGGCCCTGGCAGGTGCCGGTGGCCGATGTCGCCGTGACCACGGCCAGCTTCGATACCCATGCGGGCGAGGCCATGGCCATGGGCGAACGTCCGCCGGTGGCGCTGATCGACCCCGCCGCCAGCGCCCGCCTGGCGGTGGCCGAGGCGATCACCAACCTGGCCGCGGCGCCCATCGACAAGCTTTCCGACATCAAGCTCTCCGCCAACTGGATGAGCGCGGCCGACCATCCCGGCGAGAACCAGGCGCTGTATGACGCCGTCCATGCGGTGGGCATGGAGCTCTGCCCTCAGCTTGGCATCGCCGTGCCGGTAGGCAAGGACTCCATGTCCATGCGTACCGCCTGGCAGGAGGAGAATGGCTCTGATGAAAGGCACGGCGAGGCCGAGGAGAAGAGCGTCACCTCGCCGCTCTCCCTGGTGATCACCGGCTTCGCCCCGGTCAGCGATGCCATGCGCACCCTGACGCCCCAGATCAACCTGGAGCAGGACGAGTCCGACCTGATCCTGATCGACCTGGGCGAGGGGCAGAACCGCCTGGGCGGCTCGGCGCTTGCCCAGGTCTACGGCCAGGTCGGTGACGAGGCCCCGGACCTGGATGACCCGGAGGACCTCAAGGCGTTCTTCGCGGTAATCCAGGGGCTCAACGCCGAGGGCAAGCTGCTCGCCTACCACGACCGCAGCGACGGCGGCCTGCTGGTGACCCTGCTGGAGATGGCCTTCGCCGCCCATGCTGGCCTGGAGATCAAGCTCGACTGGCTGGTGGATGAGCCGGTGGAAGCCTTCAACGCGCTGTTCGCCGAGGAGCTGGGCGCGGTGATCCAGGTGAGCCGCGAACACACCGAGGAGGTGCTGGCCCAGTTCGCCGCCGCCGGCCTCGAGACCTGCGGCGTCATCGCTCGGCCACGCTACGACGACCAGGTGCGCGTCACCCTCTTCGAGGAGCCGCTGCTGGAGACCACCCGGCTGCGCGCCCAGCGCACCTGGGCCGAGACCAGCTATCGACTGCAGGCGCTGCGCGACAACCCCGAGTGCGCCAAGAGCGAGTTCGATGGCCTGCTCGACGACCGCGACCCGGGGCTCTCCGCCACACCCACCTTCGAGGTCGATGAGGATATCGCCGCCCCCTACCTCAACCTGGCGCGGCCTGCGGTGGCGGTGCTGCGCGAGCAGGGGGTCAACGGCCAGGTGGAGATGGCCTGGGCCTTCGACCGCGCCGGCTTCGAGGCCGTGGATGTGCATATGAGCGATATCCTGGCGGGGCGGGTGTCGCTGGATGAGTTCAAGGGCCTGGTGGCCTGCGGCGGCTTCTCCTATGGCGACGTGCTGGGTGCCGGTGGCGGCTGGGCCAAGTCGGTGCTGTTCAACGAGCGCGCCCGTGAGCAGTTCGCGGCCTTCTTCGCGCGCGACGACAGCTTCTCGCTGGGCGTCTGCAACGGCTGCCAGATGCTGGCCCAGCTCAAGGAGCTGATCCCCGGCGCCGAGGCCTGGCCGCGCTTCGTGCGCAACGAGTCCGAGCAGTTCGAGGCCCGCGTGGCCATGGTCCAGGTGGAGGAGAGTCCCTCGATCCTGCTGGCCGGCATGCAGGGCTCGCGGCTGCCCATCGCCGTGGCCCACGGCGAGGGTCGTGCCGAGTTCCGCGACAGTGCCCACCTGCGCGGGATGCAGGGAAGCGGCGAGGTGGCGCTGCGCTACGTGGACAACTATGGCCAGGTGACCACTCGCTATCCGGCCAACCCCAACGGCTCGCCCTCGGGCATCACCGGCCTGACCACCCCGGACGGCCGGGTCACCATCATGATGCCCCACCCGGAGCGGGTGGTGCGTGCGGTGACCAACTCCTGGCGTCCGGCGGAGTGGACGCAGGACGGCGCCTGGCAGCGGCTGTTCCGCAATGCCCGGGTGTGGGTGGACTGAGCCCGCCGAAGCAGCGTGTAGCATCACCGTCAGGGCGGCCTTCGGGCCGCCCTGGTCGTTTCCGGCATCTCCCCGGGATGAAACGGGTGTTTGAATCAGCGCTCCGGGCGCGGCACACTCGAGACCCTGAGGTGTTGAGCGGGAGGAGCGGCCATATGGAGGGAGCGAGCATGGAGGAGCAGTTCGAGGAGCGGGTGCGCCTGGTGGTCGAGTCGGGAGTCGCCGAGGTCACCCTGGCGCGCCCGGAGGCCCACAACGGGCTGGACTGGGGGATGATCGACGGCCTGCTGGCGGCCCAGCGGCGCCTGAGCGAGCTCGAGGGGCTGCGTGTCGTGGTGCTGGCGGGGGAGGGCGAGAGCTTCTGCGCCGGCCTGGACATGGCAGCGATCATGGCCGAACCCGGGCGAGTGCCGAGCCTGATCGAGGCCGACGCGGCGGACGGCATCAATCCGGTGCAGCGCCTGGCACTGGGCTGGCGGGAGGCCGGGGTACCGGTGATCGCCGCCCTGCAGGGCCACGTCTATGGTGGCGGGCTGCAGATCGCCCTGGGGGCCGATATCCGGGTGGTACACCCGGCGGCGCGCCTGGGGCTGCTGGAGCTACCCTGGGGCATCATCCCCGACATGGGTATCAGCATCACCGGCGCCGGACTGCGCGGCGATGTGCTGCGGGAACTGGCCTGGACCGGCCGCAAGGTCTCCGGTGAGGAGGCCGTGGCGCTGGGGCTTGCCACCCGGCTCGCCGAGGAGCCGCTGGCCGCGGTGCAGGAGAGCGCCGCCGCCATCGCCGGCCATTCGCCGAAGGCGGTGGCCGCCTGGGGGGAGCTGCTGGAGCGGGCGCCGGGGCTGGAGGTGCGCGCGCGCCTGGCCCTGGAGGCGCGGCTGCAGGCCGGTCTCCTCGGCGGGGTCGAACAGCAGGAGGCCATGTCGGCTCGCCTGGCCGGCCGAGCCGCGCGCTTTACCCCCTGACGAGGCCGCTGTCGGCGGTTAGGATAGGACGCCCGCCCCGGAGCCTGCCCATGACCGCATCCACCGCCGCCCCGCCTCGCCTTCGTCCCTACCAGCAGGAGGCGGTGCGCCGGGTGATCGAGCACTTCCGGGGCTCCGACGAGCCGGCGGTGGTGGTGCTGCCCACGGGCAGTGGCAAGTCGCTGGCGATCGCCGAGCTGGCGCGCCTGGCCCGGGGGCGGGTGCTGGTGCTGGCCCATGTGCGCGAGCTGGTGGAGCAGAACCACGCCAAGTACCAGGCCTACGGCCTGTCCGCGGATATCTTCAGCGCCGGCCTGGGGCGCAAGGAGAGCGGCCGCCAGGTGGTGTTCGGCTCGGTGCAGTCGGTGGTGCGCGGCCTCGAGCGCTTCGACGATGGTGACTTCACCCTGCTGGTGATCGACGAGTGTCACCGGGTCTCTCCCGCCGAGGATGCCAGCTACCGCCGGGTGATCGAGCGGCTGCGCCGGGCCAACCCGCGCCTCAAGGTGCTGGGGCTGACCGCCACCCCCTACCGGCTGGGGCAGGGCTTCATATATCACCGCCACCATCACGGTATGGTGCGCGGCGAGGCCGACTGCTTCTTTCGCGACTGCGTCTTCGAGCAGCCCCTGCGCCTGATGGTCAAGCAGGGCTATCTCGCCGAGCCGGTGAGGATAGATGCGGCGGTGGAGCGCTACGACTTCTCGGCGCTTACACCGGGGACCAGCGGCCTGTTCCGGGAGGAAGAGCTCAACCGGGTGGCTGCGGGCAACCGCGCCACGCCGGGCATCATCGCCGAGATCATCGAGCGCGCCCGCGACCGCCAGGGGGTGATGCTGTTCGCGGCAAGCGTGGCCCACGCCGAGGAGATCCTGGGCTACCTGCCGGCGACCGAGGCGGCGCTGATCACCGGCGAGACCCCCTCCGCCGAGCGCGAGCGGCTCATCGCCGCCTTCAAGGCCCGGGAGGTCAAGTACCTGGTCAACGTGGCGGTGCTGACCACCGGCTTCGATGCGCCCCACGTGGACCTGATCGCCATCCTGCGCCCCACCGAGTCGGTGAGCCTCTACCAGCAGATCGTCGGCCGCGGGCTGCGCCTCTCGCCGGGCAAGCGCGACTGCCTGATTCTCGACTACGCCGGCAACCCCTGGGACCTCTATGCCCCGGAGGTGGGCTCGCCCCGGCCCAACTCCGACAGCGAGCCGGTGCAGGTGGAGTGCCCGGCCTGCGGACACGCCAACCTGTTCTGGGGCAAGCGCGACGGCGAGCTGGTGATCGAGCACTTCGGCCGCCGCTGCCAGGGGCTTGTTGAAAGCGCCCGACCCCGTGCGAAAAGCGGAAATTCAACGTCGACATCGACGACGACGGCGATGGAGCAGTGTTCGTTTCGCTTTCGCTTCAAGGTGTGCGGGGAGTGCGGCGCCGAGAACGATATCGCCGCCCGGCGCTGTCACGGCTGCCAGACCCTGCTGGTGGACGCCGACGACAAGCTGAAGGAGGCGCTGCGCCTGCGCGACGCCCGGGTACTGCGGGTCGCCGGCATGCAGCTCGAGGCCACCGTCAATGGCCGCGGCCTGGCGCGGCTCAAGGTCACCTATCATGACGAGGAGGGCGTAACGCTGTCCGAGTGGTTCGCCCTGGAGACCCCGGCCCAGCGAGGCGCCTTCGCCGCGGCCTTCCTTCGCCAGCACCTGCGGGCCCCGGGGGTGCCCTTCCGGCCCACCACGCCAGATGAGGTGGTTGCCGAACAGCGGCGACTACGCCATCCGGATTTCGTGGTGGGGCGCAAGGTGGGGCGCCACTGGCAGGTGCGCGAGAAGCTCTTCGACTATACCGGGCGCTACCGCCGCGCGGTCGAGGCGGGGTAGGTCAGCCGGCATTGCCTCGAGGGCAAGCCGGGCGTGGGAAGGGAGGGCGACTCAAGAATGCGGCTCGTCATCGCCGTCCCGGTCTTCCTGTTCCTGCTGCTCCTGGAGGTAGCGGTCGCGGTGGGCGCTGGAGCAGAACCACTGGCCTCTCTCGCGCTGGGCTTCGCCCTCCGGTACATGCACCTGGCACCAGGCGCAGCGAACCATCTGATTGCCCCCGGCGCCCTCGCGGTCGTCCTCCAGCAGCTCTTCGCGCTCCAGTTTCCATTCCCGGTAGATGCGGTACAGCTTGAGGCCGGCCAGGAACAGCACGGCGAAGATGATCAGGCGAATTATCAAGAGGTTCATCCAGGTGGCTCCCAGGTGGGGTGGTCGGCTTTGCCAGTCGGCCGCCCATGCGGGACAATGAGGGCATACATCGATTCTCGAGAGATTTCCAAGCCCATGCAAGACCTGACGCTGGTGATGGCTCAGCTGGACCCTCTGGTAGGGGATATTCCCGGCAACACCGAACGCGCCATCGAGGCGGTGCGTGAGGCGCGCATCGAGCATGGCGCCGATATCGTGGTGCTCCCCGAGCTGTTCCTGACCGGCTATCCGCCGGAGGACCTGCTGCTGCGCCCCTCCATGGAGACTCGCCTGCGTGCGGCGCGTACCCGCATGGCAGAGAAGGTGGTGCGCGACGTGCTGGTGATCGTCGGCTATCCCGGCCGCCGCGAGGGACGGCTCTGGAACCTGGCCGGCGCGCTCTTCGACGGCGAGTGGCTGGGTGAGTACGCCAAGCAGGCGCTGCCCAACTACGAGGTGTTTGACGAACAGCGCTACTTCGCTCGTGGCAGCGAGCCGCTGGTGATCGAGCATCGTGGGGCGAAGCTGGGCCTGCTGATCTGCGAGGACCTCTGGGAGGAGGCGCCGGCGCGCCAGGCGAAGGAGGCCGGTGCCGAGATCCTGATCAGCCTCAACGCCTCGCCCTTCCATCAGGACAAGCCCGCCGAGCGGCTGCGCCTGCTGGAGGAGCGCGCCGCGGCGGTGGCGCTGCCCATCGTCTACGTCAACCAGATCGGCGGCCAGGACGAGCTGGTGTTCGACGGCGGATCGGCCTGCGTGGATGCCGCCGGCGAGCTGGTGGTGCAGGCCCCCCACTGGGCGGTGGGGGTGATGCCGGTGCAGTTCATCCACCAGCAGGGCGCCTGGGTGCCCCAGGCCGGGGAGACCGAACCCGACGTCTCGCCGGAGGAGAACCTCTACTGTGCGCTGGTCACCGGCCTGCGCGACTACGTCAACAAGAGTGGCTTCGAGGGCGTGGTGCTCGGGCTCTCGGGGGGGATCGATTCCGCGCTGTCGCTGGCCATCGCCGTGGACGCCCTGGGCCCGCAGCGGGTGGAGGCGGTGATGATGCCCTACCACTACACCGCGGATATCTCGAAGGAGGATGCCGCCAGGCAGGCCGACATGCTCGGCGTGCACTACGAGGTGATGCCCATCGAGCCCATGGTGGAGGCGTTCATGACGACCCTCGCCGGGGCCTTCGAGGGCACGCAGCGCGATACCACCGAGGAGAACCTGCAGTCGCGCTGTCGCGGCGTGCTGCTGATGGCACTCTCCAACAAGAAGGGCCTGATGGTGCTGACCACCGGCAACAAGAGCGAGATGGCGGTGGGCTACGCCACGCTCTACGGCGACATGGTGGGCGGCTACAACGCCATCAAGGATGTCTACAAGACCTGGGTCTATCGCCTGGCGCGCTGGCGCAACACCCAGTCGCCGGCGATCCCCGAGCGGGTGATCGAGCGCCCGCCCTCCGCGGAGCTTGCCCCGGACCAGCAGGACAGTGATTCGCTACCCGACTACGACACCCTGGACGCCATCCTGGTGCGCTATATCGAGGGCGACATGAGCGCCGAGGCGATCATCGAGGCGGGCTTCGACCGCGACGACGTCTACCGGGTGGTCAAGCTTGTGGACCGCTGCGAGTACAAGCGCCGCCAGGCGCCGGTGGGCGTGCGGGTGACCCGGCGTGGCTTCGGCCGCGATCGCCGCTACCCCATCGTCAACGGCTGGCAGCCGGGGGAGTGACCCCTGGGGCGTGACCGCGCCAGGTCGACCGCGAATGGAAGCCAAGAAACCGGCGCTGCCACTGGCAGCGCCGGTTTCTGCATTCCGGGGTGCGCGGCCAGGGGCGTCGGCGATGTCAGGTCTCGGTCGGGCCCGGGTGGCGGGAGTGTTGTCGCCAGGTGTTGCGGCCGTCCTGCTTGGCACGGTACATCGCCGCGTCGGCGGCCCCGAGCAGTTCCTGCCAGCCGTCACCATCTTCGGGGTAGCGGGCAATCCCCACGGAGACGCCGATATGAATCTCGTGCCCGTCGAGGGGGAAGGGCTCGGTGAGGGCCTCGATCAGCTTGTCCGCCACGCGGATGGCGCTCCGGTCGTCGTGGAGCGGCAGCAGCACGGCGACGAACTCGTCACCGCCCAGTCGGGCCAGGAAGTCGGCCTCGCGTAGTGTCTCGCGCAGGCGCCGGGTCACGGCTCGCAGCAGGTCGTCGCCGGCGGCATGACCGAGGCTGTCGTTGACCTCCTTGAAATGGTCGAGGTCCAGGAACAGGACTCCCAGCCCGAATGCCTCGCGGTGTGCCAGGCGCAGTCCCTGCTCCAGATGCTGCTCGAGGTGGAGGCGGTTGGGCAGTCCGGTCAGTTCGTCGTGCAGGGCGCGATGCTGGACCTCCGCCTCGGCGGCCTTCTGGGCGGTGATGTCGTTGAAGATATGGATATGACGCCGTGGCCGCCCCTCCTCGTCGCGCACCGTGCTGATGGTCTGCAGGGCGGTGAGGATGCTGCCATCGGCGCGGCGGTAGCGTACCTCGCCCTGCCAGGCATCCCGCTGGGCCAGGGATTCTCTGCCCGCGTCCAGCGGCTCGGAAGTGTCGCCATGGGCGGCGATCAGCGCCTGCAGCGGCTGTTCCCTCACTGCCTCGGGAGGGTAGCCCAGCAGTCGGGTGAAGGCCGGGTTGATGTCGAGCAGGTGCTGGTCGGCATCGGTGATGGCGATCGCCTCGTGGGCATGGCGGAAGACGCTGGCCGCCTGACTCAGTTCCTCGTCGGTCTCGGCCAGCCGCTGCGCCTGGTTGGCCACCTGGGTGAGCAGCGGGGCAAGGGCGCGGCTGACGACGGCGGTGCCGAGCAGGGTCAGCAGGCCTACCGCAATCACGGGCCACAGCAGCTGGTCCCAGACGGCGTGCAGGATATCGGTATCGGGGATCACCACCCGCAGCTCCCAGCCGGGGGTCTCGAGGGGCACGCGGTAGATGGCCTGATGCGGCTCGCTGCGTGCCGGGTCGAGGGGAGCGAGGCTCGCTCCCGACGCGGTGGAGGTGAGCTGGAGTCCGCTTTCCTGCTCGACCAGCACCTGGCGCACGTTGGGGCCGAAGCGTCGGCCATCCTCGAGCAGCGCGGCGAGCCGCTCGGTGCTGAAGATCAGGATGTCGCGACCGATGGGTTGGCCATGCTGTCCGGCAATCGTCAGGCAGGTCTGCAGCAGCGAAGGGGTGTCCCGTGCCAGGGTGACCCGGCAGCTGTCTGCATCGCGCGCCTTCGCCGGTGCCGGGAGCATCGCCGGGGGCGCGCCCAGTTGCGCGACCGTCTCGTCTGCGGGGCCCAGGCGCAGTATGCCCCGGATGTCACGGATCTCGTCGAGGGCATCGGCCAGCCGGGGCTCGGTGAAGCGCCGTAGTGCCGGCAGCGAGACCTCTCCCAGGGCGTACTGCTCAAGGCGCATGCGAATCTCGCTGCGGCTGGCGAGCTGGCGGGCGATATCGACGTAGCGGGTCAGTTCATGATGCAGGGCTGCCGCCTGGGCTTCGGCCCCGAGGCGGGTCGTTTCCTCGACGCTGTCGCGGGCGGCCAGATAGAAGGGCAGGGCGGTGGCGAGTCCGGCCAGCAGGCCGGTGATCAGGATGCCCAGGGCGGCCAGGATCCGGATGTGCCGGTGCATCCGGCGGATTCGCTGAGTGACGCGCGACGGGTCGCCTGGACTCATGGGGGGCCTATCGGTAGGGGAGCCGTGGTGTGCTGATGGCCTCAGTATACCTAGGGTCAGCGTTGAGGGGCTTTAGTACCTTGGGCCACAGTCACACAAAGGGCCCGCCAGCGAGGCTGACGGGCCCTTCGAGAGCAGGCGAGGTCGGCAGGTCAGGCCGAGAGCGACTCGGCGTCGACATGGCGCGGCTCGAAGGTGCGGCCACGCAGCTGGTCGTGGTCGGGTGCGTTGTCGATCAGCACCCGGAGCACCTCGCGGGCGCGGTCGCGCATCTCCAGGCCCAGGTAGCCCTCGACCATGACCGCCAGGGCATCACGAGTCGCCTCGCTTTCCGGGTAGTTCTCGACCACCCAGCGCCCCCGCTCCACGGCGGCCAGATAGGCGCCACGGCGCATGTAGTAGTCGGCCACGTGCAGCTCATGGCGTGACAGCAGGTTGCGCAGGTAGACGATGCGCTGGCGGGCATCCGGGGCGTACTGGCTGTCGGGGTAGAGCCGGACGAGCTCGCGGAAGTCGGTATAGGCGTCGCGGGAAGCGCCCAGGTCGCGCTTGGAGATATCGATCAGCTTGAGGCGCTCGAGGCTGAAGCGGCCAGCCTGCCAGGCGGCCAGCCCGCGCATGTAGAGCGCATAGTCGGCCTGGGGGTGGCTGGGATGCAGGCGGATAAAGCGGTTGGCCGCGGCGCGGGTCGCTTCCCAGTCGTCGATCTCGTAGTAGGCGTAGATCAGCTCCAGCTGGGCCTGCTCGGCGTGACCGCCGAACGGGAAGCGGGTGTCCAGCGCCTCGAGCCGGGAGATGGCGGCGGTGAAGTTGCCGCGGTCCAGGGATTCGCGCGCCTCCTCGTAGAGCTCGCGCTCGCCGAGGTCGGCATACTCGACCTCTTCATCCGCGACCTGCGAGGCGGTGCTGGCACCCTCGTCGCGAGAGTCATCGGCGCCACCGCCGAACAGCGAGCAGCCGGTCAGCAGGCTGGTGGCCAGGAGCAGGGCCGCGAAACGGGCAGGGGAGTTGGAAACGCGCATCGTGATCCTCGTGGCAAACAACGCGGACAGGCCGTGTTAGAATCGGCTCTAAACCCGCTCACTATAAAGCACTGCGTGGCAAAACGCAGTCATCGGCGGCGCCTCGATCCCGATCCCCGCAAACGGTCACCCTCTTCCATGTCCCAGACCTTCGAAGCACAGCAGCGTGTTCCCGACGCCATGGCCGGTCAGCGCCTCGACCAGGCCGCCGCGGAACTCTTCGCCGAATTCTCCCGCGAGCGCCTCAAGGCCTGGATCAAGGCCGGCGACCTGACCCTGGACGAGCGACCGGCACGGCCCAAGGACAAGGTCTATGGCGGCGAGTGGCTGCGCCTTTGCACCGAGGTCGAGGACGATACTCGTTTCGAGCCCGAGGATATTCCCCTGGATGTGGTCCACGAGGACGATCAGGTGCTGGTGATCAACAAGCCGCCGGGGTTGGTGGTGCACCCGGCGGCAGGCAATCCGGATGGCACCCTGCTCAATGCCCTGCTGCACCACGACCCGGCGCTGGCGTCGGTGCCCCGGGCCGGCATCGTCCATCGCCTGGACAAGGAGACCAGCGGCCTGATGGTGGTGGCCAGGACCCTGACCGCCCAGACGGCGCTGGTGGAGCAGCTGCAGGCGCGCACGGTGTCGCGGGAGTACGATGCGATCTGCGTGGGCGTGATGACTGCCGGTGGTACGGTGGATGCGCCCATCGGCCGGCACCCCAAGGATCGCAAGCGCCAGGCGGTGACCGCCTCCGGCAAGCCGGCGGTGACCCATTACCGGGTGGTGGAGCGCTTCCGCGCCCATACCCACGTGCGCTGTCGGCTTGAGACCGGGCGTACCCACCAGATTCGCGTGCATCTCGCCCATCTGCGCTATCCCCTGGTCGGCGACCCCGTCTACGGCGGCCGTCTCAAGCTGCCCGCCGGGGCCTCGGAGACGCTCAAGGAGATCCTGCGCGAGTTTCCGCGCCAGGCACTGCATGCGCGCAAGCTGGCCTTCGTGCACCCGGGGAGTGGCGAGCAGGTGAGCTTCCGTGCGGCGCTGCCGGACGACCTTCTGATGCTGCTCGACTACCTACGCGACGACCACCAGACGATGCGCTGACTTCCCTGCTGTGCCGAGGAGACTGCCATGAGCGATGCCCCCGACCTGCGGCCCTCCCTGGTCCTGCCCGACTGGCCGGCGCCTACCTCCGTGGGGGCCTTCGTCACCACTCGCGAGACCGGTCCCAGCCAGGGCGACTTCGCCTGCTTCAACCCCGCCGATCATGTAGGCGACAATCCCGACCATGTGGCGCTGTGCCGGCGGCTGCTGCAGAAGCAGGTCGACGAGGAGCGCCCGCTGCTGTGGCTCAACCAGGTGCATGGTGCCCGGGTGCAGCAGGCCTACGCCGCCGAGCCGCCCGAGGCCGATGCCGCGGTGGCCTTCGATCGCGACTACGCCTGCGTGGTGCTTACCGCCGACTGCCTGCCGGTATTCCTCTGTGACCGCCGCGGTGAGCGGGTGGCGGTGGCCCACGCCGGCTGGCGCGGGCTGGCCGGCGGGGTGCTGGAGGCCACGGTGGCCGCGCTGGGTGTGCCGCCCGAGGAGCAGTTGGCCTGGCTGGGGCCGGCAATCTCCAATGCCCAGTTTGAGGTGGGGCCCGAGGTCTACCAGGCCTTCGTCGGCGTGCACCCCGAGGCCGCCGATGCCTTCGATCCCAGCCCCTATCGCCTGGGCCACTACATGGCTGACCTCTATCGCCTGGCGCGCCTGCGTCTGGAGCGCCTGGGCGTCTCGCATATCAGCGGCGGCCACTTCTGCACTGCCTGCGAACCGCGCTTCTATTCCCACCGACGCGATGACGGCCGCACCGGCCGCATGGCCAGCGTGATTTGGCTGCGCTAGCCCCCTTCCTCCTTTGACCAGCGTCAACTTGTCACGCACTTCCCCTGGCGGCCGACTTGAAACCCGGCCAGCCTGACGCCATTGAAGGTGTCAAGACATTCACAGGGTCAAGCGGGGCGTCCGACCGCCTCGCCATCCCGATGGAGGAAGTTGCTATGCGTTTCGACAAGTTCACCGCCAAGCTGCAGAACGCCGTGGCGGACGCCCAGTCGCTGGCCGTGGGGCGTGGGCATAACCAGCTGGAGCCCGGGCACCTGCTGCTGGCGCTGCTGGAGGCCACCGATACCGGCGTCAAGGCGCTGGTGCAGAAGGCCGGGGGCGATGCTGCCCGGCTGCGTGATGGCCTGGTGGGCCACCTCGACGACCTGCCTAGGGTCGCCAACTTCGACGGCGAGGTGCAACCCTCCCGCGACCTGATCAAGCTGTTCAACCTTACCGACCGTGAGGCCCAGAAGCGCGGCGACCAGTACATCGCCAGCGAACTGGTACTGCTGGCTGCGCTGGAGATGGGGCATGCGGTGACCAAGCTGCTGACCCAGGCCGGGGTCACCCGCAAGTCGCTGGAGACCGCCGTCGACAGCGTGCGCGGCGGCGAGAAGGTCGACGATCCCAATGCCGAGGATCAGCGCGAGGCGCTGGAGAAGTACACCCTGGACCTCAACGAGCGCGCCGCCAGCGGCAAGATCGACCCGGTGATCGGCCGCGACGACGAGATCCGTCGCACCATCCAGGTGCTGCAGCGTCGCACCAAGAACAACCCGGTACTGATCGGCGAGCCCGGCGTGGGCAAGACCGCCATCGTCGAGGGGCTGGCCCAGCGCATCGTCGACGGCGAGGTGCCCGAGGGTCTCAAGGACAAGCGCGTACTGTCGCTGGACATGGGCGCGCTGCTGGCCGGGGCCAAGTTCCGTGGCGAGTTCGAGGAGCGCCTCAAGTCGGTGCTCAAGGAGCTGGCCCAGGAGGAGGGCCGGGTGATCCTGTTCATCGACGAACTGCACACCATGGTCGGCGCCGGCAAGGCCGAGGGCTCCATGGATGCCGGCAACATGCTCAAGCCGGCGCTGGCCCGCGGCGAGTTGCACTGCGTGGGTGCCACCACCCTGGACGAATACCGCAAGTACATCGAGAAGGACGCCGCCCTGGAGCGCCGCTTCCAGAAGGTGCTGGTGGACGAGCCCTCCGAGGAGGACACCGTGGCGATCCTGCGTGGCCTCAAGGAGCGCTACGAGGTGCACCACAAGGTCGACATCACCGACGGCGCGATCATCGCCGCGGCCAAGCTCTCGACCCGCTATATCACCGACCGCCAGCTCCCCGACAAGGCCATCGACCTGATCGACGAGGCCTCCTCGCGCATCCGCATGGAGCTCGACTCCAAGCCTGAGGAGATGGACCGCCTCGACCGCCGGCTGATCCAGCTGAAGATGGAGCGCGAGCACCTCAAGAAGGAGACCGACGAGGCCTCGAAGAAGCGCCTGGAGAGCCTCGAGGAGCAGATCGACGAGCTCGAGCGCGAGTACGCGGACCTTGACGAGATCTGGAAGGCCGAGAAGGCCAGCATCCAGGGGGCGGGCCAGTTCAAGGAGGAGCTCGAGCGGGCCCGCATCGAGCTGGAGCAGGCCAAGCGCCAGGGTGACCTGGGGCGCATGTCCGAGCTGCAGTACGGGGTGATCCCCGCGCTGGAGAAGAAGATCGCCGAGTCCAGCGAGGCGGAGGCCGATACCTCCAAGCACACCCTGCTGCGGTCCAGTGTCACCGAGGAGGAGATCGCCGAGGTGGTCTCGCGCTGGACCGGCATCCCGGTGTCCAAGATGCTCGAGGGCGAGCGCGACAAGCTGCTGCGCATGGAAGAGGCGCTGCACGAACGGGTGATCGGCCAGGACGAGGCGGTGACCGCGGTGGCCAACGCCGTGCGCCGCTCCCGTGCCGGGCTGGCCGACCCCAACCGGCCCAACGGCTCTTTCCTGTTCCTCGGCCCGACCGGGGTGGGCAAGACCGAGCTCTGCAAGTCGCTGGCCAACTTCCTCTTCGACACCGAGGAGGCGATGGTGCGCATCGACATGTCGGAGTTCATGGAGAAGCACTCCGTGGCGCGGCTGATCGGCGCACCTCCCGGCTATGTTGGCTACGAGGAGGGCGGCTATCTGACCGAGGCGGTGCGCCGCAAGCCCTACTCGGTGCTGCTGCTCGACGAGGTGGAGAAGGCCCACCCGGATGTCTTCAATATCCTGCTGCAGGTGCTGGAGGACGGGCGCCTCACCGACGGCCAGGGCCGCACCGTGGACTTCCGCAACACGGTGATCGTGATGACCTCCAACATGGGCTCGGACATCATCCAGCGCATGGGCGGCGATGACTCGGACTATGCGCAGATGAAGGAGATGGTGATGGCGGTAGTCGGCGACCACTTCCGGCCCGAGCTGATCAACCGCATCGACGAGGTGGTGGTGTTCCACGCCCTCGGCCAGGCGCAGATCCAGGCCATCGCCGGGATCCAGCTGGATCGCCTGCGTGCACGGCTCGCCGAGCACGACCTGCGTCTCGAGGTCAGCGAGGCGGCGCTGGCCCTGCTGGCCGAGGCGGGTTTCGACCCGGTATTCGGTGCCCGGCCGCTCAAGCGGGCGATCCAGGCGCGCATCGAGAACCCGCTGGCCCAGGACCTGCTGGCCGGCAAGTTCGCACCGGGCGACGTCATCCATGTGGAGGCGGAAGGCGACCAGCTGGTATTCCAGAGCTAAGGCCGCGCGGTAAAGCCGCGTCACATAGCGCCACAAAGCGTTACCTTGCTGCCCGGGCGACCGGGCGGTATCGGTCTACACTGAGATTCAGGTTGCGTCCTGTAACCCCCTTGCCCGTCCCTCCCCGCGAGCGGACGGGCTCTTTTATGGCGCCTGGGATGCAAGGCCGCCTTGCCGAATCGCCCGTCATGGGCTACCCACGCTGTTTCCGCGGTTGACACTGCCACAGTGCTAATGGAATCTTGACCCTTCCTGATACGGGCACGGACCCAGCGGGCAATCCCCCATCGCCGTGTGAAGGGTAGGCCTCACGGCCTCTACTCGCCGAAGGACTTCCGATCGCGGGCCAACCGCCCCGGTCGGCCAACGCCCCGCCGCGGCGAACCGCCGTGATGAGAGTGCAGGCCCCAACAGGGCTTCTTGCCAGGGTTTGGCATCAGGTGCCGGTACTTCCGGCAGCGGCATACCGCCGCACTCGACACCGTCTCCCCCAGCGGAGGCGGATCGCACTCGAGACCTCCAGGGGAGAAAAACACGTGGAATTGCTTTCCGGCGCGGACATGATCGCCCGCTTCCTGCAGGATGAGGGCGTCGAATATATCTATGGCTATCCCGGCGGCGCGGCGCTGCATATCTATGACGCCCTGTTCCGCCAGGACAAGGTCAAGCACATCCTGGTACGCCACGAGCAGGCGGCCACCCACGCCGCCGACGGCTATGCCCGGGCCTCCGGCAAGCCGGGCACGGTGCTGGTGACCTCCGGTCCCGGTGCCACCAATGCCGTCACCGGCATCGCCACCGCCTACATGGATTCGATCCCGATGGTGGTGCTGTGCGGCCAGGTGATGAGCCACCTGATCGGCGACGATGCCTTCCAGGAGACCGACATCGTCGGCGTGACCCGGCCGATCGTGAAGCACAGCTTCTCGATCCGGCACCCGAGCGAGATCCCGGAAGTCCTCAAGAAGGCCTACTACCTGGCCGCCACTGGCCGGCCGGGCCCGGTGGTGGTGGACATTCCCAAAGACATGACCGCGCCCACCGAGCGCTACGAGTACGTCTACCCGAAGAAGGTCAAGATGCGCTCGTACAATCCGGTCACCCGCGGTCACAGCGGTCAGATCAAGAAGGCCGTGGAGCTGATGCTCAAGGCCAAGCGTCCGGTGTTCTACACCGGCGGCGGCGTGGTCACCGGGCGGGCCAGCGAGGGGCTGACCGATCTGGTCAAGCGCCTGGGCTACCCCATCACCACCACCCTGATGGGCATCGGTGCCTACCCCCAGAGCGATCGTCAGTGCCTGGGCTGGCTGGGCATGCACGGCTCCTACGAGTCCAACATGGCCATGCATCATGCCGACCTGGTGATCGCCATCGGCGCTCGCTTCGACGACCGCGTGACCAACAACACCTCGAAGTTCTGCCCGACTGCCAAGGTCATCCATGTGGATATCGACCCGAGCTCGGTCTCCAAGACCGTGCGTGCCGATGTACCCATCGTGGGGCCGGCGGGCAGCGTGATCAGCGAGATGATCAGCCTGGTGCAGGGCAAGGAGATCGCCCATCCCGAGGCCCTCCAGGAGTGGTGGCAGAAGATCGACGGCTGGCGCGAGGAGCGTGCCGGCAAGCTCTACGAGCCGTCGAAGCCCGGTGAGACGATCAAGCCCCAGGAGGTGATCGAGGCGCTGTGCCGGGTCACCCGCGGCGAGGCCTATGTGACCACCGACGTGGGCCAGCACCAGATGTTCGCGGCCCAGTACTACAAGTTCGACAAGCCCAACCGCTTCATCACCTCCGGGGGGTTGGGCACCATGGGCTTCGGCTTCCCGGCGGCCATGGGCATCAAGCAGAACTTCCCCGACGAGCAGGTGATCTGCGTCACCGGCGAGGGCAGCTTCCAGATGATGATGCAGGAGCTCTCCACCTGTAAGCAGTTCGGGGGCGGCGTGAAGATCGTCAACCTGAACAATGCCTCGCTGGGCATGGTGCGCCAGTGGCAGGACCTCAACTACAAGTCGCGTCATGCGCACTCCTACATGGAGTCGCTGCCCGACTTCCAGAAGCTGATCGAGTCATATGGCTTCACCGCGCTGAAGGTCGAGACCCTCGACGAGCTCGAGCCGGCACTGGAGCGTACCTTTGCCGACAAGCACGAGCTGGTATTCCTCGACGTTGCGGTCGACCCGCACGAGCACGTCTATCCGATGCAGGTGCCCCTGGGCTCCATGCGTGACATGCTGCTTTCCAAGACGGAGCGGACCTGATGCGCCATATCATCTCGATTCTGATGGAAAACGAACCGGGCGCCCTGTCTCGCGTGGTGGGGCTCTTCTCGCAGCGTAACTTCAACATCGAGACGCTGAACGTGGCGCCCACCGAGGATCCGACCCTGTCGCGCCTGACGGTCACGACCGTGGGCGACGACCGGATCATCGAGCAGATCACCAAGCACCTCAACAAGCTGATCGATGTGGTCAAGCTGGTCGACCTCACCGAGGGCAACCACATCGAGCGCGAGCTGATGCTGGTGAAGGTGAAGGCGCTGGGCTCGACCCGCGACGAGGTCAAGCGCACCGCGGATATCTTCCGCGCGCAGATCGTCGACGTGACGCCGAGCCTGTTCACGGTGCAGATCACCGGCGATGCCGGCAAGCTCGACGCCTTCCTGCAGGCCATGGAGCCGGTGGGGGTGCTGGAGGTGGCGCGCACCGGGGTGTCGGGTATTGCCCGCGGGGAGAAAGTGTTGTCCCTGTAGCCGGCTCAGCATCAATGCCATCTGCTGCAACGACAAGGCCGCCCCGAGGAGCGGCCTTCGTGCGTCTGGGCCCGGCTCAGCGTTCCACCACCTCGTCCCAGAGCGCGCGGATCAGCGGGCTGCGCAGGCGTCGCTCAAGCACGCAGAGGCCGACGTCATAGTGCGGCAGTTCCGGCTTCACCGGGAGTACGCGCACCCGCTCGCGCAGCGGGCTGTTGTCGAGCACGATCCTGGGCACCACGCCGATGCCGAAGCCCAGCCCCACCATGCTGACGATCGCCTCGTGGCCGGCCACCTGGGCATAGATCCGCGGCGTCACGCCCAGCGCCCGGAACCAGGTATCGGCATGGCTGCGTGACAGGCCGGCTTCGGAGAGGATCATGGGTACCTCGCGCCACTGCTCGGCGCTGGGTGACTCCGGCGTGGGTGGGATCCAGTCGGGTGTTTCCCGGGGAGCGATGAACACCAGCGGCGCCCGGGTCAGCGACTTGAAGGCCAGCGCCTCCGGGGTCTGACGCGGACGCGGGGTGATCGCCATGTCTTCGTCCCCGGCCAGCACACGGCTCATCGCCTCGGCGGGGTCGCCGGTATGCAGCTTGAGCTCGATGCCGGGGTGGCGACTGCGGAACTCGCTGAGCAGCTCGTAGAGGAAGCTGTAGCTGGCAGTGACCGAGCAGTAGACGCTGATCTCGCCGGTGAGCCGTCGGGCCTCGCTCATCAGCGACAGGCGCAGCTCCTCCCAGCGCTCCAGGGTCTCCCGGGCATAGTGCTGGAAGGTCTCGCCCTGGCGGGTGAGGGCGACGTGGCGGTTGTCGCGTTCAAACAGGGTCACCCCCAGGCTCTCCTCCAGCTGGCGGATGGAGCGAGAGAGGGTGGAGGTGCTGACGTGGCATGCCTCGCTGGCGCGTCCGAAGTGCAGGGTGTCGGCCAGGGCGAGGAAGTGGTTGAGGGGTCGCATGTCCATGCAAAGACTATTGCATATTTCGGGATATATTGTTGCAAATATCGCGTTTTACGCAATGGCGGGGCTGGCGTATGGTTAGGCCATCGGATGCCGCGAACTCAGTCCCGCGTCAGACGGGGCGGGTGGCCATCAACGCTGACACTCTCACTCTCTTCATGTTTTCAGGAGCACGACATGCACGTTTACTATGACAAGGATTGCGACCTCTCCCTCATCCAGGGCAAGAAGGTCACCATCGTGGGCTACGGTTCCCAGGGCCATGCCCACGCCAACAACCTCAAGGAGTCCGGCGTCGACGTCACCGTCGCCCTGCGTGAAGGCTCCTCCTCCGCTGCCAAGGCTGAAGGCGCCGGCCTCAAGGTCGCTTCCGTCGAGGAGGCGTGCAAGAGCGCCGATGTGGTGATGATCCTGGCCCCGGACGAGAACCAGAAGGCGATCTACGAGAACCAGGTCGAGCCCAACCTGAAGCAGGGCGCCACTCTGGCCTTCGCCCACGGCTTCAATATCCACTACAACCAGATCGAGCCGCGCAAGGATCTGGACGTGGTGATGATTGCACCCAAGGCCCCGGGCCATACCGTGCGCTCCGAGTTCGTGCGTGGGGGCGGCATTCCGGACCTGATCGCCATCCATCAGGACGCCACCGGCAACGCCAAGGAGCTCTCCCTTTCCTACGCGGCGGCCATCGGCGGCGGTCGCAGCGGCATCATCGAGACCACCTTCAAGGACGAGACCGAGACCGACCTGTTCGGCGAGCAAGCCGTGCTTTGCGGCGGCGCCGTGGAGCTGGTCAAGGCCGGCTTCGAAACCCTCACCGAGGCAGGTTACGCCCCGGAGATGGCCTACTTCGAGTGCCTGCACGAGCTCAAGCTGATCGTCGACCTGATGTACGAGGGCGGCATCGCCAACATGAACTACTCCATCTCCAACAACGCGGAGTATGGCGAGTACGTGACCGGCACCGAGGTGATCAACGAGCAGTCCCGCGCCGCCATGCGCAATGCGCTCAAGCGCATCCAGACCGGCGAATACGCCAAGATGTTCATCAACGAGGGCAACAGCAACTACCCCTCCATGACCGCGCGTCGTCGTCTGAACGCCGAGCACCAGATCGAGCAGGTGGGTGCCAAGCTGCGCGGCATGATGCCGTGGATCGCGGCCAACCAGCTGGTGGACAAGAGCAAGAACTGATCGAGTCTGCGACTCGAGACGAGGATCAGGGGCGCGGGTAACCGCGCCCCTGGTCGTTTCCGGACAGTGTCAGGTGGCATGGTCGGCTTTGCGCCCATGGGTGGCCGTGCAAGAATGGCCCCATGATTTCCAGGCAACGGATGAGACGATGAGTCAGGATCCCCGCAGCAACGAGCATGATGTCTCGCCCCACAGCGAGGGGCCGCCCCGGGAAGAGGAGTCCCCCCAGGATGAGGATCTTGCGTCGGTCTTCCTGCGCGAGACGGAGGTGATCGAGGAGGCCGAAGAGGATGGCCGCACCGTCAGGCGCAAGGGCATCTACCTGCTGCCCAATCTCTTCACCACCTCGGCGCTGTTCGCCGGCTTCTTTGCGGTGATTGCCGGCATCAACGGCGATTTCACCGCCGCCTCCGTGGCGATCTTCATCGCCATGGTGCTCGACGGCCTGGATGGTCGCGTGGCCCGGATGACCAACACTCAGAGTGCCTTCGGAGCGGAGTATGACAGTCTCTCCGACATGCTCTCCTTCGGGGTGGCGCCGGCACTGGTCGCCTTCACCTGGATCCTCCAGGATATCGGCAAGACCGGCTGGGTGGTGGCCTTCCTCTATGTGGCCTGCGCTGCCCTGCGTCTGGCACGCTTCAATGTGCAGATCGGCAGCGTCGACAAGAAGTGGTTCATCGGCCTGCCCAGCCCCTCGGCGGCGGCGCTGGTGGCTGCCAGTGTGTGGACCTTCCATAGCTTCGATGCCGAGGCCTTCGGGTTCAAGCTGCTGATGCTGGTCATCGTCGGCGCCGCCGGCGTGCTGATGGTCAGCAATATCCGCTACTACAGCTTCAAGGATATCGATCTCAAGGGGCCTGTGCCCTTCGTGGTGCTGCTGGCCATCGTGCTGGGCTTCGTGGTGATCAGCGTGGAGCCCTCGGTGATGCTGCTGCTGCTATTCGCGACCTACGTGGTTTCCGGTCCGGTGATGGCGGTGATGCGCAAGCTGCGCCATGCTCCGCCACTGGACTGAACCCTCTCGATCCCGTGTAAACCGACGCCCGCGATCAGCGGGCGTCGTCGTTTCTGAAACTTTTTATCCGAAGGTATTGCACGCCGCCGGGGAAAGCCGTAAAGTACGCATCCGCTGCCGGCGACGGGCACACGTTGCAGGCGGTGGAGGTGGCAGAAGTGATTGTTCTGCATGGGGTTTTTCGAATCGCTTCGAAGTATTCCGATTGACAATCGCGGCACGTCCGATAGAATGTTCGCCACTGGATTCGCAGCCATCTCGGCAGGAAGAGATGGGCGGTCAGCGGAAACACGGACGGGATGCAGCGCATCGCCAACCACCGCTTGACACGCTGAGGCGAATCGGTAGAATACGTCTTCCTCGCAGGGCGCTGGCGACACGGAGTTCGCTCCGGCCGGCAGCAAGCGAGACGCTTCACCCAATAGGGTTTGAAGCCGCTCTTTAACAATCGATCAGGTAATTCATGTGGGCGCTTGTCGATGGCTCGGTGATCATGTCATTGAACCATCAAGGCAAGCGACTCGTCATAGATCTTCGGATCTATTTGAGAACGTTTGAACCTTGAGCCAAGTTTGGTGCTACTTCAAGCACTTATGATCTTAAACTGAAGAGTTTGATCATGGCTCAGATTGAACGCTGGCGGCAGGCCTAACACATGCAAGTCGAGCGGAAACGATGGAAGCTTGCTTCCAGGCGTCGAGCGGCGGACGGGTGAGTAATGCATAGGAATCTGCCCGGTAGTGGGGGATAACCTGGGGAAACCCAGGCTAATACCGCATACGTCCTACGGGAGAAAGCAGGGGATCTTCGGACCTTGCGCTATCGGATGAGCCTATGTCGGATTAGCTAGTTGGTGAGGTAATGGCTCACCAAGGCCGCGATCCGTAGCTGGTCTGAGAGGATGATCAGCCACATCGGGACTGAGACACGGCCCGAACTCCTACGGGAGGCAGCAGTGGGGAATATTGGACAATGGGCGAAAGCCTGATCCAGCCATGCCGCGTGTGTGAAGAAGGCTTTCGGGTTGTAAAGCACTTTCAGTGGGGAAGAAATCCTCGGGGCCAATACCCTCGAGGGAGGACATCACCCACAGAAGAAGCACCGGCTAACTCCGTGCCAGCAGCCGCGGTAATACGGAGGGTGCGAGCGTTAATCGGAATTACTGGGCGTAAAGCGCGCGTAGGCGGCGTGATAAGCCGGTTGTGAAAGCCCCGGGCTCAACCTGGGAACGGCATCCGGAACTGTCAGGCTAGAGTGCAGGAGAGGAAGGTAGAATTCCCGGTGTAGCGGTGAAATGCGTAGAGATCGGGAGGAATACCAGTGGCGAAGGCGGCCTTCTGGACTGACACTGACGCTGAGGTGCGAAAGCGTGGGTAGCAAACAGGATTAGATACCCTGGTAGTCCACGCCGTAAACGATGTCGACTAGCCGTTGGGGTCCTTGTGACCTTTGTGGCGCAGTTAACGCGATAAGTCGACCGCCTGGGGAGTACGGCCGCAAGGTTAAAACTCAAATGAATTGACGGGGGCCCGCACAAGCGGTGGAGCATGTGGTTTAATTCGATGCAACGCGAAGAACCTTACCTACTCTTGACATCGTGCGAACTTTCCAGAGATGGATTGGTGCCTTCGGGAACGCACAGACAGGTGCTGCATGGCCGTCGTCAGCTCGTGTTGTGAAATGTTGGGTTAAGTCCCGTAACGAGCGCAACCCTTGTCCCTATTTGCCAGCACGTAATGGTGGGAACTCTAGGGAGACTGCCGGTGACAAACCGGAGGAAGGTGGGGACGACGTCAGGTCATCATGGCCCTTACGAGTAGGGCTACACACGTGCTACAATGGCCGGTACAAAGGGTTGCGAAGCCGCGAGGTGGAGCTAATCCCGAAAAGCCGGTCTCAGTCCGGATCGGAGTCTGCAACTCGACTCCGTGAAGTCGGAATCGCTAGTAATCGTGAATCAGAATGTCACGGTGAATACGTTCCCGGGCCTTGTACACACCGCCCGTCACACCATGGGAGTGGACTGCACCAGAAGTGGTTAGCCTAACTTCGGAGGGCGATCACCACGGTGTGGTTCATGACTGGGGTGAAGTCGTAACAAGGTAGCCGTAGGGGAACCTGCGGCTGGATCACCTCCTTACCGATATGTCCCCGACTGTCGGCAAGTGCTCACAATGAATTACCTGATCGACCAGAGCAAAAGACTGTTTGGGTCGTGGACCCAGTGGTTTAGCCGGGTCTGTAGCTCAGTTGGTTAGAGCGCACCCCTGATAAGGGTGAGGTCGGCAGTTCAAATCTGCCCAGACCCACCAAATTTGCGTGATACTGCGTTGCTCCGACACTCGCATAGCAGGCTATGCGTCGCATCGAAGCGCCTTGTCTCACACAAATTATCTTCGGGGCCTTAGCTCAGCTGGGAGAGCGCCTGCCTTGCACGCAGGAGGTCAGCGGTTCGATCCCGCTAGGCTCCACCATCTCCCATCCCCACAGTCTGACCTGATCGGATCTGCAGTCATAAGCCATCCTTGCACAGCGCAATGAGCGGTTTATGACTGTCGATTGACAGTCTGCTCTTTAACAATGTGATTCATGCTGACAAACGTTCTTTCCGCAAGGAAAGAACACGAGATACGTCTCAAGCGTATCCGGCAATGTCGTGTGTCATCGCGGACCAGACCCTTTGGGGTTATATGGTCAAGCGATGAAGCGCATACGGTGGATGCCTAGGCAGCCAGAGGCGATGAAAGACGTGGAAGCCTGCGATAAGGCTCGGCGAGGTGGCAAACAACCTGTGACCCGGGCATCTCTGAATGGGGAAACCCACCCAGTGTAAGCTGGGTATCCCGCACTGAATACATAGGTGTCGGGAGGCGAACCAGGGGAACTGAAACATCTAAGTACCCTGAGGAAAAGAAATCAACCGAGATTCCCCCAGTAGCGGCGAGCGAACGGGGACCAGCCCTTAAGCATGTGACTGATTAGACGAACGCGTTGGGAAGCGCGGCCATAGTGGGTGACAGCCCCGTAGTCGAAAATCTGATCATGTGAAATCGAGTAGGTCGGGGCACGAGAAACCTTGACTGAAGACGGGGGGACCATCCTCCAAGGCTAAATACTCCTGGCTGACCGATAGTGAACCAGTACCGTGAGGGAAAGGCGAAAAGAACCCCGGAGAGGGGAGTGAAATAGATCCTGAAACCGTATGCGTACAAGCAGTGGGAGCATGCATGTCATGTGACCGCGTACCTTTTGTATAATGGGTCAGCGACTTATTTTCAGTGGCGAGCTTAACCGTATAGGGGAGGC
Organism: Halomonas sp. C10-5; assembly: GCF_057169305.1. NCBI lineage: Bacteria > Pseudomonadati > Pseudomonadota > Gammaproteobacteria > Oceanospirillales > Halomonadaceae > Halomonas > Halomonas sp. C10-5. The sequence goes on from NZ_CP175665.1 coordinate 526,771, forward strand.
GTAGGGAAACCGAGTCTTAACTGGGCGACCAGTCGCTGGGAATAGACCCGAAACCGGGCGATCTATCCATGAGCAGGTTGAAGGTTGAGTAACATCAACTGGAGGACCGAACCAGGATCTGTTGAAAAAGATTTGGATGACTTGTGGATCGGAGTGAAAGGCTAATCAAGCCCGGAGATAGCTGGTTCTCCTCGAAAGCTATTTAGGTAGCGCCTCACGTAGCACCGCCGGGGGTAGAGCACTGTTTCGGCTAGGGGGTCATCCCGACTTACCAACCCGAGGCAAACTCCGAATACCGGTGAGTGACGCGTGGGAGACACACAGCGGGTGCTAACGTCCGTTGTGAAAAGGGAAACAACCCAGACCGTCAGCTAAGGTCCCGAAATCCTGGTTAAGTGGGAAACGATGTGGGAAGGCTCAGACAGCTAGGAGGTTGGCTTAGAAGCAGCCATCCTTTAAAGAAAGCGTAATAGCTCACTAGTCGAGTCGGCCTGCGCGGAAGATATAACGGGGCTCAAACCAGGTACCGAAGCTACGGGTTCGTCGAATGACGAGCGGTAGAGGAGCGTCGTGTAAGCCGATGAAGGTGGATCGAGAGGTCTGCTGGAGGTATCACGAGTGCGAATGCTGACATGAGTAACGACAAGGGGAGTGAAAAACTCCCCCGCCGGAAGACCAAGGGTTTCTGTTCGACGCTAATCGGAGCAGAGTGAGTCGGCCCCTAAGGCGAGGCCGAAAGGCGTAGTCGATGGGAAACGGGTTAATATTCCCGTACCTCACTGTATTGCGATGGGGGGACGGAGAAGGCTAGGTGAGCCAGGCGTTGGTAGTCCTGGTGAAAGTCAGTAGGCTGAGGATTCAGGCAAATCCGGATCCTCAAGGCCGAGAGACGAGACGAACTGACCACGGTCAGGAAGTCATCGATGCCACGCTTCCAGGAAAAGCCTCTAAGCTTCAGATACAGTGGGACCGTACCCCAAACCGACACAGGTGGTCAGGGTGAGAATCCCAAGGCGCTTGAGAGAACTCGGGTGAAGGAACTAGGCAAAATGGTGCCGTAACTTCGGGAGAAGGCACGCCGCGTTAGTGTGAAGGCCCTGCGGCCGGAGCACGAGGCGGTCGAAGATACCAGGTGGCTGCAACTGTTTATTAAAAACACAGTACTCTGCAAACGCGTAAGCGGACGTATAGGGTATGACGCCTGCCCGGTGCCGGAAGGTTAAGTGATGGTGTTAGCGCAAGCGAAGCTCTTGATCGAAGCCCCGGTAAACGGCGGCCGTAACTATAACGGTCCTAAGGTAGCGAAATTCCTTGTCGGGTAAGTTCCGACCTGCACGAATGGCGTAATGATGGCCACGCTGTCTCCACCCGAGACTCAGTGAAATTGAAATCGCAGTGAAGATGCTGTGTACCCGCGGCTAGACGGAAAGACCCCGTGAACCTTTACTATAGCTTCACACTGGACGCTGATGTTGCTTGTGTAGGATAGCTGGGAGGCTTGGAAACCCGGACGCCAGTTCGGGTGGAGCCAACCTTGAAATACCAGCCTGGCATCATTGGCGTTCTAACTCAGGTCCGTTATCCGGATCGAGGACCGTGTGTGGTGGGTAGTTTGACTGGGGCGGTCTCCTCCCAAAGCGTAACGGAGGAGCACGAAGGTACCCTCAGCACGGTTGGAAATCGTGCAGTGAGTGCAAGAGCATAAGGGTGCTTGACTGCGAGACAGACACGTCGAGCAGGTACGAAAGTAGGTTCTAGTGATCCGGTGGTTCTGTATGGAAGGGCCATCGCTCAACGGATAAAAGGTACTCCGGGGATAACAGGCTGATACCGCCCAAGAGTTCACATCGACGGCGGTGTTTGGCACCTCGATGTCGGCTCATCACATCCTGGGGCTGAAGTCGGTCCCAAGGGTATGGCTGTTCGCCATTTAAAGTGGTACGCGAGCTGGGTTTAGAACGTCGTGAGACAGTTCGGTCCCTATCTGCCGTGGGCGTTGGAGATTTGAGAAGAGCTGCTCCTAGTACGAGAGGACCGGAGTGGACGCACCTCTGGTGTTCCGGTTGTCACGCCAGTGGCATTGCCGGGTAGCTATGTGCGGACAGGATAACCGCTGAAGGCATCTAAGCGGGAAGCCCCCTTCAAGATGAGATCTCCCCGAGGCCTTGAGCCTCCTGAAGGGCCCAGCGAGACCAGCTGGTTGATAGGCCGGATGTGGAAGCGCTGCAAGGCGTTGAGCTAACCGGTACTAATGGCCCGTGAGGCTTGACCATATAACACCCAAGGGGTCTGTGATGACCCACGACACCGGATACGCAGAGACGTGTCTCGTCAGCATGAATCACCGTTTTTCGCCTGACGACCATAGCGAGCGTGAACCACCTGATCCCATGCCGAACTCAGCAGTGAAACCGCTCAGCGCCGATGGTAGTGTGGGGTCTCCCCATGTGAGAGTAGGTCATCGTCAGGCACTTATTCAGAAACCCCAGCCCATGGCTGGGGTTTCGTCGTTCCAGGGGTCTCCCCATGGAGAGTCCCGGAGTGCCGCCGGGATCATCGTCAGGCACTTATTCAGAAAAGCCCCGAGCATCGTGAGATGCTCGGGGCTTTTTGCGTTCGGGCTGTCATGCGGCGGCCTGGTGGGGCTGGTAGAATCAGCGCTCGTTTCACGTCGCAGCAGGTCGTCATGCAAGCCACTTCTCGCCGCATCGTCACCAACCAGGCGGGCCCGCACCAGGGGCTCGAGGCGCGCGTGTCGCGGGCCCTGCAGCACCCGTGGCGCAAGCCGGTCGCCGAGCACACCCGTGAGGCCTTCGCCTCCGCTGCGCGCTGGCGAGAGGCGCGCAGCGACATGCCGCTGATCCTGGATGCTGGCTGCGGAGTGGGCATTTCCACTCGCCGGCTGGCGGAGGCCTTTCCCGACCATGTGGTGATCGGCGTCGATCGCAGCGACAGTCGGCTGACTCGGGAGCACGGTCCACTGCCTGACAATGCGCTGCTGGTACGCGCCGATCTGGTGGATTTCTGGCGACTCGCCTTCCGGGCAGGCTGGCAGCCGGCTCGTCACTACCTGCTCTATCCGAATCCCTATCCCAAGGCGTCGCTTCTCAAGCTGCGCTGGCATGGCCACCCGGTGTTGCCCTTCATCCTGGCCCTGGGCGGTCGCCTGGAGCTGCGCTCGAACTGGCGGCTCTATCTGGAGGAGTTCTGCCTGGCGCTGCAGCAGGCCACCGGGGTGGAGGCGGCCGTGGAGCCTCACGCTCCCGGCGAGACTTACCTGACGCCCTTCGAGAGGAAGTACCACGTCAGCGGTCAGCCGCTGTGGCGGCTGGTGGCCGAGCTGTCGCCCGACCCCGCACTGGTTCCCGCAGAGCAAGGAGAGCATTGATGGCATTCGTCTACCTGGCCCTGGCGATCGTCGCCGAGGTGGTGGGTACCACCGCCCTGAAGGCCTCGGAAGGGTTCACCAAGCTGTGGCCGAGCGTGACCGTGGTGGTGGGTTATGCTCTGGCCTTCTATCTGCTGGCTCTGGTGTTACGCACCATCCCGGTGGGCATCGCCTATGCGATCTGGGCGGGCCTCGGCATCGTGCTGGTGACCGTGGCGGGCGTCGTGCTCTATGGCGAGAAGCCGGACCTGCCGGCACTCCTGGGGATCGCCATGATCATCGGTGGCGTTGCAGTGATTCAGCTGTTCTCTTCCGTCTCGGCCCACTGACGTCCACGACACAACACAACTTCCTTGAACGAGCCCTGCCATGCGCCGCCTTTTTCGCCTTGCTGCCCTCATCCTGCCGCTGACTCTCGCCCTGCCCGTACAGGCAGCCGGCTTCGATAGCGTCTCTCGTCTGACGGACAAGGGGTTTCATCTCAGTGCCGAGGCGCGGCTGCTGGATGATGATAGCGTGCTGGCGGCCATCGAGCCGGAGCGACAGCTATCCCCCGCCTCGGTGAGCAAGAGCTACCTGGCCGCGGCGGCCCTGGATCGCTGGGGACCTCAGCACCGTTTCACCACGCGGCTGGTCAGCGAGGCGCGTCCGGATGCCGAGGGTGTCCTGCATGGCGACCTGATCCTCGATGGCGGTGGCGAACCGGCGCTGACCACCGAAGACCTGTGGCGCCTGGTGCAGCGGCTGTACCAGGCGGGGGTGCGTGAGGTGAGCGGCAGGCTGCTGGTCAGCCAGTGGCGCTTCGGGCCGGTGGAGTGCATCACCACCGACCGCTGCGAGGCCCGCCAGCGTACCCGTCACGCCTATAGTGCGCTGCTCTCCTCGGCCGGGGTCAATTATGGCAACTGGTGCGTCAACGTGGCTCCGGCGGAGGCGCCCGGCGAACCGGCGAATGTCACCGGCTGCGATAGCCAGGCGGCCATCCTGGCCATCGACAACCGGGTGGTGACTCGCCCGGACAACAGCGGCACCCAGATCAGCGCCGAGCGCGTGACCCGTGACGGGCGTGACGTGATGCTGCTCAGCGGCCAGATCTCCACCAATGCCCACCCGCGCGATATCTACCGGGCCAGCTCCGATCCGGCCGACCAGATGGCGTTGACGCTGCTGGCGATGCTCGACCAGTCGGGGATCACTGTCACCGGCGGGGCGGATACCACCCAGGCGTCTCCGCCACCCGCCGCGGCAACACTGGCCGCCGTGGATGGCAAGCCGCTGCAGGAGCTGCTGCTGCGCGCCATGCACTACTCAAACAACTACATGGCCGACATGCTGACCCTGAACCTGGTGGAGACGCCCCGCGCCGACCTGCGCTCAGGCGGAGCCGCCATCGAGGCCTTCGTGGCCGGCATCCCGGACCACGGCCCGGTGACCCTGCTCAGCGGCAGTGGACTGACACCGGAGAACCGCACCTCGGCCCGCGGTGCCAATGCGCTGCTGGACAGCCTCTACCACCGTCCCTCCCTGTTCCCCAGTTTCGCGGCGACCCTGCAGTCCCCGGCCAATGGGGTCATGCGCTTCATCCGGCGTGGCTCCGATACCTTCCAGCGCCATGTGATGCTCAAGACCGGCACCCTCAACCAGCCGGTGACGGTGCGTGCGGTGAGCGGCTACTTCCGTACCGCCAGCGGTCGCTGGGGGGCCTTCAGCGTGCTGGTCAACGGCACGGGCAGCACCCCCTACCTGAGCTGGCCGGAGGTGCTGGACCCCCTGGCGCTGGACCTCGAGCAGATGATCGACAACCATTGAGCGGCCTGGCCAATACTCCAAGGAATCGACGATGAAACCCGGATATACCGGCTGGCGTCACCTCGTGCACTCCACCCGTTACTCGCTGAAGGGGCTGAAGGCCGCCTGGCGCCACGAGTCGGCGTTTCGACAGGAGCTGACCCTCTGCCTGCTGCTGCTGCCGCTGGTCTGGTGGGTCGGCGATGGGCCGGTGGAGTGGACCCTGCTGCTCGGCAGTTGCGCGATCGTGCTGATCGTGGAACTGCTCAACAGCGCCATCGAGAGCGTCGTGGACCGTATCGGTCCCGAACGTCACGAGCTCTCCGGGCGCGCCAAGGACCTCGGCTCCGCCGCCGTCATGCTGTCGCTGTTGCTGGCCGGTCTGACCTGGCTGTTGCTGCTGGGACAGAAATTCTTCGGCTGATACGCCGTCATGGCGGATGCCAGCAGGAGCCCCGCTTCGCTATGCTGGGGGTATTCGCCAATTCGGATGCGAGACGCCCATGCCCCTGCCCGATGACTTTCTGCCGCTGATCGATATTCCAGAGCCCCTCAAGTCGCCGCTGGAGCGAACCCGGGTGCGGCTGGCCGAGGCGCTGGGCCAGGCCGAGAACCTGGCGGAGATGACCGACCGTGACTCTCCGCTGGAAGACTGGCTGGGCCTCGCCGAGCCGCGTCGTGAGCAGCTGGCCCGGGTCCTGGCGGTATCGGACTTCGTGACCGAGACGCTGGTGCGCTATCCCGACTGGCTCCTGCACCTGGACGCCAATGGGGAGCTGGATGTCGTGCCGGATGCCGAGGTCATGCGCGGCTGGCTCGATGAACGCCTCGAGGAGGCCGAGGACGAGGCGGCCATGCACGCCGCCATCCGTCGCTTCCGACGGGCGCGCATGGTCGGCATCGTGTGGCGTGATCTGACTCGCCCGGAAGGCATCGACATGTGGGCCACCTCGGCGGCGGTATCGCGGCTGGCCGAGACCTGCCTGGAGGCGGCACTGGCTTGGCTGGAACGCTTCCTGGAGCCGCGCTGGGGGCGCCCCGCGCCGCGTCGCGATGGCAGCGAGCAGCGCCTGGTGGTGCTGGGCATGGGCAAGCTCGGCGCCGGCGAGCTCAACCTCTCCTCGGATATCGACCTGATCTTCGCCTTTCCCGAGAACGGCGAGACCGAGGGTGGCCGCAAGTCCCTCGAGCACCAGGAGTACTTCACCAAGCTAGGGCAGCGGTTGATCGGTGCCCTGGATGCGGTCACCGCCGACGGCTTCGCGTTCCGCGTCGACATGCGCCTGCGCCCGCTTGGCGACGGCGGCCCGCTGGTCGGCAGCTTCAACTCGCTCTCGGGCTACTATCAGGATCAGGGGCGCGAGTGGGAGCGCTACGCCATGCTCAAGGCGCGCCCGGTGGCCGGCGACCTGGATGCCGGCGCCGAGCTGCTCGCCGGGCTGCGCCCCTTCGTCTATCGCAAGTACCTCGACTTCGGTGCCATCGAGTCGCTGCGCGAGCTCAAGGGCATGATCAACCGCGAGGTGCGTCGCAAGGGTATGGAGGGCAATATCAAGCTCGGTCCCGGCGGTATCCGCGAGGTGGAGTTCGTGGTCCAGGCCTTCCAGCTGATCCGCGGGGGGCGCGATACCGAACTGCAGGTGACCTCCCTGAAGAGCGCCCTGGAGCGCCTGCCCGAACTCGGCCTGCTGCCCGCCGAAGTGGTCGAAGAGCTGCTCCCCGACTACGTCTTCCTGCGCGACCTGGAGCACGCCCTGCAGGCCCTGGAGGATCGCCAGACCCAGAGCCTGCCCGCTGACGAGCTCGACCGTGAACGGGTCGCCCTGGCACTGGACATGGAGGACTGGCCGGCACTGATGGCCTGCCTCGACGAAGTCCGTACCCGCGTACGTCGCCACTTCGACGCGGTGATCGCCGAGCCCGAGGAGGAGGTGGAGGAGGTCGCCGAGGCGATCGCCGGGGGTATTCCCCTGGAGCAGTGGCGGGCGCTGTGGCGCGGCGAGCTCGACGAGGAGGAGGGGGCGGCGCTGCTGGAGGAGGCCGGCTTCGCCGACCCCGCCGCCGCGGCGCGTCGGCTGGCTACGCTCTATCACTCCCGGCAGGTCCAGGGCATGCAGCGCATCGGCTTCGAGCGGCTGGAGGCCCTGCTGCCGCTGCTGCTGGATGCCGTCGCGGCCAGCGACACCCCGGATACCGCCCTGGAGCGAGTGCTGCCGCTGATCGAGTCGGTACTGCGGCGTACCGCCTACCTGGCCTTGCTGCGCGAGAATCCCGACGCCCTTGGCCACCTGATGACGCTTTGCGCGGCGAGCCCATGGATCGCCGAACACATCGCGCGCTACCCGATCCTGCTCGATGAGCTGCTCACCCCCGAGACCCTCTACACTCCCGCCGACAAGTCGCGACTCGCCGATGAGCTGCGCCAGGCCCTGGCGCGGATCCCCGAGGAGGATGAGGAGGCCCAGCTCGAGGCCCTGCGGGTCTTCAAGCACGCCCAGACGCTGCACGTGGCCGCCTCGGATATCGCCGGCACCCGCCACCTGATGAAGGTGAGCGACTATCTCACCTATATCGCCGAGGTGATCCTCGAGGCGGTGCTGGCCATGGCCTGGAAGCACCTGACCCGCAAGCACGGCTTCCCCGAACTGGCCGACGGCGGTCGTGCCGACCGTGAACCCGCCTTCCTGATCGTCGGCTACGGCAAGCTGGGTGGCATCGAACTGGGCTACGGCTCCGACCTGGACCTGGTGTTCATCCACGATGGCGCCACCCAGGGCGAGACCGATGGCAAGCGGGTGCTGGACAACGGCGTCTTCTATACCCGCCTGGGGCAGCGCATCATCCACCTGCTCACCGCGGTGACGCCGGCCGGCACCCTCTATGACGTGGACATGCGGCTGCGTCCTTCGGGCAACTCTGGGCTGCTGGTCACCTCGCTCAGTGCCTATGCCGACTATCAGCGCCGCGAGGCCTGGACCTGGGAGCACCAGGCGCTGGTGAGGGCCCGGGTGGTGGCGGGGCATCCGCGGCTGGCCCAGGGCTTCGCTGACGTGCGTCGCGAGATCCTCGGGCGTGAGCGCGATGTCGAGACACTGCGCGAGGAGGTGGTGAAGATGCGCCACAAGATGCGCGACCACCTGGCGGGCAAGAGCGGGGAGGGGGAGTTCGATCTCAAGCACGACCCCGGCGGCATGGTGGACCTCGAGTTCCTCTGCCAGTATGCCGTGCTGGCCATGGGCCACGAGACCCCGGAGCTGCTGGCCTACAGCGACAACATGCGCATCCTCGAGACCCTGAAAACCACCGAGCGGCTGCCGGCCAGGGAGTGCCAGCGCCTGCGCGAGGCCTACCTGGCCCTGCGCAGCGCCGCCCACCGCGCCTCGCTCACCCGCGAGCCGGCCCTCGGCCGCAACGAGGCCTTCCAGGAGCACCGCCGGGTGGTCATCGAGGCCTGGCAGCGGTTGCTGGAACCGGCGGAACAGGACGTAAATCCCAAGGACTGATCAAAAAGGAATCTTGCATCGCATGAACAAGGTACTGGTACTCCACGGCCCCAATCTCAACCTGCTGGGTACCCGCCAGCCGGAGATCTACGGCCACGAGACCCTGGAGGACATCAACAACGCGCTTTACGAGCAGGCGGCGCTGGGGGGCTGGGAGATCGCCTGCCGACAGAGCAACCACGAAGGGCAACTGATCGACTGGATCCAGGCGGCGCGCCTCGATGGCACCGCGGCGGTCATCATCAATCCGGCGGCCTATACCCATACCTCGGTGGCGATCCTCGATGCCCTCAACGCCTTCGAGGGCCGGGTCATCGAGGTGCACCTCTCCAACGTGCACAAGCGCGAGAGCTTCCGTCACCACTCCTACGTCTCGCTACGCGCCGACGGGGTGATCGCAGGCCTCGGCAGCCAGGGCTACCGTGCCGCCCTGGAGGCGGTGATGCAGGCGGCCGCCTAGAGCGGCAGCAGGCCGAACAGGGTCAGCAGCCAGATCATCAGGCTGATGGTGAGGAAGGAGGCCAGGGTGCCGACCATCAGAGCCGCGGCGCTGGTGTCGCCCTGGCCGAACTGCTTGCCGAACAGCGGGTAGACGCTGATCATCGGCGCGCAGGCGAACAGCAGGCCTGCGGCGATCATCAGGGGATCCGCGTCGGGCAGCAGCAGGAAGAAGACCAGTACCGCCAGGGGGTGGAGCAGCAGCTTGCCGATCACGACCTGCCCCATGTCGGCCATCATGCCGCGTACCTTGAGGCCATGCAGCATGCCGCCGATGGTGAACAGTGCGGCCGGTCCGGCGGCCTCGGCAAGCATGTCGATGGGCTGGCTCACAGGGCCAGGCAGTTGCCAGCCGGTCAGGGCCAGGATCACGCCGATCAGCAGGCCGATCAGCACCGGGTTACGCGAGAGCCTGGCGAGTGTCTTGCGGACGACCCGGGAAAACCCACCGCCATTGTGACGACTGGCCTCGGCCAGGGTGAGCGCCACGGGGATGATCAGCATGGTCTCCACGACCATGTTCAGCGCCATGAATATTGCCGCCGGTGCGCCGATGACCATCACCGCCACCGGATAGCCGATAAAGCCGCTGTTGGCCGCCGACATGCCCAGGGCATGGATGGCCGCGGCATCCAGTGAGTGGCCGCGCCAGCGTGACAGGGCAAGTCCCACGGCGAATACCAGCACCGAGCCCAGTCCATAGGCCAGCAGGTAGCCGACATTCAGGGCTTCCTCGAGCGGGGTGGCAGTCAGCGCGCGGATCAGCAGCGAGGGCAGGGCGAAGTACATCACGAAGGTCGCGATGCCCTGCATGTTGTCGCGACTCACCAGCCCGGAAAACGCCGCCAGGAAGCCGGCACCGATCAGCAGGAATATCGGCAGCGTGATCGTCAGTATCTCCAGCACGAGGCTTTCCTTGGCATGTCAGCTGATGGTGGTGCGAATGTCGCGTGCCTTCTGCTGCAGCAGCGGCAGGTACTCCTGCATCAGGGTGTCGTGATCGATCCGGGCGGCGTTGGTGCTGATATTGATGGCACCCAGCAGGTGGCCGTTGGCATCGAAGGCGGGTACCGCGATGGAACGCAGGCCGGAGTCGAGCTCCTGATCGGCGATGGCATAGCCCTGGCGGCGAACCTCGAGGATGCAGGCCTTCAGCTCGTCCTTGTCGGTGATGGTCTTGTCGGTATGTCTCTGCAGCACCGCATGCTCCAGCCAGGCATCCAGCTTTTCATCCGGCAACTGGGCCAGCAGTACCCGACCCATGGAGGTATGCGCCGCGGGCAGGCGGGTACCCACCGACAGGGTGATGGCCATCAGCCGGTGCCGCGAGGAGGAGCGGGCCACGTAGGTGACCTCCTCGCCGTCGAGCACGCCCAGCGAGGAGGACTCACCGCACTGCCGGGTGATATCTTCCAGGACCTGCTGGATCACGCTGCGGTAGTTGTTGCTGGACAGGAAGGCATAGCCGAGCTGCAGCACCTTGGGCGCCAGCTCGAAGACGCGTTGCTGCTTGCGCACATAGCCCAGGGCATGGAGGGTCAGCAGGAAGCGCCGGGCGCGGGCCCGGTTCATGCCGGTGCGTGCGGCGACCTCGCTGAGCGTCATCCGCGGATGCGCCTCGTCGAAGGCCAGGATCACCTCCAGCCCGCTGGCCAGGGCGGTGACGAAGTCACGATCATCGGGACTGAGAACCTCTTCCTCGGGTGTCATCGGCGTTCCATCAAGGGCTTGCTGAGTTGCTCATGGTGTGTCTCCAATCTAGCATAGCGTTCGAATCGCGAACACTTGTACGGTATTGGGCTTTCGTCGGTTGGCCCAGCTCTCAGCCCCCTGAAACCGGGAGATCACCATGCCTGCCTCCTTGCTGCAGCACCCCTTCATGAGCCAGTCGGCACTCACCGAGACCGATTCAGAGAGCATGGTCCAGGCCATGCTGACCTTCGAGCTGGGCCTGGCGGAGGTTCAGGAGGCGCGCGGTGCCGTGCCCGGCGGCGCCAGTCGTCAGATGCGCGATATCCTCGCCGCGCACGCCTTCGATGTGGAGGCCATCGCCGCGGGCATCGCCAGCGGCGGCAACGCGGCGATCCCCTTCGTCAAGCAGGGACGGGCGGCATTGCCCGATGAGCTCAAGCGCTACTTCCACCAGGGCGCCACCAGCCAGGACGTGGTGGACTCGGCGCTGATGCTGCTGTTGAAGCCCCGCCTGGCGGCACTGGATGTCCTGCTGGTGCGCTGCCGCACCGCCGCCATCACGCTGATGGAGGCCCATGCCGGCACGGCGATGGTGGGGCGCACGCTGATGCAGCAGGCGCTGCCCATCACCTTCGGTGTCAAGGTGGCCCACTGGGCCATCGGCCTGGAGCAGGCCCGGCGGCGCCTGGCCGGCGTCGAGTTGCCTGTGCAGTTCGGCGGTGCCGTGGGGGTGCACTCCGGCTGGGATGACGCGGGGCTCGACTTCATGGATGCCCTGGCCGAGCGCCTGGGCCTGAGCACGCCGGTGTTGCCCTGGCATACCGACCGCCAGCCGGTCCATGCCCTGGCCACGGCCCTGGATGCCGCCGCCGGCGCCGTCGAGAAGTTGGCCCTGGACGTATCCCTGCTGACCCAGACCGAAGTCGGGGAGGTGGCCGAGCCCTCGGCCCCCGGCATGGGTGAATCCTCCTCCATGCCCCACAAGCGCAATCCGGTGCGCTGTGCCCTGATTCGCGGCGCCTCCCGCCAGGTACACGGCCACGCCTCGGTGCTGCTCAACGCCGCCGCCCAGCCCCTGGAGCGCGGGCTCGGTGAGTGGCATGCCGAGTGGGGCCCGCTGGTCGACAGTGCCCTGCTGTTGGAGGGGGCCCTGGAGCAGGCCGCCGCGCTGCTCGAGGGGCTGGAGGTGCACCCCGAGGCGATGCGGCGCAACCTGGCCGCTACCGGCGGCGGGATCATGGCCGAGCCGGTGGCCAAGTTGCTGGCGCCGACCCTCGGCACCGATGCCGCGAAGCGGATCAGCGCCGAAGCCGCCGAGACGGCGCGCCGGCAGGGCACTCCCTACGCCGAGGCGCTCAATGAGCATCCCGAGGTCCAGGGGCGGCTCGATGCCGATGCGGTGGCGCAGGCGACGGACCCGACCTTATACCTTGGTAGTAGTCGGCGTCAGGTCCAGCGTGCCAAAGCCTGGCTGAACGCTGGTTAACACCCTGAGATAAAATAAAAACTGACCCGTGAACACGCAGGGGAGGCATTGCCTCCCCTGCGTGCTATCTGGGCCCCGGATTGACGATGGGGAGTGGTGGGAGTAATTTGTTCGTATCACAAATCAAAGTTCGCTATTCGAACATTGGCAAGATCAATCGCCTGGAGGAAAACCCATGGCCGAGTTCCTGAGCCTGCATGATGCGGTGGCGCGCTACGTCGAGGACGGCGCCACCGTGGCCATGGAGGGCTTTACCCACCTGATCCCCTTCGCCGCGGGACACGAGGTGATCCGTCAGAAGAAGCGTGACCTGACCCTGATCCGCATGACCCCCGACCTGATCTACGACCAGCTGATCGGTGCGGGCTGCGCGAAGAAGGTGATCTTCTCCTGGGGCGGCAACCCCGGGGTAGGCTCCCTGCATCGCCTGCGTGACGCGGTGGAGAAGGGCTGGCCCCACAAGGTCGAGATCCTCGAGCACAGCCATGCCGCCATGGCCTGCGCCTTCGAGGCCGGCGCGGCGGGCCTGCCCCTGGCGGTGCTGCGCGGCTATGTGGGCAGCGAGCTGCCCAGCGTCAACGACCAGATCAAGTTCATCGAGTGCCCCTTCACCGGCGAGCGCCTGGCCGCGGTGCCCTCGGTGCGCCCGGACGTCTCCATCGTCCACGCGCAGAAGGCTGACCGCGCCGGTAACGTGCTGGTGGAAGGCATCGTCGGGGTGCAGAAGGAAGCCGTGCTGGCGGCTGCCAAGAGCATCGTCACCGTCGAGGAGATCGTCGACGACCTGCGCAGCGAGCCGGACTACCACCCCAACGCCTGCATCATCCCGGGCTGGGCCATCGACGCCATCGCCGTGGCCGAGAAGGGCGCGCTGCCCTCCTATGCCCACGGCTACTATCCGCGCAACAACGCCTTCTACAAAGAGTGGGACGCCATCGCCCGGGATCGCGATACCTTCACCGCCTGGATCGAAGAGAATGTCATGAACGCAGGGGGGAACGCCTGATGAGCCTCGACTATACCTCCGCCGAGATGATGACCGTCACTGCGGCCCGCGCCCTGGAGAACGGCACCACCTGCTTCGTCGGCATCGGCCTTCCCTCCGAGGCCGCCAACCTGGCGCGTCTTACCCATGCCCCCGATGTGGTGCTGATCTATGAATCCGGCACCCTGCAGACCAAGCCCGATGTGCTGCCGCTCTCCATCGGCGACGGCGAGCTGGCCGAGACGGCGCTGACCACCGTGGCGGTGCCGGAGATGTTCCGCTACTGGCTGCAGGGCGGCAAGATCGACGTGGGCTTCCTGGGCACCGCCCAGATCGACCGCTACTGCAACCTCAACACCACCCTGATCGGTGACTATCGCGAGCCCAAGGTGCGCCTGCCGGGCGGCGGTGGTGCTCCAGAAATTGCGACGAATGCCGGCGAGGTGTTCATTACCCTGAAGCACTCCAAGCGCGCCTTCGTGGACAAGGTCGACTTCGTCACCACCTTGGGCTTCGGCCGCGACGGCAAGGGCCGCGACGGTGTGCCCAATATCGGCAAGGGGCCGACCCGGGTGATCACCGACCTCTGCGTGATGAAGCCGGACCCCGAGACCAAGGAGCTGGTGGTGGTCTCGCTGCATCCGGGCGTGAGCCGCGAGGAGGTGACCGAGGCCACCGGCTGGGAAATCCGTTTCGCCGAGTCCCTCGAGAGCACGCCGGAGCCCAGTGCCAGGGAACTCGAGATCCTGCGCGAGCTGAAAGCGCGTACCGAACGAGCCCATGCCAGTGCGTGACACCGCGCCCCGCAGCGAATTTCAGGAGACCAGGTCATGACCGACGTTTATCTTTGCCATCCACGGCGCACCGCCGTGGGCCGCTTCGGTGGCACGCTTGCCAGCGTGCGCCCCGATGATATGGCCGCCACTATCTTCAAGGCGGTGCTGGCCGAAGCCCCGGCGCTGGATCCGGCCGCCATCGAGGAGGTCTTCATGGGCTGTGCCAACCAGGCCGGTGAGGACAACCGCAACGTGGCACGCATGTCGGCGCTGCTGGCGGGCCTGCCGGTATCAATACCCGGCACTACCATGAACCGCCTGTGCGGTTCCGGCATGGACGCGGTGGGCACCGCCTTCCGTGCCATCAAGGCCGGCGAGATGGAGCTGGCCCTGGCCGGCGGCGTGGAGTCCATGTCCCGCGCGCCCTACGTGCTGGGCAAGGCCGACAGCGCCTTCTCCCGGGGCCAGAAGATCGAGGACACCACCATCGGCTGGCGCTTCATCAACCCGCAGATGAAGAAGGCCTACGGCGTCGACTCCATGCCGGAGACCGCCGAGAACGTGGCCGAGCAGTTCCATATTTCCCGCGAGGACCAGGACGCCTTCGCCCTGCGCTCCCAGCAGAAGGCCGCCGCCGCCCAGCAGGCCGGCCGCTTCGCGCTGGAGATCACCGCCATCGAGATCCCGCGTCGCAAGCAGGAGCCGCTGGTGTTCGACCAGGACGAGCACCTGCGTGAGACCACCCTCGAGAAGCTCGCCGGCCTCCCGACGCCCTTCCGCGAGGGCGGCAGCGTCACCGCCGGCAACGCCTCCGGGGTCAACGACGGTGCCGCGGCGATGCTGGTGGCAAGCCAATCGGCCGTCGAGGCGCACGGCCTGGCGCCCATGGCGAAGATCCTCGGCATGGCCACCGCCGGGGTCGAGCCGCGCATCATGGGCTATGGCCCGGTGCCCGCGGTCAACCGCCTGCTCGAGCGCACCGGCGTGTCGCTCGACGAGATCGACGTGATCGAGCTCAACGAAGCCTTCGCTGCCCAGGCCCTGGCCTGCATGCGCGACCTGGGCCTCGAGGATGACGACCCGCGGGTCAACCCCAACGGCGGTGCCATCGCCCTGGGCCACCCGCTGGGCATGTCCGGCGCGCGCCTGCTGCTGACCGCCGCCCATGAACTGCAGAAGAGCGGCAAGCGCTACGCCCTGTGCACGATGTGTGTGGGTGTGGGGCAGGGCATTGCTACGCTGATCGAGCGGGTATAACAGGAGACTTCCCATGGCATTTCTGACTATCAACGGGCGCAGTGTCGCCTATCGCCTGCTCGGTGCCGAGGCCAACCCCCTGGTGGTGCTGGCGCATCCCCTGGGCATGAGCCAGGCGGTGTGGGACGACGTGCTCCCGGCGCTGCTGCCGCGCTATCGCGTGCTGACCTGGGACCTGCCCGGCCATGGCGCCAGCCAGGCCTGGAGCAATGGCCCGATCACCCCGGCCGACCTGGCCGCCGAGGCCCTGGCGCTGGTCGACCATGCCGGTGCCGAGTGCTTCCACTTTGCCGGTACCTCCATCGGCGGCGTGGTCGGCCAGGCGCTGATCGCCGAGCACGGCGAGCGCCTGCTTAGCGCCACCCTGACCAATACCGGGGCGGTGATCGGCAACGCCGAGCTGTGGAACACCCGCGCCGATCGCGTGCGCCAGGAGGGCCTGGCGGCGATGTCCGAGGAGATCGTGCCGCGCTGGTTTGCTCCCGCCTGCTTCGAGGCCGAGCCGGCCCTCAAGGCGGGCTGGTGCACCCAGATGGGCCGTGGCGACGATGAGGCCTACGCCAAGCTGTGCGAGATGCTGGGCCGCGACACCTTCGACGGCAAGCTCGCCGGCAAGGGCGTCAAGGTGCAGCTGCTGGGCGGCAGCGAGGACCTGGCGACGCCGCCGGCGACCCTGGAGGCCCTGGCTGCCGAACTCGATGGAGCCCCCCTGGAGATCCTCGAGGGTGTGGGCCATGTACCCTCCGTGGAGGTGCCGGGCCTGTTCGCCGAGAAGCTGCTGGCGGTGATGGCGGTGGACCTGGGCGATGTGGGCGCCAATGGCGTGGACTACGCCACCGGCCTTGTGACCCGCAAGCAGGTGCTGGGTGAGGAGCACGTGGCGCGCTCCACCGAGAACGCCACCAGCCTGGACGCTCCCTTCCAGCAGATGATCACCCGCCTGGCCTGGGGGGAGCTGTGGAGCAACGCGGATCTGACCCGCCGCGAGCGCAGCATGATCACCACCGGCATCCTGGCCGCCCTGGGGCGCGAGGAGCTGACCCTGCACCTCAAGACGGCCAAGCGCATCGGCCTGACCGAGGCCGAACTGCGCCAGGTGCTGATGCATGTGGCCATCTACGGCGGTGTGCCGGCCGCCAACCACGCCTTCGCGCTGGCCAAGGAGCTGGGCTGGGGCGAGTAGCCCCGTTCAGCCGCCGGCATGGTCGACGCCCCTCGACAGGAGGCCTGAATGCTCAACGCGCGAATCAAGCTCCGCCATCTCCAGGCCTTCCTGGAGGTGGCCCGCCAGCGCAGCTTCGCCCGGGCCGCCGAACGGATGTCGATCACGCAGCCGGGCATCTCCAAGACCATCCGGGAGCTCGAGGAGACCATCGGTGCCAGCCTCTTCGAACGCACGCCCCGGGGGGTCTCCCTGACCCAGGCAGGCCTGACCCTGCTGCGTCATGCCGGTCCGGCGCTGCGTGCCCTGGAGGAGGGTATCGGCGCCGTCGGCGAGGGGCGAACCAGTGGTTGCTGGCTGCGCGTCGGGGCCCTCTCCACGGTGGAGAGCCGGCTGCTGCCGGAGGCGATCCTGCGCTGGCAGGAGGGCATGGAGGGGGAGTGCGGTGTCAACGTGGTCACCGGTCCCAGTGCCTTCCTGCTCTCGCGGTTGCGTCGCGGTGAACTGGACCTGGTGGTAGGGCGCATGACCGAGGCGCGGGAGATCCTCGACCTCTCCTTCGAGCACCTCTTCTTCGAACGATTGATTCTGGTCGTGCGCGGCGGCCACCCGCTCGCCAGGGAGGCGCAGCTGGAGCCACACCAGCTGATGCACTTCCCCTGGGTGTTGCCGCCTCCTCAGACCACGCTGCGCCAGCAGGTGGACAGTTTCTTCGTGCGCCATGGTCTCGAGCTGCCGGCCCGCCAGCTGGAGACACTATCGCTACCGCTCAGCCGGCACTACGTTCAGGTGAGTGACGCCGTCTGGGTGGCGCCCGAGGAGGCCGCACGGGAGGCGGTGCGCCTGGACAGCCTGGCCGAACTGGCGCTCTCCCTGGAGCAGCAGGGCGGCTCGGTGGGGATGTGCACCAATGCCAGTCTGGCGCCTTCCCTGGCCCTCGAGTCCTTCTGCGAGACACTGCGGGGGATGGCTGCGGATAAGGCATAACCCCTGGGTTATGGGTAGGAGGCGAGGCGTCAATTGGCAGGCTGCATGAGTGGCGCCAGACTGATCCGGGTCAATGAAATCTCCCAGGAGAGAGGATCGATATGCAACACAACAAGCGATTCGTCGAGCGCGACCGCAACTGGCATCCGCCGGCCTATGCCCCCGGTTACAAGACCTCCGTGGCCCGTTCGCCGCAGCAGGCGCTGGTCAGCATGCAGAAGCCCACGATCTCGGAGCTTTCGGGTCCCGATTTCCGGCATCTGCGCATGGGGCCGCACGATAACGATCTGTTGCTCAACTTCCGCCAGGAGCAGAACCAGGGCCTTCCCCAGGGTGAGCGCATCATCATGTTCGGTCGCGTGGTCGACCAGTTCGGCAAGCCGGTGCCCCACACCCTGGTGGAGATGTGGCAGGCCAACGCCGGCGGCCGCTATCGCCACAGGAACGACAACTACCTGGCCCCGCTGGACCCCAATTTCGGCGGCGTCGGCCGCTGCCTTACCGACGAGCAGGGCTGGTACCGCTTCCGTACCATCAAGCCGGGCCCCTACCCCTGGCCCAACGATCCCAACAGCTGGCGTCCCTCGCATATCCATGTGTCCGTGATGGGGCCGTCGATCTCCACTCGCCTGATTACCCAGATGTACTTCGAGGGGGACCCGCTGATTCCACTGTGCCCCATCGTCAACACCCTCAAGGATCCCGACGCCGTGGAGACCATGATCGGTCGCCTGGACATGGCCCACAGCAATCCGATGGACTGCCTGGCCTACCGCTTCGACCTGGTGGTGCGTGGCGAACTGCAGACCTATTTCGAGAATCAGTGAGAGGGGTGACGAGATGAACCAGCCGAATTCCCGACCCACCAGCGAGCTCATGCTGCGCGAGACCGCCTCCCAGACCGCGGGTCCCTACGTGCATATCGGCCTGGCACTGGCCGCCGCCG
This sequence comes from Halomonas sp. C10-5, assembly GCF_057169305.1. NCBI lineage: Bacteria > Pseudomonadati > Pseudomonadota > Gammaproteobacteria > Oceanospirillales > Halomonadaceae > Halomonas > Halomonas sp. C10-5. The sequence goes on from NZ_CP175665.1 coordinate 545,239, forward strand.
GCAACCCGACCCGCGACGAGGAGATCTGGAACGAGATGGCTCGCCCGGAAGCCGAGGGAGAGCATATCGAGGTGGTTGGCACCGTGATCGATGGCAACGGCGACCTGGTCCGCGATGCCTTCATCGAGGCCTGGCAGGCCGACGCCAACGGCGAGTACCAGCGCGAGTTCGACCTGAAGAAGCCCTTCAACAGCTTCGGGCGCACCGCCACCACCTTCGACCACGGCAGCGAGTGGACCCTCAAGACCGTCAAGCCGGGCCCGGTGGTCCACGCCAGTGGTCAGGCCCAGGCGCCGCATATCAATCTGTCGATCTTCGCCCGCGGCATCAATATCCACCTGCAGACCCGTCTCTACTTCGATGATGAGGTCGAGGCCAACGCCACCTGCCCGGTGCTCTCTCGCATCGAGTCGCCGACTCGCCGCCAGACGCTGATCGCCCGGCGCGAGGAGGTCGACGGCAAGGTACGTTATCGCCTCGATATTCGCCTGCAGGGCGAGGGTGAAACGGTCTTCTTTGACTTCTGATCGAGCGCCCTGGCCTCCAGGGTTCCGATCATCCGCGCCGCCCCCGGGGGCGGCGCTCGGCGTCGATGACGCCGAGCACACGCCACGGGGGAGACGCCCCCTGATCATAATGAGCCACTGTACCCCTATCGGTACCAAGAGAGGTCACCATGTCCAACCCCTGCATCATCTGTGTCGCCATTACCGGTAGCCTGCCGCGCAAGGAAAACAACCCTGCCGTGCCGATCACCGTCGAGGAGCAGATCGAGAGCACCCAGGCGGCCTTCGAGGCGGGCGCCACCATTGCCCACTGCCATGTGCGCAACGACGACCAGACGCCGAGCTCCGACCCGGAAAAGTTCGGCCGCCTGCTGGAAGGGCTGAACAAGCACTGCCCCGGCATGATCGTGCAGCTCTCCACCGGCGGCCGCTCCGGGGCCGGCGAGGAGCGCGGCGGCATGCTGCCGCTCAAGCCCGACATGGCCAGCCTCTCGGTGGGCTCCAACAACTTCCCGAACCGCGTCTACGAGAACTCGCCCCAGCTGGTCGACTGGCTGGCCGAGGAGATGCTCAAGTACGACATCAAGCCCGAGATCGAGGCCTTCGACCTGTCGCATATCCACCAGGCGGTCAACCTGTCGAAGCAGGGCAAGCTCAAGGCCCCGCTCTACGTGCAGTTCGTGATGGGGGTTAAGAACGCCATGCCGGCCGACAAGCCGACCTTCGATTTCTACATCGAGACCCTCAAGCGTCTGGCACCGGATGCCCAGTGGTGCGGTGCCGGTGTCGGTTCCAACCAGCTCAAGCTCAACGAGTGGTCCATCGCCGCCGGCGGCCATACCCGCACCGGTCTCGAGGACAACGTGCGCCTCGATCGCGACACCCTGGCGCCCTCCAACGCGGCCCTGGTGGAGCGCGCCGCGGCGCTGTGCGAGAAGTACGAGCGCCCCGTGGCGACCTGGCAGCAGGCCCGCGAGATCCTCGGTCTCGGCCAGCCCGCCTGATCCATCTGCTAGAGCAAACGCCGCCTGCCGTCTCACGGCCGGCGGCGTTTGCGTGATTTCGATACCAAGAGGAGAACAACATGGGCACGACAGCTGACGAGCGCATGCCTGACCATGACGAGATCGTGCGTGTGGTGCAGTGCTATGTGGAAGGGTTTCAGGGCCGACTGGACAAACTACAGGAGGCCTTCCATGAAGACGCCTGGATCCTGGCGCTGGATGCCGAGGGCGGCTTCAGCAAGGACCTGATTAGTGATCGCTTCGAACGCTGGGCGGCCAGCCACCGGCAGGTCCGCGGGCGGGTCATTCAGGTGACCCAGGCCGGCGAGGTGGCCAGCGTTCTGCTGGGCTTCGACAACACCGAGAACCTGGCGGACTCCTGGGTGGACGTGCTGGCGCTGATCAAGCTCGACGGCGCCTGGAAGATCACTCACAAGAGTGCCGTGCACAGCAGCCGGGCGGATTGGGCGAAGCCCTGACCCCTCGGCCTCAGCGCAGGTCGTACTTCTTCAGGCGGTAGGCGTAGGCGGGGCGCGTCATGCCCAGCCGGCGGGCAGCGGCGGCAATGTTGCCCTCGCTCTCTTCCTGGGCCGCCATCAGCATCTCCCTCTCGATATCCTCAAGGGTCAGCCCGGCATGGAACAGCGCCTGGATCTGCTGGCGGGGCGTGACTTCCGAGCTCGAGGCGTCTGCTGACGCCGAGAGTCGACCCCGCTCGTCCAGTCCCTGCCCCCTGTCCCGCTGCAGCGTGGGTACCCGGTAGTCGCCGAACAGCGCGCGTTCGGTGATGTGCTTCTGGTCGTCGGTGAGAATCACCCCGCGCTCGATGCTGTTCTTCAACTCGCGCACGTTGCCGGGCCAGGCGTACTGGGTGATGGCCGAGCGTGCCTGGTCGGAGAAGCCCAGGGTGCGGCGCTGGTAGTGATGTTCGCAGCGGGCGAGGAAGTGTTCGGCGAGGGCGGGAATATCCTCGTGACGCTGACGCAGAGGGGGGACCGTGAGCGTGAAGGCGTTGAGGCGGAAGAACAGATCGCGGCGAAATTGACCCTCCTCGACTCGCTGGAGCAGGTCGGTGTGGGTGGCCGCGACCACCCGCACATCCACCTCCTTCACCCCCTGGCCGCCGACGCGTTCGATCTGGTGTTCCTGCAGAGCGCGCAGCAGGGCGGCCTGGGCACGCGGGGAGAGTTCGGCCAGTTCATCGAGAAACAGGGTGCCGCCGTGGGCGCGCTCGAAGCGCCCGAGGCGTGATTGGACCGCTCCCGTATAGGCGCCCTTCTCGACACCGAACAGCTCCGACTCGATCAGCTCCGGCGGGATGGCCGCACAGTTGACGGCGATGAAGGGGCCCGCGGCGCGCTGGCTCTGCTCATGGAGGCGCCGAGCGAGGATCTCCTTGCCGGTGCCCGTCTCACCGAGCAGCAGCACGGGCACATCCGCTGCGGCGGCGCTGTCGAGCATGGCCAGCATCTCACGGAAGGCGGGTGCTGCTCCGATGGGGCCCCAGTCATCCTCGTGCTGGCGGCGGGTGAGGTCCCCCTCCAAGGTGGCAACCCGAGCCTGCAGCTCATAGAGCTCGTCGATCAACGGCGCTTCACGCAGCACGGCGGAGAAGGCCTGGTGGTCGGGCCACTCCTCGGCAAACTTGCCGATTATGCGGCAGCGGGCATCACCGCAGCCCAGGCACTCCACTTCCCGATACTGCACCTCGCGTCCCAGCAACTGGGTGGCATAGCCGGAGGCGTAACCCAGCAGCGTCCAGCATACCGGGCTGCTCGGCGTATCCCGGCCACGCCAGACCTCCACCTCGAAGGAACCTTTCCAGATGAACTCGCTGTAGAAGCGGTCGTTCTCCAGATCGATATCCAGCTGGCCGGGCACCGCCTTGACGTGCCCTTGCAGGGCATGCAGCTGCGGGCCTGCCAGGAAGCTGTCGCGTAGCCCGAGCCGCTCGCCGCGCAGGGACTCGCCAAGCTCGGCATCCTGCAGGCCGGAGTAGTAGCCCAGGCGGATGAAGACGCCTCGGGCGCGCTCCACTCCCAGGGTGGTGACGAGCTCGTTGCGAAAGAAGGCCGATGCCTGCAGCGACATCAGAATCATGCGTTGCTCGCCGAGCCAGATCTGTCCCTCTTCCGGGAGGAAGCGCAGGGCATCCATCAGGTCACGGGCGCTGGGGTACTGGGGGGTGCTTGAAGGCATGGAAAGCTCGTCGATAAGGCGCGGCGACAGGATATCACCCATGCTCAGTGTGGAGTTGACGCTCCGGATGATGATTTGCGCAGGGGTGATGAAATGGTTAACCGATTTTAGCGAACGCGTGTTCGTATCGCGAACTTAAATTCTTGAAGGCTCTCCTAGTGCCCTGAATGGCTGGATTTTTTCAGTTCCGGCACGTTTCTTGAGAGATAAATGGGGCAGGTATCCGGTGCTAAGCTATTGATTATACTAAAGTCTAATAGGGCCGGTTCCCTCGACGACAAGCCCATGACGACCAGACGGGTGACATTGACCATGCAAAACACAACAACGGTGCCTTCCCGGCATCTCCCCTCACGTACCCTCGGGGCGCTGGCCCTGTTCGGTGCCCTGCTGCTTCCCCCGGTGGCGGCCAACGCCTCGGACGCACGCGAGCCCGACGAGGTCTACCGGCAGGTCTGCGCTCACTGCCATGCCCCGGACAAGGCCGTGGGACCCGAGATCACCATGGCCTTCCCCGAGGCGGCCTGGGAAGCGCGCGGCAACTATATCCGCAACACGGTGCGCCATGGCCGCGCCGCCATGCCGGCCTTCCGCGTGGCCAAGATCAGCGACCCCGAGCTGGAGGCCCTGATCGAGGCTCTGGTGCGCGGTGACATGGAAGCCACGGCTGCCAGCGAGGAGTAGTGCCATGAACCTGACGCGTCGACAACTCATGAAGAATAGCCTGCTGCTGGGGGCCGCCATGCCGCTCTCCCTGGGGGCCGCCTGGGCCGCCGACAGCGGGTTCGCCGAGGCCCCGGTGCACGGCACGATTCGCCTCTACGGCGCCGATCGCTCCACCACCGAGCTGGGACTGGGGCTGCGCCAGCAGGGCTGGGCCCCAAGCTATGAGGGGCGCCTCGATCCGCTGGCGCTGAATGCCCAGCCCGCCGGCACGCTGGCGGCCGGCTTTACCGACGAGGCGGGTCTGGTGCTGCTGACCAGCCTGCTGGCCGGCCGTGGCCGCGTACTGGCACTGGGTCGCCATGAGGCGGGACATCACCAGCTGCTGAGTCATCGCGGGCCGCTGGCGGCACCGCTGGCGGCAGAGGCTGGCAGCTGGCAGGCCGCGCTGGGACGGGAATATGCCCGGCTGGCGCTGGCGGCGGGTAGCGCACGCCAGACCCGGGATGTCAGGCGTCCGGCCAGCGAGGCCACCAGCGCCACCGAGCTGAGCTTCCTGGTTCGGCTGTAAGCCCCCGAACACAACAATCGAGAGACGACTCCATGAGCACTACACAGCGCATTCTTCCCAAGGGCGTGTCCGAGGCAGATTTCGACGCGGCCCTCGCCCGTTTTCGCGAGATCCTCGGGGCCGATAGCGTCCTGACCGAGAGCGATCAGCTGGCGGCCTACAGCAAGATCATGATGGCCGGCGATGACGCGGACTACATCCCCTCCGCGGCCCTGCTGCCCACCACTACCGAGCATGTGCAGGAGATCGTGCGCACCTGCAACCAGTACAAGGTGCCGATCTGGACCATCTCCACCGGCAAGAACCTGGGCTATGGTTCCGCCGCCCCCGGCGAGACCGGCCAGGTGATGCTCGACATGCACCGCATGAACCAGATTCTCGATGTGGACCCGGAGGTGTGCACGGCGCTGCTCGAGCCCGGGGTGACCTACCAGCAGCTCTACGACTACATCAAGGAGAACGACCTCAAGCTGTGGCTGGATCCGCCGGCCCCCTCGGCCATTGCCGGACCGGTGGGCAATACCCTGGACCGTGGCGTGGGCTACACCCCCTATGGCGAGCACTTCATGTTCCAGTGCGGCATGGAGGTGGTGCTGGCCAACGGCGAGGTGATCCGTACCGGCATGGGGGGCATCGAGAACTCCAGCTCCTGGCAGGTCTTCAAGTGGGGTTACGGTCCCTATATCGACGGCCTCTTCACCCAGTCGAACTACGGCATCGTCACCAAGATGGGGCTGTGGTTGATGCCGGAGCCGCCGGCCTATCGTCCCTTCATCATCCAGTACCAGGACCCCGAGGACATCGAGGAGATCGTCGATGTACTGCGGCCACTACGCATCGCCCAGATCATCCCCAATGCCGTGGTGATCGTGCACACCCTGTGGGATGCCGGTACCCATGTGGTGCGCAAGGACTACTACGAGGGCAGTGACTCCATCCCGCGCGAGGCCATCGAGCGCATCAAGGCCGACGAGGGTATCGGCGAGTGGAACGTCTATGCGGCCCTCTACGGCACCCCGGAGCAGATCGAGGTCAACTGGAAGATCGTCGAGCAGGCCTTCGGCGCCAGCGGCAAGGCGAAGATCATGTACGGCGAGGAGGCCGAGAAGCGCGGCGGCGGCTTCGAGTATCGCTCGGCGCTGATGAAGGGCGACATGAATCTTCAGGAGTTCGGCCTCTACAACTGGCGTGGGGGCGGTGGCTCCATGTGGTTCGCCCCGGTCTCCCAGGCTAAGGGCAGCGAGACCAAGGACCAGACCGAGCTGGCTCAGCAGATCCTCGGCAAGTACGGCTTCGACTATGTGGCGGAGTACATCGTCGGCTGGCGCGACATGCACCACGTCATCGACCTGCTCTACAACCGCCAGGACCCGGAAGAGACCCAGCGTGCCCACGACTGCTTCGCCGAACTGATCGACGAGTTCGCCAAGCGCGGCTATGGCCTCTACCGCACCAACACCGAGTTCATGGAGCAGGTGGCCGGCACCTTCGGCGAACCGCTGCGCGAGGTGCACAAGACGCTGAAGAATGCCCTGGACCCCAACGGCATCCTGTCGCCCGGCAAGTCGGGTATTCGTCAGTAATCCCGGCCCGCGAGTTTTCAGAGGAGAGTGAACCATGAGTACTGCATATCGCGATTTCCACCTCCAGCCGATTGCCGGCGAGTGGCGCGAAGGCTCAAGCGGACGCACCACCGCGGTGACCAACCCCTATGATGGCAGTGAGCTACTGGATATCCGCCTGGCGGATCGCAGCGATCTGGATACCGCTTTCCTGGCGGCCGAGAAGGCCCAGGCCGCCTGGGCGGCGACCCCGCCTGCCGAGCGCAGCGTCGTGCTGCAGCGGGCGGTGGAGATCTTCGATGCCCGCAAGGAGGAGATCATTGACTGGCTGATCCGCGAGTCGGGCAGCACCCGCCTCAAGGCCAACGTCGAGTGGGGCGCGGCCCGTGGCATCACCCTGGAGGCCGCCAGCATGCCGGGGCGTGTGCACGGCATGACGCTCGCCTCCAACGTGCCGGGCAAGGAGAACCGTGTTTATCGCAAGCCGCTGGGCGTAGTGGGGGTGATCAGCCCCTGGAACTTCCCGCTGCACCTCTCCCAGCGCTCTATCGCCCCGGCGCTGGCGCTGGGCAACGCCGTGGTGGTCAAGCCGGCCAGCGACACCCCGGTGACCGGCGGCCTGCTGCTGGCCAGGATCTTCGAGGAGGCCGGCCTGCCCAAGGGGCTGCTCAGCGTGGTGGTGGGTGCCGGCAGCGAGATCGGCGATGCCTTCGTCGAGCATCGCGTGCCGCGGCTGATCTCCTTCACCGGTTCCACCCAGGTGGGGCGCGGCATCGGCCGCATCGCCAGCGGCGGGGAGCACATCAAGAAGGTCTCTCTGGAGCTGGGCGGCAACAGCCCCTTCGTGGTGCTGGATGACGCCGATATCGAGCAGGCGGTGAATGCCGCGGCCATGGGCAAGTTCCTGCACCAGGGCCAGATCTGCATGGCGGTCAACCGCATCATCGTCGCCGAATCTCTCTATGACGCCTTCGTCGAGCGCTTCGTGGAGAAGGTCAAGGGACTCAAGGTGGGTGACCCCGACGACATGGCCACCGTGGTGGGTCCGGTAATCAACGCCAAGCAGCGTGAGGGACTCGAGGAGAAGATCGCCACCGCCAGGCAGGAGGGCGCGACCGTGCTTCTCGATGGCGAGATCGAGGGCCAGCTGGTGCCGCCCCATGTGTTCGGCGATGTAACTCCCGACATGGAGATCAGCCGCGAGGAGATCTTCGGCCCGCTGGTGGGCATCCAGAAGGCCCGCGATGAGGCCCACGCCCTGGAACTGGCCAACGGCACCGAGTACGGCCTCTCCAGCGCCGTGTTCAGCGGTGACCTGGAGCGCGGCGTGCGATTCGCCCAGGGCATCAAGGCGGGCATGACCCATGTGAACGACATGCCGGTCAACGACGAGGCCCACGTGCCCTTCGGTGGCGAGAAGAACTCCGGCCTGGGTCGCTTCAATGGTGACTGGGCCATCGATGAGTTCACCACCGACCACTGGATCAGCGTGCAGCACACGCCGCGTGGCTACCCCTTCTGAGTCGAACCGACGTCACGCCTGCCGTCCGCACCTTGCGGGCGGTGGGCAATACCAACAACAGAGACAAACCACGATGACTTTCACCCCTGAATTCGGGAATCACGGCATCCGGCTGGCGGCCGTGCTGGTCGCCGGCCTGGCTGCCACCCCCGCACTCGCCGTAAACGGCCACTATGTACCGGGCATCGAGGGGCTGAGCGCTGCCGCCGCGCCGCCCGAGGGCCTCTACTACCGCGCCTACCTGATGCGCTACGACATCGACAGCTTTCAGGATACCAAGGGTGATGCTGCGCCCGGCAGCAACACCGGCTCGGTCAACGCCCTGGCACATCGCTTCATCTGGATGACCGGCAAGACGTTCCTCGGGGCCGACTATGGTGTCGAGGCCATCATCCCGATGCTCGATGTCGAGCTTGACCTCGATGTCGCCGGCCAGAGCTTCGACGACTATGGCCTCGGCGATGTGTTCGTGGGCCCGGTAATCCTGGGCTGGCACGGCGAGCAGTGGGATGCCACCTTCGCCGCCGGCCACTGGTTCGATACCGCCGACTTCGACGCGACGAATTCGGCCTCGGTGGGCAAGGGCTACGGCACTACCATGCTGACACTCGGGGGCATGTGGCACCTCGATGCCGACAAGACCTGGAACGTCTCGGCGCTGTCGCGCTACGAGATCAAGACCGAGCAGGACCACTCCGGCATCACCCCCGGGGACAGCTGGCTGGTGGAGTGGGGCCTCGGCCATCGCCTGCAAAACGGCCTGGAGCTGGGGCTGGTGGGCTACGACGCCTGGCAGCTGGAGGCCGATGACGGCGCGGCGACCGGCGCCAAGGCCGAGCGTCATGCCATCGGCGCCGAGGCGGGCTATCTCTGGCCCACGGCCGGGGTGATGCTCAAGGGCGCCGTCTACCATGAGTATGATGCGCAAGGCGGTGGACTGAAGGGGCTCGAGAGCGAGGGCGACGCTATCCGCCTGCAGCTGACCAAGTTCCTGTGAGCTTTCCCGGCCGCCAACGGGTGGCGGCCGGGAGCGCGCCGCAGTGCTATCGTCCCCGCCGCTGGGCGGGGCTTTCGATTGAGGAGAGACACCATGCAGATTCAAGCGGCAGTCACTGCTGAGCAGGGAAGCGACTTCGAGTGGCAATCGGTCGAACTGGCTGAGCCTGCCTTGGGCGAGATTCGCGTGCGCATCGTGGCTACGGGGGTGTGCCACACCGATGCCGTGGCCCGGGACCTGGGCATCGCGCCCTTTCCCATCGTGCTGGGGCACGAGGGTGCTGGCGTGGTGGAGGCCCTCGGCGAGGGGGTGAGCGGGCTCGAGGTGGGGGACCACGTGGTGCTCTCCTTTGCCCATTGTGGCGGCTGTGGCCACTGCCTGACCGGCCATCCTACCGTCTGCGATACCTTCAACGAGCTCAACTTCGGCGGCGCCATGGATGACGGCAGCCACCGCCTGGCCCATGGCGATGAGTCACTGGCCACCTTCTTCGGCCAGTCCTCCTTTGCTACCCACGCCGTGGTCAGCGCCCGCAACGCGGTGAAGGTGGACCCCGAAGTGGACCTGGCGCTGCTGGGCCCGCTGGGCTGCGGCATCCAGACCGGGGCCGGCACCGTGCTCAATCGGCTCAAGCCCGAGTTCGGGTCGAGCCTGGTGGTCTACGGCTGTGGGGCCGTGGGGCTCTCCGCCATCATGGCGGCCAGCATCACCGGCTGTCGGCAGATCATTGCCGTGGATGTCCACGACAGCCGCCTCGAGCTGGCCAGGGAGCTGGGTGCCACCCACGTGATCAACGGCCAGCAGGAGGACACCGTCGAGCGGGTGCGCGAGATTACCGGTGGCGGTAGCCAGTTCGCCGTGGAGACTACCGGGGTACCGATAGTGGTCCGTCAGTCGCTGCAGGCGCTCAAGCCGCTGGGCGTCTCGGCCATCGTCGGCGTCACCCCCGAGGTGACCCTAGACGTGCACCACGACCTGATGGCCGAGGGCAAGTCGATGATCGGGGTGATCGAGGGCGACTCCGTGCCGCGGGTGTTCATCCCGCAGCTGGTGGCCTACTACAAGGAGGGGCGCTTCCCCTTCGACCGGCTGGTCAAGTTCTACGCCCCCGAGCAGATCAACCAGGCCTTCGAGGACTCGAAGAACGGCACCACCGTCAAGCCAGTGCTGAAGATCGCCGACTGATCCTGCGCTTGCGTCGTCACGAGGGGGCATCTGCCGAGGCAGCTTGCCCCCTTCTTCTATTCGGCGAACATCGCGAAGAGCAGGCCGCGCAGCCAGCGGTTTCCGGCGGCCCTCATCGGTCAGACTTACCAGCATCGAGCGGCGATCCTCGGGGTTGCGGCTGCGGTTTACCAGGCCGCATTCCTAGCGCACGACAGCACCTGCCGCCGCCAGCGGCGGGAGGGACAGGAGCCGGGAGAGCCGAAAGGCCAGCAGGATGCCCACCAGCGAGGCAGTGCCGGTCAGGGTCCAGGTCCATTGCCAGCCGCCTACCTGGGAGGCGAGCCACGCAACCAGGGGCGGGCCGGCGAACTGGCCGAAGGCCGACCACTGCTGCATCCAGCCGATGGTGGTGGAGACGGTGTGCTCGCTGGGTGCCAGGCGCACCGCCAGGGTGAACAGAGCACCCGGAATGACCCCGCTGACGGCGGAGAACATCAGCACGGCGGCGATTCGCAGGCCTGGCGCTTCGGCGGTTACCTCGCCGAATGCCAGGAAGGTGCCAAGGGCCGCGAACACGAAGCCGAGCCGGAGTAGCGAGGTGGGGGCCATGCCACGCTGCATCAGCTGGCCGGAGCCCAGGTTGCCGATGATATTGGTGGCAGCCACCAGGGCGGTCAGCGAGCCGGCGGCCCCCTCGCCTATACCGGCCTGCTTATAGATGGTTGGCAGGAAGCCGATCACCGCCAGCCACTGGCTTGAGTACATGGCAAAGCAAAGAGCGACCAGCCAGGGTCCCGGCGAGCCCAGCGTCAGGCCCAGTCGCGGGCGCCAGCCCTCGTCACTGCCGCCGGAGTGGGTTACGTCGCGGTGTCGATCCGCCGGCACCTTCCAACGCACTGCAAGCAGCATCAGCAGCGTCCAACCGGCCAGTGTCCACCACCATCCCTGCCAGCCCAGCCAGGTGATGACCCAGGGGCCGGTCAGCAGGGCGGTGCCGACCCCGAGCCCCATGAAGCAGCTCCACAGGGCCATGGCGCGGTGGAGGCGGTCTATCGATACCAGCTGACGGAGCAGGGCAGGAGCCGAGAGCACCACCAGCAGGAACCCCAGCCCCTCCAGGGCGCGGCACAAGAGCAGGAAGATGGGGGTCTCGGCAAAGCCACCCAGCAGGCTGGCTCCCGCCAGCAGGCCAAGGCCGAGGGTGATACCGCGCTTCAGGCCCAGGGTGTCCGTCGACAGGCCCACGATCAGCCCCAGGAACATGCCAGCCAACTGAACCAGTGAGACCAGGAAGCCGGCCTGGAGCAGGCTGATCTCGAGGGTCTCCTTGAGAACCGTCAGGGCCGGGGGCAGCTTGCCCACGTGCAGGGCAGCGGTGATGCCCGCCAGCACGACTACCAGGCTGGGTGGCACAGCGGGACGCGTCATGGGCGGATCCGGGAAGGGGGGGAATTGTCGTGTGATTATGTTTAGGAGCCTAAATAGATGGCCGGTGCCTGGCCACACCTGCTTTGGTCGAGAATGCCCTCCACCCGCGGCAGTTATGTGGCCGGCTGCGATGGCGCCCACAGCGTGGTGCGCGACTCCATTGGCCGCGTGCTCCTGGGCGGATGCCGGGGGGCTCGGTCAAGGGCATACACGACGTCACGTCAGGAATATGCGAATAATCCAACTTTTCTGGCATTTTGTCCTTGTCGAGACGTTTCCGTTCGTCGGGACTTGTGCGCATCACCGGCAGGCGCCCTATCCTAGACCAAGGTCCATTTTCCAGAACCGCAAGAGTCGGGTAGTTTGCTTATATCCCGAACGTGTATTCGGGATGCGAACGTTCGATAAGTCCATACAGCCAAGCCCATGACAACAATGCCCCGGAGGACTCCCATGAAACGCGTCCTGACCCGCTGCCTGCTGACCGCGTCCATCGCCGGCCTGACTGCCGCTTCCGCCGCCCAGGCTTCCACCACCCTGCGCATGGCGCACTTCTGGCCCGGCGCATCGGGGGTAAACCAGGATATCTTCGAGGAGTGGGCGGCCACTCTGGAGGAGGAGTCCGGTGGCGATCTCAAGGTGGAGATGTTCCCCTCCGGAACCCTGGCCAAGCCGGACTCCATCTACGAGGCGGCGGCCAACGGTATCGCCGACATCGGCGCCACCGCCCAGGGCTATACAGCGGGGCGCTTCCCGCTCTCGCAGATTGTCGAGCTGCCCGGGGTGGCCACCACGGCGACCCAGGGTGCCTGCGTGCTGCAGACCCTGTATGACGAGGGGCATCTGGAGAGCGAGTACGAGGACACCCGGCCGCTGTTCTTCTTCACCACCGGGCCGGGTGGCATCCACACCATCGACACCGACGTGCAGGTGCCGTCGGACCTCGAGGGGTTGCGCATCCGCCGCCCCACGGCGGTTGCCGGGGAAATGCTCGAAAACATGGGGGCGAGCCCCGTGGGCATGCCGGCGCCGGACATCTACACCTCCATGCAGCGCGGCGTGATCGACGGCCTGAGCTTCCCCTGGGAGGGGCTGAAAGGCTTCCGCATCAACGAGTTGGTCAGCTACCACACCGAGGTACCCTTCTATACGTTGATTTTCGTGGCCACCATGAACCAGCGCACCTATGACAGCCTGAGCCCCGAGCAGCAGGCGGTGATCGATGCCAACTCCGGCATGCAGTGGGCCGGGAATGCCGGTGAGGTGTTTGATCGTCTGGACGTGGAAGGCAAGCAGGAGGCTCAGGATGCCGGCCACACCATCCGCGAGATCGAGGAACCGCTTTCGCATCCGGACTGGCAGAAGCCGCTTCAGGATGGCATCGACAGCTACCTGGCCGAGCTCGAGGAGCGTGGCCTGCCGGGGCGTGAGGTCTACGAGGCGGCACTGGCGGCCAGTGCGTCCTGCGCCGACGGGCAGGGGTAAGACGGTATGCAGTCCACCCTGGAAAGGGCCAGCCACTGGCTGGCCCTTGTCTGTCGCATCGTTGCCGGCCTCGCCTTGATGGCGTTGCTGGGCGTGACCATCGCCGATGTCGTTACCCGCTATCTCTACCGGATCACCGAGGGGGCCATCGCCCTGCGTGTCTCCGGCAGCGTGGAGCTGGTCAGCTACCTGATGCTCTGTTCCCTGCTGGCCGCCATGGCGGCCAACATCGAGAAGAGTCAGGTAGTGGTGGAGGCCTTCTCCCATGGACTCTCGCCCAATCTCAAGAGCCGCCTTCACGGCGTCTACCTGCTGGGCTTTGCGGCCCTGGGGCTGGTGCTGTTCCTGGGGCTGCTGGACTCTGCCTCCGCGGCCGCACGGCATGGTGAGGTGACCCAGGACCTGCGGATGCCCATGGGGCCCATCTATTACGCCGCCGCCGTGCTCAGCCTGCTGCTGGGGCTGCGCAGCCTGCTGCATGCCGTGCTGAGCGCGGTCTTCGCTGCTGACCAGGAGGCCGCCCATGGGGAGTGAGATGATCGGGGCCATCGGCCTGGGCGCACTGCTGCTGCTGATGGTGCTGCGGGTGCCGGTAGCCCTGGCCATGCTGGTCGTCGGGGTGGTGGGTTTCGCCCAGGTGATCAGCTGGGGCGCGGCAATCGCCCAGCTCAAGACCGTGCCGGTGGAGGTGCTCTCCAACTACAGCTTCAGCGCCGTGCCGATGTTCATCCTGATGGGGGTGCTGGCGGCCCACTCCGGCATGGCCGGCAAGCTGTTCCACTCCACTCGGGTGATCTGCGGCGGCTGGAAGGGCGGCCTGGCCATCGCCGCGGTGGGCTCCTGCGGGATCTTCTCGGCGATTTCCGGCTCGTCGCTGGCCACTGCCAGCACCATGACCCGGGTCGCCCTGCCGGAGATGGAACGCTACGGCTACAACCGGGGCCTGGCCACCGGCGCACTGGCCGCCGGGGGCACCCTGGGGATCATGATCCCGCCCTCCATCGCGCTGCTGATCTACGCCATCCTCACCGAGCAGTCGGTGGGCGACATGTTCATGGCCGGCCTGGTGCCTGGCCTGCTGGGGCTGGTGATGTATGCACTGACGGTCAGCGTGGTGATGCGCGTGAAGCCCTCGCTTGCCGTGGCCGGCGAGCCGACGCCATGGAAGCAGAAGCTGGCCTCGCTCTCGGGGCTGGTTCCGTTCTTCGCGGTCTTCCTGGTGATGATCCTGGGGATCTACTTCGGCGCCTTCACCCCCACCGAGGGGGCCAGCGTCGGTGCCTTCGCCACCCTGCTCTATGCCCTGGCCAAGGGCATGCGCGGTGCCGAACTGTGGCGCAGCGTGCAGGAGACCCTGGCGCTCTCCAGTGTGGTGTTCTTCATGCTGGTGGGGGCCGAGACCCTGGGCTACTTCATCTCGGTGTCGCGGATCTCGTTTTCCATCACCGACTTCCTCTACGGCATGGAGCTCTCGCCCATGGTCGTGGTGCTGTGCATCCTGCTGCTCTACTTCGTGCTGGGGATGTTCATGGATGCGATCGCCATGCTGGTGATCACGGTGCCGGTGGTATTCCCGATCATCCAGTCGCTGGGTATCGATCCCGTGTGGTTCGGCATCATCACCGTGCTGACAGTGGAGCTGGGCCTGATCACGCCGCCGGTGGGAATGAATGTTTTCGTGATCAAGGCGATGGCGCCCCACGTGGGGCTGGGCGAGATCTTCAAGGGCGTGGCGCCCTTTATCGTCTCGGACTTCGTGCGCCTGGCCCTGCTGATCGCCTTCCCGGTGCTCACTACCCTGTTCCTGCTCTGATCCGGTGGCAGGTCGTCATGATGTCGAGGGTATGGCATAACTCTATAGTTATAGGGGTGTGTGAAATCCTCATTTGGCAACGGGGTTGTGCAGCACCATCCTTGAGTCAGTGAAACTCGCTTGGCGACCGGCTCCGCCGGTATGACCGGCCCGGAGGTGTGACATGAATGACAAACAGACCGAACGTCAGGGCTGGCTGGCGCGTCTCGAGCAGCGTCTCTTCGAGGCCAGCATTCCCCAGGTGGTGCAAGGCATCCGCAACGAGGCCAGTGTCGACTTCCGGGAGCTGGTGCGCGATCTGAACGCGCCGATGGCGCCGGCCTTCGAGCGAGAGGTCTCGCGGACCCTGAACCGCGGAGCCGCGAGCGACCTGATTCCCGCCGTGACCCTGATGCCCGCCATGATGGAGCGTTTCGGGCTTGGTCGAGAGGACTTCCCTGCCAATGAGGCGGGGCTCTTCGCGGAGCTTGAGACCGTCTGCAACCACTGCCCGGTCGTGGGGCGCTGCTGGAGGGCGATGCGCGCCGGTGATGCCCGGGAGACCTGCCGTGGCTTCTGCCCCAACGCCCAGGCGTTCGAGGACAAGTCGCTGGAAGCGGCTGGCTGAGCGAAGACTCCCAGTGAAAAGCGCCCCCGCAAGCGAAGGCTTGCGGGGGCGCTGCCGTTTCGGGGCGTCTTTCGTGGTGTTGGCACGCGGCTATGCGTCGGGCTGACGTCGGCGGAAGTCTCGGGGAGCGAGTCCGGTCAAGCGCTTGAAGAAGCGCGTGAAGTAGGCGGGTTCCGAGAATCCCAGGCTGTCGGCCACCTGGCCGACGGTCATGTTGGTATAGGTGAGCTGTCGCTTGGCCTCGAGTAGCAGGCGCTCATGCAGCAGCTGCAGGGCGCTGCGGTTGGCCAGGCGCCGGCAGAGCAGGTTGAGGTGAGCGCTGGTCATGCCCAGCTGTTCGGCGAATTTCTCGATACTGGGCTGCTGACGAAACTGCTTCTCGATCAGTGCCTGGTAGTTCTGCAGGTGGATCAGTCCTCGCCCTTGGGGCCGGGGGGCTCTCGCGCTGCCGGCGTTGGTCTGCCGCACGGTCAGACGGGAGAGCTCGATGAACAGCGCCTCGGTGAACGCCTCCAGGATGCGTTCGCGGCCGGGTGCAGGGTGGCAATACTCCTCTCCCAGCTGGTCCACCAGGGTCGCGATGCGCCGGGCCGGTCGGGCGGCATCCAGAGGGTAGGCGGTGGCCAGTGACATCGCTCCCGCCTGGGCACCCAGACGCTCCTCCAGTCGTTCGGCCAGGGGGCTTGCCAGGGTGATGATATGGCCCTGGGTGTCCGGCGTGAAGTGGAAGCCATGGATGCTCATGGCGGGCACCACGATGATCAGCGGGGCCTCATGGGAGCGCTGGCTGCCCTCCAGTTCCAGGCTGACGCGGCCGGCAGAGAGGTGGAGCAGGTGCAGCAGGTCGGTATGACGATGGGGCTGGATCTTCCAGTCGTGGAGCCGGCTGCGTTCGGGGATCGACTCCCAGTGAAGCAGGTCCGGCGTCGGCCAGTGGTGCGTCTCGCCATACAGCTTGAAGACGGGAACGGCGTCGGTGGACATGGGAGCTCCGCTAGCACTTTCGACTAAAGTCGGTCAATGATATTGGGATTATCCAGGTAACGCTGCCAATATTGCCTTATTGCGGGATCGATTTCAGTGAAAAATACAATCCACATAGCGAACAGATGTTCACTCTGTTGCCTTACCCCGACAGATAACAACGGAGTCTCCCCATGAAGACACAGGTCGCGATCATCGGCGCCGGCCCTTCGGGCCTGCTACTCGGCCAGCTGTTGAGCCGCCAGGGCATCGACAATGTCATCCTCGAGCGCAAGTCCGGCGAGTATGTGCTCAGCCGCATTCGGGCGGGCGTGCTGGAACAGGGCATGGTCGATCTGCTGCGTGAGGCGGGTGTCGACAAGCGCATGGACGATGAGGGCGAAGTCCACGATGGCGTGGAGCTGGCCCTGGACAACCGGCGCGTGCGCGTCGATCTCGCCGGGCTGACCGGCGGCAAGACCGTGATGGTCTACGGCCAGACCGAGGTGACCCGCGACCTGATGGAGGCCCGCGAGGCGACCGGTGGCACCACCATCTACGAGGCCGACAACGTTCAGCCCCACGACCTCGAGAGCGATAGCCCCTATATCACCTTCGAGAAGGATGGCGAGACGCACCGTCTCGACTGCGACTATGTGGCCGGCTGTGATGGCTTCCACGGTATCTCGCGCAAGTCGATCCCCGAAGGGCGCATCAAGGAGTTCGAGAAGGTCTATCCCTTCGGCTGGCTCGGCCTGCTCTCCGACACCCCGCCGGTAGCCGACGAACTGATCTATGCCAGGCACGAGCGTGGTTTTGCCCTGTGCAGCATGCGTTCGTCGACCCGCAGCCGCTACTACATCCAGGTGGGGCTGGACGAGAAGGTCGAGGAGTGGTCCGACGAGCGCTTCTGGGAGGAGCTCAAGCGGCGCATCCCCGATGAGGTGGCCGAGAAGCTGGTCACCGGTCCCTCCATCGAGAAGAGCATCGCCCCGCTGCGCAGCTTCGTGGTCGAGCCGATGCAGTACGGGCGGCTGTTCCTGGTCGGCGACGCCGCCCATATCGTGCCGCCCACCGGCGCCAAGGGCCTCAATCTGGCGGCCAGCGACGTCAACACCCTCTACCGGCTGATGGTGAAGGTCTATCAGGAGGGGCGTACCGACCTGATCCCGAACTACTCCGAGACCTGTCTCAAGCGGATCTGGAAGGCCGAGCGCTTCTCCTGGTGGATGACCTCCATGCTGCACAAGTTCTCCGAGGAGGAAGACTTCAACACGCGCATGCAGCAGGCGGAGCTGGACTACGTGACAAGCTCCGAGGCGGGGCTGACCACCATCGCCGAAAACTACGTGGGGCTGCCCTACGAGTCGCTCGAGTAGGCCGCACGCCAGTCGTGGACCTTCAGCGACGCCCCGGATCCGCCAGCGGCGGGTCCGGGGCGTCGTCGATTCAGGGGTAGCGTCCGCTGCGACGGTTCTCCACCAGTACCTCGAGAATGCGGAACGCCTCCTGCATGACCGGGGAGAGGGCCTCTCCGCGGCGGCGACTGCAGATCACCGGTGAGGTGAGGCTTGGATCGGCCAGGTAGACGTAGGAGATGCCGTCGCGCTGCACGCGCCTGACCTGTTCCGGCACCAGGGTGATCCCCACCTCCGAGGCGACCAGCCCCAGCGCCGTCTGCAGTTCGTTGGCCTCCTGCACCACCTCCACCTTGAGCGCCTTGCGGCGGAATAGCCCCAGCACCATGTCGGCCATGCTCGGCCGCGGCCTGGCGGGAAACAGGATCAGCGGGTAGCAGGCCAGCTCCTCGAGGGTGGGGGTGGTCCCCTCCAGCGGGTGCCCGCTGGGCAGGGCGGCGATCAGCGGCTCGTCGAACAACACCTCCTGCTCCACGTCCGGGTCGTCGATGCGCAGGCGACCGAAGCCTAGGTCGATGCGTCCCGCCTTCAGCGCCTGGATCTGCTGCACCGTGGTCAGCTCGGCCAGGGTCATCTCGACATCATCCTTTTGTCGTAAATCGCGTACCAGCAGCGGGAGCTGCCCGTAGAACACCGAGGGCACGAAGCCGATGCCGAACAGGCTGCGGCGGCTTCGGGCCATGCGCCGGGTCGACTCCAGTGTGACATCCACCTTCTCGAGTATCTGCAGGGCGTGCTGGTGGAAGAACTGGCCGGTGGGGGTCAGGCGCAGTCCGCGGGTACTCCTTTCGAACAGCTCGGCGCCGACTTCGTTTTCCAACTGCTTGATCTGTCTTGATAAAGGCGGCTGAGACATATGCAGTCGTTCGGCCGCGGCCGTCAGGTTGAGGGTCTCGGCAACGGTGCAGAAGTACCTGAGGTGGCGGAACTCCATGATACCTCCAGGGTATGGCTGGTCACCCAAACAATATTGGTTGCGGATTTCCACTGCAATCAAACTGCCATGCAATTACCGAACTGCCCTGCATCGAGAGTTGCCATGACCGCTACTATCCAGTCCATCGAGACGCTGCTGGTCGACCTGCCGACCATCCGTCCCCACAAGCTCTCCATGACCACCATGGCCTGCCAGACCATGGTGATCGTGCGCATGCGCCACTCCGACGGCATCGAGGGTCTGGGCGAGGGCACCACCATCGGCGGACTGGCCTACGGCCCGGAGAGCCCCGAGAGCATCAAGCGCAATATCGATACCTACCTGGCGCCGCTGCTGATCGGCCAGCCTTCCGCCAACGTCAACGCCCTGCGCGCCCGGCTCAACCGCAACGCTCGCGGCAACATGATCGCCAAGTCGGCGCTTGAGACCGCGCTGCTTGACGCCCAGGGCAAGCGCCTGGGCCTCAGCGTGGCTGAGCTGCTGGGCGGCGCCCGCCAGACCCACCTGCCGGTGCTCTGGACCCTGGCCAGCGGTGATACCGCCAAGGATATCGATGAGGCCCTGCTGCGCCTTGAACAGCGTCGTCACTGCGACTTCAAGTTGAAGATCGGTGCCAATCCGGTGGACCAGGACGTGCGCCATGTGGCCGCCATCAAGGAGGCCCTGGGCGATCGCGCCAGTGTGCGTGTCGACGTCAACCAGGCCTGGGATGAGTCCACCGCCGTATATGGCATCCAGGCCCTGCAGGACGCCGGCATCGAGCTGATCGAGCAGGCCATCCCGGCGCGCGAGCATGCCGGCCTGATCCGGCTGGCCGACCGCTTCAACGTGCCGATGCTCGCCGACGAGGCGGTGCAGGATGCCCGCGACGGCCTCGACCTGGTCCGGGGGGGCTTCAGCGGCGCCTTCGCGCTGAAGATCGCCAAGTCCGGCGGTGTACTCGGCGTACTGGAGCTGGCCCACGTGGCCCAGGCTGCCGGCATCGGCCTCTACGGCGGCACCCTGCTCGAGGGCACCATCGGCACCGCCGCCTCCCTGCATGCCTGGGCGACACTGCCGGAGATGGCCTGGGGTACCGAGATGTTCGGCCCGCTGCTGCTCAAGGACGACATCGTCGTCGAGCCGCTGGCCTATCGCGAGTTCGGCGTGGAACTGCCCAAGGGGCCGGGGCTGGGTATCACGCTAGACGAAGACAAGCTGGCCCACTATTCCCGCAAGAGCTGAGTCCCAGAGAACCGAGTCCCGCAAGCACGTCGGTGTGCTTGCGCTGAAGAGGAGAACGTCATGCTGTTTCAGGTGGAAATGACCGTCAAGCTGCCGCCGTCGATGCCGGCCGAGCAGGCCGCCGAGATCAAGGCGACCGAGAAGGCCTACTCACAGGAGCTGCAGCGCTCCGGCAAGTGGCGCCACCTGTGGCGCGTGGCCGGCAGCTACTCGAACGTCAGCATCTTCGACGTCGAGGACAACGCCGAGCTTCAGGAGCTGGTCAGCAACCTGCCGCTCTTTCCCTACATGGAGATCAGCGTCAAGCCGCTGTGTCGTCACCCGTCCTCCGTGCGCGAGGACGACTCCTGAGTCACGGATGAAGCCAGTCAGTTCCGTCTAGCGGAACACAACCATATAACGAACGAGGATAACCGACCATGACCGTGAAGATTTTCGATACCCCCGAGGTTCAGGACTTCCTGAAGACCATCGCCGGCTTCGACCAGGAGGGTGGCAACGAGCGCGCCAAGCAGATCGTCCATCGCCTGATCTCCGACCTGTTCAAGCTGATCGACGATTTCGACGTCAGCGAGGAGGAGTACTGGTCCGCCGTCAATCTGCTCAACGCCCTGGGCAGCCAGACCCAGTTCGGCCTGCTCTCCCCGGGCCTGGGCTTCGACCACTTCCTCGACATGCGTCAGGACGCCATCGACGCCGAGGCCCAGCGTACCGGCGGCACCCCGCGCACCATCGAGGGTCCGCTCTACGTGGCCGGCGCCCCGGAAGCCGAGGGCTTCGCGCGCATGGACGACGGCCAGGACCAGGACGGCGAAGCCATGTGGCTGACCGGCCAGGTGCGTGATGTCGACGGCACCCCGATTGCCGGCGCCAAGGTCGAGATCTGGCATGCCAACTCCAAGGGCGGCTACTCCTTCTTCGACCAGACCCAGAGCGAGTACAACCTGCGCCGCACCATCTACACCGACAGCGAAGGTCGCTACACCGCGCGCAGCATCATCCCGTCCGGCTACGGCGTGCCGGAAGGTGCTCCCACCGACGTGGTGCTCAAGTCCCTGGGCCGCCACGGCGAGCGTCCGGCGCACATCCACTACTTTGTCTCCGCACCGGGTCACCAGCACCTGACCACCCAGATCAACCTGGCCGGCGACCCCTACACCTTTGATGACTTCGCCTTTGCGACCCGCGAGGAGCTGGTGGTGCCGGCCAAGCGCATCGAGGAGCAGGACGAGATCGCCAAGCGCGAGATGGACGGTCCCTTCTCCGAGGTGGTGTTCGACGTCGAGCTGTCCAAGACCGACAAGGCCGAGCTGCAGACTCGCCATGCCCGTCCGCGCGCCAAGGAAGACGAGCAGGACCAGGCCAGCCAACTGGCAGGTACCGCCAAGGTCTGATCGGCAGGCCATCCCTTGATGACGGCGGGCCACCCCCTGGGCCCGCCGGACCAATACGACAAGATACCGAGGATATGGATCATGACCAGCAAGCTTGATCAACTCGAGGAGCGCGTCCGGGGCGCCGTCCAGGACGATGCCGAGAAGGGCATCTTCCGCTGCCATCGCAGCATGTTCACCGACCCGGCCTTCTTCGAACTGGAGATGAAGCACGTCTTCGAAGGCAACTGGCTGTTCCTGGCCCATGAGAGCCAGATCGCCGAGCCGGGCGACTTCATGACTGTGACCATGGGCCGCCAGCCGGTGGTCATCACCCGCGACAAGCAGGGTGAGCTGCACGGCCTGATCAACGCCTGTGCCCACCGTGGCGCCACCCTGTGCCGCAAGAAGCGTGGCAACAAGGGCACCTTCACCTGCCCCTTCCATGGCTGGACCTTCAAGAACGACGGCAAGCTGCTCAAGGCCAAGAACGAGAAGGCTGGTGCCTACCCGGATGGTTTCAAGAAGGACGGCTCCCATGACCTCAAGCGCCTGCCGCGCTTCGAGAACTACAAGGGCTTCCTGTTCGGCAGTCTGAGCGATGACGTCAAGCCGCTCGAAGAGTATCTGGGTGAGACCACCAAGATCATCGACAACATCGTCGATCAGGCCCCGGAAGGCCTGGAGATCCTGCGTGGCACCTCGTCCTACACCTTCAACGGCAACTGGAAGCTGGGGGCCGAGAACGGCGCCGATGGCTACCACGTCAGCTCCGTGCACTGGAACTATGCCTCCACCATGGATCGCCGCAACTACGACGCCGGCGGCACCAAGGCGGTGGACGCCGATGGCTGGTCCAAGAGCCAGGGTGGCTTCTACTCCTACGAGAACGGCCACATGCTGCTGTGGACCCGGCTGCTCAACCCCGAGGTGCGTCCGGTCTACCAGCAGAAGGAGTGGATCGAGAAGGAATTCGGCGAGGCGCGTGCCGATTCCATCGTCAACCAGACCCGCAACCTCTGCCTCTACCCCAACGTCTACCTGATGGACCAGTTCTCCACGCAGATTCGTGTGATTCGACCGATTTCCGTGGATAAGAGCGAAGTCACCATCTATTGCTTCGCGCCCAAGGGCGAGTCGGCCGAGAACCGCCGCTTGCGTATCCGTCAGTACGAAGACTTCTTCAACGTCTCGGGCATGGGCACGCCGGATGACCTGGAAGAGTTTCGCAGCTGCCAGGAAGGCTACAACGGGTCGCTGGCCGAGTGGAACGACCTCTCTCGCGGTGCCAAGCAGTGGATCGAGGGCGCCGACGAGAACGCCCAGGCGATCGGCATGAAGCCGCTGCTCAGCGGTGCCTCACCCGAGGACGAGGGCCTCTATGTGCTGCACCACAAGCACTGGGTCGAGGAGATGCTGCGCGCCATCGAGAAAGAGCGCAGCCAGTTTATCGCCACCGCGTCCGCCTAAGGGGAGCATCGCCATGAGCATCAGTTATCAGGATATCCAGGCCTTTCTGTACCGCGAGGCACGCCTGCTCGACGAACGCCAGTGGGACGAGTGGCTGGAGTGCTACCACAAGGACGTCGAGTTCTGGATGCCGTCCTGGGACGACAACGACCGGCTGACCGAGGACCCGCAGTCCGAGATCTCGCTGATCTACTACCCCAACCGCGAGGGTCTCGAGGACCGGGTCTACCGGATCAAGACCGAGCGCAGCAGCGCCACCCTCCCGGAGCCACGCACCACGCACCAGGTCAGCAACATCGAGGTGCTGAATCAGGAAGGGGACAAGCTGGAGCTGCGCTTCAACTGGCACACGCTGGGCCACGTCTACAAGACGAACTTCAGCTACTTCGGGACCGCCTTCTATACGTTGGACGTGTCGGGAGAGCAGCCGCTGATCACGCGCAAGGTGGTGCAACTCAATAACGACTATATCCATCAGGTCATCGATATCTATCACATCTGACCCGGTGCGGGAGGAGATTCGACCATGAGCTATACCATTGCCCTCAACTTCGAGGACGGCGTCACCCGATTCATCGGCTGCAAGGAAGGTGAAACGGTCCTCGATGCGGCCTACCGGCAGAAGGTCAACCTGCCCATGGACTGCTCCGACGGTGTCTGTGGCACCTGCAAGGGGCACTGCGAGCAGGGTGAATTCGACATGGGCGACGAGTACATCGAGGAGGCGCTCTCCGACGAGGAGGCTGTCGAGGGTCAGGTCCTGACCTGCCAGATGGTGCCTTCCTCGGACTGTGTCATCCAGATACCCGTCGCCTCGACCGTGTGCAAGACGGCGGTAGGCAAGGTCGATGGCACGGTAGCCGCGGTCGAGCAACTCTCCGAGGACAGCATCGAGCTGGTGGTGGATCTGGACGATGGCGCCGAGCTCAGCTTCCTGCCCGGCCAGTACGTGCATATCGACGTGCCGGGCACCGAGGTGCATCGCTCCTACTCGTTCAGCTCCCTGCCGGGCGAGAAGCGTGCGACCTTCCTGATCCGCAATATCCCCAATGGCGTGATGAGCAGCTACCTCGGCGAGCGTGCCGCGGTGGGTGATCGCCTGGTACTGACCGGCCCCATGGGCAGCTTCTATATCCGTGACGTCACCCGTCCGGTGCTGATGCTGGCCGGTGGCACCGGCCTGGCTCCCTTCCTCTCCATGCTTGCCCAGCTGGTCGAGAAGGGCTGTGAGGCGCCGATTCACCTGATCTACGGTGTCAACAAGGATGACCATCTGGTCAAGGTGGATGCCCTGGAGGCCTTCGCCGGGAAGCTTCCCAACTTCACCTACTCCACTGTGGTGGTGGACGAGGCCAGCGAGCATCCGCGCAAGGGCTATGTGACCCACCATATGGATGCCGAGGTGATGCACGATGGTGACGTCGACGTCTACTTGTGCGGTCCGCCTCCCATGGTCGATGCGGTGCTCAAGCACTTCGACGCCCAGGGCATCGTGCCGCAGAGCTTCCACTACGAGAAGTTCACGCCCAACGAGGCGGGGAGCAAGGCATGAGTCGCCTCACCGACGGTCGTTTCAACGGCAAGGTCATGGTGATCACCGGTGCCGCCCAGGGGATCGGGCGGCGGGTCGCCGAGCGAGCCGCCGCCGAGGGCGCACGCCTGGCGCTGGTGGATCGCGCCGATCTCGTTCAGGAGGTGGTGGCTGGCCTGGTGGAGCAGGGCGTTGACGCCATTGCGCTGCAGGCTGACCTGGAGACCTGGGAGGGTGCCGCCGAGGTGATGGCGAAAAGCGTCGAGCACTTCGGGCGGATCGATATCCTGATCAACAACGTGGGCGGGGCGATCAACTTCAAGCCGTTCACCGAGTTCAGCGCTACCGAGATCTCGGCCGAGATCACCCGTTCGCTGATGCCGACCCTGTGGTGCTGCCGTGCGGTGCTGCCGACCATGGTGGAGCAGGGTAGTGGTGTCATCGTCAACGTGTCGTCTGCCGCGACTCGCGGGATCCATCGCATCCCCTATTCGGCGGCCAAGGGCGGCGTCAACGCCATGACCGCCTCGCTGGCCTTCGAGTATGCCGAGCATGGTATTCGCGTGGTGGCCACCGCTCCCGGCGGCACCGAGGCGCCGCCCCGGAAGATTTCCCGGGGCACGCCGGAGCCGCGCAACGAGACCGAGCTGGCGTGGTTCCAGGCGCATATCGACCAGACCAGGCAGAGCTGCCTGTTCGGCCGCTACGGCACCCTGGACGAGATGGCCGCACCGATCCTGTTCATGGCCTCCGACGATGCCAGCTACATCACCGGCAGCGTGCTGCCGGTGGCCGGTGGTGACCAGGGCTGATACGGAACAGAAGGGCGGCCCGATGGGCCGCCCTTTCATGTCGGCCATGAACGCCCCGTGCCTTTCCAAGAGCAACGATAATAATCCCCTGGAGCACACATGAAACACATCGAGAAGGGCGTCGGCCTCGCATCGGCGCCGCGCGACTTCCTGCGAGACCTCAACGCGGATAACCTCAGTGCAGGGCTGGTGGCCGGTATCTTCGGCCTCAGCGCCGGTATCATCCATATCAGCGCCGGCACCGCCGCAGGACTCTCCCAGGAGTTCACCCTGCTGTGGGTGATCAGCTACCTGTTCATCAACGGGCTGTTCGGACTGTTTCTGCCGGCCTACTACCGGCTGCCGCTGCCCATGGCCAACTCCATTCCCGGCGCGCTGCTGTTTGCCGCCATCATTCCCATCGTGGGCCTCAATGAAGCCCTGGGGGCCACGCTGATGGCGGGTGCCATCGCGCTTGTCGTCGGCCTGGCGGGCTGGATGCGAATCGTCATGTGGTTGATCCCGATGCCCATCGTCATGGGCATGGTGGCGGGCGTGCTGCTCAAGTTCGGGACCAACATGGTGATGCCGCTGCAGAATGCCATGCTGCCGGCTGCCGTCATGATCCTCTCGTTCTTCTTTTCCGCCCGCTACCTGCGCCGGGTGCCGCCGCTGGTAGTGACGCTGGTGGTGGGGGTGGCCTACATGGCCCTCTCGGGCGCGGATTTCTCCAGCGTGGAGTTCTCCTTCAGGCTGCCCGAGTTCATCATGCCCGCCTTCACCCTCGAGGCCTTCCTGGCCTATGGGCTGCCGCTGGCGCTGATTCTGGTCGGCATGGAGACCCCAGCCGGCGTGGGGCTGGTCAAGGGCATGGGCTACAAGGAGGCGCCGGCCAATGCCATCACCGCGCTGGGAGGCTTCGGCACCATGGTCTCGGCCTTCTTCAACCTGCACAGCACCTGTATCGCCGCGCCCATGACCGGGATCTGTTCCGGCCCCGAGGCCGGGACCCATGACAAGCGTTGGGTGGCAGCGGTGATTGTCGGCATCATCTTCGTGGTGGCGGCGCCCTTCTACGGCTTCGTGTTCAGCCTGATCGAGGCGATGCCCAGCTACTTCATCGCCATCATCGCGGGGCTCGCGCTGCTCCGTGTGATCAGCTCCGCCATGCATATCACCTTCTCCGGCAAGCATGAGGTGGGGGCGATGTTCTCCTTCCTGATTGCCGTCTCCGGAGTCCAGATCTTCGGTGTCGGTGCCTCCTTCTGGGCGCTGGTGCTGGGGGCCGGGATCTCGATGCTGGTGGAGTTCCGGGATTTCGAGTTTTCCCGCGAGAGCAAGGCGGCGAGGGCAGCCGGCGAAGCCGCCTGAGCCCGCCTTAGGCGACGTTTATCCTCCTTGGCCTGAATCTGCTTCGGTAGTTCAGGCCTTTTTTCGACAGACAAGCATCAGGGCTATTCAACATGTCGCTATTCAAGGACGCCTCGATACCCGCGGTCACCGCCGGTTTCGTGGCGGTGCTGGTTTCCTACTCGGGGCCGCTGGCGATCTTCTTCCAGGCGGCGCAGAGTGCCGAGATCTCCACGGCCATGATGACCTCATGGGTGTGGGCGATTTCCATCGGTGCCGCCGTCTCGGGCATCATGCTCAGCCTGTGGCTGAAGGTGCCGGTGGTGACCGCCTGGTCGGCCCCGGGCACGGCACTGCTGGTCACGCTGTTCCCCGGCCTGTCTCTGGCCGAGGCGGTGGGTGCCTATCTCACCGCGGCGGCGGTGATCTTCGTTATCGGTATCACCGGCTCCTTCGATCGCATCATCCGCATGATCCCGCCAGGCATCGCCAGCGCGATGATGGCCGGCATCCTCTTCCAGTTCGGGGTCGGGGTCTTCGAGTCGTTTGCATCGGTGCCGGCGCTGGCGGCGGGGATGCTGCTCGCCTACCTGTTCTTCAAGCGCGTGACGCCACGCTACAGCCTGGTGCTGTTGCTGGTGGTAGGGGTGGTGCTGGCTGTCGTGCTCGAGGGTGCCAGCCTGGAAGGCGTGTCGCTCACACTGGCCCAGCCCCAGTTCATTCGCCCCGAATGGAGCTGGAATGCCACCCTGAGCCTGGCCATTCCGCTGGTACTGGTCAGCCTGACGGGGCAGTTCCTGCCGGGCATGGCGATCCTGCGCGGCGCCGGCTACAACACCCCGGCCAGGCCGATCGTCACCCTGGCCAGCCTGACCTCCTTCGTCACCGCCTTCTTCGGCGGGATCACCACGGTGATCGCGGCGATCACGGCGGCGATCTGCACCAGCGTGGAGGCCCACGAGGACCCGAGCAAGCGCTATGTGGCGGGAGTGGCCAACGGCGTCTTCTACCTGGTGGGGGGCACCTTTGCCGGTACCATCGTGGCGCTGTTTACCTCGTTGCCCGGCGAGTTCGTTGCCATCCTGGCGGGGCTGGCGCTGATCGGTGCCATCACCAGCAACCTGAGCGCCTTTGCCGCCCACAGGGACCACCTCGAGGCCTCGGTGATCACCTTCATCGCCACCGCCTCGGGCATCAGCTTCCTGGGGCTCGGATCGGCCTTCTGGGGAGTGGTGGCAGGGGCGCTGGCCTACCAGCTGTTACATCGCCCGTGGCGCCAGGCCAGTCGGGAGGCTCGGCGAGAGGCCGCCTGACACTCAGCGCTTGTCCTGCTCGTCAGGTCTTACCTCATAATCCCCCTCCAGCACCTGCTGCTCGTGATGGCTGCCGCTGGAGGTGTGCGTCTCCCGATAACGGGTTTCCTGATAGTGGAAGCTGGCGCCGTCCACGTCCTCGGCCTGTTCGGCGCGCATCTGTTCCATGCGCTTCTTCAGCCGGTGGCGCAGCAGCGGCATCAGCGCCCAGCCCAGCAGCAGGAAGATCAGGCCGAACACCATGGCCACGATCATCAGGGTGCCGAACAGCAGCCAGGCGAGCAGCATCTTGAGGCTGTCGAGCAGGCCGCCACCCTGACTCTGGCGGGCGCGCTGCTGCCATGCCTGGGCAGCGCGCCAGGCGGGATTCTGGCGGGGGTCGCGGTGGGGACCTTGGGAATCGGGCATCTGACTCTCCTGAGGGGTGGCGTCGGTGCGCCGCAAAATGTGCTGCCCCTTGGAAGGCCAGAAGGCAGGTTCGTTCCTTTCAGGCTAGCCCTTCCACACCTCGGCCACGATCTCGTAGCTTCTCAGGCGGTCCTCCAGGGCATAGACGTCGGTATTGAGCATCAGCTCGTCGGCGCCGGTCTGCTCGAGGAAGCTCTCCAACCCCTGGCGCACGGTCTCGGGGCCGCCGACGATGGCGGCACCGAGGAACTGCTGCAGCTGCGCCTCCTCCATGGGCGTCATCTCCAGGTGCTCCACCGGCGGTCTGGCGCAGGTGCGCCGGCCGCGGATCATGCCCAGGAATTTCTGCTGAGAGGTGGTGGCCAGGTACTCGGCGTGGGCATCGGTCTCGGCGGCGACCACCGGCAGGCCGACCATGGCATGGGGGCGCTCGAGTGCCTCGGAGGGGCGGAAGTTGTCGCGGTAGAGGCGCAGCGCCTCGAACAGGTAGCCAGGCGCGAACTGGGCGGCGAAGGCGAAGGGCAGGCCGAGGCGCGCCGCCAGCTGGGCGCTGTAGCCGCTGGAGCCGAGCAGCCAGATCGGCACCTGGGTGCCCTGGCCGGGCACCGCCCGTACCCGCTGGCCGGGCTGTTCGTCGCCGAGGAAGCCCTGCAACTCCTCAAGGCGTTGGGGGAAGTCCTCCACTCCCGCATAGGGATCGCGGCGCAGCGCTGCCATGGTGGCGCCATCGGAGCCCGGGGCGCGGCCCAGGCCCAGGTCGATGCGCCCGGGATAGAGCGTCTCCAGGGTGCCGAACTGTTCGGCGATCACCAGCGGCGGGTGGTTGGGCAGCATGATGCCGCCGCTGCCCACGCGGATGCGCTGGGTGGCCCCGGCCACATGGCCGATAAGCACCGCGGTGGCGGCACTGGCGATGCCCTCGATGCCGTGATGCTCAGCGAGCCAGAAGCGGGTAAATCCGAGCCGTTCGGTCTGCTGGGCCAGGGCCACGCTCTCCCGGAAGCTGTCGGCGGCGCTGCCACCCTCGCGGATCGGGGCCAGGTCGAGAACGGAAAGGGGGGTATCGGCGAGACGAGACATGACGGCTCCGATTGGGTCGGGTGAATAGTTAGCCTGCTGAGAGATGTTGATGGGGGCGTTCCCGGTCGGATGCAATGCCCCTTGCACCGTCTGGCACTATCTCTCGTCTTGCATCTCTCTGTCTCGCCCTCTGCAGTGGTGTGTCAACGTGCGTACAAGTGTGCTGCAGCGCCAATGCCACCTGTCTGGCGTGCGGCAGGCTGGTATCATTATTGTACAAATTCTAGACAGCAGGAACCATTAGATGGCAGATCATGGAGGCAAGACGGTCTTTACCGTCTCGACGATCATCATACTCGCCCTGGTGGCGGTGGGCGCCGCCTTCCCGGAAGGGTTCGGCAACATTGCCACCACCGCTCTCGGCAGCGTGACCCGAATGTTCGGCTGGTTCTACCTGTTCTCGGTGTTCGGCTTCGTCATCTTCCTGCTGGTGCTGGCCTTCAGCAAGTACGGCAAGATTCGCCTCGGGCCCCAGGACAGCACGCCGAGCTTCAGTTTCTTCTCCTGGATCAGCATGCTGCTGGCCGCGGGCTTCGGTGTGGGGCTGGTGTTCTATGGCATGGCCGAGCCGATGTTTCACTATATCGAGCCACCCTACGGCGACGTGCCTGCGCAGACGGAGGCCTCGGCTCGCTACGCTATCCAGTACAGCTACTTCAACTGGGGCATCCATCAGTGGGCAGCCTTCTCGGTGGTGGGCCTGATCATTGCCTACTTCCAGTTCCGCAAGGGGCAGGCCGGCCTGGTCTCCTCGGTGCTCTCCTCGGTCACCGCCAAGCATCCCGGGGCGCGCCGCTACGCGCCGGCACTGGACATCTTCGCCGTGGTCGCCACGGTGATGGGGGTGGCCACCTCGCTGGGGCTCGGCGTGCTGCAGATGAACGGCGGCCTCAACGCCGTGTTCGGCCTGCCCGAGTCGGTACTGTGGCAGTTCATCATCCTCTTCGTGATGTTCCTGGCCTACATGGCCTCCACCTGGTCGGGCCTGGACAAGGGCATCAAGCGGCTCTCCAACCTCAACATGATCCTCTGCATCGGCCTGATGCTGTGGGTGCTCATCACCGGTCCGACGCTGGCGATACTGGAGACCATCACCCTGGGGATCGGCGATTACCTGCAGAACTTCATCGGCATGAGCCTGCGCATCTCGCCCTACAGCGACAACACCTGGGCGAGCAGCTGGACGATCTTCTACTGGGCCTGGGTCATCGCCTGGTCGCCCTTCGTGGGCACCTTCGTGGCGCGTGTCTCCCGTGGTCGTACCATCAAGGAGTACGTGTTCGGCGTGCTGGTCGTGCCGCCGCTGCTGGCCTGCCTGTGGATCGGCGTGTTCGGCGGTGCGGCGCTCAACATGGAGCTGGGCGGTGACGTGGGCCTTGCCGCGGCCACCCAGGCCAATATCACCGTGGCGCTGTTCGAGATGTTCGACCTGATGCCCTTCTCGGGGGTGCTCTCGGTGGTGGCGATGATGCTGATCTTCGTCTTCCTGGTGACCTCGGCGGACTCCGCCTCCTATATCGTCGCCCAGATGACCGACAATGGCTCCATCAACCCGCCGCTCTACAAGCGAGTTACCTGGGGCGTGCTGATCGCGGCGATCTGTCTGACGCTGATCGCCGCCGGGGGCCTCTCCGGGCTGCAGGCGGCCTCGGTACTCTCGGCGCTGCCCTTCACCTTCATCCTCTACGGCATGGTGATCGTGCTGGTGCGTGAGCTGCGCGCCGATCGCCGAGCGATGCTCACCCAGCTCTATCGCCGCCATGGCGAGACCCCGGTGGGTGCCGATGCCTTCGAGGCGGATCAGCTGGCCGAGGAGGAGCGGCTGCGCCGGGCCCCCAGCGTGGTCAATCGGCGTATCAATCGTCGCGACGGCATCTAGTCGCTGGCCCGACGGCGGCGGAGGTCGTAAGCTTTGGGGATAAATGGTGAAATCGGACTTCCGCCATGTCTCTCTTTCCCATCGCAGGTGACCGTCGCCGTCGGGGGGCTACCCGACGGCGCGTGCCCGCTGCCCGCGGCGCCCGCTTCGATCGCTGGCTCGATCGCCTGGTGGATGCCGCCGTGATCATCGCCTTGCTGGTGGGAGGCATCGCCCTGGTGCTCACGCTGCTGCGCTAGCGTCATCTCGCTCGATCGGGGGCGGGCTGCTATGGTGAGGGGCCGCTATCCACAGGGACGTTGCGATGAGCTCGACCGACAGCCTGCTGCCCGCCAGGAGCCGTGCCTCGCGCCGCGAGATCGTCGGCTGGGCGATGTTCGATTTCGCCAACCAGGCCTATACCCTGCTGATCATCACCGTGGTGTTCGGCGAGCTGTTCACCACGGTGATCGTCGGCGAGCGTGGCGGCGACTATCGGCTGGCCAACTTCCTGTGGAGCCTGGCGCTGGCGGTGAGCTACCTGCTGGTGGTGGTCACCGGCCCGCTGTGCGGGGCGGTGATGGACTATCGGGCAGAGAAGAAACGCTTCCTGTTCGCCAGCTACCTGGCCACGGTGGCCGCCACCGCCATGCTCTATTTCGTGGCGCCGGGCTATGTGGTGCTCGGCCTGCTGCTGATCGTGGTCTCCAACTACGCCTACTCCATGGGCGAGTCCTTCATCGCCGCCTTCCTGCCCGACCTCGGGCCGCCCGAGGACCTGGGCAAGATCTCGGGCTTCGGCTGGGCTCTGGGTTACGTCGGCGGGCTCTTCGCCGCGGGGTTCACCCTGGTGGTGCTGGGCGAGGCCACGGCGGAGAACTTCGAACGCATCCGCTGGGTGGGTCCCTTCGCCGCCGGCTTCTTCCTGGTCACCGCCATCCCCACCTTCCTGTGGGTGAAGGAGCGCGGCACGCCCCAGCCGGCGGGCAAGCCCTATCGCGAGATCGCCATCGAGCGTGTCTCGACGACCCTCCACGAGCTCAAGCGCTTCCGTGACCTGGCCACCTTCCTGGTGTCGCTGCTGTTCTCCATGGCCGGGGTCTACATCATCATCGCCTTCGCCTTCATCTACGGCGCCCAGGTGATCGGCTGGGACGAGTCGATCCGCAACCTGATGTTCATCATCGTGCAGATCACCGCGGCGGCAGGGGCGCTGGGCTTCGGCTTCATCCAGGACCGCATC
This sequence comes from Halomonas sp. C10-5, assembly GCF_057169305.1. Lineage (NCBI taxonomy): Bacteria > Pseudomonadati > Pseudomonadota > Gammaproteobacteria > Oceanospirillales > Halomonadaceae > Halomonas > Halomonas sp. C10-5. Next base: position 577,722 of record NZ_CP175665.1, read on the forward strand.
GGCACCAAGCTGACCTACCAGTTCACCCTGGTGCTGTGGGTGGCGGCGATCCTGGCGATCTGGGCCACCCCGGAGGTCACCGCGCTGCTCAATGCACGCTTCGACCTCGACTGGGAGGCCCAGCACCTGTTCCTCTTCGTCGGCTGCCTGGCGGGACTCTCCTTGGGCTCCAGCCAGTCCGCCAGCCGTGCCCTGGTCGGGCTCTTCTCGCCGACACGCAAGGCCGCCGAATTCTTCGGTTTCTGGGGGCTGGCCAACAAGCTTGCCGGGGTGTTCGGCATCATTGCCCTGGGACTGCTGCAGACGGTGGTGGGGCTGCAGGCCTCGATCCTGCTGTGCGCGGCGCTGTTCATCGTCGCCATCCTGATCTGCCTATTCGTCGACCAGGCCCGCGGCCAGCGCGCCGCCGCGGCCTGGGAGGCGCGCAACGGCCGCGTCATCTGAGTTCGCCAAGTCCTCACGGTTGGGCGATGCTCACTATATGGATGCTGCCGCCGAGGGCGGCGAGGATGACGCAGATGCCTGACGCCTACCCACCCGGCCGCCATGTTAGCCAGATGCCGCTGCGGCTGCGCACCATCGAGCCAGTCGCCACCGTTCGTACCGCCTTCCTTGGTCGTTGGGAGGGTGACGTCGAGCGTTCTCCGCAGACGCTGCGGGGTTACTCGGCTCTCGATGCATGGCTTGCGGATGTGCCCCCGTCGGTGGCGGCCGCTGAGCTGTGCGCCTCGCTACGCCTCTTCTTCGACAATGGCGGTCAGGAAGCGTACGTCCTGCCGCTGGGCAGCGTCTCCCGTGCCCCAACACATGCCGACTACCTGGCGGCGCTGGCGACCCTCGAGACGCCTGGCAGCGTCGCGGCGGTCTGTCTGCCCGGACAGACCTGGATGGCCCCCGGCAACCCGGTGGTCCAGGCGGCCATCGACCAGGCGGAGCGCCTCGGCGATCGCATGGTGCTGGTCGATCCCCCCGTCGGTCTGGCGCTCACCGATGCTGCGGACGTTGCGGCGCTGGAGCTGCCGGCCTCGCCATATGCGGCCTGCTACTATCCCTGGGTGGAGATGGCCGATCCTCGGGCGACCGCAGGGGCCTCGGCCCCACGCCTGTCACTGCCGCCCAGCGGCGCCATGGCCGGCCTCTGGGCGCGCAGCGATGCCAGCCGCGGTGTCTGGAAGGCGCCCGCCGGCCTGGAGGCCCGGGTCAGGGGTATTACGGGCCTGGAACATCCGGTCACCCGCGTCCATCTCCAGGTGCTCAACCCCCGCGGAGTGAATGCCATCGTCGACTTCCCGGGACGCGCCTGCCTGGCCTGGGGGGCGCGCACCCTGGCTCCGCCCAACGACCACGAGCGGCGCTACCTGCCGGTGCAGCGCCTGGCGCTGTTCCTGCGCGAGAGCCTGCGCCAGGGGCTCTCCTGGGTCGCGGGGGCCGCCAACGACGCCGCCCTGTGGGCCTCGTTGCGCCTCTCGGTGGCGACCTTCCTGGATGGCCTCCACCGGGCTGGTGCCCTGCAGGGTGCCTCGCCCCGCCAGGCCTACTTCGTGCGCTGCGGTCTCGGCGATACCATGACGCCCGACGACCTGGCGCGGCATCGGGTCGTGATCCAGCTAGGGGTGGCCGTGATGAAGCCGGGGGAGTTCATGGTGCTGCGCCTGGTGCTGGCGGCCGGACCGGGCTGAGCCGAAAGGTGAGGAGGACGCGATGAGCGACGAGGGCAGGGGAGTGAAGCGCACCGGGATCGGCATGATGCTGCTGTTCTGGATGCTGTTCATCGCCATGGGGACCTGGTGGTTCCACGGCTATGTGGAACGCCAGCGCAATCCCAACAGCCACCTGGTCAGCGCCGTGGCGGAGGGAGCGCCGGTGGTGCTCGAGCGCAATCGCGGCGGCCACTTCGTGGCCACGGGGCGCATCAACGGCGAGCCGGTGGAGTTCCTGGTGGATACCGGCGCCACCTACGTGGCGCTGCCACGGGAGATGGCCGAGCGGCTGGGTCTCGAGCCCTCCGGTAGCGCCTGGTTCAATACCGCCAACGGCCGGGTGCGCGGAGAGCTCACCACCCTCGACGAGGTCAGCCTGGGTGGCCATGTGGCCCGCGATGTGCGCGGTTCCATCAGCGCCGGGCTGGAGGGCGATACCGCCCTGCTGGGCATGAGCTTCCTGGACCATTTCGATATCCGCATCCGCGACGCACAGATGGTGTTGGAGCCTGCCGACGGCTGAGACACCCGTTTCCCGGAGCAGCCCCGCTGTGCTGGAAGCCCGGCGCTCTCGCCGCACTCCCCCAATGTCGACTTGTCGTGGACGGGGAGGGCAGGCAGGCTCCAGGATCCCTCTTGATCTGCCGGAGTCCGCCATGAGCCAGTCACCAGCCCTCCATCAGCGTCTCGGTATCGCGCTGCCCATCCTCCAGGCACCCATGGCCGGTGCCCAGGGCAGTGCCCTGGCCATCGCCGTGGCGCGTGCCGGTGGGCTGGGGGCACTGCCCTGCGCCATGCTCTCCCCGGAGGCCATGGCCGAGGAGATTGCGGCGTTCCGCGCCGCCACGCCGGCACCCCTCAATGTCAACTTCTTCTGTCACGTCCCGCCCGAGCCGGACCCTGCGGCCCAGGCACGCTGGCACGCGGCCCTCGCCCCCTTCTTCGCCGAGTTCGGCCTGGATATCGATGCCGTGCCGGAGGGCCCGGGGCGACGCCCCTTCGATCGCGAGACGTGTGACGCCCTGGAGCCTTTGCGTCCCGAGGTGGTGAGCTTCCATTTCGGCCTGCCCGAGGCCGCGCTGCTCGAGCGGGTCAAGGCCTGGGGGGCCACGGTGCTGGCCTCGGCGACTACCGTGGCCGAGGCCGAGTGGCTCGAGGCCCGGGGGGCTGATGCGGTGATCGTGCAGGGGCTGGAGGCGGGCGGACACCGCGGCATGTTCCTCGACGGGGAAGTCACCACCCAGGTCGGCACCTTCGCCCTGTTGCCCCAGGTGCGCGAGGCGATCGGTCTGCCGCTGATCGCCGCGGGCGGCATCGCCGATGCCCGCGGTGTGGCGGCTGCCCGGGCGCTGGGTGCCGATGGCGTCCAGGTAGGCACCGCGCTGCTGTGCTGTCCGGAGGCGACGATCTCGGCGATCCATCGCCGAGCGCTGCAGTCCGAGGCAGCACGCCACACCGCGCTGACCAATCTCTACAGCGGCCGCCCGGCCCGGGGCATCATCACCCGGCTGATGCGCGAGCTGGGCCCCATGGCCGAGGTGGCACCGGCCTTCCCCCTGGCCACCGCGGCCATCGCCCCGCTGCGCGCCGCCGCCGAGGCCAGCGGCAGCGGCGACTTCTCGCCGCTGTGGGCCGGGCAGAACGCCAGCCGCTGTCGCGAGGTGCCCGCCGCCGAGGTGATCGAGTCACTCGCCGCGGGGCTGTGAGCCCGGTGGGCAGGGCTGATATCATGGATGCATGAACAGTGCCGCGGCGGTTGCCGCCCCCCTCGATGATCCCTTCTACTACCTGACGAACTTCGAGTTCGTGCTGGCCTGGGTAACCGAACGTCACGGCGACCTGCTGGGCGAGGCGGAGTGGGGCTTCCATGTCGCCTTCGCGGCCCTGCCCCGGGCCTCCCGCGCGCTGCTGGTGCGCATGGTGATGCGCAGGGGCAAGCATTTTCGCTGCTCACGGCTGGCCTATGCCGAGATCGGCGATACCACTCCGGCGCTGGCGCCCCTGGTCGCGGCGGGGATGGTGGAGGAGGAGCCGCTGCTCGACCTCGAGACCCTCTTCGCCCAGTTGCGGCTGCCCGAACTGCGTTGTGCCCTGGCGAGCGAGATTGCCGATGCGGGGTTGCCCGCCAGCGCGAGCAAGGCGGCACTGCGTGAGGCACTGCTGGCGCACGAGCCGGCACCGCGGACGCTCAAGAGCTGGTGGCCCGAGAGCACCGAGCGGGTGGTGCGGCTCACGGTGATGGCGACCTGTGACCGCCTGCGGCTGATGTTCTTCGGCAACCTGCGCCAGGACTGGTCGGAGTTCGTGCTCAGCGAGCTGGGACATCAGCGCTTCGAGGCCGTGGCGTTCGGCGACGACTCCCGTGCCTTCCGGCGGCGTGACGAGGTGGATGCCTACCTGGCGCTGCATCGCCTGCGCCAGCGCCTTGATGAGGGGGAAGCCGTGGCGCCGCTGGCCGAGGCGTTGCCGCCCGCGCCGGCCAACCCCTGGCTGGCGGCCCGCCGCGCGCGGCTGTGCATCGCCCTGGGGCGCCAGGCGGAGCGCGAGGGGCAGGCCGGCAGGTCGCTGTCGCTCTATGCCCGGGCGGGGTGGCCGGCGGACACGGGCAGCGCCGAGGGGCGGATTCGCTTCCTGCGCCTGGCCGAGAGGCGAGGTGAGATCCGCAAGGCGCTGATGCTTGCCGAACCCCTCGTCGCTGCGACCCGTGACGAGGCCGAAGTCCAGGCGCTTGGCAGGTTGCTGCCGCGGCTGCGCCGGCGCCTGGAGATGCCGCCCCGCACGCTCCCCGCCGAACCGCCCCCCGAACGTTTCACCCTGCGCCTGCCCGGCCCTGTCCGGGTCGAGGCGGCGGTGCGCAACCATCTGCATCGCGAGTCGGCACCAGTCCACTACGTCGAGAATGTCCTGATCACCGGGCTGTTCGGCCTGCTCTGCTGGGAGGTGCTCTTCGCGCCGCTGCCCGGCGCCTTCTTCCACCCCTTCCAGTCCGGCCCCGCGGATCTCTATCGCGAGGACTTCGTGGCTCGCCGCCGTGAGGGTTTCGACGCCTGCCTGGCGCGCCTGGAGGATGGTCGGTACCGCCAGGCGATCCTTGACAACTGGCGGATGAAGGCCGGCATCGCCAATCCCTTCGTGCACTGGGGCGCACTCTCCGAGGAGCTGCTCGAGCAGGCTCTGGCGTGTATTCCCCCCGAGCACCTTCGCGCCTGCTTCGAGCGACTGCTGGGCAACCTGCGTGCCAATCGTGCGGGTCTGCCGGACCTGATCCAGTTCCTCCCCGAGGCCCCGACGGGGGAGCCGCGCTACCGGCTGATCGAGGTGAAGGGCCCCGGCGATCGCCTGCAGGACAATCAGCGCCGCTGGCTGGCCTTCTTCCGGCACCGGGGCATCCCGGCCGTGGTTTGCCACCTCGAATGGCTGACACCGGCGTGAGCGAGTCGTCGGCGCTGCGGGTGGCGGTACGGACCCTGTGTGATGTCACCGCTCGGGAGGGCGATCTCGACCATCGTTTCACCCCCTCGCCGAGCGCCCGGGAGGGCATCGAGGGGCATCGCGAGGTGGCGAGGCGCCGGGGGGCGGACTATCTGGCCGAACTGCCGCTCGCAGGCGAGGTGGAAGGCCTGCGTGTCGTGGGGCGCGCTGACGGCTACGATCCGGTGGCCGGCCGGCTGGAGGAGATCAAGACTCATCGTGGTGACCTTGGGCGCCAGGCCGCCAACCAGCGTGCCCTGCATCGTGCCCAGCTGCGCACCTACGGCGCGCTGCTATGCGCCGAACATGGCCTCGAGCAGATCGAACTGGCGCTGGTCTACCTGGAGGTGGGCAGCGGCCGCGAGACGCTGGTGAGCGAGCACGCCACGGCGCAGGGGCTGATGGAGGAGCTCATTGAGCGCTGCCGCCGCTACCGCGCCTGGGCCGAGCGGGAGGCGACGCACCGCCGCCTGCGCGATGCGGCCCTGTCCAACCTGGCCTTTCCCTTCGCCGGCTTTCGCCCAGGCCAGCGCGCCCTGGCGGAGGCGTGCTACCAGGCCGCGGCCACCGGTCGCGTACTGCTGGCTCAGGCGCCCACCGGCATCGGCAAGACCCTGGGCACGCTCTTCCCGCTGCTCAAGGCGATGCCGCGCCAGGGCCTCGACCGCCTCGCCTTCCTGACCATGAAGACCCCCGGGCGGCGCCTGGCGCTGGAGGCCCTGGCGCGACTGGGTGCTTCGTCCCCGGCGGGGCAGGGCGGCCTGGCGCTGCGGGTGATCGAGCTGAGCGCCCGCGACAAGGCCTGCGAGTACCCCGGGCGAGCCTGCCACGGCGAGGCCTGCCCGCTGGCCGCGGGCTTCTATGACCGCCTGCCCGGGGCGCGCCTCGCCGCGGCCGAGCGCGGCTGGCTGGATCGTGAGGGGCTGCGCGAGGTGGCCGCCGAGCACGGCGTCTGCCCCTACTACCTGGGCCAGGAGATGGCGCGCTGGTGCGACGTGGTGGTCGGCGACGTCAACCACTGGTTCGATGACCACGCCCTGCTGCATGGCCTGGCCCGGGAGAACGGCTGGCGGGTCGGCCTGCTGGTGGACGAGGCCCACAACCTGGTGGGGCGCGCACGGGGGATGTACAGCGTGGCGCTGCGCCAGCGCGACCTGAGCCGGCTGCGCCGCACGGCGCCGGCGGCGTTGAAGTCGCCGCTGGGGCGCCTCGCGCGGCGCTGGCAGGCGCTGGTAAGCGAGGCGGGGCTGGCGGATGCCGGCGAGCCGGGGCGGCCCGCCTGGCGGCAGCTGGAGGGGCTGCCCGACGGCATGCTGGGTACCCTGCAGGGGCTCGCCGCGGCACTCAGCGAGGCGCTGGGCGAGCATCCCGAGCTCGGTGTCGAGTGGCAGGAGCTGCTGTTCGAGGCGCTGGCCTTCACGCGCCTGGCCGAGCGCTTCGGCGATCACTCGCTGTGCGAGCTGACCCGCGAGGGGCGCGGCAGGGCGCGACTGGCACTGCGCAACCTGATCCCGGCGGACTTCCTGGCCCCGCGCTTCCAGGCCGCCCACACCACGGTGCTGTTCTCGGCGACCCTGGGGCCCCCCGACTACCAGCGTGACCTGCTGGGCCTGCCCGACGACTGCGTCTGGCGGGAGGTGCCGTCGCCCTTCGCCGCCGAGCAGCTCGAGGTGCGTATCCGCACCGACCTGTCGACGCGGCTGCGGGATCGCGAGGTCTCGCTTGCGCCGATTGTCGAGGAGATCGCGGCCCAGTACACGCGCCGTCCGGGCCACTATCTGGCCTTCTTCAGCAGCTTCGCCTACCTGGAGGTGGCCTTGGCGCGCTTCGGCGCAGCGCACCCGGAGATTCCCGCCTGGGCCCAGCATCGCGGCATGGCCGAGGCCGAGCGCGACGCCTTCCTGGCGCGTTTCACGGCGGATGGCCGCGGCATCGGCTTCGCCGTGCTGGGCGGGGCCTTTGCCGAGGGCATCGACCTGCCCGGCGAGCGCCTGGTGGGCGCCTTCATCGCCACCCTGGGGCTGCCGCCGGTGGACCCCTTCAACGAGGTGCTCAGGGCGCGCCTCCAGGCCCGCTTCGGCCGCGGCGACGAGTACACCTACCGGGTGCCGGGGCTGGTCAAGGTGGTGCAGGCCGCCGGACGGGTGATCCGTGGGCCCGAGGATCGCGGCGTGGTGGTGCTGCTGGACGATCGCTTCGCCCGGCCCGAGGTGCGCCGACGGCTGCCGGGATGGTGGGGCGAGCCGCTGCGGCTCGGCCACGGCTGAGGGCGGCGGAGACAGGGTGTCGCGCGCGAGGCTGTACCCCGGACCATGGCTGTGCTACCCATAGGGGAGTGGCAATTCGCCCGAGGAAAGCTGACAAGGAGGTACTGGATGGGTATCGAAGTGACCGGCCTGCTGAGCCTGATCTGGCTGATCATCGTGATCTGGGCCATCGTCAAGGTGGCCAAGAGCTCGGCCAGTGGCCTGGCCAAGCTGATCTGGATCGTCGTGCTGCTGATCTTCCCGCTGGTGGGGCTGATCGTCTGGTTACTGTTCGGCCCCAAGGGCTAGCCACACCAGGGGGCACAGGAGCCGCATCGGGCCGCCTGCGGGCGGCCCGATGCGTGATGCCTCAGCCGGGCAGTGGGTTGTCGCGCGGCTCGCCGCGGTCGCACTTGACGCACTCGAGGGTTAGGCCCAGGCGGGAACGTCGCCCCGCGTCGCTGGTGACCCAGGGGCGCTCCACCCAGGGCGGCTGATGGCGCATATGCTGGTTGTGGCCACAGGCCAGTTCGGCGACCCAGTGCTCCTCCTCGTCGCGATGGTAGCCGACGATGGGCTGTCGCATGGCGCTAGCGGCGCTCCGGCGGGGCTTTGTAGTGGCCTGGCACCGTGACCCGTTCGCCGCTGGGCAGGATGCGTACATGGGTAGGGACGTAGACTCGCTTGATGACACTCTTGTCCATGATGGGGCTCTCCTGAAGCATGGCCCCGCACCGGCAGGGCCTGATCAGTGTGGGGCGCGACAGCCGGCGCTGGCAATACCTCTGCGGGGCTATTCCTCGCCAGCCATGCCCGCCGCCAGGCTCCGGCCCACATCCTCTCCGCCATTGCCCGCCCCCCCTGGCGGTGGCACAGGCGGACCTCATGTTTTCAGGTACACTTTAGTCATAGGCGGCAAGAACCTTCGCCGCGGCCGCCACCCAACGACCCATGGAGTTCACACAAGGATGGACTATAGCCTGCAGCCCCGTGAGCAGGACCATGTGCTGATCATCGAGGATGACGAGCGCCTGGCCGACCTGACCCGCGATTACCTCGAGGCCAATGGCTTCCGCGTCACCCTGGAGGCCGATGGCGCCCGCGGGGTCGAGCGGATCCTCTCCCTGCAGCCGGACCTGGTGATTCTCGACCTGATGCTGCCCGGTGAGGATGGCCTGTCGATCTGCCGCCGGGTCCGTGACGACTATCGCGGCCCGATCCTGATGCTTACTGCGCGTACCGATGACATGGACCAGGTGCTGGGCCTGGAGATGGGCGCCGACGACTACGTGGCCAAGCCGGTACAGCCGCGGGTGCTGCTGGCCCGCATGCGTGCGCTGCTGCGCCGTTCCGAGGTGGTCGAGGCCAGCGGCGAGACGCGCCTCACCTTCGACGAGTTGGAGATCGACAATGCGACCCGCGAGGCGTGGCTTTCGGGCGAGCGCATCGAACTGACCAGCGCCGAGTTCGACCTGCTGTGGCTGCTGGCCAGCCATGCCGGGCGCGTGCTGACCCGCGAGGAGATCTTCTCCCAGCTGCGCGGCATCAAGTACGACGGTCAGGACCGCTCCATCGACGTACGTGTGTCGCGTATTCGCCCCAAGATCGGTGACGACCCCAACCAGCCGCACCGCATCAAGACGGTGCGGAGCAAGGGCTACCTGTTCGTCAGGGATGCCTGACCCATGCGTCGGGTCCTGGCCGACAGCACCTTCCTGCGCGTCTATCTGCTGCTGGCGCTGGCTCTGCTGCTGACCTTCGGGCTGGGCCTGCTGGGGGTGGCGCTGGTCGACCAGGTGCGTCGCGAGGCGCATCGCGAACAGCTGGCCGAGGCCCCGATGCGCCTGCTGGCCGAACGACTCTCGGCGTTGCCACCCGCGGCTCACGGCGCCTGGCTCGATGCCCAGGGCCAACGCCTGGACATGCGGGCCAGCGTGGGGCCGTTGGAGGAGGCGGAGCTGGGCTATTTCGCGCGGCTGCGTCTGGGCCGCGGCAAGGTGCTGGTGCAGCCGCAGGACGACCAGGGCTGGCGGCTGCTGTCGCTGCTGCCCGGCAGCGAACGCTTGCTGCGGGTCGAACTCACCAACCTCAGCGAGCACCAGTTGCGTGGCCTCACCGAGCTGCTCGGCGAGTGGCTGACGGCCGTATCCCCCGCCGCCCGCCAGGCCCGGCTCGAGCGCCTGGCCGGCGGACGCCTGCCGGTCTCCCTCGAGGAAGCCCCGCCCGAAGGGCTCGACGACTACCAGCTACGCCGGCTTACCGATGGTGAAGTGGTTATCCAGCTGCTGCCCGGGCGCTGGTCGGTGGCGATCTACCTGGCGCTTCAGGAGCGCAGCGGCGACGCCAGCTGGCTGGTGATCGGTCCGGTCCAGGCCTTCGAACCGATGCCCGGGTCGCTGCAGCTGTTGCTGGTGCTGATCATTCTGGCCGTGCTGGGGGTGACGATCTATCTGATCGTGCGCAGCGTGGAAGCACGCATGGTACGCCTGGAACTGGCGGCATCGCGCATCGCCGCAGGACGGCTAGATACCCGGGTCAGGGTGGAGAGCGCCGACTTCGTCGGCCGTCTGGGCATGGCACTCAACGGCATGGCCGCCCAGGTACAGTCGCTGCTGCGCGCCCAGCAGGACATGATCCGCGCGGTCTCCCACGAGTTGCGAACCCCGGTGGCGAGGATCCGTTTCGCCGTGCAGATGGTCGAGGACATGACCGATGAACCGGCGGTGCGCCGGCAGCTCCAGGGAGTCGATGGGGACATCCAGGAGCTCGACGGCCTGATCGACGAGATTCTCACCTACGCCCGGCTGGGCAGCGATGCCATCAACGGCCGCGAGATGGATGCCGTGCTGGTGGACTGCCGCGCCATGGCGGAGCGGGTGATCGAGGCGTTGAGCCCGCTGCATGAGCGGCTGGCCCTGGAGCTTGCCGAGGGAACCGAGGTGGAGGTGCTGGCCGAGCCTCGCTACCTGCAGCGTGCCGTGCAGAACCTGGTGGCCAATGCCTGTCGACATGCTCGCTCTCGGGTGCTGATCCGTGTGCGTCGCGAGCATGCCCTGGTCAGGATCGACGTGGAGGATGACGGTCCCGGGGTGCCGCTGGGTGAGCGCCAGGCGATCTTCAAGCCCTTCGCGCGACTGGACGACAGCCGCACCCGCAGCTCCGGCGGCTATGGGCTGGGGCTCTCCATCGTGCAGAAGGTGATGAACTGGCACGGCGGCAGCGTGAGCGTGGACGACAGCGCCGAGCTCGGCGGGGCACGCTTCACCCTGCTGCTGCCGCAGCGCAACGAGCTCGGCTAGCCTCAGGCCGGCTTGATGCCGTCGAGGACCGCAAAGGAGGTCTCCCGGGCGGTGCGCAGGAAATCCTCCATCCACGGCGCGCTGCGGGTCTCCTCGCGAATCGCCGCGAACAGCGTGCTCCACACCCCCTTCTCGCCGAGTGCCACGGCCTTCACGTAGTCGCGCTCCAGGTATTCGGTGAGTGCCCAGTTGGGCAACGCACAGACCCCGCGGCCGCTGGCCACCAGCTGCATCATCATGATGGTCAGCTCGGCGGTACGCACCTCCCTTGGCTGTACCCCCGCCGGGTCGAGGAACTGGGTGAAGACGTCCAGCCGCGAGTGCTCCACCGGGTAGGTGATCAGGGTCTCCTCGGCCAGCGCCTCGGGGGTGACGAAGCCCTTGCCGGCCAGGTGGTGCTGGCGGGCCACCGCCAGCAACCCCTCATAGCGGAAGAGCGGCTCATAGTGCACCCCGGGAAGCGGCTGGGGGTCGGCGGTGATCACCAGGTCGAGCTGTTCCCGGGCCAGCGCCGGCAGCGGGTCGAAGTGGTGGCCGCCGGGAATGTCGATCTCCACCTCCGGCCAGTGGTCACGAAAATGGTCGATGGTGGGCATCAGCCACTGGAAGCAGCTGTGGCACTCGATGGCCATATGTAGCCGCCCCTGCTCGTTGCCGGCCAGCCGTGCCAGGTCACGCTCGGCCATGCGTACCTGGGGCAGCACCTGCTCGGCCAGGGTCAGTAGCCGCTGGCCGGCCCGGGTGAACTCCACCGGCCGGGTCTTGCGCACGAACAGCGGACTGCCCAGGCGTTCCTCCAGGTCCTTGATCTGGTGGGAGAGGGCCGACTGGGTCAGGTGGACCCGTTCGGCCGCCTCCACCAGGGAGCCGGCGTCGCGCAGGGCGATCAGGGTACGGAGGTGTCGCAGCTCGAGCATGAGTGAGTCGCTTTCATTTTAAAGATTAGGAAGTTTAGTTTGATTCACATCCCATGGCCAGCCAGAATCCGCCGTATCCTTCATGCAAACAGGTGGAAACATGACCAGGGCTCATATTGCCGGCTACCCCCGCATCGGTGCGGATCGTGAACTCAAGAAGGCCGTGGAGGGCTACTGGCAGGGTGACTTCGACCGCGAGGGACTGGAGGGCGTGGGGCGCGAGCTGCGTGCCCGTCACTGGGAGGAACAGCGCCGCGCCGGCCTCGACCTGGTCACGGTGGGTGACTTCGCCTTCTACGACCAGGTGCTCGACCTCTCGGTGACACTGGGCGCCGTGCCGGGGCGCTTCGCCGCCGAGGAGGAGGTGGCTCGTGGCGAGGTCGACCTGGACACCGCCTTCCGCATGGCCCGTGGCCGCGCGCCCAGCGGCGAACCCGCCGCGGCCTGCGAGATGACCAAGTACTTCGATACCAACTACCACTACCTGGTGCCCGAGCTGCACGCCGACCAGAGCTTTCGCCTGGCCAGCTCACGGCTGTTCGACCAGGTGGACGAGGCCCGGGCGCTCGGTCACCCCGTGAAGGTGACCCTGCTCGGCCCCCTGACCTGGCTATGGCTGGGCAAGGAGAAGGGCGAGGTCGCCTTCGACCGCCTGGCGCTGCTCGACGCCCTGCTGCCGGTCTATGCCGAACTGCTGGCACGTCTGGCCGAACAGGGAGTGGAGTGGGTCCAGCTCGACGAGCCGGCGCTGGTCCAGGAGCTTCCGCAAGCCTGGCAGCAGGCCTATGAGGCCGCCTACAGCGTGTTCGCCCGGGCCCCGGTCAAGCTGCTGCTGGCCAGCTACTTCGGCGGACTCGGCGATAACCTGAATCTGGCCGTCGCCCTGCCCACCGACGGGCTGCATATCGATGCCGTACGCGACCCCGAGCAACTCGAGAGGGTGCTCGATCGGCTACCCGCCTACAAGGTGCTGTCGGTGGGCGCCATCGATGGCCGCAACGTCTGGCGCGCTGACCTGGCGTTGCTGCGTGAGCGCCTGGCGTCGGCCCGCATGCGACTGGGCAAGCGGCTGTGGATCGCCCCCTCCTGTTCGCTGCTGCATGTACCGATGGACCTCGAGCGCGAGGGCGAGCTGGATCCCGAGCTCAAGAGCTGGCTGGCCTTCGCCCGCCAGAAGCTCGACGAGACGGTGACACTAGCGCGGCTGCTCGACGGTCGCGCCAGCGAGATCGACCAGCGGCGCCTTGAGTCGGCCACCGAGGCGCTGCAGGCTCGCCGCGAGTCGCCACGCCTGCATCGCCCCGCGGTGGCCGACCGCCTGGCCGGGGTAGAGCCGACGGATCATGAGCGCCGGAGCTCCTATCCGCGGCGCGCCCTGGCCCAGCGTCGGGCGCTGGACCTGCCGCTGTTCCCCACCACCACCATCGGTTCCTTCCCCCAGACCGATGCCATCCGCGCCGCGCGGCGGGCGCTCAAGGCCGGCGAGCTCTCCCGGGAAGCCTACGAGGCGCGCATGGAGGAGGAGATCGCCCAGGCGGTGGCCCGCCAGGAGGCGCTGGGCATCGACATGCTGGTGCATGGCGAGCCGGAACGCAACGACATGGTGGAGTACTTCGGGGAGCGGCTCGATGGCTACGCCTTCACCCGTTTCGGCTGGGTGCAGAGTTATGGCTCGCGCTGCGTCAAGCCGCCGATCATCGTCGGCGACGTCAGCCGTCCGGGGCCCATCACCGTGCGCTGGAGCGAGTTTGCCCAGTCGCTCACCGACAGGCCCATGAAGGGCATGCTGACCGGGCCGGTGACCCTGCTGCAGTGGGCCTTCGTGCGCGATGACCAGCCCCGCGAAACCACCTGTCGGCAGATCGCCCTGGCCCTGCGCGACGAGGTACTCGACCTGGAGAGGGCCGGCATCCGCGCCATCCAGATCGACGAGCCGGCGCTGCGCGAGGGGTTGCCGCTGCGCCGCTCTCGGTGGCAGGGCTACCTGTCCTGGGCGGTGGAGTGCTTTAGGCTGGCCGCCTCTGGCGTCGCCGACGAGACCCAGATCCACACCCATATGTGCTATGCGGACTTCAACGATATCATCGAGTCCATCGCCGCCCTCGACGCCGATGTCATCACCATCGAGACCTCGCGCTCGGACATGGAACTGCTCGATGCCTTCCACGACTTCGCCTATCCCAACGAGATCGGACCCGGCGTCTACGATATCCACTCGCCCAACGTCCCCGAGGTGGAGGCCATGGTGGCGCTGATCGAGAAGGCCGCCGAGCGCATCCCAGCCGAGCGACTGTGGGTCAATCCCGACTGCGGCCTCAAGACGCGCCGCTGGGAGGAGGTGGCGCCGGCCCTGGCCAATATGGTGGAGGCCGCGCAGCGGCTGCGGCGACGCTACGGCTGAGTGCTTGGCCCGGCGGTGCGGCAGCCGTGAGCCGTGAATGGAGGTCGGGTGTCGCGGGGACTGTTATGCTCGACCCATCATGGAACCGCAACCCCCGCAAGGAGATGCCATGCCTGGCCCACTCGTCCCCGCCGTCCTCGGCCTGTCGCTGCTGCTGGGTGGCTGTGCCACCGCTCCCGCGCCGATCACCTCGGGCGATCACGCCCCGCTGCTGCCCTCGGTGCTATTCTCCGGTGGCGCCGAGGCCTTCACCACCTGGCGCTGCACCCCGGACCAGGGGCTGGTGACTGCCGATCCTGCCCCCGAAGGTGAGCTGCGACTGTGGTCGACCCATGGCGCCTGGCGCCTGGCGCCAGCCGTGGTGGCCAGTGGTGCGCGCTTCGAGCGGGACGGAATCAGCTTCTGGAACAAGGGCGACGCGGCGGTCGTGGAGACGCCCCGCGGCCGGCTGGAGTGCCAGGCGAGCATGCGGCGCCAGGCGCTGACCCGCGAGCAGCGCCCCGGTGTGATGTTTCATGCCCGGGGCAACGAGCCGGGCTGGATGGCGAGCCTCGCCCACGACCGGCCCGAGGTGCATCTCAGCCTCGATTACGGTAGCCGCGAGCAGACGTTGCCCTACCGGGTCACCACCATGGACAACGAGGCAGGTCGGGTGATCCTGGCCAGCGGCCGCGGTGACACCCCCTTCGAGCTGCGTATCGAGGCCGGAGCCTGCTTCGACGACATGAGCGGCGAGCCCTTCCCGGCACGGGTCACGCTGAGCGCGGACGGTGAGCAGTATCGCGGCTGCGGCCAGGGCATCGCCCCCTGACCGAGGCTCGGTGCTTTTCACGAGGCCTGGCGATTCGAGCGAATTTTTCGTTTTTGTCGAATGTGGACTGCGGTTTTTTGCGCTTTTCGTTGCAATGGATTCATCTATCATGGCGATCATATTCCTGAATCCCGCTGGAGGAGATCGCCATGACCACCCGAGCACTCGTGATTACCGCGTCCATTCTCGCCGAGAACGGCCAGTCCAAGGGCCTCGCCGAGCACTTTATCGCCCAGGCGGAGGGGCGCGATGACCTCGCGGTGACTCACCGTGACCTGGTGGCCGATGAGCTGCCCCATCTTGGCCTGGCCGAGCTGGGTAGCTGGCAGGTCGCCGCGGAGGAGCGCAGTGCCGAGCAGCGCGAGCTGGCCGCGCGCTCCGACGCCCTGATCGACGAGCTTCGCGACCACGACGTGGTGGTGCTGGCGGTGCCCATGTACAACCTGGGCATCCCCAGCCAGCTCAAGTCCTGGTTCGACCGCGTGATGCGTGCCGGCGAGACCTTCCGCTATACCGAGAACGGTCCCCAGGGCCTGGTCGAGGGCAAGCGTGCGGTGATCCTGGCGGCTCGCGGTGGCCAGTATGCCGGCACCGAGAAGGACACCCAGACCCCGCACCTCAAGCTGATGCTGGGCATGATGGGCATCACCGAGGTGGACACCGTATTCGCCGAGGGGCTCAACATGGGCGAGAACCATCGCGAGTCGGCCCTCAAGGAGGCCCGCCAGGCCATCGATGGTCTGGTCGAGCGCCTGTAAGGCGACATCAGCCGAAGGGGTGCAACGCAGCGGGGCGGCCAGATGGCCGCCCCGCTGCGTTATGCATGGCGAAGATCAGCAGCCGGCAGGTGCCTCCCGCAGCCAGCCTGCTGCCACAAACTCGCTGGTGCACAGCGCAGATTCAGGTGACAGGGCGCGTCCCGCCAGTCGGGACAGCGCCTCCCGGTTCCCCCTCGAGGAGGAGGGGAGCTGTTTCGAAACCGCTACCGGCTGCCAGTCGCCCCCCTCCCGGGTGGCCAGGGTGAAGGCGAAGGGGTGGAAGCCGGGAAAGCCCAGGCGCAGGTCGGTGGCCACCAGGGTCTCGCGCCCTTCGAGCACTCGGGTCTCGTAGCGCAGGAAGGGGCCGGCAAACCAGTCCAGCCGGGCGCCGCGATCGCTCGCCAGTGCCTCGGCCTCCAGCTCGGCACCGCGCCTGAAGGTCTCCACCGACGGCGGTGTGTCGCCGTCCAGCACCCCCATGAGCAGCTCATGATGGTCATCGCCGTTCACCACCGTGACCCGCCACAGCAGGCTGTTGAAGGGCGTGGGCTGGACAAGGCGTGGTGCTGCTTCCAGGCCCCGTTTGGCCAGTTCAGGCTCTAGTCGATGCTCCACCAGTTGCTTGGCACCGAAGGCCAGCACCAGGTAGGTCCCCGCCAGTGCCAGCCCCCGGGCCGGGGCGCGCTGGCCGTTGCCGGTGACCAGGGCGACCCCGATCCCCACCAGCAGCGGCAGCGTGACCAGCGGGTCGATGATGAAGACGATGGGCCAGGCCACGGGCGGCAGCTCCAGTGGCCAGAGGAGTTGGGTGCCATAGGTGGTCAGGGCATCGAGCAGCGGGTGGGTCAGCAGGCAGAGGCCGAAGAAGGTCGCCCAGCGCGCCAGGGAGATATCCCGGGCCGGGGCGAAGCGCGCCGCGAGCAGCGTCAGTGCCGTGGCAAGCCCCGCCAGCAGGAACAGCGAGTGGGAGAAGCCGCGGTGCTCGGTGACGTTGGCCACGGCATCGCCGTAGTCGATCACCACGTCCAGGTCGGGAAGGGTGCCGAGCACGACACCGATCAGCACCGCCTTGCGGCCCAGCCGGCGGCCGAGCACGGCACCGCCCACGGCGGCGCCCAGGGCGGCCTGGGTAATCGAATCCATCGGGAAGCGTTCCTCGCTGAGAGTGCCCGACTATGATGCCATGGTCGGTTGGCGGGTTCCCTTTTGCTGTTGTGGCCCTTGGGCCGGAGCTGATTCGGGCTGTCTCCGGCGCTCCTCGCTCAGTGGCTTATGGTTCCGCCCAGCGAGGCCCGGCGGCGAGGATGCGCGCCTGCACCGGACAGTCGTCACGGTGGGCGCCGGGCAGGTAGCCGGTACTCATCAGGAACTCCCCGGTGATCTCCGGTCCGGTGAACTTGAAGGTGCGCTTGAAGAGCCTGACCCAGTCGGCGTGGGGCAGAGGATGGTGATGGTCGAGCCAGCCGCGGAAGCTGCCGTGGGCGTCGCGCAGGGTCTGGAGCACACAGGCGTTGTGGATCACCGCCTCGACCTTCAGACGATTGCGGATGATCCCGGAGTCGGCGAGCAGCCGGGCGCGCTCGGCCTCGCCGTAGGCGGCCACCCGGTCGATATCGAAGCCCTCGAAGGCGTGCTGGAACGCCTCCCGCTTCTTCAGCACGGTGAGCCAGGAGAGCCCCGCCTGGTTGATCTCGAGTGTCAGGCGCTCGAACAGGGAGTCGTCATCGTCCACCGGAAAGCCGTACTCGTGGTCGTGGTAGGGGCCGTGAAACGGATGTCCCGGCGCCATGTCACAGTAGTCGCTCATGCTTGGGTCCCCCCATTACGCGCCGCTCCCATCGGGTTTACACTGCCCATTCACGCTACACGACTCACGCCACACGACAAGGAGTCCGATATGCAGTACCTGCACACCATGGTGCGCGTCAGTGACCTGGACGCCTCACTGCACTTCTACTGCGACCTGCTGGGCCTCAGGGAGGTGCGCCGCAAGGAGAACGAGAAGGGGCGCTTCACCCTGGTCTTCCTCGCCGCGCCCGATGACGAGTCGCGCTCCAGCGAACTCCAGGCCCCGGAGCTGGAGCTGACCTGGAACTGGGATCCGGAGGAGTACGGCGGCGGGCGCAACTTCGGCCACCTGGCCTACCGGGTGGAGGACATCTACGCCCTGTGCGAGAAGCTGCAGAACGCCGGGGTGACCATCAATCGCCCGCCTCGTGACGGCCATATGGCCTTCGTCAGGAGCCCCGACGGCATTTCGGTGGAGCTGCTGCAGAAGGGCGAGGCACAGCCGCCCCGCGAACCCTGGGCCTCCATGGAGAACACCGGCACATGGTAACGGCACAACCGATGCGCAAGGCCCGCCCGCTGCTGGTGCTGGCTGCCGCCGCCCTGCTGGCCGCCTGCGGCAGTCGCTCCCCGGCCCCCGCCGAGGTCACTTCCGGCGGCCTGGAGGGGCCGCTGGTGGAGCAGCGCTGGAACCTGCTGCTGGTGGGCACCAGCGAGCGGCTCTCGATGCCCGAGACCCCCTGGTTCGAGATCGGCCGCGAGGGTCGCCTGGTGGGCAGCGACGGCTGCAACGAGATGCGTGGCCGGGTACGCCTCGGCGACAGCCAGCGTATCGAGGTCACCGAGCTCGCCACCACGCGGCGCGGCTGTCCCCAGCTGGAGGATGCCGCGAGGGTTGGCGGGATGCTGGAGACCGCTTACCGCTACCTGATCGACCACGATCGGCTGGTGTTCTTCGGCCCCGACCAGCGGGTGCTGGGTGGCTGGCGCCAGGCCAACTGAGCCCCAGGCAATCGGGCACCTGAAACGACAGCGCCCCCGCCGATGGCTCGGCGGGGGCGCTCTCTTTCGGCCCGGCAGGCCTGCCGCTCAGGGCAGCTCCTCGGCCTCGGGGTCCTCCTTCCTCGCCGGAATCAGGTCCTCGCGGTTGAGTCCCAGCGGCAGCAGCAGGGCGCCTGATATATAGATGGAAGAGTAGGTGCCCACCACCACGCCGAGGATCAGGGCGATGGCGAAGCCCTCGATCATGTCACCGCCCAGCGCCAGCAGCGCCACCAGCACCAGCAGGGTGGTACCGGAGGTGGCCAGGGTGCGCGACAGGGTCTGGTTGAGCGATTCGTTGAAGATCGCCGGCATGTCGTCGATGCGTGACTTGCGGATATTCTCGCGAATGCGGTCGTAGACCACGATGGTGTCGTTGAGCGAGTAGCCGATCACCGCCAGTACCGCGGCCAGCACCGTGAGGTCGAATTCCCACTGGAACAGTGCGAAGGCGCCCACCACGATGATCACGTCATGCAGCAGCGCCAGCAGTGCGCCGATGGCGAATTTGTACTGGAAGCGGAAGGCCACGTAGAGCATCACGATGCCCAGCGCGACCAGCAGCCCCAGCCCGCTCTGGTCGCGGAGCTGGTCGCCCACCTGGGCACCGACGAACTCGGCGCGCACCAGGTTGACCTCCTCGCCACTGCGGCGCAGCAGTTCCACCACGCGGTCGCCCACGTCGGCATCGAAGGCCTGCTGCAGGCGGATCAGCACCTCGTTGGCGGCGCCGAAGGTCTGCACCGAGACATCGCGGAACTCCGCGGCCTCCAGGGTCTGGCGCACCGCGTCCAGGGAGGGCGCCACGGCGTAGCGCACCTCCACCAGGGTTCCGCCGGTGAAGTCCAGGCCCAGGTTGAGCTGCTGGAGCAGCAGCGCGACGATCGACGCCAGGATCAGCAGGCCGGAGACCGCGAAGGCGGCCTTCCGCTTGCCCATGAAGTCGAGCTGTCTATTGACCAGGGTTTTCATGATTACCTCTCAGATCCAGAGCTTCTTGACCGGCTTGCCGCCGTAGGCGAGGTTCACCATGGCGCGGGTCACCATCAGGGCGGTGAACAGCGAGGTGAGGATGCCCAGCGACAGGGTCACGGCGAAGCCCTTGACCGGTCCGGTGCCGATCGAGAACAGGATTACCGCCACCAGCAGGGTGGTGATGTTGGCGTCGACGATGGAGGTGAAGGCGCGCTCGTAGCCGGCGTGTATCGCCTGCTGTACCGACAGCCCGCCGCGCAGCTCCTCGCGTATCCGCTCGAAGATCAGCACGTTGGCGTCCACCGCCATGCCCAGCGTCAGCACGATGCCAGCGATGCCGGGCAGCGTGAGGGTGGCACCGAGCAGCGACATCGCCGCCACCAGCAGGGTCAGGTTGAGCGCCAGGGCCAGGTTGGCGAAGATGCCGAACACCTTGTAGCGGATCAGCATGAACAGCACCACCAGCAACAGGCCGATCTGCACCGACATCACGCCACGCTCGATGTTCTCGGCGCCCAGACTCGGGCCGATGGTGCGCTCCTGCACGAAGTAGATCGGCGCGGCCAGCGAGCCCGAGCGCAGCAGCAGCGAGAGCTCCGCCGCCTCGGTGGGCGAGTCGAGCCCGGTGATGCGGAAGCTGTTGCCCAGTGCGCTCTGGATGGTGGCAAGGCTGATGATGCCGCGCTCGGTGTAGGCATCGCGGACCACCGTCTCCTCACCGTCGACCATTTCCACGCTGTCGCGGGTCTTGTGCTCGATATAGACCACCGCCATGTTGCGGCCGATGTTGGTGCGGGTGGCACGGTTCATCAGGGTGCCGCCGGTGCCGTCCAGGTCGATGTTGACCTGGGGACGGCCGTTCTCGTCGAAGCTGCGGTTGGCGTTGGAGACCTGGTCGCCGGTGATGATCACGTCACGCATCAGGTCGGCGCTGCGCGACGCCTGATTGCGGAACGGGAAGCTCTCGGTCTCGCTGTCGGGTGTGTCGGGGCGTGCCTCGAGACGGAACTCCAGATTGGCGGTGGCACCGACGATGCGCTTGGCCTCGGCGGTATCCTGTACGCCGGGCAGTTCCACCACGATGCGATCCGGTCCCTGGCGCTGTACCAGCGGCTCCGCCACGCCCAGCTCGTTCACCCGGTTGCGCAGGGTGGTGAGGTTCTGGTTGATGGCATAGTCCTGGATCTCGTTGACAGCCTGGTCGGTGAGCGTCATGGCCAGGGCGGCGCCACGACCATCCCCCTGGTTCTCGTACTGGAAGTCGGGGAACTCGCGGCTGATCAGGCTCCGCGCGGTATCACGATCCTCGGCATCGGTGAAGCTCAGCGTCAGGGTGCGGTCGTCGATCTCGGTGTCGCGGTAGCGGATGCGCTCGTCGCGCAGCAGTTCTCGCATGGCGCTGGCGTTGACCTCCAGGCGCTGGCTCACGGCGGCATCCATGTCCACTTCCAGCAGGAAGTGCACGCCGCCGCGCAGGTCGAGGCCCAGGGTCATCGGTGAGGCGGAGAGCGACTGCAGCCACTCGGGGGTCGACTCGGCTAGGTTGAGCGCTACCACATACTCCTCGCCGAGCATGGCGGCGACGCGGTCGCGGGCGGCGAGCTGGGCGTCGGGGTTGCGCAGGCGCAGCAGGGTGCTGGTCTGGCTGCGTTCGACGTCCTTGATCTCGATGCCGGCCTCGTTCAGGGATGACTGGATACGCTCGAGCTGGCGCTCATCGACGGTGGCGTCACCGCGCTCGCTGCTGATCTGGATCGCCGGGTCTTCCGGGAAGAGGTTGGGCAGCGAGTAGACCAGGCCGACGAGCAGGACGATGAGTATCAGCAGATACTTCCACAGGGGATAACGGTTGAGCATGCGGGCCCTGTCCTAGGTAGCTGGCGATAGGTTGCTGAAACAGCAGGGAAGCTGACGCGATCACGCCTCGACCGCCGCCGGCACTGCCGGCGGCGGTCGAAGGTCGGCCCCGCCGACTGGGCAGCAGGGCCGGACAGGGCACGGGTCAGATGGACTTGATGGTGCCCTTGGGCAGCACGGCGGCAACGGCGCTCTTCTGCACGTTGACCTGGGTACCCTCGGCGATCTCCATGGCCAGGAACTCGCTGTCGTCGCTGACCTTGGTGATACGCCCCAGCATGCCGCCACCGATGACCACCTCGTCACCCTTGGAGAGGCCGGCGATCAGCTGCTTGTGCTGCTTGGCGCGCTTGGCCTGGGGCCGCCACAGCAGGAAGTAGAAGATGGCAACGAAGCCGACCAGCATGACGATCTGGGCGATGCCACCGCCGGCGGGGGCGTCCTGGGCGTAGGCCGGCGCGATAAAGAAATCCAGCATGGATGTGGGTCTCCTGATTGGGATGGGTAAGGGGGTCTGCCGCGCCATTGCGGGGCAGTGGCAACCGGTACCTCGCACTCAGAGAGCGGGGCGGTACCGGTGGCTGTCAATTCGGGGCGGGAGGCACCGGCAGGCCGCGCCGGGCATAGAAGCCTTCCACGAAGTGGGTCAATGTACCCGCTTCAATGGCACCGCGCAAACCGGCCATCAGTCGCTGGTAGTGGCGCAGATTGTGGATGGTATTGAGCATCGAACCGAGCATCTCGCCGCAGCGATCCAGGTGGTGCAGGTAGGCCCGGGAGAAGTGCCGGCAGGTATAGCAGTCGCACTCTGCCTCCAGCGGGCCGGTGTCGTGGCGGTGCTTGGCGTTGCGGATCTTGACCGTGCCCTCGGCCGTGAACAGGTGGCCGTTGCGCGCGTTGCGGGTCGGCATCACGCAGTCGAACATGTCGATGCCGCGGCGCACGCCCTCCACCAGGTCTTCGGGCTTGCCCACGCCCATCAGGTAGCGGGGCTTGTCTTCCGGCATCCAGGCGGGAAGGTAGTCGAGGACCTTGATCATCTCCTCCTTGGGCTCGCCCACCGAGAGGCCGCCGATGGCCAGGCCGTCGAAGCCGATCTCCTGCAGCCCCGCGAGGGAGCGCTCGCGCAGCTCCGGGTACATGCCGCCCTGGACGATGCCGAACAGCGCCGAGGGGGAGCTGCCGTGGGCCTCCCGCGATCGGCTGGCCCAGCGCAGCGAGCGCTCCATTGAGAGGCGCGCCTCCTTCTCGGTGGCGGGGTAGGGGGTGCACTCGTCGAAGATCATCACCACGTCGGAGCCCAGTGAGCGCTGTACCGCCATGGACTCCTCCGGGCCCATGAAGACCTTGGCGCCGTCCACCGGCGAGCGGAAGTGCACGCCCTGTTCGGTGATCTTGCGCATGGCGCCCAGCGAGAAGACCTGGAAGCCGCCGGAGTCGGTGAGGATCGGTTTCTGCCACTGGGCGAAGTCATGCAGGTCGCCGTGGGCCTCGATCACCTCCATGCCGGGACGCAGCCACAGGTGGAATGTGTTGCCGAGGATGATCTCGGCGCCGATCTCGGCAACCGACTCCGGCGTCATCCCCTTGACGGTGCCGTAGGTGCCCACCGGCATGAAGGCGGGTGTCTCGACGCTGCCCCGGGGAAAGGTGAGGCGGCCGCGGCGCGCCCGGCCATCGCTGGCCAGGCGCTCGAAGGTCATGAAGCATTCGTCACGCATGATCGGTCTCGGGTCAGGAACGCTGGCGGGTCAGGAACATGGCATCGCCATAGCTGAAGAAGGCGTAGCGCTCGGCCACCGCCTCGCGATAGGCGGCCAGGGTGGTGTCATAGCCGGCGAAGGAGGCCACCAGCATCAGCAGGGTGGACTCCGGCAGGTGGAAGTTGGTGATCAGGGCGTCCACGCAGCGCCACTCGTAGCCGGGGTAGATGAAGATGTCGGTCTCGCCGCGGTAGGGAGCGATCTCGCCGCTCGCGTCGGTGGCGCTCTCCAGGCAGCGCACGCTGGTGGTGCCCACGGCGATCACGCGGCGGCCTGCGGCCCGCGCGGCGCGCACCTGCTCGCAGGTGGCCTCGTCCACCTCCAGCCACTCGCTGTGCATCTGGTGCTCGCGGATATCGTCGACGCGCACTGGCTGGAAGGTGCCGGCGCCCACGTGCAGGGTGACGAAGGCGCGCTCGACGCCCTTCTCGGCAAGTGCCGCGAGCAGCGGCTCATCGAAGTGCAGCCCCGCGGTGGGGGCGGCCACCGCGCCGTCGCGACGCGCATAGACGGTCTGGTAGCGTTCACGGTCGCTGCGCTCGTCGTCGCGGTCGATATAGGGCGGCAGCGGCATATGGCCGTGGCGCTCGAGGAGTTCGATCAGCGGGGTGTCGCCGAGGAAGCGCAGCTCGAACAGGGCGTCGCGGCGTCCCTCCACCACGGCACGCACATCGCCCTCGAAGATCAGCTCGGTGCCGGGCCTGGGGGACTTGCTGGAGCGCAGGTGGGCCAGGCCGCGGTGGGCATCCAGGGGGCGCTCGAGCAGCATCTCCACCTTGCCGCCGCTGGCCTTGTGGCCGTGCAGCCGCGCCGGGATCACCCGGGTGTCGTTGAACACCAGCAGGTCGCCTGGCTCGAGGAGCTCGAGCAGGTCCGGGAAGCAACGGTGGCTCAGCGTGCCGCTCGTGCCGTCCACGCACAGCAGCCGGCAGTCGGTGCGCTGCTCGGAGGGGTAGCGGGCGATCAGCTCGTCGGGAAGCTCGAAATGGAAGTCGGCGCGCTGCATGCGGTTCGGGGTCCGGTGGTTTCTGGCAAGCCGCCTAGGATACCGGCTCGCTGGCGCGAAGTCAGGCCCGAGATTGACCTGCCGGGCGGCCCACGTATAATGCTCGCGGCGTTGCCGGCGTGGCGGAATTGGTAGACGCAGCGGATTCAAAATCCGCCGGGTGCAAGCCCTTGTCGGTTCGAGTCCGACCGCCGGTACCAAGTAGCTTACGAGCCCAATAACCATGGGGTTCAAGGGGTTACAGGCCATGATCAGGTTCTGAGGTGTGACACTTCGGTGATCCACTTTCGAGATCTGACATGCCCTACGGAACCTACCTGACGCGCAGCCGTCACCGCACCAACTGGTATGCCCGGATCGTCATTCCCCATGACCTCCGTGATGCGTACGACCATCGACGTGAAATCCGCAAGACTCTCGATACTCCCTGCAAGGTGACCGCTCGTCGCCGTGCCATGCAGCTGTGGCTGGTTTACCAGCAGGTGTTCGATTCGCTACGTAACGGTCAACGTGTTGCCTGTACTGCCCCTGAGTGGAAGGCCTTGGCTTCCTTGCCTACACCGAGCCTGGTGGCTGACATCTCTCCCTGGTCAGCCCCTAACCTCAGGATTCTCCGCATCTTCTCGATGAGGGCGCAAGGCAGAGGTGGGAAGTACTTCTCTGTCTCCCGTGTAAGGATCAACCCGGTCTCTGGTGAGCTTCTGGTTCCTGAGTCCCCGGGGGCTGTCCTGGTGAGCGCTGTACAACTGCGAAGGGGCTGGGGGCATGGGATAGCTCAGGTTGAGTCTCGAGAGGCTCCTGCAAGGTTTCAGCAGCCCCAGGTGCATGCACAGTCCTCTTCCAAGCCAGCCCAACGTATCAGCACCCTGTTCGAACAGTTCACCGAGGAGCGGTTGACGGAGGCTCGCAGGAAGACGGTGGAGACGATGCAACAGCACCTCCAGGTCTTCATCGAGCTGAAGGGGGACCTGCCGGTGAGCAAGCTCAGGAAGCCTGTGGTGAGGTCCTTCATCAAGGAGCTGAAGGACTACCCGTCCCACCGGAACCATGGTCGCTGGAAGAAGATGTCGCTGGATGATATCCGAGCTGCTGGTAAGCAACTGATCAGTGAGACGACGCAGCACAACATGATCGGGAACCTGCACACCTTTGCGGAGTGGCTGGTCGAGATCGAGGAGCTAGACAGCAACCCCTTCAAGTTCAAGCTGAAGAAGAAGGCGAAGGCACCCGAGCCAGACAGGACGTGGACGGAGGCCGAGCTCAAACGCTGGTTCTGCTCGGAGCTGGTACTGCAGCACCGAGGTAGCAGCCGGTATGCCTGGAAGTACTGGCTTCCTCTGCTGGCTATCCACACAGGGGCACGGCTCGAGGAGCTCGCAGCCTTGTCACCGGATGACTTCTTCGAGCATGCGGGCATCCAGGCCTTCAAGATCCATGGGGAGGACGGAAGGTTCGTCAAGAACGCCTCGTCCTGGCGGATGGTCCCGGTTCACTCGCGACTGATCTCGCTGGGGTTTCTCGACTATGTGGCGGAGAGACAGGGAAGCGAGCGGTTGTTCACCATAGAACCCTACCAGGGGCAGTACGGGAAGCGGGCCTCGAAAGCGTTTGGCTATCTCAGGGAGAGGCTCGGTATTAGCCCCGACTTCCATGGGTACCGACACACCGTGGTTGAAGCCCTGAAGCTCAAGGGAGTTTCGCTGACCCATATCGAGTGGCTGGTTGGTCATACCGGGGTGTCTATGTCGGATCACTACGGTAGTGCGACAGACAAGCGGAAGTGGTTGCCCGTGCTGAAGGATGTGGTGGAGAAGCTAGACTGGTACGACGTGGTGCCTGGTGATGAATGAAGCCAATGGTATCTCCATCGGATGGGCAGGGTAGGTCACGGCTGGGGATGCCGTCTCTGTCTCGTCAGCATGGGGTGTGTGTTTGCCATGAAGCCTTCGGTGAATGGGAGCCTCGATACGGATGACACTGCCTAGCCTCGCCGATACGAAAGTCGATTACCGCAGGATGCAGCCATTATCGAGGAATTAAATCCAAGGGGGCGGGGTCAAATCTGATCGATTTCTTCGGAAAGTTGGGGTGCGCTAGGCGTGAATGATTGGTTAGGTGAGGAAGGTATTGCATTATTGCAATAAGTGCCTATTTAAGTGATGAATCAATGCAATTAAAACTCCTTCGTTGTTCTGAGTTTTGGTGGGGTTGACTCCAGGGTTGAAGGGGGAATATCCTGATTTCATTCCTCGGATAGCGTAGAGATATCCCCTAAATATTCGTGGCGTCGGTCTTTCTCTAGTGGAGCTCATAGCGGCTATGATTGAAAGCTGATCTTCTGCCAGTTGGGGGCGTTTGATGAGGGGTATCAATCACCGAAGCCTTAGCTGACTTGAAGGATGCATCTAATGAGTGTTCCTCGTTATATGAAGATCGAAGCAATTCGGTTTGTGGCCATGCTGCGGACCTATGCCTTTTACAAGAAGTACAAGGCCGGTTGGATAAACAAGATGTACGAGGCCCGGTACCCCGCGCAGCCTCTCACTCAAGAAGAGATCGACAGCTCAGGTACGGCTAAGCCGACAGAGGAGTTCAAAACCTGGATTCGAGCCCAGCATGCTCTGGGCTATAAGGATCATGAGTACATTCCAAGTCCTCGCTTCAAAGCCAATTCCCCTGGATGGTTTCCTCGTAATAATGGCAATTCCAGATATAAATGACTGTGCGTTGTGTCGCTAGCTAGGCATGCACATTACCAGCAGTTATTGAGAGTCGATCCTCATGCGGATGGGTCTCTTGATAGGTGTCCGACCGTCACTATACCGACAGCTGATATCACCAAGTCGGGGCTCATCGTAGGGTGCTCTCGTCTGCCAGGTGCACTTCGTCATTTCGATGCTGTTGTACTGAAGGAAGCCAGTGATATGGTCTTCCTTCATGCATCTCCTCATGGCTGAGGTGCTGGGTGTCAGGAGGTATGCGAATCACCAATCCCTACATCTGCAGCCTTCATAGGCTTAAAGGGACTGGTTCAACCATGCAAGTTGCTGCGCGTGGTCTCTTGGTTTTGGAGTTACACAACAGTAACGGCATAGCTGTAAAGCAACATAGAGGCATCATGGTAGATGAGCAGTGTTGCCATGGTTTGGCTCAGCAGGGAGAGGGTGGTAATGATGGATGGTGGGAGGGATTTCATTCGATTGTGTTCCGTGGGTGAGTGTTAAGTTTAGGATGTATTCCAAGACTTCGTGGTTCAGATTAGTTTTCGTGTGATTTATGGGGATGCTCTCCTCCTCTCTGGTGGTGTGAGGTTTGTTGACCTGACTGTATGGTTGGTATTTAGGTGGGTTTGGGGATGCCATACCCTGCATTTCAGTAAAACCAGTCTCTGATTTCTCATTGGGGTTTCTCTTCTTTCTTACTCACAGCGGGCGCGGAGCGCCCCCTCCTGTAACCAAGGATGATCAGGTGATGCTGAGAGGAATGACCTACACGACGTATCCAATCGAATGCGCGGAGCGCATCTCTTGTCTCAGTAGATTGATCGTGAATCCTGACTTGGTTGCCAGTGATGAAAAGGGAGTGGCGTTTGTTAGGTTCCCACCTCATCTATTGATACTGTCTTGGTTGTGTAGCGGTTTGATGTGTAGGGAGATAAAGGGTAGTCGTTGTGAAGTAGGGTGGGGGTATGCTTCTTTTTTGAGCCAGGTAGGTAGGGGGGGGGTACCTCACTCTTTGAGCCGTCACCTCTCACTACCGAGGTCGTACCTAGATGAGGGGGTTGTGGAAAACCTGAGCCAGTCCATTCGGGGCTGGAATGTCACCTGGATATGTTGCGGATAGTGTATCGGCTGGCACCTCTGGTTTAGAGCGGATGGAGGTGGGTTAGTACATCGGGTAGAAGTCAGCGAGAAGTCTGAAAGACTTCTCCTGGCCCCACGTTTTACGTGGGGTGGAGAGTCATGATTTTAAAGATGATGTAACCTTAGGGTATCGTTTCTATATCGGTCAGGCTGTTTTCTTGATAGAGCCCAGGTTGAAGCCTTCTGATATTAGCTTTGGGCTGAACTGACTTAGCTTGTTGTAGAAGGTTCTTCGACTGATTCCTTCTCGCTTGCATAGAGAGGTGATTGATCCAATTCCGGCCGATTCATCCCGTAGAATTCTTCTCACAATATCCAGCCAATCTTGGTCAGTCTTTCTCTTTGATGTCTTGTGGTGGCGGGTGTATGAGTCTTGGTTGTAAGGGGTAATGTAGCTACTGTAAAACCAGTCGGCTATGTAGTCAGCGTATCCCTTGTCAGGAACTATGATGGTGTGAACAGGCGTGTTGTTGGCTGAATCTCTCAGGCTAGTCCTGGCAATGCATTGATAGGCTGACTCGTAGCAGCGCTCCGTTTTCATGGTGTTGTCGATAGTGATGGTGGGGGGTAACCCTTTGTCCAATAGGTAACGATTGTATGCTTTATACTCATAGTTTGATGGAATGCTGGTTGCAACGTAGGCTGCATGATGAAGCTTGATGAAGCTGTTCATGCCATGCACTTGGTTTGTGGTTAATGACACTCTAGGTTCGATGCTTTTTACTACCGCTTCACCGTCGTTACGTATCAGTAAAAAGTCGTCAGTTGGGATCTGGATCCCCGAGAACTCCTGAGCCAGTTCCCCGCAGGTCAGGCTACCGTTTACACGAGATCCAGCCAGCATGAGTATGTTACTGGCTTTGTCATCTTTTACCCCTCTGGTCCAGTTTCCATCCTTCAGGAAGGGGATCAGCTTGATGCGCTTACGGTGCTTTCTTGGGAGCTGTATTCCGCCAGCCATCCTGGTTTCTCTGATTGTGATGTTCATCACGTGTTGCAAGATGAAACCAATCACTGTCTCTTTCAGCTGTGCGCTGAGAATGGTGATATGACTGGCATGTTGGATCAAGCCAGTGAGCTTCTTGTCACAGATAGCGTTGTAGAATCTGGTGGTTTTGTCCTTGCTGATGTGTGTGTACGCCTTTCCATGTCCGCTTAAAAGGAACTCAATGAACTCAGCTACCTTTGGTGAGTGAACCCCCGGCTTTCCTGCCTTTCTTATATTCTCTACATGCTCCTCCAGTTGAGGCCTCGCTATCATTGATGGAACGTCAATTTCTTGGGTGGTGGATGAGGTTTCATCGAAACGCATTCCACCACTTCTCAACCATGATGCCCATTCAGGAGGGTTGTTGGTAATGCTGTGTTGTAAGGAGTGATGCTTTACTAGTTCACTTGGAACCTCATCAATGATGATTCGGGTGTCAGCCAATAGCTCGCTGCTGACCATTGCCAAGGCTGCGTGGGTGATGAAGAGAACACCTTGGAATTTCTCCTTGAGTGCTTGGCTTAGCTCAGGCAGCACTCGATGAACTGTTGAGTCATCTATTCTTCTACTCGGGACTGATCTCTGAACAGGTAGAACCCTTGCCTCATTGAACACGGCTTCGTTTTGTTCAAGAAGAAGCTTTGACTTGCTGGCAATCACTACCGTCTGCTCAGGGATATTTCCTTGAGCCATGTCGTGGTAGAGTTGATTTATCGTGAAGCGGCTCTTTCCTGCTCCACAGCAACTGGTGATGTGGTGGATGACGTTGACCACTAGCGTTCCTTGGCTTGTAGACTGAGTGTGACCTGGTGGGAGCGAACCTATTATTCACAAGCCACGATCGTGGTCTAGCTGTGGGTGAGTCGTATTTGTGCCATTTCTCTATATACCTGTATAGGGATTTGGCACACATCATCGCTTACGTCCTGTACCCTCATTGAACGCCCGGTGGGTGTCTCATATCACTAGGAAGTCTAGCGGTGCCCTGGTGGTTGAGGCTGCTATGGGGGGCCCCTCTCACCGCTCGGCCCGCAGGCGGGCCTTGCGGCTCCGGAGCCTGGCTATCGTCTTTTCGCACCTCCTTCGCCAGACCGCACCGGGACCTCGCAGCAGACACTCCCCCGCTGCGCTTCGCTGGCGGGGGCTTCTGCTACTCGTCCCGTGCGTCTGGCTCGGACTGTTGGCTTCCCCTTTGATTTCTTGGGGTACCCATCATGGCACCCGAAGGGTGTCATGGTGGGGGTGGGGTTTGGGGTTTTGGTGCCGTCCACCGGGAGCCACCGAGCCCAGGAGCGTGAGCGCAGCGAACGCGACGCCAGGCGGTAAGGTGGCGACCCGGTGGATGGCAGCCTGGCCACGGAAAGCTATTGGTGAAGAGTGAGGGGCTGATACAGCATGGCTACCTCAGGGATCCTGAAGCCAGCTTCCAGACGTACCTGACGTGGGGACAACCCTTCTCATCATCCGTATGAAAGGGGGCTGATCATATTGATGTGTTTCTACTGGTTTTGGGGACTGAATGAGTGATAGACGGGGGAGGGGGCCCTGGGAGGTTCAGGTGGACTGGTTCGGCTTTCTGCTTTGGTTGGCATCCTTCCTGAATCCTGATGAGCGTAGCAGGCTGCCATGGGGGCTCGAGACGCATGAGGAGATCAAGGTTGGTACTGCTACTGCTACTGGGATCAACCAAGTACCCCGTGGACACTGCCCTGCTGTTCCTGGTTTGGGGTGTGGCTGTTCGGGCATCCTGGCCATCCTTGGCAGGAGAGCTCCATGAGATCCCTGTGGCGTTGCGTGCTACGAGACGACCTGAGGCCGAAGACTTCTGGCGACGCCCACACCTACCAGCGTTGACCATGAACCGGGGGGGCGGTGTAAGAGATCGCTGATTTCCGTGTAAGAGAGTCACTGATCTATACGTCAGGCTGGGGGCAACTGGTTCCACCCAGATATTCTGAACCGTACCGAGATTCCGGGAGGTTCCAGACCTTGAGAGAAAGGAGCCATGAACACTTCCAAGCGATATGCCCCTGAGGCCTGTCAGAGGGCCGTCGCCGCCTGGAAGCCGTTGAGTAGGTCATCAGGAGAGGGTCGACTGGTTCAATCATCGGAGGCTCCTGGAACCGATTGGCAACATGCCATCTGACGAGCGAGAAGTACTGTATTATGAGCAACAGGGTCAGGCCAAGAATGGGGCCTGGCTCAAACCCGCGAGTCTCCGAGAGGGCCGGTACGGATCATGGATCACTCCCAGGCCTTACTTGTCGGTAGCGCTACAGGTTGAGGGTCATCTTTTGATGCTGCGCGATCCACTCACGGTCCTCATCGGTGATGATCGGTCGAATGTTCCCGGCCTCATCTTCGTAGAGTGCTGTCACGACGCAGAGGGGATCATCTGGAACCGTCTGCTTGATGTTCAAGATGTCCGGTCCGGAGAAGTCAGGTAGGGGAGGCAGCTCAGCTTCGATATTCCTGAGCACGTCTTCAAAGAGCTGGGCGTCGGGATCATGCATCGCGTTGAGGTAGGTGACTCCTTCCTGAACTTCGCCATCTGGGAACGTGATGCCGAACCGATCTGGTACCTTGTACCTCTTAGCTGTCACGTAGTCAGTACGTGATGCGGTCTTTAGGAAGTCTAGCTTCTCCCTGTCGGAGCCAGCGATGTTGTATGCCTTACCCGAAAGCCCATACACAGTGCCACTGGCCGAGTCATACAGTGCCCATAGGTTGAAAATCAGCTCAGCATCCATACGCGTGCCTCCTTTTCTGGTTCATAACCTTGCTGGCTTGGCAGCTAGAGGTGGGGAGCTCAAGCCCTTCCTGTAGACGCATACACGCTCTGCCCACCACCGTAGTAACTCGTCATCAGGTGGTGGAACGCTGCCTCGCACTTCTCGTTGTAGACCGTCTCATCGAAGCTCTCGGGCGTCCCTCGGTCGAAGACGATCTCCAGGGTATGGCGGACATCGACCTTGGCTTGAGCCTTCTTCCGCCAGTCCAGTACCAGCTTCTCCTGCTTGAGTGTCTCAAGTAGCTACCGACACATGGCCTTCACCTGGGCCACCCCCTTGTCGGTCATCTCGGGGGCGGGCATGGTGATGATGTCGAACATCGCCAGCTTCTCCTCGCTCAGCCCTTCGCGGATCGCTCGCTGTTCTTCCTCCTGCAGCTCCTCGGTGAAGCTCATCAGCTCCTGAAAGAACGCCTCGATGTTCATGCTGCCGGAGTTGTACTTCACGATCAGCTTCTGCAGCTTCTCCATGAAGTCGGCACGGCTGGGATTCTTGGCCACCATGCTCTCCAGCTTCTGATTCAACAGCGCTCGTAGCTTCTCGAACTCGGTGCGCTTCTTGCCCTTGTTGAACTTCTCTTTGAGCTTCTCGAAGTCGATCTGGCTCAGGTCGAACAGTGGCTTGTCATCCTCGTCGTCGATGACGTAGGGCACCGGGGCCACTGACTGATCCAGCAGGTCGTCCACCTCCCGCATAACTTGTAAGATGTCCACCTCGGGCTCCAGCGCCTTGATCTTCTGAGCCAGTACGGACAGCAGCACCGCATCAGGGGCCAGCTCATTGGCTGAGGGGTCGGGGAGGGTGGCCCGGTAGACTCGGGAGGTGGTCCTGGTGAGGCTCAGGAAGTACTTCTTGGTCTCATCACTTTCCAGCAGTATCTCCACAGCTTCGTCCAGCAAAGCCACCTTCTGGGAGCGTGCTTCTGACAAGAGGCAAAACGAGAGTAGACAGAAGTCGAATTGGGTGATGGTTGAGGCAGTGTACACGTCATCAAGTATTCTCAACTGGAACAGAAACGTTGTTCCACTTTCCTTTGCCGTTATCCGATGGGATATGTGGCGAAACCTCTGCTACGGTGCGGATATGGAGGGCGGGTGGCTCTTTTTTCATATCCCAGATATGGAAAAGATAAGCCTCGCCAGTTTGCTCTGCCTTGCACCACTCATTGCGGGTCAGGATGAAACGAAGTGGATAAAACTTTGTGGACTTTACCTCGATCATTCTGTTCTGAAGGCCGGTCTTTCCTTTGTCGTAGGAGAGAACATCATAGCCAGCGAGATTGTCGTCAAAGCCAGGCCACTCCGGTTCTTTTTCGATACCCATCTCTTTCAATCGCGCTCGCTCGTGATCGAGCGTAAGTATCTCCGCAAAACGGCCTTGATCCATCTTCTCCTGGTCGGACATGAGACGTGCATACCCTGACACTGCATCCCACCATGTCACGACCTGATGAGGTGTGGGATGCTCCATCAGGCCTGCCGCCGCAAAAACATCCTGATCGTTGGTGCCTAGCGTTTGAACAAACCGTCTTCGCCCACTACGCATAGCCTTTGACCAGACTGGCTGATGCTTTAGTAATACCGCTTTAATGCAGTCTTGATAGAAGGCTTGCCCATCTAAAGCACAATCTGCTTCCACCAAAGATGAAAGGTACACCGAAGCTTCCATGTCCAGCGCTTGCGCATCAGCCTCGACCTGGTCGATCAGTCCTAAGAGCTCGGCTATATCCATATCAGGATAGCGACTGCTGTACCGCCGTAGCAAACGCATACCTTCAAAGCATGGTAGAGAAAGCACGCGCTCCGTGGAAATGCGGAAACTCATTCATCCTCCGACGAAATATCTGCCGCGCTTCCCTCCAGCTCGGAAATGAGATCGACGATGTCTTGGAGCTCGATATCATAATCGATGGGATCGGCGGCTTCCTCTTCATCGAAAGCGATTTCGTGAAGATCAGGATCATTGAGCAACATCTGCATATTGCGGATTTTCTCGACCAGTCTCCGGCTGACAGACATATCAATACTGCCAATGACGGGCGGAGCCTTCGATCGGTAGACATAAATATGGGTTTCTTGATCAGGCGGAAGCCCGAGGCGATGAATACGGTCAATCGATTGCAAATAGTGCGTCGAGACGTAGCTTCGGTCGACATAGATAGCATTGTGACATACTGTATGAAGGCTGATCCCCTCTCCAGCGGCTGCAGGGTTGGCGATCATTACAAAACAGCTCGAGTCCTCGTGAAACCTTCGTATCCGACCTTCTCGGCTTTCCGGATCCGTCGCAAGACCAGACTGCACGCCACCGTGGACGACTACGGGGTTTAGATCAGCAAGCGACAAGGCGAGGCTATGGATTGTGTCGGTGAATATAGTCCAGATCACGGATTTCTGCCCCTGCCTTGCAAGCGCGTAAGCATGATCTATGACGGCACGCACCTTAGCGGAATGCCCCTCTTCCAAGACGAGATCGACAATGCCGGAGTCAATTTTTACATCATCATTGGCTATCGCGCTGAGTGCGAGAACCGGGTTAACTGATAGCTGTAAAAGCCGCATGATGGATTTGCGAGCCTTTAAAAACTGCGCATGACCCATACCATGCGAGACTTGTTTCGAGTGATTGCGAAGGAATTCGTTGCGGACTATCGAGTACAAGGCGAGCTGCCCGTCATCCATGCCCACATCGATGAAGTGCCGATTGGCCTTGGGGAGCCCAAGCTCCTTCTTGGTTGTACGTGCATACAGATTTCCCAGAACATCACGCGGCGATTTTCCCTGGGATATTTCAAGGCCGTAGCCATGCCCAGGCCATAGGAAATCGAGTTGCGATTCCATATCCGAGGCCGCTTGCGGCATCGGTGTTCCCGTCAGTATGTCACGCCGGAAAGTATCATCGGCCACGCGCAAGAGAAATGCACCACGCTGGGAATTCCAGCCCGCCTTCATACGGTGCGACTCATCTAGAACGAGATGGGTTTCGGTGGTCGCAAAATGAGTGGCGAGTAAGCCCTGCTGGCGGATCGCCATGTCATAAGAAATGACAAACCGGGTTGCACCGGAGTTGAGCGCTTCTCGTGTCTGCTCCTCTGAACCGGTCAGAAGCGTAAAGGGCTCGCTGCCACCATCTGGTGCATCCTCTTGCATGCACTCAGTGACGATATCGCTCCATGCCTGAAAAGCCGACTTCGGTGCTACCACCATAAAGTGTTGGCCGGGCTTGCGTGTCAATAAATGAAGTGCAAAAGTCACAGTGGTTTTTCCAGCGCCCGGCACCGAAAAATTTGCGCCATTACTCAATGCGAGAAGCCGCGCCAAATCCCGAAACTGGAAAGGCTTGAGGGTGCGCTTGATAAAACCGTGTTCCAGTAAGCGCTCCTGGATATCCTGCGGAGAAAGTTCGACTACAAGCTCGGTGCGCTGAGCCCTGGTTTTTTTAATCTGCGCTGCGAACGCGCGCAGTTTCTCAGCAGCGATGCCGTCTGGCATGAAGCGGAAGTGCAAGCTTTGCTGGTTTGTCTTACTGCCAAGCTCTCTGATCACGCCAAGTGTATCTGGCCACGAAAGTGATATCTCTCCGCCCGAGATGGTGTGATCAAGTTTCTTGGTCCGGATGGCCAGCTTCAATCGCGCCCAGATTGGCGTTTCCAGAGCGTCCAAGGAGACAGCGAATGTGCCACTGTGATCTGGATTGTAGCGAACAGCTACGGCCGTCGGCTTCTTATTCACGTAACGCTACTCATCAATTGAACTAATATCGGCGGCTTGCCCCTCGGTCTGCCGCGCGTCAATCGCGCTCTCAATTTTTTGCAATGCGCTGCGGATCGTCTCGATCTGCTTGAGCATTGCCGGAAGGGTTTTGGACCCAGCATAGCTCACGTCAATGCTCGTGATCTTCGAGTTTACCTGCGAGAGCGTCCGCAAAGCGGCTTGCTCGTTCTTTTGACCTTTGTCGAGCTCGATAACTGTCTCACAGGCATCAACCAGTGTTTCGAGCACATCATCTTTTGCTGTGTCATCCCGGAGTGCCTCGATGATGGACGAGTAATCTTTGCTTGCATCATCAGCATCGATATCGATGGAAAAAACATCGTCATCGACGACTTCGTCATGATCTTCCGAGAGATCAAGCTGCTCTTCAAGAATCTCCAAGACGTTGGGAGCTAGCCTGCCAAAGGCGGCATTTAACCGGTAAACGCGCCCGGTGATCTTGTCGCGGTTCTCGTAAATTGACCATGCGATAGCGCGGCTTGCATTTTGCAGATTGGTATCTTTCCTGGCGATGCTCTTGGGCAGGTCGCCAAAAATCTGCTGACCATCCTGCACACGTTCGTATTCACCGGGCTTTTCGAGCCATTCGCTCAGATATAGATCGGCTTCATCAAGTGCCTGTAGGACATTCTCGATATCTGGTTTGCTACGCCTAAGCCGGTCTGCCACTTCTTTTGTGGACCTACCCTTGTCTACTTGCCTGCGAATCAAACGGGCATCGCCGATCCAATCATAATCGAGTTTGGTCTGCGGTCGCGCTTGAAGGTCGGCCTCGATGTCATCGATTTCATCGCGCGATAGGTCAGG
Source organism: Halomonas sp. C10-5 (assembly GCF_057169305.1). Classification (NCBI taxonomy): domain Bacteria; kingdom Pseudomonadati; phylum Pseudomonadota; class Gammaproteobacteria; order Oceanospirillales; family Halomonadaceae; genus Halomonas; species Halomonas sp. C10-5. The sequence goes on from NZ_CP175665.1 coordinate 613,978, forward strand.
GGGCAAGACAGCGCAGCGGATGTTTGTGAAACGCTCGTCTACGGACCCATCGCTCTTACGAAGAAGCTCACGCATGGCGCTAAGTCGCCGGTTTCCATTGACGACGACACCTGAGCTGCTGATCAAAATCGGCTCGCGCTGCCCATCCTGCTGCAAGACCGTGATGATCGGTGTCACTGAGTCGGTTCCTTGCTTCGCAAGCTTGGCAAGAATCTCATGCTGGGATTGCTGAGCCGTAGTGAGTTCCTGGCCTTTTATGAAATATTCCTTATTCAGGCCCTTCCTTGCCATTTCTGTTTGCTGCGCACTGAATGTGCGGCAATTTTCCATGCGATAGAGTGGAACATTGATGGGCAAAGAGATGACTTTAGGGGTGAACGTGTCGCTTCTGAAATCGTAGATGGTTTCACCAAACTCGGTGGAAGCAGCAACACGCTTTTCGATCATGGCTTCGCGCTCATATCTCGGCATCATTTTGACGGTGTAGGTCATGACCCCTCTCTTCACTCAAAGGCGATGACAAGTATCGGTACGGTGATTACGCGGTCAAAAAGCTTTAACTCGTTGATGACGCGCTCTGCGTTGGCAATATTATCTCCGATCATCTTGGCAGCCTCTTTTGTCGGGAGTGCTATTGCCGCTGCTTCGATGCGCTGGCTTTGAAATAGGTACTGCATCTTCAGTAGATCATAGGGCGCGCGGCTCATGTTTCCGGTCTGCAACTGAACTGCCAGATCATCATTCTGCGCAAAAACTTTCAGGCGATGGCCTTGATCGAGATCGACATTTAGTGCCCATCCATCATTCAGAAGTTCGGTCTCGACATGCTCTCGAATAGCGACCGTACATCGTGGCTCGATTTTGATTGCTGGAGCCTCGAATACATCAGTCAACCACTCTTTGAGGTCTCGACGTTCCCATTCTGCACCGGCGCTGTGATGGTCGTCATAGGTATATGCGAGTTTCATGAATCCTTCTTTGCAATAGGGTCATAGACTGGCTTGTTCATGGGGCGGGTTCGAAGCGTTCCAGCTCGAAGCTGTTGAATGCGATCCCATGCGGTATCGATGTAGCCTTTGTTAAGATCACAGCCATAGGCTTTGCGGTTGTGTTTCAGAGCCGCAATAGCTGACGACCCGACACCAAGATAAGGATCAAGAACACTCTCACCCTCATTCGTCAGCGCCAGTACCAGTCGCTCGACTAAGCCGATTGGAAATTGACATGGGTGCTCGGTCTTTTCCACATGGTTGGATTTTACGTTGGGGATGTCCCAGACATCAGAGGGGTTTTTCCCAAGTGGATTGCTCGATATTTCACCCTTATTTGGCCCCTTGAAATGCTTTTTTTTGGGGTACTTTGATGGAACCCTGACTGGGTCTAGGTTGAAGGTGTAATCGTCGGTCTTTGTAAACCATAGAATGGTTTCGTGTCGACCGGAAAACCGCCTTTGGCAATGTAGGCCGTGGCCAAATGTCCAGACAATCCGGTTGCGAAGCTGCAGGCCATGGTGTTTGAAAAGCGGATAGAGAATAATGTCGAGCGGGAATATCTCACCATTATCGACATGGTTGCCTACCTGCCAGCAAATCGAGCCTGTTGGTGAGAGAAGCCTTACTGCCTCGGCGATGCAAGCCGCTTGATCCTCAACATATTTGTCCTGTGAGGTTCGCTTCTCATATGCCTTGCCGATATTGTAAGGCGGCGAAGTCACTATCAGGTTCATGGACTCGTCGGGCAAGTCGCGCATGAATTTGAGGTTGCTCTCGCAGGATATTGTGGCCTGCGCGTCCCGCTTGAGTCGGTGAACATTACCTTCATCTTGCGAATCAAGCAGGGTGTCAGAGAGGACTTGCTTCTGTGCCATGCGCTGTTTCTCAGTGTGATTTGGGGCAGTTGAGGCAATGTGGCTGGTAAAAAACTGGTATTTTACGGTACCTTGGTGTGCGGAGCGTTTGCAACCCTTCTGCCGGGCTTTCCATTAGGAATTTATGAATCAGAGAATTCTCATAGTGCTTTCTTCACCAACCTAGTCCTTGCGCCAGTGCATTGATTCGAAGGGTGTTCTCCTGCAGGTTCGTCCCCTTTGATCTCGGCGGTCAACGCACCACCACCGATAGCTTCGCTCTGCTGCTGCACGAACCTCTCCACATCAGCGGCGTGATCGTTACGCTAGAAGGCAGCTTGTTCGATTGGCGCCAACTCAGCACATCCAAGTGATGGTTGCCCTTGAGCCCCAAGGTACTTGATAGGGGTGGACGTGCTCGTGGCGATCGACACATTCCCTGGGTGGCTTTGGTCGTGGCTTCTGAGGCTGTCTTTTAATTGGGGGTCATCTGATGCTGCCCACAGCCGCTTCGTTACGTCTCTATTGTCCAAGGTCTTGTTCCTGTTCGTCTTGCAGTGTTCGTCAGGATATGTGGCTGCTGCCAGGCTATTGCACCCAAGGAGGTTGGCAGATCCCCCTGGCTGGGGCTATCTTCAGAGGGCAAAAAGGTGTGACACTTTAGGACAATCTGCAACTTGGCTCTGCTCTTAACTGATTGATTGGATTCAAAATCCGCCGGGTGCAAGCCCTTGTCGGTTCGAGTCCGACCGCCGGTACCAGCCCCCCTATCATGACGACGGCCGCCTGCCTCCTCCGCAGGCGGCCGTCGGCGTTTTCGCCATTACCTCTCGCCTCCACGTTACTCAGGGTGCAGAGGGAGGGCGTCGTCAGCGCCTTCTTGAGGCTGTCTCCTTGCATGCTTTTGTAGTTTTTAAGCTACAATGCGTCCGATGATGGAGCTTACGCACTACCTCACCGCTGACGGCCATGACCCCTTCCAAGCCTGGCTGGATACCACCAAGAGCAAGGATCGTCAGGCCGCCATGCGGGTGCTGACCCGGCTGAACCGCTTGGCCGCTGGCAACGCCGGCGACACCAAGGCCGTTGGAGATGGAGTGCTGGAGCTTCGAATCGACTACGGCCCTGGCTACCGCGTGTATTACGCCAAGGTGGGCAGACGCCTGGTGATGTTGTTGATCGGTGGCACCAAGAAGCGCCAGCAGGCTGCCATCGAGCAGGCGACGGCGTTTCTGAAAGACCACCGGAGGAGAGCACGAAAATGAAAAGCCACGACACTGCTGTAATCGAGATGCTGCGTGATGACCCTGGCATGGCGGTCGATTACCTGCGCACCGCCTTCGATGAGCTGGACGAGGAGGGGGGAGAGTCTGCCTTTCTGCTGGCGCTGCGTCATGTGGTGGAAGCCCAGGGCGGCATGGCTGCCGTGGCTGAGCGTGCCAAGGTCTCACGCGAGAGTCTGTACCGGGCATTGTCACCCAGGGGAAACCCGACCCTGCGCACCATGACCGCCGTCATCAAGGCGACCGGCATTCACTTCCACGACCTGACCCGCGCCGCCTCCTGACCGCCGCGTTACCCCATCACGCTTACCACCACGATGGCCAGGGTGCCCCCGGTCAGCAGGTAGCCCAGCAGGGCGAGCAGGCCGTCGTCGGCGAGCAGCGCCAGGCCGAACAGGGTCAGCGCAAGGCCGGCGCCGTTGGCGCTGAACGGGATGAACTCCATGGGCGGCATGGCCAGTGCGATCACCAGGCAGATCACTGCCACGGCGAAGTGAGCCGGCGGGCGAGTGAGCACCGTCAGGCGTTGATGCAGCAGGCGGTCCGTCCAGGCCGCCGGGCGCTCCAGCCAGGCCAGCACGCGATGGAAGCGCGGCCGTGACACCCGGCGCTGTAGCAGCCAGTGCGGCAGCCAGATGCTGCGTCGCCCGGCCAGCAGCTGGCTGCTCGCGAGTAGCACCAGGCTGGCCATCAGCGTCGGCACGCCCGGCACGTCGCCGACCAGCGGTGCCAGGGTCACCAGACCGGCGAGCAGCAGGAAGGGGGCGAAGCTGCGTCGGCCGACGGCCTCCAGGATGGCGCCGAGGCTGACGCTGGAGTCTCGATATCCGGCATGCCTGACCCGCTCCAGCAGGGCGCTCAGGCTGGTCGGTCCCCGCTCAGCGGCCACGTCGGCGACGCGTGACCAGCAGCAGGATCCCCAGCAGTACCAGCACGGGACCAACGAAGCCGACCGGGCTGGCCACTTGCCAGCCCACGATGGGCAGCAGCACGCCGAGGCCGATCATCAACCAGGCGAAGAGTCGAACCGACATGGGGCACTCCGTAGCAAAGGGGGCTCCAGTCTAGCCGCTGGCGAAGGGGGCTGCAGCCCGGGGTAGACCGACAGGGCTGTTGCGCCGTCGCGCGATGTCGTATGGTGGTGGTTCACAGTCCTTCGCCCGCTTACGGGTGGAGGGCTGTTTTCGTTGGATACCACGATAAGCGTACAAACAGCGTTTATCAGCGTTCAGGAGGTGCCATGCAGTCCCGTCCCCCGCTCATCATCAACCGGCTCGATGCCGATCGTCTGCAGCGCCTGATCGATGAGGCCAGCGACAAGGACCTCTTCGTGGCCGATGCCCTCGAGCAGGAGCTCGAGCGCGGCGAGGTGGTCGATCCCGAAGAGATACCCGAGGATGTGGTCAGCATGAACAGCCGCGTCCAGTTCACCGACCTGGCCCGCGGGCGTCAGATGATTCGCACCCTGGTCTATCCCCGCTCGCTGGCCGATGTGGAAGACGCCATCTCGGTGATGGCGCCGGTGGGCGCCGGCCTGATCGGCATGCGGGTCGGCGATACCATCGACTGGCCGCTGCCCGATGGTGGTCAGGTCCACCTGCGTGTGGATGCCATCCTGTGGCAGCCCGAGCGCGAGAAGCAGTACCACCGCTGAGGTCACCGACATGCCCCTTTCCCTGTGGCTCTCCCTGGCAGCGGTATGTGCCATGGGCGCCATGTCGCCGGGCCCCAGCCTGGCCATGGTGCTGCGCCACACCCTGGGGGGCGGGCGTGTCCCGGGTGTCGTGGCGGGACTCTCCCACGCCCTGGGTGTCGGCTTCTATGCGCTGCTGACCGTGTGGGGACTGGGGGCGCTGATCGTGCGCCAGCCCATGCTGTTCCAGGTCATCACCTGGGGCGGTGCGGCTTACCTGACCTGGCTGGGTATCCGGGCGCTGCGTGCCGGACGCGCCGGCCCGCTGGAAGCTGGGGCGGCGACCACCACGCGGCGTCAGGCGGCCCGCGACGGCGTGCTGGTGGCACTCGGCAACCCCAAGCTGATTCTGTTCTTCATCGCCCTGCTCAGCCAGTTTGTCACGCCCGGCATGAGCCTCGCCGGCCAGGCGCTGATCGTGCTCACCGCCATGATGATCGATGGCGCCTGGTATGTGCTGGTGGCTCTGGGGCTCTCTCACTCCCGGGTACTGCCCTGGCTGCAGGCCCACGCCCACTGGATCAACCGCGCCACCGGTATACTGCTGCTGGCACTGGCGGCGCGGGTGGTCAGCGGGCCGCTGCTCGCCTGAACGGTGGGCTCCAGCGTTGACGAAGCGCGGCCGGCACGCCTGTGAAGGGCCGGAATGAGTGATAGGCTCGGTGCTGAACCCGCCGTGCAGATCCTGCCGATGAAAGAGTCGTCACAGGCGCCACAGGCGCTCGCCCTGGTACTGGAAGCGGACATGGAGGTGGCCGCAGTGCTCTCCCTGCAGCTGGAGGTGCTGGGCTTGGAGAGCCGCTACTATCGCCACTCCACGCACCTGCTCGAGGAGGTGACCAGGCGCCCCCCGCAGCTGGTGGTCATGGGCCTGGAGGTGGGCAGCGAGGATGCCATCGCCCTGCTGCGTCGCCTGGCAGCGACCGGCTACCGGGGGTGGGTGCTGCTGCTCTCTGGCGTGGAGCGCAAGATCGCGCGCATCGCCGAGCGTGTGGGGCAGACCCTGGGCCTGCATATGCTGGGCTGCCTCGACAAGCCCATGCGCCTGGCCGATCTGCGCCGCTGCCTGGGCAACCTGCGGGTGGGGCGCGAACCGCCTGCTGAAGTCGACGGTGAGCCGCCATTCTCCTGCGAGGAGCTGGACCTGGCCCTCAAGCGGCGCGAGCTGACGCTTCACTACCAGCCCCAGTTCGAGCTCTCCTCCGGGCGCCTGAGTGGCGTTGAGGCGCTGGTACGCTGGGCGCATCCCGAGCTGGGGCTGATCGGTCCCGCGGGCTTCCTGCCGCTGCTGACACCCGAGCAGGGCAAGCGGCTGACCCGCCGCGTGCTGGAGATGGCCCTGCGCGATGCGGACATCTGGCATCGCCAGGGCGTCATGCCGTCGCTATCGGTGAACGTGACCCCCGATGACCTGATGTGCCCGGACCTGCTGGCGCTGACCCGGCACCGCCGGCCCGGTGACCCGCCGCTGGTGCTGGAGGTGACCGAGACCGCCGCGATGCATGATGACCTGCTGGGCAGCGAGGTCGCCGCCCGCCTCTGCCTGGGTGGGCTGGAGGTCTCGGTGGACGACTTCGGTATCGGCTTCTCGTCGCTGTCACGACTGCAGCTGCTGCCGATCAGCGAGCTCAAGATCGATCGCAGCTTCGTGCGCCATCTGCACGAGGAGTCCCAGGATGCCGCCATCGTCGAGGCGGTGGCCCTGCTGGGGCGCAGGCTCGGCATCCGGGTGGTGGCCGAGGGGGTCGAGGACCCGGGAGTGCTGGCGCTGCTCGATCGCTTCGGCTGTACCCATGTCCAGGGCTTCGGCCTGGGCCGGCCGATGCCCGCCAGGGATATCCTGGAGCTGGGGGCCACTCAGGACGCGATGCGTTTCAGTACCTCCGCCACGGGTGAGCCGCTGGGCAGCACGCCATAGGCGGGGCCCGCCTCGCTGCCCAGCCGTGCCCGGCAGAAGGTCTCGCCGACCGCATTCGGTGCATGGCGCAGCAGCAGCGCGCCCTGCAGGCACTGGGCCAGACGCTGGGTGAGCCAGCGCGCCCGCGGCTCGAGTTCCTGCGGAGGCGCCTCCAGCAGGCGCTCCAGGCCACCCAGGGCGTCATCAAGCTCCCGGACCTGTCCCCGCGCCGGGGTGAGCTCCTGCCATAGCGCTTCCAGTGCCTCGGGATGGCGGGCCAATACCCGTAGCACATCCAGGCAGATCACGTTGCCTGAGCCCTCCCAGATCGAGTTGACCGGCGCCTCGCGGTAGAGGCGCGCCAGTGGCGACTCCTCCACGTAGCCGATGCCCCCCAGGCACTCCATGGCCTCGGCCATGAAGCCCGGCCCGCGCTTGTTGTGCCAGTACTTGGCCAGCGCCGGCAGCAACCGGGCCAGGGCGTGTTCGCCCGCGTCGCTGCGGGCCGCGCCGTCGAAGGCGCGGGCGGCGCGCAGCGAGAGGGCCACCCCGGCCTCCACCTCCAGCGCCAGGTCGGCGATCACCGCACGCATCAGCGGCTGCTCGGCCAGTGGACGGCCGAAGGCGAGGCGTGCCTGCACGTGGCGCCACGCCTCGCCGAGGGCCTGGCGCATCATGCCTACCGGGGCGCTGGCGGCATCGAGGCGCGTCTGCTGCACCATCTCGAGGAGGGTGGCGATACCGCGGTCGGGCGGGCCGATGGGCTCGGCCCAGGCGCCGCGGTACTCGATCTCGGCCGAGGCGTTGGCGCGGTTGCCGCACTTCTCCTTGAGGCGCTGCAGTTCGATGGCGTTGCGCTCGCCATCGGGGGTGAAGCGTGGTACCAGGAAGCACCCCAGCCCCGCCTCGGTCTGCGCCAGGGTCAGGAAGGCGTCGGACATGGGGGCGCTGCAGAACCACTTGTGGCCGGTCAGTCGCCAGCCGTCGTCGGTCGGCTCCGCCCGCGTCGTGGCGAGGGGGTCGGTTTGCGTGGCGACGAGTGGGTCGGCTCGCGTGGAATTGCTACGCACATCGCTGCCGCCCTGTTTCTCGGTCATGGCCATGCCGAAGGTGAGCCCTTGCTTGTGTGCCGCCGGCAGCGCCCGCGGGTCATAGTGGCTGGCCAGCAGGCCGGGCGCCCAGTGGGTCTCTACGTGGGGGGAGCGGCGCAGTACGGGCATGGCGGCGTGGGTCATGGTCACCGGGCAGCAGAATCCCGGTTCGGCCTGGGTCAGCAGGTAGAGGGCAGCGACATGGGCCTGGTGGCCGCCGTGCCCCTCCTCCTGCCAGGCCACGGCGTGCCAGCCGCCCTCGATGGCCAGGCGCATCAGCTGGTGATAGGCGGGGTGGTAGGTCACCTCGTCCAGTCGCCGGCCGTGGCGGTCGAAGAGGCGCAGCTCCGGTGGGTGGCGGTTGGCCGCCTCACCCAGCGCCTGGACGCCCTCGCTGCCGGTCTCGCGGCCCAGCGCCGCAAGCCGTTGGGCGACCCACGCCGGGGCTTCCCGGGCCAGGGCCTCGCGCAGCGGAAGGTCCTCGGCGAGCAGGTCGCGGTCGCCGGCCGGGAGTGGCTGGTTGGTCACCTCATGGGTGGCCAGGCGGGTACGGGGCGCGTGGTCGGGCATGGCGGGTCTCCGCGTCGGCGGTCTCGCCTGAGCATGGAAGCCACGGCGCCTGCGGTCAACGTGACGCCACGCCGCCGACTGGTTAGGCTTGGGGCATTTCCCGGGGAGACGCCGATGATCGAAGAACCGCGCGACGCGCGCCTGCCGGCGCCACATGTTGCCCGCGAGCGCATCCAGCTGGTGGACGCCCGCAATCGCCCCTGTGGCAGCGCCTGGCGCGCCGAGATGCGTCGCTTCCGCTTCTGGCACCGTGCCACCTACGTGGTGGTGGTCAACGCCCGTGGTGAGCTCTGCGTGCAGCGCCGCACCCTGACCAAGGAGGTCTTCCCCGGTGGGCTCGACCTGGCCGCCGGCGGCGTGGTGGGGGCCGGCGAGGCAGAGCACGTGGCAGCGCGCCGCGAGCTCGAGGAGGAGCTGGGCATCCGCGGCGTGACGCTGGTACCGGCGGGTGGCTTCGTGCATGCCCGGGGCGGCAACCATATCTTTGGCAGCCTCTATCGGGTCGAGCATGACGGGCCGCTGACGCTCCAGGCCGAGGAGGTGGCCGAGGCGTTCTGGCTGCCGCCTGCCGAGGCGCTGGCGCTGGCGGAGGTAACCCCGGATACCCGCCAGGCGGTGGAGGTGCTGCGTGACGCCGGGATGCTGGAGGCGGCGTCATGAACCGGCCGGCCAGCCTCAACGAACTGGACGCCGTGCTGGCGGCCCTCGAGGGGGTGGTGCTGGGCAAGTCCCGGGAGGTGCGCCTGGCGCTCTGCTGCCTGCTGTGCCGTGGCCACCTGCTGATCGAGGACCTGCCGGGGCTGGGCAAGACCACCCTGGCCCAGTCGCTGTCGCGGGTCACCGGCCTGGACATGCAGCGCCTGCAGTTCACCAGCGACCTGCTGCCCGCCGACGTGCTTGGTGTCTCGGTATTCGATCCACGTGAGGCGCGCTTCACCTTCCATCCCGGGCCGATCTTCCATGGGGTGGTGCTGGCCGACGAGATCAACCGCGCCACCCCCAAGACCCAGAGCGCGCTGCTCGAGGCCATGGAGGAGGGGCGGGTGACCGTGGAGGGCGAGACCCGCTTGCTGCCGGACCCCTTCTTCGTCATCGCCACCCAGAACCCCCAGGAGCAGGCCGGTACCTTCGCGTTGCCGGAGTCCCAGCTCGACCGTTTCCTGATGCGCCTCTCGCTGGGTTACCCCGACGCCCGCGCCGAACGCGAGATCCTGCGCGGTCACGCCGGACGCGAGCGACTGGCCGAGCTGCCGGCGCTGCTCGATGCCGAACGGCTGCGCGCCTGGCAGGCGCGGCTGGGCTCCATCCATGTGGCCGAGGCGCTGCTCGACTATGTGCAGGCCCTGGTCACCGCCAGCCGCGAGCATCCGGAGCTTGCCTGGGGGCTCTCCACCCGGGGTGCACTGGCGCTGCTCCAGGCGGCCCGTGGCTGGGCGCTCCTCGAGGGACGCGACCACGTGCTGCCCGAGGACGTCCAGGCGGTGTGGGTGCCGGTGGTGGGCCATCGCCTGAGCAGCGGCCGACGCGAGGAGGGCGAGGCGCTGGCCCGCCACCTGCTGGCCCGCGTGCCGGTGATGGGCTAGCCGTGCTGTCCCGGGCGTCTCGCCAGCGCTGGTGGCGGCGGGCGGCGATCGCGCCCGGTACGCCGCTGCCCCAGCGCCGGCTGTTCCTGCTGCCCACCCGCTTCGGCCTGGGCTGGGCGGTGCTGGTCCTGCTCCTGCTGCTGTTCGGCATCAACTACCAGAACAGCCTCGCCTACGGGCTCTCCTTCTGGCTGTTTGCGGTGGCGGCGGTGGCCCTGCTGCGAACCTGGCGCAACCTGCTCGGCGTGCGTGCTAGCCTGCGCCTGCCCGCCGAGACCTTTGCCGGGGGCGAGGCGCGACTGGGAGTGATGCTGGATGGCGGGCGTGCACGCCACGCCATCGAGGTCCATGCGCCTGAGGCATCCGCCTCGGTCTCGCTGCCCGAGGGCCACGGCGAGGCGGACCTGGCCCTACCGGCCGGCGCGCGCGGCGAGCATCCGCTGCCGCTGCTGCGCCTGGAGAGCGCCTGGCCGCTGGGCCTGGTGCGCGCGGTTGCCTGGCTGGCGAGTGACGAGACGCTGCTGGTCTATCCCCGGCCGCTGGCCGACGAGATCCCCGAGCACCGCCAGGCCGGGGCGGGACTCGAGGCCACCGACTTCGCGGGCCTGCGGCGGGCCGAGCCCGGCGACAGCCCGGCACGACTGGCCTGGAAGCAGTGGAGCCGCACCGGCGTGCTGGCGGCCAAGGCCTTCAGCGTGCCGCCCCGCCAGCAGCTGTGGCTGGACTACGATGCCTGTCGTGGCGACCCCGAGACGCGCCTGTCGATCCTCTGCGCGCGGGTGCTGGCCCACCACCAGGCCGGCGATCGCTACGGGCTGCGCCTGCCGGGCGTGACCCTGGCTCAGGGCGAGGGGGCCGCCCAGCGCCGTCAGGCGCTGACGGCGCTGGCGCGCTTTCGCCCAGCTGGCACGCCGGAAGGTGTGCGTTGAGCCGGCATGTGGCGCCGCCGGCGGTACTGGCCGACGGTCGCGCCCTGAGTGCGGCCATGCTGCGTCGGCTGTTCGTCGGCCAGTGCCTGGTGCTGGCCCTGCACCTGGCCTTCATGCCGGCCTGGCTCGCCGGTCTCGCCGCCCTGGTGGCCGGCTACCGTTACCTGCAGCTGCGCCGCCGCCTGCCCCGGGCCGGGGTCGTGCTGCGCCTGGCCGGGGTGGCGGCGCTGACCGGTGGCCTGTGGTTGCACTACGGCACCCTGGGGCGCATGGAGTCGATGATTGGCCTGCTGCTCGGGGTCTACCTGCTCAAGCTGCTCGAGACCCATACCCGCCGCGATGCCCGGGTGGTGGTGCTGATCGGCATGGTCGCCACCACCGTGGCCTTCCTCCACGACCAGGGCATTCCCATGGCCGCCGGCGCCCTGCTGGCAGTGGCCTGGCTGATGTACTCGCTGGTATGGCTGGCTGGCGCCGCCAGTGCCCGCCAGGCATGGCGCGAGAGCGCCTGGCTGCTGGGGCTGGCGGCGCCGCTGATGGTGCTGCTGTTCTTGGTCTTCCCGCGGATCGGACCGCTGTGGAACCTGCCCCAGGCGGAGCGTGCCGCCACCGGGCTCAGCGACGAGATCGCCCCGGGGGACATCGCCGAGTTGTCGCGCAGCGACCGGCGCGCCTTCCGGGTACGCTTCGAGGGCGACGAACCGGCTTCCGACGAGCGCTACTGGCGGGTCTATACCCTCTCCGAGTTCGATGGCGAGCGCTGGCGCCGGCTATCGCCGGAGCGTCTCGCCGCCGGCCTGGGGCGGGAGCTGCGCGACCTGGTGGCCGAGGGGCCCCGCTCGCCCTGGCCGGATGCCACCGAACCACGCTTCACGGCGGAACTGCTGCTGGAGCCCGACAGCCGTCCCTGGCGCCCCGCGCTGGGGACGCCGCTGGAAAGCGACGAGCGCCTGCGCTGGCTGGCCGATGGCACCGTGGAGGGGCTCGCGCCGCTCGCTTCGCGCAGCCTGCTGCGCCTTTCGAGCAGTGGCCTGGCGCCGAGCTGGCCCGAGCCCCTGGGGGAGCGCTGGCACACCCGGCTGCCGGACGATGCCAACCCGCGCAGTCGCGCGCTGGCCGAGCGGCTGTGGCAGGCGGCCGAGGGCGAGCCCCGCGCCTTCCTGGCGGCACTCATGGCACGCTTCGGCGAGGCGCCATTCCGCTACACCCTGTCGCCGCCGCGACTGACCTCCCGCGACCGGGTCGACGAGTTCCTGTTCGATAGCCGTGCCGGCTACTGCACCCACTACGCCTCGGCCATGGCGGTGCTGGCCCGGTCGGTAGGGTTGCCGGCGCGCATCGTTGCCGGCTTCCTGGGCGGCGAGCGCCATCCCGACGGCCACTACACGGTGCGCGACTACGATGCCCACGCCTGGGTGGAGGTGTGGCTGGACGGTGCCTGGCAGCGCCTCGACCCCACCGCCGCCATCGCCCCGGAGCGTATCGAACAGGGGGCCGAGGCGGTGGAGGACGGCGGTGACGCCTTCCTGGCCGACTCCCCCTTCTCGCCGCTGCGCATGCGCGAGCTGGGCTGGGTCAATCGCCTGCGCCTGGACTGGGAGCGTCTGGAGTATCGCTGGCAGCGCGGGGTGATCGGCTATCGCGACGAATCGCGCAGCGCCTTCCTGGCCCGGGTGGTCGAGCGGCTGCACGCCTTGTGGGGCGCCCTGCTGGGCCTGCTTCCCGGGCGTGGCCCCCTGGCGTGGCTGGTGGGCCTGGCACTGGCCCTCGGGGCGCTGGGTGGAGTCGCGGGTGGCCTGCGCCTCGCCTGGCGCCGCCATCGGGAGGGGCGCGACGAAGCGCTGCGTATCCGCCGACTGCAGGCCTGGCTTGCGCAGCGTGGCATGCCGGCCCACGACGGCGAGTCGCCGGCCGCCCACCTGCGTCGCCTGGCCGACTCCACCGGTGCCGCCGGGCCGGCGCTGCGTGACTGCGCCCACCAGCTCGAGCGGCTGCGCTATGCCCCGCTGGGGCCGGCGGAACGTCGTACCCGGCGCCGGGTCCTCGCCCGCCGCGTCGCCGAGGTCCGCCGCCGGCTGGCCAGGCAGGGCGTCACGGGGTAGCGCCGCCGCGGGTGGCGTGGCATCGTGAAGGTCATCGACCATCAAGGCCCGCGCATGTCTATCCACGACCATCAATGCCGCACTGCCCAGGGCGAGTCCTTCAACTTCGGCGCGCTGCGTGGCCAGGTGCTGCTTGTCGTCAACGTCGCCAGTCGCTGCGGCTTCACGCCCCAGCTGCGCGAGCTCGAGCGGCTCTATCGTCGCTACCGTCATCGTGGCTTCATGGTGATCGGCTTCCCCTGCAATCAGTTCGGCCGTCAGTCGCCGGAGTCCGCCCAGGAGTTCTGCGCCCTGAGCGCACGCGACTACCAGGTCAGTTTTCCGCTGATGGAGAAGGTGAGGGTCAACGGCAGCGACGCCCATCCGCTGTTCGTCGAGCTCAAGCGCGAGGCGCCCGGCTTGCTGGGCACCGGCCTGATCAAGTGGAACTTCACCAAGTTCCTGGTGGGGCGCGATGGCCGGGTGATCCGCCGCTTCTCGCCACGCGACGGCGAGGACGAGCTGCGCATCGCGCTGGAGCTGGCACTGGATGAGGTGTGAAGGGGAGAGGCGACTGATCAGTTCGTTCCAGCCTGATGTTGCGTGAGTCGGGTCATCATGGGGGTGTCTCGCCGCGCTCCACCATCAGGCGGCCGATCAGTTCGTTCCAGCGATGCCGGGTCATCATCGTGGTCAGTCCCGAGAACAGCGCCCAGCTCTTGCGCCGCCACCCCTTGAGTCGCAGGTTGTGGGCCACCAGCTGCTTCATCAGCGCATGTTCGTCGAAGCGCCGCCATTCGCCGACCACCGACATCTGATGGCGTGACAGTACCGGCGCCAGTTCGAGGCGGAAGATCCACTCCAGCTCGTTTACCGTGAGCGCGTGGCGCTCGATGACCTCGAGCATCCGGGCGTAGTCGCGCTCGCCCGGCTCGTGCTCCAGCCACAGCGGCGCCAACACCAGCCACAGCTCGCCACGTTCGTCGACCAGGGTCTGGGCATCCATCGTTCGCTCCCGGGTATCTTCGCTAGGGTAACCGCCATCAGGCTGGCATCCTGCCCCAGGCGCCGCCCGGGCTCAAGGGCGGACAGCGGCGGACGTGGCCGCTAGAATAGTCCGATTACCACTCCATGACAGGGCGGCGGCGTCCGCTCACGATACCAACAGCGAGGTCTGACGTGATCATCAAGCCCAAGGTACGCGGTTTCATCTGCACCACCACCCACCCCGTCGGCTGCGAGAAGAACGTGCTCGAACAGATCGAGGCGACCCGCGCCCGCGCTCTCGACAAGTCGAACGGGCCGAAGAAGGTGCTGGTGATCGGGGCCTCCAGCGGCTACGGCCTGGCGGCGCGCATCACCGCCGCCTTCGGCTACGGCGCCGACACCCTGGGGGTGTTCTTCGAGAAGCCGGGCAGCGAGAAGAAGCCCGGCACCGCCGGCTGGTACAACAGCGCCGCCTTCGATCGCTTCGCCAAGCAGGAAGGCCTCTACAGCAAGTCGATCAACGGCGACGCCTTCTCCCACGAGGCGCGCGAGAAGGCCATCGAGCTGATCCTGCAGGACCTCGGCCAGGTCGACCTGGTGGTCTACTCGCTGGCCTCGCCGGTGCGCAAGCTGCCGGACTCCGGCGAGCTCAAGCGCTCCAGCCTCAAGCCGATCGGCGAGACCTACCGCGCCACCGCCATCGACACCAACAAGGACGCCATCATCGAGGCCGAGGTGGAGCCCGCCACCGAGCAGGAGATCGAGGATACCCGCGCGGTGATGGGCGGCGAGGACTGGGAGCTGTGGATCGACGCCCTGGACCGCGCCGGCGTGCTGGCGCCCGGCGCCCGCAGCGTGGCCTTCAGCTACATCGGCACCGAGATCACCTGGCCGATCTACTGGCACGGCGCCCTGGGCAAGGCCAAGGAGGACCTGGATCGCGCCGCCGGCGAGATCGACAAGCGTCTCGCGGCCTCCGGTGGCGGCGCCAACGTGGCGGTGCTCAAGTCGGTGGTGACCCAGGCCAGCGCGGCCATCCCGGTGATGCCGCTCTACATCGCCATGGTCTACCGGGTGATGAAGGAGAAGGGCCTGCACGAGGGCACCATCGACCAGCTCAACCGCCTGTTCGGCGAGCGGCTCTACGGTGGTAGCGCCGATACCGACGAGGCCGGCCGCCTGCGCCTGGATGACTGGGAGCTGCGCGACGACGTCCAGCAGGCCTGCAAGGAGCTGTGGCCCCAGGTGACCACCGAGAACCTCTTCGAGATCACCGACTATGCTGGGTACAAGCACGAGTTCCTGAAGCTGTTCGGCTTCGAGCGGGACGATGTCGACTACGATGCCGACGTGGATCCCGTGGCGGAATTCGATGTCGTAACCCTGTGAGGCAGGGCGCCCCCGGCGTCCTGCGCTTCCCCACGCAGACCCGGAGGGCGCCATGGATACCCGCGAGAGTCAGACCCCCGAAGAGGAACTGCAGCATCTCAAGGAAGTGAGCCAGCCAGAGGACTATGACCAGCCCGAGCCCGACGAGGAGCAGCCCGAGGCGCGGGAACCTTCCCGGGGCCTGCCCTGGGTGTTGCCGCTGGCCATCGTGGTGGTGGTTGCCGTGGTCGGCTTCCTGCTGGTGACGGGCATGTCCGACTAGCCGTGTTCGACCGCTGAGGCTGCCCCGGACAGGGGGCTTTGGGTACAATGGCCAGCCCTGCCGTTCCGAGAGCCCCGCATGCCCGACGTGACACCCACCAGCACTGCTCCTGCCCGGCGTCGGGTCGGTGTGGTGGTGCTGCCGGGGTTCTCGCTGCTTGCCGAGGCCTGTGCCACCGAGCCGCTGGCGGTGGCCAACCGTCTGGCCGGTGCTCCCCTCTATTCGCTGGTCACCCTGGGGCTGGATGCCCGTCCTGTGCCCAGCGGTTCGACCCAGGTGCTCAATCCCGACCGTGGCATCGCCGATGACGATGCCCTCGACCTGTTGCTGGTCTGCGCACCCTGGGGCGAGCCGGCCGCGCCGGCGCTGGTTGCCTGGCTGCGTCGCCTGGCCGCCCAGGGGCGGAGCCTGGCGGGGGTCGGTGGCGGTGCCGAACTGCTGGCCAGCGCGGGCCTGCTTGACGGCTATCGCGCCACAGTGCCCTGGCCTCGCTTCGAGGCGGTGGCCGGTGCCCATCCGGGCATCCGTCTCTCGCACCAGCTCTTCGAGATCGATCGCGACCGCCTGACCTGCGGCGGCGGCACCGCCGCCATGGACATGATGATGACCCTGATCGCCAGCCACCATGGCAGCGAGCTCGCCGAGGCCGTCTCGGCCCACTTCGTGCTGGAGCGGGTACGCATGGCCGATGAGCCACAGCCGGCGGCGCCGCTGGCCGGCGCCCCCCGAAGCCTGGTCGACGCCGTGGCGCTGATGGAGGCCAATATCGAGGAGCCGCTGACCACCCATGAGCTGGCCGAACATCTGGGAGTCTCCCGGCGCCAGCTGGAACGGCTGTTCAAGAAGCACCTTCGGGCGGTGCCCAGCCGCTACTACATGGGGCTGCGCCTGCAGCGTGCCCGGCGCCTGCTGCGCGAGAGCGAGCGGCTGGCCGGCGAGATCGCCCTGCTCACCGGCTTCTCCTCGGCGGCGCACTTCTCCACCGCCTACCGCAACCACTTCGGCCTGACGCCCCGCGAGGAGCGCCTGGGCGGCTGATCAGGCGGGCCTGGCCAGCAGCGCGCGGAACAGCGAACCCATCATCACCGGTGTGTCCTGCTCGATGACGAAGCCTTGTGTCTCGAGCAGCGGGCGGGCCTGGCGGGTGATATCGGTAGCGATGGCCGAGGTCAGGGCGTTCAAGGCCCGGCGCCCCATACCGGCCGGGTGGTCATCGGCCTGGAACTTGTCCATGACGCAGAGCTGGCTGTCGGGTTTCATCACCCGGCGCGCCTCGGCCAGGCCCCGGGCCGGGTCGGGCATCACCGCCAGGATCAGGTGCATTACCACCACGTCGAAGTGGTCGTCGGGGTACGCCAGGTTCTCGGCGTCCATCTCCTCGGCCTGCACGTCCATGCCCAGCGCCTCGGCACGACGGCCCAGGCGCCGTACCATGGCCGGCGACAGGTCGGTGGCGTGCAGCTCGACGTCCCGGGGGAGGAAGGGCAGGTCGAGCCCGGTGCCAGCTCCTACCAGCAGCACGCGCATGCCGGGATGCCAGAGTACCTGGGAGAGGGCGGTGCGCCGCGCGCGGCGAAAGGCGCGCTCGGCCACGGCATCGTAGACCGGCGCATAGAGGCTGTAGCGGCGGCGATTCCAGGCGGTGGTGTTGAACATGCCAAGCTCCTTGCAGGGGAACGCCCCCAGCCTAGCGCAGCCGGCCGCCGCCGGGGGCTTTTTCACAAGTTGTCGTCCCATCGGTGAAAGCGGCGTGGCGCCTGCCTCCCTATACTCGAAGGCTGGCGCATCCCGGATGCGCGTTCCCGACTTCACAGGAGGATGTCATGAGCCAGACCCCGACCCGCGCCGACTTCGATCGCTACATGGTGCCGAACTATGCCCCCCAGCAGGTGATTCCGGTGCGCGGCGAGGGTAGCCGCCTGTGGGACCAGCAGGGCCGAGAATATATCGACTTCGCCGGCGGCATCGCCGTCAACGGCCTGGGCCACTGCCATCCGGTGCTGGTCGATGCCCTGAAGGAGCAGGCCGACCGACTCTGGCACCTCTCCAATGTATATACCAACGAGCCCGCGCTGAAGCTGGCCCGGGCCCTAGTGGAGCGCACCTTCGCCGACAAGGTGTTCCTCTGCTCCTCCGGCGGCGAGGCCAACGAGGCGGCACTCAAGCTGGCGCGGCGCTGGGCCTTCGACCAGGACGGCGAGCACAAGCACCGTATCGTCTCCTTCGGCCAGGCGTTCCACGGGCGCACCTTCTTCACCGTCAGCGTGGGCGGCCAGCCCAAGTACGCCCAGGGCTTCGGTCCGGTGCCCGGCGGCATCGTCCACGGCGAGTACAACAACCTCGACAGCGTGCGCGACCTGATCAACGACGACACCTGCGCGGTGATGGTGGAGCCGATGCAGGGCGAGGGCGGCGTGCTGCCCGGCCAGCGTGAGTTCCTGCAGGGGCTGCGCGACCTGTGCGACGCCCACGACGCGCTGTTGATCTTCGACGAGGTGCAGACCGGCGTGGGCCGTACCGGCTCGCTCTACGCCTACCAGCAGCTCGGCGTGACCCCGGACATCCTGACCAGTGCCAAGGCGCTGGGCGGCGGCTTCCCGGTGGGCGCCATGCTGACCACCGACCGTGTCGCCCCGGCCTTCTCCATGGGCACCCACGGCTCCACCTACGGCGGCAACCCGCTGGCCTCGGCGGTGGCCCTGGCGGCCATCGAGTACATCGACACCTCCGAGGTGCTGGAAGGCGTCCAGCGTCGCCACGAACTCTTCCGCGAGCACCTGGAGGCGATCAATGCTCGCCACGGGGTGTTCAAGGAGATCCGTGGCATGGGTCTGCTGGTCGGCGCCGAGATGAGCGAGGCGTGGCGCGACCGTGCCAAGGACATCCTGCCGCTGGCCATCGAGGAGGGGCTGATGGCGCTGATCGCCGGACCCAACGTGCTGCGCATGGCGCCCTCGCTGGTGATTCCCGAAGCCGACATCGCCGAGGGGATGGCTCGCCTGGAGCGCGCCGTGGCGCGTCTGGTCGCCGCTTCGTGAAACCGGGAGACGCCGCCATGCTTGTCGTACGGCCCATCGCGCCGGCGGACCTGCCCTCCCTGGAGCGACTGGCGGGGGAAGCGGTGCCACGGCTCACCAACCTGCCGGCTCATCGCGACCGCCTCGAGGAGCGTATCGCGCGTTCCCGTCAGGCCTTTGCGGCGGCGGTGGAGTGCCCCGGCGACGAACACTACACCTTCGTGCTCGAGGACCTGGCTCGCGGCGAGGTGGCGGGTACTGCCACGGTGCGTGCCCAGGCCGGTGCCCAGGATGCCTACTACACCTACCGCCAGGAGACGCTAATCCACGCCTCCCAGCAGCTCAACGTGCGCCGCGAGGTGCAGACCCTGGCGCTCTCCCATGAGGTCTCCGAGGCGAGCCTGTTGTGTGCCTACTCGCTGGCGCCGCGCTACCGGGGTACCAGTGCCGAGAGCCTGTTGCGCCGGGCGCGTCTGATGCTGATCGCCCAGTATCCCGAGCGCTTCGCCACGCTGCTGGCGATGGCCTTCCCGGGCTTTCTGGACGATACCGGGCAATCGCCGTTCTGGAACAGCGTGGGTCAGCACTTCTTCGTGCGTGATTTCGAGGAGATCAACTACCTGGCGGGGGTGCGCTCGAAGAGCTTCATCGCCGAGGTGATGCCGCAATTCCCGCTTTACCTGCCTCTGCTCACCCCCCAGGCAAGGGCCGCCATCGGCCGTGAGCACCCCGAACATGAGTTCGCCCTGGCGGAGATGCTGGCCGAGGGGTTCCAGCGCTCTCGCCACGTCGACATCTTCGATGCCGGCCCGGTGATCAAGGCCGAGCGCGAACGCCTGCAGAGCTTCCGGCGTGCCGCCTGGCATCCGGTGCGCATCCGTCCCGCCCATACCCTGCCCGACGCCGAGCCGGCCATGGTCGCCAACCAGCGCCTGGCCGATTTCCGCTGTGTGGTGGCGCGCTATGCGCTGTCCCCCACCGGCCAGCTGATGCTGTCGCCGGAACATGCCCAGGTGCTGGGCGTGGAGGAGGGGCGTGCCGTGCTGGCCGCGCCGCTGGCCCTGCCCGGGGGAGAGGACGGCAGTGTCGAGGCGCACGATACGGGCTACGACGAGGGGGAACTGTGATGCGTATCCGACCCATCGCCGAAGGCGACCTGGAGGAGCTGCAGGCCCTGGCCCGGGAGACCGGTGTGGGCTTCACCTCGCTGCCCGACAACCGTGACTTCCTGGCCGCCAAGATCACCGCCACCGAGGAGGCCTTCCTCGAGCGCACCCCGCCGGGGCGGCGCAACTACTTCTTCGTGCTCGAGGACGAGACCAGTGGCCAGCTGGCCGGCTGCTGCGCCATCGAGGGCGAGGTGGGCCGAGAGGTGCCCTTCTATCACTATCGCCTGGGGACCCTGGCCCACTCCTCGGTACAGCTCGACCTGCACCGGACCATCGACACCCTCTTCCTGTGCTCCGACCATACCGGCAATGCCGAGGTAGCCTCGTTGTTCCTGCGTCCCGCCTACCGCGGCAGTGACCGTCGCGGTGAGCGCAACGGGGCGCTGCTCTCCATGGTGCGCTGGCTGTTCATGGCGGAGTTTCGCGACCGCTTTCCCGAGAAGGTGCTGGCGGAGATGCGCGGTGTCTTCGACGAGCAGGGCAGGAGTCCCTTCTGGCACTGCCTGGGCAGTCACTTCTTTCCCATGGACTTCGACGAGGCCGACCGACTCACCGGCCTGGGCCAGAAGAGCTTCATCGGCGAACTGATGCCCAAGTACCCGATCTACACCCCCTTCCTTTCCGATGAGGCGAGGGCCTGCATCGGCCAGGTGCACGAGCAGACGCGGCCGGCCCTGGCCATGCTCAAGAAGGAGGGACTGCGCTGGGAGGGGTTCGTGGACATCTTTGACGGCGGGCCCACCGTGGAGGCCTATATCGATGATGTGCGTGGCGTGCGCCTGTCGCGACGCTGCACGGTCACCGTCGACCCCACCCTGGACGAGGCGGGCGAGCGCCCGCGCTGGCTGGCCGCCACCACCGAGATGGCGCACTTCCGTGCCGCCTGGGTGGGGTGCGGCCCCGATGCCGAGGGCCGCCTGCGCCTGAGCCCTGTAGAGGCGGCGCGCCTCGAGGTGGAGGAGGGCGCCAGCCTGCGTATCCTGGATACCGAGGAGGAAGCATCATGAAGCCGACACAGGCGCTGCTGATCGGTGGCCGCTGGCATGCGGGCACCGCCGAGCACTTCACCAAGCATGACGGGATCACCGGCGAACGGCTGTGGCAGGGCAACGGGGCCGGCACCGAGGATGTCGATGCCGCGGTGGCCGCGGCCCGCGAGGCCTTCCCGGCCTGGGCGCGTACTCCCTTCGCCGAGCGACAGGCAATGGTGGAGCGCTTCCGCGAGGTGCTGGAGAATCACCGCGAGGCGCTGGCCACCGCCATCGCCCATGAGACCGGCAAGCCGCTGTGGGAGGCGCGCACCGAGGTGGGCGCCATGATCGGCAAGGTGGCGATCTCCATCCGCGCCTGCCAGGAGCGCACCGGTGAACGCGAGCGGGATCTGGGCGAGGCCCGCGCCGTGCTGCGCCATCGTCCCCACGGGGTGATGGCTGTGTTCGGTCCCTACAACTTCCCCGGTCACCTGCCCAATGGGCACATGGTGCCGGCGCTGCTGGCCGGCAACAGCGTGGTATTCAAGCCCAGCGAGCAGTCGCCGCTCACCGCCGATCTGACCCTGCAGTGCTGGCAGGAGGCGGGCCTGCCGGCCGGCGTGATCAACCTGGTGCAGGGCGGTGCCGAGACCGGCCAGGCGCTGGCCTCGAATCCCGGCATCGATGGCCTGCTGTTTACCGGCAGCGCCAAGGTGGGGGGCATCCTGCATCGCCAGTTCGCCGGCCAGCTGGACAAGATCCTGGCCCTCGAGCTGGGTGGCAACAACCCGCTGGTGATCAAGGATGTGCCCGACCAGGATGCCGCGGTGCTGACCATCCTGCAGTCGGCCTTCCTCTCAGGCGGCCAGCGCTGCACCTGTGCACGGCGCCTGATCGTGCCCGAGGGCCAGGTGGGTGATCGTCTCCTTGAGGCTCTGGCGGATGCCATCTCGCGACTGCGGGTGGCCGCCCCCTTCAGCGAGCCGGCGCCTTTCTACTCTGGCCTGGTCAGCGTGGCCGCCGCCGACGGCCTGCTGGCGGCCCAGGAAGCACTGGAGGCGCTCGGCGGCACGGTCCTGGCGCGCATGGAGCGTCTTGAGGAGAACACCAGCCTGCTCAGCCCGGCGCTGATCGATGTCAGCGGCCTTGAGGTACCCGACGAGGAGCACTTTGGCCCGCTGCTCAAGGTGTATCGCTACCGCAGTTGGGAAGAGGCGATCGAGCTTGCCAACGATACCCGCTATGGTCTCTCCGCCGGGCTGATCGGCGGCGAGCGCGCCGACTGGGATGACTTCCTGCTGCGCATCCGCGCCGGCATCGTCAACTGGAACCGCCAGACCACCGGTGCCTCCGGGGATGCCCCCTTCGGCGGTGTGGGCGAGAGCGGCAACCATCGTCCGAGTGCCTACTATGCGGCGGACTATTGCGCCTACCCGGTGGCCTCCATGGAGAGCGAGGACCTGCACCTGCCGGACCAGTTGCCGCCGGGAGTGAGCCTGTGAGCGAGGACCTGAAGAAGGCACAGCACGACGCGGACTACCGCGAGGTCAACTTCGACGGCCTGGTGGGGCCCACCCACAACTATGCCGGCCTGGCGCTGGGCAATGTGGCCTCGATGAGCCATGGCGGCCTGGAAGCCAACCCTCGGGAGGGGGCCTTGCAGGGGCTGGCCAAGATGAAGGCGCTGCTGGACGCCGGTTACGCCCAGGGGGTGCTGCCGCCCCAGCAGCGTCCGGATCTCGGTGCCCTGCGTGCCCTGGGCTTCACCGGCAGCGACGAGCGAGTGCTGGCCCGGGCTGCCGGCGAGGCTCCGCAGATCCTGCGCGCGGTATGTTCCGCTTCCAGCATGTGGACCGCCAACGCCGCTACCGTGACGCCGAGCCTCGATGCCCCGGATGGCCGGGTGCACTTCACCCCGGCCAACCTGCAGTCGAGCTTCCACCGCTTCCTTGAACCCGCCACCACCGGCCGGGTGCTGGCGGCGATCTTCCGCGACTCGGCTCGCTTCACCCACCATCCGGTGCTGCCAGCCACCCCGGCCTTCTCCGACGAGGGCGCGGCCAACCATACCCGCCTGGCCGGCGACCACGGCGAGCCGGGGGTGCACCTCTACGTCTACGGTCGTACCGCGTTTGGCTGGGGCACCGAGGAGAGCCCGGCGCCGCGGCGCTTCCCGGCGCGCCAGACCCTGGAGGCGAGCCAGGCGGTGGCCCGTCAGCACGGTCTCGCCGAGTCCCAGGCGGTGTTCGCCCAGCAGCACCCCGATGCCATCGACGCCGGCGTCTTCCATAACGACGTCATCGCGGTGGGCAACGGTCCGGTGCTGCTCTACCACGAGATGGCCTTCCTCGACGAGGCGGGAACCCTCGAGGCGTTGCGCGAGCGCATGAACGCGCCGCTGATCCCGCTGCGCATCCCGGGTGAGGCCGTAAGCCTGACGAATGCGGTCTCTTCCTACCTCTTCAACTCCCAGCTGCTCAGCAACCCGGACGGCTCCATGACCCTGGTGGTGCCCGGCGAGTGCCAGGAAAACGAGGCGGTCTGGCGCACCCTGCAGGACCATCTGCTGGCCGGGGCCAATCCCATCGGCGAGGTCTTGGTCAAGGACGTCAAGCAGAGCATGCGCAACGGCGGCGGCCCCGCCTGCCTGCGCCTGCGGGTGGTGCTCTCCGCCAAGGAGCGCGCCGCGCTCTCCGGCCGGGTGCTGCTCGATGAGGTTCTCTACGCCGAGTTGGTCGCCTGGGTGGAGCGCCATTATCGCGATCGCCTCACCCCCGAGGATCTCGCCGACCCGGCGCTGGCCAGGGAGTCGTTGACGGCCCTGGATGAGCTGAGCCAGCTGCTCGGCATCGGCAGCGTCTATCCCTTCCAGCTGGAGGGGGCGTGACACGCCAGGGCAACGATGAAGAGGTCAGCCACCAGCCCGTGCTGTCCTCGCCCCTGGCCGCCTACCGCGAGGCCCTGGTTCACCAGGGGTTCGTTGCCGACGAGTCCCAGCGGTGTGCTGCCGAGGCCCTCGAGGCCTGCTTCGACGCCTTGCATGGTGAGGCGCTGGGTGTCCACGGTGTCTATCTATGGGGGCCGGTAGGGCGCGGCAAGACCTGGCTGATGGATGCCTTCCACCATGGCCTGCGCGTGCCCGCCCGTCGCCAGCACTTCCACCACTTCATGCGCTGGGTGCATCGTCGCCAGTTCCAGCTCGGTGGCACGCCCGATCCCCTGCTGGCCCTGGCCCGCGAGCTTGCCGCCGAGGTCCGGGTGCTCTGCCTCGACGAGCTTTTTGTCAGCGACATCGCCGATGCCATGCTGCTCGGCCGCCTGTTGACGGCGCTCTTCGACCGGGGCGTGGTGCTGGTCTGCACCTCCAACCAGGCACCTCGCCAGCTGTATGCCGATGGCTTCAACCGCGAACGCTTCCTGCCGGCCATCGACGCCATCGAGCGGCAGATGCAGGCGATCGAGCTCGACGGCGGCCAGGATCATCGCCTGCATCCCGGGCGAGCCCGGCAGCGCTTCTGGGTCACCGAGCCTGACCAGGCGAGCCCCCTGGCGGGGCTCTTCGCCCGTCTGAGCGAGGGCCAGCAGAGGGAAACGGCACCCATCGAACTGGGCCATCGCGCCATTGCGGTGCGTGCACGCAGCGACTCGGCGGTGTGGTGCGGCTATGCGGAGCTCTGCGAACAGCCCCTTGCGGCGCTGGATTTCATCGAGCTGGTCGACCGTTTCCAGCATATCCTGCTGGATGGAGTGCCCTGCCTGAGCGATACCCGCCTGGCGGGCGGCATCGCCCGGGGTACCGAGGATGGGGTCAGTCGGGTCGAGGCGGGAGATCGGGAGTTGCCGCCGCTGTCCCGGCGCGATGACGGCGTGCGCCGCTTCATCGCGCTGGTCGACGAGTGCTACGACCGGCGCACGCCGCTATATGTGGAGGCAGAGGTGGCCATGGAGCAGCTCTATCCTCATGGCCATCTGGCCTTTCCCTTCCGGCGCACCCTCAGTCGCCTGCGCGAGATGCAGCTGGCCCGGTTCGGCACAGGCAGGTATTGACCCTCTTCCACGCAGCGGGAATTGGTCTATGCTGTGCGGCCATTCGAGGCGGGCCGGCGTAAGGAGTCAGGACGGTGAACGGGCTGATCTACTGGTTGGACATGGCGGGGGTGATCGTCTTTGCGCTGTCGGGCGTGATGCTCGCCTGCCGTTCGCGCATGGATCCCTTCGGCATGCTGGTGCTGGCCGCGGTGACCGGCATCGGTGGCGGCACGCTGCGCGACCTGGTGCTCGGCGTGCGTCCGGTGTTCTGGGTCACCGACCCTACCTACCTGTGGGTGATCCTGGTCACGGTGGGGCTTGCCATCCTGGGGTTCCACTACATCCATCGCCTGTCGCGTGGATTCCTGCCCGTGGCTGACGCCTTCGGGCTGGCGCTGTTCGTGGTGATTGGTGCCCACAAGGCGCTGCTCCTCGGTACGTCCGGGCTGGTCGCGGTGCTGATGGGGATGATGACCGGGGTGGCCGGCGGCATGGTTCGCGATATGCTGGCCCGCCGCGTGCCGATGGTGCTGCGCGAGGAGATCTATGCCACCGCGGCCATTGCCGGTGGCATCACCTATGTCGGCCTGGATGCCCTGGGAGCCCCCGGTCCGCTGGCCATCGCCCTGTCGCTGATGACCACGCTGGGCCTGCGCCTGGCCGCGATCCACTGGCATCTGGCGTTGCCGACCTTCGCCTGGGTGGAGATTCCGCGTGCGGAGGCGTCCACTCCGCCCGCCGAGCCACCCCTCGACGCCGGCCAGGCGTCCAGGCCCCCACCAGAGCCGCTGCAGCCCAAGATGCGGGTGCGCATGATTCGCCCCGATCAGTCACGACGCAGGAGAAATCGCTCATGAGTCAGCCGAACCTCCATATGCGGCTGCTGTCATGGCTTGCCCTGTCTGTGCTGGTGATGCAGCTCTCGGCCTGCGCCGTGCAGCCATCTGCTGTCGACCCTGCCGAACGCCACCGCCTTGCGGCCGAGCGAATCCGGGCGACCTATGAGGCAGTGTTGCCCGAGTTCTCCACCAGCAAGCGCCGCCACTACGCCCAGCGCCTCTACCGAGTGACCGGTGATGCGCGTTACCTGCCGGCCAATCGCGAGTACATGGCGCATCTGGAGGAGCGCCTCGAGGCCGAGATCGCCGAGTTGGCGGTGCCGGGGCAGGTCGAACGGCTCTCCAGGCAGAGTGTCGAGGGCTACCCGCGGCGCACCGAGAAGCAGCGTGCCCGGGCCGAGATGTTCACCGAGTGGGAGGAGGTCGCCTACGCTCGTGGCCTGCTGTTCCGGCTGGTGCAGGCGCACTACCACGGCATGCTGGACGAGATCACCGACCACGAGCGGGCGCTGGAGTACCTGGGAGACCTGCCCTGGGCAGCGTTCCTGACCGACCCCGACGTGCTGGGAGTGTATGCCGCCCAGGTCGCCAATCAGGTGCATTTCCTCCATCAGCTCGGGGTGATGGACCTGCGCCGTGAGGTGGAGGCCGCCTTCCGGCGGCGCTATCCCCCCGACACACTGGCGACCCTGACCACTGAGGAGTACCGCAACTGGCTCTATGGTTTGACTCACTTCGTCATTGCCGCCAGCCGTTACTACCAGCAGGAAGTGGATGCCGAGGCGTATGCCTGGGTACTTGAATCATTCGAGGCGCAAGCGGGGCGGATCATGCGCGATGCCACCGAGGATATCCAGGCGGAGGTGGCGCTGAGCTTCCTGCTCACCGGTCGCGATGGGCATCCGCTGGTCGGGCGAGTTCGCGATGCCCTGGCCGCAGCGGTGGACCCAGCCAGCGGCATGATTCCCTCGCCAGGCGGCAGCACCGACCTGGAGAGGGGAGAGCACCGCAACGTGCTGGCGATCATGGTGCTGGGGTGGCAGGGGCGGCTCTATCCGGGACCAGTATCGCCTTGAGCATCACGTGTTCATGGCGGCCCTATCTTGAGGCGTCTCCATCCGTTCCAGTTGTTGAGAGAGCTGTTCCTGGATATGCCGGTAGAGAGGTAGTAACTGCCTGTTCATCCCTGCCTCGGCCTGCTGCCGGTTTATGCAGTAGGCGCTTCTTCTGCCGTGCAGGTTGATTGGCTCACCGATCTGGGTGAAGTAAAAGCCTGACATGGATAGAAGGCGACGTAGTCTCGGTTCCATCATGGCAAACGCCAGGCTTTTGCCGGTCAGTCTCCCCGCTGCGTATCCCGTCAGGAATAGTGCGCTGACCAGGAATGAAAATATTTCTTGCTCTTTTTCAGTGAACTGGTGGGGGTTGTCCGTCACTCCGGGGACTTCATTTCCCTTGAAGCGAAGCCTGAATTCACGTGCAATTGCCAGTCGTGAGATTTCGTAATAACTGGATTTGGAAAGATTGTCAGGGTGGAGGGGTGTGGAGTAGAGGCTCTCTTCTGCATAGGATTGAAGAGGCAGCTTGTCTAGTGGGGGAAGAGCGCCTGGTTGAGGCATGACTAATCGAGTGCATGCAGCAATTAATCCGGTTCTCCGATGACGGATGAGACAGTGAAGCGCATTTCTGTCAAATACATCATATTCAAGGCGTCGCTTCAGATCTGCGGGATCAATGCCCTTTAGCTCTTCACAGTAGACATCATGGCGAAGGCGGAAGACTTCCTCTTTTTCAGCCTCGCTTACGGCAAGCTGGAAGCTGAACTCATCCATGAATCGTGCCAGAAGAGGTTCCATATCCTGAGGGGCTTCGTTGGTGGACGCGGAAGTCTTCATTCCATTTTTTTCCCTTTCATAAGGTTGTCAGTCGAGGGCTTACCAATACTCGAAAAGGTAAAGGCTTTACTAATTTCCATGGGTTTTCCGAGGTGATAGCCCTGGCCGTAGGAGATGCCATAAGAGCGCAGGATAGGAACAAGAGCTTCTTGGTCGACAAACTCCGCAATCGCCTGTTTTCCGAAGCCGGTGGCGATATCGGCGATTGCCTTGACGATAACCCGGCTATCGGCATCGACTGGCAGGTTGCGGATAAAGCTGCCATCGATCTTGATGTAGTCCACCGGCAGCTGGCCCAGATAGTGGAAGCTGCTGAATCCGACACCGAAATCGTCAAGCGCGGTGCGGCAACCGAGTTCACGAAGGGACTGGAGGACGCCTCGCGCCGTCGAGAAATCCGTCACCGCGGCGGTCTCTGTCACCTCAAGGATCAACTGCCCGGGAGTCGCTCCGCTGGCACAGAGTTCGCTGGCCAGATACTGCGTCAAGCCACCGTCATGGAGCGACTGTCCCGACAGATTGATGGCCAGGCTGATATCGCTGTCGTTGATCTGGGCCAGCGCCCTCAGCGCATGGTGAATCACCCAGCGGTCAATCTGCAGTATCTGTCCACTGCGTTCTGCCACCGGGATAAAAACGCCAGGTGAGATCAACTTGCCGACCTCGTCCTGCATCCTCAGTAGCACCTCATAGTGGCGAATATCACGGTCCTCCAGGCGCACGATGGGTTGCACCATCAGCTCGAAGCTGTGTTCCTCCAAGGCGCGGTGGATGCGCTCCTCCCAGTAGACACGCTCCTGGAGTTCTCCGCGGGCGTCCTCAAGGGTCGAGAGAAGGTGCCAGCGTTGGCTGGTGGAGGCCTTAGCCTTGTACATGGCCATGTCGGCACTGGCCATCAGATCGATGGCATTGTCGCCGTGTATCGGAAATAGCGCGATCCCGACGCTGGCTCCCGCGCGGTGGCGGCGCTCCCCGACGTCGAGCACGACCGTGGCCAGGATCTGGTTGACCTGCTGGGCGATGCGGGTCGCCAGGATCTCGTCTGCGCCGCTTACCATCAGGGCGAATTCGTCACCGCCGAGTCTGGCCAGCGTGCCACGGTGGCCCAGTTCCTCGCCCAGCACCGTGGCGACCTTGCGCAGCAGTTGGTCCCCCGCCTGGTGGCCGCTCAGCTCGTTGACGTCCTTGAACTGGTCCAGATCGAGCAGCAGCAGGGCGCCCGAATACCCCTGGGTGATGGCTGTGTCGAGAGCCTCCTTGAGGAAGCGACGGTTGTAGAGCCCGGTCAGGGGGTCACACTCGGCGAGCCAGGTCAGGCGTGCCTCGGCGGCCTTTCGCTCGGTGATGTCGAGGCCGACGGAGATGCGACCATCGGGCTCGTCGGGGCCCGCAGGAAGAAGGGCGTGGTACCAGGCGATGGTATGCCGCTTGCCGTCGGCGGTAGTGAGCTGCCGCTCTTCCTGTCCCTTGCCATCGTTGCCAGCCAGCGACTGGCGTTGTCCTCCAAAGACATCGTCGAAGAGGCGCCCGAGCAGCAGCTTCTCGCCTACTCCCATCACCGAAAGGGCGTAGTTATTGACCAGGGAGATCCGTCCATCAGCATCCTGGGTAATGATGAAGACACGCGCGGTATCCAGCAGGCTACCGATAAAGTCCCGCTCGTGTGCCAACTCGTCCACCCGCTGCGCGAGCTGTTCGCCGCGGGAGTTGACCTCCTTTTCCAGGGTCTCCAGCTGGTTGGCGAGGCGCAGCGTCGAGCCCTCGAGGATATCGATCTCATCCGAAAGCCGGGTGGAGGGGGCGGACACGGCATTTCGAACCTGGTCAAAATCCCCCTGGGCGAGGTTCGGCAACACACCCGAGATACGTCGAAGACGGGCCATGGGGCTGAGCAGGATGGCCAGCAGGAGCAGTTCCGCGGCCAGCCAGCCGCCGAGACCAATCATCGCCAGGGTGCGGGTATCCTGTCTGATGGCCTGGATCTGGTCGGTGATATCGTTGGTGAAGAGCACATAGCCGGTGCTGCGGTGGTCGCCGTCTTCATCCATACGTACCGCGCTCAGCTCCATTTCCCGGCCCATGTGGTTGAAGCGGCGTGGGGTCCCGGTGAGCTCGTCCAAAGAGGCCTCGTATGACGCCTGCTGCATCAGCGGCAGGCTGCGCTCCTGCCCGGTCAGGGCGATCAGCTGTCCCTGCCATCGTGGCAGCTGGCGCTCGTCGGAGATATCGGTGTCCTGCAGGTCACCAGTGACCAGCAGGGCAACGTCACCCTCAGCGATCTGGTGGGCCTGGCGCATGACGTCGGCCAGCGAGCGCGACAGGATCACTACACCGGTGCTTCGGCCTTCGACCAGTACCGGCACGGCGGCGTACTGGCGGCAGTCACTGGAGCAGCGCAGGGCTGTCAATGGCGTTTCGGACTCCATCACCTTGTGCACCCACTGCTGTACCGGTCGGCCGTTCTCTGCCTGAGAAGTGCCCCACTGGGCAGCCCTGTTACCTTCGGCGTCGAACAGCAGGATCTCGTCGACTCCCGATTCCAGCTGCAGGGTCGGCCACTGCGGCCCAAGGCTCTCGAGTAGCGCCTCGCCGGTGCGCCGGGTTAGGGCGGCGCCCAACCCCTGGGTAGCGGCGACCAGCGACGCCAGCTGACGTACCCCCTCAGCGGAACGTTCCATCGCCAGCCGTATCTCACCGGCCTGGCGTCGCGCACTCTCGGCGCGGCTCTCCTCGAACTGACGCGTGAGATTGGCATGGCCGACCCAGGAAAAGGCCAAGACCAGACCGAGTACCAGCATGCTGCTCAGCGCGATAACGCGCCAGGTCAGGCTGAGGCGATGGCGGGGTGATTTAGATTGACTCGCTGAACTCATCTCGCCGAGGCTTCCTGGTCCAATGCGGGCGCCTAGAAGCGCAGGGAGAGCTGGAATAGCATCATGTTCCAGCGGTCACTTGTCTCTGAAGGGTCGGGGTTATCCTGCACGGGTAGCCATCCGGTCCCATCGACACGATGATACTCCGCAGCCAGCATCAGGCGGTGACTCACATTCCACTGCAGCCCCAACGTGAGGTCATCAGCGTACTGGCTGTGTGCGGGGCCAGCCCCACTGGCTTCGTAGGCACTGCCTGAGCGATCATCGCGATTGCTGGTCAGGCTGTCGTAGCGCACCAGCCACTGCCAGTTGTCATGGAAGCGGCGAGTATATTGCAGATACCAGCTTTCGCCAGTGACATCGAAGTTAAGGAAGGGGTTTGCGAATCCCTCAAGTGTGGACTTACGTATTGCATACTCGCCAGTAAGGCTCCAGAGCTCTTCGTTGTATTGCAGTGAAATTACCCAAGGCTCAAAGTGGAAGTCGCCACTATTGAGGTGGGGGGCCTGAGGCTCGAACCTGGCCTTGGCGCTTGCGGTGCTGATCGCCGCGATGACCCTTCCACCATCGTGCTCGTACTTTATTTGCGCAATGGTGGAATCGCGTGGCTCAAGTTCTCCTGGCGTATCTTCCAGCCTCATTGTGCGCCGCAAGTCATCCTCTGCTTGAGGTTTTCCAAAGCCTACCTGCGTTCTCAGCGTGCCTCTGGGGAAGTTTTCTTCGTAATAGAGGGCGGCTCCGTCACCGGAAAGTGCCAGAGAGCGTGTCCGGTCGAAATAGATCGACTGGGGCAGCAGGATGCTGGGGCGCGTGAAGGCGACATCGCGAGTCTGGTTATAGAAGCCGAATGGGTTTTTACTGCGCCCCAGTTGAATGCCAAAGGTTCTTTCCTGATTGGAAACCATCTGATAATCGAGTACCCCATAATCCAGAACCGGTCTGGCATCGCTGCCATCTCCCCCGGCACGTCGGCTGAGCACCTGGGCTGCCAGGAGCACGTTCTCGTGGGGACGGAGCGAGACATTGGCTCCGATCTCGGTGTACTTCAGGCTGCCGCCGTCTTCACTGCTGGGACCGAAGAAGTTGTTATCGTCGGTGATCACCAGCGCCTGGCTGAGGAAGCCATGCATCTGGAGGGTATCCAGCACCTTCTCGCTGGCGAGTGCCGGTGCCGACAGGCTCGTCAGCGCGGTCGCCAGGACGAGCGCGCGTCGTCCTTCAATCCATTGAAATGACTTGGATACGGTCATCCAGGTACTCCCTCTCCAGATAGCCCATTGCGCCGGGGGTGGTGGCAATACGCTCGAGCATCTCGGCCTGGTGTCTCACGCGGTCCGGCGCCTGGCCGGTGCCGGAGAAGACCATGCGGTCCCATGCCAGCTGCAGTTGATGGGGATAGACGGTGAGGCGCTCCTTGACGAAGCGCTCGTGCACCGGGTGGTCATTGGGCAGCACGAAGACCCGTGCGGCCTGGCC
This sequence comes from Halomonas sp. C10-5, assembly GCF_057169305.1. Taxonomy (NCBI): domain Bacteria; kingdom Pseudomonadati; phylum Pseudomonadota; class Gammaproteobacteria; order Oceanospirillales; family Halomonadaceae; genus Halomonas; species Halomonas sp. C10-5. Next base: position 645,858 of record NZ_CP175665.1, read on the forward strand.
GTTCGGCCAGGTACGCTGGCGCATGGCGAAGATGGCCCGGGTGGTGTCGCGCGTGAGGCGTTGGGTGGTGACGTCCGGATGGGCGACCAGCAGCACGGGCGGTTCGTCGGCAACGGCCTTTGTCCCCATCAGGGGCAACAGGCAGAGCAGCAGGGCGGCTCTCAGCCACGCCATGTCTCGACCTCGAGCAGAGATACGTCGCGAGATGGCAGCGAGGCGAGGTGGCAGCGTGTCGTCATGGCGTATCGGCTTCCCTATGTTATGTCACGGGTACAGGCCTCGCGCTGACCGTGGTCGCGCCGACACGCAGCGGTGTGCCGTGACGGGCATCTGGTAATACGCTACATGAAGGGAAGGGAATGTAAAGCGGGGGCTTCAACGCAGGCTGCCCGGCGGCACCGCCGCCGGGCAGGCTTGCTCAGCCGAAGACCTGAAACGTCTCGGCGTTGAGCCACAGGTGGGTGGCGATGCTGGCCGCATAGCCAACAGCGATCACCGGGGCCCAGCGAAGGTGGCCCATGAAGGTATAGTTGCCGCGGGCCTGGCCCATCAGTGCCACCCCGGCGGCGGAGCCGATGGAGAGCAGGCTGCCGCCAACGCCGGCGGTGAGGGTGATCAGCAGCCAGTGGCCGTGGGACATGTCGGGTTCCATGGTCAGCACCGCGAACATCACCGGGATGTTATCGACCACCGCCGAGATCAGGCCCAGGGCGATGTTGGCGTTGGTGGCTCCCCAGCCGGTGTAGAGCGACTCGGAGAGCATCGCCAGGTAACCCATGTAGCCCAGGCCGCCGACACACATCACCACCCCGTAGAAGAACAGCAGGGTGTCCCACTCGGCGCGTGCCACACGGTTGAAGACATCGAAGGGCACCACGCTACCCAGCTGGGCGAGCTTCTTGTCGTCGCCGCGGCGGGCATAGCGGGTGCGCTTCTTCTCCAGCGAGCGGGGCAGGGTGCGGCGCAGGTAGTAGCCGAAGAACTGGAGGTAGCCGAGGCCGGTCATCATGCCCAGCACCGGCGGCAGGTGCAGGAAGGTGTGGCAGGCCACGGCGGTAGCCACGGTGAGCAGGAACAGCGCCACGATGCGGCGTGCACCACGCTTGAGCCAGACCTCTTCCTCGAGGCTGTCCGGCTTGCGGTTCTTGATGAACAGGGTCATCGCCACCGCAGGGATCAGGAAGTTGACCAGCGAGGGCAGCAGCAGGACGAAGAACTCCTGGAACTGGATCATGCCGGCCTGCCATACCATCAGCGTGGTGATGTCGCCGAAGGGGCTGAAGGCACCGCCGGCGTTGGCCGCCACCACGATATTGACGCAGGCCAGGTTGATGAAGCGCTTGTCGCCCTCGGCGACCTTGGTCACCACCGCGCACATCAGCAGGGCTGTGGTCAGGTTGTCGGCAATGGGAGAGATCACGAAGGCCAGGCCGCCGGTGATCCAGAACAGCTGGCGGTAGGTGAAGCCCTTGCGCACCATCCAGCTGCGCAGCACATCGAAGGCGCGGCGCTCGTCCAGGGCATTGATGTAGGTCATCGCCACCAGCAGGAAGAGCATCAGCTCGGTGAATTCGAGCAGGGTGGCGCGGAAGGCGTGCTCGGCCTCGGCAGGCATGCCGGCCTGCACGTAGACCCAGCCGATCAGCGCCCAGATGATGCCCGCGGCGACCAGAACCGGCTTGGACTTGCGCATGTGCAGCTTCTCCTCGCCCATGACGAGCGCATAGGCGAGGACGAAGATACTCACGGCGATAAGGCCGACCACGGAGTTGGTGAGGTCCAGCTCGCCCGTCACGGCGAAGGCCGCGGGGCTGAACAGCAGGCAGACAAGCACGAGGCATCCCGACCACCAGGCGGTATGCCGGGGCCGTAGGGTTGGGTATCCGAAGGATGGCATGGCGTTGAGTCCCGAAAACGAGGTTCGTGGGAAGGGTGAGAAAGCGCGCCTATTCTAACACCGCCAGTGCACCGCAATATAGGCGCAAAGCCTTACCACCAAAGGAGTAGCGGGGCGGGCAGCGGGGTCCTGTCTCCCCGAAGGCGGTTTTGTGGCATCATCAGCGCTCCGGCAGACGCCGGCCGTTTTCGGATCGCCAACGACGCAGGCAAGTCACGCATGTTTCTCGATGAATTTCATACGCTGGCAGGGGACCGCATCACCATATCGGCGGAGCAGGCCAGTCGATTCGCCAAGGGAGTCGCCGGCGACTACAACCCTATCCATAACCCGGAGGCGCGACGCTTCTGCGTGCCCGGAGACTTGCTGTTTGCCCTGGTGCTGGCCCGCTTCGGCCTCTCACAGCGCATGGAGTTCCGGTTTCTCAACATGGTGGGCGATGGTACCCCGCTGAACTTCCAGGAGCATGCCGACGGGCTGATTCGCGTCTGCGATGACGCCGGCAAGTGTTACCTGGAGGTCTCCCGCGGCGGCGCGGTAACTCACGACGAGGTGGTGGTGGAGGCCTTCACGCGCTGCTATGTCTCGTTCTCGGGCAAGAACTTCCCGCACTACCTCAAGCCGCTGATGGAAGAGAAGGGCGTGATGTTCAACCCTCGCCGGCCGCTGGTGATCTACGACAGCATGGGCTTCTGCCTGGAGCGTCTGGAGGGCCTCACCCCCGCGCTAGAACTGCTCGACTCCTCCCTGGAGGTCAACGGCAAGCGTGGTGACACCCTGCTCGAGTTCCGTATCCAGTCGGGTGGCGAGCAGGTGGGTACCGGCTCCAAGAAGCTGGTGGTCAGTGGCCTGTGCGACTACGACGCCGGGGCCATGGACGAGATCGTCGACGAGTTCTATCGCCTCAAGGCCGCCTACGAGGCCTGAACCAGACCCGCGACCGGCAGGGGGCAGGGCAATGATTCGAGCGATACTGGTTGAGGGTGACGGCACTGCCAGCCACGGTGATGCCTCGCTGGTCGAGCGCTGGCGGGAGAGCACGGACAGCTACCTTTGGCTCGACCTGCAGGGCGAGCCGCAGGCCCGCGAGCGGGAGCTGCTGGAGGCCTTCGACTGCCACCCGCTGGCCATAGACGACGCCCATCGCGACCGGCACCCGCCCAAGATCGAGGAATTCGAGGGCCACACGCTCATCATCTACCGCGGGATCGGCTCCTTCGATGCCGAACTCAACTTCGTGCCCCAGCGCGTCGCCTTCTTCATCGGCGAGCGCTTCCTGCTCAGCCTGCACCCCGATACCGCGCTCAGTCTCGATCGCCTCTACGGTGCCGAGGGCGAGCGCTTGCTGCGACGCTCACCGGAGCATGTGGCACTCAGGGCCATGTACCTCTCGGCAGGCTTCTACCTGGACAGCCTGCTGCAGTTCGAGAACCAGTTGAGCGACCTGGAGGATGGCCTGGTCGAGGGCGGCGATGATGCCCTGATGCGCCTGCTCATCGGCTATCGCTCACGACTGGTGAAGATGCGCCGGGTGTTCAACTACCACGTGGGCATCACCCAGGAGCTCACCGCCTACGACTACGCCCACCTGCCGCGGGACGTCGACGAGACCCTCCACGCCATCAACGACGTCCACGAACGCTTCGAGCGCCTGCACAGCTTGACCCAGATGTACTACGACATCTGCGGCGACCTGATCGACGGCTATATCTCGCTCTCCTCGCACCAGCTCAATATCACCATGCGCCTGCTCACGGTGATCACCGCCATCTTCGTGCCGCTGACCTTCCTGGCCGGCATCTACGGGATGAACTTCGCCCATATGCCAGAGCTCGGCTATCGCTACGGCTATTTCGTACTGCTCGGCGTGATGCTGGCGATCGCCGTCGGCTTGATCTGGCTGTTCCGGCGCATCCGCTGGCTCTGAGTCCGGACGGGGCGAGTTGACGCAGGCACTTGGCGGCAGCCGTCCACGGTCTTAGTCTCGAGGGCTTCCCCTTTCGAGACATGACCATGCACCCACAGCGCGAGCGAATGCACAACGAGCTGCACGCCCGGCCCTCGATCTACTTCGACGAGCCGGCCACCCTTCACCACTATGCCCTGCTCGACGAGGCCGGCGCCTGCGAGGCCGTGCTGGCACGGCTGGGCGAGCTGATCGGTACGCTGCCGGACCGCGAGGCGGTTCAGCAGATCCTCGAGGTCGAGGGCCTGACCCTGAAGTGGGAGCGTCACACCGAGTTCCTGACCCTCACGCTGCTGGTGCCGCGGGCGCCAGAAGAGGAGGCCTGGCCAGCTCCTCCGGCGCTGCTCGACACCCTGGTGGGCCCGAATCACGCCCAGCTGATCAGTGCCACCCAGGTGCTGGTGGATTCCGCCCATCGCTGGGCCGGCAGGCCCTCCGACTACGGCTTTCGCGACCCCTCCGGCTCGCGGGTGGGGGATGGCGATGCCATCGTGTGGAGCGATTTCCGCCTGACCGACAGCGGCGTCAATCGCCTGCTGCTGGTCAACCAGGGGCTGGATGCCTTCCGGCTGGGGCGCATGACGCGCCGCTTGCTGGAGATCGAGACCTACCGCATGATGGCCAGCCTGGCACTGCCGCTGGCCAAGGAGCTGGAGCGCGAGCTGCAGGCCCATGAGCAGGAGCTCGGCGAGCTCTCCGAGCGCAATGCCGAGCGTGAGGCGGAGAGCTCGCGGCCGCTGCTGGGAGCGATCTCCGAGCTCTCGGCGCGGCTGGAGCGCTCCGGGGCGCGGTCACGCCGGCGCTTCAGCGCCACCGAGGCGTATTCGCGCATCGTCTTCACCCGCATCGAGGAGCTGCGCGAGAGTCGGATTGGCGAGAGCCCCAGGCTCGGCACCTTCATCCTGCGCCGCTTCCGGCCCACGGTGCACTTCTGCGACTCGATCCACCGTCGCCAGCAGGACCTCGCCGAGAGTGTGGCCCGGCTCAACGACCTGCTGCGGACCCGCGCCCAGGTGGAGATCGAGGAGCAGAACGCCGAGATGCTCGCGAGCCTCAACGAGCGAACCAGCAGCCAGCTGAAGATCCAGAAGGCGGTCGAGGGGCTGTCGATCATCGTGATCAGCTACTACCTGTTCAGCCTCTTCAAGCTTGGCCTGCAGAGCCTCGACGCACTGGGAGTCGCCATCGTGCCGACGGTGGCCGCGGCTGTGCTGGCGCCGTTGGGGCTGGGGATCGTCGGGGTACTGGCCTGGCGGATCCAGCGCGTCAAGCGGCACTGAGAGGGCAGCCGCGCCGGCGGGTCAGGCCGGTTCGCTGCCGCTGACCAACCAGCCCTCGGCCTCCAGGCGTTGCCAGACGGCCTCTCGGCTGTCCTCGTCGAGGCGTGACCAGGCGGTGATCTCGTCTAGGGTGCGGCCGCAACCCTCGCAGAGACTGTCCGCGCCGCGTACGCGGCAGACCTGGACGCAGGGCGAGGCCGGGCGCTGCCGGCGGACGTCGCTCATGGCTTCACTTTGCCGCGCAGTGCCTTAGTCTTGCCCTTGCGGGTCTTGGCGTCGACCCGGCGGCGCTGGGAGCCGCGGGTCGGCCGGGTGGGCTTGCGCACCTTGCGCTGCTTCACCGCCTCGCGAATCAGTTCGCGCAGCCGCTCCAGGGCATCCTCGCGGTTCTGCTCCTGGGTACGGAAGCGCTGGGCCTTGATGATCACCACGCCGTCCTGGCTGATGCGCTGGTCGCCGAGCGCCAGCAGCCGCTCCTTGTAGAAGGGCGGCAGGCTGGAGCGCTGGATATCGAAGCGCAGGTGGATGGCGCTGGCCACCTTGTTGACGTTCTGGCCGCCGGCGCCCTGGGCACGGATCGGGTTAAGCTCGATCTCCCAGTCGCCGAGCTCAACGCTGTTGGATATTTTCAGCATCTCGGTTCCCTGGTGGTCAGGATCGGCGCAGCGGCTCGAGCAAGCCGCCCAGGCCGTTGTGGTCGATCTCGTGCATCAGCGCGAGCAGGCGGCCCAGCTCGCTGTCGGGAAAGCCCTCGCGGGAGAACCACGCCAGGTAGGGGCCCGGCAGGTCGGCGAGCAGCCATCCCTGGTACTTGCCGAAGGGCATGCGCATCCTCACCAGCGTCAGCAGGTCCTCGGGGTTCACGTTGCATCCTCGCGGGTGATGGAATTGGCGGGAGCCATGCTACCGGGATCAGGTCGCCTTGCCCATGGCCGGAAGCTCAGCCTCCAGCACCCGGTTGCGCCCCTCGCGCTTGGCGCGATAGAGGGCCCGGTCGGCGCGCTCCATCAGCGCATCGGCACTCTCGTCGGCGGCGAGCTCGGCCACTCCCGCCGAGAGGGTCAGCGTCAGCGGGGGCTGCTCCAGGGGCGTGGCGGCGAGATGCAGCCGCAGCCGCTCCATGGCTCGCCAACCCTCATGCCGGGAGATGCCGGGCAGGATCACCATGAACTCCTCGCCGCCCATGCGCACCAGATGGTCGTGCTGGCGTAGGGTCGAGCGCATGCGCAAGGCCGCCTCGCGCAGCACGGCGTCGCCGGCGGCATGGCCATGGCGGTCGTTGACGCGCTTGAAGTGGTCCAGGTCACAGGTCGCCACGCAGAGCGGGGTAGCGTAGCGCTGGCTGCGCGCAATCTCCTCCTCCAGCAGCGCCAGGCCGGCACGCCGATTGAGCAGCCCGGTGAGCTCGTCGTGGCGGGCCAGGAACTCGAGGCGCTGCTCCATCTCCTTGCGCGTGGTGATATCCACCACGAAGGTCACCTTCTTCACCGCCCCGTCGGCGTCGACGATGCGCGCTGCCCGGGCCAGGATATTGCGCAGCTCGCCGTCCTTGCCGTGCACTTCCCACTCCTGGGCCAGCTCCTCGTCGTCCTCGCCGGCGATGAAGCGCTCATGCAGTTCCTGGAGGGCCGCACGGTTGGCCTCGGGTACCACCATTGTGAAGTGCCTGCCCAGCAGCTCCTCCTCACGGTAGCCGTAGAAGTCGCAGTAGGCCGGGTTGACCATCTCGAAGCGTCCCCGGGCATCGGTCACGCAGATGCCGATGGGCGCAGCATGGATCACTCGCGCCATGTTGTCGAAACGGTCCGGTAGCGGCGTCATGAGGTGGCACTCTTCGGGGAGGAAACATCCAGGACGGCGGCGAAGGCCGACGCCAGGTCATCGCTCAGGGCATCCAGGGCCGGGCGAGCGAAGAAGTAGCCCTGCTGCAGGGGGATGCCGGCCTGGTAGAGCCAGCGGGCTTCGCCGGCCTCCTCCACGCCTTCGGCGATCAGGATGATGCCAAGCCGGCGTGCCATCGCCACCATGCCATCGATCAGCGCCTGGCGGCGTGGGTCGTGGTGGCAGCCCTGGATCAGCTGTCGGTCCAGCTTCAGCTTGTCCGGGGTGAGTTCGGTGAGCAGGTCGAGGTTGGCGTAGCCGGTGCCGAAGTCATCCAGGGCGACCCGGAAGCCCATGCGGCGGTAGGCGGTGATGATGTCGTGGAGGTGCTCCCGGTCGGTGATCTGCTCCGATTCGACGACCTCAAAGATCAGCTTCTCCAGCGGCCAGCCCACGCGTCGCGAGGCCTCCAGCGTGGCCTGGATGCACGCCTCGGGCTCATAGACGGCATTGGGCAGGAAGTTGATGGAGAGCGACTCGCGCATGCCCAGCCGACTGGCCTGCTCGATGGCCCTGACGCGACAGACCTGGTCGAAGCGGTAGAGCAGCTCGTCGGTGACCCTCTCCAGCACCTGGCCGGCTGGCTCGCCGTGGGGCCCCCGCACCAGTGCCTCGTAGGCGTGTATCTCGCGCCGCTCCAGGTCCACGATGGGTTGGAAGGCCATGGTGATGTCGAAGGGTAGCTCTCCCTCGCAGCGTTGGCAGTGTCTGGCAACTCTCGCACAGCCCATGGGTCCTCCGGGGTCTCTGTCGGCGATGGGGTATTCAGGATACAGGTTTTCTTCCGGCGTCGTCCGTCGGTCAGTCACGGGCTGTCAGCCTTGGGCCGGCATCTCCACCAGCAGCGCCTCTCCCGCAAGCCCCTGGGCGACGCGGCTGGCGAGAATCTCCAGGATGCCCTCATGCTCGCCCACCAGCCGCGTGGAGGTGACGGTGAGCCCCGGTGACGCCGCCATGGCCTGCTCGCAGATCTCGGCGATGTCGCCCCCCTCGCCGGCGTGGCGGCCGGGGGAGAGGAACAGCATGGCCAGGATCACCTCGCGACCGGCCAGCGCCCGCGAGGCCAGCAGGTCGGCCAGCAGCGGCTCGTTGAAGCGATACTCGTCGCCATCCCGCCGCTCCATGGAGGCGAAGGTGACGCAGCCGGCCTCTTCACTCAGCAGCGCACCGAGCTGCCCGGCCACATAGTTGCGCACCGCAGCGACCTCGGGGATCGGGCTGCCGTGATCGACCAGCACCACCGTCGGCCGCTCGAGATCGCCAGCGTGCCCCATGACCTGGCGGACATTGTCGGCCAGCAGCCGGGCCAGGCGCAGGTCGAGCTCCGCGAGGGTGTCCACCAGCGGCGCCGCCACCTTGATGGAGAGCCGCGGGTACTCTGCCTGCACCTCCGCCAGGCGCTCCGGCAGGTAGCGGGTCAGCGCCTGGCTGGGGCCGAAGAAGAAGGGCAAGATGACCAGCTCGGTCACGCCCTCCGCCGCCAGGCGCTCGGCCAGCGGTCCCAGCGTCACCGCCTTCTCCCCCTCCAGCTGGTCGGCGGGGATCTTGTGGGAGTGCAGCAGCGAGGCGGCCTCCACCGGCTCCCCGGTTGCCTGGGCCAGGGCCCCGGCCAGGCGGCGCAGGTTGAGCGTGGCCTGGGGGCGCAGGGAGCCGTTGTCGACGAGAAGGATGCGTTTCATGTAAGCCTCGGAGGATGGGGCTGAGGGTTGGTGGCCGGGAGAGCACCGTGGCGTCGCGCGGGCAACGGGCAGGAAGGAGTTCACACTACCCAGCCGCGGCGTCGCTGAAAAGTCCGCCGGCAAAAGGCGGTGCAAGGGTGGGGCGAGGCGTGGAACAATGAGTCTGTTAAGCAACCATCAGACGCGATGCGACATCAACCGAGCGAGGTCCCATGAATTCCACCATTGAACTGCTCAAGTCCCACCGCTCCGTGCGCAAGTTCACCGACCAGCCGGTCTCCCGGGAGCTGCTGGAGGAGCTGGTCAGTGCCGGCCAGGCCGCCGCCACCTCCAGTCACGTGCAGGCCTACAGCGTCATCCACGTGAAGAACCCGGCGAACCGCAAGGCGATCGCCGAGCTGGCCGGGGGGCAGGGCTACGTGGCCACCTGCGGCGCCTTCCTGGTGTTCTGTGCCGACATGAAGCGCCCCACCGAGGCGGCCGAGCGCACCGGTGCGCGGGTGGTGCGCGGCATGACCGAGCAGCTGCTGGTGGCCAGCGTGGATACCGCCCTGATGGCCCAGAACGTGGCGATTGCCGCGGAATCGGAAGGGCTGGGCATCTGCTACATCGGCGGCATTCGCAATAATCCCCAGCAGATCAGCGACCTGCTGGGCCTGCCGGACCACGTCTACCCGGTGTTCGGCATGTGCCTGGGCTATCCGGCCCACGATCCCGACGTGAAGCCGCGCCTGCCGGTCGAGGCGATCCTCAAGGAGGACACCTACAGCGACGACAGCGAGCTGGTGGCGGCCTATGACGACGCCATGCACGCCTACTACCAGTCGCGCAAGGGCGGCCCCAAGGACACCACCTGGTCGCAGAACCTCACCCCGCTGTTCGACACCAAGCTGCGTCCGCATATGCGCGAGTTCCTGGTCAAGCGCGGCTTCGAGATGAAGTGAGGGCTACGCCCCGGGTTCAGGCGTCGCTGCCCTCGAACACCTCGGGGTAGCGACGCCTGGCGCGCAGCAGGCGCCAGATGGTGATGGCGTTGGTGACCACCACCAGCGCCTCGGCCAGGGTGCCGCCCACGGCGCCTGCCAGCAGGTGGCTGAGCATCCAGGCCACGGCCGCCAGTCCCAGCATCACGCGCATGGGTATGCCACGCAGCAGGAACATGCCCACCGTGCCCAGCACCATCGCCACCACGGCGGGCAGGTCCGCCCAGCCCTGCCAGGTCGCCAGCGCCGCCACGCCGCTGGCGGCCAGCACCCCGGCCATTACCTTGCCGCTGCCCGGGTAGCGGCGGGCCAGGGTGATGCGCACGATCACCAGCAGGGTCAGCGCCGCCGCGGTCCAGCTCTCCAGGAACAGGAACTGCAGAGCGAAGGCCACGTTGGCCGAGATCAGCAGCACCAGCAGGCGCTCATCCTGCTTGCTGGCGAAGGCCAGGATGCACAGCAGCAGTGCGACAAGGCCGAAGAACTGGCCCGCCATGGCGGTGGTGCCTTCCAGCATGGTGGTCTCTCTCCCGAATGATCAGGCGCCCAGCATAGCGATTGAGGGCGCGGTTGACGCAAGGCACCTGCGCCACGCATCTTGGCAGGGTCGCAAATCGCTGGAGCCGTCATGGAAACGCTGCTCAATGCCCGCTCGGATGTGAGCCAGGCGGCGCTCGCCGCCATCGCCCATATGCCCACCACCAGCCTGCCGATGCTGATGGATGATGACTTCGCCCGCCGGCTCACCGACGCCGACTTCATGCGCATCGCGGTGCTGCTGGCGCAGAAGAGCTTCGATGAGGGCGGCTGCCCCATCGGCGCGCTGATCATCGACAACGCCACCCGACGCATCGTCGGCAAGGGGCACAACACCCTGGTGCAGGAGAATCATCCCTACCACCACGGCGAGACCTCCGCCATCCGCGATGCCGGGCGCATCGACTTCAGCCGCACCACGCTGTTCACCTCGCTGAGCCCCTGCGAGATCTGCGCCACGCTGCTGACCATGCGCGGCTTCTCCCGGGTGGTGGTGGGCGATGTCACCAACGCCTCGGGCACCGAGCCGCTGCTGCAGAGCCGGGGCGTGCTGGTCGAGATCCTCGAGGACCCGCGTGGCATCGAGCTCTACGCGCGCTTCCGCGCCGAGAAGCCCGAGCTCGATCTCGAGGACTGGAAGGGACTCTGCGCCACGCGCTGACCCTGCGGGCGCCGCCCTTCCGGTTCATGTTGTGCTCCCCGGCCGGGGAGCGGCGCTCGAAGTGTTCCAGAGCAGGGTCAGTCCAGCACGACCAGGTGGTTGGGCAGCTCGTTGCGCTCGTGGGTGGCCGGCACCTGCTCCTTGAGATGCTCGCCGCAGGCCTCGATGCACTCAAGGAAGCCCTGCAGGGTCTCGCCCTCCTTCACCCGGCGGGTGAAGGCCGCCACGATGGACTGCCAGGTCTCGTCGCTGATGCGGGCCGAGATGCCCCGGTCGACCAGGATCTCGACATAGCGTTCGGCCTCGGAAACGAAGATCAGCATCCCCGTTCCCCCCTCGGTGTGGTGAAGCTCCTGTTCCAGGAACTGCCGCCGGGCGAGGTTGCCCGCGCGCCAGTGGCGAACCGCTCGCGGGATCAGCCGGGTGGTGATGGCGGGGCGGCGGAACACCAGGCCCACCACGATAAAGGTCGCCCATTGCACCAGCGTCAGTTCCCAGGCCGAGAACCAGCCGGGGAAGTAGTTGATCGCCCCGGGCACCACCAGGGCCAGCAGGCCCGCCCAGAGCAGCGGGATATAGGCATAGTCGTCCGCCCGCGGTGCCAGCACGGTGACCAGCTCGGCATCGGTGTCGCGCTCGACCCGATGAATCGCCTCGCTGACCTGGCGCTGCTCGTCTTCGCTCAATAAAGCCATGGGGGTCGTGATCTCCGAATCCTGAATGTCATGTCGGTGTCGCCACCGGAAGAGGGCGGGCGGCTTACCAGCCGCCGGACGCACCGCCGCCACCGAAGCCGCCGCCGCCTCCGCCGAAACCACCCCCGCCGCCGAAGCCGCCACCACCGCGCGACCCACCGCCCAGGGCACCACCCAGCAGCATGCCGCCCAGCAGGCCGCCGCGACCACCGCGCACCAGGCTCATGACGATCACGAACAGCACGAAGAAGAGAATCGATGCCGGCCCCCTGGGGCCCTGCTCTCCGGCCGTGGCGCCGGAGGTGGCGCTGGTATCCATGGGCTCGCCACCCAGGACCCGGATCATCGCCGCCACGCCCTCGCTGATGCCGCGGGCATAGTCACCCTCGCGGAAGGCCGGCGTCAGGGTCTGGTTGATGATCGCCGAGGACTGGGCGTCGGTCAGGCGACCCTCGAGGCCGTAGCCGACCTCGATGCGCACCTTGCGCTCGTTGGGCGCGACGATCAGCAGGGCGCCGTTGTCTTCCTCCGCCTGGCCGATGCCCCAATGGCGACCCAGCTGGTAGCCATACTCCTCGATGGTGACGCCCTGCAGCTCCGGCAGGGTGGCCACCACCAGCTGCTCGGTGGTGGCCTCCTCGTGGGCCGCGAGCTGCGCGCTCAGGCGTGACTCGGTGGCGGGGTCCAGCAGCTCGGCCTGGTCCACCACGCGGCCGGTCAGTTCGGGAAAGTCGAGCTCCTGTCCTTCACTCTCCCGGGCCTGGAGGCCGAGGGCCGTCGACAGCAGCAATGCCAGTAGCGGAATGCGCAGAAGATCGCTCATTCAAACTCCACCTGGGGGGCCTGGTCCGCGTTCTCGGTCGTGGCCTCGAAGCTCTCGCGCAGCGCCATGTCGCTGTAGAGGATGGTGTGCCAGAGGCGGCCGGGGAAGGTGCGGATCTCGGTGTTGTAGCGCTCGACCGCGGTGATGTAGTCGCGGCGCGCCACGGCGATGCGGTTCTCGGTGCCCTCCAGCTGCGACTGCAGGGTCAGGAAGTTCTGGTTCGACTTCAGATCGGGATAGCGCTCGGAGACCGCCATCAGCCGGCTCAGCGCGCCAGTCAGCTGCTGCTGGGCCTGCTCGAACTGGCGCATCTTCTGCGGGTCGTCCAGCGACTCGGCGTCGATCTGGATCGAGGTGGCCTTGGCTCGCGCCTCCACCACGGCGGTCAGGGTCTCCTGCTCCTGGCGGGCGAATCCCTTGACCGTCTCGACCAGGTTGGGCACCAGGTCCGCGCGCCGCTGGTACTGGTTCTCCACCTGCGCCCAGGCCGACTTCACCTGTTCGTCATAGGTGGGGATGTTGTTGACGCCGCAACCCGTCAGCAGCACCGCCATGATCAGCACAAGGGCGAACCGCCAGACTCGAGGGTCGGGTAGGGTGGAGTGTCTCGTCGGCATGGGGGCAGTCATCCTGTCGATGTGAGTCGATGTGAAGAGAAGACCCCCAAGGTACAGCTCAGGCCGATGCGAAGGAAGTGACGTCATGCAGACACTCCGCCAGCCGACATATTCAGGATCGATGTCGACCATCACCGCCGACCAGGCTCTGCCCGGTTACTCCAGCTCGAGTTCCTCCAGCACGGCGGCCAGCGCCTGCCGGTCCTCTCCCTCCAGTGTCTTCAGGGGCAGCGGCAGGGTTGGTGACTCGGCGAGCCCCAACAGCTCCGCCGCGGTGGCCACCACACGCAGGCTGCCGCCGTGCCGGCGGAACAGCGCCCACAGTGGCTCGAGCCGAGTCGACAAGCGTTGGGCCTCCTCGGCATCGCCGGCCCGGGCGGCGTGGGTGATGGCCAGGGCGGCCTCGGGGAAGAGGCCGCCGATCACCGAGTACCAGGCCTCGCAGCCGGCATTCAGCCCGGTGGCGGCAAAGGCGTCGCCACTGACGCCGATCGTCACCTCGGGCGGCACCAGGGTGCGTAGCCGCTCGACCCGCTCGCGAGCGGCCGCTGGCTCGGCGGGTACACCCGGAATCTTGATGGAGGCGACATTGGGCAGTGCCGCGATGCGCCCATGCAGCTCGTCGCTGAAGGTGAAGTGGGTGGTGCCGGGGTTGTCGTAGACGCACAGCGGCACCGAGAGCCGGGTGGTGATGGCCTCATAGAGGCCGAAGACCTCCGCGTCGGTCAGCGGCTGGTAGGACATCGGTGCCAGCAGCACCGCGCTGGCGCCCGCCGCTTCGGCGTCCTCGGCCAGGGCCAGCACATCGCGGGTACGCAGGGCACTGATGCCCACGATCACCGGCACATCGCCGGCACTCTGCACGGCCAGCCTGGCGATGCGTGCGCGTTCGGCGTGGCCGAGGTAGGCATAGCTGCCCGTGGAGCCGAGCGCCCCGATGGAGTCGACACCCGCAGCCATCAGCCTCTCGACCAGGTGGACGAATGCCGCCTCGTCGATGGCGTGCTCGTTCATGGGCGTCAACGGAAAGGCACTCAGGCCGGTGAGCATGGGCTGTCTCCTGGTTCGGAAATCCGGTGGTGGACTTGCTCGGGAGTATGCCACGGCGGAGACTCGGCACAGCGCATCCGGTCCACCTTCCGGAGAATGACAGCCATTTCGAGGAGGAGTCTTGCATGGAGAGCCAGGTCGAGGCGGGAATTGCCCCGCGCCTGCGGGACCTGCTGATGGGACTGCCCGACGCGGCGCTGCCGATCACCTACCGACAGGCCGCCGAGGCACTGGGGCTTTTGCCGCCGGGCACCATCCAGCGCGTCGCCCAGGCCCTGGAGGCGCTGATGCGCGAGGACGTCGCCGCAGATCGGCCGATGATCGCCGCCCTGGTGGTCAGTCGCCGAGGCGACCTGCCCCGGCAGGGGTTCTTCGACCTGGCGGTGGCGCTCGGCCGCTTCCCCGCCGACCCGGCGAAGCATGAAGCGGCCTATCGGCAGGAGCTGGAGCGTGTCATGGCGCTGCGGGCGTGACCGGCAGGCGAGGGTAGGGCTGGGTCAGTCGTAGCGGTGCTGCCACCCCTTCACCGCGATCTGCTCCTTGAGCAGCTCCAGCATGTCCACCAGCACCTGCTCGGTGACCTGTTCGGTGTGCGGGTCGGTGCGTAGCCAGGCGTCGAAACCACTCTCGGCGAGGTGTTCCACCAGGGCGGTGAACTCCGGCGACTGCAGCCCCGCCAGCGCCTCGTTGACCAGGCGGCAGGCCAGGTCGGAGAGCGAGGCCTCGAGCCCGCGGGTCAGCTGGCCGCCCAGCGGCAGGCGCTCCAGGCGGCGGACCTCCGGACTCTCCGCCAGGGTGCGGCCCACCAGGCCGCGCACGTAGCGCAGGATGTCCTCGCGGTTGTGGGTGTAGGCGCTGCCGGCCATCGCCTCCAGGCGCTGGCTGATCTCGTGGATCAGCGCCTGCTGGCGCGGGCGCACCACCTGTTCGACTATGCCGCGGGAGAGCGAGTCACTAGCGCGGATCTCCGCCTGGACGTTATCCAGCAGACGAATGGCGATGCGGTCGGTGAGCTCCTCCAGCAGGATGTCGTAGTACTTGGTGAGCACACCGAAGAGGTACCAGCGGCGCACGTCGATCAGCCCCATGCGCTGCAGCCGGTGCAGCAGCGAGATCACGCGCAGGATGCGCAGCAGCCGGAAGCCGCCGACCGGGATACAGCCCAGCACGTCGTACCAGTGCACGAAGGGGTAGAAGAACCAGCGGTGGTAGCGCCGTTCGGCGATGGCCACCGCCCAGCCCAGCAGCACGTCGAGCACGAAGACGGCAACGAAGGCCAGGTCGATGGCTAGGAAGTTGGCGTGGACATGGCGCTCGTAGACGCCATGCAGGCCAGGCGCCGCGGCCTCGAAGGCGGCGTTGAGCGGCGCCAGCAGGAAGAGGCTGTCGAACAGCAGCAGCGCCAGGTTGGCGACCACCAGGGCGATGACCAGTAGGTCCCACGCCAGGTGAAACCGCTCCAGGGCGGGATGCAGGCGTCTCTCGCGGGTCTCGCTCATGTTGGCGCCTCCCCGGGCTGGTTGGCCGGCCCGGCTACTTGAAGCGCGAGCGGGCCTTCTCGAAGGCGTCGCTCATCGACTCCCAGGCGCGCTCCGCCCCGGCGCGGATGTCATCCCAGGCATCGTCGCCGGACTCGCGCAGCTCCTCCAGCTTCCGGCGCATCTCCTCGCGCCTCTCCTCCAGGCGCTCGGCCTCCTTCTCCCGCTCGATGCGGGCATCGGCGTCGGCGCCGCGGGCCTGGGCCTTCAGCTTGTCGATCTCCGCCTGCCACTCGTCCAGCTTGGCGCGCAGCTTCTGCTCATAGGCTTCTCGATTGCTCATGCGTCACTCTCCTCGTTGTCGACGGTCTGGATGACCTCGAATCCCTCGAAGCTCGGTGGGCCCAGGTAGAGCCCCTCGCGCTTGCTCTGGCCGGCGTTGGCGTGGGCCTTGCGGAAGGCCTCGGAGCGGGTCCAGGCCTCGAAGTCCTCCCGCGAGCGCCACACGGTATGTGAAGCATAGAGCACATAATCCTCGCGCTCCGGTCCGCGCAGCATGTGGAAGGCCTCGAAGCCGGGCAGCCCCTGCAGGTGGGTCTCGCGCTCCAGCCAGATCTGCTCGAACTCCTCCGTGCGCTCGGGATTGACCCGGAAGCGGTTCATGGCGATGTACAAGGGCATCTCCTGTTGGGGGAAAGGTCTTCTCGACGATGACAGCTACCCACTGGCGGGACAAGGCCGCCGCAGCGTCTGCCATCCTTGTCGATATCGCCATGCTGCGTCACGCTGGGGGAGTGCCATCGCGCTTCCACGCCGTGGCGGGCGCGATCCACCACTTCCACACGGTCTGGGGGAGGACGCTTGATGAGGCTATCCAGCACGGGGTTCGCGATACTCGGGGCCGGGCTGATCGCGATCAGCTACGGTCTCGCCCGTTTCGCCTTCGGTCTCTTCGTCCCCCCAATCCGTGACGAGCTGGGCCTCTCCTCCTACGTGATCGGCATCATCGGCTCGCTGCCGCTGATCAGCTTCCTGCTGGCCACCGCGATCGCGCCTCTCGTCACCCGCCTCCTCGGCGCCCGATATGCGGCGGTGCTCTCCGGCGGCTTTGGCGTCGCCGGACTCATGATGATCAGCCGAGCCACCGGCCCGATGATGCTCGCGGCGGGGGTGTTCGCCTGTGGTATCTGCACCGGCCTGATGATGCCCGCGCTCACCGCCGCCATGCAGGCGGTGGTGCGGCGCTCGCTGCACGGGCGGGTCAGCTCGGTGATGAACGCGGGCACCAGCATCGGCGTGATCGTGGCGGTGCCCACGGTGCTGTTCATGGTGGGTGCCTGGCGAATCGCCTACCTCTCCTTCGCCGTGCTTGCCGTGCTCGGGGTGATCGCCGCCTGGCTCTTCCTGCCCTCGGTCACGCGCATCGTGCCGTCGGATGCCGCGGACCCGCCGCCGCTCAACGAACTGCCCTGGTCGCGGCTCATCCGGCTCACACTGTTCGCCTACGTGATGGGCTTCGTCTCCGCCGCCTACTGGATCTTCGCTCCCGACCTTGTGGTGACCCTCGGCGGGTTGCCCGCCAGCGCCACCGCCTGGCTGTGGCTGGCGGTGGGCGTTGCCGGCCTCGGCGGCGCCGTGGTGGCCGACCTGGCCGATCGCAACAACCCGCCGATCACCCAGGCGCTGATGCTGATGATGCTCTCCGCGAGCCTGGCGCTGCTCGCCGCGAGCCCCGACCAGCCGCTGTTGACGGCCTTCTCCGCGCTGGTCTTCGGCCTGGCCTACATGAGCCTGACTGGCCTTTACCTGATGACCGGCATCCGCCTGCTCCCCGGCCGCCTTTCAGTGGGGCCGGTGCTGCCCTTCATGGCGGTATCCCTCGGCCAGGCCACCGGCTCGCCGGTGGTCGGCGTGCTGGTGGATGGCTTCGGCTACGCCGATGCCTTCGCCATGTTCGCCGCGCTGGGCATCCTGGTGGCCGTGCTCTCGCCCTTCTACCCGGGCGCCATCGCCCAGGCGGAGGAGGAAGAGGTCGCCGAGGAGGACACCGGCCTCCAGGCGGCCTACGACCACCAACTCCAGAACGAGGAGGGCGAGCCGCTGGAGGACCCCCTCGAGGAGGAGGAAGAGCAGGCCGCCGCGTCCTCATGAGCGGCCCCGATGGCCGGGCGCTCGCCCGGCCATGCCATGCCTTGTTCGACGTTAGTTGTAAGTGATCTGCCGTCGGCACCGGCGGCCAGGACTGTTACGCTACGTAAACAAATATTAGAAAAAACACACAGGGAACCGTCATGGACGATGCCTCCGAGCCGCGCATCACGCTGCACCCGCATTCCCGCCGGGTGCGCGTAGTCATCGATGGCACCCTGCTGGCCGACACCACCCGCGCCATCGAACTGCGTGAACGTGGCTACCCACCCCGGCAGTACCTTCCCCGCGACGACGTGCGCATGGATCTGCTGACTCCCTCCGACACCGTCACCCACTGCCCCTTCAAGGGCGATGCTACTTACTTCTCGTTTGGCGAGCACAAGGATGTGGCGTGGCGTTATATGCAGCCTATGGGTGGGATGGAGAAGCTTGCTGGAAAGTTGGCATTCTATGATGAAGAAGTTAAATGACCGGTTTCGACCCAAAGCGGACATTTTTGGAAATGCAGCAGGATCGCGAATTTTGACAATACGGCCTAATTAAAATTTAATAGCCAAAAAAATCATAGCCTTGGGAGAATCTGGCAGGCTGTATTTGCCGAGAAAAAGTGCCAGCACGTTCGTTCCATCACAAAACGCGCCGTCTAATACGCTTTATGCATAAAGGAACACAATGAAGCAGGAGCAAAAATTCTACAGAGATCGCACTGTTGGCTTGCTGACGAATTTTCAGCTATTAGAGCTAGCGCTCAAGCTCTATATTGGAACTTCATACGACTACATTCATATGCTTGTAGAAGATCATATCCACTTCGATTTTTCGATTACTGACGTGGAAAATTATCCTTTAGAACGCCTTCTTAATGTTTTCAGTAAGCTTAATGGAAACGAAGAACTAAAAAAACGTCTGAATAAGCTTAGAAATAAGCGTAATTACATTGCTCACGAAGCGCTTTTGGTTACCATCGGTTCAGATCCAAATATGGACACACTACACAAAAAATCGGAAGACTTCTTTTATCTAGAAGACGAGCTTTCAGAGTGTTTAAAACTAGTGACAGAAGAGTTCTCAAAGCTCAAGGTGAAAGGCGAGTTAAGTCGGTTAGGTTAAATGCATAGCAAGCGCATAAAATACGCTCCCTATCGGTCGCCGGACGCGCAAAAAGCCGCGCGCCGTTTATGTGGCCGTTAGATTTGCAAGGAGGTTTTAATGAACGTCTATTTTTCGGACTATTTTACAGTTTCAAAGGACGACCTCGAAGAGTATGGTGCGTTTAATGTATCTTTGATTAATGACCTGCCTGTATTTATAGATCCGTTTTTGCTCTTTAATAGCGATAAGCCTGAATATCAGAGTTTGCATGATGAAATCATAGAATATATTGGATTTCTCCGTGATATGTCAGAGGCTGGAACGATCTCTAAAGGATTGGTCCGGCACTGGTTCCTCTTCCCTGAAGTAAAACAGAATTGGTTAGGTTTCAGCAAAGTGGGAAATGGTGGCTCTGGCCTAGGACCGGACTTTGCAAACGCGCTAAATGAAAATCTTGGTAACATATTCAATGATTTTGGAACAGAAAAGATAACGAAGAGCAGTCACTTAGAAAAACTGTGCCTTATTAAGGAAGGGGTTGGAAAAGACAGCATAAGCGACTTCACTACCAATCTTATAAAGTCGTACTTGTGCGAGTACACACAAGATTTTGCTCAAAAATATATCGACTCGACTCGAACAAAGTCAGTTATGGTTCCGCACGCGGAGTTTAATTATAAAACTCGCCGTTGGACGTCAAAAAAATATACGCTACCTTACATAGATGGTGATTATGTATTGTTGACACCAAAAGACATCCTTACCAAGGATGAAGCGTGGATTAACAAGCATGACATAATTGGTGACTTTGATGACATTGTCGCGGCTATCCCCAACGTAGAGTTAAGAGACCAAGTAAATGAATATTTTCTTCGCCGAGTCCCAGAAGACGCGAAGCAGCGTGAAATCAACGAGGCCATAGCTAAGACATTAAGGAATTTCCCAGAGTTAATTGACCGCTACATCCGACTCAAGGAAGACACAGGTGATCAAGCTGTTGCATTGAGTGAACAAAAGGTCCAAGAAATAGAGACGGTTTTCATACGACAAGTAGCTAGCTTAATTGAGAGCTTGAAGGATGAAAGCAGTTTTTATGAGACTTCTGACGACACACATGATGAAGCGTACAGTCGCGTTCTTTATTTGAAGCAAGTTATTGAAAATAATGATGGTTACCGAATTTTTTATTCTAATGGTCAACCAATCAAGCGTGAGTCGGACCTCCAGCTTATGTTTCGACTGACCTGGTACGCTTCACAAGACGATGTTAATGCTGAAGTCAATAATGGTCGTGGCCCGGTCGATTATAAAATATCCAGAGGGTCGAAAGATAGCACCCTTGTAGAGTTCAAACTGGCTAGCAATTCCAAGCTTAAGCAGAATCTGGCAAAGCAGGTTGAAGTGTATAAAGCAGCAAATCAAACGAAGAAATCTATTAAAGTGATTTTGTATTTTAGCGACAGAGAGCTATTTCGGGTTCATAAAACAATGAAAGAGTTAGATCTCAAAGAAGGTAAAGAATTGGTTTTGATAGATGCGCAAGCTACTAACAAGATGTCTGGGTCAAATGCAAGGTGAAATCTAACCAATGCGTCAACGGGACCGGTTTTTCGCTGGCGCTTCAAACCGGCCCATAACGCGGGCGTAAGATGTAGGAGATCGAGATGACTTCGGAAGTGGACAAGGATAATGTAGCCCTCCTATGCTCTGAATGCTTTGCGGATGAAGGATTGAGAATTGATGCGACCAAGCATGGCCTTGAACAACAAGATGTATGCCCAAATTGCAAATGCACTGAAGGCCGTAAGCTCACGAAAAAGCATATAGAAGACCTCGCATGGCGTTTTTTCGTAAGCGGCACGACACTCCGATGTGATTACGGCGCAGCGCCTGTAATTCAGTGCAATGAGTATCACTATCGCAAGAGCGATATCTCCCCTTCTTCATGGCTCGAAAATGACATTAAGCTGATTGAAGAAACAGCGAAGATCGGGTTCTTCCACTATGGCCCCCGTCTTTGGATGGTTGGTGAAGTGGAGCCATTGAAAGCTCTGCAAGACCCAACGAGGAGACAACAGATAATAGAGCGCGTGCTAACGGAATATCCTGCAACGGTTCTTGCCAAAGGCACTAAGTTCTACCGGCTTCGTATTGAACCGGACCGGCCTGCGGATCCAGGCGAGTACGACAGCCCCCCGGGTAGGTACTCAGGAAATGGACGCTTGTGTTCAACAGAGCTTCAGGTGATGTACGGCTCCCAAGATATTGATGTTTGCATACATGAGTGCCGTGTCGCTGCAGAAGATGACATCTATGTCGCTACTATACGGACTCAGCAAGAATTGCGTCTTCTCGATTTGACTCATGTGCTAGAAGAAGAATGCACGGAATTTGAAAGTTTGGATATGGCGATACATATGCTGTTTCTCGCAAAATCTCATTCATACGAAATTTCCCGTGCAATCGCATCAGCAGCACGAGACGCGGGATTTGATGGTGTTATCTATCCTTCGTTCTTCAGTCTTATTCGTACGGGTGGTCATCCTTTCGAAACCGCTTACGGTCTTTCCTTGCGCCGATTTCATCCCGAGAAGAATAAATATGCGGAGGCATTTACAATTAAGAATCTTGCTTTGTTTGGACGGCCTCTGGAAAAGGGCGTAGTGCATGTCGAATGTATCAACCGACTTGTGCTAACCCAAATCGGTTACAAAGGCCATTTCGGCCCAGTCGAGTATTAATGATCATGTACACACCTAATAAGGCTATTAAATTCGCTCCCTACGGTCGCCGGACGCTCGCAAGCTTGCACCGTTTATGGCAGCATTAAAGCGCTACATCAGTGACACCTAAAAGACCGCTCATGGCCGATAACCTGAATCTGTGAGACCAGCCCCCAGGAATGCTTCTAACCTACTGAACTGCATGGCAATATAGCGAATATCGCCATTCACCCAGACAGTGCCATGCCCAACGTCAAATTCCGCGCCAGTCGCCGCACCCTCACCAGCCACGCCGGGCTGTCCATCATCGGGCAATGCTTCGAGATCGCTGGCGTCGATAGCATCGACGGGCGCTTCCCCACCACGCTGGGCATGCGCACCAGCGATGTGGTCAAAAGCTACCTGGGCCTGCTGTGTCTGGGCATGAGCGACTATCGATGCCTGTCAAGCTTGTTGGAACCTGGAATCAGGCGGCTTCTAATCGCTGATCGCGTTGAACCAGCGGGTCTTCCCGGTCCGGGTTCAGCCAGACCGTCCGGCGCGGTGTCCAGTTCCGAGTGGCACCGCTCCACCGACCGGGATGTTGTCGTTTCGCCTCGGCATAGATGGCATCTCGCCTGGCCAGCACCTCATCATCCTGGCCAGCATGCCGCTCACCCGGGGTAACGAACCGAATGGCGCTGTGGCGGTGCTCGTGGTTGTACCAGTGCACGAAGCCGGTTACCCACTGCTGCGCCGCTGTCAGGTTCTCGTAGCCATCCACCGGGTAGTCGGGCCGGTACTTGCAGGTCCGGAACAGCGACTCCGAGAAGGCGTTGTCATTGGAGACTCGGGGGCGGCTGTACGACGGGGTGATGTTCAGCCGCTGCAGCGTCGCCTGGAGCGTCGAGCCCTTCATGGCGGAGCCGTTGTCGGCATGCAACACCAGTGGCTGATTGATGCAGCCCTCGCGCAACACAGCGCGCTGGATGACCTCGCTACTGTTGGCCATGGACTCTTGGTCAAAGACCTCGGCATCGACGATCTTGCGGCTGTAGATGTCGACGATCATGTAGAGGTAGTAGAACTGCCCACGCACCGGGGTCGGCAGGTATGTCACGTCCCAGCTCCAACAGGCATTTGGGCGCGTTACGCGGTGTCTCTGTGGATCACCCTTGGGACGTGGGGCACGAGCCCGGCCACGATGGTGCTGCTCGCCATGCTCCCGGAGGATGCGGTAGTAGCTGGACTCTGACGCCACATAGAGGCCTTCCTCGTCCAGCAGCCGCGGCACGATCTGCCCCGGCGGCAGGCTGGCAAACTCGGGACGATGGCAGATCTCCAGCACCTGCTGACGCTCCTCAGGCGACAGCGCGTGGCGCGGCACAGGCCGCACGGCCTCAGGCCGGCGGTCCTGATCGCCCCGCACCCAGCGACGGTAGGTGTTGGTACCGATGCCGAGCTCTGCACAGGCGGCCTGTAGGCGGGCCCCTGCGGCGCGGGCTTCATCGATCAGCTGTACGGCGTCCTGGCGATCTGAAGTGCTGATCATTCGTCCTCGTCCCCCCAGATCGCTCGGGCCT
The DNA here is from genome assembly GCF_057169305.1 of Halomonas sp. C10-5. Classification (NCBI taxonomy): domain Bacteria; kingdom Pseudomonadati; phylum Pseudomonadota; class Gammaproteobacteria; order Oceanospirillales; family Halomonadaceae; genus Halomonas; species Halomonas sp. C10-5. Next base: position 668,933 of record NZ_CP175665.1, read on the forward strand.
TTTTTCTCAACGCTAGCAGCGCCGCGGTTTCCGCGAGAGCAGCCTCCTTGCGGCGAAGCTCACGTTTGAGCTCCTTGTTCTCCTGGCGCTCCGCCTTGCGGGCTTCGCTGACCTGCTTCGAAGCGGCATCGCTCCGGTCGTTGGCACCTTCGCAGCTCGCCCGCCAGCGCTGGATCTGCTCGGGGTAGAGGCCCCGCTGCCGGCAGTACTCGGCACGCTCGGCTTCACTGAGGGCCGCCGTTTCCAGTACGGCGTGGAACTTGTCCTGAGAGCTCCAGCCCTCAGGGTCATCACTCTGGTCCGGCAGGAGGCGGCCTGCTTGCCGAGCCTTCTTGCGCCAGGTGTACAGCGTTGCCGCGGAGATGCCTTCTTCCTGGGCCACCTCCGCCACCGTGCGGTTATGCGGCGGGAGCAGCTTCTTGAGGATGGCTTCCCGGCGCTCGTCTGAGTACTTCATCGGAACCTCGTCACGCCCCACATCGTTCAGAGTCTAACAGCCGCTGACACTCCAACTAGCTTGACAGTGGGGGCTATGACGCCATCGAAAACTTCCGCCGCGACAAGCCCTTCCAACAGCTGCTGACCCTGCAAAAGGTGCCGAGCACGGCGACACTGCGACAGCGGCTGGAGAAACTTGCCGCCAACGACCTGCAGGCGCGCACCGCCACCTGGTCCACGACCCTGCTGTCACTGGTCGAGGCACCGATCACCGCCGAGACGACGCACGTCTGCCTGGACATCGACACCTTCGTCATGGACAACAGCAACTCGAAGAAGGAAGGCGTCTCGCGGACTTACCAGAAGGTCGATGGCTACACCCCGATCGCCGCCTATCTGGGCAACGAAGGGTGGTGCCTGGGTCTGGAACTGCGTCCTGGCAAGCAGCACACCATGAAGGAGAGCAACGCCTTCCTGGAGCGGGTACTGCCTCGCGCCCAAGGCCTGACCGAGCAACCGATCCTGTTACGCGAGGACAGCGGCTTCGACAGCCAGGCGCACCTGGCGCTTCTCGAACAGCAGCGCCAGGTCTTTGCCGACGAGGGGCGCCGGCTCGACTATGTCGTCAAATGGAACCCGCGCGGCTCGGCCACGGCCGATCAGGATACCTGGTTGGCTGTGGCGGCGGACTACTGGGAAGAGCTGCGTCCTGGCAAGCGCCAGGCGCTGTGGACGCAGACCGTCTCGATCCACGACGACAACAAGACCGAATACGTCGTCCAACGCGTGATGCGCCTGGTAGAGCGCACCGCCGATCGCGATGGCCAGTTGCTGCTCGAACCGGACTATGAGTTGGAAGGCTGGTGGACCAGCCTGGACGAGGCGCCGGAGGCGGTGATCAAACGCTACCAGGCGCATGCCACCCACGAGCAATTCCACAGTGAGATCAAGACCGATCTCGACCTGGAGCGGCTGCCGTCGGGCAAGTTCGCCACCAACGATCTGATCCTGCACCTCGCCCAGCTGGCCTACAACATCCTGCGGCTGATGGGGCAGCTGGGCATGACCGGCGAGCTGAGCCCGGTGCGCCATCCCGCTAAGCGGCGCCGGATCCGCACCGTGCTACAAGAGCTGGTGCATCGTGCGGCGCTCGTGATTCACAAGGCGCGGCAGATCATCCTCGACTTCGGGCAGGACATCGGACGCATGACGGTATTGAACACCTTGCGAAGCCGCCTGCGCTATCCCCGAGGCACGCCATGCTGATCGTCTGTCGGACAAAGGCACCACGCAGAGAGCTGACGGTCATCGGCAGCCAGTATCACCGTGTCCGGCGGGTAGAAATGCCTGTCAAAATGGGCTGCTCTCGTCGGTCAGCGTCGCCATGGTTGGTCCTCCCCGGGATGCGTTCAGCGGTTGAGACGGAATCGGCGGTCAAAAAATGCTCGCTGGCGGTGATAGGGGAAGTGTCGGCGCTGGCTTCACGGAATCAGGGATAAGAGAGAATTGGTCTATGCTAATGCGTGTTTTTCGAAAGCATAAGGCAAAAGCAGACATGCAGGAATGCCTTGCATGCATGACTGTGTTATTACTGCCAACTGATAATATTGCATCTGGCTTGTTTAGAGCTAGCCATTCTAGGAGTAACGATGATACGAAGTCTCCGAAAAGGATCTAGTAGCGTCTACTTTCAGCACGAGCATACCGGGCATAGTATCGGCGCAGAAAAATATGAGTCAGAACTTGTTGGTGGAAAAGCAATCCTAAGGTTTACATTGCGTCCAGTCAGTAGCGGTCAACGCTACGATGAGGAGTACCTCAACAACGAGCCTCTTGAGTATTTATCAATAGACGACGGAAGAGTTATCGACGGCTTCGCCAGACACGTGGATGTGTTAAAGGGAGATGTCGAGTCATGGGAAGTTCATGTTATATCTCGAGGAAAGGCTTTGATATTCGGTGTTAAACCTAAGAATAGGATTTTTGGTCGTCGTTCCGTCTTGGACTTTCAAGTGCTCAGGGCTGATGACAAACAAGCGTAGTTTCTCGAATTGTATATCGGCCTATGAACTCTAAAGAGCCAAGCGTTGCTATTATTCCAGTGAGGACGGAAGACTCTATGAACGATTTTAAAAAGCACCTAAGACCAGACAGGGATGGGTTTGGAAAAGATCCTTTCGGATATAGTGCATTAGCCCGACACAAATGGGGCATGGCCAGTACGGCAGCAGGTTTTCCTGTTGATATAACAAAGCCTGCGACAAGTGAAGAGCTTAAGAACCCAATACTATGGATGTCACAAGCTCATGCATTATCAGAAGCTGCTGTAGCAGTCCTCAGAAAGGAGCAGGAGTTCGAAATCATACCTTTTCCTGTTAGAAGCGCATGTGATAGCCAGTATTGCGCTGTCGGATTAATGCTTGTAGGTTATAGTTTGGAAATATGCTTGAAGTCTATAGTTATAATAAGGAAAGGCATTGATGGTTATAGAGAGGTAGAGGGGAAGGTTAGGCATCACCGGCTACATGATTTGGCTAAATTTATCCCTGATCTCACCAAGAAGGAAGTTGCAATACTGCGCGGATTGACTCATTTTGTGTATTGGGCTGGCCGTTATCCAGATCCAGGTTCTGGTAGAGAGGATGACGCCGAAGCAATATTTGAAATTTCAGAGAAATATAAAATATCTGCTCATGATTTATTTAAACTCTCTGCAAAGGTCATGAATCATGCTTATAAAGAGACGGAAGGTTTATGAGGCAACGAAAACTAACAAAATCACCCGTTAGGGGCTAAGACGACGAGCGTCGCTCTGGTTGTTCGGCGATGCTGGCACTGGTTTATCAGAGTGCTATGAAGGTCAGCTTTTGGCCGTAATCATCCGTGATTAGCAGCTGATCAATTTAAGGTCAGGCTTAACTGGCTGAGCAGCTCCACGTCACACAGTCGGTTGGTTCCTTCGAAATCTATGACTCCACTTTTGAGAAAGTGAAATCGGGGGAGTGCGGCCCGAGTTAGTGTTTTCGGCTCAAGTGATCCACTCAGTTCCTTCATCCTGTCGCTGAGATAGAGGTGGCGGTCCTATTAGATACACTGGTCTATTGATTTTTCCATTTAATCTGAAATTCTATCTCTTCTTCATTATCCGACCGTTCGTGTTCGATGGTGAATTCGGCTCTGGCTGGAACATAGATGCGCTCGCCGGCAATCTGAATGTCGAAGCGTTCCCCATTCTCGATGGCATCCGCCAGTCGACGTAGCTTGGCCACGAAGTCGGCCTTTGGGTAACCTTTTTCTACGTCTCTCTCGTCTTTGGATCCCATTTTTCGCTCCTCGGTAACGTGGTTATCGCCAGCGCCTGTAGAGCAAGCAGGCTCGCTTCCAGTCTAGCAGCTCTCTTACCCCCTCTACCTGGCGACACCGGAAAATACGACAGCACCGTCACCATCCTGATGCCCTGAGCGTTCGACCCTCGCACATAGGCCTAGTAAGCTCTCATTTGCCCCCCGATATCCAGGAGGATCCTCTACCATGACGAGCGCCAGAATACTGCAGCAAGGTACGATCCACTGCTTCACCGCTGGTCTGCGGGATGAGAAAGGTAAGCTGGTCAATGCCGAGGTGTCCGCGGTGCTCTTCGACGGCGAGCGGCTGATACTGGCCAGCGACAAGCCCATCCCCGGCGAGGCGCGCTCGGCGGTGTTTGCCGTGCCGATGACGCCCCAGGGGCCCGACGACAGTCGGCTCGAGTACTTCACCACCCCGCTGATCAAGCAGGCGGTCAAGTACGAGGACCTGGCCCTCACCGCCGATGGCCGCCACGTGCTGGCCACCACGGGGTTCGATCGTATCGACGCGGAGAGCCACGCCCTCAACGACTACAACCACCTGCTGATCTGGCCGCTGGGCGAGCCGGAGCGGGTGCAGGTGGTGGACCCGGACCCGCGGGATGGCGTGGAGGGCTCGCTGGAGCTGCGTAGCAAGCTCGATCATGCCATCGGCTTTCCCTACTACAAGATCGAGGGGCTCGCCGCCATCCCCGGGGAGCGTGGCGACGGCCTGCTGCTGTTCGGGGTGCGTGAGCAGGGGCGTGCCCACGATGACTTCGCCTATGTGAGCCGGGTCGTGGGGGCCCACTACGAGATCAGCGAGGGCGGCAACCTGGTGTTCATCGACCAGCTCCGCGAACTCTATGCCTTCGAGCCTGGTGATGACCCCGCGGTCCGCTATGACTGTGGTCTTTCAAGCCTGGAGTACGACCCCTACCACGCACGCCTCTACCTGCTGAACAGCTACGAGGTCGAGGCGAATGGCGAGGAGCATATCGGTGGCTACCTGTGGGAGGTCGGCCTGGAGGACTTCCGTGCCGGGCGTCGCCCGACGCTTGTGACCACGCCGGCGGGCCTGCCGCTGGAGTTCGAGCACAAGGCGGAAGGACTGGCGGTGCTGGATCACGACCGACTCTTCGTCGCCTACGACAACGACCGCAATTATGCCCTCGGCAGCATCGACGAACGCGACGAGCGGCACGCCTGCGAGGCACCCTATAGCCTGCTTAATGTTTCCTGACTTCGGCGGTAAGGCGTTTTCTGGAGTTTGATGAAAGGGGATTCTGTTCCACACAATCAGCGACCCGACCCAGTATCGACGTCACTGTCGACCGTTCCGGTAGGTGTTGGGGCACCTTCGCTGTTTTCCGGCAACCAGGCGGGGCCATGCTCACTCAGTTCCGACCGCACCAGGCGTTTGAGCAGACGGCCCCGGTAGCACAGCATGTGCCACTCGGCGCCCAGTCGGCTGCGTATCCGCTCCCATCCGCCATCGTCGGCGTGGGTTAAGGGGCCACCTTGAGCAATGACCTGCCGATACACGGCAAGGCATCGCTCAGCACAACGGGCTTCATCATAGGTCGCGGCCGTCACCAGTGCAGACTCGCAAAGAGGAAGACGGCGCTGGGGTTCCTGCAGGCTCACCAGGGCATCGACCATCGCCTCGACATCGTCACTGTCAAGCAGACGACCGTTGTCGCCATCAATCACCACCTCGCGGATGCCGGGGGCCGACACCGCGACGACCGGCAGGCCGGCGGCCATGGCTTCGACCACCACCATCCCCTGGGTCTCGCTGTGGGAAGCAAAGGCAAAGACATCCATGGTGTGGTAGGCGTCGATCAGTCCCTGGCCCTGCAGTCGACCGGTGAAGTGCAGGCGGTCGGAAACGCCCCGTGAGTTAGCAATGTTGACCATGCTGGATTGAGCCGCACCTTCACCCACCACGAGGAAATGAGCCGTCGGGCAAGCCTGGAGGGCTTGGCTAACCGCCTCGGCAAGAAAAGCCAGATTCTTCTCGTGAGCCAGGCGACCTACGTGCCCAATCACGTAGGCCTGTTGAGGGATCCCGAGACGCTCACGCCAGTAGCACCGATTCCCCTGGGCAAACCGTGCCGTTGCGACGCCACTGGGCACCACGCTGATGGCTGGGTTGCCCTCACGCTCGAGAAGCAGCTGACGAATGCTCTCGCTGGGGACGATCACGGCATCGCACAGCCAGGTGTACTGCGTCGCCAGGGAGGTAGCGAAGCGCTGCATCCGTGGCGAGTCCCCTGGCACATAGTGGGTGTAGTGTTCGTAGAGGGTGTGGTGCGTGAATACCAGCGGCAGTCCATAGGTCTCGGCGGCGCGACAGGCTGTATCGCCCAGCAGGAAGGGGTGATGGGAATGCACGATATCGGGTTCGAAGGCCTCGATGGCGTCATACAGCTGTCCGGGAATCGGCACCGGCAAGGAAAAGTCGCTGCCATTGAAGTTCTGAACGGCGGCGACTCGGATCACGCCCTCTTCCTCTTTCGGCTGGCCCTCCAGTTTCGGCGCTACCAGCAATACCCTGTGCTCTTGCCCCTGCAACTGTCGCTTTAGGCGCTGCACTGACTCGCTGACGCCACCGACAATCGGCAGGAAAGTGTTGGTGAACATCAGGATATTCACATGGGTGCTCCAAGGTGGGTCTGCGGCGCGATTCTGACGGCCTCACTCAGGATCCTCCAGTCCTGCCTTCATACCAACTTATCGGGATCCGGAACTTCACTGTAGTGACCTGGTCAGGGAGGGGCTTGGCACAAGGCCCTAAGCCGCAGGGCGGCATACCGTTCTATAGCAAGGAGTAGCCTAGATATGAAATATTTAAAATCAGCATGTTATGCAACGATCTTGGTTGTCGCCGGAGGGCTGGCCAGCGCCGCCATGGGCGCAGACGCGGCGACCTATGGCTGGGTGGAGACCGCCACCGTCGAACCCTGGGGGGCCGAGGTCAAGGTAAAACTGGACACCGGTGCGCTCACTTCCTCGATGCAAGCCGAAGAGATCGAGACATTCGAACGTGACGGCGAGGAGTGGGTGCGCTTCACCGTCGAAGTCGAGGATGAGGACACGGATGAGGTAGTATCACGCACCTTCGAACGTGAGGTATTTCGTAACCTGTTGGTCAGTGGCGCCGGTGGGGAGGATCGTCGCCCCGTGGTACTGATGACGATCTGCATGGGCCAGACCCTCCATGAGGAGCAGTTCAGCCTGGAGGATCGCGATGACATGAACTATCCCGTGCTGCTCGGGCGTCGCACTATCCAGAGCCTGGGGGAGGTCGATGTCACGCGCACCTTCGTGCATGACCCCGACTGTGATGAGAATAGCCAACTGATTCGCCACGCCGACCATGATTACGACGAAGACATCGGCATCTGACGGGACGCTGTCATGCCACTCGCGACCATTGAGGAGACGCTGTGCTGTTACCAATTCTGGCCATCATCCTGGGGATCGTGCTGCTCCTGTGGAGTGCCGACCGCTTCGTCGAGGGCGCCGCGGCGGTGGCCGGACATCTCGGACTGCCATCTCTGGTAATTGGCATGGTGATCGTCGGGTTCGGCACCTCGGCACCGGAGATCGTGGTATCCATTATGGCGGCCCTGGATGGCAACCCCGACCTGGCCCTCGGCAATGCGCTAGGATCCAACATCTACAACATTGGCCTGATCATTGGAGTGACGGCACTGATCGTGCCGATCGCCGTCCACTCGACGATCATTCGCCGTGAACTGCCGCTGCTGCTGCTGTTTGGGGCCGTGGCCGGGGCACTCTTCTGGAACGGACAGCTCAGCCGACTGGAATCCCTGCTACTGCTGCTCGGGTTCTTCGGTCTCATGGGCTGGACGATCTGGACGGCACTGCGTGGCAAGGGTGACCCGCTGGCCGCGGAGACCGAGCAGGAGCTCGCCTCGCATGCCATGACGCTCGGCAGGGCCATCGTCTGGCTGGTGGTCGGCCTGACGCTGCTACTGGTGAGCTCGCGGATGCTGGTGTGGGGGGCCGTCTCCGTGGCGAGTGCCTTGGGCGTGAGCGACCTCATCATCGGCCTGACCATCGTGGCCCTCGGTACCTCCCTGCCCGAGCTGGCGTCATCGATCGCCGCGGTACGCAAGGGAGAACACGATATCGCCATGGGCAACGTCGTGGGTTCCTGTATGTTCAACCTGCTGGCGGTGGTAGGCATTGCCGGTGTCATCGCGCCGATGGAGGCCCTTTCAGTAGATATCATGCTGCGTGACTGGCCGGTGATGATGGCCATGGTTGTGAGCCTGTTCGTCATGGGCTATGGGTTCCGCGGCGAAGGGCGCATCAATCGCATCGAGGCCAGCGTTCTGCTGCTGGGCCTGGTAGTCTACAACGGCTGGCTGGTCAATGCCGTGATGACGGCCTGAGCGAACCCGTCGCAGGCCAGGGTTGGTTTCGGGTAAGGAACTTTGCCACGTGGTTGCTGTATCAAGGGCGCTGTCATGTTTCATGCACCCGAAAGACAGGAGCCCATCGTGATACCCAAGCGTCATTCGCTCTCCTGGCTGATGAGCCTGGCCCTGCTGTTGCTTGTGGCAACGCCCGCCCTTGCCGAGTCACGACTGCCGGATTTCACGGAGTTGGTCGACAAGGCCGCGCCGGCCGTGGTCAACATCTCCACCTCCCGCGATGTCGAAAGGTCCATGACGTCCTCTCGGCAATTTGGTGGGCAGGAGGTGCCGGAGATCTTCCGCCACTTCTTCGGCGACCGCTTCCCGATGCCGCCTGATGGCGGACCTAACCGAGGTGATACGCCACGCCGGTCATTGGGGTCCGGCTTCATCTTCGATGAAGACGGCTACATCATGACCAACGCCCACGTGGTCAAGGAGGCCGACGAGATTCTGGTCCGCCTCAACGACCGCCGTGAGCTCGAGGCGGAGCTGGTCGGTGCCGATGAAAAGACCGACGTGGCGGTCCTCAAGGTCGAGGCGGACAATCTTCCTACCCTCGAGCTCGGTGAATCCACCGACCTCAAGGTCGGCCAGTGGGTCGCCGCCATCGGCTCCCCCTTCGGCTTCGATCACTCTGTGACGTCCGGGATCATCAGCGCCATCAACCGCACGCTGCCCCAGGACGTCTACGTCCCCTTCATCCAGACCGACGTGGCGATCAACCCGGGCAACTCGGGCGGGCCGCTCTTCAACCTGGATGGCGAGGTCGTGGGCATCAACTCCCAGATCCTGACTCGTAGCGGCGGCTACATGGGCCTTTCCTTCGCCATCCCCATCGACGTGGCACTGGATGTCGCCAACCAGCTTCGCGAAGAGGGTTACGTGAGCCGCGGCTGGCTCGGCGTCAGCATCCAGCCGGTGTCCAAGGACCTCGCGGAATCCTTCGGCATGGAGCAGGCCGAGGGTGCCTTGGTCGCCGAACTCGACCCCAGCGGCCCCGCGGCGGACAGTGGCCTTCAGGCAGGAGACGTCATCCTCGAAGTGAACGGCCAGGAAGTGGACCGCTCCACGACCCTGCCGCGCCTGATCGGTGAGACTGCGCCTGGCGAAGACGTTGAGCTCTCTGTGTTGCGCGATGGCCAGCGCGAGACCATTACGGTGGAAGTCGGCGAGTGGCCGAATGCCGGCCCCGAGCAATCCGATGGCGACTCGGTTCGACTCGGCATCGTGGTCCAGCCATTAACCGAGATGGAGAAGCGCCGGCTCGGTCTCGAGCACGGGGTGCGCATCGCCAAGGTCGACCCGACCGGCCACGCCGCTGCCGCCGGTATCCGCCCCGGCGATGTGCTGGTCAGATTGGGCCAGCAGCCGGTAGAGGGTCCACAACAGCTGAAGGAGATGCTGACCAGCCTGCCGGATGACCGAGCAGTGCCTGTGCTGCTCAACCGAGAGGGCCGTGCTTACTTTGTGGCCCTGCAACTGGGCCATGATGACTGATCACAGCTGAAGTGCATCTCTGCCAGTAGCGCCTCGGCGACGCGTTTCGCCGAGGCGCATTGTCATACCTTCTTGGTGTCGAATACTCTCCCGGCACCTTGCAGCTAGACATCAGTTTGTTCGGCCATGATCAACGCATCGTCGACTTCTATTCCAAGATATCTGACAGTGCTCTCCAGTTTCGTATGGCCAAGGAGAAGTTGCACCGCTCTCAAGTTTTTGGTTTGACGGTAGATGATCGTGACTTTCGTTCTCCGGAGTGAGTGAGTCCCATAAGAAGACGAGTCCAAGCCAATGGATGTCACCCAGTTCTTTACTATCCGAGCATACTGACGGGTAGATAAATGAAGCTGCCTCGATTTTCTACTCGGAAATAAAAAAATCATCCATTCCAAGGCTTTCGTTCTTGATCCACTGGCGTAGTGCGCTACGAGTCTTTTCGGTTATCTCGAATTGGACCGGTCTTTGGGTCTTTCTCTGCATTACAATGGCTCGGGAAGATATCATATCTCCGTGAGAGACGTCTCGGACATGCAATGCGACCAAATCGCAGGCTCTTAGCTTGCTATCAATGGCTAGTTCAAACAGCGCCAAGTCACGTTGTCTATTATTGAGTTGAAGCCTGACACGAATAGCCCAAACGTCTTTCAATCGGAGTGGGTGCTTTTGGCCAACCAGCTTGCCCTTGTTCCACGGGGAGTGATGTTTTTCAGAGGGAGTGTTCATGGGGCCGCTCTCCTAGGGTCAAATCTCTAGGATGGCCCAAAATTCTTCTATCATTATTAATTAAGGGTAATGGATGTTTTCCGAATTCCTATTTTAGGAAATTATGATTGTCCGCTTTTGGCCGAAAGTTACCTTTGTCAGGGAAGGTAATTGCAGCTTTTCTATGGCGAAGCATCATGGCTCCCCATTAAGCCTCGTCTTCCACCTCCTGACTTATCACCACCTGGTTTCTTCCCCCGTGCTTGCCGGCGTAGAGGGCGCAGTCGGCCTGCTGGATCAGGGCATCCAGGTCGGTCTCCTCCTCGAGCACTCCGGCGATGCCGATGGTGACGGTCAGGCGGTGGTCGGGCATCGCTTCCATCACCTGAAGCTCGCTGACCTTTTGCTGCAGGCGCTCTGCCACCATCAGCGCGTCCTTGGGGTGGGTGTCCGGCAGGGCGACGATGAACTCCTCGCCGCCGAAACGGCCGATGACGTCCTGGGGGCGCAGCGAGTGCTTGCAGGTCTCCGCGATCGCCTTAAGCACCGAGTCGCCCTGGCTGTGCCCCCATGTATCGTTGATGATCTTGAAGTGGTCCACGTCGATCATGAACAGGCTGAAGGGGGCCTTCTCGTGCCGCGCGCGGCGTAGCAGCGCTTCGGCGCGGGCCATGAAGTGGCGGCGCGAGTCCAGGCCGGTTAGCGCATCCTGTTCGGCGACCTGGCGCAGTTGTGCCTCCAGCGACTTACGATGGGCGATCTCGTCCATCAGCTGGCGGTTCTGCACCCGCTCCTCCTCGAGCAGCGCGAACTGCGTCCGCTGCAGCCTTTCCAGGCGCAGCAGGGCGAAGAAGCCCACGGCGTTGGTCATCACCAGCAGCAGCCCGATGCGCAACACCACCACGGCCGGGGTATCGGTCATCACCACCGCCGCGGCCAGGAACCCCAGGTTGAGGTAGAGGCTGGCGAATGCCACCACCGGCAGCAGGTTGGGTATCAGCAGGTAGAAGGCGATGGTGGCCACCACCAGCGCGGTGACCTGGGTGGCGAGGCTCTCGGGGCGCAGGAGCGCGATCAGGATGATGCCCGTCGCCAGTATCCACAGGGGCAGGGCGTGCAGCCACAGCCGGCGGCTGAAGTCGCCCAGGCGTCCGATCGCGACCGCGAGAGCCAGGCAGGCGACCACCACCACCAGGCGCATGGTGAGCAGCAGGGTGAGCTCGATGCCGGCGTCGAGATAGTGGTAGTCGGAGATGGCGAACATGCCGAAGACCAGCGCCGCCACGCAGATCGCCACGCTAGACTCGAGGCGCACCCGGGGCGCGATCTCCCGGCGATAGCTCGCCTCCCTGGCCGGCTCCCGGAACTGGCCGGTGAGCCAGTGCAGCGGATAGCGTGGGGTGGGTGATGACAAGGGCCGTTCTCCCGGTCCTGGAGTAAACGATGGCATGAGCAGGGTGGCGCCCGTGTCGACGCCAGCCCGCTGCAATATAAGCGTTACAAGGTGGCGGGAAAACGGACGGCTGCCAACGCTCAGCCGGCGCCCAGCCCGCTGACCCGCATCACGCGCCGTTCCACCGCGTCCAGCAGCTGGCTGCGCCCGGTCTCCACCAGTGTGAGCCAGTGGCGGGCGCGTGTGATGCCGGTGTAGACCAGCTCCCGAGTCAGGATCGGGTTGGGGGCGTCGGGGAGCAGCAGGGCGGTGTGGGTGAACTCCGAGCCCTGGGACTTGTGCACCGTCATGGCGTAGACCGTCTCTACCGCTTGCAGGCGGCTGGGCAGCACCCACTTGATCTGGCCGCTGCCGTCCCCGGCGGGGAAGGCCACGCGTAGCGCAGGGCCCCGGTGAGCGGTGCCCTCGCCTGGGGCTGCCGTGTCGGGCAGCGCCAGGGTAATGCCGATATCGCCGTTCATCAGCCCCAGGCCGTAGTCGTTGCGGGTCACCAGCACCGGGCGCCCGGGGTACCAGAGCCGGTGCCCGTCACCGCTGTCGATCAATCCTTCCTTCTCCAGCGCGGCGCGGATGCGCTCGTTCAAGCCCTCCACGCCCCAGGGGCCGCGGCGCAGGGCGCAGAGCAGCTGGAACCGGCCATGGGCGGCCAGCACCGCCCGGGCCCAGTCGTCCAGGGCCTCGCGGTTGATCTCGCCATCCGTGCCCGCCCGCGGTGCTGCGGCCGTCATGACCTCCAGGTAGTGGCGATAGCCTACTGGCGGCGGCAGCGGCTGGCCGCGCAGCGTGCGGCCCTCCCCGGCATTCGGGAAGCCCGCGGCGTGGCCCGAGACCACCAGTCGCTCGAGGCTGCGGTCACCGTCTTTCTCAATCTTCAGATGCGAGAGATCGGCATAGCCGTGGCCCAGCACCTTGCGGATGGCGACGCGCTTCTCGTGCCCCGGGGCATCGTGGTTAACCGCGCCGGCGAGCCGGCCGATGCCGCTCTCGGCATCGAAGCGGTGACTGACCCGCAGCATGGCGATGGCCTGGTCCAGCGCCGTGCCTTCGGGGTCGAGCATCTCTTCGGGCAGCGCCTGGCCGGTGGCCTGGCTGAGCCAATCGGCGGTCTCGGGGGTGTAGTGGCCGCCCTCGGCCCGGGCGCAGAGGTCGCCCAGCACCGAGCCGGCCTCGACGGAGGCGAGCTGGTCCTTGTCGCCCAGCAACACCAGGCGGGCCCGGGGCGGCAAGGCGTCGAGGAGGGCGGCCATCATCTCCACGTCCACCATGGAGGCCTCGTCCACCACCAGCACGTCCAACGGCAGCGGGTTGCGGGCGTCATGGCGGAAGTGGCGGGTATCGGGGCGCGAGCCCAGCAGCCTATGCAGGGTGGTGACCCGTGTCGGAATCGCCTGGCGAAGTCGGGCGATCTCGTCTTCGGCACCGGCAAGCAGCGGCGCAAGGGCCGTCAGGTCGAGCCCCGAAACCTGCCCGGCGATGGATTCGTTGAGCCGTGCGGCGGCCTTGCCGGTGGGGGCGGCCAGGCGGATGCGCAACGCTCGCTGCCCGCCGCCCAGTGCCAGGGTCTGCAGCAGGGCGAGCAGCTTGACCACGGTGGTGGTCTTGCCGGTGCCCGGGCCGCCGGTGATCACCGCGAACGGCGAGCGGGCGGCCAGGGCGCAGGCGGCCTTCTGCCAGTCCAGCTTGTCACTCTCTGGGAAGAGGGCGGCGAGGGCCCGGGCCAGGATGACTGTGTCGCGGGTGTCGCTGGCATCGCCCTCCAGCCGGGCGGCGATATGCTCGCTAATCGAGCGCTCGTGGTGCCAGTAGCGGCGCAGGTAGAGTCGGGTACCGTCGAGCACCAGCGGGGTGCTGCCGGGGCCGTCGCCGACGATCAGCGGATGCGCGACGGCGGCCTGCCAGTCGGCCAGGGCGAGCTCACCGAGCAGGGCACTGGGCCTTGGCGGCGGATCTTCCAGACTGTCGCCTTCCGGCGGCAGTGAGAGGGCGAGGTCCGGCTCGGCCAGGGTCTGGGCCAGGTCGAGGCAGACATGGCCGCGGCCGAGCTGGTGGCTGGCCAGCGCCGCGGCCAGCAGCAGCGGGGCGGGGGCATCCGGCACCTCGCGGGCCAGGAAGGCGGCGAAGGCGCGATCCAGGGCGCGCAGCCAGCCGCGGGCCACCCAGCGGTCGAGCAGGGTGAAGAGCGCCTCGCCGTCGTGCAGGGCCTCGATGGGGGCAGCATGGGCGGTGTGCGGGTGATCACTCATGACTGGCCTCGGCGTCGCGGAACAGGGCGTCGAGCTGCTCGATCAGCTCGCGGGGTGGGCGCTCGCGGTGCACGCCGCAGGAGGGAGCATGCTGGCCGCGAAGGAAGACGTAGAGCGCGCCGCCCAGGTGGCGGTCGATGTCGTAGTCCGGCAGTCGCGCTTCGAGCAGGCGGTGCAGGGCCAGCAGGTAGAGGCAGTACTGCAGGTCGTAGCGCTTCTCGAGCACCGCCTGGGCCATGGCGGCCTCGCTGTAGGCCGCGTCGTCGCGACCCAGGTGGTTGGACTTCCAGTCGAGCACGTAGAAGCGCCCCTCGTGCTCCACCACCAGGTCGATGAAGCCCTTGAGCATGCCGTTGAGCCGGTCGCGCTCCAGCGCCGGACGCTCAATGCCGCCCAGGGTATGGGCGCTCACCAGGGTGTCCAGACGGGTGGTGTCGACCTTGTGGGCGGCGAACCAGAACTCCAGCTCCACCTGATAGCGAGCGCCCTGCAGCCGGTCCAGGCGCAGTGGTGTCACCGGCCCCTCGGGGGCATCCGGCACCGGCAGCTCGCTTGCCAGCAACCCGCGCAGCCAGGCCTGCAGCGCCGGGATGCGCTCTCGCCAGCCGCGCAGGTTGGCGCGCCGCGCCAGGGTATCGTCTAGGCGCTCGGGCTCGGCGGCCAGGCGCGCGAACCCCTCCTGGCCGGCCCACTCCAGCAGACCGTGCAGGAAGGTGCCCGCCGCCGGGCCGCGAGGGAAGAGGTGCAGCGAATCGTCACTCGTCGGCTGGACAGGCTGGGCCGGGTCGCTGGGCTCGTCGCGCATCTCCCGCGCGGTGGCCTCCAGAGCGGTCTCGGGCTCTTCCATCAGGAGCGCGGTCTCGGGTTCTTCCCCCTCACCTCCGATGCGCTCGACACCCAGCCGCAGCGCCGAGTAGCTGGCGATCCACCAGTGCTCCCGGGCGCGCCGGGCCGGCGTCAGCGCCTCGCGCAGGGCCTCGCCGTTCTCCTCGACGGGCACCGCGAGATCGCTGGACTCCGGCGCCGGCAGCACCTTGAGTTCGGTTTCCTCCGCGCCCTGGGCGAGGGGGAAGAGGGCGTCGAGCAGGCCGTCCGTCGAGGTCGGCGAGAGCGGCGCACCGGCGGTCAGCACCTGGCCGATGGCGCTCCGCTCCAGCCCCTTGAGCGGGGCGAGACCCAACCAGGTGGCGTGGCGGGCGCGGGTCAGGGCCACGTAGAGCTTGCGCAGGTCCTCGCCCAGGCGCTCGTCGTCGGCGC
This sequence comes from Halomonas sp. C10-5, assembly GCF_057169305.1. Taxonomy (NCBI): domain Bacteria; kingdom Pseudomonadati; phylum Pseudomonadota; class Gammaproteobacteria; order Oceanospirillales; family Halomonadaceae; genus Halomonas; species Halomonas sp. C10-5. The sequence continues at coordinate 684,306 of NZ_CP175665.1, forward strand.
GGGCCAGTACCGTTTCGTCGGGTTCCAGCGAGAGCCGGCGGCGTCCCGCCGCGTCGTGCCAGGTGAGCGGCAGGTCGCTGGCCTTCTTCTCGCGGAAGGCGCAGATGAAGGGCAGGAAGACCAGCGGGTACTCCAGCCCCTTGGACTTGTGGATGGTGATCACCTGCACCAGGTCGGCGTCGCTTTCCAGGCGCAGGCGGTGGGTGTCGGCCTGTGCCGGCGGTTGGGCGCGGACCTCGCTGAGATGGCGCAGCAGGGCGTGCTCGCCGTCGAGCTCGGCGCTGGCCTGCTGGAGCAGCTCGCCCAGGTGCAGCAGGTCGGTCAAATGGCGCTCTCCACTGGCGCTCCTGAGCAGCCGGGTGGGCACGGCGAAGTCGGCTAGCAGCCGGTGCAGCATGGGCAGCACGCCCTGGCGCTGCCACTGGCGGTGGTAGGCCCGGAACTGCAGCACGCGCTCCTCCCAGGCCAGCTCGTCGTGCTGCAGGGCGTCGAGATCGTGGAGGCCCATGCCGAGGCTGGGCATCGCCAGCGCCGCATGCAGGCGCCGCTCGCTGTCGGGCTCGGCACAGGCGGCGAGCCACACCTCCAGTTCCAGGGCCGCCGGGGTCTCGAACACCCCCTCCTTGTCGGAGAGGTAGACGCTCTTGATGCCGCGCTCGAGCAGCGCGGCACGGATCGCCCTGGCCTCGGTCGCGTTGTTGACCAGCACGGCAAGATCCGACGGCGCCAGCGCCCGTAAGGGCTCGCCCGGCTCCGCGAAGCCGGTGCGTCCGGCCTGGCCCTCGCGCAGCAGCTCGGCCATATGGGTGGCGCAGCGCGCGGCCATCTCCTTGAAGTAGGCGCCCTTGCTGAGCCCGTCGTTCGGCCCCTCGGCCTCGTCGCCCTTCAAGTGCCAAAGTGTCAGGGCCGGCAGGGGCTTGCCGTCGCGGGTCAGCGAATCCTTCCGGCCCTTCGCCGACACCGGGAAGAACGGCACCGGATTGTCGCCTTCAGGCGAGCGGAACAGGAAGGCGCCGCGGCCGGCGGGCTGGCCTTCGGCGAAGCGGAACACTCGGTTGACGGCCTCGACCATGGCGCCGGCGGAGCGGAAGTTGGTGCCCAGGGTGACGTGGCGTCCGGCGGTGTCGCGTCGTGCCTGCAGGTAGGTGTGGATATCGGCGCCGCGGAAGGCGTAGATCGCCTGCTTGGGGTCGCCGATCAGCAGGATGCCGCTGGGGGCGTCGGGGTCCGGGTCCTCGGCCAGCCGGTAGACGTGGTCGAAGAGCCGGTACTGCACCGGGTCGGTGTCCTGGAACTCGTCCACCAGGGCCACCGGGAACTGCCGGCGCACGTGGGCGGCCAGGGCCTCGCCGGAGGGCCCCGCGAAGGCGGTGTCGAGGCGCTCGAGCAGGTCGTCCGGGCCGAGCTCGGCACGGCGCTGCTGCACCCGGCTGCGGCGTTCGCTCATCCAGCGCACGGCGTGGGCCAGCAGGTCGGCGTGGGCATCGGGCAGGGCCGCGAGCCGTTTCGGCAGTTCGGCCAGGGCGTGCAGAGCCGGGTGGTCCAGGGGCTCGCCCGTCTTCCAGATCTCGGCCATGCCCTCCGGCGTCAGACGCTTCCAGGCGGTGTCGGTCAGCGACGGGGCGGTGAGTTCGGGGTCGCCGGCCCAGTCGCGCAGTTTCGCCAGCCAGTCGGCGCGGCTCTTGCTGTTGAGCTTGCGCTGGTCGAAGGCCTTGGCGGTGGCAGCCGCTTCCAGTGCCTCCGAGAGTTCGTCGAGCCAGGCGGGCCAGGGCGCCTTGAGTTCGCCGAGGACCCGCTCGCGTTCGGCCTGCATGGTGGCAAGTGCCGCGGCGGGGGGCGGGGCGTCGGGGAGCAGCTCGGCGTCGCCCTGCAGGCGGCGCACGTCCTCGGCCAGGGAGTCGGGGGTCTCCCAGTAGCGGGTGACCACCGCCAGGGCGTCGGCGTCCAGGGCGTAGTAAAAACTGCGCCAGTAGTCCCGGGCGACCTCCAGCTCGAGCTCCGACTGGTCGAGGTTCATCTCCAGCGAGAAGAGGCTGCCGCTCTCGAAGGCGTGCTCGCGCAGCATGCGGTGGCACCAGGAGTGGATGGTGGAGACCGCGGCCTCGTCCATCCACTCGGCGGCCAGCTGCAGGCGGCGGGCGCAGGCGGGCCAGCGCTCGCGGGGGTAGCTGTCTCGCAGGGCGAGCAGTGGGTCGTCGGAGGGAGCGGAACCAGCAGAGGAATTATCCACTGAGCCCAAGTTATCCACTGGCGGTTCTGCGAAGAGATCCCCTGTTATGGACGGGGCTTCCCCTGGCGCAGGTCCCGAGGTGTCGGACCACTGCGGAGGCGCTGTGAACTCCTCCCTGGGCGCTACCGACGCCATCCCTGGCGTAGGGCCTCCGCGACGACCTGCCCCAGGCGCCCCTTCGGAGGGATCTTCTGCTGCACTCCCGGAACTGGGGGCTCCACCCGATTGAAATGCATCGGCGGCCTCCACCAGCCGGGCGCGGATGCGGTCGCGCAGCTCCCGGGTGGCGGCGTTGGTGAAGGTCACCACCAGGATCTCCGGCGGGGTGAGGGCGCGGGGGAAGCTCTCGGTGTCGGTCTCGTCCCGCGGGCCCAGCACCAGGCGCACGTAGAGCAGGGCGATGGTGAATGTCTTGCCGGTGCCGGCGCTGGCCTCGATCAGCCGGCTGCCGGTGAGCGGCAGGTGGATCGGGTCCAGGGTGGCTGGCGTCTGGTTATCGGTGCTCATGCCTTGCCTCCCTTGCCCTTCTTCTCCTTCGGCTTGCGTACCGCGTGTAATAGCGGGGCGTAGAGCCGCTCGGCGAGCTCGGCAAGGCCGCCACCCTCGGGCGAGCTCAGCATCGCCTCGAGCGTCGGCCACTGGCGCATCAGGTAGGGGTCGCGGCCGCGCTCGCCGTGGTCGCCGTTGTAGCCGCTGCCGTAGTAGACGGTGTCCAGCACCTTCCAGGCCTTGTCGTCCACCTCGCCGACCCTGCCGGCGAGGCAGCGTTGCATGGCCTGGGGTGTGCCGCCCTTCTCCAGCCAGGCGAAGGCGGTGTCCCTGGCCAGGGGCAGGGGGGTGGCCATGCCCTGGCGCCAGGCCACGGCGATATTCGCCAGGTGCGCCCGGGCCTGCTCGGCGGGGAGCGGGGCGAGGGTGCCGCCGCCGGCGCGGGAGAGCAGCCGTGTGGTCATGGGCCCCTCGAGCTGGCCGGCCAGATGGGCGACCCAGGGTGTGAGCCAGTGCTTCCAGTGGTACTTGCCCTTGTTGACCAGGCTGCTGGTGGTGAGCAGCACCCGGCAGCGCTCCATGGCGTCGTTGACGCGCAGCTCGCCCAGCCAGTCCTCCAGCACCAGGCCGTCACCCAGCTCCCGTTGCAGGTCCAGCGAGACATCCAGCGGCTCGTGCATGGCGTGGGGCCACTCCTCGAGCACCTGGCGATAGTCGGCGAAGAGGCTGTCCATGGGTTCGACCAGCTTGTCGCGCATGCGCTCGGCGAAGCCGCCCATGGCCAGGCGCCCCTCGCGTTCCAGTCGCTCCAGGGTGGCCTGCATGGCGGGCTCATGGGGCTCACCGGCCTCTACCGCTGCGCGGCTCGCCTCGATCAGCGCATGCTGCAGCTGCCAGTGGTCGAGGCCATCGAGAGTGAAGGGCTCGTGGTCCAGCCGCTCCATGGCCTCTGTTTCCAGATGGACCTTTAGGCGTGTGGTGTAGAAGGCCTGCACCGGCGCCTTGAGGAAGTTGCCCAGCTGGGCCAGGGTCAGCGGGCTCTCCTGCCGGTAGGGCGAAAGCGCAGGCTCCGCGACCGCGGTCGGCGCGGGTTCGGCATCCGGGCGATGCAGCTCGCGCCACTCGTGGGCATAGGTGGCCAATCGCGAGCCTTCGCGGAAGTAGTCGACGCTGAAGGGCTGCAGTGGGTGCTCGGTGGTCAGGGCTTGCAGCAGTGCCTTGCCGTCCTCGTCGCCATCTCCCGCCAGCCGCCAGCCGCGGGCGAGGTGGTCGCGCAGCTGGCCGAGCAGCACCGAGGGGGGCTGCTCGGTGTTGTCGATGATGCTGCGCCCCACCCAGCTGATGCTCAGCCGATCCCGGGCCGAGAGCAGCGCCTCCAGGAACAGGTAGCGGTCGTCCTCGCGACGCGAGCGGTCGCCGGGGCGGTAGTCCTGGGCCATCAGGTCGATATCCAGCGGGCGCTGCACCCGCGGGTAGTCGGCGTCGTTCATGCCCAGCAGGCAGACGTGGCGAAAGGGGATGGCGCGCATCGGCATCAGGGTGGCGATGTTCACGGCCCCGGCCAGGAAGCGCTGGGAGAGGCTCGCCTCGTCCACCTGGGCGAGCCAGTGCTCGCGCACCACGGAGAGCGGCAGTGGCTCCGTGAGCCCGGCCTCCTCGGCGCTCTCCTGCCAGGCCTCCAGCGCCTGCTCGAGGCGGGTCAGTGCCATCAGGTCCTGATCGGAGTCGGCCAGGAAGCAGGCCTCCAGCAGCTCGCGCAGCCGCTCTCCCCAGATGACGACGTCGCAGGGCTCGGCCAGCCGACGCCACTGCGCCTCCAGGGTGTCGATCAGATTGACCAGCGGGCCGGCCAGCGCCGCCTCCAGCCCGCCGATGTCGTCATAGGGCTCCACGCCCTGCCAGGGCCCCTCGGCGGCGGCGCCCACGGCATAGCCCAGCAGCAGCCGGCGCAGGCCGAAGGCCCAGGTATTGGCGGTGAGCCCCTCCGGCAGGTCGAGGCTCTGGCGCTGGCGGGCATCGAGCCCCCAGCGGATGCCGGCACCCTCGATCCAGCGCCGCAGGGTGGGCAGCCCGCCATCGGGGATGGCGAAGCGCGCGCGCACCGCCGGCACCTCCAGCAGGTCGAGCAGGTCGCTTACCGAGAGGCGCAGCTCCGGCAGGCGCAGCAGCTGTTCCAGGGCGATCAGCAGGGGGAGGCGGTGGCGGCTGGCCTGGTCGGAGAGGGTGAAGGGGATATGGCGCGGATCCTCGGCGTCCAGCCGGCCGAACACCGCCTGCACCGCGGCGGCGTACTGGTCGACGTCGGGCACCATTACCAGGATATCGCGGGGCTTGAGGGTCGGGTCCTCGCTGAAGGCGGCGAGCAGCTGGTCGTGGAGGACCTCCACCTCGCGCAGGGCGCTGTGGGCGACCTGGAAGCGCAGCGAGCGGTCGTGGCTCGGGTCCACGGCGGGCCAGGCCTGGCGGGTCTCGGCCAGCGGGCGCAGCTCGAGGATATCGTCCTGCAGCTGGCGCAGCAGGCTGGGCTCGGCCTCCTGAGGGGCCTCTCCGAGTGGCGAGTCGAAGAGGTCGATGCGCAGCGACTCGCCCTCGAACAGGCCGCGATAGGCCTGCTGCTCGTCGAACTCGTCCAGCAGGCGCAGGTAGTCGCGGCCCTGCTTGCCCCAGGCGGCCAGCAGCGGCTGGGCATGGAGGTGCAGCTCGGTCTCGGCGAGGTCCGCCGGCATGCCGGGGCGGCGCTGCTGACGCTTCCTCTCGGCTCGAAGGAGGTCCTTGTGTTCGATGATGTCTGCCCAGTAATGGCGGCAGGGGTTGTGCACGCAGAGCAGCACCTGGCTGACCCGCGCCATGGCGGCCAGCGCCTCCAGGGTCTGGGCCGGCAGCGAGGAGATACCGAAGACGATGACCCGGCGCGGCAGGCCGGGTGGTCGGCTCGTTGTGTCGAGCTCGCTGCAGGCTGCGAGGAAGCGCTCGTGGACCGCCGCGCGGCTGGAGGCGAGCCCCTGCTCACCGATGTCATCGCGCAGCACCCGCCACAGCTCGGCCTGCCAGCGCTGCTCCTCGGCGAGCGGGCGTGATTCGCCCCGGGCGGTGAGGATCACGTCCTCGCCCGCGGCCCAGGCGGCGAGCCAGTCGGCGCGGTAGACCTGGTACTGGTCGAAGAGGTCGGCCAGGCGCTCGGCGAGCTGGTGGCGCTTGCGCAGGTCGTCGTCATCTTCCAGGAAGCGAGCCAGCGGGGCGAAGGTCGGCGAGCCGAGCAGGGCGGGCAGCAGGCGCATCAGCCGCCACACCAGCCGCGGCTTGTCGAAGGGCGAGACCGGCGGTACCTGCTCCTCGCCCAGCACGGCCCGGTAGGCCTGCCACAGGAAGCGCGCGGGCAGGGTCACGTCGAGGGCGGCGGCGATGCCGGCACCGCCGTGGGCGCGGTCCTCGGCGAGCGCCAGCTTGAGCCACTGGCTGATGCCGTTGCTCTGCACCAGGGTCGTCTCGTTCTCCAGCGGCCCCAGCGGGTGGCGGCGCATCCACTCCACCGCCAGGCCGCGCAGCGACTCCAGGCGGTTGCCGTGAATCACCATGAAGCCGGGCTGCAGGGCGGAGTCGTCGTGGGCGGACATGGCGCGGTTCCTTCGCTGGGTGCCGGGAGACAGGATCATGGTGCCACAGGGTGGTGGTGAATGGGCTACCATCGGCACATCACGATGCACACGGAGCCCCTGACATGAGCGACTACCTGCTGGAGGAACACGCCCTGAGCCCGGGCAAGGTCTACCGCCTGCTCTCGGGCAGCATCTGCCCGCGCCCCATCGCCTGGGTCTCGACCCTGGACGCGGCGGGCAACGCCAACCTGGCACCCTTCTCGTTTTTCAACGTGGTGAGCGTCAATCCGCCGGTGCTGGGCTTCTCGCCGCTGCTCGACGGCGACGGCAATCCCAAGGACACCATCCGCAACCTCGGCGAGGTGGCGGAGTGCGTGGTGCATATCAGCGGCGAGGGGCTGGTGCAGGAGATGAATGCCACCAGCGCGGGGCTCGAGCACGGCGCCGACGAGTTCATCCACGCCGGGCTCGAGAAGGTCGCCATGCCGGGCGTCTCGGTGCCGCGGGTGACCGGCGCCCCGGTGGCCTTCGGCTGCCGGCTGCGCGAGATCATCCGCTTCGGCGACCAGCCGCTGGCTGGCAACCTGGTGCTCGCCGAGGTGGTCTCGATCCATGTCGACGACGCCCTGTGGGACGGCCGCCATGTCAGCGCCGAGGGGCTCAGGCCCATCGGGCGCATGGCCGGCAACGACTATGCCCGCTGCAGCGACCTCTTCGAGGTGAAACGCCCCGCCTCGGGGAGCTCCCTCGGCCGGGGCGAGCGGTGAGACTGACGCTGTTCGCGCCGGCCTGAGGTCGCCGGCGCGGCCTAAGCGTCAACCCGAAAGGCTCAGCTGTAGGTGGCGTCGAAACGCTTGCGCAGCTCGTTCTTCTGCACCTTGCCCATGGTGTTGCGGGGCAGGCCGTCGACGAAGAAGACCCGCTTGGGCTGCTTGTACCTGGCCAGGCGGCCCTGGAGGTGCTCCAGCACCTCGGCCTCGTCGAGCTCGACGCCCGGCTGCGGCACCACCACGGCGGTGACCCCCTCGCCGAAGTCGGGGTGGGGCAGGCCGATCACCGCCGACTCCACCACCCCCTCGAGTTCGTCGATTACCTGCTCCACCTCCTTGGGGTAGACGTTGAAGCCGCCGGAGATCACCAGGTCCTTGTCGCGGCCGACGATCTGCACGTAGCCGTGCTCGTCCACCAGGGCCAGGTCGCCGGTGATGAAGAAACCGTCCTCCAGCAGCTCCTCGCGGGTCTTCTCGGGCATGCGCCAGTAGCCGATGAAGACGTTGGGGCCGCGCACCTGGAGCATGCCGATCTCGCCGGCCGGCACCACGTCGCCGGTCTCGCGGTCGGTGATACGGATCTCCACCCCGGGCAGTGGCTGGCCCACGGTGCCGGCGCGGCGCGCCCCGTCGTAGGGGTTGGAGATGTTCATGTTGGTCTCGGTCATGCCGTAGCGCTCGAGGATGGCGTGGCCGGTCTTCTCCTCGAAGGCCTGGTGTGTCTCGGCGGTGAGCGGTGCCGAACCGGAGACGAACAGGCGCATCCTGGCGGTGACCTCGGGGGTGAGGCGCGAGTCGGCCACCAGGCGGGTATAGAAGGTAGGCACGCCCATCAGCACCGTGCCGCGGGGCATCTCCTCGAAGATCACGTCGGCATCGAACTTCGGCAGGAAGAGCATGCTGGCGCCGGCCATCAGGGTGACGTTGCACGCCACGAACAGCCCGTGGGTGTGGAAGATCGGCAGGGCGTGGATCAGCCGGTCCGACTCGATGAAGCGCCATGCCTCCATCAGGGTGGCGGCGTTGGAGCCCAGGTTGCGGTGGGTGAGCATGGCTCCCTTGGAGCGTCCGGTGGTGCCCGAGGTGTAGAGGATGGCGGCCAGATCGTTCTCCTCGCGGGGCTCCACCGCCTCGCGCGGGGTGGCCGCGGCGGCCGTTTCCATCAGGCTGCCGTCGGCTCCGGTGCCCAGGGTCTGTACCGCGGGGCATCCGGTCTCGGCGGCGATGTTCCGTGCCTCCTCCACCGCGGCGGGGCGGCAGACGAAGAGCGCCGGTTCGGCATCGCCCAGGAAGTAGCGGATCTCGTCGCCGGTATAGCCGGTGTTGAGCGGCAGGTAGACGGCGCCGACACGCAGGGTGGCCAGGTAGAGCAGGATCGCCTCGGGGCTCTTGTCGACCTGCACCGCCACCCGGTCGCCCGGCGCCACGCCCAGCTCCACCAGGGCACCGGCCAGGCTTGCACTCGCGACCAGTGCGTCGGCATGGGAGTAGCGGCGCCCCTCGCGGGTGGTAATGAAGTCGGCATCGCCGCGTTCGTGCATGCGGCGGGCGAAGGTCTCGAACAGGTTGTGGCTCATTTGCTTGTCTCTCCCTTGGCCTGCTTCCTGGCCTTGCGCACGAGGTCCTTCACCTCGCTCGAACAGGCCACGGTTCCGTGGGCCGTGTAGTTCTCGTGGTTACGCTCGATGTCGTTGAGCACGTAGAGGTAGTTGACCATCAGCCCGGCGCCCTGCTCGAGCCCCTTGGTCGAGACGTCGCCGAGCCAGTTGATGCGGTGCAGTTCGGCACCGTTGCCCAGGTGGAAGCGGGCCACCGGGTTGAGCGGCAGGCCGCGGGCGTTCTTCTCCTCGGCGAGGTAGCGCGCCGCCAGCGGGCGCAGCCGGGCCTTGAGCGCCTCGGCGCGCTCGGCATCGGCGTGCCAGTCGGGTGCCTCCAGCGACGCCAGTGCCTCGCGGGTGGCCGCCGGCAGGGCCTCGTCGTCGCGCCGCTCGGCCAGCCACCGGGCGAAGCCCGGCACCGGCGAGAGGGTCACGAAGTGCTTGAGCTGGGGCAGCTCCTGCTTGAGTTCCTGCACCACCTGCTTGATCAGGAAGTTGCCGAAGGAGATGCCGCGCAAGCCGGTCTGACAGTTGCTGATGCCGAAGAAGGCGGCGGCATCGGCCTCCTCAGGCTCCTCCACGCCGCTCTCCTCGCCGGCCAGGATCGGCTGGATGCGCGCCGGCAGCCCCTTGCACAGCGCCACCTCCACGAAGATCAGCGGCTCGTCGCCGATCGCCGGGTGGAAGAAGGCGAAGCAGCGCCGGTCGCGGGCGTCCAGGCGGCGGCGCAGGTCGTCCCAGTCGCGGATCTCGTGCACCGCCTCGTAGCGGATGATCTTCTCGAGGATCGAGGCCGGGGTGTTCCAGTCCATGCGCTTGAGCATCAGGAAGCCGCGGTTGAACCAGGAGCCGAACAGGTGCGCGAAGTCGCCGTCGATGGCGGTGAGCTCGGGATGCTCGCGCAGCATACCGAGCAGGTCCTCGCGCATGCGCACCAGTGCGTAGGTGCCGTCGCGGGCCAGGTTGAGGCGCCGGAAGAGCTCCTGGCGGCGCGGCTCGCAGGCCTCGAACAGCGCCTCCAGGGCGGCATTGTCACGGCTCTCGCGGTAGGCTGCGTAGGCGGCGTCGATGGTCGTCGGCTCGGCGGCGAACTCCCCGCCCAGGCGCACGAAGAAGGCCAGGCGCTCGTCGTTGGCGAGGCACTCGTACATGTCCAGCGCGCGGCTGGCCAGGGCGATGCTCGAGGCCTCCCCATCGCTCTCGAGCAGGGCGTGGCAGGCGGCCACCAGATCCTCGTGGTCCGGCGACTCGTCACCCCCGCGCCGACGCCGCAGCAGGGCGTCGCGCTGGGTGATGTTGTTGAACAGCTCCTGCAGGAAGGTCATGTTCATGGCGTCGGTTCCCTCAGCCCATCATCAGGTCGGGCAGCCACAGGGCGATACCCGGGAAGAAGCACAGCAGGACGATCGCCAGCACCATGCACAGGGCATAGGGCAGGCTGCCCATCAGGATGTCACGCAGCGAGATGTCCGGCGCGATGCCCTTGATGATGAAGAGGTTGAGGCCCACCGGCGGGGTGATCAGGCCGATCTCCAGATTGATGGTCAGCACCACGGCGAACCAGTAGGGGTCGAAGTTCGCGGAGAGGATGATCGGCAGCAGGATCGGCGCGGTCATCACGATCACCGCCACCGGCGGCAGGAAGAAGCCGGCCACCAGCAGGAAGACGTTGATCACCGCCATCAGCACCCAGCGGTTGACCTCCATGTCGGCGATGGCGCCGGCCACGGTCTGGGTGATGAACAGCGAGGAGAGGGCATAGGCGAACACCTCGGCACAGGCGATCACCAGCATGATCATCACGCTCTCGCGCAGCGAGTCGCGCATGATCAGCTTGAGCGGCTTCAACTGCCACATGCGGTAGATGATGATGGCAAGGGCCAGACACAGGAAGGCGCCCACGCCGGCCGCCTCGGAGGGCGTGGCCACCCCGCCATAGAGCGCGAAGAGGATGCCCACCACCACGGCCAGGAAGGGCAGCACGCGCACCAGCGCCTTGAGGTTGGTATCGACGTTGGCCTTGATGGTCTCCTTCATCTGCCCGGCGGCCTGGCCCAGGGGGTTGTTGTAGCCGCCGGCCATCTTGCAGGCGATCACCGTCCAGATCATGAACAGGCCGGCGAGCATGAAGCCCGGCACCACCCCGGCGATGAACAGGCGGCCGATGGAGGTCTCGCTGGCGATGCCGTAGATGATCATGGTCACCGAGGGCGGGATCAGGATGCCCAGGGTGCCGCCGGCGGCGATGCAGCCGGCGGCGACGCCGTCCGGGTAGCCGCGGCTGCGCATCTCGGGGATGCCCATCTTGCCGATGGCCGCGCAGGTAGCGGGCGAGGAGCCGGAGAGCGCCGCAAAGATTGAGCAGGCGCCGATGTTGGATACCGCAAGCCCGGCGGGCAGGCGGCCCATCCACAGGTCCAGCGAGCGGTAGAGGTCGCGTCCGGTGGGCGAGGAGGCCACGGCGGCGCCCATCAGGATGAACATGGGGATGGCGACGAAGCCGAACTCGGCGAGGCGCTCGAAGAAGGTCTCGCCAAAATAGGTGAGCTCGGGCAGGCCGCGGTCGTAGAGCAGCGCCATCAGCGAGACGCCGCCCAGGGCGAAGGCGATGGGGGTGCCGATGGCCATCAGCACCATGAGGGCGACGGCGACAATGATGCCCAGGGTGATCGGATCCATGTCAGCCCTCCCCGCGCAGCATTTCGGCGATGTACTGCAGCGTCAGCAGGGTGGCGCCCACGGAGACCGGCAGCAGCGCCGGCCACAGGATGGGGTTCCATACCGTGCCGGTGGTCCACTGGCCGTGGAAGGCCTCGGCGACGTAGATCCAGCTGCCATAGGCCAGTGCCGCGCAGAAGGCGAAGCCGAACAGCGAGGCGATCCACCACATGACCTTCCTGGCCACGCCGCCCAGAGCGTCGGGGAGCAGGGTGATGGCCACGTGGCCACCGGTCATCAGCACGTAGGCGCTGCCCATCAGCATGGCGCCGGTGACCGAGAAGATGGTGAATTCGGTTTGCCAGCTGGTGCTCATGCCCAGCGCGTAGCGCACGAAGACCATATGGCAGATGGCCAGCACACCGGCTATGAACATGGCGGCGGCCAGGTAGGCCGCGGCACGGGAGATGCTATCCATCAGGCGGATGTAGCCGCTCACCAGCGGTAGTCGTCGGGAACTTGGCGAGGAAGTGGCCATGGCCATGTCGTCCTTCCTGAGTCAGGGGCACCGGCCGCCCGGGCCGGTGCCGATGGCTGAAGCGAACCGGCTTACTCGACGGCCAGGGCGGCGTCGATCAGGGCCTGTCCGTTGGGGACGTTCTCGGCGAAGTTCCTGTAGGAGGTCTCCTTGGCGATCTCCAGCCAGGCGTTGTAGTCCTCCTCGCTCATGCTGACCACCTCGACGCCGTTCTCCTCGAACACGTCGACCATCTGCTGGTCGAGGCCGGCGGCCTCGGCGGCGAAGAACGCCTCGGCCTCCTCGGCGGCGGCGGTCAGTGCCTGCTGCTGCTCCTCGTCGAGCTTCTCCCAGCTCTGCTCGGAGATCAGGATCGGCTCGTACATGAACCACAGGGCGTGTTCGCCGGGTTCGGTGAGACACTCCACCTGCTCGTAGATGCGGTAGGAGACGAAGGACATGGACGAGGTGTTGGCGGCGTCCAGCACGCCTGTCTGCAGGGCGGTGTAGATCTCCGAGGAGGGCATGGAGGCGATCGAGGCCCCGGCGCCCTCCAGCATCTGCTCGAAGGCCGGGCCGGCGGCGCGGAAGGTCTGGCCGTCGACGGTCTCCGGCGAGGTGATGCAGTTCTGGCTCGAGGCGAAGCCGCCGGCCAGCCAGGCATCGGCCAGCACCCGGGCGCCGCCCTCCTGGATGACGTCCTTGATCATGCCCATGAACTCGGAGTCGTTGAGGCGCTGGGCATGCTCGTGGTTGCGCACCAGGCCGGGCATCAGGGTGGCGGAGAACTCCGGGTGGCGGCCGCTGGCGTAGTCGAGCGGCAGGGCGGTGATGTCGAGGCGGCCACGGGAGAGGGCGGCCCACTGCTCGCGGGCCTTGAACAGCGACTGGCCCGGGTAGACCTCGATCTCGAGGCCGACGTCGGCTTCGGCGACCTTGTCGGCCATCATCTGCACCATCTCGTCGCGGACGTCGCCCTGGCCGCCGGGGAACTGGTGCGAGGCGCGCAGCACGGTCTGGGCGGAGGCGGTGGCACTGGCGGCGAGGGTAGCGATGGCGATGCCGGCCACCAGGGGAGTGATTGAGCGTTTCATGGTGTCTCCAACTAGGCTTGTTCTTGTATGAAGTGTTTATCAGCGACGCTGATGTATACTTCAATAGACCTGTCGGCATGGCAGTGTCAATGCTGCGGTATTAGACCAAGGTGGATCCCCTAAGGGAATGGAGGAAGTCGCGCCATGAAACGCTCCAACGCACAGCGCCTCAGGGACGCCCTCGAGGACGACATCATCAACGGTCGGCGTACCCCGGGGGAGCGGCTGGATCCCGACGCGTTGTGTCGCGAGTTCGGGGTGTCGCGCACGCCGGTGCGCGAGGCCGTGCAGCAGCTGGTGGCCAGCGGCCTGGTGACGGTGTCGCCCAAGAAGGGCACCTTCGTGGCCCGGGTGGGCATCGACGAGCTGATCGAGATGTTCGAGGTGATGGCCGAGCTGGAGGGGATGTGTGGTCGCCTGGCCGCCCGTCGTATCGGCGAGGCCGAGCTGGAGGAGCTGCGCCAGGCCCATGAGCGTTGCGAGGCCGCCGCCAGGGCCGGCGACTCGGATGACTACTATTACGAGAACGAGGGCTTCCACGACTGCATCTACCGCGCCAGCCACAACGGCTTTCTGGCCGGCGAGGCTCGCCAGCTCAAGCAACGTCTCAAGCCCTACCGGCGTCTGCAGCTGCAGGTGCGCCAGCGAATCGGCTCCTCGCTGGAGGAGCATCGCGAGATCGTGGCAGCGATCGAGGCAGGGGACGCGGCGCGTGCCGAACAGGCGATGCGCGGCCACGTGCTCATCCAGGGCGAGCGCTTCAGTGACTTCGTCTCCAGTGTGCGGCGATTCGGTGCCGACAGGCAGGCCGGCGCCGGGGAGGTCGCGGCTCCCTGAACCCTGGGCTCGGAACCCTGGCCTCGGAACCCGGACTCAGCCCAGCAGCATCGGCACCTCGCCCGCCTCGAAGGCGAGCAGCCAGCGCTTGCGGCCGATGCCGCCGGCGTAACCGGTCATGCGCCCGTCGCTGCCGATCACCCGATGGCAGGGCACCACGATGGCCAGGGGGTTCCTGCCGTTGGCCGCACCCACGGCACGCTGGCCGCCCTTGCTGCCGAGCTGCTCGGCGAGCTCGGCATAGTTGCGGGTCTCGCCATAGGGGATTCCCTCCAGCGCGGCCCACACCCGGCGCTGGAAGTCGGTGCCGCGGGGGGCCAGCGGCAGGTCGAAGTCGCGGCGGGTGCCGGCGAAGTACTCGGCCAGCTGCTCGCATGCCAGCTCGGTCAGGGGCCCCGGGCGTGGCGGCTCCTGCTGTTCGCTGACGAAGTCGATCTCGGTAAGCCCCTCGGCGTCGGCGCGAATCAGGATCAGCCCCAGGGCGTCCGCGTCCGGGGGGCGATAGTAGTCGAGGGTGTCGTGGTTCATGTCATGCTCCTGCCGGTACGTTCGGCGTCGCGGGTCCTGTAACAGGAGTCTAACGCGACTCGTGGCGATGGGCAGGACGAAATCGGCCCCGCGGGAAGTCCCGCGGGGCCGATTTCGTTCCAGCGAGCGCTCGTCACACCAGCTCGCGGTTCTCGTCGCGGGCCTGGCGGCGGTCGCGGATCACGGCGCGGCAGATCAGGGCCAGCACGCCCAGCGTCAGGGCGGGCCAGATCAGCACATAGAAGGCGAACAGTGTCGTCATGGTGACGTCTCCAGTTGAGTGTCGCTGCGGTGCCGCCGGGCGGCACCGCTCGAATGGGAGCAAGCCCGCGTATTCAGCGCTGGGCGGCGAGGCCGGCAGAGACCGGGATCGCCTCGCCCGCGTCGGGCTCGGCCTCATGGCTGTCGTAGTCGCCCACCCGGTCGCCGATGGTGGCGAAGTCGAAGTTCTCCTGGCGGCTGGTCAGGCTCATCACTACGCACACCAGGGTGCTGGTGCCGTAGGCGGTCAGCGAGGCGAGCAGCACGGTGTAGTCGCGCAGGAAGCCGGTGGCGAAGATCAGCATGGCGATCAGCGCCAGGGTTCCGGCGATGAAGCCGGCGGTGCGGCCCAGGAAGCCGAACACCATCAGGCCGATGATCACGCCGCCGCCGATGCTGGCCAGCAGTTCGAAGAACAGCCCGCCGGGGCCGGCGAGGTCGACAAGCTCGAAGCGGGCGGCGCAGAACAGCACCATGGCCACCAGCACCGAGGTGGTGAAGGCGGCGTTGGTCACCCGGTTCCAGAAGCAGCTGGCGATCACCGGGAAGACGATGGCTCCCCACAGCGCGCCCACGAACACCAGCATCACCAGGATATCCAGCGAGAAGCTGGCGAAGACGATGCCCACCATGGTGGCGGTGATCATGGTCAGGCGACCCACCAGCAGCATGCGCTTGGGATCGGCCTTGCCGCGGGCGATGTTCTTGCCATAGACGTCGGCCATCATGATCGCCGACAGCGCCGAGAGGTCGGAGTCGGCGGTGGAGGAGAGCGAGCCGATCACCAGGATGAAGAACAGCGCGATGAACACCGGCGGCAGGTAGCCTGAGACCATCTGCGGGATCAGGTTGTTCATGTTGCCGTCGAGGGGCTGCACGCCCAGGGTCAGGGCCATCAGGCCGATCATACCCAGGCCGATGACGATGGCGCCGTAGCCCACGGTGGCGGTGAGGAAGGTGGGCTTGATGTGGTCCTCGTTCACCGCGAACAGGCGCTGGGAGATGGTCTGGTTACCGATGGCATAGGCCAGCACGGCGACGAAGAAGGGTGCGCCCTGCTGCAGGATCGCCTCGCTGGAGAAGAAGTTGGCCTGCTCGGCTGTCAGGTTGTCGAGGCCGGCGACCAGCTCGCTGGGGCCGCCCATGGCGAAGAACACCGCGGGAATGATCACGATGGCAATGGCCATGAGCGCCACCAGCTGGGCGAAGTCGGTCAGCACCGAGGCGCGGAAGCCGGACCACAGGGTATAGAACAGCACGCCGACGCCGGCGATGATCACCCCGGCCTGGAAGGAGAGCGGCGAGAGTACCGAGACCAGCGCGCCGGCGGCGGTGAAGTTGACCATCAGGCTGATCACGCTGCCCAGCACGTTGGAGAGGGCGAGGATCAGCTGGCTGGAGGAGCCGTGTCGGGCGTGGATCAGCTCGCCCAGGGTGTGGGCGTTGGGGGCGAGCTTGCGGAAGCGCCGGCCGAAGGGGTAGATGAAGAGGATCATCAGCGCCCCCCACAGCCCATAGTGGATGGGGCCCGAGACGCCATAGGTGTAGCCGGAGGTGGCCGCGGCGTAGAAGGAGGCCGCCCAGATCCAGGTGGCGGTCATGCTGGCCGCGCCCATGCCGAAGCCGATTCGGTGGTTGGAGACCATGTAGGCGTCGGCATCCTCGTTCTTCTTGCGGATGCCGAGCGTCATCAGGTAGGTGCCACCGTAGAAGGCGAGCAGCAGCAGGATGACGGTCAGGGTCGAGAACTGGTAGAGCGTTTCGCTGTTCAAGGGCAATCCCTCGGTAGATGGAACGGACACGTCTCTTACATGTCGGTCCAGGCCGCATGTCGGACGCAGTGGCAGAGGTGGGGCTGGTTTGCCGAATGGCCGGGCGAGCTGTCGAGCGCCCAGGCGAGAGCCTGCGCAGTCGGCAAGGGCGCGGCGGGGCTATCGGCAAGGTACGGCGAAAGGGCCGTGGGTAAGGCTTACCCCAGCGCGGGGGAGGCAGGTGGCGGGCGGCGCGGCATGCAGCGGCCCTTGTCGGCGTAGTGTAGCGACATGGATTCCTTCTCTTTCGATGGCGTCGTCGACGGTCAGTCGAAGGTACGGCGATCCAGTCTGCGGTGAGGCAAGACCAGGTTGGGCAGGCAGCGTGGCCGTGGCCCGTCAGGGATCGATTGTTGTATACATTGTCCTGATCCGGGGCCGTATACCCTACCCACCCGAATGACGAATGTCCAATCTGCCCTGATCGAGGGGGTAACGGGCCTCAGCTCCTGCGAAAACGACGAGATGCAAGAAGGTGCCCTCCCCGCGCCGGCTCCCGGCATGCGGTCATGCTGCCCGCCACCACCAGCGCTGACGCCACCGGCAGCCGCCAGTCCGGTGTGGCCACGCCGGCCAGTACCAGAAACAGAGTGGCCAGCACCGGCACCGCATGGGCCAGGTTGCCGACCCGGTGGCCGAGCGGGTCGCGCATGGCGCGGTCCCAGGCCAGCATCGCCAGCCCGTAGGGCCCCAGCCCCAGGCTGACGGCGACCATCAGGACCTCCAGCGAGGGCAGCGCAATGGTGCCCTCCAGGGCCAGGCTGGCACTGCCGGTCAGCACGCTGGCGATCAGCAGCAGGTGCGGCATGCGCTCCCCCAGGCGCCAGGCCGAGACGCGAGCGGCCAGGGAGTAGAGCGCCCAGCACAGTGCCCCGAGTGCGGCCAGCAGGTAGCCACCCCAGGCGCCGGAGACCCCGCCGGCCAGCGCCTGGGGTGCCACCAGCAGGGCCGCGCCGGAGAATGCCAGGCCGGCACCGACCAGGCTGTTCGCCGTCAGCCGGCCCAGCACCAGCCACTGGCTGGCGAGCAGGAACAGCACCGGCCAGGTGTAGAGGATTAGCGCTGCCTCCTCGGCGGGGGCCAGGGTGAAGGCGGCGAAGCAGGCCCCCACCGCACCGGTGATCAGCAGCGGCACGCCCAGGTAGACGAGCACGTCGTGCAGGGGGCGAAGCGGGGCATCCCGATGGCGTCGACGGCGTGCCATGGGCAGGGTGCCGAGGGCGCCGGCGAGCAGGGCCAGGGCCGAGAGACGCAGCGGCGGAAGCTCGCCTGCCTGGGCGGCCAGCAGCGGTACCAGCGCCCACAGCACCACCGCCAGCGCCGCGGCGCCACCGCCGAGCCAGGGAGAGTGGGTGAGATGCGAGCGGTGCAGCTGCATGGTCGGGCCTCCTGATGGAGTGGTCGTGGGCAGTTGGATGCTGCCGCCATGCTAGCCGTGCCATACTCATCACGATAACGATCATTATTGAAGCTATTCATCAAGGAGAATGATGAAACAATGCGTGCCCCGACCCTCGACCTGAGCCTGCTGCGCACCCTGGTGGCGGTGGCCGATACCGGCAGCGTCACCGCCGCGGCGCGGCGCCTGGCCTATACCCAGTCCACGGTGAGCATGCAGCTCTCGCGCCTGGAGGCAGCGCTTGGCGTGGCACTTCACGAACGGCAGGGACGGCGTATCCGTTTCACCGCCGAGGGCGAGCGGCTGCTGGGGCATGCGCGACGGCTGCTGGCGCTCAACGACGAGGCGCTGGCCGACATGCGTGCCCGGCGTGTCACCGGTGAGCTCAACCTGGGGATTCCCGAGGACTACGCCCCGCTGCTCACCGCGGTGTTCTCCTGGTTCCACCAGCTCTATCCGGATGTGGGGCTGCAGGTGACCTGTGGCACCAGCACCGACCTGGTAGAGCGGGTGCGCGCCGACGAGCTGGACCTGGCCCTGGTGACTCGTCAGCGGCGCTCACCGGGTGGCGAGGTGATCCGTCGTGAGCCCCTGGCCTGGGCAGTGGGGCTGGAGCGCCAGCCGCCGCTCTCCGATCCGCTGCCGTTGGCGCTCTACTCCCCCGGCGCCGACCTCTTCCGTGAGGTGGCGGAGGATGCCCTGGCCGCCGCCGGTCGTACCTGGCGGGTGGCCTATACCAGCCAGTCCATGGCCGGGCTGGCGCCGGTGGTGCAGGCGGGGCTGGCCATCGTGGTGGTTACCCGAAGCATGCTCGGTCCCCAGTTGCGCGCCCTGGATGAGTCCAGCGGCCTGCCGGCGCTGCCCGCGGTGGAACTGGCCCTGCATCGTGCCGCCCGACGCCCCACCGAGCCGGCCCGGCGCCTGGCCGAGCTGATCCGCGAGGCGCTGGCACCGATGGCTGCGGACTGAACCCGCTATGGCGGCAATAGGTCGAAAGCCGAAATCCCGAGCGTTATACTCGGGTATTCACGCCCCAACCGCCGACCGGAGCCGCCATGTTTCCCGAGTTCAGCCTGCGTTATGCCCGCCTGCCCGAGCGCTTCTATCTGCGCTTTGACCCGGTGCCGGTGCCCGAGCCGCGGCTGGTGGCCTTCAACCGGCCGCTGGCGGAGGCGCTGGGCTTCGACCTGACGACCTTCGATGAGCAGCGTGCCGCCGAGTGGTTCTCCGGCAACGTCGTGCCGCCGGGCGCCGACCCCGTCGCCCAGGCCTACGCCGGTCACCAGTTCGGTCACTTCAACCCTCGCCTGGGCGATGGCCGCGCCGTGCTGCTCGGCGAGGTGGTCGACCGCGAGGGACGGCTGTGCGATATCCAGCTCAAGGGCGCCGGCATGACCCCCTTCTCCCGGGGCGCCGACGGTCGCGCGCCGCTGGGGCCGGTGCTGCGCGAGTACCTGGTCAGCGAGGCGATGCACCGGCTCGGCGTGCCCACCACCCGGGCACTGGCCGCAGTGACCAGCGGCGAGCGGGTGTTTCGGCGGGTGCCGGAGCCCGGCGCGGTGCTGACCCGGGTGGCCTCGAGCCACCTGCGCGTCGGCACCTTCCAGTACTTCGCCGCCCGCGACGACGTGGAGGCGGTACGCACCCTGGCCGATATGGCCATCGAGCGCCACTATCCGCACCTTCTGGGCCCCGAGCTCGCCGAGGGGACCGAGGGCGAGCGCTACCTGGCCCTGCTGGAGGCAGTGGCAGAGCGCCAGGCGGCGCTGGTGGCGAAGTGGATGGGGCTCGGGTTCATCCACGGCGTGATGAACACCGACAACTGCGCGATTTCCGGCGAGACCATCGACTATGGCCCCTGCGCCTTCATGGAGACCTACTCGTCGACCATGGTATTCAGCTCCATCGACGAGCAGGGGCGCTACGCCTATCGCAATCAGCCATGGATCGCCCAGTGGAACCTGGCACGCTTCGCCGAGACGCTGATTCCGCTGATCGACGACGACCAGGAGGCGGCGATCGAGAAGGCCACCGCGGTGATCGAGCGCTATGAGACACGGTACGAGGCGGAGTGGCTGGGAGTGGTGCGCGCCAAGCTGGGGCTGGCCGGGGAAGAGGAGGGCGACCGCGCGCTGGTCGAGGCCTTCCTCGAGACGCTCGCGGCCGGCCGCGCCGATTTCACCCTGGCATTTCGTCGCCTGAGTGAGGCACTGCAGGAGGATGCCCCCGCGCTGCTCGAGCTGTTCGAGGACAGCCAGGCCCTGCGCGAATGGCTGCCGCGCTGGCGCGAGCGCCTGGCACGGGAGGCGGGCTCGCCCGAGGCGGTCGCCGCGCGCATGAACGCGACCAACCCGCTCTATATTCCCCGGAACCACCAAGTGGAGCGGGCGATCGCCGCAGCATCCGAGCATGACGACTTCGTCCCCTTCGAGGCCCTGCGCGAGGTGCTGGCCGAGCCCTATGCCGAGCAGCCCGGCCGCGAGGCGTACGCCGAGCCGGCGCCTGCCGCCGAGCGGGTGCTGCGCACCTTCTGCGGGACCTGAGCCATCGCGGCCAGCCATCTGTAAACAAAAAAGACGCCCGGGTTTCCCCGGGCGTCTCTGTCTCGGTACCTCGGTACCGGTCTTTCTCTATCGGCATTGTGGCCGGGCGATTGCCCGGCGCAGGCAGCCTTACTTCTGCAGCTTCTCGACGTCGAAGCGGTCGGCGTTCATCACCTTGGTCCAGGCCTTGACGAAGTCCTTCACGAACTTCGCCTCGTTGTCGTCCTGGGCGTACACCTCGGCGTAGGAGCGCAGGATGGAGTTGGAACCGAACACCAGGTCGATGCGGCTGGCGGTCCACTTGGCCTGGTCGCTCTGACGATCGCGGATCTCGTAGGTGCCGTTGCCGGCCGGCTTCCAGGCGTAGGCCATGTCGGTCAGGTTGACGAAGAAGTCGTTGGTCAGCTGACCCTCGCGATCGGTGAACACGCCGTGCTTGCTGCCGCCGTGGTTGGTACCCAGCACCCGCATGCCGCCGATCAGCACGGTCATCTCCGGGGCGGTCAGGCCCATCAGCTGGGCGCGGTCGAGCAGCATCTCCTCCGGCTTGACGATGTAATCCTTCTTCTGCCAGTTGCGGAAGCCATCGGCCAGCGGCTCCAGCGGCTCGAAGGAGTCGGCATCGGTCATCTCGTCGCTGGCATCACCACGACCCGGGATGAAGGGCACCAGGATATCGTGGCCGGCGGCCTTCGCGGCCTGCTCGATGCCCACGCTGCCGCCCAGCACGATCACGTCGGCCACGCTGGCACCGGTCTCGGCGGAGATCTTCTCGTAGGCCTTGAGCACTTTTGCCAGGCGTGCCGGCTCGTTGCCCTCCCAGTCCTTCTGCGGGGCCAGGCGGATACGTGCGCCGTTGGCGCCGCCGCGCATGTCGGAGCCGCGGAAGGTGCGCGCGCTGTCCCAGGCGGTGCTGACCATCTCGCCGATGGAGAGGCCGCTCTCGGCGATCTTCTGCTT
The DNA here is from genome assembly GCF_057169305.1 of Halomonas sp. C10-5. Classification (NCBI taxonomy): domain Bacteria; kingdom Pseudomonadati; phylum Pseudomonadota; class Gammaproteobacteria; order Oceanospirillales; family Halomonadaceae; genus Halomonas; species Halomonas sp. C10-5. Next base: position 705,597 of record NZ_CP175665.1, read on the forward strand.
GACCACCTCGATGGAATAGTCGGTGCTGCCGGCGGGGACCGGGTCCTGCCAGATCATGTCCTCATCCGGGGCGTCCGGGCCGATGTAGCGAGACTTGGGCCCCATGTCGCGGTGGATCAGCTTGAACCAGGCACGGGCGAAGCAGTCCTTGAAGTACTCGGGATCCTGGCGGAACTTGTCCAGGATCTTCCGGTAGTCAGGGTGCATCTTCATCGCCATGTCGGCGTCGGTCATGATCGGGTTGTGGCGCTTGGAGGGATCGCTGGCGTCGACCGGCTTGTCCTCCTCCTTCATGTCCACCGGCTCCCACTGCCAGGCACCGGCGGGGCTCTTCTTGAGCTCCCACTCATGATCGAGCAGGGCGTCGAAGTAGCCCATGTCGAACTGGGTGGGATTCTTGGTCCAGGCACCCTCGATGCCGGAGGTCACCGCGTTGGCGGCCTTGCCGCCCATGTTGGGGTTGGTCCAGCCGAAGCCCTGCTCCTCGACGTCCGCGGCCTCGGGCTCCGGGCCCAGGGCGGCGGCATCGCCGTTGCCGTGACACTTGCCGACAGTGTGGCCGCCCACGGTCAGCGCCGCGGTCTCCTCGTCGTTCATCGCCATGCGGGCGAAGGTCTCGCGTACCTGTTCGCCGGTCTTGATCGGGTCGGGCTGACCGTTGACACCCTCGGGGTTAACGTAGATCAGGCCCATCTGCACCGCGGCCAGCGGGTTCTCCATGGTGTCGGGCTTGTCGACGTCACCGTAGCGCTCGTCGGAGGGAGCCAGCCACTCCTTCTCGGCGCCCCAGTAGATGTCCTTCTCGGGGTGCCAGATGTCCTCGCGTCCGAAGGAGAAGCCGAAGGTCTTGAAGCCCATGGATTCGTAGGCGACGTTGCCGGCCAGGATGATCAGGTCGGCCCAGCTGATCTTGTTGCCGTACTTCTTCTTGATCGGCCACAGCAGGCGGCGCGCCTTGTCCAGGCTGGCATTGTCCGGCCAGGAGTTGATCGGTGCGAAGCGCTGGTTGCCGGTGCCGCCGCCGCCGCGGCCGTCGGCGATGCGGTAGGTCCCCGCCGCGTGCCAGGACATGCGGATGAACAGGCCGCCGTAGTGGCCCCAGTCGGCCGGCCACCACGACTGGCTGTCGGTCATCAGGGCGTGCATGTCCTTCATCAGCGCGTCGAAGTCGAGCTTGCGGACCTCCTGGCGATAGTCGAAGTCCTCGCCCATCGGGTCGGTCTTGCGATCATGCTGGTGGAGGATGTCCAGGTTGAGTGCTTCCGGCCACCAGTCCATGTTGTCGCGGCCGGCCGCGGTGTTGCCTCCGTGCATGACCGGACACTTGCCTGCGTTCTGCTGATCACCCATGTTGCTCTTCCTTCCTGTCTGCGTTGAGGAGCTGCCACCTTTGTATAGACGATGGCACTCCGGCGGGGCAATGAGCCTGGTCAACTCTCGGCCACAAGACTGTCTGTGCCCTGGCTCATTCCCCTGTGGTCACCTCCAAGCTACTCCCTGTGGATCCATCAGGACAATGCGAGATTGCCGACCCTGGCGATAGCAAATCTCTATCGTGGTTCGGCGCCAGGGCTGCCACGCCCGCCACGCAGCCGAAGGCTGAAAAAGGGACCGCCGGAACAGGCCCAAGCGGTCCCTCTGTTGCCATTCCACCCTGGGGTGATGGCCGGGTTCGGCGTTGCCGCGTGGGCGCCTCGCCGCAGGGCGTCAGTCCGCGCCGATCGCGGGTATCACCAGCGCCTTCGCCTCGCCCATCAGGAAGGCACGATTGGCCTCCAGCGCCTCGCGCAGGAAGTCCCACAGCAGGCGCACCCTGGCCAGCTGGCGCTGCTCCTGGCGGGCGGTGATCCAGAACTGGCGATCGACCGCGATCTCGTCTTCCAGCACGTTGCACAGGGACGGCGACGTGCTGGCCATGAAGCAGGGCAGCACGGCGAGCCCGATATCGTGGAGGGCGGCCACATGCTGGGTAGTCACGCTGGTGCTGCGCAGGGGGAAGTGTGGCGGCTGGCCCACCACCGCCGGGTCGAGCAGCGGCGCCAGATAGCTGAGCTCCTCGCTGAAGATCAGGTCGTCCACATAGCCGATCAGCCGGTGGCGGCCCAGCTCGGAGAGCTGCCGGGGGACCCCGTGGCGCTCGAGATAGCCCTGGCTGCCGTAGAGGCGCAGCCGGTAGTCGCAGAGCCGCGAGATCACCAGCCCCGGGCTGACCGGGCGCTCCAGGGTGATGGCGAGGTCCGCCTCGTGGCGGCTCAGGTTGACCACTCGGGGCAGGGCGAGGAGGTCCAGGGTGACGCCGGGATGGCGTTCGCAGAAGGCCGAGAGCAGCGGTGCGATCACCCAGGTGCCCAGGCCCTCGGTCACCCCCAGGCGGATCTGGCCGCTGATCTGGTGGTTCTTGTCGGTCAGGCTCTCGCCGGCCTCGAAGGCGTGGCGGGCCATCTCCTCGGCGTGGGCGAGCAGCTGCTGGCCCGCCTCGGTGAGATGGTAGCCGTGGGTGCTGCGCTCGAAGAGCTGGGTGTTGAGCTTCTGCTCGAAGCGCCGGGTGCGCCGCGACAGGGTGGAGTGGTCCAGCCCCAGGCGCCGGGCGGCATCGGTGAGCCGCTGGCTGCGGGCCACTTCGAGGAAGATCTGGATGTCGTGCCAGTCGAGCATGCTGGGTGTTCCCGGTCGGCGATGGTTGTGCATCAGTGCACAAGCAATGTGCCCGAGTACCCGTTGTCACGCCATGCGACCTCTGGATAGACTCATCTGCATAGTCTTCCGTGTTTTTATACACACAAAGTCTAATGTCGGGTGACGGCAGCGAGCGCCGCGGCGCTCCACAACAACAAGCCAGCACCCTGACAGCGACAGCATCCAGAGGAGTACGCCCATGTCAGTCCGCGAAATCCCCATGTATATCGACGGCCAGCACGTCCAGTCCCAGAGCCAGGAGTGGCGCGACGTGGTCAATCCGGCTACCCAGGAAGTGGTCGCCCGGGTGCCGTTCTGTACGCCCGAGGAAGTCGAGCGTGCCGTGGCCAGTTCCAAGGAAGCCTTCAAGACCTGGCGCAAGGTGCCGCTGGGCAAGCGTATGCGCATCATGCTCAAGCTGCAGGCGCTGATTCGCGAGCACACCGACGAGCTGGCCGCCCTGATCACCGAGGAGCACGGCAAGACCCTGCCCGACGCCGCTGGCGAGGTGGGTCGCGGCCTGGAAGTGGTGGAGCACGCCTGCTCGATCACCTCCCTGCAGCTGGGTGAGCTGGCCGAGAACGCCGCCAACGAGGTGGACGTCTACACCATGCACCAGCCGCTGGGCGTGGGTGCCGGCATCACCGCCTTCAATTTCCCCATCATGCTGCCCTGTTTCATGTTCCCGCTGGCCATCGCCACCGGTAACACCTTCGTGCTCAAGCCCTCCGAGCAGGATCCCAGCTCCACCATGCGCCTGGTCGAGTTGGCCCACGAGGCGGGCATCCCGGCCGGTGTGCTCAACGTGGTCCACGGCGGTCCGGACGTCGCCAACCAGATCGCCGACCACCAGGATATCAAGGCGCTCTCCTTCATCGGCTCCACCCACGTGGGCTCGCTGCTCTACAACCGCGCCGCCGCTGCCGGCAAGCGCATGCAGTCGATGATGGGTGCCAAGAACCACTGCGTGGTGATGCCCGACGCCAACCGCAGCCAGGCCATCAACAACCTGCTCGGTTCCGCTTATGGCGCCGCCGGCCAGCGCTGCATGGCCAACTCTGTGGTGGTGCTGGTGGGCGAGGCCCGCGAGTGGCTGGAGGATATCGTCGAGGGCACCCGCAGCATGAAGGTGGGCCCCGGCACCCAGACCGACGCCGACCTCGGCCCGCTGGTCTCGCCCCAGGCCAAGGAGCGCGTCGAGCGCCTGATCACCGCCGGCGAGAAGGAGGGCGCCAAGCTGCTGGTGGACGGTCGCGGCTACCAGGTAGAGGGCTACCCGGACGGCAACTTCGTCGGCCCGACCCTGTTCGCTGATGTGACCCCGGAGATGACCATCTACCGCGAGGAGATCTTCGGCCCGGTGCTGTGCGTGGTGAGCGTCGAGACTCTGGACGAGGCGATCGAGTTCATCAACGCCAACCCCAACGGCAACGGCACCTCCATCTTCACCAACTCCGGCTGGGTGGCTCGCCGCTTCGAGAGCGACATCGACGTCGGCCAGATCGGTATCAACGTGCCGATCCCGGTGCCGGTCGCCTACTTCAGCTTCACCGGCTCGCGTGCCTCCAAGCTCGGCGACCTGGGTCCCAACGGCAAGCAGGCCATCGCCTTCTGGACCCAGACCAAGACCGTCACCGCTCGCTGGTTCGAGCCGGAGAACGTCTCCAGCGGCATCAACAGCACCATCTCGCTGGGCTGATACCCTCTGCTCGGTGACAGCGCGGCCCCGCCTCGAGAGAGGCGGGGTCGCGTGCTTTTGTCACCCTCTTTCGACCGTCGGTGTATGGACAGAAAGGTGACGTTGACGTTAACTGGAATAGTCTTATAACAAGCACAATCAGGAGCCAACATGACCACCCCTATCAGCCGCTTTCCCGTACCCGAATCGATCCAGGACCTGCCCGAGGACATCCGTGGCGCCATGCTGGCGGTGCAGGAGAAGGCCGGCTTCGTGCCTAACGTCTTCCTGATGCTGGCCCACCGGCCGGCCGAGTTCCGCGCTTTCTTCGCCTATCACGACGCCCTGATGGAGCGGGAGTCCGACACGCTGACCAAGGCGGAGAAGGAGATGATTGTGGTGGCCACCAGCGCCCGGAACCGCTGCCTCTACTGCGTGGTGGCCCACGGCGCCCTGGTACGTATCTACAGCAAGGATCCGTTATTGGCCGACCAGGTAGCCGTCAACCACCGTACGGCACCGATCAGCGAGCGCCACCGCACCATGATCGACTTCGCCATGCACTGCAGCCTGGAGGTGGGAGAGCTCACCGACGAATGGGAGGCCCGCCTGGCGGACGCCGGCTTCACCCGCGATGACATCTGGGACATCGGCGCCATCGCCGCCTTCTTCGGCCTCTCCAACCGGCTGGTCACCCTGACCGGCACGCCGCCCAACGAGGAGTTCTATCTGATGGGGCGGGTGCCGCGAGAGAAGAAATAGGCTTTAGCGCGACAAGAATCGCTGATAACGCAGTTCCAGTGCCTCCTGGCTCGGCTTATCTCTAGCGTGTCTGGGGATGGAGATTCGCTGGCCGTCGAGCTGCTTCATGCTCTCAAGCAGAGGCCCATCCTGAGTCGAGAGCAGCTCATCATTCAGGTGGATGCGGTAGTTGGGGTCAATGCCGATCAAGTCAGCATCGTAAGCCCTATGATGCAGCCGGCTGAGGGATATGCCATTGCTCACTTCTGCGGTGCTGTCCTGATCGATGTCGGGAATAATATGTGCCGCCTCCAGTAGTTGTGGCACTGGCAGCCCCGTCATGGCGCAGCGGTTGGAATATGCCAGCATCACTCGCGCACGGAATTCAGCCTGATGAACCCGCGTTTTGGCTTCACGGATTACGTAGCGCTTCTCTATCTCATCCGTCCTGTAGGCGCCATGGTTTTCTGCGACATGGCGCATCTGGCCAATTCGGTCGTTCATGCTGACATGGCATAACTCTCTGGCCAGGTCCATGTTGTCGATGTAGCAGGGCCATAAAGGAAGGTAGCGGCCTGGAGCGACGCCCACTAGGTAGATGATCGGATCCTGTCGCTCGTAGCTGATTAAGAGCTGGCGATTCGCGGGCTTGGCTGTTCCTCCTGCCTCAAGCGAATACCAGAAGCCACCCTCGTCGCTAGCACCATCGGAATAGATATTGATCCTGCCCTGCTTGGGGACCACGGTTTTGATACTCAGGATGCCATCTGGCATCTGCTTGGGTTTGAAGATGCCGATTGCTCTGCTGGCGATGAAGAAAGACTCCCCATCCAAGGGGACCGGCTGGGCAATGGCCTCCCAGGGCACATCATTCGAGTATTGTTGTGCGATGGCTTCAAGGCGCTGAAATGCTGCTTGGCGAAGACGAGTATCGATATTCAGCAAAGCTGGCTCCCCGCTCTATGCCGATAGTATCCACTCATACTAATCAAGAGGGGTGGCTTGTACACCGTTGCGCGTATTGAGCGCTGTGAAGATCCTCTGCGCCGACGAGTAGTTGAGCATGTCTCGCTGGTCCACTGGCAGGCAGGACTCTGTCTCGCTATGATGCCTCCGGTCACGCCTTGCCGCTGTGCGCGGCGTGACCTCACAAATCATTCACTTGTCGCCAGGGGAGTCCCGCCGCATCTGCGGGGGCTGAGAGGGCCATGCGCCGACCCTGGAACCTGATCCGGTTAATACCGGCGGAGGAAGTGCGACATGCCCTACCTGACGTCTGCCGTGCTCGGCGCGGCGCTGCTGTGCTTTGCTTTCCTGGGCCTGCGGGCCCGCCGGGCCGATGGCCCCCTCGATGACTACGTGACTGCCCGCAATTCCCAGGGTGCCCAGGCCATCGGCCTGTCGTTCCTGGCCTCCGGCATGGGCGCCTGGATCCTCTTCGCGCCGCCGGAGATCGGCGCCTTCGTGGGGCCGGTGGCGCTGGCCGGCTATGCCATCGGCTCTTCTCTGCCCTTCATCGTGCTGGGGCTCTACGGCCCGGCGATCCGCCGCCACCTGCCGCAAGGCCGCAGCATCGGCGAGTTCGCCGAGGCCTGCTACGGCGCCGGGGTGCGCCGCTGGGTGGCCTTCGTCTCGGTGGCCTACATGGCGCTCTTCCTGGCCGCCGAGCTTACCGCCATCGGTGCCATCGCCGGCATCCTCTCGGATGTGCCGCCCGCACTGGTGATCCTGGGGCTGGCGGTAGTCACCCTGGTCTACACCACGCTCGGCGGTCTGCGGGCGAGCCTCGCCACCGATCGCTGGCAGGCCTGGCTGCTGCTGGCCCTGCTGGTGCTGGTGGGTGGCGTGGCCTGGTGGTGGCTGCCGCCGATGCCCGCCGAGGCGACGATGCCTGCCATTCCCGCTGGCAGTGCGCTCTCCGTGGCGCTGACCCTGGTGATCGCGGTCACTGCGGCCAACCTCTTCCACCAGGGCTACTGGCAGCGGATCTGGGCCGCCGAAGATGATCGCGCCCTGAGCCGAGGGGCGCTGCTGGGCGGCGCCAGCAGCCTGCTGGTGGTGATGGCGATCGGCGGGCTCGGCATGCTGGCGGCGATGCACGCGCTGCCGCTGGGCGAGCCGCCGATGCCCTTCTTCGCGCTGCTCTCCGCGGCGCCGGCCTGGCTGGGCCTGCCGGCGCTGGTGCTGGCGGTGACCCTGGTGGCCTCGAGCGTCGATACCCTGCAGAACGCCATCGCATCAATGGCGGTGGCAAGCAGCGGCCGGCGCGGGCTCTCGGTGCGCGCCGCGCGCCTGGTGACGGTGGCGCTGATGGTGCCGGTGGTCTGGGTGGCCCTGCAGGGCTTCTCGGTGCTGCGCCTCTTCCTGATCGCGGATCTCCTGTGTGCGGCCATCGTGGTGCCGGTGCTGCTGGGGCTGTGGCGACGCATGTCGCCGCTGGCCGCGGTGGTCGGCGGCGTGGCCGGCATGCTCGGGGCCATCGTGCCGGGCTGGATCGCGCAGGGCAGCCTCGCCGCCGGCGTGCTGGCGGCCACCTTCCCCGGCAGCATACCGACGCTTCCGCCTTTCCTGGGGGCACTGGTCGGCTCGACGCTCGTCAGCCTGTTGGTCGCCTGGTGGCGTCCGGGCGCGAGGTTCCAGCCCGCCCGCGAAGGAGGCGCCAGATGAACACCCGCGCCGATTTCAACGCCTGGGCCGCGCAGCAGGACGCGCCGCGCCTCACCGACTGGCTGCGCGAGATCAGCGAGCCCGACTGGTCTTCTACCGTGAACCATCCGCTGTTCGACGCCCTGGCCGAGGGGCGGCTTTCGGGTGATGACTTCGCCGCCTACATGGCGCAGGACTACGGCTTCGTGGATCCCTTCACCGCGCTGATCGGATTCGCCATCGGCCGTGCGCCGTGCATGGCGGACCGGGTGGTGCTGGGGCAGTTCATGGGCATGCTGACCAGCGACGAGAACAGCACCTTCCAGCGCACCTTCGAGGCCTTCGGAGTCCCGGCCTCGACGCCCGAGGCGCGGGCCTGGCTGCCCGAGACCCGGGCCTTCCAGGCGCTGCTGCGCGAGACCGGTGATGGAGGCGGCTACGCGGAGATCCTGGCGGTGCTGGTGGTCACCGAGTGGGTCTACCTGGAGTGGGCGCTGCGGGTGACGCGTGCAGGCGACCTGCACCCGCTGATGGGGGAGTGGATCGACCTGCACGACAACCCCGCCTTCCAGGAGTTCGTGGCCTGGCTGCGCCGCCGCCTGGAGGAGGAGGCGGAGACGCTGGATGACGCCGCCTTCGCCCGCATGGCCGAGCGCTTCCGCGAGACGGTGGCCAGGGAGCGCGCCTTCCACGATGCGGTGATGCCGCGCTGAGCGCACTGGGTGCATGGCCGTCGGCATGCCCGCGTTGCTGCGCAAGGAAGGCGGGAAGCCTCCTTCAGTCGAGGAAGAGATCGGCGGGTAGCCCGAAGCGCTGGGTCAGGGCCTTGATCTGGCGCACGTTCAGGCGCCGCTTGCCGTTCAGGATCTCCGAGATCACCGATTGGGTGCCGACTTCCGGCAGGCTCGACTGGTCGAGGCCGTGCCACTGCATCAGCTGGCGGAGCATGTCGGCCCCCCTGACGTCCGGCATCGGGCGATGGGCGTCGTCGTACTCCTCGATGAGGTCACCCATGTGTGAGGCCAGGCTTGCCAGGGGGTGCTCCTCGTCGTCTCCGACCAGCTCCAGCAGCTCATCGAGCGCTGTGACAAGGGCATCGTAGTCGTCTTCTGATTCCGGGGCATTGAGCAGGGGGGCCACGAAGCGCCAGTGTGCGGCCGCCTGTTGGACGATGTTGGTCATGTTCACTCCTTCCAGGTGCCCCTGTCGTATTCGGTATGGTCGAGGACGTGCTGGATATAGACCTTCTTGAATCGATAGTGCACCACTGCGATGAGGCGAATCTTGTTGCCACCGATATCGAAGACATGCTGTCGGCCGACCTTGTCGGTGGCGGGAAACAGCGCCTTCATCTCGGCAAAGCTGCCGGGTTCGCTCGACTTCATTAGCCGATACCAGGCATCCAGGGAAGAGGCGGCCTGGGGCCATTTCTGCTTGGCTTCCCAGATGCGTTTCTGGGTGATGACATGCATAACGGCTGCTCTATCGCATTATGCGATAAATAGTAGCCGTCCACGTATCATGTGGCAAGGTTGGCAGGTCGTCCATGGACAGCTACATGGCTTGCGGTCCACCCTCTGAGGGTCACGTCATCTTCACAGGAGCCCTGCCATGAGCGATACCCCGAAGGACCCCCGCCGCCGTCATTCCGCCCCGGTGGTGGATGGCCCCGGCAAGGCGGCCAGCCGCGCCATGCTGCGTGCGGTGGGCTTCACCGATGAAGACTTCAGGAAGCCTCAGGTGGGCATCGCCTCCACCTGGAGCAACCTCACCCCCTGCAACAGCCATATCGACGAGCTGGCCCGCCATGCCAGCGACGGCGCCGACGCCGCCGGCGGCAAGGGGGTGATCTTCAACACCATCACTATCTCCGACGGCATCGCCAACGGCACCGAGGGCATGAAGTACTCGCTGGTGTCGCGGGAGGTGATCGCCGACTCCATCGAGACGGTGGCCGGCTGCGAGGGCTTCGACGGCCTGGTGGCCATCGGCGGCTGCGACAAGAACATGCCGGGCTGCCTGATGGGCCTGGCGCGGCTTAACCGCCCCAGCGTCTTCGTCTATGGCGGCACCATCCTGCCCGGCAAGGGCCACACCGACATCGTCTCGGTGTTCGAGGCCATGGGTGCCCACAGCCGCGGCGACATCGACCTGATCGAGCTCAAGCAGATCGAGGAGACGGCGATCCCCGGGCCGGGCTCCTGCGGCGGCATGTACACCGCCAACACCATGGCCTCGGCCATCGAGGCGCTGGGCATGAGCCTGCCGGGAAGCTCCGCCCAGAACGCTGTCTCCAACGACAAGCGCGAGGATTGCGAGGCGGCCGGTGCCGCGGTGCTCGAGCTGCTCGAACGCGACCTCAAGCCCTCGGACATCATGACCCGCAAGGCCTTCGAGAACGCCATCACCGTGGTGATCGCCCTGGGCGGCTCCACCAACGCGGTACTGCACCTGATCGGCATGGCCCGCACCATCGGGGTGGAGCTGAGCCTCGAGGACTTCACCCGCATCGGCCGCCGCGTGCCGGTGGTGGCCGACCTGCGCCCCAGCGGCCACTACATGATGAGCGAGCTGGTGGCGATCGGCGGCATCCAGCCGCTGATGAAGACCCTGCTCGATGCCGGCCTGCTCCACGGCGACTGCCTCACCGTGACCGGCAGGACCCTGGCCGAGAACCTGGCGAGCGTCGCTCCCTACCCCGACGACCAGACGATCATCGCGGCGCTGGATGCGCCCATCAAGGCGGAGAGCCACCTGCGCATCCTTTTCGGCAACCTGGCGCCCGAGGGGGCGGTGGCCAAGATCACCGGCAAGGAGGGCACCCGCTTTGCAGGCTCCGCCCGGGTGTTCGGCTCCGAGGAGGAGGCCCAGGCGCGCATCAACGACGGCACCGTGGTGGCCGGCGACGTGGTGGTGATCCGCTACGAGGGGCCGCGCGGCGGGCCCGGTATGCGCGAGATGCTCACCCCCACCTCGGCGATCATGGGCCGCGGGCTCGGCAGCGAGGTGGCGCTGATCACCGACGGGCGCTTCTCCGGCGGCAGCCACGGCTTCGTGGTGGGCCACGTGACGCCGGAGGCCTTCGACGGCGGCCCGCTGGCGCTGGTGGAGGATGGCGACCGCATCACCATCGACGCCGAGGCCGATACCATCGACGTCGACCTCTCCGACGAGGAGCTGATGCGACGCCGCGCCGCCTGGCAGCAGCCGGCACCGCGCTATACCCGCGGGGTGCTGGCCAAGTATGCGAGGCTGGTCAGCTCGGCCAGCACCGGGGCGGTGACCGACGTCGAGTCGTCGTCGTGACGAGCGCTAGCCATGGCGATGCCTGAACTCGGGGTCCACTCCGAGACCGGCACCCTGCGCCAGGTGATCGTCTGCCGTCCGGGGCTGGCCCATCGTCGGCTGACGCCCTCCAACTGCGATGTCCTGCTGTTCGACGACGTGTTCTGGGTCAAGCAGGCCCAGCAGGATCACGGCCTTTTTGTCGACGTGATGCGGGCCCGGGGTGTGGAGGTGCTCGACGTCAACGACCTGCTGGCCGAGACTCTGGATGGTGGCGAAGGCCGCGCCTGGGTGCTGGACCATCGGATCACCTGGAACCAGGTCGGGGTGGGCATGGTGGCGGACCTGCGCGCCTGGCTGGACGAGCTGCCGAGCGCATCCCTGGCCGAGTTCCTGATCGGCGGGCTGGGGGTGAGGGACCTGCCCTTCAACCCGGCAGGGCTGTTCGGCAACCATCTGGGCCATTCCGGCTTCGTGCTGCCGCCCCTGCCCAACTTCCTGTTCACCCGCGACAGCAGCGCCTGGATCCATGGCGGCGTCACTCTCAACCCCATGCGCTGGGATGCCCGCCGGCCGGAGACCCTGCTGATGGCGGCCATCTATCGCTTCCATCCGGCCTTCGCCGGCGGGGCGGAGGTGCACTGGGGGGATCCGCTGGCCGACCACGGCCTGGCGACCCTGGAGGGCGGCGACATCATGCCGGTGGGGAACGGCACGGTGCTGGTGGGCATGGGCGAGCGCTCCTCGCCCCAGGCCATCGGCCAGCTGGCGAAGGCGCTGTTTGACAGCGGCACGGCCGAGCGGGTGATCGCCTGCCAGCTCCCCCGGTCCCGCGCGGCCATGCATCTGGATACCGTGTTCACCTTCTGTGGCGGCAACGTGGTGACCGCCTTCCAGGAGGTCGCGGAGGCGGTGGTCTGCTATGACCTGCGTCCCGGCGAGGGCGACAGGCCCCTGGCATTCCGGCGCGACCCGCGCCACCTGTTCGAGCTGGTTGCGGAGATCCTCGGCTACCCGACGCTGGAGGTGGTGCCCACCGGTGGCGACAGCCCGGAGGAGCGGGAGCGCGAGCAGTGGAACGACGGCAATAACGTGCTGGCACTGAGCCCCGGGGTCGTCGTGGGCTATGACCGCAACGACGACACCAATGCGGCGCTGGAGGCCGCAGGCATCGAGGTGCTGGCCATTCCCGGCGCCGAGCTGGGCCGTGGCCGCGGGGGAGGGCGCTGCATGAGCTGCCCGACCCGACGTGATCCTGTCTGACAGGGGGAATCGGCATGCTGGTAGTGGCGGCACTGGGTGGCAACGCCCTGCTGAAGCGTGGGGAGCCGCTGACGGCAGCGGCGCAGCGACACAACGTGCAGGTGGCCGTGCGGGCGCTGGCCGACATCGTGCGCGCTGGTCACCAGCTGGTGATCACCCACGGTAATGGCCCCCAGGTGGGGCTGCTGGCGCTGCAGGCTACCGCCTATCAGCCGGACGAGGCCTATCCACTGGACCTGCTGGGGGCCGAGACTGAGGGCATGATCGGCTACATGATCGAGCAGGAGCTGGAAAACGCCCTCGACCATGACCGGCCGGTGGCCACCCTGCTGACCCAGGTGGTGGTGGATCCCCGGGATCCCGCCTTTGCCCATCCCACCAAGTTTGTCGGGCCGGTCTACGAACGGGCCGAGGCGGAGCGTCGCGCGGCGGCGGCCGGCTGGCGCATCGCCCGGGACGGTGACAAGTGGCGTCGGGTGGTTCCCTCGCCGAGGCCGCTGGAGATTCCGGACCTGCGGGTGCTGCAGCTGCTGCTCGCCCAGGGCGTGGTGGTGGTGTGCGCCGGGGGTGGCGGGATTCCGGTGCTGCGCCGGGACGATGGCTGCCTGGTCGGTGTGGAAGCGGTGATCGACAAGGATGCCGCCAGTGCGTTGCTGGCTCACCAGCTGGGTGCGGATGCGCTGCTGTTGCTGACCGACGTGGACGGTGTCTACCGGGATTACGGCACGAATGCCGCGACACCGCTCTCCGCCCTGACGGTGGCCCGGGCCCGCGAGATGGAGCTGCCTGCCGGTTCCATGGGGCCGAAGCTGGCGGCCGCCTGCGACTTTGCCGAAACGGGTGGCATCAGCGGCATCGGCCGGATGGCCGATGCCGTGGCGATCCTCGAGGGCAGGGCGGGAACACGGGTGTCGGCGGATGCTCCGCAGGGCGACAGCCGGGGCTGATGCTGTCAGCCCCTGGGTGTCCCCGGCGGGGCTTACCGACTGCCGGCGTCGTCTCGGGCGGGGTCAGGGCTCGCAGCTGGCGGTATGCCGTAGGCGCAGGCGGTTGCGCAGATGGCGTGCCAGGATGTCCACGCCGATATTGAGCAGCGCGGTGATCAGGATCAGGACCATGGCCCGGTCGAAGCGGATCTCCTGGATGGCGCTGTCGACATAGAAGCCCAGGGTGGCGATGCCGAGGATGCCGAGGATGGCTGTCTCGCGCATGATGATCTCCCAGCGGTAAAAGAGCAGGGCCAGGAAGGGACCGTAGAGCCGTGGGGTCAGCTCGAAGGCGTAGCGTTCGATGCCGCGCGGGGCATCGGCACGCAGCATGATCTCGTTGCTGCGCTGGCCCACCAGGTGGCCGATGATGCCGCCATTGTGGATGGCCAGTGCCACCACCGCCGGCAGCATCGAGGGGCCCCACAGCTGCAGCAGGATGAAGGCCAGCAGGTACTCGGGGGTCGAGCGCAGGATCACCAGCACCGCGTGGCCCAGGACGCCGCGCACCCGGCCGGAGAGATGGCGCCCCGTGAAATGCGACGAGACCAGCGGGTAGAGCGCCAGTGCCAGCAGTCCGGTCGCCACCAGGGCGATCTGGGTCAGCAGCAGGGTATTCCAGATGCCCGGCAGCGCCTCGTTGACGAGCAGGTCCCCCAGCCAGGGCATGAGCCCGGCGACCCCTTCGCCCTGCCGCAGCGGCTCGGGAACGATATCCTCGGTGAAGAAGCGCGAGACGCTCTGCCAGCGGATCGGCAGCCCCTCGCCGAGCAGGAAGGGGGCGGCCAGCAGGTAGAGGGGCAGCAGGCGCGGGCGGGCCCACAGCCTGAGGGTGGCGATCAGCGCATAGAACAGCAGCAGCAGCGCCCCCACCGTGGTGTACTGGCCCTGGGCGAACGAGGACTCCAGGTAGAAGCCCAGGGTGGGCATGCCCACGAAGCCCAGCACGGCGCTGGAGCGCAGGCCGCACTCGAGCCGGTAGGCGGTGTAGGTCGCCAGATGTGGCCAGGCCTGGCTGAAGCGGGTGTAGGCGAGGGCCGAGACCACGCCGGTGCCATGGGGGATCACCTGCGCCGGCTGTGGGTCGCTCTCGTCGAGGATCTCGGCATAGACCTTGGCGAAGATGCCGGAATAGGGAATGGCGATGGCGAGCACGCCGGTCAGCGGGTGCAGGCCGAAGAACTGCAGGAAGATCAGTGCCCAGAACAGCTCGTGGATGGCGCGGATGAAGGCGCAGGTGGTGCGCACCGCGCGATGGCGAAACACCAGCGCCAGCAGCAGCCCTGCCACGGCCCCCAGCCCCACGCCGACGAAGGCGAAGGCCAGGGTCCGCACGATCGCCTCGCCGAGGTAGTCCACGGCGGAGAAGTCGGGCTGTGCCAGCCCCAGGAACAGCCGCCCCAGCTCCGCCCAGGGGTCGTGGGCGCTGATCTGGAAGTCGGCCAGCAGCAGGCAGGCGATGGCCAGTGCCACGAAGCCCAGGCTGGTGCGCACGGTTGCCGAGTGCCACATGATCAGTAGAGCACCAGCAGGTCCCGGGCGCTGAGCCTGTGGCTCGCCTCGTCCAGGGCGATCCTGCCCTCGACGATGCCCACGACCCGGTCGGTGTAGCGCAGGGCCAGCTCCACGTCATGCATGGCCAGCACCGCGGTGGGGTAGGCCTCGCCCAGCGCGCTCAGTACCCGCTCGGCAAGCGGGCCGTCGAGGGCCGAGATCGGCTCGTCGGCGAGCAGCAGGTCCCCCCGCTGGTGAATCGCCCGGGCGGCGGCGACGCGCTGGCCCTGGCCGCCGGACAGCTCGCCGACCGCGGTCCAGCACTTGTCGGCGATGCCGAAGCGCTCGAGCAGCGGCATGATGGCCTCGATATCGCGGCGGAAGGGGCGCGCCAGGCTGACCAGGTTGTACCAGGTGGGGTGCCTGGCGAGCCCGCCCATGTAGACGTTGTGGAACACGCTCAGCGAGGGCACCAGGCCCAGCTGCTGGGGCATCAGCGCGGCCCCGTGGTGTCGCCAGCGCTGCTGCATGACCCCCAGCAGCGTCGACTTGCCGGCGCCGCTCCTGCCAACCAAGGCCACCCGCTCGCCCCGCACCAGTGTCAGGTCGAGCGGGCCGATCACGCGCGCCCCGCCGTAATCGGCCACCACATCGGTGAGGGCAAGGGCGGTCATCAATCGAGGATGTCGAGCTGCTGGCCGACCTGGTGGATGATCTCGTAGTCGGCGTTGTCCACCGGGATGAAGCCGGAGCGCGGGAAGCTCTCGAGCAGCTCGGGGTCATCCATGTCGAGCAGCGCCTGCTGGACGCGATCGGCGAAGCCCTCGCCGAAGCGCTCGTCGACGTCGCCGCGGATCGTCCACTGGTAATCCGGGTAGGTCGGGGTCTGCCATACCACCTTGACGCTGTCGGCATCGAGGTTGCCGGCCTCGAGCTCGTTTTCCCACACGGTGTAGTTGAGGGCGCCGAGCTGGTAGGCCCCGGAGGCGACCAGCGAGGCGGTGCGGCTGTGGTTGCCGCTGAAGCCGACACGCGAGAAGACCTCTTCCGGTGCCTCGCCGAAGGCCTCGCGCAGGTAGTGCTCGGGCATCAGGCGTCCGGAGGTGGAGCCCTTGGAGCCGAAGGTGAAGGTCATGTCGCGCATGGCCTCGACCAGCCCCTCACCCTCTTCCAGGCCGGTGCTCTCGTGGGCGATGAAGTAGGTCCGAAACTCGGCGTCCTCGACGCCCTGGGCCAGGGCTCGGGAGCCGGGCACGCGCTCGCGGGCCTGCACGCCGGAGAGGCCGCCGAACCAGGCCAGCTGCACCTGATCATTGCGGAAGGCGGTGACCGCCGCGGCGTAGGACTTCACCGGCACGAAGCGCACCTCGACCTTGAGCTCCTCCGCTAGGTAGTCGGCGACCTTCTGGAAGCGCTCCTGCAGGCGTGTCTCGTCCTCGTCGGGGATAGCGGTGAACACGAAGGGGCTGGCAGCGACAAGCGAGGAGGCGAACATCAGCGGCAGCGCCGCCGCCAATGCGTGAGGCAGGCGTCGAAGCATGGGGTAATCCTTGTGGGGGGAGCGCGCGCCATGATAGCAAAAAAACGCCCGGGCTTCCGATATCGGATAGCCCGGGCATCGTGTCAGTGCGCCGGGCACGGCGCACATCTATAGGGTGAAAGTCCCGAGCAGTGAAGTTGGGAGTAGCTGTTAGCCTATACGGCAAGGGTGTCCATCGCGAGGTGGAATCTGAAGGAAGCCTGCGGCAAACCGCCGAGCCGAGGAACACGAATCTCATAGGAGGCGGGCTGCGTAGAGTGAGTGTGCTGAAGAACACAAAGCTCATCCCAACACGGCAGCGCAGCACGTATATGAGGCGGCTACATGGCGGGAAAGATGTGCGTCTTACCCCGGGAGGTCCCTCACGACCGCCGGAGCCAAGCCAACCGCTCAGCGGGAGGGGAGGCAAGGGCGTGAGGGAAGTCAGCAGCGGCCATAGTAGGTGGCAACATCCCACCGAAGGGCCAAAGGCAAGTGAAAGGTCTCTCTGTGATCTCTGACCAACGCGATGACAACCGACCGCAGTTTACTGGCAGCGGCAGACCGACCGCAGGCTGGAGACCTTGTGAACCCTGCTACCCGGTATCCATGGATGATGTGTTGGACAGCGCCAATATGGCGGATGCATGGGGCCGGGTGCAGCGCAACAAAGGGGCCCCTGGCCCCGATACACGCACCATTGAAGAGACCGGGCACTTTCTGAAAGCGTCATGGCTGGAGCTCAAAGAAGCACTCCGGACAGGGACCTATCAGCCAGGGCCGGTCAGGACGGTTCACATCCCGAAAGGGAAAGGGAAGTACCGCATGTTGGGCATCCCCAACGTGGTGGACCGTCTGATCCAGCAAGCCATCCATCAAGTGCTCAGCCCTCACTACGAGAAGGATTTCTCACCTTCAAGCTACGGCTTCAGACCGGGCCGGAACGCCTGGCAGGCGATTGAGCAGGCCCATGACTACGTCAAGCAGGGCCACAACATCGTGGTCGACATCGACCTGGAGAAGTTCTTCGACCAGGTCAACCACGACATCCTGATGGCCAGGTTGGCGAAGCGGATTCCCGACAAGCGTTTGCTTGGCCTGATCCGCCGCTACCTGCAATCGGGGATGATGATGGGTGGTCTCGTCAGCCAGCGCGAGAAAGGCACGCCTCAGGGGTCTCCCCTGAGTCCCTTGCTCAGCAATATCCTACTCGATGATCTCGACAAGGAACTGGACGCCAGAGGCCATCGGTTCTGCCGATACGCCGATGACTGTCAGGTCTACGTCAAGAGTCGTCGGGCGGGTCGCCGGGTCAAGGAAAGCACGACCGCCTTTCTGGAGACACGGCTGAAACTCCCGGTGAACCGGAGTAAGAGTCGCGTCGTGGCCGCCTCGCGCAGCAGTTTCCTGGGATATGGCTTCCTTGGGATGGCCAACCCCCGGATCCGCTGCAGCACAGAGACGATCAAGCGCTTCAAGAGACGGGTCAAGCAACTGACCCGAGGACATGATCGAGAATCGATCGAGGTCAAGCTGGCCCGCCTCGACAAGTACCTCAGAGGCTGGACGAGCTACTTTCGGCTGGCGGAAACACGCCGGTTATTTGCCGACCTCGACAGCTGGATCCGAAGCCGTCTACGGATGTGCCTGATGAAACAGTGGTTCAAGCCGCGAACCCGGGTCAGGAAGATGATTCAACTCGGACTCCCGGTGGAGGAGGCCAAGGGGTACGGCCAGCACAAGCGCTGGTGGTTCCTGGCCCAGCTCCATCGAACACGATTCGCGATGAACAACCGTTGGTGGCACGCCCGAGGCTTCCGTGGTGTAAGTTTCTACATGAAACGGTTTGCCAACACTTGACCAACCGCCGTGGTACGGATCCGTTTGCCCGGTGGTGTGGGCGGACGGGGGCTAGCCCCCCTCCGACCCGATATCGGCAGGGAAAGCGCTTCGCCTCGAGGGGCGAAGCGCCGCTCTTCAGGCCTCCAGGCGGGTCACCCGGATCGGCATGCCCTGGCGCACGGCGGCGCCACTGATGGGCTCGAGCCAGGTGCCGTCGATACTGCGGGTCGGGTCCTTGAAGCCCAGGTCGTTGATGTTGATGCCGGCGCGCAGCCACTCGAGGTCGGGCTGGGACTCGCCGTCGATCACGTGGGGGGTGGCCCCCAGGTCGCGGTGGCCGTAGCCGTGCTCGATGCCCAGTGCGCCGGGCATCACGCCTTCGCCGACCAGTGCCAGGGCGACCACGCTGCCGCCGGGGCTCTCGATGCGGATGGTATCGCCGTGCTGGATGCCGAAGCGCTCGGCATCCTGGCGGTGCATCATCACCGGGTTGTAGGGCTTGATCATGCGCAGCCGCTCGAGACCGATGGCGTAGGAGTTCATCAGGTTGGACTTGAACGAGAACGCCAGCAGTGGCCAGTCCTCCTCTTTGAACACCTCGCGCATGGCGCGACCGTCGGCCAGCGGCGGCAGGGCATGGCGCGGCACGCCACGGTTGGGCTCGCCGGTCTGGGTGTTGATGCTGGTGCCCACCTGCTCGTTGTAGACGCACAGGGTGCGTTTCCAGGCGCTGGTGAGGTTCTCGCCCTTGAAGTGGTCCTTGAAGTCCTCGAAGCGACCGCCGCGGGCGTAGAGGTAGGCCACCGGGCCGCGCTCCTCGGGCTTGAGGGTGCGCTCCAGCCTGGGCAGCAGCGGGGCCAGGCCCGCGTGGGCGATGTCGCTCTCGTCGGCCGCGGGCAGCGCTTCACCCTGCATGGCCACGTTGGCGGCGGCGCGCAGGAAGAAGTCCTCGGCACGGTTGAGCGGGTGCAGGTTGCCATCGGCGTCGGGGATCGCCTCGTCGCCGAAGCCCGGCAGCCCGAGGCGCTTGGCGGTGGCGATGAAGAAGCTCTCCATGGAGACCGGCTCGCCTTCTTCGGTCTTCTGCTGGCGTGGCTCCACCACCGGCCAGCAGGCGGTAGTCATCTTGCCCAGAGTCCCTTTCCAGGAGCCGGTGAAGCCCCACACCTCATACATCACCGAGTCCGGCACGATGTAGTCGGCGTAGCGGTTGGTCTCGTTGAGGAAGCCGTCGACAGCGACGAATAGCCCCAGGCGTTTCGGGTCCTTGAGCTTGTCGGCGATCAGCCCCTCCAGGCCCGCCTGGCCGTAGATGGGGTTGGCCATGCAGCCGATCACGGCCTTGATCGGATAGGGGTAGCCGTCCAGCGCCGAGGGCAGGTGCTCGGTGAGGGTGGGCGGTGCCAGCGACCGCCAGGGAGCGCGGGCCGGGTAGGGGTTCTCGCCGGCGGCCACCTTGCGCTGGTACTCGGAGGATTTCTCGTAGGGGAAGCGCGAGCGGGAGAGGAAGACCCCCTTGGGGCCGCGCTTGCCAGGGAAGTTGGCCAGGTCGTAGCGGGGGCCGGTGCCGACGCCGTTGAACTGGCCGCCGCCAGCGGCGCTGCCGCCCTTGCGGTTGTGGTTGCCGGCCAGCACGTTGAGCATCTGCATGCCGAAGGCGGCGTAGAAGCCGTTGCCGGACATCATCCCGCCATGGGAGTTGGTTACCGCGCGGCGGCCGTGGCTGGCGAAGCGGGTGGCCATGTCGACGATGGTGGCCTCGGGGATGCCACAGTGCTCGGCATACTCGGCCAGGGTGTATTCGTTGGCGGACTCGCGCAGCAGCACCATGCTGCTCTTGACCCGCACGCTCTCGCCGTCGGCGAGTTCGACGTCGCGGTCGACGAACAGCTCGGCGGCCATGACATCGGTGCTCTTCGCCAGCTCGCCGTCAGCCACCACCATGGGCACGTCGGCGTCGCTGTCCGCCTCGGCCAGGCCCAGGTCGCTGGTGCGCAGGAAGCGGCCGCGGCGCGGGTGCGCATCGTCCGTGATCACCAGGTGGCTGGCATTGGTGTGGGTCGCCTCGCCGGCGGCCTCGGCGGCGGGCTGGCCGGGAAGCTCCAGGAACGCCTTGGCGTAGCCCTCGTGGTCGAGCAGCCACTGGATCATGGCCATGGCCAGGGCGCTGTCGGTGCCCGGACGGATCGGCACCCAGCGGTTGTGGTCGGCGGCGTGGGAAGCCGAGGCGTTGAGGCCCGGGTCCACCACCACATACTCCAGGGTGCCTTCGGCGCGCGCCTGGGCGATCAACCGCCCCTGGCGCTTGAAGGGGTTGCCGGCCTGGCTGGGGGCGGTGCCCACGTAGAGGATGAAGCGGGCGTTCTGGATGTCCGGCTTGGTGTGGGCATTCTTGGCCAGGTCATTCATCACCGCCCCCGAGCCCATGCGATAGGCCAGGCCGCAGTAGGAACCGTGGTGGCCGTAGTTGCGGGTGCCGAAGGCGTTGAAGGCGAAGCGCTTGAGCAGCGCGGAGCGGCCGTAATCGGTGGCCTCCATCACCATCAGCTGGTTGGCCTTCGGGCCGTACTCGGGGTTCTCCGGGTCGATGGGGGTATCGACGTCGTGGATGGCGCGCAGGCCATCCACATGGCCCTCGCCGAACAGGTCGCCACCCTCGCAGATCTCCTCGATGACCTGCTCGAAGGGCACCTTCTCCCATTCGCGGCTGCCGCGCCCGCCGACCCGCTTGAGGCAGTGGGTGACGCGGAAGGGGCTGTCGATCTGCGCCATCATGGCGTTGCCGCGGGCGCAGGCGGTGGAGCGGTTCTGCTGGCCCTGGTCGCCATAGGCGCTCAGCCCGCGCAGGGCCTCGACCACCGGGGTGCGCATGGGCAGGTGCTCGTCGGAGGAGAGCGGGTTGTAGGGGTTGCCGGAGACGCGCAGCACCTGGTCGGTGGCGTTGTCGACGCGCACCCGCACGCCGCATTTGGTGGTGCAGCCGTAGCAGACGGTGAAGGCCACGCGCTGGTCGGGGTTGAGGGTCAGCTCGCCGCTCACGGGGTCGACGGTGTACTCCGGTGCCAGGGAGTTGCCGTGGATGCGGTGCGCGGGCTTCTCGCCGGCGCTGCCGGTGACGCCCTTGGCCATCTTGACCAGCGGGTCGGAGTAGCCGGCGGCGAAGGTGGCGGCACCGCCGGCGGCGGCGCCCTTGAGGAAGCGGCGACGTGAGGTGTCGGGTGACTTAGCCATGACGGAGGGCTCCTTCG
The DNA here is from genome assembly GCF_057169305.1 of Halomonas sp. C10-5. Taxonomy (NCBI): domain Bacteria; kingdom Pseudomonadati; phylum Pseudomonadota; class Gammaproteobacteria; order Oceanospirillales; family Halomonadaceae; genus Halomonas; species Halomonas sp. C10-5. Next base: position 726,975 of record NZ_CP175665.1, read on the forward strand.
ACGTCAGGATGTTCGGGGGAGGCGTCGGCGGTGCTGCCGCCCTGGGCGGCCTGGCGCCACGGCACTAAGAGGTCGATCAGCAGGATGGCGGCGAGCCACAGGCCGAAGGTACCGACGATGCCGAGGATGCCGGACGAGCCGGCGGGGATGCCGTAGTGGTGGAAGCCGGCGCTGTGGCGGGCCACGGTCTGCACGTCCATCAGCACCACCCAGCGGAACATCCAGCCGACGTGCAGGGCCACCAGGCCGAGCACCCAGGCCCAGGCGTAGAGTGCCGGGTGGCGTGAAGCGGGGCGAGTGAGCAGGTAGAGCACGGCGCCGAACAGGACCAGGCCGGTGAGGCCACCCCACAGGGCGGTGCTGCGCCACTCGGCGCTGTCGCGCACAGATTCCATTGCCGCGGCCACGGAGCCGACGTTGGCATTGATGCCGTCGAGGAACCAGCTGCCGGCGACGAGTCCGGCCACCAGGCAGGCCCCCAGCATCACCTTGAGCATCTGCCGACTGACCGTGGTGCTGCGCTCACCGGCCACGCGGTTGAGCACAAGGATCAGGCCGGTGGCGGCGATGAAACCGGTGGCCACGAACATCGGCGGCAGCCACACCGTGTGCCACAGCGGGCGGGCCTTGACGATGGCCACCTCGGCGCCGGTGTAGAGCATGATGCCGGTGGAGAGGGCCAGGGTACCGAGGCCCACCAGCACCACCAGGGCGCGCGGGGTAGGGGCGTCGCCCAGCGACAGCCAGCGGGCCACGAAACCGGCGATGCCGGGGGCCTGGCGATGGGCCTGCAGCGCCGGACGCCAGGCGAGCCAGGCCAGCACGATCACGCCCACCACGTAGAGGGGCAGTACCAGGCTGCCGACGGACATCCAGGAGTGGCTGTTGGCGTAGGCGTAGAAGTGCCAGAAGCGCAGTGGCTGGTGCAGGTCGGCGAGCAGGGCTACCGGTGCCACCAGGGTGGTGGTCAGGCAGGCGAGCAGCGCCAGGCGTGCGGTGGGTAGCCAGGCTTTCTTGCCGAACACCAGCGCCGGGGCGGCCAGCCACAGGGTGGCGTAGGAGAGTGCGATCATGAAGAAGTACTGCACCGCCCAGGGGTACCAGGCGATGTCGTAGCGCGGGGCGAGCAGCTCAATGGCGGAATTCATAGCCCATCTCCTGGCCGTGGGGATCGAGGACTTCCAGGGCGACCGGCTCGGCGTCGGGGCGAGTCACGAAGCGCTCGTCCATGCCGAGGTAGAAGACCTGGGGCAGGGTGTTCTTCTCCGGCTGCAGCACCATCAGCTCGTTGCGGTGCTCGGCGATCATGCGGCTGATCTGACTCTCCGGATCACGCATGTCGCCGATGATCCGCGCGCCGCCCACGCAGCTCTCCACACAGGCCGGCAGCAGGCCGGCTTCCAGCCGGTGGGCGCAGAAGGTGCACTTGTCGGCGGTCTGGGTGCGCTCGTTGATGAAGCGGGCGTCGTAGGGGCAGGCGTTGACGCAGTAGGCGCAGCCCACGCAGCGGTCGCTGTCGACCACCACGATGCCGTCCTGGCGCTGGAAGGTGGCCTCCACCGGGCAGACCGGCACGCAGGGCGGGTTCTCGCAGTGGTTGCACAGGCGCGGCAGCATGAAGGTGGCGACCTCACCGGTCTCCTGGTGCTCTACCTCGTACTGGGAGACGGTGGTGCGGAAGCTGCCCAGCGGGGCGGCGTTCTCGATATGGCACGACACGGTGCAGGCCTGGCAGCCGATGCACTGGCGCAGGTCGATGAGCATGCCGTAGCGCTTGCTGGGATCGCCTTCTCGACGGGGGGGCTGCTGGTTGATGCCGGCGCTGGCAACGCTGGAGAGCGGTATCAGGGCGGCACCCGCACTGAGGCGGGCCAGCTGGCCGAGAAGGGTGCGGCGAATGGGGTCCATGGCGCCTCCGGTGGCCTGGGTGGGGCGGAATCGTCCGCGCATTCAAGAGGTAAATCTGATACCGGAAGGCTACCTGCGACCAAGGTATATGGACTTGATGTCGGTCAATAGATTGTTGGCAAGCGCTTAATGCTCGCGTAATGATGTGCAAGCCAATGAATATCTGGGTTTTTTTCGGCGAGTCGGCAGGACAAAAAACGCCCTGCCGGCGGGGCAGGGCGTTCGCTGTTCGGGGCGCGTTGCGTGATGCGTGGCCGGGCGGCCTAGTGGGTGGCCCCCTGCTGCTCGATGGTGCGATGCACGAGGCGTAGCTCATCGATGGAGAGGTGCTCCAGCTTCCCCGCGAGGAGGTCGCTGATCTTCTGCATCGGCAGCCCGGCGCGGCGAGCGATCTCGCGGCTGCCGAGGTCTGACACGGCGATCAGCCGGGTCACGATGCGCATGAGGCGTGTACGTTGTTCCAGGTCCCTGACGTCGAGGTCAGGGCTGCTTCGCGGGGGGTCAAGAAGTTCCGCGGATCGGGACTGTCGTGCCGTGCTCATGATGCTCCATTGGGCGGTTGCGACAGCCACACTATGGCGGCTAGACGACGTTTTTGCCAGTGTCGATTGCATGCTGCTTTCGTGGCAGGTGTCGGTTCCCCCCGGCGGGGAGTGCCGTGCAATATTCTTTTCGACTAAATGAGAATAGAAGGTATCACTGTTTTGTCTGAAGTCCCGCAATCTCGGGGGTTCGGCTGGGCGTCGACGAATGTCTATCATCAAGAATATCGAACATCCTTGCTGTCAGACCCCGGGTTGCCTATTTTGTCGACGTTACGTGAAAACAAAGTTTTTAAGACAAAAAGACAACTATCGAGGATCTCATGACTCAAGATGCCACGACCTCACAGGGTCAGCTGTCGCGTGTGCTGGCCCGCAAGGATGTCCTCGCCCTGGCCTTCGGTGCCATGATCGGCTGGGGCTGGATCGTGCTGACCGGCAGCTGGATCCAGTCTGCCGGCAGCCTCGGGGCGATCACCGCCTTCCTGGTTGGTGGGCTGATCATCGTGCTGGTGGGCCTCACCTACGCCGAGCTGGCCTCGGCGATGCCCCAGGTGGGCGGCGAGCACGTCTACAGCTATCGCGCCATGGGGCACTTTGCCTCCTTCCTGTGCACCTGGGCAATCACCCTGGGCTATGTCAGTGTGGTGGCCTTCGAGGCCGTGGCGCTGCCCACGGTGGTGGAGCACCTCTTCCCGAACTACGCGGTGGGGCACCTCTGGACCATTACCGGCTGGGAGGTGAAGGCTACCTGGGTGGCGGTCGGCGTGGCCGGCTCGCTGGTGATGATGTGGATCAACTACATCGGCGTACGCACCGCAGCCCTGGTGCAGAAGGTGGTGACCCTGCTGATCCTGGCAGTGGGCATCTTGTTCATCACCGGTGCCCTCTTCCAGGGCAGCACCGCGACCATGCAGCCGCTGTTCAGCGTCGAGGAGGGCGTGATGGGTGGCATCATGATGGTGATCATCATGGTTCCCTTCATGTTCGTCGGTTTCGACGTGATTCCCCAGGCCGCCGAGGAGATCAACCTGCCGTTCCGCGAGATCGGTCGGGTGCTGATGATCTCGGTGATCCTGGCGGTATTCTGGTATGCCTTCATCATCCTCGGTACCTCGCTGATGCTCGACAGCGAGGCGCTGGGTGCCAGTTCGCTGGCGGTACCGGATGCCATGCAGGCGGCCTTCCAGGCACCCTGGGCCGGCAACCTGATGATCCTGGCAGGTATCGCCGGCATCATCACCAGCTGGAATGCCTTCTACATCGGCGGTTCCCGGGCCATCTATGCCCTGGCGCACTCGGGCATGCTGCCCGCCTGGCTGGGCAAGCTGCACCCGACCTACCGCACGCCCACCAATGCCATCCTGGTGATGGGAATCCTCTCCGCCATCGCGCCCTTCTTCGGCCGTCCGGCACTGGTGTGGCTGGTGGTAGCAGGCGGCCTGGGCATCGTCATCGCCTACCTGTTCGTCTCGCTCTCTTTCGTGTTGTTGCGTCGCCGCGAGCCGGAGATGGAGCGTCCCTTCAAGGTCCGCCAGGGAAAGCTGGTGGGTGCCCTGGCGGTGCTGCTCTCCCTGGGACTGACCGCCATGTACCTGCCGGGAAGCCCCTCGGCGCTCTCCGCCATCGAGTGGGCAATCTTTGCCGGCTGGATGATGATCGGCCTGGCACTCTATGCCTGGTCCCGCGCCCGCTACGGCACCGCCTACAGCGACAGCATGATGCAACGCGAGCTGGCCGGGGCGGACCCCTACCAGGGCCGCTGAGTCTCGCTGGCACCCCGTCCTGCCACCCCGAACCCCGGCCCTTGCGCCGGGGTTCGGGGTTTTCGGGCGCGCCGTGCCGTGACTCTGTGTCAATCATTCCTTTTAATGTTGATAAAATATAAAAACGTAGATATTTTTAAGTGGCAAGTCCACAAGCCCCTGAGACCCTGACATGACCGTACTGACCCAGCTCCCCGATACCGCCATGCCGTTGCCCGCTGATATCCGCGGCTTCACGCTGGCGCCTTCTGTCCAGTCGTCGCGCCTGCTGCAGTTGACCATCTCGCGTGACGTGGTCGAGGCTTTCCTGGCCGACGTCGCCGAATGGCCGGTGCAGGCGCTGGAGTACAAGTCGATGCTGCGCTTCCGTGTGGCGAAGATCCTTGACGATCTTTGCGACAACACCCTGCAGCCGGTATTGGTGAACACTCTGGTGGATCGTGCCACCGGTGGCTTCCAAGTGGTGCCGGAGGGGCTGGATCGTGTCGAGCAGGCCGACGACATGGTCAAGCTGGCCACCGCGGTGGCGCACCTGATGGGGCGTTCCAACTACGATGCTATGAGCGGCCAGTTCTATGCCCGCTTCGTGGTGAAGAACGTCGACGACTCCGACAGCTACCTGCGCCAGCCGCACCGGGTGATGGAGCTGCACAACGACGGTACTTTCGTCGAGCAGGACACCGACTACGTGCTGATGATGAAGATCGACGAGCAGCACATGGAGGGCGGCAACTCGCTGTTGCTGCATCTGGACGACTGGGAAGACCTCGAGCGTTTCTATGCACACCCGCTGGCTCACCGCCCGATGCGCTGGACCGCACCGCCCAGCAAGAACGTGACCCGGGACGTCTTCCACCCGGTGTTCGATGTCGACCGCGAAGGCCGCCCGGTCATGTCCTATATCGTCCAGTTCGTGCAGCCGAAGGACTTCGAGGAGGGCAACTGGCTGACCGACCTCTCCGAGTCGCTCGAGAACAGCCCGGCGATCCTCTCGGTGCCCAACCCGGTCGGGAGCTTCCTGCTGATCAACAACCACTTCTGGTTGCACGGCCGGGATCGCTTCACGCCGCACCCGGAACTGCGTCGTGAGCTGATGCGTCAGCGCGGCTACTTCACCCATGCTAGGACCTTGCGCAATCCCCGCCAGTCTTGAGAAGAGCGAGCTTTGGCGTCGCGACCCGACCGACGGGTTAGACTGACGAGGCCACGTCGTGAACACGACGTGGCCGTGTGATTGGAGGAGCGAGGACGGCATGCACGATTTCATCATCATCGGTGGCGGCATCCTGGGGATGTCCACCGCCATGCAGCTCAAGCAGGCCTACCCCGACAGCAGGATGCTGCTGCTGGAGAAGGAGTCCGGCCCGGCCCGCCACCAGACCGGCCACAACAGCGGGGTGATCCACGCCGGGGTCTACTACACCCCGGGTAGCCTCAAGGCGCGCTTCTGTCTGGAGGGCAACCGCGCCACCAAGGCGTTCTGCGACGAGCACGGCATCGCCTACGACACCTGCGGCAAGCTGCTGGTGGCGACCAGCGAACTCGAGATGCAGCGCATGGAGGCGCTGTGGGAGCGTACCGCCGCCAACGGCCTTACTCGCGAGTGGCTCTCCGCCGGAGCCCTGGCCGAGCGCGAGCCCAATATCACCGGGCTCGGCGGGATCTTCGTGCCCTCCAGCGGCATCGTCGACTACGCCGCGGTGACCCGGGCCATGGCCGCCGAGTTTGAACGGCTGGGTGGCGAGATCCGCTACGACGCCGAGGTCAGCGCCCTCGAGGAGCGCCGCCAGGAGGTGGTGGTGACCAGCGGCGCCGGCGAGTTCACCGGGCGCTACTTGGTGACCTGCTCGGGGCTGATGGCCGACCGCGTGGTGCGCATGCTCGGCCACGACCCGGGGTTCACCATCTGTCCCTTCCGCGGCGAGTACTATCGGCTGCCGGACCGCCTCAGCCGTATCGTCAACCACCTGATCTACCCGATCCCCGATCCCTCCATGCCGTTCCTGGGCGTGCATCTGACGCGGATGATCGACGGCAGTGTCACCGTGGGCCCCAATGCGGTGCTGGCCTTCAAGCGCGAGGGGTATCGGCGGCGCGACGTATCCCCACGGGACCTGGCACAGATGCTGACCGATCCCGGGATCCTCAGGGTGCTGGGCCGCAACCTGCGCCCGGGGCTTCAGGAGATGAAGAACTCCCTGCACCGGCGCGGCTATCTCGAGCTGGTGCGCAAGTACTGCCCCAGCCTGACCCTCGATGACCTCGAGCCGTGGCCGGCCGGCGTGCGCGCCCAGGCGGTGTCGCGGGATGGCAGGCTGGTGGACGATTTCCTGTTCGTGAACACCCGTCGGACCCTCAACGTGGGCAACGCGCCGTCGCCTGCGGCCACCTCGGCACTGCCCATCGGGGCGCACATCGTCGAGCAGGTGAAGGCCATGGTGGAGGGCTGAAACCGCGCCGCGACCATGGTGGCATTGCCGAAATTCCCGGAAAACGTAGAAATCAGGGGGTTGGGCTCTCACGCTGCTCGCGTGCTAGCTTGAGTCTGGACGTCGACCCGGCGTCGACAATGACAATACGACAACCTGGTTCCAGGACCGGAGGAATGCCATGAAAGCCATGAAGTATGCCGTCGCCGCCTCGCTGATCGCGACGGCCCCGCTGGCGTCTGCCCAGCAGCTCTCCATTGCCACCGGCGGTACCGGCGGCACCTACTACCCGCTGGGCGGTGGCCTGGCCGAGATGATCGGCAAGCACCTCGAGGGTTACGAGGCCGTGGCCGAGGTCACCGGCGCCTCGGTGGAAAACATGGGCCTGGTGTGGCGCGGCGACTCCGACCTCGCCCTGGCCCTGGCCGATACCGTCTACCAGGCCTACAGCGGAACCGGCGACTTCGAGGGCCGCCAGCTCGAGAACATCCGCGCACTGGCCTCGGTCTACCCCAACGCCGTGCAGCTCGTCACCCTGGCCGACTCCGGCATCGAGAGCCTCTCCGATCTCGAGGGCGAGGTGGTCTCGGTGGGGGCGCCGGGCAGCGGTACCGAGCTCAATGCCCGGGCGCTGCTCGAGGCCAATGGCATCAGCTACGATGACTTCGACCCGCGGCGCCTGAACTTCAACGAGACCGCCGACGCCATCCGCGACGGTGACATCGCCGCCGGCTTCTGGAGCGTGGGGCCGCCCACCAGCTCGATCATGAACCTGGCGACGACTCGCGATATTCGCCTGATCGGCCTCAGCGACGAGGAAGTGGCTAATGCCCGCGAGGAGGTCTCGGTGTTCGCCCCCTACGAGCTGCGTGCCGGCCTCTACGAGGGCATGGAAGAGGGCGTGCAGACCATCGGCATTCCCAACGTGCTGGCGGTGAGCAGCGAGATGGACGAGGAACTCGCCTACCAGATCACCAAGATGCTCTTCGAGCGCACCGACGAGCTGATCGAGGTGCACCCGGCTGCCAACGACACCACCGTTGAGTTCAGCGTCAACTCCACGCCGATCGCCTTCCACCCCGGCGCCCTGCGCTACTACGAGGAGATCGGCGCCGAGGTCCAGGATCACCAGCGTCCCTGAGTGATGCGTGACTTGCACCTGACAGCAGGGCGGGCCTGGCTGCCCGCCCTGCTGCTGTGTACGGGCCTCGTCCTGGCCAGCCCGGCGGCGGGCCAGGACGAGGCCCGCCTCGAGGTGATCGACAAGCGAGGCGAGACTCTGGTGACTCTGCCCATGCCCGAGGGCGAGGGCTGGTGCCTGGAGTGGAACCACTCGGTGGAGGGGTTCCCGGTGCTCGACTGCTATCGGCATCGCCGCGGGCGCATGGTGCTCGAGCGCAGCCACCTGCCCGACTTCGCCGCGGGGCTCGACCATGTCCCCGGCCGCGGCCGCCAGATCTCGGACGGCGAGGGTGGCTACTGGATCGAGGAGCTCGACGAGCCGGTGCCGGGCAACGCCTATCGTCTGCGGGTGGGCGGCCCTGCCGTCGACCACCGCCTGGTGGTGGACGACGAGCGCATCAGCCTCAGTCGGTTGGCGGCAGACCAGCCGGTCACCGTGCGCCTGGTTTCATCTGAATAAGCCTTCTCCTGAATGAATCTTCACCTGGACTGACTAATGAGTGAATCGGGCAATTCCCCCATCGTCCCCGGCAGCCAGGCGAACCATGCCCGGCCGGTGCTGTGGCTGATCACCCTGGTGGCGGTGGGCCTGTCGCTGTTCCAGCTCTACTCCGCCGGCATCGAGCCGCTGGGGCTGTTCTACCAGCGCAGCATCCACCTGATGCTGATCATGATGCTGGCCTTCCTGATGTTTCCGGTGTTCGGCCCGCGGCGGCCGCGCGGGATCGTCGGCTGGCTGCTCGACGCCACCTTCTTCGCCGGGGCCCTGGTGACCGGCGGCTATCTGGTGCTCTACCTCGACGAGATCATCAACCGTGCCGGCTTCTGGAGCCAGACCGACATCGTGGTCGGCTGTATCGCCACCGTTACCGTGCTGGAGGCGGCGCGCCGGGCGGTGGGCCTGGGTATGACGGTGATCGGGGTGATCGCGCTCCTCTACGCCTTCGCCGGTCCGCGCGGGGACCTCCCCTGGCTGGGGCAGTGGCTGCCCGGCATCCTGGAGCATCGCGGCTACAGCCTGGACCGCCTGGTGGGCCAGCTCTACCTGGGGCAGGAGGGCATCTTCGGCCTGCCCATGGGGGTGGCGGCCACCTATATCTTCATCTTCGTGCTGTTCGGCGCCTTCCTCGAGATCACCGGCGCCGGCAGGTTCTTCATCGACCTTGCCTATGCCGCCACCGGTCGCCAGCGTGGCGGGCCGGCCAAGGCCGCGGTGATCGCCTCGGCGGGGATGGGGTCGATCTCCGGCAGTGCCATCGCCAACGTGGTGACCACCGGCGCCTTCACCATTCCGCTGATGAAGCGCCTGGGCTACAAGCCCCACCAGGCCGGCGGCATCGAGGCGGCGGCCTCCACCGGCGGGCAGATCATGCCGCCGCTGATGGGGGCCGGCGCCTTCCTGATCGCCGAGTACACCCGGATGCCCTATCTGGAGGTGGTCAAGGTCAGCATCCTGCCGGCGATCATGTACTTCGGCACCGTCTACCTGTTCGTGCATATCATCGCCCTCAAGCAGGGTATGCAGGGGATGGCGAGGAGCGAGCTGCCCCAGATGCGCGACGTGATGCGCTACGGCTGGCACTTCCTGCTGCCGCTGGCGGTGCTGGTGTGGCTGCTGGTGATGAACATGTCGCCGATGCGGGTGGGCTATTTTGCCATCCTTACCATGCTCGCCGTGGCGGTACTGCGCTTCCTGGTGTGGTTCTTCCTCGTGGCGCCGAAACAGGGTGAGCCGGTGACCGGGGAGCGGCTCCTTGCCGCCAGCCGCAGTGGACTGGTGAAGCTGCTCGGTGGTCTGGAGCTGGGCGCGCGCAATGCCGTGGCGGTCTCCATGGCCTGCGCGGTGGCGGGCATCATCGTCGGTGTGGTGGGGCTGACCGGCCTGGGGCTGAAGTTCTCCTCCATGATGCTGGCCTTCTCGGGGGGCAACCTGCTGCTGGCGCTGATCATGGTGCTGCTGGCCAGCCTGGTGCTGGGCATGGGCCTGCCGGTGACCGCCAGCTATATCGTGCTGATCGTGCTGGTGGGGCCGGCGCTCACCGCGGAGTTCGGCGTACCGCTGCTGATCGCCCACCTGGTGGTGTTCTGGTACTCCCAGGACTCCAACGTCACGCCACCCATCGCCCTGGCCGGTTTCGCCGGAGCGGCCATCGCCGGGGCCAAGCCGATGGAGACGGGCTTCCAGGCCTGGAAGTTCGCCAAGGGGCTCTACCTGATCCCGCTGTTCATGGTCTACAACCCGGAGATCATCATGGGCGGGCCCTGGCCACTGCTGATCTGGACGGCATTGACCGGCTTCCTGGCCCTGGCGGCCTTCGCTGCGGCGCTGGAGGGGTACCTGTTCGCCCGCATGGGCTGGGCGCTGCGGGCCCTGCTGCTGCCGGCCATCGTGGCGGTGTTCTACCCCAGCCTGATGGTGGAGGCGGCGGGTGCCGCGGTGATGCTGGCGGTGATCGTCGGCAACTGGCTGGCGAGCCGGCGGGACGCGACGGCCTGACACACGAAGGCCCGCCTGGAGAACCGGGCGGGCCTTCGTTGGGAGAGAGGCTTACTGGTTGGAGGTCTCGGCCTCGACTTCGGCTTCTGCGGAGACTTCCGCGGCCTCATCGCTACCCGAAGCCATCTCCTTGGCGCTCTCGACCAGTTCGTCGGTCTTCTCGCGGGCGGCATCCACGGCATCGGCGGTGGCATCACGTGCGGAGTCGACCGCATCGGCGGTGGCATCACGGGCGGCATCCAGGGCGCTCTCGGTCTCGTTGGCGGCCTCTTCGCCCGCGGCTTCGGCGCTCTCCGCTGCCTCGCTGGCCTCCTGGGCGGCTTCGTCACCCGCCGCGTCCAGAGCTTCACCCGCTTCCTCGGTGGCCTGTTCTGATTCGGCAGCGGCCTCGTCCAGGGCCTGCCCGGACTCATCGGCAGCCTCGTCCAGAGCCTCTTCGGTCTCGGCGGCGGCTTCGTCCAGGGACTCTTCGGTCTCGGCAGCGGCCTCGTCCATGGCTTCGCCGGCTTCGTCGGCGCTCTGCTGGAGCTCCTGCTCGGTGGTTTCCTCCTGCTGGGTGGTCTCTTCGCTGTCGGAGTCGCAGCCGACGAGCAGCAGGGAGCCGGCGAGTACCGCGGTAAAGATCAGGGAACGCTTCATTGTCTGTCTCCTTGGTGGCTTCCAGATGGGCTTCTCCTTGCTGCCCATTCACCACGACCTTAGCAGGCAATGGCGCATCTAGCATGCAAACGGCTGTCGTCTGACGGCGACAGGGTGGGTCGGGAGGGCAGCTGTCCGCCTGGTCAAGATGACGCTGCAGGCCCGCGGCGCTAGAATGTCCGGCTTTCCTTTACGCACTCTTTACCGTATTGAGGCAGTCGCCGAGGAGCAGGTCATGCAGTCCGATACACAGGCGCCGAAGGTCGGCGTGATCATGGGATCGAAGTCCGACTGGCCGGTGATGGAGCATGCCGTGGCGATGCTCGAGCGGTTGGGCGTGCCCTGCGAGACCCGGGTGGTTTCCGCCCACCGCACCCCCGACCTGCTGTTCGAGTACGCCAAGGGCGCCGCCGAGCGCGGCCTTGAGGTGATCGTCGCCGGTGCCGGCGGGGCCGCCCATCTGCCCGGCATGGTGGCCTCCCAGACCGCGCTGCCGGTGCTCGGCGTGCCGGTGGAGTCCAAGGCGCTCAAGGGCCTGGACTCGCTGCTCTCCATCGTGCAGATGCCCGGCGGCATCGCCGTGGGCACCCTGGCCATCGGCAAGGCCGGCGCCACCAACGCCGGGCTGCTGGCCGCCCAGATCGTTGGCCTGCAGGATGCGGCGGTGCGCGCCGCGGTGGAGGCCTTCCGCGCCGAACAGACGCAGACGGTGCTCGACAATCCCGACCCCCGGCCCGACAGCGAATGAAGGAGCCCACCATGAACATCGGCGTCCTGGGTGCCGGCCAGCTCGGCCGCATGCTGGCCCTGGCCGGCTACCCCCTGGCCAACCGCTTCACCTTCCTCGATACCACCGGCCACCCCAGTGCCGGCATCGGCGAGGTGATGATCGACACCGACCGTAAGCACCTCGAGTCCTTCCTGGATAAGGTCGACCTGGTCACCTACGAGTTCGAGCACCTGCCGGTCTCCCTGGTCCAGGCCATCGAGGAGGTCAGGCCCGTCTATCCCTCCAGCGAGGCGATCCGCGTCTGCCAGAACCGCGCCGAGGAGAAGGCACTGTTCGACCGCCTGGGCATCCCCACCCCGGCCTATCGCCTGGTGGAGCATGCCGACGAACTGGAGGCTGCAGCCCGCGAACTGGGCTGCCCGGTGGTGGCCAAGTCGGTCACCGAGGGCTATGACGGCAAGGGTCAGGCGGTGCTCAGGGACCCCGCCGAAGCGGCCGAGGCGTGGCGCTCGATCAACCATCCGCAGCTGATCGTCGAGGCCTTCGTCGACTTCGTGCGCGAGGTGTCGATCATCGCCGTGCGTGGCCGCGACGGCGAGGTGGCCTTCTACCCCATGGCCGAGAACCAGCACGTGGACGGCATCCTGCGTTACTCCATCGCCCCCCTGCCGGACCTGGCCGACAGCATCCAGCAGACCGCCGACGGCTATATCCGCGCGCTGCTCGACGAGCTCGACTACGTGGGGGTGCTGACCCTGGAGCTGTTCCAGTGTGCCGACGGCAGCCTGCTGGCCAACGAGATGGCGCCCCGGGTGCACAACTCCGGTCACTGGTCCATCGACGGTGCGGTGACCAGCCAGTTCGAGAACCACCTGCGTGCCATCCAGGGGCTGCCGCTCGGTGACACCGCGGCGCGCATGCCGACCTGCATGGTGAACGTGATCGGCCGCGAGGGCGACCCGGCGGCCATCCTGGCCCTGCCGGACACCCACCTGCACCGCTATGACAAGAGCGAGCGCGCCGGGCGCAAGCTGGCCCATATCAACCTGCTGGCCCCTACTCACGCCGAGCTGCTGGAGCGGGTACGGGCCTGCGCGGCGCTGCTGCCTGACGCCCCGGCACCGCGCTTCAGCTTCGAGTAGGGCGGGGTGCAGGGAGGCACCACCACGCCCGCAGTGTGGCGGGCGAGCCGTCCGGGCTTCCTGATGCTGGCGCCGCTCTGCGTGGTGCTGGGCCTTCTGCTGGCGGTGCGCCAGGGGGTGACCCCGGCAGCGCTTCAGGTGGCCCTGGTACTGCTCGGCGGCCTGCTGGCCCACGCTGCGGTCAACCTGCTCAACGAGTACGACGACTTCCGCTCGGGACTGGATCACCTGACCCTGCGTACGCCCTTCTCCGGCGGCAGCGGGGCGCTGCCCGCCGCCCCCTGGGCGGCGTCGGCGGTGCTGGCCGCGGGGCTCGCGGCACTGGCCGGGGTGGTGGCCATCGGCTGCTACTTCCTGTGGATACGGGGCTGGCCGATGCTCGCCGTGGGAGTGCCGGGGCTTGCGTTGATCGTCGCCTATACGCGCTGGCTCACCCGTTCCCCATGGCTCTGCCTGCTGGCGCCGGGGCTCGGCTTCGGCCCGCTGATCGTGTTGGGTTCCCTGCTGGCGCTGGGTGGTAAACCGGATGCCGCGGCGCTTTGCGTGGCTGCGGTGGTGGGACTTCTGGCCAGCGAGCTGCTGCTGCTCAACCAGTTTCCCGACTGTGAGGCGGATCGACGTGTCGGCCGGCGTCACCTGCCTATCCTGATCGGTCGGAGGCGTGCCTCCCGACTGGTGGCGGTATTGCTGCTGGGCAGCCAGGCGGTGGTCGGCCTGGGCGTGCTGCTCGGCGGGTTTCCCGTGGCGGCCGGGCTTGCCTGGCTGGTGCTGCCCGGGGCGCTGTGGCTGGCCTGGCGCCTGCCCGAAGTGCTGGAGCAGCGCGCCCGGCTCGAGGCGCTGATGGGGCTTAATGTGGTGGTGCTGCTGGCCAGTCTGGTGTTGCTGGCCCTGGGGCTCCGGCTCGGCTGATCCCGGCGGGGGCGCTGGGATCAAGGCCAGGCCGCCTCGCCGAGGAGCACGAGGACCGCGGCGATCGCCGTGAAGTGGGCGGGATACCAGGTGAGCCAAAGGCGACGCGGCATTGGCCACGGCATCCGGGGGATAGCGGCGTGGGTGCCGGCGGCCAGCAGCAGCACGCCCAGGCAAGTGGCGACGGTGAACGACTTGGCCAGGTCCGAGCTGTTCATCAGGCCCGCCACCATTAGCAGCGGCAGGGCGCCGACCACTGACACCAGGCGCTCCCGAGGCGCCTCGCTGCCTTGGGCGAGGCTGGCGATGGCAAGCGTGAAGGCCGGCACCACCAGCAGTCCCTCGTGGCCATACTCCACCCAGTCCCCCGCCAGGAACCAGGCCAACAGCAACAGCAGCGGCTCGCCAACCCGGTGCGGCAGTGGCAGGCCGCCGGCCCGCCGACGGGCCTCCCACCGCCGATACCAGGCCACCGCGGCCAGCCCCAGCGCCAGGGTGAAGCAGATGTTGAACTGCACCAGAGCCGCGCGGGGCATCAGCTGGTAGGGCAGCTGGGCGACCAGGCCGATCACCAGGATGCGCCGTGCGTAGCGCAGCGGGTCGCGTGTGTTGAACAGTCCGTGCCAGGCCACCATGCCGGCGAACAGCGGGAAGGCGATGCGGCCCAGGGAGGACCCCACCCAGTCCAGCCCCCAGGCGTCGGGCACGAGATAGCGCACCAGGTGGTCGAGGGTCATGGTGATCAGGGCCAGCCACTGCCCCCAGCCTGTCCAGGTCGAGGCGGGGCGGGCGAGGGTACCGGCCAGGGTGGCGTCCGTCATCGTGCCCTCCTTGGTGTGTGGCGACGGGGAAGCGGAATGGTCGCGGGAAGTGACCGCCGCTACGGCGGCGAGTTCCCGACGACGGGGCTTGCCGCTCAGGGACGGGACGCCCAGGCTTGACCTCATTCAGGGGGCGCGGGCGATGATCGTCCTCGCGTGAGGTACTGGGCACATCGGGAGGTGACCATGGAAGACTTCGATGCGGCGGCTGGCCTGGTGCTGCTGGGGCTGATCCTCGCCACCAGTATCCTGGCCGACGTGATAGCCAGCCGTACCCGGCTGCCGCGAATCTCGCTGCTGGTGCTGGTTGGCCTGGGGGTGGCGGTGGTCCAGCAGCTGGTGCTGGGCCAGGCCGAAGCAGCGCCGCTGGATGGCCTGGGGGAACCGCTGATCCAGCTGGCGCTGGTGATGGTGGCCTTCCTGCTGGGAGGCGAACTCACTGTCGAGCGACTGCGCACCACCGGACCGCTGATCGTGATCGTCTCGCTCTCGGTGATTGGCGTCGGGGCACTGCTGGTGGGGGGCGGTCTGGCGGCGCTGGGTTTCCCGCTGGCGGTGGCGGTGACGCTTGCTGCCATCTCGGTGGCCACCGACCCGGCGGCGGTCAGCGAGACGGTGCACGAGAGCGGCGACACCCGGCTGAGGGCGCGTCTGCTGCTGGGCATCGTCGCCATCGACGATGGCTGGGGCATCCTCGCCTTCGGCCTGGCCATGGCGTTGCTCGGCTGGTGGCTCTCCGGGGATGGGCAAACCGCCCTGGCCATGGCCGGCTGGGAGCTGGGCGGGGCGCTGCTGCTGGGCATGGCGATAGGACTGCCGGCGGCCTGGCTCACCGGCCGGCTGCGCCCCGGAGAGCCGACCCAGGTGGAGGCGCTGGCGCTGATCCTGCTGCTGGCTGGTTTCTCCAGCTGGCTCGAGGTCTCGGCGCTGCTGGCCGCCATGGTGGCCGGGGCGCTGGTCGCCAACCTGTCGCGCCACCACACCCGCTCGTTCAACGAGGTCGAGCATATCGAGTGGCCCTTCCTGGTGTTCTTCTTCGTGCTTTCGGGCGCCAGCGTCGACCTGCGCCATATGGATGACGCCCTGTGGTTGACCCTGGCCTATATCGTGCTGCGCCTGGCGGGACGTTACCTGGGGGGCCTGCTGGGCGTGCGCCTGGCGCGCGTGCGACAGGCAGAGCTGCCGGGCAATATCGGCCTGGCGTTGACGCCCCAGGCGGGGGTGGCGATGGGCATGGCGCTGCTGGCCGCCGAGCGCTTCCCCGAGCATGGTCCGCTGCTGCTCTCCGCGGTGGTGGGCTCGACCCTGGTATTCGAGATGGTCGGTCCGTTGCTGGTGCGGCGGGTGCTGCGCTGAAGCGGGAGAAGGGGCTGACGCAGCAGGCCGGCTCACGGGAGCCGGCCTGCCGGGGACATCATGCGGGGCCGGCTGCGCCGCCCCCCTTGGGGTTACTCTTCGCCGAAGTACCGGGCGTGGATCTCGTCGTAGGTTCCGTTGGCCTTGAGTTCGGCCAGGGCCTCGTTGAAGGTCTCGGCCAGCGCCTCGTCGCGCTTGCGGAAGGCGATGCCGAAGCCTTCGCCGAAGTACTCCTTGGGCTCGGTGATCATGTTGCCGACCACCTTGTAGTCGCCGGCGTCGCTGTCGAGCAGGGTGGACTTGCCGATCGGGAAGTCGAGGAAGACCGCGTCGAGGCGCCCCGAATCCATGTCCAGCACCATGTCGTCGGCGGTGGCATAGCGATTGACGTCGGCCACGTCGCCATACATGTCGGTGACATAGTTATCCTGCAGGGTGCCGCGCTGTACGCCGACGGTCAGGCCCTCGAGGCTCTCCTCGGAGGGGGTGCCGATCTCGGCGTCGCCGGGAGCGAACCAGGCCGATGGCGGGGTGATGTAGGGGTCGGAGAACAGCACCTGTTCACGGCGCTGCTCGTTGATGGTCATCGAGGACATGATGGCGTCGTACTTGCGCGCCATCAGGCCGGGGATGATGCCATCCCAGCCCTGCACGACCCACTCGCAGTCGATGCCGATCTCGGCACACAGGGCGTTGCCCAGGTCGATGTCGAAGCCGGTGAGCTCGCCGTCCGGTGTGCGGTACTCCATGGGCTCGTAGGGTACGTCGACGCCGATGCGGATATCGCGCACGTCGGCGTTGGCCGTGCCGGCCACCAGGGCGGCACCGATGGCGCCTAGGCCTAGAATCTTGCGTAGTTGCATGGGGTAGTTTCCCGTGTTGTTGGTGGAATCACCTTGTGGGTGATGACAGGCCAACCATAGCGGATCACCGAGTGGGCCGGAAGGGGGGAACCGGCGTGGAAGTAAACGCCAGTTCCCAACGCTCGTTTGACGCTCGCTCAGCCGCCCGCCGGCTTGAGGTGGGCGAGCAGGCGACGCTCCAGCCAGCGGAAGAAGTAGAGGATGGCGAAGGTCAGGCAGAGGTAGATGGCCGCCACGAACAGGAAGGCGTCGAAGGGCGCGTAGAAGCGTGCATAGACGAAACGTGCCGCTCCGGTGAGGTCCATGATGGTGACCACGCTTGCTATGGCGCTGGCGTGGAGCATGAAGATCACCTCGTTGCCGTAGGCGGGCAGGGCGCGACGGAAGGCGCTGGGCAGCACGATCCGGCGCAGCATGAGGCGATCGGACATGCCGTAGGCGCGCGCCGCCTCGATCTCGCCGCGGGCCGTGGCCTTGATGGCGCCGCGGAAGATCTCGGTGGTGTAGGCCGCGGTGTTGAGGGTGAAGGCGATCAGCGCCGGTACGAAGGGCTTCTCGAGGATCACCCACAGCCAGGTGTCCTGGATGCCCTCGACGAACACCACCCCGTAGTAGATCAGGTAGAGCTGCACCAGCAGTGGCGTGCCGCGGAACACGTAGCAGTAGAGGAAGATCGGCAGGCTGATCCAGCGATGCCGTGAGCCGCGGCCGATGGCCAGCGGCACCGCCGCCACCAGGCCGATCACCAGCGACAGGAACACCAACTGCACGGTGGTCACCAGCCCCTCGCCGTAGTAACCGAGGGTCTGCAGGGTGAAGATGCTGTTGTCGGCGAGCAGGGCCTCGAGCCGGCTTGTCAGGGCTTCCATCACTTGACCTCCCCGAAGCCGACGTCATAGCGCTTCTGCAGGCGGGCGAAGGCCCACTCGGAGACGCTGGCGATCAGCAGGTAGACCGCCGCGACGATGATCATGAAGGTGAAGGGTTCGCGAGTCGCCTTGGAGGCCTCGGCGGCCACCCGCACCATGTCGGAGAGGCCGATCACCGAGACCAGGGCGGTGGTCTTGAGCAGCACCATCCAGTTGTTGGAGAGCCCGGGGATGGCGTGGCGCATCATCTGCGGGAAGCGGATGCGTCGGAACACCAGCCAGGGGCCCATGCCGTAGGCGCGGCCGGCTTCGATCTGCCCGCTGTCCACGGCCAGGAAGGCGCCGCGGAAGGTCTCGCCCATGTAGGCGCCGAAGATCAGGCCGATGGTGATCACCCCCGCCACGAACTCGTTGACGTTGATGAAGATATCCCAGCCGAAGCGCGCGTAGAGCTGGTCGGTGATCGCGTTGATGCCGATCTGGCCGCCGAAGAACAGCAGCATCATCAGCACCAGATCGGGCACGCCGCGGATGATGGTGGTGTAGAGGGTGCCGATGGCGTGGGCCGTCCGGCTGCGTGACATCTTGGCGCTGGCGGTGATCAGGCCCAGCAGGATGGCCAGCACCAGCGACAGCACCGCCAGTTCGACGGTGATCAGCGCGCCTTCGGCGAGACGCGGGCCGTAGCCGTGAAGATCGATCATGGGACTCTCCTCGTGGGCCGGCTCAATGCTTGGGGGCCAGGAACTGCTTGAGGCGCTCGGAACGCGGGTTGTCGAACACCGCCTCGGGCGGGCCGGACTCCTCGATCACGCCCTGATGCAGGTAGATCACCTGGCTGGAGACATCGCGGGCAAAGGCCATCTCGTGGGTCACCAGGATCATGGTGCGCCCCTCGTCGGCCAGGTCGCGCATGACCTTCAGCACGTCGCCGACCAGCTCGGGGTCCAGCGCGGAGGTGGGCTCGTCGAAGAGCATCACCTCGGGGTCCATGGCCAGTGCCCGGGCGATGGCGCCGCGCTGCTGCTGGCCGCCGGACATCTGGGCCGGATAGGCGTCGGCGCGTTCGGTCAGGCCGACCCGCTCGAGCAGCGCCCGGGCGTGCTCGATGGCCTCCTTCTTCGGCTTGCCGAGCACATGCACCGGTGCCTCGATGATGTTTTCCAGCAGGGTCATGTGCGCCCAGAGGTTGAAGTTCTGGAAGACCATGGAGAGTCGGGCACGCATGCGTACCACCTGTTTCCAGTCGGCCGGTTCACGGCCGTGCTTCGTCTCCTTGAAGCGGATCGTCTCGCCGTGGACGATCAGGTCGCCCTCGTCGGGCTGCTCGAGCAGGTTCATGCAGCGCAGGAAGGTGCTCTTGCCGGAGCCGGAGGCTCCGATCAGGGTGATCACGTCGCCCTTGTGGGCCTCGAGCGACAGCCCCTTGAGGACTTCGGTATCGCCGAAGCGCTTGGTGATGTTGCGCACTTCCAGCGGAATCGGGGTTTCGGCCATGGGTCGGGCTCCGGGTCAGGCGTGTCGCACTGTGGGTCGGCAGGGGGGTGTCGGCCGGCCGTGACACGGGTCGGCTACGGATCGGCAAGGGGGCAAGATTCTACCTCCAGTTTATCGTTGTTATAAGACTTTCCGGCCATCCGATGGCCCGGCAAGGCCGGTCGGTCAATCGGGCGGCGGGACCGACCTGGCCAGCAGCGCCGCCCGTGCGCCGAGCTCCACCGCGGCATTGGGGAAGACCACCGACAGCGGCGTATCGCCGACGCGGGTCTCACCCCGCTCGCCATCCTCGGCGAGCAGGGTGCCGGGGGCAAACTCGGTGAAGTTGGGGGTGTCGTCGGCGAAGGCCAGGCGGAAGGCCTCGCTGTGGCGTATCAGTTCGTGTTCGACGTGGAAGAACCGCATGCGGTCAGGCGCTTCTCGCGGTGGGGCTTGGCCCGTCAGCAGCGCCGCCAGCAGGCTTGCCATGGGCGCCAGGGGGGCCAGGTCGTTGTGGCCGAAGGGCAGGGCGTGGCCCAGTTCCAGGGTGAAGGCCTGGGCGCCATGGTAGTGCTTGCTGTAATGGGAGAAGGTCCAGCTGTGGCAGTGCTGGTGCAGTACCGCCTGGATGCCCGCTCCGGCCAGCCAGTGCCACTGCTCGGCGGTGGTGCGCACGCTGTCGCTGAACGGTTCCACCGCGAAGCGCGGGTAGCGGCTGCCGCGGATGGCGGTATGCAGGTCGTAATGCAGGGGCGAGCGGTCGGCATGACGAGCGAAGAAGGCATCGACTGCGGCCATCAGCTCCCGCGCCCGCTCCGGCTCCATGCCTGTCGTGTCCAGATCACGTCGAAACAGCCGGTTGAGGTTGGTTTCGATGAAGCGGGTGCCTTGTCGGGTCGCCTGCGGACTGCCGAGGAGCACCAGCACGGGTGCACCAAGCCTCAGCTCACCTGCCGCCAGGCGCTTGAGCAGGGCGTCCAGCAGCTCCATGGGCGCCGTCTCGTTGCCATGGATGCCCACCGAGAAGATGCAGGCACGGGCGTCGGTGGCAGGACGTTCTGGCACAAGCTCAAGCAACCCCTCACCCCGTGGCACGGCGCTTCCCCCGGGTAGCGTGAAGGGCGGGATGGGCTCGCCATCCAGGCAGCGCCGGAGCCAGCTCGCCAGTGGCTCGTGGGTTGCCTGCGGAGCAGGGGGGCGCGATGGGCTCATGGGCAGGATCCTGGGCAGCGGGGATACGCTTACCTTCCTCCAGCCGGTACTGCCGGGCAAGGGGGGCGTCGATGGCATGAAAGTGATGGTGCGAGGGTGAAAGTCGCCGCCCGAGGGACCTTTGGCCTATGGGGAGGAGGCGCTGCATGGCGCTATGCTGGGTGCCGCTCACCCGTACGCCACCCATGCCCCAAGGAGCCCGCCATGCCCGCTGCCCCCACTTCGTCACACGCCTCCCTGACGGACCACTATGACGCCCCGGCCCACGCCGGTTCCGCGCCTTTGCTAGTACGCCTGGAGTCGGCCTTTCGCGCCGCGGGGTGCGACCCGGCGCGTCTGAGCCTCGACGAGGTCGCCGGCATCGACCAGTTGCACCTGGGCGGGCGCCGGGCCAGCCGTCACCTGGCGGCGCTGGGTGGGCTCGCCTCCGGGGAGCGGGTGCTGGACGTGGGCTGCGGTACCGGCGGGGCCAGCCGCCTGCTGGCCGACGAGTTCGGCTGCGAGGTGGTGGGCGTCGACATCACCGCGGCCTTCGTCGAGGTGGCCGAGTGGCTCAGCGCGATGACCGGGCTCGACCGGCAGACCCGCTTCCTGTGCGCGGATGCGGCGCGCATGCCGCTGCCCGATGGCGGCTTCGACGCGGTGTGGTGCCAGCACGCACTGATGAACATGCCCGACGTGTCGACAGTGCTTGGGGAGTGGCGCCGCCTGCTGGTGCCCGGCGGGCGGGTGCTGCTCCACGAGGTGGTGGCCGGCGACAACCCCGGGACGCTGGCGCTGCCGGTACCCTGGGCCAGCCGTCCGGCGGAGAGCCACCTGCAGACACGGGCGGAGCTGGAGGCGCGCCTGGCCGAGGCGGGTTTCGTGCTCGAGGCGCTGGAGGATGTGACCGAGTCGGCCCTGGCCTGGCGTCAGAAGCACAGCCGGCGAGAGGCGAGCGAGCCGCCTGCGGGTCCCGGGCTGCCCGGTCCGGGGCTGATCTTCGGCGAGCGTTTTACAGAGATGGGACGCAACCTGCGCGACAACCTGGCGGCGGGCAAGGTACGCATCCTGGCGGGCTGCTGGCGCCAGGCGTAGCGGGAATTTCGCTCGAGCGACAGGCGACATCTTGTCGCTCGCCGGGGTGGCTGGATATTGATCCTCGTCAAGGCGGTTCGGCCGGACGCTGCCAAGCTGAATTCAGGCATGCCGTCTGGTGGGCCGCCGAAGGGAGGAGTGCGCAATGCGGGGACAGAATTCACGATTGGGGCTGCGCTGCCTGGTGGGGCTGGTGCTGCTGTGGGCGCTGCCGGCACTGGCCAGCACCGCGGACCACAGCCAGTTTGCGGAGCTCGAGGGGCCCTTCGCCAGCGGAGAGGAGGTCACCGAGGCCTGCCTGGGCTGCCATACCGAGGCGGCCGAGGAGGTGATGGCGACCCGTCACTGGACCTGGGAGTATCACAATCCCCTGGACGGTGAGGTGCTGGGCAAGAAGAGCATGCTCAACGGCTTCTGCATCGCCGACCGTTCCAACGAGGCCTTCTGCCAGTCGTGCCATATCGGCTATGGCTGGGAGGACGAGACCTTCGACTTCTCCAACCCCTTCAAGGTGGATTGCCTCTCCTGCCACAACACCGGGGACTACAAGAAGGTGGCGGGGCTTGCCGGGCATCCCGCCTACGAGCGCACCGAGTATCCACCGGGTTCAGGCAAGTTCCATGGACCCACCGACCTGGTGGAGGTGGCCCGGAATGTCGGCCCGACTTCCCGCGAGACCTGCGGCAGCTGCCACTTCTACGGCGGCGGCGGGGATGGCGTGAAGCATGGTGACCTCGACTCCTCGCTGGTCGATGCCCACCGCGATCTCGACGTGCATATGGCGGTGGATGGCGGCGACTTCCGCTGCAGCACCTGCCACCAGACCGAGAGCCATGCGGTGCCGGGCAGCCGCATCCAGGTCTCGGCGGTGGATGACAATCGGGCGATCCGGCGCGGCGAGCAGACCGACCGCAACCCGGCCACCTGTCAGGCCTGTCATGGCAATGCGCCCCACGAGGAGGGCCCCATGGCCACGCGGCTCAACGAGCATACTCGCGCGCTGGCCTGTCAGACCTGCCACATTCCCACCTTCGCCCGCGGCGGGGTGCCCACCAAGATGGGCTGGGACTGGTCCACCGGCGGCCAGCTGGACGAGGACGGCAAGCCGTTCCAGCGCAAGGATGACGATGGTCACGTGATCTACGACAGCAAGAAGGGCGACTTCACCCTGGGCGAGAACGTGGTGCCCGAGTATGTCTGGTTCAACGGCGACGTCACCTTTACCACCACCGAGACCGAGATCGACCCCGACAACGCCCCGGTGCCCATCAATACCTACCACGGCACACCGGGCGGCGAGGACTCGCGTATCTGGCCGGTGAAGCTGTTCCACGGCAAGCAGCCCTACGACACCGTGCACAACACCCTGCTGGTGCCCCATGTGGCGATACCCGACGACTCCGCCTTCTGGTTCAACTTCGACTGGGCCAAGGCGCTGGAAGCGGGCACCGAGGCCGCCGGCCAGCCCTTCAGCGGCGAGTTCGACTTCGTCGAGACCACCATGCTGTGGCCCATCACCCATATGGTGGCACCCGATGAGCAGGCCCTGAAGTGCGGCAGCTGCCACGCAGATGAGGGGCGCCTTGCGGACGTGGAGGGCGTCTGGCTGCCGGGGCGCGATCGTCATCAACTGCTCGACCGCTTCGGCTTCGGCCTGGCCGGGCTGATGCTGCTGGGTGTGCTTGGCCACGGTGCCCTGCGCATCGCGACCCGCAACCGCCGCAAGGAGCACTGACATGAGCCAGCGAGTCTACCTCTTCACCCGCTTCGAGCGCTTCTGGCACTGGGGCCAGGCGGCGCTGGTGCTGGTACTGCTGTTCAGCGGCTTCGCCATTCGCGGCTACCACGACCTGCTCCACTTCGGCCCGGCGGTAAGGCTTCACGAGACGGCGGCCTGGCTGCTGATCGGGCTGTGGGTGTTCGCCATCTTCTGGCACTTCACCACCGGCCAGTGGCGCCAGTACATCCCCACCCTTGAGCGAATCGGTGCCATGGTGCGCTTCTATGCCTACGGCATCTTCCTCGGCGAGCCACACCCCTACCGGCAGACCCCGCAGCGCAAGCATAACCCGCTGCAGCGCCTGGCCTACCTGGGGGTGAAGCTGGTGATCAATCCGCTGGTGTGGGTCACCGGGCTGGCCTACCTGTTCTGGGAGCCGCTGCGCGAGCTGGCTCCGGCCTGGCTGGGGCTGGAGCAGGTAGCCGGGCTGCATGTGCTCGGTGCCTTCCTGATGCTGGCCTTCGTGATCATCCACGTCTACCTGACCACCACCGGCCATACGCCGCTGGCGCATATCAAGGCGATGATTACCGGCTGGGAGACGCTGCACGACGATGAGGTAATAGAACCACGGCCCCGCAAGGGCTGAGATATCGGCAAGGAAAGACCGGAGGAGAGCAGCGACGGCCACCGCGAAAGCGGTGGCCGTCGTACATGGAGGGGGAAGTGGCGTCAGCCCTTGATGCGCTCGGTGATGGCCCGTCCCATGCCCTCGGTGGTGCCGGTGCCGCCCACGTCGGGGGTGAGCACGTTCCTGTCACCTTCGGCGAGCACCGCCTCGAAGGCGGCGACGATGGCGTCGGCCGCCTCCTGGTGGCCCAGGTGCTCGAGCATCATCGCCGCCGACCAGATCTGACCGATGGGGTTGGCGATCCCCTTGCCCGCGATGTCCGGGGCGCTGCCGTGCACCGGTTCGAACAGGCTGGGGAAGGTGCCTTCCGGGTTGATGTTGGCCGAGGGCGCCACGCCGATGGTGCCGGTGCAGGCCGGGCCCAGGTCGGAGAGGATGTCGCCGAACAGGTTGCTGGCCACTACCACGTCGAACCAGTCGGGGTGCATCACGAAGTTGGCGGTGAGGATATCGATATGGAACTGGTCCACGGCGACCTCGGGGTAGTGCCTGCCCATCTCGGCCACACGCTCGTCCCACCAGGGCATGGTAATGGCGATGCCGTTGGACTTGGTGGCCGAGGTGAGCTTCTTGCGGGGGCGCGATCGGGCCAGCTCATAGGCGAACTTCAGCACTCGGTCGGTGCCGTGGCGGGTCATCACCGTCTCCTGGATCACCACCTCGCGTTCGGTGCCCTCGAACATCTTCCCGCCGACGCTGGAGTACTCGCCCTCGGTGTTCTCGCGCACCACATAGAAGTCGATATCGCCGGGCTGGCGGTTGGCCAGCGGGCTTCTGATGCCGGGCAGCAGCCGGCAGGGGCGCAGGTTGACGTACTGGTCGAAGCGGCGCCGGAACTGCAGCAGCGAGCCCCACAGGGAGATGTGGTCGGGCACGGTCTCCGGCCAGCCCACGGCGCCGTAGAAGAGGGCGTCGAAGCCCTTGAGCTGTTCGAACCAGTCGTCGGGCAGCATCTGACCGTGCTCGGCGTAGTAGTCGCAGCTGGCGAAATCGAAGTCGGTGAGCTCGATCTCGATGCCGAAGCGCTCGGCGGCGGCCTCCAGGGCACGCACGCCCTCGGGCATCACCTCCTTGCCGATGCCGTCGCCGGGGATCACTGCGATGCGCTGTGCCATGTATCTACTCCTCTTCTGTGTGCCGGGAATTCTCCTACTCTAGTGCCTGACAGGCGAGAGATAATCAGGCTAGGATGCAAGGCATTGTTGACCCTGAGTGGAGAGTCCATGGCGCCGCTTGATGACCTCGCCTTCTTCCAGCGCCTGGCGCGAGCCGGCAGCCTGACGGCGACCGCCCGCGATCTGGGACTCTCCCTGTCGGCGGTCAGCAAGCGTCTCAAGCAGCTAGAATCGCGCCTGGGGGTCAGCCTGGCCAGTCGGACCACCCGTCGCCTGACCCTGACGGCGGAGGGGGAGCGCTACCTGGCCGGTGGCGGGGCGATCCTCGACGAGCTGGCCGAGCTGGAGGAGGGCCTCAGTGCCCAGCGTGCCGCGCTCTCGGGGCCGCTCAAGGTCAACGCCACCTTCGGCTTCGGGCGCCGCCACGTTGCACCGCTGCTCTCCCGCTTCTGCGCCAGCCACCCGGGCGTGGAGGGCACCCTCGAGCTCACCAACTTCCCCATGACGCCGGGCGAACAGGGTGTGGACATCAGCATCCGGGTGGGTGCCCTGCCCGATTCGCGGCTGGTCGCCCAGCGCATCCTCGACAACCGCCGGATCCTCTGCGCGGCGCCCGCCTATGCCGAGCGGATGCCGGGCCTGGCGGAGCCGGCGGACCTGGCGAAGCATCCCTGCCTGGTGCTGCGCGAGAACGATAGCGACTTCGCGCTCTGGCGCTTCGAGCATCGCGGTGGCGAGCGCCCGGACCAGTCGGTCAAGGTCGCCGGGCCCCTGGCCAGCAACGACGGCGAGGTCATCGTCAACCTGGCGCTGGATGGCCACGGTGTCATTCTGCGTTCCCGTTGGGATGTCCAGTCGCACCTGGCGGACGGACGCCTGGTGGCGCTGCTCCCCGAGTGGCAGGGCGTGCGCGCCGACTTCCATACCGTCTATCGCCAGCGGCGCCATATCCCTGCACGGATTCGTGCTTTTGTGGACCTGCTTCGTCAGGAACTACCCGGGCGGGTGGGGTGATCTCTTTCGCAGCGGTCCCGCGTTAGACACAGCCCACCCCCTTGCCAATAATGGAGTTCGATGAGGCTCGGCACTCGCTCGGAGTGTCGCGCTGGAGCAGGACGCAGGGGGCGGGTATCCGGGTAGTGCTCACAGTGGCGGGCTAGTTACCCCAGGTCAGGAAGGTGACGACTGTTAGCATGCCCAGTTATAAGAAGGGAACTTAAGCCACAAGGCAAAGTCGCTAGAATGCAGATGGTAGTGCACAGGGCGTTGTATCACTTGGCTTTCAGCCACGATGTCGCGGCTTGCGACGGGTACTTATGGAGGTGGATCATGAACAGGATGCAAAGATCGGCGCTTGGTGCATTGGCCGTATTCCTTTTGCTGGGCCTGGCGGCGTGCTCCGGGATGTCGACCCAGGACAGGAACACTGCCCTCGGTGCGGGCGTGGGTGCGGTCGGCGGCTCGGTCCTGACGGGAGGCAGCACGGCGGGTACCGTTGGCGGTGCCGTGGTTGGCGGCGTTATTGGCCACCAGGTCGATGACGACGATGACTGATCGTTGAGAGTGGCGTAGCCGATCACCCCAATGGCGGTATCGGCTGCGCCAGCGGCTACTCTCCACAAGGTCGAACCATGTCACCGTCGCTGTTCTTCCGCCTTCCCAGGGCGGAGGGCAGGTGATCGACCGTGACATCTGATACGGTCTGACGTATCCGAACCGCCGGGCGGGTGAAGAGTGTTCAAATTGTCTACCGTCTACCCCCGTGCAGCGGAGTCCCCAGTCGTGAACGTCCTCATGTTTACCAACACCTACCTGCCCATCGTCGGCGGGGTCAGCGAGTCGGTACAGCGCCTGTCGGTGAGTCTGCGCGAGCTTGGCCACCGGGTGCTGGTGGTGGCGCCGCGCCTGGATGGCCAGCCTGAGGCGGAGAAGGACGTGGTGCGGGTGGTTGCCATGCAGCACTTCAACGGCAGCGACTTCTCGCTGCCGGTGCCGATTCCCGGCCAGCTCCACGAGGCGGTGGAGGCCTTCGACCCGGATATCGTGCACTCTCACCACCCCTTCCTGCTCGGCGACACCGCGGCGCGCACCGCCGAGACCTATGGCCTGCCGCTGGTGTTCACCCACCACACCCTCTACGAGCACTACACCCACTACGTGCCCGGCGACTCGCCTCGCATGCAGCGCTTCGCCGTGGCGCTGGCCACCGAGTACACCCGGCTGTGCGACGAGGTGATCGCGCCCAGCGAGAGCATCCGCCGGCTGCTGATCGAGCGCGGGGCCAACGCGGCGATCAGCGTGGTGCCGAGCGGCGTGGACACGCACCGCTTCGCGGCGGGCGACGGGCGAGCCTGGCGCGAGCGGCTGGGGATTCCCGAGGAGGCCTGCGTGGTCGGCCACCTGGGTCGGCTGGCCTTCGAGAAGAACCTCGACTTCCTGGCGCGCGCCGTCGGCCTGGCGCTGGGACGCGCTGAGCGCCTCCACTGCCTGGTGGTGGGGGAGGGGGAGGCGCAAGCGGCCATGGAAACGCGCCTCGAGTCGGCCGGCGTCGGCGCCAGGGTGTACTTCACCGGGCGGCTGCAGGGCCAGGCGCTGATCGATGCCTACCATGCCATGGACCTCTTCGCCTTCGCCTCCCACAGCGAGACCCAGGGCATGGTGGTGGCCGAGGCGATGGCCACCGGGCTGCCGGTGGTGGCCCTGGATGCCCCCGGGGTGCGCGAGGTGGTGCGGGACGGCGAGAACGGTCGCCTGCTGGAGGGCGATGATGCCGAGGCGATGGCCGAGGCCCTGACGGCGCTGGTCGAGCCCGCGGCGCGCTCGCCCTTGGCAGAGGGAGCGCAGCGGACCGCGGCGGCCTTCGACGAGGCGCGCTGCGCCGAGCGCTGCCTCGACGTCTACCGACGCGCCATCGCCGCCGGTGGCCCCTTCACCCATGCCGAGGAGGGGGGATGGGAGCGGGTGAGACACCGCCTGGGGGCGGAGTGGCAGATGCTCCGCCATCGTGGCAGGGTGCTCGGCAAGCTGGTCCACGCCACCTGGGAGGAGGAGCGCCCGGACTGGTGGCCCGGCGGGCCGGCGAAGTGATCAGCGCCGCCGGCGACGGTCGGCCCAGCGCTTGAGCGCCACCAGCAGCAGCATCGCCAGCAGCAGGCCTCCGGCACCCCAGGCGAGCTCGCCGCGGCTCTCGGCGGTGGCCAGCTCACCCAGCTGGCTGCCCAGCAGCGTGACCCCGGCGAGCCCGGGGGCGATCCCCAGCGCCGAGCCCACCAGATAGTCGCGCAGGCGCAGGCGAAAGGCGCCGGCCATCATGTTGGTGAGGGTGAATGGGGCCAGCGGCAGCAGGTTGACGACGGTCATGGTGCGGATGCCGCGGCCGGAGAGGTAGCGCGAGAGCCCCCTGAGGCGCTTGCCACCATGGCGCAGCAGCGCCTCGCGGCCGATGCGCCGGCCCACCCACCAGGTGACCAGCGAGGCGCCCAGGGTGCCTGCCAGGGCGTAGCCGAAGCCCCACCAGGGCCCGAACAGCAGCCCGGTCGCGCCTACCAGCAGGCTCAGCGGGAACATCACCAGCGAGGCCCCGGCGTAGACCGCCATCACCACCAGGATCGTCCAGGGCGCGTCGCGCCAGCCGGGGGCCGAGGCGGCCAGCGCCCGCAGCGCCTCCAGGGTCAGCACTCCCTCCCGGGCCAGCCACTGCCAGCCCAGCGCCAGGCTGGCGAGCAGGGCGAGGGCGACCAGCGGCAGCAGCAGGGAGCGGGGCATGGCAGGGATCTCGGCGACAGGCGGGAGAACAGCATAAGGCCCCTGCCGGCCGAGTCCAATCGTCGGCGTCGCGCCGTCGCCGCGGCGATCGCTCGCTCAGCGGCGGCTGCGGGAGAGCACCCGCAGACGCGACTCGAGCAGGTCGCGGTCCAGGTAGGTCCCCTGCAGGTGGCGGGCGCCGGTATTGGGGTCGAAGGCGCGGCGGCCATGCAGCACCCGGCGGTTGTCGAAGGCGACCATCTCGCCCGGCGCCAGGCTGAAGTCGAGCTGGAAGCGCGGCGAGTGGAGCAGCTGCCAGAAGTGGCGATAGGCGCGGTACCAGGCCGTCATGCGCTCGGCGGGCAGGCGCAGGGTATCGCGTATCCAGTTGTTGAAGCGCAACTCCAGCACGCGGCCCTCGGCGTCGCAGCCGATCACCGGTGCGCGCACGGCGATGTCGTGCGTCTCGTCCTGGAAGCGGAAGTCGATGGCCTCCTCGCTGAGTACCCGGAAGGCCTCGGGATCCGCCTCGCGCAGCGCCTCGGCGACCCGGATGCCGTCGGCGAACAGTGATTCGCCCCCCTCGGCCTCGTTCTGCAGGCAGTAGAGCAGCTGGATATCCGGTGGCTGGCGCCAGTTGGGCAGGTCGATGTGCAGCGCCAGGCCGATGGCGGTGTAGGCGGCGTTGTTGGGGTTGGGCTTGGAGCGCACGTCGAAGCGGGCGCCGAAGTTGGTGGCGCGCTGGGGACCGATGCGCTCCGCCAGGCGGCTGACCTCCTCGTCGGCCAGCGGGCCCTGGTCGATCAGCGCCAGGCCGTCGCGCAGCAGCGCCTCGAGCCAGGTCGCCTCCCCCTCCGGCGTCAGGAAGTCGGCGTGGCGCACGCGCACCGGCGTGAAGCCCTCGCGCCAGGCACGACGAGCGGGGACGGGACTCGTCGCCGGTGCCTCGGGGCGGCGCTGGTGCAGCCAGCCGGCGGCGAAGCGGCTCTCGTGGCCGTCCTCCCAGCGCAGCCACAGGTGGCCTTCCTCGATGCGCGTCTCGGGCGGCGTGGTCACCTCGTCGAGCGGCACATGCAGGCGCTCGCGGGTCTGGGGGTGGCGGCACGCCGGACAGGGGCAGTGGTCGCGCAGCCAGAGCAGGGGCAGGCGGGTGCGCGCACCGTCTTCCCAGGCCAGCGCCACCGCCTCGGCGTCGGCGCGGGCCTCGCTGAGCAGCGGCCCGGCGGGGAAGGGCGCGAGCTCGGCCATGTCGGGGGTAGTAGCAGGGCGAGCGGTGTCGGCGACAAGGCTCATGTCGTCTCCTCGGGTCAGGGGGTGGAGAGAGACGCTCAGGATGGGGCGTGGCGCTGGCAGTGACAAACGATTAATCTGGCGCCTATGACCCAATCCTGCTTATGAGTGACTTGGCCATGCCCCCCTTGCCGCCGCTGACCTGGCTGCAGGCCTTCGAGGCCGCCGCGCGCACCCTCAGCTTCACCGCCGCCGGTCGCGAGCTGGGGGTGACCCAGGCGGCCATCAGCCAGCGCATCCGCCTGCTGGAGGACCGCCTGGGCCACAAGCTCTTCGTGCGCCACCCGCGCAGCCTCACCCTGACCCCGGCCGGCCAGGCCTGGCTGCCCAGCATCCACGACGCCTTCTCGCGCCTGGCCGAGGGAACCGCCGAGGTGTTCGGCGGCGCGGCCGACCACAGCGTGACGCTGCGCACCACCCCGGTGATCCAGCAGGACTGGTTGGCGCCGCGCCTGGCGCGTCTGCGCGAGGCGCATCCCGAGGTGGCGCTGCGCCTGGTCAGCGCCATCTGGCCCGACGACTTCGGCCCCGAGGGGGCCGACATCGAGATCCGCTACGGCCACGGCGACTGGGCCGGGGTGGAAGCCCTGTCGCTGGGCGAGGAGTGGCTGGTGCCGGCCTGCGCGCCCGCCGTCGCCGAGCGGCTGCGGGCGCCGGGCGACCTGGCGGGCCATACCCTGCTGCATGCCCTGGGCTTCGGCGCCGGCTGGCCGGCCTGGCTGGAGGCGGCTGGAGTGGGCGGGCTCGAGCGCCGCTGCGACTCGCTGGCCTGCGACAACCAGGTGATGACGCTGGCGCTGGCCGCGCGGGGTGTCGGGGTCGCCCTGGCCCATCGCCGCCTGCTGGCCGAGCGCGACGACCTGGTGGTGCCCTTCGACCCCGGTCTGCCCTGCGCGGAGCGCTTCTGGCTGGTGCGGCCGAGCCGCCGCGAGGTCGGCGACGACGCCCGGCGCGTGTGGCGCTGGCTGCTCGCCGAGCGCGAGCTCAGCGTGGGGTGAAGTAGTCGCCCAGCGCCTCGAGCACTTTCTCGATGGCGTCGTCGTCGAGGTCGCGGTGAACCACCAGGCGGGTGGCGTAGAGCAGCTCGACGAGGATCCCGCGTTCGGCGAGCCAGGCGCGCAGCGGGGCGACGTGCCGCTCGGGGACGCGCAGGAACACCATGTTGGTGGCCTGGTAGGCCACCTCGAGCTCGGGGAGCGCGCGGATCCCCTCGGCCAGGCGTGCGGCGCGGCGGTGGTCGCAGGCGAGGTCGGCCACATGGTGGTCCAGCGCATGGTGGCACGCGGCGGCGATGATGCCGGACTGGCGCATGCCACCGCCGAGCACCTTGCGCCAGCGCCTGGCGCTGGCGATCAGCTCCCGCGAGCCCGCCAGGGCCGAGCCCACCGGGGCGCCGAGGCCCTTGGAGAAGCACAGCGAGACCGAGTCGAAGGGCGTGCAGAGCTTATCCAGTGAGGCGTCGCTTGCCACCGCGGCGTTGAACAGCCGGGCGCCGTCGAGGTGGGTGGCGAGGCCCTGCTCCCGGGCCAGCGCGGTGGCCGCCGCCACGTAGTCGGGGTCGAGCACGCGCCCGCCGATGGTGTTCTCCAGCGCCAGCAGGCGGGTGCGGGCGAAGTGGAAGTCGTCGGGCTTGATCGCCGCGCGGATGCGCTCCAGGGGCAGCGAGCCGTCCGCGGCGTGCTCCAGCGGCTGGGGCTGGATGCCGCCAAGCACCGCGGCGCCGCCGCCCTCGTACTTGTAGGTGTGGGCCTGCTGGCCGGCGAGGTACTCGTCGCCACGCTGGCAGTGGGCGAGCAGGGCGGCCAGGTTGCTCTGGGTGCCGCTGGGAAAGAGCAGGGCGGCGGCCTTGCCGGCGCGTTCGGCCACGGCGGCCTCGAAGCGCGCCACGCTGGGGTCGTCTCCCCAGACGTCATCGCCCACCGGGGCGGCGTGCATCGCGTCGCGCATGGCGGCGCTGGGACGGGTGACGGTATCGCTGCGCAGGTCGATCATCGGCGCCTCCTGGGGACGGGCGGTGGGTCAGTGGCGCTCGGGATGGGCCGCGAGCGGTCGCGCGTGATACTCGGCCGGCAGGCGGGCCAGCGGCGCCTGGCGGAAGTAGCGGCCGAGCAGCGCGAAGAGCGCCGGATAGGCATCATGCAACAGGTCGGGGGCGGTGAAGAAGGCCTCGCAGCACACCGCGAAGCACTCGCCGGGGTGGGTGGCGGCGTAGTCATCGATGGGGGTGGCCTCGCCGCGCGCCAGCCGCGCCTGGAGGTCGTCCCACACCGCCATGAACACCCGGTGCCACTCCCGCGGGTCGATCTCGGCGGGCAGCGGCGGGAAGCCGTCGACGTCCAGCGAGTTGCCCAGGTCGAGCTTGTGGGCGAACTCGTGGATCAGCACGTTGAACCCCGAGAAATCGCCGCTCTCCATCAGGTCGGGGAAGGCCACCACCACCGGCCCCTGGTGGGAGGTCTCGCCTGCCCGTTCGTCGTCGTACTCGTGCATCACGCCGAACTCGTCCATCTCCTCCACCCGGCGCTGGAAGGCGTCCGGCAGCACCAGCACCTCGTGGACGTTGGCGAAGGCCTCATGATGCTCCTCCTCGGGCCAGCCCAGTGTCAGCAGGCAGGCCTGGGCGGCCAGGGCAAGTCTGGCGGGGAGGTCGAAGGGGGTGGCTTCGGCGAGCTCGGGGTGCAGGGTGACGCGCTTGGCGTGCAGGAAGCGCCAGGCACGTTGGCCCAGGCGTCCGGACTCCTCCTCGGCCAGGGCGGTGAGCAGCGGCACGCGTCCGCGTGCCTCGGCCCAGGCGTCTTCGGGGAAGGGGTGGCGCGCCGCGAAGCGCGCCTCTCGCCAACGTTTCAGGCGCCCCAGCATCGGCTCAGCTCTCGTCGAGGTCGGCCCCGGACTTCCACGACCAGTCGCGCCAGCGCAGGTCGAAGAGGTCCTTGCGGCGATCCTTGAGGTTGGTTACCGAGCCCTCGTTGCGCACCATGGTCAGCCGCGTCAGGTCGAGGTCCGAGAACATGATCATCTCGGTGTTGGGGGTGGTCTCGGAGAGCACGGCGTCGTGGGGGAAGGCGAAGTCCGAGGGCGAGAAGACCGACGACTGGGCGTACTGGATCTCCATATTCTCGATGGAGGGCACGTTACCCACGCTGCCGCACAGCACCACGTAGCACTCGTTCTCGATGGCCCGGGCCTGGGCGCAGTGACGCACCCGCAAGTAGCCGTTCTTGGTATCGGTCCAGAAGGGCACGAAGAGGATGTCCATCTCCTGCTCGGCGAGCAGCCGAGGCAGCTCCGGGAACTCCACGTCGTAGCAGATCAGGATGCCGATGCGCCCGGCGTCGGTGTCGAACACCTGGAGGTCGTCGCCGCCCTCGATCACCCAGTCGCGGCGCTCCTGGGGGGTGATGTGCAGCTTGGCCTGGCGCTCCAGGGTGCCGTCGCGGTGGCACAGGTAGGCGACGTTGTAGAGGCGGTCGTCCTCGCCCACCTCGATCATCGAGCCGGCGATGATGTTGATGTTGCAGGAGACCGCCATGCGCGAGAGCTCGGTCTTGAACTGCTCGGTGAAGCTGGCCAGGAAGCGGATGGCGGCCATCTGGTCCTGCTGGGCGGCGCGGTTCTGCAGCCCCATCAGCGGGGCGTTGAACAGCTCCGGGAAGACCGCGAAGTCGCTCTTGTAGTCGGCGAGGGCGTCGACGAAGTACTCCACCTGCTGGAGTACCGCCTCCACCGAATCGAACTCACGCATCTGCCACTGCACGGCACCCACCCTCACCTGGGTCTTGCGGGTATCGAGTACCAGCTCGGCGGGCTCGTAGAGGAAGTTGTTCCACTCCAGCAGGGTGGCGTAGCCCTGGGAGCGCTCGTCCTCCGGGAGGTAGTCGCGCAGCAGGCGCTTGACCTGGAAGTCGTTGGCCAGCTGGAAGGAGAGGATGGGGTCGTGGATCTCCTTGCGCGCCACCCGGTCGATGTACTGGGTGGGGGAGAGCTCCTCGGCGTGCTGGTGGTACTGGGGGATGCGCCCGCCGGCGAGGATCGCGCGCAGGTTCAGCGAGCGACACAGCTCCTTGCGCGCGTCGTAGAGGCGCCGCCCCAGGCGGTAGCCGCGGTAGTCGGGGTGGATCAGCACGTCCAGCCCGTACATGGCATCACCCTCGGGGTCGTCGAGGATCACCTCGCGCTTGCCGATCAGGTCGTCGTACTTGTGCGGGTTGGTGAATTCGTCGTAGTCGACCCGCACGGTCAGGGCGATGCCCACCAGGCGGCCGTCATCCTCGATGACCACCTGGCCGTCGGGGAAGGACTCGATCAGCTTCTCGATGGTGTGCCGCGACCAGGCGCCGCCGATATCGTGGTAGACGGCGTCCATCAGCGACTCGAGCTGGGGGTAGTCATCCAGCGTCAGGTTGCGAAGCGTGAGGTGCAGGTCGTCGAGGGACATGGTGCATCCTTCAGGTCAGGTGGGGCAGAGGGCAGAGTCTAGCACGAGCGATCGGTGCCGCCCTGTGCCGCGACGGGCGGGCGACGCAGTGGCCGGGTCAGGGTCTGGGCCATGATCACGCCGGCCAGTATCAGCGCCCCGCCCAGGAAGTGGAACAGAGCGATGCGCTCGCCCAGGGCGAGCATGGCGATGATGGCGCTGAACAGCGGCATCAGGTTGATGAAGATGCTCGCCTGGCTGGCGCCGATGCGCCGGATCGCCAGCATCCACAGGAAGGTGGTGACGATGGAGGCGGGAATGCCGGCGTAGAGGATCAGGCCGACGTTGCTCGAATCGACCGGGGTCATGGGACCCAGCAGGTAGGGTGGCAGCAGGAAGAGTACGGCGAAGATCACCTGGCCGTAGAGCAGCACCCAGGGCGGCAGGTCGATGGGCCAGCGCTTGAGCATTACCCCGTAGAGGGCGTAGCAGGTAGCGGCCACCAGCATCAGCGCGTCGCCCTTCGCCACCGTCAACTCCAGCAGCGAGAGCGGGTTGCCGCGCCCCAGCAGGACGGACACGCCGACCAGCGCCAGGACGCCGCCGGCCACGCCGCCCAGGCTCGGCGGCTCGCGCAGGATCAGGGCGCTGAGCAGCACGGTGAGCAGCGGCACCATGGCGGCCAGGATGCCCATGTTGGTGGCGCTGGTGGTCTCGGCGGCCATATAGGCGAGCCCCTGCCACAGCCCCATGCCGAGGAGCCCCAGCACGGCGAGCTTGGGCCACTCGCGGCGGAGCGTGGCGCGGTGGCGCCAGGCGGCCGGGGCCAGGAAGGGGGTGAGCACGGCGAGCGCCAGCACCCAGCGCAGGAAGGCGATGCTGCTCGGCGCGATGGCGCCGACAGTGAGCTGGTTGATGGTCATGTTGCCCGACCAGATCAGCACGGCGCCGAGGGGGGCCAGGAAGTGCAGGGGAGACATCGCGGTTCCGTTTACGTTGAAAGGTGGCTACTCATGGCCAGGAGAGTGGATGAGCGCATGGTAAACGCAACCCGCAGCATATCCCATCGCCGCGAGAGCCCCCTTTCCTGGTTCGGCAATACCCGTCATGAAAGGCGAGAGCCCCGATGACTCGGGGCTCTCGCGTTATTGGCTGGGGGAGTGGTATCGCCATCTGCTAGATGCCGAGTTTCTCCTTGGCCTCTTCCAGTAGGGCCACCGATTCGTCGTGATCACCGGCCTGGTGGGCTTCCTCGCCGCGGGCCCGCAGGTCGCGGACCTCCTCAAGGGTGGATTCGTCGACTTCGGCGACGGTGGTGTCATCCTCCAGCGCCTGGTCGATGTCGCCCATCAGTGTCGGACACATATGCGCCCAGGCCGATGCGGAGAACAGCATGGCGGCCAGGGCGATGAGTGATTTCTTGATCATCTCGGTACCTCCCGAGCGCGGTCAGGGAAGGCATACCCAACAGGCACGCCTGCCGGGTCTCATGATGGACCCATGCCCGTTCAGTGTAGTCCGGGGTAAGGCCCCATGCTCGGGAGCGACAGCGCCCTGGATCAGCCGATGGCAGCTACCCCGGCGCGGGCGATCTGCACGTCCTGGTCGGGCTTGACGCCGGAGATGCCGACGGTGCCGGCGACCTCGCCGTCCACCAGCACCGGCACGCCACCGGCCAGCAGCGACTGCATGGGGGCGGTGACGAAGGCGGTGCGGCCGCCGTTGATCATCTCCTCGAAGGCCTGGGTCTCGCGGCGGCCGATGGCGGCGTTGTGGGCCTTCTGGGCGGCCACCTCGGCGCTGAAGGGCGGGGCTGCGTCCATGCGGCGCAGGCCGAGCAGGTGGCCGCCGTCGTCGGCCACGGCGATGGTCACGCCCCAGCCGTTGGCCTCGGCCTCCTGCTGGGCGGCATCGAGGATGGCGTTGACGTCGGTCAGGGTCAGGGCTGGCTTGGTCTTCATTAGCGGTCTTCCTCTTTGTGATGTAACGCTGTTGCAGGGGGTGGCAGTCTCGGGGCTGACTCGGCGGCAAGCCTGCGGGGAGGCGCTGTGAATACTTCCCTGTACGCTACCGACGCCTTCCCTGGCGTAGGACCTCCCCTTCGGCTTGCCCCCGAGGCCCCTCGCTCGAATGCTAGGCGGGCATTACGCGAGTGCCTCATCCACGATTTCAATCCAGTGGCGCACCTCGGTGCGGTTGGCGCCATTGAGGTGGGTCTGGCAACCGATGTTGGCGGTGACGATCACCTCGGGATTGCCGGCCTCGAGGTTGTCGAGCTTGTTGTCGCGCAGCTGCTTCGAGAGCTCCGGCTGGGTGATGGAGTAGGTACCCGCCGAGCCACAGCAGAGGTGGGCGTCGGCCACCGGGGTCAGTGCGAAGCCGAGCCGGGTCAGCACGCCCTCCACGGCGCCGCCGAGCTTCTGGGCGTGCTGCAGGGTGCAGGGGCAGTGGAAGGCGAGCCGACGGCCCTGTTTCACCTCGAGGTCGTCCAGGGCCTCGTCACGGAGCACCTCGACCAGGTCCTTCGCCAGCTCGCTCACCCGGGCGGCCTTGTCGGCGTAGTCGGGGTCGTCGGCGAGAATCTCGGCGTACTCCTTGACGAAGGCGCCACAGCCGCTGGCGGTCTGCACGATCGCCTCGGCGCCGGATTCGATATGCGGCCACCAGGCGTCGATGTTGGCCCGTGCGCGGGCGCGCCCCTCGTCCTGGGCGTTGAGGTGGAAGTCGATGGCGCCGCAGCAGCCGGCTTCGGCCACCGGAGTCAGCCCGATGCCCAGGCGATCCAGCACCCGGGCGGTGGCGGCGTTGGTGTTGGGCGAGAGCCCCGGCTGCACGCAGCCCTCCAGGATCAGCATCTGGCGGGCGTGGCGGCTACCCTCGGGGCGCTTTCCGGCATCCACCGGGGCGGGAGGCATCTTGTCCCTGAGCACGCCCGGTACCAGCGGCCTGAAGGTGAGGCCCAGCTTGAGCAGCGCCCGGAAGCGCTTCGGCTCCACCAGCGCCTTGCGCAGGCCATAGCGCAGTGCACGCTCCGATGCCTTGCGTGGCACCCGGCGCTCGACCTCGGCGCGGCCGATATTGATCAGCTTGTGGTACTCCACCCCCGAGGGGCAGGTGGTCTCGCAGTTGAGGCAGGTGAGGCAGCGGTCGAGGTGTAGCCGGGTCTCCTCGGTCACCTTGTCGCTGCCCTCGGGGGCCTCGAGCATCTCCTTGATCAGGTAGATGCGCCCGCGCGGGCCATCGCGCTCGTCCCCCAGCAGCTGGTAGGTGGGGCAGGTGGCGTTGCAGAAGCCGCAGTGCACGCAGGTGCGCAGCACCCGATCTGCCTCGCGGATATGCGGCTTCTGGAGGTCTTCCGCGGTGAAGTGCGTCTGCATGGTGGCGTCTCCCCGTGTCTCAGAATGCCGCGTAGAGCCGGCCCGGGTTGAAGATCCCCTTGGGGTCCAGCTGGGTCTTGAGGTTGCGGTGGTACTTCTCGACCACCGGGTCGAGCGGGGTGAAGGGTTCCTCCACCGCCTTGCCACCGGCGCCTCGCCAGCAGGTGGCGTGGCCTCCGGCCCGGCGCGCCACCCCGCGGATCGCCTCGGCGTCGGCGTCGCTGCGTACCCAGCGCTGGCAGCCGGCCCAGTCGTAGAGCACGTCGGTCTCGGCGGTGACGCCGGGTACCTCGAGCACCGGGGTGTGGTGGGGTAGCGAGAGCCGCCACAGCGCGCGCGGGTCCTCGGCGGCGAAGAAGTCCAGCCGCTGCTCGCGCAGGGCCTCCCAGAAGCCGTCGAGCAACTCGTCGCCGCCCAGGCGCTCGGCGGTGGCGGCCACCGAGCTGGGGCCGCCCTCCAGGCGCAGGTGCAGGGCTCCTTCAAGCCAGGCGGCAGCGGTGATCGGCAGCGGCTGGCGGCCCCATTCGGCGAGCTTGTCCAGGGCATCGGCCAGCGGCATGTCGAGGTGCAGGCTGAGGCTGGCGCCGGGCAGCGGCAGCACCTTCATGGAGACCTCGGTGATCAGCCCCAGGGTGCCCTGGGCGCCCACCATCAGGCGCGAGAGGTCGTAGCCGGCGACGTTCTTCATCACCTGGCCGCCGAAGCGCTGCTCGCTGCCCTGGCGCATGATGATGCGGGTACCCAGCACGAAGTCGCGCACGCTGCC
Organism: Halomonas sp. C10-5; assembly: GCF_057169305.1. Taxonomy (NCBI): domain Bacteria; kingdom Pseudomonadati; phylum Pseudomonadota; class Gammaproteobacteria; order Oceanospirillales; family Halomonadaceae; genus Halomonas; species Halomonas sp. C10-5. Next base: position 765,510 of record NZ_CP175665.1, read on the forward strand.
GGCCCAGGGCCGCCGCGGGCCGGAGAGGCCGGTGGCGATCATGCCGCCCACCGTTGCGTCGTCGCCGAAGTGGGGAGGCTCGCAGGGCAGCATCTGCCCGTTGGCCGCCAGGGCGGCCTCCAGTTCACGCAGCGGGGTGCCGGCGCGCACCGAGACGATCAGCTCCACCGGGTCGTACTCGGTGATGCCGCGGTGCTCGCGGGTGGAGAGGGTCTCGCCTTCCACGGTACGGCCATAGAAGGCCTTGGTGTCGCCGCCGACGAGGCGCAGCGGGGTGCCCTCGGTCTCGGCGCGGCGGATGCGATCGGCCAGCGCCTCGCTGGCATCGTGGTTCACAACGTCGCGGCTCGGAATATCGGGTGTGGTCACCATTTCGTCGAACTCTCTCAGCCTTGGCTCTCGGGGGCCCGGGTCGGGGCGGGGGCGTCACCGGCACTCTTGGTCAGGCGGAACTCGGAGCAGCGCGCCGGCGTGGGAATGTTCTTGCCGGGGTTGAGCAGGCCATCCGGGTCGAAGGCCGCCTTGGCGGCGCGGAAGGTGACCAGCTCGCCGGGGCTGAACTGAACGCACATCTGGTGGATCTTCTCGCGGCCCACCCCGTGTTCCCCGGTGATGGTGCCACCCACCTCCACGCACAACTCGAGGATGCGGCTGCCCAGTTCCTCGGCGCGTTCGAATTCGCCGGGCTGGTTGGCATCGAAGAGAATCAGGGGGTGCATGTTGCCGTCGCCGGCATGGAAGACGTTGGCGACGCGCAGGCCGTACTCCTCGCCGAGGTCGCCGATGCCCTTGAGCACCCGGGCCAGCTCGCGGCGGGGGATGGTGCCATCCATGCAGTAGTAGTCCGGCGACATGCGGCCCACCGCCGGGAAGGCGTTCTTGCGCCCGGCCCAGAACAGCGCCCGCTCGGCCTCGTCGCGGGCCTGCTGGATATCGGTGGCGCCGGCCTCCTCCAGCACGCGGCGCACGGTGGCGCAGTCGTCGTCGACGTCGGCCTCCATGCCGTCCAGCTCGCAGAGCAGGATCGCCTCGGCCTCCACCGGGTAACCGGCGCCGATGAAGTCCTCGGCGGCACGGATCGCCAGGTTGTCCATCATCTCCAGGCCCCCGGGGATGATGCCGGCGGCGATGATGGCACCCACGGCGTCGCCGGCCTTCTCGATGTCATCGAAGCTGGCCATCAGCACCTTGGCGGTCTCGGGCTTGGGCAGCAGCTTGACGGTGATCTCGGTGACCACCCCGAGCATGCCTTCGGAGCCGTTGAACAGTGCCAGCAGGTCGAAGCCCGGGGCGTCCAGGGCGTCCGATCCCAGGGTCATGTGCTCGCCCTCGATGGTCAGCACCTCGACCTTGATGACGTTATGCACCGTGAGGCCGTACTTGAGGCAGTGCACCCCGCCGGCGTTCTCGGCGACGTTGCCGCCGATGGAGCAGGCGATCTGGGAGGAGGGGTCCGGGGCGTAGTAGAGCCCATGGGGGGCGGCCGCCTCGGAGATCGCCAGGTTGCGCACCCCGGGCTGGACCCGAGCGGTGCGCGCGTCGGGGTCGATCTCGAGGATGCGGTTGAAGCGCGACAGCACCAGCAGTACGCCGTGCTCCAGTGGCATGGCGCCACCGGAGAGGCCGGTGCCGGCGCCGCGGGTGACCACCGGCACGCCCAGGGCGTGGCAGCGCTTGAGCAGGGTCTCGACCTGCTCGAGGGTCTCGGGTAGCGCGACCAGCATCGGCAGGGCGCGATAGGCGGAGAGTCCGTCGCATTCGAAGGGGCGCAGGTCCTCCTCGCGATGCAGCAGGGTCATGCCGGGCAGTGCCTGGCGCAGGTCGGCGAGGACCTCGGCCTGGGCAATGCGGGGTGGCTCGCCGTCGAGCCGGGCGTCGTACTGGGTGTTCATCGTGGCTCCCCATGCGTCTCGTCAGGGCGGAATGGCCATCTTGAGGCGCGCCCCGGGCGCGGTGGCAGGCGCGTCTTGCGGCACATCAGACCATTATCGTGGCAGCGCTGGCGCTGCTGTCCAGTCTGTGGTGCACTGGTCAGACCAGTAATTGGTCTACTATTTGGAAGCATTTTCCAGTGTATGCTCTCAGCCTAAACGCGCATCGCCCGGACCGCCACCGTGGCGATGCCCCTGCGCGAGGAGGAACCCATGACGCCAAGCCCCGATGACCCCTACGGCGGCCAACGCACCCCGGAGGGGGTGGCCGCGCGCCTCGAGCGCCTGATCCTGGACGGTATCTTCCGCACCGGACAGCTGCTGCCCTCGGAGCGGCGACTGTGCGAGCGGCTGGGGGTGTCGCGCGCCTCGCTGCGCGAGGGCCTGCGCATCCTGCGCAGCAAGGGCATCATCGAGACCCGGCAGGGAAGAGGCTCCACGGTGGCCTCGCTGCTGCCGGCCCGGGAGCAGAGCCCTTTGATGCACCTCTTCCGCGACCACCCGCGCACCCTGTTCGACCTGCTCGAGGTGCGCGCCCTGCTCGAGGGCGAGTCGGCGCGGCTGGCCGCCAGCCGCGGCAATCCGGCGGACCGGGTGCTGATCACGCGGCGCTATCGCGAGATGGCCGACTACGTGGCGAGCGCCGACCCCATCGACGTCGAGCGCCTGGCGCGCCTCGACCACGCCTTCCATCTGGCGATCTCCCAGGCCTCCCACAATCCGGTGCTGGTGCATACCCTGCAGAGCCTCACCGACCTGCTGCTGAGCTCGGTGTTCGCTTCGGTGAAGAACCTCTACCATCGCCCGGAGCCCCGGGAGATGATCAATCGCCAGCACGCCAGACTTCATGACGCCGTGGTCAAGGGCAAGCCGCAGCTGGCCCAGCGAGTGGCGCTGGAGCACCTCAACGGCCTCGGCGAGGCGCTGCGCGAGATCGAGGCGGAGGATGAGCGGCTGGAGCGATCGGCGATGCGGCTGGAGGGGTGGGAGTAGTCCGGCACTGAGTCTGGCACAAACGCAAGCGCCCCCGGCATTGCCGGGGGCGCTGCGTTGCGATGGGCGTGGCCCGGTCAGCCGAGGCCGAGCAGCGGGTCGCTGATGCCCAGCACATAGAAGGCCACCAGTGCGATGATCCCGGTGAAGACGAGGTAGTAGATCGTCGGCAGGATCGTCTTGCGGATGGTCTCGCCTTCGCGACCGAGCAGACCCACGGTGGCCGAGGCTGCCACCACGTTGTGGATGGCGATCATGTTGCCCGCCGCGGCGCCCACGGCCTGCAGCGATACCATGAAGGCGGTGGAGAGGCCGAGCTGCTGCGCCACGTTGAACTGGAAGTCGGACAGCATCAGGTTGGAGACCGTGTTGGAGCCGGCGATGAAGGCCCCCAGGGCACCCACGGCCGGGGCGAAGAACGGATAGACTCCGCCCACGCTGTCGGCCACCAGCTGTGCCATGGCCACCGGCATGGAGACCAGGTCGGCGGCATTGACGCCGGAGTTGATCAGGATCCGCACCATGGGAATGGTGAAGATCAGCACGAAGCCGGCGCCGAAGATGGTGCGGGTGGACTCGCCGAAGGCCGCCTTGAGCTCACCCAGGCGCATGCGGTGGAGCAGGGCGGTGAGCAGCACCACCATCAGCAGGATACCGCCGGGCAGGTAGAGCGGCTGGATGCTGCCGGAGACGCCGGCTTCACCCAGAATGTCGCTCCAGCCGAAGGCGAAGGAGGTCAGCGCATTCTTGAACGGCTCGATGGTGCGCGAGGCGACCAGGATCACCGCCAGCAGCACGTAGGGGACCCAGCCCATCAGGGTGGAGATCGGTGCCTTGCCGGTGACATCGTCCAGCTTGATCTCGAGCTTGCCGATCCACTGGTCGGGCCAGGAAGAGGACTCGGGGAAGTCCCAGTTTTCCTTGGGGATCAGGAAGCCGCGGCGGGCGGCCGGCACGACGATGGCCAGGCCGACCATGGCGCCGATCATCGATGGGAACTCCGGCCCGAGCAGCACGCCGGCCAGCATGTAGGGCACCACGAAGCTGATGCCGGCGAAGATCGCGAAGGGGGCGATGGAGAGACCCTCCTTCCATGAGCGGTTGGCACCGAAGAAGCGCACCATGATCACCACCATGATCAGCGGCATCAGGATACCGACGATACCGTGGATTACCGCCACCTCTCCGGCGATCAGGCGAAAATACTCCATCCAGCTCGCGCCGCCGGCCTCCAGAGTCTCGGTGATGCCGGCGCGGTCCAGGCCGCCGGTGACACCTACCACGATGGGGGTGCCCACGGCGCCGAAGGAGACCGGGGTGGACTGGATCATCATGCCCACCACCACGGCGGCGAGCGCCGGGAAACCCAGGGCGACCATCAGCGGGGCGGCGACGGCGGCGGGGGTGCCGAAGCCCGAGGCGCCTTCGATGAAGCAGCCGAACAGCCAGGCGACGATGATGGCCTGGACACGGCGGTCCGGGCTGATGCCAGAGAAGCCGTTGCGGATCGCCTTGATGCCGCCCGAATGCTTCAGGGTGTTGAGCAGCAAGATGGCGCCGAAGATGATCCACAGGATCGAGACAGTGAGGATCAGGCCCTGGAGGGTCGAGGCCATGACGCGGGTGGCACTCATCTCCCAGGCGAACAGGCCGATGATGGCGGTGACCACGAACACGATCGGCATGGCAGTCCTGGCTGCCATGCGCAGACCGATGAGCAGTACACCGGCAAGCACCAGGGGCACGAAGGCCAGCAGTGCAAGGAGGGTGTCATTCATGGAATGGATATCCTCGATCAGCAGTCAGTATTGTTCCCGGTCGGTGGAAATGCCGACGGGGGTGTTGGACAGCGGAACCTTAAGGGGACGCCCGCGTGCTTTCCAGTGGTGGGTAACTGGTCTTACCAATATATCCAGGGCCGAAAGATGGCGCTGACCTTCTCTAACCAATTGTCGTTTAAAGGGAAAGCATAGCTCACGGGACGCGTATGGATGCCGCAGCGATGGTGATTCTTAGACTAATGGACAGCCTGGGGGGCGGCGGTGGGCGCTATTGGCGGCCATGGCAATCGCTGCCAGACTGCGTGGGCAGCACACCGACAGCTACATGAACGAGGAGATGGCATGACACGAGTGCTCTATGACCTGTGCGGCATCGACGAGGGATTACGTTTCTCGCCCTACTGCTGGCGGGTGCGTTACGCCCTGGCCCACAAGGGGCTTGACGTCGAGACCCGCCCCTGGCGCTTCACCGACAAGGCGGCCCTGGCCTTCGCCGACCATGACAAGGTGCCGGTGCTGGTAGATGGCGAGACGGTAGTGACCGAAAGCTACGAGATCCTGCGCTATCTGGATCGCACCTACCCCGAGGCGACGCTGCTGGGGGAGGGGCTGGCGGAGGAGCGGGGGCGTTTCATTCGGCACTATGCCGAGCGCACCCTGCAGCCGGCCATCATGCGCACCATCATCATGGACCTGTTCAACGCCATCCATCCCGACGACCGGGCCTATTTCCGCGAGAGCAGGGAGAAGCGCTTCGGCCGCACCCTCGAGGAGTTTCATTCGCCGGCGAAAGGGCTCTCCCAGCTGGATGCCGGACTCGAGCCGTTGCGCGGACGGCTCAAGGAGGCGGCGTTCCTGGATGGTGACGCACCGGCCGGCGCCGACTACCTCGTCTTCGGCTGCTTCATGTGGGCGCGCTGCGTCTCCAGCGCCGACCTGGTCTCCAACGCCGACCCGGTCCACGCCTGGCTCGAGCGCATGCTGGACCTCTACGCCGGCCTGGGTCGCAAGGCGATGCGCATCACCGATGTCGAGGGCGCCTACCGCTGAGAAGTGTGCCGATGTTGCAATGCACAAAATGGGCTGCTATGTTGCATTGCAATACAGGATGTTTCGTCCTGTTTGACCACCAGAGACGGAGGTGTTCCATGTCCACCAAGGCTACCCAGCAGAAAGCGACCGAGCAGTTCGAAGGTATCTTTGTCGAGCCGGCTCGCGCCTATGGCTCACTGACCCTCGAGTACACCGAGAAGCTGTTCGGTGCTCAGCTCGACGCCGTGCGTCGCTACACCGACCTGGGCCTGGCCCAGGCTCGCACCTGGATCGCGGTGCGCGATGCCGATGGCTTCAAGCAGGCCTTCGAAGGCCAGCAGAAGGCCGCCCAGGACCTCGGTGACAACGTCAAGGCCGACGTCGAGAAGCTCTCCACCCTCAACCAGGACTACCTGCAGAAGGGTCAGAAGCTGGTCGAGGAGAGCCTGAAGGCCGCCGGCAGCAAGTAAGCCCGACGACGCCTGTAGGCAGATGATGGCGGGCCGCCCCTCGGGGCGGCCCGCTGTCGTTGGGGCACCGGTGGGGCGCTACCGGGACGGGTGAGCGCCGTGCCCGGTATCGAGCAGTGCCACCACCTCGTCGTCGCCGACCTGGTCGAACTCGGCGAAGAACCGGCCCACGGAACCGAAGCGCTCGGGGGCCTCCACGCAAACCACCTCGTCGGCCAGCGACTCCAGTCGTGCCAGGGTGTCAGGGGGCGCCACCCCCAAGGCGGCGATCAGGCGAGTGGGCCCGCGCTGGCGCAATGTGGCCAGTGCCGCGGCCATGGTCGCCCCGGTGGCGCTGCCGTCGTCCACCACCACCACGATGCGTCCGCTCGGGTCGATCGGGGAGCGCACCGGGGTGTAGCGCCGGCGGCGCTCCTCGATCAGTTCCCGTTGTCTCCCCACCTCGCGGGCAATCCAGTCGTCGTTGTACTCCCTTGCCGTCTCTTCCATGTGCACGCTGCCATCCTCGCTTACCGCGCCGATGGCGTACTCGGGATTGCCCGGGGCGCCGACCTTGCGTACCAGCACCACATCCAGATCCCCCTGCAGGGCGTCGGCGATGACGCGTCCCATGGGCACTCCGCCACGGGGGATCGCCAGTACCAGCGGGTGCCGGCCGGACAGATGGCCGAGCCTTGTGGCCAGGCGGTGGGCCGCATCGAGTCGATTTCGGAACATGGCGAGTCTCTCTCATCGGTTTCCTTCCTTCAGTCTAGAAGACGCGGCGCACGAGTAGCCTGCCCCTGGCGGGAGTGACATCGGTGCACGCCTGAGGTTGGAGGAGAAGCCGACTCGAAGGTTACGGATAAAAATGGAAGGGTTTTCCGAATATAGGTTGTTGGGCTATTGTGTACACAGCGAGTCCGCTCGCTTGTATCCAATAAACACAACAAGCGGAGACCTCTTCCATGCAAGAGCCCACCCCCAAGCGGTGCCTTGGCACCGTCCTGCTGCTCGGCGGCCTGGTCACCGGCAGCGCCCAGGCGGCGACCTGGAGCGACACCTTCCTCGGCTACCGCTTCGGCACCCAGTTCACCGAGCCCGGTAATTCACGGGATGTCGAAAAGCACGTGTTGCAGTTCACCCATGTGAGCGGCTACTCGCTGGGACAGAACTTTCTCAATCTGGACCTACTGCAGTCCGACAGCGCCGACCCCACCGAACGCGATGGTGATACCGGCGCCACCGAGGCCTACCTGACCTACCGTCACCAGCTGCACCTCGGCAAGCTGACCGGCGAGCCGATGGCGTTCGGACCGGTCAAGGAGGTGGCGCTGACCGGCGGTTTCGACCTCAACACCAAGAACACCGAGTTCGCGCCGCGCAAGCGACTGCTGGTGGCGGGGCCAACGCTCAAGTTTGACGTGCCAAGGGGCTTCGTCGACCTCAGCCTCTTCTATGCTCACGAGTGGAACCACTGCGGGGCGGGCTTCTGCGACGTCAACGAGATCGAGTTCGACCCTTACTACCAGGTCAACCTGGCCTGGGGGCTGCCCTTCGAGGTCGGCGCCGCGGCGCTCAAGTTCCAGGGGTTCTACAACTACAACGGCGAGAAGGGCGAGGACTATCAGGGCATCGACACCGAGCCCGAGCAGCTGATGCGCACCTCGCTGATGCTCGATGTAGGCCAGCTGGCCTGGGGCGGGGAGAACCAGTTGTGGGCCGGTGTCGGCTACGAGTACTGGCGCAACAAGTTCGGTAACGACGGAGTGGACACCGACGCACCGACCCTGCAGCTCGAGTGGCATTTCTGAACGTCGTCAGACGACATTTATGTATACAACTTTATGTCTAATCGATGACAGATCAATGGTCATCGATGTCGACATACGGTATCCATGGACGACGGACAACAACAGCACCCCGGATAGCCCCATCATGACAAACAAGACTCGCAACACCTCGCTGTTCGATTTCGACGGGCGGCCGCCGGTCTACAAGGCGCTGCCCATCTCGTTGCAGCACGTGCTGGCGATGATCGCCGGCGTGATCACGCCCCCCATCATCATCGCTGGTGTGGTCGGCTCGACGCCCCAGGAGAAGCTGCTGCTGATCCAGGTGGCGGTGCTCGCCTCGGGCATCTGTACCCTGTTCCACCTCTATGGCGTCTGGAAGTTCGGCGCGCGCCTGCCGGCCATCTTCGGCGTCGGCTTCGCCTATGTGCCGACCCTGATCGCCGTGGGCGGGCAGTTCGGTATCGAGGGGATCCTCGGTGCCCAGCTGATCGGAGGCATCACCATGATGGTGGTCGGCTACTTCATCCAGTATATCCGCCACCTCTTTCCGCCCATCGTGGCGGGCACCGTGGTGCTGGTGATCGGCCTCTCGCTCTACGACATCGCCATCCGCTACATGGCGGGTAGTGGCAACGTCAATGCCGAGGGCTTCGGCGACCCGGCCAACTGGATGGTGGGTATCATCACCCTGCTGGCAGTACTCGGCGCCTCCCAGTTCGGGCGCGGCGTGGTGCGCCTCTCGGCGATCATCGTCGGTATCCTGGTGGGCTACGCGGTGGCCCTGCCGATGGGCATGGTCGACTTCAGTTCGGTGGCCGAGGCGAGCTGGCTGGCGGTTCCGCGGTTCATGCCCTTTGAGCTGGAGTTCCACTCCGCGGCGATCGTCTCCATGGTGGTGATCTGCGTGATCAACTCGGTGCAGACCATCGGCGACCTCTCCGCCACCAGCGTGGCGGGCATGAACCGTGAGCTGAAGACCCGTGAGCTCACCGGTGGCCTGCTCGGCAACGGCCTGACCACCGCGGTGAGCTCGCTGTTCGCGGCGCTGCCCACCTCCACCTTCAGCCAGAACGTGGGCATCGTGGCCATGACCAAGGTGATCAGCCGCTCGGTACTGGCCATCGCCGGTGTGTTCATGGTGCTGGCCGGGCTGAGTCCCAAGTTCAGCGCCATCATGACCACCATTCCCTACCCGGTGCTGGGCGGTGCCACCATCACGGTGTTCGGGATGATCACCATGACCGGCATCCAGCTGCTCATCAAGGACGAGCTCTCGGCCCGCAACGTGACCATCGTCGGCCTCTCCCTGGCCCTGGCGCTGGGCATCTCCCAGGTGCCGGCGGCGATCGCGCAGTTCCCCGAGATGCTGCAGAACGTCATCGGCGGCGCGCCCATCGTGGTGGCGGCGATCACCTCCTTCGTGCTCAACCTGGTGCTGCCGCATCGCTCCCTGGCCGACGAGCGGCGCGAACGCGAGGAGATCGCCCGTGCCGACGCCGAGGCCGCGGGCCAGGACCCGGATGCCCAGCCGGTCCCCGGCGGACGACACCATCTTTCATGACCCCAACGACAAGCGGGGCGCCGGTTCTCCGGCGCCCCGCTCTCGGGTCTGCTTGGGGTAGACGGGGGCAGTGGCTGCCCCCTGCTGGCGTCACTGCCCGGCGTCGGCCCTGGCCTCCAGGCGGAAGCGAGCGATGCGGTTGATCTGCGCCACCGCCGTGCGGCGCTCCTCGGCGGGGTCGTTCTCCAGGCGTGTCTCGAAGGCGTCGAGGATGGCGTAGCGGTCGCTGCCCTTGACCGCCATCACGAAGGGGAAGCCGAACTTCGCCTTGTAGGCGGCGTTGAGCCGTTCGAAGCGGGCCATCTCCTCCGGGGAGCACTGGTCGAGGCCGGCGCCGGCCTGCTCGCGGGTGGAGTCGTCGGTGAGCTCGCCGGCCACCGCTGCCTTGCCGGCCAGGTCCGGGTGGGCACGGATCACCTCCAGCTGGCGCTCGGCGGGGGCGGAAGCGAGTACCTCGCCCATCGCTTCGGCGAGTTCCTCGGGCGTGTCCTGTGCCGCCGTGAGACCCTTCTCCCAGGTCAGTTCGGCGACCCAGGGGGAGTGCTCATAGATCTCACCGTAGGCGGCCACGAAGGCGGCCTTGTCCAGCTGGCTGGGTCGCGGGCTCAGGGTTCTGTCGCTCATGGTCATGCTCCTTCAGGGGGTGGTCGGGTAGTTCTGGCGAGTGATCTGAATAAATGTATACAAAAAATGTTTTGAAATGTACTGCAAAAATGTCTAAAACTGTTTTCAAAGAGTGAGGGTAGCCTCGGCCACCCGCCACCAACAAGCGAAACCCGGTTCCATCACGACAATCCACAACACGACACGAGGAGCACCACCATGGGACGCCTGACCACCCACGTACTCGATACTGCCCAGGGTCGCCCGGGAGAGGGCATCCGCATCGAGGTCTATCGCCTGGAGGGCGAGCAGCGCACCCGCCTGAAGGAGGTGGTGACCAACGACGACGGGCGCTGTGACGCACCGATCCTCGAGGGTGAGGCGTTCGCTGCCGGCCAGTACGAGCTGGTCTTCCATGCCGGGGACTACCTGCGTGCCCAGGGTGTCGAAGCCGATGAGCCGCGTTTCCTGGACGTGATCCCGCTGCGCTTCGGCGTGGCCGATGCCGGTGCGCACTACCATGTGCCGCTGCTGCTCTCGCCCTATGGCTACTCCACCTACCGCGGAAGCTGAGGGACTTCCCCCGCCGAGATGCCCATAACAAGACGCTAGACGAGGCCCCCCTATGCAAGCCTATCTGCTGGATTTCGGAAACTTCATGCTGCGCTGGCTGCACGTCATCGCGGCCATCGCCTGGATCGGCGAATCCATCTACTTCGTGATGCTGGACAACGGCCTGCGCACGCCAAAGGCTGCCGAGGACCGCGACAAGGGCGTGTTCGGCGAGATGTGGGCGGTGCACGGCGGCGGTTTCTACCACAACCAGAAGTACGCCACGGCCCCGGCCAAGCTGCCCGAGGACCTGCACTGGTCGTTCTGGAAGGCCTACACCACCTGGCTGTCGGGCTTCGCGCTGTTCATCCTGCTCTACATGGCCAACCCCAGCTTCTACCTGGTCAACCCCAATGCCAGCTGGGCGTGGGCCGCCAACATGAGCGGCTGGCAGGCCAACGTGGTGGCGCTGCTGTTCCTGCTCGGCGGCTGGGTGGTCTACAACGAGCTGTGCAAGCGCATCAGTCCCAACATGACCCGTGATGGAGTGCTCAGCATCGCGGTGGCGGTGATGATGGTGGTGGTCTCCTACCTGAGCACCCAGATCTTCTCCGGCCGTGCGGCCTTCCTGCTCACCGGTGCGGTGATGGCTACCGCCATGTCGGCCAACGTCTTCTTCTGGATCATCCCGGGGCAGCGCCGCATGGTGAAGGCGATGAAGGCGGGCGAGGCCCCCAACCCGCTGGATGGCAAGCGCGGCAAGCAGCGCTCGGTGCACAACACCTACTTCACCCTGCCGGTGGTGCTGCTGATGATCAGCAACCACTACTCCTTCGCCTACTCCCATGACTCCGCCTGGGTGATCATGTCGCTGTTCATCTTCGGTGGCGCACTGATCCGTCAGTTCTTCGTGCTGATGCACGCCGGCAAGATACAACCCGCCTACCCGGTGGCCGGCACCGCCCTGATTGCCGTGGCCTTCTGGATCGCCATGCCGAGCGTCGGTGGCAACGCCGGCCAGGCCCAGGCGTCGGTTTCCGTGGGCATGGCCGAGGTTCAGCCGATCATCGAGACGCGTTGTGTGGCCTGCCACGCCAGCGAACCTAGTCAGCCTGGCTTCAATGCCCCCCCCGCAGGGCTTGCCTACGACACCCATGAGCAGATCCTGCAGCAGCGAGACAAGATTCGTGAGGTGGTAGCCAGCGGCTATATGCCCCTGGGTAACATGACCGGCATGACCGACGAGGAGCGAGAGGCCATCGCCGCCTGGTCGGAATGATCCCTGAGCCTCCTGCATGATGACTCCCTTGACCTGTCCACGTGGCGGGTCCTCTTGTCTCGGGCCTTGTCTCGGGACGGGGGCGTGATTTCACCGGCGTCGCGTATACAATGAGGGAAGCCAACCACAGGGAGCCAGGCCACATGAACCAGCCTCAGGAGGTCCCCAGCCGCCGCGGCAAGAACGGCGACGGCGCCGAGCGCCACGAGGCGATCCACCGGGCGATCAGCGACGCCATCATCGAACATCGCCTCAAGCCCGGCGCGCGCCTGCGCGAGGATGCCCTGGCGGAGGTGTTCGGGGTCAGCCGCACCGGCATCCGCAAGATCCTCCAGCGCCTGGCGCTGGAGCAGCTGGTTACCCTCACCCCACGGCGTGGCGCCAGCGTCACCCGGCCCACCGCCGAGGAGGCCCGGGAGGTCTTCGACGCCCGCCAGATGGTGGAGTGCGGGCTGATGCCAGAGGTGGCAAGGCGTATCACCGCCGATGAAGCTGCCGACCTGCGGGTGATGGCAAGCCGCGAGCGCGAGGCGCTGCACGCCGGCGAACAGAGCACCGCCATCCGACTCTCCGCCGACTTCCATACCTGCCTGGCGCGACTTGCCGGCAACGCCACCCTGGCCGACTTCGTCGAGCGGCTCTGCTTTCGCTCCTCGCTGATCCTGGCGGTCTATGGCAACCCCGGGCACCTGGGTTGCGAGTCCCATGATCACGAGGACCTGATCGGCTACCTGGAGGCCGGTAACGTCGAGCGTGCCACGGCCTTCATGGGCCGCCACCTCAAGGCTATCGAGGCGTCGCTGTCGATCGTCGAGGAGGAGGAGGATGCGCCCGACCTGCAGCGCATCTTCGGCAGTTGATTGAAGAGGGGGCTTCAAAGACAGCGGCCGCCCGTTGGGCGGCCGCTCGCTTTCGCTACAGAGGGGGCGGGTTAGTGGCCCTGGAGCGCGGCCGACGGTGACATCCTGCGACGCATCAGGCCGAAGTAGAAGAGCCCGCCCAGGGCGGCACCCAGCATCCAGCCATAGCCGTTGAGGTCGGAGAGCGCCGGCACCACCACCGTCGAGAGCGAGAAGAGTGCCGCACCGCCGAAGGCGAGCAGCGCCCGACGGTTCCAGCCCCCGTCGTAGTAGTAGGCGCTTCCCGGCACGGAGGAGAACAGTTCCTGAATATCCAGCTCCTGGCGCCTGACCAGGTAGTAGTCCACCACGATGATACCGTAGAAGGGGGCGACGATGGCGCCCAGGGCGTTGACGAAGCCCGGCACGCCGATCTGGCTGATCACCGCCACCCAGAGGCCACCCACGAAGAAGGCAATGACCGCCGTGATCAATCCGCCCACCTTGAAGCTGATCTTGCTCGGGAAGAGGTTGGCTAGGTCGTAGGCCGGTGGGATGAAGTTGGCCACCAGGTTGATCCCCACGGTGGCGGCGAAGAAGGTCAGCGCCGCGACGATGGTCAGCGGCAGGGAGTCGACCCGCTCGACGATGTCGGAGGGATTGGTCAGCGCATCGCCGAACAGCACCAGGGTGCCGGCGGTGATGATCAGGGCGATGAAGGAGAAGAAGGCCACATTGAGCGGAAGCCCCAGCAGGTTGCCGAGCTTCATCTGGCGCTCGCTCCTCACGAAACGGGTGAAGTCGCCGAAGTTGATCACCACGGCGGCGAAGTAGGCCACCATGGTGCCGACGATGGCCAGGAAGGCGGTGACCGGATTGGCGCCGCCGTCTCCCGTCTCGCCGCTGAAGATGCTGCCCACTGCCGGCAACAGCTCATCTCCGGCCCGGAACCAGACGATGGCCATCAGCACCAGCATCACCACATAGACCAGCGGCCCCGCCCAATTGAGGAAGTGCTTGATGCGTTCTATGCCCTGCCAGAAGATCGCGATCTGGAAGAGCCACACGAGCACGAAGGAGAGCCAGGCGACTCCGGAGAGGCCGAGGAAAGTGGCTCCCTCGCCTGCGCCAAACAGGGCGGTGATCAGCAGCGCCACCGCCGTGGAGGCGAAGTAGGTCTGCACGCCGTACCAGAAGATGCCTACGATGGCGCGCAGCATCGCCGGCAAATTGGCGCCGCGCACCCCCATGCTGGCACGCACCATCACCGGGAAGGGGATACCGTACTTGACGCTGGGTCGGCCTGTCAGGTTGACCAGGAACATCACGATCACGCCGGCGAGGATGATCGCCGCCATCACCGCCCAGCCGTTGAGCCCGTAACTGAGGAACAGCGAGGCGGCTAGGGTGTAGCCGAACAGGCTTTGGATATCGTTGGACCAGACGTTGAAGATCTCGAAGGCGCCCCAGCTGCGCTGGCTGTGTGGCAAGGGCGCCAGGTCCTCGTTATAGAGACTCGGGTCGATGTGCTGGATATCCAGCTCGCTCTCTTTCATCGGGGTCACCGTTATGATTGTCGGGGTGGAAGACCTTGACGGCCCGGCCGGCATTGCCGGCCAGGCACGACCTTATTGACGGAAGCGCTGGCAGGGGGACCAGTGCTTCATCAGTAGAAAGTAGGTGAGGCCGGCCGGGATCAGGCTGGCGTACCAGGAGATGGAGGAGAAAGTCAGGGCGGCGGCGATGCCCACAGCGGTGGCGATCAGGGCAGCCAGGTTGATGCCCTGGTAGGGGCCGTTCTCGTCATACAGCTTGTCGAGGTCCAGGGTGCGGCGGCGGATCAGGAAGTAGTCCACCACCAGCACCGCGAAGATCGGGCCAAGGAAGGCGGAGTAGGTCTGCACGAAGAGCTGCAGGCCGGCGGCGGAGTCGGGCTGTACCAGCTTCCAGGGGAAGGTGGCGAAGGCCAGCAGGCCGACGATCACCGTGGCCGGGCGGAACTTGAGCTTGAAGACGTCCATCAGCACGTAGGTGGGCGGCACCACGTTGTTTAGGACGTTGGTGGTGACCTGGGCGAAGGCGATGAACAGCAGTGTGGTCATCAGCAGCGGGGTGTTGTCCACGGCGTTGGCGAACACCTGTATGGGGTCGGCGGTACCAGTGGCCTCGGAGACCATGAAGCCGATCAGGCCCATGAACAGGGTGCAGGGCAGGATCGACATGGCGTAGATGGTGGTCAGCAGGCCCGGGCCGGTGCCGCGCTTGTGCTCGCGGGCGTAGTCGCCGACGTTGAGCATCATGGTGCTGTAGATGCCCAAGAACAACATGGTAGCGCCCCAGAAGGGCATGCCCCAGGAGCCTTCCATGGTCAGCAGGTTGGCGGAGAGCACGTCGCCGTAGCGCTGAACTGTGCTGTAGAACATGTAGACCAGCGAGGCGAGGATGAATGCGCTGCCGATGTTCTCCAGCCACTTGATGCCCTGGAAGCCCATCACCGACAGCCCGATCTGCAGGAACTGGAAGGCGATAAAGAAGAACACCAGGTTGTCGAAGCCGAACAGGGTCGCCGAAACCATGTTCAAGGCGCCGGCGCCGATCCAGCTCTGGAAGCCGTACCACACCACTGCAGGCACGGCGCGTACCAGGCCGGGCAGGCGCGTCCCGGTGAAGCCGAAGGCGCTGCGTGCCTGCACCATGAAGGGGATGCCGTACTTGTAGCCGGCGGCGCCGTTCAGGGCTAGAGCGATGCCGATCACGAAGCAGCCGATGGCGATGGCCAGCGTCGCCTGGATCAGGTTCAGGGTACCCACCACGCTGGAGCCCATGGTGAAGGTGCCGATGGAGACGCAGCCGCCGAACCAGGCCAGGAAGTAGGAGAGGCGACCCATGATGCGGGTCTGCTGCGGGGCCAAGGACTCCTGGCCGGGTGCCTTGTGGCCGGTGATGGCCTCGGGGGCGGTGCCGTCGGCCGAGGCGGCTGTGCCGGGGGGGGTCGAGATACTCATGGTCGGGTCCTCGCAAGGGTGTTGTGGTTATCGTCAGGGCATGAGCCCGGAAAGGCTTGCGGTTGGCGTGCGCCCGAGGCGCATGGCGTTGTTGTTGTGGTGCTGTCGGTCATCGATGTGTGCCGCTCAGCGCGGCGGCTGCAGGTTCGAGAAGCCCTCGAAGCGACCGGTGAAGGCCTTGGGGCGCGGGAACGCCAGGTCGCCGTGCTTGCTGGTGCCGAGTCCCAGGCCGACCATGGCCTCGGCGAGCTTCACTGCGGCGGTCACGCCCTCGACGATCGGGAGGCCGATCTCGCGGGAGAGGGTGTCGGTCAGGTCGGCCATGCCGCCACAACCCAGCACGATGGCGCCGACACCATCCTCGTCACGGGCCCGTCGGCACTCCTCGACTAGGCGGGCGAGGGCAGCGTCGGCGTTCTCCTCTAGGTCCAGAACCGGGATTTCCGCGGCGCGGACCCGGCGGCAGTGGTGGGCGAAGCCATACTGCTCCAGGAGGTGCTCGGCGATGATGCCGGTACGCCCCAGTGTGGTGACGATGGAGAAGCGGGTACTGATCAGGGTGGCCATGTGGAAGGCCGCCTCGGCGATGCCGATCACTGGCGCTCGGGTCAGCTCGCGGGCGGCGAGCAGGCCCGGGTCGCCGAAGCAGGCGATGATGTAGGCATCGCTGCCTTCTCGCTCGCCAGTCAGTACCTCCTCCAGCACTCCCACGGCGCTGATTGCCTCGTCGAAGTGGCTCTCGATGGAGACCGGTCCGTGCCCAGGCTGGGTGGCCACGACTTCCGTGCCGGGGGCCGAGACACGGCGTGCCGCCTCGCCGATGGTCGACGTCATGCCGGCTGTGGTGTTGGGGTTGATGATGCGCAAGTGCATGTTGGAGCTCCGGAAGTTGCGTGTGTGTTTGTACACAAAATAGGTCGATTTTGTGTGTGTTGCAAGAATCGGCTATCGGGTAGGGTTAACGCCCGCCAGCCCCCGTGGCATCAGGCTTCTGGGCTTTCGTGGCAGGGCTTGCCGGTCGGGACAAGAGGCCGACATTAGTCTAATGGGCGCCAGAAACGCTTGGATGGCGACATTGTTTAAATGTAAATGTATACAATATTGGGTGCGCTTCCACCCTTGCAGTTTACATGGCGACAGCTTATTTTTTCTTTGTATACATAGTGCTGACCACACTCACCCGCACTTTCACTGCCCATAACAATCAGGACCTTTGCCATGACGCTGACCCCTGCGACTGATTACCCTCGTGACCTGATCGGCTACGGTCGCACCCCGCCCCATGCGAACTGGCCCGGCAACGCCCGGATCGCCGTGCAGTTCGTGCTCAACTACGAGGAGGGCGGCGAGAACTGCGTGCTCCATGGGGACGAGGGCTCCGAGCAGTTCCTCTCGGAGATCATCGGCGCGGCCAGCTACCCGGATCGCCACCTGAGCATGGAGTCGATCTACGAGTACGGTTCGCGGGCCGGGGTGTGGCGCATCCTGCGCGAGTTCGAGCGTCGCGGCCTGCCGCTCACCGTGTTCGGTGTGGCCATGGCGCTGGAGCGCCATCCCGAAGTAGCCCACGCCTTCAAGGAACTGGGTCATGAGGTCGCCTGCCACGGCTATCGCTGGATCCACTACCAGGAGGTGCCCGAGCACGTCGAGCGCGAGCACCTGCAGAAGGCGATGGCGATCTTCCAGCGCCTCTACGGCGAGAAGCCGCTGGGCTGGTACACCGGCCGCGATAGCCCCAATACCCGCCGGCTGGTGCTCGACGAGGGCGGCTTCCTCTACGACAGCGACTACTACGGGGATGACCTGCCGTTCTGGACCCGCGAGAAGGATAGCCAGGGTGTCGAGCATGACCACCTGGTGGTGCCCTACACCCTGGACACCAACGACATGCGCTTCGCCGCCCCCCAGGGCTTCAACACCGCCGACCACTTCTTCACCTACCTGCGCGACGCCTTCGACGTGCTCTACGCCGAAGGGGAGGAGTCGCCGAAGATGCTCTCCATCGGCATGCACTGCCGCCTGCTGGGGCGCCCCGGCCGCTTCCGCGCCCTGCAGCGCTTCCTCGACCATATCGAGGCCCACGACCGGGTGTGGGTGGCGCGCCGCGTGGATATCGCCCGACACTGGGCGGAGCATCATCCGGCGCCGGGGCGCTGACCAATTGAACAGCCGTAACGCTCGAGGCTGATCCGGCGACAGGCTTGCGAGGGGGCGCTGTAAACCCCTCCCTGGGCGCTACCGATGCCACCCCTGGCATAGGACCCCCTCTTCAGCCTGTCCCCGGCGCCTCTCGCCCTGACCTTTGCGGGCTACTCGTACAAACCCGGGCTTTCGGCCCAAGCCTTTTCAGGACACACCATGAACCAACGCACCTACTATGCCCCGCATGGCGGGCATCCCCCCCAGACCCAGCTGCTCTCCGACCGGGCGGTGTTCACCGAGGCCTACGCCTTCATTCCCCGGGGGGTGATGCGCGATATCGTCACCAGCAATCTGCCGTTCTGGGAGAAGACCCGGTTGTGGGTGCTGGCGCGCCCGCTCTCCGGCTTCGCCGAGACCTTCTCCCAGTACATCATGGAGGTCTCCCCCGGCGGCGGCAGCGAGCGCCCCGAGCCCGATCCCGAGGCCGAGGGGGTGCTCTTCGTGGTGGAGGGCGAGATGACCCTGACCCTGGATGGCGAGCGCCACCGCATGGTGCCCGGCGGCTACGCCTTCCTGCCGCCGGGCAGCAAGTGGCAGCTGCGCAACGAATCCGACGCCCCGGTGCGCTTCCACTGGGTGCGCAAGGCCTATGAGCGGGTCGCGGGCATCGAGGTGCCGGAGCCCTTCGTGGTCAACGAGAACGATATCGCCCCCAACGAGATGCCGGGCACCGAGGGACGCTGGGCGACCACCCGCTTCGTCGACCCCGAGGACGTGCGCCACGACATGCACGTCAACATCGTCACCTTCCAGCCCGGCGCGGTGATACCCTTCGACGAGACCCACGTCATGGAGCATGGCCTCTACGTGCTCGAAGGCAAGGCGGTCTACCACCTCAACCAGGAGTGGGTGGAGGTCGAAGCCGGCGACTTCATGTGGCTGCGCGCCTTCTGTCCCCAGGCCTGCTATGCCGGCGGCCCGGGCCCGTTCCGCTACCTGCTCTACAAGGACGTCAATCGCCACGCCGCGCTGCGCCCGGCGATGCGCTGAGATAGCGACGCAATCCGAGCATAGAGGTAACGCTCGAGGCTGATCCGGCGACGCGCTGAGATAGCACCAGTGCAGGGGCGCCGGGGGCAGGATGAAGAGGAGGTCATTTGCCATGGATGGCAAATGTAGCGCCCAGGGAGGGGTTCACAGCGCCTCCTCGAAGGTCCGGCGCCCCGGAGCCCCGGAGCCTGCCCTCGGATCAGCCCCGGAATACAGGCAGACTGACGAGTTAAACAAGAGGGCACTACATGCTCGAACTGAAAGCCGAACCCCTGACCGCCGAGGCCTTCGCCCCCTTCGGCGACGTCATCGACGCTCGCACCGCCGACTGGTTTCCCATCAACGCCGGGCGCACCCGGCGCCACCACGACCTGGCCCAGGTCGAGACCCTGGGGGAGGGCGCGCGGACCCTGATCAGCGTCTTCGTCAGCCAGCCGGTGGCGTTACCCCTGGAACTCGACTTCCTGGAGCGCCATCCGCTGGGCAGCCAGGCCTTCATGCCGCTTCATGAAGAACGGTTCGTGGTGGTGGTGGCGCCACCGGGCGACGAGATCGATCCTGCCGAGGTGCGTGCCTTCGTCACCGACGGGCGCCAGGGGGTAAACTACCGCGCCGGCACCTGGCATGCCATCCAGTCGGTGCTGGAGCGGGAAGGGGAGTTCCTGGTCGTCGATCGCGGCGGCGAGGGGAACAACTGCGATGAATACCCCCTGTCGATACAGGTCGTCCTGTAACGCAGGGTCCACGGCCTCCCTATAGGTGCCCAAGCCGCTGAAACGGCTTGGGTATTTTTTGGATACAAGAATATTTGAAAATATTTTCCACATAGTCTTGACGCTCCGCTGTGGCGGCCCTAGTCTCTGTATACAGAAAATATTTCCACAAAAATAAATCCCTCAGGAGGAAGCCGTCATGGCCCGCATGACCGCCGCAGAAGCCGCCGTTCACGTGCTCCGCAAGGAAGGTATCGAGGTCGCCTTCGGCGTGCCCGGCGCCGCCATCAACCCCTTCTATGCCGCCCTGCGCAAGGTGGGAGGTGTCGACCACATCCTCGCCCGCCATGTCGAGGGCGCCTCGCACATGGCCGAGGGCTACACCCGCACCAAAGCCGGCAACATCGGGGTCTGCATCGGGACCTCGGGTCCCGCCGGCACCGACATGATCACCGGCCTCTACTCCGCCTCCGCGGACTCCATCCCGATCCTCTGCATCACCGGCCAGGCGCCCCGCGCCAAGCTGCACCAGGAGGACTTCCAGGCGGTGGACATCCGCGAGATCGCCGGTCCCGTCACCAAGTGGGCGGTCACCGTGCTGGAGCCGGCCCAGGTGCCGCGTGCCTTCCAGCAGGCCTTCCACCTGATGCGCTCGGCGCGCCCCGGCCCGGTGCTGATCGACCTGCCCATCGACGTGCAGATGAGCGAGATCGAGTTCGACCCGGACACCTACGAGCCGCTGCCGGTCTACAAGCCGACCGCCACCCGGACTCAGGCCGAGAAGGCCATCGCCATGCTGCAGCAGGCCGAGCGGCCGCTGATCGTCGCCGGCGGCGGCATCATCAATGCCGACGCCAGCGATCGCCTGGTGGCGTTCGCCGAGTTGGTCGGGGTGCCGGTGATCCCGACCCTGATGGGCTGGGGCGCGATCCCCGACGATCACCCGCTGATGGCCGGCATGGTGGGGTTGCAGACCTCCCACCGCTACGGCAACGCCACCCTGCTGGAGTCGGACTTCGTGATGGGTATCGGCAACCGCTGGGCCAACCGCCACACCGGCAACGTCGAGACCTATACCCGGGGCCGCACCTTCGTCCACGTGGATATCGAACCGACCCAGATCGGACGCATCTTCGGTCCCGACTTCGGTATCGTTTCCGACGCCGGGGCGGCGCTCGACCTCTTCCTCGAGGTGGCCCGCGAGCTCGAGGCCGAGGGGCGGCTGCGCCAGCGCAGCCGCTGGATCGAGTCCTGCCAGGAGCGCAAGCGGACCCTGCTGCGCAAGACCCACTTCGACGAGGTGCCGGTCAAGCCGCAGCGGGTCTACGAGGAGATGAACCGGGTCTTCGGCCGCAACACCCGCTACGTCAGCACCATCGGCCTGTCGCAGATCGCCGGCGCCCAGTTCCTGCACGTCTACCAGCCGCGCCACTGGATCAATTGCGGCCAGGCCGGCCCGCTGGGCTGGACCATTCCCGCCGCCCTGGGGGTGCGCCGCGCCGACCCCGAGGCCGAGGTGGTGGCGCTCTCCGGCGACTATGATTTCCAGTTCATGGTCGAGGAGCTGGCCGCCGGCGCCCAGTTCAAGCTGCCCTGGGTGCACGTGCTGGTGAACAACTCCTACCTGGGGCTGATCCGCCAGGCGCAGCGCGGCTTCGACATGGACTACTGCGTGCAACTCGCCTTCGAGAACATCAACTGCCCCGAGATCAACGGCTACGGCGTGGACCATGTCTCGGTGGTGGAGGGGCTGGGCTGCAAGGCGCTGCGGGTCACCGAGCCCGACGCCATCGCCCCGGCCCTGGAGGAGGCCCGCCGCCTGGCCGCCGAGCATCGCGTGCCGGTGGTGGTGGAGGTGATCCTCGAGCGGGTGACCAATATCGCCATGGGCACCAACCTGGACGGCGTCAACGAGTTCGAGGCCCTGGCCGAGAATGTCCAGGACGCGCCGACCTCCATCGCCGCCCTCGTCTGAGGCTAGCCACAAGCCCAGGGGCGCCGGGGACAGGGCGAAGAGGAGGTCCTACGCCACGGATGGCGTCGGTAGCGCCCATGGAGGGGTTCACAGCGCCTCCTCGCAGACCTGTCGCCGGATCAGCCCCGAATCATGACCAACGACCCAAGGAGACCAAGATGCCCAAGTTTGCCGCCAACCTCAGCATGCTGTTCACCGAGGTGGACTTCCTCGACCGCTTCCAGGCCGCCGCAGAGGCCGGCTTCAAGGGCGTGGAGTACCTCTTTCCGTACGACTTCGAGGCCGCCGAGATCAAGCGGCGCCTCGACGACAACGGCCTGACTCAGGTGCTGTTCAACCTGCCGGCCGGTGACTGGGCCGCGGGCGAGCGCGGCATCGCCTGCCACCCGGATCGCATCGCCGAATTCCGCGAGGGGGTCGAGCGCGCCATCGCCTACGCCCGTGTGCTGGGTAATACCCAGGTCAACTGCCTGGCCGGGATCCAGCCCGAGGGTGTCAGCGACGCCGAGGCGCGCCAGACCCTGGTCGAGAACCTGCGCTACGCCGCCGACAAGCTCGCGGATGCCGACATCCTGCTGATCGCCGAGCCGATCAATACCCGCGACATCCCGGGCTTCTTCCTCAATCGCACCGAGCAGGCACTCCAGATCTTCGACGAGGTGGGCAGCGACAACCTCAAGTTGCAGCACGACATCTATCACATGCAGATCATGGAGGGGGACCTGGCCCCGACCATCGAGACGCACTTCGATCGCATCGCCCATGTGCAGATCGCCGACAACCCGGGGCGCCACGAACCGGGCACTGGGGAGATCAACTACCCCTTCCTGTTCGCTCACCTGGACCGCCTGGGCTACCAGGGCTGGATCGGCGCCGAGTACAAGCCCGCCGGCCGCACCCAGGAGGGCCTGGGCTGGCTGGACGCCACCCGCTAAGCATCTTCTCGACACCCCAATGACAACAGGAGAGAGATTATGAGCAAGATCGGATTTATTGGACTGGGCATCATGGGCCGCCCCATGGCGGGCCACCTGCTGGACGCCGGCCACGAGCTCACCACCGTCAAGCGCGGCAAGCTCGACGAGACACTGGCCAGCAAGGGCATGCAGGAGCTCGCAAGCCCCAAGGCGGTCGCCAAGCAGGCCGAGGTGATCATCACCATGGTGCCCGACACCCCGGACGTCGAGCAGGTGCTGTTCGGCGAGAATGGGGTCATCGAGGGCCTGAAGCCCGGCACACTGGTGATCGACATGAGTTCCATCGCGCCGATCCCCACCCAGGACTTCGCCCGGCGCATCCATGAGGCCGGCGGCGAGTATGTCGACGCCCCGGTCTCCGGCGGGGAGGGCGGTGCCATCAACGCCGCCTTGACCATCATGGTGGGCGCCACCGACGAGGGCTTCACCCGGGCCAGGCCGGTCCTCGAGGTGATGGGCAAGACCATCACCCATATCGGCGGCCACGGCGCCGGCCAGACCTGCAAGGTGGCCAACCAGATCGTCGTCGCCCTGACCATCGAGGCGGTGGCCGAGGGCCTGCTGTTCGCCTCCAAGGCGGGCGCCGACGTGGCCAAGGTGCGTGAGTCGCTGCTCGGCGGCTTGGCCCAGTCGAAGATCCTCGACGTGCACGGCGAGCGCATGATCCAGCGCACCTTCGATCCCGGCTTCAAGATCAAGCTGCACCAGAAGGACCTCAATCTGGCACTGGAAGGCGCGCGCAGCCTCGACCTGGCGCTGCCCGGTACCGCCAACGCCCAGCAGCTGTTCCAGGCCTGTGCCGCCAACGGCGGCGCCGAGTGGGACCATGCCGGCATCCTGCGCGCCCTGGAGACCCTGGCTAACCACGAGGTGGGCCAGGCATGAGTTCCGGCGCCGGCCCGGTGCTGGGCCGGCGCGGGCAGGGGAGGTGACTGCTCCCCGAGGGCCTGCCGGCAGACACCGTTCGGCGACGAGCGGCAGAATCCGGTAGGCTCCGGAAGGCGGGCGTCGGGTCGTCGCACGCCTTCCGGCCGCCCCGGCGGCCTTTCCCGGTGGCAGGAACGACCTGCCGCCGGGTCCTTTTTCGCGATCCCCGAACCCGGATCACCGTTCACGATCCCCGAACCCGGATCGCTGTTTATGATCCCCGAACCCGGATCGATCACGACCCAAGAATTCCAGGATGGCCCCGGTGGGGCCATCAGCCGCAGAGGAGAACTCCATGGCCGACACGCCGTCCCCATCCTCCCCCGAGGCCATCGCCGCGCTGTCGGCGCCGGAGGCCCTGCGCTGGCTGCGCGGCCTGGCCGACACCGCCGTGCACGCCGTGCATCCCGACAGCCTGCTGCCCGGCGAGCTGCCCCCGCCGCCCGCCGGCCGCACCCTGGTGGTAGGGGCCGGCAAGGCCGCCGCCGCCATGGCCGCGACCCTGGAGCGCGCCTGGCAGGCCCACCAGTCCGAGGCCCCTCTCGAGGGGCTGGTGGTGACCCGCTACGGGCACGGTATCGAGGAGCACGAGGCGCCCTGCGAGCGTATCGAGGTGCTCGAGGCCTCCCACCCCATGCCCGACGGCCTGAGCGAGGAGGCCGCCCGACGCATGCTCGAGGCGGTGGCGCCGCTGGGCGAGGAGGACCTGGTGATCGCGCTGATCTCCGGCGGCGGCTCGGCGCTGATGAGCCTGCCGGCGCCCGGCATCACCCTGGCCGACAAGCAGGCGCTCAACCGCGAACTGCTGCGCTGCGGGGCGCCGATCCGCGAGATCAACACCGTGCGCCGCCACCTCTCGGCGATCAAGGGCGGGCGCCTGGCCGCTGCGGCCCATCCGGCACCGGTGCTGACCTGGGTGATCTCCGACGTGCCCGGCGACGACCCGACCCTAGTCGCCTCCGGCCCGACCCTGCCCGACGCCACCACCCCGGCGGATGCCCTGGCGATCCTCGAGCGCCATGGCATCGCCATCCCCGACGCGGTGCGGCGCCACCTCGAGGGGGCCGGCGAGGCGCCGGCGCCCGATGATCCCGGCTTCGCCCGCGACCGCGCCCGGGTGCTGGCTCGCGCCGCCGATGCCCTGGAGGCCGCCCGTGTAGCCGCCGCGGCGTGCGGTGTGGAGGTGCGCGTGCTGGGCGACGACCTCGAGGGCGAGGCCCGCGAGCTGGGGCGTGCCCAGGCGCGCCTGGCGCGCTCGAGCCAGGAAGGGCTCACCCGGCCGCTGCTGCTGCTCTCCGGCGGCGAGACCAGCGTCACGGTGCGCGGCGATGGCCGCGGTGGGCGTAACGTCGAGTACCTGCTGGGGCTCTTCGAGGCGCTTCAGGGGGCGCCGGGCATCCATGCCCTGGCCATCGACACCGACGGCATCGACGGCTCCGAGGACAACGCCGGGGCCCTTATCGCCGATGCCGACTGGGCCCGTGCCCGACAGCAGGGGCTTGACCCGGCCACCTTTCTGTCACGCAATGATGCCTACACTTTCTTCCAGGCGCTGGAGCGGCTGATCGTTACCGGCCCCACGCGCACCAACGTCAACGACTTCCGTGCCATCCTGATCCTGCCGAGGACGCCATGAGCCATCTCCCCCATGCCCCCATCCACGACCCCATCCGGCGCACCAAGATCGTCGCCACCCTGGGCCCCGCCAGCGACCGCGAGGGGGTGCTCGAGGCGATGATTGCCGCCGGCGTCGACGTGGTGCGCCTCAACTTCTCCCACGGCAGTGCCGATGACCATCGCCGTCGCCTCGAGCGTGTGCGCGAGATCGCCGCCCACCAGGGCAGGAGCGTGGCCGCCCTGGGCGACCTGCAGGGCCCCAAGATCCGCATTGCCCGCTTCGCCGAGGGTGCCGTGGAGCTCGAGGAGGGGGACGCCTTCATCCTCGACATGGCGCTGGAAAGCGATGCGGGCACCCGGGAGCGAGTGGGCTGCGATTACAAGCAGCTGATCGAGGACGTCACCCCCGGTGACCGCCTGCTGCTCGACGACGGCCGGCTGGTGCTCGACGTCAGCGGCGTCGAGGGGCGCGAGATCCACACCACCGTGACCGTGGGCGGCAAGCTCTCCAACAACAAGGGCATCAACAAGCAGGGTGGTGGCCTCTCGGCTCCGGCGCTCACCGACAAGGACCGCGCGGACCTGGCCAACGCCGTGGCGATCGGCGTCGACTACCTGGCGGTCTCGTTCCCGCGCAGTGCCGCCGACATGGCCGAGGCCCGCGAGCTGCTCGGCGAGGCCGGGGCTGAGATCGGCCTGGTGGCCAAGCTCGAGCGGGCCGAGGCGGTAGCCGACGAGGCGACCCTGGACGGCATCATCCGCGCCTCGGAGGCGGTGATGGTGGCGCGTGGTGATCTGGGCGTGGAGATCGGCGACGAGAAGCTGATCGGCACCCAGAAGCGCATCATCAAGCGCGCCCGCACGCTGAACCGCGCGGTGATCACCGCCACCCAGATGATGGAGTCGATGATCGAGTCTCCGCTGCCTACCCGGGCCGAGGTGTTCGATGTCGCCAACGCCGTACTCGACGGCACCGACGCGGTGATGCTCTCCGCCGAGACCGCCGCCGGCGACTTCCCGGTGGAGACCATCGAGGCCATGGACCGGGTCTGCCTGGGTGCCGAGCGCGAGAAGGTCGCCCAGGAGTCGGGGCACCGCATCCACGAGGGATTCACCCAGATCGACGAGACCATCGCGCTCTCTGCCATGTACGCCGCCAACCATCTCTCCGGCGTGGCCGCCATCGCCTGCATGACCTCCACCGGCTACACGCCGCTGATCGCCTCGCGCATCCGTTCGGGGCTGCCCATCGTGGGGCTGGCCCACAGCGCCATCGCCCAGCGGCGCATGGCGCTCTATCGCGGGGTGGTCTCGCTGCCCTTCGATACCAGCGAGATGAGCGCGGAGGAGCTCAACGACCGCGCCCTGGCGCTGCTGGTGGAGAAGGGTATCGCCGAGCCCGGCGACCACGTGATCCTCACCCGGGGCGACGAGATGAACGCTCATGGCGGCACCAACACGATGAAGATCCTCGACGTCAACGCCGGCCATCTGCCCGGACCGTGAAGGTAGGCATGTAGCGACGTGCTGATCACGGGCATCCTGTATACAGGATGCCCGCTCGGTGTGGTCATTCGTGCCGAAAAGTGCGATGGTGCGGCCAGGATGATCACAATGAGCGAGAGAGCATGAGCCACTCCTGGAAGGCCGACGTCGAGGCCGCCATTCGGGCCGGCGAGCGCATCAGCGACCCCTATATCGTCGAGCAGGTGCGCCAGGCGGTTCTCAGCCAGCGCCTGCCGCCGGGTACGCGCCTGCCTGAAGTGGCATTGGGCGAGATCTTCGGCGTCAGCCGCTCGGTGGTGCGTCGCGCCCTGACTCGCCTGGCCGCCGACCATGTCATCGACCAGCGTCCCAATCAGGTGGCCCGAGTGCGCTCGCCGAGTGTGGAGGAGACCCGCGAGACCTTCGCCGCCCGTCGCCTGGTGGAGGGTGAGGTGGCCGCGCTGCTCGCGGCCCAGGGAGTTGAGCCTGGCGTGTTGACGGCGCTGGAGGCCGAGGCGCGGGCCGAGGCCGAAGCCTACGGCCGCGGCGACGAACCGGCACGCATCGCCCACTCCCTGACCATTCACCATCGCCTGGCCGCCCTCTCGCCCAATCGTGTGCTGGGAGCCATGCTCACCGATCTGGTGATGCGCACCTCCATCGTCATCGCCCTCTACAAGCGTCCCACGCTTGGTTCCTGCTACCTGGAGGGTGACCACCCGCGGCTGCTGGCGGCCCTGGGTGCGGGGGATGCCGAGGGGGCCCGTGAAGCCGTGGTTGGCCACCTGGTGAGCCTCGAAGGACTGCTCGACCTCGGTCGCCGCGAGGAGGAGACCGACCTGCGCGCCATCTTCGCCGGCGTCGCCACGAGCTGAACAGCGCCCGGCGTGGCTCGCAACAGGAACACCAGGGCTATCGCAGATAGAAACACCGCTCAAGGCTTCTCCGGCGACAGGCCTTCGAGGGGGCGCTGTGAACCCGTCCCTGGGCGCTACCGATGCCATCCCTGGCATAGGACCCCCTCTTCGACCTGTCCCCGGCGCCTTTCGCTATCGCCGCATGGCTAACTGCGATAGCCCTGACAGGAACACCGGGCGGGTTGTGGGCATCGGCGGGGTGTCGGACAATGCGTCCATTCATGCCCGTCGGAGCCTCGTCATGCCATTTTTCCCCCGCTCGGGATGTCGCGCCCTGCTGCTGGGGCTTGCCCTGCTCCTCTCGCCGCTGGCCATCGCCGCCGCGCCTCCCACCGTGGCTGCCGCCTCGGACCTGCAGTTCGCCCTGAGCGAGGCCGCCGAGCGCTTCACGGCCGAGACCGGTCGCGAGCTGCGACTCAACTTCGGCTCCTCCGGCAACTTCCGCCGCCAGATCGCCCAGGGTGCCCCGTTCGAGCTTTATCTCTCTGCCGACGAGGCCTATGTGCTGGCGCTGCACGAGGAAGGCCACCTCGAGAATGAGGGTGTGGTCTATGCGGTGGGGCGCCTGGCCTGGCTGCAGCCGAGAGGGCAGGGGGAGCTGCCGGGTGAGGAGGCCCCGCTGGCCGCGGTGCAGGAGGCGCTCGATGCCCACGCCGCGGGGCAGGGCCGGCCGCGTCTTGCCCTGGCCAATCCCGAGCACGCCCCCTACGGCGTGGCCGCCCGCCAGGCGCTGGAGCATGCTGGCCTGTGGGAGGGGAGCACGCCGCTGAGGGTGCTGGGGGAGAACGTCTCCCAGGCCGCCCGCTTCGCCCTCTCCGGTGACGCCCGCGGGGGCCTGGTGGCCTGGTCACTGGCCCTGGCGCCGCCTATCGCCGAGCGCGGCGAGCATGTGCTGATTCCCGAGTCCTGGCATGCGCCGCTGGTACAGCGCATGGCGCTGGTCGAGGGCGCAGGGGAGACGGCGCGTGCCTTCTATGCCTGGCTGCAGGAGGAGGAGGCCCGCGGGATCCTGGCCGACTATGGCTTCCGCCTCCCCGGGGATACAGCCCCCTGATGGACTGGACCGCACTCTCGGTCTCGCTGCACCTGGCGACCCTGACCTGCCTGCTGCTGCTGCCGCTGGGGATCTGGCTGGGGCGAGCGCTGGCCACCAGCCGCTCCCGCGCCAAGCCGCTGGGCGAGGCGCTGGTGGCCTTGCCTCTGGTGATGCCACCCACGGTGCTGGGCTTCTATCTGATGCAGGCCTTCGGCGTCGAGGCGCCCTTCGGCGGGCTCTGGCAGCGGCTGTTCGGTTCGGGGCTCAACTTCACCTTCGAGGGCATCCTGCTCGCCTCCCTGGTGGCCAACCTGCCCTTTGCGGTCCAGCCGGTACAGCGCGCCTTCGAGGCGGTACCGAGCAACCTGCGCGAGGCGGCCTGGTGCAGCGGGCTGTCGCCGGCGCATACCCTGTGGCGCATCGAACTGCCGCTGGTGTGGCCGGGTATCGTCTCGGCCCTGGCCCTCACCTTCGCCCACACCCTGGGGGAGTTCGGGGTGATCCTGATGGTGGGTGGCGCCATCGACGGCGAGACCCGCACCCTGGCCATCGCCATCTACGATCGGGTGCAGGCCTTCGACGAGAGCGGCGCGGCCACCATGTCCGCAATGCTGCTGCTGGCCTCCTTCCTCACCATCGGCGTGGTCTACGGCCTGGCGGGCCGGCGGAGGTGGCGCCGTGGCTGAGCCCGTGGTTCCGTCCATCAGCCTCTCCGTCAGCCTCCATCAGGCAGGGCCCATCCCGCTAGCCGCCGACTTCCACTGCGCGGCCGGCGAACTGCTGGCCCTGGTGGGTCCCTCCGGCAGTGGCAAGACGACCCTGTTGCGTGCGGTGGCCGGGCTCTATCGCCCGGCCGGTGGACGCATCGCCTGTGGCGATGCCCTGTGGTTCGATGCCGGCAGGCGGCTCTCCCTGCCGCCACAGCGGCGCCGGGTCGGACTGGTGTTCCAGGACTATGCGCTGTTCCCCCATCTGACCGCCCTGGGTAATGTCATGGTCGCCCTGGGCCACCTGCCCCCTGCCGAACGCCGCCGGCGTGCCGAGGAGTGGCTGACGCGGGTGCGCCTGGACGGCCTGGCCGGGCGCCATCCGGCCGAGCTCTCCGGCGGCCAGCGCCAGCGGGTGGCCCTGGCCCGGGCGCTGGCGCGCAATCCCCGGGTGCTGCTGCTCGACGAGCCCTTCTCGGCGGTGGACCAGGTCACCCGTCGGCGCCTGCAGCGCGAGCTGGCGTTGCTGCGCCAGGAGATCCGCATCCCCATCGTGCTGGTCACCCACGACCTCGACGAGGCGGCGGCGCTGGCCGATCGCCTCTGCGTGCTGCACGCCGGGCGCACCCTGCAGGAGGGCCAACCTGAGTCGCTGTTCCGTCGCCCGGTGTCGCCGCAGGTGGCGCGCCTGCTGGACCGCCACAATGTGTTTACCGGCGAGGTGGTGGAGGAGGGCGGTGAGCGCCGGCTGGCCTGGGGTCCCTGGCGGCTGGAGGTGGCCGAGGGGCTGGCGTCGCTGCCGCCGGGTGCCCGGGTGGTCTGGTACCTGCCGCCCTCGGATGTGGTGCTGCACCGACGCGGGCGGCCTTCGCTGGGCGAGCGCGAGAACCCGGTGCGTGCCCGGGTCGAGGAACTGGTGGTGCTGGGCGGGATGACCTCGGTGACCCTGGCCTTCGATCACACCCCGCAGCGGCTCGGCTTCGAGATCGCCACCCACGCCGCCCGCCGCAACGGACTGGCACGGGGCGAGGCGGTGCAGGTCTCGCTGCTCGCCATGGGTATCCACCTGATGCCGGAGGCTTCCGCCGCCGGCGATGACACCAGGAGCCTGCCATGAAACACCTCCTTCATACCGCTATCCTCGCCCTCGGCTCGCTCGCGCTGCCCGCGGCGAGCCTCGCCGAGGCACCCGCGGAGCGCTGGCCGCTCGCCGTTCACGGCGACTCAGGGCAGCATGACTTCCGGGTCGAGGTGGCGGATGAGCCGGCCGAGCGCAGCCGCGGGCTGATGGCGCGCGAGCGGCTCGCCGAGGACGCCGGCATGCTATTCCTCTATCCCGGCGACCAGGCCGGCGGTAGTGGCTTCTGGATGTACCGCACCCTGATCCCGCTGGATATCGCCTTCATCGACGGGGAAGGGCGCATCGTCTCGACCCACACCATGCAGCCCTGCGGCTCGAGTGACCCCGCCGACTGCGCGGTGACCCGCCCCGGGGTGTCCTATCGGGCCGCACTGGAGGTCAATGCCGGTACCTTCGAGGCGCTCGACATCGAGGTGGGGAACTGTGTCAGCTGGCCGGGGGCGGAGTCCCGCTGTGACTAGGGCCATCACGGGCTGTCATTCAACGCTGCTCGCCCTAGAATAGTTGGATGCAGTCGCACGACTGCATCGCTTGATCCATAACCATAATTGCGTCTCGATGCCTTCGGGACGCCGCTGCAAGGACACGCCATGACTACCCATCGATCGCTTGCCAAGCTGACCGCCGCCCTGGCCGGCGCCGCTCTGCTCTCCGGCTCGCTCTCCGTGCAGGCGCGGGAGATCGCCATCTCAACCGTGCTTTCCGACGCCTTCCCCTGGGGCCAGGCCGCCGAGAAATGGGCCGAGCTGGTGGAGGAGCGCACCGAAGGACGCATCACCATGCGCGTCTACCCCAACTCCCAGCTGGTCAACGGCGACCAGACCCGCGAATTCTCCGCCATGCGCTCCGGTCTGATCGACGCGGCGGTGGGTTCCACGATCAACTGGTCGCCCCAGGTGCCGGAGCTCAACCTCTTCTCGCTGCCCTTCCTGCTGCCCGACGAGGCGGCGGTGGATGCGGTTACCGGCGGCGAGGCCGGCAAGATGATATTCGCGGCCATCGAGTCCCGCGACGTGATTCCGTTGGGTTGGGGCGAGAATGGTTTCCGCCAGCTCTCCAACTCGCGGGAGGCGATCGATGAGCCTGCCGACCTCGAAGGACTGAAGATCCGCGTGGTGGGTTCGCCGCTGTTCCAGGACACCTTCGACGCCCTGGGCGCCGACCCCACCCAGATGAGCTGGGCCGACGCCAAGCCCGCGCTGACCACCGGCGCGGTGGACGGCCAGGAGAACCCGCTCTCGGTGTTCGACGTGGCGCGCATCGACCAGGTGGGTCAGGAGCACCTGACCCTGTGGAACTACATGAACGATCCGCTGATCTTCGCCGTGAACCGTCAGGTGTGGGAGTCCCTCGAGGAGGGTGACCGCGAGATCCTGCGCGAGGCCGCAGTGGAAGCGGGCGAGTGGGAGATCGCCATGACCCGCGAGGAGGAGAGCGAGCGCCTGACCGCCATCCAGGAGCGCGGCGTCACCGTCACCGAGCTCTCCGATGAGCAGTACCAGGCCTTCGTTGAGGCCACCGCCGGTGTTCACGACGAGTGGATTCCCAAGATCGGCGAGGAGATCGTCGAGGCCGCCCGTGCCTCTGTCGAGTCGCGCTGATCCCCGCCCTTCCTTCTGACTGACCGGCCGGCCCTAGTGGCCGGCCGCTGCCTTGTGAGGTAACCCATGATCCCTTCCCCGGACGCCAGGCCGGAGCGCTGGCTGGCCGCCCTGGCCCTGGTGATCATCTCGCTGATCAGCCTGGGTAACGTGGTGACCCGCTACATCACCGGCGGCTCGCTGGCCTTTACCGAGGAGCTCTCGGTGTTCCTGCTGGTGGTGCTGACCTTCGCCGGTGCCGCCGTGGCGCTGCGCCGCAACGGCCATATCCGCATCGGCATGTTGGAGCGTGCCCTTCCGACCGGGCCGCGCCGGCTGCTGGTGATCTTCCAGGGTGCCTGCGGCATCGCCGTGCTGGGCCTGATCAGCTGGTTCGGCGCGAAGCTGGCCTGGCAGGAGTACCAGTGGGAGACCCTCTCGCCGGGACTGGGGCTGCCTCAGTGGTGGTATATCGTCTGGCTGCCACTCCTGGCGGCTGTGATGCTGGTGCGCCAGCTGCAGCAGACCCGGGACCGCCTGCGCGGGAGGCTCGACGATGAGTCCTGACCTGTGGATGCTGCTGGCCTTTGCCGGCCTGCTCATTGCCGGGGTGCCTGTCGCCTTCTCCCTGGCGCTGGCCGGTGCCACGGGAATACTGGCTGGGCTGTCGCCGGCGATGCTCGCCACCCTCGGCACCAACACCTATAACAGCATTGCCAAGTACCCGCTGATCGCCATCCCGCTATTTATCCTCACCGGGCTCATCTTCGAGCGCTCAGGTGTCGCCCTGCGCCTGGTGCGCTTCGCCCAGGCGCTGATCGGCCCGCGCCACGGCGGCCTGGCGCTGGTCGCGGTGCTGGTGTGCATGATCATGGGGGGCATGAGTGGCTCGGGGCCGGCGGACGCCGCCGCAGTGGCCATGGTGATGCTGCCCAGCATGACGAAGGCCGGCTATCCGAAGCCGTTCTCGGCCACGCTGATCGCCGCTTCGGCCTCCACGGCGATCCTGATTCCGCCTTCGGTGGCGCTGATCCTCTACTCCATCGTGGTGCCCGGGGTCGACCTGAGGGCGCTGTTCGCCGCCGGGCTCTTCCCCGGGATACTGGCCGGCCTGGCCCTGCTGGTGCCGGCGCTGATCGTCTCCAGGCGTTATGGATGGGAAGGGCGGGGCTGGGAAGGCGGGATGTCGGTGGCGGGCGCGGAGCGCCTCAGGGTGGGCGAGACCTTCAAGCAGGCGCTGCCGGCGCTGTTCGCGCCAATATTGATCCTTGGCGGGCTGCGCAGCGGGCTCTTTACCCCCACCGAGGCTGCGGTGGTGGCGGTGGCCTACGGCGTGGTGATCGGACTCTTCGTCACCCGTGAGCTCGGCTGGCGCGATCTCTGGGCGCTGTTCGGCGAGGCGGCGGTGATCTCCGGCGTGGTGATGCTGATCATCGCCCTGGCGGGCATCTTCGCCTGGGCGGGCACCATGCTCGGCACCTTCCGCCACCTGGCGGAGTGGATCATCTCGCTCTCCGACAGCGGCGTGGTGCTGCTGGTGCTGGTCATGCTGGCGGTGCTGGCCGCCGGCATGCTGCTCGACGCTATCTCCATCTACCTGATCATGATGCCGATCCTGATTCCGGTGATGCAGCACTTCGAGTGGAATCCGGTGTGGTTCGGCATCCTGCTGGCCATGAACATCGCCATCGGCCAGTTCACCCCGCCGGTGGCGGTCAACCTGATGGTGACCACCGAAGTGGCGAAGATCCGCCTGGAGCAGACCGTGGGCTGGGCGCTGCTGTTCGTGGTGGCCATGGCCGGCGCCCTGGCGCTGGTGGCGGTGTTCCCTGAGATCGCCCTGTGGTTGCCGCGAACCCTCGGCTACAACGTGGGGTAGGTCGCTACCCTACCTGCAGCTCGTCGAGCAGACGCCGGAAGAGCGCGGTGCTCCTGGCATCGAAGAGCACGAATCGCACCCGCTCCAGATGCGGGCAGCGGGGCAGGGTGGTGGATACCGTCTCCAGTGCCACCCGCGCGGCCTCCTCCAGCGGGTAGCCAAAGGCGCCGGCGGAGAGCGCCGGGAAGGCGATGGAGTGCAGACCCTCGCGTTCGGCAAGCTCCAGGGCGTTGCGATAGCAGGCGGCGAGCAGCGCCTCCGCGGGCTCGTCCACGCCGTAGACCGGCCCCAGGCAGTGGATGACACGGTGGTTGGGCAGCTCGAAGGCAGCGGTGATCACCGCCTCGCCCGGGCGGATCGGCGCCAGGGAGCGGCAGGCACGGTCGAGCTCGGGGCCAGCGGCGCGGTGCAGGGCACCGGCCACGCCGCCGCCGGGGCGCAGCTGGGTATTGGCGGCGTTGACCACCGCCTCGATGTCGGGCTGCCGGGCGATATCGCCCTGGATACATTCGATCATGCTGCCTCCTCGGTTGCGTTTGCTCATGGCTGCCACAGTGGCAGCCCGGCCAGGTCGTCGCGACGGTCGCGCGAGAGCGGCAGTCGCTCCCGGGCTTCGACCAGGGCCTGTCTGGAAAGTGACACTCGGCGCCACGCCTCGTGCGGGCCGAAATCCTCGGCGGCATGGGCTTCGTCCACCAGCGGCGGACAGAGCAGGGAGTGACCCCAGGCCTCGCCGGCGCGGTTGAGACTCAGCCACCACTGCTGGTTCTCCATGGCGCGGGCGGTGACGAAGGCGTGCCAGCTGGCGAAGGAGAAGTCGCGGGTGAAGGCCACCGGGTGCAGCACCAGCTCCACCCCCTCGGCGGCCAGGCGCCGCGCCAGTTCGGGGAAGCGCAGGTCGTAGCAGATCATCACACCGACCCGCCAGCCGGCGATGTCCAACACCAGCAGAGACTCGCCGGGCGTGAAATGGGCCGCTTCGGCCGAGGCACCGAACTGGGCACAGTGCAGCTTGTCGTAGACCCCGGCCAGGGCGCCATCCGGCCCCACCAGCACCTGACTGATATGACGCCCCTGCTCGCCACGACGGGCCGTGCCGTAGGCGATGGTGGAGCCCAGGCGTCGGGCCAGCTCGCTGAAGCGTTCGTAGACGGGCCCCTGCAGGTCGTCGTCCAGATCTCTCAGACACGCGAAGGCGCTGCTGCCGTACTCCAGGGTGGTAAGCTCGGGCAGCACGATCAGGTCGGGACGACTCGCCTGGCAACGGGACTCGATCTCGCGGCTCAGCTGGCGCAGCCAGGTGAGCTGGTCGCCGCGGCAGCGAATGGCGGGTATGGCGGGTTGGCAGGCAAGCAGTTCCATGAGACCTCCAGGGGCATGCGACCTCCCGTGACCTGCGAACAAGGGGCACGGGAGCCATTCGCGGTGGTCGGCCTATAATAGGCCCCGTCCATCTCCTTCCCTCAGGCTATCAGGAGTCCCGATGTTCTTCCCGCCGCGCCTCGCGCCTCTCGTCTTCGCCGTGTTGATGTCGCTGTATATGGTGTTCCTGATGACCTTCGTGATCACTTGGGTCAATACCGGTCTGGGTGAGGGTTTTGTCGGCCGCTGGTGGCGTGCCTTCTATATCGCCTGGCCTATCGCCTTCTCGTTGATTCTGGTTGGTGCGCCAAGGCTGCAACGCATTACCGCCAGGCTCATTCGCAAGCCCTAAATGGTAACAGCCGGATGAAAAGGGGTGTTGCGCTTTCCTGTCACTTTCGCGACATTCGTTGCAAATCGGCGCACAAAGTTGCAACTCCAGCCTCGCCCCTGTACCAATAGCCACCCCCCCGATAACCGATGCCGGCACCGCCTCCCGTGGCGGAAGCCCCGGGCCCCTGTGCCCGGGCGCGCCGGACGCGACAACATGAGGAGGCGAGATGAACCAGAGCGTCAATATCGAGCTGGACAACCCGGCGGCCGAGGCCTTCGAGGCCCGCCAGTTCAAGGTCTACACCCACCGCCAGCTCGACAAGATCGAGGCGATCCAGAAGCTGCCTGACGACCTGCGCTTCGACATGCGGGTCGTCAGCCAGGTGCTGCCGTTCCGTGTCAACGAGTACGTGATCGAGGAGCTGATCGACTGGGAGAATATCCCCGCGGATCCGGTCTTCCAGCTCACCTTTCCCCAGCGCGGCATGCTGCTTCCCGAGCACTTCGAGGAGGTGGCCGAGCTGATGCGCCGCGAGGCCTCCGCCGCCGAGATGAAGCCGGTGATCGAGCGCATCCGCTCCGAACTCAACCCGCATCCGGCGGGGCAGATGGACCTCAACCTGCCGCTGCTCGATGGCGAGCCGCTGCCCGGCATGCAGCACAAGTACCGCGAGACGGTGCTGTTCTTCCCCAGCCAGGGGCAGGTCTGCCACAGCTACTGCACCTTCTGCTTCCGCTGGGCGCAGTTCGTCGGCGACAAGGACCTGAAGTTCGCCTCCAATGA
The DNA here is from genome assembly GCF_057169305.1 of Halomonas sp. C10-5. NCBI lineage: Bacteria > Pseudomonadati > Pseudomonadota > Gammaproteobacteria > Oceanospirillales > Halomonadaceae > Halomonas > Halomonas sp. C10-5. The sequence goes on from NZ_CP175665.1 coordinate 801,956, forward strand.
AGCGGATTCCCTGCACCGCTACCTGGCCGAGCACACCGAGGTCACCGACCTGCTGATGACCGGCGGCGACCCCATGGTGATGAAGGCCAAGCACCTGCGTCAGTACCTGGAGGGGCTGATGGCGCCGGAGCTGGATCACGTCCAGGACATCCGCATCGGCACCAAGAGCCTGACCTTCTGGCCCTACCGCTTTGTCACCGACCCGGACGCCGAGGATATCCTCGAGTTGTTCAGAGAGTTGGTGGCTGCCGGGAAGCATGTCGCCTTCATGGCGCACTTCAACCACTGGAGGGAGATGGACACCCCCATCTGCCGCGAGGCGATCCGCCGCATCCGGGCCACCGGGGCGGAAATCCGTACCCAGGCGCCGTTGCTCAAGCACATCAACGACGATGCCGGCCAGTGGGCACGCATGTGGACCACCCAGGTGCGCCTGGGGATGATCCCGTATTACATGTTTGTGGAGCGCGACACCGGCGCCCGCCACTACTTCGAGGTGCCGCTGGTGCGAGCCTGGGAGATCTACCGCGAGGCGATGAAGCAGGTGCCGGGCCTGGCGCGCACCGCCCGTGGGCCCTCCATGTCTGCCGATCCGGGCAAGGTGGAGATCCAGGGGGTCACCGAGATTCAGGGCGAGAAGGTCTTTGTGCTGCGTTTCATCCAGGGTCGCGACAGCGACTGGGTGCAGCGGCCGTTCTTCGCGAAATACGACGAAGAAGCCACCTGGCTCAACCACCTGCAGCCGGCGCTGGGGGAGAGCGAGTTCTTCTACGAGGCCGAGTTCACGGCCATGAAGGACGAGAAGCAGGCGTTGATCATGAAGGCGTCGTGAGGCAGGGCTTAGTCATACTTCGTTAATACAAGGCTGGATAAGGCAAAGCCCCACTGTTGAGCAGGCGGGGCTTTCTCGCCTTGCTGCGCCGCAGCAAAAGATTAACGCTTCATAAACGTTCAGCGGGACTAGACTACGGGTGAATAAACCCGTCGGCCATGTTCAGCCGGCCTTGCCTCCGGTCATTATCCCCGGAGTCGTTTTTTCGCTAAAGTAGAAGAGGGTGGTAGATTCGGAACCCGGTGTGGTCACGATCCTTCCGCTCGCTTGCCGACAACGTCAAAGAGGTATGTCCATGAAACGCCACGCATTCTCTGCTGCTGCCTTCACCGGCGCAATCCTGGGGGCCGCGATGTTCGCGTCACCGGCCATGGCCCAGGACGAGGAGAGGTTCATCACCATCGGTACCGGTGGCCAGACCGGCGTCTACTATGTGGTCGGCCAGTCCGTCTGCCGCCTGGTGAACCGTCTGGAAGATGCCAACATCAAGTGCAACGCGCCCTCCACCGGCGGCTCGGTGGCCAACGTCAACGGCATCAAGTCCGGTCAGCTCGACATGGGCGTGGTGCAGTCCGACGTCCAGTACCAGGCCTACAACGGCACCGGCAACTTCGAGGGCGACGCCTACGAGGACCTGCGCGCAGTCTTCCGTGTCCACGGTGAGCCGTTGACCCTGCTGGCCCGCGCCGACTCCGGCATCGAGACCCTCGATGACCTGGAAGGCAAGCGCGTCAATATCGGCAACCCCGGCTCCGGTCAGCGCAACACCATGGAAGTGGTGATGGAAGCCAAGGGCTGGACCGAGGATACCTTCGCCCTGGCCTCCCAGCTGGATGCCGCCGAGCAGGCCGCGGCCCTGGCCGACAACAATGTCGATGCCATGGTCTATGTGGTCGGTCACCCCAATGGCTCCATCCAGGAGGCCACTACCACCGTGGATGCGCGCCTGATCCCGCTGACCGGCGAGGCCATCGACGGCATCGTCGAGGAGTTCCCCTACTACTCCAAGTCGGTGATTCCTGGTGGCCTCTACAAGGGCAACGACGAGGATGTCGAGACCTTTGGCGTGGCGGCGACCTTCGTGACCACCGCCCAGGCCGACGAGGACATCGTCTACCAGACCGTCAAGGCGATCTTCGACAACTTCGACCGCTTCAAGCAGCTGCACCCGGCCTTCGAGAACCTCGATCCGGAAGAGATGGTCTCCTCAGGCCTCTCCGCACCGCTGCATGACGGGGCTGCCCGCTACTATCGCGAGCAGGGCTGGATCGAGTGATCCGACAATCTGAGGTGACATCACCTCGGTGAAGAATGCGCGGTCACCCGAGGGGGCCGCGCATTCTGTTTGGGATGCCGAGTGGCATCACCAGCAAGGGTTCCCAGGGCAAACGTTACAGAGCAGGGCACGCTTATGACTGAGGACAACAAGAGGGCCGCCGGGCACGAGGTCGACCTGGAGGATATGGTCGCCTCGACGGATACCGGGGCCCGCAAGCCGGCCGGTACGCCGGGCAAGCTGCTGGTCAGCATTGCCGCAGCCTGGTCGCTCTTCCAGCTGTGGATCGCGTCCCCGCTGCCGTTCATGCTGGGGTTTGGCGTCTTCAACGCCACCGAGTCCCGCTCCATCCATCTGGCCTTCGCGCTCTTCCTGGCCTACATGGCCTATCCGGCGCTCAAGCGTTCGCCCCGCGATCGCATCCCCATCCAGGACTGGGTCCTGGCGGCGGCGGCGGCCTTCTGTGGCGCCTACATGTTCATGTTCTACGAGCAGCTGGCCCAACGCCCCGGTGCACCGATCCTGCAGGACGTGATCATCGGCGTGGCGGGTATCGTGCTGCTGCTGGAGGCCACGCGACGGGCGCTCGGACCGCCGCTGGCGATCATCGCCTCGATCTTCATCTTCTATTCGCTGGCCGGGCCCTGGATGCCGGGCATCCTCTCCCATCGCGGGGTCAGCCTCTTCGGCCTGGTCAACCACCAGTGGCTGACGACCCAGGGGGTCTTCGGCATCGCGCTTGGGGTCTCGACCAGCTTCGTCTTCCTGTTCGTGCTGTTCGGTGCCCTGCTCGACAAGGCCGGGGCCGGCAACTATTTCATCAAGGTCGCCTTCTCGCTGCTCGGCCACTACAAGGGCGGGCCGGCCAAGGCCGCAGTGGTGGCCTCGGGCATGACCGGCCTGATCTCGGGCTCCTCCATCGCCAACGTGGTGACCACCGGCACCTTCACTGTACCGATGATGAAACGTGTCGGCTTCTCCGCCGAGAAGGCCGGGGCGGTCGAGGTTTCCTCCTCGGTCAATGGCCAGATCATGCCGCCTGTCATGGGGGCTGCGGCCTTCCTGATGGTCGAGTACGTAGGCATCTCCTACGTCGAGGTCATCAAGCACGCCTTCCTGCCGGCACTGATCTCCTATATCGCACTGATCTATATCGTCCACCTCGAGGCCCTCAAGGCCGGGCTGCAGGGGCTGGAGAGCAGCAATCCGCCCAAGCCCCTGGTGCGCAAGGTGATCGGGTTCCTCGGCGGCCTGCTGCTGATGATGATCACGGCCCTCGTGGTCTACTACGGCCTGGGCTGGCTCAAGCCGGTGTTGGGTGATGCCACGCCCTGGGTAGTGGCCGTGGGCCTGGCGGTGATCTACGTGGGGCTGCTCAAGGTCGCCTCGAACTATCCCGAGCTGGAGCTCGACGACCCGGACACCCCCATCTACAAGCTGCCCCAGACCCGCCCCACGGTGATGGTCGGCCTGCAGTTCATCCTGCCGGTGATCGTGCTGATCTGGTGCCTGATGGTGGAGCGCCTCTCCCCGGGCCTCTCCGCCTTCTGGGCCACGGTGTTCATGGTCTTCATCATCCTCACCCAGCGTCCCATCACGGCGATCTTCCGTGGTCGCAGCGAGATGGCAGCGGACCTGCGCGAGGGGGCCCTGGACCTGTGGAACGGCCTGGTCACCGGTGCCCGCAACATGATCGGCATCGGTATCGCCACTGCCACCGCCGGCATCATCGTCGGTGCGGTCTCCCAGACCGGGGTCGGCCTGGTGTTGGCCGACGTGGTGGAGATCCTCTCCATGGGCAACCTGATGCTGATCCTGATCTTCACCGCGGTGCTCAGCCTGATCCTCGGCATGGGCCTGCCCACCACGGCCAACTACATCGTGGTGTCGGCACTGTTGGCCCCGGTGATCGTCCAGCTGGGCGAGCAGAACGGCCTGCTGGTGCCGCTGATCGCGGTGCATCTATTCGTGTTCTACTTCGGCATCATGGCGGACGTCACGCCGCCGGTGGGCCTCGCCTCCTTCGCCGCGGCCGCGGTCTCGGGGGGTGACCCGATCCGCACCGGCTTCCAGGCCTTCTACTACAGCCTGCGCACCGCGGCGCTGCCGTTCCTGTTCATCTTCAACACCGACCTGCTGCTGATCGATGTCACGCCCCTGCAGGGGGTGGTGATCTTCGTGGTCTCGACCATCGCCATGCTGATCTTCGCCGCGGCCACCCAGGGCTTCATGCTCGCCCGTAACCGCTGGTATGAGTCCATCGTGCTGCTGCTGGTGGCCTTCACCCTGTTCCGCCCCGGCTTCTGGATGGACATGATCCATGACCCCTATCGGGAGGTGCCGCCGGCGCAGTTCGTCGAGGCGCTGGGCAATGTCGAAGAGGACAGCACCCTGCGTCTGCAGATCCTCGGTGAGGATGATTTCGGCGACCCGCTGACCACCTACATGCAGCTGCCGGTGCCGGAAGGGGAGACGGGCCAGGAGCGCCTCGACAACCTGGGCCTGATGCTGCTGATCGAGGACGACAAGGCCATCGTCGACATGGTGGCCTATGGCAGCCAGGCCTCGGACCTGGGCTTCGACTTCGATCAGGAGATCGTCGAGGTGCTGGCCCCGGTGGACCGCTGGACCAAGGAGCTGATGTGGATCCCGGCCTTCCTGGTGTTCGGCCTGATCGTAGTGATGCAGCGCCGGCGGCGTGATCGCAGTGCCGCGGCGACATCAGCCTGAGGGAGAGAGCGTCATGTACCAGAAGATCATGTTGACTGTGGACCTCAACGAGGAGGCCTCCTGGGTCAAGGCGCTGCCGACGGCGGTGGCGCTGTGCCGCAGTTTCGGTGCCTCGCTGCACGTGGTGACGGTGTTGCCGGACTACCGCATGCCGCTGGTCGGCTCCTACTTTCCCAAGGACTTCGCCAAGAAGGCTCATGAGGCGATCAAGGAGGCCCAGCACGAGTTCATCCGCAACCACGTGCCCGAGGACATCACGGCCCAGAGTGTCATCGTCGACGGCTCGCCCTGGGAGGCGATCGTCAAGGCCGCCAAGAAGCTGGAGGTGGACCTGATCGTCATGGCCTCCCACAACAAGCGCAAGTTCGCCGACTACGTGCTCGGCCCCAATGCCGAGCACGTGGTGCACCACTCCAAGGTGTCGGTGATGATCGTGCGCTGAGGGCGAGTGGCTCGCGCCACGTCTGATCGGCCTTGCGAAGGGCCCCGACCGAGTGTCGGGGCCCTTCGCTTTTTCAGTGCCGTGCGCTGCGTGAAAAAAGCAAGCTCAATTCCCTGCAGAGTTGACTCGGATCAACTAGATTAAGACAGGGTTAACGAGGAAAGGCCCCGTTAACGTGTCTCGATGGGCCGGACTCGCGCCGGAACCATTCGCGTAGTGCCCGAGCCGGTCGGGCGGTAATCGGTGAAGAGAGGTGACACATGAATGCGGCAATCGCGAAAGCACGTGACGCGTCGGCAGCGCCTGGCGTCAGGATCACCATCCAGCCGGTGGGCATGGAGCGCCCCAGGGCCTGGCTCGCCGCCGGTATCGAGGACTTCCGGCAGGCCGCCGCGGTCAGCCTCGCCTATGGCATGTTCTGGGTCGGCTTGAGCATCGCCGTTACCGTCGGTGCCATCTATCTTGGCCTGTGGCACTGGCTGCTGCCGCTGGTGGCTGGCTTCATGTTCATCGGGCCGCTGGTCGCGGTGGGCTCCTACGGCATCAGCCGTGCCCTGGAGGCCAATCGCGCGCCCCATCTGGGCGACGCCTTCGGCGCTTGGCGACCCCATGCCGGTCAGCTGGCGATGATGGGCGTGATGATGATGATCTTCTTCATGGCCTGGATCCGCGTAGCCACGTTGCTGTTCGCGCTCTTCTTCGGCTTCGACGTGCCCAGCCCCGACGCCCTCTATGCGGCGCTGCTGACGACCCCGCAGGGGCTCGGCATGATCGCCGTAGGCACGCTGCTGGGCAGCGTGCTGGCCTTCGGCGCCTTCGCCATCAGCGTGGTGGCGATCCCCACCCTGATGCACCACGACCTCACCTTCATGGAGGGCATCGAGGCCAGCGTGCGAACCGTTTCGCGTAACTTCCGCCCGATGCTGCTGTGGGCTGCCATCCTCACCGTCTGCGTGCTGGTCGGGGTGCTGACCTTCTATATCGGGCTGGCGCTGATCCTGCCGGTGCTGGGCTTCGCCAGCTGGCACGCCTACGAGGACCTGGTGGTCGTCAAGCCTCACGAGGAAGGGCACCAGTTGCACGGCTGATCGGCTTAGAGTTTCTCTCGACAAGCCACTATGCTGGGGGGCGTGAACGCCCCCCAGCTGTTTATGGGTATCCATCTTCCTGCCTGTTGTGAGTCCGTCATGCCGCGCTCCCTGCCAGCCGCCACCCTGTTGGCCGCCCTTGCCCTCGTATGCGGGCCGCTCCTGGCCCAGTCCGAACCGTCCGCCCGGGTCGATACGCTCCAGCACGAGTTGCATGCCTGCCTGGTGGAGGCCGAGGAGGACCTCGATGCCATGCTGGCCTGTGCCGAAACGGCCGAGGCGGGCTGGCGTGACCAGGTAGAGCGGCTCGGCGGGCGGCTGGAGCGGGCCCTGGGGGAGGAGGCACGTGATGCCCTGGCGCTGTCGGATGAGGCCTGGGAAGCCAGTCGTGCCGCCGACTTGACGCTGCTGGCCGCCTACCATGATCAGCTGCAGGAGGCAGAGCTTGTCGCCCCGGGCGTGCTCGAGCTTTCCCACCAGCTGCAGCGCAATGCCGTGCTCGAGGCACGGGCAGGCCTGCTGCTGCGCCTGCTCGAGGGGTTGGGTTCGTTACCCGATCCGGATCTGCCGCCTTCGTCGAGCTGACCATGCCGTCGTGATCGGGTAGTCTGGCGCCCCGAATCTGCCTCCAAGGGTCCCCGCCATGCGTCTGTCGATCATCGCCCTCCTGCTGGCCTGTCTGCCCGTGCTCGCCGTCGCTGGTGAGCTGCCGACCCCGGAGGGGGAGGTCCTGCTGACCGTCTCCGGTGATATCGCCCATCCCAATGTTGGCGAGGCAGCGCTCTTCGACCGTTCGATGCTGCTCGCGCTTTCGCCACTGACGGTATGTACCCAGACTCCCTGGCATGGCGGATCGGGCTGCTTTCAGGGCCCGCTGCTGCGCGACGTCCTTGCCGCGGCGGGTGTCAGGGCGGACAGCATCGTGGTGCAGGCCCTCAATGAATACCGGGCGGAGATTCCCGTGGAGGAGCTGCATGATTACGACGTGATCCTGGCCATGAGTCTCAACGACGAGCCGATACCGATTCGCGAGTTCGGGCCGCTCTTTGTGCTCTACCCCTTCGATGATCATCCGGAGCTGCATAACGAAGTGGTGCGCTTTCGCTCGGTGTGGCACGTGGCCGAGATCCATGCGCCCTGAACTGAGGATGTCGGCGGGGCATCGGTCATGCTGAGGCTGCCCCTTCGCCTGAGGCTGGGCGCAATCAGTGCCCTAGTGCTGTTCGCCGCCGCCCTGGTCGTGGTGGGTCTGGTCTCCTGGCGCCAGGACAGCCTGGCGGGCAGTGTCGGCGGTGATACCGTCTGGCACGCCTACAAGCTCGACCGTGACACCGTGCAGATGCGCAGCTACCTCGCACAACCCGACGCAGCCCTCTCCGGGCTACGGCTGCGCTTCGAGCTCTTCTACAGCCGTCTGCACATGCTTGGCCAGGGCGATGTCACCGAGTTGCTGGCGCAGGCGCCCGTGGCCGCCGAGCTGCTTGACGAGATCGAGTGGCGCATCGAGGAGCTGGATGCCCTGATGGGCGGGCTGGAGGGGCTCGATGCCGAGAGTCGTGAGGCCCTCGAGGAGCGCCTGGAGGTGCTGGGTAACCGTACCGAGCGCCTGGTGATCGCCGTCAATGGTCACCTGGCCGAGAGCGCGACCCATGAACGCCGCCAGCTCCAGTGGCTCTATGGCCTGCTGCTGGTGCTGATCCTCGCCATGAGCTTCTCGGCCCTGCTGGTGGCGGTGATGCTGTTCCGCGAGGCACGCGACAACGCCGCTGCCCGCCGCGACCTGGAGACGCTCAGCCGCAAGCTGCAGGCCACAGCACGGCGTGCAGAATCGGCGAGCCGGGCAAAGTCGGAGTTCCTGGCTACCGTCAGTCACGAGATTCGCACCCCTCTCAACGGTGTCATCGGCATGAGCGACCTGTTGCTGGCTGAGCCACTCGAGGAGGGTCCCCGGCAGTATGCGGTCACCATCCACGACAGCGCCAACCTGCTGCTGGGACTGATCAACGAACTGCTGGATTTTTCCAAGATCGAGGCGGGGCGACTCGAGCTGGAGTACCAGCCGCTGTCGCTTGCGGCGCTGGTGGAGGGCTCGGTGGCGATCTTCGCGGCGCGTGCCGAATCGCGGGGCATCAGGCTCGAGGCGCGGGTATCCGAGGCGCTGCCCGGCTGGATGATGGGGGATCCGGCGCGGCTGCGTCAGGTGCTGCTCAACCTGGTTGCCAATGCCGTGAAGTTCACCGACGAAGGATGGGTCATCCTGGAGGCGACACTCGAGGATGCCGATACTCTGCGCCTCGAGGTGCGTGATTCCGGCTGCGGGATTCCCGCCGAGCAGCGCGAGCGCATCTTCGAACCCTTCCGCCAGGGCGATGCCTCTACCGCTCGGCGCTTCGGTGGCACCGGCCTGGGCCTGGCGATCTCACGGCGCCTTGTCGAGGCCATGGGCGGCAGTATCGAGATGCACAGCGAACCCGGCGTCGGCAGTCGCTTCTGGTGCCTGTTACCGCTGGTGCCTGCCGCCGAGCCGGCACAGCAAGCCGCCCCGGGCCGGCTCGAGCCCGGCTGGCCGCAGGGGGCGCGACTGCTGGTGGTGGAGGATAACCCGGTCAACCAGCGGGTCGCCCAGGCGATGCTCGAGCGGCTGGGCTGCCGAGTCAGTCTTACCGATTCCGGAGAGGAGGCGCTGGCCCTGACCCGGCGCCACTCCTTCGACCTGATCTTCATGGATGTGCAGATGCCCGACATGGATGGCCTGGAGGTGACCCGCCGGCTGCGCCAGCGTCACGGTTGGCCGGCCACGGTGCCCATCGTGGCCATGACTGCCGGCGGGCCCGGCGGCGAGAGGGCACGCTGCCTGGCCGCGGGGATGAATGGCTACCTCACCAAGCCGCTGCTCCAGGAGGCCCTGCTGGAGGTGCTGCGCCGTCATCTTGGCGGCAGTGCCATGGCACCCACACTCGCCATGAGCCAGCAGACACTGGCCGATCCGCTGATCCTGAATTCGCTGCGCGACTCCCTTGGCGAACAGGGAATGGCGTCGATGGTGGCGCTCTATCGCGACCAGGCCGAGGCGCATCTCGCCCAGCTCACAAGGGCCCTCGAGGCGGGCGATGCCGGGCAGCTGCGACATGCGGCACACCAGTTGAAGGGAGAGTCCGCGAGCCTGGGGGCGGTGAAGGTGGCGGGGCTGGCCGCGCGGCTCGAGCGGCTGGCTGTCGAGGAGCAGCTCGCGGCGGCGGGTCCCGTGCTCGAGGAGTTGCACGCCTGCCTTGCCACCACCCTGGCCTCCCTAGCCCGCTGGGTACAAGACTCCTCGGACTGACTCTCCGGGCATTGTGGCCGCGCCGAGCACCGACCTACACTGGATTACTGCCTCGTTCCCGGAGTCGATGATGCCCCCCGATCCCAGTGCGTTCACCGGCGCGCCCCCACTGTGCAGCGCGGTCTCGCGACATGCCGACCCGGCGGCTGCCGTTGCCGAGCTGGGCGAGGCGCTGCGTCATCCGGCGCTGGGGTTCGTGCTGTTCTTCTGCAGCGCCGACTATCCTCTCGATGGCCTGTCCCGGGCGTTGGAGACCACCTTCGACCGGGTGCCGGTGGTGGGCTGCACCACCGCCGGCGAGATCAGCCCGCTGGGCTATGAGCGCGGCTGTATCGTGGCCATCGGCCTGTCGCGGGAGGCCTTTGCGGTCTCCAGCGCCTCGGTGATGGATCTCGACCGTTTCGACCTTCTCGGCGCCCAGCGGCTGGTGGATGGCCTGCTCGAGGAGTGTCGAGACGTGGTGCCGGATGGCGCCGGGCGCTTCGCCCTGACCCTGCTCGATGGCCTCTCCAGCCGCGAGGAGCAGGTGCTGGCCATCCTGGAGGCGGCACTGGGAAGTATTCCCGGCTTCGGCGGTTCGGCGGGTGACGACAACCGCCTGGCGCGCACTCACGTCTATGCCGAGGGACGCTTCCACTCCCGCGCGGCGGTGGTGGTGATGGTGGCGACGTTGCTGCCCTTCGAGGTCTTCACCACCCATCACCTGCAGCCGCTGGATCACAAGCTGGTGGTCACCCGGGCCGACAGTGCGACACGCCGGGTGCTCGAGCTCAATGCGCTGCCTGCGGCCGAGGAGTATGCGCGTCTGGTGGGGGTGCCGGTGGCGGCGCTGGATGCCGAGGCCTTCGCCCTGAATCCGCTGGCGGTGCGTATCGCCGACGCCCACTACGTGCGTTCGGTACAGCGGGTCAATTCCGACGGCAGCCTGAGCTTCTACTGCGCCGTGGAGACCGGCATCGTGCTGACCGCCATGCGCCCCGCGCCGATGCTCGAGCAGCTCGAGGCGGTCCTCGCTGGCCTGGCGCAGCGTCTCGGCGAGCCGGCCCTGGTGATCGGCTGCGACTGCTTCCTGCGCCGGCTGGAGCTCGAGGCGCGGGGAGAGCTGGCGAGCGCCTCTCGCCTGCTGTCACGCTCCCGGGTCATCGGGTTCAACACCTACGGCGAGCAGCACCATGGCATGCACCTCAACCAGACCTTCACCGGAGTGGCCATTGGATCCGCGCCGCGCCCCTGAGTCCGTCACCTCGCCCGAGGCACTGGCCGAGGAGAACGCCCGGCTGAGACGCATCTGCGCCGCCCTGATCGAGCGCGTGGAGTCGGGCGGCATGCCCCACGCTGGCCCCTATGGCGCCTTCGAGCACTCGGTGCTGCTCGCCGAACAGGTGCGCGAGCGTACCGAGACGCTGCAGCGCACCCTGGCCGCCCTGGAGCGCTCCCGGGCCGAAGCCGAGGCTGCCAACCTCTCCAAGACCCGTTTCCTCGCCGCGGTGAGCCACGACCTGCTGCAGCCGCTCAATGCGGCCCGGCTGTTCGCCAGCGCCCTGGAGGGTCACCGCCTTCCCGGCGAGTCGCATCGCCTGGTCGGCAGCATCAATCGCTCGCTCAAGGACGTCGAGACGCTGATCGGCAGCCTGGTGGATATCTCGCGACTGGATGCCGGCGTGCTCAGGCCCGATGTGACCAGCTTCCCCGTGGAGGAGCTGCTCGGGGTGCTGGCCGAGGAGTATCGCCAGGTGGCCGCCAGTCGTGGGCTCGAGCTGCGCCATGTGCCGAGCCGCGTGGTGATCACCTCCGACCTGGCGCTGTTGGCGCGGGTCGTGCGCAATTTCCTGAGCAATGCCATTCGCTATACCCGCCATGGGCGCATCCTGCTCGGCTGCCGTCGGCGTGGCGACTGGCTCGAGATCCTGGTCGGGGATACCGGTCCGGGTATCGAACCGGCACAGCAGCGTGTGATCTTCGACGAGTTTCACCGCCTGGAAGCCAGTGGTGAGGAGGACGACCGCGGCCTCGGGCTGGGCCTGGCGATCGTCGAGCGCATCGCCGGCATGCTGGGCCATCCGCTGGCGCTCGCCTCGCGTCCGGGGCAGGGCTCGCTGTTCTCTGTGCGGGTGCCCTGCGGCACCGAGCAAGCCAATCATCAGGCGGTCGCGCACGAAGCGCCGGAGCCACTGGCGGGGGCGAATGTATGGGTGATCGATAACGATGCCGATATCCGTGACGGCATGGAGGCACTGCTGGGTGGCTGGGGATGCCGGGTGGCCAGCGCCGCCTCCCCGCAAGGGCTGCAAGGCCCGCCGCCGCAGGTGCTGCTGGTGGACTACCACCTCGGCGAGGGGCAGCCGGATGGCCTGGCAGTGGCCGGCCGGTTGTGCCGACGCTTTCCGGGGTTACCGGTGGTGGTGATTACCGCCAACCATGACGCGGGCCTCAAGGCCCGGGTCCGCGAGGCCGGCTACACCTGCCTGCACAAGCCGCTCAAGCCGTTGCGCCTGAGGGTGTTGCTGGGGAACCTGCTGGAGGCTCAGCGCCCCCGGCGTTCGGCGAGGTAGGCAGCCAGGTCGAGTTCACCGGCGAGAAGCACGGCCTGGACCCGGCTGGTGACGCCGAGGCGACGCAGGATCGCCGAGACGTGAGTCTTCACCGTGGTCTCGGCGATACCGAGCTTGCGGGCGACGCCCTTGTTGGAGGCGCCCTGGCCGAGCGCTTCCAGCACCTCGAGCTGCTTGTCGGTGAGCCTCGTCAGGCGGGCGTCGAGGGAGGCCGGCGGCGTATTGCCCCGGGCAGGTGGAGGCCGGCGCATCACCTGGGGCGGCAGGTAAAGATGTCCCTCCAGGATGCGCTCCAGAGCCGCCAGCATGTCGTCGCGGGAGGTCGACTTGGGGATGTAACCCACCGCGCCGAGGTCGATGGCCTCGAGCACCGTGCGTCGATCCTGCTCGGCGGAGAGGATCGCCACCGGCAGGGAGGGCAGAGCCTCACGCAGCCGCGCCAGGCCATCGAGCCCCGCGGCGTCGGGCAGCCCCAGGTCGAGCAGCAGCAGGTCGAGGCTCGCCTCGTGGCGTTGTGCCTCGCGCATGGCCTGGGCCAGGCTGTCGGCCTCCAGCAGCCGGCTGTCGGGAAGGCCGGCGGCGATTACCGCGGCGATGGCCTCGCGAAACAGCGGATGGTCGTCGGCGACCATCAGGGTGGTCATGGTGCTCTCCTTTCCTCTCCTCTCCTCTGCGGGCCGGGCCCTCCTACCAAGGAAGGAGGGCGCCTCCTGCCACCGGAGTATGTCGCAGATTGCGCTTACGACCAAGACTGACAGTGCACAGCCTCTATAACGACAATTTCAGGAGCCAAGCCATGATCTACGCCAATCCCGGTGAATCCGGTGCCGTCATCGCCTTCGAGAAACGCTACGGCAACTATATCGGTGGCGAGTTCGTGCCACCGGTCAAGGGGCAGTACTTCGACAACGTCAGCCCGGTCAATGGCGAGGTGTTCTGCGAGATCCCGCGCTCGAGTGCCGAGGACATCGACAAGGCGCTGGATGCCGCCCACGCCGCTGCCCCGGCCTGGGGCAAGACCTCCGCCGCCGAGCGCTCCAATGTGCTGCTCAGGATCGCCGAGCGCATGGAGCAGAACCTCGAGATGCTGGCCGTGGCCGAGACCTGGGACAACGGCAAGGCGGTGCGCGAGACCCTCAACGCCGACCTGCCGCTGGCTGTCGATCACTTCCGCTACTTCGCCGGCTGCATCCGTGCCCAGGAGGGCAGCGCTGCGGACATCGATGCCAATACCGTGGCCTACCACTTCCACGAGCCGCTGGGCGTGGTGGGACAGATCATCCCCTGGAACTTCCCGCTGCTGATGGCGGTATGGAAGCTGGCACCGGCGCTGGCCGCGGGCAACTGTGTGGTGCTCAAGCCCGCCGAGCAGACCCCGGCCTCGATCCTCGAACTGATGAAGCTGGTCGGTGACTTGCTGCCGCCGGGGGTGGTCAACATCGTCAACGGCTATGGCGCCGAGGCCGGCCAGGCACTGGCCACCAGCAAGCGTATCGCCAAGATCGCCTTTACCGGCTCCACCCCGGTGGGCGCGCATATCCTCAAGTGTGCCGCCGACAACATCATTCCCTCCACGGTGGAACTGGGCGGCAAGTCACCGAATATCTACTTTGCCGACATCATGAACGCCGAGCCGGAGTTCATCGACAAGGCCGCCGAGGGCCTGGTACTGGCCTTCTTCAACCAGGGTGAGGTGTGTACCTGTCCATCCCGGGCGTTGATCCAGGAGTCGATGTACGACGCCTTCATGGCCAAGGTCATGGAGAAGGTGGGTCAGATCACCCGCGGCAACCCGCTGGATACCGATGTCCAGGTCGGCGCTCAGGCCTCCCAGGAGCAGTTCGACAAGATCATGTCCTACATGGAGATCGCCCGGGAGGAGGGCGCCGAGTTCCTCACCGGCGGCAACAAGGAGAGCCTGGATCCGAGCATCGACAAGGGCTTCTATATTCAGCCGACCCTGCTCAAGGGCCACAACAAGATGCGCGTCTTCCAGGAGGAGATCTTCGGCCCGGTTGTCGCCGTGACCACCTTCAAGGACGAGGCCGAGGCGCTGGCCATCGCCAACGACACCGAGTTCGGCCTGGGCGCCGGGGTGTGGAGCCGCGATATCAATGTCGCTTTCCGCATGGGACGTGGGATCCAGGCCGGCCGGGTGTGGACCAACTGCTATCACCAGTATCCGGCCCACGCCGCCTTCGGCGGCTACAAGAAGTCCGGTGTCGGTCGCGAGACCCACAAGGTGGCCCTCGAGCACTACCAGCAGACCAAGAACCTGCTGGTCAGCTACGACATCAATCCGCTGGGCTTTTTCTGACCGACGGCGCTGGGTCGACAGTCAGTGGCGATACTCAGCAGAATAAGAGAAAGGGCGCGACGCGAGTCGCGCCCTTGTGATTCGTTGCTACACCTCTCGGACGCATTACGTCATCATCTCCCCCCCGACCCACGCGGAGATGCATGGCGATGACCGACCTCGAGGCTCCCGACCTACATCAGCAGCGGCTGCAGCTGGTCGCCGCCCTGATCCGTGCCAGCGGTGCGCGCCGGGTGCTCGACCTGGGGTGTGGCTCCGGCGGGTTGCTGCAGTATCTGCTGCGCGATACCCAGTACGAGCGGGTGGTGGGCCTGGAGCTCTCCGGCGAGTTGCTGGCCCAGGCCAAGCTGCGCCTGGAGGACCTGCCCGCCGCCCGGGCGGGGCGCCTGGAGCTGGTCTGCGGCTCCTATGCCGATCGCCATCCGGCGCTGGTCGGCTTCGAGGCCGCGGCCATGGTGGAGACCATCGAGCATGTTCCGCCAGAGGCGCTCTCTCGGGTCGAGCGTACGGTGTTCGCTGGTCTGCGGCCGCAGCTGCTGGTGATGACCACCCCCAACCACGAGTACAACCCGCTCTACGACATGGGCCCGGGAGAGTTCCGCGATCCCGACCACAAGTTCGAGTGGGATCGGGCACGCTTTCGTCACTGGAGCCAGGGCGTGGCGCGCCGTAACGGTTACCGCGTGCGCTTCTCCGGGGTCGGCGAGATGCACGCCCACCTCGGCCAGCCGACCCAGGTGGCGTGCTTCACGCGTTAAACCGACACCTCCGGCAGCCCCACCACACATTCGACCCAGAGGCGCGGATCCTCGTGACAGTCCACCCTGGCCCGAAGTCGTTTCTCGAATTCGGGGTGCATGAGGCAGTCGCGGCACCGGTGCCGGTGTCGTTCGATATCGGTCGCCTGCAGATCGTCGAGCTCCCTGTCGAGGTAATCGAAGAGTCGTTCGATGGCCTCTTCGCAGGTCAATGAGTGTCCGCTCATGACTCTGCGTCACCCTTTCCGTGGTGGGCATCTGCCCGGTGGCCGGCGATGACACCGGCCTCCCTGGCCTGTTGCCACAGCATCTTCTGCAGCAGGCCCCGTGCCCGGCTCAGGCGCGAGCGGACGGTGCCCAGCGGAATCCCCTGCAGCCGGGATACCTCCCCATACGTATAGCCCTGCACCTCGACGAGCACAATCACCACCCGGAAGGCCTCGGGGAGGGCGTCGATGGCCCGTTGCAGGTCCTCATCGAGCAGGTTGCGGAAGAACTGCTCCTCGAGACTCCCCCACCACAGCATGAAGGGCTGATGCAGTTGATGGAAAAGGGTGAAACTGCCGACATCGAGCTCGTCCGGTGACAGCGCCGCGGGATCCAGGGGGCGCTGCGGATGGCTCTGCCGGCGGCGCCAGTCGCTGATGGAGGCATTGGTGAGGATATGGAACAGCCAG
Organism: Halomonas sp. C10-5; assembly: GCF_057169305.1. Taxonomy (NCBI): domain Bacteria; kingdom Pseudomonadati; phylum Pseudomonadota; class Gammaproteobacteria; order Oceanospirillales; family Halomonadaceae; genus Halomonas; species Halomonas sp. C10-5. The sequence continues at coordinate 817,950 of NZ_CP175665.1, forward strand.
CCATCGAATCGCTGTGGGTCGCGCAGCTCATCGAGGTGGGCCCAGGCCTTGGCGACCGCCTCGGCGACGATGTCCTCTGCGTCATCCGGGTCGTGGCTCAGGCGCAGGGCCGTTCCATACAGCCGGTCCATCAGCGGCTCCAGGCGTTGCTCGAACCACTGCCGGCGGTCGCTGGGCTGGCGTTCGGTCATGGCCACCCCCGATGCGTCCCGTTGCCATATGGCGAGTCAGGGCAGAGGGGCGCGGGAAATTGGTGGGGCAAGGATCATGGGTCACCTCTTCGAGCATGGAGCCCCCGCGGCCGTTCGGCAAGCAACCGCAAGGATCTGGAACCAGCCGCCACGGTTCCCGGCAGGGGAGGAGTCAGTCCCGGGGGCGGGAACAATGCGACCAGCGGCTGCGTCCTCGGAGATGCACGGTATATGCGTGCCCTGCTCCGAAAACGACACCATTACAAGAGGAGGCAGTATCATGACTCCCAAGACCCTGACGCAGATCCTGTCCACCACGGCCCTCAGCCTGGCCCTGACCACGGCGGCCCAGGCGGCCCCCTACCAGGGCGACGGCCACCTGATCGGCAGCGCGGACGAACTCGAGTGGGGGCCGGTAGCCTCCATGGGGGAGGGTGCCGAGATCGCCATCATCGAGGGTGACCTGAGCCAGGAGGCTCCCTTCACCATTCGGCTGAGGCTGGAGGACGGCTATGAGATCCGTCCCCATGTCCATCCCGCCTACGAGCGGGTGACGGTGCTCGACGGCACCCTGCACTTCGCCCATGGCGAGAACTACGATGCGGACGCCACCCATCGTCTGGGGAAAGGCGATTTCGCCATCATGTCGCCGGGTGATCCCATGTTCGGCCATGCCGAGGGCGAGACCGTCTTCCAGCTCCACGGCACCGGTCCCTGGGGCATCGAGTACCTCGACCCGGCGGACGACCCGCGCAACTGAGTCGCCTCTCTAGTCGAGTCATCAGACGCGGCCTCCCGACACGGGAGGCCGCGTCTGCGCGGGTAACAGGCGAGTGGTTCAGCCGTGGACGGGCGTTGCCGCCAGCCAGCGCCTGGCCAGGCGCAGGGCTCGAGCCTGGTCGGCCACCACGGCCAGCCGGCCGGGTTCACGGCGAACCCCTGCACGGCGCAGCTTGAGCACCAACCGTGCGGGCAGCCCGACGAACACCAGGCCGATATGGCGTTCGTGGAGCTCCTCGGCGAGGGTCTGCAGGGCGACGATGGCGGTGGCATCCAGGCTCGGCACGTCGCGCATGTCGAGCAGCATCACACGGATGTCCGGGTCGACAACCTGCAGCGAGGAGACGGCCTTTTCGGCGGCGCCGAAGAACAGCGGACCGTCGATATCGTAGAGCGCGACCCCGGGCGGCAGGTCACCCAGGTCGTCACTCTCCTTCTCGTCCAGACGACGGGTCTGGGTCACCTCGGCCATGCGCCGGATGAACAGCGCCGCCGCCAGGCCCATGCCTACCGCCACGGCCAGCACCATGTCGAAGATCACCGTCAGTGCGAAGCAGATCACCAGGATGGCAGCATCGCTGAGTGGTGCACTCTTCAGGGTGTGCAGGAAATGACGAGCCTCGCTCATGTTCCAGGCGATGATGAACAGCAGTGCCGCGAGTGCCGCCATGGGCACCAGGGCCAGCACGCCGGCCAGCAGCACCACCGCCAGCAGCACCACCAGGGCATGGACTACTGCGGCCACGGGCGAGAAGGCGCCGCTGCGGATATTGGTGGCGGTGCGTGCGAGTGCCGCGGTGGCAGTGATGCCACCGAAGAAGGGCGCGACGATATTGCCGAGCCCCTGGCCCAGCAACTCGGCGTTGGGATCATGACGGGTGCGGGTGAGGCCGTCGGCCACCACCGCGCAGAGCAGCGACTCGATGGCTCCCAGCATGGCAATGGCCAGGGCTGGACCCAGCAGTTCACGGATCAGCGCGAAGTCCACCACCAGCGGCGTGCCGTCCGGCCCCGGCAGCTGCCAGGGCAGCATCAGGCTGGGCGCGAAGGGGGGGATGCCGCTGCCGCTTTCCCCTTGCAGGCTCCAGCTGAAGCGCGAGGCGATGGTGTCGACCTCGACGCCCAGGGGAGTGACTGCCAGGGCCACCAGGGTGCCCACGGCGAGTCCCACCAGGGGCGCGGGAATCGGCAGGCGCAGGCGCGGCCAGAGGATCAGGGTGGCCAGGGTGACCATGCCGATTCCCAGCTCCGCCGGGTCGAGTCCCGGCACCGACCGGGCGATGGTGGCCGCATTGCCCAGGGTGTTCTCGCCCAGTTCCACCTCCAGGCCGAGGAAGTCGGGCAGCTGCAGCAGTGCGATCACCACGGCGATACCGGCGGTAAAGCCAAGCACCACCGGATAGGGCACGAACTGGATCAGGCTGCCCAGGCGGGCGAGTCCCAGGGCAAACAGGATCAGTCCGGCCATCAGGGTGGCGATCAGCAGACCGCCGATGCCGTGGTTGGCAACGATGGGGAACAGGATGACCACGAAGGCGGCGGTCGGGCCGGAGACGTTGAAGCGTGAGCCCCCGGTGAGGGCGATGATGGCACCGGCGACGATGGCGGTGTAGAGGCCATGCTGGGGCGGCACGCCGGTGGCGATGGCCAGGGCCATGGAGAGCGGCACCGCGACGATGCCGATGGTCAGCCCGGCGAGCAGGTCGCGTCGCAGCTCGGCAAGGCCGTATCCCTGACGCCAGGCAGCGACCAGGGCGCTGCCGGGCAGCGGGACACGATAGCTGGAACCATCGGAGGCGCGGGACATGACAACTCCTTTGCTTGCTAAAGAGCAGGAGTTGTTACGTTACGCCTTCGTGTTGCAATGCCGCAAGGCCCCTTGTTTCACAGGAGTCTCTTCCAGGCACGTCAAGGCCCGATACGGCGAGGCCATATACAGCAACGCCCGGCACGGAGCCGGGCGTTGCTATGGGGGCCGGTGGCGGGAGGATCAGTTCTTGCCGTTGCCGTTGCCGTTGCCGGCGCCATCGGCCTTGCCATAGGCCTTGCGGGCGGCCTGCTGCATCTCCTCGATCTGCTCCTCGCTGAGCAGCTCGGCCAGCGCCGCCTGGTGCTCGTCGCGCAGCGCCTGGTACGCCTCGCGACGCTCCTGGCGGGAGTCGAAGTCGCGGTTGCGCAGCTCGGCCATGTCGGCGTAGTGGGCCTGACGCAGCTCACCCAGGGCCTCGCGCTCCTCTTCGGAGAGGTCCCAGCCGTCGACCATCTCCGTCATGCGCTGCTGCAGGGCCTTGGCGTGGCTCTGGCGCTTCTCGGTACGGTACTCCTCGCGCATCTCGCGGCGAGCCTCGTCGAGGGCGGCCTGCTGGTCGTCGCTGAGCAGCTCATCGATACGGTCGCGATGCTCCTCGCGCAGCTCGGCCATGGCTTGGCGATGTTCGCGGTGAGCGTTTTCCAGCGCCTCGCGGGTCTCTGCATCGAGGCCGGCGCGCTCGAAGAGGGCCGCACGCTTCTCGGCGTAACGTTCGGCGCGGGCCTCCTGCCATTGCTGGCGCTGCTCGGCACGTTCGGCGTCGCCCGGTGCGGCAGCGGCAGTGAGTGCCAGCGGGGCGATGGCCATGGCGAGCAGGGCGGGGGCAAGGATGTGGCGAGAGAGTCGGGTCTGCATGGGGAAACTCCTGAGATTCTCGAATTGACGACTGTCACTCTGCGTGGCCAGCGTGCAAGGGCCATGCAGCGAAGGTGCAAAGGTGGTGCAGTTCACTCCTCGGGCTGGTACTTGTAGCCGACCCCGTAGACCGAGCGGATCACCTCGCGCTCCGGCCACGTCTCGGCGATCTTCCTGCGCAGCTTCTTCACGTGGCTGTCCACGGTGCGCTCGGAAACGATGCGGTGGTCGCGGTACATGTGGTCCATCAGCTGGTCACGGGAGAAGATCCGCCCCGGGGCGTGCATCATCACCTTGAGCAGCTGGAACTCCACGGCGGTGAGCCCCAGGTCATGGCCGTCGGCCAGGGCGCGCCAGCCATCCTCATCGAGCACCAGATTGCTACCGACGGCATCGGGCTCGTTGGCCAGCTGGCTGCGGCGCAGCACCGCCTTGACCCTGGCCACCACCTCCCGGGGGCTGAACGGCTTGCAGATATAGTCATCGGCACCCAGTTCGAGGCCCAGCAGGCGGTCGACCTCCTCGACCCGGGCGGTAAGCATGATCACCGGCAGGGCCGGCCATCGCTGGCGCATCTCGCGGCACAGGGTGAGGCCGTCGGTGCCGGGCAGCATCAGGTCGAGCAGCACCAGCACCGGCCCCTCCCCGGCCTGGCGCGTCTCTTCCAGCCACGGCAGCACGCTGTCGCCGTGATCCAGATGGTGGGGTTCGAAGCCGCTGCCGGCCAGGTAGTCGGCCACCAGTCGGGCGATCTTGGGTTCATCCTCGACGATCAGGATGCGCTGGGGGTGCTCGGCCTGGGTCATGAGGTCTCCTCCTTGAGCGTGGCGTCATCGAGTGGCGGGAAGCGCAGGATCCAGCGTAACCCACCCAGCGGCGAGGCGGCAGCGGTCATTTCGCCACCGTGGGCCTTGACCAAGGCCGTGGCGATGGAGAGTCCCAGGCCACTGCCGCCGCTGGCCCGGCTGCGCGAGCCCTCGACCCGGTAGAGCCGCTCGGTGAGGCGCGAGAGTTGGGCAGCTGGAACCCCCGGGGCGCTGTCATCCCAGAGGATCCGAATGCCGTCGGCCGTGCTCTCCAGGCTGACACGCAGCTGGCCGGGGGGGCGTGTATAGGCGCAGGTGTTGTCCAGCAGGTTGCTCCATAGCTGTCGCAGGCGGCTGGCGTCGCCGCGGATCCAGGCCGCCTCGGGAACACTGCACTCCAGGGTGAGGCCGCTGTCCTCCAGCCAGCCGCTGGCCTCGTCGAGGCGCTGGCGCAGGCTGTCGGCCAGGTTCAGTGGTGCCAGCTGGACCTCCAGGGCGCCGGCATCGCTCTGGGAGAGCAGGCGGAGGTCGGCGACCAGGCGCTCGAGCTGTTTCACTTCCTGGGAAAGTGAGTGCAGGCTCTCGTGATCCAGGGGACGGATACCGTCCTGCATCGCCTCGATCTCCCCGCGCAGTACCGCCAGCGGGGTGCGCAGCTCGTGGGCGATGTCCGAGACCCAGCGACTGCGCGCCTCGCGGCTCGCCTCGAGAGTGGCAGCGAGCACGTTGAAGTCGCGGGAGAGTCGCGACAGTTCATCGCGGCCGCGTTCCGGCAGGCGTGTGCCGTAGTCGCCTTCGGTAAGGCGCCGGGTGGCCAGTGCCATGCCGCGGGTGCGTCGTCCCAGCCACCAGGAGAGGCCGCCGGCCAGAAGCAGTGAGGCCAGGCCCAGGGCGCCGATGATGATGCCCAGGTTACGCTGTTGCCGGGAGAGGAAGACCCGCTCCATGCGGGCCATCAGCTGCTCGGGCGGGCGGTAGCCCAGGGTACCGACCCGCTCGCCCTGATGCTCGATGGGCAGCCAGCGCAGGGTGGCGGCCTCCTCGTCATCATCGGGCGGCAGGCCGATCACCGGCAACCCCTCGGCGTCGTGGAGCACGAAGTCCTTGGGATCGCCGAGCTGGCGCTCGATGCCTACCGGTGCCGGCCCGGCGCCGGGCCACAGCTGGTGACGGACCAGGCGGTGCCAGGCGCGGGGGGAGCTGCGCAGCCACTGCCAGTCGCCGCGTTGTGACCACTCCTCGGCAAGCCCGGCGGCGAGGGTTTCGGCGCGCTGGGTCTGGGTCTTGTCCAGGTAGTCGAGGAAGCCCTGGTCGAGGCTCCTCGATACCGCCAGGAAGACCAGGCCTGAGATGGCGACATTGACCACCAGGATTACCGCGAACAGCTTGATGCCCAGCCGGGAGATGGCGGGGCGGGGCAGGGTCAGGCGCATGAGCGTCTCGCCGCGAGCAGGGTGATCTGCCAGGGTCGCCCCCGGGAATGCAGCCAATGGTCAGCGAATGTGCAAGTGGCGTGCAAGAGGCGATTCACAGTGTCAGCAGGAAGAGGATCAGCGGCGGCGAGAGCAGCGAGAGCAGAAAGCCCGAGACCACTGCCACCGGTACGCAGCCCACCCCGCCATGCTGCTGGATCACCGGCAGGGTGAAGTCCATCGAGGTGGCGCCGCCGTAACCGATGGCCAGGGCCGCGTGTCGCCGGATCACCAGCGGGATCAGCACGAAGGCGACCAGCTCACGGGTCAGGTCGTTGAAGAAGGCGACGCCGCCCAGCGCCGGCCCCAGGGCGTCGCCCACCAGGATGCCCGACAGCGAGTACCAGCCGAAACCCGCGGCCATGGCGAGTCCCTCGTTCCAGCGCAACTCGAGCAGCGGCGCGGCGAGCAGGCCGCCGACCAGCGAGGTGGCGGCCAGGGTCAGGGCGATGGCCAGGCCGTGATGATTGAGCAGGATCTGACGCAGGGGCATGCCGGAGTTGCGCAGCTGGCAGCCGATCAGTGCCAGCAGGACATAGAGCACCCACTCGGCAAGGGTCTCGGCCATGGCGTGTAGCGGTATCGCCGATAGCCGGCCGGCGGCCAGTCCCAGCGCCACGCCGAGTACCACCACACCGACCAGGGCCAGCGAGCCGGCCATGGCGGCGAGCTTGCTGGTGGGGGCACCAGGCACTACGCGCGCCGGGTCGGCGGCGAGCCTCAGGCGGCGCGACAGCCACCACAGCCCCGCCAGGTTGCAGGTCGAGGTCACCAGGAACAGCGTCAGGGCCTGTCCGCCCATGCGCGACAACTGGCCGGCGAGGTTCTCGAGGCCGGCCAGGCCGAACCCCATCAGCAGCAGGATAAGATAGACCGAGGCATTGACCCCCCGGTTGATCACCGCCAGCACGGTGGGGTGTCGCACCGGTACCAGGTAACCCAGCACCAGGGGCAGCAGCACGATCAGCAGGCCGCTCAGCATGGAGATTCCCTTCCCTCTGTAGCCGCCCCGGGGCGGCGCCTCGAAAGCGGCTACTCTAGCAGCCAGGTGCGAGGTGCCCAACTGCTTGTCGGGAGCACTCGCCAGGATCAGTCGGCCAGGCTCAGCTCACTGAGTGTCAGGTGGCTGCGGCGTTCGCCGTCACGGTGGTAGTCGACCGAGAGCAGCAGGCCCGGGATCTCGGGGTGGAAACGGAACACCAGCCTGCGGTTCGGCTTGTCGGCCTCCCGGGCTTCCACCGTCAGCGCCACGAAGGTACCTGCGGGCAGGGTGACCCGGGAGCGGCCCTGCGCCCGGGCTTTGAGCACCTCCTCGCGCCCCTTGTGATCCAGGTAGCGGATATCGCAGACGCTGGCGGCACAGTCGCCGTCGATGATGCGTCGCGAGAGTGCGAAGAGCGCCGTCTGGCGATCCGGCAGGCGTGTCAGCCGGTCGCCGGAGAGGCTGTAGCTGTCGCCGACCCCCAGCAGCATATAGCCGCTGGCGTAGTAGAGGGCCTGGATGCCCTCATCCTTCAGCAGGAATCGGCTGCGTTCGCTGCCACGGGCGATGCGGATGCCGGTCTCCATCAGGCTCTCCCAGTAGTCGCCCTCGTGGGAGAGCCGATGGTCGATATAGGCCGCCGGCCAGTCCTTGACCTCCAGGCGATAGCGAGCCGTGAAGGGGCGCGGCGCAATCGAGGCGCTGGCATCGTGGTTCTCGGCGCTGCGCTGGGCAGGCCCCGGCGCCGCCGGGGCATCGGCCACGGCCAGCAGTGGCAGGCAGGCAAGCAGCCAGGGCATGAGGCGGGTCATCAGGCCACCGAGCCGAGACCTCGGTGGGGCACGCTTGGACATGGACGCTCTCCATCACGGGAACCGGGCTGGGCCGAGAGACCCCGCGCCATGAGAGGTCGGTGCCTGCCCGGAGGTTCCCCCTGACCCGAAGATGCCACACTTCCGGCACCTTTGGCAGACACGGACTTCAGCTGCTCGAGCGCAGGCGTGCCAGGGCAGGGGAGAGTTCGACCGGATAGTCGGCCCGGCCGGCCTCCAGGTGCCGCAGGGACTCCGGCATGCAGCGCAGGGCGGTGGCAACCCGCTCCCGGGCGCCCTCGGCGAGGGCCATCTCGCCCTCGGCCACCTGGCCGCTGCGCACCAGAGGACGCAGCAGCGCCTCCCCCTCGATGCCGGGCTCGTTGCGCAGGGCGATGATGTCGCCGGCGTAGCGGCCCTCGGCGTCGTGCCGGCGGTAGAGCTGCTTGCGGCAGGGCAGGTTGATCTTGCCCGGCGAGTGCTTGAGCCGCGGCGTGCCGGCGTACTCCACCAGCTTGTAGGAGAGGTCGATGACCGGTGCATCCGAGGAGACGCCCATCTCGGTGCCCACGCCGAAGGCGTCGATGGGCGCGCCGGCCGCGACCAGCTCCGCGATCTTCCACTCGTCCAGGCCGCTGCTGGCGACGATCCTCACCTCCGGGTATCCCGCCGCGTCGAGCCTAGTACGGGCCTCCCGGGCCAGCTGGCCGATGTCGCCGGAGTCGAGGCGAATGGCCCCGACGCTCACTGCGGGGTCGGCTTCCATCAGGGCGATCACCTTGGCCACGCCGGCCAGGGTGTCGTGGGTATCTACCAGCAGGGTGGTGCCGGGGTAGTGGCGGGCGAAGGCGGCGAAGGCGGCCTCCTCGTCGTCGTGGGCAAGGATGTAGCTGTGGGCCATGGTGCCGGAAAGCGGCATGTCGTGGCGCAGCCCGCCGAGCACGTTGCTGGTGCCGGCGAGGCCCGCGGTGCGATAGGCACGCACTCCGCGCACCGCGGCATCGATTCCGTGCATGCGTCGCAGGCCGAAGTCCATCACCGGTCGGTCGCCGGCCGCCAGTACCACGCGCACCGCCTTGGAGGCGATCACCGTCTCCAGCTGCACCAGGTTCATCACCAGGCTCTCGAGCAGCTGTGCCTCGGCGAGAGTCGCGTCCACCTCCATGAAGGGCTCGTTCTCGAACACCGGCGTGCCTTCGGGAAGGGTCCAGATATCGCCGGTAAAGCGCCAGTCGCCGAGCCAGGCGAGGAAGTCTTCACGGAACTGGCCGGTCTCGGCGAGGCTGGCCAGGTGGGCGTCATTGAAGTGCAGTCGCGTGGCCAGCTCGGCCGCATACTGCTGGCCGCAGGCGAGCATGAAGCGGCGGGTGGCCGGTAGCCGGCGGAAGTAGAGGCTGAAAGTGGCGCGTTCCTGCATCTCCTCGGCCCAGTAGGCCTGGAGCATGGTGAGCTGGTAGAGGTCGGTGAGCATCGCCAGGTCCTCGTCGGCGATGGCGTAGGAGGGATGCCTCATGCGGATACCTCGCCACTCACCTCGACGCCGGCGCCCTTCAGCGCATCACGTACGTCGGCCACCGCATCGGGTGCCACCGCGGCGCTCAGGTGTTCGAGCAGCAGGGTGGTGAATCCCTCGCGACGGGCCTCCAGGGCGGTGGCCTGAACACAGACATCCAGTGCCAGGCCGCAGACGATTACCCGTTCGATGCCGCGGCTGCGCAGGTAGCCGCCGAGTCCCGTAGCGTCGAAGGCCGAGTAGGCGTCGGCATCGAAGGCGCAGGCCTTGCTGACGCGAATGGTGTCGGCATCCAGCGCCAGGTCGGGATGGAAGGCTGCCCCCGGGGTGTCCTGCACGCAGTGCTCCGGCCAGGGGCCGCCGCGATGGGCAAAGCTCACATGGTCCACCGGGTGCCAGTCCCGGGAGGCGACGATCAACGCACCCCCCGCGCGAGCCGCGGCGATCTCGGCATTGATTGCGGGTACCAGGGCGTTGCCGCCGGTTACCGCCAGGGCACCGCCCTCGCAGAAGTCGTTCTGCATGTCCACGACGAGCAGTGCGTCGCCGGGGCCATAGTCCACCTTGGTGGGCATCGCACATCTCCTTGGGTCGTTGGGGCTCGCCTCTCAGCCTAGGGCTTCGGCGGCCTGCCGTGTAGCCTGTTCAGTAGCCGGCTGCGGGGTCCACCGTGTCCAGCGGCGCGCCGGTTTCGAAGGCGCGCAATGCCTCGGCTACCTGGTCCAGTGCCGCCGCAAGCGGGGTCGGCCCGGCCATGTGGGGGGTCACCCACACCCGTGGATGGGCCCACAGGGGGCTTGCCTCGGGCAGCGGCTCCTCGGGGAAGGCATCGAGAATGGCGCCGCGCAGCCGACCCTCGGCCTCGCCCTCCCCGAGGGCATCGAGCAGGGCCGCCTCGTCGATCAGGGTGCCGCGCCCCGGGTTGATCAGGCTGGCGCCCTCGGGCAGCCGGGCGAGGGCCTCGGCGTCGATGATATGCCGGGTGGCCGGGGTGTCGGGGAGCAGCAGCACCAGGCTCTTCACCCGGCCGAGCAGCGCATCCAGGCCCTCATCGCCATGGTGGCAGGTGATGCCCTCCAGGTGCTTGGGCGAGCGGCTCCAGCCGTGTACCGGGAAGCCGTCGGCGGCGACCATCGAAGCCACCCTGGAACCGATGGCGCCCAGCCCCAGTACGCCCACCGGCCAGTCGGCCTTGTCGGTCATGGCGTGTTCGTGCCACTCCCGACCCCGCTGTTGTCTCCGGTAGCGGTCGAAGTCGCGCTGGAAGTGCAGCAGGCCGTAGCGCACGTAGTCGCCGATGGGCTCCGCCATGCCGGCGTCGCGCAGCTTGACGATGGGCACGCCGGCGGGCAGGCCGGGGTTGTTGAGCAGTGCGTCCACACCGGCACCCAGGTTGACGATGCCCTTGAGGGCCTGGGGTTCGCGCAGCAGAGACGCCGGGGGCTTCCAGGCCGCCAGGTAGTCGGCCTCGCGGCGCTTGTCGGCCGGCGCTGCACTGGTGAAGATCTCGGCCTCGGGCAGGCGCTTGGCGAGGGCCTCCTGCCAGCGTTCGGCATCGTCGATATGGACCAGTACCTTCATGTTTCCTCCCGGGCGTCGTGATGCTCCCATCATCCCGGGCCCGGGGCCTGCGAACAAGCCCGTCATCCCGGCGTCCTTCCCATCAGGAAATGCTTGACCGGCTACCGTGGGTTGGCAGTAACCTCCATGTTATGGGGGTCCTCCCCCACTGCCTGGTGCGACTGAACGGCCCACTGACTGTTCAGGCATCTCGTCAGTGACCGTGACCCTGGCCCCGGCCTTCTCCTCGTCGAGAGGGCCGATTTTCTTGATGTTGCTTTGGCGAGTGGCCCAATGACCCAGGTAAATCTGCCCTTCACTCGTGAGGAATATGCCACCCGGCTGTGGAAGGTGCGCGCCGAGATGGCGAGTCGGGGCATCGATGTGCTGATCGTCAGCGATCCCTCCAATATGGCCTGGCTCACCGGCTATGACGGCTGGTCGTTCTATGTGCACCAGTGCGTGCTGGTGGGTCTGGAGGGGGAACCGGTGTGGTACGGCCGGCGCATGGACGCCAACGGCGCGCTGCGCACCTGCTGGATCGATGCGGACAACATTACCTACTACCCGGACTACTACGTCCAGAATCCCGACATGCATCCCATGGAGTATTTGGCCCAGTCGATCATGCCCGATCGTGGCTGGCACCAGGGCGTGGTGGGCATGGAGATGGATAACTACTACTTCTCCGCCAAGGCTTATCAGAGCCTGCTTCGTGAACTGCCTCACGCGCGCTTCATGGATGCCAATAGCCTGGTCAACTGGTGCCGCGCCATCAAATCCCCCCAGGAGATCGAGTACATGCGCGTGGCGGCGAAGATCGTCGAGGGGATGCACTCGCGGATCCTCGAGGTGATCGAGCCGGGCCTGCCCAAAAGCAAGCTGGTCTCGGAGATCTACCGTGTCGGCATCGAGGGCTGGTGTGACGAGCGCGGCCGGGTGTTCGGTGGCGACTATCCGGCCATCGTGCCGATGCTGCCCACCGGCAAGGACGCCGCCGCCCCCCACCTGACCTGGGACGACACCCCGTTTCGCAAGGGAGAAGGTACCTTCTTCGAGATCGCCGGGGTCTACAAGCGCTACCATGCACCGATGTCGCGCACGGTATTCCTCGGCACGCCCCCGGCAGAGTTCGTGCGCGCCGAGTCGGCCCTACTCGAGGGTATCGAGCGTGGCCTGGCGGTGGCCAAGCCCGGCAACCGCACCGCGGATATCGCCATGGCGCTGGGTGCGGCCATGGACAAGTACGGCTTTGACCGCGGCGGCGCCCGCTGCGGCTATCCCATCGGCATCAGTTACCCGCCGGACTGGGGCGAGCGCACCATGAGCCTGCGCCCCTCCGACGAGACCATCCTGCAGCCCGGCATGACCTTCCACTTCATGCCCGGCCTGTGGGAGGACGACTGGGGCCTTGAGATCACCGAGAGCATCCTGATCACCGAGACCGGCTGCGAGACCCTGGCCGACTTCCCGCGCCAGCTCTTCGTGCGCTGAGCCGCTATTACAGAACAAGGAGTTTCGAACAATGACCAAGCGTCCCAGCCCCATCAGCGCCACCGTCGACTTCGACGCCGATGGCGTCCAGCACGGCTTCCTCAAGCTGCCCATCTCGGTGGACGACTCCGCCTGGGGGGCGGTTATGATCCCGGTCACCGTGGTCAGGAACGGCGAGGGCCCCACCGCGCTGCTCACCGGCGGCAACCACGGCGACGAGTACGAAGGCATCACCTCGCTGCTCAAGCTGTCGAGCGAGCTCAAGGCCGAGGAGGTCACGGGCCGGGTGATCATCGTGCCCTGCATGAACACCCCGGCGGTGATGGCCGGCAAGCGCACCTCCGGTCTCGACGGCGGCAACCTCAACCGCAGCTTCCCCGGCGACCCCGACGGCAGCGTGACCGAGAAGATTGCCGACTACTTCACTCGGGTGATGGTGCCGATGTGCGACGTGGTGCTCGATCTGCACTCCGGTGGGCGCACCCTGGACATCATCCCCTTCGGCGCCTCCCACGTGCTTGACGACCCCGAGCAGCAGCGCCAGGCCCTGGAGGGCGCCAAGGCCTTCGGTGCCCCCTACGCCATGATGATGTTCGAACTCGACGCGGCGGCGCTGTTCGACACCGCGGTGGAGAGCCAGGGCAAGATCTTCGTGGCCACCGAGCTCGGCGGCGGCGGCACCTCCACCCCCGAGAGCATGGCGATCACCGAGCGTGGCGTGCGCAACTTCCTGATCCACTACGGCCTGCTCCAGGGCGAGGTGAAGATGCCGGCCGAGCCCCAGGTCTATCTCGATATGCCCGATGCCAGCTGCTACGTGCAGAGCGAACACTCCGGCGTGCTGGAGGTCTGCCACGCCCTGGGCGAGCGGGTCGAGAAGGGCGAGGTGGTGGCCCGGGTCTACGATATGACCCGCAGCGGCACTGCCCCGGTGGCGTACCACGCCGCACGCAGCGGGGTGCTGGCGGCACGCCGTCACCCGGCGCTGGTCAACATGGGCGACACCATCGCGGTGATCGCCGATATCGTCGACTCCCTGGGATAAGGCGGCCGGGATCACCATGAAACTCGACCGCTACGACCTGAAGATCCTCGAGATCCTCTCCCATGACGGCCGCATCACCAAGTCCAGGCTGGCCGAGGCGATCAACCTCTCGGTCAGCCCCTGCTGGGAGCGGGTTCGCCGGCTTGAGAAAGCCGGCATCATCGAGGGCTACAGCGCTCGCATCAACGCCGCGGCGCTGGTGCGTCGCACCCCGGTGTGGGTGCAGATCGAGCTCAAGGCCCACAACGCCGAGAGCTTCGCCCGCTTCGAGGCACTGGTCCAGGAGACCCCCGAGGTCACCGAGTGCGTCGCCGTGGGCGGTGGCGTCGACTACCTGATCAAGGTGGAAGCCGACTCCATTGATGCCTACCAGCGCCTGATCGACGCCTGGCTCACCGGCGATGCCGGCATCGAGCGCTACTTCACCTATATCGTCACCAAGAGCGTCAAACGTCCCTCGCCGGGCTTCTCCCGCGACGACTTCGTCGGCTGAGCCGCGCCGCTATCGCGAGTATAGCGTTGATGGCTCTGGACCTTGTCGGGTTAAGCTGGTAATCATCGGGTAGGGCGAATGCCCACCGGCAGGGCGATCTTTCCGGCACCGCAGTGCCGGACCAGATGCAGTGCCCACGCAATACCAGGATCGCCTGACGAGAGAGACGACGATGTCCTACTTCACCATTGCCGGGGTGCAGATGCATGCCCTGCACCACGGCGACAATACCGAGGCCATGCGCCACCGGGTCGATGTGCTGATGAGCCGCTTCCCCCAGGTGCAGATGGTCCTGTTCAGCGAGTTGATGCCCATGGGGGCCTCGCCGCACCATGCCCAGCCGATGCCCAGTCACGCCGAACAGCTGTTCTGCCAGATGGCCGAGCAGCACCGCATCTGGCTCATCCCGGGCTCGATGTTCGAGTACACCGACGACGGCATCTACAATACCCTGTCGGTGATCAACCCCCACGGCCAGGTGGTGGCCCGCTACCGCAAGATGTTTCCCTTCCGCCCCTACGAGGCGGGCGTGGAGAGCGGCAGCGAGTTCGTGGTCTTCGACGTGCCCAACGTGGCGCGCTTCGGGGTCTCGATCTGTTATGACATGTGGTTCCCGGAGACCACCCGCACCCTGGCCGCCATGGGCGCCGAGGTGATCCTCCACCCCACCATGACCGATACCATCGACCGCGATATCGAGCTCTCCATCGCGCGCACCAATGCCGCGGTCAACCAGTGTTACTTCTTCGATATCAATGGTGCCGGCGCCATCGGCAACGGCCGCTCCATCGTGGTGGGCCCCTCCGGTGACGTCATTCATCAGGCGGGCACCGGCGAGGAGGTGATGCCCATCGAGGTGGACCTCAATCGCGTGCGCCGCGAGCGCGAGACCGGCCTGCGCGGACTGGGCCAGCCGCTCAAGAGCTTCCGCGATCGGGCCGTCGACTTCTCGCTCTACCGCAGCGAGACCGGCTCGTCGCCCTTCCTCGACACTCTGGGCCCGCTGCAGAAGCCCCGGCGTGCCGATATTGAAGAGTATTGATCGAAAGCCCTGAGCAGGGCACGGATCAAGCCCACCCGGAGGGCCATACCATGCTGGAGTCCCTGAAGCGCACCCTGTGTCGGCTGCTCGGCCGCAGGGGCTCCTTTTCACGACATGCGCCTCGATCCACCGCGGGAGCGGCCGATACCCCCTCATCCGACACCGTTGGAGCGACCACAATGAACAAGATCACCAGCATCGCCGACGTCCGCCGCCACTTCCTCAACAACAAGGAGCCGATCTACTTCATCTCGGCGACCAACTTCAACCTGCTTGGCATCGGCGACTGGGTGGGCAACTTCCGGCATATCAACTACATCGACTGCTTCGAGGGCCAGCAGCGCAACGTCTTCGTGCCCAGGGAGAAGTTCCCCCGTGACTTCGAGAGCATCGAGGACATCAACAACTACCTCCTCGAGCACAAGGAGGTGATCGACCTCATCCAGTCCCGGGCCGACGGCGAGAAGGCCGGTACCGCGGCCTTCCTGATGTTCGACGAGCATACCGAGGAGGTGTGCGAGCAGCTTGGCCTGCGCATCGCCTTCCCGCCGGCGGCACTGCGCCAACGCATGGACAACAAGATCGAGACGGTGCGTATCGGCAACAAGGCCGGTGTACCCAGCGTGCCCAACGTGCTGGCGAAGGTAGGCAGCTACCAGGAGCTCTGTGAGGTGAGTCGCGAGCTGGGTGACGACCTGGTGGTGCAGACCGCTTTCGGCGACTCCGGCCACACCACCTTCTTCATCTCCAGCGAAGAGGACTACTACAAGCACGCCGAGGAGATCGAGGCCGAGGCCGAGGTCAAGATCATGAAGCGCATCAACTGCCGTGGCTCGGCCATCGAGGCCTGCGCCACCCGCTGCGGCACCGTGGTGGGGCCGCTGATGACCGAGCTGGTCGGCTTCAAGACGCTGACCCCCTACAAGGGCGGCTGGTGCGGCAACGAGATGTTCGCCGGCGCCTTCACCCAGGAGATCCGCGACAAGGCCCGGGAGTACACCTTCCAGTTTGGCGAGGCGCTGCGCGAGGAGGGCTATCGCGGCTATTTCGAGCTCGACTTCCTGATCGACATGGACAATGGCGAGGTCTACTTGGGCGAGCTCAACCCGCGGGTCACCGGGGCCAGCTCGCTGACCAACGTGGCTGCCTTCGCCCACTCCGACATCCCGCTGTTCCTGTTCCACCTGCTGGAGTTCTCCGACGTCGACTTCGAGCTCGACATCGATGAGATCAACGAGCGCTGGTCCCACCCCGACAGCGTCGACAGCTGGAGCCAGCTGGTGATCAAGCACACCGACGAGAGCGTTGACCTGCTCACCGCCGCGCCGCGCACCGGGGTGTGGAAGATGGGCGCCGACGGCGGCATCGCATACGACCACTACAGTTACCATCCCCATGCCGCCGAGAACGAGCAGGAGGGCTTCTTCCTGCGCATCAGCGGCGCCGGGGACTTCCGCTACGAGGGCGCCGACTTGGGCATCCTGATCACCCGTGGGCGACTGATGGACGATGACTTCCAGCTCAACGAGCGCGCCAAGGCCTGGATCGACGGCATCCGCGGCCAGTATGCCGGGCAATCGCTGCAGGACCCGGTGGTGGAGGAGGTCGCCGTGAGCCACGCCGTGGGCGGCGGTAACTTCAAGATCCTGTGAGCGTTCCCGATGCGATGGCTGACAAGATGCTGCGTTTTCGCAGCCTGATCGAGCTCGAGGCAGGTCCCAAGTGGCGGTCGCTGTTCGACACCCACTGGCACGCCTACGAGGCGTGGTACCTGGCTGAAGGCGAGCGCGAGCGGCCGGGTTACCTGGCCTGCCTCAATGCCCTGCGCCGGCACATGCCGGAGCTGCTGCCGACCTACCAGGCGCTGTGCGCACTGGCCGGCGGTGGCGATCTGGCGTCACGTTTCCTGAGCCTCTATCAGCCTCCGCCCTATATCACCGGCTGCTCCCAGGCGGTGCTGGCGCGACCCGGCACCACCCTGCTGGCGCGCAACTACGACTATCCGCCGGAGCTGTGCGAGGGCACCATCCTCTACACGCGATGGAACGAGCGCCGGGTGATCGCCATGACCGACTGCCTGTGGGGCGTGCTCGACGGCATGAATGATCGCGGGCTCGCCGTGTCGCTGGCCTTCGGCGGGCGCAAGGCGGTGGGCGACGGCTTCGGCGCGCCGATCATCCTGCGTTACCTGCTGGAGTTCTGCGATACGGTGCCCGAGGCCGCCGAGGTGCTGGCCCGGGTGCCCACCCACATGGCCTACAACATCACCATGGCCGATGCCGCGGGACGCTACGTCACGGCGATGATCGCCCCGGACCGGCGTGCCAGCATCCGCCGGGTACCGGTGGCCACCAACCATCAGAAGAGGATCGAGTGGTATGCACACGCCCTGGCTTCGGAGACCCTGATCCGCGAGCGCCAGCTCTCCATACTGGTGGACGACGAGGCCACCGACGCGGCGCGGCTGGAGGCGGCCTTCAAGGCGCCGCCGTTGTTTCGCCACGATTACCGCCGGGGCCTGGGTACCATCTATACCGCCTTCTACCGTCCCGCCGAGGGGCGGGTGCGCTACCACTGGCCGGGCCTCGACCTGGACCTCGGCTTCGACCACTTCCCCGAGGAGTGGGTCAGCGTGCGCTACGGCGTACGCGAACGGCTCGGCGGGTGACCGCCAGTGATGACCCGGTAATGACAACGACAACCATCACGCAAGGGTATTGCCATGCACGAGACGAGTCCTACCGAGACGCCTTACACCGCCCTGGGCTTCTATCACAAGATCTCCCAGCTGCGTGCCGATACCTGGAACGCTCTGAAGCGTGACCTGGGCCAACTGATCAGGCAGCCCGCCGACACTGCCCGGGCGCGGACCCTGGTCAAGGCAATCGACGTCAAGCTCACCCGCCTGGAGATCATCGAGGACTACCATGCCTTTCCTTCCAAGGAGGACTTCCGGCATCTCTGGTCGCTGTTCGACCGCGAGGAGTATTCGCTGCTGGAGAAGGTGGTCAAGCGCCTGGTGCGGGCACTGATCAGCGAGTCCTACCGCCGGCGTCACGTCGACCTCAGCGAGACCGATGGTGATGCCGAGGACCTTGAGACCCTCGACGCCCTCAACCAGCTGCGCCGCGGCCACCCGGCCTCCAACAGCTCGGCCCAGCCGTACTTCGAGCTGCTGATCGTCGACAACCTCTCCGCCCAGGAGGAGGAGGTGGTGCGCGAGGCCTTCCACAACATGCGTCGCCCGGAGGATCGCTTCGTCTACGACGTGGTCACGGTGCGCAGCTTCGAGGACGCCCTGATCGCGGTGCTGGTCAACCCCAACATCCAGGCCTGCCTGATCCGCTACGAGTTTCCCTACAAGTCGAAGTACAACCTGAGCGCGTTGCGCAACTACCTGGAGGGGCTCTCCGAGCAGGAGCTGGAGAACCAGTCCGAGGCCGAGCGCAGCATCCTGCTCAGCTCCATGATCCACGAGCTGCGCCCGGAGATCGATCAGTTCCTGGTCACCAGTGGTGATGTAGAAGCCACGGCCAGCCGCGATATCCGCCACTTCAACCGGATCTTCTATCGCGAGACGGACTACATCGAGCAGCACCACACCATCCTGCGCGCCATCGACAACCGCTATCGCACCCCCTTCTTCGATGCCCTGCGCGAGTACAGCAAGAAGCCCACCGGTGTCTTCCACGCCATGCCCATCTCGCGGGGCAAGTCGGTGACCCGTTCCCACTGGGCGGGCCACATGATCGACTTCTACGGCATCAACATCTTCCTCGCCGAGACCTCGGCCACTTCCGGCGGGCTCGACTCCCTGCTGCAGCCCTATGGCCCGATCAAGAAGGCCCAGGAGTACGCCGCCCGAGCCTTCGGGGCGCGCCAGAGCTTCTTCGTCACCAACGGCACCTCCACCGCCAACAAGATCGTGGTGCAGGCGCTGGTCAAGCCACGAGACATCGTGCTGATCGACCGCGACTGCCACAAGTCCCACCACTACGGCATGGTGCTGGCCGGTGCCCACGTCAGTTACCTGGACTCCTACCCGTTGCATGACTACTCCATGTATGGCGCGGTGCCACTCCACGAGATCAAGAAGACCCTGCTCGCCTACAAGCGCGCCGGCGAGCTCGACAAGGTCAAGATGCTGCTGCTCACCAACTGCACCTTCGATGGCGTGGTCTACAACGTACGCCGGGTGATGGAGGAGTGCCTGGCGATCAAGCCCGACCTGGTGTTCCTGTGGGACGAGGCCTGGTTCGCCTTCGCGGGCTTCAACCCCACCTACCGGCCGCGCACGGCCATGCATGCCGCGCGTACCCTGCGCGAGCGCTACCGCAGCGAGGCCTACCGCGAGGAGTACGCCGCCTGGAAGGCGGAGTTCGACCAGCTCGACCCCGACGATGAGGCCACCTGGCTCGAGCGTCGGTTGCTTCCCGATCCCGACGTGGTGCGCATCCGCACCTACGCCACCCACTCCACCCACAAGACCCTGACCTCGCTGCGCCAGGGCTCGATGATCCATGTCTGGGACCAGGACTTCCGCCAGAAGGTCGAGGCGCCGTTCCACGAGGCCTACATGACCCATACCTCCACCTCGCCCAACTACCAGATCATCGCCTCGCTGGACGTGGGGCGGATGCAGGCGGAGATGGAGGGCTTCGAACTGGTTCACGCCCAGGTGGAGGCGGCGCTCTCGCTGCGCGAGCAGCTCTACACCCACCCGTTGCTGCAGAAGTACTTCCGGGTGCTGATCAACAAGGACATGGTGCCGCTGGAGTACCGCCAGTCGGGAGTCGATACCTTCTTCGACCCGGTGACCGGCTGGAACAAGATGGAGGAGGCCTGGGCCAACGACGAGTTCGTCGTCGACCCCAGCCGCATCACCATCGCCATCGGCGCCACTGGCATCGACGGCGATACCTTCAAGAACGAATACCTGATGAACAAGTACGGCATCCAGATCAACAAGACCTCGCGCAATACCGTGCTGTTCATGACCAACATCGGCACCACCCGTGGCTCCATTGCCTACCTGCTCGATGTGCTGATCAAGCTGGCCAAGGAGTTCGAGGCGCGCTGGGAGGAGAGCAGCCGGCCCGAGCGCAAGATCATCGAGCACCGTGTGCACTCCCTGACCCAGGAGCTGCCGCCACTGCCCGACTTCAGCCGCTTCCACGACGCCTTCCGCCAGTGCCCCGATACCCCCCAGGGGGATATCCGCCGCGCCTACTTCCTGAGCTACGACGAGGAGAACACCGAGTACCTGCGCTTCGACAATGGCGCGCTGCAGGCCGCGATGCGAGACGGCCGCGACGTGGTCTCGGCGAGCTTCGTGATCCCCTATCCGCCGGGCTTCCCGGTACTGGTACCGGGGCAGGTGGTCAGCGAGGAGATCCTCGCCTTCCTGCAGGCGCTGGATGTCACCGAGATCCACGGCTATCGCCCGGAGCTGGGGCTGCTGGTGTTCACCGAGGAGGCGCTGGTCGACCCCGCGGCGGGCTGAGCGCCTCGCTCGCATCCGACCACCACAGAAAAACTTCGTGTCACGCCGGCGAGGACGAAAAAAAGCCCATTCGCCTCGTCGGCTAACGAAAACTCCCGCCGCAGCTTCTCGCCTATCATGTCCCCATCGAGCCGCACCGGACGCAACCGGGCGGCTCGCCAGTTTTTTTTGTACCGGCCCACAACGTCAATCCGGCCGGTGCGTCAGGGGAGGTGCCGCATGAACATGAAGCTGTCCAGGACGCTGTCCACCATGCTCGACGATCCGCGTCTGTTCCGTCAGTACGCCTATGTCGATGGCAAGTGGACCCACGGCGACGGCGGCCGCGAGGAGGCCGTGATCGATCCCGCCACCGGCGAGGTGATCGGGCATATTCCGTGGCTCGAGGCCGACCAGATCCGTGCCGCCGTGGACGCAGCCGAGGCCGCCTTCGTGCACTGGCGTGCGCTGCGTGCCGACGAGCGCTGCGAGCGCCTGCTGGCCTGGTACGACCTGCTGCAGGCCAACCGCGAGGACCTGGCCACCATTATGACGCTGGAGCAGGGCAAGCCGCTGCCCGACGCCCGCGGCGAGGTGGAATACGGGGCCAGCTTCGTGCGCTGGTTTGCCGAGGAGGGCAAGCGTACCTTCGGCGAGACCATCCCCAGCCATATCCCCAACGCCGCCCTGGGCACCATCAAGGAGCCGGTGGGTATCGCCGCGCTGATCACCCCGTGGAACTTCCCGCTGGCGATGATCACCCGCAAGGCCGCCGCCGCCATGGCCGCCGGCTGCCCGGTGATCGTCAAGCCCGCTGGCGAGACCCCGTTCTCGGCGCTGGCACTGGCCGAGCTCGCCGAGCGCGCCGGCATCCCGGCTGGCATCTTCAATGTGGTGCTGGGTGAGCCCGCCGAGGTCTCGAAGATCCTCTGCGCCGAGGATCGCGTCAAGGCGCTCTCCTTCACCGGCTCCACCCGGGTCGGCCGCTTGCTGCTCGAGCAGAGCGCCAACACCGTCAAGCGCGTGTCGCTGGAGTTGGGGGGCAATGCACCCTTCATCGTTGGGCCGGACATGGACCCCAAGGAGGCGGCCTTCGCCGCGGTGGCGGCCAAGTTCCAGACCGCCGGTCAGGACTGTCTCGCCGCGGACCGCATCCTGGTCCACGAGTCGATCCACGACGAGTTCGTCGCGCACTTCGCCGAGCGCATGGCGGCGCTGACCGTTGGTAATGGCCTGGAGAGCGAGGTCGACCTGGGTCCGCTGATCCACCGTCAGGCGGTGGAGAAGGCGGCGGCCATCGTCGATGACGCCCTGGCCAAGGGGGCTACCCTGGTGGCCGGCGACCAGAGCCTGGCGCCGGGCGAGAACTTCTTCATGCCCACCCTGCTCACCGGGGTGACCCATGACATGAAGATCTGGCACGAGGAGAGCTTTGCCCCGGTGGCCGGGATCACTGCCTACGCGAATGACGACCAGGTCATCGAGATGGCCAACGACACCGAGTATGGCCTGGCGGCTTACATCTATACCCACGATATCCGCCGCATCTGGAAGATCATGCGCGCGCTGGAGTTCGGCATGGTCTCGGTGAACTCGGTGAAGATGACCGGCCCGCCCGTGCCCTTCGGCGGCGTCAAGCACTCCGGCCTCGGTCGTGAGGGCGGCATCACCGGCATCGACGAGTACCTGGAGACCAAGTACTACTGCCTGGGGGCGCTTGGGTCGGTCTCTGGCAGCTGATTTCAAACCCTGCATGACGACGATGAAAATCCTCCCCGGCAGGACGCCGGGGAACCTTGATTACAGAGAGAACGACATGAGCCAGCAGCACCAGGACCTGATCGACCGCGACCGCAAGGTCACCTTCCACGCCTCCAGCCACCTGCGCGATTTCGCCCACGGCGACGCCCCGGGCCGCGTGATCACCGGTGGTCAGGGCATCACCATCCGCGACAAGGATGGCCGCGAGTTCATCGACGGCTTCGCCGGGCTCTATTGCGTCAATATCGGCTACGGCCGTACCGAGGTGGCCGAAGCGATCTATCAGCAGGCACTGGAGCTCTCCTACTACCACACCTATGTTGGGCACTCCAACGAGCCGCAGATCGCCCTCTCCGAGAAGATCATCGAGCTCGCCGGCCCCGGCATGTCCAAGGTCTACTATGGCCTCGGCGGCAGTGATGCCAACGAGACCCAGCTCAAGCTCGTGCGCTACTACAACAACGTGCTCGGTCGCCCGCAGAAGAAGAAGGTGATCTCGCGCATGCGTGGCTACCACGGCTCGGGCCTGGCCACCGGCTCGCTGACCGGCCTCAAGGCGTTCCACGACCAGTTCGACCTGCCCTTCGAGGGCATCTTGCACACCGAGGCGCCGTTCTACTATCACCGCGCCGCCGAGCAGCAGGGCATGAGCGAGCGCGAGTTCTCGAAGCATTGCGCGGCGAAGCTCGAGGAGATGATCCTGGCCGAGGGCCCGGAGACCGTGGCCGCCTTCATCGGCGAGCCGGTGCTCGGTACCGGCGGCGTCGTGCCGCCGCCGGAGGGCTACTGGGAGGCGATCCAGGCGGTGCTCGCCAAGTATGACGTGCTGCTGATCGCCGACGAGGTGGTGTGCGGCTTCGGGCGCATCGGTGCCGACTTCGGCAGCCACCACTACGGCATCAAGCCCGACCTGATTACCGTGGCCAAGGGGCTGACCAGCGCCTACCAGCCGCTTTCCGGCGTCATCGTCGGTGACCGTGTCTGGAAGGTGCTCGAGCAGGGCACCGGCGAGTTCGGTCCCATCGGCCACGGCTGGACCTACTCCGGCCATGCCCTGGGTTGCGCCGCGGCGCTGGCCAACCTGGCGATCATCGACCGCGAGAAGCTGACCGAGAACGCCGCCGAGACCGGCGCCTACCTGCAGCAGGCCATGGCCGATGCCTTCGGCGACCATCCCATCGTCGGCGACGTGCGCGGTGTTGGCATGCTTGCGGCGCTGGAGTTCTCTGCCAACCCCGGGAAGCGTGAGCACTTCGACTCGGCACTCAAGGTGGGTCCGCGCATCGCGGCCGCGGCCCTCGACGAGAACCTGATCGCCCGCGCCATGCCGCAGGGTGACATCCTCGGCTTCGCGCCGCCGCTGATCGCGACGCCGGCCCAGGTCGACGAGATCGTCGCCCGCGCCCGTCGTGCCGTGGACAAGGTCACCGACGCCCTGGTGCGCGAAGGTGCCCTCAAGGCGGTGACTGCTCCGGTCGCCTGATCCGGAGTTCACCCCTGCCGGCCCTAAGGCCGCTTCATCGCCGCGGGTCTGTCCCGCGGCGATGCCGTTGAACAAAAAACCGCCGCATTCTGCGATTCGATTCTCCGAATGAATCGGCAGTCGAGGCGGTGCAAGGCGGAAGCCTTGCCGGTTTGGCTGGATAAGTATATAGTTAATTCATGGCCATTATTCGCTCCGATACGCTCACTCTCCAGGTTGCTAGCGCCGAGCAGCAAGCGGCGCTGGCCGACACGTTGGCGCTATATCGTCGGCTGGTGCGCGATCTGATGACGGTGGCCTATACCCATTGGCCGGCAGTCGGTGTCTGTGATGGCAATGAAGCGGTCAAGGTGCTGGAAGGCCTGATCCACCCTACCCGAAAGCGCCCATCGGTGCGGTATGCCTACTTCTCCCGCCGCTACTACAAGTTCCCCTCCTACCTGCGCCGGGTGGCGATCATGGATGCGGTCGGCCAGGTGCGCTCTTTCGTCACGCGCTTCGACGCCTGGCGGCGTGGCGAGCGGAAACACCCGCATGCTAAGCCACCGCGACTGACCGCCAGTACACGCACCTTCCCCAGCCTCTATGGTGGGCAGTGTGCCAAGGTCAATGCCGATGCCACCCATGCCTTTATCAAGGTGCGGCAGCGCAATGACTGGCTCTGGATGAGCTTCCGGCTCAAGGGCCAATGCCGCTTCCGCGGCAAGGGGCAGGCGAAGTCGCCCTTGCTGACCGTTAACGGGCGGCAGTGGAAGCTGTCACTGCCCGAGCAGTTCGACCCACCCAAGCCCGCCAAGGGCACACCGGATCGGGTGCTGGCGGTGGATGTCGGCATCAACACAGCGGCAACCTGGGCGGTTGTCGATGTTCAAGGCACTGTTCATGCGCGTGGCTTTCTCCACCGCTCGGATAAAGACCGGGAACATCGACTCATGCAACGCATCCGCCTCAAGGCCCGCAAGCAAACCCGCCACGGCGCCCGCTTGCCACGGGGTTTCTGTGGCCGGGATCACGACCGACTGACGCGCCTGGCCGACAACGAGGCGCACCAGATCAGTCGGCGTTTGGTGAATCTGGCGCTGGAACACGACTGCCAGGCCGCGGTGGTCGAGAACCTGAAGGGCTGGCGTCCCAAGGGCGGACGCAAGCGCACGCCCATGAAGGCGCGCTTTCACCGCTGGTTTCATCGGCAGCTCGTGACGCGCCTCGACAGCAAGGCCGTCGAAGCTGGCCTGCGTTTCGTGGCGGTCTATGCCCGAGGCACGTCAAGCCAGGCCTTCGACGGCTCGGGGCCGGTGAAGCGCGACAGCAAGAACTACAGCCGTTGCACCTTTTCCAGCGGCAAGCGCTACCACGCGGATCTCAATGCCGCCTACAACATCGCTGCTCGGGGCCATGTTTACTACCAGGGGTGCCGTCGCAAGGTGGCACCCCGTGCCGGTGCGCAGAAGTCGACCGGCACACCGAGAACCCCGGTGACGCTCTCCACGCTCTGGCAACAGAGCGCGTGAGAGTGATCGGAATCCGCGATTCTATTCGCAGAATGAATCGTCGGAGGGTTCAAGGGGACTCTTGCCTCGCCGGCCGGGCTGGCACACCCTCGAGACATCGACCCACAGTGAAGGAGCGCTTCCCATGGCAAAGGTCCTGGCCTTCGATGTCTACGGCACGCTGATCGATACCCACGGGGTGGTCTCCGAGCTGGAGCAGCGGCTTGGGGCACTGAACAAGGCCGAGCTGGCCCCGGAGTTCTCGCGGCGCTGGCGCGACAAGCAGCTGGAGTACAGCTTCCGCCGTGGACTGATGGGGGCCTATGAGCCCTTCGTCCGCTGCACCGAAGAGGCCCTGGTGTTCACCGACCGCGCCCTGCGGGTCGGCCTCTCCGAGACCGACCGCGACCATCTGATGCAGATCTACGCCGAGCTGCCGGCCTTCCCCGAGGCCGAGGGCGCCCTGGCGAGCCTGGGTGAGGCCGGTGTTACCTGCGTGGCCTTCTCCAACGGCACCGCGGCGGCGGTGGAGGGGCTGCTCGAGCAGGCCGGCATCCGCGGCTACTTCGCCGATGTGGTCAGCGTCGACGAGGTCAAGCGCTTCAAGCCGGATCCCGCAGTCTATGCCCATCTGCGCCACCGCCTCGAGAGCGAACCGGGCGATACCTGGCTGATCTCCAGCAACGCCTTCGACGTGATCGGCGCACGCCATGCCGGCCTTCACGCCGCCTGGGTGCGGCGCAGCCCGGAGGCACCCTTCGATCCCTGGGGCATCGAGCCCGACCTCACCGTCACCGACCTCGACGCCCTGGCCGAGCGACTCGGCTAAGCGGAAGCACCTAAAACGCCGAGGCCCCGCGAGCTCAGGCTCGCGGGGCCTCGTTGTCTTTGGGAGGCGCAGGGCAAGACGGGCTCAGTCGACCAGTTCGCCCACGCTGACGATGCCGCGCTCCGCCAGGTGCAGCGGCCGGTCGTCTTCCCGGGTCCACTCGGCCATGGAGCCGTCGTACATGCTGACGTCCTCCAGGCCACTCACCTCGCTGAGCTGGAACCAGCCGCTGGCGGCCCAGTGGCCGGTGTTGCAGAAGGCCACCGCGGGCGCCTCCGGATCCAGGCCCAGTTCGTCGACGCTGGCCTGCAGGGCCTCGGCGTCCAGGTAGTAGGCGCCGTCTCGCTCGACCAGGGCGTCGTGGTGGGGCAGGTTGACCGCACCGGGGATGGTGCCCGGGGCACGCGCGGCAGGAGACTGGGTCTCGCCGCGATAGAAGTCCCTCGGGCGGGCGTCCACCAGTGCCTCGTCATTCTCGCGGGCGCCCTCGACCTCGGCGGTGGTAGCCAGCAGGGCGTCCTGCAGGCTGCCCTCGAAGTCGGTGGCCGCGATGGCCTCCGGGGCGCCCGAGGCGACCTCGAAGCCCTGTGCCTCCCAGCCGGCGACACCGCCGTTGAGGATCGTTACCTCGTCGTGTCCCAGCGCCTTGAAGGTCCAGTAGACCCTCGCGGCGCTGCCAAAGTCGGTGGGGCCGGTGCCGGCGGCGGCCACCACCACGGTGTCGTCGTTGTCGATGCCGAGCTCGCCGATCAGCGTCTCCAGGGACTCGACCTCGGGCATCAGCCCGGCCACGCCATCGCGGCTCTCGCGCCAGCCGGCGTCGGTGTAGCTGGAGTAGCGGCTGCCCGGGATGCGGGCCGCCTCGAAGCTATCAAGGTCGCCGCCGTCGTCGATGGCCGAGCGCACGTCCAGCACCACCAGGTCGTCACTCTCGAGTTGCTTGCTCAACCACTCGGCCTCCACCAGGGGGGAGGGATGCAGGGCGTGGGCCTGGCCGGCTACCGCCAGGGCGCCGGCGGCGATGATCAGTCGGGATCTCATGTCGGATCCTCCTCGTCAGGGATTGGGTTGGGCCCATGCTGCAACGAAGCGGCGCTCCCTCGCCAAGAATGCTTCCTCTCTTTGTTATTCATTTAAAGAATATCAAACATGGTTAATAGATAAGATATGGTGGTGTAGGTGCTGTTCGTTTCGTCACGCTGACGCGACAGCAGCACCTTCACTTGCTATTGCTGTAGAGGGATAACTGTAAGGAATGCCGCGTACTGGCTACTCAACAGCAGATGACGTTGATCGGCTTGCCCCGGCCCTACCCGAGGAGAAGTACATGCCCAGAGAGATGAGCCAGGCGATGGCTGCCCGCCGTTTCTGGCTGAGCGGCCGACGCGCCGCCGAACAGGATCGCTTCTTTCGCGAGGCGCTGGAGGCGCAGGGGTGGGAGGAGGGGGACGTGACACACTGGGATGCCGCCTGGGTCACCGGCATGCCGGCACCGGCTCAGTTCCGTCGCGTCTCACCTCAACGCAAGCTCAACCACTTCCCGGGCAACGCCGCCCTGACGGTGAAGAGCCGCCTGCACGATAGCCTTGCCGCGCTGCGCGCCCGGCTGGTCGACGGCTTCGGGGCAGGGCATTCCCTGGTCTCCCGGCTCGATTTCTTCCCCCACGCCTGGCTCATGCCCAGTGACCATCAGGCGCTGCAGCTTGCGGCCCTGACGGCTCCCGAGGCGCGCTGGATCGAGAAGCCCACCAATGCTTCCAAGGGCAAGGGGGTGCGGGTGCTGCGCGATGTGGCCGAGGCGACGACGGCGCGGGACCACCTGGTGCAGGCGTATCTGGATCGCCCCCATACCATCCGCGGCCACAAGTACGTGCTGCGCCTCTACGTGCTGATCGCCTCGCTCACCCCTCTACGGGTCTACCTCTATCGGCAGGGCTTCGCCAAGCTCGCCTCGGAGCCCTGGGATCCCGAGGATGCCGACAACCCCTACAGCCAGCTCACCAACCCCGACATCAACGCGCTCAATACCCGCGCCGAGGTGCCGGTAGAGTTCATCGATCTCGAGCGCTACCGCTCCTGGCTGCGTGAACAGGGGCATGACGACGAGCGCCTGTTCGCCCGCATCGAGGACCTGGTGGCCCTGACCGCCATCTCCGCCGTGGATGGACTGCGCGCACGGAGCGCCGAGGTAGGCGCCGATCCGCGCGGCGGCTACGAGCTGCTGGGGCTCGACTGCCTGGTGGACGCCGACCTCAAGCCGTGGATCCTGGAGTGCAACCTCAGCCCGTCGCTGGGCACCTGTGCCGCGCCCGAGGATGGCGGCCGGGTCGAGGAGCAGGTCAAGGGCGACCTGGTGCGCGACATGCTCGCGCTGGTAGACGTCGCCGGTGATCACCCGCCGGCCGAGGGGCGCGACGCCGCGACCCTGCTGGCCGAGGCCCGGGCCGAGGAGAGCCGGGCTGGCGGCTTCCAGCGTCTGCTGCCGGCGGACGAGCCGGAGCGTTACCTGCCCGCTTTCTCGCTGCCGAGCCTGGCCGACCTCACCCTGGCCGAGGCGGTGGCGGGGCGCTCCCTGCCGCGCCCGCAGCTGGCGCGCCGCCGAGTGGCGGAGTTCCATGAGGAAGATCATCTGGCCCTCTATGCCGAGGCGAGCGGGCGCCTCTATCGCCCCAACGCCGCCGCCGCACTGATCTGGCTGCTGGCCACCGAGGGGCTGGATCCCGACGCCATCGCCGCGGCCCTCGCCGAGGCGAGCGAGCCGCCGGCGTCGCTGGAGGATCTGCGCGATACGGTGTGGTCGACCCTGGGGGAGTGGTGTCGCGAGGGACTGCTCTGTCAGGGCCAGCACCCGATCCAGGGGGAAGACGATAGCGAGGTCGAGCGTGACGCCGAGGCGTGCCCTTCCCGATGGCGGCTACGCTTCGACGCGCGTGACTGGGCCCTGATGCTGCCCGATGCGGCGGTAGAGCGACGTCTGTGCCATGCCTTCGGCGAGCGGCTCTCTCCCGCGTCGTCGGAGTCGGCGGCCGCTGCGACATCGGTGCACCTGTCAGTACTCGCCTCGCCGACCGGTTACGCCCTGGCAGAGGGCGGGCGTCTGGTGGCCAGCCGGCTCACCCTGGCCGAACTGGTACCGGCGCTGGGCACGCGTCTGCTGCGACTCGCCGCGAGCCCCGGACAGCCGGTGCTTGACCTCGCCTGGTGGCAGACGAGTTCCGGCCAGGCGGTGCTTTTGGCGTACGACAAGGCCACGGGAGGCGAGGCACTCGGCGCCTTGCCTGGAGAGGTCAGCCGCGGCGTGCGGCTGGTGTTCGAGGGAGCGCAGGTGCGCCTGGAGCCGCTGGGTCTGCCCCTGGCGGGTCGTCGGGTCGGGACGCCGTCCCCACTCGCAGCCAGCGACGTGCCGCTGGTGGTGATGCAGGGGGATGGCGAGGACGCCGACGCGCCTCGGCCACTCGCCCGGCTCGACGCCCTCGCGGCGCTGCTGCCGCTGGCATATGCCCCTGATGGGACGGCGCCGTCGGCCGAGACGATGGCGCGTCTCGACGCCTGGCTGGAGGGCGTGGTGCGCCATCGCATCGATACCCAGGCGCCACCGGAGCACCTGGCCGCCTGGCTGGTCGCCCGCGGCGGCGCCCCCCTTGAAGAAACGACCGATGCCTCGGTCGATGCCTGAACAGCGGGAGCCTCGGCTCCCCTGTCGAGGAGGCGTGCCGCCTTCTCGTCCGAGGGCAGGGAGTGACCCTGCCCGCGATACCCTGACGGAGGTCATGTCATGACGGAAACAGACGAGAAACGCCGGACCCTGATCGAGCGGCTCGGCCGTCGATTGGGACATGCGGCACCCGCTCTGGCGCTGGTGGCCAGCGGTGCGGCGATGCAGGCGGTGGCCGATGAGCCCACCGAGCCCACCTACACCAGCGGCCAGGAGGCCCCGCTGATGTTAGCCGAAGCCCATGCCGAGGGCGGAGCGGTAGCTGGTGCGGAAGGGGGTGCCGAGGCCGGCACCCATGACGAGGAAGAGGCTCCGGGCGAAGCCGAAGCCGAAGCGGAGGCCGAGGGTGCAGCGGAGGCAGAAGGTGAGGCTGAAGGCGAAGGCGCCTACTGATGCCATCCACGCGTCGTGCCGGTCCCCGGGGCCGGTGCGGCGTCTCGCTCAGCGGAGGGAACGCCCATGACCAAGACCCAAGCGCCATCCTGTCTCGATACCCTGGTCGAGGAGAATCGCCAGAGCCTGCAGCAGCTGGAGGCGTTCCTGGCGGTGCTCTCCCCGGCGCAGTACCGACACGCCTTCGACGCCGAGGGGAAGCAGACCCTGGGACGCCACCTGCGCCATATCCTCGATCACTACCAGGCCCTGCTGGAGGGCGGCGGTTCGGGCCGCATCGACTACGAAACGCGTGACCGGGACCCCGACCTCGAGAGGGAACCGGCGCGTGCCCTCGAGCGGCTGTCCGAGATCCGCGACGGGCTTGCGCGCCTGACCGAGCACTCCTCGACGCAGCTGCAGCTGACCTACCCGGTAGAGGAGGGCGGTATCAGCCTGTCATTGACCACCAGCCTGGCTCGTGAACTGACCTTTATGACCAGTCATACCGTGCACCATATGGCCCTGCTGGGGCTACTGGCGCAACAACTCGGGGTGGAACTGCCCGATGCGTTCGGTGTGCACCCCTCCACGCTCCGACACTGGCGTCGGCAGCGCGATGAGGTAATTAGCCCAGCAATCACCCCAAGGAGGCAGACCGCATGAAGACACTATCCTGCATCACGGCGGTTATCGGCATGACCGCAGCACTTCTCGTGACCCCGTTGGCTGCCCAGACGGCGTGGCCAGAGCAGGGCTGGGAAGTCCATGACACCTCGATGTCCTACCCGGCGCTGCTCGATGAGCTCAAGGCCGCCGTCGAGGCGGAGGGGATGTTTGTCGTCACCGAGGCCGGCCCCACCGAGGCTGCTGCCAGCCGCGGCGTCACCATCCCTGGCAACAGGGTCATCGGGGTGTTTCGCAACGACTACGCGGTGGAGATCCTGCGTCTCAGCGTACCGGCGATGATCGAGGCGCCAATGCGCTTCTATGTCACCGAGAAGGACGATGGCAGCGCCACCCTCTCGTGGAAGACGCCTAGCCATGTGCTCGCCCCCTACATCGGGGAAGATGGAAAGGAACTGGGGGCGATCGCCGAGGAGCTGGATGAGGTCTTCGCGGCCATTGCTCAAAGCGCCCTGGAGGCGCAATAGCGTTAACCACAATTGATCCATGGTCGGCTTTCAGCGCTCCTCCGGCGGTTGGTCAAGTCTCGAGGAAAGCCGCCCGCCCGCTTCATGAAGGAGCGTGAACTGCCTGTCGCACTCCCGGCAGGCGCCACACATCGACAGATGAAGCCGTAGCGATACCTTCTCCCGGAATGTCAGCCTGCGATCCTGCTTGAGCGACATCAGGCGGGTCGCTGCCTTGCACATCATCATGGTGTTTCCTCCGAAAGCCAGCCCTGCTCCAGACAGGCGCGAAGACGAAGGCGGGCGCGGTGCAGGATCACCCAGCAGTTGCTTTCCCGGATACCTACCTCCTTGCAGATATCGGCGGTGGAGAGCCCCATCAGCTCACGGAGCGAGAAGACCCTGGCGGCGCCGTCCGGCAGGGCGAGCATGCAGGCATCGAAGACCCGCCAGAAATGTTCCGTCTCGAAGGCACGATCCGGATCACCCCAGCTGGAAGGTCGAGTCTCCTCGCGCCAGCGGCCGTTCGCCTGGAATTGGCGATCGATGGCATCGTCCTCGCCCTCCTCCTCGAGGGGCTTGAAGCGCCCCTGCTTCTTCTGCAGGCGCATCAGATCGAGGATCTTGTACTTGAGGATGCCGAAGACCCAGGTCTCGTAGCCGGAGCGGCCGGCGAAGCTGGTCTCCTTCTCGATGGCCGCCATCAGCGCTTCCTGAACCGCATCCTCGGCCAAGGCGTTGTCCCTGAGGTGAAGCCGGGCGAAGGAGAGCAGGCGAGGGCGCAGCGCCGCCAGCCGTTCGGCATGGGCGGCCGTGATGTCCGTAAATGCTGTGGCTTCGGGAAGCTGGCCGTCCTGCATAGTCACTCCGGGGTATGGGGAAAGCGCGTTGAAAGAGAGCCCCGTCATGGTCACTGGGTCGGCGAAGGTCGCTACCACCTTACACGGGTGTTGGTACCAGGGGTGTAAGGACTCGCCCTGCATTCCTACCAAGAGTTACCGCCACAGCATGGCGGACGAGGAGGGCATCTCGCCCCGATTCGAACAGGTTGCTGGTCCCTTGGGTAGTCATGAAGGAGAAAGGAGATGACATACGACAACGACAAACGCCGTCGCCTGCTGAGCCGGCTGGGCCGCGGCCTGGCCGGTACCGTCCCGATCCTCGCCCTGGCCGCGGGTGGCGTGTCGCTGGTGAATGACGAGGCGACCCCCGAGGCCCGTGAGGGAGCCTGGTTCCTGTCCAGTGCCCATGCCGAGGGAAGCGCCGAGGTCCAGGCAGAAGCGGAAGCCGAGGGAGAAGCCGAAGGGGAGGCGGAGGGTGAAGGTGAAGCGGAAGGTGAAGCCGAGGGCGAGGCCGCCAGCGCCGCGGCCGTGCGTCGTCCCGAGGGTTATGCGCCGGCCTACAGCGAGAGCAGTGCCAACCCCGCCGAACTGCTGACCCGTGGCCAGGCGCTCTACAACGACACCTCGCTGAGCGGCAATGGCCTGGCCTGCGCCAGCTGCCACGGCAGCGACGGCAACGATATCGGCTACCAGGCCACCTTCGAGCAGCCCTTCCCCCATCGGGTGGCCATGGCCGAGGCGCAGTTCGGCATGCCCGAGGTCCATGCCGACGAGATGGTGCAGATCTGCATGGTGGCCCCCATGGAGGCCGAGCCGCTGGCCTGGGGCAGCGAGGAGCTGACCTCGCTGGCCGCCTACATGGTCGAGGTGCAGCGCCGCTTCGTCGGCAAGCCCCACGACCTCTGACCCTCTCGACCTCAAGCCCCGCTCCGGCGATTCGCCGCTCCGGCGATTCGCCGCTCATGGGGGCGTCGCCGGGCGCGACAGCCTGTCGCGCCCGGCGTTGCGGGTTTGCCAGCCCGCTCGCTCGCCGCCTACGCTGAAGACATCCGTCGGCGTGCCGCGCACTGAACCCGGCGGGCACGCCGAGACTCACACATCAGGAGACCTCCACTCGCCGAGGGGAGTCGCAGGGATGACCACCATGACGCCACGCCATCGCGCCCTCACCGGGCGCCGCCTGTTGCTGTTCAGTCTCGCCTGCCTGGCGTTGGGCGCCTTGCTGCTGGTTGGCCAGGCCGCGGTGCAGGCCCAGCAGGGCGAGGGACGCAGTGCACTGGTGATGCGTCTCGAGGGTGCCATCGGTCCCGCTACCGCCGACTACTTCCGCCGCGGCCTGGCCCGTGCCGCCGAAGCGGACGCGGAACTGGTGGTGGTGGAGATGGATACCCCGGGCGGGCTCGACGCTGCCATGCGCGACATGATCCGCGACATGCTCGCTTCCCAGGTGCCGGTGGCGATCCATGTCACCCCGGCCGGTGCCCGGGCGGCCAGCGCCGGCACCTACCTGCTCTACGCCAGCCACGTCGCTGCCATGGCCCCGGCCACTCATCTGGGCTCGGCAACGCCGGTGCAACTGGGCGGCGGTGGCCTGCCGGGCCTCGGCGGCGAGGGCGAGGAGGAAGGCACAGGCGAGGAGGGGGAGGCGGCCGAGGACCCGTCGCAGGCCCCCGAAGGCGAGGCGAGCGACGAGCCCCGCCGCGGCGAGACCGCCATGGAGCGCAAGGTGCTCGAGGATGCCGTGGCCTATATCCGCAGCCTGGCCGAGCGCCACGGCCGCAATGCCGACTGGGCCGAGGCGGCGGTGCGTGAGGCGGTCAACCTTACCGCCGAGGAGGCTCTCGAGGAGAACGTCATTGACGTGGTGGCCCGGGACCTCGACGACCTGCTGGCCCAGATCGACGGGCGCACGGTGGTGATGGATGACGGTGAGCGCACCCTGGCCAGCGTGGACCTGGCCATCGAGCGTTTCGATCCGGACTGGCGCACTCAGCTGCTCTCGGTGATCACCGACCCCAACGTCGCCTACTTCCTGATGATCATCGGCTTCTACGGGCTGATCTTCGAACTCTCCAACCCGGGCAGCCTGGTACCGGGTACCATCGGCATCATCTGCCTGCTGCTGGCGCTGTTCGCCTTCCAGGTGCTGTCGGTCAACTATGCGGGTCTGGCGCTGATCCTGGTGGGGTTGGCGTTGATCGTGGGCGAGGCGCTGATGCCCAGCTTCGGCATCCTCGGATTCGGCGGCATAGTCGCCTTCGTGATTGGGTCGGTGATCCTGATGGATGCAGAAAACCTGCGGCTCTCGCTGCCGTTGATCGGTGGCGTGGCCCTTATCTCCTCGGCGCTGATGCTGTGGATCATGCTGCGCTTCGTGGGCCTGCGCCGTCGCCCCGTGCTCACCGGCCAGGAAGAACTGATCGGCCATGAGGCCGAGGCCCTGGAGGACTTCACCGACAGCGGTCATGTGCGCCTGATGGGCGAGCGCTGGAATGCACGCAGCCGGGTGGCCATCGCGTATGGTCAGACGGTGCGGGTCACCGCGGTGGATGGCCTGACCCTGGAGGTGGCGCCGCTTGAGTCATCCGGGTAAAGCAAGCCGGGAGATGGCATCCGCCGTCGCCCGATCGTTCAAGGAGTGGCAACCATGCTGATTTCCTATCTCGTTCCCGTCGTGCTGGTGGTGATGCTGCTGGCAGCGTCGATCCGTATCCTGCCGGAGTACAAGCGCGGCGTGGTCTTCTTCCTGGGGCGCTTCCAGTCGGTGAAGGGGCCGGGCCTGATCATCATCATACCCGGCATCCAGAAGATGGAAGTGGTGGACCTGCGGGTGGTCACCATGGACGTGCCCGAGCAGGACGTGATCTCCCGTGACAACGTCACCGTGAAGGTCAACGCGGTGCTCTACTTCCGGGTGGTGGATCCCGAGAAGGCGATCATCCAGGTCGAGAACTTCACCCAGGCGACCAGCCAGCTGGCCCAGACCACGCTGCGCTCGGTGCTTGGCAAGCATGATCTCGACGAGATGCTCTCCGAGCGCGATAAGCTCAACGACGATATCCAGGAGATCATCGACAGCTCCGCCGAGAGCTGGGGCATCAAGGTGGCTAATGTCGAGATCAAGCACGTCGATCTCGACGAGAGCATGATCCGCGCCATCGCCCGCCAGGCCGAGGCCGAGCGTGAACGGCGCGCCAAGGTGATCCACGCCGAGGGCGAGCTGCAGGCCTCCCGCAAGCTGGTCGAGGCCGCCAACGTCATGGCCGAGAACTCGGCGGCGCTGCAGCTACGCTACCTGCAGACCATGAGCGACATGAGCAACAAGAACGCTTCCACCATCGTCTTCCCGCTGCCCATGGATATCATGGAGGCCTTCCGCCACCTCAAGGCCTCTCCGGCCGCCCAGGCACGCACGGGAGGCCAAGCGCCTGAGGACGGCAGCGCCTCGTAACCCGCTGATGCCACGGCCGGCTGGCCGTGGCATGCTGAGGGGCCCATCGTGATAATCGAGGTTGCCTTGAGCCCTGCTCCCCTTTCTCTCCGCCAGCAGGGCCTGCTGATGACCGGCGGCGGCGCCCTGATCATTTCCCCCGACGCCCTGCTGATCAAGGTGATCGGCCTGCCCGATGCCGAGATCCTGATCTGGCGCGGCCTGCTCACCGCACTCGGTTTCATTGCCATCGTGGTTGCCCGACATGGGCGAGCGGCGCCGTTGGCCTACCGGCGCTGCGGCTGGACCGGCATCGGCGTGGCCGTGCTCTTCAGTTTCTCCACCTTCGGCTTCGTGCTCGGCAACCAGTACACCCGCGGCGGCAACGTGCTGATGATCCTGGCAGGTGCCCCGCTGATCGCTGCGCTCCTCTCCCGGGTCTTCCTGCACGAGAGACTGCCGCGGCGCACCTGGCTGGCCATCTTCGGCTGTCTGCTGGGTATCGCGCTGATCGCCCTGGATGATGCCGGATCGGGCTCCTGGCTCGGCAATGGCTTCGCCCTGCTGGCGGCCACGGCGCTGGCCGCCAACTTCACCCTGGCGCGCACCCGGCCGGGGGTCGACATGAGCCCCATGCTCACCCTGGCCGGGCTGATCGTGGCGGTCGCCGCGGGGTTCTATGGCCTGCTTGGTCCCGGTGTCGAGTTGCCTTCCGGCCCTTCACTGCTGTGGCTGGTGGTGCTCTGCCTAGTGCTGCTGCCGCTGGGGTTCACCCTGATCCAGCGTGGCCCCCTCTACCTGCCTGCCGCGGAGGTGGGGCTGCTGATGCTGCTGGAGGTCGTGGTGGGCACCCTCTGGGTGTGGTGGCTGCTCGGCGAGCGGCCAGCCCCCGCGGCATTCCTGGGCGGTGCCCTGGTGCTGGGCAGCCTACTGGCCAAGGGGCTCGTCGACAGGCGGATCGAGCGGCGTCGGCGGGCGCCGGATGCAGTGCAGCACGAGCTCTGCTAGAATGCCGCGCTCCTTTCGCGCCAACCCCTGGATCTTCGTCTGATGAACTCCGAGCACATGATGACTCCCCTGGCAGGGCTGGCCACTCCGCCCTAGCGCACCCCTCCTATCTCCCGGCGATGCCGCCGTCTTCGGTGCGTCATCGTTCGACATCATCATGATGTCACGTGCGCCCCTGTGCGCCTCACTGTTCGTGATTCACGCCCTCGCCGCCGTCCTTCTGAGGCGACAGCACCCTCCTGACAGGTGCCGGCGAGGGCATGTGGACGACAGGACTTCGACGCCTCACGGCCCATCCATTCCCCTGACTGGACCGCAGCATGTACGAAAAGATGAAACTGAGTTGGTTCTCCAACCTCAAGGGCGACACCCTGGCGGGTATCGTCGTCGCCCTAGCGCTGATACCCGAGGCCATCGCCTTCTCCATCATCGCCGGTGTCGATCCCAAGGTGGGCCTCTACGCCTCCTTCTCCATGGCAGTGATCATCGCATTCGCCGGTGGTCGACCGGGCATGATCTCGGCGGCCACCGGCGCCATGGCGCTGCTGATGGTTACCCTGGTCAAGGAGCACGGCCTGGAGTACCTGCTGGCGGCTACCCTGCTTACCGGGGTGCTGCAGATCGTTGCGGGGTACCTGAAACTGGCCGACCTGATGCGCTTCGTGTCGCGGTCGGTGGTCACCGGCTTCGTCAACGCCCTGGCGATCCTGATCTTCATGGCCCAGCTGCCGGAATTGACCGGGGTGACCTGGCATGTCTACGCCATGACCCTGGCCGGCCTGGCGATCATCTATGGCTTCCCCTACCTCCCTGTGGTCGGCAAGTCGCTGCCTTCGCCGCTGGTCTGCATCCTGGTACTCACTGCCGTCTATCTGCTGACAGGCATGGAAATCAGAAGCGTCGGTGACATGGGCGAACTGCCGGACAGCCTGCCGGTGTTCCTGTGGCCCGAGGTGCCGCTCAACCTCGAGACGCTGATGATCATCCTGCCCTACTCGGTAATGCTGGCCGTGGTGGGTCTGCTGGAGTCGATGATGACCGCCACCATCGTTGATGACCTGACTGACACACAGAGCGACAAGAACCGCGAGTGCAAGGGGCAGGGCCTTGCCAACATGGGTACCGGGTTGCTTGGTGGCATGGCGGGCTGCGCGATGATTGGTCAGTCGGTGATCAACATCAAGTCGGGAGGCCGGACCCGGTTTTCCACCCTCGTTGCCGGCGTGGCGCTGCTGCTGATGGTCGTGTTCCTCTCCGACTGGGTCTCGCAGATCCCCATGGCGGCGCTGGTAGCGGTGATGATCATGGTCTCCATCGGCACCTTCAGCTGGGAGTCGATCCGCGACCTCAAGAAGCACCCGATGAGCACCAACGTCGTCATGTTGGCCACCGTGGCCGTGACCGTGGGCACCCATAACCTGGCCATCGGCGTCTTCGTCGGCGTGCTGCTCGCGGCCATGAACTTCGCCAACAAGGTGGGCAATATCCTCTATATCTGCAGCGAGGAAGACGCCGAGGGCAGCACGCGGGTCTACACGGTGGTGGGCCAGGTGTTCTTCGCCTCCTCCGAGCGCTTTGGTAACGCCTTCGATTTCAAGGAGACGGTGGAGAAGGTCACCATCGACCTGTCACGCGCCCATTTCTGGGACATCACCGCCGTCCAGGCACTGGATCGAATCGTGATCAAGTTCCGTCGCGAAGGCACCGAGGTGGAGCTGATCGGTCTCAACGAGGCGAGCGCCACCATCGTCGACCGCTATGCGGTGCATGACGATCCCGAGGCCGTCGAGAAGCTGATGGGCGGCCATTGACGCCCGTCTCGATGAGGGAGAACGTGACACCATGACCCAATACGCCAGTATCAGGACAAGACAATGACCGAACAGGTAATGGCCGCCATCGACGGCTCGAAGTTCTCGGAAGGAGTGTGCGACTACGCCGCCTGGGCCAGCCTGGCGCTGGGTGCTCCGCTGACCTTCCTGCACGTGAACGACAACCACCCCCAGACCGCCGAGACCGACCTCTCGGGCAACATCGGCCTGGGCTCCCGGGAGCACCTGCTCGAGGAACTCTCCCAGCTGGAGGAGAGGCGTGCCAAGGTGGCCCAGGAGCAGGGCCGGTTGATGCTCAAGGCTGCCCGGGAGCGGGCGGTCGAGAAAGGGGCGAGCGAAGCCGCCGGCCGCCAGCGCAACGGCACCCTGGTCGAGACCCTCGAGGAGCTGCAGGAGGAAATCCGCCTGCTGGTGGTAGGCAAGCGCGGCGAGACCGCCCACCAGGACAGTGGCCACCTGGGCTCCAACCTGGAGCGGGTGGTGCGTAGCCTGCATCGCCCGATCCTGATGGTGCCCCACGCCTTCAAGGCGCCCGAGAAGGTGATGTTGGCCTTCGACGGTAGCAAGACCACCCGCAAGGGTGTGGAGATGCTGGCGAAGAGTCCGCTGTTCGAGGGTGTGCCGGTGCATGTGGTGATCGTCGGTGCCGAGACCGGCGACAATCGCTCCCAGCTCGACTGGGCACTCAAGACCCTGCGCGACGCCGGTCATGAGGCCGAGGGCACCATCCGCGCCGGCGAGGTCGAGGCCACCCTGCGCGCCTACCAGGAGGAGCAGCAGATCGACCTGCTGGTGATGGGGGCCTACGGTCACTCGCGCATTCGCCACCTGCTGGTGGGCAGCACCACCACCGCCATGCTGCGCAAGGCCAAGGGACCGGTGCTGCTGCTGCGTTGATTCAGGTACGGCCACTTTCGCCACGACGCCCCGTTGCCGCTATGGCCCGGGGCGTCGTCGTTACTCGCATTCCCGGGGCGGCGCGACGTATATCGACGCATCGCGGCGAAGCGGAGATAATCGCTGGCGTCTTCCATCCTCATCAGGAGAGCGCACATGACCATCAACCGCTACGACACCAAGGCGCGCATGAGCCGCGCCGTGATCCACAACGGCATCGCCTACCTGTGCGGCCAGGTGGCCGGCCCCGAAGCGCGCCACGGCGATATTACTGCTCAGACCGAGAGCATGCTGTCGCGCCTCGATGCCCTGCTCAAGGAGATCGGCAGCGACCGCGAGAACCTGCTCACTGCCACCATCTACCTCAAGGATGGCCACGACTTCGCCGCCATGAATGCGGTGTGGGACGCCTGGGTGCCCACCGGCCATGCCCCGGCGCGCACCTGTGTCTGTGCCCCCATGCCTGCCGACGAGCTCAAGGTCGAGATCACCGTCACCGCCGCCACGCGCAGCAGTGAATACAGCTTCTGAAGGCTAGCGTGAGCCGCTGGGGTAGCGCGTCTCCTTGAGGCTGTCCTTGATCTTCTTGAGATGGCCGAGGAAGTCCTCGCCGCGGCGCAGGGTCACCCCGGTGGCCAGCACGTCCACCAGCGCCAGCTGGATCATCCGCGAGGTCATCGGCATGAAGTGGTCGGTGTCCTCGTGGGTGGCAACCTCCAGGGTCTCGCTGCACTCCCGGGCCAGCGGCGAGTCCGGCGCGGTGATGCCCAGCACCACGGCACCGGTCTCGCGGGCCAGCCGGGCGATATCGACCAGTTCCCGGGTGCGTCCGGTCCAGGAGATGATCACCACCACGTCGCCGGTGTGGCAGGTGGAGGCCACCATGCGCTGCATCAGCACGTCGACGTAGGCGGTCACCGGTAGGTTGAAGCGGAAGAACTTGTGCTGGGCATCCTGAGCCACGGCGCCGGAGGCGCCCAGTCCGAAGAAGTGGATCTGCTTGGCCTGGATCAGGTAGTCCACCACCCGCTCGATGCGCTTGGGGTCGGTCTCTCGGCGCGCCTCGTCTAGCGCGGCGATGGTGGCACCGAAGATCTTCTGGGTATATTCAGTGGCATTGTCGTCGGGTTCCACCGCCTGGCTGACATAGGGCGTGCCGCCAGCCAGGCTCTGGGCCAGCTTGATCTTGAAGTCAGGATAGCCCTTGGCCTCGAAGCTGCGGCAGAAGCGGTTGACGGTGGGTTCGCTCACCGAGGCGGCCTGTGCCAGGGTGGCGATGCTCATGCCGGTGGCAGCGGCCGGGTTGGCCAGTATGACGTCGGCGACCTTGCGCTCCGAGCGATTGAGATCGTCCAGGCGCTGGCGGATGCGGTCGAGCAGGTCGTGACGGGCCATGATGAGGCGTGATCTCCAGGAGTGGGGTGTTGAGGGTTGATGTGGTGATTTAACTACATTGTGAAGGCTATCCTAGCTCGAGCCAGCTGCCGAGACCAACGTAGTGCTGCCTATAGGCTGTGATTTTGGTTGGTTTACCGATATAGCTTGCGGTATCAGGTCGTAGGCGCCATTTTTTTGCTAAGTTAACAATATGGGGCGAAGATGAGCCAAAGCAACCGCATCGGTCAGACAGCCGGTACCCAGATCGACCTGGCGCTGTTCGGGGCGCTCGGTGATCTGGCCCAGCGCAAGCTGTTTCCGGCGCTCTTCCATCTGGAGCGCGAAGGGCTCCTCGACCCCGCCACCCGCCTGCTTGGCCTGGCGCGCCAGGCGCTCGATGCCGACGCCTTCCGGGCGCGCATCGATAAGGCGCTCAGGACCTACGTCAAGACCGAGGAGCTGGAGCGGGAAGCGCTGGCACGATTCCTCGCCCGACTCGACTTCCTCCGGCTCGACTTCACCCAGCCCGAGGGCTACGCCGCCATCCGCGAGTGGCGCCGGGACGCCGGCCGCCCCATGGTGGTCTACTTGTCGGTGGCGGCGAAGCTCTACGGTGACATCTGTCGCCACCTCGAGGCCGGGGGCTGCCTGGACGACGAGAGTCGGGTGGTGGTGGAGAAGCCGATCGGCTACGACCTGGCGTCGTCGGCGGAGATCAACGACGCCATCGGCGCCGTCTTCCCCGAGTCGCGGATCTATCGCATCGACCACTACCTGGGCAAGGAGACGGTGCAGAACCTGATCGCGCTGCGCTTCGCCAACCCGCTGTTCGGCACCCAGTGGAACCAGAATCACATCTCCCACGTGGAGATCACCGTGGCCGAACAGGTCGGCATCGAGGGGCGCTGGGGCTACTTCGACGATGCCGGCCAGTTGCGCGACATGGTGCAGAACCACCTGCTGCAGCTGGTCTGTCTGATCGCCATGGACCCGCCCGCCAACCTCGACGCCGACGCCATCCGCGACGAGAAGGTCAAGGTGCTCAAGGCGCTCAAGCCCTTCACCGACGACATGCTGGGGCGCGACGTGGTGCGCGGCCAGTACACCGCCGGCACCATCGAAGGCAGGTCGGTGCCGGGCTATCTGGAGGAGGAGGGGGCCAATACCGAGAGTCACACCGAGTCCTTCGTGGCCATGAAGACCGGCGTGGCCAACTGGCGCTGGGCCGGGGTGCCCTTCTACCTGCGCACCGGCAAGCGCATGCCCGAGAAGCTCTCGCAGATCGTCATTCACTTCCGCCAGCAGCCTCACTACATCTTCGATCCGGATCAGCGCGGTCTGGCCGCCAACAAGCTGGTGATCCGCCTGCAGCCGGAGGAGGGCATCGCCCTGGAGGTGCTGACCAAGGACAGCGGCCTGGACAAGGGCATGCGACTGCGCCGCGGCCCGCTGCACCTCGAATTCAACAGCGCCTTCCCCAAGACCCGCATCCCCGACGCCTACGAGCGCCTGCTGCTCGAGGTGATGAAGGGCCAGCAGTACCTCTTCGTGCGCCGCGACGAGGTGGAACACGCCTGGCAGTGGTGCGATAACCTGATTGCCGCCTGGAAGGATCGCGACGAGCCGCCGCGCCGCTATCCCGCCGGCTCCTGGGGGCCCGTCGCGTCCATTGCCATGATCACCCAGGACGGACGCAGCTGGTATGAAGATTACTAGAGTATGGCGACCGGCCCCCGGGGCCCGTGGCGCCTCTCTCAAGACCGCCATGATCACCCAGTATGGACGCAGCTGGTACGAGGATTATTGAGCATGAGGGAGCTGAGATGAGCGACGATTCCCGCAAGCGCCTGGCGGTCCAGTTGGCGGAGGCGGTGGCCGAGGCGCTGCGCGCCGACCTGGCGAGTCAAGACAAGGCCCTGCTGGTGCTCTCGGGGGGCTCCACCCCGCTGCCTTTCCTCGAGGCCCTGGCGGGTTGCGACCTGCCCTGGGAGCGCGTCCAGGTGACCCTCGCCGACGAGCGCTGGGTGGCGGAGGACGCCGCCGACAGCAACGCCCGCCTGGTGCGCGAGCACCTGCTCCAGGGCCATGCCGCCGCCGCCACCTTCGTGCCGCTGACCACCGCCGATGCCACCCCCGAGCAGGGAGCGGCCCCCGTGGCCGAGCGCCTTGAGGCGCTGGCCTGGCCGGCCAGCGCCGTGATCCTCGGCATGGGCGGCGACGGCCACACCGCCTCGCTGTTCCCCGACAGCCGCGAGCTCGCCCTGGCGCTGACCACCGAGGCCGCGGCGGTGGCGGTGCGCACGCCGAGCCAGCCCCAGCCACGCATCACCCTCTCCGCCGACCGCCTGCACCAGGCGCGGCGGCACTTCCTGCACATCACCGGCGGCGACAAGCGCGCCGTGCTGGCCCGGGCGCTGGCCGGCGACGACGTTCGCGAGCTGCCGATCCGGGCCTTCCTCGCCTGCCCGCTGGCCACCTATTGGGCCCCCTGATCTCACGGAGAGACATCCATGACCTTTCAGAACAGCATCGACAAGCAGCTCCCCTCGACCCGCACCACCGAACTGGACAGCATCTGCCTCAAGGCCGAGGTGATCCCGGTGCTGGCTATCCAGCGCGTCGAGGACGCCGTGCCCCTGGCCCGTGCCCTCCATGACGGCGGCCTGACCGTGCTGGAGGTCACCCTGCGTACCGACTGTGCGCTGGAGGCGATCCGCCGCATCAAGGAGGCGCTGCCCCAGG
Organism: Halomonas sp. C10-5; assembly: GCF_057169305.1. NCBI lineage: Bacteria > Pseudomonadati > Pseudomonadota > Gammaproteobacteria > Oceanospirillales > Halomonadaceae > Halomonas > Halomonas sp. C10-5. Next base: position 861,198 of record NZ_CP175665.1, read on the forward strand.
CCAGCATCGGCGTGGGCACCGTGCTGACGCCGGCCCAGTATCGCCAGGCCGAGCAGGCCGGCGCCGACTTCGTGGTTACCCCCGGCACCACCGAGGCGCTCTATCGCTACGGCGTAAGCAGTCCGGTACCCATGCTGCCCGGCGTGTCCACCGTCTCCGAGCTGATGGCCGGTTGGCAGTACGGCTACCGCCGCTTCAAGTTCTTTCCCGCCGAGGCCAGCGGCGGCGTCAAGGCGCTCAAGGCCTTCGCCGGGCCGCTGCCCGAGGCGCGCTTCTGTCCCACCGGGGGCATCAACCTGGAGAATGCCGAGGATTACCTGGCTCTCAAGAATGTGATGTGCGTGGCCGGCTCCTGGCTGACACCGGCGTCGCTGGTCGAGGCGGAGGACTGGAACGGCATCCGCCAGCTGGCCCACGGGGTGGCGGAGCGTTTCCACCACTAGCGGTGGCGAGTCGCGAGGCCCGTGTCATCGGACCGGGCCCTGAATCGATGAGACCCCGGTTACCGGCCAAGGGGTCTCAGCCGCGAGAAAGCGTCGTGCCCAGCAGGTGCTGGGCGCCGGGGACCAGCCACACCGGGTCGAGGCGGGTATTGGCGGCTTCCACGCAGAGGAAGCGGCGGGCGGCCTCGCCGGGGGTGTCCTCGGGCAGGGTCTCGCCCGGGTGCCAGACCACCGCGGAGTCGCTGCCCTGGCGCGCGATCCGCAGGCGGCGCTCGCCGTCGTCCAGCACCAGCTCGGCATTGCTGTGGTAGATTCGGTCGATGCCGCCTCGCACGCCGAGTTCGCCCTGCTGTTCGCTCTCGGCGAAGCCGGCCAGCTTGTCCAGGTAGCGGGCGCCGGGGAGCCCTTCCAGACGACAGGCGAAGGTATCGGCCACCGCCAGGTAGGTGTGCAGGGCACCGCTCATCTTCACCGGGGTCTCGCCGGTGTGTTCGGTGATCAACTCCACGTGCAGGCGGTTGGCATTGGCCTGAACCACCAGCCGGGGGGCGAGCTGTTGATGCAGACGCTGCTCGGGGGAGAGATGCAGCTCCACGCCTTCCTCATGCTCATCCACGGCGTCCAGACGCCACTGTGCGTTGCGTGCGGTGCCGTGGAAGGGGCCGTTGTGATCCTCCGACTCGTCGGCATAGCGGTCATCGGCAAACCACGGCCAGCAGAGCGGGATGCCGCCGCGGATCGTGCCGGGTTGCTCCTGGGGCGTGGGCGTCACCCACAGCCAGCCGTCGCTGTCATCGCCTGCTGGGCGAGAGCCCTCAGCGGTCGCGGCGTCGGGCGACGGGAGATAGTGAAGGAGTTGACCTCCCTGCAGCGAAAGGGCGAGCTCACCCCAGGCCTCGTTGGCCAGCCAGACCTCACGGCCGGCCCATTCGGCGCGGCGCTGGCCGGTGGTCTCGTCGAGCAGGGTTCTGAGCGAAGCGGGGATCATGGGGCCTCCGGGTTGTGATGCCGACATCGTCGTGGCGGAAAAGCAATCGCGCAGCCTAGCACGATGGCGCGGCTTATCTCAGGCATCTTCTGCATGGATCTGCCCGGCCTGGCGGGCCAGGTCGTCGGCCTCGAAGCCGCCGAATACCGAGGCGCCCAGGTCGGCGGCGCTGGCCAGATGGCGGAAGCCGCCGAACAGCTCGCGGCCCAGGCCCACGTGGCGGGGAGCCAGTTCGGCGACATGGCACTCGCGCTCGGCCCAGGTGTGGGCGTCCACCTTCGCGTCGAGGGTGCCGGCGTTGGCATCCAGGCGCACGATGTCGCCATCCTTGAGCTTTGCTAGCGGGCCTCCGTCCAGTGCCTCGGGGCTGATATGGATGGCGGCCGGCACCTTGCCGGAGGCACCGGACATGCGCCCGTCGGTGACCAGCGCCACCTTGTGGCCGCGGTCCTGGAGTACGCCCAGGTAGGGGGTCAGCTTGTGCAGCTCCGGCATGCCGTTGGCCTTGGGGCCCTGGAAGCGCACAACGGCGATCACGTCGCGGTCCAGCTCGCCGGCTTCGAAGGCCGCCTTGAGCGCGTTCTGGTCCTCGAAGATCCTGACCGGGGCCTCCACCACGCGGTGCTCCTCGGCCACCGCCGAGACCTTGATCACCCCGCGACCCAGGTTGCCGTCCACCACGGTGAGCCCGCCGGTGGGGGCGAAGGGCGCGGCCGCGCCACGCAGCACCTTCTCGTCGAGGCTCTTCTCGGGGCCCTCGCGCCAGGTGAGCTTGCCCTCCTCCAGGAAGGGCTCTCGGGTGTAAGCAGTGAGATCGGTGCCAAATACCGTGGGGATGTCGCTGTGGATCAGCCCCGCGGCGAGCAGCTCGCGGAACAGGAAGCTCATGCCGCCGGCAGCCTGGAAGTGGTTAATATCGGCCTGTCCGTTGGGATAGACCTGCATCAGGCTCGGCGTGACCGCGGAGAGGTCGGTGAAGTCCTCCCAGGTGATGGTGATGCCCGCGGCGGCGGCCATGGCCACCAGGTGCAGGGTGTGGTTGGTGGAGCCGCCGGAGGCGAGCAGGCCGACGATGGCGTTGACGATGGCGCGCTCGTCGATCTGCTTGTAGAAGGGGCGGTAGTCGCCGCCGGGCTCGCTGTTGCGGACCGCCTGTTCGGTGGCGAAGCGGGTCAGCGCCTCGCGCATCTCGGTGCCCGGGTTGACGAAGGAGGTGCCCGGCAGGTGCAGGCCCATCATCTCCATCATCAGCTGGTTGGAGTTGGCGGTGCCGTAGAAGGTGCAGGTCCCCGGGCTGTGGTAGGACTGCGACTCCGCTTCGAGCAGCTCCTCGCGGCTCGCCTTGCCCTCGGCGAACAGCTGGCGGATACGCGCCTTCTCCTTGTTGGGCAGCCCGCTGGGCATGGGGCCCGCCGGCACGAACATCGCCGGCAGGTGGCCGAAGCGCGCCGCGGCGATAAACAGCCCCGGCACGATCTTGTCGCACACGCCGAGGTAGAGCGCGGCGTCGAACATGTTGTGGGAGAGGCCCACGGCGGCGGCCATGGCGATGACATCGCGGGAGAACAGCGACAGCTCCATGCCTGGTTGGCCCTGGGTGACGCCATCGCACATCGCCGGCACGCCCCCGGCGAACTGGGCGGTGGAGCCCATGGCGCGGGCGGCAGCCTTGATGGTCTCCGGGAAGGTCGCAAGCGGCTGGTGGGCCGAGAGCATGTCGTTGTAGGCCGAGATGATGCCGAGGTTGGCCGAATTCATCAGCTTGAGCGAATTCTTGTCCGTCTCGCCGCAGGCGGCGAAGCCGTGGGCCAGGTTGCCGCAGGAGAGCTCGCCCCGGTGCACGCCGTGGCGGTGCTGGTCGGCCATGCGGGCCTCGTAGAGGGTGCGGCGCTCGGCGGAGCGCTCGCGGATGCGACGGGTGACATCGGCGACGGTGGGATTGAGCGAGGGCAGCATGTCGAGCTCCATTGGGTTGGTGCGCTAGAGGCCCAGCAGTCTGAGCAGCCAGCGCCGATAGGGGGGATTGAGCCAGCCTACCGGGCTGCGTGGCGACTGAAGGAAGACGGCGCGGGCATGGCTGAATCGCCGGAAGCCCGCCTCGCCCTGGTAGCTGCCGATACCGCTCTCGCCTACGCCGCCGAAGGGCAGTGCCGGTACGGCGTTGTGCCACAGGGTGTCATTGAACACCACGCCGCCGGAGTGGGTCTCCTCGAGCAGCCGGCGGCGCAGGTCACTGTCGTCGGTAAAGGCATAGAGCGCCAGTGGGCGGGGGGCGCGCTGGACACGGGCAATGGCGCTCTCCATATCGGGCACCCCGATCACCGGCAGCCATGGGCCGAAGACCTCCTCACGCATGATGGCCAGGTTATCGGCGGGGTCGACCACCAGGGTTGGAGGCAGCTTGACGCCGCCATCGGCCAGCTCGAGCCTCTCGCCGAGCTCGATCGCCCGGCAGCCATGGTCCCGGGCCTCGTGGAGCATGCTCTCGAGTCGCGCGCGATGTTCGGCGCCTGGCACCGAACTGTAGTCGCGGCTGGCGGTGCCCTCGGGGTAGAAGCGTGACACCTGGCGCTGCATCGCCTTGAGGAACTCCTCCAGCCGCGGGGCCACCACCAGCACGTGGTCGGGCGCGATGCAGGTGCGCCCGGCGTTGAGCCACTTGCCGAAGGCGATGCGTTCGGCGGCCTTCTCCAGATCGGCATCGCCGGCTATCAGGACCGGGGTCTTGCCGCCCAGTTCGAGGGTGATCGGCGTGAGGTTGGCCGCCGCGGCGCGCGCTACCTCGCGACCGATGGCGGCGCTGCCGGTAAACAGCAGGTGGTCGAAGGGCAGGGCGGCGAAGGCGCGGGCCACCTCGGCATCACCCTCCATCACGCAGAGCTCCTCCGGGGCGAAGTAGCGAGCCGCCAGGCGCGCCATCAGTGCCGAGGTGGCCGGAGTGTGCTCGCTGGGCTTGATCATCACCCGGTTACCGGCGGCCAGGGCATCGATGGCGGGCAGCCAGGCGAGGCTCCAGGGATAGTTGGAGGGGGAGATGATGCCCACCACCCCCAGCGGCTGGGTGTGCACCCGGGCACGGGCCGGCTGCAGTCGCCAGCCGACCGGCTGACGGTTGGGTCGCATCCAGCGGCGCAGCCGGCGGCGGGCGAAGCCTGCGCCCTGGAGTATGGTGGCCACCTCGGCCAGGCGGGTCTCCACCTCGGCACGCTGGCCGAAGTCGGTGCTGATGGCCGCGGCGATCTCGTCGCGGTGGCGGCGGGTCAGGGTGGCCAGCCGTGTCAGTCGATCGCGACGGGTGGCAAGGCTCGGATAGGGCTCCGCAGTGAAGGCGCGGCGCTGGGCATCGAGCTGGGCCTGTAGATCACGGGCATGACTCATGCTGGGATCCTGTTCACGGTGATGGAAGGTCGGTCGGGGTCTGGGCACAATGGTGGCGCCATCTCGCCGCCAGGGAAAGGTGCCAGGACGCCCCGTGAATGGAGTGACCGCATGTCCATGCTGACGCGTCAGACTTTACCCGCCATGGAGGCGGTCTCCGCCACCGACTGGAATGCCCTGGTCGGTGATGATTATCCGTTCCTGCGCCACGAGTTCCTGCATGCCCTGGAGGCCAGCGGCTCGGTAGGGCCGGCCACCGGCTGGGTGCCGCATCACCAGACCCTGTGGCAGGGCGAATCGCTGGTCGGCGTCATGCCGCTATATCACAAGCACCACTCCTTCGGCGAATACGTCTTCGACTGGGCCTGGGCCGATGCCTGGGAGCGCGCCGGTGGACGTTACTACCCCAAGGCGCTGACGGCGATTCCCTACACCCCGGCGCCGGGCCCGCGCCTGGCCCTGGCGGCGGGGATCGATCCGCGCGCGGCTCGCGAGGTGCTGGCCGACGTCTGGGAGATGGGCAACCTCTCGAGCTGGCACCTGCTGTTTGCCGAGGAGGCCGAGGTGGCCGGGTGGCAGGCGGCACGCCCGGAGCTGCTGGCGCGCCACGGGGTGCAGTTCCAGTGGCGCGATCGCGGCTATGGCGACTTCACGGGCTTCCTGGCCGCCATGACCTCCAAGCGCCGCAAGGCGATCCGCCGCGAACGGCGGATCGTCGCCGATCAGGGACTCACCCTGCACCGCCTGGAGGGCGAGGCGGTCGACGCAGCGGCCCTCGAGCACTTCTACCGCTGCTACGAGATCACCTACCTGGAGCGTGGACGCCATGGCTACCTGAACCTCGAGTTCTTTCGGCGCCTGCGCGCCAGCCTGCCGGAATCGCTCTTGCTGGTGCAGGCGCGCCTCGACGGCAAGCCGGTGGCGGCAGCACTCTGCCTGCAGGGCGCGCGTACCCTCTACGGGCGCTACTGGGGCAGCGAGGTGGTCGCCGACTGCCTGCACTTCGAGGCTTGCTACTACCAGGGTATCGTGCACTGCCTGGAACGCGGCCTGACCGTCTTCGACCCCGGTACCCAGGGTGAGCACAAGCTGACGCGCGGGTTCGAGCCGCGGCTGCTCACCTCGCTGCATCATATTGCCGACCCACGCCTGCGCGACGCCGTGGCGCGCTTCTGTGCCGAGGAGCGCGTCCAGGTGCGTGCCTACTGCCGGGCCGCCGAGCAGGCGCTGCCGTTCAGGAGTTGAGCCGCTGAAAGGCAGAACAGCGAAGCAGAACTGTGCCGCATTGCTATACTCTCTGGCGTCGCAGCGGATTGGCCGGTGGAGGCTGATCCGGCACGCACAAGGTATGCAGCGGGCGTGTTCCGCTGTGGATTGCCTTTATGCCCCAGGAAGCCTGCCCGGCAAGGTGAAGCCGGCAGGAAGGATGCGTAACAATGGATATGTTGCAGCAACGCTGCTGGATGGTCGCTCAGCGGCCGCCGGTCCAGAAGCGGATGGAGCAGGAACTGGGTCGGCTTGGCTGGGAAGTTAGTGGCCTGGCTCCTCCTTACTCGGTAGAAGAGGTGCGTCAGCAGGCGTGTCACGCCGGCGTGGTTCATTTCCCGGACCTCACCAGGCAGGGGCTCAGGCACGTCGAGTCACTGATCATCTCCTCCGGAATCCCCTGTGTGGGGGTCATCTCTCCCGACTGCCTGGCTGACGATGAGGTACGCAACGTCATCGCCAACCTCTGTCACGGTTTCGTGGTCGAGCCGCATGAACTGGAACACCTGGACTGCCTGCTGCGCCATGCCGCCCGGCTCGGCAAGCTCCAGAAGGAGGTGGCGGATGGCCCATGCAACGGCGAGGTGGTGGAGACCACCCCCGGCGAGTACGAAATGGTGGGGTCGACCCCCGCCATGTGGAAGCTCTTCAAGACGATCCGCAAGGTGGCGGCGGTGGATGCCTCGGTATGCATCAGCGGTGAGTCCGGCACGGGCAAGGAGCTGACCGCCCAGGCGATCCATGAGCGCTCCCAGCGCGCCAAGCAGCCCTTCCATGCGATCAACTGCGGTGCCTTGCCTGACCACCTGATCCAGTCGGAGCTCTTCGGTCACGAGAAGGGGGCCTTTACCGGTGCGGTACAGCGCAAGATCGGCAGGATCGAGGCCGCGGATGGAGGCACCCTGTTCCTGGACGAGATCGGTGACCTGCCGCTGGAGCTGCAGGTCAACCTGCTGCGTTTCCTCGAGACCCGGCGCATCCAGCGGGTCGGAGGGCTAGAGGAGATACCGGTGGATGTGCGAATCCTCGCCGCCACCCATGTGGATCTCGAACGGGCCGTGGCCGAGCAGCGCTTCCGGGAAGACCTCTTCCATCGGCTGAATGTGCTGCAGGTCAAGGTGCCCCCGCTGCGGGAGCATCCCGAGGATATCGAGATCCTGGCGCGCTACTTCTTCGAACGATTCAGCCATGAGAAGCCCAGCCAGTTGAAGGGTTTCTCCAGCGAGGCCCTGCTGGTGATGCGCCAGTATCGCTGGCCCGGCAACGTCAGGGAGCTGATCAACCGGGTGCGACGCGCCATGGTCATGTGTGACAACCGCCTCATCCAGCCCGAGGACCTGGGCATCGAGCGACGTAGCCTGCCTCGCTGCAAGATGACCCTGGAGCAGGCGCGAGATGCGGCCGAGCGCGATACCCTGCTGGCGGCACTCGGCCGTAACCACAACCAGGTACAGCCGACCTCCAAGGAGCTCGGAGTCTCTCGCGTCACCATCTATCGGCTGATGGAAAAGCACGGTATCGCCCGCAAGTTGGCCTGAGCCGGCCCGGCGCCTCGCTCTTGCCTCGTATTCCCGCCAGCGATTTCCCTTCCTGAATCCACGCCTCTCCAGGCGTGGATTTTTTTCGTCCAGTCATCTCGACGGCCAGTGCATCAGTGGCGTTACAGCCGAGCGTCGGCCGGTAACTCGCTGTTTTATCGCGATTGTTCTCGGGATTCCTCGACATCTTATCGGCAATGTCCTGTGCGTGTTACGTAGCATTAACACTTTGCAATATTCACTTTTACTTCAACTTGCTGAAAACAAAGGACCTTCAATGTTGGCACGATGATTGCTGTAACAAGGGAAAGAGTCGAGATGTTGTGAGTGACCCGGTAGAGGGTCGTGATTCACGGAGAGCCTGAAATGAACGGGAACCAGCCAGCCAACCGCAGACAGAGCGCACCAGGGCGTCGAGTGCTCCTGCTGGTGGCTGGCATCGGGGGTCTCTCCCTGGCGATGACCCAGCAAGCCGCAGCAGATGAAGCTGCCCTGGAACTGGCGCTGTTTGGCAGCCAGGCGGTCGAGTCGCTGGAGGACGCCAGGCTGGCCGGCATCCGCGGCAAGTTCGTGGAAGGCGGGCCCGAGATCACCGACGCCGTGATCCTCTGGGATGAGCGTCCCGGCGGTTCCGGTCAGAGTGGAAATGGTGCCGGTGGTCCTGGCGGCAACAGCGCACAGGGATTCAATAACCATCAGGCCACCAGAGTCACCACGCAGAGGAGTCAATAGTCATGGCGGCAACCAGGCAAACGATAAGTGCGATGGGAGCAGGGGAGAGCAAGCACAGTCTCCTGAGGGCGTCACTGGTCGCCGCGGTCGCGGCGGGGATGTTGGCTCAAGCATCCGCGGGAGTCGCAGCTGACCCCTCCACTCATCACAACCTCAATCCAGGTGTCAGGCCCGGCGATGTTGTCATCATGCGGCGCGTGGACCCGGCCCCCATCGGCTCCGTCGATCGCCATGCCGGTCCGATCTCCTCGAGGGTGAATGTTCGCGACAGCGGGGTGGATATCCAGCGCCAGCTGGGCGGGGGCGGCATCGTAGCCCTCTCGGATGATCGAGCGGCAGGGGTGCGCAGCAGCGTCCAGAGCACCGTGGGGCGTGCGCTGAATCCCGGCTCCGATGCCCTGGTTCGCAATGGGGGGCAGGGGGTGGGTAGCAACTTCAATCGGGTCGCCGGCTCGTTGGGCGGTGGCAGCGGTGCCGGTGGCGGAATTGCCGGAAGCGTGACATCGGCTACCTCGGGCATCGCCGGCACGGTCGGCAATGCACTCTCACCCTTCACAGGACGGAAATGATGATGGCGATTCGAGCTTGTCTGTTCCCGGCCACAAGGCGCTCTTTCAGGGTGAGTGTAGTGGCACTGGGGCTGGTGGCCGGCCTGGCGCAGGTGGCGATGGCCGAGTCGGGTGCTCTGGTTCGCAACAGCACCATTCTCGGTGGCAGTGCGCTGAGCGCCGTCTCCGGGGTGAGCACCACCAATATGGCGGCAGGCGACGGCAACCTGCAGAGCAACAGCGGGGTGCTGGCCATCGGCAATACCGCCAATGCCGCCAATGCCGCCAACACCCTGATGCAGAGTTCCAGGATCGAACAGCGGATCGCCAATCGCGAGCAGACAATAGGAATCAAGGACCGAGCCTTTCGGCAGTCAGAAGGCTGGCTGTCGATCAACCAGGCGGCGGGCCAAGGGAATGTGCAGAGCAACTCCATGGGAGTGGCTCTGGGCATATCGGCCAGCAACCTGAGCGACGCCACGTTGCAGACGGTGATGGCCGATCAGCAGGGGCTGAGCGGTACCGATGGGGGTTCCGGCAGCACGAATCGAAGAATAGAGGTGGACAAGACCTCCTTCGAGGGTGCCCGGGGCATCATCCAGGTCAACCAATCAGCCGGTACGGGGAACGCCACTCGCAACAGCTTCCGCATGAATATGGCGGCAGGGCAGTAGCGTTGCCCGAAGCAAGTAACGGCAGCAACAACAGAACGATTCGGTTCATTCAGGAGAAAGATCATGAAAACGTTCCACAAAGCACCGCTGGCACTCGCAATCACCGCGCTGATGGCAGCGCCTTATGCACTGGCTAATAGCAGTGAAAGCTCTGTAGAATCGAGCTTCTACAATGAGATCGATGTCGAGATCAATCATGATTCCGACTCCTACAAGGACTTCAAGACCAAGATCTGGACCATGGGGTGGGCCACTGATTACTCCGGAGCCACCGTGGACAGCAAGCAGTTCTCAACGAACAACGAGGTCAATAATCAGCGTTCCGAGAACAATGCTACGTTGGGAGGCTCATCTCTGAGTGGTGCGTCAGGCAATATTGGTGCCAACGTGGCCGCCGGCGACAGCAACAACCAGGCCAACGATGCCGCCCTGTCAGCATCGGATGCATCTCGTGTCTTTGGCTTGATGGGCCAGGCAGCTGCCTTCTCTGCACAAACCGCCACCGGTAATGCTGTGACGAACGCCGGAAGCCCCAACACCGCCACTCTGGGTGGCAGTGCACTCTCCGGCGCCTCCGGCAATATCGCGGCTAACGTAGTGGCCGGCGTGGGCAACTCCCAGCAGAACTCGCTGGCGGCATCCTCCAATACCGCCACCGGCTCCGCCGATGCCACTGCCGGCGGTGTCCAGCAGACTTACGATAACTACACCGCTAATGTACCGCATACCCGTGAAGTAAGAGGGGCTGCCCCCATCGAGGCCACTTTTACTGTGAATGCCAGTGGCCTGAAGATGGATCAGATCGGCGACGTCTATCCCGATATCTGGGATGAGAATGGAGACGCTGGCCACACCACCACCGGCCCGAGGTTCGGGCATGTTGACCTGGATACCGCGACTCAAGGTGGTAGTGACCTTAATGAGGATGGAGGTGCCTTGGCCTTCCAGGCAACTTCTGATTCCACTCTGAGCGGGACTATCAGCGGTCAAGTACCGGCATATCGTACCGTCTATACCTTCCATAGCAACGACGCCACCCTTGGCGGAAGTGCTCTGGCGGGTGCCAGCGGCAACATCGGCGTAAACGTAGCAGCCGGTACCAATAACCTGCAGCGCAACTCCCTCTCCATTGCCTCATCCATGGGAGGTAATGGCAATGGTAATGGAAATGGTGGTGGTAATGAAATGTAACCTCCAGCCGCTGTCTTGACTGAAAAAGCGAGATAACGTGAAACGGCCCGGCCTGCTTCGGCAGGCTGGGCTTTGCCAAGCCATCAATGATACGGCCCGGGGGATTTATGACAGCAAGGCGGATAGCCGTAATGGCAGCTCTGGCTCTTGGGCTGTTACCCATCCATTTCGATGCCCAGGCCGCCACCGTGCGCCTGGGCAATCTGGTGCCTGGCACCCTGGTGCAGAAGGATGTGCAGTCGATCCGCGAGCGGCGTTACGAGAACCTCGTCGAGCAGCGGACCGACTTTTCGTGTGGTGCCGCATCGCTGGCGACCATCCTCAAGTACGCCTACCAGCAGCCCGAGGTGACCGAAGAGACGGTGCTGGTCGGGATGCTCGAGGTCTCCGATCCGCAGGTGGTGCTCGAGCGGGGCTTCTCCCTGCTGGATCTGAAGAACTACGTGGAGACCCTCGGCTATCGGGGGCGTGGCTACGAGGTGGCACCCGAAACCCTGGACGAGGTATCGATCCCGGTGATCGTGCTGCTGGATCTCGAAGGCTACAAGCATTTCGTGGTGATGAAGAAGGCCAGCGGTGACCGCGTCTATGTCGGCGATCCGGCCCTGGGGAACCGCGTGATGGAGCGCGATGACTTCATGGCCTCCTGGAACAATATCATCTTCGCCGTGGTGGGCGAGGGCTTCGACCGCGAGACGGTGCTGCTCAGCCCCAGGCAACCTCTCACGGCGCATCGACTACAGGATGTCTTCTCGCCGGTTCCTCGGCAGAAGCTACTCGATTTCGGTTTTCGTCATGCAGACCTTTTCTGAGTCGCCGGCCTGAATGGCTGTTGAACCAGGAGAGCTGCAGCTCAGAGGGTAACGATCATGTTCATGCATGAGTTCAAGCAACACTGCAGGAGGAGAGGCTTTACGGCCCTGGTGGCCATTACAGCCAGTGGTTTGCTGGCACCGGCGGCCATGGCCGCATCTTCCAGCTTCGCGGACTTCTCCGACGGACGTCAGCTGAGTGATACCGAACTGGGCCAGCTACGCGGGCGCTTCGTCGACAAGGGCCGCATCATGTTCTTTGGTATCCAGATGTCCAGTGCGTGGCGCACCTCGGCCGGTGAAGAGCTGATGGCCGGTGCCACCCTGCATGGCGACCTGACAGGCAGGGCGCCGAGGGTGAGCTTCGAACCGCACCTGACCATGGTGTCTGCCAGCGACATCTCCGAGGCGGCTCGGTCCGGCAACGGGGCCATCGTCAGAGATGCCGGTACCGGCAATGCCCGTGGGGTAGTGCAGTCGATCCAGGCCGGCGGGGACTTCAACGCCGCCGCCAACGACCTGCAGATCGATGTACTGGATGCGTCTGGCCATCGTGGCCCGGTCGGCAGCTCAGGGAGTGGCGGCACCCAGCGGCTTCCCAGCGGAACCAGTGTCGCGGTGAACTACGGGGCCGGGGGAATGGGCGTGGCGCTCGATGTGCCCGGCATGGGCCGCGTCCAGCAGGCCATCGTGCCCAGCCGCGGCCTGCGCCAGTCGATCCAGCTGACCAGTGATTTCCAGCGGGTCCAGAACATCACTCGCCTACAGCTCTATATGGGACAGCAGGGCGCCAATGGGGGCACGCCGGGAGTGCGCAGCGCCATCGAGTCGGTGCGTCAACTGAGGCGTTGAACCCATCAGGGAAGAACCTCGCAGCTGTTCTACACTGGTTGTGCGGTAACGGCAGGACTGGCCACTGGCCGGCAGCATGGCCTCGGCTGGCAAATGTGAGCACACAAGGAGAAGCATGTGGAGACGTCAATGCCATTGCGTTTCGTAAGGGTCAGGAGCTGTTCTATTGCCATGCTGGTGTCGTTGGGGGCTTTCTCACCGCTTGCCCTGGCCCAGGTGTCGAGTGGCTCGGAGGAGGTGGTTCGGGAGGCGAGGCCCAGCCAGAGTGTGGAAAACGTATTTCGTGAGGAGCATGCGCTGTTCTCCGATCGCCTGACCATCGAGCCGGGCATCAACTACTCCTATTCGGATCGCTCCCAGTTGGCTCTGAGAGGGTTTCTGGCCCTCGATGCAATATTTCTTGGCCAGATTAACGTTGATAATGTAAAAAGCCATATCACAACCTTCGATATCAATACCCGTTATGGGCTTACTGATCGGCTGGAGTTTGGGCTTAATATTCCTTTTGTTTATAGGAGTAGTACTTATCGATCAACCGGTGTTGATGGTGGGCCAAGCCTAAGTGAGCTAACAGTCGATGAGGCAGATCTTGGGGATGTTAGTGCTTCGCTATCCTATCGGCTTCTTCCGGAGACCCAGAATCGCCCTGATGTTGTCTTGAACTTCGGTGTACGGGCACCCACAGGCTCGGATCCTTATGGCATCTCTACTCGTGATGATCCTACAAATACAAACTTGACCGTGCCGACAGAGTTGCCTACTGGTAACGGTGTATGGGCGGTTACCACGGGGGCTTCGGTCCTCAAGACACTCGATCCTGCCATCGTTTTTGCCAATCTGGGCTACACCTACAATGTCGAGGAGAGCTTCGACGATATCTCAGCTTCTTCGGGAAAGACTCCGGGTGATGTCAAGCTGGGGGACTCGATCCGCGCCGGTTTCGGTACCGCCTTCGCCCTTAACGAGCGGCTTAGCCTCTCACTCTCCTACTCCCATGAATATATCATGCAGTCGGAGACCACTGAGCCAGGGCAAGCAACCAACAAGGTGGTTGGCAGCGATGCCAACGTGGGGGTGTTCAATATCGGCGGCACCTATGCGCTGAGTGACAGCACCTCGGTGGTGACCAGCCTGGGCATCGGCTTGACCGACGATGCCTCCGATATCAGCCTGACCTTCCGCATGCCTTTCCAGCTCTAGCATTCTCTCTTCCAGGACAGGATCTCTTGCCACCCCTGCTGCCCGCTGCGAGAGCGGGCAGCAGGGGTGGTCGTTTCTCGCCGTGCGGCTATCCGTGATGGCATAATGCGCGGCATCGTAACCACGTAACGGGAAGGCACCATGCTCAAGGGGTTGGCGCTGGCGCTGACGGTCCTGCTGGCGCTGCTGCAGTATCGGCTGTGGCTCGGCCAGGGAGGCATCGAGGAGCTGCGCGAGGTGCGCCAGCGGGTGGCGACGCTCGAGGCGGCCAACCAGCCGCTGCGCGACCGCAATGCGCGCCTGGCCGCCGAGGTGCTCGACCTCAAGACCGGCCTCGATGCCATTGAGGAGCGCGCGCGAAGCGATATCGGCATGGTACGCACCGACGAGCAATTCTTCTGGGTGCCCGACGTGGCGGTGGAGACCGAGCCGGTGGTCAACCCGTTGCCCGCCAAGCGCCTGGAGGCGAGCCGATGAGCGCGCCGCTCTGGCTGCTAGTGCCGGCGGCGGGGCAAGGGCGGCGCATGGCTGCCGATCGCCCCAAGCAGTACCTGGAGCTCGAGGGCCGTCCGGTACTGTCCCATACGCTGGCAAGGCTTCACGCCGCCTTTCCCGAGGCCAGGCTCTGCCTCTGCCTGGACTCCGACGACAGCTGGTTCGACCCGGCCTGGGTGCCCTTCACCGACTGGCGCCGGGTGCCCGGGGGCTCCGAGCGCGCGGACTCCGTGGCCAATGCCCTGGCCGCCATCGCGGACGAGGCCCATGGCGACGACCTGGTGCTGGTCCACGACGTGGCGCGACCCTGCGTTGCCGTCGATGACCTGCGGCTGCTGTTGCGGGTGCTGGTCGATGACCCGGTGGGCGGGCTGCTGGCCGCGCCGGTGGCCGATACCATGAAGCGCGACGACGGCGCCGGCCGGGTCGCCCTTACCGAACCCCGCGCGGGCCTCTGGCACGCCTATACGCCTCAGGGCTTTCGCTATGGCGTGCTGGCCCGGGCGCTGCGTGATGCCGCCGCGGCGGGCGTGACGGTCACCGACGAGGCCTCGGCGGTGGAGGCTCTGGGCCACTCCCCGCGGCTGGTGACCGGGCGCCGCGACAACCTCAAGATCACCCATCCCGAGGACCTGGCCCTGGCCGGCATGATCCTGGCCGCCCAGGCCTCGGCGCACAGCGAGACGGCGCCTGCGGGCGTCGCGGAGAGATGATGCGAATCGGCCATGGCTTCGACGTCCACCGCTTCGGCGAGGGCGACCACCTGATGATCGGCGGCGTCGCCGTCCCCTTCGAGCGCGGCTTCGTCGCCCACTCCGACGGCGATGTGCTGCTGCATGCCATCAGCGATGCACTGCTGGGCGCCTGCGCGCTGGGCGATATCGGTCGCCACTTCCCGGATACCGACCTGGCCTGGAAGGGCGCCGACAGCCGTGACCTGCTGCGCCACGTGGTGGCCCTGGTGCATGCGGCCGGTTACCGGGTCGGCAACCTGGATGCCACCCTGATGGCCCAGGCGCCGAAGATGGCGCCCCATGTGGAGGCCATGGCGGCCAATGTGGCCGCGGACCTGGGTGTCGAACCTGGCGCGGTCAACGTCAAGGCCACCACCACCGAGCGCCTGGGCTTCACCGGCCGCGGCGAGGGCATCGCTGCAGAGGCGGTAGCACTGCTGTTGCCGATTTCGGGACCGGTTTCGAAAAAGACGAGCGAGCGCGCCGGTGAGTGATGCCGCCGCACGCCCCCAGGCCGACGCTATCGACTGGCCACCGGCCTGGCCGCGGGTGCTCGACGCCGAGTTCGGTCCGCCGCTCGGCGGGGACTACCGGGCGCGCCCCGAGGATTTCATGGTCGAGGAGGTGCTCGATTTCGCTCCTGAAGGGGAGGGGGAGCACCTCTGGCTCTACATCGAGAAGCGCGACCTGACCACCGCCATGGTGGTCAAGGAGCTGGCGCGGTTGTGCGAGGTATCGCCGCGGGTGGTGGGCTACTCGGGCATGAAGGACCGTGTCGCCGTGACCCGCCAGTGGCTCTCTGTGCAACTGCCTGGTCGCGAGGCGCCGGAAGGCCTGGGCGACTCCCTGGCCGAGCGCGGCGTCAGGGTGCTGGAGATGGCCCGCCATCCGCGCAAGCTCAAGCGCGGCGTGCACCGCGCCAACCGCTTCCGGCTGCGCCTCACTGGGCCGGCGGTGGATGACGAGGGCTTCGCGGCGCGCTGGGAGCGTCTGCTCAAGCGCGGGGTCGCCAACTATTTCGGTCCCCAGCGCTTCGGGCCGGATGGGCGCAACCTGCTGCGTGCCCGTTCGCTGCTGGCCCGCGGCTGGCGCAAGCGCGATGACCGCGATGGCATGCTGCTCTCGGCGGCACGCAGCTTCCTGTTCAACGAACTGCTCGCCGAGCGCATCCGTGAGGGCAGCTGGGATCGTCTGCTGCCGGGAGAGGTGGCGAACCTCGACGGCACGGCGAGCCAGTTCACCGTCGAGGCGCCGGGCGCCGACCTCGAGGCCCGTGCGGCGCGCCTCGACCTGCACCCAAGCGGCGTGCTGTGGGGCACCGGAGGCTCGGTGGCGAGTGACGAGGCGCTGGCCCGCGAGGCACTCCTGGCCAACCGCTTCCCGGTGCTGTGCGCGGGCCTCGAGAAAGCCGGGGTGCGCCTGGGGCGTCGCCCGCTGCGCCTGCGTCTGGTCGAGGCGAGCCTTACGCGTGGTGACGGCGAGCTATGGCTTGCCTTCGCGTTGCCCCGCGGCGCCTTCGCCACCGCGGTACTTCGAGAACTGATCGCGCACCCGACCCTGTGACGGGTGCGCCTACGAGAGGATTCGAGATGCGTCGACTGCTGCTCTCCAATGACGACGGCGTGCATGCCCCCGGGCTGCGTGCGCTCCACGACGCGCTGGTGACCCATGCCAAGCTGCGGGTGGTGGCACCGGATCGTGACAAGAGCGGGGCCAGCAACTCCCTGACCCTGACCCGCCCGCTGGCGCTGTCGGCGCTGGACAACGGCTTCTACAGCGTGGACGGCACGCCGGCGGATTGCGTCTACCTGGGCGTCAACGGTGTCTGGGACGAGAGGCCCGACCTGGTGATCTCGGGCATCAACCACGGCGGTAACCTGGGCGATGACGTGCTCTACTCCGGCACCGTGGCCGCAGCCATGGAGGGGCGCAACCTGGGCATGGCCGCCATCGCCATGTCGCTGGTGGGCCATCGCCACTTCGAGACCGCCGGCCGGGTGGCGGCGAGCCTGGTGGGCGCCGCCGAGCAGCTCTCGCTGCCGCCGCGCAGCCTGCTCAACGTCAATGTGCCCGACTTGCCCTGGGATGAGATCCAGGGTTTCCGGGTCACTCGCCTGGGCTATCGCGGTCCCGCGGCTCGGCCCCAGGAGGTGCGAGACCCGCGCGGCCGGGTGCGTTGGTGGATCGCCGCCGTGGGCGAGAACGCCGATGATGGCCCCGATACCGACTTCGCCGCCGTGGAGGCAGGCTTCGTTTCCATCACCCCGCTGCAGACCGATCTCACCCGGCATGCGGCCATCGCGGACGTAAAGGGCTGGCTGGATGCACTCACCTGAACGTCTCGCCGAGCTGGTGCGTGGGGTGGGCATGACCTCCCAGCGCACCCGCGACCGCATGCTGGAACGCCTGGCCGCCCAGGGTATCCGTGATCCCCGGGTGCTGGAGACCCTGGGCCGTGAGCCTCGCCACCTGTTCCTGGACGAGGCGCTGTCTCACCGTGCCTACGAGGACACCTCGCTGCCCATCGGCCATGGACAGACCCTCTCCCAGCCGTGGATGGTGGCGCGCATGACCGAACTGGTCCTGCAGGCGTCGCCGCAGCGCGTGCTGGAGATCGGTACCGGGTCCGGATACCAGACGCTGATCCTCTCGAGGCTGGTGCCGGAACTCTGGTCGATCGAGCGAATCAATGCCTTGCATCGTCGCGCCGCCGAACGTCTGCGTCTGCTGGGCGCACATAATGCCCACCTGCGCCTGGCCGACGGCGGCCATGGCTGGGATGAGGCCGCCCCCTTCGATGTCATCCTGCTGACCGCCTGCGCCAGCGAGCTGCCGGCGGCGCTGCTCTCCCAGCTCGCCGAGGGCGGCGTGCTGATCACCCCGCTGTCCGACGCCCGGGGCCGCCAGTGGCTGACCCGGATCCAGCGTCAGGACAACCAGTTCGAGAAGCGGCGGCTGGAGCCGGTGCGCTTCGTGCCGCTGCTCGAAGGCGTCATTCGTTGAAAGGAGTCCGCTGTTGAAGCGATACCTCGGCATCATCCTCAGGGGCGCCGGCATGGGAGCTGCCGACGCGGTACCCGGCGTTTCCGGGGGCACCATCGCCTTTGTCACCGGCATCTACGAGGAGCTGATCCATACCATCAAGCAGTTCGGCCCCAGCGCCTTCGGTGCCTGGCGTCGTGGCGGGATGGCGGGCCTGGTGGCCCACCTCAACCTGCCTTTCCTGCTGCCGCTGCTGCTGGGCATCGCCGTCAGCCTGGTCAGCGTCGCCCACCTGGTGGTGTGGCTGATGGAGGACCACCCGCTGCTGCTCAACGGCTTCTTCTTCGGGCTGGTGCTGGCCTCGGCGCTGGTAGTCAGCCGGCATCCGGCCGACTGGCGCTGGTGGCATATCCTGCCGCTGGTCGGCGGGCTGCTGCTGGCCCACGGCCTGCCTTCGCTGATGCCGCTGGTGACCGAGCTGGGCAGCCGCGAGGTGATGCTGCTGGTGGGTGGCGCCATCGCCATCAGTGCGATGATCCTGCCCGGGGTCTCGGGCAGCTTCCTGCTGCTGACCATGGGCCTCTATGGCACCGTGATGGACGGCATCCGCGGCTTCGACCTGGGGCTGATCGGCCTCTTCGGGGTGGGGTGCGCGGCAGGACTGTTCGCCTTCTCGCGACTGCTCTCCTGGCTCCTCGACCGCTACCATACCGGGACGCTGCAGCTGCTGGTGGGCTTCATCATTGGCTCTTTGCCGGTACTCTGGCCGTGGCGGGAACTGGTACGCTACCAGCTCGGCCCGGATGGACAGATGATCCCACTGGACTACCGCTACCTGACCCCCGGTGACTACGCCCTGCTCACCGGTGACGCTCCCCAGCTGATGGCCGTGGTGGCGCTGATGCTGGCCGGGGCGGCCGGCGTTCTGCTGCTCGACCGCACGGGACGGCGTCCGGCAGCGACGCGCGGTAATGAATCACATGGGGCTAGCTCTGATCGGGCAAGCTCTGATAGGCCAAGCTCTGATAGGGCAAACAAGGAGGAAGGCTCTGATGCGTAAGGTATTGATGATTTCGGGCCTGGCCCTGGCGATGGCCGGCTGTGCCAGCCAGCAGGATTCCCCGGGCCAGGTGCCGGTGCGCGACCTCTCGGCGAGCCGTTCGGACACCGCAGCCAGCCACTATACCGTGGAGCAGGGCGATACCCTCTACGGCATCGCCTGGCGCCACAACATGGACTATCGCGACCTGGCGCGACTCAATCGCATCGGCCCGCCCTATGCGATCCAGCCGGGCCAGCGCCTGGTGCTCGAGGGCGACGCGGCGGCGGGACAGCCGGCGGCGCAGCAGCCCGATGATGACGGCGGGAGTGCCGTGGCGGTGGCCACGCCCCTCGGCGGCGCCCAGGCCGATGCCGATTCCGGCGACATGGAGTGGCTGCTGCCCAGCGGTGAGACCGAGACGGTCTCCCGCGACGATCGAGCCACCGACTCTGGCGACGTTGACCCGGCTCAGGCGGCCTCCGACGAAGAGAGCGGACCGGGCCCGGTCTACTCGCCGGATAGCCCCGGTGCCGATGGCAGCCTGAGTGAACGCGACCTGGCCGAGCGCAGCGAGCGAGATGCCGCCAGCGAGGCCGAGCAGGCCGCTGAGGAGAGCGAGGCGGCTGAAGAGCGCAGCGAGACCCAGGAAGTGGTCGAGAACAATGTCTCGGAAGAGCCAGAGCCCGCCGAGGAGGCGGCCAGTGAGCCTGCCCAAGAAGAGGCCCCGGAAGCCGATGCCGGTACCGCGGTGGCCGGAGGTACCCAGGCCGAGGATCGCGGTTCGCGCACCTATACCCCGGTGGCCGAGGTGCCCTGGCAGTGGCCCGCAGGGGGCGAGGTGGTAGGCCAGTTCGGCGATGGCGGAGCCATTACCGCCGGCATTGATATCGCCGGACAAAAGGGGCAACCTGTCAAGGCGGCGGGGCCCGGGATCGTGGTCTACGCGGGCAGCGGCGTTAGAGGCTACGGCAAGCTGATCCTGCTCAAGCACAACGACCAGTTCCTCAGCGCCTACGCCCACAACGATACGTTGCGAGTCAGCGAGAACGACGTGGTCGAGGCGGGCGAAGTGATTGCCACCATGGGCGACAGCGATGCCGAGGATGTCAGGCTGCATTTCGAGGTGCGCAAGGATGGCCAGCCGCAGGATCCCCTGGATTACCTGCCCTCGCGCTGATGCCGCTACCCGGTGGGTAATCCCCACCGGGTATGTCACACAATAATAATGGGTTTCGCCGATGCTCTTGAGTATCGGCGACAGGACGCAAGCACGGGGTAGCCATCGATGAGCATACTTGAACGGGACCTTCAGGATGTCGATCTGGACACGCTCGAGGAGAAGGAGGATGACACCATCGTCGATGCCATCGACGAACCGGAGGCCGAGGACGAGACGGCCTTCGAGAAGGCGTTGAATCGCGAGGATCGCTACAGCCACCAGAGCCTCGACGCTACCCAGATCTATCTCAACGAAATCGGCTTCTCGCCGCTGCTCACCCCCGAGGAGGAGGTCTTCTACGGCCGCCTGGCCCAGAAGGGCGACCCGCTGGGCCGCTCACGCATGATCGAGTCCAACCTGCGGCTGGTGGTGAAGATCGCCCGGCGCTACCTCAACCGTGGCCTCTCGCTGCTCGACCTGATCGAGGAGGGCAACCTGGGGCTGATCCGTGCCGTGGAGAAGTTCGACCCCGAGCGCGGCTTCCGCTTCTCCACCTACGCCACCTGGTGGATCCGCCAGACCATCGAGCGGGCGCTGATGAACCAGACCCGCACCATTCGCCTGCCCATCCATGTGGTCAAGGAGCTCAACATCTACCTGCGCGCGGCCCGCGAGCTGACCCAGAGGCTCGATCACGAGGCCACCGCGGAGGAGATCGCCGACCACCTCGACAAGCCGGTGGAAGCCGTCAAGAAGATGATGGGGCTCAACGAGCGCATCTCCTCGGTGGACTATCCGGTGGGCGGCGACAGCGACAAGCCGCTGATCGAGACCCTGGCCGACGACAACGAACATGGCCCCGAGTCGAGCCTGCTCGACGGTGACGTCAAGCAGCATGTGGACGAGTGGCTCTCCGAGCTCACCGAAAAGCAGCGCGAGGTCGTGGTGCGGCGCTTCGGCCTGCGCGGCCACGAGGCGGCCACCCTCGAGCAGGTGGGGGAGGAGATCGGCCTGACCCGGGAGCGGGTGCGCCAGATCCAGGTCGAGGCCCTGAAGAAGCTGCGTCGGGTGCTGGAAAAGCAGGGGCTCAGCCTGGATGCCATCTTCGCCTGACTCCCGCTTGACGTATTGACCAGCAAGATATTTCAGATTTCTTGCCGTATTCAGTGATAGTTTTCGAGAAGCCACCGGCCATATGGTGGCTTTTTTCGTGATCTGGCCGGCACTTCCAACGATAATTCTCGTTTTCCCATCCATACCAGTTCAGGAGTCCGCTATGGCCCGGCCGCTGATCGCCGAGATCGACCTCGACGCCCTGCGCCACAACTACCGTCTCGCCCGGGAGTGCTCACCCGAGAGTCGCTGTGTCGCCGTGATCAAGGCCGACGCCTACGGCCATGGTGCGGTGGCCTGCGCCCGTGCCCTGGAGGGTATCGCCCCGGCCTTCGCGGTGGCCTGCATCGAGGAGGCGCTGACCCTGCGTGAGGCGGGCATCACGGCACCCATCGTGCTGCTCGAGGGGATCTTCAGCGCCGACGAACTCGCCCAGGTGGACGAACTGGGCCTGTGGATGGCGGTGCACAGCGACTGGCAGGTGGAGGCGCTGCTCGGCCGGTGTCCCTCGCGGCCGATTCCGGTGTGGCTGAAGGTGGACTCCGGCATGCACCGCCTGGGCTTCACGCCGGAGCGCGCCGAGGTGGTGTGGCGTCAGCTGGCGGCTGCTCCCGAGCACGCCTGTGACCTGCAGCTGATGAGCCACTTCGCCACCGCCGATTCCGTCGACAGTGGCTATTTCATGCGCCAGATGGCGCAGCTCCGGGCCCTGGCCGACCGCCTGCATGCGCCGGTGTGCCTGGCCAACTCCCCGGCAACCCTGGCGCGTCCCGAGGCCCACGGTGCCTGGAATCGCCCCGGGGTGATGCTCTACGGCAGCGACCCTCTCGAGAGGCCCAATGCCGTTACCTCCCGGCTGGCGCCAGTGATGACCTTGCGCTCGGCGATCATCGCCGTGCGCGAGCTTCCCGCCGGCGAGCCGGTGGGCTATGCCGGGCGCTGGATCACCCCACGTCCCTCGCGCATCGGTGTGGTGGCCTGTGGCTACGGCGACGGCTATGATCGCCACGCCGTGGACGGCACCCCCGTGCTGGTGGCAGGCAAGCGTACCGCTATCGCCGGCAAGGTCTCCATGGACATGCTCACTGTGGATATCACCGATATTCCCGAGGCCGACATCGGCAGTGAGGTGGTGCTGTGGGGCAGGGCGGCCAACGGCCAGGTGCTCCCGGTGGACGAGGTCGCTCGCCACTGCGATACCATCAGCTACACCCTGCTCACCGGGGTGCTGCCGAGGGTGCCCAGACGGTATCATGGGCAGTCTTGAACGCCCGACAGGAACCGAGCATGTCCAGGGACGCTGACACCCGGCCCAACTTCGCCCATCCCCGATACTGGCACGTGTGGCTGGCCATCGGGTCCATGCATGCGGCGGCCTGGCTGCCCTGGCGTCTCAAGCTGTGGATCGGCAAGCTGATCGGGCTGGCGGCACTGCGCTTCGCCGGGCGGCGCCGGCATATCACCGAGACCAACATCGGGCTGTGCTTCCCGGAGCTCGATGCCGACGAGCAGCGACGCCTGGTCAGGAAGACCTTTATCGCCAACGGTATCGGCCTGCTGGAGACCGCGACCGGCTGGTGTCGTGACCCGGAGCATCTTCGCCATCGGGTGGTGTTCAAGGGTCAGGAACACCGGGCCCGGCTGCAGGCGGCGGGCAAGGGTGCGCTGATCCTCGGCGTGCACTTCTCGACCTTGGACCTGGGAGCCGCCCTGCATTCGCTCTACTTCCGCGCCGACGCCGTGCAGCGCCCCCACGACAACCCGCTCTTCGCCCGCTTCATGGGGCGTGCCCGCGCTCCCTACTTCGATGCGGTACTCGATCGTCACGACCTGCGTGGGGTGGTACGCCGGATCAAGGCCGGCCATGCGGTGTGGTACTCGCCGGATCAGGACTTCGGCCGTGACGCCAGCGTCTTCGCCCCCTTCTTCGGCATCCAGGCCGCCACGGTGAAGATGACCGCGCGCATCGCCCGCATGACCGGGGCGGCGGTGATACCGCTGGTCTTCCACCGCAACCCGGATGACCGCACCTATACCCTCGAATACCTGCCGCCGCTGGAGGACTTCCCCAGCGGCGATGAGGTGGCCGATGCCGCGCGCATCAACGCCGTGATCGAGGCGGCGATCCGCAAGCATCCCGAGCAGTACCTGTGGCTGCACCGGCGCTTCAAGACTCGCCCCGAGGGCGAACCCGGTTTCTACTGACGCTTCGCGTCAAGCTGGAAGAGCGCCCGCTTCGCGGGCTTGAGCTGGAAGCTGGAAGTAAAAAACCCCACGGACCTTGCGGTCGTGGGGTTTCTTCCAGCTTCAGGCTTTAAGCTTTAAGCTTAAGCGTCGATCCGCTTGTACTTCATGCGGTGCGGAGTGTCGTCGCCGACGCGCTTCTTGTGGTCCGCCTCGTACTCGGTGTAGTTGCCCTCGAAGAACTCTACGTGGGAGTCACCCTCGAACGCCAGGATATGGGTGGCGATGCGGTCGAGGAACCAGCGATCGTGGGAAATCACCAGGGCGCAACCGGGGAAGGCCAGCAACGCCTCCTCCAGTGCCCGCAGGGTCTCGATGTCGAGGTCGTTGGAGGGCTCGTCGAGCAGCAGCACGTTGGCGCCCTGCTTGAGGGTCTGGGCCAGCTGCAGGCGACCGCGCTCGCCACCGGAGAGGTCGCTCAGGCGCTTCTGCTGGTCGTTGCCCTTGAAGTTGAAACGCCCCACATAGGCCCGCGAGGAGACCTCGTAGCCATTGATGTTGAGGATGTCCTGGCCGTCGGAGACCGCCTCCCACACCGTCTGCTTGTCATCCAGGGCGTCGCGCAGCTGCTCGACGTAGGCGATGTCGACGGTCTCGCCGACCACCACCTCGCCGCCGTCGGGCTGCTCCTTGCCGGTGATCAGCTTGAACAGCGTCGACTTGCCCGCGCCGTTGCCGCCGACGACGCCGACGATGGCGCCCTTGGGCACGGTGAAGGTCAGGTCCTCGTAGAGCAGCTTGTCATCGAAGGCCTTGGAAACGCCGTGGAACTCGATGACCTTGTCGCCCAGGCGCGGGCCGGGCGGAATGTAGATCTCGTTGGTCTCGTTGCGCTTCTGGAAGTCGCCGGACTGCATCTCCTCGAAGCGGTTGAGGCGCGCCTTGCTCTTGGCCTGGCGGCCCTTGGCGTTGCTGCGCACCCACTCCAGCTCGTGCTTGATGGCCTTGTTCCTGGAGGCCTCCTGCTTGGCCTCCTGCTCGAGGCGCTTCTCCTTGGCTTCCAGCCAGCCCGAGTAGTTGCCCTCGAAGGGGATGCCCTGGCCGCGGTCGAGCTCGAGGATCCAGCCGGCCACGTTGTCGAGGAAGTAGCGGTCGTGGGTGATCGCCACCACGGTGCCGCTGTAGTCGTGCAGGAAGCGCTCCAGCCAGGCCACCGACTCGGCATCCAGGTGGTTGGTGGGCTCATCGAGCAGCAGCATGTCGGGGCTGGAGAGCAGCAGGCGGCAGAGTGCCACGCGGCGCCGCTCGCCACCGGAGAGGTTGCCTACGCGGGCCTCCCAGGGCGGCAGGCGCAGCGCCTCGGCGGCCACCTCCAGCTTGCGGTCCAGGTTGTGGGCGTCGGAGGCCTCGATGATGTTCTCGAGACGCGCCTGCTCGCTGGCCAGGGCGTCGAAGTCGGCGTCCGGCTCGGCATAGGCGGCGTAGACGGCGTCGAGCTTCTCCTGGGCGTCCTTGATCTCGCCGAGGGCCTCTTCCACGGTCTCGCGGACGTTCTTGTCGTCGTCGAGCTGCGGCTCCTGAGGGAGGTAGCCGACATTGATGCCCGGCATGGGGCGTGCCTCGCCCTCGAACTCGGTGTCGACGCCGGCCATGATACGCAGCAGGGTCGACTTGCCCGCGCCATTGAGGCCCAGCACACCGATCTTCGCGCCCGGGAAGAAGGAGAGAGAGATATCCTTGAGGATCTGCTTCTTGGGGGGCACGACCTTGCCCACCCGGTTCATGGTGTAGACGTATTGCGCCATGGAGTTCCACTTGGTTGAAGGATTGGCTGACCCACGGATGATAGAGCCCGCAACAGGCAAAGGCCAGCCACTGTCCCGCTCCGGCGGGGCTACTCCTCTTCGTCGATGGCCCAGTCGTCCTCGATGGCACGTCGCAGGCGCCGCTCCTCGAGCAGGGCCTCCACGCGGCGTCGGGCGCGCAGGGTGTCAGCGCGGCTGCTGGCACGGGGACGCGCGTAGTCGTCATCGTTCATCGCGTCGGAGAGTTCCTGGTCGTCGTCGTATCCAGGATCGAGAAG
The DNA here is from genome assembly GCF_057169305.1 of Halomonas sp. C10-5. Taxonomy (NCBI): domain Bacteria; kingdom Pseudomonadati; phylum Pseudomonadota; class Gammaproteobacteria; order Oceanospirillales; family Halomonadaceae; genus Halomonas; species Halomonas sp. C10-5. Next base: position 886,612 of record NZ_CP175665.1, read on the forward strand.
GTGTTCACGGCCCATGTGGTGTTCCTCCCATGGCCAGTGGTCGACGGGCGTCGACCGATCACGTATCGCTTCTCTTCCTCTGTGCGGCTGTGGAATCCGAAGCGCCCAGGCAACGGGGTTGCCTGGGCGCTATATATATGCAACGCGAGGGGAGCACAAGCCCCGCCGCCGGTTTTTTTGCAGCACCGCGCCGGGTGATCGCCCCGGGACGGCTTACTCCAGGCCGTGCTCGGCCTTGAGGCGCTCCAGTTCCAGCTGGGTCTCGACCCGCTCGGTGACGTCCTTCTGCACGCCGATGTAGTAGGTGAGGTTGTCGTCTTCGTCGTGGACCGGCGTGATCGAGAGCTCGTTCCAGAACAGGGTGCCGTCCTTGCGGTAGTTGCGCAGCACGGTGCGGCAGGGACGCCCCTCGGCCAGCGCCTTGCGGATGGCCACCAGGCCCTCCTGATCACGGTCATCGTTCTGCAGGAAGCGGCAATCCTGGTAGAGGATCTCGTCGGCGCTGTAGCCGGTCAGGCGTTCGAAGCCCTGGTTGACGTAGATCAGGATGTTCTCGTCGCCCTCCTGTTCGGCGACCACGATGCCGTCCTCCGAGGCGTCGATGATGCGCTCGAGTAGGTCAGGGCTGATCAGTGGGGATCGTTTCATATCGGGTGTTCCATTATGGGCGTTCCTGTCGCGGATCCGGTCCTGGCCGCCTGGGTGACGACGTGCGTATTGCACTCGATTGTGCCAGATAGCATGGCCAGTAGCCGGCGGGATTTCAACGCGGCCCACGGCTCGTCGCCGGTAGCCGTCGCAGTCGATCACTCCACCTCGGGCAGACGGCTGGCGCTGGCGGCGGCGGCCAGTGCCATGCCGGCGAGCAGCACCAGCAGGGCGGGGCTGCCCAGCCACTGGCCAAGGGCGCCGACCGCGCCGCCCACCACCAGCAGAAGCACCCCGGTAATGGTGTTGGAGAGCGCCACATAGAGGGCGCGTTTATCGCCGCCGGCCATGTCGACCACGTAGGTCTTGCGGCCCAGGCGCACCCCGGCGTGGACGATCACCAGCAGCGCATAGACCAGTGCATAGGGCCATACCGTCTGGGTCCAGCCGCCCGGCAGCCAGGCGATGCTGGCGCCGAGCAGGCAGCACGCCGCCGCCCCCAGGCCGGCATCGCGCATGACCCGCCGGCTCGAGGTGTCGGCGCGCTTGCCCCATACCGGGCTTGCCAGCATGCCGGCGAGTCCCGAGACCACGATCAGCACGCCCAGGCCACCCAGTTCGGTGCCGCTCTGCTGCTGGCCGAGCAGTGCTACCCAGGGCAGTGCCAGGGCGCTGGCCAGCAGCAGGGTGCGGGAGACGTTGAAGTGCAGGAAGGCGCGATCCTCGCGCAGCAGGCGCAAGCCCAGCTTGACGCTGTCCCAGGCGTTCTCGCCGCCTTCCACCGCTCCGGGAGCCTCGCGGATCCGCGCCGCGCACAGCGCATTCAGCGCCCAGCCCAACGCCGCCACGCCGAGCAGAACGGCCAGGGCGATCTCGCCGGGGCGATCCTCGAAGAGCATCAGCACGCCGCCGGCGGCCAGGGTCACGGCTCCCGCCACGCTGCCGCTCCAGCCCATCAGGGTGCCGCGGCGCTGCTTGGCGATGGTCTTGCCCAGCACGTCCTTGGTGGCGATGGAGGAGAGCCCCCGGGCCAGCGAGAGTGCCACCAGGGCGACGAGTACCAGGCCCCCGCCGACGCCGCCTGCGCCCAACAGTGCGAGCAGGGCGAGTACCGCGGCGGCGGCAGACTGGAGCAGCCCGCCGGCCACCCACACCCACTTGCGCTGGGGCTTGAGGCGGATGAAGCCGGCCACGAACAGCTGCGGCAGCAGGGCGCCGGATTCGCGGATCGGCACCAGCAGGCCCACCATCCACAGCGGTGCACCGATCACCCCCAGCAGCCAGGGCAGCACCAGGCGGGCGCTGGATAGCTCGTCGGCCAGCTTGTTGCCCAGCGAGGCGACCAGGTGCAGGAAGAAGCTGCGCGGCTGCTCGTCACAGGCCTCGTCGGGAATGTCCTTGCACATCCGGCTGTCCTCGTCGCCGGTCAGCCACTCGTAGAGGCGTCGCTGGCTGATATCGGGTGCGGCCATGGGGGCTCCTCGCTGGTAGGATGGGTCCCCTATTGTCGCGACAGGGAGGCTGCCGTGTCACCTATAAGACTTCTCGACTGCACCCGCCACCCGAGGCCGGCCTAATGACCCGCGATGGCCAGGCGATGCTTTACGGCCTCGGCGCCGTGGCGCTGTGGTCCACCGTGGCCACCGCCTTCAAGGTGGCGCTGGGCTACATGTCACCCCTCGAGCTGATGTGGCTCGCCTCGCTGGTCTCCTGGGCGCTGATCGGCGTGCTCGTGGCTCGCCAGGGGCTCGTCGGCCAGGCCCTCAGGCAGGGCTGGCGTACCGCCGCCTGGGCGGGGCTGATGAACCCGGTGGCCTACTACCTGGTGCTGTTCGGCGCCTACGACCGCCTGCCGGGCCAGGAGGCCATGGCGCTCAACTATACCTGGGCGCTGGCCATGGCCTTCCTGGCCGTGCCGATCCTTGGCCAGCGGCTGACCCGCATGGACGTCGGGGCCGGGCTGATCGCCTATGCAGGGGTGTGGGTAATCGCCACCCGCGGCGCGGTGTTCGACGTGGCCTTCGCCGACCCGCTCGGCGTGGGCATGGCGCTGGCCTCGACGCTGATCTGGGCGCTGTACTGGCTGCTCAACGCCCGCGACCACCGCCCGCCGCTGGTGGCCCAGTGGCAGAACTTCAGCGTCGGGGTGCCGGTGCTCACGCTGCTGCTGCTGGACGGCCCCGGCCTTGAGTGGCACGGCTGGCCGGCGCTGGGCGCCGGGGTCTACGTGGGGCTGTTCGAGATGGGCATCGCCTTCGTGCTGTGGCAGCTGGCCGTGCACGGGGTGTCGCGCACGTCCAGGGTCTCCAACCTGATCTTCCTCTCGCCGCCGGTGTCCCTGCTGCTGCTCTACCTGGTGGTGGGTGAACCGATCCTGGCCTCGACGCTGGTCGGCCTGGTGCTGATCCTCGCCGGGCTCGGGTTGCAGCAGTGGCAGAAGGCACCGGTGCCTCAGGAGAGCAGCTGATACTCGAAGAGCAACTGCTTGAAGTCCTGGCGCTGGTGACAGAAGAGGTAGATCGAGACCTGGCCCTGCTCGAGCCAGTATCGATAGATGACGCGATAGCCCTCGATCAGCAGCTCGTGGTACTGGCTGATGCCGAGTTCCAGAGCCAGCCGGCAAGTCGGGTAGATGCCAGGCTGCTCGGAGAGTCGTTGCAAGGCACCAGCGACGAGTCGCTGTGTGTAGGCGTGCGCCTCCGCTGGTGCCCACTGCTGATGATCGATCAGGAAGTGACGACAACTGCGCAGCGACCGAAGGGCAGTATCCTCGAGGGTGACAGGCAGGGGAGGGGTCACAGCGTTTCGCCCAGCTCGTCCCTTTCATCTTCCTTAAGCTTGGCCATGAATTCGTCGGCGCGCATGGTTTTGCCTTCCTCGCGGCTCTTCTCGCCCAGGCTCAGCAGCTTGAGCAGAGCGATGGCCTGCTCGCGGCGCTCATGGGCGGCGTAGGACTCAACCACGTAGGTAGGCTTGCCCTTCTGGGTGATGACCAGGGGCTCCTGGACATCCAGGGTGGCGGCATTCTGCTTGAGATAGCTGATGGTTTCCGTGCGCATGACGGTTCCCCGCAGAGGATGGTGGACCAATTTTAGTCCATCAATGGTCTTCCTGCGAGCCGCTGGCGAGTGTCAGGCCATTCTCCTCGAGGAGGGGAGCGAGTTCGGGCCACACGGTGTCGAGAATCATCGGCTGGGCGGCGGCGGTGGGATGGATGCCGTCGTCCTGCATCAGGTTGTCATCAAGCGCCACGCCCTCGAGCAGGAAGGGCACCAGTGCCAGGTCGAACTCGTCCGCCAGGCGGCGGTAGACCCCGGTGAAGGCCTTGCGGTAGGCGCGGCCGTAGTTGGGCGGGATGTCGATTCCCAGCAGCAGCACCTCGGCATCGGCTGCGTGGCTGGCCTCGATCATGCGCCGCATGTTGGCCTCGAACTGGCCGGGCGGCAGGCCGCGCAGGCCGTCGTTGCCGCCCAGCTCGAGCAGAACGATGTCGGGGTCATGGTGTCCGAGAAGCTCAGGAAAACGACTGGCCCCGCCGCTGGAGGTCTCGCCACTGATGCTGGCGTTGATCACGCGCGCCTTCCCGTCCAGCCTCGCCTGCAGCAGACTGACCCAGCCCCTGTCGGATTCGATGCCGTAGGCGGCGCTCAGGCTGTCGCCCATCACCAGCAGGGTGGGGCGCTCATCGGCTGCCAGCGCGCCTGCGCCCAGCGCAAGCGTCAGGGACAGCAGCCAGCCCAGGGTCCAACGCAATGGAACATCAGGGAGTCCCTTCTTCATGAACGCTACCTCTCACACGGATATGACGCCGATTCTACACGCCGAGCGGCTGAGCAAGCAGGTTATCAGCGGCGAACGGCGGCTCACCATTCTGAGTGACCTGGCGATCTCGGTGTTCCCCGGCGAGACGGTGGCGATACTCGGCCAGAGCGGTGCTGGCAAGTCGACCCTGCTGGGGCTGCTGGCCGGGCTCGACCTGCCCACCGGCGGCGAGCTCGAGATGTTCGGCCACCGGCTCGCCGATCTCGACGAGGATGGCCGGGCGCGACTGCGCGCCGGCCGCGTGGGCTTCGTGTTCCAGAATTTCCAGCTATTGCCGACCCTCACCGCCCTGGAGAACGTGCTGCTGCCGCTGGAGCTCTCGCCGCGCTCCGACAGCGAGCAGCGTGCCCGCGAGTGGCTCACGCGGGTGGGCCTGGGCGAGCGCCTCGACCACCTGCCCAAGCAGCTCTCCGGCGGCGAGCAGCAGCGCGTGGCCCTGGCGCGGGCCTTCGTCACCGGCGCCGAGCTGGTGTTCGCCGACGAGCCCACCGGCAACCTCGACCCCGACACCGGGGAGCGGATCATCGACGCCCTGTTCTCGCTCAACCGCGAGGCGGGCACCACCCTGGTGCTGGTCACCCATGACCACGCCCTGGCACGGCGCTGCGATCGCTGCCTGCGCCTGGAGCATGGCCGCCTGGCGGAGATGCGTCTCGATGAGGTGAGCGCATGAGCCTCTCCGTCCTGCGTCTGGCGCGCTTCTCGGCTCGGGGACTCGTCCGCGACCTGCGCGCGCCCGACGTGCGAGCGCTGTTCGTGGCACTCGCCCTGGCGGTGGCCGCCTCCACCATGATCGGCTTCTTCCTCGACCGCCTGGACCGCGGCCTGACCCGCCAGGCCAGCCAGCTGCTGGGCGGCGACCTGGTGCTGGAGCAGGGGCGGCCCTTCGACAGCGAGCTGCGCGGCACCCTCGAGGAGGCGGGCATGGTGCTCAGCGACCAGGTGGACATGGTCTCCATGGTCAGCCTGGGGGACGCCTTCCAGCCCGCCAGCCTCAAGGTGGTGGATGGTCGCTATCCACTCTACGGCGGGGTGCACGTCGACCTGGGGGAGGGCGTCGAGGTGGTGGCCCGCGGGCCCTCCCCGGGTGAGGTGTGGCTGGCGCCGCGCCTGGCGCTGCTTCTCGAGGCCGAGATCGGCGACCGTGTGCGCCTGGGCGAGAGCGAGCTGGTCGTGGCCGGGCTGGTGGAGCGCGAACCCGACCAGTCCGCGGGCTTCGGCAGCTTCAACCCGCGGCTGATGATGCATCGCGACGACATGGAGGCCACCGAGCTGGTCCAGGATGGCTCACGGGTGGAGTTCGAGCTGCTCGGCGCCGGGCCGCCGGATATCCTCGACGAACTGGCGCCACTGCTGGAGCGACTGCGTCGCGACGGCATGGAGGTCCGCGATGTGCGCCGCGACCGCCCGGGACTGGGCAGCGCCCTGGAGCGCGCCGAGCGCTACCTGAGCCTGGCCGGGCTCGCCGCGGTGCTGCTGGCCGGGGTGGCGGTGGCGATGTCCACCCGGCGCTATGTCGACCGCCATCTGGATACCGCCGCACTACTGCGCTGCTTCGGCGCCACCCAGGGTGAGCTGACCCGGCTGTTCGGCATGCAGCTGCTGTGGCTGGCGCTGGCGGCCTCGGTGCTGGGAGCGCTGCTGGGGCTGGCCGGCCAGGCCGCGCTGCTGGCGTTGCTCACGGCTTTGCTGCCCATGGAGCTGCCGGCCCCGGGCATGCTGCCGCTGTGGCTCGGGGTGTTCACTGCCCTGGCGGTGCTGGTGGGCTTCGCCGGGCCGACGCTGCTGCGCCTCAAGAAGGTCAGCGCCCTCAAGGTGCTGCGCCGCGAGCTCGACCCGCTGCCGGCATCGGCGTGGCTGGTGGTGGCTGTGGCCAGCGGCGTCTTCGGCGGGCTGCTGTGGCTCTACTCCGGCGACCCGGCACTGGCGCTGGGACTGCTGCTGGGAGGCCTGGTGATGCTGGTGGTGCTGTGGGGACTGGGCTCGCTGCTGCTCGGCGGCGTGTTGCGCCTGGCCGCCCGTCTGCCGCGCGACGGGGCCGAGGCAGGCCTCACCCAGGCGCTGCGCCTGGGTGGTGCCCAGCTGGCGCGCAGGCGCACCGCCAGCCTCGGCCAGCTGCTGGCCTTCGCCGTGACCTTCTTCGCCATGGCGATGATCGCCCTGGTGCGCGGTGACCTGCTCTCCACCTGGGAGGCGCAGCTCCCCGCGGACACCCCCAACTACTTTGCCATCAATATCCAGCCCCACGAGCGCGAGGCCTTCGAGGCCTCGCTCAGCGGTGCTGCCGACGCCCGCAGCGCCCTCTACCCCATGGTGCGCGGGCGCATCACCGCCATCAACGGCATGGCGCCGCGCGAGGCGGTGCCCCCCGAGGCGCGCGGCGACAACGCCCTGCGTCGCGAGCTCAACCTTACCTGGCGTGAGACGCTTCCCGAGGGCAATCGCCTGGTGGCGGGGGAGTGGTTCGGTGCGGAGCAGCAGGTCGAGTCCGCTGGCTGGTACGACGAGGTCGCCGCCGAGCCCGGGGTCGAGCGGGTGCCGATCTCCATGGAGGATGGCCTGGCCGAACGCTTCGACCTGGCGCTGGGGGATACCCTGACCTTCACCATCGGCGCCGCCGATGTGGTCGGTGAGGTGACCAGCCTGCGCGATCTCGACTGGGACAGCTTCCGCCCCAACTTCTTCGTGATCTTCCCGCCCGGTGTGCTGGAGCGCTTCGGCCACAGCTATATTACCGCTTTCCACCTCGACGAGGCGGAGCGCGACGTGCAGCGCAACCTGGTGCGTGATTTCCCCGGCGTCACCCTGCTCAACGTCGACGCCATCCTCGCCCAGGTGCGTGACCTGCTCACCCGGGTGACGCGTGCTGTGGAGGTGGTGCTCGCCTTCGTGCTGCTGGCCGGCGTCAGCGTGCTGTATGCGGCGCTGACCGCCAGCCGCCCGGTGCGCGCCCACGAGAGTGGCCTGCTGCGGGTCTTCGGTGCCGGCAATCGCCTGCTCTCCCGGGTGCAGGGGGCCGAGTTTGCTATTCTCGGCCTGGCCAGTGGCTTGATGGGCGCACTGCTCGCCGAACTGGCCAGCGCCGCGCTCTACCTGGCCTGGCTCGATCTGACGCCGCGCCTGCACCTGTGGCTGTGGCTGGCGCTGCCGCTGGGTGGGGCGCTGCTGATCGGCGCCATCGGCCACCTGCTCTCCCGGGACCTGCGCCGCCAGGCCCCGGCGACGAGCCTGGGCCTGCTGGGCGAGACCTGAGATGAACGACATGCGGAGCAGCAGATGAAACAGGACACCCTGCGCTACCGGCTGCTGGAATCCCAACTCGAGCTGGCCCGACGTGGCGATCGCGCGGTGGTGCTGCTGCTGACCGGGCATGCGGTGACCCACAAGGGCCAGCTGGTCAACCGCCTCAACCACTGGCTCGACAACCGCCATACCGAGGTGCATGCCCTCGCGCCCAGCAGCGAGGAGCAGGCCAGGCCCTACTGGTGGCGCTACTGGCGGCGGGTGCCGGAGCGCGGGCGGGTCGGCATCTTCATCCACGGTTGGCATGGCGACGCGCTGTTCGCCCGCGCCGAGCGCCGCCTCTCCGCCGGCTTCTTCGAGGATCGCCTGGCCAGGATCCGCGAGTTCGAGGCCGAACTCGCCGCCGCCGGGGTGGTGCTGGTCAAGCTGTGGATGGATATCGGTCGCCATGCCCAGCGCGAGCGCCTGCAGGCGTTGCAGGCCGATCCCGCGCTTGCCTGGCAGGTGGGGCCGGTGGAGTGGCAGCGCCACGTCCAGCATGCCGCTATCCAGGCGCTGGGACGACGCCTGCGCGACGCCACCGAGGCTCCCTACGCCAGCTGGCAGCGGTTGCCGCTGCGCGCCCCGGACGAGCAGCTGCCACGGGTGGGCGAGGCGCTGCTGGGTGCCCTCGAGGCGCCGGCCGCATCGCCGCGACCGGTGGTGGCTTCGTCGCTGGCGGCCCTGCCCGAGTCCCCCGCGCTGCGCCATACCGACCCCGAGGTCGCCCAGCGCCTCGACAAGTCCCGCTACCGGGAGCGTCTGGCCGCCGCTCAGGCGCGCCTGGCGATCAACGCGCGGGAGGCCGCCCGGCGCCGCCTGCCGGTGGTCATCGTCTTCGAGGGGCAGGATGCGGCGGGCAAGGGCGGAAGCATTCACCGCCTGACCGCGGCGCTGGATGCCCGGCAGTACCGGGTGCATCGCATCGCCGCGCCCAGCGACGAGGAGGCCCTGCGTCCCTGGGCCTGGCGCTTCTGGCGGCGTCTGCCCGCCGACGGGCGCATCGCCATCTTCGATCGCAGCTGGTACGGCCGGGTGCTGGTGGAGCGGGTCGAGGCGCTCGCCAGGCCCGATGAGTGGCAGCGCGCCTTCGCCGAGATCCGTCAGTTCGAGCAGCAGCAGCTCGAACACGGCGGGGTGGTGATCAAGCTGTTCCTTGCCATCAGCAAGGAGGAGCAGCTGCGCCGCTTCGAGGCGCGCGCCGCCACCCCCCACAAGCGTCACAAGCTGACCGACGAGGACTGGCGCAACCGCGAGCGCTGGGACGACTATCGATTGGCCATCGACGAGATGTTCGCCGCCACCCACCGCCACGGCGCCGAATGGACGCTGGTCGGCTGCGATGACAAGCGGCGTGCCCGACTGGCGGTCATCGACACGGTCAACGCCCACCTGGAGGCACGCCTGCAGTCGCCCTGCTAGGCTTGAGTGCTGCCAGACCCCACGATCACTCAGCTCGATCACACACGGAGGTGATCCCATGCCCTTTCCGAATCCTGTCCCGCCGCGCCTGGCGCTGCCGCTGGCATTTGCCCTGCTGGCCAGTGCCCCGGCATTCGCCGATACCGAGCGTCTCGAGAGCGACCTGCGGGCCTTGGTCGCCGAGCAAGGCGAGCTTGTCATCGGCGGTCTTTCCACCTCGCTGCTGGGTGGCGAGACCCGCGCCGAGGAGCTGCGTTTCGAGGGCCCCGACGGCGAGACGCTGTGGATAGACCGCTACGTGGTGAAGGGTGACTACGATCGCCCGGACTCCGTCACGCTGGAGGGCATCCGCGTGGAGGGCATTCGCCTGGAGGACGCCCCGCAGGAACTGGAGGCCTCCCTGGTACTGGGCGTCGCGCGCATCGTGCTGGATGATCCCGGCAGTGCCGTGCCGCCCCGAGACGACGAGGCGCTGGCGGAGGAGTGGCTCGATGTGATGACCCTCACCGAGCTCAGCCTGGAGCACCCCGAGGGGATGCTCGCCTCCCTGGCCAGTCTTGACCTGGATGGCGACTTCGAGGACGGCCAGGGCGGGCTTGCCCTCGAGGCCCTGGCGGTCGACCTGGACCGCCTGATCACGCTCTCCCCCGAGGAGGAGCGTACCCGCCTGCGCATGGCCAGCAATGTGCTCACCGACGGCAGCGGCCAGCTGCATCTGGATGCCGGTTTCGATGCCCGCTGGGAGCCCCAGGCCGAGCAGACGGGACGGCTGTTCAGTGACGGCGAGCTGACCCTGCGCGATGCCCTGGTCATGGCGATCGACCTGGAGAGTCTGCTGGCCCTGCCCGAAGGAGCGGAGGTCGCCACGCTTCTGGCCGACGGGACGCTGCTGGAGGAGGTGGCCCTGGGTGGCGGCCGGTTCGAGCTGCGTCTCGCCGAGCGGGGGCTCTTCGCCCGGTTGGCGACCCTGGGCGCCACCATGGAGGGGATCAGCAAGGCCCAGTATCTCGAGCAGGCGCGTACCCAGGCCGAGGGTTTCGGAATGATGTTCGGTCCCCAGGTGCGCGACCTGCTCAACGGCCTGGTCGACCTCATGGCCGGCGGCGCCGAGGAGCTGGTGGTCACCCTAGATCTGCCCGCCGAGGAGCGCCTCGAGAGCTTCGCCGAGGATCCCCTGGCGCTGCCCGAACGCTTCGCCATGCAGGTGGAGACACGCTGAGCCCGGCAGCCGGCAAGGCAAGATGAATGCGTTGCGGGCCGGGATGACGTCGATTCAAGTGAAAGGGGCGGGGGGCTGGGGTATCATGCCGTGATTCACCTTACTCTCGTGATATGAGGTTTTCCGCCGATGTTCAGCCGTGACATGACGATTGCCGGTTTCGATGATGCCCTCTTTGACGCCATGCAGAAGGAAGTGCAGCGCCAGGAGGCCCATATCGAGCTGATCGCTTCCGAGAACTACGCCAGCCCCCGTGTCATGGAGGCCCAGGGCAGCCAGCTGACCAACAAGTACGCGGAAGGCTACCCCGGCAAGCGTTACTACGGCGGCTGTGAATATGTCGACATCGTCGAGCAGCTGGCCATCGACTATGCCAAGGAGCTGTTCGGCGCCACCTACGCCAACGTCCAGCCCCACTCCGGCTCCCAGGCCAACGGCGCCGTCTTCCAGGCGCTGGTCAAGCCGGGCGACACCGTGCTCGGCATGAGCCTCGACGCCGGCGGCCACCTCACCCACGGCGCCAAGCCCAACTTCTCCGGCAAGCACTACCACGCCGTGCAGTACGGGATCGACGAGAGCGGGCGCATCGACTACGAGGAAGTGGCCAAGCTCGCCCGCGAGCACCAGCCGAAGATGATCATCGCCGGCTTCTCCGCCTACTCCCAGATCATCGACTGGGCCAAGTTCCGCGAGATCGCCGACGAGGTGGGCGCCTACCTGCTGGTTGACATGGCCCATGTGGCCGGCCTGGTGGCCGCCGGCGTCTACCCGACGCCGCTGCCCCACGCTCACGTGGTGACCACCACCACCCACAAGACCCTGCGCGGTCCGCGTGGCGGCCTGATCCTCTCCAGTGAGGGTGACGAGCAGATCGAGAAGAAGCTGCAGTCCGCCGTCTTCCCGGGCAGCCAGGGTGGCCCGCTGGAGCACGTCATTGCCGCCAAGGCGATCTGCTTCAAGGAGGCCATGGCCCCCGAGTTCAAGGCCTACCAGCAGCAGGTGGTCAAGAACGCCCAGGCCATGGCCGGCGTGTTCCTCGAGCGCGGCTATGATGTGGTCTCCGGCGGCACCGAGGACCACCTCTTCCTGCTTTCGCTGATCAAGCAGGAACTGACCGGCAAGGATGCAGACGCCGCCCTGGGCCGCGCCCATATCACCGTCAACAAGAACGCCGTGCCCGGCGACCCGCAGAGCCCCTTCGTTACCTCCGGCCTGCGCATCGGCACCCCGGCGGTGACCACCCGCGGCTTCGGCGAAGGTGAGTGCAAGGACCTGGCCGGTTGGATCTGCGACATCCTCGACGTGATGGCCAAGGGCGAGGACTCCGCCGCCATCGAGGCTGAGGTCAAGGCGAAGGTCGCCACCGTCTGCACCAAGTTCCCGGTCTATCGCTGATCGCGGCGGCGGGCCGGCCGCGGCCCGTCTGACGTTCGAGTAATCTCCCGCAAGGCCCAGCCAGGTACTCCGCCCGGCTGGGCCTTCTCGTATGCGAGTAGCTCAAGCCGTTGAAAATCTTGGTGTTGACATATCGTGATTTGTTTGATTGCGGGTCTTCCTGGGCGCGACTACCTTTAGTTACAGCTGTCCTGTTAAGAAAAGTTGTCTGGTTCAAGTTGCACGTCTTCTCATGTCACTCGAGCCCAGGCTCGCCCCGGTGAACGCTAATGAACAACAAGGGCGAAAGAACGGACCTGCAACGTGCCTTGCGGTTATGTCGGGAAGCCTTCGCTTCTGTTGGCTTCTTCAGCCTATTCGTCAACCTGCTGATGCTGGTGCCGGCCATCTACATGCTGCAGGTATACGACCGGGTCCTCTCGACCCGCAGTCCCGACACTCTGCTGGTACTCACCGGGGTGGTGGTCTTCCTCTTCGTCATCATGGGGCTGCTCGAGCTGGTGCGCTCGCGCATCCTGGTGCGTGCCGGTAATCGCCTCGACACCCTGCTCAGCGACCGGCTCTACCGCGCCATGTTCCGCCGCAGTCTGGCCAGCGAGGGCAGCGGGTCGGCCCAGCCCCTCGACGACCTCGCCAACCTGCGCCAGTTCTTCTCCGGCAACGGCCTGCTGGCTATCTTCGACATGCCCTGGGTGCCCGTCTTCCTGGCGGTGCTGTTCCTCTTCCACCCTTGGCTGGGGGCCTTCGCCACCGCCTCCGGCCTGCTGCTGCTGGCACTGGCGCTGGCCAACGAGAAGGCCACCCAGCCGCTGCTGAGCGAGGCGCAGGGCGAGAAGATCAAGGCTCGCGAGCAGCTGGTGGCCAACCTGCGCAACGCCGAGGTGCTGCATGCCATGGGTATGCTGCCGGGCCTCATGGCACGCTGGTCAACCCGCCACCAGCGCCACCTGGCGGGCACGTCCCGGGCCAGCGACCGCTCGGGCACCCTGACCAATCTTTCCCGCGTGCTGCGCCTGCTGGCCCAGTCCCTCATCCTGGGCCTGGGCGCCTGGCTGGTGCTGCGTGGTGAGCTGACGCCAGGCATGATGATCGCAGGTTCCATCATCATGGGGCGGGCGCTGGCCCCCATCGACCGCATGATCGGCTCCTGGAAGAGTTTCGTCTCGGCGCGTGGTGCGTACGATCGCCTGGACAACCTGCTCAGGAAGATCCCCGACGACCAGGAGCGGATGTCGCTGCCGGCGCCGCGGGGCGAGATGGTGGTGGAGGGCGTTGCCGCGGCGCCCCCCGGCAGTCGCACACCGACCCTGCGTGGCATACAGCTGGCGGTGGCGCCCGGCGAGCATATCGGCATCATCGGCCCCAGCGCCGCCGGCAAGTCGTCGCTTGCCCGGGTGCTGCTGGGCATCTGGCCGCCGCTTGTCGGCACCGCCCGTCTCGATGGCGCCGACATCGCGCTGTGGAACCGCGATGAGCTCGGCCCCCACGTCGGCTATCTGCCCCAGGACATCGAGCTGTTCGAGGGCAGTGTGGCCGAGAACATCGCCCGCTTCGGCGAGGTGGATACCGAGGCCGTGGTGACCGCCGCGCGCAAGGCCGGGGTGCACGAGATGGTGCTGGCCCTGCCCGAGGGCTACGACACCCTGATCGGCCCCGGCGGCGCCGGCCTCTCCGGCGGTCAGCGGCAGCGCATCGCCCTGGCCCGTGCGCTCTACGGCAACCCGGTGCTGGTGGTGCTCGACGAGCCCAACGCCAGCCTCGACGACCGCGGTGAATACGCCCTGCGCGCCGCTATTGCCACCCTCAAGCGCGAGGGGGTCACGCTGTTCGTGATCAGCCATCGCACCCACCTGCTCAAGGGCATGGACAAACTGCTGATGCTGCGCGACGGCCAGGTCCAGATGTTCGCACCCACCGCCGAGGTGATCGCCAGCCTCGCCGGCAAGACGAGCCCCACGCCCGCCGCGAATGCCGCCAAGGTGGCGCGGGGACGCATGGCGGCGGTGGCCGCGGGCCAGGCGCCCTCGCCGCCATCTGCTCCGGCGGGAGGAGAAGCGCCATGAGCCGCGAACAGTCATTCGAGCCCGGTGCCAAGAGCCTGCAGGCCGAGCGCGGCGAAGCATCGGGCCCCAGCACCCTGGAGGGCGAGTACGCGGTGCAGGTGCCGGTCGACAGCCGTCGCCACCAGCGGCTGGGCATGCTGGTGCTGCTGCTGGCACTGGGTGGCTTCGGCGGCTGGGCCTTCACCGCCAACCTGGCGGTGGCCGTGGTGGCCCCGGGGCATGTCACCGTCGAGTCGTTCCGGCGTTCGGTGCAACACCTGGAAGGTGGCGTGGTGAGCGAGATCCTGGTCGAGGATGGTGACCACGTGGCGGCCGGCCAGCCGCTGGTGGTGCTGGACGACACTCGTGCCCGCGCCCAGCTGCAGATCGTGCGCGCCCAGTACCTGGTGGGCAAAGCCACCGAGCTGCGCCTGCTCGCCGAGCAGCGCGGCGACGAGGCGCTGGCCTTCCCCGACGCGCTGCTCGAGAGCGACCAGCCCCGAGTGCAGGCGATGCTGGATGTCCAGCAGGCGCTGTTCCGGGCCCGCCGCGAGTCCCTGCGCGGTACCCTTGAGGCTCTCGACGAGCAGGCCATCCAGCTCGAGCAGCAGGTCGAGGGGCTCGCCGAGATGGTGGCCTTCGGTGAGCAGGAGCTCGCCTCGCTAAGCGTCGAGGCGCGCGACCTGCGTGGCCTGTTCAAGAAGGGCATGGTCAGCAACCAGCGCCTGCGCGAGGTGGAGCGCGACCGTCTCGAGCTCTCCCGCGAGGTCGCCGGGTACCGTTCCGATATCGCCCGCCTCGGCTCCCAGATCAGCGAGAGCCGCATGCAGCGCGAGATCCGCCTGCAGGAGTTCCACAGCGACATCGGCGAGCAGCTGCGCCAGGCCCAGGTCGGGGTCACCGAGGCCGAGGAGCGCATTAGCGCCCTGGCCGACCAGGTGGCACGCACCACCCTGAAGGCGCCGGTGGCCGGCATCGTGGTCGAGCGTCGTGTCCACTCGGTGGGCGACGTGGTACGCCCCGGTGATTCACTGCTCGACATCGTGCCCGCCGACGGTCGCTTCCTGGTCGAGGCCCGGGTGGTCGACCGCGACATCAATCGCCTGCATCCCGGCCAGCATGCAGAGATCCGCTTCACCGCCTTCAATCAGCGAACCACCGACGTCATCGCTGCCGAGGTGGTCTTCGTCAGCGCGGACAGCCAGCAGGACGAGGCCACCGGCGCGCGTTTCTACCGAGTGCGCCTGCGGGTCCTGGACACCGAGCGAGAGAAGCTCGATCGGCAGATGCAGCTGCTCGCCGGTATGCCCGCCGAGGTCTTGATCCACACCGGCCAACGCACCTTCGCCAGCTATATCACCAAGCCGATCACCGACATCCTGGCCAGGGCCATTCGCGAGGCGTAGGGAGCCAGACCACTGCCACCATTACACGGAAGGAAATGCTTCGGTATGTCGTCAAATGAACCCCCGATCCATCTGGTGACCGAGTCGACACCCCAGTCGCAGCTCTTCGCCGACTACCTGCATCGTCAGCTGGGGTGCGCGGCCATCCTGTTGTCGCCCCGCCTCAATGGCAGGCCGCGAAGCGAAGGCAGGCGGCTGGTCCTGCTGGATATTGACCACCTGGACGAGGCCGATCTACACGCCTGGCAGCTGCGAGCCGCCGAGCAGCCCGAGGTGTACCTCGCCGCCTTTAACCTTAACGATGAGATCCAGGCCGTGGAACTGCTCTCTGCCATCCACCTCCAGGGTATCTTCTATCGCAGTGACAGCCTCGACCTCATCTGCAAGGGACTGAAGCTGCTGCGTCAGGGCAAGCCCTGGATGTCGCGGTCGCTGATGGCGCGGTTGCTCGAGTACTACCACCAGCGACAGATCAATCTCTATCGCCCCTCCTGCGGCCTCACCCGCCGCGAGCTGGAGATCATCGGCATGTTGGGCTCGGGGGCGTCCAACCTCGAGATCTCCGAGCAGCTGTTCGTCAGCGAGCACACGGTCAAGTCCCATCTCTACAACATCTTCCGCAAGATCGACGTGCACAGTCGTGGTCAGGCGATCAACTGGACCCGGCGCCACCTCGGTGCTCCGCCCCCCCTCCAGAAGCATAAGCGCCGCCAGGACTAGTCGTGATCTCTCCGGACCCCTGAGGCCCCGGCGTCAGTAGATGCTCGTCGCCCCGCTACCTCTCCTGCCCCGCGCAGGAGTGCTTCCTCGACGTGACCGCGACCCTCCTGCGCCTCATCCTTCCGGACGAGCGCTCTCGGCGTGCGCCCGGCCCGTACACCGCTCGCCGGATCGAGGCCTTTAGTCACCAAGGTATGAGGTTTTCTCATTAGTCTTCGAAAAAAGAATGAGGTGATCTGACGTTGCGAGAGGCAAAAGATTGGTATCCGTCGCCTGCGTAAATGACCACTGCAACTCACTGGCTTGGCTAGCTTTCAGTTAGGAGGGGTCGGCTGCCACTTGGTCTTGCGCCGGCACCCGCCACCATCGCGATATCTGACGGCAAGGGAGAAGGGACATGTCAAACCACGAAGACCTCTTGGAGATCAGCGGACCGATCACGGTCGATGAGTCGGCGGGTCGGCAGGATGACGATATCCCGTTGACCGGCGTGCCGGCCCTGATTTCCAGTCTCTACGGCGATTACGGCGAGCCCGCGAACCTGGCCTACCGGCGAGACATGATCAGCACCCCGGAAGGGGTCACCGAGATCGGCTGGGCGGACCAGGACGGTGACCCCATCAGCGACCTCGACACCAGCCTATTCGCCCTCGATCCCGAGAGCGGGAATTATGAGCTGGTCACGCTGAACGTCGATCCCGACGACGACAACGTACTGATTGGCACCACGGCGTCAGGCAATGTCGCCTTTATCGCGTTGATCGTGCCCAACGCCGATGGCACCGCGTCCGACGTCTACCTGCTGGACTACCTGCCCAAGCAGCATGCCAACGGAGACCATGCGGACGACACCGCCGTTCTCGATGAGCTCTCTGTCGCCGTCACCGGCACCGGCCTCCAGCCATTCGACTTCGGCGGCGCCCCGGCTGGGCAGAACGCCTTCATGGCCTTCGGTGACCCTGACGGCCTGTCCATCGTGGTCACCGGCACCGCCGAGGGCCAGACCGTCAACAGCAGCAAGGCCAACGACACCTCCTTGGGCGCCAACAACCAGAACGTGGACGCCGGTGAGGGCCTGGTGGTGACCTATGTCAGCGGCATGGACCCTAACTATCTGGTGCCGGACCTGACCTCGATCGAGGCCAAGGATGCCGGGAATATCCAGTTCGACTCACTGCAGACAGCGACCGTAGCCTCGGTGCAACTCGTGAAGTTCACCCCGCCCAAGGCCGAGTCGGTGGTGCGCATCACCGCGCTGCTGACCGATCAGGAAGAGGGCACCGACTTCATTCCGGGCAACAACGACGGCGACTCCACGGTCCCGATAACCGCGGTCTTCGTCAATGGCGTGGCGTGGGACTTCACGACCGATGGCGATACTGTCGTGATCGAAGGCGTGAAGAATAACGACACCATCACCTTCGAGACCGCGGGCGACCATAACCGCTTCATCGTCGAGAACGGCCAGCCCGAGAAGGGGGCCGGGTCCAACGTCAGCTGGAACATCGGCGGCATCGCCGTCGGCGCGCCTACCGAGGAGACCGACTACGCCCCCATCACCCTCCAGTTCGATGACGACGGGCCGATGCTGGACGTCATCCGCACCGACACCGAGGCGCCGAGCCTGACCACCCAGGACGCCGACACCATCGGCGATGCTAGTGATACCGAAAGCGGCGACTTCTCGGTGCTGTTGGAGCTGACCCAGGACATGGGTGCCGACGACAACGGCACCCCGGCCAGCCTGGCCTACAGCCTATCGATCGGTGATGGCATGGCTGACACCGGGCTTGCCAGCGACGGTAACCCCATCACCTTGGTGATGGATAATGGCGACATCGTCGGCCAGACCGAGGTGGGCGGTGTGGTAACGGCTATCTTCCGCATCGGCGTGGACAACACCGCTGGCAACGAGGGCAGGGTCACCCTGACCCAGTATGCCGAGATCGACCACACCGATGAGCTGGCGGACGACAATGCCACCAACAACAGCGTGGCCAATCTGGGGCTGGCCCCGGCCAGTGTGCGGCTCACCGCCTCGGCCACCATCGTGGACGGGGATAACGACAGCGAGAGTGACAGTGAGACCGTCGACATCGGTGACAGGCTTAGCTTCGATGACGACCTGCCCGAGCTGTCAACCATCGACGACGGCGTGGTGGACTTCGAGTCGGGTGACTTCTACGAGGACGACGCCTTCCTTGACTACGGTGCCGACGGCCGGGGCAGTTTCGTCATCACCGGCTATACGGATCTACCCGGTGACACCGATCTTGGTGAGATTACCGAGACCTTGTCCGAGGCTGACACCGTACTGACCTATTCGAACGCGGATGGCCCTCTCTTCCGCCTCACGCTCGATCAGGACGCCGACGGTGGCTACCGCTTCGAGGTGCTCCAGGGCCCGCCTCAGGTGCCCGGCGGTGAGTCGGGGACGCGACCCTGGGAGGGTGACCTGACGCTAGAGTTCGATGTGAGGGCCTTTGATGGCGACGACGATGCCGTCGACGGCAGCTTTCAGGTCTTTATCGACGGCACCCCCGAAGGAGGTGGTGAAGGAGAAGGCGAAGGAGGAGGTGGTGAAGGAGGCGAAACAGGCGAAGGAGGCGAAGGCGGTGGCGAGACTCCCCTGCCGCCGATCGAGGAGGGCCTCCTGTAAGCCCCTGACACCCGGCAAGAGCCACCTGCCTGGTTAGCGTCGGCCCGCATCTCGCGGGCCGACGTCGTTCTGTTACCTGTCGCCCCTTCGATACGTTGCCCAGCGATAAAGCTGGGGTCGCCATCGTCTACCACACCGTTAGTAGCCCTCGTCGTCCATCCTGCCCTACCTGTTACTCCCCATCCCATGAGGACCACCTCGGTTCATCGACTTTATCAGGAAACTCATGCCCAAGGAGGGGATGAAACCTGATCACCTGGTTCGTTTTTTAAAGGTTCCTGGAAGAGGTTTTGGTTACCTAAGCCGCTATCCGGTATTCAGAACTTTGGTGCGTGCCTCCCCGACTAATTGAGCAGTTTCCAACTGTGTGATGGCTAGCTTGAAGGTATGAGTGATCGAGTTGCCAGCCGTGCTCGTGTAAGACACACCAAGACGGATTTCACGGCCATCAACGACGACGGCAAGCCGGTAACTCACATCACGGGTACGGGGCATCAGGGAGGAGTGAGGCCGCTTCGGCAGGGCAAGTCCCCTCGCCAGGCCTTCGGCAGAGGGAGTGGGCCAGGTCAACAACGCGACACCATGCAGTTCGGGGAGAAGGGTCATGTCAAGCCACGATGAAACTCTATTAGTCGTCATGTCACCGATCACGGTGGATGAAACAGCTGGCACGCAGGGCGATGATGATATTGCGGTGACGCCACCGCCCGCCCTGATTACTGGTCTCTACACTACCTACGGTACACCCGATAATCTCGCCTACAAGGCCGGCATGATCACGCTCTCTGCGGAAGCTACGCTGGATTTGAAGAATATCGGCTGGGCGCAAGACATCAATGGCTCTGCCTTTCCCGAAGTCGGAGGCACTGGCGTCACGAGCAACCTTCTGGCACTTGATCCCGTTGGCGGCTATGAAGCGGTCACGTTGAACGTCGACCAGAATGACGACAACGTGTTGATCGGGACGACGGCCTCGGGGAGCATCGCATTCATTGCGGTGATTGTGCCGGGCACCACGGCCGGATCCTACGATGTCTATCTGCTGGACTACCTGCCGAAGCAGCATAACCTAGGCGGGGAGAACCACGACGATACCGCCACGCTGGATGGGCTCTACGTCAACGTCACCGTTGATGACTCCTTCATCGTTGACTTCGAAGATGCTCCCTCGGGACAGAACGTATTCATGGCGTTCGGAGAACTTGACGGAGTTGGGGTGGTAGTCACTGGTACCGAGGAAGGGCAGACCGTCAACAGCAGTAAATCCAATAACGAACCCACGTCGCTGGCCGCCAACAGCAACAATATCAATGCCGGGGAGGGGTTGGTAGTCACCTATGTGAACAACATGGTCGATGACTATATTGTCCCAAATCTTTCCGGTCCAGAGGCGAGCGATCCGGCCAACATCCAGTTTGATTCGTTGAAGTCGGCCACCGAAGCCTCGGTGACCATTGTCAAGGTGGGGCCTGGCAGCACCGCGACGGTTCATCTCACTGCGCGCAACACAGATATCGAGTTGGGCGACGGCTCACCAGACTCTGAAAGCTTTATCCAGGGGCTGGGTGATGATGATATTGTCCGCATCGACAAGGTCTTTATCACGTCGGCTGGTGGCAGCAAGACCCCGTTGGGTATGGATTCGAATGAGCCGCAATACTATAGTCTTCAACCCGATGGCAGCGTGGTGGTCTATGGCGTCACCAACAATGACACCATTACCTTCGAGACCGGCGAGCTATATCACAACCGGTTCGAAGTGGAGAACGCCGGGACGGGTAACGCTAGGTTCAACATCGGCGGTATTGGTATCGGCGATGTCAACGAGCTCAACGACGCAGATGCCGTCACGCTCAACTTCGATGATGACGGGCCGACGGTGGACGTCACGCTCACCGAGGCCGCGGCGCCGAGCCTGACCACTCAGGATGCCGAGACCATCGGCGCGGCCAGCGATACGGCCAGCGGGGACTTCTCGGGCCTGTTCGGGCTGACCCAGGACATGGGGGCGGACGACGACGGCACCCCGGCGGCCCTGAGCTATAGCCTGTCGATCGGCGCCGGCCTGGCTACCACCGGGCTGACCAGCGACGGCAACGCCATCACCCTGGCGATGGACGGTGACGACATCGTCGGCCAGACCACGGTGGATACGGTGGTGACGGATATCTTCCGCATCAGCGTGGACAACACGGCCGGCAACGAAGGCGAGGTCACCCTGACCCAGTACGCCGAGATCGACCATGTCGGCGAACTGGACGACGGCGACGGTACCAACAACGACGTCAACAACCTGGGCCTGGCCGCCGGCAGCGTCGAACTCACTGCCTCGGCCACCATCACGGATGGCGACGACGATAGCGCCAGCGACGACGAGACCGTCGACATCAGCGACGCGTTCAGCTTCGACGATGATGTACCGACGGTGGACGTCACGCTCACCGAGGCCGCGGCGCCGAGCCTGACCACCCAGGATGCCGAGACCATCGGCGCGGCCAGCGATACGGCCAGCGGGGACTTCTCGGGCCTGTTCGGGCTGACCCAGGACATGGGGGCGGACGACGACGGCACCCCGGCGGCCCTGAGCTATAGCCTGTCGATCGGCGCCGGCCTGGCCACCACCGGGCTGACCAGCGACGGCAACGCCATCACCCTGGCGATGGACGGTGACGACATCGTCGGCCAGACCACGGTGGATACGGTGGTGACGGATATCTTCCGCATCAGCGTGGACAACACGGCCGGCAACGAAGGCGAGGTCACCCTGACCCAGTACGCCGAGATCGACCATGTCGGCGAACTGGACGACGGCGACGGTACCAACAACGACGTCAACAACCTGGGCCTGGCCGCCGGCAGCGTCGAACTCACTGCCTCGGCCACCATCACGGATGGCGACGACGATAGCGCCAGCGACGACGAGACCGTCGACATCAGCGACGCGTTCAGCTTCGACGATGATGTACC
Source organism: Halomonas sp. C10-5 (assembly GCF_057169305.1). Taxonomy (NCBI): domain Bacteria; kingdom Pseudomonadati; phylum Pseudomonadota; class Gammaproteobacteria; order Oceanospirillales; family Halomonadaceae; genus Halomonas; species Halomonas sp. C10-5. The sequence goes on from NZ_CP175665.1 coordinate 908,194, forward strand.
GACGGTGGACGTCACGCTCACCGAGGCCGCGGCGCCGAGCCTGACCACTCAGGATGCCGAGACCATCGGCGCGGCCAGCGATACGGCCAGCGGGGACTTCTCGGGCCTGTTCGGGCTGACCCAGGACATGGGGGCGGACGACGACGGCACCCCGGCGGCCCTGAGCTATAGCCTGTCGATCGGCGCCGGCCTGGCCACCACCGGGCTGACCAGCGACGGCAACGCCATCACCCTGGCGATGGACGGTGACGACATCGTCGGCCAGACCACGGTGGATACGGTGGTGACGGATATCTTCCGCATCAGCGTGGACAACACGGCCGGCAACGAAGGCGAGGTCACCCTGACCCAGTACGCCGAGATCGACCATGTCGGCGAACTGGACGACGGGGACGGTACCAACAACGACGTCAACAACCTGGGCCTGGCCGCCGGCAGCGTCGAACTCACTGCCTCGGCCACCATCACGGATGGCGACGACGATAGCGCCAGCGACGACGAGACCGTCGACATCAGCGACGCGTTCAGCTTCGACGATGATGTACCGACGGTGGACGTCACGCTCACCGAGGCCGCGGCGCCGAGCCTGACCACTCAGGATGCCGAGACCATCGGCGCGGCCAGCGATACGGCCAGCGGGGACTTCTCGGGCCTGTTCGGGCTGACCCAGGACATGGGGGCGGACGACGACGGCACCCCGGCGGCCCTGAGCTATAGCCTGTCGATCGGCGCCGGCCTGGCCACCACCGGGCTGACCAGCGACGGCAACGCCATCACCCTGGCGATGGACGGTGACGACATCGTCGGCCAGACCACGGTGGATACGGTGGTGACGGATATCTTCCGCATCAGCGTGGACAACACGGCCGGCAACGAAGGCGAGGTCACCCTGACCCAGTACGCCGAGATCGACCATGTCGGCGAACTGGACGACGGGGACGGTACCAACAACGACGTCAACAACCTGGGCCTGGCCGCCGGCAGCGTCGAACTCACTGCCTCGGCCACCATCACGGATGGCGACGACGATAGCGCCAGCGACGACGAGACCGTCGACATCAGCGACGCGTTCAGCTTCGACGATGATGTACCGACGGTGGACGTCACGCTCACCGAGGCCGCGGCGCCGAGCCTGACCACCCAGGATGCCGAGACCATCGGCGCGGCCAGCGATACGGCCAGCGGGGACTTCTCGGGCCTGTTCGGGCTGACCCAGGACATGGGGGCGGACGACGACGGCACCCCGGCGGCCCTGAGCTATAGCCTGTCGATCGGCGCCGGCCTGGCCACCACCGGGCTGACCAGCGACGGCAACGCCATCACCCTGGCGATGGACGGTGACGACATCGTCGGCCAGACCACGGTGGATACGGTGGTGACGGATATCTTCCGCATCAGCGTGGACAACACGGCCGGCAACGAAGGCGAGGTCACCCTGACCCAGTACGCCGAGATCGACCATGTCGGCGAACTGGACGACGGGGACGGTACCAACAACGACGTCAACAACCTGGGCCTGGCCGCCGGCAGCGTCGAACTCACTGCCTCGGCCACCATCACGGATGGCGACGACGATAGCGCCAGCGACGACGAGACCGTCGACATCAGCGACGCGTTCAGCTTCGACGATGATGTACCGACGGTGGACGTCACGCTCACCGAGGCCGCGGCGCCGAGCCTGACCACTCAGGATGCCGAGACCATCGGCGCGGCCAGCGATACGGCCAGCGGGGACTTCTCGGGCCTGTTCGGGCTGACCCAGGACATGGGGGCGGACGACGACGGCACCCCGGCGGCCCTGAGCTATAGCCTGTCGATCGGCGCCGGCCTGGCCACCACCGGGCTGACCAGCGACGGCAACGCCATCACCCTGGCGATGGACGGTGACGACATCGTCGGCCAGACCACGGTGGATACGGTGGTGACGGATATCTTCCGCATCAGCGTGGACAACACGGCCGGCAACGAAGGCGAGGTCACCCTGACCCAGTACGCCGAGATCGACCATGTCGGCGAACTGGACGACGGCGACGGTACCAACAACGACGTCAACAACCTGGGCCTGGCCGCCGGCAGCGTCGAACTCACTGCCTCGGCCACCATCACGGATGGCGACGACGATAGCGCCAGCGACGACGAGACCGTCGACATCAGCGACGCGTTCAGCTTCGACGATGATGTACCGACGGTGGACGTCACGCTCACCGAGGCCGCGGCGCCGAGCCTGACCACCCAGGATGCCGAGACCATCGGCGCGGCCAGCGATACGGCCAGCGGGGACTTCTCGGGCCTGTTCGGGCTGACCCAGGACATGGGGGCGGACGACGACGGCACCCCGGCGGCCCTGAGCTATAGCCTGTCGATCGGCGCCGGCCTGGCCACCACCGGGCTGACCAGCGACGGCAACGCCATCACCCTGGCGATGGACGGTGACGACATCGTCGGCCAGACCACGGTGGATACGGTGGTGACGGATATCTTCCGCATCAGCGTGGACAACACGGCCGGCAACGAAGGCGAGGTCACCCTGACCCAGTACGCCGAGATCGACCATGTCGGCGAACTGGACGACGGCGATGGTACCAACAACGACGTCAACAACCTGGGCCTGGCCGCCGGCAGCGTCGAACTCACTGCCTCGGCCACCATCACGGATGGCGACGACGATAGCGCCAGCGACGACGAGACCGTCGACATCAGCGACGCGTTCAGCTTCGACGACGACACCCCGACGATTGCCGTCGGCAATGCCAGCGGAACCTATGCGGATCCGGCCGAGGCGACAGGCACCTTTGTCGACGGACCCGGAGCCGATGGTTTAGCCGACCTGTCGATCACCTTTGATGAGTATCGGATCAACGGTGTGGTCGGGAGTGGAATTATCACTTTCGATGAGTCGACCACCGATCCCAATGCCAAGTGGACAGGGACCATCTTCGATGACTTCAACGGAGATGGCGTGTCCGAGACGGTCGCGTTCACCCTGGATGTCGATCTCGGCAATGACGCGTACACCGTCACCCTCGATGCCCCGCCGGACCAGAAAACCACAAAGTCGTCGGCGGATGGCTCACTGGATGCCGGTGGACCCGATGCAGTGAGGACCCTGCTGTTCGGTGGCAGTGATGCCGATAGTGACGACATCGTGTTCTTCGGTGCGGTGGCGACGGCAACTCGGGAGAATGGGACAGGACCGGCTCCGAACGACATCGAGGATCTCGTGGTCGAGGGTGAACCGGATCTTACCGAGTCACAGATCGAGGCGCTGTTGCCGCTGACTAATCTGGTCAACTCGGGGACGCAGATGAACGTCTCGACCGCCGGCATCGGGATCAACAACAACAACCTCGATGGCGCCGACGAGGGGTTAGGCACTGGGGCATTCGCGGGGACGACGATCACCACGGGCGATGAGAGCTTCGTCGTCAATCCGGAGGAGCTCGTCGACAGCGTGACGGTCTACATCTCGAGCACGGTGCAGGGCTACGACCCGGCGACCGAGGATCTGTACTACACCGTCTATTACGCGGATGGGACCATTGACTCGCCTCAGAAGGTCACGGAAATAACCCCCCTCGACAAAAACGACCCGGAGGTACCGAAGGAAGCACGGGGAGGAAGCTCGTTCACCATTGAAGACGAAGTCGGCGACAGGCAGATCGACGCGGTCCAGCTCACCATGGGAACTGGAACCATCAAGATCCCGGTGATCGAGTTCACCACCTTTGATACATTCGATCCGGGAACTCTCTCGCTGGACTTCACCGCCACGCTCGAGGATGGCGACGAGGACACCGCGACGGACGACTTCACCGTTGACTTTAGCCCGGAGCCACCGGCGGAGGCATCCTCCGTGAGTCTCGACGACCCTGACGTGTTGCTTTAAGCCAACAGACGGGCCTGCCATTCGGTGGGTCCGCCCCTTGATGGGCTCGGGCCGACCCGCATCGCGGGCCGGCCCCTTTCATTGGTATCCGCCCCCCGATTCCCGCCATACTGGTCCATAAGGATCCGGCGTGCCCTTGCGGCCACCGGGGAGATGACCAGGACGGGAGAGCACGCATATGTCGACACTGACCTTTCTGGGCGCGGTGGGGGAAGTCACCGGGTCCCGCTACCTGCTCGAGGTGGATGGCGAGCAGGGGCCCCACCGGCTGTTGCTGGAGTGCGGCCTGCACCAGGGCGGGGCGGACGCCGACCGCGCCAACGAGAAGCCCTTCGGCAAGCTGGTCAAGGAGCTCGAGGCGGTGGTGCTCTCCCATGGCCACCTGGACCACTCGGGCCTGCTGCCCAAGCTGGTGCGCGAGGGGTATCGCGGGCCCATTCACTGTACCCGCGGCACTCGCGACCTGCTGGAGATCATGCTTCAGGACGCGGCCTTCGTGATGGCCAAGGACATCGAGTGGGAGAACAAGTGGCGCAGCCGCCACGACAGGCCCCTGGTGGAGGCGCTCTACGACCTCGATGACGTGGAGCAGACGCTTGCCCAGTGCGTCTCTCACCCCTACGGCCAGCCGGTCACCCTGCCCGGCGGCGTGACCCTGATATTCCGCGACGCCGGCCATATCCTCGGCTCGGCGATCGTCGAGCTCAATGTGCCCTCCGGCGGGCAGGAGAAGCGCCTGGTGTTCTCCGGCGACCTGGGCAACCCCAGCTCGGTGCTGATGAAGGATCCCGAGAAACTCTATGAGGCTGACCTGGTGCTGATGGAGAGCACCTATGGCGACCGTGACCACCGTCCGCTGGAGGAGACCCTCGAGGAGTTCGCCGGCGTACTGGAGCAGGCCCATGCCGACGGCGGCAACGTGCTGATCCCCGCCTTCGCGGTGGGGCGCAGCCAGGAGATCCTCTATCACCTCAGCGTGCTCTACCACGAGGGGCGCCTGCGCCAGCAGATGGTGTTCCTCGACAGCCCCATGGCGATCCGGGTCACCGAGCTTTACCACCGGGCGCGCAAGGCGCTCGACCCCGAGGACCTCAAGGTGCTCAACAAGGCGGCCAGCGGTGATCCCGGCCAGTACCTGCCGGTACTGCGCATGACCCGCACCGTGGAGGAGTCCATGGCCATCAACCGCATCCACGGCGGGGCGATCATCATCGCCGGTGCGGGCATGTGCAACGGCGGGCGTATCGTCCACCACTTCCGCTATAACCTGGAGAAACCCGCCACCCGGCTGGTGATCGTCGGCTTCCAGGCCGGTGGCACCATCGGTCGCCAGATCGTCGACGGCGCCGAGCGCATCCGCGTGTTCGGTCACGATCTGGCGGTGAAGGCGAAGGTGCATACCATCGGTGGTTTCTCGGCCCATGCCGGCCAGAGTCAGCTGATCGGCTGGGCCGGGGCCTTCCGCAATCGTCCGCGCTTCTACTTGGTGCATGGCGAGCCCGAGACCCAGAAGGTGCTCCAGGCGGCGCTGGCCGAAAGCGAGATCGAGGCCGAGATTCCCGCCTACGGCGACCGCATCGAACTCTAGCTTGCCGCGACAACCTGCCGTCTTGTCGTCATGCGGGCGGAGGCGCAGCGTTACTGTATCAATGGAGCGGGAGGAACGAGCATGATGGGTTTGATCCAGGCGCTGACGCGCAATCTGGTGGTGGCGATACCAGTGACCCTGCTGCTGGGACTGGTCTTCGGAGCACTGGTGCCGGTGGGCTGGCTCTCGATGCTGGTGATACCGCTGACCCTGCTGATGATCTACCCGATGATGGTCAACCTGCGCCTGCGTGAACTGCTGATGGGCGGCGATGGCCGCGCCCAGGGGCTGGCCCAGCTGATCAATTTCGCGGTGATCCCCTTTGTGGCCTTCGGGTTGGGCCTGTGGTGGTTTGCCGATGCGCCCTATCTGGCGCTGGGGTTGCTGCTGGCCGCACTGCTGCCCACAAGCGGCATGACCATCTCCTGGACCGGCTTCGCGCGCGGCAACCTGCCGGCGGCGGTGAAGATGACCGTGGTCGGTCTGATCCTGGGTTCGCTGGCCACGCCGATCTACGTGAAGTGGCTGATGGGGGCGGCGATCCCGGTGGATCTGGTGGCGGTGTTCCGCCAGATCATCCTGGTGGTGGGCATTCCCATGCTGGCCGGCCAGCTTACGCGACACTTCCTTATCAAGCGCCATGGCGCCGAGGGCTTTCGCAAGCAGTGGGCGCCGCGCTTTCCGCCGCTCTCCACCCTGGGGGTGCTGGGCATCGTCTTCGTGGCCATGGCGCTCAAGGCCGATGACCTGCTGGCCAGCCCCGGGCTGCTGCTGGATATCGCCGTGCCGCTGCTGATCCTCTACGCCGTCAACTACCTGATCAGTACCCTGGTGGCCCGGGCCTGGCTCTCGCGGGGCGACGGCATCGCCCTGGTCTACGGCACGGTGATGCGCAACCTCTCCATCGCCCTGGCGCTGGCCATGAACGCCTTCGGCGAGGCCGGAACCGACGCCGCCCTGCTGATCGCCCTGGCCTACATCATCCAGGTGCAGTCCGCGGCCTGGTACGTGCGCTTCTCGGATCGTTTGTTCGGGCCGGCCGAGCCGGCCTGAGACGAGCTACTCACCGGCGCCGGCGGCTTCCAGGCGTGCGGCGATCTCCGTATGGCCATTCTCCCTCGCCCAGTGCAGCGGCGTGGTGCCGTCGCCGGCCACATGGGCGGGGTCGGCACCCTGCGCCAGCAGCAGCTCGACCAGCTCCGGGCGGCCATCCTTGGCGGCCCATGTCAGGCTCGACCAGCCCGCTTCATCATCCACGGCATCGACATCGGCGCCGGCCGCAAGCAGTGCTCGGCTGGTGGCCGCCTGGTTGTTGACCACCGCCACCAGCAGCGCCGTGTAACCGGCCTGGTCGCGGTGCTCGGTATCGGCACCGCGGGCCAGCAGCGCCTCGAGCATCTCCAGATGGCCGTTGGCGGCGGCCTTCATCAGGGCTGTCCACCCACAGCGGTCGCTGGCATCCACCGCGGTGCCGTCGTCGAGCATCGCCAATACCCGCTCAGTCTCGCCATTCTCGGCGGCCAGGGTCAGTGCCGTTCGACCCATCGGATCCACCGTCTCCGGCTCCGGTGCCATCAGACCGGGGGCCAGCATGAAGGCCACCACCAGTGTCAGCGGCACCAGGATGCCGGTCAGCAAGGGGTAGCGCCGATAGGGCAGGGTGATCCATTGCCAGATTCTGGACATGCGTGCCTCCGCCAGTGGTGTCGTTGACCTTGGTGCATGATGCCCGTTTCGCACACGTTCTGGCTGCGGCACGTTGTCCCGTGCCCGGGTGGCTGCATTTCTGTTGATGCACATCAAGGTGCGGCCACATGCCTCATGCCGGCGCGGCCGCTTCTGGACTACGCTGGGATTAACGTCGAGTTATGTCATGGTTTTAGAGGGAATGGTTATGAAAGCAGCGATGAAGACCCTGCTAGCCGGCTCAGTCATGGCGGCCATGCTGGCGAGTGGGCCGACCCTCGCCGAGGAGGCCGAAGCCTATCGCGAGACGTCCCTTGGCCTCTACGTCAACGCCGCCGAGGCCTGGGAACTGATGCAGGAGAACGAGCGGGCCGTGCTGATCGACGTGCGTGACCCGGTAGAGATCAAGTTCACTGGCTTCGCTGAGCCTACCGATATCCACGTGCCCTGGGTGCTGGCCGATCGCGACAACTTCGATGCCGAGGTGAAGAGCTGGCCGATGGTCAAGAACACCGACTTTGACACCCAGATGCGCGCCGAGCTCGAGGCGCTGGGGGTGGCCGAGGATGATCCGATCATCGTCATGTGCCGTTCGGGTTCCACGCGCAGCGCCCCGGCCGCCGATGCCATCGCCGAGATGGGCTTCAGCCAGGTCTACTCGGTGACCGATGGCTTCGAGGGGGGCAAGCTCGAAGAGGGCGACTCGAAGGGCGTGCGTGCCGTCGACGGTTGGCGCAACTCCGGCCTGCCGTGGAGCTACGAGATCGACCCCGAGGTTGCCTGGCAGCCTGCCGAGTAACCCGATGATCGGCACGCGGGTGGGGCTGGTGGCCTGCCCGCACTTCCGGGCAAGACGTTTCCGCCAAGAGATTTCCACGCAATTCTTCGATCCAAGCAAGGAGAGGCCCATGAGTTTCAAGACGACCCTGAGTGTGGCGCTGGCCACGGGTGCCATTGCCTTTGGCGCCAACGCCCTGGCGGACAACCACGGTGGCGAGGCCGAGGGTGACAAGGCTGCCGGCGACAAGGCGTTGGTGGTGTTGACCAGTAACTCCCTGGAGACCCAGGGCATGGCCATGATCCTCGCCAATGCCATGCAACAGCAGGGCACCGACCTTCAGATTCTGCTGTGTGACCAGGCCGGTGACCTGGCGGTGGAGGGCTACCAGAGCGCCCAGCCGATCAACACTCCGCCGAGCAACCCGGCCGGCCAGGTGACGCCTGAGGGCATCATGAAGATGCTGATGGACAACGGTGCCCAGGTGGACGTCTGTGCCATCTATCTGCCCAACCGTGATTACGGTGAGGAGGTGCTGCTGGATGGCGTGGGTGTTGCGGCTCCGGGGCCGATCGCCGAGCTGATGCGTGACCCGTCCGTTCCGGTCTACAACTACTGAGTCAGCCGATCAAGGAGCAGAACATGAAGAGTAACGTAGGCGGTATCGACAAGTGGCTGCGTATCTTGGTGGGTGCCGTGCTGATCCTGCTGGCATTGACCGGCACCATCGGTGCCTGGGGCTGGATCGGGGTAGTACCGCTGGCCACCGGTATCTTCAATTTCTGCCCGGCTTACAGGTTGTTGGGCATGAATACCTGCAAGCTGAAGAAATAGTCACCGCCGGCCATAGCCGGCTCTCGAATCGCGGCGCCCGCGGCCTTCAGGTCGCGGGCGCCGTGCGTTGGTGGCACTGCATGGAAAGGCTATCGCTGCCATGGAGTGGCACAATCGCCATATAGATCATATTGAGCTAAGCTTATTACATAATCGGCAATCAGGCAGTCGACTCGTCTCGACACGCTATCGGAGGTATTCCATGAAGACCTTTGCTCTGTCATCCAGTACCGGTGCCGGCAGCCCCGATGTGGCGGGCTTCTTCGACCCGCGCACCTTCTCCATCCAGTATGTGGTCAGTGACCCGGCCACCGGCAAGTGCGCCATCATCGACCCGGTATATGACTTCGACGAGAAGTCCGGTGCCACCGCCAGCCATCACGCCGATGAGCTGCTTGCCTATGTGAAGGAGAAGGGGTTCGAGGTGGAGTGGGTCCTTGACACCCATCCCCATGCCGACCACTTCTCGGCGGCGCAGTACCTGAGCGAGAAGACCGGGGCGCCTACCGCCATCGGCGAGAAGGTGGTGGAGGTGCAGAAGCTGTGGAAGGAGATCTACCACTGGCCCGACTTCCCTGCCGATGGCTCCCAGTGGGACCGCCTCTTCGCCGAGGGGGACACCTTCGCCATCGGCGAACTGGAAGTGCGGGTGATGTTCTCGCCGGGGCATACCCTGGCCTCGATCACCTATGTGGTGGGCGACGCGGCCTTCGTCCATGACACCCTCTTCCAGCCGGACTTCGGCACCGCCCGGGCCGACTTCCCCGGCGGCGATGCCCACCAGCTGTGGCGTTCCATCCAGGCGATCCTGGCGCTGCCCGACGACACCCGGCTGTTCACCGGCCACGACTATATGCCCGATGGTCGCGAGCCGCAGTGGGAGAGCACGGTGCGTGAGCAGCGCGAGACCAACAAGCACCTGGCAGACAGCGTCACCGAGGATGACTACACGGTGATGCGCGACCAGCGCGACAGCGAACTGCCCATGCCCAAGCTGATCCTGCACTCGCTCCAGGTGAACACCCGTGGCGGGCGTCTGCCGGAGCCGGAGGCCAATGGCAAGCGCTACCTGAAGATCCCGCTGGATGCCCTGGAGGGGGCTGCCTGGGAGTAAGCGCCCAACCCTGTTGGAACAACGAGCCCCGAAGGCCCTGCCGTCGGGGCTCGTGCCGTCAGGAGGGCAGTCGAGTCCTTATATAGCTAATAGGTATATCCTTAGAACATGTGTTGGGCTATACTGTCTCCATGCCCCGGCCAGCGACATCCGATGGAGGTTGTTTCCCATGTCCCAGCCAATCGTGACCCACTTCTTCGACGAGCCCACCAACACCTTCAGCTATGTGGTGCAGGATCCCGCCAGCCGTGCATGCGCGATCCTCGATTCGGTGCTCGACTTCGACTACGCCGCCGGGCGCACCGACGTGCGCTCAGCCGACGCGATCATCGCCTTCGTGCGTGACAACGACCTCGAGGTGGAGTGGATCCTCGAGACCCACGTGCACGCCGACCACCTCTCCGCCGCCCCCTACCTGCACGAGAAGCTGGGCGGGCTGACCGGCATCGGCGCCAACATCACCGTGGTGCAGGACGTCTTCGGCAAGGCTTTCAATGCCGGCACCGAGTTCGCCCGCGACGGAAGCCAGTTCGACCGCCTCTTCGAGGAGGGCGACACCTTCACCATCGGCAACCTGGAAGGGCGGGTGCTGCACACCCCGGGCCATACGCCGGCCTGCCTGACCTACGTGATCGGCGATGCCGCTTTCGTCGGTGACACCCTGTTCATGCCCGACTACGGCACCGCCCGCTGTGACTTCCCCGGCGGCGATGCCCGCACCCTCTATCGTTCCATCCAGAAGGTACTGGCACTGCCCGGCGAGACTCGCCTCTTCCTGTGCCACGACTACAAGGCACCGGAGCGTGAGGAGTACCAGCACGAGACCACGGTGGCTGAACAACGCGCCCACAACGTCCACGTCCACGAGGGCATCGACGAGGAGGCGTTCGTCAAGATGCGCACCGAGCGTGATGCCATCCTCGGCATGCCGAGGCTGATCATTCCCTCGGTGCAGGTCAACATGCGTGCCGGCCAGATGCCGCCCGCCGAGAATAACGGCCAGGTCTACCTCAAGGTCCCGATCAACAAGTTCTAAAGGCTCAGGAGCCAGTCGATATGCAGATTCATCAACTCGAATCCGGCTTCGCCATCACCGACGCGGTCAGCCCCGCCGATCTCGACGAGGTAGCCCGTCGCGGCTTCCGCTCGGTGGTTTGCAACCGTCGCCCCGGCGAGGCCGAGGACCATCCCGACGACCGTCCCCTGCAGGAGCGTGCCGCCGAGCTCGGTCTCGCGTGGCGCTGCATTCCGGTGACGCCGGGTGAGTACTCGGAGGACGACATCGCCGCCTTCGGCGAGGCGCTGGAAACACTGCCGACGCCGATCCTGGCCTTCTGCAAGACCGGCAAGCGTGCCGTGCATTTGTGGGCCCGCGCCCGCAGCCAGGGCGAGAGCTGCGATATCCCGGCGCTGCTGGCAGCGGCGCGGGCCGCCGGCCACGATCTGGATGAGCATCGGCCGCATCTGGAAGCCGTCGCCGGGCAGCGCTGAGATGAACCCGAAACGCTATCTGCCGATCCTGCAGTGGCTGCCCGACTATGGGCGTAGCGCCCTGGCCAGCGACCTGCTGGCGGCGGTGATCGTCACCATCATGCTGATCCCGCAGTCGCTGGCCTACGCCATGCTGGCCGGGCTGCCACCCGAGGTGGGGCTCTACGCCAGTATCACGCCGCTGGTGGTCTATGCGGTGTTCGGCACCAGCCGCACCCTGGCCGTGGGGCCGGTGGCGGTGGTGTCACTGATGACCGCGGCGGCGGTAGGGCAGGTGGCTCCCCAGGGCACGCCGGAGTATCTCGGTGCGGCCCTGGTACTGGCGTTGATGTCGGGCCTGATCCTGACCCTGATGGGGGTGGCGCGGCTGGGCTTTCTGGCCAACTTCCTGAGCCATCCGGTGATCTCGGGGTTCATCACCGCCTCGGGGCTGATCATCGCCGCCAGTCAGCTCAAGCATGTGCTGGGCGTCGAGGCGAGCGGGCATAACCTGCTGGAGCTGTTGATCGGACTGGGCAGCCAGCTAGGCAGCGTCAACCTCCCCACCCTGGTGATCGGGCTCGGGGTGCTGGCGTTCCTCTACGCCGCGCGGCGCTGGCTCAAGCCTACCCTGCGCCGGCTCGGCGTACCATCGCGCCCGGCGGACATGTTGACCAAGGCGGCGCCGATCCTCGCCGTGGCGGTGACCACCCTGGCCAGCTGGGGGCTGAGCCTGGACCAGCACGGTGTGGCGGTAGTCGGGGCGGTGCCTGCCGGGCTGCCGCCGCTGACCCTGCCCGGCTTCGATAGCGGCCTGTGGAGCCAGCTGTTCGTGGCCGCGCTGCTGATCAGCATCGTCGGTTTCGTGGAGTCGGTGTCGGTGGGCCAGACCCTGGCCGCCAAGCGTCGCCAGCGGATCGATCCCGACCAGGAGCTGGTGGGGCTGGGCACCTCCAATATCGCCGCCTCGCTGACCGGCGGCATGCCGGTCACCGGTGGCTTCTCGCGCTCAGTGGTCAACTTCGATGCCGGCGCCGAGACGCCGGCCGCCGGGGCCTTTACCGCGGTGGGGATCGGCTTGGCCGCGCTGCTGCTCACCCCGCTGATCGCCCACCTGCCCATCGCGACGCTGGCCGCCACCATCATCGTGGCGGTACTGTCGCTGGTCGACTTCGCGGCGATCAAGCGCACCTGGGACTATTCACGCGGTGACTTCGCCGCCATGCTGGCGACCATCGCCGTCACCCTGGGCCATGGCGTGGAGAGCGGTATCATGGTCGGCGTGGGGCTGTCGCTGGCGCTGCATCTCTATCGCACCAGCCGGCCGCACAGCGCCGTGGTGGGGCGGGTGCCGGGCACCGAGCACTTTCGCAATGTGCAGCGCCATCGGGTGGAGACCGACGAGCGCCTCTCGATCCTGAGGGTCGACGAGAGTCTTTACTTCGCCAATGCGCGCTACCTGGAAGACACCGTGATGGAACTGGCCGCCCGCCAGCCACGCCTCGAGCACATCGTGCTGGCCTGCCAGGCGGTCAACGTTATCGACGCCTCGGCGCTGGAGAGCCTGGAGGCGATCAATGCTCGCCTCAGGGACTCCGGCGTGGCGCTGCACCTGGCCGAGGTCAAGGGCCCGGTGATGGATCGCCTGCAGCACACCGAGTTCTGCCACGAGATGACCGGCAAGGTGTTCCTCAGTACCTTCGATGCCTGGCAGGAGCTGCGTGGCTTCGGCGACGGTCGCCTGTCGCGGCGCTGCGCCGAGATGCAGCTGGGCGCCGTGCCAGGCGCGACGCGTGACGACGAGGCGCAGCCGCATCCGCGGATGCCCTGAAGGACTTACCCAAGGTTTTTAAAGGAGAGAAAGTGTGGACTGGAGTTCATCCCTGCAAGGGTTGGCCGGCGGCGTGCTGATCGGCCTCTCTGCCACCTGGCTGATGGCCACCCTGGGCCGTATCGCTGGCATCAGCGGCATCATCGGCAACCTGGTCACTGAGCGCCCCAGGGGCGACAGCGCCTGGCGCGTGACCTTCCTGCTCGGCATGATCAGCGGCCCCATCGTGGTGATGCTGCTGGGCGGCGGCCTGGGCAATGTGGCGGGTGCCGCCGGCGAGGTGATCGGTGAGCCCGCCGGCGGCGTGCTGCTGATGCTGGTTGCCGGCCTGCTGGTGGGCCTGGGCACCGGCCTGGGCAGCGGCTGCACCAGCGGCCACGGGGTGTGTGGCCTGGCCAGGCTCTCGCCGCGCTCGCTGGTGGCGACCCTCACCTTCCTGGTGATGGCGATCATCACCGTGTTCGTGGTTCGGCACGTGATTGGAGGTGGCGCATGAAGACGCTGATGGGCTATATCGCCGGGCTGCTGTTCGGTATGGGGCTTGCCGTCTCCGGCATGACCGACCCCGCGCGGGTGCTCGGCTTCCTCGACCTCTTCGGCGCCTGGGACCCGACCCTGATGTTCGTGCTTGGCGGCGCCGTGGTCACCAACTTCATTGGCTACCGTCTCGCCTTCAAGCGCACGGCTCCCATCTACGGTGAGGCCTTCCAACTGCCTACCCGCCAGGATCTCGATGGGCGGCTGATCGGTGGCTCGGCGCTGTTCGGTATCGGCTGGGGGCTCTCCGGCTACTGCCCGGGGCCGGCCATCGCCTCCATCGCCGGGCCCAGCGCACCGCTGTTGGCGATGCTGGTGGCGATGGTCGCCGGCTGGTTCCTGGCCAGGGCGATTCCCGCGCGCAGCTGAGCTTGAGCTCGATCAAGAGACTCCCCCGCAGGGCTGCCTGCGGGGGAGTCTGCGTCTACGACCAATGGATGCCGCCATCCTGCTTATATCCATATGACGATTAACGCAGGCTTAATGGCCCAGTGACAGGATGTCGCACAACGAGAGGACCTTATGCCATGCACGTACTGCTGATCGAGGATGACGCCCTGGTGGCCTCAGGCATTCGCGCCGGGCTCGCCGTGCACGACTATGTCGTCGATCATGTGGCCTCCATTGCCGAGGCGCGTCGCGCCCTGGAGAGTGTCGACAGCGATGTGGTGATCCTCGACCGCGGCCTGCCCGACGGTGATGGCCTGAGCCTGCTCGAGGAGTGGCGCGACGCCGGGGTGACCACGCCGGTGCTGGTGCTGACCGCCCGCGATGCGGTCAGCGACCGGGTGGCCGGCCTGCAGGGCGGTGCCGACGATTATCTGGTCAAGCCCTTCGACCTCGACGAGCTGGTGGCCCGGCTGCAGGCGCTGTTGCGCCGCGCGGCGGGGCGCTCGCATCCGCTGATCGAGCACGGCGCCCTGTGCCTCGACCCGGTGGCCCGGGAGGTCACTCTCGGCGGTAGGCCGGTGGCCCTCTCGCGCCGCGAGCTGGTGCTGCTGGAGGCCTTCCTGCAGGCGCCGCGCAGTGTGCTTTCGGCGGACCAGCTCAAGGACAGCCTCTACGGCATGAGCGAGGATGTGGAGAGCAACGCCCTCAACGTGCATATCCATCATCTGCGTCGCAAGCTCGGCAGCGAGGTGATCGAGACGGTGCGCGGGCTGGGCTACCGGCTGGGGCCGCCGCTGGGTGAGTCTGGCGAGAAGGGGCGTCCGTGAGCCTGCGCACGCGGCTGCTGGTGACCCTCGGCGTCACCCTGGTGCTGCTCTGGGGGCTGGCCGCCGCCTGGCTGCTGCGCGATCTTGAGGAGCAGTTCGTGGCCACCCTCGACCAGCGTCTCGCCCAGTCGGCGCGCATGGTCGCAGGGCTGATGGCGCAGCTGCCCCAGGATGTGTGGCTCGAGGCCGACCGGCGGGCACTGTCGATCCCACCCATCGAGGGGCTGGCCTGCCAGGTGCACTCGCCGCGCGGCGAGATCATGGCGCGTACCCACACCGACCTGGAGTCGATCCTGGCGGTGGGTGAGGTCGGTGGGCATGCTTATCGTGAAGAGGGCGGCGTGACCTGGCGGGTGTTCACCTACGAGCGTGGCGGGCTGACCATCACCACCGCCGACCGCATGGATGAGCGTGACCTGCTGCTCGGCAACGTCATCAAGGTGGCCACGGTGCCCTTCGTGGTGGCCATGCTGGGCAGTCTGGTGGCGCTGTGGATCGGTGTGGTGCGTGGCCTGTCGCCCATCGCCCGGCTGCGCGACTCCCTGGCGCGTCGCCATCCGGATGCCCTGGCGCCGGTGGCCACCTATGGGGTGCCCAGCGAACTGCGTCCGCTGGTGGAGACCCTCAACGGTCTGCTGGCCCGCGTCCAGCAGGCCATCGTTCGCGAGCAGCGCTTCACCAACGATGCCGCCCATGAGCTGCGCACGCCGCTCACCGCCATCAAGACCCACCTGCAGGTGGCCAGCCGGGTAGAGGGTGAAGCGGCGCGTGATGCCGTCGGCTACGCTGAGGAGGGTGTCGAGCGCCTGGCGCGGATACTCGACCAGCTGCTGATGCTGGCGCGGGTGGAGGGGCGACTGGCCTTCGAGGACGGCACCCTGTGCCGCCCGGCCGAGGTGGTGGCCCTGGCGCTGCGCGACAGCGGTGCAGCGACCGCGCGCTTCGAACTGCCCGAGGCGTGGCCCGAGGCACCTCTTGCGCTGCCACGGGAGCTGGCGGTGACCGCGCTGCGCAACCTGATCGACAACGCGCTCCGCCACGGCGGCGAGGGGTCACGAGCCACCCTCGATGTGGAGTACGAAGACCACAATACCCTGACATTCCGGGTGATCGACCAGGGGCCCGGGGTCGATGACGAAGCCCTGGAGCAGATGGCTAGACGCTTCTGGCGTGCCAGCAAGCAGCACGGCAGCGGCCTGGGGCTGGCCATCGTGGTGGCCATCGCCGAGCGCTTCGGCGGTGACCTGAAGTTTGTCCGTCCCGCGAGGGGTGGGCTGGAGGCTCGCCTGACCTTCCCGGTGCAGGCTAATACCGTGGCCCTCTGAGGGGCCATGAAACAACAAGGGGATTACCTGATGACGACCAGCAAGAGGATCTTGAGTGGGCTCGGCCTGCTGCTGGGCGCCAGCCTGGCCGCCGGCCAGTCCGTGGCGCTCGAGGGGGACGCCGCGCGTGGTGAGGGGGTCGCGGGAACCTGCGTGGCCTGTCACCAGGCCGACGGCATGGGCATGAACAACCCCAATGGGGAATCCTGGCCGCGCCTGGCCGGGCTGCCGGCCGAGTACATCGTCAAGCAGCTGTACGATGTGAAGGAGGGGCGTCGCGAGAGCGCCACCATGCTGCCCTTCGTCAACATGCTCGATGAACAGCAGATCGCCGATGTGGCCGCCTACTACGCCGAACTGGAGCCCTGGCCGGAACTGCCCACGGCCTATCATGCAGCCGATCCGAACAACGAGGCGGAGTGGCTGGCAGAGCGCGGTGACTGGGCCGAGGACAAGATGATCCCGGCCTGCAGCCAGTGCCACGGCCCCAACGGGCAGGGCGTCGGGGCCACCTTCCCGCCGCTGGCAGGCCAGCATCCGGACTATATCGCCACGCAGCTCCAGGCTTGGCGCGAGGGCACGCGGCGCAATGATCCCAATGGTCTGATGGTGGGCATCGCCAAGCGCCTCGACGAGGAGCAGATCGGCATGATCGCCGACTACTATGCCACCCTGCCGGAGCGTCTCGCCGAGCAGAACGACGCGGCACAAGAGGAGGACGGTCAATGAGCCAGCGTACATTCCACCTGCTGATGGCCGGCACTCTGGCCTCGGCCCTGAGCCTTCCCCTGGCCGCCCTGGCCCAGGATGACGCGACCGAGCGCGACTACCAGATCCCGCTGCCCGAGGCACCCGAGGGTGAGGTCACCTTCCAGCCGCCCCACGAGGGTGACATCCCCGACAACCAGTACGGCGATATGGTGCGCCGGGGCCGTGACCTCTTCCTCAACACCCAGGAGCTGCGGGGGAAGTACGTCTTCAACGACCAGAACTGCTCCAACTGTCACCTCGATGCCGGCCGCCTCGCCAATTCGGCGCCGATGTGGGCCTCCTTCGGTGTCTACCCCGCTTATCGTGGCAAGAACGACAAGGTCAACACCCTGGCCGAGCGTATCCAGGGCTGCTTCACCTACTCCATGAATGGCAAGCCGCCGGAGAATGGCAGCGAGCCGCTGGTTGCCATGCAGACCTACCTGCACTGGATGGCGACTGGCGCGCCAATCAACGAGTCCATGCCGGGTCGCGGTTATCCCAAGCTTGAGGAGACCGAGCAGGGTGCCGACCGCGAGCGTGGGGCTGAAGTCTATGCCCAGCAATGTGCCGTCTGCCACGGCGACGATGGCCAGGGCCAGAAGGTCGGCGAACGCCAGGTCTTCCCGCCGCTGTGGGGTGACGGTTCCTATAACTGGGGTGCCGGCATGCACCGGGTGAACACCGCCGCCAACTTCATCAAGGCCAATATGCCGCTGGGCAAGCCCTACTCGCTCTCGGACCAGGAGGCCTGGGATGTGGCTGCCTTCATCAACAGCCATGAGCGTCCCCAGGATCCGCGTCGTCGCGACCTCGAGTCGCTGGATGAGACCGACGAGATCTTCCACAATCACCATGGCTTCTATGGTGATGAGGTCGATGGCCAGCGTCTCGGCGACCATGCGGATTACGGAGAGAACCCCACCTCCACCGACGGCTGATCCACAACGAGTGAAAGCGACGGGCCCCGCTGCCATTGGCAGCGGGGCCCGTTTGTTATGTGTCAGCAGGCGGCTACGAGGCTGCCTGCGTGTCGGCCAGCGTCAGGGCGCCGGGCCGCCCATGGCTTCCTCGAGGCGCTCGGGGCTGGGCACGCCCTCGATGCGATCGACCCGGTCGCCGTTGCGGAAGAGGGTGGTCGGGGTGGCCATGAAGCCCAGCGAGTCGAATAGCTGGTTGTTGGCGTAGACCTGCTCCTCGACCTCGCGTGACTGGGGCCCGGCCTCGATCTCCTCGCCGTCGCCACTGTGGGCGTGGAGGGCGGCGGCGGGATCGTCGGCGCCGAGCAGGGCGGCGGCCTTGGCCGGGCTGTCCGATGCCAGCACGCCGATCATGATATGGCGCAGCTGCACCTTGCCGGCCTCGACCCAGGGGCGGGCGTCGTGCCAGAACTGGCGACAGTAGGGGCAGTTGGGATCGGTAAAGGTATACACGACATGCTCGGCATCGGGGTCGCCATCGGCGATCCAGTGGCTCTCCTCCAGGTCCTGCCACACCTCGGCGAACTGGGCGGCGCGCACGTGCTTGTCCAGCGCGGGCTCGGAGAGGTTGTTGCCTTCGGCATCGACCAGGGTGCCGACGATGGCGTGCTCGCCACCCGGCAGCAGGTAGATGGCCACTTCGCCGGCGGAGTGGCTGGCGCCGTAACCGGTCAACCCGGCCGGGCCCTCGAACTCGCCGTGGATGGTCAGGCCCTGCTCGGTGAGGGCGGCCACTGGGGCGGGCAGGTCATCATTGGCCAGGGCCGGAGCCATGAAGGCCAGGGTCAGGGCGCCGATGGCCGGCAACTTGAGTGTGTGTCGCATTGTGGGTCCTTGTGACGGTTGTCGTGAAGGCTGAGGTGAAGTGTCTCGAAGCAGGGCGTCAGCGCAGACGTTCCAGTCCCTGGCGCAGGGTGGCGTGGGAGAGTTCGCCGAAGTGGGTATCCACCAGACGCCCCTCGGCGTCATAGAACAGCGTGGTGGGCATGGCCATGGCGCCGGTCACGTCGCCCAGGGCGGTGCGTGCATCGAGCAGCACGTTGTCCAGTTCCAGAGACTGTTCATCGAGGAAGCGGTTCACCAGCGCCACATCCTCTCCCTGGTTGACGAAGGCGAAGGTGATGTCGCTGGCCTCGTCCTGGGCCTGCTCGAATACCGGCATCTCGCGCCGGCACGGCGGGCACCAGGTGGCCCACAGGTTGACCACCAGCGGCTGGCCCTGACGCTCGGCCAGGCCCGGCAGATCGGTGGCCTCGCCCGCCAGGGTGGTCAGGGGCGTGTCGGGAAGCGGGCGGCCGCGATCTTCCATCAGCAGCAGCGGGCCGGCGGTCAGCCCCCAGGCCAGGGCGCCGGCCAGCAGCGCGCCGCCCAGCGGCACACGCTGGCGGGGGGAGCGCCACAGCCGCCAGGTGGCATAGCCCAGGCCGGCTACCAGGCCGCCCAGGGGGTCGAAGCCGCCATCGCGGATATCCAGCAGTGAAAGGACGCCGTCGTAGCTGCCCCAGTAGCGCGCCACGAACACCAGGCGCGCGCCGACCAGGGCGATCAGCAGCAGGTTGAAGAGGGTGTCGGCCGTGGGCGTGCGGTGGCGTCGGCCGATCAGTGCCCCGGTCAACAGGGCGATGCCGAAGGCCAGGATGATCAGCAACTGGCCGATCGAGAATCCCATGGGACCCACGGCGATGCTCTGGTTCAATGCCTGCATGGCGAAAGGCTCCTTGCCGATGAATCCGTCGGCGGTCATGCCGCCAGGAGCAGAGCCTGACAGCCGGTGATTAGCGGTGCATTAATCTCCATCGCGCTGGGGCGTTATGTCGCAAGCGCGAACACGCGGCCGCTCCTGACCTATGCTGTGTCATCAGGTTCCCATTCTCGAGAGGATCACCCGCATGCTGCCACGTTTCCCCCTGTCCTGGCGCGGCCCGATGGTTGCGCTGCTTACCTGTCTGGCCAGCGGCGCGGCACTGGCCGACTCGCTGAGCGTCGAGGGTGCGCATGTGCGTGCCGTGCCGCCGGTCTCCACGACCACTGCTGCCTTCATGATGCTGCATAACGCCGGCGAGTCGGACCGCGCCCTGGTGGCGGCCAGCACCCCGGCGGCCCGGGTGGCGGAACTCCACAATCATGTGGATGTGGATGGCATGATGCAGATGCGCCAGGTGGAAACGATCCCGGTGCCGGCGGGTGAGGGCGCGCAACTGGCCCCGGGCGGCTATCACCTGATGCTGATCGATCTGGTCGAGCCGCTCCACGAGGGCGACGAGGTGGCGCTCAGCCTGACCTTCGATGATGGCCAGACCCTGGAGCTCCAGGCGCCGGTGCGTCGCATCGAGACCATGGGGCACGGCCAGGCGGACGAGCCGGCCGCAGGGATGTCACACTCCGGCCACTGAGGCAGCGCCGCTGGGCGGGCGGGGCTCGAGTCAGTACAATACGACGAGTCCCGTTTCCCCTTTCTGGAACCCTGCCATGCACTGTCCCTTCTGCGGCACCCACGACACCAAGGTCACCGACTCGCGGCTGGTCGCCGAAGGGGACCAGGTGCGGCGGCGTCGCCAGTGCGTGGCCTGCGGCGAGCGCTTCACCACCTACGAGACCGCCGAGCTGATCATGCCGCGGGTGATCAAGGGTGACGGTTCCCGAGAGGCCTTCAACGAGCAGAAGCTGCGTGCCGGCATGCTGCGTGCCCTGGAGAAGCGCCCGGTCAGTGCCGAGGCCATCGAGGCCTCGGTGCAGCGCATCCGCCAGACCCTGCGCGCCCGCGGCGAGCGCGAGATTCACGCCCGCGACATCGGCGAGGCGGTAATGGCTGCGTTGCGTGGCCTCGACCAGGTGGCCTACATCCGCTTCGCCTCGGTCTACCGCCGTTTCCAGGACATCGACGAGTTCCGTGCCGAGATCGAACGTCTCGCCCAGGATCCCGATCAGACGCCCCCACGCTGACCTGGAGCGCTCCATGGACCACCCCACGCCCCCGGAAACCTGGATGGCCCGAGCCCTCGAGCTGGCCCGGCGCGGCCTCTATACCGCGCACCCCAATCCCCGTGTCGGCTGCGTGCTGGTAAAGGATGGGCGGCTGGTCGGGGAGGGCTACCACGCCCGTGCCGGCGAACCCCATGCCGAGGTGCATGCGCTGAGATCCGCCGGCGAGGCGGCCCGCGGCGCCACCGCCTACGTGACCCTGGAGCCCTGCTCCCATCACGGCCGCACCGGGCCCTGTGCGGTGGCACTGATCGAGGCCGGCGTGGCCCGTGTGGTGGTGGCCATGGAAGACCCCAATCCGGAGGTGGCCGGGCGTGGCATCGCCCTGCTGCGCGAGGCGGGCATCGAGGTGACTGTGGGTATCGCCGAGGACGAGGCCCGGGCGCTGAACGTCGGCTTCGTGCGGCGCATGGACCACGGCCGCCCCTTCGTGCGCCTGAAGATGGCCATGAGCCTCGACGGCCGCACCGCCATGCAGTCCGGCGAGTCACAGTGGATCACCGGCCCCCAGGCGAGGCGTCAGGTGCAGCGCCTGCGCGCCCGCTCCAGCGCCGTGCTCACCGGAGTGGAGTCGGTGATCTTCGACAACTCGCGACTCACCGTGCGCCCCGACCAGCTCGGTCTCGACGATGCCGAGTCCATCGCAACTCGCCAGCCACTGCGGGTCATCGTCGACAGCCGCCTGCGCCTGCCCGAGGCGGCGGCCTGCCTCACCGAACCGGGGCGCACCCTGGTGGTGGCGGTGGAGGGCGTCGAGGACGAGCGCATCGCGCGCCTGACCCACGCCGGGGCCGAGGTGCTCACCCTGCCCGCCGGCGGTGATGGCCGGGTCGACCTCGACGCCCTGCTGCGTCACCTGGCCGAGGTCGAGCAGGCCAACGAGGTACTGCTGGAGACCGGGGCGACCCTGGCCGGTGCCATGCTCGATGCCGGCCTGGTGGACGAGATGCAGCTCTTCGTGGCGCCCACCCTGCTCGGCGGCGACGCCCGGCCGCTGTTCCAGCTCGCCGGTATCGAGACCATGGCCCACCAGCGCGGCCTGGAGATACTCGATATCCGCGCCGTGGGGCAGGACTGGCGCATTACCGCCCGGCCGCGGCGGCACAGCCAGGCGCGATAGCGATATCAAGCGAAAGGCCTTTCGCCGGAGCAGCCTCGAGCGACTTGGCCTGGCGCGGCTTTACTGGCGCGCAGCGACCGACCACGGTACCCTGACGCCGTTTCGAGGCGAGGCGACGCCTGTGGACGACATGATTGTCGCCGCCTGCCGACGCCTGCCACGCAGAATTTCTGGAGATCTCATGGTGCACGCCACTGCCGGGGGCCTGGCCCCTATCGAAGACCTGATCGAGGACATCCGTCAGGGCAAGATGGTGATCCTGATGGACGATGAGGATCGCGAGAACGAAGGCGACATCATCATGGCCGCCGAGAAGGTGCAGGCCGAGCACATCAACTTCATGGCCCGCCATGCCCGCGGCCTGATCTGCCTGCCGATGACCCGCAGTCGCTGTGAGCGGCTCAAGCTGCCGCTGATGGTCAACGACAACGGCTCCGGCTTCGGCACCAAGTTCACCCTCTCCATCGAGGCCGCCGAGGGCGTCACCACCGGCATCTCCGCCGCCGACCGCGCGCGCACCGTACAGGCCGCCGTGGCCCGCGATGCCCGCCCCGAGGATATCGTCCAGCCTGGTCATATCTTCCCGCTGATGGCCGAGCCTGGTGGTGTGCTGCGCCGCGCTGGCCATACCGAAGCCGCCTGCGACCTCGCCTCCCTTGCCGGCCTCGACCCCAGCGGCGTGATCTGCGAGATCATGAACGACGACGGCACCATGGCTCGCCGCCCCGAGCTCGAGCGCTTCGCCGAGGAGCATGGGATCAGGATGGGCACCATCGCCGACCTGATCCACTATCGCATCCACAACGAGCAGACCGTGGATCACGAGGAGTCGACCACGGTGAAGACCGCCCACGGCGAGCTCACCCTGCACGTCTTCCGCGATAGCATCCAGGGCGCCCACCATCTGGCGCTGGTCAAGGGCCGGCCGAGTCCCGAGACACCGACCACGGTTCGCGTGCACCTGGCCGACACCATGCGCGACCTGCTCTGCCTGCAGAAGGGCGAGGGGGGCCACTGGACCTCCCACGAGGCCATCGCCGAGGTGGCGCGCAGCGAGCGCGGCGTCTTCGTGCTGCTCGATCATGGTCGGCCGCGTCTCGACCTGCGTGACCAGCTCGATATCTTCCTCGAGCGTCGCCGTGCCCCGCGTACCAGCGATTCCGATGGTGCCGGCAACTACCTGACCATCGGCACCGGCTCGCAGATCCTGCGTCACCTTGGTGTAGGCCAGATGCGCCTGCTCAGCTCGCCCTGGAAGTTCTCGGCGATCTCCGGCTTCGATCTGGAGGTGGTGGAGCGCCTGGGGCCCGAGGATGTCACGGCTGGCGGTGACGGTACCGTCGGCGAGTGAGCCGGCGCCTATTCGACACTCTATATTCAACACTCTTGTTCAACACCAGGCGCGGCTCGGCTGCGCCCGAGAGTCTCAGCAGGAAACCGACATGGAACCCATTTCTCAACTGGAAGGCAGCTTCGTCGACGTCGACGGCCGCTATGTGATCGTGGTGGGGCGCTTCAACCACCATGTGGTGGATAGCCTCGTCGAGGGAGCCGTGGATATCCTGGTGCGCCATGGTGTGGATGCCGAGAACATCGACATCGTCCACGTGCCCGGCGCCTGGGAGCTGCCGCTGGCGGTCCAGCAGGTGCTCAAGGTGGCACGCCCCGAGGCGGTCATCGCCCTGGGCGCGGTAATCCGCGGCGGCACCCCGCACTTCGAGTACGTGGCGGGCGGCTGCAACACGGCGCTGGGCAACCTGCAGCTGGAGTTCGAGACCCCCATCGCCAACGGCGTGCTCACCGTCAACTCCATCGAGCAGGCCATCGAGCGTTCCGGCACCAAGGCCGGCAACAAGGGCGCCGAGGCGGCCATGGCGGCCATGGAGATGGTCTCGCTGATGCGCCAGCTGGGCGGTGGCGC
Source organism: Halomonas sp. C10-5 (assembly GCF_057169305.1). Taxonomy (NCBI): domain Bacteria; kingdom Pseudomonadati; phylum Pseudomonadota; class Gammaproteobacteria; order Oceanospirillales; family Halomonadaceae; genus Halomonas; species Halomonas sp. C10-5. The sequence continues at coordinate 932,213 of NZ_CP175665.1, forward strand.
CGAGGAGGAGGCATGAGCCGCGAGCGTACGCCCTCGAAGGCGCAGCAGGGGCGGCGTGCCGCCCGCGAACTGGCGGTGCAGTGTCTCTATCAGTGGCAGATGACCGGCAAGTCAATGAGTGCGGTCGAAGTGGAATTCCGCAGCCAGCTGGCCGACGATGACCTCGAGGACCACGAGAACTGGCACAAGGTCATGGAGATCGCCGATCTGGCGCTGTTCCATGAGCTGGTGCACAACGTGGCGCGCTTCCGCGCCGACCTCGACGCCTCCATCGCGCCGCTGCTCGACCGCAAGCTCGAGGAGCTCGACGCCATCGAGCTGGCCATCCTGCGCCTGGGCGCCTACGAGCTCTCGCGGCGCCTGGAGGTGCCGTACCGCGTGGCGATCAATGAGGGCGTCGAGCTGGCCAAGTCGTTCGGTGCCACTGACGGCCACAAGTACGTCAACGGCATCCTCGACAAGCTTGCCGGGCGCCTGCGCGGCGCCGAGGTGGCCGCCCGCCGCCGCTGAAGGGTGACCGGATGCACAGCGAATTCGATCTCATCGCGCGCTACTTCACTCCCCCCGTCGCCGATCCCGAGTCCGGCGTGGTGCTGGGCGTGGGCGACGACTGTGCGCTGCTGGCCCCCACCCCCGGGCGCCGGTTGGCGGTGAGCGTCGATACCTCCGTATGCGGGGTGCACTTTCCCCCCGACGCCCCCGCCGAGACGGTGGGCCATCGGGCCCTGGCGGTCAGCCTCTCCGATCTGGCCGCCATGGGTGCCAGGGCTCGCTGGTGCTTCATGTCGCTGTCGCTGGAAGAGAGCGAGGACGCCTGGCTGGAGGGCTTCTCGCGTGGCTTCCTGGCACTCTGCGAAACGACCGGCACCCGCCTGGCCGGGGGCGACATCACACGCGGTGAGCTGGCCATTGGCGTCACCGTGATGGGCGAGGTGGCACCCGAGGCGGCCATGACCCGCGGCGGCGGCCGTCCTGGCGACCTGGTGGCGGTGACCGGCGCCCTGGGTGGCGGTGCCGGTGGCCTGGCGGCGTGGCAGGCAGGCGAGCGCGACCCTGCCCATCCGCTGCTGCAGCGCTACCTGACACCCCGGCCGCGGCTGGCCGCCGGCGAGGCCCTGGCCGGGCTGGCCACGGGCGCAGTGGATATCTCCGACGGGCTGCTCGCCGACCTGGGCCATATCCTCGAACACTCCGGGGGCGGCGCCCATCTCGAGCCCGAGGCGCTGCCGCTGGCCGAGGGTCTGGTGGCGGCGCTGGGCGAGGAGGGCGCACGCCAGGCGGCGCTGACCGGCGGCGATGACTACGAGCTGCTGGTGTGCCTGCCCGCCGAGCACCTGGACGAGGCCCGCCGACGCCTGGCAGCACTCGAGTTGCCGCTGACGGTGGTCGGTCGCCTGACCCATGCGCCGGGCGTCAGCGGCGTGCCGGCGGCCCAGCGCACCGGTTGGCAGCACTTCCGTGGCGCCCCTCCGGGAGGCACTCCATGAATCGCGCCCCATCCAGCGTCTGGCATCGTCCCTCCCACTTCCTGGCCTTCGGCCTGGGGAGCGGCACCGTGCCCTGGGCGCCGGGAACCTTCGGAACCCTGGCCGCCATCCCCTTCTACTGGTTGCTTTCCGAACTGCCACTCTCCTGGTACTGGGGGGTGGTCTTCATCGCCTTCGTGTGGGGCGTGTGGTTGTGCGAGAAGACCTCCCGCGACCTCGGCGTCCACGACCATTCGGGTATTGTCTGGGATGAGTTCGTGGGCTACTGGATCACCATGGCGGCAGTGCCCTTCTCCTGGGAGTCGGCACTATGGGGGTTCCTGGTCTTCCGGGTATTCGACGTGATCAAGCCGTTCCCCATCCGCTGGGCCGACCGCCATGTGGCCGGTGGCTTCGGCATCATGATCGACGATGTCCTCGCCGGCATCTACGCCTGGAGCCTCATGCATCTGTGGTTCTGGCTGCACTAGCACGGCACGGCGGTATTTCGCGAATGCCGTAGCAGGCGTCGCAGGGAAGGGAGTGAGCATGCGCAAGGAACGACTGATCGTGCCGGTGGTGGTAGGGCTGGCGCTGGTCTGGGCGGTGGCCCAGTACGCCGCCTCGCTGCTCTTCGAACGCGAGCTGCTGCGCACCCTGAACGACCTGGAGGCGCGCGGTGAGCTGGTGGTCGAGCGTGAGGACGTGGAACGCGGCTGGCTCTCTTCCTCGGGACGGGTGCTGATCGCCCCGCTGCTGGGCGATGGCTGGCAACTCGCCTTCACCTATACCGCGCGCCACGGCGTGCTCAGCACCCGGCTGGACGGCGAGATCCAGCCTACCCTGGGGCCGGCCCAGCGGCGCCTGTTCGGCGATGCGCTGCCCTCCACGGCGCCGCGCTGGCACGCCCGCTACCAGACCCTGGGCGGCGCCCTCAAGGGCAGTGTCGGGCTGTCTCCCTTCGTGGTTCGCCAGGGCCAGCGCGAGCTCGACTTCCAGGGTGGGCAGGTCACCTTCGGCGGCGAGTACGGCGACTGGTGGCTGCGCGCCCGTCTCAAGCCGCTGCGCCTGACCGACGGGGTAGTCACCCTGGAGGCCGGCCCGGCCAGCCTGGAGAGTCGCTACGCCTATACCGCCGATGCCCACCATTTCACCCAGCATGACCTGCTACGCCTCGACCGGGTCTCCTGGAGTCAGCCGGACCTCGAGCTGGATGGCAGCGAGCTGGTCTACCGCAGTCGCATGCAGCTCGACGACAGCGAGCTTCTTATCGACGGCGAGCTCAACCTGGGGGAGGTGCTGGCCGCCGATCAGGTGCTGCTTACCGGAGGCGCGACGGCGCAGTTTTCCCGCGTCGATGCCGAGGCGTTGCGTACCCTGCTGCGCCGCCTGCGCGAGGAGGTGATGACGGGGGGCAGCGACACCCCGACGCCCCGCCAGCTGATCGAGCGGCTCGAGCCGGAGTTCAAGGCGCTGCTGCAGGATTCGCCACGCCTGGATGTCACCGCCGTGGCACTCGACAGCCCCATGCTGGGCCTTTCCGCCCAGGGCGAGGGGGCGCTGATCTTCGATCCACGGCGCCTCGATGAGCTCAGCGTCGCACGACTCGATGATTCCGCCGAGCAGGCCCGTTGGCGCAGCCGCCTGGACGGCGACTTCGTGTGGCGCGAGGTGCCCACCGTGGTGGCCCTGTGGCTGGGGCTGCCCCTGGACACACGAGAGCTGGCGGTGGACGTGGTGCGGGGCAAGGTGCGCGTCAATGGCCGCCCGCTGCCACCACTATGGCGATAGCCAGACTTGAAGTTGCCGGTCATCGCCCGCATTCCACAGTCCATCGGCATATGCCCAACCGCTTGGACAGGGAGACCCCATGAGCGACGACCAGGACCGCCACGATTCTGACGAGCCGGAATGGATCCACGACGAGCAGGAGCAGGACGAGTCCCTCGACCTCGGTGAGGCGTCCGGCGACAGCCAGCGTTCCGTGGTGCCGGCCCGAGAGGCGCTGCCCGAGCGCATCTACCTGCTTCCCATCCATAACCGCCCCTTCTTCCCCGCCCAGGTGCAGCCTCTGGTGATCAACCGCGAGCGCTGGGAGGAGACCATCGAGCGGGTGGCCAAGACGCCCCACCATACTGTGGGCCTGGCCTTCGTCGGTGATGCCGCCCTGGAGGGTCTGGATCACGGCGACTTTCCCGAGATCGGTACCGCGGTGAAGATGCACAAGCTGCAGGGCGAGGATGACCAGCTGCAGTTCATTGCCCAGGGCCTGCAGCGCTTCCGGATCCAGCGTTGGATCTCCCGGGAGCCGCCCTACCTGGTGGAGGTGAGCTACCCCCGCGAGCCGGTGGATGCCGAGGCGGACGAGGCGCGTGCCTATGCCATGTCGCTGATCAACGGCATCAAGGAGCTGCTGCCGATCAATCCGCTCTATGGCGAGGAGCTCAAACACTACCTCAATCGCTTCAGCCCCCACGAGCCGGGGCCGCTCACCGACTTCGCCGCCGCCATCACCTCGGCCAAGGGGCACGAGCTGCAGGACGTGCTGGCCACCCTGCCGGTGCTGGCTCGCATGCAGAAGGTGCTGCCGCTGCTGCGCAAGGAGATCGAGGTCGCCCAGCTGCAGAGCGAGATCAGCGACCAGGTCAACGCCCAGATGCAGGAGCGCCAGCGTGAGTTCTTCCTGCGCGAGCAGCTCAAGGTGATCCAGCGCGAGCTGGGCATCTCCAAGGACGACCGCGAGAACGACGTCGACACCTTCCGTGACCGCCTCGAGAGCCTGGTGGTGCCGCCCAAGGTGCTGACCCGCATCGAGGAGGAGCTCGACAAGCTGGCGGTGCTCGAGACCGGCTCGCCGGAGTACGGCACCACCCGCAACTACCTCGACTGGTTGACCAGCATGCCCTGGGGCGTGCGCAGCCAGGACCAGCTCGACCTCACCCATGCGCGCCAGGTGCTCGACCGCGACCACGACGGCCTGGCCGACGTCAAGGAGCGCATCGTCGAGTTCCTCGCCGAGGGCACCTTCAAGGGCGACGTGGGCGGCTCCATCGTGCTGCTGGTGGGGCCACCCGGGGTCGGCAAGACCTCGGTGGGTCGCTCCATCGCCGAGGCGCTGGGCCGCGAGTTCTACCGCTTCTCGGTGGGCGGCATGCGCGACGAGGCGGAGATCAAGGGGCACCGGCGCACCTATATCGGCGCCATGCCCGGCAAGCTCGCCCAGGCCCTCAAGGAGGTCGAGGTCGAGAACCCGGTGATCATGCTCGACGAGATCGACAAGATGGGGCAGTCCTTCCAGGGTGACCCCGCCTCGGCACTGCTCGAGGTGCTCGACCCGGAGCAGAACGTCGACTTCCTCGACCACTACCTGGACGTGCGCCTGGACCTCTCCAAGGTGCTCTTCGTGTGTACCGCCAACACCCTGGACTCGATTCCCCCGGCGCTGCTCGACCGCATGGAGCAGATTCGCCTCTCCGGCTACATCGCCGAGGAGAAGATGGCGATCGCCAAGCACCACCTGTGGCCCAAGCTGCTCAAGCGCGACAATATCCCCAAGAAGCGCATCAATCTCACCGACGCCGCGCTGCGCCAGGTGATCGAGGGCTATGCCCGGGAAGCCGGGGTGCGCCAGCTCGAGAAGCAGCTGCATCGCATCGTGCGCAAGGCGGCGGTCAAGCTGCTGGAGAGCGAGCAGCAGTCGGTGAAGGTCTCGGTGAAGAATCTCGAGGAGTACCTGGGGGCGCCGCTGTTCCGCAAGGAGCAGGTGCTCCAGGGCGAGGGTGTGGTCACCGGCCTGGCCTGGACCTCCATGGGCGGCGCGACCCTGCCCATCGAGGCGGGCAAGGTGCATTCGCTGACCCGCGGCTTCAAGCTCACCGGCAAGCTCGGCGAGGTGATGCAGGAGTCGGCCAACATCGCCTACAGCTATGTGCTGGGGCACCTGGCCGAGTATGGCGCCGACGCCGACTTCTTCGATTCCGCCTTCGTGCATATGCACGTGCCGGAGGGCGCCACGCCCAAGGATGGCCCCTCGGCGGGGGTGACCATGACCACCGCACTGCTCTCGCTGGCCAAGCACCAGGCCATCGATCGCAACCTGGCGATGACCGGTGAACTGACCCTGACCGGGCATGTGCTGCCGGTGGGCGGTATCCGCGAGAAGGTGATCGCCGCCCGGCGCAGCGGCATCTTCGAGGTGATCCTCCCCGAGGCCAACCACCGCGACTACGACGAGTTACCGGAGCACCTCAAGGAGGGTATGACCGTACACTTCGCCAGGCGCTACAAGGACGTGGCCAAGGTGGTATTCGGGTGACCCGGCTGCGCCGGAGCCGTAAGCCGTAAGCCATAAGCCATAAGCTGGAAGAACCCCCGGAGCCCGTTACCACATGGGCTCCGGGCTTGTTACCGATAACGGGACTCCCCCCATGATGAGATCTCTGGTAGCACTAGCCTTGGGCATGTCGGCGGTGGGTGCCGCTGCTGCGGAGCGAACGCTCACTGTCTATACCTACGACTCCTTCGTCTCCGAGTGGGGGCCGGGGCCCGCCATCGAGGAGGCCTTCGAGGCGCGCTGCGGCGACTGCGACCTGCGCTTCGTGGCACTCGACGGTGGCGTGGATATCCTCCAGCGCCTGCGCCTGGAGGGGGAGGGCAGCGGCGCCGACCTGGTGCTCGGTCTCGACATGAACCTGATGGCCGAGGCCCGTGAACTCGACCTTCTGGCGCCCCATGGCGTCGACACGAGCGCGCTCGAGCTGCCCATCGCATGGGACGACGACACCTTCCTGCCCTACGACTGGGGCCACTTCGCCTTCGTCTACGACAGCGAGCAGCTGGAGGATCCGCCGGGCAGCTTCGCCGAACTGCTCGAGGCCCCGGACGACGTCAAGATCATCCTCCAGGACCCACGCACCAGCGTCACCGGCCAGGGGCTGCTGCTGTGGATGAAGCATGTCTACGGCGATGAAGCCCCTGCGGCCTGGGCGATGCTCAACGAGCGGGTGCTCACCGTGACCAACGGCTGGAGCCAGGCCTACTTCTCGCTGTTCATGAACGGCGAGGCGCCCATGGTGCTCTCCTACGCCACCTCGCCGGCCTACCACATGGCGGTGGAGGAGACCGATCGTTACCAGGCCGCCGAGTTCGCCGAAGGCCACTACCTGCAGGTGGAGACCGCGGCGATGCTGCGCTCCAGCGACGAGCCCGAGCTGGCCCGCGACTTCCTGGCCTTCATGCTCACGCCCGACTTCCAGCGTCATATCCCGCTGGGCAACGTGATGAACCCGGCCATCGACCTGGGTGACGAGCTGCCGGCGGTGTTCGAGCGGCTGATCGACCCCGAGAGCCTGACGTTCACTCCCGAGGAGGTGCGCGACAATCGCCGCGCCTGGATCCGCGAGTGGCTGAACGCCGCGGCGCGTTGACGCCGCCGCGCTGGGCGCGCCCCTCACCCTGGCCGCCGGGGCTGGGGTTCGCCGCCCTGGCGCTGGTGGCGGGCCTCGGGCTCGGCAGCCTGGGGGCGCTGCTGTGGCAGGCCCGCGAGGTGCACCCGGCCATGCTCTGGCAGGAGCCCTGGCTCGCCGCCATCCTGCGTTTCACCCTGTGGCAGGCCACGCTCTCCACGCTGCTCAGCGTGGGGCTCGCCGTGCCCGTGGCCGTGGCCCTGGCGCGGCGACCCGCCTTCCCCGGCCGGGCCCTGCTGCTGCGCGCCATGGAGCTCTCGCTGGTACTGCCCACCCTGATCGGCCTGTTCGGCCTGGTGGCGGTGCACGGCCGGCGTGGCTGGGCGGCGCCGTTGTGGGAGTGGCTCTTCGGCCTGGAGGCCGGTTACCTCTATGGCCTCTCGGGCATCGTGCTGGCCCATGTGTTCTACAACCTGCCGCTCGCCGCGAGGCTGATGCTGCAGGCCCTGGAGACGGCGCCGGCGGCCCACTGGCGGCTGGCCGCCCAGTTGGGGCTTTCGCGGGGGGCAATCTGGCGCACCCTGGAGTGGCCGCGCCTGGCCTCGCTGATCCCGCGGCTGGGGGCGCTGGTCTTCACCCTCTGCTTCACCAGCTTCGCCATCGTCATGACCCTGGGCGGGGGGCCGCGCAGCTCCACCCTGGAGGTGGCGATCTACCAAGCGCTCAAGTTCGACCATGACCTGGCCCTGGCCGCGCTGCTGGCGCTGACCCAGCTGACGATCTGCCTGACGCTGTGGCTGCTGGCACTCTCCCGGGGTGGGGCGCCCTCGCTGATGGTGGGCAGCGTGCGCCTGCCGGCCCTGGGACGCTGGCGCCGCCGCGACGCCCTGGGGCTGTCGCGCTGGATCGATGGCTTCTGGATGCTGGCCCTGGTCGCGCTGCTGGCCCCGCCCCTGGTGGCCATCGTCATCGCCGGCCTGGGCGGGCTCGCCGAGCTACCCCGGGCCGCGAGCCTGTGGCCGGCGGCGGCGAGGAGCCTGGTCATGGCGCTGGGAGCGGGCCTCGGGGCCCTCGTCCTGGCGCTGGCGCTGCTGGCCGGCAGCCGCTGGCTGCGCCGCCGCGGTCGCGGAGTCCTGGGTCTGGTCATGGAGGGCGGCGGTCAGCTGATTCTGGTGGTACCGGCGCTGGTGCTGGGCACCGGGCTCTTCCTGCTGCTGCGCCCCACCCTGGGCAGCGGCTGGGAAGGCTACGCCCTGGTGGTGTTAGTCAACGCCCTGATGGCGCTGCCCTTCGCCATGCAGGTGCTGCGCGGGGCACTGCCGGGGCTGACCGCCCCCGAGGCGCGTCTGGCCGACCAGCTCGGGGTGCGCGGGGCCGCTCGGTTGCGCTGGCTCACCTGGCCCCGGCTGCGCCGCCCTCTGGCCCTGGCGCTGGCCTACGCCATGACGCTGTCGCTGGGGGACTTCAGCGTCATCGCCCTGTTCGGCAGCCCCTCGGCGCCGACCCTGCCGATGCTGCTCTACCAGCAGTTGGGTGGCTATCGCTGGCAGGGTGCGGCGGCCACCGCCTTGCTGCTGCTGGTGCTGGTGACCCTGACATTCGCCGTGCTGGGTGGCCTGACCCGCCGTCCACCGCGTCCGCGCTGGAGACCCTGAGATGCTCGACTGTCGCGACCTGACCTTCCATTACGACCGCGCTGACCCCGGCGAGACGCCGGCCTTCTGCTTCACCTTCCGCCTGACTCCGGGTGAGTGCCTCTCGGTGGAGGGCCCCTCCGGCTGCGGCAAGAGTACCCTGCTGGGGCTGCTGGCCGGCTTCCTCGAGCCCGAGGGCGGTACCCTGACCTGGCAAGGGGAGGACCTGCTGGCGCGTCCGCCCTGGGGGCGTGGCATCACCACCGTCTTCCAGGAGCACAACCTCTTCGACCACCTGCCGGTGTGGGCCAACCTGGGGCTCGGCCTGGCGCCGGACCTGCAGCTGACCGCCGACCAGCGCCGGTGCATCACGGAAGGCCTGGCCGATGTGGGGCTGGCCGGCCTCGAGGCGCGCCTGCCCAGCGAGCTCTCCGGCGGCCAGCGCCAGCGAGTGGCGCTGCTGCGCGCCCTGCTGCGGGCCTCGCCGCTGCTGCTGCTCGACGAGCCCTTCACCGGCCTCGACGAGGCCACCCGCGAGGGCCTGTGGGCGCTTGTGCACCGGCAGAAGGAGGCGGGCGCTGCGGTGATCCTGGTCAGCCACGACCGCGACGACATCGACGCTCTGGCTGATCGCCGCTGCCGGCTGGAGGCGGGACGGATGGTGGAGATTCCCGTGCGGGCTTAGATCATCGCCGAGGCCGCCAGTGCTTCGGCATTGGGTGAGGTTCCTCGGGTGGACGTTCGGCATTATAGTGATTGCTGAAGTATGCAATCACAACATGCTCAATACTGGACATTCTGGGAGACGCCGATGCCCCGCCTTAGCCGCACCTTGCTGGCCACCACCACCGCAATCCTGATGGGAGCCGCGGCCCTGCAGGCCCATGCCGAGACCCGCGTGACTTACAAGTCGGCGTCCGCGGGTACCGCCTACTACCAGATGGGTGTGGAACTGGCCGAGGCCATTCGACAGGGTACCGATGGTGAAGTGGTGGTGACCCTGGAAGAGAGCCAGGGTTCTGTTCAGAACGTGATGGAGGTTATGGCGCGTCAGGGGAACTATGTGTTCACCACGCCGCCGGGCTTGGTGGAGAGTGCTCAGGAAGGTTCCGGCCCCTTCGCCGAGCGTCAGAATCCCCGCTTCCAGGAGATTCGTGGCCTCTTCCCGATACCGGCAATAACGATGCACTTCGTGCTTGCCGGTGACGAAGGCGTTGTAAATATCGAGGCGCTCGAGGGCAAGGAGATCCTGATTGGCCAGGGCACCTTCGGCGCCCGTGAGGCCCAGCGCTATCTGGAACTCTTCGACCTCATCGACAGGGTGGAGGTGGCCAACGCGAGTATCGGCAGCGGTCCTGATGCCTTGAAGAATGGCCAGATCGACGCCTTCGTTACTGCCAGCTCCTTCCCCACCCCCAACGTCATCGAGACTGCCGCCAGCATGCCGGTCAGCCTCGTCAGCCTGAGCGATGAGCAGATCGAGATGACGGGTGCTGCGCGTCAGACCATTCCAGCAGGCACGTATGCCGGCGTCGATCAGGATGTGGAGACTACCTCGCTGCCGGTCATCGCCTACACCACCACCGGCATGGATGAAGACACCGCCTACAACCTGACCCGGACCTTCTGGGAGCGTCGTGATGCGATGGCCGAAGAAGCCGCCTGGTGGGGCAGTATCACCCACGACATGATCGACAATATCGCCGGTACCCTGCATCCGGGGGCCGTACGCTACTACGATGAGGCCGGCATCGAGATCCCCGACGAGCTGCGCTGATGTCTCACTCCACATCGTCATCAACATCGCCGGCTCCGGCCGGCGATGTCGTGTCTGCTCCGCTGCATCCCGCCTGGGTGACGCTCGGTGCCGTCAGTGTCATCTTCCATCTGGGGCTGATCTTCTATGGGCTTGCGCCGGCGCTGATCAGTCGCCCCGTGCACATGGCCCTGGCGCTGCCCTGGATCCTGATCTTCATGGCGCGCACCCGCTTCGAACGCCTCAGCGGCTGGGTGCTGACCGTTCTGGGCGTGGTCGCCTGTGGTTATATTGCCTTCAATCACGACGTCCTGATGCAGCAGTATGGTTTTATCGACAATACGCTGCAGATGGCGATCGGCACCTTCCTGGTGCTGCTGGCGCTGGAGACGGCACGGCGTGCCATCGGTTGGCCGCTACCGCTGGTGGCCCTGGTGGCGTTGCTGTATGGGCTGTTCGGCAATCTGGTACCTGGCCAGTTCGGCCACCCCGGCATGCCGCTGCCGAGCTTCATGGGCACTCTGACGATCTCGGAAGGTGGCCTCTGGGGCTCGCTGACCGGCGTCAGTGTCGGTGTGGTGGCGATCTTCGTGATCTTCGGGGCGGTGCTCAATGCCGGTGAGGCGGGGCGGGGGTTCATGAATCTCGCCGGTGCCATGGCCGGCCGCTTGACCGGTGGCGGGGCCAAGGTCTCGGTGATCTCATCGGCACTGATGGGCTCCATTTCCGGTTCTGCCTCGGCCAATGTGGCTTCAACCGGAGCCATCACGATTCCCTCCATGGTGCGCCTGGGGTACCCGCGTGCGCTTGCCGGTGGCGTGGAGGCTGTCGCCTCTTCCGGTGGGCAGATCATGCCGCCGCTGATGGGCGCTGGGGCCTTTGTCATGGTGGAGCTTACCGGCACGCCCTACACGCAGATCATGGCGGCGGCAATGCTGCCAGCGATTCTCTACTTCTCCACCGTCTGGGTGGGAATCAATGCCTATGCTACCCGGCACGACCTCAAGCCGGTTGCCGAGGCAGATCGCCCTTCTGGGCGTGAGGTCCTGATCACCTCGCTGTTCTTCACCGTTCCCTTCGTGATCCTGCTGGAACGGATCTTCCTGGGTGGTAATACGCCCCAGTATGCGGCCAGCCTGGCGATCTTCGCTGGGCTGGCACTGCTCTTCTTCGACGTTACGCTTTCCTTCTCGCTGCGTGGTTTCGGTTCGCGGCTTGCCGAGGCGCTGCTGACGGCCGGACGCCAGGTGGCGGTGATCGGCTCGATCATCATCTGTGCCTCACTGGTGATCGGTGTGCTGTCGATGACCGGGCTAGGAGTCAAGATCACCTCGGGTATCCTCTCGCTTTCCGGGGAGATGTTGTGGCCGGCGTTGCTGCTGACCGCCCTGGCCTGCCTGGTGCTGGGGATGGAAGTTCCCACCACTGCGGCCTACGTGATCTGCGTCTCGGTGGCCGGCCCGGCATTGACCGAACTGGGTCTGCCACCGCTGATGGCTCACCTCTTCGTGTTCTGGTACGCGCTGCTCTCCACCATCACGCCTCCTGTATGTGGCGGGGTCTTCATTGCTGCCGGCATGGCGGGTGAGAGCTGGCTGAAGGTGGCCTTACGGGCCATGGCGCTGGGGATCGGGCTCTACCTGATTCCGCTGGCCATGGTGGCCAACCCGGAAGTCATCCGTCTGGCATCTTCGCCGGTGGCGGCCTTGTTCGACATGGTCAAGATTGGTGCCGGGCTGTCAGCCATCTCCTTCGGTGTGATCGCGCGGCGGGCGGTGTGGCTGCGCCTGCTGCTGATCGTCGCGGGGGCGGTGATCGTCTTTCTGCTTTAGGAGGTCGCGATGCGTTTTGCCACCCTGGGTCCTGAGGCCAGCAACCATGCGCTGGTGTTACGTCGCTATCTCGAGCGGCGCGGTCCCGCCGGCGCGGAAATCCAGCTGTTCGAGGCCTTCCCCGCGGCCTTCGAGGCGCTCCTCGCTGGCCGGGTCGATCGGGTGCTGCAGTGTAGTGCCCACTTCAGCCACGCCGATTGCGTGGGGCGCACTATGCACCGTGCCTTTCCGGTGGATACCTTCGTTGCCGGAAGTCGTCCGTTGGCGCTGTTGGCGAGGACGGGGGTGGGCGCCCCGGCGAGGGTAGGTTTGCAGCCCGCCACGCGCTACTACACGGATCTCTCGACTTTCAGCGAGCAGCGTGACTACGCCACCATCGTGGCGGTGTCGGAGGCGTTGTTGTCAGGGGAGCTCGATGCCGGTATCTGCGCCTGGGAAGCGCTTGAGCGAAACCCCGATCAGCTGCGCCTGATGGAGGACCTGGGGCCGGCGCTGGATGTCTGGGTGCTCTACGGCACTCGGCCGCTGCCCGAGGACCACCCGCTGGTACTTGCCTGAGTCACTGGCCTGACGGCCGGTCGCGTGCCAGAATCGTGGGCTGACCTGGACACCGAGCCGCCGGCACAGGCGGCCGCACGCGAAGAAGAGGACACCATGCCCGAGTACCGTTCCCGCACCACCACTGCCGGTCGCAACATGGCCGGCGCCCGCGCCCTGTGGCGCGCCACTGGCATGAAGGATGACGACTTCCACAAGCCGATCATCGCCGTGGCCAACTCCTTCACCCAGTTCGTGCCGGGCCACGTGCACCTGAAGGATATGGGGCAGCTGGTGGCCCGCGAGATCGAGAAGGCCGGCGGGGTGGCCAAGGAGTTCAACACCATCGCCGTGGACGACGGTATCGCCATGGGCCACGACGGCATGCTCTATTCGCTGCCCAGCCGCGACCTGATCGCCGACAGCGTCGAGTACATGGTCAATGCCCACTGCGCCGACGCCCTGGTGTGCATCTCCAACTGCGACAAGATCACTCCCGGAATGCTGATGGCCGCCATGCGCCTCAATATCCCGGTGATCTTCGTCTCCGGCGGCCCCATGGAGGCGGGCAAGACCAAGCTGCTCGACCACGGCCTCGACCTGGTGGATGCCATGGTGATGGCCGCCGACGACAGCGTCGACGACGAGACCCTGGCCGAGGTGGAGCGCAGCGCCTGCCCCACCTGTGGTAGCTGCTCCGGCATGTTTACCGCCAACTCCATGAATTGCCTGATGGAAGCCCTGGGCCTGGCGCTGCCGGGCAACGGTACAGTGGTGGCTACCCATGCCGATCGCCGTCGCCTGTTCGAGAATGCCGGGCACCGTATCGTCGAGCTGGCCAAGCGGGTCTATGAGGGGGACGAGGCGCACCTGCTGCCGCGTGCCATCGGTTCCAAGGCGGCGTTCAAGAACGCCATGACCCTGGATATCGCCATGGGTGGCTCTACCAACACCATCCTGCACCTGCTGGCCGCCGCCCAGGAGGCCGAGGTCGACTTCACCATGGAGGATATCGATCGCCTCTCGCGTGAGGTGCCGCAGCTGTGCAAGGTGGCCCCCAACACCCAGAAGTACCATATCGAGGACGTGCACCGCGCCGGCGGCATCATGGCGATCCTCGGCGAGCTGGATCGCGCCGGGGTGCTGGATACCCGGGTGCCCACCGTCTACGGCGACTCCATGAAGGCTGCCCTGGATGAGTGGGACATCATGCGCAATCCCAGCCCCGAGGTGGTGGAGTTCTACAAGGCCGGTCCCGGCGGCATTCCCACCCAGACCGCCTTCTCCCAGAGCGCGCGCTGGCCGAGCCTCGATGGTGACCGCGCCACCGGCTGTATCCGCGACCTGGCGCATGCCTTCTCGACGGAGGGCGGCCTGGCGGTGCTCAAGGGCAATATCGCAGTCGACGGCTGCGTGGTGAAGAGCGCCGGCGTGGACGAGTCGATCCTGGTATTCGAGGGGCCGGCCCACGTGGTGGAATCCCAGGACCAGGCGGTGGAGCATATCCTCGGCGGCAAGGTGAAGGAGGGTGACGTGGTCGTCATCCGCTACGAGGGACCCAAGGGCGGTCCCGGCATGCAGGAGATGCTCTACCCGACCAGCTACCTGAAATCCAAGGGGCTGGGCAAGGCGTGTGCGCTGCTCACCGACGGTCGCTTCTCCGGCGGCACCTCCGGTCTCTCCATCGGCCACGCCTCCCCGGAGGCTGCCGCCGGCGGCGCCATCGGCCTGGTCGAGCAGGGCGATATCATCCAGATCGATATCCCCAACCGCGCCATCAACGTCAAGCTCTCCGATGAGGAGTTGGCGAAGCGCCGCGCGGCCATGGAGGCCAGGGGGGGCGATGCCTGGAAGCCCAGTATCCAGCGCGACCGCAAGGTCTCCGCGGCACTCAAGGCCTATGCACTGCTCGCCACCTCGGCCGACAAGGGTGCGGTACGCGATCTGACCAAGCTCGATTGATCCACTCCCCGACGCCCCGGTTCTGGCCGGGGCGTCGGCGTCTCTTTCAAGGAAGGCTGCGATGAAGACCCATACGCTCAGCGTCGGGCTGGTCGGTTATGGCCAGGCGGGCCAGGTGTTCCACGCGCCCCTGATACAGGCCACCGAGGGCCTGGAGCTCGTCGCCGTGGTCAGCGGCGATGCCGAACGGGTCCACGCTGACCTGCCGGAGGTGGAGGTGCTGGCCAAGTCGCCGGCACTGTTCGCGCGTCGCGATATCGACCTGGTGGTCATCGCCACCCCCAACGATACCCACTTCCCGCTGACCAAGGCGGCGCTCGCCGCGGGCAAGCATGTGGTAGTGGACAAGCCCTTCACGGTGTCACTCTCCGAGGCACGCCTGCTGCGCACCCAGGCGGATAACGCCGAGCGTAGCCTGAGTGTCTTCCATAACCGCCGCTGGGACAGCGACTTCCTGACCCTCAAGGGGCTGCTCGAGGCGGGCACCCTGGGGCGGGTGGTGTCGCTGGAGTCGCGCTTCGATCGCTTCCGGCCCACGGTGACCGATCGCTGGCTCGAGAACCATCGACCGGGCGGGGGGATCTGGTACGACCTGGGGCCGCACCTGCTCGACCAGGTGGTGCAGCTGTTCGGCATGCCGCGGGCGATCCTGCTGGAACTCGCCACCCTGCGCGACGGCGCCGAGGTGGACGATGACTTCCTCTGCCTGCTGGAGTACGACGGCCCGCGGGTCACCCTCCAGGCGAGCTCGCTGGTGGCCGATCCCACGCCCCGCTTCCGGGTGCACGGGACCCTCGGCAGCTACGTGAAGTTCGGCCAGGATCCACAGGAGGCACGCCTCAGGGAGAGCCTGGCGGTGGTGGCTGGCCTGGGCGATGACCCCGACCTCGGGCGGTTGACCCTGGCCAGTGACGAGAGCGAAACACCGGCGGTGCATGAGCAGCCCAACCGGCCCGGCGACTACCCGGCCTTCTACACGGGGGTGGCCGAGATGCTGCTGCACGATACGCCACCGCCGGTGCAGCTGGACGGTGCCATGGAGGTGATGGAACTGCTGGAGGCGGGCCTGGACAGCTATCGCCAGGCGCGCTGGGTGCGTCTCAAGGAGGGCAACGGGCTGCTGCGCCAGCGACTGCACCGGCGCTGAGTCCCGCTACCAGCGCAGGGCCGTCTCCGCTTCGCGTTCGAGCAGCTTGTCGCGGGCGATATACAACGCGGCGATGGCCCGGGCCTCGTGGAAGTCCTCCCGGGCGAGCAGGGCGGGCAGCTCGTGGATCGAGTGCGTCTCGACGATCAGTGGTTCGGGTTCGTCACCAGGCAGTCGCTTGGGGTAGAGGTCACTGGCCAGCAGCACCTGCATGCGATGGCGCATGTAGTTGGGCGCCAGCGACAGCTCGACCAGCGGCTGGATGTTGTGGGCGCCGAAGCCACACTCCTCCATCAGTTCACGGTTGGCCGCGGTGATGATGTCCTCGCCGGGGTCCACCAGCCCCTTGGGCAGGGTCAGCACATAGTCCTCGAATCCCGCGGCGTACTCGCGGATCAGCAGCACGTGCTCGGGGTCGGGCATGGCCACGATCATCACCGCGCCGCTGTCGCTGCCGGTCAGGCGCTCGAAGGTGCGCTCTTCGCCGTTGGAGAAGCGCAGGTCCAGTGACTCCACGTGGAACAGGCGGCTCCTGGCCACCGAGCGGCGGTCGAGGATAGCGGGTTTCTGCGGCCAACTGGGCGAGGTCATGGCGGCTCCGTTTCTGGGGGAGGGATCGCCTGTTACCATATCACCTCCCGCAAGCCACGACCCGGAATCCCCATGATCGACTGGCGCGCCATCGATACCGTCCTGCTGGACATGGACGGCACCCTGCTGGACCTGCATTTCGACAGCCATTTCTGGCTCGAGCACCTGCCGCGCCGCTACGTCGAGCTGCACCAGCTCGACGAGGCCACCCAGGAGGTGGTGCGCTCGAAGGTGCTGCATGAGCAGGGCACCCTCAACTGGTATAGCCTCGACTACTGGAGCCGCGAGCTCGACGTCGACGTGGTCGCCCTGAAGCGCGAGATCCAGCACCTGATCGGCCTGCGCGGCGATGCCCTGGACTTCCTCAAGTGGCTCAAGCAGGCCCACCCGCGGGTGGTGCTCGCCACCAATGCCGACCGCGCCAGCCTCGAGCTCAAGCTGCCGCTCACCGGCCTGGAGCAGTACCTGGACGTCATCGTCTCCTCCGCCGACCTCGGTGTGCCCAAGGAGGAGCAGGCGTTCTGGTTCGCGCTGCAGGAGGTGGAGCCCTTCGACCCTTCCCGCACCCTGTTCATCGATGACAACCCGCGGGTGCTGGAGAGCGCACGGGAGTTCGGCATCCGCCATCTGCTGGGCATCAAGCAGCCCGACAGTCGGCGGCCCGAACGCGAGTTAGAGGAGTTCGTCGCCCTGGATACCTTCGCTGCCATCCTGCCCGGCAACGAGCCGCCGCTGGCTCCGGGCGCCGAGGCGAATGGAGGAGGCGCCCATGGATAGCGTACGGCTCGACAAGTGGCTATGGGCGGCGCGTTTCTTCAAGACCCGCGGCCTGGCCAAGAAGGCCATCGAGGGCGGCAAGGTGCACTACAACGGTGCCAGGGCCAAGACCAGCAAGACCGTGGAGGTGGGGGCCATCATTCGCGTGCCCCAGGGCTGGGACATCCTCGAGGTGGAGGTCATCGCGCTCTCCGACCAGCGCCGCGGCGCCCCCGAGGCGCGCGCCCTCTACCGCGAGACCGAGGAGAGCGTGGCCCGTCGCGAGCGCGAAGCCGAGGCGCGCCGGCTGACCAACCAGGCCATGCAGCACCCCCTCAAGCGCCCCGACAAGAAGCAGCGCCGCGAGATCCAGCGCTTCCAGCGCAACCAGGGGGAGTAAGACAGGCTACCGCTGCTTCGCCAGCCAGCGATCCAGGGCGTTGGCGAACTCGCGGCGGTCGCTGTCGGAATAGCCGCTGGGCCCGCCGGTATGCTCGCCGCTGGCGCGCATGGTCTCCATGCTGCCCTTGAATCAGCCGAATCTGCACCCCGGGTGCAGATGCGTCATCGCTTAGACGTTCTTCGCCAGCCAGCGATCCAGGGCGTTGGCGAACTCGCGGCGGTCGCTGTCGGAATAGCCGCTGGGGCCGCCGGTGTGCTCGCCGCTGGCGCGCATAGTCTCCATGAAGTCCCTCATCTGAACCCGGGCGCGAATGTTGTTGGCGTCCAGGGCCTCGCCGCGGGTGGTCATCACCTTCGCCTGCCGCTCGATGGCCGCCATGGCCAGGGGCAGGTCCGAGGTGATCAGCAGGTCGCCCGGCTGGATGCGCTCGACGATCTCGTCATCGGCGGCATCGAAGCCCTGGCTGACGGCCAGCGCCTTGACCCACGGGGAGCGGGGCAGTGGCAGCGTATGGTTGGCCACGAACCAGGTCGTCGTCCGGGTACGCTCGGCGGCGCGTACGATGATCTCGCGGGCCACCTTGGGGCAGGCGTCGGCATCGACCCACAGGCTGGGCATGACATCTCCTCGATTAACAGCAGCAACAAGAGAGCGGCCGAAAGGGGTGGACAGAACAGGTCGACGATGGTAGCATGCGCGCTCCTCGCATGTGTTGACCCCACCATCATGTACGACGCCATCGCCGCCGGTCACCGACCGAGCACAGGATGGGCGCCGCAACGCCAGGTCCAGCGCCATCGCTGAAGGCCGCAAGCGTTCGAATTGTGTAGATGGAGCGCCACCGAGATCCCGCCGTTCTGGCGAGATCGGCGCAAACGGTCGCCACAGGGTTCCTGTTCGCCATCCACGATGGCAGGAACCGATGCCAGGTGCGACCGGCGTCCCCGACTCCGATGTCCCGTGCTGCCACCCCTCGAGGGCACAGCGCGCCTGACCGTTATTGCTGCGTCAGGGACGCCAATGAATTTACGCCGGTGATCCCGGCCTACCAAGGTGTGATTGATGACCTCTTCTTCTGTCGCTTCGCCGAGCTTCGGCGATCTCGCTCTGCTGCCTGCCGTTCTCTCTGCCGTCGAGTCTCTGGGCTACCAGACTCCCTCGCCGATCCAGGTCGAGACCATTCCGGCACTGCTGGAAGGGCGCGACATGCTGGGCCAGGCCCAGACCGGCACCGGCAAGACCGCGGCCTTCGCCCTGCCGCTGCTCTCGCGTCTCGAGCTGACCCGTCGCGAGCCCCAGGTGCTGGTGATGGCACCGACCCGCGAGCTGGCGCAGCAGGTTGCCGTCTCCTTCACCCGCTATGGTCAGAACCTCAAGGGCCTGGAAGTGGCCACCCTGTGTGGCGGCCAGGAGTACCGTGAGCAGCTGGGTGCGCTGAAGCGCGGCGCCCAGGTGGTGGTGGGTACCCCGGGCCGGATCATCGATCACCTGGATCGCGGCAGCCTCAAGCTCGACGGCCTCTCCGCCCTGGTGCTGGACGAAGCCGACGAGATGTTGCGCATGGGCTTCATCGACGACGTCAAGCGCGTGGTCGCCGACACCCCCAAGGCCGCCCAGCGGGTGTTCTTCTCCGCTACCCTGCCTGCCGAGATCGAGCGCATCGTCAATCGCTACCTGGTGGACCCGGTGAAGGTGGCCATCGAGTCCCGCACCACCACCGGCGAGAACATCGAGCAGCGCCTGGTGCGCGTCGATGGTGGCGCCAAGCTGGAAGCGCTGGCCCGCATCCTCGAGGTGGAGCCGGTGGATGGTGCCATCGTCTTCGTGCGTACCCGTGCGGCCTGTACCACCCTGATGGAGCAGCTCTCCGCCCGTGGCCTCAACGTGGCCAGCCTCTCCGGTGACCTCGACCAGAGCCTGCGCGAGCGCACCATCCAGCGCCTCAAGCGCGGCAAGGTCGACGTGCTGATCGCCACCGACGTGGCCGCCCGTGGCCTCGACGTGCCGCGCATCACCCACGTCTTCAACTACGACCTGCCCCAGGACTCCGAGGCGTACACCCACCGCATCGGTCGTACCGGCCGTGCCGGGCGTACCGGTATCTCGATCACCTTCGTGGGCTTCCGCGAAGGCCGCAAGGCGGGCTGGATCGAGCAGGCCACCGGCCAGAAGATGAGCGAGATGGAGGTGCCCGACGAGGCGGCCATCCGCGCCCACCGCGACGAGGCCTTCCACCAGAAGGTGATCGCCGCCCTGACCGCCGGTGCCGAGGAGCAGCAGGCCCTGGTCGAGCGCCTGATCGGTGAGGGCTACGACCCCGTCGAGCTGGCCTGTGCCTTCGCCCGCCTGGCGCGTGCCGACGAGGCGCCCATCGGTCGCCTCCAGGCCCCGCGCAAGGAGCGCAACGATCGCGCCCCGCGTGACGGCAAACCGGCGCGCCGCGAGCGTGGTCCCAGCGAGGGCATGACTCGCTATCGCGTCTCCGTGGGCCACAAGGACGGCGTCAAGCCCGGCCAGCTGGTCGGCGCCCTGGCCAACGAGGGTGGCATCGAAGGGGCCCGCATCGGGCGCATCGATATCCGCAACGCCTTCTCGGTGGTCGAGCTGCCCAACTCGCTGCCCGCCAGCATCCTGGCCAAGATGGCCCGCGCCCGCGTGGCCGGCCGTCCGCTGGAGATCAGCGAGGACCGTGGTGCTCCCGAGCGTGCCCCGCGTCGTCGCAGCGATGACGGCGAGTCACCGATTCGCCGCCAGTCGCGCGCGTAACGCCCCGGATGCCGCCCTCGGGCGGCACCCCACCCAACGACAGGTCGGAGCCTCGCTCCGGCCTGTTGTCGTTGGTAACCACGCCATCTCGCCTGGAAGGAGGACTCCCCGATGTGGAAGCGGCTGCCGTTTCGCCTGCGCGGCTACCTGATCACCATGAGCGGCGTGCTGCTGCTCTCGCCGGATGCCCTGCTGGTCAAGGACACCACGGTGGACGTGGCCACTTTCATGTTCTGGCGCGGGCTGATGCTGGGCCTGGTGCTGCTGCTGATCGCCGCCGCACGCTACCGCCAGCGTCTGGGTCAGGCGATCCTCGACTGCGGCCCGGCGGCGCTCTGGTGTCCGCTGGCGTTCGCCGCCAGTGCCTGGGCCTTCGTGGGGGCAACCCGGCTGACCTCGGCAGGCAACGTGCTGGTGATGCTCAACCTGGCGCCGCTGGTGGCCGGGCTGATCGGCATGCTGTTCTTCGGCCAGCGACTGCGCCGCCAGACCTGGGTGGTGATCGGCGTATGCATCGTCGGGGCCAGCCTGATGGCCGCCGGCGAAGTGGGGCAGGGCAGCCTGCTGGGGCTGGGGGTGGCGCTGATCATCCCGGTCTCCATTGCGGTCAATACCAGCGTGGCCAGCTCCCGGCCCGGCACCGGCCAGCGCGGCCTGGATACCACCGTGGTATTGCCGCTGGGTTGCCTGGCGATGCTGCTGCCCGCGGCCCTCATGGGAGGTGCCCAGCTGCCGGGGAGCGAGGACATGCAGCGCCTGTTGCTGATGGGGCTGCTGCTGCCGCTGGCCTACTTCCTGATCCAGACCGGGGCACGCTATCTGCCGGGCGCCGAGGTGAGCCTGGTGATGCTGCTCGAGACCCTGGTCGGCACCCTGCTGGTGTGGTGGTGGGTCGGCGAGGTGCCGGCGCCGCTGGCCTTCGTGGGGGGCGGCATGATCGTCGCCGCCATGCTGGCAAGCTCGCTGCGTGACCTCGCTCGCCAGCGGCGCAAGGCCGCCGAAGGCGCGCCGGATGCCAGACGGCTGCGTGATGAAGCCGCCGAGGCGAGCATCGCACGCGGCGACCCCGCCCCGCCGGTGGGCGAGCGCCACTGACCCGGCTGCGCCGGGACTTGAAGCTGGAAGGGCGCCGCTTCGCGGCTGGAAGCGGAAAGCGAGGACACAACCCCACCCTATCGATATGGTGGGGTTGTGTCGTGATGGGCCAGGGCTCTGCTCACGACCAGCTTCTGGCAAATGTGGCGTTGCCTGGTGGGAGGCCGGGTTTCCCGGGCAAATGGTGCCGTCAGGCGCCTCGGTGTTGGTGTTGGCTCGGTCTCAGCGCTTGGGGTGTTGCCCCGCCACCTCGGCAAAGTGCACCAGTAGCGAGCGCGCCTCGGGCGTGTCGATGACACGGCGCATTAGCGCGTGGGCGTCCTGCCCCTGGTCGCGCAGCTTGTCGACCTGGCGGGCCAGGTAGGCGTGCATCACCTCGGGGGTGAACTCGGGGTGGAACTGCACGCTCCACTGGCGCGGGCCGTAGCGCAGGGCCTGGTGGGCATCGTGGGCATTGCGGGCCAGCACCACCGCGCCGCTGGGCGCCTTGAGCACCGACTGGGCATGGGTCAGCTGGGCGGGGAAGCGCGCCGGCAGGCGGCCGAACAACGGGTCCTCGTGGCCCGACTCGGTGAGCGTCACCTCGTGGGTGCCGGATTCACGCCCCGCGGGATGGTAGCCGCTGACCCCACCGAACGCCGCTGCCATCAGCTGGTGGCCGTAGCACACCCCGAGCATCGCCAGGTTACGCTCCCGGGCCGCGACCAGCCAGGGCTTGAGCGCCTCGCTCCAGGGTTCCTCGTCGCTGACCATGGCGTGGGAGCCGGTGATGATAAGGCCATCGATCTCGGCCAGGTCAGGTAGCGGCTCATGGCGGGCGTCGAACACCTCGGCCGCGAAGCCGGCACCCGCCAGGGCTTCCCGGAACAGCCCCTCGAAGTCGCCGTATTGCTCGATCACTTCGGGGAAGGCGTCGCCGGTCTTGACGATCAGTAGTCGGGGCATGGGAACTCCTGGCGTGGGTGACGGCTCCGTATTCTACTTTCGTTGCAGGCGCTCGCCCAGTGCCGCCATGAAGCGTGTTCCCGCCTCGAGCTGTTCGTGCTCGATGTACTCGTCGGGCTGGTGGGCCTGGCTGATGCTGCCGGGGCCACAGATCACCGTGGGCAGCCCCTGGCGCTGGAATTGGCCGGCCTCGGTGGCGTAGGCCACCGCCCCGGCGGGGCGCTCGCCGAGCAGGTCGTGGCACAGCGCCAGCACCTCGGCGTTGTTGTCGTCGGCCAGCGCCGGCACCGTCTGGTTGAGCGCCTGGGTGACGATGCTCGCCTCCGGCGCGCGCTTACGCATCTCCGCCTCGAGCTCGGCGGCGCGGGCCTCGACCCGGCCGATCAGGTCCTCGAAGCGGTCCGAGGGCAGGTGGCGGATCTCCCACTCGAAGGTGCACTCCCGGGCCATGATGTTGATCGCCGTGCCACCCTGGATCCTGCCCACATGCAGGCTGGAGTGCACCACGTTGAAGGCCTCGTCGACCCGCCCTTCGGCGCGCAGCTCGGCCATCACCTCCTCGATATAGGTGACCAGCCGCGCCGCCACGTGGATCGCCGAGACCCCCTGGTTGACCTGGCTGGAGTGGCTGGCCCGCCCGGTGACCGTGGTGCGCAGGTTGGTGGCGCCCTTGTGGGCCACCACTGGATGCATCAGGGTCGGCTCGCCGACAATGACCGCCGCCGGCAGCGGATGCTCGGCCATCAGCTTCTCGATCATGCGCGGCGCACCGATGCAGCCCACCTCCTCGTCGTAGGAGAGCGCCAGCCAGATCGGCGTGTCGAGCTCCATGCTCACCCAGCGCGGTACCTCGGCCAGGGCGCAGGCGATGAAGCCCTTCATGTCGCAGGTGCCGCGGGCATAGAGGCGACCATCCCCCTTGTCGGTCAGGGTGAAGGGGTCGGTCGCCCAAGGCTGGCCATCTACCGGCACCACGTCGGTATGCCCGGAGAGCACCACGCCCCCGGCCACGTCCGGACCGATGCGTGCCAGCAGGTTGGCCTTGCGGCCGTCGTCGCTCTCCACCCGCCAGTGCGCCACGCCGTAATCGTCGAGCCAGGCTTCGACCCACTCGATCAGGGCCAGGTTGGAATCCCGGGATACGGTGGGAAAGCCCACCAGGCGGTCGAGCATTTCGGCAGCGGTCATGGCGCACTCCTGGACTGAGGGTGAGAGATGGAATGGCGGGCAAGCATGAAGACGACTCGCAGCAGCCTACCATGCCCGCCGGGCGGGCCGAAGGCGGGGCAGTGTGCCTGGGTGATAGCGCCAGGCTATCTGGTCGATCCTCTCACTGGTTTGGCGCTGGCCGTTAACAGGCTTATGGTGTGTCGCATCTTCATTCAGTGAAATATCTTTTGCCTCAGGAGGCGATCCATGACCGATACACCCCAGTTCAATCCCGGGCTATTCATGCCGCTCAAGCTCGGCAGCCTGACCCTGCCCAACCGCGTGATCATGGCGCCGCTGACCCGCTCACGCACCCCGGACAGCGTGCCCGGCAAGCTGCAGCAGGCCTACTATGGCCAGCGCGCCGGGGCGGGCCTGATCATCAGCGAGGCCACCAATATCTCGCCCACCGCCCGCGGCTACGTCTACACCCCGGGGATCTGGACCGACGAGCAGGAGGCCGGCTGGAAGGGCGTCGTGGAGGCCGTGCATGCCAAGGGTGGGCGCATCGCCCTGCAGCTGTGGCACGTCGGCCGCGTTTCCCACGAGATGGTCCAGCCCGACGGTCAGCCGCCCGTGGCCCCCAGCGCCCTGAAAGGCGAGGGCGCGGAGTGCTTCGTCGAGTTCGAGGACGGCACGGCGGGTCCGCACCCTACCAGCACCCCGCGGGCGCTTGCGACCGACGAGATCCCCGGCATCGTCGAGGACTACCGCCAGGCCGCCGTGCGTGCCAAGCGCGCCGGCTTCGACATGGTCGAGGTCCACGCCGCCAACGCCTACCTGCTCAACCAGTTCCTGGCCACCGGCACCAACCAGCGCACCGACCAGTACGGGGGTTCCCTCGAGAACCGCGCGCGATTGACTCTTGAGGTGGTCGATGCGGTGGCCGAGGTGTTCGGCCCCGAGCGCGTCGGTATCCGCCTGACGCCGTTCCTCGAGCTGTTCGGCCTTACCGACGACGAGCCCGAGGAAATGGCCCACTACCTGGCCGATGAACTCAACCGGCGCGGCCTGGCCTATCTCCACTTCAACGAGCCCGGCTTCGCGGGTGCCGACATCACCTACCCCGAGGGCTTCCGCGAGCAGATGCGCGAGTGTTTCAAGGGTGGACTGATCTACTGCGGCGGCTATGACGCGAAAAGTGCCCAGTCGCGCCTCGACGAGAACAGCGCCGACGCCATCGCCTTCGGTCGCCCCTTTATCGCCAACCCCGACCTGCCAGAGCGCTTCCGGGTGGTCGCCGCGCTCAACGAGCCCGACCACGCCACCTTCTACGGCGGCGCCGAGGAGGGCTACACCGACTACCCCTTCCTCGACAACGGCTACGACCGCCTCGGCTGAGCCGACGCCAGCAACAAGCCGTTGAATGCCACAAGCCCGGCCATCGAGCCGGGCTTGTGGCTTTGTGGGCGGGTTGTACGGGGGACTTGCCGATTGGCGTCCTTCAACGCTGCGGCTTAGCATCCACATAATGCGTCTGCAAGGAGCGCTATCCGGGACAGTCGTCGCATAATGCAGGCACGGGCAGGCAGGGGAATCGGGGATACAGGACATGACCACCAACCGCGAGACACCCATCGTCTTCTATCAGGAGGCCGGCCGTGAGGTCGAGGTACGACTGGATGCCGAACATGAGACCGTTTGGCTCAGTCTGCAGCAGCTATCCGACGTGTTCGAACGCAACAAGTCTGTGATTTCGCGACACTTGAAGAACATCTTCGGTGATGCGGAACTGGATCGCGAGTCAGTTGTTGCAAAAAATGCAACAACTGCCGCAGATGGCAAAACCTATCAGGTGGAGTATTACAACCTCGATGCCATCATCTCGGTGGGCTATCGCGTCAACTCTCGGCGCGCTGTGCAGTTCCGTCAGTGGGCCACCCGCGTGCTGCGCGAGCACCTCACCCAGGGCTGGACGCTGAACCGCCAGCGCTTCGAGGAGAACGCCCGCGAGCTGGAGGCCGCCATGGCTTTGGTGCGCAAGACTGCCGGCAGCCCAGCGCTGGATGCCACCAGCGGACGGGGCCTGGTGGATATCTTCACCCGCTACGCCCAGACCTTCCTGCTGCTGCAGCGCTACGACGAGGGCCTGCTGACAGAGCCCCATGCCCAGGTCGGAGGCCGACTGCCGACGCTGGATGAGGCCCACAAGGCGCTTGCGTCGCTCAAGGCCGAGCTGATCGCCAAGGGGGAAGCCACCGAGCTATTCGCCCGCGAGCGTGGCGACGGCCTCGGTTCTCTGCTCGGCAATCTCGACCAGACGGTCTTCGGCGAGCCGGCCTATCCTTCGGTGGAGGCCAAGGCGGCGCACCTGCTCTATTTCGTGGTCAAGAACCATCCCTTTGCCGATGGCAACAAGCGTAGTGCCGCCTACCTCTTCGTCGACTTCCTCTACCGCAACGATCGCCTGCTCGATGCCCACGGCGAGGTGGTGGTCAACGACGTGGGCCTCGCCGCCCTGACGCTGCTGATCGCCGAGTCCGACCCGGCCAACAAAGAGACCATGGTCCGGTTAATCATGAACATGCTGGCCAGCCCTGAAGCTCGAGTTTCCGGAGAGTCTTTATGACCGAGTATTTCCTGCTCGATGTCTTCACCGACCGAGCCTTTGCTGGCAACCCGCTGGCGGTTTTTTCCCACGCCGAGGGCCTCGCCTCTGGCACGATGCAGGCCATCGCCAACGAGCTGAACCTCTCCGAGACGGTGTTCGTCGGAGGGGCAACCGGCCATCATCGCTACCCCATCCGCATCTTTACACCCACGGAGGAGCTGCCCTTCGCAGGCCATCCGACAGTAGGTACCGCCCACCTGCTGGTGGCGCTGGGCTTGGCCGCACGGGATTGCCCGCTGATTCTCGAGGCCGACGTCGGTCCTATCGTAGTGGAGTTCGAGAACGAGCTGGCTCGATTTACCACGGCGGCGCCGTTCAGCAGCCTGCCGAGTCCCCTGACTCGGATCTCCGCCGCTGAACTGCTCGGTTTGGAGGAGCACCTGGTTATCGGTTCTCCCGTACTGGCCTCCTGCGGGCTGCCCTATCATCTGGTCGAGCTCGCGTCGCTTGAGGCCCTCGAGTGGGCACGGCCATCGCCGGGCATCTGGTCGGACCGGGTGTCACCCAGCGGCCACGATCAGGTCTATCTCTATGTGGCCGGTAAGGAGGCTGGTGCATCACACATCGTGAGGGCCCGTATGTTTTCCACGCCGGGTGGCGTGCGTGAGGATCCGGCAACCGGCAGTGCGGCCGCGGCCTTGGCTGGGCACCTGGCACAGAACAGAGGAGTTGGTCGATGGCGCTGGCAGATTGAGCAGGGGGTCGAGATGGGTCGCCCAAGCCGCATCCTTGCAGAGGCTGAGCGCACCGAAGATGATCTTTCGATTCGCATCGCGGGAGAGGCGGTGATTGTGGGAAGCGGGACTCTGCACCTGCCAGGCGGACTGACGCTTTCCCGGGAGGCCCCATGAAGCCCTTTTCCATCCTGCTGATCCGGCTGCTGGGTCTCTATCTCTTCCTGAAGACGCTGTTCTCGGTGGTACCGGCGCTGGCGTTGCTGGGGCCCAATGCCGCCGAGCCCGGGGTCGGGAAGTTGCTGCTGATCTATTTGGCGACGGTGGGGGTGCCGATTCTCGGTGGCGTGCTCCTGTGGTGCTTCGCCGGCCGGTTGGCGGAGAGGCTGCATGGCGGAGTCAAGGCCGACGCTGGCGCTCGCATCGCGGACGAGGACCTGGTGCGTGCGGGCACCTTCCTGATCGGCGTGTACCTGGTGGTGCGTCACGTCGGCATGCTGGTGGCAGCCTACACGGGCGCGGGCGCTGTGGCCTATGACGCCCTGGTCGTGGTGGTGCTGGGCCTCGGCATGATGCTGGGCAACGGTAGCATCACTGCGCTTTATCGCCGGGCCCGATCGCTGGGGCTGGATCGGTAGGCGGAAGCGTAGCGGAGCCTGCCTACCGGCCCTCGGCGCCGAAGGTGTGCATCTCGCGGAACCAGTCGTCGACCTCTTTCTGACTCACCCCCTCCACACCGCCGATCAGCGTCTCGCGTATCGGTGACAGTCCGACGAAGCCGAGGATGTTGCGCTCCAGCGACTTGAGGCTATGGGCTCGGTAGAGGTGGCGGTAGATGGCTGCCGGCATGCCCATGGTCACGATGACTCGAGCCGAGCGACCTGTCAGCCCTTTCCTGCCCAGGGGGTTGCCCTCCTCGTACTCGAAGGCGAAGCCTGGGCGCAGCACCTGCTCCAGGAAGCCCTTGACCAGCGCCGGCATGTCGCCAAGCCACAGGGGAAAGATGAGTACCAGGTGCTGGCACCAGCCAATGGCCTGCTGGGCTTCGGCCAGGCTGTCGGGGAGGGGCGAGTGCTCCCACTCCTTCTGGCTGCGAAGCAGGGGAAACTCGAGGCTGGCCAGGTCGATCTGGCGGATCTCATGGCCATGCTCCTCCGCACCGGCGCGGTAGTGTTCGGCCAGGGCGTGGCAGAGGTGGGCTTCGCTGCGGTCGGGGTGACCCTGCAGGATCAGGATGCGCTGGTGCATGACGACGACCTCTAGGTGAGGCAGGGGGCCTGGCCCTCAGCGTAGTCGCCCGTCCGGCGATCACCTTGATCGACATCAAGGCATGGGCAGCGCGGGAACTGCGGCCGCATCAGGTGGCCGCTGGTTGAATCAGATGCCAGTGATCAGGAAGTCGACGGCGGCCATGATCCGATCGCGATAGATGCCAAGGTCATGCACGGATTCGCCGAGTCGCTTCCTTTCGATTCCGGCGAGCTCCTGCGTCATGGCGATGTAATGTTCACCATCTATCTCGATGACGGGATTCAAGTAGGTCATTCGCACACTTTCGGCTTGAGTGACAGGGCAGAGGGGCACGACAACCGTGGTGCGTAGCTCTTCCAGCAGATCGCTCTGGATATCAAGCAGGTAGGGGTATCGATGTCGCGAGGCCGGATTCCGGTTTTCGTAGGCGTTGAACTGAGCCATCAGAACTGCCGTTCGCCATCACCGAAGGTGCCGTTCTCTTCGACGAACTGGTTGTAGGCACGAATGGCATCGGTGTTTTCCTGTTGCCACCGTGCGCGTTGCTCTGCACGTACCTTTTCCGTCAGCGCGCTTTCGAAGGTGGCCGAGAGGTTGATCCCCAGGCGCCTTGCACGTTGGAGCAGGTCGCTGTTGATGCTGACGTTGGTGGCCTTCTTGGGTGCCGTGACATCGAAGAGTGGCGACATGGAGAAGTCTCCTGTTTCGAAGGGCTATGCGCATAGCGTATGCGCACCGAGATTGCCCGGCAAGAGGGCTATCTGCGGGTTATCCCTCGGGCATTCACTCCCTTTCATCCCGCGTCGCGCGCAGCAGCACCCGATCCATGCCGCGAGTACTGAGTACCCGCCTGAGGGCGGCGAAGAGGTGGGTGGGCAGGGTCACCGCGTAGCGCGGTCTGGGTCGCGGGTGTTCCAGGGCGTGGATCAGCTTGGCCACCACGGCCTCGGGGCCCAGGGTGAAGGCACCCTTGCCGTCCTGGCTGGCCAGGCGCGCCTCCACCTTGCGGTAGGTCTCGGCATGGGCGCTGTGCCGGGTATCGATGTTGGCGCGGAAGGCGCGGTAGGCATTCTCGCGAAAGCGGCTGCTGATGGGACCGGGCTGGATCAGGCTGACATGGATGCCGCTGCCGACAAGCTCCTGGCGCAGGGTGTCGGCGAGGCCTTCGAGGGCGAACTTGGAGCAGACATAGGCGCCGCGGTAGGGCAGGGCGGCGAAGCCCAGCACCGAGCTGTTGTGCACGATGCGCCCATGCCCCTGGGCACGCATCATCGGCAGCAGCCTGGTGGTGAGCTCGTGAGTGCCGAGCAGGTTGGTCTCGAGCTGTTGTCTCAGCACGTCGCGGGAGAGGTCCTCCACTGCGCCGGGCTGGCCGTAGGCGCCGTTGTTGAAGAGCGCCGTCAATGTGCCACCGGTGCGCTGTGCCACATCTGCCACCGCCGCCTCGATGGAGGCGCTGCTGTCCAGGTCCAGCGTAAGTGCCTCGAAGCCCTCCTCGCGTAGCCGGGCCACATCCTCTGTCTTGCGCGCCGTGGCGAAGACCCGCCAGCCTCGCTCTGACATGGCGTGGGCCGCGGCATGCCCGATGCCGCTGGAGCAGCCGGTGATCAGCAGGCTTCGGGTCGTCTGCGGCGGGGTGGCTGGCATGCAGTTTTCCTTTCATTGCGGGAGAGCGAGGTCGGCCTCGACCATAGGGCCCGGGAGCCGATTCGGCAATGGTGGCCGAAAGGGAGCGTGTGGCGTTGGACGGAGTGCTACGCTGCCGGTGGCGAGGAGGGGAGGCGAACCATGAGCGAGCATGCCAGGCGCCGTTGGTGGTGGGTGGTGATATCGGGGGCCACGGTCTCGGGGCTGGTGCTGGCGGTGTGGCTGGTGCTCGAGTGGCTTACCCCCGCTCCGGTGACTGGGCGGTTGATCGAGTATCACAGTGATGCACCGGTGGCTGGCGCCACCCTGACCTTGAGCCGCCAGGGCTGGGGCTTGAGCGGCGCGGATCGACAGCTAGTCTGGGACAAGCGCTACGAAACTAGCGCGACCACCGATGGCGAGGGGCGCTTTCGCCTGCCGTTGCCCGGCCCGGTGTGGCTGCTGGGCAACGGCAGCGGCCATCTCGTGGCCGAGGCGCAGGGCTTTCAGCGGCTCGATGCGGGCTATGTGGCCCCTGGCGCGGCCTTGACCCTGCAGACGGTGGCCGAACGGAAGGAGCGCCTGCCCGGCGGGATCGCCTACCTGGGCTGGGACGAGGCCGGCGAGCCCTTCGGCTGGTCCTTCATCGACCACGCCCCGGTGCGTGACCCGGCCCGGGCCGACCTCTTCCCCGTTGCCCTGGAGCGCGAGCCGCTGCGGGTCACCCTGGCCGCCGCCGATGGGGGCGGGCTGCACTTCGTCTCGTCCGAGGCACAGGGAATCACCCATCCCTCCTACGACTACCTGCTGCGCTATCGGGACGCCTCGCCCGAGCCGCCTGCCGAACCGCGGCTGACCCTGGGCGACACCCCCGGCACGCTCTTCCTGCGCACCGCCCGGGATCGCCACGCCAAGCTCGCCTGGGAGCCCGGCGAGGCGCTGGCGATGTCCGGCAGCGTGCCGGGACTCGATATCAGTAGCGAGCGACTGCTCTCCTTGCGCTTCGTCTATCGTCCCGGGCCGGGGAGCTCGGTGGTGTACCAGCCACCGCTACGGCCGGTGGAGCCCGTTCGCGGCGCGCTGCTGGCTTCCCTGCCCGAGCAGGGAGCGCCCTTCACGGGGCCGCGTGCCTACCGGCTAGTCGTAACCGATACCGAGGGCAGGGAGCTGGAGCGCCAGCACGTCGAGCTGGCTCCAGGCGTACCGCTGGATGTGGAAAGCTGTGCCCGGCAGGCGCCGTTGACCTGGCGCTTCCAGGCGATGCGGCTGGAGTACGACACGGATGGCCTGCCGCACCTGCAGTTGACGGTGGATGGCGATCGCTTCGTGCACCACTCCGCGCCACGCCTGGTCAGCACACGGGACGATACCGTGTTCGAGGTGATGGCCTTCGATCTCGACTATCGCCGCCATGACCTTCGTCTCCGCCTGCGGGAGTTGCCTGGCGATGCAGGCCCCGCCGGCTGCATCACGACGCCCCGGCCGGGTCGTTAAGAACTGCGGCCGCATGGCGGCTCACCGTCAGAGCATCTCCCGGGTCGCCTCCATCATCCGGCCATCCACGCTGCGCTGGATCTTGTCCTCGATCTCTGCGAGCAGCGCCTCTACCTTGGGGCCCTCGTTGTCCACCACCACGAAGGTCCACTCGCTCGCCTCCAGCCGGTGGTGTTCGCCGCTCTCGCAGACCGCCACCGCCGGGTTGCGCCCGAAGCGCTCGTGAAGGCCGCCCATACGCTGGCGCTTCTCCTTCAGCGACCGACAGCCGGGCAGCGAGATGTGCAGGGTGAGGATTCCTATATGCATGACAGCGTCTCTTCCAGGAGCATGGCAAGGCGGCGATGGTGCAGGTCGTCGGCGGCGGCATCATAGGAGGGGGCGTCCTTGGCAGTGAAGCCGTGAGCGGCTCCCCTGTAGAGCTCCGTGGTGAAGTGCACGCCGGCCCTGGCCAGCGCTTCGTCCAGGCGGGCGATCTGCTCGGGGGGCAGCAGTTCGTCCTGGTCGGCGTGGCCGAGGTAGACGCGCCCCTGGATGCTGCCGACCACGTGGAGTGGGCTCGCCGGGTCGTCGGCCACCGCCAGCCGTGCCGAGTGGAAGCCGGCCGCAGCGGCGACCCGGCTCGGGTATTCGGCTGCCAGGCGCAGCGCGAAGGCGCCGGTCATGCAATAGCCGACCACACCGATCCTGCCGTTCGCGAACTCGACCTCGCTTTCGAGGCAGTCGAGGAGTGCGGCGAAGTCGCGGGACCGTGCCTCGGGCGTCAGGTGGGCGGCATACTCGAACAGTGTCGGGCGCACGTCCGGGTCGCGGAAGGATTTGCCCTCCGGTACGACGGTGCCGCGCGCATCGCGGTAGTAGATGTTGGGCATCAGCACCGCATAGCCACCATCCGCGATCCGCTGCGCCTTCTCGTGGTAGCAGGGGCGCAGGCCGCCGATATCAGTGAACAAGACCACGGCGGGCAGGGGGCGGTCGGCGTTGTCGGGCGTGACGATATGGGCATCGAGGGTGCCGTCGGCGGTGGTGATGTCGATGGCGCGAGACATGGGCGGACTCCAGGATGTCGATGGCGGGTGGGGGTCATCAGGGACTCGGCCACCATCCGCCCTGCCGTATGGCCGTGAAGCCCGTCACGTCGGGATTGTAGAGATAGAGCCAGGCAGGGCCGAAGGCGGTGGGGTGAACGGCGCGATCATAGAGGCCCTGCCGGGGCTGGTGGGGGCGGTAGTCCTCCAACTGGTCGAGGTCGGTCAGCAGCCGGACATCCACCTCGAAGACCTCGATCTCCACTCCGTGCGAGGGCTCGAGCTTGGCCCCGGGGAAGGGGCCAAGGTCATAGAGGGTAACGTCTGTCAGGCGATCGCTGCCCATGAAGCCGGCGCCATCAAGCCAGTGGTGATTGCGCAGGCCGCGCTTGAGGGTGCCGTAGACGGCCACCAGCGGCGTGCGGGGGATGGCCAGCGCAGGGGGCGGCATGTCGGGTCTCTCGTCAGCCGTCGATGCCAGAATGCTAACACGCTGCCTGGCGACGGGGCTGGCGTTACAGCCTTGGTGCGTCGTAGTTGAGCGGCTCGTCGGTATAGACACAGACGTTGGCGTCCGCGATGTCGCCGGCGGGGTCTTCCAGGTGGGTGGCGAAGAACTCGCGGATCTCGCGGCGCTGGCAGTGGGCCTCGAAGGCCTCGCGGTTGGCCCAGATCTCGTGGAAGACGATGGGGTAGCTGTCGCCCTGAGCGAAGGGGTTGTCGATCCTGCGGGTCACCGTGTAGAGCAGGCAGGCATCTTCCCGGTGGGCGTTGGACTCCAGCGCCTGCAGGGCGCGGAAGAGCGCCTCCTCGCGACCGGGCTTGGGCTTGAAGCTGGCGGTGCAGTAGATCTTCTGTGACATCGCGGCTGTCCTGATGAGTGAGTAAGGCGCCGACGATACCACCCCAAGGCAGAGCGAACGAATCGGGGCAACCGCGTGCAGGCCGAACCCGGGGAGAGGTGTGGCGCCAGGCCCTCAGTTCAGGCGCTTGAAGCCTTCACGGAAGCGCTGCCGGGCGTGTTCCCAGCGGGAACCGGGCGGTGCGGCAGGCGCCTTGGGCAGGGCCGCGCTGGCGCGCTGCAGGGCGTCGAGGATGGCATCCAGGTGGCGGTGGCAGAGGGGGGCATCCAGGCCACCCGGGCAGCGCTTCAGCAGGGTGTCGCACTCGTCGCTGGCCTGGGCCAGGGCGCGGCGGGCCGCGTCGTTGTCCTCGGCCTGCGCCTGGCACTCCTTAAGCTCCCGCGAGAGCATCATCAGCATCTTGCTGTCGAGCCAGCAGGGCATTATGTCGCTGGCCTTGCCGGCCATGGAGTTCTTGATCGCCTGGAAGGAGACCTGCAGGAAGACCGCCGTGTAGTAGGCCTTGGGACTTTGCGGACTCATGGTGGTCGGCCCTTTCAGGGAAACAAGAATTGTTATCGATAATGACCGCTGCCGGGTCCCGGGTCAATGCCGCGATCGGCGACATCGCGACGCAGCATGCGGCGCACTTGACCGGGAGGGGTGGAAGACAATTTTACGATAGGAAACTATTTTTCTTATCGTGTACTTTGTGCATGCTGTGCATGCTAAGTTTCCATTGGCGCCGGACCCCTGTGTTCGGTGCCCGTCCATCCCCGATCCGGAGCGTCGCGCGCCGGTTTCCGACCCGAGCCGGGTTCCCGATCCCCCGCGGACGGCGTGATCCCGCAGTGCAACGAGGTAATTCTGATGAGCAAACAACCCTTCCTGATCGCCATGACCTTCATGTCGATCATTATCGGCGGTGGCTTCGCCTCGGGCCAGGAGGTGCTGCAGTTCTTCACCGGCTACGGCGTCATCGGGATCGCCGGCACCCTGGTCAGCGCCCTGCTGTTCGCGTTTCTCGGCATGCAGATCGCACGGATGAGCTCCAGCATGCAGGCGCGCTCCCACAAGGAGGTGCTGGTGGCGCTGTTCGGCACGCGGGCGGGACTGGCCATCGATCTGGTGCTCTCGTTCTTCCTGTTCGGCGTCGGCGTGGTGATGCTGGCCGGCAGCGGCTCCATCTTCGCCCAGCAGTATGGCCTGCCGCCGCTGTTCGGCGGGGTGCTGCTCAGCGTGCTGGTCATCCTGACCCTGTGCCTGCGGGTCCGGGGAATCATCAACCTGATCAGCGCGATCATGCCGGTCCTGCTGCTGCTGGTGCTGACCATCACCGTCTACTCCTTCTTCACCAGCAGCGCCTCGCTGGAGACGCTGGAGGCCGCAGCGACCGAGGTGCCGACCATCAGCAAGGGCTGGCCGGTCTCGCACTGGTTCATCGGCGCACTGCTCTACGCCTCCTTCAATATCGCTGTGGGCTTCCCCATGCTCTCGGTGATCGGCGGGCTGACCCGCGATTCCCGCGAGGCGGCGCTGGGAGGCATCCTGGGCGGCGTGGGCCTCGGCGTGCTGATCTTCCTGCTCAACATCGGCCTGTTCGCCAACCTCGAGCGCCTCGTCGGGGTCGATATGCCGTCGCTGATGCTGGCCACGGCGGTGTCTCCGCTGGTGGCCATGGTCATGTCGCTGGCCCTGATCTGCATGATCTACAGCACGGCGGTGGGCATGTTCTTCGCCTTCACGGCGCGTTTCGCGACGCCGGAGACCAGCCGTTTCAAGGTGTTCAGCGTGCTATTTACCACTGTGGGCCTGGTGCTCAGCCAGTTCGGCTTCAGCACCCTGATCGGCACCGTCTATCCCATGCTGGGCGTGGTGGGGCTGGTCCTGATCGTGGCGCTGGGCTACCGCTGGCACACCGCCCGCCGCGAGGCCAGGGCGGGTCTGGCCAGTTCGTCCAGCTATTGAGCATCCTGATGACTCGCCCGGGCCTCGACACGGTTCCGGCCGAGCTCCTTGGCCCGGTAGAGCGCCTCGTCCACCCGCTGGGCCAGTGACCGGGAGTTCTCGCCGCCAGCCAGTTCCACTACGCCGAAGCTGGCGGTGACACTGCCGATCGTTTCGAAGCGATGGTTGGCGATCGTCTGCCGCAGCTTCTCAGCGACCCTGCTGGCCGCCTCGAGGCCGGTGTGTGGCAGCATCACCATGAACTCCTCGCCACCCCATCGCCCGTGGTGGTCGATGCCACGGATGCTGTCGTTGACCAGTCCGGCAACCCTCTTCAGCACATCGTCGCCGCTGTTATGGCCGAAGCGGTCATTGATGTGCTTGAAGTGGTCGAGGTCGTACATGATCAGCGAGAGAGGCGAGGCGTAGCGGCTGGCACGCTCCATCTCCCTGTCCAGCAGGCGGCTGAATTCCTGGCGGTTGGTGATGCCGGTGAGGCCGTCGGTAATCGCCATGGCCTGCACGCGCTCCTCCGCCCGCTTGCGCTGGGTGATGTCCAGCAGGATGCCGGTCCAGAGGATGCCGCCGTCGGCCTCCCGCTGCGGTGTCGAACGGCACTCGACCCAACGAATCGACCCGTCGGCGTGAAGGGCCCGGAACTCGACGTGGACGTTATCCATGGTGGCGGCGCTGTGTTGGGTCTGGGCTTCCACGCGCGCGGCATCCTCGGGGAGGATCCTCGACATGGCAGGATCCGTTTCCGGCCCCGAAATCGCATCGAGCGGCAGGCCGCCCAGCTCGACGATGCCCTCGCTGAAGTAGGGGAAGCTGCGTGAGCCATCCGGTGCCATGCGGTACTGGTAGAGCGCCCCGGGTACCTGGGAGGCGATGCCGCGCAGCAGCGTCTCACTCTGCCGAAGCTTCTCTTCGTTGGCCTTGCGGGCCGTGATGTCCCTCACGATGCAGAAGATCAGCTTGTCGCCCTGATAGGTGGCGCCGTTGTTGCTGAGCTCCACGTCGATGACGCTGCCATCCTTGCGGCGTTGCCGGGTTTCGAAGTGCGCTCCGGCGCTGTCGACGGTGCGGAGCATGTTCAGCAGCTCACTCTTGCTGAAACCGGCATCCAGATCCCACACATGCAGTGAGCCCAGCTCCTCCAGCGTGTAGCCCAGCATCTCGGCATAGCGGCGGTTGGCCCGGTAGATGCTGCCGTCGAGCCTGAGGACCACCATGCCATCCCAGGACTCCTCGAACAGGGCCTTCCAGAGGATGATTTCGTTCTTCCTGGATGATGGCATGGGCGACTTCCCTCGCGCAGTGTGGGACCACTCAGGAGGATAGTCTCTCACAGGGCCGCATGCCGCGGCCCAGCAGGCTTGCCGGCGAGGTGGTGATGGCGGGAGTGGTCTACGCTAGGCACCACACACCGGGGTTCGGAGCGAGTCCATGCGACATCTTTACCTGATGCGCCATGCCAAGGCGAAGTCGTCACGTGCCGACCTGGCCGATCATCGGCGTCCCTTGCGGCGGCGAGGTCGGCATCAGGCCGAGGCGATGGCCGTTCCCCTGCAGCGATGGGGTGCACTTGAGGGTGACATCCACGTCAGCAGCGCCAGGCGCTGCCTGCAGACCCTGGAGGCCGTGGACAGCGTATTGCCCGGCCTCGGGGTGGCCGATCGGGTACAGCTTCACGATGATCTCTATACCTTCGAGGGGCAGGCGCTTCTCGAGTGGGTGAGACGCCTGCCGGAGGCGAGCGAGCGCGTGCTGGTGATCGGCCATAATCCGGCCCTGCTGCAGCTGGCCCGCTGGCTGTGTCCCGAGGCCCCGGCGTCGCTGCCGACCGGCGGCCTGGTATGCCTGGCGTTGCCTGTTCCCTCCTGGCAGGCGTTGGCCAGGCACGGCGCCGAGCTCACCGCCAGCCTGACGCCCGCCGAGGCGAGCCATGCCCTCTTCAAGCGCCGGGCCCCGGTCGCACCCGACCTGCGCAAGGCCGACCCGGCGAGCCGGGTTCACGCGCTGCTGTGCCAACAGTATCGCCTGGTCCGTGCCCTGGAGCCGGGCGTGATCGCCGGCATCGACCCCGAGTTCCTGCACCAGTATCGGGTCAACCTGCGCCGCAGCCGTGCCATCGGCGAGTCTCTGCTCGCCATCGCCAGGGTGCCCGGGTTGAAGAAGCGGCTGAAGCGGCTCAAGCGCCGTGCCCAGGCCACCAGCGAGCTGCGCGACCTTCACGTCTTCCTGGAGAGCCTGGATGCTCGGCCGGCGCCGCTCTCGGAGCGGATCCGGATGACCCTGCATGACTGGCTGGCCGCCCGCGAGCGGGAGCGGCATGAGGCGCTGTGCCGGCAGCTCGGTGAATCCGAGTATGCCGAGGAGATGGCGGCATGGCAGGCCTTCCTCAATGGCAACCGCTTCCAGCAGGCGCTGGCTGGCCTGGATTCACGGCGCGTCGACAGGGTGCTCGTGGAGCGCATCGCCGAACACGATCGCGAGCTTGCCGCCCTCGGCGTCGCCAGCCCCGACGAGGCCTTCCATGACCTGCGCAAGGGGGTGAAGCGCATCCGCTACCTGGCCGAACTGGACCCCAAGCGCCATCGGCGGCTGCTGAAAGGGCTGAAGCGTCGCCAGGGAGTGCTCGGCGATTTCCAGGACCTGTGCAGCCGCCAGGCCTGGATCGAGGCCTTTGCCGCCGCTTCCCGCAATGCTCCCAGGCGCCGGCAGGAGTGCGCTGCCTGGTGTGCCGCCCTCGAGGAGCAGAAGCG
Source organism: Halomonas sp. C10-5 (assembly GCF_057169305.1). Lineage (NCBI taxonomy): Bacteria > Pseudomonadati > Pseudomonadota > Gammaproteobacteria > Oceanospirillales > Halomonadaceae > Halomonas > Halomonas sp. C10-5. Next base: position 969,955 of record NZ_CP175665.1, read on the forward strand.
CGACCTGCGTGAGCAGGTTGTCGCCCTCGCGCCGCTGGCATCCTGAGCCCAGGCGCAGGGCCGGGTTGAACTGCGTGGCCGGCTCCTCCACCTTTGACCTGTCCCCATCATCTATCCAGGAGTTGAGCCAGTCAGCCGCGCATCCTACGTATCGACGCGAAGCGTGATGCGCTAGTTAAGCGGCGAGCCTTGGCGAACGTCAAGGCAAATGCTGGATAAATATCAGGTAATGGCTTAGGCTTTTTCCATGACTCGAACCATGATTCGCACGGACAAGTGGCCACTACAAGCCACGACGCAGCAGCGACACCTGATGCGTTTGACGCTGGCGGAGTATCGCCAGTTCTGCCGTGCGTTGTCGGTGGTGGTCCTGGCCAACTGGCCGTCGCTGCAGCAGGCCTCCAGCTTTGCCGCTGCCGTGGAGCGGCTGATGCACCCCACCAGTAAAAATCCCTCGCCTCGCCACCACTACTTCGCCAAGCGTTTCTATAAGTTTCCGTCTTACCTGCGCCGAGCCGCCATCGAGTTCGTCAAGGGCCAGGTATCGAGCTACCTGACCCGCTATTGGGCCTGGCAGTCGGGAGATCGCCAGCGGAAAAATGCCCAGCCACCGCGCTTCAACCCCGTGGCTGGCTGCTATCCGGCGATGTATCGCGGGCAGTTGGTCAAGTTCGATGCCGACTTCACCACCGCCAGCCTGAAGCTGTGGGATGGCAAGGAGTGGCTGTGGCATAACGTGGCGATCAAGGCGGTACGTCAGCGCCATCTTCTCGGCACGGTGAAGTCGCCCACCCTGGTGCTCAATCGACGCTGCCACCTGGCGGTGCCGGTGGCGTTGGCGCCTCAATCCCTCCCTGACCAGCAGCGCGCATGCGCCGTGGACGTGGGGATCAATACGCTGGCCACGGCCAGCATCGTGACACCGGACGGCACTGTCGCAGCGCGTGGATTCTTCCACCCCGCCGCGGACATAGACCGTCGCGACAAGCGCGCCACGCTGATTCGCCGCAAGGCGCGCAAGACCGCCAGGCTCTCGAAAGGGTTCGGGCGGACATGGTATCGCAAGGCCCAGCACATCAACGAGGACATCGCCCAGCAGACCTCCCGTCGACTGGTCGACTTCGCACTGGCACAGGGAGCCGATGTGATCGTGCTGGAAGACCTGAAGGGCTGGCGCCCCAAAGCCGGCAAGAAGCGGTCGGGACTTCGCCAGCGCTTTCATCAGTGGCTGCATCGCTGGCTGGCCACGCTGATCGAGCAGAAAATGGCCGAGGCGGGTGGTCGGGTTGTCTACGTCTATGCCCGGGGCACGTCTTCCTGGGCTTTCGATGGCTCGGGTCGCGTCAAGCGGGACAAGGCACAGCACGAACTGGCTACCTTTCCGAACGGCAAGCAGTACAACGCCGACCTCAACGCCAGCTACAACATCGGTGCCCGCTATTGGGCTTGGAAACACAAGCTGACCCGCCGCAAGGACGGGCAGTTGTCAGCGGGCAGAAGCTCCCCTGGCAAACCGAGAACACCGGTCACGCTCTCAACGCTCTGGCGGCGAGAGCCTGAAGCCCCGCATCAATGCGTCGCATGATGCGTGGGAGTGTTCACATGACTGCCACCGTACTGATCACCGGCGCCAACCGCGGCGTCGGCCTGGCCCTGGCTCGCCACTATCACGCCGCCGGCTGGGCGGTGATCGGCGTCTGCCGCAGTGGCGGCGAGGAGGCCGCCGAGCTGCGCGACGTCGCCGAGACGCTGATCGAGGGCATCGACGTGACCCGCGCCGAGGACGTTGATCGCCTCAAGGGGGAACTGGCGGGTCACCGCCTGGACCTGCTGATCAACAATGCCGGGATGCTCAGGGATGAATCACTGGGCGAGATCGATTTCGACTCCATTCGCAGCCAGATGGAGATCAATGCCTATGCGCCGCTGCGGGTGAGCGAGGCGCTGCTGGACAACCTGGGTGAGGGCGCCAGGATCGCCAACATCACCAGCCGCATGGGCTCCATCGCCGACAACGACTCCGGCGGCCGCTACGGCTATCGCGCCTCCAAGGCGGCGCTCAATGCCTTCGGCAAGTCGCTGGCCATGGACCTCAAGCCGCGCGGCATCGCCGTGGCCCAGATCCATCCCGGGTATGTGAAGACGCGCATGGTCAACTTCGGCGGCATGATCAGCGCCGAGGAGGCCGCCGCGGGCATTGCCAAGCGCATCGAGGAGCTGACCCTGGAGAACAGCGGTGGCTTCTGGCACAGCAACGGCGAGGTGCTGCCCTGGTGACGCCGTCCAGCGCTCCGGCGCCCGGCATGGCGCGGGGAACAACCGGAGGAGCGCCATGGCGTCCGCGAACGGCGCAATGAGCGCCGGCAGCCCGGCATGGCCGGTGGCCATTATCGCCCTTGCCCAGCTGCTCGGCACCTCGCTGTGGTTCAGCGCCAACAGTGCGACGGATGACCTGATGCGCGCCTGGCAGGCCAGCGCCGCCGATATCGGCTGGCTGACCAGCGCGGTGCAGAGCGGTTTCATCCTCGGCACCCTGATCATGGCGCTGGGCGGCCTGGCGGATCGCTATCGTGCCAGTCGTATCTTCGTGTGCAGTGCCATCGCCGGAGCGCTGTTCAACGCCGGCTTCGTCTGGCTCTCGGAGGGGCTGGCCAGCGCCATGCTGTTCCGCTTCCTGGTGGGCCTGTCGCTGGCGGGCATCTACCCGGTGGGCATGAAGCTGATCGTCAGCTGGGCGCCGGAGCGAACCGGCCAGGCGCTGGCGCAGTTGGTCGCCATGCTGACGCTGGGCACGGCGCTGCCCCATGGGCTGCGGGAGGTGGGGGCCGAGCTCCCCTGGCAGGCCGTCATCCTCGCCTCCTCGGGGCTGGCGCTGCTGGGAGCCCTGCTGATCCTGTGGCTGGGGGATGGGCCGCACCTGCCGGATGCCCGACAGCGCCAGGCATCGGCCAGCGGGGCAGCGCGTCGTGCCACGGTCCTGGATGCCTTCAGGCTGCCGCGTTTTCGCGCGGCCGCCCTGGGCTACTTCGGCCACATGTGGGAGCTCTACGCCTTCTGGACGGTGGTGCCGCTGCTGGTGTCGCACTCGGTGCTGGCCGCTGAGTATGGCGTGCTCGGGGTCTCCGGCATGGCGTTCGGCATCATCGCCGTGGGCGCGCTGGGCTGCCTGGTCGGCGGCCTGCTGTCGCGCCGCCTGGGCAGCGCCAGGGTAGCCCTGGGTGCCCTGGCCGGTTCGGGCCTCTGTGCCCTGCTCTTCGCACTGTTCTGGGAGGGGTTGCCGGCCCCCGTGCTGGGCCTGCTGCTGCTGGTGTGGGGGGCCACCGTGATCGCCGACTCGCCACAGTTCTCGGCGCTGGCGGCCAAGGCCTGCCCGCGCGAGCTCGTGGGGGCCGCCCTGGCGATCCAGAACTCCATCGGCTTTGCGATTACCGTGGTCTCGATCGCCGCCACCACGGCGCTGTTCGAGCGGGTCGGTTTGAACGCCGCCTGGCTGCTGGTCCCCGGGCCGATCTTCGGCCTGCTCGGCTTTGCCTGGGCGTCCCGGCAGGGCGCGCACGACGACGGCGGCGCCCCCCTCAGGCGCTGACGATGCTTGCCCGGCTGGTGCCGTTACCCTGCGGTTCCACCTGGATCTGCACCGGGATGCGCTCGTGCATCTCCTGGACGTGGGAGATCACGCCGACGCGGCGGCCCAGCGCCTGCAGGCCGTCCAGGGCATCCATGGCCAGGGCCAGTGACTGCGGGTCGAGGCTGCCGAAGCCCTCGTCGATGAACAGTGACTCGATGGTGAGCTCCCCCGAGGCCATGGAGGCGAGCCCCAGCGCGAGGGCCAGCGAGACCAGGAAGGTCTCGCCGCCGGACAGGGAGTGAACCGAGCGGCGTTCGTCGGCCATGTCCTGATCCACCACCAGCAGGCCGAGGTCGCTGCCGCCGCGGATCAGTCGGTAGCGGCGGCTGAGCCCGGCCAGGTGGGTATTGGCGTGCTCGAGCAGCTGCTCCAGGTTGTAGGCCTGGGCGATACGCCGGAAGACCTTGCCGTCGGCGGAGCCGATCAGCTCGCTGATGCGTCCCCAGCGGCGGTATTCGCTGCGGGCGGCCTCCAGTTCGTCCTGGGCGGCCTTCTGGCGCTCGAGCCTGCGCTGGTCGTCACTCAAGGCGAAGGCCGATTCATCCCGGGCCCGCTGGGCTGCCTCCAGCCTGGGGCCCAGTTCGGCCCAGGCCTCGTCGAGGGCCGCGCGGCGCTGCTGCAGTGTCCCGGCGACCGCCTCATCCAGCAGCGCCTGATCATCCTCGCCCTCGGTCAACGCCTGGCCCCTACGGTGGTGCAGCAGGGCGTCACGCCGCTCGGCCAGGGTGGCGGTGGCCCGCTGGCGTTGCTGGTCGCTTGCCTCGATCCGCCGTTCCGCCTCCCTGGCCTCGTCCTCGGATTGGCTCAGCAGCCTCGCCAGGGTGTCATCATCCAGCCCCGGGTGGGCGCGGCGCCACTCGTCGAGCTGCTGCGTCAGGCGCTGCTGCTCCTGGCGGCGCTGCTCCAGCTGTCGGGCCTCATGCTCCGCCAGCTGGGTGAGACGCTGGTTCTCTCGCTGGACGTCGTGCAGGTGCGCCAAGGCGTTGTCGCGTGTCTGGCGGGTGCTCTCCTGGTGCGCCTCGAGCTGCTGCTGCCAGGCGTCGGGTGAGGCGTGGTCGCCGAGTCGCTCGGCGAGGGTGCGGGCGAGCTCGTCGCGCTGCTGGCGCAGGGGTGGCAGCTGCCCCTCGAGTTCGGCCAGCTGTCGGTCGGCGCCGGTCTTCTCGGTCTCCAGGCGGGTCAGCGCGAGACGCCCCTCCTGGAGCGCCTTCTCCAGCGGGGCCAGCTCCGCCTCGGCCCGGTTCAGCTCGTCCAGTGCCTGGCGCTGCCGGTGGCGCTGCGCCTCGCTCTGCTCGCGCTGGGCCTGCAGCCAGCCGTCGCGCTGAGCCTCGTCGACGGCGGTGAACTCCCCTTGCAGCGGATGCCCCGCCAGCGCCTGTCGGGCGCTGTCCAGGCGTTGCTCGGCGGCCTCGAGATCGGCAGCCAACTGCTTGAGCGAGCGCTCCACGCCGCGATAGTCACCCACCAGTTCGTCGCGTCGCTTCTGGGCGGTATCGCGGGCATTTCGGGCCTCGTCGAGCTGGCGCGCTTCCTCCTGCTCCTGGGCGGCCAGCTGGGCCGCCTCGGGTGTGGCCGGTGGCCGCTGCCGCCAGGGGTGGTCGAGTCCACCACATACCGGGCAGGGCTCATCCTGCTTCAGGGCCTCGCGCAGGCGCACCACGCTTTCGCTGCGCACGGCGCGGCTACGCTCGATCAGTGCACTGACGCTCTCGAAATGGGCCTGGCTGCGGTCGAGGAGCTCACGGGCGGTCTGACCCTCGGCCAGCAGCCTGTCCCGCCGTGAGCGCTGCTCGTCGAGCTGGCCTGTCAGCCGCGTGTGGGCCTGGGTGGCGCGGCCGAACTCCTGCCAGCGACTGGCCAGCTCCTCCAAGGCGAGGTGACGCCGGGCAGCCTGGTCATGAGCCTGCTGAGCGGCCTGGCGGGCGCTGTCGAGGTCGGCGTGGCCGCCCAGCAGCCTGTGCAGCGTCGCCTGCCAGTCGTCGCGCTGGCGCTGGCGGTCCTGCTGTGCGGCCTGGGCCTGGCGGTGTTGACCGGCCAGCTCATCGGCGTGTCGCCGCTGCCGGTCCAGAGACGCCTCCAGTTCGCCGAGTCGCTGCTCCAGTGTGGCCAGGCGCTGGGCCTGTTCGCGGGCCTGGCGCAGTTCGGGTTCGGCCCGTCGGCGGGCCTCGCCGGTTGCCTCAAGCGACTGTTCTGCCTGTTCGAGGGCCTGGCCGGCGGCCTGCTGCTCGGTGTCGGCCTCCTGTCGCGCCTTCAGGGTGCCGGCGTGGGTCGCCTGCAGGGCGGCGATCTCGTCGGGCAGCTCGGCCTGGCGGCCGAGGGCGTGGCGCTGCGGGGCGATCAGCCGGTGCCAGCCGCGGTCGGCGCGCTGCCCGGCGAGTGCCTGCCACTCCTCCTCGGCGGCCTGCCGCTGGGCAAGGCCGTCATACCAGGCCTTGTTCAGGCGGTCATCGTCGTCGTGCCAGCGCCGCTCGGCCTTGAGCGATTCCGCCTGCTTCTGCAGCTCGTCGAGGGCCCGGCGGCTGGCCTCGGCGGTGCGCTCCAGTTCGGCGCGGACCTCGGGCGCGGCAGGCAGGTCGTCGGCGAGCCGTGTCTCCAGGGCCTCCACGGCCTTCTTCGCCTGGCTGGTGCGGCGGTAGGCGGCCATGGAGATCTCGGAGTATTCGCGGGTGCCGGTGAGGCGCTCGAGTAGGTCGCTGCGGGCGTTGTCGTCGGCCTGCAGGAAGGCGGCGAATTCGCTCTGGGCGAGCAGCACGGCGCGGGTGAACTGTTCGAAGGTGAGCCCCAGGCGCTCCGGCAGCAGACGGTCGAACTCGCGCTTCTGGGCGGTCAGCAGGCGGTCGTCATCGAGGTCGGTCAGCGACTGTTCCACCGCCTGCAGGCGCCCGCCGGGCTTGTGGCGGGCCCGGCGCACCGCCCAGCGGGCGCGATAGCGAAGCCCGTCGCGGCCCAGGAAATCCACCTCGGCGTGGCCCCCGGCGGTGCCGCGGCGCAGCAGGGTGCGTGCATCGCCGGTGGTCAGGGTGGAGTCCGCGGTGTCATCGATCTGGCTGTCGCGGCTCGGTGCCTGGCGCAACCGCGGGGTGCTCCCGTAGAGCGCCAGGCACAGGGCATCGAGCAGGGTGCTCTTGCCGGCACCGGTGGGCCCGGTAATGGCGAACAGGCCGGCATCGGCCAGCGGTGGCGAGGTGAAGTCGAGCTCCAGCGGGCCGGGCAGGGAGGCCAGGTTCTCCAGGCGCAGGGCGAGGATCTTCATGCCGGCTCCTCCCCGTGGTCGGCGTCCTGTACCTCCTGGCGCAGACGGTCGAAGTCGGCCAGAACATCGGCGTCCGGTGGCTCGCCCCAGCGGCCCTCCCAGGTGCGCTCGAAGAGCTTGCGTGGGCCCAGGGTCTCCAGGTCGACCCGCGCCGGGCCGTTATTGCCTTCGACGCGGGGCAGGCGACGCTCCAGGCGCAGCAGGCGCAGTGCCTTGCCCGCCAGGGCGGCATCCACCCGGGCACGCAGGTCGGGAATCGGGGCGTCCAGCTCCACGCGTACCTCCAGCCAGGGCCATTGCTCCCTGGACAGTCCCGGGTCATCTTCCAGCGTCTCGAGTTCGGCCAGCACCGCCTCGAGCGGGCCGGGGCCGATGCGATGCATGGCCACCGGGCGCGGCACGGGGATCGTCTGGGTGTTGCCCAGGGCCTCGCCATCGAGGGTCACCTCCACTACCTGGTGGGGATAGGCGACCTCGCTGAAGTCCAGCGGCAGGGGGCTTCCGCTGTAGCGGATGCGCGCCTCGCCTACCTGCTGGGCGCGGTGCAGGTGGCCCAGGGCCACGTAGGCGATCTCGGCCGGGAAGAGGGCGGCGGAGATCGACTCCTCGCCACCGATCACGATGGGTCGCTCGCTGGCCTCGGAGACCGCGGCGCCATGCAGGTGGGCGTGGCTCATGGCCACCAGCGCCTGGCCGGGCTGGCGTCGGTCGCGAGCGGCCTCGATCAGCTGACGGTGCACGCGGGTGATGCCCGCTACATAGTCGTTGGGGCCGTCATCCTTGGGGGAGGCGTCGTCGTCACTGGCCACTCTTGCGCCGGTGACCTCGGCTGGGCGCAGAAAGGGCAGTGCCAGGCACCAGGCGCGGGTCTCGCCGGTGGCGTCGTTGAGCGGTACCAGCAGGCGCTCGGCATCGAGGCGACCGTCGTCCAGCCAGCTCACTCGGCCCAGGGCGTGGGTACGCAGGCGGCGCATCAGCGGGGCGGGCAGCTCGATGCGATTGCCGCTGTCGTGGTTGCCGGCGATCAGCACGATGTCCAGGCTCGGCAGCCGCTCGTGGGCGGAGACGATGAAGTTATAGAGCAGTTCCTGGGCGCGCAGCGAGGGGTTGACCACGTCGAAGATATCGCCGGCCACCAGCAGGGCGTCGGCCTGGCGCTGGGCCAGGGTATCGAGCAGCCAGGTCAGGAAGGCGCGGTGTTCAGCGTGGCGCTCCTGGCCGTGGAAGCTCTGGCCCAGGTGCCAGTCGGCGGTGTGGATCAGCTTCATGGTGGTCTCCCTTCCTGCCGGTATCTGAAGGCGATAGTCTATGTCACTCGAAAGCGGTTGTTCAGGAGGCCTGCGGTACTTCTGGTCGAAGCTGATCTGGCGACAAGCCTGCGAGGGGGCGCTGTGAACCCCTCCTTGGGCGCTACCGACGCCATCCCTGGCGTAGGACCCCCTCTTCGGCTTGTCCCCAGCGCTCCTCACGTCGTGGAACAGGAGCCCCCATGCCACTCTCTTGCCTTCATGAATGGAACCTTGCCCCGGCAGATGCCATCGCCCTGCAGAAGCGTCTTTCCGGGCGCGTCGAGCGCAAGGATCGCCTGGGTGAAGTGCGTCATATCGCCGGGGTGGATATCGGCTTCGAGGACGGTGGGGCGATCACCCGGGCGGCGGTGGTGGTGATGGCCTGGCCGCCCGGGGAGGACAGGCGGTTCGAGGTGGTGGAGCAGGTGGTGCAGCGCGAGCCAACGCGGATGCCCTATATCCCGGGGCTGCTATCGTTTCGCGAGGTACCGGCGGCGCTGGCCGCCTTCGATCGTTTGAGCGTGCGCCCCGAGCTGGTGATGGTGGATGGCCAGGGCATCGCCCATCCGCGACGGCTCGGGGTGGCCAGCCACCTGGGGCTGTGGCTCGACCTGCCCACCATCGGCGTGGCCAAGTCGCGGTTGTGCGGGCGCCATGGCGAGCCGGGCCCGGCGCGGGGCGACTGGACGCCGCTGGTCGATGGCCCCGAGGACGAGGTGATCGGCGCGGTGCTGCGCTCGCGGGGCGGGGTGAAGCCGCTCTTCGTCTCGCCGGGGCATCGGGTCGCGCTGCCCACGGCGCTGGCGTGGGTGGTCGCATGCCTGGGGCGTACCAAGCTGCCGGAGCCCACGCGGCTGGCGGATCGCCTGGCCTCTCGCCGCGGGGGTGAACGTGGCTAGGAGGCTTGGCGCAGGCCTCGGGGACGCAGGCGCTGCGCTATACTGCCGACCCACTCTCCTGCCGAGCCGACCATGACCCAAGCCGTTGATCCCCTCGCCGCTACCCGCCAATGGGTGGAGACCTTCGTGGTCGCCCGCAATGTCTGCCCCTTCGCCGGCCGCGAGGTGGCCCGCGACACTGTCCGCTACGTCATCCTGGACGCCGGCGACTGGGAGCAGGCCCTGCTGACCCTGGTGGCCGAGTGCGAACGCCTCGACGAGACACGCGCTATCGAGACCACCCTGCTGGTGCTCACCCCGGGCCTCGAGGCCTTCGACGACTACCTGGACTTCCTGGAGGTGGCCGAGGCGCTGCTGGCCGACCAAGGCTATGAAGGCACCTATCAGCTGGCGAGCTTCCATCCGGAGTATCGCTTCGCGGATGCCGAGCCGGAGGATCCCGCCAACTTCACCAACCGCTCGCCCTTCCCGATGCTGCACCTGCTGCGCGAGGCGGGGCTGGAGCAGGCGCTGGCCCACTACCCGGATCCCGAGGCGATTCCCGAGCGCAATATCGCGGCGCTGCGCGAGGTGGGCCATGAGGCCCTGGCGCAGGCGCTGGCCAGGCTGCGCGGCACCTCCTGACCGCTGCCGGGCTAGACGATATCCAGCGGCACCTTGCGGTCCGGGGCCGGGAAGGTGGCGTTCAGGCGGGCCAGGACGTCGTCATCGAGCCTGACATGCAGGGCGGCGGCATTCTGCTCCACGTGCTCGGTCCGCGCGGCCTTGGGGATGGCGATGACGTCCCGGCGGCCATCGTGCGGGCGGATCGCCCAGGCCAGCAGCACCTGGGCCGGGGTGATGCCGTGGCGTGCGGCGATGCCCAGCACCTCGGGGTGGCCGAGCAGGTCCTCGCGCAGGCCGCCGGCCTGGGCCAGCGGACAGTAGGCCATGGTCGGCATGCCATGTTCGCGTTGCCACGGCAGCAGGGCGTGCTCGATGCCCCGGGAGCCCAGGTGGTAGAGCACCTGGTTCACCGCGCAGGCCTCGCCGCCGGGCAGGGCGTGCAGCGCGCGCATCTCGTCGATGTCGAAGTTGGAGACCCCGAAGCGGCGGATCTTGCCGGCCTCGCGCAGGCGCTCGAAGGCCTCCAGGGTCTCATCCAGCGGGATGCTGCCCGGCCAGTGCAGCAGGTAGAGATCGAGGTGGTCGGTGCGCAGGCGCTTCAGGCTCGCCTCGCAGGCGGCGATGGCCGAATCCCGGCCCGCGTTCCAGGGGTAGACCTTGGAGACCAGGAAGGCCTCGTCGCGCCGCCCGGCCAGTGCTTCGCCCACCACCCTCTCGGCGCCGCCATCGGCATACATCTCGGCGGTATCGATCAGGGTCAGGCCCATGGCCAGGCCGTGCTGCAGCGCGCGTATCTCGTCGCTGCGCGGGGCAAGCCCCTCACCCATGTACCAGGTGCCCTGGCCGATGGCCGGCAGCTCGATGGCGGGTTCATGGGCGGTAGCGGGCAGGGTGACGCTGGTGGAGGACAGCATGGCGTGGCTCCTTTTTTATAATCTTGGAAAATTCTTCCATGTATTCTGGGTGCTGGTCGACGGCGTTGCAATCAACCCTTGAGTCATGGGAATCCGGGCCCCATGATCTATGGTGTGAAGGTGAGATATCCCATCGCACAACACAAGGAGCCGATATGTCGATCGAGAACTTTGCCAGCGCACAGTGGAAGGGCAGCCTGAAGGAAGGAGGCGGTACGCTCTCTACCCGAAGCGGGGTGTTGAAGGATACGCCGTATGACTTCCGCCGGCGCTTTGAGGGTGCCGAGGGCACCAATCCGGAGGAGATGATCGGCGCGGCCCATGCCGGCTGCTTCACCATGGCCCTGTCGCTGGTGCTCGGTGAGGCGGGCTACACCGCCGACAGCCTCGATACCAAGGCCAAGGTGACCCTGGATCCGGACACCCTGTCGGTCACCGCGGTGCACCTGACCACCGTCGGCCGGGTGCCGGGTGCCGATCAGGCCGCCTTCGAGGAAGCGGCGAATGGCGCCAAGGAGAACTGCCCGATCTCCAAGCTGCTTAAGGCCGAGATCACCCTGGAGGCGACGCTGGAGGGCTGAGGCCCGAGCCGCTCATCCACCGCCCGATGCACCGGGGCCACCCAAGGGTGGCCCCGGTTTTTTTCTGGGATCATCGCAAGCGGTGTGCAGCCGGACGCTAGGCGGCCCGTGCGGCGCTGACCAGGGCGCGAATCAGGCGCTGCTGGGGGCGGTTGAAGACCAGCCACTCGGGGTGCCACTGCACGCCGATCAGGAAGTCGTGGTCGCGGGACTCGATGCCCTGCACCAGGCCGTCGCGGTCGCGGGCGACGATCTCGATGCCGCGTCCGGCCTGCCTGACGGCCTGGTGGTGGAGGCTGTTGATGCGACACCAGCTGACCCGCAGGATGCGATGCAGCTGGCTGTCACCGACGATATCCACGGTCTTGCGCGGCAGCACCGTGCGCCGCCGCTTGAGCCCCTCATGGCTGGTGTAGATGTCCGGGTCCAGGGTGCCGCCCAGGTAGACGTTGATCAGCTGGGCCCCGCGGCAGATGCCGAGCACCGGAGTGCCCCGGGGGATGAAGGTCTCGAGCAGTTCCAGCTCCAGCTCGTCGCGCTGGGGGTCGACGCGCACGTCGATCTGTACCTCGGCATCGTAGAGGTGCGCCTGGATGTCGTCGCCGCCGCCGATGATCAGGCCATCGAGGCGCTCCGGCCAGGGCCGCGACGGCGACAGCCGCCGTGGCCTGCCACCGTGGCGCCACACCGCAAACCAGTCGAACAGCCAGGCGATATGGCTCTTGCGATCCGAGGTGGTGATGCCGATCAGCGGGCGCTCGCTCATGTGGACTTCACCCAGCCGCGCAGGCGCAGCCACAGGCGGGTGAGTGGCGAACGGGTGTGCTTGGCGACATAGCCGGCGGCACGCTGGCGGAGCGCCGGCTTGTCGGCGGCCAGCTTCTCCACCTCCAGCCAGCGATTCCACTCCACCGCCGAGCCCCAGCCCGGCTGCGAGAGACGCGCGTCGGGTAGCCGGTAGTGGAAGGTGGGGCGGGACTTGACCAGCTTGTTGCGGAACAGCTCGTGGGGGTAATCCGGTCGCAGATGGGCGAACAGCGGGGTCATGTCGAGCTCGCGGTTGCGGGTCGGATTGTCGGCCAGGTAGTCGCCGATCAGGGTGTCGAGGTCCGGCGAGTAGTCGGCGGCCAGCACCTTGAGGGCGTAGGCCTTGGGGAAGGGGTTGGCATGGGGCAGCACCTCGCGGGTGATATCTACGTCGATCTGTTCACGCAGCCACTCGGCGGTAAGCAGATAGGCACGCAGGTGGTCGAGCAGGCTCTCCACCTCGAGGCTGGGGACCTCGGGGTTGAGGTGCAGCCCGAAGCCGTAGAGCAGGCTGGCGTCGGTACCCTTGGCGCCATGCTCGCGCAGCGCCTCGAACAGCGCATCCAGCTCGCCGAGCTCGTCCCAGGGGATCGGTGGACAGACGATCTCGGTGGGCACTAGCCCGGTGACCACGTCGCCGATCAGCTCGCGGGTGCGGTTATGGAAGTCGATGCGCATCTGGTGGCGATGGCGCTCCCACTCGCTGTCGCCGCTGGGCATGGCCTCCAGCACTTCCGTATCGGGATGGGCATACTGGGTATCGAGCTCGATGGTGAAGGTGCCCCAGCGAGTCTCTTCCACCTTGAGGCGGTGAGGGCTGATCACCTTCACCTCGCCGCCGAACAGCTCGCACACCATCGCAGCGGTATCCTGGGGAGGCAGGCCGGCAAACTCGATCTCGACCCCCACGCGGCGGGTCTCGCCGTCGGGGGTATGCGGTTCGGGTGGCGGTAGCGGCGTCATGGCGGCATCCTGTGCGTCACATGGGAGCGTCTGAGAGCGTATCATATCGGCCTTTCCTCACGACGCCTCGATTCCCATTGCCTGAATCTGCCATCGACCTGGAGATGTGATGTTCTCCCACCGCCGCCTCGGTTCCTTTACCACCGCCTGGATGCTTTTCTACGGACTGCTGCTGGGGCTGGCCGTCTGGCTGCTGCCCGCGGCGGCGGTTCAGGCCCAGGCGGTCAATCTGCCGGGCCTGGTGACCTCCGCGGAAGATCAGCAGCAGCATGACCCCCAGGCCTTCCAGGAGTCGCTGGAGCGCATCATCGCGACTCTCGAGGACTCCGAGCGGCGCGGCCAGTTGCTGGAGAGCCTGCAGGACCTGCAGAAAGTGCACGGCGAGGCCACCGAGGAGAGCGGCATCACCCCGCGCGAGGGGCTGCTTGGCGCCCTGGCAGAGACCATCAGTGACCTGGGCCAGCAGGCCGAGGGGCAGGATTCGCCGCTGGCGCGCTGGCAGGCCCAGCTGCAGCAGGGCTGGCGTGACCTGAGTGCCCTGGTGGCCGAGACTGGCAATGCCGACCTGATCCGCTTCGCGGTCGAGGCGGCGGTGCTGCTGGTGATCTGGGGCGGTCTGCTGGTGATCCTGATCGCCCTGGGCCGCCTGCTGGCGAGGCGTCGCGGTTGGCCCCTGGACCTGCCCCGCGAGCCGCGGGCCTGGCTGCTTACCGTGCACTTCCTGCGCCGCATGCTGCCCTGGGCACTGGCCTTCGCGCTGGTCCTGGGGATCGCACAGCTGGTACCGCCCAGCAGCGGTCGCGTGCTGGCGCTGGTGGTGGCCTATATCGCGCTGTGTGGTCGCACCCTGTCGGTGATAGTGGAGACCTTCGTCTCGGAGTTTACCCGCGGTCACCGTTTCGTCGCGGTACAGCTGGTGCAGAACCATGGTCTTCGCCCCCTGTTCGTGATCGGCGCCCTGGTGGCGCTGGGCGATGCCTTCAATTCCGGGCGCCTCACCGGCCTGCTCGGTGCCGAACTCGCCGGGCTGCTCTCGGTGCTGGCCAATATGCTGGCGGCGCTGCTCAGCGTGCGCTTCATCCTCAGCTTCAAGCGTCCCATCGAGCACATCATCCGCAACCGCCCCTGGCGCGAGCGGCGCGAGCCCGGCGCCAGTGCCAGCATCGTGCAGGTGCTGGGCAGCCTGTGGCACGTGCCGGCGCTGCTGCTGGTGGGTGGCTCACTGGTGGCGATCTTCGTCACCGGCGGTGATGTGGGCACCGCCCTGGCACGCTCCATCATCTCGGCGGCGCTGCTGATCCTGGCCCTGGTGGTCACCGGCCTGGTGCGTCGCCATGGTGAACGCCGCAAGCGTCGGCAGCGCCGGCGGCGCGTCAGCCAGTACCGCGTTCGCCTCGAGCGTTTCGGCTATGTACTGGCCCACGTCGCCACCTGGCTGGCCTTCGCCGAGCTGTCGCTGCAGGTGTGGAGCGGATCTCTGCTGGGCATCGGCAGCCAGGGCGTGGCGAGTGCGCGCATCGGCCAGGCCCTGCTGGCCATTGCCCTGACCCTGCTGCTGGCCTGGTTGGCGTGGATCTTCGCCGACACCGCCATCCAGCGGGCGTTGACCAGCTCGGCGCGTTCCCGCGGGCGGCGGGTCAACCAGGCCCGTGCCCAGACCATCACGCCGATGATCCGCAACGTCATCTTCACCGCCATCGTGATCATCGCCGGCATCGTCGGGCTGGCCAACCTGGGGGTGAACGTCACACCGCTGCTGGCCGGTGCCGGTGTCATCGGCCTGGCACTCGGCTTCGGCGCCCAGACACTGGTGCAGGACCTGATCACCGGCATCTTCATCCTGATCGAAGACTCCCTGGCGGTGGACGACTTCGTCGAGATCAACGGTCACATGGGCACGGTGGAGGGGCTGACCCTGCGCACCGTGCGCCTGCGCGACCTCGACGGCATCGTGCATATCATCACCTTCAGCCGCATCGACTCGATCCACAACATGTCGCGGCAGTTCGGCATCGCGCTGATGAAGATCCGCATTCCCTACGAAATGAAGATCGACGATGCCATCACCCTGATGCAGGAGACCGCTCAGGCGCTGCGCCAGGACCCCATGATGCGCCACTACATCTGGTCACCGCTGGAGATGCAGGGCATCCATGCCTTCGAGGATGGCTGCCCGATCCTGCGCATGCGCTTCCGCACCGCACCGGAGATGCAGTGGGACGTGGCGCGGGCCTTCAACCTGCTGCTCAAGCAGCGCATGGAGGCCCAGGGCGTCGACCTCGGCGTGCCGAGGCTCAGCGTCAGCATGGAGGGGCGTGGCGGCGGCCGCCTGGATGGCTCCAGCGAGCATGGCGATGAACGGGCCAACGAGCGCGATGCCGCCGGTCGCGCCCCGGGGCGTGCCGGGGTTGCCGACCCTCATCACCAGACGAGCAGCAGCGGCGGCTCGCCGGACCCGGGGCAGTAGATGCGCAGGTATCGTGAAACCGGCAGCGAGGCCCATGCGTGATCCACGTCGAACGCCAGGACAGCCTCCACCTCAAGGTCTCCCGCGTGCTGCAGGAGGAGACCTCGCACCGGCTCGATCTCTATCTGTTCGTGCCCGGCGAGCTGGGGCTGACCGGCCAGGTGATCGCCGAGGAGGACTTCTACCACGCCGCGATCCAGGTCAAGCGCACCTACTTCAGCGATCGCTACCGGCTACCGCTGGTGCTCAGCCGCCTGGCCGAGCGTGGCAGGCTGGATGCCGAGCACTACCGTCTCAGCCTGAGCCTCTACGCCTATCAGTACGTGGTGGCCATGGAGAGCGCCGCCGGGCCGTTGATCGATGATGCCCGTCGTGCGCTGAAGGCAGAGAAAGCCGAGAAGGCGGAAAAGGGAGAAAAGGCAGACACAGCCACCAACGGGCGGTCGTCGGAGGGGCGTAGCCAGCCGGTGAAGGAAGAGGCGGGCGAGCAGCCCCCCAGCCTCGAGCAGCGCCTGGCCGAGCATGTCGACCTGGCGGTGAGCATCCTGCGCCGCCTGCGCCGTCATGAGCCCAGCGAGGAGAGCCTGCACCGCTATTTCGCCACCATCGACAACTACCTCTCTTGGTTCACCGAGCAGCGCCTGCTGGCACTGCTCGCCGGCCTGCCGCGGGGGGCGCGTTTCCGGCCGGTGCGCGCCCGCCTGGTGGCGATCTGCCGCGCCGAGGACGACTACCGTCGCGAGCGCGAGTACAACTCCGAGCGGGTGACGCGTGACCCCACGAGGATGTCCAACAAGATGCGCCTGCTGCGTCGGCTGATCGAATACCCGGTGACCCTCAAGCAGAAGACCCAGGAGCTGGGTAACGCCGAGCAGAAGGCAGTGAAGGCGCTGGCCACCGCGGTGGTGATGGTGTTCGTCTCGCTGGGTCTGCTTCGCGTGCGCGACACCCTGGCCGATATCACCGCGCTGTTCGTGCTGGCCATGGCCGGCATCTATGCGCTGCGCGAGGTCTTCAAGGATGACCTGCGCAACACCCTGTGGCGCCTCCTGCGCCGTGGCCGGCCCAAGTGGCGCCGCCAGTATCTGGACCCGACCCGCAATCAGGTAGTGGGTCGTCAGCTGGAGTGGTTCGACTACAAGCGCTACCCCAGGCTCGACGAGGAGATCAAGCGCGTGCGCAAGCGCAGCGTGGCCCAGCGTGAGGAGATCGTGCTGCACTACCGCTCCCGTTCGCGGATGTCGCCGACGCGCTTCCTCAGCGGCTATGATCACACCCGCGAGACACTGGCCCTGGACCTGTCGCCGATCGCTCGACTGATGGACAAGGGCAGCCGCCGGGTCTACCGGCTGGAGGAGGGCGACCAGGTGGTGCGCGAGGAGGTGGAGAAGCGCCACCTCCTCAATCTGGTGATCCGCGAGACCCAGGGCGATGGCCCACCCACCCTGCAGCGCTGGAAGGTGGTCATGAGCCGCTCGCGGATCGTCGACGTGGAGCGGGTCCACGCCGAGGGGCCGGGGCATGAGGACGAGTCGGGCGGGTGAGTCTCCGAAAAGCCAGCCGCTCAGATGACTTGGCTGAGGTTCTCCGGCCCGAAGGCGTCCGGGAGCAGCTCGGCCATGGTGTACTCCTTCAGCAACTCGCCGTCGGCATTCACCACGCGGATGCGGGTGTGCTCGTCGGCGAACTCGCGGATGCGCTGGCGGCAGTCACCGCAGGGGGTGCAGAGGTGCGCACCCGGCCCGATCACCCACACCTCGCGCAGGCGTCGCTCGCCGGCACTGACCATGGCGGAAATGGCCGAGGCCTCGGCGCAGATGCCCTTGTAGTGGGCCACCTCGACGTTGGCGCCGGCATAGCGGGCACCGCTCTCGCCGATTACCAGCGCGCCCACCGGGTGGCGGGAGTAGGGGGCGTAGGCGCGATCGCGCACCGCCACCAGTGCCTCGATCAGGGTCTTTTCGGGTGCGCTCATGCCTTGCCTCCGGCCGGTGCCACTGCCATGCCCAGGGCGACCAGCAGGTCATAGAACAGCTCTGAAGCACCGAAGCGGAAGTGTCCGGGGGTGATCCAGTTGGCGCCCATCACCCGCTCGGCCAGTGCCAGGTAGGCCTGGGCATCCTCGGTGGTGCGCACGCCACCGGCGACCTTGATGCCGACGTCCCGGCCGCTGGCCTTGATCACCTCGAGCAGGATCTCGGCAGCCTCCAGGGTGGCATTGACGGCCACCTTGCCGGTGGAGGTCTTGAGGAAGTCGGCGCCGCCCTCGATGGCAAGCTCGGCGGCGCGGCGGATCAGCGCCGGGTCCTTGAGCTCGCCGGTCTCGAGGATCACCTTGAGGGTGGCATCGCCGCAGGCCTGGTGGCAGCAGGCGACCAGTTCGCGACCGGTCTCCTCGTCGCCGGCCAGCAGGGTGCGCCAGGGGAAGACCACGTCCACCTCGTCGGCCCCGGCGGCCACCGCCTCGCGGCTCCCGCGGGCGACGGCCATGATGTCGTCACCGCCATGGGGGAAGTTGGTCACCGTTGCCACCCGCACCTTGCCGGCGAGATCCAGCGCCTTGAGGGTGCGCTGGGCCGTGGTGACGAAGGCCGGGTAGACACACACCGCGGCGGGGGTGCCGGCGGGGGTGCGAGCACGACGGCACAGCGATTCGATGCCGCGGTCGGTGTCGTCGTCGTTGAGGCTGGTGAGGTCCATCAGGGGCAGCGCCTGGCGGGCGGTGCGCTGGAGGTCATCGGTCATGGAAGCATCCATTGGTCGCGGGGTGTCAGGGTGTCTGGTGGCGCCCCGGGGGCGGGGCGCGAAGGCGGGGCGGACGCCGGTATCAGCCGGCCGCCGCCAGCGCCATGAAGAAGCCAGCGATGGAGGCTGACATCAGGTTGGAGAGGGTACCGGCGAGTACCGCCTTGAGGCCGTAGCGGGCGATCTCGTGGCGGCGACTGGGAGCGATGCTGCCCAGGCCGCCGAGCAGGACGGCGATGGAAGAGAGGTTGGCGAAGCCGCACAAGGCAAACGACAGGATCGCCATGGTGTGAGGAGTCATCACCTGGCCGGTGGCAGCCACCACTTCCTCGCCGCTCAGGTAGGGGCCGAGGTTGATGAATGCCACGAACTCATTGACCACGATCTTCTGGCCGATGAAGGAGCCGGCCAGGGTGGCCTCCTCCCAGGGGATGCCGAGCAGGAAGGCGAGCGGCGCGAACAGCCAGCCGAGGATCCACTCCAGGCTGAGCTGCTCGAGGCCGACCCAGCCGCCGATGCCCCCCAGCATGCCGTTGATCAGGGCGATCAGGCCGATGAAGGCAAGCATCATGGCGCCGATGTTGGCGGCCAGCATCAACCCCGAGGAGGCCCCTGCGGCGGCGGCGTCGATCACGTTGCTGGGCTTGTCGACGTCCTCCTCGTGCTCCTCCTCGATCTTCGAGACGCTGTCCGCGGGCTCGCGGGTCTCGGGCATGATCAGCTTCGCGAACAGCAGCCCGCCCGGGGCGGCCATGAAGGAGGCGGCCACCAGATACTCCATGGGCACACCCATGGCGGCGTAGCCGGCGAGCACCGAGCCGGCCACCGAAGCCAGCCCTCCGCACATCACCGCGAACAGCTGCGAGGGGGTCATGCGGGCGATGAAGGGGCGCACCACCAGTGGCGCCTCGGTCTGGCCGACGAAGATGTTGGCGGTGGCGGAGAGCGACTCGGTGCGCGAGGTGCCCAGCGCCTTCTGCAGGGCGCCCCCCAGGATGCGGATCACCCACTGCATGATCCCCAGATGGTAGAGCACGGCAATCAGCGAAGAGAAGAAGATGATCACCGGCAGCACCTTGATGGCGAAGACGAAGCCGATGTTGTCGACCTCGGCCAGCCCGCCGAAGACGAAGCCGATGCCGTCGTTGGCATAGAGCACCACCTGGCTGACGGCGTCGGAGATGGCCTTGAGCACGGTCTGGCCGAAGGGCACGTAGAGCACGAAGGCGCCGATGCCGACCTGGATGGCGAAGGCGCCGCCTACCGTGCGCAGGCGGATCGACCGGCGGTCGTAGGAGAAGATCAGGGCGATGATTATCAGCGTCACCATCCCGACGAGGCTCATGAAGAGTGTCATGGGAGTCCTGCCCGTTTGTCGTGGATTGTTGCAGCAGACGGTGCCAAGCGAAGCGGGCAAATATACCAGCCTGGCCGGCAGGCTTCGACCGGAGCCCCCGATCCTGCGTTGACAGTTTTTGGCCTGGATCAAGGCGAAGCGTTCAGGGCATTGCTATGTTGCTTGTACAAGCCCCTGAACCCGCTGGAGAACATCGATGCAAGCCGCCGATATCATGACCCGTAATGTCATCACCGTAGGCCGAGACAGTGAAGTGCGCGAGATCGCCAGCCTGCTGCTCGAACACGGCATCAGTGCCGTGCCGGTGGTGGATGAGGCCGACAAGGTGCTGGGCATCGTCAGCGAGGGCGACCTGATCCGTCGCGTCGAGGACGACAAGCGCAACAAGTCCTGGTGGCTGCGGCTGTTCGCCGTCAACGATCCCGGCGAGTACGTCAAGTCACACGGGCGTCGCGCCCACGAGATCATGACCCCCGACCCGCTCACCATCGATGAGACGATGCCGCTGGCGAAGATCTCGCGCCTGCTGGAGAAGCACCACATCAAGCGGGTGCCGGTGGTGAAGGAGGGCAAGCTGGTGGGTATCGTCAGCCGCGCCAACCTGTTGCAGGGCTTCGCCGTAGCCGGTCCCGAGACCACGGCCAGTACCGATGATCGCGAGATCCGCGAGGCGATCCTCAAGGAGATTGACGACAACACCGGCGTGATGGTCGACCGTATCAACGTTATCGTCAGCCAGGGCAAGGTGGAGCTCTGGGGCCTGGTGGAGAGCGACAAGGAGCGCATGGCGGTGCAGGTCGCGGCCGAGAACACCGCCGGCGTCAAGGAGGTCAAGAACAACTTGGGCTACGTACCGCGTGGTTTCGGGGCAGCCTGATCGTCGCATTAACGAGTGACAGCAAGCGACGCGTGACAACGTGAAGAGGGCGGCCCAGGGGCCGCCCTCTTCGTATCATGCATGCCGTGATCGCCTGCGGATCCCCTCACGCCTCGTCGGGCGGGGTCGAAACCGGCTCCGAGACCTTCTCCAGAGCCTGGCGCAGGGTGTCGATGGTGCGCTGGTGATGGTGCAGCTTCTCGAGGCCGAACAGCCCGATGCGGAAGGTCTGGAATCCTTCCCCTTCGTCGCACATCAGCGGTACGCCGCCGGCGACCTGCAGCCCCGCCTCGGCGAAGCGGCCGACGATGCCGGGGTCGTCGGTGTAGCAGACCACCACGCCGGGGGATTCGTAGCCGGGGGCGGCCACGCTCTGGTAGCCGAAGTCGGCGAGTAGTTCACGCACGCCACTGCCCAGCGCCTGCTGCTCGTCACGGACCTTGTCGAGGCCGTACTGCTCGATCTCGAGCATGACGTCGCGCAGCGTCACCAGGCCATCGGTGGGCAGGGTGGCGTGATAGGCATGGCCGCCATTCTCGTAGGCTTCCATGATCGAGAGCCACTTCTTCAGGTCACAGGCGAAGCTGGTGCTGGTGGTCTCCTCGATGGTCTCGCGGGCCAGGCGTGACAGCATCACCATGGCGCAGCAGGGCGAGGCGCTCCAGCCCTTCTGCGGCGCGCTGATCACCACGTCGACGCCGAGGTCCTGCATGTCCACCCACATGGTCCCGGAGGCGATGCAATCGAGCACGAACAGGCCGCCCTCCTCGTGGATGGCGTCGGCCACCTGACGGATGTAGTCGTCGGGCAGCATCATGCCCGAGGAGGTTTCCACGTGGGGGGCGAAGACGATGTCGGGCTGGGTGTCGCGAATGGTGTCGATCACGTCCTGCAGCGGGGCAGGGGCGAACGGCGAGGTGGAATCATCCTCGTCGAGGCGACGCGCCTTGCGTACGTTGATGTCGGAGGGGATGTGGCCCATCTCGAGGATCTGGCTCCAGCGGTAGCTGAACCAGCCGTTGCGCAGTATCAGGGCGCGGCGGCCCTTGGTGAACTGGCGGGCGACGGCCTCCATGCCGAAGGTGCCGCTGCCGGGCACGATGACCGCACTATGGGCGTTGTAGACTTCCTTGAGGTGCGAGGAGACCTCGCGCATCACCTCCTGGAAGCGCGCCGACATGTGGTTCAGCGAGCGGTCGGTATAGACCACCGAGTATTCCAGCAGGCCATCGGGGTCGACATCGGGAAGCAAGCCGGGCATCTCTTTCTCCATCTTGGTTCTGGCCTTCCAGGACGAAGGCAACGGGTACCTCAAGCATATTCCGATTGGCCAGCCGCGGCCAGTCACCGCGGCTGCTGCCTCAATGACTCAGTCTGCCTGGGCCGCCTGGATGGCCGTCAGCGCGATGGTGTAGACGATGTCATCGACCAGGGCGCCGCGGGAGAGGTCGTTCACCGGCTTGTTGAGGCCCTGCAGCATGGGGCCGACACTGACCACATGGGCGCTGCGCTGCACCGCCTTGTAGGTGGTGTTGCCGGTGTTGAGGTCGGGGAACACGAACACCGTGGCGCGACCGGCCACCGGCGAGTCGGGGGCCTTCTGGCGACCCACGCTCTCGATGGCTGCGGCGTCGTACTGCAGCGGGCCGTCGATGCACAGCTCCGGTGCGCGCTCCCGGGCCAGCCGGGTCGCCTGGCGCACCTTCTCCACGTCGGCGCCGGAACCGGACTCGCCGGTGGAGTAGCTGATCATCGCCACCCGCGGCTCGATGCCGAAGGCCGCCGCCGAGCGGGCGCTCTGGATGGCGATCTCGGCCAGGGTCTCGGCGTCGGGGTCGGGGTTCACCGCGCAGTCGCCATAGACCACCACCTGTTCGGGCAGCAGCATGAAGAAGATCGACGACACCTGGCGGTAGTCCGGCGAGGTCTTGATCAGCTGGAAGGCGGGACGCACGGTGTTGGCAGTGGTGTGCACCGCTCCGGAGACCAGGCCGTCGACCTCGTCCTCGGCCAGCATCATGGTGCCGAGCACCACGTTGTCCTGCAGCTGATCCTCGGCGGTGAGCTCGTTCACCTTGCCGGCGCGACGCGCCACCATGGGCGCCACGTAGCGCTGGCGGATGGCGGCGGGGTCGATGATCTCGAGCCCCCCGGGCAGCTCGATGCCGCGCTGGCGGGCCACCTCCTCGATCTCCTCGCGCCTGCCGAGCAGCACGCAGCGGGCGATGCCGCGCTGCTGACAGATCACCGCGGCCTCCACGGTGCGTGGCTCGTTACCCTCCGGCAGCACGATGCGCCGGTCGGCACGCTGGGCCAGCTGCACCAGCTGGTGACGGAAGGCGGCGGGGGAGAGCCGGCGCGGATAGCCCCGGCTAAGGGTCTCCTTGAGCCACGGCAGGTCGAGGTGGCCGGCGACGAAGCGGGTCACCTGCTCGGCGCGCTCGGCATCGTCGATGGGGATGTCGTTGGCCATCCGATCGAGGCGCTTGGCGGTGTCGAAGCTGTCCGAGTCCACCGCCAGCACCGGCAAGCCACTGCGCAGCGCGGGACGGCAGATATCCACCATCGATTCGCTGGGCCGCTCGCCATGGGTGAGCAGTACGCCTGCCAGCGGTACGCCGTTCATGGTGGAGAGCGCGGCGGCCAGCAGGATGTCGTCGCGATCGCCCGGGGAGACGATCAGCCGACCCGGCTTGAACACGTGAAGCGCCCGGGAGGCGCTGCGCGCACACAGGCTGGTGCCCATCACCCGGCGCGTGGCGGCCTCGCCCTCGTGCAGGAACTGGGCGCCCAGCGCGCGGGCCACATCGATGACCCGCGGCGCGGAGAGGGCGTCGTGCCAGGGCACGGCGCCGATCAGCCGGAACTGCTGGCCATCCAGAGCGGGCAGGTACTGGCGCAGGGTGTCGGCCAGTTCGCCGTTGGTGTGCGCGGCCAGTTCGGGAGCGGCGAGCGGGGGCGCGGTGGCCGTTTCCGGCAGCGGGCGCACGCGCATCAGGATGCAGCCCAGGGTGCGCGAGGAGCGCGCGCCGTCGAAGGGTTGGGCATGGATATCGAGCTGCTCCGCCAGCTGGCGAGGATCGCTCAGGTCACCGTCGGCCACCAGGATCACCCTGGCATCCAGGGCGCGGGCCAGCTCGGCGTTGAGCTGGCCGGCATAACTGCTCTGAGGGCTGGCCACCAGGCCCTCGACCACCACCAGGTCGGGGCGTGTCTCCTCCTCGCCGGCGGCGGCTCGCGTATGCCTGGCGACCGCCTCCTCCATCAGGTCAGCGATGCGGTCGTCGCGCAACAGCCGCTCCACGCGCGCCTGGGGCAGTGGCTCGGGGGGTGTCAGCCCCAGGGTGCTGCGAGCCAGCGCCGTTGAGCGGTCCGGACCGGGCCCGTTGAACTCATCCTGACGGAAGGGTCGCAGGAAGCTGGCCTTGAGGCCCAGGGTGTCCAGGGCGCGAATCAGCCCGAGGCAGGCGGAGGTGAGGCCGACACCGGTGCCGGTGGGCACCAGCAGCAGGGTGCGGGGGTCGGGACGCGTCATGCGGGAGTCTCGCTGAGGAGTTGGCGGGTCTCGAAGGCGATCTGGCCCTCTTCGTCGGTAGGGATCACCCAGAGTTCGGGTCCGGCGGCGCCGGCATCGATGCGCCCCTCCTGGCCGCCCACGGTCTCGGCGTTGGCCGTGGCCGAGAGGCGCAGCCCGAAGTGGGGCAGGGCCTCAATCACCCGGGCACGCACCGCGCTGGCATTCTCGCCGATGCCGCCGGTAAAGACGATACCGTCGAGTCGCGGCAGGGCGCAGGAGAGGGCGGCCAGGGACTTGGCGATGCGATAGCAGAACACCTCGATGGCGAGTTCGGCGCCAGGATGGTGCTCGGCGGCGGCCTGTTCCAGGCGGCGCATGTCGTTGGAGATCCCGGAGAGGCCCAGCAGACCGCTCTCCTTGTTGAGCAGGGTGTCGATACGCTCCAGCGACCAGCCGAGCTGCCGGCCCAGGTGGGCGTGCAGGCCGGGGTCGACGTCGCCGCTGCGAGTACCCATCACCAGGCCCTCCAGGGGAGTCAGGCCCATGCTGGTATCCACACTCTGGCCCTGCCACACGGCGCAGGTCGAGCAGCCATTGCCCAGGTGGGCGACCAGCCAGCCGCCATGAGCGCGGGTGGAGAGGTGATCGACGCGCCCGCTGACGTAGGCGTGGCTGCTGCCGTGGAAGCCGTAGCGACGGATGCCGTGCTGGGCATAGAGGTGCTGGGGCAGGGCGTAGCGGTAGGCGCGCGGCGGCAGGCTCTGGTGGAAGGCGGTATCGAACACCGCGACCTGGGGCAATGCCGGGAACAGCGCCAGGGTGGCGCGCACCCCCACCAGGTTGGCGGGGTTGTGTAGTGGTGCCAGGGCGCCGGTGGTCTCGATGGCGCGCAGCACGGCGGGGTCGATACGGGTGGCGCCGGTGAAGCGCTCGCCGCCGTGCACGATACGGTGGCCCACCGCGGCAGGGGGCGGGCCGCCCAGGCGCTCGAGGATCACGGCCATGGCCTCGGCGTGGTCGGCGCCGTGCAGGGGCTGTGAGAACTCGCGTCCGTCGGCATCGACCCCCTTCAGGCGCGCATCGTTGCCGCCCAGGCGCTCGGCCAGGCCCGACTGGCGAGGCAGGGCCGGATCCTCGGGTACCAGGGCATACTTGATGGAGGAGGAGCCGCAGTTGATCACCAGGACCGGGTCGCGCATCGGGTAGTCTCGTGGACAGGGTGAGACGTTAGGCTAACATGGTGACCCGCCACCGGCAGTGGCCGTTGCTTGATGCCCGTCATGTTCCGGGTCGAAGGCCCTGCCCACCAGACCGTTCGCGCAAGGACGCCCCATGTCGCAAGCCTCCGCTCTCCCTCGCCCGCTGGCCATTGCGCTGCTGTGCAGCGTGGCCACCCTGTTTGCCACCAATCACGTCGCCGCCCGGGTCGCCTTCGATGAGGGCACCGGGCTGCTGCTGGCGATCCTGGTACGCTCCAGCGTGGCGGTGGTGGTGCTCGGTACCCTGGTGATGCTCCAGCGCAAGTCGCTGCGTCTGCCGGCAGGTACCGCTGGCTGGCAGCTGCTGGTGGGGCTGCTGGTGGTGGTGCAGAGCCTCTCCCTCTATTCGGCGGTGGCACGCATCCCGGTGGTGGTGGCGCTGCTGCTGATGAATACCCTGCCGATCCAGCTGGCGTTGATCAGCTGGGCGATGGGCGGGCCGCGCCCGACAGCGCGAGCGGCATTGATCATGGGGGTGATTCTCGCCGGGCTGGTGGTGGTGCTGGACGTGCCGACCTGGCTCGCCGACCCCGATGCCATGGGCCCCGACTGGTTCCTCGGCGTGGGGCTGGGGCTGGCGGCCGCCTTCGTCTTTGCCTGGGCGCTATGGATCACCGAACATCGCCTGGCCGAGGTGGGCAGCACCCTGCGCAGCCTGCTGACCATGCTCACGGTGCTGGTCAGCATGCTGGCGGCTGGCGCCGCCGGCCTGGTTCCGGGTGGCATGGATCTTCCACAGAGCCTCGCCGGTGCCTGGGGGCTGGCCGCGCTGGGACTCTTCTATGGCGTGGCCTTCTCCATCCTGTTCATCAGCGTGCCGCGCCTGGACATGGCGCGCAACGCCCCTGCGATGAACATGGAGCCGGTGGCGGCGCTGGTCCTGGGTTACCTGGTCCTCGGCCAGACGCTGTCGCCGATTCAGCTGCTGGGGGGCGGCATGGTACTAGCGGGCATCGTTATCCTCGGGTTGTCGAAGCAGCAGTGAGGGCGGCTCAGCAGGGCCCGACAATCACTCGTAGCGCCGCAGGGTCGACGCGTAGCGTCAGTTCCCGGAAGTGGCCCAACGACTCGCCGTCGGCAGTCACCCGGTGCCCGTGATGCATGGCGATGCGGCATGTCGTCGGTTGGCACATCAGCACGCTGTCGTCATCCTGCGGCGTGTGGCCGAGCAGGCGAGTGACCATGAAGGTCCAGAGCAGGCGCCACCAGGGGTTTGGGCGTACCGCCACCAGGGTCAGATGGCCATCCCGGGAACAGGCGCCCGGCACCTTTGATCCGCCGCCGAAGAAGGCCCCCGAGGCGATGGCCAGCGACAGCCAGCGCTCCTCGAGGATCTCGTCGTCGGTCTCCAGGCGCGCCTGGAAGCCGCGCATTAACCCGAGGCGGCGCAGCTGCGGCAGTACGGCGGCGTAGCTGAAGCGCCCCAGCCAGCGCTTGAGCCGCGGCGAGGCCTGGGTAGCCGGGAGGGTGCCGAGGCCCACGTGCACCACGTTGAGGAAAAGCTGGTCATCGAGCCAGCCGATATCGACACGCGCGATCGGGGCCCGCGCGACCAGCTCGCAGAGGGCATCGGGGTCCTCCGGCAGGTCAAGGTTCCTGGCGAAGTCGTTGGCGGTACCCGACGGCAGCACGCCCAGGATGGCCCCGCAGGCATGACACGCGCGGGCAGCCCGGTTGACCGAGCCGTCGCCGCCCGCGACCAGCACGATGTCGCCGGCCGCCAGTGCCGTCTCCCAATCATCCTCGGCGAGATCACGCACCTGCAGCGAAGTGATGCCGACGCGCGCGAGGCGTGGCCGCCAGAAGTCCATGCCGCGGGCACCATTGCCGGCCTGGGTATTGGCGATCAACCAGTGACGCATCCTCGTGTCCTGTCCAGCGTGAAGGCTCAGTATAGCCGGGAGGGCAGGTGGGCGGCATGTCGCCACTCGCCGACGCGGCGTAGCGCAACTTTACACATTTGTCCCTTGATACATTGTCGTAGAAGGACCACACTTAACGGCGTTAGGAAACGGTGTTCATTAATGAGGAGTACGTCATGAAGACCCTTACCATTGCCGCTCTGACTACCGCCCTGTTCGCCGCCGGTGCCACCGCCGCCCAGGCCCAGCAGCCTCCCTATCCCCAGGGCTATGTGGGTGGTGACGCCATGTTCTGGGAGGTCGACCCCGATGGTCGTGCCGACAGCCGTGATGGCACCGGCCTGCGCGTCAACGGCGGTCTGAAGTTCAATGACTACTTCGCCGTAGAGGGCCATCTGGGTGGTGGCGGCTCCGATGGGGACGTGGAACTCGACTCCCTGGTGGGCCTCTATGCCAAGGGCATCCTGCCGGTTTCCCAGGAGTTCCGTCTCTACGGCCTGGCCGGCATGACCGACGTGGACTTCGACGTCGACAGCGAGTCCGGCTTCTCCTACGGCGCCGGTGCCGAGTTCGATGTGGCGCCCAACCTGGCGCTGGGTGCCGACTACATGCGGTACCTCGACGAGGACCAGTACGACTTCGATGCGGCGAGCGTCGGCGTACGCTACCGCTTCTGACGTTCGGCACCACCCGCCGTAATACGCGACGCCCCCGCTGCCCTGGCAGCGGGGGCGTCCTGCGTCTGGGGCACCGGGTCACTTCGGGCGTGACTGTCGTCGCTCCCGGTCGGGCTCCATCACAGGCTGCGGTCCAGCCCCATCTGCCAGAAGTCGATCTCCAGGCGCGTGGCGTCGCGGAACACCTGGACGAGCTCCTCGAAGCGGCGCGGGGTGACCTCGGCCAGGCGGGCGTCGAGCCAGGCCTCCTCGGCGCGCCGGGCGTCCTGGAACTCCTCGCTCTCGTACATGGCGATCCAGGCGTCATAGGGATTGGCGTCGCCGCGCAGGGTGACGGGGCGTGAGTTGAGCCAGTCGGCGATCACGCCGTAGCCCACCAGGCAGGGGGCCAGCGCCACATGCAGGTCGAGCAGGTCGCCGCGGCTGCCGGTATCCAGAACGTAGCGGGTGTAGGCCATGGTGGCGCGCGCTTCGGGCAGCTCGGCAAGGTCGGCCTCCGAAATACCCCAGTCCCGGCAGTAGTCGATATGCAGGCCAAGCTCGACATCGATGATGGTCTTGAGACCCTCCAGGCTGTGGCGCAGCTCGGTGATATCACGGCTCTTGTAGGCCGCCAGGGCATAGGCGCGCCCGAAATGGATCAGGAACAGGTAGTCCTGCTGCAGATAGTGGCGAAAGGCGTCTGAGGCGAGGGTGCCGTTACCCAGGTCGCGCACGAAGTCGTGCTCGATATAGGCGCGCCAGTCGTCGTGGCAGGCGGCGGTAAGGTCGCTGAAGCGATAACCCATGGTCGTCTCCGTAGTGGGAGGGGTCAGTAGATCCGGAAGCGGCGGTGCTCGGGATGGCCTTCCTGCTCCTGGATCACCTTGCGGTAGCGCTTGTACTCCCACTGGTACTGGGCGGGATCCAGGGCGATGGCAGCCTCCACGCAGGCGTTGACCCCGGTGGCCGACTCGACCTCGTCTGCCTGATAGACCCGCTGGTCGGCGGGCAGGAAGTGGATCTCGAAGCCTCGGCCGGGGAGGCGCCTGGCCACCCCGGTGACCACGCGGGCCTCGGTGCGGGCGACGAGCTTGGGCAGCAGGGTGGCGGTGTAGGCGAGGCGACCGTAGAAGGGCGCGAACACGCCGCTGCCCCAGTTCGGCTCCTGGTCGGGCAGGATGCCGATCGCCTCGCTGCGCTTGAGCGCCTTGAGCAGGGCGGCCACGCCACGCGGGTTGGTGGGCACCAGGCTCGCTCCCATGCGCTCGCGGCCGGCACGGGTCACGGCGTCGAGTTCGGCGATCTTGGGCGGCTCGTACATGGCGGTGAAAGGGAAGTGGCTGGAGAGCCAGAAGTTGAGCACCTCCCAGTTGCCGAAGTGGGGGGCGAGAACGATGACCCCACGCCCCTCGGCACGCGCCTCGTCGAGCAGTTCGCGGCCGTGCACGGCGACGATCGAGGCCTCGACCCGGTCGGGCTCGCCCATCCAGGCGAAGCCGATCTCGAGCATGGTGGCGGCGGAGTGGGTCAGGCTCTCGCCGGCGAGACGGCGGCGATCGGCAGCGCCCTGCTCCGGGTAGACCTGGGCCAGGTTGGCCTCGGTGACCTCGCGCTCGCGGCGACTGAAACGCCGCACCAGCGGACCGATCAGGCGCGCCAGGCGCCACAGGGTGGCGAGCCGGCGACCGGCCAGCGATCGCCACAGGGTCTCGATGGCGCGGGCCTGCAGGGCACTCGTGCGGGAAGAAGCCTTGGCCATGCCGTTACACCAGCCAGGTGTCCACGTTCTCGGGAGAGCGCTTCTCCTGCAGACCCTTGAAGCCCTTGACGCAGCGGATCACCAGCCACACCACGGCCACCAGCCACAGCACGAAGCCGACCAGCACGAACATCAGCACGCCGGACAGGCAGAAGTAGAGCAGGCCGATCCAGAAGGTGCGTACCTGGTAGCGGTAGTGCTGGTCGAGCCACTCCGGCCCCTTGCCGCGGTAGACATAGGCGATCACCACGCCGACCAGGGCGGTGAGTCCCCCGGTGACGATGCTCGCCAGGTAGAGGGCATAGATGACCATGGGGATGGTAGTGTCTACCGGCTCGGGTCGCTCGATGACCACATTGTCGTTCTGCAGGTTGTCGCTCATGGCGTGGGCTAACGTCCTGGTTCGGTATGGAAAGCTGGCCGCCCATGATACCCGGCGAGGGCCGCAATGCCAGTGTCGGTGGTCTCAGTCGGCGTCGGGTGCGCTGCGCAGTGGTCGGCTGATCTCGAGCAGGTTGCCGTCCGGGTCGCGCAGATAGAGGGACTCGATGGCCCCGGTGGCGCCCTGGCGCTGTACCGGCCCCAGCTCGATCTCCACGTCCAGTGCCTCGAGGTGGCGGGCCACCTCATCCAGCGGCAGCAGGCTGCGCAGGCAGAGGTCCAGGCTGCCGGGAGTCGGCGTGGCGGCCCGGGGCTCGATATCGGTGGCGGTCCAGTGCAGGCGCAGGGCCAGGTCGCCGAGGATCAGGTCGACGCGTTCGCGATCGCGGTAGCGTACCTCCAGCCCCAGCACCCGGGAGTAGAAGTCCACGGCGCGGGAAATGTCGGTCACGGTGATGACCAGATGGTCCAGACCTGACAGCATTCGTCTCTCCTTGCAGGATTGTTCAGGCGTAAATGGCTCTGCCACAGAGGATACGATGATGCCGACCTGCCCGCTATGCGCATCCGCCGATACGGCGTTCTACCACCGCGATGCGCGGCGCGAGTACCACCGCTGCCGACGCTGCACGCTGGTCTTCGTGCCGCCGGCCTTCCGGCTCGGCCCGGAAGCGGAGCGGGCGGTCTACGACCAGCACGAGAATTCGCCGGACGACCCCGGCTACCGGCGCTTCCTGTCGCGGCTCTTCGAACCGCTTAAGGCCAGGCTCGAGCCCGGTGCCCGTGGGCTCGACTTCGGCGCCGGGCCGGGGCCGACGCTGTCGGTGATGTTCGAGGAGGCCGGTCACCGCATGGCGATCTTTGACCCCTTCTATGCCCCCGACGCCTCGGTACTCGAACAGTCCTACGATTTCATCACCGCCACCGAGGTGGTCGAGCATCTCTTCACGCCCGGCAAGGAGCTGACGAGGCTGGCGAGCCTGCTGCGGCCCGGTGGCTGGCTCGGGTTGATGACCAAGCGGGTCACCGACCACGCCACCTTCACCCGCTGGCACTATATTCTCGATCCCACCCATGTGAGTTTCTTCAGCGAGGCGACCTTCCGCTGGTTGGCCGATGAACTCGGGATGAGCATCGAGTTTCCCGCCGCCGACGTGGTGCTGCTGCACAAGAGGCCGAGCTGATGGCGGAGGATATTGCCGAAATGCCCTCCGTTGCCGGAAGAAAATGCTGGCATCTTCCCCTGCTCCGGAAAAGCGATTGACTGGCGGATGATCGGGCGTATGATTCGCGCGCTCAGCATGGCGGGCGAGAGCGTCTCGATGCCGCCTGCCAGGCGCCTTTGCGGCGAATCTGCCACCCTTCTCTTCGACCTCCTTCCCGTGTGAGGCATGCAATGTCGCGGCAACTGCTGGCCATGGCCCTCGCTCCCCTGCTGGGGCTCTTCATCCTCGGTATCGGCAACGGCTTCCTGGCCACGCTGATCACCCTGCGCCTGGATGCTGCCGGCGAGTCGGCGGTGGTGATCGGCTGGGTCTCCTCGGCCTACTTCATCGGCCTGGCGCTGGGTGCCATGCTCAACGACCGGCTGCTACTGCGCATCGGTCATATCCGCGCCTACGGCAGCTTCGCCTCGCTGGTGGCGGTCACCGTGCTGCTGCAGGGCCTGGTGGAGCACCCCTGGGCCTGGTTCGCCCTGCGCCTGGTCGGGGGCTGGGCCACGGTGGGAGTCTACCTGGTGATCGAGAGCTGGCTGCTGGCCTCCGGCGATGCCGGGGTCCGCGGCCGCCTGCTGGCGCTCTACATGATCGCGCTCTACGCCGCCGGGGTACTGGGCCAGCTGCTGCTGGGTGTCACCGAGGCCATGGGCGGGGCGGCGTCGTTCATGGTGATCGGCATGCTGGCCTCGCTCTCGGTGCTACCCATGGCGATGATCCCGCGGGTCTCGCCGTTGATCGAGAAGGCCGAACCGCTCTCGCCGCTGCGCCTGATCACCCTGACCCCCACCGGAGTGATGGGTAGTTTCGGTTCGGGACTCGCCGTGGCGGCGGTCTACTCCCTGCTGCCGCTCTACCTGCAGCGCACCGGCCTGCCGGTGGATCGCATCGGCCAGATGATGGCGGTGGTGGTGCTCGGGGCGCTGCTGCTGCAGTACCCGGTGGGGCGCTGGTCCGATCGCCATGACCGCCAGCTGGTGCTGATCCTGATCGGGTCCTTCTGCACCTTGATCTCCGCGGCCGTGCTGTGGCTGCCGATGACGACCTGGACGCTGGCCGGGCTGCTGTTCCTGCTGGGGGGCGGGGTCTTCTCGCTCTACCCGGTGGCGGTGGGCCACGCCGCTGACCGCGCCCCGGCGGGCGCCCTGGTGCGCATGAGCCAGGGCCTGCTGCTGATCAACGCCATCGGTTCGGCACTCAGCCCGCCGCTGATCTCGCCTGTGATGGCGGTGCTGGGCGATGCCGGCCTGTTCTGGAGCTTCGGTGGCATGGGTGTCTTCCTGGTGCTCTTCTTCGGCTGGCGGCGCAGCGTGCGTCCGGCGCCGGTTCCCGTGGCGCCGTTCTCGCCCAGCACCCCGATGTCGGCCGCCGGTGCCGAGCTGGCGGTAACCGAGGAGCTGGTGCAGGGTGCCATCGAGCACGAGCACATGGAGGACCTCTCCGACGTGGTGCCCGAGGTGGAGGTGGCCGAGCCGTTGGTCGGCCCGCCCCCTGCCGATGAGTCGCGTGTTGCCTACTTCGACGAAACCTCAAGCGTGGAAGGTGACGAGCCCGCCCAGGCGGAACTGCCCGGCATCGAGCCCGCGGCGGGGCACGCCTGATGCGGGAGGAGCGCGGCAGCGGTTAAGACCTTGGGATAATGGTCGACGAAAAGTAGTGAATCTACTATCGGCGTTATCATTTTTCCCGAGGTGCTTTGATGATTTCCTTTGCCGCTCCCGTCCGTGACCTCCGCTTCGTGCTGGAGGAGCTGCTCGATCACGGCTCGCTCGCGCTGCCCGGCTTCGAGGAGGCCAGTCCCGACCTGGTGGAGGCCGTGCTGGAAGAGGCCGCCAGGCTCGCCGGCGAGGTGTGGGCGCCGCTCAATGCCAGCGGCGACCGCCAGGGGTGCGCCCGGCGCGACGATGGTGGCGTCAGCGTACCCGACGGCTTTATCGAGGCCTATCAGGCCTACGCCGAGGGTGGCTGGAACGGCATCGGCGTCTCCGAGGCGCTGGGTGGCCAGGGGCTGCCCGAGGTGGTGGCAAGCTCGGTCCAGGAGATGCTCCACGGCGCCAACATGGCGCTGGGGCTGTGCCCCATGCTGACCGCCGGTGCCATCGAGGCGCTGGCCCACCACGGTAGCGACGCGCAGCAGGCGACCTACCTGCCGAAGCTGGTCGAGGGCACCTGGACCGGCACCATGAACCTCACCGAGCCCCAGGCCGGCTCGGACCTCTCCAAGGTGCGCACCCGCGCCGTGCCCCAGGAGGATGGCAGCTACCGGCTCTTCGGCCAGAAGATCTTCATCACCTGGGGCGAGCACGACGCTGCCGAGAACATCATCCACCTGGTGCTGGCACGCAAGCCCGATGCCCCCGAGGGCAACAAGGGCATTTCGCTGTTCCTGGTGCCCAAGTTCCTGGTCAACGAGGACGGCTCGCTGGGCAGTCGCAACGACGTCACCTGCGCCTCCATCGAGCACAAGCTGGGTATTCACGGCTCGCCCACCTGTACCCTCGCCTTCGGCGAGAACGACGGCGCCATCGGCTACCTGGTGGGCGAGGAGGGGCGCGGCCTCAACCACATGTTCACCATGATGAACGAGGCGCGCCACAAGGTGGGGATCCAGGGCATCGGCGTGGCCGAACGCGCCTGCCAGCACGCCTTCGCCTACGCCCTGGATCGTACCCAGGGGCGCAGCCCGCGCTCCGGTCGCAGCGACTGCACCATCAGCGACCACCTGGATGTGCGCCGCATGCTGCTCTCCATGCGGGCTCGTACCGATGCCCTGCGGGCGCTCGCCCTCTACTGCGCCGCCCAGCTCGACGTGGCTCGCCACGCCGGGGACGACGCCGAGCGCAAGGCAGCCCAGGCGCGGGTCGACGTGCTGATCCCGGTGGTCAAGGCCTTCTCCACCGACCAGGCGGTGGAGATCGCCTCGCTGGGCGTGCAGGTCCACGGCGGCATGGGCTTCATCGAGGAGACTGGTGCCGCCCAGCTGCTGCGCGATGCGCGAATCGCGCCGATCTACGAGGGCACCAACGGCATCCAGGCGCTGGACCTGGCGGGGCGCAAGCTGCAGCGTGACGGTGGGGCGGCCCTCGAGGGCCTGATCGGTGAAGTGGAAGCCACCGCCGCGGAGCTCGAGGCGAGCGCCGAGCACGTCGAGCTCGGCAGGAGCCTGGCCGGGGGTGCCGCCGACCTGCGTGCCGCCATGGCGGCGGTGCTGGAGGCGGGTGCCGACCCCGAGAGCGGCGCCGATGCCGTCCAGGCCTATGCCACCCCCTTCCTCAGCCTGGCTGGTCACGTGCTGTGTGCCTGGCAGATGGGCCGGGCGGCCCTCAAGGCCAGTGCCGCCCAGGCCAGCGGCAGCGAGGAGCCGTTCTACTCGGCCAAGCGCCAGAGTGCCGACTATGCTATCCGCCAGTGGCTGCCGGTGGGCCGCGCCCAGCGTGCGGTGATCGAGGCCGGCATGGCGAGCCTGGCTGCCTTCGACGCCAGCACCGACTGAACTGCTAGATGATCCGCCGCCGGCCCCGTGCCGGCGGCTCGCTTTCCGAACACGTAATCTCTATCACGGAGCCGACCATGAGCCAGAGCATCTTCGAACAGGGCCTGCCCAGGACCCCCGCCAACTTCGTGGCGCTCTCGCCGCTGACCTTTATCGAGCGTACCGCCTCGGTCTATCCGGACTACCCGGCGGTGGTCCACGGCGAGATCCGCCGCGACTGGGGTACCACCTGGGAGCGCTGCCGCCGGCTCGCCTCGGCGCTTGCGAAGCGCGGCATCCAGCCGGGCGAGACGGTGGCCGCCATGCTGCCCAACGTGCCGGCGATGTTTGAGGCCCACTTCGGCGTGCCACTGGCCGGCTGCGTGCTCAATACCCTGAATATCCGCCTGGATGCCGAGGCGATCGCCTACATGCTGGAGCACGGCGAGGCGAAGGCAATCCTGGTTGACCCCGAGTTCAGTGATGTCATCGAGGAGGCGGTGGCGAAGCTGGACGACAAGCCGCTGATCATCGATGTGGCGGACCCCGAATTCATGCCCGAGGGGCGTGCCATCGGCGAGCTGGAGTACGAGGCGCTGCTCGCCGAGGGTGACCCGGCCCACCCTTACCGGCTGCCCGAGGACGAGTGGCAGGCGATCTCGCTGAACTACACCTCCGGGACCACCGGCAAGCCCAAGGGGGTGGTCTACCATCACCGTGGTGCCTACCTGAACGCCACCAGCAACATCCTGGTGTGGGCGATGCCCCACCATCCGGTTTACCTGTGGACCCTGCCGATGTTCCACTGCAATGGCTGGTGCTTCCCCTGGACCATCGCCGCCGCTGCCGGCACCAATGTCTGCCTGCGCAAGGTGGAGCCGAAGCGGGTGATGGACCTGATCGCCGACGAGGGTGTGACCCACTTCAGCGGCGCGCCTATCGTTCTCAACGGCCTGGTCAACCTGCCCGCCGAGGAGAAGCGCGACTTCGATCACCCGGTGAAGGTCACCACCGCGGGTGCGGCACCGCCCGCCTCGGTGATCGCCGGCGTCGAGAAGCTCGGCATCGACGTGACCCACGTCTACGGCCTTACCGAGGTCTATGGTCCGGTCACCTCCTGCGCCTGGCGCGAGGCATGGAACGAGCTGCCCATGGAGGAGCGAGCCAAGCTCAAGTCTCGTCAGGGGGTGCGCTACCACATGCTGGAGGCGCTCTGCGTGGCCGATCCCAACACCTTGGAGCCGGTGCCCAAGGATGGCCAGACCATCGGCGAGATCCTGATGCGCGGCAACAACGTGATGAAGGGCTATCTCAAGAATGAGGCGGCCACCGAACAGGCGCTCGAAGGCGGTTGGTACCATACCGGCGACCTGGCCGTTTGGCACCCGGACGGCTACATCGAGATCAAGGACCGCTCCAAGGACATCATCATCTCCGGCGGCGAGAACATCTCCACCATCGAGGTGGAGGATTGCATCTACTCGCACCCGGCGGTGGAGGAGGCCGCGGTAGTGGCCAAGCCCGACGAGAAGTGGGGCGAGACCCCCTGTGCCTTCGTCAAGTTGAAGATCGGCTACGGCGAGATCACCGAGCAGGACATCATCAAGCACTGCCGTGAACACCTGGCCCACTTCAAGGCGCCGAAGACGGTGGTCTTCACCGAGCTGCCCAAGACCTCCACCGGCAAGATCCAGAAATTCGTGCTGCGCGACGAAGCGCGCAAGCAGTAACAGCAGATCACAAATCTAATCGTCTTTGACTCAAGCGAGGAGCGTCCGGGGGCAAGCCAAAGGTGAGGTCCTACGCCAGGGATGGCGTCGGTAGCGCCCAAGGAAGGGTTCACAGCGCCTCCTCGACGGTCCGGCGCTCCGGGGCTTGTCGCCGGAAAAAGCTTCGAGCGACAGTCCATGGCAGATCAAGGCAGAGCATCAGGAGAGTGCAATGAGTGAGCAAGTGATCGGCGTGGTGGGCGCCGGCACCATGGGGCAGGGCATCGCCCAGGTGCTGGTTCAGAGCGGCTTCGCCGTCAAGCTCTACGACGTCGCCGACGAGCAACTGCAGCGCGCCAGTGCTGCCATCGACAAGGGGCTGGGAAAGCTGGTGGCCAAGGAGAAGCTGGGTGAGGCCGACAAGGACGCCGCCATGCAGCGCCTGGATACTTCCACGGCCCTGGATGCCCTGCGCGACTGCGAGGTGATCATCGAGGCCGCGCCCGAGCAGCCGGCCCTCAAGGAGAAGCTGTTCCGCGACCTGAGCCGCCTGACCCACGAAGCGATACTGGCCTCCAACACCTCGTCGCTGTCGCTGACCCGCCTGGCCGCCGTCTGCGAGCGCCCAGAGCGGGTGGTGGGCATGCACTTCTTCAACCCGGTGCCGGTGCTCAAGCTGGTCGAGGTGATCCGTGCCGAGCAGACCAGTGACGCCACCGTGGCGCGTATCGAGGCGCTCACCGAGTCCCTGGGCAAGACCGCCGTGGCCATCGGTGACTCCCCCGGCTTCGCCGTCAACCGCCTGCTGGTGCCGATGATCAACGAGGCCGCCTTCCTGCTCCAGGAGGGGGTAGCCAGCGCCGAGGACATCGATGCGGCCATGAAGCTGGGCGCCGCCCACCCGCTGGGCCCGCTGGCCCTGGCCGACCTGATCGGCCTGGACGTTTGCCTCTCCATCATGGAGGTGCTGCAGGAGGGCTTCGGCGATCCCAAGTACCGCCCCTGCCCGCTTCTCAAGCGCATGGTCGACGCCGGCTATCTGGGGCGGAAGACAGGACGCGGCTTCCACGTCTACTCCTGATCACTCTCCTGGAGGGCCGGTATCTCCTGTGGGAGGCCGGCGCCCCCGGGGAGCCTCATGCCCGGACTGGATCCACCAAGGAAGCATTGCCGCCCAACCAAGCGTTCGCTAGGGTTGGGCGGTATCGTCCAATACCGTCCCAACACCGATTCAACAACAACCCGAGGAGTGCCCCCATGAGCGAGAACATGATCGACGTCGTCGACAACGCCGGCATCGTGCGCCTGACCATCAGCCGTCCCAAGGCACTCAACGCCCTGAACACGGCCGTGCTGGCGGAGCTGGAGCGCGTGCTGGCCGGGCTCGAGGGCCGTGCCGACCTGCGCGCGGTGGTGATCACCGGCGCCGGAGAGAAGTCCTTCGTGGCCGGCGCCGATATCGCCGAGATGCGCGAGAAGACCCCGGAAGAGGCCCGCGACTTCGCCCGCCAGGCGCTGGATACCTTCAAGCGCCTGGAGACCCTGCCGGTGCCCACCGTGGCGCTGGTCAACGGTTTCTGCCTGGGCGGCGGCTGCGAGCTGGCGCTGGCCTGCGACTGGGCGGTGGCCAGCGATAACGCCATCTTCGGCCAGCCCGAAGTGCTGCTCGGCGTGATCCCCGGTTTTGGCGGCACCCAGCGCCTGCCTCGCCGCGTTGGCCCGGCCATGGCCATCGACCTGTGCACCACCGGGCGCAAGATCGATGCCAATGAGGCCCTGCGCATCGGCCTGGTCAACCGGGTGATGCCCCAGGCCGAGCTCGAGAGCTACGTTGAGGAGCTCACCAAGCAGCTGGGCGGCAATGGCCCGCAATCGGTGCGCGCCGCCAAGCAGGCGATCCACGACGGCATGGACCAGGACCTCGACAGCGCGCTGGCGCTGGAGAACGCCCTGTTTGCCTTCTGCTTCGCGGGCGACGAGCAGACCGAGGGCATGAGCGCCTTCGTCGAGAAGCGCAAGCCGAACTTCTGAGCCCTCCATCACGATCCCCTGCGGCCTTCATGGCTGCGGGGGCTCTCTGCACGGAGTGGCATCTGTGGGGTAACACGTGATCGACTTCCTGGTGCAACTGGATCCCGTCCTGCAGGCGCTGCTCGCTACCCTCTTCACCTGGGGCGTCACGGCGGCCGGTGCGGCTCTGGTGTTCTTCACCAGCGCGGTCAATCGCCGGTTCATGGACGCCATGCTCGGCTTCGCCGCCGGCGTCATGATTGCCGCGAGCTTCTGGTCGCTGCTAGCGCCGGGAATCGAGATGGCCGAGCAGCTGGGACACACCGCCTGGCTCACGGCCGTGATCGGCTTCATGGGCGGGGGTATCTTCATGCGGCTGGCCGACCGGCTGCTGCCCCACCTGCATCCCGACCTTGGCCTGGACAAGAGCGAAGGCATCAAGACGACCTGGCAACGCAGCACGCTCCTGGTGCTGGCGATCACCCTTCACAACATCCCCGAGGGGCTCGCCGTAGGGGTGGCCTTCGGTGCGGTGGCCGCCGACCTGCCTTCGGCCACCCTGGGCGGCGCCCTGGCACTGGCGATCGGCATCGGTATCCAGAACTTCCCGGAGGGAACGGCCGTCGCCATGCCGCTCAGGCGTGAGGGCATGAGCCGGCGCAAGAGCTTCCTGATGGGGCAGGCGTCAGGCGCCGTCGAACCGCTGGCCGCGGTCATCGGTGCGCTGTTCGTGATGAAGATGCAGGGGATCCTGCCCTATGCCCTCTGCTTCGCCGCCGGCGCCATGATCTTCGTGGTGGTGGAGGAGCTGATTCCCGAATCCCAGCGCAAGAACGAGAACATCGACCTGGTGACCATGGCCACGATGAGCGGCTTCACGATCATGATGATGCTGGACGTCTCACTGGGTTGATCGGCGTATGCCCAGAAACGACGCGGCCGTGGCACTCCTGCCACGGCCGCGTCGTTGTCACCTCTTCAACGACTGCATATCGATGACGAAGCGGTAGCGGACGTCACCCTTCTGCATGCGCTCGAAGGCGGTGTTGATCTCGTCGATGTTGATCATCTCCACGTCGCAGGTGATGCCCTGCTCGGCGCACAGGTCGAGCAGCTCCTGGGTCTCGGGGATGCCACCGATCAGCGAACCGGCCAGCACGCGACGCTTGAAGATCAGGTTGAAGCCTTCCACTGCTGGCTCGATGGGGTCCATCAGGCCCACCAGGATATGGGTGCCGTCGTAGCGCAGCGTGGCCAGGTAGGGATTGAGGTCATGCTGCACCGGCACGGTGTCGAGCATGAAGTCGAAGGTCTCGGCCACGGCCGCCATCTGCGCCTCGTCGCTGGAGACGACCACATGGTCGGCGCCGTGGCGCTTGGCCTCCTCCACCTTGGCCTCGGAGCGGGTGAACACCGTCACCTCGGCACCCAACGCCTTGGCCAGCTTGACCCCCATGTGACCGAGGCCGCCCATGCCGATCACCCCGACCTTGTGGCCGGCCTTCACGCCGTAGTGCTTGAGCGGCGAGTAGGTGGTGATGCCGGCGCACAGAATGGGCGCAGCGGAGGGGAGGTCGATGCCCTCCGGCATGCGCAGCACGAAGTGCTCGCTGACCACGATGCGGTCGGAGTAGCCGCCCTGGGTGAGGCTGCCGTCGTGGCGGTCATCGCTGCCGTAGGTCATGGTGAAGCCGTTCTCGCAGTACTGCTCGACGCCTTCGCGGCAGGGCTGACAGTCGCGGCAGGAGTCGACCATGCAGCCGACCCCCACCAGGTCGCCCTCCTTGAAGTGGCTCACCGCGTCGCCCACGGCGGTGACGCGACCGACGATCTCGTGGCCGGGCACGATGGGGTAGCGGGTCATGCCCCAGTCGTTGTAGGCGAAGTGCAGGTCGCTGTGACACACGCCGCAGTAGAGGATCTCGATGGATACATCATCCGGGCGCGGCTGGCGGCGCTCAAAGGAGAAGGGTGCCAGGGGCTTGTCTTCGGCGAAGGCCGCATAGGCGCGGGTCTGGCTCATGTCAGTGATTCTCCTCGGGTCGTCGGATTCGTGAGGCGTGGCGGGTCGCCCGCCTCACTTGGCGAACAGCTGGCCCATGTCCTTGAACGCCTTGAACTCCAGGGCGTTTCCGCAGGGGTCGAGCAGGAACATGGTGGCCTGCTCGCCTACCTGACCCTGAAAACGCACATAGGGTTCAATCACGAACTCGGTGCCGCGCCCGCGCAGCCGCTCGGCGAGTGCCTCCCAGTCGTCCCAGCCGAGCACCACACCGAAGTGGGGCACCGGCACGTCGTGGCCGTCCACGGCGTTGGTATGGGCGTTGTCCTGGTAGGGCATCTTCGGGTGCTCGTGGATCACCAGCTGGTGGCCGAAGAAGTCGAAGTCGACCCAGTGCTCGCTGGAGCGACCCTCCTCGAGGCCGAACACCTCGCCATAGAAGGCGCGGGCTGCGGGCAGGTCATGGACGGGAATCGCCAGGTGGAAGGGGGAAAGGCTCATGAAACTCTCCTCAAGCAGGGGGAACGCTTACAACTGGGCCAGCACCGTCTCGGCGCTGCTCTGCTCGACACCCTTGGCATCGATGCCCAGGTACTTCACCACGCCGTCGTCGACGATCATGGCGAAGCGCTGGCAGCGTACGCCCATGCCGG
This sequence comes from Halomonas sp. C10-5, assembly GCF_057169305.1. Taxonomy (NCBI): domain Bacteria; kingdom Pseudomonadati; phylum Pseudomonadota; class Gammaproteobacteria; order Oceanospirillales; family Halomonadaceae; genus Halomonas; species Halomonas sp. C10-5. The sequence goes on from NZ_CP175665.1 coordinate 1,010,838, forward strand.
CGCTGCTGGCGTCCTTCTCGAGCCCCAGCGCCTGGGTCAGCTCGGCGTTGCCATCGGCCAGCATGGTGATGGCCTCGGCATTCTGGTCGCGCTGCCAGGCGCCCATCACGAAGGCGTCGTTCACCGCCAGACAGGCGATGGCGTCGACCCCCTTGGCGAGGATCTTGTCGGCATTGACCACGAAGCCTGGCATATGGGTGTTGGAGCAGCCGGGGGTGAAGGCGCCGGGCACGGCGAACAGCACCACCTTCCTGCCGGCGAGGAAGTCGCCGGTGTTGATGTCCTCGGGGCCCTCCGGGCCGTTTGTCTTGATGGTGACGTCGGGGAACCGGTCGCCGGTGGCAATCGTCATGGGGTACTTCCTTCTTCTGATGGAAAGGTCGATGGAAACCATTGCCTCGCCAGTCTGCCTGTGTCGTGCGGCTAACACCAAACTGGCCAATTCACGTTTGCTCAGGTGTAGAGCAGGGCTGTTGCAGAGGGAAATACCGCCCCAGCCTTCCTCGGCGCCTTTTGCTATCGCCGTATGGCTAACTGCGATAACCCTGAGGTATAGACCGTGGCGGGTGGCATCTGCACGAGTTCTGGTACAATCGCGCGACCATTGAAGTAGACGGAGACACGATGGAAACGGAATTGAGCGAGTTCGAGCGGCAGATGCGCCGCGACATCAACGCCTTCATGGACAACGCGCAGGAAACGCGGCGCAAGGCGGCTACCGCGCCCCCCGAGTGGCCCAGGGAAGCCGGCGAAGAGCCCAAGGCCAAGGCGCCGCGCAGCAAGCCCGAAGGAGCGCCGAAGACCGGCCATCTGGTGAAGCTGGCCGTGCGTACCAAGCAGCTCGAGATGGACACCGTGTTCGAGCATGTCTCCTCCAGCATCTCCAAGGTCGAGGCCCAGCTGGAAGCCGAGAAGGCCGCGCGCAAGGCCGGCTACCCCATCATCGGTTATGTGATCGAAACCAGCCGGCTGTAATCCCCCCTCGGCTGGGATAGGCTTTGGGCATCGCCCTGCCAGGAGCCCGCCGTGAAGATCACCCAGCTCAACATCTATCCGGTCAAGTCGTTGGGCGGCATCGCCCTGGACGCGGCCGAGCTTACCGCCGAGGGTCTCGCCTGGGATCGCCGCTGGATGGTGGTGGACGACGTGGGGCGTTTCGTGACCCAGCGTCAGCTGCCGGCGATGGCACGCATCCGCGTGCATCTCGAAGCCGATGCTCTGGTGCTCAGCCATCCCGAGGCGGCGTCGCTGCACGTGCCGCTGGCGGTGGGGGCGCTTCCCCGGATCCCGGTGTACGTGTGGGAGGACCGCTGTGAGGCCCTGGACGAGGGCGCCGAGGCGCGCGACTGGCTGGGTGCGGTACTGGGCGACTGGCGCGGCAGCGGGCTGCGCCTGGTGCGCTTCGCTCCCGAACAGCGTCGCGCCGTCGAGCCTCACTACCTGGCGCCCGGCGAGCGGGCCCATACCGGATTCGCCGACGGCTACCCCCTGCTGGTGGTGAGCGAGGGTTCGCTTGACGAGGTGAACTACCGCCTGGCCGCCAAGGGGCTCGATCCGGTGCCCATGAGCCGCTTCCGGCCGAGCCTGGTGGTCAATCACGCGACTCCCTTCGCCGAGGATGGCTGGGACACCCTGGCCGCGGCCGACGGCGCCTGGCGTCTCGGGCTGCGCAAGCCCTGCCAGCGCTGCAAGATCACCACCGTGGACCAGCACAGCGGCGAGATTATCGTGCCCGGCGAGCCGCTGCGCACCCTGGTGGAGATGAGTACCCGCGCCGCTCCCGGCGGCTACTTTGGCCAGAATGCCATCGTCCTCGAAGGTGAAGGGGCGAGGCTTTCGGTAGGCGATGACATCACCGTGAGGACACGCTCATGACCATTGGCGCCATTCCCGTCGACCAGCGGGTCATCGGCATCGACTCGCGCCGCTTCGCTTCCATCGAGAAGGCTCTGGTGGAGCTGATCACCAACAGCGACGACAGCTACGGGCGCCTCGAGCGGGCGGGCGACGCCCCGTGCGGCGAAATCCGTATCGAGTACGAGCGCCACCAGAACGGCGCCCTGCTGAAGGTCACCGACCAGGCCGAGGGCATGTCGTTCGCACGAGCCGCCAGCATCCTGACCTACGGCGGGGCCCACAGCCCGCTCTCCCGCGGCGAGGGGGAGGGGCGCGGCTTCTTCGGTCGTGGCCTCAAGCAGGCGATCTACGGCCTCGGCCACGGCTGGCTGGAGACCCTGCATGAGGGGCGTCATACGCGCATCGAGCTGTTTCGCGATGCCAACGGCGGCTACCTCTTCGATGACGGCGAAGGCGACCGGGAAGCCACCGAAGGGGACCAGCGTCGGCTCGGTATCCGTCGCAACGGCACCCGGGTGACCATCGTGGTGGAGAACCTCCAGGTCGCCATCTCCCAGTTCCATACCCTGGTGCAGGCCCTGGCCGACAACGTCTACCTGCGCGATATCCTCGAGCGGCGCGAGGTGAGCCTGGCGCACCTGAGGCGCGGCGGGCTGGTGGAGGAGAGTGGGCGGATCCGCTTCCAGGAGCCGACGTCGCTGCTGCTGGTCGGGCCGGAGCATGCGAGCAGCTTCATCTTCCAGCAGCAGGAGTTCCCCTTCACCCTCACACTCAAGCGCTCCCGCGAGGCCGAACTGACCCAGCACGGCGACGATCGCACCAACGGCCTGGTGGTGTTCTCCGGCATGGCGGCCCTGGACTGCCAGTTGTTTGAGTTCGAGAACCAGGTGGGCACCGAGTACCTGTTCGGCAGCGTGCGCTGCCCGGCGCTGCTCGAGAAGCTCGCCGAGGGCGAGGCGATCATCAGTGATGAGCGCGAGGGGCTCAATCCCCGCAACCCCTTTGTCAAGGCCTTCTCCCGCGCCGTCAGCCGTCTGGTTGCGCCTCACGTGCTCGCCGAGCAGGAGAAGCTCAAGCACCTGGCTCGGGCGACCACCTCGCAGCGCACCGACCATATGATCGAGCACCTACTGCAGCGCATGAGCCGCGCGGCGGTGCAGGACCTGGGGCTCACGCCACCGCTGGCGAGCGAGCTCGCCGAGTCACCTGCGCTCGACACCGCCCTGCGCTTTACCACCCCCTTCTACTACCGCCGGCCGGGCCACTCCTTCCATGTCACGCTGCTGGTGGACCGCGCCCAGCTTCCCGAGGGGGCGGAACTTGCCATCGACTATGCGCTGCCCGACTCGCTCGCCATCGATGCTTCCCCCACGCAGGTGAGGGTGGCGGAACTCGGCGAGGAGGGGCGCCTGACCTGGACCCTGAGCGGTGAGGAGGAGGGGGCCCGGGGCGAGATCAACGTGCGTGCTGGCGCCTACTGGGCCTGGTGCGAGATCGTGCTGGCCCGCCACGCCTCCCACCACGGCCTTGGCGGCGTGCCCCATGCGCCGCGTCGCGGCCCGTCGCGTGATCATGGCGAGGCGATGTTCCTGGGCTACGAGTTCCGCAACCTCGAGGAGACCCTGGACCGTGCCGTCTACAGCCCCGGGGAGCGCAAGATCCTGATCAACACCGGGGCCCCGACGGTACAGCTCTACGTGGATGGCCGTGGCCACTTCCGTGACTCCGCCCGGCTGCTGCTGGCCGAGCTCTTCCTGGAGGTGATCGCCGAGGAACTGGCCACGCGCACCCTGGAGAAATCGGGGCGCCAGGGCAGTGTCGCCGACTTTCACGCCACCAAGCGGGCGATTGTCCGGCGCTATGGAAGCGAGATCCATCGCTCCTTCCTGAGCGTCTGAGGGTGTATAGTGGAACTATTTTCCAATAACTGCTCGCCGCGTTATCATGGAGCTTCAGCCTCGACATTCAGGAGCCCTGCATGAGCTTTCACGTCTATCTATCCGGCGAGATCCATACCGACTGGCGCGACGAGATCCGGCGTGGCGCCGAGGCGGCCGGCCTCGACGTGGTGTTCACCGCTCCGGTGACAGACCATGACGCCAGCGATGCCGCCGGCGACCACCTCGGCGAGACCCCCAGCCAGTTCTGGCGCGACCACCAGTCCTCCAAGGTCAACGCCATCCGTACCCGCACCCTGATCGAGCAGAGTGACATGGTGGTGGTGCGTTTCGGCGACAAGTACAAGCAGTGGAACGCGGCCTTCGACGCCGGCTACTGCGCGGCACTCGGCAAGCCCTACGTGACCCTGCATGGCGAGGAGATCGTCCATCCGCTCAAGGAGGTCGATGCCGAGGCCCAGGCCTGGTGCACCACCACCGACCAGGTGGTCGAGATCCTGCGCTACGTGCTCAAGGCCTGAGGTCGGTCGGCTACACTGGGGGCGTCACCCATCACAGGAGGACGCCCATGAGCCTGGCCCTCAAGCGCGCCTTCGAGGCGCCTGCCCCCGAGGATGGACACCGTGTGCTGGTCGACCGGCTATGGCCACGCGGCGTGGCCAAGGCCGACGCCCGTATCGATGACTGGCCGAAGGAGGTCGCTCCCAGCGACGCCCTACGCAAGGCCTTCCATGCCGGCGAGCTCGGCTGGGGCGAGTTCCGGCGCCGCTACCTGGCCGAGCTCAAGGCGTACCGCGAGACCCTGCGCCCATTGGCCGAGCGCGCCGCCCGGGAGCCCGTGACCCTGGTGTTCGCCGCCAGGGACGAGCGCCACAACAACGCCGTGGTGCTCGCCCAGTACCTGGCGATGCTCGACAGCGGTGCCCGCCACTGAAGGCGGCTGGCATTCGGTAGCGCTGATGACGACGCCGCCCTCGGCCAAGGCCGAGGGCGGCGTTACTTGCTGTGGAGATTGCCGGGGAGCGGGCTCAGAAGTTCATGAAGGGCTGGGCCTCGCCGTCGCGGAACTGGTAGACGTTCCATGCCTCCTGCTTGGGTCCCGGCATGCCGGGAGTGCCGATGGGCATGCCGGCAAGGCCGATGCCATCGGTGTCAGGGCGCTCCTCGAAGAGCCTCTCCAGCGCCTCCATGGGCACATGCCCCTCGATGACATACTCGCCCATCTCGATGGTGTGGCAGGAGCCCAGGCCATAGGGCAGGCCGGCGTCCTGCTTGACCTTGCCCAGCTCGACATCATCGACGATGGTCACCTCGACGCCATGCTCCTCGAGATGGCGGGCGTACTCGTCGCAGCAGCCGCACTGCGGGTTCTTGTAGAGGGTCGCCTCGGCGGGCAGGGCGGCGTGGGCGGTACCGGCACCCAGCAACAGCGACGCGGAGAAGAGCAGGGTGGGGGCGAAGCGAGTCATGCGCGGTCCTCCTGATGATGCCGGCAAGCGATCAAGGCCTTGCCATACATGAGTTGTCCTGATTGTCGATGCGACATTCTGCCCCGGTCGTGCTGTGGGCGAAATGATCCAGGGCAATGGCAGTCAAGGTGGCGACGGGTCTTCGCCACCGGGTGTCGTCACTGGGGGTCAGCGGGAGACGCGGCACCCTGCTTCAACTGCTCGCGTTGCTCGTCGGTGAGCAGGTCGAGCATCTTGCCGCGCATGCGCACCATCTCGGCCATCATCTCCCCCTGGAGCTCGCCCATCTGGCCATGCAGGCGCTCTACCTGCTCGGGATCGGGCGATTCGGCGTGCATCGCTTCCATCAGCTCCAGGCGCAGGTCCATCATCTTCCCCATGCGCTCGAACTGGGCGGGACGGTGCTGCTGGATCAGCTCGTGCATCTCGCTGCGCTGCTCGGGTTCGAGTCTGTGCATCATGCCCATGCCTTCGGCCGTCAGCGGGCAGGGCAGCATGCCGGGATGGCCGCCGCCCATCATGCCGGGGCCCATCGCGTGCTGTCCGTAGCCCATCATGCCTGGCCCCATACCGCCTTGGCCGTATCCCATCATCATGCCCGGGCCCATGCCGGCCTGGCCGTAGCCCATCATGCCCGGGCCCATGCCGCCCTGCTGCATGCCTTGAGCCGAGGCAGCGCCGCTGGCGGCGATGCCGAGGCCTGCAGCCAGTGCGATGGCAAGAATCTGCTTGTAGTTGCCCATGGTATTTCTCCTCATCCTGACGAGGGTAGGGACGTCACCTCCCGCGACAGGGGAGCGACGAGACTGGCATTCATCATGAGCTTACCAAACAGCGCGTAAAGCATCGCTCAATCGGGCGGTGATACAAGCGCGCACCGCGAAGCGGTGCTGAATGGATATTGCCTCGAACCCCTGATATCTTTCCAGTATGACAAAGCGTGCCTACAAAGAACGGTTCTACCCCACCCCCGAGCAGGCGGTGCTGCTGGCGCAGTCGTTCGGATGTACCCGTTTTGTCTGGAACAATACGCTGGCCTATCAGCAGCGCGGCGAGCCGGTGTCGCACGCCGCCGCAGAAAAGCGCCTGGTCGCGCTCAAGGCCAACTATCCCTGGTTGAAGGATGTCTCCAGCGTGATCCTGCAGCAGACGCTGCGCGATCAAAAGGCGGCCTTCGACAATTTTTTCAACCCCAAACTCAAGGCGCGCTATCCGCGCTTCAAGCGTAAGGACGGCCGGCAGTCGATCCGGCTGACTAAGGCGGCATTTAGCTATCGCGATGGCGAGATCACCATCGCCAAGACCACGGCGCCGCTGCCGATCCGCTGGAGCCGCCCGCTGCCCAGCGAACCCTCCAGCATCACGATTTCGCGGGATCGTGCCGGCCGCTATTTCATCAGCTGCCTGTGCGAGTTCGAGCCGGAGACGCTGCCGGTCACGCCGAAGATGGTAGGCATCGATCTCGGCCTGACCGACCTATTCATCACCAGCGAGGGCATGAAGTCGGGCAACCCGCGTCATCTCAAACGCTATGAGGCCAAGCTGGCCTATCTGCAACGCCGGTTGTCGAAAAAGCAGAAAGGCTCGCACAACCGCCACAAGCTGCGCCAGAAAGTGGCGCGGCTACATGCCAGGATCGCGGACTGCCGCCGCGATGCGATCCACAAAGCGACCCGCACGCTGATTAACGAAAACCAAGTGCTGTGTGTCGAATCGCTCAATATCGTGGGCATGGTAAAAAACCGTTCCTTGGCCAAGGCCATCAGCGATGCCGGCTGGGGAGAGTTTGTGCGCCAACTCGAATACAAGGCCGCCTGGGCGGGCCGGCAACTGGTGAAAGTCAGCCAGTGGCTGCCGAGCAGCAAGCGGTGCCACGGCTGTGGGCACCAAGTTGAGAAACTGCCGCTATCGCAACGCCATTGGCACTGCGAGGGCTGCGGCCAAGCCATCGACCGTGATATCAACGCGGCCAGAAATATCCGAACCGCCGGGCTGGCGGGGTTAGCCTGTGGAGCGACTGGAGCGGGGGCCGTGGCCTAGCCACGGCCTAGTGAAGGCGTGTCGAAGCAGGAAGGTTCTGGGGGTGACCTCAGAACCCTCGCCCAAAGCGCGAAGCGCGGCGGGCGGGGAGTGTCAGAACCTATGGGTTGCCTCATGGTCAAGGGCTGCCTGTCACGAATCACGGATGGATCAGTCGCTGTCGGCGGGATGTTGCGGCAGCGCTTCCACCAGGCCCAGCGCCACGCACAGGCGCACCAGCTCGGCCAGGTTGGCGGCGCCCAGCGCCTTCATGGCGCGCAGCCGGTAGACCTCCACCGTCTTGGGGCTGATCCCGAGATGGTCGGCCACCTCGCGGCTGGTCAGGCCCCGGGCCACGTGGACCAGGATCTGGCGCTCCTTGGGGCGCAGCGCCGCATAGCGTTCACGCAGTGCTTCCAGGCGGGAGAGGGCCTGGCGCGCCTGCTGGTGGGTCAGCAGAGCCTGCTGCACGGTATCGATCAGCTGCTGGTGGTTGAAGGGCTTCTCGAGGAAGTCGCGGGCCCCGGCCTTGAGGGCGGCGACGGCCATGGGCACGTCGCCGTGGCCGGTCATGAAGATGACCGGCGGGGTGTTCTCCCGCTCGGCGAGGCGCTGCTGCACCTGGAGGCCCGAGAGGCCGGGCATGCGCACGTCCAGCAGCACCGTGTCGAAGCCTGTAGGATCGGCGGCCAGGAAGGCCTCACCGTCGGGGAAGGGGCGGCTGGCGATGCCCACGGAATCCAGCAGCCAGGCCAGGGAGTCACGCAGGGCCTCATCGTCGTCGACGATGGCGATGCAGGGTGGAGCTGTGTCGGTCATGGGCGCGTCATGGCGTCGGCGTGGGAGGGTTCGGCGAGCAGTGTAGCGGCAAAGGTGGCGCCGCCGGAACCATCCGGCGAGAGCAGGCGCAGGTTGCCGCCCATGGCCTCCATCAGAGAGCGGCTGATGGCCAGGCCCATGCCCAGGCCCTCGGCCCGGCCCGAGTGGAAGGGGGCGAAGATGCTCTCTGCCTGGTCGACCGGTACCCCGGGGCCCCGGTCGTTGACCGTCAGGGTCACCTCGCGACGCCCACTGCGCCAGGCCCTGATCTCGACCCGCCCGGCGCGGGGCTGCTCGCGACTCGCCTCCAGGGCGTTGAGCAGCAGGTTGACCAGTACCTGTTCCAGCGCCACCGGGTCGGCGACCGCCCGTGGCAACGGGTCCGCGAGGACCAGTTCGAGGTCGACCCGGGCCTGCTGGTACTGCCATTCACAGAGCCGGCAGGCGGCGTCCACCACCTCGGCCAGCGTCACGGGGCGCGACCGGACCTGTCCCTTGCGCACGAAACTGCGGATATGGCGCAGGCGCTCCGCGAGGCGCTCTACCTGTGCCTGGATCCGCTCGAGAGGCAGGCGCAATGCCTCGGCGGGCTGGCCTGCATCGAGCTTGAGCAGGGCGCCGCTGGCGTAGTTGGCGATGGTGCCCAGTGGCTGGTTGAGCTCGTGGGCGATATTGGAGGCCAGCTCGCCGGTGGTCGCCAGCCGATTGGCATGGGCGATCTGCGCCTGATGCTGGCGCGCCTGCTCCTCGGCGGCCTGGCGCAGGCGGATATCGCGATTGAGCAACGACACATGGCCAGGCTCGGAGCCGGGGCCCGAGTGCGCCATGACCACGCTGAGTACCGGCACCGGCCCCTCGGGGCCGCGCATCTCCAGCTCCCCGCTCCAGGAGCCGTAGCGGGCCACGGCGGGCAACACGATATCGCGCAGGTCGGTCAGCGAGCCCTCGACATAGGCATCGGACAGGTGCACGGTACCGCCCGTGCGCGGCAGCTGCAGGAGATGGCGTGCGGCCTGGTTGGCGTAGAAGAGCCGCTCATCGTCATCCATGAACAGCACGAACTCGGTGGTCGACTCCACCACCCGCGCCAGGCGTTCGCGGTTGGCCTCGGCGTGGATGCGACGGCCCACGTCCCGGGAGACGCAGAGGATATCGAGCAGCTCGCCGCTCTGCGGGTCGCGCCGGGTGCGGCTGGTGGTCTCGAACCAGACGTAGTGGCCGTCCCGGGCGCGGAAGCGGTAGGTCTGCTGGTAGAAGCCGTCGTGGTAGTAGACCCGCGGCGACTTGTTGAGCAGGTCGGCCAGGTCGGCGGGGTGGAAGAGGTCGTAGGCGGAGACCCCGACCAGCTCCTCCGGCTCATAGCCGAGCAGGTCGCGGGCGGCGCGGGAGGCGTACAGGAAGGTGCCATCCCGGGCATGGCGCGAGATCAGGTCGGTGCTGCTCTCGGCCAGCCACTGGTAGTGGTCGCGCTGCGCCGCGAGGGCGCGGTTGTGCTCCTCCAGCTCGGCACAACGCGCCTCCAGGTCGGCCAGGCGGGTGGTGCTGTCGCCTTGCCTGGTCATCAGCGCGCCGGGTCGACCAGGCCGCCCAGCGAGGCATTGCGCCGGAACCAGCCGGCGATGCTGGCGCGGGGCAGGCGGGTGGGGAGCACCTCGTGGGGTACCGTCTCGGAGAGGAAGCAGGCGAAGTTGCCGGCCGCCGGCCGGACTCGAGCCACCTCGCGCTCGGGGTCGTCGGCAGCGAATATCAGCATCTCGCCGCCGCCGTCCTTGGGCCAGTCGGGATTGAGGTAGCCCACCGTGGAGATCACTCGGTTGGCGCGGCCACGGAAGCTGTCGAGATGCTTGCGATAGAAGGCCCCGGGCGGATAGTGGGCGAAGTGCGCCTCGTACTCGAAGAGCCCCAGGAACAGCGCCTGGTTGAGCGAATGCTGCAGTTCGCCCATGGCGGCCAGGTAGCGCCGCTGGGCCTGACTCTCGCGGTCGAGCCAGTGGATGGCGTCGCCGCGGATGTCGCGCCGCAGGGCGTGCTCGTTGCCGCGGCCGATACCGGCCGCGGCCAGGGCATCGCGCTCGGCGCGCTCGCATAGCTCGGCATGCAGGGCGGCGCAGACTCCGGCATCGAGTACCCCTTCGCCCAGGTACCAGCCCTGTTCCACCAGGGCGTTGATCAGGTGGGGCAGGGTCGCTGGGGACAGCACGGGAGGGGCATTCGGCGTGGCAATCTGCATTCGGCGTCGGGTCCGCGGCTCAGGTGGTGGCGTGCTGCTGGATGCGCAGCAGGCGATCGGGAAAATAGCACAGCGGCCCCGGAGGTTCGCGATGCAGGTCGATCGGCTGGCCGAAGCCCTCGGCCAGCAGTTCCACCAGCATCATCGCCGAGAGCCCCCAGATCACCTGGCCGTCGACGTGGTAGTTGGGCACATACCAGGGGCGGCCGTCCACCGGGATGACGTCGGTATGGTGGCGGCGATCCTCCAGGAACAGTACCAGCGGCACCTCGAAGATGATGTCCAGCTCGGTGGGGTCGGCGACCAGTGGCAGGTCGGGCGGAATAAGCCCCACGAAGGGAGTGACTCTCAGGCCATGCAGCGAGACCACCTCCGATAGCCGGCCGAGCAGCTCCACGCGCTGGGGGGGCAGGGCGATCTCCTCCTCGGACTCGCGCAGGGCGGTGGTCAGCAGGTCGGGATCGTGGGCCTCGCGCTTGCCACCGGGAAAGGCCACCTGGCCGCTGTGGGTATTGAGGTGAGCGGCGCGGCGGGTGAACAGCAGGGTCGGCTCGGGGCGGTCGACGATGGGCATCAGCACTGCCGCCTCGGCCAGACGCAGGGTCAGGCGGCTCGGGCGGTGCGCTTGCAGGCGTTCACGAAGTTTCTCTAACATGGAGTTTCCGTCGGGTTTGCTATCTTCTACCCGGCTGCCTTCCGCGGCGTCAAGCCCGCCCGCCTGCCTGGGAGCCCCATGAACTTCTGCAGCCACTGTGGCCATACCGTGCGTTTCGCGATCCCCCGAGGGGATGACCGCCCCCGCTACCTGTGTGACGAGTGCGGCACCATCCACTACCAGAACCCGCGGATCGTCGCCGGCACGCTGCCGGTGAGTGGCAGCCGGGTGCTGTTGTGTCGCCGCGCCATCGCCCCGCGCAAGGGCTACTGGACCCTGCCGGCAGGCTACATGGAGAATGCCGAGACTACCGTCGAGGCGGCCGCCCGGGAGACCCTCGAGGAGGCCTGCGCCGAGGTGACCGTGCATGGCCTCTACACACTGATCAACCTGCCGCATATCAACCAGGTCTACATGATGTTCCGGGCCGACCTGGTCGGCGGCTTCGACGCCGGGCCAGAGAGCCTCGAGGTGGCGCTCTTCGAGGAGCATGAGATTCCCTGGGACGAACTCGCCTTCCCGACCATCGAGCGCACCTTGCGGTACTTCTACCGCGACCGCCTGGAAGGCGACTTTCCGCTGCATATCAGCGACATCACCGCTGAGGATCGGGAACGCTACTTTGGTTCCGCCTGACTGGGGTTCCGCCTGACCCGCTCATGGGCTCGGCGTGACGGCGCCAGGGTCAGGCTACCCTCATTCGAACAGCTCCAGCCGCCAGGCGTCGAAGGCCGGCTCCTCGTAGGGGTGGGCCCGCTTCAGCGCCGCGATTGCCTCGCGGATCAGGGAATCCTCGCACACCAGCTCTACCTTGAGCTCCTCCACCCGCTCCAGCTCACCGACCCGCCCGATGTGCGGGTCGGCGCCCTCTAGCGGCCGGAACTGCCCGGTGCCCCGGGTCTGGAAACAGCACGCCTCGTAGTCACCGATGCGCCCGGCGCCGGTGGCGAATACCGCCTCCTTTACCGCCTCGGCGTCCTCCACGGGGACGAAGAAGGCCAGCTTGTACATGATCGCTCTCCTCGACTGTCTGTCGTCCACTCTCTTGTGCCATACCCCGGGCCGCCTCGTCAGCCCTTCGCCTGCCGTCGCAAAAAAATTCTGCGACAGGGGTGAACTTATTGTTCAACAAATGTACAAATATGTTGACCTGTACAGCTATGCGGCAGTCGCCGCCGGGTCGTTCCCCTGACCACACCAGGCCCTTTGCCGGGGCCACCGTGAACGAGGTGAGACCATGATCCACAAGAAGATGAAGACCGTTGGCTGGATGACCGCCGCTGCCGCAGGCGTGCTGCTTTCCGCCGCCGCCCAGGCCGACCATCACGGAATGAAGAAGGATATCGTCGATACCGCCGTGGAAGCCGGCCAGTTCGAGACCCTGGTGGCCGCGGTGCAGGCCGCCGGCCTGGTCGAGACCCTCAAGGGCGAGGGGCCCTTCACCGTATTCGCCCCCACCGACGAGGCCTTCGCCGCCCTGCCCGAGGGCACGGTGGAGTCGCTGTTGGAGGAGGAGAATCGCGACCAGCTTCAGTCGATCCTCACCTACCACGTGGTGTCCGGCAAGATCATGGCCGAGGACGCCATGGACGCCGACAGCGCCACCACCGTCCAGGGTCAGGACCTGACCATCACCACCATGGATGGCAGCGTGATGATCGATGACGCCACCGTCATCCAGGCCGATATCGAGACCAGCAACGGTGTCATCCACGTGATCGACAGCGTGCTGATGCCGGAGTGAGTTCCAGCGGGATACCGCTGATCCGCTAGTCCATGCTCTGTCCCTGCTTGCCGCCCCGCCCCGGGCGGCTTTTTTGTGCCGGGTGCCCCCTTGACGGCCGTCGCTGCGCCGGCAAGCCTGATGCTTCTGGCCACAGTGGGAGGAAACGCATGGAGTCGAGTCTGCAGAGCTGCCTGGCCGCAGTCGGGCTGACGCCGAGAGGTGAGCTCGAGCCGCTCTCGGGTGGCGATATCGCCGCGGTCTATCGCCTGGCCACCGGCCGTGGCGAGGTGGTGGTCAAGCGCGACGACGCCGAGCGCCTGGCGGGTGAGGCCGATGGGCTGCGTGCCCTGGCGGCGGCAGGCTCGGGACTGGTGGTGCCCGAGGTGCTGGCCGAAGGCGATGGCTGGCTGGTGATGGAGGCGCTTGAGGTGGCACCCGGTCGCCGTGATCCGGTGGCCCTGGGCGAGGGATTGCGACGGTTGCATGAGGCTACCGGCGAGCCCCATGGCTGGCCTTGCGACAACGCCTGCGGGCGGACTCCCCAGCCCAATGCGCCGCTCTCCGATGGCCGTGCCTTCCAGCGCGAGCGACGGCTGCTGCCGCTGGCCGAGGCGTGCCATGCGCAGGGTCTACTCGATCATCGATTGCGCGCCCGGGTGGAGGCCATCGCCCACGGTCTGGAGGCATGGCTGCCTGACGCCCCCGCGAGCCTGGTGCATGGTGACCTGTGGTCGGGCAACGTGCTCTTCACGACGTCGGGGCCTGCGCTGATCGACCCGGCGGTCTATCGCCACTATCCGGAGGTGGACCTGGCGATGCTGACCCTGTTCGGTGCGCCGGGCGAGGCCTTCCTCGAGGCCTACTGGGATGGCGAGCCGCCAGTGGAGTGGCCTCGCCGCGAGACGCTGTTCCAGCTCTACCCGCTGCTCAATCATCTGTTGCTGTTCGGCGGTGGCTACCGTGGAGCCGTGGAACGTGCGGTAGCGCGGCTGGAGGCCGGCATATCTTGAATGTTACTGCAGCGAGCGACGCAGGCGTGACAGGGCAATCACGAAGAAGCCGGCACCGATGGCGGCCAGGGCCAGCAGTTGGGGCCAGATAACCGCGACTCCGGCGCCGCGGAACAGCACCGCCTGGGCCAGTTGGATGAAGTGGGTGGTGGGGGCAGCGAGCATGATCTGCTGCACCAACTCGGGCATGCTCTCGCGAGGTGTCATGCCACCGGAGAGGATCTGCAGTGGGATAAGCACCAGGATGATCAGCAGGCCCAGCTGAGGCATCGATCGGGCCAGGGTGCCGAACAGGATGCCCATGGAGGTGGTGGCGAAAAGGTGCAGAGCGGCGCCGAGCAGGAACAGTTCCACCGAACCTCGCACCGGTACCTCCAGCCAGCCCTGGACTACCAGGCGCAGGGCCAGCGCCGAGGCGACCAGCACTACAGCGGTCATGGACCATACCTTGGCCAGCATGATCTCCAGTGGCGTGACCGGCATCACCAGCAGGTGCTCGATGGTGCCGTGTTCGCGTTCGCGGATCAGCGCGGCCCCGGTGAGGATGATCGACAGCATGGTGATCTGGTCGATCACCGAGTTGATCGCACCGAACCAGGCACGATCCAGATTGGGGTTGTAGGCGGTGCGTATCACCGCCTCCACCGGCATGACCGGTTCGGCGCGGTGGCGGGCCAGGAACTCGGCCACCTCGGCGTTCATGATCTGCTGGATATGGCCGGCGCCGGTAAAGGCCTGGGAGATCTGGGTGGCGTCGACGTTGAGCTGGATTGCGGCACCGCGTCCACCGAGCAGATCGCGCTGGAAGTCGGGGGGGATGTCCAGGGTGAAGGTAAAGCGACCACTATCCATGCCAGTGTCCATCTGTTCCCGGGTAATTGATTCGGGGGGTAGGAAGTAGGGCATTTGCAGGGCGTCGATCAGCCGCCAGGAGAGGGCCGAGGCGTCTTCGTTCACCACCCCGACGGTGGCGCGATGCGGCGACTCGGGCATGGCCGTGGCGCTGGTATGGATACTCAGGCTGAAGGCATAGAGGATCAGAAGTACCATCGCCGGGTCCCGGGCCAGGCTGCGCAGCTCCTTGATCCCCAGCTGCAGGATATTGCCCAGTGATGGCATCTTATTTCTCCTGGTCGCGCAGGCCGGCCACGCTGGCCAGCGTCAGTAGCGGAATCGCCACCAGCAGCGGCACGAAGTAGGGCCACAGCTCGGTGAAGCCCAGGGCCTTGGAGAATACTCCCCGCGTGATGATCAGGAAGTGCGTGGTGGGGTAGGCCTGGCCGATCAGGGCACTGATGCCCTCCATGGCCGAGACCGGGTGGAGCATTCCCGAGAATTGCACCGCTGGGATCAGGGTGAGAACCGCGGTGCCGAAGATGGCAGCGATCTGGCTGCGCAGCAGCGATGAGATCAGCAACCCCAGGCCGGTGGCACACAGCAGATAGAGCAGGGCGGCCAGGCCAAGGGTTGCCAGGCTGCCGCTGATGGGGACCTTGAAGACCCATATCGAAAGTGCCACCAGGGTGACGAAGTTGACCATGCCCATGGCCACGTAGGGCAGCTGCTTGCCGAGCAAGAACTCGGTACGGGTGACCGGCGTGACATAGAAATTGGTGATCGATCCCATCTCCTTTTCGCGCACCACGCCGAGCGCGGTGAGCATGGCCGGAATCATCATCAGCAGCAGTGGAATCACCGCCGGCACCATGGCGGGCAGGCTCTCCACGTCGGGGTTGTAGCGGTAGCGAAGGGCGATCTCCACACCCGGGGTTGCCACGGGAGCTCCCGACTCGCGAGCCAGGGTCTTCAGGAAGTGGGCATGCAGGCCCAAGGCGTAGCCCTTGATGGTATCGGCTCGGGTGGGCATGGCACCGTCGATCCAGAAGGCAATCTCGGGAACCGCGCCGCGCTTGAGGTCACGACCGAAGCTGGGTGGGATCTCCACCGCCAGGCTGATATCGCCACTGCGCATTCGTGCCTCCATCTCGGCCTGGCTGGTCAATGCCGGGCGTTCGGTGAAGTAGCGCGAACCGGCCAGGTTGAGGGCATAGGCCTGGCTGGTGGTGGTCTGGTCGTGGTCGAGGACCGCATAGTCGAGGTTCTCGACATCCAGGCTGATGCCGTAGCCGATGATGAACATCAGCAGTACGCTGCCGAACAGGGCCAGGATGCCGCGCAGTGGGTCGCGGCGCAGCTCCATGCTCTCCCGCCGGGCGTAGCTCATCAGACGCTTGAGACTGAAGACCGGCGGATCGCGCTGGGGGGCGGTCGACCCGGTTGCACGGGGCGTGGCCTGCAGGTCGGCGGGGGGATCGTCGGAGGCCTCCTCAAGCCAGGCGATAAAGGCCTCTTCGAGAGTGTCGGTGCCGCGTTCCTTGCGTAGCGCCTCGGGAGTGTCACAGGCCAGTACACGTCCCGCGTGCATCAGTGAGATCCGATCGCAGCGCTGGGCCTCGTTCATGAAGTGGGTGGAGATAAAGATGGTCACGCCCTCTTCCCGCGAGAGCCTGACCAGTTCGCGCCAGAAGGCATCCCGGGCCACCGGATCGACCCCGGAGGTGGGCTCGTCGAGGATCAGCATCTCGGGGCGGTGCAGCACGGCCACGGCCAGGGCGAGCCGCTGCCGAATGCCCAGCGGCAGCCCACCCGACAGGCTGTCGGCAACCGCTGTCAATGCGAAGCGCTCGAGCATCTCCTCGATACGCGCCTCGTGTCCGGCCTGGGGCAGATGGAAGAGCCGCGCGTGCAGAGCGAGGTTCTGGCGCACACTGAGCTCGCCATACAGGGAGAATGCCTGGGACATGTAGCCCACCCGGCGTCGGATCGCCAGATCCCGGGGATCGACCCGCTGGCCGAACAGCTCGGCCTCGCCTTCGCTTGCCGGCAGCAGGCCGGTGAGCATCTTCATGGTGGTGCTCTTGCCGCAGCCGTTGGAGCCTAGGAAACCGAAGATCTCGCCACGGGCGATGCGGAAGTCCACGCTGTCAACGGCGGTGAAGTGGCCGAAGCGCTTGGTCAGCCCGCGGGCCGCGATGGCGATGCTGTCGCAGGCGGTGCGTTGCGGGATGCTGACGGGGTGATGCTGGCGGCGCCTCGCCTCGGGCAGCAAGCCGATGAAGGCGTTCTCCAGATCGTGCGTCCCGGTGCGTTCCAGTAATTCTGCAGGCGACCCGCTGGCCAGGGGGCGGCCGGCATCCATGGCGACCAGGTGATCGAAGTGCTGGGCCTCATCCATATAGGCGGTGGCAACGATCACGCTCATCTCCGGGCGCGCTCTGCGGATGCCCGCGATCAGCGCCCAGAACTGACTGCGTGATAGCGGGTCGACACCGGTGGTGGGTTCGTCGAGGATCAACAGGTCAGGGTCGTGGATCAGCGCACAGCACAGCCCCAGCTTCTGTTTCATGCCGCCGGAGAGCTTGGCCGCCGGACGCTCGGTAAAGGAAGCCAGCCCCGTGGCGCGGGTCAGCGCCGCGATACGCCGATCCCGTTCGACGCCATCCTGACCGAACAGCCTGCCGAAGAACTCGAGATTCTCGCGTACCGATAGGGTGGGGTAGAGGTTCCGGCCCAGTCCCTGGGGCATATAGGCGATGCGCGGGCAGGTAAGGCGCCGGTGGTGGGCATCGCGCATGTCACCGCCCAGTACCACGATTCGACCCTGCTGCAGGCGTCGAGCCCCGGCGAGCAGCGCCAGCAGGCTGGACTTGCCTACCCCGTCGGGGCCGATCAAGCCGACCATCTGGCCGGCCGGAAGGTCCATGCTGATATTGTCCAGGGCGAGGGTTTCGCCGTAGCGCTGGGTTACCCCCGCGATGCTGGCCACCTGAGCTGCCTGCTGCGGACTCATGGCGTGACTCGGATCTCGAGGGTGTCGGGCCAGTTGGCTGCGTCGTCGAGCTTCAGGTAGGCCAGGCCCGGCAGCCCGGTCTTGACCTGTTCGATATGACGGCGCAACAGCTCGGGATCGATCCTGGCGCGCACGCGAAACATCAGCTTCTCACGCTCGCTCTCGGTCTCCACGCTCTTGGGGGTGAACTGGGCGACGCTGGCCACATAGCTGACATGCGCGGGGATCACGTATTCCGGCGCGGCGTCCAGCACCAGGCGGGCCTCGTCGCCGATGGCCACCCGGCCCGCCTCTCGGGTGGGCAGGAAGAAGGTCATGTAGACGTTGGTGAGATCGACCAGGTTGAGCACCTTGCCCCCGGTCCCCAGTACCTCGCCGGGCTCGGTGATCCGGTACTGCACGCGGGCCAGGCGGTCTGCCGTCAGCACGCTGTCATCCAGGTCGGCCTGGATACGCGTCAGGGTCGCTTCACTGGCCTCGACCTGGGACTGGGCTTCTATCACCTGGGACTCGGTGGCGCGGATGGCGGCACGGGCGGAGAGCACCTGGGCATTCGCCGAGGCCAGGCCCGCCTGCTGGCTCTGCCAGGCGGCCAGGGTGTCATCGAACTGCTGTCGCGAGATGGCATTACGCTCCACCAGGCTGGTGGCGCGCTCGTAGCGCTTGCGTGCCGCCTCGAGCTCGGCCTGGCGCTGGCTGACCACCGCCTGGGCGGCGCTCAGCTCGCTCTCGCGGAGTGCCACCATGGCCCGGGCCGTTTCCAGGGCATTCTCGGCGCGGCGCCGCTGGGCCCGGGCCTGGGCGAGTTCGGCCTCCAGGGTCGCGGTATCCATGCGGGCAACTGCTTGGCCGGTCTCGACGATCTCGCCTTCGTCGACCAGTACCTCGGCAAGGCGACCGGGAAGCCGCGTGGCAACATCGATCTCGGTGGCTTCAATTCGGCCATTTCCCGATGTCAGGCCCGGATGCTCGGTTTCCGGCTGCAGGGCCCACCAGGCTACCCCTGCCAGCAAGGCAAGCGCTGCCATGACAAGGACCGCCTTCAGCAAGCGCCCGGTAACGCGTTTGCCCATGCCGATTCTCCCCATTCCTGAAACTCCCTTGATGATGCACGTTATCCGCCGGAGGTGTCGTGAGCTATATCAAGGAGCTGTGGCATCTTGATGATCTACTGGTCATCCAGAACCTCTATCGCCCAGCCTGTCAGAACTTCGACGAGCTCATCGCTTGCCACACCGAAGGCCATCACCGCCGCCTCGGGCGTGGCGTCGCTGGCCTCGGCCATGGTCTCGAAGCGGCGGCTGGCCAGCAGCTTGCGACTGGATTCGTCGATCAGCTGGGCGTCCAGGCGAACCACGGCCCGGCGAGCATCGCCATCGAGGCGCAGGTGAAAGGCGGCAAGATGGCCGCTCAGGACCGCGTCGCTGCGTGCGTTGCTGTTATCGTCGATGACGCCATTCAGGCGTCCCGCATGACGAAAGGCCTCGAGCAGCCGCTCCTGAAGGAGTCGCGGGGCATCGTCCCGCCAGCGCACGCCGGCCCAGGCCTCGTATTCGTCCGGGGCAGGCATCACCAGCAGCCGGTTGCCGCCGTGAGGCGCGCTGGCGGTCAGCGAATCGATGCGCAGGGTAGCGCTTGTGGCCGGGCCCGAGGCATCGATATCGGTACCCCCGGGCAGCGCGAACAGCCGCTGGGGCTCGCGCTCGGGCAGGATCGTGCAGCCGGCCGCAAGCACCAGCAGCAGGGCCAGCAGCGTGGGGGCAAGGTGGCGTGGGCTCATGGGCTGGCCTCTCATGTGTGTACGTTCAAGGGGTGTACTTTCAAGGGTCGTACTGGGGCAGCGGGTCGCGGCCCAGCAGGGTGTCGGCGGGGCTATCCTCGAGGCGCCGCACCAGGCGGTTGAGGGCGCGCAGCGCGGCGTGCAGTTCCCGCATGGCAGGATCGAGCTCGCCGATGCCCTGCAGTCCGCGGGCGATCTCCTGTTCGTGGTCGGCGGTCAGGCGGGCCAGCCGGCCGGCACCCTCTTCCAGGGAGGCCATGGCGCGCTCGGCGCGGCTCAGGGTGCGCCGGCCCTCCTCGTCGAGAAGCCGGTCGGCACGCTCGCCAAGTCGGGCGTAGGTCGCAAGCGTCGCCTCGGCCTGGATCAGGGTGGCTTCAACGCGCTCGCCGAGGGCCGCAAGGTCGAGCTCGTCGCCGGAGAGGCGGGCGGTGGCCTGCTCCAGGTTGGCCAGGCTCCGCGACAGGTGCGCGACGTTGTCATCGGAGAGCAGCTCGCTGGCGCCATCGAGCAGGCGATTGAAGCGGATCATCAGCTGTTCGCTGTTGCTGAGCAGCGAGCTCAGTGGTGAGGGGCGGGCCCGGATCACCGGTGGGTTCTCGCGATTGCCCACCAGGCGCTCGCTCTCCGGGGTGCCGCCATAGAGCTGGATGTTCATGCTGCCGGTGATATTGGCGAGTGCCAGGCTGGCGCGGGTATCGGCCTTGATCGGCACGCTGGCATCGATACGGATCAGCGCGCGCACCCGGCGTGGATCCTTGGGGTCGAGGTGCAGTTCGGCCACGTTGCCCACCTCGATGCCGCTGTACTGCACGGCGTTGCCCTCGGCCAGGCCGCTGACCGCCCGGTCGAAGACCACCTCGTACCAGGTGTCATTGCGGTCGAGACTCGACTTGCCCATCCATAACGCGAACAGCAGGGCGCCACCCAGGGCGAGCACGGTGAACAGGCCGATCAGCACGTGGTGGGCGCGGGGCTCCATGGTCAACTCTCCTTGGCGGTGCGAGCGGCGCCTTCGGCCGCGCGGCCACGTGGGCCGTGAAAGTAGTCGCGAATCCAGTCATCATCGGTGGCCGCCACGCTCTCGAGGCGGTCGGCCACCAGCACGTGCCCGTGGGCCAGCACCGCTACCCGGTCGCAGGCCGTGTAGAGCGTATCCAGGTCGTGGGTGACCAGGAACACGCTCAGCCCCAGGGCGTCACGCAGGGTCAGCAGCAACTGGTCGAAGGCGGCCGCCCCGATCGGGTCCAGGCCCGCGGTGGGCTCATCCAGGAACAGGACCTCGGGGTCCAGCGTCAGGGCGCGGGCCAGGGCGGCGCGCTTGATCATGCCGCCGGAGAGCTCGGACGGGTACTGGGTGGCGGCCTGGCCCGGCAGTCCGGCCAGGGCCAGCTTGAGCCGTGCCAGCGCCTCGGCCTCGGGCCGGGGCAGGCCGGCATGCTCGATCAGCGGCAGGGCGACGTTCTCGGCCAGGGTCAGCGAGGTGAACAGTGCCCCGCGCTGGAAGAGCACGCCGAAGCGCTGCTCTAGGTGCGAGCGCTCTGCGGCGGCCAGGCGCTGCAGGTCCTGGCCGAACACCTCGATGCTGCCGGCGCTGGGGCGCAGAAGGCCGACGATGCTGCGCAAGAGTACCGACTTGCCGGTGCCGGAGCCGCCCACCACGCCGAGGATCTCACCCGGGTAGAGGTCCAGGTCCAGCCCCTGGTGCACGACATGGCGGCCGAAGCGGTTCTCCAGGTCGCGCACGCGAATCAGTGGTTGCGGCATCTCGCTCACCAGCCCATCTCCATGCAGAACAGCGCGGCCACCGCATCGAGCAGGATCACCATGAAGATCGACTGCACCACGCTCGAGGTGGTGTGTTCGCCCACCGACTGGGCGCTGCCGCTGACCTTGAAGCCCTCCAGGCAGCCGATCACCGCGACCACGAAGGCGAACAGCGGCGCCTTGCCGATGCCCACCAGGAAGTGCTGCACGGCGATGTCGCGTTCGAGGATGGCCAGGAACTGGGCCGCCGAGATGTCCAGGGCCACCAGGCAGACCATGGCGCCGCCGAGGATGCCGCTGAGCATCCCCACGAAGGTGAGGATCGGCAGGCTGATGCAGAGTGCCGCCACCCGCGGCAGCACCAGCAGTTCCACCGGGTCGAGGCCCAGGGTGCGCAGGGCGTCGAGTTCCTCGTTGGCCTTCATGGCGCCGAGCTGGGCGGTGAAGGCGCTGGCGGTACGCCCGGCCAGCAGGATAGCGGCCAGGATCACGCCGAACTCGCGCAGGAAGGCGTAGGCCACCAGGTGGACCGTGTAGAGGGTGGCGCCGAAGTCGCGCAGCACCGTGGCGCCGAGAAACGCCACCACCGCCCCCACCAGGAAGGTGAGCAGGGCGACGATGGGCAGGGCATCCAGGCCGGTCTGGTGGACCTGGGCGACCACCGAGGTGAGGCGCCAGCGCCTGGGCCGCCAGAGGCTGGTGGCCAGGCTGGCGAGAACCTGGCCGATAAAGCCGAGCAGCTGCGTCTGCTGACGGCCGATGCCTTCCATGCGGCGTCCGATATCGGCCAGCGGGCCGCGCAGGAGATGGGGGCGTGGCGCGGCCGGCGCCTCGCAGCGGGTGAGTGCCTCGCCCACCGCTCGCAGCAGGGCTCGGCGTTCGGCGGGCAGTCCCGGGGCCCACTCATCGATTCCAGCCAGATACTCGGCACCGGTGAGCTCGGCAAGCAGGGCGGCACCTGCGGTATCGATGGCGGCGATCTCGTCAAGCGACTCGGGAGCTCCGGCTCCCGCTCGGCGAGCCTCATCGATGCGGTGGCGTAGGTTGGTGTGGTGCTCGAGGGTCCAGTCGCCACGCGGGCGCGGGGTGCCCGCCTCGAGGAGCAGCTCTCCGGGTTGCGATGCCAACTCAGGGCTCCTCGGCGGCGAGGAAGCGACGCAGCGGCTCGACCTGGCTGTCGCGATCGAGGAAGGGGGCATGACCGCAGCCGGCCGCCTCCAGGGTGATGAGTCCGGGCTGGGTCTCGGCCATGCGCGCCACCGTGGTGGCGGCGAGCAGGGGCGAGTCGGCGCCGCGGATCACCATCGCCGGGCAACGCAGGGCGTGCCAGTCGGCCCACAGGTCCCGCGGGGTATCGTGGGCAAACTGCACGGTGATGTCAGGGTCGTAGTGGAAACTCCAGCGCCCGTCGGGCAGGCGGCGTGCGCTCTCCAGCGCCAGGCAACGCCAGGTGTCGTCATCGACGATGCCGAAGCCGGCATAGTGATGGCGCAGCTCCACCGCGAGGCCCTGGAAGGTCGGAAATTCATGGGGACGCGAGAAATAGTCGCCGAGCTCCGCCAGGCCGGCCGGCTCGAGTTCGGGCCCGATATCGTTGAGCACCAGGCGCTCGATGCGCGAGGCGGTGGCCGGCTCGGCGGCCAGGCGCAGGCCCAGCAGGCCGCCCATGGAGGTGCCCAGCCAGGCTACGCGCTCGAGGGCGAAGTGGTCGAGCAGGACGCGGGCGATCTCGGCGTAGCGGGCGTAGGTGTAGTCGTGTTCGGGGCGGGTCGACCAGGCCGAGAGTCCACGCCCCGGGGTGTCCGGTGCCAGCACCCGCCACTCGGGGCCGAGGCGTTGGGCGAGGGCCGCGAAATCACCACCGTGACGGGCCAGGCCGTGCCAGGCCACCAGGGTGCGGGAGGCCGCGGGGTGCCAGACCCTCACGCCGACGTCGAGATCGTCTACGCTGATCCATTCAAGGTGCTGCATGCTGCGCCTCCGCCGCCGGGGTTACCACGATATGCCATATTTATCCTCGATGATAAGGTGGAATCGATCCACGAACATGCGACAATGTATGTATATCAACCTTCCATCGATCGAGGATGAGCCGATGACGTCACCCTGCCCGTCGCTTTGTGCCCGCCCTGCACGAGTGTTGCGCCGCGCCCTGCTGCCGATGATGGTGGCTTCCGCCCTGGCGGCACCTGCCCAGGCGGCGGACCTGCTGACCATCGCCCAGGACGCCCTGCAGAACAACGCCGAGCTGGCCTCGGCGCGCTCCCAGACCAGCGGCGTCGAGGCGGGGCGTGACGTGGAGAGGGCCGACCTGCTGCCCCAGGTCAGTGCTTCCGGCAACCTCACCCATAACCGCCAGTACGATGCACAGTCCAGCCCTGGGCAGCCGCAGGGAGATGACAACGTCAACCGCTTCGGAATCACCCTCGAGGCCACCCAGGCGCTGTTCAATGCCATCGATAGTCGCCAGGTGGAGCGCAGCGAGCGTGAGATCGACCAGCAACTCTATCGCCTGGCTGCCACCGAGCAGGGCGTGCTGATCAACGTGTCGAGCGCCTACTTCGAGATCCTGCGTGCCCATGAGGTGCTGGAGGCGCGCCGTGCCCAGGAGCGCGCCATCAACCGCCAGCTCGAGCAGGCCCGTGAGCAGTTCGAAGTGGGCCTGATCGCCATCACCGAGGTGGAGGAGGCCAAGGCGGCCTTCGACCAGGCCAGGGCGATCCGCATCGCCGCCGAGAGCGACCTGCAGGTGCGCTTCGAGGCCCTGGAGCGGCTTACCGGGCAGCGCTACGAGAGCATCGACGCCCTGGGCGAGGAACTTGCCATCGCCCCACCCGCACCGACCGATCGCGGTGCCTGGGTGGAGCTGGCCATGCAGAACAACCCCCAGGTACTGGCCAGCCAGGCCGGCATCGAGGTGTCGCGCAGTGCGGTGGAGATCGCCCGCGCCGGGCGCCTCCCCCAGGTCAACGCCTTCGCCAACTACAACTATTCGGACAGCGATGCCGATGGCATCGACGGACATGACTCGAGTAGCCAGGTTGGGGTGGGGGTCAGCCTGCCCCTCTATACCGGCGGACGCACCAGCGCCTCGGTGCGTCAGAACACCTATCTGCTGGAGTCCTCCCAGTACGACTTCGAGGATCAGCGGCGCAGCACCATCCAGGATGTACGCTCCAGCTATACCCGGGTGACCAACGACGTCTCCACGGTGGAGGCGCGTGCCCAGGCGGTAGTCTCCAACCAGAGCGCCCTGGATGCCACCCGCGCCGGCTACGAGGTGGGCACCCGCAATATCGTCGATGTGCTCAACGCCGAGCAGAACCTCTACAACGCCATCGCTGAACTGGCCAGCGCCCGCTACGACTACGTGATCAACCTGCTGACGCTGCGTCAGCAGGCCGGCACCCTCGACGAGGAGGCCCTGGCCGAGGTCAACGCCTGGCTCGATGGCGGCAGCGTTGATTTTCAGCTACCGGACGAGGGTGGGAGCGACCCGGTGATGGATATCGGCGAGCGCCCCACGCCCTAGCGGCAGGTATTGCGGGCATTGGCCGTCTGGGCTTTACTTAGGCGGCTAATGTTTACATCCATACAAGAATGAATGTAAGATTCGTTCCACCTTGACGTCATAACGGGAACCCCACGCACATGAAGACTGCATTCCGATTCGGCCGGGCGGGCCTCCTCGTCCTGGTCGCCGGCCTGTTCCTGGCCGCCTGTGGTCAGGACGAGGCACCTGCGCAGGCCCAGCAGGGCGGGCAGGAGAAGCCGCCGCACCCGGTGGAGGTGGCCGAGCTGTCCCGCCAGGATGTTGCCCTGGAGCGCTCCTATCCCTCGCTGCTGCGCAGCGACGACGAGGTCACCCTGGTGGCGCGCGTCACCGGTACCCTGGAGCAGCGCCACTTCGAACCCGGCGAGATGGTGGAGGAGGGACAGGTGCTCTACTCCATCGAGCCGGATGTCTACCAGGCGGTGGTCAACCAGCGTGAGGCCGACCTGCAAAGTGCCCGTGCCGAGCTGGAGCGCGCCCAACGCGATGCCAACCGCTTCGAGCGCCTGCTCAGCCAGAACTCGGTGAGTCGCCAGCAGTATGACCAGGCACGCTCGGAGCTCGGCGTGGCGCGCGCAGCGGTAGCCCAGGCCGAGGCGGCCCTGGCCAGCGCGCGCATCGATCTCGACTACGCCGAGGTCACCGCGCCGGTGTCGGGAATGATCAGCCTCTCCCGGGTCAACGTGGGCAACCTGGTGAGCAACGGCACCCAGCTTGCCACCATCACGCCGCTGGACCCGCTGGAGGTGCGCTTCCAGCTGCCCCAACGCGATGCCTTCGAGCTGCGCCGCCAGCTGGCGGGCAGCGGAGATATCGCCGAGATCAGAGCGGTTCTGCAGGTGCCTGGCCTGGATGGCGACGCCGGCGAGCGCCTCGAGGGGCGCCTGGACTTCCTCGGCTCCCGTGTGGAGGAGGGCACCAGTACCGTTCAGGCCAGTGCCACCTTCACCAACCCCGAGGGGCGTGTGCTTCCCGGGCAGTTCGTGCGTGTCGGGCTCGAGGGACTCAAGCGCTTCGAGGTGCTGGCGGTGCCCGAGATCGCCGTCGGCCAGGGCCTGATGGGGCCCCAGGTATTCGTGCTCGACGAGGACAATGTGGCCCGTGCCCGTCCGGTCGGCCTGGGCGAGGTGGCCGGACCCTGGCAGATCCTGCGCGACGGCGTCGAGGAGGGCGAGCGCGTGGTGGTCGGTGACCTGGCTGGCATCGAGCCGGGGGTGACCATCGACCCGCAGCCCTTCGATGGCGAGGCCGGCGAGATCGTCGGGGAGGTCGAGGAGCAGGAGCGCCAGGCCGAGCAGCAGGAAGTGGAAGCGGCGGCCGAGGCCGAGTCGGGGGCACCCGCGGAGGGCGCTGAGGACGACGCCTCATGAGCTTCTCCAACTTCTTCATCAAGCGGCCGATCTTCGCCACGGTACTGGCGATCATCCTGACGGTGGTCGGGGTGGCCAGCATGCGCGTGCTGCCCATCGAGCAGTATCCCAGCGTGGTGCCCCCCACCGTCTCGGTGACCGCCCAGTTCCCCGGTGCCGACGCCGAGACGGTGGCCCAGACGGTGGCCGCCCCCCTGGCCGAGGCCATCAATGGCGTCGAGGACATGCTCTACATGACCTCGACCAGTGCCGACAACGGCATGATGAGCCTCAGCGTGGCTTTCGATATCGGCACCGATGGCGATATCAACACCATCAACGTCAATAACCGGGTGCAGGGGGCGCTGTCGCAGCTGCCCGAGCAGGTGCAGTCCCAGGGCGTGACCGTGGAACTGCGCTCCAGCTCGATCCTGATGCTGGTCGCGCTGATCTCTCCGGAAGGCGACTACGACAACGTCTTCATGCAGAACTATGCCACCCTCAACATCCTCGACGAGCTGCGCCAGGTTCCCGGCGTGGGTGAGGCCGAGGTGCTGGGGGGCGGCGAGTTCGCCATGCGCATCTGGATGGATCCCGACAAGCTGGCCCAGTACGACCTCACACCCACCGAAGTGGCGGCGGCGATACGCTCCCAGAACACCGAAGTGCCGGCGGGCAGCCTGGCCAGTACGCCCCAGAGCGAGCCACGCGCCTTCACCTACACCATCACCGCCGGTGGTCGTCTCAACAACGTCGACGACTTCCGCGAGATCTTCCTGCGCACCAACCCCGACGGCTCGTCGCTGCGTCTGCAGGACGTGGCGCGCATCGAGCTGGGCGCATCATTCTACGGGGTGGGTGCCAAGCTCAACGGCGCCACCATGACGCCGATCATCATCAACCAGCAGCCCGGCGCCAACGCCCTGGAGACCGCCCAGACGGTCCACGACACCATGGCCGAGCTGGAGGAGCGCTTCCCGCCGGGACTCGAGTACGTGGTGCCCTACGACACCACCCTGTTCATCGGCGCCTCCGTCGACACCGTGACCAAGGTATTCATCGAGGCGTTCCTGATCGTCGGTGTGATCCTGTTCATCTTCCTGCAGAACTGGCGCTTCACGGTGATTGCCATGTCGGTGGTGCCGGTCTCGGTGCTGGCCACCTTCGCCGGCTTCTACATGTTCGGCTTCTCGATCAACCTGCTGACGCTGTTCGCCCTGGTGCTCTCCATCGGCATCGTGGTGGACGACGCCATCCTGGTGGTGGAAAACGTCGAGCGGGTGCTCAGCGAGGACGAGGAGATCACGGTCACCCAGGCCACCATCCGTGCCATGAAGGAGGTCGGTGGCCCAGTCATCGCTACCTCGCTGATCATGGCGGCGGTATTCGTGCCGGTGGCCTTCCTGGGCGGTTTCACCGGACAGATCTACCAGCAGTTCGCTCTGACCGTGGCGATCTCGGTGGCCTTCTCGGCGCTGATGGCGCTGACCTTCACCCCGGCCCTGTCGGCCGTGTTCATCAAGCACAAGCCGCAGCTGGGTGAGTCGAAACTGATGCGCGCCGTGAACACCCCGCTGCGTCTGTTCGATAGCCTGTTTGCCGGCATCACCGCCGGCTACATGTGGGTGGTCAAGGTGCTGGTGCGCTTCTGGGGCCTGGCGCTGCTGCTTACCGGCCTGGTGATCGGCGGTTCCTGGTGGCTGTACCAGACCACCCCTTCGACGCTTGTGCCGGAGACCGACCAGGGCGTGGTGCTCGCCAGCATACAGTTGCCCGATTCTGCCTCGCTGGACCGGACTCGCGCCTATATGGACGAGCTGAGCTCCCGAATCGAGGAGATCGAGGGGGTCGAGTACAGCTCCGCCGTGGCGGGCTATGACATCCTCTCCAGTGCGGTCAACTCCGCCCGCGGTGTCATGTTCATCAACATGCTGCCCTGGGAGGAGCGTGAGCTGACCGCCGATGAGCTGGTGGGCAGGATCATGCAGCTAGGCGCACAGGTCCCCGGCGGCTCGGCCATGGCATTCAACGTGCCACCGATCATGGGGCTCTCCACCACCGGCGGTTTCACCGGCTACCTGCAGTCCTTCGAGGGTGCCACTCCCCAGGAGCTCTTCCAGGCCTCGCTCAAGGTGATGCAGGCGGCGGGTGAGCATCCTGTCCTGCAGCGCGTCTTTACCACCTTCAATGTCAACGTGCCGGGTTACCGCGCCGAGATCGACCAGCAGAAGGCGTTGAGCTATGGCGTGTCGCTGCAGCAGCTCAACTCCACTCTGTCCAATACCTTCGGCAATGGCTTCGTCAACTATTTCAGCTACCAGAACCGCAACTTCCAGGTCTACCTGCAGAACGAGGACGAGTTCCGCAAGACGCCGGATGACATGGGCAAGGTCTATGTGCGCGGAGGCAATGGCGAGCGCATTCCGCTTTCGGAGTTCGTGACCCTGGAGCGCCAGGCCAAGCCGGCGGTGGTGTCGCGCTTCGGTGTCTATCTGGGGGCCCAGTTCCAGGGCGGCCCGGCACCGGGCTACAGCTCCGGCGAGGCGATCGCTGCCATGGAGGAGATCGTCGCGAAGGAGCTCGGCAACAACTGGGGCATGGGCTGGACCGGCACCGCCTATCAGGAGAGTCAGATGGGCAGCACCGCCAGTCTGGCGATCATTTTCGGCCTGCTGATGGTGTTCCTGATCCTCGCCGCCCAGTACGAGAGCTGGTCGCTGCCGCTGGCGGTACTGACCGCCACGCCCTTCGCCTTCCTGGGTGGCATCGGTGGCATCGTGCTGCGCGGGTTGGATACCAGCGTCTATGTGGAGATCGGCATGCTGGTGGTAGTGGGCCTGGCGGCCAAGAACGCCATCCTGATCGTCGAGTTCGCCGAGCTGCAGCGCAAGGAGCTGGGCAAGACGATCCGCGAGGCGGCCATCAGTGCGGCGGAGCTGCGCTTCCGGCCCATCGTGATGACCTCGCTGGCCTTTATCTTCGGTACCCTGCCACTGGCCCTGGCCAGCGGGGCGAGTGACGTCAGCAGCCACCATATCGGTACCACGGTGGCGGTGGGCATGGGCTCGGTGGCCGTGCTGGGCAGCTTCTTCATTCCCAGCTTCTACGCCATGATCGCCTCGATTTCCGCCTGGCTGGGACGCAAGCTGCTTGGCAAGGATACGCAGCGTGAGGCCACGGCGTCCGAACAGGGCTGACCTGTGCGGATGGTGGCAACCGCGCCAAGGGGCGCCTCTCGGGAGGCGCCCCTTGGCGTTTCAGGACCCGCTGCGCCGCCCATGACCCAGGTCAGGGCACGGGGGCCACGGGGCGCGTGGGATCGGCTATAGTGAGGGTCAGCAGTTGTTTCGTCCGCTAAGTATTACCGTGAGGAGGTAGTCATGCAGTTCGTCATGGAGATTGCGCTGAGTTTTCCGGTGGTGGTGTTCAGCGTGCTGCTGCCGCTGGCACTGCTCTACTGGGTACTGGTGGCGCTGCACCTGGCGCCGCTGGAGCTCTTCGAGCACGACAGCCTGAAGGGGGACTATCTCTCAAGCTCGCTGGTCGCCCTGGGCTTCGCCGGCGTGCCGGCCTCGTTTTCGCTCTCGGTACTGCTGCTGCTGGCCGCGGCCATCACCCTGGCGGTGGAGCTGCTCGGCCTGCGCTGGCTGGAGCTGGGCCTGTTCCGGGTGCCGCTGGGGGTGGTGGTGCTGTGGGGCGCCTTCGCCATCGCCTCACCGCTGGCCGCGGCACTCTGCGGTTCGATGCGTCGCTGGTTTCATCGCCACCTGCTCGGCCACCAGCGCTGCCTGCTCGGTGAGCATGTCGAGGTACTGGCCGAACCGGATGGCGATGGGTGGACCCGCGCCTCCCTGCTCGATGACCCGCAGCATGAGGTGCGTCTGCACGGCAAGGAGGGCAGCATGCCACGCGTCGGTGAACACCGGGTGCTGGTCAAGTATGTGGCGGAGGAGGGGGCCTATCGCAGCGTCGACGCCGGGGAGTTTCGTGAGGCGCGCTCACACCTCCACCGCCTGCGCCTTGGTGGAGGCCGCTCGGCCACCGTTTGATGGATCTGAGTGGTTAGGCGCGACGCATCAGGGCGAGCTGGGTATCCACCAGCTCGCGGCCCTTGGCCACCAGCGAGAAGCGCTCGTGGTTGCGCAGCCAGTCGTGGAAGAGGCCGCCGAGCATCGCCTGCATCAGCTCGGCGGCGATGACCGGCGAGAGGTCGTCGCGCAGATGGCCCAGGCGGGCGGCGCAGGCGAAGTAGTCGGCCAGCGCACCGCAGGCCTCGTCGGCCATCTCGTTCTGCATGGCCAGCGGGTCGATATCGCCGAACACCTCGCAGTGGTGAATCAGGATGGCGTGGACTCGCCGGTAGTGGGGCTGCTCCAGACGCTCGAACCCCTTCAGGATGGCCAGTCGAATGGCCTCCAGGGGGCGCTCCACCAGACTTGGATCACCGATCTCCGCAACCAGTTCCTGGAATGGCATGCGCACCCGGCCGAGCATCGCCTGGAAGAGGTCGGCCTTGTTGCGGAAATGCCAGTAGACTGCACCGCGGGTCATGCCGGCGTGGCGGGCGATCTGCTCGAGGGAGGTCCGGGCGACCCCCTTCTCCAGGAAAACCTCCTCGGCGGCGTCGAGCAGGGCCTCGCGGGTGGCGGCGGCCTCGGCCTTGGTGCGTCTGGCCATGGGCAGAATCTCATGCGGATAACAGGCTTCCATTCTACCCGATCACAGGGCATTTTACATGCACGAATGTATGCTTGAGGTGGCCGTCAAAGCGGCCGTGGCTACCCGAGGCTGTTCCGGCGACGGCTCCCGGTGTGCCGGGCCGCCGAGGGGCGTGGAGGCTACGGCAGTTCCATGGGCTCGCCAATATCCTGTGCGAGGCGTATAAGAATCAGGTGAACGATTGCCTCAGGAGTGCCCGATGGCCAGAGCCCCCTTCGACCTCGCCGGTGTCAGAATTGCCGCCGGCAGCCGCACCCAGATCGATGTGCCCGCCGCACGCCTTTATACCCATGCGCCACTCTCGATCCCGGTGGAGGTGGTTCACGGCCGCCAGGCAGGGCCGACGCTGCTGGTGTGCGGGGGCATCCACGGTGACGAGATCAACAGCGTGGAGATCGTACGGCGTCTGTTGCGCTCAAAGCAGCTGCAGGGGCTGCGCGGCACCTTGATCGCCGCCCCCATCGTGAACGTCTTCGGTTTCGTGCAGCACAGTCGCTACCTGCCCGACCGGCGCGATCTCAACCGCTGCTTCCCGGGCAGCGAGTCGGGCTCTCTGGGCGGGCGCATGGCGTCGCTTTTCCGCGAGGCGATCGTCGATCAGGCCACCCATATCATCGACCTGCACACCGGGGCGATCCATCGCACCAACTTGCCCCAGATCCGCGCCCAGCTGGTGCCCGGCAGCGAGACCGAGCGCATGGCCAACGCCTTCGGTGCGCCGGTGATCCTCAACGCCGAGTTGCGCGAGGGGAGCCTGCGCCACTATGCCCAGAACCGCGGCATCCCGGTGCTCACCTACGAGGCCGGCGAGGCGTTGCGCTTCGACGAGTGGGCGATCACCCCCGGCGTGCGCGGGGTTCTGCGAGTGATGCGTCGTCTGGGCATGCTGGCCGGTGAGCGGCGTCGTCGCGATCCGCCGGCCGCCGAGGTGGCCAATGGCTCGAGCTGGGCACGGGCACCCATCGACGGCATCCTGCGCCCCAAGGTGCGCCTGGGTGCCCGGGTGGCCAAGGACGATGTGCTGGGCCGGGTGGCGGATCCCTTCGGCAACGCGGAAGGAGAGGTGCATGCCATGGCCGACGGTATCGTCATCGGCATGAGCCGCTTGCCGCTGGCCAACGAGGGCGAGGCGCTGTTCCATATCGCGCGCTTCGATGCCATCGAGGAGGCGGAGAGCGCCATCGAGGACTTCCACTCCAGCCTGGAGCCGCCACCCGACCCGCTCTACTGAGCGGCCTCAGGCCACGGCGGCGGCCTCGCGTTCGGCGACCAGGCCCAGGGCGTCGTCGAACACCGCCAGGCTCGCGCCCTCGCGATGGGCGTTCTCGGAGAGGTGGCGGCGGAACTTGCGCCCGCCCGGCTGGCCCTGGAAGAGGCCCAGCAGGTGGCGGGTGAGGTGGTTGAGCTTGGCGCCCTCTTCGAGGCGTCGGGCGATATAGGGGCGCAGGGCGCGGGCCGCTGCATGGCGGCTCACTGCCGGCCCCTGCTCGCCGTAGAGCGCCTCATCGACGCCGGCCAGCAGCCAGGGGTTCTGGTAGGCCTCGCGGCCGACCATCACGCTGTCGACGTATTCGAGCTGCTCGCGGCAGGCATCGAGCGTCTTTAATCCCCCGTTGATGCCGATATGCAGCTCGGGGCGGTTCGCCTTGAGACGATGCACCCGGGGGTAGTTGAGCGGTGGCACATCGCGGTTCTCCTTGGGGGAGAGTCCCTCCAGCCACGCCTTGCGCGCATGCACGATGAAGGTGTCGCAGCCGGCGTCGGCGACGATATCGATGAAGCGCGAAAGATCCGTGTCCTCGTCCTGGTCGTCGATGCCGATGCGACACTTGACGGTGACCGGGATCGATACCGCCTCGTGCATGGCGCGCACGGCGGCGGCCACCTTCTCCGGGTGGCCCATCAGGCAGGCGCCGATCAGGTTGTTCTGCACCCGATCGCTGGGACAACCGACGTTGAGGTTGACCTCGTCATAGCCCCACGCCTCGGCGATGGCCGCGCACTCGGCCAGCTCGCCGGCATCGCTGCCGCCCAGCTGCAGGGCGAGGGGATGCTCCACCTCATCAAAGCCGAGGAAGCGCTCGCGCGGACTGCCGTGCAGGATGGCCCCGGTGGTCACCATCTCGGTATAGAGCAGGGCGTGGCGCGTCAGGGTCCGGGCGAAGGCGCGGTAGTCGCGGGTCGTCCAGTCCATCATGGGCGCCACGGAGAAGGTACGGTCGAGCTGGGGCATCGGCATCACGGGTGTCGGTCGAGAAGGTGCATAGTGTATCAGCACTGGTCAAATTCTGGCCAACCACTGGCCATCGACGCCTGGCGTTTATCGCGTCTTGATCTGGTACCAAGCCGCGGCGGGTCTTCTTCGTCCATACTGTCCCCACCTACCCTCAGGAGGAGCGAGCCATGATGGATCGCAAGCAGGAGCTGGAAGCGTTGCGCAACGAGCTGATCGACCGTTTCGACCGTTACAAGGCCCACAAGGAGCAGCGGGGTGGTCCGCTGGACAAGGACATGGAGGACCAGTCCATCGAGCTGCAGAACGATGAAGTGGTCGAGGCCCTGCAGCAGGAGGTCGAGGACGAGCTTCGCCAGGTGATGCATGCGCTGAAGCGTATCGACGATGGCGAGGGAGAGGAGTGCGAGCGGTGTGGTGAACCCATCGATAGCCGCCGGCTGGCGGCGGTGCCCTATACCACCCTGTGTCGCACCTGCGCCGAATCCGCCTGAGTGAAGGCGTCGCGCCGGGGAAAGGTGGTAGTCTGGCCAGTCATCGATCGGGTGGGAGGAGTGAATGAGGGCGTGGTATCGAGCAATGGCAGCAGGCTTGCTGATGGTGATGCTGGCCGGCTGCAGTGGTGGTGAGGAGCAGGCGGTGAGCGAGCCTGCCGAGACGAGCTCCGCCGCCGAGACTCCCGAGTCGGAGGCTGCGCCCGAGTCACCCGAGGTGCCGACCTTCGACCAGCCGGTGGCTATCGAGATTACCTCCCGACTGGGTAGCGATCGGCGCCTGACGGTGGAGGGCGATACCAACCTGCCCGAGGCAACTCGCCTTCAGGTCATCGTGGAGAGGGAACTTAGCGGGGTGCGCTGGCGCGAGCGCGTGTCGGTGGAGGCTGGCGGTTTCGTGGCGGGTCCCTTCGGCCCCGGCAGCGGGCTACCGGATGGTGGCTATCGTGTCACCGTCGATGTGCAGGAGGGCAGCGTTCAGCCACGTTCGGTGCGTGACCGCCTGGGCGAGGAGAACGAGCACCTCAGCGGCCCCCTGGTGGGGCAATCCCGGCATGGCCTGGGGCAGGTGGCCAGCTACAGCCAGCGTTTCCTGGTGGGCAGCGAGACGCGCCGTACCCACGATCAGGTGGAAGTGCTGCGAGTCGAGTAGACGCCCGTCGGCAAGACGCCGCTAGTCGGTCATGTCTGTAGCAGGCCGGGCTGCCAGCGTGCCAGCAGCTTGCCCAGCAGCAGGGTGTCGGTGGTGTAGCCCGAGGAGGTGTCGGCGCCGGGGTGGGCGAAGCGCAACGCGCCATTTGTCGCCTGGGTCACATGGCGCACGCGGTGCTCTCCCTCCTGCTGGATCAGGTAGAGCCCTGCACGGCGGAAGATGTCGGTGGGCGCCACTGCGACCAGGTCACCGGGGGCGAGATAGTCGAAGGGCTCGTCGGGGGCCGGCGTGACCAGGAAGCAGTCGCCCTCCCACTCGAGTTCGGGCACCAGTTCAAAGGGCAGGTCGATGCGCCCGGCGTGGCGATCATGCCAGGGAGCCGGCGGGAGTCGCCGCAGATAGAGCGGCGCGGCGCGGTTACTGCTGTCACCCTCCAGCAGGCGGGAGAGCGGGCACTCCAGGGCGCGGGCCAGGGCGACCAGGCGCTCGTGACCGATCTGCTTGATGGCCCCGGACTCCCAGTAGGATATGGTCACGTCCGAGACGCCCACCCGGCGAGCGAGGGCGGCCTTGTTGAGCTTGGCTTCCTCGCGCAACGCCTTGATCCGCGGGCCTAGTTGGTGCATGTCTCCATCCTGTCGACTTTCGTGAGGTTGTTGTGATGACCCGGGATGATCTGCGATCACCTGGGCCTGTGCAATAGCGTGCAGCCAACGCTGCATCAGCGGCCGGCTACCAGGCGACCGGCTCGCCAGCCCAGTCGCAGAAGCTGCCGCTCTCCTCCGGGGTGCGCTCGCCCAGCACGGCGAGCAGCCGCTCGGCGACGAAGGCCGGGGTGAACAGCTTGCCTTCGGGCACCCGGGCCTGGAAGGGCGCCGACAGCGGGGAGTCGGTGGTACCGGGGTGCAGGCAGACCACGGTGCTGGCGCGGTTGAGGCGGCGCAGCTCCACCGCCGCGGTCTTCATCAGCATGTTATGGGCCGCCTTGCTGGCGCGATAGGCGTACCAGCCACCCAGGCGATTGTCCCCGATGGAGCCCACTCGAGCCGATAGGCTGGCCACCAGCGTGGGGTGGCTTCCCTTCAGGGCGGGCTGCAGTGCCTGGAGCAGCATCGCCGGCAGGGTGGCATTGATCTCGAACAGCTGCGCCAGCGCCTGTGGATCGAGGTCGTCGAGGCGCTTCTCCGGGTGGATCCCCTGGCCCTCGTCGTGAAGCAGGCCGATGGCATTGAACAGCAGGTGCAGCGGGCGGCCGTCGAGATGGTGGGACAGGCCCGCGCGTCCCTCAGGTGTGGCGAGATCCAGGGCCAGGCCCTCGAAGCGCTCGTCGTTGCGGCTTGTCGGCTGGCGGCTGACGGCAATCACGCGGCCGGGTCGCGGACTCGCCAGCAGGGCGTCCACCACGGCCGCGCCGATGCCGCCTCCGGCACCGGTGATCAGGGCGGTAAAGCCCTCGGGGAGTTGGCCGAGCATCACGCTCTCCTTCGCAGATGACCAGACATTGACCCCGGTCAGGCAGGATGATTCCCCGCCACGGCTGCCGAGGCGTCGGCAGGTGCGTATAATGCCGCCATCCATCCACCATCGGACCCGGGACACCGTAACGACATGACCGTACGCACGCGTATCGCGCCATCACCGACCGGCGACCCCCACGTCGGCACCGCCTACATCGCCCTGTTCAATCTGTGCTTCGCCCGCCAGCATGGCGGTCAGTTCATCCTGCGCATCGAAGATACCGACCGGGTGCGCTCCACCGCCGAATCGGAACAGATGATCCTCGACTCGCTGCGCTGGCTGGGCCTGGAGTGGGACGAGGGGCCCGACGTGGGCGGCCCCCATGGCCCCTACCGCCAGAGCGAACGCGGCGATATCTACGCGGAGTACGCCCGCCAGCTGATCGAGTCGGGCCACGCCTTCCGCTGCTACCGCACCAGCGAGGAGCTGGACGAGCTGCGCGAGGCACGCAAGGCCGCGGGCATGCACCTGGCGCTCAAGCCCGCCGATCTGGCTCTGCCCGCCGAGGAGCAGGCACGCCGCGAGAAGGAGGGGTGGCCGCATGTGGTGCGCATGCAGGTGCCGGCGAGCGGCACCTGTGTGGTGCAGGACATGCTGCGCGGCACCATCGAGGTGGACTGGGCCCAGGTGGATGCCCAGATCCTGCTCAAGTCCGACGGCATGCCCACCTACCACCTGGCCAATGTGGTGGATGACCACCTGATGGGCATCACCCATGTGCTGCGCGGCGAGGAGTGGATCAACTCCGCCCCCAAGCACCAGCTGCTCTACGAGTACTTCGGCTGGGAGATGCCGCAGCTCTGCCATATGCCGCTGCTGCGCAACCCGGACAAGTCGAAGCTCTCCAAGCGCAAGAACCCGACCTCGATCAACTACTACCGGCGCATGGGCTATCTGCCCCAGGCGGTCACCAACTACCTGGGTCGCATGGGCTGGTCGATGCCGGATGAGCGCGAGAAGTTCAGCCTCGACGAGATGATGGCCCACTTCGACATCCAGCGAGTCTCGCTGGGCGGGCCGGTCTTCGACCTGGAGAAGCTGACCTGGCTCAACGGCCTCTATATCCGCGAGGAGCTGGACGACGAGGGTTTCCTCAAGGCGCTGATGGAGTGGGCCTTCAACGAGCCCTACGTCAGGGAGATCCTGCCCCAGGTGCGCCCACGCGTGGAGACCCTCTCCGAAGTGGTGCCGCTCGCGGGGCACTTCTTCTCCGGCCTGCCGCGCATCACCGAGGAGAGCTTCGACGGTGTGAAGCTGGGCCGCGAGGACCTGCTCAAGCTGCTGCAGTTCCTGGTGTGGCGTTTCGAGACGCTACCCGCCTGGCACAAGGAGGCGCTGCTCGCCGAGGTCAAGGCGCTTGCGGCACACTTCGAGCTCAAGATGAAGGAGTTCCTGGCTCCGGTGTTCATTGCCGTGACCGGCTCGCCCTCCAGCACCTCGGTGATGGATGCCATGGCGATCCTCGGCTCGGACATGACCCGCGCCCGCCTTCGACACGCCATCGAGGTGCTGGGCGGTGTCTCCAAGAAGCAGGCCAAGCGCTTCGAGAAGGAATACAGGGAGCTCTGAAAAAGAGTTGACGAAGTCGGGGCGGATCAGTAACATACGCCTCGTCTTCACGGCACGTTGGGGCCTTAGCTCAGCTGGGAGAGCGCAACACTGGCAGTGTTGAGGTCAGCGGTTCGATCCCGCTAGGCTCCACCAATTCGTGCGCAGCGTGAAGGTTACGTCCCATTCGTCTAGTGGCCTAGGACACCGCCCTTTCACGGCGGGAACAGGGGTTCGAACCCCCTATGGGACGCCATCTTGATTCAAAAAGGGCACCCCCTTGTGGGTGCCCTTTTTGTTCCCCGGTGGTACCTCAAAGCGCCTGTTGCCAGCGTTGACATTTCTCACGTTATACCCCCTCCCTGACGCCGATTTCGTGGCGATTTCCGCTTGACTTGTCCACTCGGCATGGTTCCGTGCGGCTGTCTGTGCATAGTTTGGCCGCAAAGGCCCGTGCTGCCTGGCTTTTAATTAAATCCCTTTAAAAACAATAGTTTATGCGCGATCAAAAAATGATCAATCTAAGCTCAGGCCGCTGATCATGGCGATTGTGAGACCTTTTCGAGGGGTTTTGAACAGGGTTATCCACAGAATGTGTGGAAAACGCCGGGGCGGTGGAAAAACAACCTTGCGGCGGCCCTGAAGGCCGCCGCGGGAAAGGGTCAGTCGGGCTTCACGGCGCGCAGGCGACGCAGCAGCGAGGAGGTGTCCCAGCGACCGCCGCCCATTACCTGGACGTCGGCATAGAACTGGTCGACCAGGGCGGTTACCGGCAGGCGAGCCTGGAGTCGGCGTGCCTGTTCAAGGCAGATGCCGAGATCCTTGCGCATCCAGTCAACGGCGAAGCCGTGCTCATATTCATCGGCGATCATGGTCCCGTGGCGGTTCTCCATCTGCCAGGAGCCGGCGGCCCCCTTGGAGATCACGTCCACTACCCGCTGGCGGTCGAGACCGGCCTGCTCGGCAAAGTGCAGCCCCTCGGCCAGCCCCTGGACCAGGCCGGCGATGCAGATCTGATTGACCATCTTGGTGAGCTGGCCGCTGCCGGCGGGGCCCATCAGCGTTACCGCGCGACCGTAGTGGCCGAGCAGCGGCTCGATGCGGGAAAAATCGGCGTCATCGCCACCGCACATGATGGTCAGGGCGCCGTTCTCGGCGCCCTGCTGGCCGCCGGAGACCGGGGCGTCCACGAAGCCGATGCCGCGCTCGCGGCAAGCGGCATCCAGCTCCTCGGCGAGATCAGCGGAAGCCGTGGTGTGGTCCACCAGCAGGCTGCCCTCGGTCATGCCGGAGAGGGCGCCGTTCTCGCCGGTGGTGACCTCGCGTACGTCGTCGTCGTTGCCCACGCAGACCAGTACCAGGTCGGCACCGCTGGCGGCCTCGCACGGCGTTGCGTGGTGGCTGCCGCCGTGCTCCCCGGTCCAGGCCTCGGCCTTGGCCGCGGTGCGGTTGTAGACGCGCACCTCGAGGCCTGAGCGGGCCAGGTGGCCGGCCATGGGGTAGCCCATCACGCCCAGGCCGATAAAGGCGACGGTGGAGATCTTCTGGCTCATGGAGAATTCCTTGTTCTTCGGGTTGGGATAACGCAGAAAACCGCCCGAAGGCGGCTTTCTGTGATGGGACGCGATGCCTGCCAGCGACTTACTTGGCAGGATAGTCGCGCTGATCGTGACCGGTATAGAGCTGGCGCGGGCGACCGATCTTGTAGCTGTCGCTGAGCATCTCGTGCCAGTGGGAGATCCAGCCGATGGTGCGCGACACCGCGAAGATCACGGTGAACATGTTGGTCGGGATGCCCATGGCCTTGAGGATGATGCCGGAGTAGAAGTCGACGTTGGGGTAGAGCTTGCGCTCGACGAAGTACTCGTCCTCCAGGGCGATCTGCTCCAGGCGCTTGGCGATCTTTAGCTGCGGGTCGTCGATGCCGAGCTCGGCCAGGACCTCATCGCAGGTCTCCTTCATCACCTTGGCGCGCGGGTCGAAGTTGCGATAGACACGGTGGCCGAAGCCCATCAGCTTGAAGGGATCATCCTTGTCCTTGGCCTTGTCGATGAAGCGCTGGATGTTCTCCTCGGAATCGTCTCCGATCTCGTCGAGCATCTTGAGCACCGCCTCGTTGGCGCCGCCGTGGGCCGGGCCCCACAGGGCCGCGATGCCGGCACTGATGCAGGCGAACGGATTGGCGCCGGTGGAGCCCGCCAGGCGCACCGTGGAGGTGGAGGCGTTCTGCTCGTGGTCGGCATGCAGCATGAAGATGCGGTCCATCGCCTTGGCGTAGACCGGGTTGATCTTGTACTCCTCGCACGGCGTGCTGAACATCATGTAGAGGAAGTTCTCTGCATAGTTCAGGTCGTTGCGCGGGTAGTTGAACGGCTGGCCCACATTGTACTTGTAGGACATCGCGGCGATGGTCGGCATCTTGGCGATCAGGCGGATCGCGCTGATGATGCGATCCTCCTCGACGTTGATGTCCATGTGGTCGTGATAGAAGGCGGCCAGGCCACCCACCACGCCGCACAGGATCGACATCGGATGGGCGTCACGACGGAAGCCCTTGAAGAAGTTGTTGATCTGGTCGTGGACCATGGTGTGGTTGCTGACCCGCGACTCGAAGTCGGCGTACTGCTCGTCGTTGGGCAGTTCGCCGAACAGCAGCAGGTAGCAGAGCTCGACGAAGTTCGACTCCTTCGCCAGCTGGTCGATCGGGTAGCCGCGATGCAGCAGGACGCCCTGGCCACCATCGATGTAGGTGATGGCCGACTGGCAGGAGGAGGTGGCCATGAAGCCGGGATCATAGGTGAACAAGCCCTCGGCGCCGAGTCCACGGACGTCGACGACGTCGGGACCCAGGGAGCCCGAGTAGACGGGCAGTTCGATCGTCTTGTCCAGGCCGTCAACCGTCAGCGTCGCTTTCCTGTCAGCCATGAAAGGCCTCCTCTCGAGTTCGTGATTAGGGCGATAAGTCATTCATTCTTTGGCGTCTTCGCAGGGGATGCCGGCGAAAAAGGTTCGCCCACTATAGAAGCGTCCCAGCGATTGTCAATTAGCCCATGGCGAGGGCTCTCATCTACGTTGGTGTTCTTTTTGCATAGGGTTTGCATAGGAAATGGTGCAAAGCACCATTGTGCGGGGCTGCCCGGCGGCTCACGCCGGCACAGCGGAGAAAAGGGAAGGGCGAGAGCTTTGTACCATGGTCTAGTCGGGGGGCGCCCGGTTTGTCATGGGGCGGGCGGGCCCCTATAATCCACCCCGCGCGACTGGCAGGTACAGCCGGTCTTGCCGCCCTCCGGCAACGGCCGATGCCTTCCCGAAACCACCGCCCGCCCGGCGCCTGTCCAGGCTTCCCAAAGCGGGCCATAGAGAGTGTGTAGAGAGCCGTGAATAGCAAACGACCCGTAAATCTGGATCTGTCCACGATACAGTTTCCGCTACCCGCCCTGACGTCGATCGCTCACCGCATCACCGGCGTCATCCTTTTCATTGGCCTGATCTTTGCCTTCTGGGCGTTGAGCACATCGCTCTCCTCCCCGGCAGGCTTTGTCGCGGTAAGCGATGCACTGGCCGGCAACTTCCTGGCCAAGCTGGTCGCCTGGGGTCTGCTGTCTGCCCTGGCATTCCACTTCGTTGCCGGCATCAAGCACCTGCTGATGGACATGGATATCGGCGTGACCCTCGAGGGCGGCCACAAGAAGGCGCAGATCACCGTGGTGGTGAGCGCCGTACTGATCATTCTGGCGGGAGTCTGGGTATGGTAACCAACGTCACGAACCTCGGCCGCAGTGGCCTCTCTGACTGGCTGATCCAGCGGGTCTCGGCCATCATCCTGGCGCTCTATACGATCTTCATCGTTCTCTACCTGCTGTTCAACCCGAATCTCGACTACGCGACCTGGAGCGGCCTGTTCGCCCAGACCTGGATGCGCATCTTCTCGCTGCTGGCCTTCGTCTCTCTGGCTGGCCACGCCTGGGTGGGGCTGTGGACCGTGACCACCGACTATCTCAAGCCGACCGCCATCCGCGTGACCGTTCAACTTCTTGTCATCCTGGCCATTTTTGCCTTCCTGGTCTGGGGCATTCAGATTCTGTGGGGAGCCTGATTCATGTCCAACATGCGTAGCCTGACCTTCGACGCCATCATTATCGGCGGTGGTGGTGCCGGCCTGCGGGCCGCCCTGGAACTCGCCAAGTCCGGCAAGAAGACCGCGGTCCTCTCCAAGGTCTTCCCGACACGCTCGCACACCGTGTCTGCCCAGGGTGGCATCACCTGTGCCATCGCCTCCGCCGATCCCAACGACGACTGGCGCTGGCACATGTACGACACCGTCAAGGGCGGCGACTATATCGCCGACCAGGACGCCGCCGAATACATGTGTTCCGAGGGGCCCAAGGCCGTCTTCGAGCTCGAGCACATGGGCCTGCCGTTCTCGCGCTTCGACAACGGTCGCATCTACCAGCGCCCGTTCGGCGGCCAGTCCAAGGACTACGGTGCCGGCGGCCAGGCGGCACGCACCTGTGCGGCGGCCGACCGTACCGGTCACGCCCTGCTGCATACGCTCTATCAGAACAACCTGAAGAACAACACCACCTTCCTCAACGAGTGGTATGCCGTCGATCTGGTCAAGAATGCCAACGGCGACGTGGTGGGCTGCATCGCCATGGACATCGAGACCGGCGAAGTGGTGCACGTGAAGTCCAAGGCGACCGTGCTGGCCACCGGTGGTTCCGGGCGCATCTACGCCTCCACCACCAATGCCCTGATCAACACCGGTGACGGCATCGGCATGGCGCTGCGTGCTGGCTTCCCGATGCAGGACATGGAGATGTGGCAGTTCCACCCCACCGGCATCTACGGTGCGGGCACCCTGGTCACCGAGGGTTGCCGTGGCGAGGGTGGCTACCTGGTCAACAAGGATGGCGAGCGATTCATGGAGCGCTATGCGCCCAACGCCAAGGACCTGGCCGGCCGCGACGTGGTCGCCCGCTCCATGGTCATGGAGATCCTCGAGGGCCGTGGCTGCGGCGAGAACGGCGACCACGTCTACCTCAAGCTGGATCACCTGGGCGAGGAAGTCCTCGGCAAGCGCCTGCCCGGCATCGTCGAGCTCTCCAAGACCTTCGCCCACGTGGATCCGGCCAAGGAGCCGATC
This sequence comes from Halomonas sp. C10-5, assembly GCF_057169305.1. Classification (NCBI taxonomy): domain Bacteria; kingdom Pseudomonadati; phylum Pseudomonadota; class Gammaproteobacteria; order Oceanospirillales; family Halomonadaceae; genus Halomonas; species Halomonas sp. C10-5. The sequence continues at coordinate 1,053,127 of NZ_CP175665.1, forward strand.
CCGGTGGTGCCGACCTGTCACTACATGATGGGTGGCGTGCCGACCAACGTGCACGGCCAGGCCATCATGCGTGGTGAAGACGGCAAGGACCAGATCGTCAACGGCCTGTTCGCCTGTGGCGAGGCGGCCTGTGTCTCGGTCCACGGCGCCAACCGCCTGGGTGGCAACTCGCTACTCGACCTGGTGGTGTTCGGCCGCGCGGCGGGCATGTTCATCGAGGGCGCGCTCAACGAGGGCATCGACTACCTGGACGCCTCCGAGTCCGATGTCGAGACCGCGATGAAGCGCATCACCCGCTGGAACGAGTCCGAGGGCGGCGAGACTGTGCCGGAGCTCAAGCGCGAGCTGCAGGCCATCATGCAGAACTCCTTCGGCGTGTTCCGCGAAGAGGAGAACATGCAGAAGGGCGTCAAGCAGCTGGCCGAACTGCGTGGCCGCATCGCCAACGCCTACCTGCCCGACAAGAGCAACGCCTTCAACACTGCCCGCGTCGAGGCCCTCGAGCTCGACAACCTGATGGAGGTCGCCGAGGCCACCGCCATCGCTGCGCTGGAGCGCAAGGAGAGCCGTGGCGCCCACTCTCGCTACGACTACCCGGACCGTGACGACGTCAACTGGCTGAAGCACTCGCTCTACTTCCCGGCCGACAAGACGGTCGGCAAGCGCGATGTGAACTTCGCACCCAGGACCGTCGACACCTTCGAGCCGAAAGTCCGTACCTACTAATTCAGCAAATACGAGGGTGAGCCACGATGCTTCAGGTATCCATCTACCGCTACAATCCGGAGACCGACTCCGCGCCCTACATGCAGGAGTTCCAGGTCGACACCCAGGGCCGCGACGTCATGGTTCTCGACGTCCTCCACATGATGAAGGAGCAGGATAACGGCCTGGCCTATCGTCGCAGCTGCCGCGAGGGCGTGTGCGGCTCCGACGGCATGAACATGAACGGCAAGAACGGCCTGGCCTGCATTACCCCGCTCTCCGAGGTGGTCAAGGGCAACAAGCTGGTGCTGCGCCCGCTGCCGGGCCTGCCGGTGATCCGCGACCTGGTCGTCGACATGGGGCTGTTCTACCAGCAGTACGAGCGCATCCAGCCCTACCTGCAGAACGATGAGCCGGCGCCGGCCATCGAGCGCCTGCAGTCGCCGGAGGATCGCGACAAGCTCGACGGCCTCTACGAGTGCATCCTGTGCGCCTGCTGCTCCACCTCCTGCCCGTCGTTCTGGTGGAACCCGGACAAGTTCGTGGGGCCCGCGGGGCTGCTGCAGTCCTACCGCTTCCTGGTGGACTCCCGCGATACCGCCACCCGCGATCGTCTCTCCGAGCTGGAGGATCCGTTCAGCGTGTTCCGCTGCCGCGGCATCATGAACTGCGTGGCGGTGTGTCCCAAGGGGCTCAACCCCACCCGCGCGATCGGCAAGATCCGTGAGATGCTGCTGGCCGACGGCACCTGAGCCGATGGCACTTAAATCGTGTCCCGCGGCTTGTTATCATATGCCGCAGCTCATCGCCTGCGACCTTGGGTCGCGGGCGGTCGGGACATAGCGTTGGAAGCCGGTGCCCTGGGTGCCGGCTTCTGACCATGGAATTCAAGCTTTCCTGCCAGCGACGGCCGGAAGCGCCGGAAATGCATAGGGCCCAGCCGGCAGGGCACCACCGATGTCGTGGCCGCGTCGCGGTGACGGCGATCACACCCCATCAGTGCAGGGTGACCGAGAGATGCAACAAGGCATAATGGAGTTGATGTGGCGCTCCTCACACGTCAGTGGCAGCAACGTCCATTACGTGGAAGCGCTCTACGAGCAGTACCTCGATGACCCCTCCGCCGTTCCCGACGAGTGGCGCCAGTATTTTGACCAGCTGCCGCGCCCCGACGACGGCCCCTCCCACGATGTTCCCCTGGCCCCGGTCCGCGAACAGTTCCACCAGCTCGCCAAGCAGCGCCGAACGGCACTGGCTCCCGCCGCAGCCGATGGCGAGGAGAATCGCAAGCAGGTCAGGGTGCTGCAGCTGATCAACGCCTACCGCTTCCGCGGTCACCAGAAGGCCAACATCGATCCGCTGGGGCTGCGCAGCCAGCTGCCGATTCCCGACCTCGACCTCTCCTTCCATCAGCTCTCGAAGAGTGACCTCGATACCGAGTTCCAGACCGGTTCCTTCTTCCTGGGCATGGACAAGGCGCCGCTCAAGGAGATCGTCGACGCCCTGGAGCAGACTTACTGCCGCTCCATCGGTTGCGAGATCATGCATATCGTCGATACTGAGGAGAAGCGCTGGCTGCAGCAGCGCTTCGAGTCGGTGCGCAGCGCGCCCAAGTTCAGCAACGAGGTGCGCCAGCATGTGCTTGAGCGACTGACCGCCGCCGAGGGGCTGGAGAACTACCTGGCCTCCAAGTATCCCGGCACCAAGCGCTTCGGCCTGGAGGGGGGTGAGTCCTTCATTCCGATGATGGATGAGCTGATCCAGCGCGGTGGCGGCTACGGGGTCAAGGAAGTGGTGATCGGCATGGCCCACCGCGGGCGCCTCAACCTGCTGGTCAACATCCTTGGCAAGAACCCCGGCGACCTGATCGACGAGTTCGACGGCAAGAAGGTGATCGAGCGTGGCTCCGGTGACGTCAAGTACCACCAGGGCTTCAGCTCCAACGTGATGACGCCGGGTGGCGAGGTACACCTGGCGCTGGCCTTCAACCCCTCCCATCTGGAGATCGTCTCCCCCGTGGTCGAGGGGTCGGTGCGTGCCCGCCAGGATCGCCGTGACGACAGCGATGGCACCAAGGTACTGCCGATCAACGTGCACGGCGACGCCGCCTTCGCCGGTCAGGGCGTGGTCATGGAGACATTCCAGATGTCCCAGACCCGTGCCTACAAGACCGGCGGCACGCTGCACATCGTCATCAACAACCAGGTCGGTTTCACCACCTCGCATCCCGAGGACTCGCGCTCCACCGAGTACTGCACCGATATCGCCAAGATGGTCCAGGCGCCAATCTTCCACGTCAACGGCGACGATCCGGACGCGGTGCTGCACGCTACCCAGGTGGCGCTCGACTACCGCCAGCAGTTCAAGAAGGACGTGGTGATCGACCTGGTCTGCTACCGCCGCCGCGGTCACAACGAGGCCGACGAGCCCAGCGGCACCCAGCCGATGATGTACCGCAAGATCAAGGATCACCCCTCCTCGCGGGCCGTCTACGCGCAGCGTCTGGTTGAGCAAGGCGTGCTCAGCGAGGACGAGGCCAAGGCGATGATCGAGACCTATCGCGAGGACCTGATGGCCGGCAACCATGTAGCCAATGCCCTGGTCCAGGAGCCCAACACCTCACTGTTCGTCGACTGGAAGCCCTACCTGGGACACGAGTGGACCGGCCACGCCGACACCTCGGTGCCGATGAAGAAGCTGCAGCGCCTGGCGGCGAAGATGTGCGAGATCCCCGACGGGGTCGAGGTCCAGCGTCAGGTGGCCAAGATCTACGAGGATCGCCGCAAGATGCAGGCCGGCGGTCGGGCGCTCAACTGGGGCTTCGCCGAGACCCTGGCCTATGCCACCCTGCTCGACGAGGGGCATCCGGTACGCATCACCGGTCAGGACGTCGGTCGTGGCACCTTCTCCCACCGCCATGCGGTGGTGCACAACCAGAAGGACGGCAGCGCCTACGTGCCCCTGCAGCACATGGCCGATGGTCAGCCACGCTTTACCATCCACGACTCCTTCCTCTCCGAGGAGGCGGTGCTCGGCTTCGAGTATGGCTACGCCACGACCGCACCCAATGACCTGGTCATCTGGGAGGCGCAGTTTGGCGACTTCTTCAACGGCGCCCAGGTGGTGGTCGACCAGTTCATCTCCTCTGGTGAGACCAAGTGGGGCCGGCTGTGTGGCCTGACCATGCTGCTGCCCCACGGCTACGAGGGGCAGGGCCCGGAGCACTCCTCCGCGCGCCTGGAGCGCTTCCTGCAGATGTGCGCCGAGCACAACATGCAGGTCTGCGTGCCCACCACCCCGGCGCAGATCTTCCATCTGTTGCGTCGCCAGGTGATCCGCAAGGTGCGCAAGCCGCTGGTGGTGATGTCTCCCAAGAGCCTGCTGCGCCACAAGGACGCCACCTCCAGCCTCGACCAGCTGGCCGAGGGCCGCTTCGAGATGGTGCTGTCCGACCAGGCCAACCTCGAGACGGCCAAGGTGGAGCGCATCATCCTGTGTGCCGGCAAGGTCTACTACGATCTGGCGGCCTGGCGCGAGGAGAACGCCCGGGACGACGTGGCCATCCTGCGCGTCGAGCAGCTCTACCCCTTCCCCAAGGAGGAGCTCTTCGAGGCGATCCAGGACTACACCAACGTCACCGATATCGTCTGGTGCCAGGAGGAGCCGCTCAACCAGGGCGCCTGGTATCCGAGCCAGCACCACATGCGTGCCGTGGCTGACATGCTCAAGGACGGCCTGGGAGGCAAGCTCAAGTTTGCCGGTCGCCCGGCATCGGCGGCACCCGCGGCGGGCTACATGTCCGTGCATACCGAACAGCAGCGCCAGCTGGTGGAAGACGCCTTCAATCTGTAAGGCGCCCACCGGGACGAGAGAGAACAGACAAGGGATACGACATGGCTACCGATATCAAGGCACCCACCTTTCCGGAATCCGTCGCCGAGGGCAGCGTAGCGGCCTGGCACAAGAAGCCCGGCGACAGCGTCGAGCGTGACGAGCTGATCGTCGAGATCGAGACCGACAAGGTGGTGCTCGAGGTCGTGGCCCCCGAGGCCGGCACCCTCAACGAGGTGCTGGTGGAAGAGGGCGACACCGTGGAGTCCGAGCAGGTGCTGGGACGGATCGGCGAAGGCAAGGCCGGGGGCGGCGACAAGCCGGCGGCCAACAAGGCCGATGCCAAGTCCGCCAAGCAGGACGATGCCAAGGCCGAGAAGCCCGCCGCGAGTGGCGGCCAGCAGCATGAGGTCAAGGCGCCGACCTTCCCCGAATCCATTCAGGAAGGCACCGTAGCCAGCTGGAACAAGCAGGTCGGCGAGGCGGTCAAGCGCGATGAGGTGCTGGCCGAGATCGAGACCGACAAGGTGGTTCTCGAGGTGGTCGCCCCCGCCGACGGTGCGCTCACCGAGATCAAGGCCGAGGAAGGCAGCCAGGTCACCTCCGAGCAGGTGCTGGCGATCTTTGCCGAGGGTGCCGGCGGCGAGGCCGGTACCGCCGCCGACGCCGAACCGGCGGCCTCCGCCGATGACGGCGCCAGCGACGAGAAGGTGGGCGACAAGATCCTCGCGCCGGCCGCGCGCAAGCTGGTCGCCGAGCACGACCTCGATGTCAGCAAGATCGAGGGCACCGGCAAGGGCGGGCGCATCCTCAAGGAGGACGTGCAGCGCGCCGTGAAGGAGGGCTCGGCCAGCAAGTCCGCCAAGGCTTCCGGTGGTGGTGCCGCCAAGGCCGCCGCCGCGGCTCCCGCCGTCGAGGGCGAGCGCCCCGAGAAGCGCGTGCCGATGAGCCGCCTGCGCCAGACCATCGCCAAGCGCCTGGTCCAGGCCCAGCAGACCGCCGCCATGCTGACCACCTACAACGAGGTGGACATGGGCGCCGTCATGGACCTGCGCGCCCAGTACAAGGACACCTTCGTCAAGACCCACGACGTCAAGCTCGGTTTCATGGGCTTCTTCGTCAAGGCGGCCAGTGAGGCGCTCAAGCGCTTCCCGGACGTCAACGCCTCCATCGACGGCACCGACATCGTCTATCACGGCTATCAGGATATCGGCGTGGCGGTCTCCACCGACCGCGGCCTGGTGGTACCTGTGCTGCGCGACACCGACAGCATGAAGATCGCCGACGTCGAGAAGGGCATCGTCGATTTCGGCAAGCGGGCCCGTGACGGCAAGCTCGGCATCGACGAGATGCAGGGCGGCACCTTCACCATCACCAACGGCGGCATCTTCGGTTCATTGATGTCCACGCCGATCATCAACCCGCCGCAGACCGCCATCCTGGGCATGCACAAGATCCAGGAGCGTCCCATGGCGGTGAACGGCAAGGTCGAGATTCGCCCGATGATGTACCTGGCGGTCTCCTATGACCACCGCATGATCGATGGCAAGGACGCGGTGCAGTTCCTGGTTACCATCAAGGAGCTTCTGGAAGATCCGGCGCGCCTGCTACTGGACATCTGAGCGGCACGAGCCGCCGGCTGATCCCGGCGGCGCCTGAACCCAAGACATGCAACAGGAGTCAACATGGCCGACAAGTATGATGTGATCGTGATCGGTGCGGGCCCGGGCGGCTACGTGGCCGCCATTCGTGCCGCCCAGATGGGTCTCAAGACCGCCTGTGTCGAGAAGTGGATCGGCAAGGAAGGCAAGGTGGTCTTCGGCGGTACCTGCCTGAACGTAGGCTGCATCCCCTCCAAGGCACTGCTCGAGGCTTCCCACAAGTTCGTCGAGGCCAAGCATGACTTCGATGACATGGGCATCCAGGCCGGCGACGTCCAGATGGACGTCAAGAAGATGATCGCCCGCAAGGACAAGATCGTGAAGAACCTCACCGGTGGCATCGCCGGCCTGTTCAAGGCCAATGGCGTCACCGGCATCGAGGGCACCGGCAAGGTGACCGGCAGCAAGCAGGTCGAGGTCACCGACCAGGACGGCAAGGCCACCACCCTTGAAGCGGACAACATCATTATCGCCGCCGGCTCCGTGCCGGTGGAGATCCCGCCGACCCCGCTCACCGACGACATCATCGTCGATTCCACCGGTGCCCTGGAATTCACCGAGACGCCCAAGCGCCTGGGCGTGATCGGCGCCGGCGTGATCGGCCTGGAGCTGGGCAGCGTCTGGAACCGCCTGGGTTCCGAGGTCACCGTGCTCGAGGCCATGGACAGCTTCCTGCCGATGGTGGACGGCGCCATCGCCAAGGAGACCCAGAAACTGCTCAAGAAGCAGGGTCTGGACATCAAGCTGGGCGCTCGCGTCACCGGCTCCGAGGTCAAGGACGGCGAGGTCATCGTCAAGTACAGCGATGGTGACAACGACCAGGAGATGACCTTCGACAAGCTGATCGTCTGTGTCGGTCGCAAGCCCTACACCCAGGGTGTGGTCGCCGACGGCGTGGGCGTGGAGACCGACGAGCGCGGCTTCATCCAGGTCGACGACCAGTGCCGTACCAGCGTGCCGAGCGTCTACGCCATCGGCGACTGCGTGCGCGGTCCGATGCTGGCCCACAAGGCCTCGGAAGAGGGCGTGATGGTCGCCGACATCATCGCCGGCCACAAGGCGGAGATGAACTACGACGCCATCCCCAACGTGATCTACACCTTCCCCGAGGTGGCCTGGGTGGGCATGACCGAACAGGATGCCAAGGCCAAGGGCATCGAGGTCAAGACCGGCTCCTTCCCGTTCGCGGCCAGCGGTCGTGCCATGGCCAACAACGCCACCGAGGGCCAGGCCAAGATCATCGCCGACGCCGAGACCGATCGTGTGCTGGGCATGCATATCGTCGGCCAGCACGCCGGCGAGATGATCGCCCAGGGTGTCATCGCCCTGGAGTTCGGCTCCAGTGCCGAGGATCTGGCGCTGACCTGCTATGCCCACCCGACCATGTCGGAGGCGGTGCATGAGGCGGCGCTGGCCGTGGAAGGCCATGCCATCCACATGGCCAATCGCAAGAAGAAGAAGTAAGGACAACAAGCGCCGCCCATCGGGCGGCGTGCCCCTTCCGGCCATGCATCGGAGGGGACGGTGGCGCCCCATGAGTCAGACCACCGAGGTCGAGCAGGGTCGCCGTTCGAGTCACATGCAACCAATGGCATGAATCGATGAACCTTCACGAGTATCAGAGCAAACAGCTGTTTGCCGACTATGGTCTGCCGGTGTCCAAGGGCTTCGCCGTGGACACCCCCGAGGAAGCCGCGGAAGCCTGCAAGAAGATCGGCGGCGACATGTGGGTGGTCAAGGCCCAGGTCCACGCCGGCGGTCGCGGCAAGGCGGGCGGCGTCAAGCTGATCAAGAGCCCGGACGAAGCCAAGGCCTTCGCCGAGCAATGGCTGGGCAAGAACCTGGTGACCTTCCAGACCGACGCCAACGGCCAGCCGGTTTCCAAGATCCTGGTCGAGACCTGCACCGACATTGCCAATGAGCTCTACCTGGGTGCCGTGGTCGACCGTGGCACGCGCCGCGTGGTCTTCATGGCCTCCACCGAAGGCGGCGTCGAGATCGAGAAGGTTGCCGAGGAGACTCCCGAGAAGATCCTCAAGGCCGAGATCGATCCGCTGGTGGGCGCGCAGCCCTACCAGGCGCGCGAGCTGGCCTTTGCCCTGGGCCTCAAGGGCGACCAGATCAAGCAGTTCACCAAGATCTTCCTGGGCCTCTCCAAGCTGTTCCACGACAAGGATCTGGCGCTGCTCGAGATCAACCCGCTGGTGATCACCGACGAAGGCAACCTCCACTGCCTCGACGCCAAGATCAACCTGGACGGTAACGCCCTCTATCGTCACCCGGACCTGCAGGCGATGCGCGACCCCTCCCAGGAGGACGAGCGCGAGGCCGAGGCGGCGGCGTGGGAACTCAACTACGTGGCCCTGGACGGCAACATCGGCTGCATGGTCAACGGCGCCGGCCTGGCCATGGGCACCATGGACATCGTCAACCTGCATGGCGGCAAGCCGGCCAACTTCCTTGACGTCGGCGGCGGCGCCACCAAGGAGCGCGTGGCCGAGGCCTTCAAGCTGATCCTCTCCGACGACAACGTCAAGGCCGTGCTGGTCAACATCTTCGGCGGTATCGTGCGCTGCGACATGATCGCCGAGGGCATCATCGGTGCCGTCGAGCAGGTCGGTGTCAACGTGCCGGTCGTGGTGCGCCTGGAAGGCACCAACGCCGAGCTGGGCGCCGAGAAGCTGGCATCCAGCGGACTCAACATCATCGCTGCCGAGAGCCTCACCGATGCGGCTCAACAGGTAGTCAAGGCAGCGGAGGGCAAGTAATGAGCATCCTGATCGACAAGAACACCAAGGTCATCTGCCAGGGCTTCACTGGCGGCCAGGGGACCTTCCACTCCGAACAGGCGATCGCCTACGGCACCCAGATGGTCGGCGGCGTGACCCCGGGCAAGGGCGGCCAGGAGCACCTCGGCCTGCCGGTGTTCAACACCGTCAAGGAAGCCGTGGAGAAGACCGGCGCCGAGGCCAGCGTGATCTACGTCCCGGCCCCGTTCTGCAAGGACTCCATCCTCGAGGCCGCCAACGCCGGCATCAAGCTGATCGTCTGCATCACCGAGGGCATCCCGACCCTCGACATGCTCGACGTGAAGGTCAAGTGTGACGAGCTGGGCGTGCGCCTGATCGGCCCCAACTGTCCGGGCGTGATCACCCCCGGCGAGACCAAGATCGGCATCATGCCGGGCCACATCCACAAGCCCGGCAAGGTCGGTATCGTGTCGCGTTCCGGCACCCTGACCTATGAGGCGGTCAAGCAGACCACCGATCACGGCTTCGGCCAGTCCACCTGTGTGGGCATCGGCGGTGACCCGATCCCGGGCTCCAACTTCATCGACATCCTCGAGATGTTCGAGAAGGACCCGGCCACCGAGGCGATCGTGATGATCGGCGAGATCGGCGGTACCGCCGAGGAAGAGGCGGCGGCCTACATCAAGGCCAATGTCTCCAAGCCGGTGGTTTCCTACATCGCCGGCGTCACCGCTCCGGCGGGCAAGCGCATGGGCCACGCCGGTGCGATCATCGCCGGCGGCAAGGGCACCGCAGACGACAAGTTTGCCGCCCTCGAGGAGGCCGGCGTCAAGACCGTGCGCTCCCTGGCCGAGATCGGCAGCGCCCTGAAGGAAGTGACCGGCTGGTAAGCCGAGAGCTCCTCCAGCGATGTTGAAAGGGCGCCTTCGGGCGCCCTTTCTCGTATCATGCCAGGGCGACAGGACGCCAGGGAGGGGAGAGGGGAATGACGCGGTTCGTCTGGATACTGGTGGCTGGTGCGCTGCTGCTCGCCGGCTGCAGCGAGGCCCCCACCGGGCGCTCGCGCCTGGCGCTGGTGCCCGAGGGCATGCTGGCCCAGATGGGCGAGCAGAGCTTCGCGGAGATGCGCCGCCGGCGCCCCGAGGTGACCGGCACGCCGGCCAATGCCCTGGTGCAGTGCGTCACCCGCGAGGTGGCGGCCGCCGCGGGCGCCGTCTATCCCGGTGTCACCCTGCCCGATGCCTGGGAGGTGGTGCTGTTCGAGGATCCCAGCCCCAACGCCTTCGCCCTGCCCGGCGGGCGGATCGGCGTGCATACCGGGCTGCTGCGGGTCGCCGAGTCCCCCGCCCAGCTGGCGGCAGTTCTCGGCCACGAGGTGGCCCATGTGCTGGCCGAGCACGGCAACGAGCGTCTCACCCAGCAGCTCGGCATTCGCGCGGTGCTGCTGGTGGTGGGACTGTTCAGCGAGGGCGACCTGGCCGGCGAACCCCTGATGCGGGCGCTGGGCCTGGGTGCCCACCTGGGCATCGCCTTGCCGTTCAGCCGCGCCCACGAGGAGGAGGCCGATGCCATGGGGCTCGCCATCATGGCCGAAGCGGGCTTCGATCCCCGCGAGAGCACCGCGCTGTGGCGCAACATGGCCGCTGCCGGCGGTGGCCAGCCGCCGGAGTTCCTCTCCACTCACCCGGCCCATGACTCCCGCATCCAGGGCCTCGAGGCCGCCATGGACGCGGCCCTGGCGCGCTACCGCAATGCCGACCCCGCCCGCTGCGGCTGAGGAGGCGGGCGGCCGGTGGACCATGCGCCGTTTTCATTGCGATGGCACCTTAGAGCGCTCTCCTGGGAGGGAGGCAATCAGCCAGCCGGCGAACGCACCAGCCAGCGGGCGGTCTGGACCAGGAAGAAGGGGGCACCGGCAGCCAGATAGAGATGGTAGGAGACCAGGCGCCATACCAGCACCGCGGCAGCAGCAGCCCGCCGGCGCCCAGCTCGGCCGCTCCCGCGCCGCCGGCCAGGAAGCTGAACTGGCTCGCGGCCATGGCCAGCATCTGGGTCAGGAAGGTCCACAGCTAGTCGATGTTGCCTCCGGCACCCAGCACCGCCAGGTAGAGCAGGCTGTAGCGCAGCAGCCAATGCCCCGCCGTGAGCATCAGCACCGCCAACAGCGTCGTGATGGGTAGCCCTAGGGCCGTCCTGAGCGACTGCCGACACCTGAGCAGGCGGCGGGCCAGCCAACGGCGACGGTAGCCGCTCAGCCAGCGTGCCAGCGATGCTGCGGGGCGGCGCAGCAGGCGTGGCAGACAGCCTATCGCCAGGCTGCCGCCAAGCGTCACCAGAGCCAGAGCGATCAGGGCCATCTGGATCAGCGATGGGTAGGGCCAGCGTGGCTCACCCAGCAGGGAGTAGGCCACCACTGCCGTCAGCATGCACAGGAAGAACAGCCGGTCGCAGCCCTGGTCGAGCAGGAAGGCCGCGGCGCCCCTGGAGGGCGGCAAGCCGCGCCGGGCCAGCAGCACCAGCAGGGTGGCCGGTCCGCCGCTGCCCGGCGTGGCGCACAGAGCGAACTTGGACGCCAGCTCGATGCCGAGCGCGCCACGCTGGCCGAGCCACCCGGCCCGGCCGGCGAGCATCAGGCGCAATCGCGCGGCGTTGAGGTTCCAGCAGGTGAAGGCCACCAGCACCATCAGGCCCATGACCCCTGTCGGGAACTGCCTGACCGCCGCCAGGGACTCAGCACCGCCCAGCCAGGCGGTGACCAGCAGAGGGGCCAGCAGAGGGGCCAGCAGAGGGGCCAGCAGCGTCAGCACGATCGTCAGCCCGTGCCATGGCCGCCTACATCAAGGCCAACGTCTCCAAGCCGGTGGTCTCCTACATCGCCGGTGGCAAGGGCACCGCGGACGACAAGTTCGCCGCCCTGGAGGCTGCGGGCGTCAAGACCGTGCGCTCCCTGGCCGAGATCGGCAGCGCCCTGAAGGAAGTGACCGGCTGGTAAGCCGAGCACGCCTTCGGCGATGTCGAAAGGGCGCCTTCGGGCGCCCTTTCTCGTGCAGGGCCGCGTCACCGCGGCTCAGCCGACCACCTCCTCGATCTGATCATCGCCGAGGCCCAGCACCTGGACCTGCAGGCGGTTGCCCTCGGCCTCGGCCTTTAGGGTGTCCGGGAGTGACTGGTCATCCCCGTAGGCCTTGAAGGCGAAGCGCCAGGCCTCACCGGGCTCGAGGGTGGCCGGGGTATCGTCGCCCACGAGATAACCGCCATCGGTATCTTCGACGTTACCGTTCCACAACGTGTCGATGTCGGCGGGCAGATCGAAGCGCACCCGTGGGTCGACGACCTCCTCGGTGGAGAGGTTCTGAACGAAGAGCTCAGCCACATAGCCAGAGGACCAGCTGCTGGTGATGTTGCCCGTGACCAGCAGGTCGGTGTCGTCCTCGATGATCCCCGGCAGCTGGCGCTGGCCCTGCAGCACTGCTTCCGGTTCGGGGCGCTCGAGTGGTTCACCGTGGAAGGCGTTGCCCGAGGCGAGGTGCAGGGTGGTGCCGTCCCCGAAGGTCGCGAACTCCATGTCGACCAGGGTGTCCTGGCTGCCGCGGCCGAGGATCAGGGTCTCCTCCTCGCCCATGAGCACCTCGTGATCGCCGTAGTCCCCGGTATAGCGGGCGGTATCGATCCCTGTGCCGCCATCCAGATGGTCGGTGCCGTCGAACCAGTCATCGCCTGGTCCTCCCTGCAGGATGTCATTGCCGGCGCCACCGCTAAGGCTGTCGTGTCCCAGGCCGCCATTCAGGTAGACGCCGGCGTCGGACCCTTCCACCTCGTCCGAGCGACGGGAGCCGACCAGGTAGTCAAAGAGCACTTCGTTGGCCTCGGAGTCGGTGATGGCGCCGAAGCTCTCGCCCCCCTGGTTGAGCCACAAGGAGGGGGAGAGGTCGTCGGCCTCGGGGTCGCGGATGGACTGCTCGACCCGTACGCGGTTGTCGTGGTCCTGGCCGCCGTGGAAGTTGATGTCGCGATCGGTGAAGGCCACCTCGATGTCGTTGCCCACGGAGGAGCGCCATGAGGCGAAGGTGAGGCCGTGACGCATACCGGTGTCCTCGAGACCGGTTAGCGTGCCGTCGTAGCTCTCGTGCATCTCGTAGGCATAGCCGTTGCCGCCGCTGCCCTTGTTGAAGGCGCCCCGAGCGGTGATCCCGTCGGCCTGCGGATCCAGGGTCTTGGAGAAGCGAAAGGCAGTGGACGGACCGTTGATCACTTCGATATCGTCCAGCCGCGTGCCTACGGTTCCCTCCATCAGCACGGCCTGGTAGCCCTCCAGGGCTTCCCTGGTGTTCTCGAAGGTGCCGGGGTCAGGTTCGCCGAGCTCGAAGGCGACGCTGAAGCCTTCCAGCCTGACGTCATCGACGCTATCCAGGCGGGCCAGCCGGGTGTCGCCGGCCTCGAGGTCGAAGTGCACCCCGCGGTCCAGCACGACCTCACCGCTCTCAACCGCTTCTACCCTGGCCATGCTGGTGCGCAGCTCGGCGTATTCTACCCGCCGCCATGAGGTGTCGCCGATGGCATCGAAGAAGGCGTCGTCGTTGTCCTGCCAGAGCCTCACGGTATCACCCGGTGCCAGGCCGTGGTCGCGGTCCAGCGACAGCCGGCGCCCCCCTTCTTGGAGGTCCGTCTCTAGGCGGCCCTGGAAGCGGGTGCGCACACCATCCAGGTGGATGGCGTGGTCATCGTTCTTCTCCAGGGCGAGGTCAGTGAAGGTCAGGGTGGTGTCGCCGGAACCGGCACCCACCAATGCGATGTCGGAGCGCTCTACCGTCAGCGCATCGTCGAGGCGGTGGTTGCCGGCAGAAAATCTCAGGGTCGATCCCGGGGCGGCATCCCGGATCAAGTCGTTGATCTCCTCGGCCGAGGTGCCAGTGGAGATATCGTGGATGTCGGCCATGGGGGGCTCCTATTTTGTCGCAATATTGAGACGATTGGTGTGGCAAAGATGCCTTCAATATAGGGATAAGGGTGATTATTATCGCGTGCCTATGTCACTAATTAGTAACAGTTAATCCATGAGAAATGGCGATTTATGTCACGATAGGTTGCCGTGATATACCCCAATAATGTAGAAATGTTGGCATCGAAATCCAAGTATTAATGGCTAGCCCATTTTCGGGAAGACATGAAAGAGACGGCGTCATTCAGCCTGCCAGGAGCCCTGTACGCCTGTCGCTCCTCCCTGCTGTGGGCGGGGGGATTCAGCTTGGTGATAAACCTGCTGATGCTGACCCCGGCCCTCTACATGCTGCAGGTCTACGATCGCGTCATCACCACAGGCAGTCGCGAGACGCTGCTGCTGCTGACCCTGGCGGTGCTCTTCCTGTTCGTGGTGATGGGCCTGCTGGAGGGCGTGAGGGCTCGGGTGCTGATCCGGGTTGGCAACCGTCTCGAGACCCGGCTGGATGAGGGGCTGCACCGGACTCTGGTGGCGCATGCCCCGTGGCAGGGTGCTCCCAGCGCCTGGCCGCTCGATGATCTCGCCGCTCTGCGCCAGGCGCTGGCCGGTGGCGGCCTGATCGCGCTGTTCGATGCGCTCTGGGTGCCCCTCTACCTGATGCTGCTGTTCCTGTTTCACCCCTGGCTCGGTGCCTTCGCCATGTTTTCTGGGGGCGTGCTGCTGTTCTTGCTGGTGATCGCCGAACGTATCACGCGCGGTCTGCTCCAGGCGGCCGGCGACGAGCAGGCCAGGGCGCGGGGCAGGGTGGAGACCCACCTGCGTCATTCCGAGGTGCTCAAGGGCATGGGGATGGGCCCCGCCCTTGGTGGCCGCTGGCGGCACGATCAGCGGCGCTGGCTGGCGTTCCAGTCGCGCGCCAGTGACCGGGCCGGGCTCCTCTCGGTCCTGACTCGTGTGCTGCGGCTGCTCTTCCAGTCCCTGATCTTGGGCGTCGGGGCCCTGCTGGTGATCGAGGAGCAGATCACTCCCGGCATGATGATCGCGGCGTCCATCCTGATGGGGCGAGCCCTGGCACCCGTGGACCTGATGGCCTCCCACTGGCGTGACCTGGTGGGTGCAAGGTCGGCCTACCACCGCCTCCAGCGGCTGCTGGCCGGTAGCGAGCCGCCAGGGGAGCGGATGGCCCTGCCCAGACCGGCCGGCCGCCTTGTCGCCGAGGGCGTCACGGCGTCGCCACCGGGCGGCCGGGAGCCGGTCCTGCGGAGCGTGAGCCTCACGGTCGAACCAGGCGAGCAGCTCGGCGTGATCGGCCCTAGCGCCTCGGGCAAGTCGAGCCTCTTGCGTGTCCTGCTCGGCATCTGGCCCGCCCAGGTGGGCATCGTGCGTCTGGACGGTGCCGACATCGCCCGCTGGGACCGGGAGGCGCTCGGTCCAGACATCGGCTACCTGCCCCAGGACATCGAGCTTTTCGAGGGCACTGTCGCCGAGAACATCGCCCGCTTCGGGGAGGTCAGCGCCGAGCGGGTGATCGCGGCGGCCAGGCACGCTGGCCTGCATGAGACGGTGCTGAGCCTGCCTGACGGTTACGACACCCGGATCTCGGCGGCAGGCAGTGTGCTCTCCACCGGCCAGCGTCAGCGCCTTGGACTGGCCCGGGCACTGCACGGCGACCCGGCGCTGGTGGTGCTCGATGAGCCCAATGCCAACCTGGACCTAGAGGGGGAGCGGGCGCTCTCGCAGGCCCTTCAGCGGCTCCGGAAGGAGGGCGTCAGCGTGGTGGTGAGTAGCCATCGGATGGGGATCCTGCGACGAGTGGATAGGCTGCTGGTGCTGGAAGGTGGCCGCGTCGCCCTCCATGGTCCCCGGGAACGCGTTCTGGCACGTCTGGCCGGAGAGCAGTGGCGAACTTCCGGGAGGGGCGATCCATGAGGCACCACCGTGACCCTCGCGGCGAGACCTCGCCGCCGGTGGATGACCGCTGGCCGCGACGTCTCGGCCTGCTCGTGCTGCTGGTCTGCCTGGGGGGCGTCGGCGGCTGGGCGGCCACGGCCCCGCTGGCGGTAGCGGTCATCGCCCCGGGCCATCTGGTGGCCGCCTCTTCCAACAAGGTCGTGAAGCATCCCGTCGGGGGCGTTGTGGAGCGTATCGTCGTATCGGAGGGCGCACGTGTTGCCAAGGACGAGCCTCTGGTTGTATTGGAGACCGACCTGCTCGAGCGGCGGCTGGAGACCGCCCGCACTCGCCATCGACTGGCCCTGGCCGAAGAGGCGCGCCTGGTGGCCGAACAGGAGGGCGAGGCGAACCCGCCCTTTCCGTCGGCGCTGGCCGACGCCGGGGATCCGGAGGCCAGCCGGATTATGGCGCTGCAACGCGGGCTCCAGCAGCTTCGGCGTCACTCCCGGGCGAAAGAGCGGGAGGCCCTGGTACGACAGAACAACCGCCTGCGGGAGCGCATCGCGGGCGTCTCGACCCAAGCGGCTATCGCCTCACGACGGCTCGACAACTTGCGTGAGGAGGTCGAGGCCCTAGGCTCCCTCTACCGCGATGGGCTGGGGGATCGACGACGGCTCAATGAGCTGGAGCGAGAGGTGCTGGAGGAGGAAGGGCGAATCGAGGGGTATCGCCTCGAGCGCCTCCGACTCGCCTCGCGCATCACGGCGAATGACCGGGAGAGGGCGCGGCATGACGAGACCTTCCGGGAGGAGGTCGGCGAGGCGCTGCACGCGGTGCGCCGGCGGGTCGCCGATGCCGAGGAGCGTCTGGCTCGGCTCGAGGAGCAGCGGCGGCGGGCGACGATCGTGGCACCGGTCTCCGGAAGCGTGGTTGGCCTCGCCGTGCATGCGCCGGGTGCGGTCATCGAGCCCGGGGCCCAAGTGCTGGAACTGGTGCCCGATTCGGACCCCCTGGTGGTCGAGGCGCGGGTGGCCGATCACGACATCGACCGGGTTGCCGTCGGGCAGGCCGCCGAGATTCGCCTCACGGTCTACCATCAGCGACGTACCCGCAGCCTCGAGGGACGGGTCGAACGCGTCTCCGCCGACAGCGAGCGGAACGAGGCCTCGGGGCGCCCCTTCTACCGGATACGGGTCCGGCTCGCGGCCCAGGCGGACCCCGAGCGCATGCCGCTGCGGGCCGGGATGCCGTCGGAGGTAAGGTTGCAGGCTGGCGAGCGGACACTGGCCAGTTACCTGCTCAGGCCACTGGAGGACATGCTCGCACGCGCCCTGCGTGCCGACTGAGGGCCCCGTCCCGACAGGCAGCCCCTCAGGACCGGCCGGGGAGACGCGACCGTGCAAGACGACAGGCCAGCAGAAGGAACAGCGGCGCGCCGGCGGCCAGGTAGAGGTGGTAGGAGGCGAGGCGCCACACCAGCACCGCTGTAGCGGCCTGTTCGCGACCGACCACCGGCAGCAGCAGCCCGCCGACGCCCAGCTCGGCCGCTCCCGCACCGCCGGGCAGGAAGCTGAACTGGCTCGCGGCCATGGCCAGCATCTGGGTCAGAAAGGTCCACAGCCAGTCGATGTCGCCTCCGGCACCCAGCACCGCCAGGTAGAGCAGGCTGTAGCGCAGCAGCCAATGCGCCGCCGTGAGCATCAGCACCGCTAACAGCGTCGTGGTAGGCAGCCCCAGGGTCGTCCTGAGCGACTGCCGACACCTGAGCAGGCGGCGGGCCAGCCAACGGCGACGGTAGCCGCTCAGCCAGCGTGCCAGCGGTGCTGAGGGGCGGCGCAGCAGGCGTGGCAGGCAGCCGATCGCCAGGCCGCCGCCAAGCATCACCAGGGCGAGTGCGATCAGGGCCAGCTGGATCAGCGAGGGGTAGGGCCAGTGGGGTTCACCCAGCAGAGAGTAGGCCACCACTGCCGAGAGCATGCATAGGAAGAACAGCAGGTCACAGCCCTGGTCGAGCAGGAAGACGGCGGCTCCGCGTGAGGCCGGAAGGCCGCGCCGGGAGAGCAGCACCAGCAGGGTGGCGGGGCCTCCGCCGCCTCCCGGGGTGGCGCACAGGGCGAACTTGGAGGCTAGCTCGATGCCCAGGGCGCCGCGCTGTCCGAGCCGGCCCGCGCGGCCGTCCAGCATCAGGCGCAGCCGGGCAGCGTTGAGGTTCCAGCACAGGAATGCGATCAGCAGCATCAGGGCGAGTATGGCCGGTGGGAAGTCCCTGGCCGCCGCCAGGGCATCGGCACCGCCCAGCCAGGCGGTCACCCCCAGTGGGGCCAGCAGCGCCATCAGGATCAGCACGCCGTGCCATGGCCGCCAGCGTGGCAGATGGCGGCGAGGATCAGCCATTCCGGGAGGTCGCCTGGCCCTGGTTGCCGTGACACAGCTGCCGATAGTGGCCCAGCAGGTCATCGATGACCCGTTCCCAGTCGAAGTGGCGTTCCACGTGACGCCGGGCGTGGCGTCCCATGGCCTGTGGGTCGTTGAGGAACAGCTCGCGGGTCGCCCGCGCCATGTCGTCGGGATCACGGGGGCCGCAGAGGATACCGGCGCCCAACGGCACATACTCCTTGAGGGCACCGGCGTGTGCCGCCACGACCGGTAGCCCGCTGGCCATGGCCTCCTGGGCCACCAGGCCGAAGGTCTCGCGGGTGCCGGCGTGCAGCATGGCATCGGCGCTGGCCAGGGCCGTGGCGACCTCTCCTGGTGGGCAGTAGCGAGGCACCACGCTGACATTGGCGGGGACCCGACCGGGCATCCCCGGGCCCATCAGCAGCAGGTGGTAGTCGGCTCCCAGCCGCCCCATCGTCGCCAGCAGTACATCGACGTGCTTCTCCGGTGAATGGCGCCCGGCGAAGACCAGCAGATGCTGGTGATCGCCGAGCCCCAGGCGTCGGCGCAGTTCAGGATCGCGATGGCGGGGGTGGAAGGTCTCCAGGTCGACTCCCAGGGGCTGGACCCGCAGCTTGCTCACGCCCCAGTCGGCCAGGCGTTCGGCCATGGCGGTGCACGGCGCCAGGACGCTGTCGAAGTGGCCATATAGCTCCCCCACATAGCGCTCCAGGCGTCGTCGGACGCCACCGCCGAAGCGATCTCCCATCAGCCGCGGCAGATCGGAGTGGAAGAAGCCGACCGTGGGCACTCCCAGGTGCTGGCCCGCCTCCACGGCTGCCCAGGCGGTCACGTAGGGGTCGCCGGCCTCGATGAGGTCCGGCGCCATGTCGATCAGGGCCTCCCGCCAGGGCGCGCGGCGCAGCGGAAAGCGATAGCCCTGGCCCAGCGGCAGGCGCGGGGCGGGGAGGGTGTGCACTCCGCCCAGCGAACCGCGCTCCGCGCCGGGTACCAGCAGGCTGGTGCGCAGATCGGGGTGGCGGGCCAGGAGGCGATGCTTGGCCTGCAGGTAGGTGCGAACGCCGCCGCTGGCAGGGGCGTGGAACATGGTGATGTCGACGAGGTGCACTTGGCCTCCTGACGGTGGGTCGAACCGTCAGGCTAGGGCCTGTATGCGACACTTCGAAGACAGCGGGGGGTGTCCGGCCATAACGCAACACGGCGGCCCTCGGGCCGCCGTGGTGTCGCTCATTACCAATGGCTGGGATGCGCGGCTCAGTCGGCCGGGCGGGCCACCAGGGAGCGGGTCTCCTCGCGGGCCTCGACCAGCGCCACGCGCAGGTGGTCGCCCAGCTTGTAGCGCTCTTCGCTCTCCACCTGGATACGTCCCTCCTTGTCGTCGATGGCCACCTTGTTGCGCTCGCTGTGCATCATCGGCGCCGGCACGAAGGCGGTGGCGCCGTTGGCGGTAAGGCGCACGCGCATGCCGCCACGGTTGATCTGGATGACCTCGGCGTCGAAGGTTTCCTGGGCCTCGGCCGCGGGGCTCAGGTAGCGCACGTAGAGCCAGTCCTTGACGTCGCGCTCGGCCATGCGGTTGAGGCGGCGACGCTCGGTGAGCTGCTCGGTGAGTGCCAGGCTCGCCTCGGCCGGGGCCTGCTCGCCCTTGAGGACCCGCTTGATCAGGCGATGGTTGACCATGTCGCCATACTTGCGGATCGGCGAGGTCCAGGTGGCGTAGGCCGGAAGCCCTAGGCCGAAGTGCGGGCCGGGCTTGGCCGACATGCTGGTGAAGCCCTGGAAGCGACGCAGGCGGGCGTCGAGCCAGGCATCGTCGCGCCCCTCGAGCTCGCGCTTGAGCTCCTTGTAGCGGGGGAGCTCGGTGAGCGCCTCGCGCTCCACCTCGATCTCCTGGCTGGCCAGGAACTCCTGGGCGGCCTCGGCCTTGTCGTCCTCGAAGGCGCGGTGCACGTTGAAGATGCCGTGGCCGACGTGCTCGGCGAGCAGGTGGGCGCAGCAGGCATTGGCGGCGATCATCGACTCCTCGATCATGCGGTTGGCGATGCGCCGCTCCTCGGTGCGAATATCCAGCACGTTGCCGGCCGCATCCAGGTCGAAGACGAAGTCGGGACGGTCCTTGAATACCAGGGCATGCTCGGCGCGCCAGGCGGCACGGGCCTCGGTGAGGTCGCGCAGTGCCTTGAGCTGCTCGCCGATCTCCGCCGCCGGCGCCCACTCGCCCTGGCCCTCGAGCCAGTCGGAGACGTGGTCGTAGACCAGCTTGGCGTGGGAGGTGGCGGTGGCGGCGAAGAAGCGATAGTCGCCCAGGCTGCCATCGGCATGCACGGTCAGCGTGCAGGCCAGCACCGGACGCTCCTTGCCCTCCCACAGCGAGCAGAGGTCGTCGGCCAGCTGCTCGGGCAGCATGGTGACGTTCTGCCCCGGCAGGTAGACGGTGAAGGCGCGGGTGCGGGCCTCGAGGTCGGCGGCGTGGCCCTCCTCGACATAGGCGGTGGGGTCGGCGATGGCCACGCTGAGGTCCCAGCCGCCATCCGTGCGGGGCACGATGCGCAGGGCATCGTCCATGTCGCGGGTCTTCTCGCCGTCGATGGTGAAGAAGGGCTCGGCATTCAGATCTTCACGCACCAGGCCCTCATCGCGCAGCGGCCAGTCGTCGCCGGCATCCGGGCACTCCTGCTCCAGCGCGTGGCGGGCCAGGGTCACCCGCCACGGCACCGCCGGGTCGTCGGCCTTGGCCACCAGCTCGTCGATCTGGGTGAAGAAGCCACGATCGTCGGCCTTGAGGGGGTGGCGCACCAGGCGGGCGACGACCCAGTCGGCGTCGCCGATGGTGGCTTCATCGAGGCTGCGCTTGATGCGTGCCTTGAGGACATTCTTGATCGAGGGGTGGTCCGGCACCACGGCCAGACGGCCCTCGCGCTTCTGGACCCGGGCGATGAAGCGGTCGAGGCCCTGTTCGATCAGGGTGTCGGGCTCGACACTCTTCTTGTCGCCCTCCTCATGCAGCACCGCCGCGACGCGATCGCCGTGCAGTACCTGCTTCATGGCGGGGGGCGGCACGAAGTAGGAGTCGCCCTCGTCGGTCTCGAGGAAGCCGAAGCCCTTCTCGGTGGCCTTGATCACGCCCTCGACACGAGGGGTGGTGGAGCGAATCTGTTGCTTGAGTTGGGCAAGCAGGGCGTTGTTCTGCAGCATGATCACGAACGTGTGGCGGGGGTAGGCTGGCCACTATACGGATTCCCGTGCGCCGCGCCAAACCTGGCGTCGGGGGATACCGCGAATCAGTGGCTTGGCGCGAGGCCAGGGCTGCGGAACGCATGACGGCGCCTGTCGGCGCCGTCGCAAGTGACCCGGGAAAGCGGGATCAGCGTACCGTGATCACCGTGCACTCGGCGGTGTGTGCCACCTTGTGAGAGACGCTGCCGACCACGAAGCCCTTGAGGTCGCTGAGGCCGCGGCTGCCCATGACGATGGCATCGACGCCGCGCTTGCGCGATTCGCTGAGGATGGCGCGTGCCGGGTCGCCCTGGGCGATCACCGTCTCGATCTTGGTTGCGCCCTGCTCGCGGGCCGCCTCGGCGGCGCGGCTGATCACCTGCTTGCCGGCTTCCTCACGCTCCTCGCGGGAGGCCTCGATGGCGATGGCGCCGATGCCCCATACCAGGGTGGTCTCGTGGGAGAGCTCCTCGGGGATATGCAGCAGGTGCAGGAGGCTACCCTCCTGGCGGGCCAGCTGGCAGGCCACGGCGAGGGCCTTCTGGGCGTGCTCGGAGCCGTCGACGGGAACCAGGATGGAGGTATACATGGAGAGACTCCTTGTCGGTGGGGGCTATCTCGAGCCTAGCGGTTTTCCCCGCCGGGGTCATCTGCCATGCCGCCCGGCAGGCGCAACCTTGACCTGCATCACGGCTGCTGGCGTTCGCCGTCCGCCTCAAGCCGACGCAGCTGCTGCCACAACTCCCGGCGCAGGTCGGCCAGGCGCGGGGACTGGTTCGCGCGGAAGGGCAGCGGGCGCGTCAGGCGCTGGGTGCGCAGCCCCAGCCGGGCGCTGGTCAGGCCGATACCCAGGCCCTGGGCGGCCCGGGTGGAGAGGCGTCCGGCGAGGTTCATCGAGAGCATCTCCATGCCGGCGTCGCCGGCCATCTCGGTGGCCCCGGCGAAGGCCATCTGGCGAAGCACCTCGCGCAGCAGGCGCAGCCGCGCCGCATAACCCAGTTCCAGGCCATAGAGCCGGCACAGGCGGTCGACCATGGCCAGGCTGCGCCAGGCCACCAGCGCCATGTCGACCAGGGTAAGCGGGCTCACCGCCACCATCACCGCGGTCTCGCCGGACATCCGCGATACCAGGCGGCGAGCCGCTCGATCTCTGGGGGCCAGCAGGTGATGGTCGAGCAGGGTATGGAGCTCGGCTCCGCCGTGATGAGGCTGTCTCGCGGCCAGGAAGGCCTGCCAGTGAGGGTGGTCGGTCTCCAGGTCCAGGGCACGACGCAGGGTCTCGGCGGTGGCATCGGCCTCGCGGCGGGAGGCCGCGGAGAGATCGCCCAGTCGCTCGCGCAGCCGATCGTGGCGACGCAGCCGGCGCAGGCGCCACAGCTCGCGGCCGAGGGCGCCTCCGCCCAGTGCCAGGGCGAGCAGCAGCAGCAGGCTCCAGGCGCCGGCCAGCCAGTCACCGCCCAGGCCGGCGGCGTAGAGGGTGGTACCGGCCTCGACCGCGCCCAGCCCGAGGCTGCCGCCCAGCAGCATGAGCAGTCCCCAGCGGCGTCGGCGTGGCCGCCCCAGGCTGGCTGCAAGCGCTGGCTCGGCCGGCTCCTCGCTCGGTGTCAGCGCCTGGCTCGGCAGGTCGGGAGCGAAGGTCCGGGGTGGGCGCGGGTCGGCTGCCGTGGAGGCCGGGGCCGGCTCCTCGGGGGGGAAGTGCCGACCGGGGCGGGGGTCGCGGGGCGTGCTCACGTCAGCTTGTCTCCGATCAGCCAGTCGAGGGCGGCATCCATGCGGATATGGGGCAGGGCCCCGCTCTCCAGGGGGAGCGGGCGGAAGGCAGGGAAGTCGAAGCCCTGGCGGGCCCAGAAGGCGTCGTCGGGGAGCCGTTCCGGCACCTCGCCGGGATACATCAGCAGCGGCTCGCCATCGAGGCCGGTGCCGCGCAGTGCCGGCATGCGCCGCCCCTGGGTCTCGACCTCGCGTGATTCGCTTGAACGGATCGCCGCCAGCGACAGGGCGCGCACCGGGACATCGGCATAGCGCAGGTCCTTGAGCGGCTCGGCGAGCATCGCCTCGAGCAGTGCCACCAGGCGGGGGTGCTGCTCGGGGGTCACATGGTCGGCCTTGGTGGCGGCGATGGCCAGGCGGTCGATGCGCGGGGCGAACAGCCGTGAGAGCAGGCTGCGCTGACCGTAATCGAAGCTCTGCATCAGGTTGGCGAGCGCCCGGGAGAGGTCCTGGAAGCGTTCGGGCCCGGCGTTCAGCGCCCCCAGCAGGTCCACCAGCACGATCTGGCGATCGAAGCGTCGGAAGTGGTCGCGGTAGAAGGGACGCACGATATGCTGCTGGTAGTAGCGGAAGCGTCGCGCCAGGGTGGCGTAGTTGCTCGAATCGGGCAGGGCGGCCAGCGTCTCGGGATCCGCCTCGGCGACACCGGGCAGCGGGAAGAACTGCAGCACCGGCGCACCCGAGAGGTCTCCCGGCAGCAGGAAGCGGCCCGGCTGCAGGTCCGCAAAGCCCGCCTCCCGGGCGCCGCGCAACCCCGCGGCGAAGTGGTCGGCGACCTCGGCCAGCTGTGCCTCGTCGGCCTCGGCGGCGGGGTCGAGCCTAGCTGCCGCGGCCTGCCAGGCGCTGAAGTGGGATGCCCGCTGTCGTCCCTCCAGGGCACGCTGGCGCGCACACCAGCCGGGGTAGTCGAGCCCCAGCAGCGGCAGGTCGAGCAACCACTCACCCGGGTAGTCGAAGAGGTCCAGAGTCAGCTGACGGGAATCGCCACCGAGCAGGCCGCGCCGTGCCGGGCGATAGCGGATCGCCAGGCGCAGCTCGCTGATGCCGCGGGTGGGCTCCGGCCAGCGCGGCGGTGTTGCCGACAGCGCCGCCATGGCCTGGTCATAGGGAAAGCGCGGCACGCCGAGGTCCTGCTGGTTGACGCGACGGGCTCCCAGCAGACGGCCCTCCCTGGCGGCGGGCAGCAGGTCCAGGTGCGCCTCCAGGCCGGCATGGCGCAGCTGGTTGACCAGGGAGGTAAGGAAGGCGGTCTTGCCCGAGCGGGAGAGGCCGGTGACGGCCAGACGCAGCTGACGGTCGCGGCCGCGCTCGAGCAGATCCTGGAGTTCACGGGCGAGGGGCTGGCGCATGCTGTGGGCTCCGTCAGCCGGTGATGAGGCCGTAGAGAGTCGGTGAGGCGGCCAGCAGGAATCCTGCGCCGGCTATCACCCGCCCCGGCCAGAGATGGCGAGTGGTATGGGCCAGGGTCAGGCCGCCGAGGCAGACCAGCATGCCGAGGATATTCAAGACGTAGGTGATCATCGACCAGATGGGGTCGGGGTTCATGCGCTGCCGCTCCTCGCTTGTGGTGTCACGCCGGGGATGGTATCAGGAGAGCAGGCCCAGCGGCAGCGAACAGGGAGGAGAGATGTTGACTTCGGAGGAGGTGCTGGCCTTCTGGTTCGACGAGCTCGTGCCGGCCCAGTGGTTTCGCCGAGACCCGGCGCTGGATGCCGAGATCGCCGAGCGATTCGGTGCCTGCCTGCAGGCGGCCCGACGCACCGAGCTGTGGGGCTGGCGTGAGACACCGGAGGGTCGCCTCGCCGAGGTGGTCGTGCTCGACCAGTTCTCGCGTAACGTCCATCGCGACACGCCTGACGCCTTCGCGGCCGACCCGCTGGCCCTGGGGCTGGCCCAGGAGGCGGTGGCCCGCGGCGACGATGCGGCATTGCCACCGGCGTGGCGGGCCTTTCTTTACATGCCATTCATGCACAGCGAGTCGGCGGCGATCCACGAGCAGGCGCTGCGCCTGTTCGCTCAACCGGGGCTCGAGGAAAACCTGCGTTTCGAGCATCGCCATCGCGACATCATCCTGCGCTTCGGACGCTATCCACATCGCAACACCATCCTCGGCCGGGTTTCCACTCCAGCGGAGCTGGCGTTCCTGGCGCAGCCGGGCTCTTCCTTCTAGCATCATCACCACGTCACGCTTTTCATCCTATCCACGAAAACAGGAGGCACCATGGGAATCATCGCCTGGTTGATCATCGGCGGGCTGGCCGGCTGGATAGCCGGCCATATCATGCGGGGAGGGGGCTTCGGCATCCTCGGCAACATCGGTGTCGGCGTGGTCGGCGCGGTGATCGGTGGCTTCATCTTCCAGCAGATCCTCGGCATGGGTACCGGCGGCTTCCTCGGCTCGCTGTTCAGTGCCGTGGTCGGCGCGGTGATCCTGCTGTGGGTGATCAGCAAGGTGAAGAAGGGGTGACCAAGGTCGAGTAGGACTAAAGTTTACGTCAACGTCACCCAGCGGATAGGCGCCGTTTCTGTCGACAGAAACGGCGCCTATCTGCGTCTAACGCGTCGTTATCCGGCGATAAGCCACCGATCGACGGTTTTCTGTCGACAATCTTCGCGGCATTACCGCGTGAGGCGCTGACCCAAAGTCGAATGTTCGCGGCTGCAGCATGCACGTAAAACCCCATGACCATAACAACAACGACGACGAGAGGACCTACAGGTGAATAACCAGAATTCATGAGGATACGACGTGCTGCTGAAACGCGAACACGGTGAGGAACACCCCTACTGGCCGCTGGGCCCCTTCAAGCTCCGCCTGCCCTTCATCCATTTCCGCTGGGAGATTCCCGAGACCATCCAGGCGCTGGTGATGTTCGTCATCGCCATGGGCATGATCCCGCTGCTCGAGCAGTATCTGGGGCTGCCCTACGAGGTGGCGCTGGCATACGTGGTGGTGTGCGGGGTGGGCTTCATGCTGCCGCCGCTGCTGGGCGTGCCCTTTATCGCCGGCTGGATTACCCCGGCGATTCCGGTGGTGCTGCTGTTCCTGAGCGACTTCACGCCCGGCCCGGAAGCGATTCGTGCCATGGTCGCGCTGCAGCTGGTGGTGACCGCGATCTTCCTGATCATGGCGGTCACCCGACTCGGCTCGAAGCTGGTCAACAACGTGCCGGACTCGATCAAGGCGGGTATCCTGCTGGGCGCCGGCATCGCCGCCATCAGCGGCGAGATCAGCGAAGGGGGGCGTCTCTACAACACGCCGATCTCGCTGGGAATCGGTGGCCTGGTGACCCTTTACGTGCTGTTCTCGCTCTCCTTCCGCGACCTCACCGAGAAGTATCGCTGGGCGCGCAACATCGCCGCCTACGGCATGGTCCCCGGCATGCTGGTGACCATGGCCATCGGCTGGGGCATGGGCGAGTATCCGCTGCCCACCGTCGAGTGGGGCGTGGCCGTGCCCGACTTCAGCGGCATCTGGGCCTACCTGCCCTTCACGGTCGGGCTACCCGGCGTCGAGCTGCTGATTGCCGCGATCCCCACCGCGATCATCGCCTATATCATCGCCTTCGGCGACATCATCGTCGGCCAGAGCCTGATCAAGCGCGTCGACCACCTGCGCCCCGACGAGCAGATCGAGGTCAACGTGGACCGGGTCCACCTGATCACCGGCCTGCGCAACCTGATGCACTCGCTGCTGGCCCCCTATCCGGGCCTGGCCGGCCCTCTGTTCACCGGCGCCATGGCCACCGTGGCCGAGCGCTACCGGTATGGGCGCAAGGCGATGGATACCATCTACGGTGGTGCCTCGGTGTTCTGGATCGTCGGCTTCCTGGCCCTGTTCATGCTGCCGCTGATCACCCTGTTCCGTCCGGTGCTGCCCATCGCGCTCTCCATCACCCTGCTGATCACCGGCTACCTGTGCATCGCCGTGGCCGTCGAGCAGATCAAGAACGCCACCGCCATGGGCGTGGCCGGGATCATGGGCGTGGTGCTGGCTACCCACGGAGCCGCCTGGGGTCTGGGCGTCGGGCTGGTGCTCTACTTCATGGTCGAGCACCGCCTGCGGGGCGCCCGCGAGGCCGAAGAGCAGGAGCCGATCCATGTCGAGGATGACATGGCGGTGGAAAGCGAGGAGCCAGAGCCCGTCACACGCTGATTGTGCCGCGTTCGCGCCACGACGGGCCGCCCTTGGGCGGCCCGTCGTCGTGTTGGAGGAGCGCGGTGCAGAGTCAGGGCAGGTGGGAGATGAAGCGGCTCGGATCGTCGCTGATCGCGGCATCCACGCCCCACTGCCACAGGTGGGCGAAGGCTGCCGGGTCGTTGGGCGTATAGCAGAGCAGGGCGTAGCCGTCATCCTTGACCGCCGTGGCCCCGCGCCGGCTCAGGCGACGCCAGTCGGCGTGGACGCTGAATGCCTCCAGCTCCGTGCAGCGGCTCCGCCAGCCACGGCCGATCCCCTCGAAGAGCACACCCAGCGCGAGCCGTGAGGCGGGCGCTAGTTCGCGGGCGCAGGCCAGGGCATCGTCATTGAAGGAGGAGACGATCAGCCGCTCCGGCGGCAGGGCATCGAGGGCGGCGGGTACCGCCTCCTCGACAAGCGCCGCGGCACTGCGCCCGCGGTTGACCTTGAGTTCCAGGTTGAGTCCCATCCCGCACTCGTCGATCAGCTTGAGCATCTCGGTCAGGGTAGCGATGCGCTCGCCACGGAAGGCGTCGCCGAACCAGGCCCCCACATCGAGCTGGCGGGCCGTGGGCAGGTCCAGGTCGGTGAGTCGGCCGCTGGCGTCCGAGCAGCGGCGCACCCCGGCATCGTGCCAGATGACCGGGGTGCCATCGCCCAGCAGCTGCACATCCAGCTCGACCCAGATGCAGCCGGCGGCGTGGGCGGCGCGCACGGCGGCCAGGGTATTCTCCGGGGCATGGGCGGACAGGCCACGGTGGGCGATCAGGCGGGGGAGCGAAATGTCGGGGTGGGGCATGGGCCGTCATCCTGGTCAGCGAGGCGCCGTCACTGGCGGCGGGGAACCTTCCGGTAGCGTAGCGCCATCCACCCCGGCCTGGATATGGTAGGCTGCGCGATTTTGGGCCCTGGTGGTAGCGGTACCCACGATGCGAGGAGAGCGAGATGAGAGTCGTGCATATCAAGAATCCCGGCCAGCGCGAGGCCTGTCTGGCCCGGCTGTGTGCCGAATCCTATGGCCATGAGGCGGGACTGCGGCCGCTGGCGACCTTCGCCGGTACCCTGGGGGTACTGATCGAGCAGGAGGCAGCCAGGGTGCTGGCGCTGGTGGATGATCATTCACGCCCGGTGGCACTGGCGCTGCTGGTGCTCGACGAGCGTGGCAGCAGCATGACCGTGATGCTGCTGGCCGAACTCGACCAGGAACCGCCGGGCGTGGACAGACCCGCCGAGCGGTTGGTCGCCGAGCTGGCGCAGAAGGCTCCCCTGCGTGTCGATGCCCGGGACGTCGAGCAGGAGGCACGCTTTCGCGAGGCGGGCATCTCGCGCTGGCTGGACGGCAAGGCCGGGTTGCGTATCGGGCTGGGTCCCAGGCATCCGGCCAGCTCCCTCGAGGACCTGCCCCGGGCACTGACCTTCGACGAGGCGGCGGTGATCCAGTCCTTCAAGCAGGATCGCCAGCAGTTCGATGACTACAAGGCGCGTTTCATCCGTGGCCTGGAGGCCTTTCCTGCCACACTGTAAAGGCGGGGTGACTTGACCCTGCCGGGCCATGGCGCTTGACTGGTGGGCTCATCCAGCAGGCAGCACAAGGAAATACCTTCATGGCCAAGCGTATCCAGTTTGCCCGTACCGGCGGCTCGGAGGTCCTCGAACTCGTCGACGTCACCCCGGCGGAGCCGGGCCCCGGCGAGGTGAGGGTCGCCAACCGTGCCGTCGGCCTCAACTTCATCGACATCTACTTCCGCACCGGCCTCTACCCGGCACCCTCGCTCCCCTCCGGGCTGGGCACCGAGGCGGCCGGCGTGGTCGACGCCGTGGGCGATGGTGTGGCCCACCTCCAGGTGGGCGATCGCGTCGCCTACGCCCAGGGCCCCCTGGGCGCCTACGCCGAGCTGCACACCCTTCCCGCCGACAAGGTGGTGGTACTGCCCGACGGCATCGACTTCGAGACCGCCGCGGCGAGCATGCTCAAGGGCCTGACCGTGCAGTACCTGATGCGTCAGACCCACCGGGTCGAGGCCGGCGAGACCATCCTCTGGCACGCCGCCGCCGGTGGGGTGGGCTCCATCGCCTGCCAGTGGGCCAGGGCGCTGGGTGTCAGGCTGATCGGCACCGTCAGCTCGCCGGAGAAGGCGGCGCTGGCCGAGAAGAACGGCGCCTGGGCGACCATCGATTACACCAAGGAGGATGTGGTCGAGCGGGTGCGCGAGCTGACCGACGGCGCGATGTGCGACGTGGTTTACGACTCAGTGGGCAAGGATACCTGGGAGACCTCCCTGGACTGCCTCAAGCCACGCTCGCTGATGGTCAGCTTCGGCAACGCCTCCGGCGCCGTGGAAGGCGTCAACCTGGGGATCCTCAACCAGAAGGGCTCGCTCTATACCACGCGTCCCAGCCTCAACGGCTATGCCGACACCCGCGAGCGCCTGGAAGCGATGGCCGCCGAGCTGTTCGAGATGCTGGAGAGCGGCAAGGTGAAGGTCGATATCTCGAGCCGTTACCCGCTCGCCGAGGCGGGCAAGGCCCAGGACGCCCTGCAGGGCCGCCAGACCACCGGCTCCACCATCCTCCTTCCCTGAAGGCCTGCGGCCAGTGACAAGGAGCAAGCCGCAAGGGAACCCCTTGCGGCTTAAGTGCTATCGCAGATGGCGACACCGCTCAAGGCTTCCCCGGCGACAGGTCTTCGAGGGGGCGCTATGAATACCTCCCTGTACGCTACCTCGGCCGTCCCTGGTCCTCGGACCCCCTCTCCGACCTGTCCCCGGCGCCTTTCGCTATCGCAGCATGGCTAACTGCGGTTGCCCTGTTCATGGCTTGCGGCTTTCTCCTTGTGGCTATCCGCTCTCCACATAGGCGCCCATCGCCCGCATCCGTGACTCGAAGCTTGCCACGTTGTCCACCAGGTCGTCCGGGCCGAAGGCCACACACTCGGCGAGAAGCGTCTCCACCAGGGTGATGGCGGAGAGGATCGACGGGAAGAAGTGCGGCGTGGCGTTGGCGACCGGGAAGGTGATGGTGGCCCCCGGCACCAGCGGCGAGCGCAGGGTGTCGGTGATGACGATGGCACTTACCCCCGCCGCCCGGGTGATCTCGAGAGCCCGCATGGTCTCGGCGCAGTAGGGCTCGAAACCGAAGGCCACCACCACGTCCCCCTCGCCGAAGGGCGCAAGCTCGGTAAGCAGCCCCCCCTCCTGGCCGCGGATCAGCTGGATATTGGGCATGGCGATGCGCCCCACATAGGCGAAGTGGTAGGCGCAGGCGAAGGTGTCGCGAAACCCCACCACGGCGATCCTGTCGGCCCCCAGCAGCAGCCGGGCGGCCTCGCGCACCCGTGCCTGGTTGTCCGCGGTAAACAGCCGCCCGATATTGTCGAAGGCGGCATCCCCCACATCGAGGAACACCTGGTCATCGGTCTGGCTGGCCAGGCTGCGCAGCTGGCTGGCGCGTCCTGAGAGCTCCACCGGGCCGGCCTGTACCGCCGACTGGAACACCTCACGAAACTGCTCATAGCTGTCGAAGCCCAGGCGCTTGGCCAGGCGCACCAGCGACGAGGCGGTGACCGCGGCCGCCGAGGCCGACTTACGGATCGACTGGAAGGCGATCTCCACCGGGTGTTCCAGCACGTAGCCTGCGGCCAGCTTGAGCTGTGGGCTGAGCTCGGGATAGGCCTCGGCGAGCTGCTGGTTGACCGCGTCCAGGCGGCTCGGGCTGGCGTCCACCGGGGCGTCGTCTTGGCGATCGTTTTCCAGCACGGCGGTCTCCTGAGTGGTCGTGGATGAGGCAGGGGCGCGCATTGTAACCGATGTGTTCGGCATGGTGGTGAAACAATCGTTTCTGTAAATCAATACATGTGGCACGCACGTGTTGACCATGGGGCGGCCCTTGGTTAGGATGCAGGCAAAACAAGCGTGCTGAAAACCCATCGATAATGACACGTTTGTTTTCAGTGGCGGAAACGTCCGTCACCCGTTATTGATCGCCGCGTTTTTGATCACCACATGCCGGAGCGCTTTCGACACCATGAGCCATGCTGCCTCGTCAGACCCCGAGACCCTCATCCTTCGCCGCCACGGGCAGGTGCAGGAGATTCGCCTCAACCGACCCCATCGCCTCAACGCCGTGACCCAGGAGCTCTACGACGAGCTCAATGATGCCCTGACCGTGGCCGAGCAGGATCCCGAGGTGCGCGTGGTGGTGATCACCGGCGAGGGTCGCGCCTTCTGTGTCGGCGCCGACCTCAAGGAGCACAAGGCCGGGCGCACCGCCTTCGATCGCCGCCAGTACCTGCAGGGTGAGCAGATCGTTTGCAAACGCCTGATGCAGATGAAGACCCCGGTGATTGCCGCGGTGAATGGCTTCGCCCTGGGTGCCGGGGCCGAGATCGCCCTCGCCGCCGACTTCCTGCTGATGGCCGACAGCGCCCAGATCGGCCTGCCCGAGGTCTCCATCGGAAACTTCCTGGGCGGTGGTGTCACCTGGCTGTTGCCGCGCCTGGTCGGCCTGGCCAAGGCTCGCGAACTGGTCTTCCTGGGGGAGCGCATCGACGGTCCCGAGGCGGTACGCATCGGCCTGGCCAATCGCCACTATCCCGATGAGGACTTTCTTGACGCCGCCCTGGCATTTGCCGAGAAGGTGGCCGGCAAGGCGCCGTTCTCCATGGCGCTGGCCAAGGAGCAGCTGACCATGTCCGGCGAGCGTACCCTGGATGCCTGCCTGACCGCCGAGCTTGAGGGCATGATGTTCGTCGGCACGACCCGGGACTGGCAGGAGGGCATCGACGCCTTCGCCGAGAAGCGCGCACCGCGCTTCGAGGGCCGCTGACACACGGCGCCACACACCGTCGAATCTCTATCGCCCGGCCACCGCCGGGCCGGAACCAAACTCGTCATTCGCCCCCGAGGGCAAGGTCAGCCAGCATATGAATCCCATCGAAGGACACCTCCCCACCCGCAGCCCGCTGCACGACATCCTGGCCCCCAGCGGCATCGCCGTGGTGGGCGCCTCCGCCGATCCCACCAAGCGCGGCTACAAGGCCATGGTGGGTCTGATCAAGGATGGCTACCGGGGCGAGATCTACCCGGTCAACCCCAAGGCCGACATGATCCTCGGGGTCAAGGCGTGGCCCTCGGTCACCGCCATCCCCGGCAATCCCGAGCTGGCGCTGATCTGCACCCCGGCACCCTCGGTACCCGGGCTGATCGCCGAGTGCGGCCGGCGCGGCATCAAGGGGGCGGTGATACTCGCCAGCGGCTTCGCCGAGACCGGCGAGGAGGGCGCAGCGCTCGAGCGCGAGATGATGGATAAGGCGCGCGCCCACGGCGTGCGGATCATCGGCCCCAATACCTCGGGCATCTTCAACCTGCACCACAAGGTCAACCTGCTGTCGCTGGACAACGTCATGCCCGGTGACGTGGGGATCATCTCGCAGTCCGGCAACATGCTGCTGTCGCTGGCGCTGGAGGCGCAGCACAACGGCCAGGTGGGCTTCTCCACCTATGTCGGCCCCGGCAACCAGAGCGACATCGGCTTCAACGACTACCTGCGCTACCTCGGCGAGGACCACCACACACGCGTCGCCACCCTCTACGTGGAGGGCTTCCGCGACGGGCGCAAGTTCCTGGAGGTGGCCCGCGAGGTCGCCGCCATGAAGCCGGTGGTGGTCTACAAGTCGGGCTCCACCGCGGCGGGCCAGAAGGCGGCCAGCTCCCACACCGGGGCGCTGGCAGGCAGCTACGCCATGACGGTCGACCTGCTCAAGCAGTCGGGTGTCAGCGTGGTCCACCAGTCCGACGAGATCCTGCCCGTGGCCGAGGGGCTGGGGCTGCTGCAGAAGGCGCGCGGCAAGCGGGTGGCCGTCGTCTCTGACGGCGGTGGCCAGGCCACCATCGCTTCCGACCGCCTGACCGAGGCCGGACTGGAGCTGGCCGAGCTCTCCGAGGCGACCCGGGCGAAACTGCGCGAGGTGCTCTTCCCCCAGGCCTCCACCGTCAACCCGGTGGACGTGGCCGGCTCCACCGACGCCAATCCCTCGCTGCTGGCCACCTGCATGGAGATCGTCGCCGCCGATGACAACGTCGATAGCGTCTTCCTGGTGGGCATGTTCGGCGGCTACAGCCAGCGCTTCGCCGAGTCGCTGCTAGGTGACGAGATGCGTGGCGCCGAGGCGATGGTGGACCTCTCCAATGCCACCGAGAAGCCGCTGGTGATCTACAGCCTGTATACCCCGGTCAAGCCGCCGGCGCTGCGCCGCCTGCACGAGGCGGGGCTGCCGGTCTACGCCTCCATCGAGCATGCGGTGCGCGTGCTCTCGGCGCTGGGCGAGCGTGGCCAGTATCTGGCCCAGTACCATCGCCAGAGTCGCGAGCGCAGCGTAGAGCCGCTCCCCGAGCTCAGCGCCATGTTCCAGCAGGCCCAGGCGGAGGGCAGGGACCTCTTCGAGTACGAGGCCAAGCGCCTGCTTCGCGACCACGGCATCGAGGTACCGCTGGAGCTGGTTGTGCGCAACGAGGCGGAACTGGCGGACGCCGCCGGTCGGTTTGCTGGAGAGAGCGGTGAGACACCGCTGGCCATGAAGGTGGTCTCCAAGGACATCCTGCACAAGTCCGATGCCGGTGGCGTGAAGCTCAACGTGGTGGGCGAGGCCGCGATGCGGGATGCCCGCGAGGCGATCCTCGCCTCCTGCCGTGAGTACGACGCCAGCGCCGAGATCGAGGGCGTGCTGGTCACCCCCATGGCGAAGAAGGGGGTGGAGGTGATCCTCGGGGTGATCCGCGACCCCATCTTCGGCCCGGTGCTGATGTTCGGCCTCGGCGGCATCTTCGTCGAGATCCTCGAGGACGTGGCCTTCCGCTCGATCCCGCTCTCGCGCCACGACGCCGAGTCCATGGTGGAGCAGATAAAGGCCAAGAAGATCCTCGGTGGGGTGCGCGGCGAGAAGGCGGTGGACAAGGCCTCGCTGGTCGACCTGCTGCTCAAGGTATCGCGCATCGTCGAGGCCTACCCGGCACTTGCCGAGCTCGACCTCAACCCGGTGATCGTCAACGCCGACGGCTATGCTGTGGTGGATGCCCGGGTTATCGTCGACCGTGACGCCGAACCCAACGACAAGGACGCAGACGCATGAGCCAGCACCAGCCGCAGCTGACCGATGCCCGCCTTACCCTGGAGGGGCGGGTGGCCACCCTGACCCTGGACCGACACGATGTGCGCAATGCCCTGACCGGCACGGCCCTGGTCGATGACATCATCGCCGTGGCGCAATGGGTCAACGCCTGCGACGAGGTCTCGGTGCTGGTGATCACCGGCGCCGGCAGCGCCTTCTCGGCCGGCGGCAACGTCAAGGACATGGCCAGCCGCGGCGGCGACTTCGCCGGCGACGTGGCCGAGGTGTCGGCGCGCTATCGTCGCGGCATCCAGCGCATCCCGCTGGCGCTTGCCGAGGTGGAGGTGCCGATCATCGCCGCGGTCAACGGCCCGGCCATCGGCGCCGGCTTCGACCTGGCCAACATGGCGGATATCCGCATCGCCTCCTCCCGCGCGAAGTTCGGAGAGACCTTCCTCAACCTGGGAATCATCCCCGGCGACGGCGGCGCCTGGTTCATGCAGCGCCTGATCGGCTACCAGCGCGCCTTCGAGCTGACGCTCTCGGGCCGGGTGATCGACGCCGAGGAGGCGAAGGAGTACGGCATCGTGCTGGAGGTGACCGAGCCCGAGGCGCTGATGGAGAAGGTGGGCGAGCTGGCCGGCCGCATCGCCGCCCAGCCGCCCAGGGCGACGCGTCTCACCAAGCGGCTGATGAAGATGGCGCAGCGCACCGAGCTCAAGGACTTCCTCGACCTCTGCGCGGTGTTTCAGGGCATGTGCCACAACGAGCCCGAGCACCTGGAGGCGGTCAACGCCATGCTGGAGAAGATGGCGAAATAATCCTTGTCGCCATCCGCCGGCCTGGCGATGCTGGGGCCATCCGATCTCACAGGGAGGTGAACCGATGGCCGACAGCACCCTGGTCTTTATCGTGCTCGGGCTGACCCTGGTCGCCTTCGTCTGGGGCCGCTTCCGCTACGACCTGGTGGCCCTGGCCGCGCTGCTCGGTTCGGTAATGCTGGGCCTGGTGCCCGGCGACGAGGCCTTCATGGGCTTTGGCCATCCGGCGGTGATCACCGTGGCCGCGGTGCTGGTGCTGAGCCGCGGCTTCGAGCGCTCCGGGGTGGTGGATGTCATCGCCGAGCAGGTGCTCAAGGTGGGGGAGCGACTCTTCCTCCAGCTGCTGGTGCTGGTGGGCACCGTGGTGGTGCTCTCGGGCATCATGAACAACGTCGGAGCCCTCGCCCTGCTGCTGCCGGTGGCCATGCGCCTGGCCCGTGAGCACGACGCCTCACCGTCGCTGCTGCTGATGCCGCTGGCCTTCGGTTCGCTGCTGGGTGGACTGACCACCCTGATCGGCACCCCACCCAATATCATCATTGCCAGCTACCGTGGCAGCGTCACCGGCGACAGCTTCGGCATGTTCTCGTTCTCGCCGGTGGGCGTGGTGGTGGCCCTGGCGGGGTTTGCCTTCATCCTGCTGCTGGGCTGGCGGCTGGTACCACAGCGGGCGGGCAAGGCCTCCACGGAGGCGATGTTCGATACCGCCCACTACCTGGTCGAACTGCGTGTCGGTGAAGACTCCAAGGCCAACGGCATGAGCCTGCGCGAACTCCAGCAGGAGCTGGAGGAGACCATCCCGGTGTTGGCCGTGGTGCGCGACGACAGGCGTCGGGCGGGTCACGCCTTCTTCGGCAACCTGCGTGAGGGGGATATCCTGCTGATGGAGGCCGGTCCCGAGGAGATGAAGCTGCTGGAGGACAAGGCGGGCCTGCGCCTGGGCAAGGAAGCCGAGGAAGAGGAACAGGAAGCGGAAGAAGAAGAGCGGGAAGCAGACAACGCGGAGCAGGCAGAGGCAGGTGAGCAGGGCCGACAGCCGACCGACAGCAGCGAGCCGGACAACATGGACGAGGAGCAAGACCAGGTCAGGGAGCGAAAGAAGAAGGAGAAGGAAAAGGAGGACAGGAGCGGTGTCGACACCGAGGGACTGCAACTGGTCGAGGCGGTGGTGCGCAACGACTCCATGATGGTCAATCGCACCGTTACCCAGCTGCGCCTGCACAACCAGTTCGGCCTGCACCTGGTGGCGGTGGCCCGGGATGGCGGCCGCCTCAAGCAGCGCCTGCACGAGATCCGCTTTCGCCCCGGTGATGTCCTGTTGCTGCAGGGCGGCGAGAGCGAACTGGCCGAGAGCCTGGCCACCCTGGGCTGCCTGCCACTGGCCAACCGCAACCTGACCCTGGGCCAGCCCCGCATGCTGCTGGTCTCCATCGCGATCTTCGCTATCGCCATCCTCACCATGCTCTTCGACCTGCTGCCGGCGGCGGTAGCGCTCTCCACGGCGGCACTGGTCTCGCTGCTGGTCGGGGTGCTGCCACTACGCGAGGGCTACCAGGCCATCGATGGGCCGGTGATCGTGCTGCTCGGGGCGATGATCCCGGTGGGCGAGGCGCTGGAAACCAGTGGCGGGGCGGCGCTGGTCGCCGAGGCGATGCTCGCCTGGGGCAGCGAGTGGCCGGTGGTGGTCACCCTGGTGGTGCTCTTCCTGCTCTCCATGGTGCTTTCAAATATCGTCAACAACGCCGCCGCGGCGCTGCTGATGGCGCCCATCGCGGCGAGCCTGGCAACCGGTTTCGATGCCTCGGTGGACCCCTTCCTGATGGTGGTGGCAGTGAGCGCCTCCTGCGCCTTCCTGACCCCCATCGGCCACCAGTCCAACACCCTCGTGATGGGGCCCGGCGGTTACCGCTTCGGCGATTACTGGAAACTGGGCCTGCCGCTCTCCCTGGTGGTGCTGGCGGTGGCCATTCCGATGATCTTGCTGGTGTGGCCGCTATGAAAACGCCCCGGCACATGGCCGGGGCGTGGGGTTGGCGGGGATGAGAACTGTCAGGCGGCGTGGTGGCGCAGTACCTTGGCCTTGTCGGTGACGAAGGCATCGTACTCGAAGTCGTCCACGGTAAGCAGTTCCAGCACCTGGGCCTCGCGCTCGCGCATAAAGGCGGCATCCTCTTCGCTGATGATGCCGGCCCTGGCCGCTTCTTCCACACGCTGCTCCGGATGCAGGGCCTCGGTAGGCAGCTCGCCCTTGGCGTAGGCCTTGTTGACGGTGCGGTAGAGGGTCTCGGCACGCTCCTGGGTGGCCAGCAGGGCGTTGTACTGCGCCAGGGGGTTCGCCTGTTCGCCGTCGTCGGCGCTCCAGGTATTGGCCAGCAGCTTCTCGCGCAGGGCGCTGTCCCGTGAGACCGCCTGGGCGATGCTGCGGGCCAGGTCGTCGTGGGGGCGCTTGAGGCGTTTGCCGCGCGGCATCACCACCCGGCGCAGCACGCCGGCGAGCAGCCGGTTGGGCAGGTTGTCGAACAGCTCGCCCAGGGCCTGTTCGGCACGGCCCAGCAGCAGCTGGCAGCTGTAGTGCAGCAGCGCCTCCTCGCCTTCCACCTTGTCCCCCTCGTGCCACTGCTTGAGCACCATGGAGGCGAGGTAGAGGTTCGACAGCACGTCGCCGAGGCGTGCCGAGAGCATCTCGCGCAGCTTGAGGGTGGCACCGAGGCTCGCCATGGCGGCATCGGCGCACAGCCCGAAGCCGGCGGAGAGGCGGGCGATCTCCTGGGCGTAGTGCTGCGCCTCGCCATCGAAGGGGACCGCCGGCTTGCCGATGCCCAGCCCCTGGGTAAAGGCGCGGGCGGCGTTGCCGAAGATCAGGCCGGCGTGGCCGAAGAAGGCGCGGTCGAAGGCCTGGATATCGTCGGCATCCTTGGCGGCCAGCTCCTCCAGCACATAGGGATGGCAGCGGATCGCTCCCTGGCCGAAGATCATCAGGTTGCGGGTCATGATGTTGGCGCCTTCCACGGTGATTGCCACCGGATTGGCGCTGTAGCCTATCCCTAAGTAGTTGCGCGGGCCCAGGGTCACCGCCTTGCCGCCGTGGATATCCATGGCATCGCCGAGGATCACCCGCTGGAACTCGGTGAGCTGGCTCTTGAGGATCGCCGAGGGCACCGCCGGCTTCTCGCCGCGGTCGATGGTGTTGGCGGTCTGGTAGACCGCCGCCTGGGCGATATAGCCCAGCGCCGTCATGCGGGCCAGGGGCTCCTGGACCCCCTCCATCTCGGCCACCGGCACGTTGAACTGGCGGCGGATTCGGGCGAAGCCGCCGCTCCAGCCGATGGCGTAGCGGGCGGTGCCGGTGGCGCCGGAGGGCAGGGTGATGCAGCGGCCCACCGAGAGGCACTCCACCAGCATCCGCCAGCCCTGGCCGATCATCGCCTCGCCCCCGATGATGGTGTCCATCGGCACGAAGACATCCTTGCCCCTGATCGGGCCGTTCAGGAAGGGGCTGCCGATGGGGTGGTGTCGACGGCCGATCTCCATGCCCGCGGTATCGCGGGGGATCAGCGCCAGGGTGATGCCGCGGTCCTCCTCGTCGCCCAGCAGCTTCTCCGGGTCGAACAGGCGGAAGGCCAGGCCCACCACGGTGGCGATGGGGGCCAGGGTGATCCAGCGCTTCTCGAAGTTGAGGCGCACGCCGAGCACCTCCTTGCCCTCGATCTCCTGTTTGCAGACCACGCCGGTGTCGGGCAGCGAGGTGGCGTCAGACCCGGCGCGGGGGCCGGTGAGGCCGAAGCAGGGGATCTCGCGGCCGTCGGCCAGGCGCGGCAGGTAGTGGTTCTTCTGCTCGTCGGTGCCGTACTTGAGCAGCAGCTCCCCCGGGCCCAGGGAGTTGGGCACGCCCACGGTGACCATCAGGGTTTCGTTGATGGAGAGCTTCTGCAGCACCAGGGACTGGGCCTTGGCGGAGAAACCCAGGCCGCCGTACTCCTTCGGGATGATCATCCCGAAATAGCGCTCCTGCTTGAGGTGGTCCCAGAGTTCCTGGGGCAGGTCGGCACGCTCCTTGGCGATATCCCAGGCGTTGCACATGCCGGCGGCCACGGAGCACTGGTGGTCGATGAAGGCGCGCTCCTCCTCGGTAAGGCCATCGTCCGTATAGTCCAGCAGCGCCTGCCAGTTCGGCTTGCCGGTGAAGAGCTCGCCGTCCCAGGCCACGCTGCCGGCCTCCAGCGCGGTGCGCTCGGTGTCCGAGACCTTCGGCGAGACCTTCTTGAACATGGCGAAGAGGCGCGGGGTCAGCCACTTGCCGCGCAGGGCAGGCAGGCCGGCCGCGGCGATGACCGCGGCTGCGGCGAGCAGGATGACGCCAAGCACCGCGGAGGCGACGAGCAGGCTTATCAGACCGGTGACGGCGAGCACCGCCAGGGCGGGCAGGGCGCCCGCCTCGCGGCGCATCACCGCGAGCAGGCCGACGATGGCCGCAAGCAGCAGGATCAAGGTGAGCATGGAGAGACTCCGGTTGTTGTAAGTCGCAAGGATTCGAACAGATGTTTGAATTCTTGCAGGTTAGCCCACATCGCTGCAACCGGCCAGTGCCCACGAAACATCTTGGCCTCGGCACTCATGACCTACATGCTCAAGGCTTTCCCGGCGCTAGGCTTGATCGGGGGGAGGGGGAGTTCGCTCTCGCCGCAGGTAACGGCATCGTCTTTTGCAAAACGCCCCGCGCTGCAGGGCAGGGCGGGGCGTTGGGGCAGCGAGGGGCGGCGCTATGCCTCGAGGCGGCGCAGCGGCTCGCCGCGAGCGGGGGCGTCGCCCGCCACGTAGTAGGGAGCGTCGCTCTTCGGCAGCGGCTCGCGGCCGCGGATGCGGTCGGCGATCTTCTCGGCCAGCATGATGGTCGGCGCGTTGAGGTTGCCGGTGGGGATCTGCGGGAACAGCGAGGCATCCACCACCCGCAGTCCCGCCACGCCGTGCACCCGACCCTGGCCATCCACCACGGCGTCGTCACCTTCGCCCATTCGGCAGCTGCCGCAGGGGTGGTAGGCGGTCTCGGCATGCGCCTTCACGAAGGCGTCCAGCTCGGCGTCGGACTGCACGTCCGGCCCCGGCGAGATCTCCCGGCCGCGGTAGGCGTCGAAGGCGGGCTGATTGATGATCTCGCGGGTCAGACGGATGGCGTCGCGGAACTCCTGCCAGTCCTTGTCGGTGGACATGTAGTTGAACAGGATGCTCGGCGCCGCCTCGGGGTCCCGTGAGGTCAGCCGAATGCGGCCGCGGCTCTCGGAACGCATGGAGCCCACGTGGGCCTGGAAGCCGTGGGCCTGCACTGCACTCTTGCCGTTGTAGCTGATGGCGATGGGCAGGAAGTGGTACTGCAGGTTGGGCCACGCCTCCTGGTCATTGGAGCGGATGAAGCCCGCCGCCTCGAACTGGTTGCTGGCGCCGATGCCGCGGCCGAGGAACAGCCACTCGGCGCCGATCTTCGGCTGGTTCCACCACTTCAATGCCGGGTAAAGCGAGATCGGCTGGGTGCATTCGTACTGGATGTACATCTCCAGGTGATCCTGGAGGTGGGCGCCGACGTTGTCGTTGACGTGCACCGCCTCGATGCCGAACTCGTCGAGCACCTCGCGGGGCCCCACGCCGGAACGCTGCAGGATCTGCGGCGAGGCGATCGCCCCGCCGCACAGCAGCACCTCGCGGCGGGCACGTACCCGCTGCTCCTGGCCGCGGCGCCGGTAGCGCACGCCCACCGCCCGCTTGCCCTCGAACTCGATGACGTCGGTGATGGCGCGGGTCTCGATGGTCAGGTTCGCTCGCTGCTTCGCCTGGTCGAGGTAGCCACGGGCGGTGGAGGCGCGCCGCCCGTTGGCGGTGACGAAACGGTCCATTGGGCCGAAGCCCTCCTGCTGGTAGCCGTTGACGTCCTCGGTCTCCGGGTAGCCGGCCTGGACCCCAGCCTCGATAAAGGCGTGGTAGAGGGGGTTGTTGCCTTCCTTGGGGGTGGTCACGCTCACCGGCCCGTCGCCGCCATGATAGTCGTTCGGGCCGATATCGCGGGTCTCGGACTTCCTGAAGTAGGGCAGGCAGTCGGCGTAGCTCCAGTCCGAAAGCCCCGGCGCCTCGGCCCAGTGGTCGTAGTCCAGGGCATTGCCGCGGATGTAGCACATGCCGTTGATCAGGGAGGAGCCCCCCAGCCCCTTGCCACGGCCGCACTCCATGCGCCGGCCATTCATGTGCGGCTCGGGGTCGGTCTCGAAGGCCCAGTTGTAGCGCTTGCCCTGCAGTGGATAGGCCAGGGCCGCCGGCATCTGGGTACGGAAGTCGAAGCGGTGGTCGTGACCGCCGGCCTCGAGCAGCAGTACCGAGACGTCCGAGTCCTCGGTGAGGCGGGTGGCGAGCACGTTGCCGGCCGAGCCGGCGCCGATGATGACGTAGTCGAATTCACGGATCTGGGGCATGGGGTCTCCTTAAAATACCGACTCGAAGGGGCCCATCTCCACCTGCACCGACTTGGTCTGGGTGTAGTGGGCCAGGGTTTCGAGGCCGTTCTCGCGACCCACGCCCGACTGCTTGTAACCGCCCACCGGCATCTCGGCGGGGGACTCGCCCCAGGTGTTGATCCAGCAGATGCCCGCCTCGAGGCGGTGGATCATCCGATGGGCACGGTTGAGGCCCTCGGTGAAGACACCGGCGGCCAGCCCGTAGTGGGTGTCGTTGGCGCGGCGGATCACCTCCTCCTCGTCTTCGAAGGCGAGAATCGACATCACCGGGCCGAAGATCTCCTCGCGCACGATGCGCATCTCGTCGCTGCAGTCGGTGAACACCGTGGGAGCCGCCCAGGCGCCGTTCGCCTTTTCTCCCTGGTTCCAGGCATCGCCGCCGGCCAGCACCCTGGCGCCTTCCTGCTTGCCCAGTGCGATATAGGAGAGCACCTTCTCCTGGTGCTCGAAGCTCACCAGGGGGCCGAAGTTGACGCTGGGGTCCAGGGGGTCGCCGGCCCTGATGCGCGCCACCCGCTCGGCGATCCTGGCCTCGAAGGCTTCCTTGACGGCGCTCTCGACGAAGACCCGGGTGCCGTTGGTGCAGATCTGCCCGCTGGAGTAGAAGTTGGCCATCATGGCGGCGTCGGCAGCGCGGTCGAGGTCGGCATCAGCGAAGACGATCAGCGGCGACTTGCCGCCCAATTCCATGGTGACGTCCTTGAGGGTGGAGCCCCCGGCGGCGGCCATCACCTTCCGGCCGGTGCCCACCTCGCCGGTGAAGGAGATCTTGTCGATGCCGGGGTGACCGGTCATCAGAGCGCCGACGCTACCGTCACCGTGGATGACGTTGAACACACCGTCGGGCAGGCCGGCCTCGGTGAAGATCTCGGCCAGTTTCATGGTGGTCAGCGGGGTGACCTCGCTGGGTTTGAAGACCACCGCGTTGCCGGCGGCGAGTGCCGGGGCGGCCTTCCAGCAGGCGATCTGGATGGGGTAGTTCCAGGCGCCGATGGCACCGATCACCCCCAGCGGCTCGCGACGGGTGTAGACGAAGGAGTCCTCGCGCAGCGGGATCTGGCTGCCCTCGATGGCCGTTGCCAGGCCGGCATAGTACTCGAGCACGTCGGCGCCGGTGGCGATGTCCACCGAAGCGGTCTCGCTGATCGGCTTGCCGGTGTTGCGGGTCTCGAGTTCGGCGAGCTCGTCATTGCGCTCCCTGAGGAGTGCCACGGCACGGTTCAGGATGCGGCCACGCTC
Organism: Halomonas sp. C10-5; assembly: GCF_057169305.1. Classification (NCBI taxonomy): domain Bacteria; kingdom Pseudomonadati; phylum Pseudomonadota; class Gammaproteobacteria; order Oceanospirillales; family Halomonadaceae; genus Halomonas; species Halomonas sp. C10-5. The sequence continues at coordinate 1,096,131 of NZ_CP175665.1, forward strand.
CATGCCGGACATCGCCGCCCAGACGCGCTGGCCCTTGCGGGCTGCGGCCACGGCGGCATCCACGTCCGCCTCGGCCGCCTGCTGCACCTCGGCAAGCCGCGAGCCGTCGAAGGGGTTGACCACCGAGAAGGTCTCGCCGGAGGTGGCGGCCGTGTGACGGCCGTCGATGTAGAGAGGCAGGCTAGGCGTGTCGGTCATTAGTCTCTCCTTGGGGAGGTGTCGGTAGCGGAGGCAGCAAGTAGCCGGTCGAGGGTGGCGAGTGCCGCGCGGCGCGCGCCGTCGGCGTCCAGGCCCTCCGGGGTCAGCGCCCCGCGGAGCCACAGGCCATCGATCACTGCCGCCAGCGTGCGTGACGCCAGGCGTGCCTCCTCATGCGGCATCAGCCGTCGGAACTGGACGCACAAGTTTGAATAGAGGCGTCGGTCGTTGACCTGTTGCAGCCGGGCGAGGCGCGGCTTGTGCATGCTGCTGGCCCAGAAAGCCAGCCAGGTCTTGGCGACAGGATCGGTCACCTGGCTGCGGTCGAAGTTGCCCTCGATGATCGCCTCCAATCGGGCCCGCGGGGTGTCATGCGGCAGTTCGCGGCGGCAGGCAGCAACGGCATCGCCCAGGTCGGTGAGGATCTGGCGCATGGTGGCTTCGAGCAGTCCATCCTTGCCGCCGAAGTAGTGGCTGATGATGCCGGCGGAGACGCCGGCATGCCGCGCGATGCGTGCCACGGTCGTGTCGGCCAGGCCGACCTCATCGATGGCCGCCATGGTCGCCTTGATCAGCTGCTGACGGCGGATGGGTTCCATTCCGACCTTGGGCATCGTTGAGCCCTCCCTTGTCCGGGTGACTTGCCACCACACCGGTATGTGCGGTTAGGATAGGCACAGCTTGCCATTTCTTTATTGAACGTTCAATCAATAAAATTGTGGCAGACGCCGACAATACTCAACTCCCCTTACCGGAGGATATTTCATGAGCGCATCTCCCCTGAATCGCCGCCTCAGCCTTGGCCTGGGCGCCACTGTCCTGGCCCTCGGCGCGACCCCGTTGTTCGCCCAGGAGTCCGAGAGTTGCAGCACGCTTCGCTTCGCCGAGGTCGGCTGGACCGATATCACCGCCACTACCGCACTGACCACCGAGGTGCTCGAGGCGCTGGGCTATGACACCCGCATCGACACCGTCTCCGTGCCCATCGCCTACCAGGGGATGAAGAATGGCGACTTCGATATCTTCCTGGGCAACTGGATGCCCTCCATGGCATCGATCAGCGACCCCTACGTCGAGGACGGCAGCGTCGATCGGTTGGGTGCCAATCTCGAGGGCGCCAAGTACACCCTGGCGGTGCCGCAGTACGTCCACGATGCCGGGGTCACCTCGGTAGAGGATCTCGCCGAGCATGCCGAGAAGTTCGATTCCTCCATTCACGGCATCGAGGCCGGCAACGACGGCAATCAGCTGATCCAGCAGATGATCGACGACGATGCCTTCGGCCTGGGGGACTGGCAGCTGATCGACTCCAGCGAGGCGGGCATGCTGTCCGAACTGGGTGCCAGGGTGCCGGACGAGGAGTGGATGGTATTCCTGGGCTGGGAGCCCCACCCGATGAACACCAACTTCGACATGGCCTATCTCGAGGGTGCCGGCGACTACTTTGGCCCCGACCTGGGCGGTGCCACGGTCTATACCAACACCCGTAGCGGCTTCGTCGAGGAGTGCGGCAACGTCGGCACCCTGCTTTCCAACCTCGAGTTCACCCTCGAGATGGAGAACCAGCTGATGGGCGAGATCATGGACGAGGGTGAGGATCCCCGTGACGCCGCCCGCGCCTACCTGCAGGCCAACCCCGAGGTGCTCGAGGCGTGGCTCGAGGGCGTCGAGACCCTCGATGGCGAGGCGGGCCTTGCCGCGGTGCGCGAGTCACTCGATATCGACTCCTGAGGAGATGGCCGCCGGGCTTGCCAAGCGGCGAGCCCGCGTGCATAATGCGTCTCCATTGCTCGGCCGAGGTCGGGCAATCTTGTGAAAAGGCTACGTAGCTCAGCTGGTTAGAGCACATCACTCATAATGATGGGGTCCCCTGTTCGAATCAGGGCGTAGCCACCAGGATCCTCCCAGCGCCCGCCCGGCAACCGTCGCGCGGGCGCTGTGCGTTTTGATGGGGGTGAACACGGATCATCATGGAGGTCCTTGACCTGGCCGGACGGATCCGTATACTACGCCCCGTGTTCGACGCCGTTCCCGGATAGCTCAGTTGGTAGAGCAAGTGACTGTTAATCACTGGGTCGCAGGTTCGAGTCCTGCTCCGGGAGCCAACACGGCGCCAGCAACACAGCGATACGGCGTGATTCCTCGATAGCTCAGTTGGTAGAGCAAGTGACTGTTAATCACTGGGTCGCAGGTTCGAGTCCTGCTCGAGGAGCCAACCGCCCGTCATCGCCACCTCAGGTCATTCCCGGATAGCTCAGTTGGTAGAGCAAGTGACTGTTAATCACTGGGTCGCAGGTTCGAGTCCTGCTCCGGGAGCCACCTTCTTCCCCCTGCACTAGCCACACCCATGCATCGCGACTCCCGTCCGGCCACGCCCCGGCGTTTCCGTGTGTCCGTCCGTTGGCGGTGCCGGCAATCTGCCGCCATGCAAAAGGCCGCCGCCCGGGGGCGACGGCCGTGTATCGGCAGGGTGGGGCGACTCAGTCGCGGTGGGCGAAGCGGAAGTTGCTCTCCAGCTGGGCGTAGTCGAGCAGGATCTGGGCCGCTTCCTGCACCTGCACCTGCTCCACCGGCTCCTCCTCCTGTTCTTCGCCGCTCTCCTCTTCCTCGCCCCGGGCGTCGATCCACTCCTCCAGGGGTTCCAGGCCCAGGGCCTCGCGGCGCTGGTTCTCCAGGGCGAGCTGTTCGGCCTCCTGAGCCTCGGCCTCCTCCTGGCGGAGCTCACGGTTGAGACTGAGGCTGGTGGTCTCCTCACGCATCCGGCGGTTCAACTCGGCCTGCTGCTCGAGATAGCGGAAGTTGGGGTGGGCCTCGGCGCGCTGGCGATGGCGGTCGCGCAGCGACTCCAGGAAGCGCCACGGCTCGCCGTACTCGCGATACTGCACCGAGCGCACGGTGTCCCAGTCCAGGGCATTGTCGAGGCTGCTCTCGCCGATCAGCTCGGGGTCGATCAGGCTAGGGAAGATGATGTCCGGCTCCACACCGCGGTGCTGGGTGCTCTCGCCGGAGATGCGGTAGAACTTGGCGCGGGTCAGCTTGATCTCGCCGTGGCTGAGCTCGTTGAGGGTCTGCACCGTGCCCTTGCCGAAGGTGGGGGTGCCCACCACCAGGCCGCGACCGTAGTCCTGGATGGCGCCGGCGAAGATCTCCGAAGCGGAGGCCGACAGGCGGTTGACCAGCACCACCAGCGGGCCGTCGTAGGCGGCGCCGGTCTCGGTATCGCCGTAGAGGCTGATGCGCCCGCGGGCGTCGCGCACCTGGACGGTGGGCCCGCGGTCGATGAACAGCCCGATCAGCGAGTTGGCCTCCTGCAGCGCGCCGCCACCGTTGTTGCGCAGGTCGAGCACGATACCCTCGATCCCCTGCTCCTGGAGAGACTCGATCTCCTTGGCCACGTCGCGGGTGGTGCTGCGGTAATCCTCCTCGCCGGCCTGCCAGGCGTCGAAGTCGACGTAGAAGGTGGGGACCGAGATCACGCCGACACGGTGGGTGCCGTCGTCACGCTCGAGTTCGATCACCTCGCTCTGGGCGGCCTGGTCCTCGAGCTTCACGGTGTCCCGGGTGATCTGCACCTCCTTGGAGCGGGTCATGTCCACCGCCTGGGCGGGTACCACGTCGAGACGGACCACCGAGCCCTTGGGGCCACGGATCAGTTCCACCACCTCGTCCAGGCGCATGCCCACCACGTTGACCATCTCGCCCTCTTCCTGGCCGACCCCGACGATGCGGTCGGCGGGCTCGAGCACGCCGGCCCGTTCCGCCGGCCCGCCGGGCACCAGGCTCGATACCTTGACGTATTCGCCGTCGGCCTGGAGCAGGGCGCCGATGCCTTCCAGCGACAGACGCATCTGGATATCGAAGGACTCCCCCTGGCGGGGGGAGAGGTACTCGCTGTGGGGGTCGATGGTGCTGGTGACGGCGGCCATCAGCAGGCCGAAGACATCTTCCGGCTTGGTCTGGCGCAGGCGGTTGAGTTGGCCCTCGTAACGCTGGCGAAGATTGGTCTCGATTTGCTCGTCGTCCTGGTCGCTGATCGCCAGAGTCAGGGCGGCGTTCTTGAGGCGGCGGGTCCACAGCTCGTCGAGGGCCTGGGTGCCCTCCGCCCAGGGAACATCCTCGCGGTCCACTTCCAGGCGCTTCTGGCCGTCATAGGTGAAGTCGAGGCCCTCGTCGAGGCGCGCCAGCAACCATTCGAAGCGTGCCTCGGCGCGCTCGTGGTAGCGCTGATAGAGCGCGAAGAAGGGGGATAGCTCGCCATCGATCAGGGCATCATCGACCTGCTCTTCCAGCGGGAGGAACTCCGCCACGTCCTGTTCGGTCAGGAAGGCACGCTGGCCGTCGAGAACGTCGAGATAGCGCTCGAAGGCCTGGCGTGACCAGCTGTCGTCCAGGCTGACGTCGGCGTAGTGGCCGTAGCGCAGCGATTCTGCTATCTCGGTGGCGACCTGGCGCTGGGCGTCGGTGGGTTCTGGCTGTGCCAGGGCGACGCCGGCGGCTAGCAGCAGGCCTGCCAGCACGGCCATGGATCGTCCCGTATGGGCAAGCGGGCTCATCGATGAAGCACTCCCGGTTTGATGTACACTCATTTCCCTTGACCCCTATCCGGCCCGTGAGTTGCGCGGACCGAGGATGCATTGTAGCAGCTTACCTGCTGCGCCCATCATCTCCACCCCCCAGAGGAACCCATGTTGTCTCAGGACGATCTGCTCCAGCGGCTTCTCGACTTCCTGCATCGCTCGCCTACCCCCTGGCATGCCACCGCCAACATGGCCGCCCGCCTCGAGGAGGCCGGCTTCCGGCGCCTCGATGAGCGCGAGGCCTGGGCGCTGACGCCCGGCGAGCGGGTCTACGTGACGCGTAACGACTCGTCGATCATCGCCCTGCGGCTCCCCGAAGGCAGGCTCGAGGCGCTACGCATGATCGGCGCACACACCGACAGCCCCGGGCTGCGGCTCAAGCCCAATGCCGCCCAGGCCGCGGCCGGCTGGCTGCAGCTCGGCGTCGAGGTCTACGGCGGGGCGCTGCTCGCCCCTTGGTTCGACCGCGACCTCGGGCTCGCCGGACGCGTCCATGTGCGCCACCCCGACGGGCGTCTCGAGGGACGGCTGCTGCATGTCGACCGCGCCGTGGCGATCATTCCCAGCCTGGCCATCCATCTCGACCGCGAGGCCAACAACGGGCGTACACTGAACGCCCAGACCGAGATGGCGCCGGTGCTGCTGCAGGGTGGCGAGCTGGGCGATTTCGAAAAGCTGCTCAAGGCGTGGATGGCCGAGCAGCACGGCCTGGCCGACGTCGAGCTGCTCGACTTCGAGCTGGGGTTCCATGACATGCAGCCCCCGGCACGGGTGGGGATCAACGGTGAACTGATCGCCAGCGCCCGGCTCGACAACCTGCTCTCCTGCTTTATCGGCCTGGAGGCGCTGCTGGCCAGCGATGGCCGGCAAGGGGCATTGCTGGTGGCCAACGACCATGAGGAGGTGGGGAGCGCCAGCGCCTGCGGCGCCCAGGGGCCCTTCCTGGGGGACGTGCTGCGTCGGATCAGCGAGCGGCTTGGCGACGGCAGCGAGGAGGGCTTCATCCGCCTGATCCAGGCCTCCAGGATGATCTCCTGCGACAACGCCCATGCGCTGCACCCCAACTTCCAGGACAAGCACGATGCCGCGCATGGACCGGCGCTCAACGGGGGCCCGGTGATCAAGGTCAATGCCAGCCAGCGTTACGCCACCAACAGCGCTACCGCGGCGTTGTTCCGCGACCTCTGTCGCGAGGCCGAGGTGCCGGTGCAGAGCTTCGTGACCCGCGCCGACATGGGTTGCGGCAGCACCATCGGGCCGATCACAGCCACCGAGCTGGGTGTGCCGACCCTGGACGTGGGGGTGCCCCAGTGGGCCATGCACTCGATTCGCGAGACCGCGGGCAGTCAGGACGTGGCCTACTTGACGCGGGTGCTGGCCGCCTTCTGCAATCGCGCCGAGCTGGCCTGACCCCTGTCGGGCGCCGGCTGCCTGTTGCGCGAAGCCCGAAGCCAAAAAAGCCCGCCTGACAATGTCAGGCGGGCTTTTCGGTGTCTGGCTGGTGGCTACGCCCTGATTCGAACAGGGGACCCCATCATTATGAGTGATGTGCTCTAACCAGCTGAGCTACGTAGCCAGCGGCGCGTACTCTATCTGCCGCGGGGCGGGCTGTCAACTGCCTGATATGGAAGGCATGCCAAGGCTTGACACCCTGCCGAGGGCTCGATAATATGCGCGCCACCTCGACGAGGCGAGACATTGCGTCCCATTCGTCTAGTGGTCCAGGACACCGCCCTTTCACGGCGGGAACAGGGGTTCGAACCCCCTATGGGACGCCACTCGACTCATCAGGTAACCGGAGTGCGGGAATAGCTCAGTGGTAGAGCATCGCCTTGCCAAGGCGAGGGTCGCGAGTTCGAATCTCGTTTCCCGCTCCATGCGTCCCATTCGTCTAGTGGTCCAGGACACCGCCCTTTCACGGCGGGAACAGGGGTTCGAACCCCCTATGGGACGCCACTTCTTCGGCTGCAGCAGCGAGTCGTCGAGGGTACCGGTTGAAAGAGAAAGAGTAGTGCGAGACAAGCGGGAATAGCTCAGTGGTAGAGCATCGCCTTGCCAAGGCGAGGGTCGGGAGTTCGAATCTCCTTTCCCGCTCCATCTTCTTGAAAAGAAGATTTTGCGTCCCATTCGTCTAGTGGTCCAGGACACCGCCCTTTCACGGCGGGAACAGGGGTTCGAACCCCCTATGGGACGCCACCTCGCTCGCTCAGCGGTACCGATCAAGCGGGAATAGCTCAGTGGTAGAGCATCGCCTTGCCAAGGCGAGGGTCGCGAGTTCGAATCTCGTTTCCCGCTCCAATCGTCCCCCCCCCCTCCTATACGATGTTGATTCAGTCTGCCAATGCGCAGGCCATTTCGCGTGCCTGACATCTGGGCGTGGCCGTCGCCGGCTTGAACTTCATGCCAGGCGTCCCCATATCGATATGCCTTTGCGGCATGCCCGCCATCGAACCCCGAACCGTTTCAAGGATTGCGCATGGCCGAACCGGCTCTGTCCATCCGTGGCCTGACCAAGGTCTACGGCAATGGCTTCCAGGCCCTGAAGGGCATCGATCTCGACGTCGCCGAGGGGGACTTCTTCGCGATGCTCGGCCCCAATGGTGCCGGCAAGTCCACCACCCTGGGCGTGGTCTCGTCGCTGGTGCAGAAGAGCGCCGGCCAGGTGTCGATCTTCGGCATCGATATCGACCGCGACTTCGCCCGCGCCAAGTATCACCTCGGCGTGGTGCCCCAGGAGTTTAACTTCAACCAGTTCGAGAAGGTCATCGACATCGTGCTCGCCCAGGCCGGCTACTACGGCATGTCGCGGCGCGAGGCGCTGCCCCGTGCCGAGGAGCTGCTGCGTGACCTGGGGCTGTGGGACAAGCGCAACGGCAGCGCACGGATGCTCTCCGGTGGCATGAAGCGCCGGCTGATGATCGCCCGGGCGCTGATGCACCGGCCGAGACTGCTGATCCTCGACGAGCCCACCGCGGGCGTCGATATCGAGCTGCGCCGCAGCATGTGGGAGTACATGCGCCGCATCAACCGGGAGGAGGGCACCACCATCATCCTCACCACCCACTACCTGGAGGAGGCGGAGAGCCTCTGTCGCAACGTGGCGATCATCAACCATGGCGAGATCATCCGTAACACCAGCGTGCGCGACCTGCTGATGGAGCTGGATACCGAGACCTTCCTGTTCGACCTGGCCCATCCGCTGGAGCAGGTGCCGGAGGTGTCCGGCTTCGAGGTCAGTCAGTCGGAGCCCGCCCAGCTCAGCGTGGCGGTGCATCGCGGCCAGCGGCTCAACGACATCTTCGAGGCGCTCTCCGCGCAGGGCATCCAGGTGGTCTCCATGCGCAACCGTGCCAACCGGCTGGAGGAGATGTTCGTCAGCATGGTGGAGCAGGGCAACGAGGCCCTGGACCGGGCCGCTGAGGCCAATGCCGGAAAGGACAAGGAGGCGCGCGCATGAATCCCCGTCAGATCGCCATCGCCCTGTGGACCCTGGTGGTCAAGGAGATCAAGCGCTTCACGCGCATCTGGCCGCAGACCCTGCTGCCCCCGTCGATCACCATGACCATGTACTTCATCATCTTCGGTAACCTGATCGGTTCGCGCATCGGCGAGATGGATGGCTACAGCTACATGGACTTCATCGTCCCTGGGCTGATCATGATGTCGGTGATCACCAACAGCTACTCCAACGTCGCCTCCTCCTTCTTCTCCAACAAGTTCCAGCGCAGCGTGGAGGAGATGATGGTGTCGCCGATGCCGAGCTGGGTGATCCTCTCCGGCTTCGTGCTCGGCGGCATGGCCCGCGGCCTCGGCGTGGGGCTGATCGTTACCATCGTGTCGCTGTTCTTCACCCGCATCAGCGTGGCCCACCCGCTGCTGACCCTGCTGGTGGTGGTGCTCACTGCGGCGCTGTTCGCCATCGGCGGCTTCATCAACGCGCTGCTGGGCAAGAAGTTCGACGACATCTCCATCGTGCCGACCTTCATCCTGACGCCGCTGACCTACCTGGGCGGGGTCTTCTACTCGATCTCGCTGCTGCCGGAGTTCTGGCAGGGGGTGTCGATGCTCAACCCCATCCTCTACATGGTCAACGTCTTCCGCTACGGCTTCCTGGGCGTCTCGGACATCCCGGTGGGCTGGGCGCTGGCCGCCATCCTCGCCTTCATCGCGGTGCTCTTCACCATCGCCCTGCGCATGCTGGAGCGCGGCCAGGGGATCCGCTCATGAACCGGCGCCCCGAAACCCTCGCCGACGCCCCCCTGGGGCGCGAGTCCGCCTACCCCGGACACTACGATGCTGGGCTGCTCTATCCCATCCCCCGCGCCGCCAACCGCGCGCCGCTGGGCATCGAGGAGGGCGTGCTACCCTTCGTCGGCGAGGACGAGTGGCACGCCTTCGAGGTCAGCTGGCTCAACGCCCGCGGCAAGCCAGTGGTGGCCGTGGCGCGCTTCCGCCTGCCGGCGGATTCGCCGAACCTGATCGAGTCCAAGTCCTGGAAGCTCTACCTCAACGGCTTCAACCAGAGCCGCTTCGCCAGCCGTCAGGCGGTCATCGAGATCCTGGGGCGGGACCTGTCGCGGGCCGCTGGGGCGCCGGTGTCGGTGGAGCTCTTCGCGGTCGACGATGAGGCGCTCGCGCCGCGCCGGCTGCCTGGCGAGTGCCTGGACGACCTGGATATCGCCATCGACGACTACACCCCCAGCGCCGAGCACCTGTGCGTCGGCGACGAGGTGGTGGAGGAGACGCTCCACTCCCACCTGCTCAAGTCCAACTGCCCGGTCACAGGGCAGCCAGACTGGGGCAGCGTGCTGATCCGCTATCGCGGGCCGCGCCTCGACCGCGAGGGATTCCTGCGCTACCTGGTGGGTTACCGCCAGCACCAGGACTTCCACGAGCACTGCGTGGAACATATCTACATGGACCTGATGGCCCGCGCCAGGCCCGAGCGGCTGCTGGTGCAGGCGCGTTACGTACGCCGCGGCGGGCTCGACATCAGCCCCTGGCGCGCCACCCCGGGAGAGCATCCGCCGACGCCGCTGCGCCTGGCCAGGCAGTAGCGGTCGGCACGACAGCCCCCCCGGCACGCTGGTAGAGTAGCGAGAAAGATTCTCGTGGGACGACAGCCAAGGGAGAGACCGATGGATGCGATGACGCTGCTGCATGAACGCAGCTCCATGGGCAAGCTGATGGGGCCGCCGCCCGACACCGAGCAGCTCGAGGCCATCTACCGGGCGGCGCTGCGTGCGCCGGACCACAAGGAGCTGCGCCCCTGGCGCTTCATCGAGTTCTCCGGCGAGGGCCGCGAGCGCTTGGGCGAACTGTTCGCGGAGGCGGACTACCGCGAGGACCCCCACGTCGGTGACGCCGCCCTGGACGCCGCCCGCAAGAAGCCGCTGCGCGCGCCCATGGTGATCGCGGTGATCGCCAGGGTGACCCCGGACGTGCCCAAGGTGCCGAAGATGGAGCAGGTGATCTCCGCCGGCTGCGCCGCCCACGCCATCCTGCTCGCCGCCCACGCCCTCGGCCTCGGCGCCATGTGGCGCAGCGGCAAGTACGCCTTCGATCCGGTGGTGCGCAAGGGGCTGGGGCTCGAGGAAGAGGACGAGGTGGTGGCCTTTATTTACCTGGGTACCTTGGGTGGGCGCCACAAGCCGATCCCCGAGCATGATATCGAGAGCTTCGTGGAGCGCTGGCGCTGAGATGCGCGAGGTCGGTGTTCCCCATCCGCGCCTCCCGCTGCCGTCTCCCGGCGGCGAGGATGACCCCGCCGAGTTCCTGACCTGGCTCGGCGAGGCGATTCCCATGGTGCGCTATCTCGGCATCCGCGAGATGCGTCGCGACGGCGCCCGGCTCACCTGGGAGTTGGCCCTCGCTCCCAGCCTCAACGACAAGGGCACCGGCTTCGGCGGGGCCCTGGCCGCCCAGACGACCCTGCTCGGCTGGTGCTGGACTACCCTCTGGCTGCGTCGTCACGGGCTCTCCCGCGATGTCGTGGTGGCCGAGGCGACCCAACGCTTCATGGCCCCGGTGACCGGCGACTACCGTCTGGAGTGTCTGCCCGAAGACGAAGCGGGGCCCGAGCGCCTCGCTGCGCGGTTGGCCGACAAGGGCCGCGGGCGCATCGCCTTGGTGCAGCGCCTGTGGTGCGGCGACACCCTCTGCCTGGAAGCCCGCGGCGACTACGCGGTGCTGGCCCAGGTTTGATGCACGTCATGCTATTGCAGGCCGGGCTGAATCTTGGGTTGTGTCGATTCCTTGATGCGTGACAAGCTTTGGTGACGGTTAATCCAAGGGTAATCCCGTTGCCATCCTCCACACTCACTTCCCCCGGCACGCGGCCGTGTGTCTCGCGTGCCCGTGCCTTTCTGCTCTATGGCGCCGTGCTGGCCGTCACCGGCCTGGTGATGGGCTGGTCCCTCAGGAGCGTGACGCTCCAGTTATCTTCCTGTGGTCCTGGCACCGACGCTTATCCGGCGCTTGCCGATTGCAGTCTGCAACAGATTCTCTGGCATCAGGTCGCCCTCCTGGGAGGAGGCTGGCTGTTCCTGGCCCTGGTGGGCCTTGTCGCCCTGCGCCGGCACCTGAGCCTGCTGGCTGCCAAGGACCACCTGCGCGAGGAGACGCGGCACCGCGCCGAGGCTCAGCGGCGTGTCGAGGAGAGTGCCGCGGAGCTCAAGATCGCCGCCATGGCCTTCGATACCCATCTCGGCATGTTCATTACCGATGCCGAGGGTCGGGTGCTGCGTACCAACCCCACCTTCAGCCGTATCACTGGCTACGCCGCGGATGAGGTCAAGGGTCGTAACCCCAGCATGTGGGCCTCCGGTCGTCACGATTCCACCTTCTATACCGAGATGTGGCAGACCATTGCCGCCGAGGGCAGCTGGCAGGGGGAGGTATGGAATCGCCGCAAGAGCGGCGAGGTCTACCCCCAGTGGCTGACCATCAGCGCGATGCGAGGCGATATGGGCGAAGTCCGCCACTACGTGGCGACCCTGAGCGATCTTTCCGAGGCCAAGGCGGCTGAGTCCACCATTCAGCGCCTGGCCTTTTACGATCCGCTGACCGGCCTGCCCAATCGTCGCCTGTTGCTCGACCGCCTGGGGCAGGTGGTCAGCCACACCCGGCGCCGCAACCACTACGCCTCCCTGCTGCTGCTGGGCCTGGACAACTTCAAGGCCTATAACACGCCCCTCGGGCACGCCAGCGGCGACACCCTGCTGCGCCGCCTGGCCGAGGTGCTGCGTGGCAGCCTGCGCGAGAGTGACACCCTGGCGCGCTGGGGCGGTGACCAGTTTGCCCTGCTGGTTCAGGACCTGGGGGACGAGCCGGCCCACGCCGCCCGGGGGGCCGAACGGCTGGGGGAGAAGCTGTTGCGCGAGATCGCCTGCACAGCGGGTGGCGGCGACGAGAGCCTGCCACTCACGGCCAGCATCGGTATCTCGCTGTTTCATGACGACGACCTGGATGGCGCCGAGGCGATTCAGCAGGCCGAGCTGGCCATGTACGAAGCCAAACGCGAGGGTGGTGCGGCGCTGCGTTTCTTCGACCATGCCATGCAGACTAGCGTGACAGAGCGGGCTCATCTGGAGGCCGATCTGGACCGGGCCCTGGAGGGCAACGAGCTCAGGCTCTTCCTCCAGCCCCAGGTCGATACCACGGGCGTCACCGTGGGGCTGGAGGCGTTGCTGCGCTGGGAGCACCCTGTTCGCGGCATGGTCTCGCCCGGGGTGTTTATCCCCCTGGCCGAGGAGAGTGGCCGTATCGTGGCCATCGGTGGCTGGGTACTGGCGAGCGCCTGTCAGCAGCTGGCGCAATGGGCCGAACAGCCACAGCGACGGGATCTGACCATTTCGGTCAACGTCAGCCCGGTGCAGTTTCGCCAGGCGGGTTTCGTCGACAGTGTGCGCGAGATACTGGCGAGAAGCGGTGCCGATCCGCGCCACCTGGTGCTGGAGGTAACCGAGTCGCTGTTCCTCCAGGATCCGGAGCTGGCCCGCGATACCATGCTGGCACTCAGCACCCTGGGTGTGCGCTTCGCCCTGGACGATTTCGGCACCGGCTACTCGTCGCTTGGCTACCTCAAGCGTCTTCCCCTCGACGAGCTCAAGATCGACCAGAGTTTCGTACGGGATCTGCTCGACAGCCCCGCCGATGCCGCCATTGTCGAGACCATCATCGCCCTGGCCGACAGGCTGGGAATGCGGGTGATCGCTGAAGGCGTGGAGACCGAGGAGCAGGCGAACTGGCTGCGGGAGCATGGTTGCCGGCGCTTCCAGGGTTACCTCTATGCGCGGCCGGCGCCGCTGGATCAGCTCTCGGCCAGCCGATAGCCGTTGCGGCCGGCCTGCTTGGCGCGATACATGGCGGCATCGGCCGCCTTCATGAGGCTGTCGGCGTCCTCGCCGTGGTCGGGCAACAAGGCGATGCCCAGGCTGACCCCGGGCAGGATGCGGTGCTCGCCGATCTCTACCGGGCGCTGCAGCGCCTCGATCAGCTTGGCCGCGGTGAGCTCGGCCTCTGCGCAGCTGGCGATGCCGTCGAGCAGCACCACGAACTCGTCGCCTCCCTGGCGGCATACCAGGTCGTTCTCGCGGGTAACGCGCGTCAGGCGTTCGGCGACCGCCACCAGCAGGGCATCGCCGGCCTCGTGCCCGAGTTTGTCGTTGACCTCCTTGAAGTGATCCAGGTCGAGAAATGCCAGCGCCAGGCGCCGACCATGGCGATGGTGGGCCGCCACGGCCTGCTCCAGTCGATCCATCAGCTGGCGCCGGTTGGGCAGGCCGGTCAGAGTATCGTGGTAGGCCAGGCGCCGGATCGCTGCCTCCTGGTCGAGGCGCTCGGTGATATCGTGGAAGGCGACCACAGCGCCGATCACCGTGTCGTTGTCACGCAGCGGCGCGGCGCTGATGTTGACCGGCAGGGATTCGCCGTCACGGCGGTAGAAGCGTTCGCGATCGCTGCGATAGTGCTCGCCCGCCAGGGTCCCGGCCTGGATGTGGCACTCGTCGCCGGGGTCATCCGCCGCCCCCGGCGGCTGGTGTACGGTGCGATGGGCATCGTGACCGAGCAACTCCGCGCGCCGCCAGCCGAGCAGTCGTTCCGCCTCGGGGTTGGTCTCAACGATGCGCCCCTGGCGATCCATGACCAGGAGCCCCTCGGCGAGGTTGGCGGTGATCTGTTCATGGCGATGGGCCTCGCGCAGGCTCAGCTGGCGGGCCTGGCGGCGCTGGGCCAGCAGGTAGAGGGTGACCAGGTTGGCGACCAGCACCACGCCGAGGCCGCCGAGGAAGAGGCCGCCACGCAGCGGGGTTGCCAGCAGGCCGCGGGAGGGCAGCGCGTGATGTGGTATCAGGGAGGCCGCCGTCCATACGTACTCGCTTTCCTCTTCGGAGGCGCTGGCAAGCGGCGCGCCTGTGGCAGCATGCTGATGCAGACTCAGGGGGCTGAGGGTGGCATGCAGCAGCAGGCCGTCGTCGGTCCACTGCTGACCGCGCGGCGACTGTTGCATTTGCCTCCAGGCTTCGGGATAGCGACGCGCAAAGGCCTCAGGGTTTCCGAACATGAAGCCCCACTCCTGGTCCCGGGGACCGACCAGCCAGTCGCCGTCATGGTTGAGCAGCATGGCGTCGCCAGTGCTGCTCATCAGCTCGCGGAAGCGGGCCAGCATGTCCGTGGCATCGAGGTTCAGGACCAGTATTCCGCCGAGCCGGTCGCTGGCGTCGTGGAGCGGAGTCGCGCTGCGTAGCGCCGGGCGATAGGGGGTCTCTACCCGGCCGTCCTCCACGTTAAGGTCGAGGGGCGAGCGATACACCTGGTCGCTTTCCAGCCGGGCAGTGGGGGCCCAGTAGTAGCGGTCGGACTTGTCCTGTAACCGCGCTGGGGAAACTCGTTGCACGCCCGTTTCACGGCGATTGATGCGCGCGACCTCATGGCCCGCGGCATCGTGAAGGGTCAGGTGGGCATACTCGTGTCGGGCGCCGGCGAAGGCCAGCAGCAACTCCTCCACCTGTGCCAGCGCGCCCTCCTGGCCGGAGAGCCAGGCTTGCACGGCCGGGGCATTGGCCGAGAAAGCGCGTATCCGCCTCCACCATCTCGAGGCGATGGACAAGCATGCCGGCGGCGGTTTCCACTGCGGCCATCTCCCGGGCCTGAAGCACCTCGAGCTCGGCTTCGGCATTACTGGATATGAAGTAGCTGGCTGCCAGGCAATAGAGCAACGTCAGCGTGATACTGGAGAGCAACAGCCTGATGACATGAGGGTGGCGAATGCTGCCGGCGGGGCCTGCCTTGCCGTGTCGTGTCGATCCCATGGTCCCTCACAGTGCCCGAGCCGCAAGTCCCGGCCGTCGGTGGCTGTCGTGAGCTCAGGATATCATGGACTCGTGACCCGGCAGGTCACGTCTCCTCAAGAATGTTACGTAGTCCCTCGAGGGAGAGGATGGTGAGCTCCCGGGTAGCGATCTGGATCAGGCCCTGGCGCTGGAAACGCCCCAGCACACGGCTGACCGTCTCCAGGGCCAGGCCCAGGTGGCTGCCGATGTCGCCGCGGGACATGGCCAGGCGGAACTGATAGCGGCTGCAGCCCCGCTGCTGGAAGCGTTCGGAGAGCCCGAGCAGGAACCCAGCCAGGCGCTGTTCGGCGGTGCGCCCCGAGAGCAGGCAGAGCTGTCGCTTCTCGCCGCGCAGCTCGCGGCTCATGTGGCGAAGCAGGGATTCACTGAGGGTAGGGTGGTTGTAGTAGAGCTCACGCAGCCGAGCATAGGGCAGCGCACAGACGAAGGTGGTTTCCATTGCCACCACCGAGGCGGGGCAGCGCGATTCGCCGATCCCTTCAAGGCCCACCGTCTCGCCCGGCAGGTAGAAGCCCACTACGTGCTCCAGCTCCTGGCCAAGCGGCCTCACCACCTGCTTGAGGCTGCCGCTGCGAACCAGGTAGAGGCTGGTGAAGGCGTCTCCCTGGGTGATCAGCGGTTCACCGCGCTTGAGAGGACGGGGCTGGTCGAGCAGAGCATCGAGGCTCTCCAGAGTATCCTCGGAGAGGTTCTGGGTCAGGCAGACACCATGCAGGCTGCAGGCGTCACAATGGGCGCCCGACAAACGGGTGCCGGGGTCCTGTTCGGTGGCGGTCATCTTTCGTCCTTGGATGTTGCCGATCAAACCTTGCCCCGGGTCAGCCTAGTCCACCAAGGCGAAATTTAATAGGCGGATGGAGTAGGGGGTGCGCAGGCAGCGGGCCTGGGAGGAAAGCCGGGACTACCTCCGTCAATCGAACAGCTTTGGACGTTTGCAGAAGGCGTCTCGCATTTTCCTTCAGAGAAGGTAGCTCTCGCGCTTCGTGGGGGGCAGCGTATAGCCCACCTGACAATCCGTCATGCGCAGCAGATGCCCCCTGAACCAGCGGACGTCGTGCCCCTTCATAGGCGGCGAACGAGAGGAAATGATGAGGTCCCAGCGTGCGCCGGGCAAAGCTGAAGACCACGTGACTTCGCCGCCAGGCCAACCCCCCGGCCCGCACGGCTGAGGCCATGCTGCATCGGGGGTGGACTTCAGCGCTCGAGCTGTTAGTGCCAGCGCCACGCCACCAACCGCCTGGCCTGCCGGCACGTCGCTGATGGGCTGCCCATCGAGAGCAGGGCCACGTCGCTGTTGTCGAGCAGCAGGTCGGCCACCCTGCAGGCCTCGGCGTACTTCACAGCCTCTTTCCTGGCCACCGGCTGTAGGCTCAGAGAATCCATTAGTCGTAGGCTATCAGCGGTCACGCCGCTGGATGAACCTTGGCCAGCGGGATGATTGTGAGGGCTTGATGAGTCGGTTCCACCTCGGACGTATTTAACCGACTGATTCTTTATGAAGTCCGTGGTGTGAGTTGATGGGTTTCCGTCCTGTTGAGTATGCGAGCCAACCCGGGAGGTATTGGAGGTGCGCTTCCCTAGCCGTGACACTCGTCTGCACTGTTACTCCCTTGCAGGTGACCATCATGTCGAACTCCACCGGTGTGGCCGAACGGACGCCCTATACCGAAGCGGCTGCCTTCAAGCCATTCTCCCTCGTGCTGGGACTCGTCATTGGCCTGGGGGTGTTCTTCCTGTTGCCCGAGTCGTTGGCCGTCAACGCTCGCGTCGTGGCGGCCATCGCCATGCTGATGGCCACCTGGTGGATGACCGAGGCCATCCCGATCCCTGCCACCTCGCTGCTGCCACTGGTGCTGTTCCCCTTCTTCGACATCGCCTCGGTGGGGACCACGGCTTCGCCATACGCGCACAGCATCGTCTTCCTGGTGCTGGGCGGGGTGCTGCTCGGCCTGGCGACTCAGCGCTGGAACCTGCATCGACGCTTCGCATTGCTGACCGTGCTGACGGTGGGCACCAAGCCGGCGCAGATCGTCTTCGGGCTGATGTTTGCCAGCTGGTTTATCACCATGTGGGTCAGCAACACCGCCACCGCGGTGATCATGGTGCCAATCGGAGGCTCCATCATTGCCCTGGTGAAGTCGCTGGGGAATGGTGAGGACACGCCCAAGTTCTCGGCCGCCGTGCTGCTGGGTATCGCCTACGCCATCACCATCGGCTCTATGGCGACACTGATCGGTCAGCCTCCCATGGCGCTGATGCGCGCCTACATGGAAGACACCCATGGTCTGTCCATCGGCTTCGGCCACTGGATGCTGATGGGCGTGCCGTTCTCCGCTACCATGCTGGTCCTGGCGTGGTTCGTGCTGAACAAGATCGTGTTCCGCGCCGAGGTCGAGGACATTCAGGGCGGCCGGCAGATGATCGAGTCCGAGCTCAAGGCCATGGGTCGACTGACCCCGGAAGAGGGGCGGGTGCTGATGGTCTTCGCCGGGGCGGTCTTCTGCTGGGTGTTCCTGCCGCTGATCGCGAGGATTCCTGCGGTGCAGGGCGCGCTGCCGTGGCTGTCCAACATCAACGACACCAGCGTGGCGATCCTGGCCGCGATCCTGATGTTCGTGATTCCGGCCTCCAAGGGGCAGGGCGCACTGTTGGAGTGGACGGCCACCCGCGACGTCCCCTGGGGCGTACTGATCCTGTTCGGGGGCGGCCTGACCCTGTCCGCGCAGTTCACGGCCACCGGGCTGAGCGTCTGGATCGGCGAGAGCGTCTCGGGCCTGTCGGGACTCCCGCCGATCATGATCCTGGCCGTCACCGCCATCGTGATCATCCTGCTCACGGAGCTGACCAGCAACACGGCCACGGCGGCGGCCTTCTTCCCGATCATGGGCGCCATTGCCGTCGGGCTGGGTATCGAGCCCTTCCTGATGACCATCGTGGTGACCTTCGCCGTCAGCTGTGCCTTCATGCTGCCGGTGGCGACACCTTCCAACGCCGTCGCCTTTGCCACTGGGGACCTGCCGATCAAGAACATGATCCGCGCTGGCATCTGGCTCAATGTGATCGGCTTGTTGGTGATCATGGTGGCGCTCTACACCATCGTGCCACTGGTCTTCGACGTCTCGTTCTAACCTGATAAGCCATGCTCCCGACGGCGCCCTTGTGGCGCCGTCTTCCTTCGTTGTGCGCCAGGCATGGCGCGTAGCACCGACAGTTGCTGTTCCGCGAGGCAGCTGCACTTTCTGCTGGCGAGCTGGATCAGAAGTGGCTGAGCCGTCTGACGCCCTGCAGCGACATGAGCCGCGAGGAGGCGATAAAGGAAGCCTGAGGTCTGTTACAGCACCTCGATGAACTCTCGCAGCCGATCTGCCGTGACGATCAGGCCACAGGCTGCAAGCGTATCGAGGTACTCCTCGGCGCTTCTCGGCGGCTTGCGTAGGCTGGCCCGGTGGCGATGGACGGTCCTGAGCACCAGCCCCTCATTCAGCTCGAACTGCTGCTCCAGGAAGGTATCGGGATGGACGGCCTCGATTCCGAAACCAGCGAGAGTATCGGCGGGAAAGTCCTTCAGGTTGAAGGTGACGATCAACTGCGCACCGGCGCGAATGGCCGCGGCCAGCACGTGGCGATCATCGGGATCGGGCAGCTCGAGCGCGGGGATCAGCGGCTTGTGCCCGGTGATCAGGGCATCCGGCACCGCACGATTCATGAGTTCGACAGTTCGCGGCAGTGCCTGCGCCAGTTCGGGGCGCTTGTTGAGCAGGTTGCGCGTCCACTCGTCGTGGATTTGCTCTGTCCAGCGTGCGGCGAACAGCCCCGAGGTGGCCAGGCGCATCAGCAGGTCCCGCAATGGTGTGGGATAAAGCACGCAGGCGTCGTAGACGACCACTAAGCGCATCAGTAGCCCATATCCAGGTCCTGAGCCTGGTCGGCCAGCTCCTGCAGGGCCGCCTCGGAGGCCTCTTCCTGCTGGCGCTTGTAGGCCAACAGGTCCTGCAGGCGAATCCGGCGATGGGTGCCCACCCGGGTAAAGGGAATCGCGCCCTCTTCCAATAGCTTGACCAGATGGGGCCGCGAGACATTGAGCATGTTGGCGGCTTCCTGGGTCGTCACCTCGGCATGGGTAGGCAAGATGGTCACGGCATTGCCCTGGGCCATCTCGGTCAGCAGGTCACGCAGCAGCACCAGCGCCTGACGGGGAAGCACCAGATCCGCCCCATCCAGCTTGATATGCGCCCGGTCGCTATCAGGCCGCTCGCGGAGAAGCTGGCTGAGCTCGGTGGCGCTGGCCCTGGCCAGACGGGTGAGCTCGAGGTTGTCGGGCATTGCATCTTGGGTGGCGGTGTTCATGGTATGACCTCCACGCAGCCCGCTACTTCTGGCTGCCGTCTCGTGTTTTATCGTTACCTAACAGGCTATTCGAAATAAACAAAACTCGCAATATCCGAAACGGGCTGCTGGCCCATGGACTGGTATGCTCAGAAGAGTGAATTCATTCAGGGAGCCACGGCATGGCAGGACCCGAGTACACGGACGTAGAGAAGCCATTCATCGATCAGCTGGTGGGTCAGGGCTGGGAGTTCCTGGCCGGCTCGGTGGATGATCTCGCCTTGACCAACCGCGAGAACTTCGGTCAGGTGGTGATGGAGCCGATGCTGCGAGAGCGGCTACATGAGAGAGATCAACCTGTGTGATGGCGCTGGCTGGAGGAGCACGCCTAACGGACGGGTGTGGCCCATCACGGCATACAGCCACAGCGGAGATCTACGAGGGAAAACCGTCAGGCAAAGAAAAAGCCGCTGATTTCTCAGCGGCTTTTTGCAATGCGTTGGCGGAGGGGGAGGGATTCGAACCCTCGAAGCCTTTCGACTTACACACTTTCCAGGCGTGCTCCTTCGACCACTCGGACACCCCTCCGCATTGTGGTTCTCACGCCCGGGCAGCTGGGCCTTTCGCGTTAGAACGGCGCATATATTATCGACCTAAGTGCGCGAATGCAAGCGGTTTCCTGGCTTCGACTGGTGGTACCCGCGGCTCGGGGGCTGCGTAGCGTCCCGGGCTGTGCCGGGGTGCGCCGGTCCGCTATGCTGGGGGCGAATCCACGACAGGGAGAGTCCCATGTCCTTACGTACCATGTCTTTGCCCCCCATGCTTGCCGGCCTGCTGCTGGTACTGCCGATGACCGCCCTGGCCGAGACGCCCAACATCGTGCCCGGGGAGTGGGAGTTCACCAGCACCACCTCGGTCTCCGGCGACATGCCGATCCCCGACCAGGCCGAGACGACCCGCGAGTGTATCGCTCAGGGCGACCTCGCCGATCCCGACTTCCAGATGATCGAGGAAGAGGAGGGGTGCGAGCTGCTCGAGCACAATGTCGGTGTCGATGGCATGGACTACCGCATGGTCTGTGAGGCCGAGGGTGGTCAGGCGGACATCGTCGGCCATATGGACTTCCTCGGCGAGACCACCGAGGGTCGCGTGGAGGTGACCGTCCAGTCGCCGCAGATGGGTGAGATGGAGATGGTCACCGAGGTCGAGGGCCGTCGCATCGGCGACTGCTGACAGCGATCACGCTGGTTGCAACGCAAGACGGCCACCCCGAGGTGGCCGTCTTGCGTTGAGTGGGTTCAATGCCCTTCCGGGGTGGCCTCCATCTCCTGCTCCAGGCGCCTGGCCACGTCGCCGGGAGAGCCGGTGCGGCGTGCCAGCAGGTCATAGGCTACCGGCACCACGAACAGCGTGAACAGGGTGGCGGCTGCCAGGCCACAGAGGATGACGATGCCGATCACCAGGCGGGTCTCGGCGCCGGCGCCGCTGGAGATGATCAGCGGCACGGCGCCGGCCATGGTGGTGGCGGCGGTCATCACGATGGGGCGCAGGCGGGTCACCGAGGCCTCCACCAGCGCCTCGTGGAAGGCCCAGCCCTGGTCGCGCAGCTGGTTGGCGAACTCGACGATCAGGATGCCGTTCTTGGCGGCGAGTCCCACCAGCATCACCAGTCCCACCTGGCTGTAGATATTCAGCGACTGGCCGGTGACGTAGAGACCCAGCAGGGCACCGCAGATCGCCAGGGGCACGGTGAGCATGATCACGAAGGGGTGAACGAAGCTCTCGAACTGGCCGGCCAGCACCAGGAACACCACGAGGATGCCCAGACCCAGCAGGAAGCCGGTGGCGCCGCTGGCTTCCTGGTAGTCCCGCGAGGCGCCCTTGACGTCGGTCTGGGCCTCGGCGGGAAGCAGCTCCCGCGCCGTCTGCTCCAGATACTCCAGCGCCTCGCCCAGTGGGTAGCCGTCGGCCAGGTCGGCGTCGAGGGTGATGGCGCGCACCCGGTTGAAGCGATTGAGGGTGCTGGGGCCGGCGAAGTCGGAGATGTTCACCAGGCTGGCTAGGGGAATCAGCTCCCCGCTTCGCTGTGAGCGCACGCGCAGGCTCTCCAGGCTCTGGGGGCTGGGGCGGGCGCCGGGTTCGCCCTCGAGGATGACGTCGTACTCCTCGCCGTCGTCGATATAGCGGGTGGCAGTCCGTCCGCCGAGCAGGGTCTCCAGGGTGCGGCCGATCTCGCTGACGGTGACGCCCAGTTCGGCGGCTCGCTCGTAGTCGATGTCGACCTCGAGCTGAGGCTGGCTCTCCTCATAGTCGCTGTCCAGCTCGGTGATCCGCGGGTTGTCTTCCCGGATGTGCTCGAAGAGGGTGTCGCGCCATTCGGCGAGCTCCTCATAGGTGCCACCACCCAGCACGAACTGCACCGGTTTCTCGACGCTCGAGCCAAAGCCCTGGCGCATCACCGGGAAGGCGCGTACGCCGGGCAGGTCGGCGAGGTTGCGTCGGATCTCCTCCATGATCTTCCAGGCGGAGCGCCGCTCCCCCCAGTCGGCCAGGTTGACGATCACGAAGCCGCTGTTGAAGTTCTCGATATTGCCCCAGCCACGTGGCGCGCGCACCACCACGCGGTCGACCTCACCGGTGTCGAGCATCGGCAGCAGCCGGGCCTCGATCTCGTCCATGTAGTCGAGCATGTAGTCATAGGTGGCGCCCGGTGGGCCGTTGACCAGCACCCAGAAGTTGCCGCGATCCTCCTGGGGGGTGTATTCGTTGGGCAGCTCGGCATTCAGCCAGACCATGCCGCCGATCACCCCGAGGAGCAGAGCCACCACCAGCAGGCGCAGCTTCAGGGCCCGCTCGAGCAGGCGACGATAGATGCAGCGAGAGTGTTCCAGTGCCCACTGCACGCCACGGGCGAGGCGTCCCTCGTGCATGCCCGACTTGAGGATCTTGGATGCCATCATCGGTGTCAGGGTCAGCGCCAGCAGGCTGGAGATGGCCACGGCGGCGGCCAGGGTCAGGGCAAACTCCGAGAACAGCCGGCCGATATCGCCCTCGAGGAAGCTCAGCGGCACGAATACCGCGATCAGCACCAGGGTGGTGGCGATCACCGCGAAGGCGATCTGACGGGTGCCGCGGAAGGCCGCCACCAGCGGCGTCTCGCCGTGGTCGTGCATGCGCCGGTGGATGTTCTCCAGCACCACGATGGCGTCGTCGACGATCAGGCCGATGGCCAGCACGAGGGCCAGCAGGGTGAGTAGGTTGATGGTGAAGCCCATCACTGCCAGTGCGCCGAAGGCACCGATCAGGGCGATGGGCACGGTGACCGCGGGGATCAGGGTGGTGCGCAGGTTGCCCAGGAATAGGAAGATCGCCACCACCACCAGGCCCATGGCGATGAACAGGGTCTGCACCACCTGGGAGATGGCGCCCTCGACGAATACCGAGGAGTCGAAGTTGAGCGCCAGCGTCATGCCCTCGGGGAGTCCCGGCTGCTGCCGCGCCATCTCGGCCTGCACCTCTCGGGAGATCTCCAGCACGTTGGCGGTGGACTGCTTGACCATGCCCAGGCCCACCATGGGGGTGCCGTTGCCGCGGAAGATGGTGCGCTCCTCCACGGCGCCGATCTCCACCCGGGAGATGTCGCCGAGGCGTACCAGGTAGCCATCATCGGCCTCGTCCAGCACCAGGCTGCGGAAGTCCTCCGGTGTGGCGAACCCGCGTGGCAGGCGCACGACGAACTGGCGCTCGCTGGATTCGATGGAGCCACCGGGAAGTTCGACGTTGTCGGCGCGCAGGGCGTCCTCCACGTCACCGGCGGTGAGGCCGCGGGCCGCCATGGCATCGGCGTCGAGCCAAACCCGCATGGCATATTCCCGGCCACCGCCGATGATCACCCGCGATACGCCGGGCTGGATCGAGAAGCGATCCACCAGATAGCGGTTGGCGTAATCGGTGAGCTCGGCCATGGTGTAGCCCTCGCCGGAGAGCGACAGCCAGATCACGACCTCGGAGCTGGAGTCGGCCTTCTCGACCTCGGGCGGGTCGGCCTCATCGGGCAGGTTGCCGGCGGCATCCGAGATGCGATCGCGGATATCGTTGGCCGCCGAGTCGATGTCCTGGTCGAGACCGAACTCGATGTTGATGCTGGAGCGTCCGTCCTGGCTGGAGGAGGAGATCACCTGGATGCCGGAGACGCCGGCGATGCGATCCTCCAGCACCTGGGTGATGCGGGTCTCCACCACGCTGGCCGAGGCGCCCGGATAACGGGTATCGACACTGACGATGGGCGGGTCGATGGAGGGATACTCCTGCAACGGCAGGCGCTGCAGGGCGAGCAGGCCGAAGGCCACGATCAGGGCGGCCAGCACGGTTGCCAGCACCGGCCGCTGGACGGAGATATCGGAGAGTCGCATCAGCCGCTGGCCTCCGCCGCATCACGGTCCTGGCGCAGCAGCTCGGGAACGCTGGTGCTCTCGTCGAGGATGCCCAGCAGGCGGGTCGGCTGGCCGTCGCGCACACGCTCGGTGCCATGGGCCACCACCAGCTGGCCTGCATCCAGACCTTCGAGGACTTCGACCTCGCCCTGGCGACGGGCGCCGATGGTGATCTCGCGGCGTGTCACTCGGTGCTCGTCACTTGGGTCGAGGGTGAGCACGAACTGGCGGCGTCCCTCGGGAATCAGCGATGACTCGGGAATCACCAGGGCCTGGCGGGACTCACGCTCCACGGCCACGTTCATCAGCATGCCGGGGCGCAGCCGGTCGTCGGGGTTGTCGATCCGGGCGCGTACGGTGATGCTGCGGCTGACGGGATCGACGCGAGTACCGATGGTGTCGATCTCGCCACTGAACCTGGTGTCGGGATAGGCGGCACCGGTGGCTGTCAGTGCCATGCCCGGGATGAGCTCGCCCAGGGTTCGCTCGGGAAGCGTGAAGTCGAGCTTCATTACGTCGAGCTTGTCGAGGGTGACGAGCTCGGTGCCGGGGGTCACCAGGGTCCCCACACTGACGTTGCGAAAGCCGACCCGCCCGGCGAAGGGGGCGCGAAGCCGGTAGTCGGCGAGCCGTGCCTCCAGGGCCTGGATCTCGGCCTCGACCTGGCGAAGTCGCGCCTGGGCATCCTCCAGGTCGCCGCGCGGCGCCAGGTTGCGCTCCTGGAGCTGGCTCAGGCGATTGACGGCGTTACGGCGCTCCTCGCGCAGGGCCTGGGCGGCACGCAGGTCGGCCTGGGCCTCGTCATCGGCGAGGCGGACCAGCAGCTGCCCCGCCTCGACCTTGTCGCCATCGCGAAAGTTCAGCTCCCGCACCACATCGGTCACCGTGGCCGAGAGTGTGACGCTTTCATCCGCGCGCAGGGTGCCCAGCGACTCCAGGGGATCGGACCACGGCTCCTGGCGAACTTCGGCGGCGATCACGGCGGTGGGTTGCTGGGCATGCAGCGGTGCCGCCGAGGCGAGCAGCAGGGCTATCAGTGGCAAGAGAAGTGAAACAGGGCGTCGTTGGGACATGGGGGGGATTTCTGGTCGGTGGACGAGAGTGACGTCAGCGATCCTGCTGGCGTGCTTTAAGCCTAACCGGATGGCGGCGGCAGGAGTATGGCAACAATGCACAAGTTACCCCCGAATGAATAACGTACAAGGTTTGTACATGACAGACCACCCTCGGCGCCTGGTGGTGCGACTGCTAGAATGCGCGCCTCGCCGTTGGCGGTACAGGCAATAGCCGGGAGGGCTGCAGGGTGACATATGACGTGGTGGTGATCGGCGCTGGTGCCGCGGGGTTGATGTGCGCCCTGAGTGCCGGCTATGCGGGGCGCCGGGTGCTGGTACTGGACCATGCCAACAGGGCCGGCAGGAAGATCCTGATGTCCGGCGGCGGGCGCTGCAATTTCACCAACCTCAACTCCACGCCGGCCAATTTCTTTTCGGGCAATCCGCACTTCTGTATCTCGGCCCTTAAGCGCTATCGACCCGAGCACTTCGTCGAGCTGGTGGAGCGCCACGCCGTGGAGTATGTGGAGAAGGCCCCGGGACAGCTGTTCTGCGCCGACTCCAGCAAGGAGATCGTGCGCGTGCTGCTCACCGAGTGCGACTGGGCGGGGGTCGAGATTCGCCTGAAGACGCACATCGACACGGTGGAGCGGCGGGGGGAGGGCGTCCGTCTGGCGACGTCCGCGGGTAGGGTCGATGCCGGTGCCCTGGTGGTGGCCAGTGGTGGCCTGTCGATTCCCAGCATGGGGGCCAGCGGCTTCGGCTACGAGATCGCCCGCCAGTTCGGCCTGGCGGTGACCGACACGCGCCCCGCGCTGGTGCCCTTCACCCTGACCTCGCAGTGGAAGGCGCGCGCCGAGGCGCTGGCCGGGGTGAGCTGTGAGGTGGAGGCCAGCTGCCGAGACGGACGCTACCGTGAGCCGATGCTGTTTACCCACCGCGGCCTCTCCGGCCCGGCCATGCTGCAGGTCTCGAGCCACTGGCAACCCGGCGACGAGATTGCCATCGACCTGCTGCCCGGCGAGGACGCCTTCGCGGCGCTGTGCGCCGCCCGCGACGCGACGCCGAAGCGGCGCCTCTCCACCTGGCTCGGTGAGCGCCTGCCGAAACGGCTGGCCCAGGCAATGGTGGAGTGGCAGGGCGACGACGGGGTGCTGGCGGAGTGCGGCAACGCTCGCCTACAGGCCTGGGCCGAGGCGCTGAACCGCTGGCGGCTCAAGCCCGCCGGCACCGAGGGGTGGCGCACCGCGGAGGTGACCCTGGGCGGGGTCGATACTCGTGCCATTTCGTCCCGGGACTTCGCGGTGGCGGGGCTGCCCCAGCTGCGCTTCATCGGCGAGGTGCTGGATGTGACCGGGGAGCTGGGGGGGCACAATTTCCAGTGGGCCTGGGCCAGCGGCGTGGCCTGCGGGCAGAGTCTCTAGTTGACCCAAGGGCCGGGCATTCAGGCCAAGCGCTGGGCGATCTCCTCCCATAGCCGGCGGTAGGCCTGGGCGGCGGCAGTGCGCGGCGCGAAGCTGCACAGCGGGGCGCGCTCGAGTCCCATTCGTTCGACCACGCTGGCGCTGGGAATGGTTTGCGAGAGGCGTAGCGGCCAGCGTTCGGACAACGAGTCGATGATCTCACGGTGCAGGGTGCGGCGGCGGTCGGCCAGGGTGACGAAGGGCCAGACCGGGCAGGGCACATCGCGCTCGTCCAGGAAGGCACGCAGCTGCTCCAGAGTGCGCAGCGAGAGTACCGTGGGCACGATGGGCACCAGCAGCGCATCGACGCTGGCGAAGACGCTCTCGGAGAGGGTCGAGAGCGTGGGAGGGCAGTCCAGGATCACCAGGTCATAGTCATCGCGGATCGGCTTGAGGATACGCCGGAGCTGGTTGTCACGCCGTTCGGCGAGCAGGTGGTCCAGTTCGCGTGAGGCCAGCGCCGCCGGCAACAGGTCGAGGTTCTCGACCTGGGTGGCGCGGATCACCTTGTCGTAGGCGGCCTTGCCCTTGACCAGCCGGGCGACCCCGCCGCGCACCTTGGGTTTGGCACGCAGATAGAAGGTGGTGGCCGCCTGGGGGTCGAGGTCCCAGAGCAGGACACGCTGACCGTCGGCGGCCGCCTCGGCGGCCAGGTTGACCGCCGAGGCCGTCTTGCCGACGCCGCCCTTGATGCTGTAGAGGGCCAGCATGCGCAAGGGGCATCTCCCGAGTCAGAAGGGTGGAAGGCGATTACATTGTCATGCCAATGTGACAGAAGCGTGACGGCTAGATGTCAGGCCAGATAGCGTCCGCCGGCGGCGATGGCGCTGGTCAACAGGCCGAGGATTAGGTTGAGGCCCACCAGGCGGCGGATACTGGCCAGCTGCTGGCCGCCTTCGGGCCAGGCCTCGCCATCCACGGCCCGCTGCAGGCGCTGCCAGGGCACGAACCACAGGTGCAGGTAGATGGCCATCATGGCCAGGCCCAGGGCCAGCATCAGGTGGATATGCCAGCGTGCCCCGGCCATGCCCCCGAACACCGCGAAGAGCATCCACAGGCCAGTGGCCAGAAGGAGCGCGGCGGCGGCCCACACCCAAGGGAAGAAACGCGCGAACACGCCGCGCCACAGGGTCAGGCGAGCGGGTGGCTCGAGCTGGCTGGCGGCCACCGGGCGCAGCACGACCCAGGCGAAGAACATGCCGCCCACCCAGATCACGGCGGCGAGAACGTGCAGTGTGATGGCGAGCGTCATGGGCGGCTCCTCGGGTCGAATCAGAAGAAGTGGCAGGGAGTGTCCCTGTCGGCACCATACCCCAGGCCGGGCCCCCTGCCCAGGCGTGCAGGAGCGTGCGCTGGCGGTTGTCGGCACCCCGCGGCATCATGGGAGCCGTTTGGCTTGGTAACGAGGTCGTGATGAAGAGAGTGTTGTTGGTGGCGCTGCTGGCCCTGGCGGGTCTCTCCTGGTTCGAGGGGTCGCTGGATTGGCGTGGCGGCGGTGAGCCACCCGCCGTGGAGCAGCAACTGCCGGGGCAGGCGCAGATCGACGCGACCCTTGGGCTGATCGAGCGCGGCGGTCCCTTCCCCCACTCCCAGGACGGCACCACCTTCTTCAACCGCGAGGGCCACTTGCCGCAGGAACCACGGGGCTACTATCGCGAATACACCGTGGAGACCCCGGGGCTATCCCATCGCGGGGCTCGCCGCATCGTGACCGGTGGCCAGCCACCCGAGGTCTTCTACTACACCGATGACCACTACGATTCGTTCCGGGTGCTGGAGGATCGACGTTGACTGCCCCTCTGACCTCGCTGGAAGCCCTGGCTCGCTATCTGCAAGACCCGGCCCATGCCGGGGTGTATGGCCTCGAGGCGTCGCATGCCGCGGGGCTGGACGCGGAGGCGGCCGGCACGGTGGGGCTCGACTGCCGTCGCCTGGGATCGGCGCCGTTCTGGAGCCGCGAGACACTGCTCGATGGCCTGGCCGAGAGCCTGGGGTTCCCCGAGTACTTCGGGCGCAACTGGGATGCCGCCTGGGACTGCCTGACGGAACTGGAGTGGGAGGCGGGGAGGGCCCGGGTGGTGGTGGTGCCGGTCGCTGCTGCCGAGGTGGCCGCCATGGCCGCCTTCCTGGAGTTGATGCAGGATGCCGCCGAGCACTGGGCGGCCCGTGGACATGCGCTGGCCACGTTGATTCTCTGGGAGGATGAGATTCCCTCCTGGGCCCTGGAGTTGCCGGCGCTGCCGCGTGAGGCGATCGGGTAGCCCGGGGCTCAGCGCAGCAGGCGTCGGGCGCGGTTGACCACCAGGGCGCCGGCGGTGGCGCGGCGGCCGAGTCTCAGCAGTCGCCCCGGATGTCGGCCGAGGCGCAGCAGGAGCAGGCCGCCCACCGCGTATAGGGGCGCCTTGAAGCGCATCAGGTTGCGCCAGCCGTCATCGATTGGCCGGGTGGCACTGCGCCAGCGGCTGGCGGCGACCAGGATATCCACGCGCTGCTGTTCGATACGCGCCTCCAGCTCGGCCTTGGTAGCGGCGCGCGGGGTGCGTGGCCGGCGGTTAGTCGTCATGGCGGGCCTCCCGACGATCGTGCTCCACCAGGTCGCGGTCGGTGGCGAGGTGCTTGAGGGTGCTGGCCAGCAGGGTGCGCCGGCGCGCCAACTGCATCACCCGCAGGCAGAGCAGCAGGCCGCCGCCGAGCAGGACGCCGGCGCTCACGGCGATGGCAGTCAGTCGGTAGCTGTCCCAGAAGACCACGATCACCAGGGTGGTGAGCACCGCAATGCCGAGCAGCAGCAGGATCAGTGCCAGCCCGGCGAGCAGCAGCAGACCCACCAGGCGGGCACGTTCCTCTTCCAGCTCCAGCACGGCGAGACGCAGGCGCGTCTCGCCGGTCGCCAGCAGGCTGCCCAGCAGGCGCCTGCCGGCGGTGAAAACCCGCTGAGCCGGTCCCTGGCTGGATGCCATCAGCGACGCCCGATAAGCATGCCGATCACGACCCCTACACCGGCGCCGATGCCGATGCTGGTCCAGGGGTTGTCGCGGACGTAGCGATCGCAGGCATCCACCTGGTGGTCAAGGGTCTCGCGGGCTTCCCCGTAGAGCCGCTCCCCGCGAGACTCGAGGCGCTCGCGGGTTTCCTTGAGGCGCTTCTCGGCGCGTGAACGCAGCTCCTTGATATTGCTGCGTGAGTCGTCGGCGGTGGCGTTGACCAGCTCCTCGATGGTCTGGCTGAGGTGCTGCAGGTCTTCCTTGAGCTGCTCGGTGGATTCTTGGGTGCGATTGGCCATGTGAGTCTTCCTGTGACGGTGGGTGACAGGCCCAGCATAGCAGCCGGGGCGCGGCTTGACAGTGCCCCGGCTGCAGATGCTTGACGCCGGTCAGGGCTAGCGCAGCAGACCGCTGCTGGGAGAGAACAGCGGGTTGAGGCTGAAGCCCAGGCTCAGGCGCTGAGTGCTCTGGTCGTAGTCGATCAGGCTCTCGCCGTAGCCGTGGTAATACTGTACGTGGGCGCGGATCTTGCTGTCGAAGAGTGGCCAGGAGTAGTCGAGTTGGCCCCCCATATGCCCGGCTCCGGGGTTGCCGCGCACCATCAGGCTGAGCTCGTTGTCGTCGAAGCGTCGGGCCAGCGTCACATCGCCGTAGCCCATGTAACGCTCGATATCGGGGTTGTCGTCATCGCCGGTGGTCTCCGGCAGGCGGTAATGGGGGGCCAGGCTCACCGCCCAGTCGCCACGCTGGAAGACCGTCTCCAGGTAGAGGCGGTTCCAGCTGCGCGACAGCTCGTTGGAGCGACCGTTGGACTGGTGGTTGATGGCCAGGCGATTGCGTATGTTGGCCCAGCCCAGGATCTGCCAGTCGTTGTCGAAGCTCAGGAAAATCTCGGGCTCGTAGTTGGTCTCGCGGAAGGGCGACGAGTCGTCGGTGTTATAGGCTTGCCACCAGCTGCGCTGGGTATAGGCGAAGTAGAGGTCCCCGGTATTGCCGAACAGCCCCTCGGCAAGGGCCACCTTGGCGCTGAACTGGAACTTCAGCTCGCTGCGTTCCATCCCCTCCTCGCCGGTCAACTCCGTATAGGCCGCATGGTTGGGCTTGCGGTTGTAGGTAAACGGAAACAGGTAGTTGCGCCGATAGGCGGTGATGGCGTAGGGGTTGCGGTTGGACTCCTGCTCGAGCTGGCGGCGCTCGGCGGCCTCGACCACGGCGATGTCGCCGGGGGCGATCGGTGGAGGCGAGGGCCAGGCGAACTCGCCGGGGCCCGCCGTAGCGGAAGCTGGCTCCTCCTCCAGGGCCTCGAGCCTCGCCTGCACCGCGGCGGCCTCGCTGCGCAGCTCGGCGAGGCGTGCCTCCAGCGCGGCGCGGTCGGTGGTGTCCGACGCGGCCTGGGCTGTGCCGTTCATAAGCAGGGCCAGTGAGGTGAGGGCAGCGGTGCATATCGGCAGACGCATGGCAGGGGTCCGGTGCAGGGTTAGACCGCTGTTCTACCACGCCCGGAAGGCAAGTCAACCGTTGGGCGCGTGGTGATTGCCTTGCCGGGAGTGGGGGCGGAGAATCGATGGCAGGGATAACCCAGCGGGAGAGTAGCGTGAGCGGACAGGCAGGCGGTGGTGCCAGAGGGAGTGGGTGGCGACATGCGGCATGCTGGTTGGTGGGGCTGCTGTTTCTGGTCATGGTGTTGCCGGCTCTGGCCCAGCAGGAGTCACTGCCCGAGCGTGCCGCCGTGGAGGAGCGACTCGCGGCCCTCGAGGAGGGGGCCGGCGAGGAGGGGCCTTCCGAAGAGGATCAGGCCACCATCGATCTGCTGACGGCGACTCTCGCCGATCTGGATGCTCTGGCCGAGGTCGAACAGCGCCGTGAGGCGCTCGAGAGCCGAGTGGAACAGGCGCCTCAGGAATTGCTGCGCCTGGAGCGCGAGCTGAACGAGGAGACGGCGGCCAGCCAGGTCTCCGCCGCCGAACTGGATGAACTCTCACTGGATGAACTGGAGGTCCGCCAACAGGAGGCGGTGGTGGAGTTGCAGCGCCTTCAGGATCGCCTCGCCGAGGTCAATGCGCAGTTGCTCACCGCCCAGACCCTGCCCGAGCGGGCACAGCAGTCCATCGCCGAGGCCATGCGGCGGGTGGAAGAGGCGCGACGCGACCTCGACGAGCTGGATGTCAACGATGTTCCCGCCGATGACCCCCAGCGCTGGCGGCGCCAGGTGGCCCGTGCCCTCGCCGAGGCACGGCTGCTCTATCACCAGCGCGAGCTGGGGACCAACACCCGACTTCGTGAGCTGGACCAGCGTCGCCAGGAACTGCTGACACGCCAGCAGGCGAGCCAGGAGGCGGAGCTTGCGCTGCTGCAGAATGTCATCGAGCGCAAGCGACGCATGGCCTCCGAGCAGGCCATCGCCGATGCGGTCCGCGATGACCCGCTGCTGGAGGAGGGGCATCCGGTTCTGGAGAGCGCCCAGGAGGTCAACCGCGCCCTCAGCCAGGAGCTGCTGCGTGCCAACGACCGCAGCAATGCCCTGGTGCGCGAGAGCCTCGCGGTACGCAGCAGTCTCGACCAGGTGCGTCAGCTTGAGCGTAGCCTCAACGAGCAGATCGAGGCGATCCGGGGCTCGACGCTGCTGGCGCGTATCCTGCGAGAACAGCGCCGTGCGCTGCCCCAGGTCGAGGCTCGCCGCAACCTCCAGGACGAGATCGCCGATCTGCGCCTGCGCCAGTTCGATCTGGCGCGCCAGCGCGATCAACTGCGTGAGGGAGAGCGTATGGCCAACCAGCGCCTGGCGGAGGCGGGGGTGGAGAGCAGCGAAGGGCTGGTCGACTCCCTGCAGCGCCTCTATCAGTCACGGCGCGAACTGGTCGATCGCCTCGAGCAGACCTATGGCAGTCTGCTCAGCTCGGCCATCGAGCTGCAGCTCAACCAGCAACAGTTGCACGAGACCACGCGCGGGCTGCGCACCACCATCGATGAGCAGCTGTTCTGGGTCGCCAATACGCGCCCACTGGGCCTGGCCTGGATTCGCCAGATTCCCGACAACCTCGTCCTGGAATGGAATGAAGGGGAGTGGCGTCAGGTACTGCCCACCACCTGGAGCCTGCCCACAGCGGGCGCCGTGGCGGGGCTGCCGCCACTGCTGCTGGCGGCGGCCCTGCTGTGGAGGCGCCGGCCGCTCAAGGCGCGCCTCGCCCGACTCAATGAGCAGATCGGGCGCCTGCGCAGCGATAGTCAGCTTCATACACCCCTGGCGATTCTCCTCAATGCGCTGCTGGCGGCGTCGGGGCCGCTGCTGCTGGCGGCGGCCAGCCTGGCACTGCTGGGGGGTGGCGATGCCATCGCCGATGCGCTGGGCATGGCCGGCCTGCAACTCTCCCTGGCGTGGGGTGTGGTGGCCTGGTCGCGCCTCTTGCTGGCGCCTGATGGCGTGGCTATCAGGCACTTCTACTGGCCGGCAGACTATGTCCTGCGGCTGCGCCGGTTGCTGGGTTGGCTGGGGCTGGCCCTGATACCGGTGCTGGCCATTGCCACCCTGGCGCGGGAGTCCGAGTTCGGGCTGAGCCAGCGCCCGCTGGCCCTGGCGCTGCTGCTGCTGGGTTTGCTGGCCATGAGCGTGATCCTGGCGAGGCTGATCCTGGCCCATACGCCCTTCTTCGGCGTCAGGCTGTTCCGCCTGGTGCTGGGCCTGGCCATGGCTGCAGTGCCGCTGGTGCTGGTCGGGCTGATTGTCGGCGGGTTCGAGTACACGGCCCTGAGCCTGGTCGGACGCTTCGTCATCACGCTCTACCTGCTGGGGCTATGGATCCTGGTGGAGGCGTCGGTGGTGCGTGGCCTGGCGGTCGCGGCGCGTCGCCTGGCGTTCCGGCGTGCGCTGGCGCGCCGCCGGGCCGAGAGCAAGGAAGGAGCCGACGGCGGCCCCGAGATCGTCGAGGAGCCGCCCCTGGACATGGAGCAGATCAACCAGCAGTCACTGCGCCTCTCCAAGTTGATCCTGCTGATCGGCTTCGTGCTGCTTTTCTACCTGGTATGGGCCGACCTGCTCACCGTGCTGGGTTACCTGGAAGAGGTGGCGATCTGGGGTGGCGAGGGCGATGACCTGGTGACCGACGCCCTGTCGGTGGCGGACATCTTCACGGCGCTGCTGATCATCGCCCTGACCCTTATGCTGGCGCGCAACCTGCCGGGCCTGCTGGAGGTCAGCGTGCTGTCACGCCTCGACCTCAAGCAGGGCAGTGCCTACGCCATCACCTCGCTGCTCTCCTATACCATTGTCGGCACCGGCCTTGTGGCGTCGCTGGGCACTCTGGGAGTCTCCTGGGACAAGTTGCAGTGGCTGGTGGCGGCGCTGGGTGTCGGCCTTGGCTTCGGTCTGCAGGAGATCTTCGCCAACTTCGTCTCGGGGCTGATCATCCTCTTCGAGCGGCCGGTGCGCATCGGCGATACCGTGACCCTGGGCAACCTCACCGGCACGGTGAGCCGCATCCGCATCCGCGCCACCACGGTCACCGATTTCGACCGCAAGGAGATCATCATCCCCAACAAGACCTTCGTCACCGACCAGCTGATCAACTGGTCGCTGTCGGACACCGTCACCCGGGTGGTGCTGACCTATGGCGTGGCCTACGGCTCGGATCATCGCCTGGTGCACCGTCTGCTGCGCCAGGCCGCCGACGAGAACGCCCGGGTACTTGCGGACCCCGAGCCTCAGGTGTTCTTCATGAACTACGGTGACAGCACCCTCGATTTCGAGTTGCGCATCTTCGTCAACAGCCTCGGCGATCGGCTGTTCGCCACCGACGAGATCAACTGCCGGGTCGGCGAGCTGTTTGCAGAGCATGGTATCGAGATCGCCTTCAACCAGCTCGACGTCCGGTTGCATCGCGCCAGCGACGGGCTGGAGCGCCGGGTGGAGAGGCGCTCCAGCGCCGAAGCCCTGGCGGAGCACCACCC
Organism: Halomonas sp. C10-5; assembly: GCF_057169305.1. Classification (NCBI taxonomy): domain Bacteria; kingdom Pseudomonadati; phylum Pseudomonadota; class Gammaproteobacteria; order Oceanospirillales; family Halomonadaceae; genus Halomonas; species Halomonas sp. C10-5. The sequence continues at coordinate 1,130,466 of NZ_CP175665.1, forward strand.
AGCACCCGGCGCTCAGGGGGATCCGGGAGATATCGAGACCGGTGATGCCGATGGTGGCGGGGGAGGTGACGGGCGCTGAGGCGCCCCTGGGGGTCAGCGCCGCACGGCGTGGAGCAGGAACTCCCGGTTGCCGTCGCCGCCCAGCAGCGGGCTGGGTTGCCAGTGGCGGACCTCCAGGCCCACTTCTGCGCAGCAGTCGCGGATGCGCGCCTCCACCTCCCGGTAGCGCTCGGGGTCGGTGACCAGGCCGCGGGCGTTGACCCCTCTGGGGCCCACCTCGAACTGGGGCTTGACCAGGCTGGCCAGCTGGCTGCCTGCGGGTAGCAGTGCGGCCAGCTGGGGCAGGATCAGCGTCTGGGAGATGAAGGAGACGTCCATTACCGCCAGGTCCGGCCCGGTGGCGCCCTGCGCCGCGAAGGCCGCCTTGAGGCGGGTATCGTCGGCCATGGCCCGGGCGTTGAGCCCCTCCAGGCAGGTCACCCGGGGATCTGCGCGCAGCTCGGGGTCGAGCTGGTCATGACCCACCTCCACGCCGACCACATGGCGGGCACCGAAGCGCAGGGCGCAGTCGGTGAAGCCGCCGGTGGACTGGCCCACGTCGAGCACCAGCCGGCCCGTCAGTTCAAGGTCGAGCGCCTCGATCAGCGCCTCGAGCTTGAGTCCGGCACGGGAGACGTAGCGCTCCTCGGGGTCCTCCTCCACCGCGAGCCGGGTCTCCTCGGGCAGCCTCTCGCCCGGCTTGGCGAGCACCCGGCCCGAATCGGCGATGCGAACCCGGCCGTGGCGAATCAGCCGCTGGGCGCGGGTGCGGGAGCGGGCCAGGCCCTGGGACACGAGCAACTGGTCGAGGCGCGGCATCTTCCCCTAGGGTCCCTCGTCGGCCTGCAGGTCGGTAGGCGGGATGCGGTCGGCACCCCAGCTGCGGTGGATATGGCCGATCACGCGATCGAGCTCCTCCTGGGTGATCTGGGCCAGCTCGCCGCGCTCCAGCGGGTCGTAGTGGAAGATGTAGAGGCGCGAGGCGAACTGCTCGAAGGGCAGCGACGCCTCTCCTGCTCGCTCGCCGTGGCCGGCGGTGCTGACCTTGATGCCGTCGCCCCAGTCCTGGCCGCTGTCGTTGTTGGGGTTGAAGAAGTAGACCCGCATCACGTCGGAGGGGTCAAGGTTGACTCGCAGCACGGTGATGGCGTGCCAGCCGATGAAGCGTGCCGCGCTGTCGGTGACCGCGATGCCCGCCGGCTGCGGATGGATCAGCGGCTGGTTGCCGTTGTAGTAGGGGTGGTAGCTGGCATAGAAGTGGCGCAGGAAGGTATCCAGCTCATGCAGCTGGCCGCTGGCCACGTCGACGTTGATGCGAAAGCCTCGCCCGGACCACCAGCCGTGGAACTCGGGATTGACCCAGCGGTGCGGGTCGCCTTCGCGGCCGATGCAGCGTCGGCCCATCTCGGCGTAGATACGGTCGAGGTGGGGTACCACGATCAGCGACACCGGGTCGAGGTCCATGGGCAGACTCTGGGCCACCCCCGAGAGGCTGGCCATGGAGGAGATCGGCTGGCCCTCGAAATGCATGATGATCTCGTCGTCACGCGCCGCCCAGGCCACCATCTGCAGCAGGTAGTCCGGGTCGTTGTAGGCCCACATGGAGAGCGCCCGGGCCGACTGGCAGGTGGGGTTGTTGCCCTGGCCCACACCCAGTGGCTGGCCAAGCATGCACAGCACCCCTTCGAGCAGCCTGGCTCGCGGCGAGATCGCCTCGCCGAAGGCCAGGTTGAGCCGTGACTGTGACCACTCGGAGAGCGTCAGGCCCAGCTGGCGCCACATGGCCGGGGCCACTGGAGGCTGGTAGAGGATGCCGCGCTCGAGGGTCAGGGCTAGGCCGTAGGCGGCCTGGGGAGTGGCCGGGTGCACGCCGCCGCGGATCAGCGCCGAGACCAACTCGCGGTAACACAGCAGGCAGTCGCGGCCTGTGGCGGAGAGGCCCAGCGCCTCGGCCAGTAGGTGGTCACCGTGATCCAGCAGGTGGCGCAGCAGCACCGGGTGGTAGGGCGAGACCAGGCCGGTATCGTGCATTGCGCGGGCGAAGCCGGTGGCCTCGCCCTGCAGGGCGGCGGTGTCCATGCTGGCGAGCCGCTCGCGGTAGACGTCGATGCCCGGGTCCTCGCGGCAGGCCCAGGTCGGGCCGAACAGCGAGCTGACCAGGCGGTCGGCGCCCTGGCCGCTGGCGCCGAGATCGATATCCGGGTTGGTCTGGCACAGCGCGATCTGGGTGATCATCTGCTTGACCGGCTCTACCTGGATGGGCCGCTGCTGCAGGATGCGCCAGATCTCCTCGATCAGGCTGTCGACGATATGTTCGTAGCCGATGCGCTCGGCCAGATGGTGAAACAGGTGGCGGGGGATATTGGCCAGGCGCCCCTGGGTCTCCCGTTCGGCCTCGCTGGGCGCGCCGAACAGCAGCCACAGGTTGATGGCCATCACCTGGGTCAGGTAGTGATGTGCCTGCTCGGCGGAGATCATGGGGTGCAGGTACTCCCCCTTGGCCACTGCCAGCAGGCGAAGTTCGCTGAGCGCCTCGATGACCACCATGTTGGGGTCGGCGCTCTTCAGTGCGTGGGTCGTCAGCGTGGGCAGCAGGTACTGCGGGGTCTCCCAGTCGGAGCCGGCGAACACGCCGGCCTGCTCCAGGGTCTGGGCGCGTTTCTCGATGGCGGCGGCGCCACCCTCCTGAAGCAGTACGCGGCGTGCCGTATCCAGCACCCGCGGTAGCTTGCCGGGCTTGGCGAAGTCGCGTGCACCTTCGAGCAGGGCGGTCGCCTCATCGAGCTTGTCCAGCAGGCCGCGCAGCTTGGCATCGTCGGGTGGCGTCTCGCCGCCACCCGGCTGAGTCTCATCTTGCGTCGTCACGCTGAATCCTTGTCGTCCGGCTGTCATGCATTACATGACAGCCCAGATCACGCGCAGAAATCAAGCTCACACATAGAAATCAAGCTCTTCCATATGCTTGAGCAGCTCCTTCATGCGTGCCGCCTCGTCGCCCTTGAAGTAGATCAGCCCCCAGTGGGTGCCGAAGGCCGTGCGCTTGGTGACGGTCTCTTCCAGAGGCGGAGTGAGCTCGTGGGATTCGAAGTAGGGGTCGTCCTCGACCTCTTCGGGAATCTCCAGCTTGCTGACCACGCGGCGGCGCGGATAGACCCCGAAGCAGCCGGCATAGCCGTCGGCATCCACCACTTCCTTGGGGAAGAAGGCCTTGACCTCCTCGGTGGTGGCCTTGGGGTCGAACACCAGCATGCTGGCCTGGTAGGCATTGAACCCGTAGACCCGTTCGAGGAGCTCGAAGACCTTGAAGCCCGGCGGACGATAGGCGACCTCGCCGAAGTACATCTCGCCGTCGTTGGTGACGAAGTACTCGGGGTGGATCAGGCCGAACTCGATATCGAAGGCCTTGATCAGCTTCTCGATCTGGGCGGTGATCTGCGGGCGGTACTTCTCGAGCTCCGGGGAGGCCGGCACGAACACCGAGTAGCCCAGGGTCACGTACTCGGAGATGTTGAGGAACACGATCTTGCCGTCGTGGATCCACGCCTCGACCGCGAACTCCCAGCCGTCCAGGTGCGACTCCATCAGCACCGGGAACTCCTCGTCGGGGATGGTATCGACCTCGTCGGGGGTACGGATCACCCGGTGGCCCAGGCAGCCGGCCTTGTCGAAGGCCTTGAGGTGGATGGGGTCATTGGGGTCGCCGTCGAGCTTGAGCAGGGTCTGGTTGACCCGTTTGAGGAAGCGGATGACGTCCTCCTTGTCGTGGGCTTCCTCGAAGATACCCACGCGAATGCCGCCCAGCTGGGCACGGCGCTTCATCAGTGCCTTGTCGCGCAGCAGCAGCGATTGGCCGTAGAGGCGCGGGTTGTCGAGCAGCACCGAGTTGATGGCGCCGGCCCACTCCACGGTCTCCTCGAACATGGGGATGGCGACGTCCACGCCCATCTTCTTGAGCGTCTCGGCGATCTCCATGGAGCGGTCGTTCAAGCGCTCGAAGTTCCACGGCACGTAGGGGATATCATGCTTCTGGCAATACTCCTCCGCCCAGTCCGGCGCCACCACGACGTAGCGTCGGTCGAAGTTCTCGGCGGCTTCGACGGCGTTCAGGCTCCAGCCCAGCAGAGCGATATAGCCCTTGTTCGGATCCTTTTTCATGGGGCGCCTCCTGTGTTCGGCGATGAGCAAGCCTCCCTGACGTATCGTGCAGAGATAATGGCGTAAGGAAGGGTTAATCCTCATGCTACAGCACTCAGCGTTGGTCGACATCCTGCAATGTGCCGGCCCGCGCCCTTGCTTGCCTCCGGTGGCGCTGTTATAGTGCGCCCGCTCTCGGCAAGACGTTGATCGACAACGTCAACCAGGCCGAGTCGGCATCGAGACGATGTCGCGCTGTGGTGGCCCCGTCGGTCCTCCCGCAACGCCAAACCGCAAACCCCGCCAGGCCCGGAAGGGAGCAACGGTAGCGGTGGCCGCGTGTGCCGGGATGTGGCTGTCGGGGCCGCCTCCATTTCGGGCCCAGCTCCCGCCGGCTGGCTGGCCGTATCTCGCATCCCCTTATCCCCCCATCCAGTTGCCTCCTCGTCTTTGCTCCGTGTCGGTCGAGGTTGTCGGGCGCCTGTGGTCAATATCCCTGAAGCAGCCGCCAAACGGACGTTCGTTGGAAGGTCGTATTGGCCGCGGCGGTGAAGCGCGCTAAGGTGCAGACTTCGCCTTCCCTAGGCGTGGCAACGACTCACCAAGCGCAACAACACATCTACAGAAGAAGAGGGAACACCATGATGCGGCGTCGAATCCTCTCCACGGTGCTGGGCTCCATGCTGATGGCTGGGGTGGCCCAGGCCGAGACCGTCACCCTGGGTATCACCCAGATCGTCGAGCATCCGGCCCTGGATGCCAGTCGCCAGGGCGCCCTGGACGAGTTGGCCGAGCGCGGCTACGTGGAGGGCGACAACCTCGAGGTCGACTTCCAGAACGCCCAGGGTGACACCTCCATTGCCGCTCAGATCGCCCGCAAGTTTGCCGGCGATCGCCCCGACCTGGTGCTGGCGATCAGCACGCCGTCTGCCCAGGCCGCGGCGTCGGCGCTGCAGGACGATACTCCCATCGTCTTCACCGCCGTCACCGACCCGCTGATCGCCAAGCTGGTGAGTGACATGGAGGCTCCCGGCGGCAACATCACCGGGGTGGTGGATGCCCCGCCTCTGGAGGCGCAGCTGCAGCTGATCCGCGACATGTTCCCCGAGGCCGGCCGGCTGGGCGTGATCTACAACCCCGGCGAGGCCAACTCCGTCTCCCAGGCCGAGAAGCTCGGCGTGATGGCACCCGAGCTCGATTTCGAGCTGGTCGAGGTGACCGCCTCGCGTACCTCCGAGGTGATGGGCGCGGCGCGCAGCCTGGCCGGGCGCGTGGATGCCATCTATGTGCCGGTGGACAACACCGTGGTCTCGGCCCTGGAGAGCGTGCTCAAGGTGGGCTACGACGCCGACATCCCGGTGTTCACCGGCGACAACTCTTCCGTCGAGCGTGGCGCCCTGGCGTCACTGGGCTTCAGCTACTACGACATGGGTCGCCAGACTGGCGAGATGATCGCCAGCATCCTGGGTGGCGAGAAGGCCGGTGACCTGCCGGTGGGCACTGTCGAGAAGCTCGAGCTGATCCTCAACCGTGGCGCCGCCGAGCAGATCGGCTACGAGATCCCGGCCGAGTTCGAGGAGCAGGCGGTCGAGATCTTCGACTGAGGCATTGAACCGGGGAGGGGCAGCCCTCCCCGTGACTGGAAGCATTCATGAGTCTTATCGCCTTTCTGGGGGCCATCGAGCTTGGCCTCATCTTCGGTTTCGTGGCGCTCGGCGTCTATCTCTCCTTCCGCGTTCTGGATTTTCCCGACCTCACCGTCGACGGCAGCTTCCCGCTGGGTGCCGCTGTGGCGGCGGTGTGGATCGTCGGCGGCGGCAACCCCTGGGTGGGCACCGCCCTGGCGGTGATAGCCGGTGCCATGGCCGGAACGGTCACCGCCTGGATGGCGGTGAAGCTCAAGATCCTCAACCTGCTGGCCTCTATCCTGTCGATGATCGCGCTCTATTCGATCAACCTGCGGGTGATGGGTCGACCCAATATCGCGCTGTTGACCGACGACACCATCTTCACGCCGCTGGAGTCGCTGCCGGTCAGCCGCTATATCGTCTTTCCGCTGGCGATCCTCGTTGGCCTGGTGGTGGTCACCGCACTGCTCAACCGCTTCCTCAACAGTGAGGTGGGTCTGGCGATGCGGGCTACCGGCGAGAATGCCCGGATGGCCTCGGGCAACGGCATCAACACCTCGGTGATGGTGCTCTCCGGCATGGCGCTCTCCAACGCCCTGGTGGCCCTGGGTGGCGCATTGTTCGCCCAGAGCCAGGGCAGTGCCGACGTGACCATGGGCGTGGGCACCATCGTGGTGGGCCTGGCGGCGGTCATCGGTGGCCAGTCGCTGATTCCCGGGCGCACCATCCTGGTGGCCACCCTGGCCTGCATCTTCGGTTCCATCCTCTATCGCCTGATGGTGGCGGTGGCGCTCAACGCCGACTTCATCGGCCTCCAGGCCCAGGACCTCAACCTGGTCACTGCCCTGCTGGTCGGCTTCGCGCTGGTGCTCCCGCGGCTCAAGCTCAGGAGGCGCAGCGCATGATCGAACTCCAGGATATCCACGTCACCTTCAATCCCGGCACGCCGCTCGAGAACCACGTGCTCAAGGGGATCGACCTGACCATCGACGAGGGCGAGTTCGTGACCGTGATCGGCGGCAACGGCGCCGGCAAGTCGACGCTGCTCAACGTGCTGGCCGGGGAGATCATCGCCCAGCCGGGGCGGGTGCTGATCGGCGGGCGCGACGTCACCCGCCTGGCGGCCTTCAAGCGTGCCGACCTGGTGGCGCGGGTCTACCAGGACCCGCTGGCCGGCACCTGCAGCACCCTGACCCTCGAGGAGAACATGGCCCTGGCCTTCGCCCGCGGGCGTCGTCGGCGCCTGGGGCGGGCGCTGGACCCCAGCCTGCGCAGCCGCCTGCGCGACAACCTGGCGCGCCTGGGACTGGGGTTGGAGGATCGTCTCCACGACAGCATCGGGCTGCTCTCCGGCGGCCAGCGCCAGGCAGTCAGCCTGCTGATGGCGGCGCTGCAGCCCATGGAGATCCTGCTGCTGGATGAGCATACCGCGGCGCTGGACCCGCGCATCGCGAGCTTCGTACTCGAGCTTTCCGCCGATATCATCCGCGAACAGCGTCTCACCGCCCTGATGGTCACCCACAGCATGCGCCAGGCGCTGGACGTGGGGCATCGCACCATCATGATGGACCAGGGCGAGGTGGCCTTCGACGTCAAGGGCGAGGAGCGCGAGGGGCTCGATGTGCCGGACCTGCTCAGGCTCTTCGAGCGGGCCCGCGGCGAGCAGGTCGACGACGATTCGCTGCTGCTGGGCTGAAGGAGACACAAACCATGCGTATCTATCACTCAGACGCCACCAAGGCGCGCCGGGCACGCACGGAACTCGATGGCGGCCAGCTGGTGCCGCCCTGGGAGTGCCCGGAGCGGGTCGACATGATCCTCGCGGGCCTGCGCGAGGCGGGGGTCGGCGAGGTGTTCGCACCCGCCGAGCACGGCCTGGCACCGGTGCTGGCGGTACATGACGCCGACTACGTCGACTTCCTGGCGAACTGCTGGGATGACTGGCGGGCGCTGGGGCGCGAGGGCGAGGCGATCGCCTGGGTCTGGCCTACCCGGACCATGCCGGGGCGGCGCATCCCCAGCTGCGTCGACGGGCGCCTGGGTCACTACGCCCTGGGGGCGGATACCTCGATCTGCGCGGGTACCTTCGAGGCGGCCATGGCCAGCAAGGATGTGGCGCTCTCGGCGCTGGACCATGTGCTGGCGAGTGGTGAGCCGGCCTTCGGACTGTGCCGCCCGCCGGGGCATCATGCCGCCGTGGACCAGTTCGGCGGCTACTGCTTCTTCAATAATGCCGCGGTTGCCGCCCAGCGGGCGCTGGATGCGGGCCTGTCACGGGTGGCGATCCTCGATGTGGACTTCCACCACGGCAACGGCACCCAGCAGATCTTCGAGCGGCGCAGCGATGTGCTGTTCGTGTCGATCCACGGCGACCCCATGACCTGCTTCCCCTACTTCATGGGCCATGCCGACGAAGTGGGCGAGGGCGACGGGGCGGGCTATACCGTCAACTATCCGCTGCCGGAAGGCAGCAGCGCCGAGGTCTGGTTCCACGTGCTGGAGGCCGCCAAGGAGCGCATCCGCGAGGCGGGCTGCGAGCTACTGATCGTCTCGCTGGGGGTGGATACCTTCGCGGGCGACCCGATCAGTGCCTTCACCCTGGCAAGCGAAGACTTCACCGAGATGGGTCGCCGTCTGGCGGCGCTGGGCCTGCCCACCCTGGTACTGATGGAGGGCGGCTATGCGGTGGAGGAGATCGGCATCAATGTGGCCAACGTGCTCGGCGGCTTCGAGCAGGGCCAGGCCGGGAAGCGGAGTTAGGGTTTACTCCCGCTCGCCCTGGGAGCGCATGCCACGCTGGCGCTGCTGCACCTGCATGGCGTCCATGCGGGACTTGAGGGCGCTTTGGGTGGCCTGCAGCGCCTCGGCACGGATCTCCGCCTTGGTGGCCCGCTGGGCGGCTTCCTGGGCCTGCTTCTGCGCCTCCTGCTTGGCGCGCTCCACGGCGTCCAGGCGTGTCTTCTGCTCGGCACGCATCTCGGTGACTTCCTGACGCTGACGGGCGCGCTCCTCCTGCATCTCGCGCTTGAGCTGGCCGATCTGCTCGGCCTTCTCGCGAGCCTGCTCCAGGGCGCCGTCGCGCTGGCTCTCCGCCACGGCCTGGGCACGTTCGGCCTTGATTCGCTCCTCGTCCACGGCACGCGTCTCGCGTTCGGCGCTCAGGCGCGCCTGCTGGGCCTCGTCCAGCTGCTCGCGCAGCATGGCCACCTGCTGGCGGTGCTGAATCAGCCCCTCCTGAGCCTCCCGGGCCAGCTGCTGCTCACGCTCCAGCTCGTCGCGCAGGCCGTCGCGTTCGGCCTGCAGGGCGCTGCAGCGCTCGCTGGTGGCCCTGGCCTCGCGCTCGACCTGCTCGAGACGCCGCTCCAGCTCGAGGTTACGTCGCTCCAGGGCCTCGCCGATCTCGGCCAGGGTGGTGGCATCGGCGCGCGCCTCCTCGGCCAGTCGCTGGCCCTCGCTCAGGCCGCTCTCGGCATGCGCCGCCAGCTCCTTCTCCAGGGCGTCGATCAGCCCCGTGGGGAGCCGCGGGGCAGGCGGCTCGGGGACAGTACGGGCGTCACGCCAGGTGCTCAGGTGTCGCTGGGCAATGTTGGGCGAGCCGGTGCCGAGCAGCTCCAGCACCCGCTGCAGGGTCGGCTCGGCGCCACGCTGCTCCAGGTTTTCGGCGGCGGCGGCGACCTGCGCGTAGGTGATCGATGCGGCGGCGTGGTCGGGGTCTTGGGGTTGGCTCATGGTGTCGTCGTCCCTGTAATGGCCAGTGGCGGCCAGACTAGCACAGCCGCGCGGCGGCGGGCATGGTGGCTCGCTTTCCGCGGCGTCCCCCGGGCGCTAGAATGAAGGCTTCATGCCGGCCTCGCCGGCTTTCGTTTTCCCGCAAGGATATCGCGCCGCATGAGCTATCAGGTTCTGGCCCGCAAGTGGCGACCGCGCACCTTCCATGAACTGGTCGGCCAGGAGCACGTCCAGCGGGCGCTGGTCAATGCGCTGGACCAGGGGCGCTTGCATCACGCCTACCTGTTCACCGGCACCCGCGGGGTGGGCAAGACGACCCTGGCGCGCATCCTCGCCAAGTGCCTCAACTGCACTGCCGGTGGGCGGGGCGACGAGGGCGTGACCTCCACTCCCTGTGGCGAGTGCGACAGCTGCCGGGCTATCGACGAGGGGCGCTTCGTTGACCTGATCGAGGTGGACGCTGCCTCGCGCACCAAGGTGGAGGACACCCGCGAACTGCTCGACAACGTGCAGTACGCGCCGACCCAGGGGCGCTACAAGGTGTACCTGATCGACGAGGTGCACATGCTCTCCACCAGCAGCTTCAATGCGCTGCTCAAGACCCTGGAGGAGCCGCCGCCCCATGTGAAGTTCCTGCTGGCTACCACCGACCCGCAGAAGCTGCCTCCCACGGTGCTGTCACGCTGCCTGCAGTTCACCCTCAAGCACATGCCGCCGGAGCGTATCGTCGAGCACCTCGCCAAGGTGCTCGAGGCCGAGTCGGTGCCCTTCGAGGAGAGCGCCCTGTGGCTGCTCGGGCGGGCCGCCGAGGGCTCCATGCGCGATGCCATGAGCCTCACCGACCAGGCCATCGCCTTCGGCCAGGGGCGCGTCGAGCATGCCGACGTGGCGGCCATGCTGGGCACCCTCGACCAGCGCCATGTGCTGGCGCTGGTCGAGGCCCTGGCCGAGGTGGATGCCGCGCGGTTGCTCGCCGAGGTGGCGAACCTTGCCGAGCGCGCCCCGGACTTCGCCGGTGTGCTCGATGAGGTGACCGCCGTGCTGCACCGGCTGGCCATCGCCCAGATGGTGCCCGAGGCCCTGGACAACGCCCAGGGGGATCGCGAGGCGCTGCTGGTGCTCGCCTCGCGGTTCACCGCCGAGGACGTGCAGCTCTACTACCAGATCGGTATCCAGGGGCGTGGCGACATGGCCAGTGCCCCGGACCTGCGCACCGCGCTCGAGATGACCCTGCTGCGCATGCTGGCCTTCCGCCCCCAGGGCGTGCCCCGGCCGGCGACGACGCCACTGCCGCTGCGTGGCACGCCCGGGGAGGGTGGGTCGACGCCGGCCGCCCGCCAGTCGGAGGGCCAGGCGGCTGGCGGGGTGCCCCCGTCCGGGGCGTCTGCGGCGCCGGCTCCCGAATCGAGCTCCCTGGAACCGCCGCCGCCGAGCGAGCCTCCCGCCGAATCGGTCGCGCCGCCGCCCTGGGTCGAGGCCGAACCGGCACCCGAGTCAGACCCAATGCCGGCGCCGGCAACATCATCGCCGCCAGAGCCAGAGCCAGAGCCAGAGCCAGAGCCAGAGTCTGCGGCATCCCGGCCGCCTACGCCGCGCGTCGACGCGGCACCGCTCGGGCCCTCCGCCCGCGCCGAGGATACCCCACCGCCTGCCGCCCCATCGGCCGACCAGGCCGCCGGCCCCGACGCCGTGGAACCCGAGTGGGCGGCGGTGTCAAACGCAGCGGATGGTCGCTTCAGCCATGCCGACTGGCTGGCCGGCTTCGAGGCGCTGGGCCTGGGTGGCCTGACCCGCAACCTGGCCGCCGGCTGTGTGGTGGAGGAGGATGACGGCGAGCGGCTGAAGCTGCGCCTCGACCCGACCCTTTCCGCCATGCGCGCCGAGGTTCATATCGAGCGCATGCAGCAAGCCCTGGCCGAGCACGGCGTCCCGCGTCGGCTGGTGGTCGAGGAGGGCGAGATTCCGTCGAGCCTCGAGACTCCCCGCCAGCAGGCCGAACGTCTGGCGGCCCAGCGTCATGCCGCCGCGGTTGAGGCGCTGGGGAGCGACCCCCATGTACAGCAACTTCAGCAGGCCTTCGGCGCCCGGCTGATCGAGTCCACGGTGAAACCCGCCGGCGACCTACATTAGACGACCAGAGAGGACACACCATGTTCAACAAGGGTGGAATGGGCAACATCATGAAGCAGGCCCAGGAGATGCAGGAGAAGATGCAGCGCGTCCAGGAGGAGGTCGCCCGCGCCGAGGTGCTGGGCGAGGCGGGCGCGGGCATGGTCAAGGTGACCATGAATGGCCGCCACGATGTCAGCAAGGTGGATATCGACCAGAGCGTCATGGAGGAGGACAAGGAGCTGCTCGAGGACCTGCTGGCCGCCGCGGTGAATGATGCCGTGCGCAAGGTCGAGGCCAACTCCAAGGCCAAGATGGAAGAGGCGACCGCTGGCCTTAATCTGCCGCCCGGTTTCAAGATGCCGTTCTGACGATGAGCTTCTCCCCCCTCATCGAGAAGTTGATGGAGTCGCTGCGGGTGCTGCCCGGCGTGGGGCCCAAGACCGCCCAGCGCATGGCCATGCACCTGCTGGAGCGCGACCGCGACGGTGGGCGGCGCCTGGCCGCGGTGCTCGAGGATGCCCTGGAGCGCGTCGGCTACTGCCGGCGCTGTCGTACCCTCACCGAGGATGAGGTATGCGCTTTGTGCGAGAGTGCCCGTCGTGACGATGGCCTGCTCTGCGTGGTGGAGTCGCCCGCAGACCAGCTCGCCATCGAGGAGGCCGGCGGCTATCGCGGCCGCTACTTCGTGCTGCACGGCCATCTCTCGCCCCTCGACGGCATCGGCCCCGAGGACCTGGGCCTCGACGCCCTCGAGTCGCGGGTCGCCGAGGAGGGGGTCGAGGAGGTGATACTCGCTACCAACCCCACGGTCGAGGGCGAGGCCACCGCTCACTATATCGCCGCCCAGCTCACGGCCCACGGCATACGCCTGTCGCGCCTCGCCTATGGTGTGCCCATGGGAGGCGAGCTGGAGTATGTCGACGGTGGCACACTGAGCCGTGCCTTCAATGGCCGCCTGCCGTTCCGAGGCGACTGAGCCCACGCCCGCTCGCCTCATTCCCTTTCAACACTGCCGGAACCCCGATGCCCCTGACCCCCGAGATTCACTGGATCGATACCCCCGAGGCCCTGGATGCCGCCTGCCAGGCGGTGGCCGAGGCAGATGTCATCGCCCTGGATACCGAGTTCTTCCGCGAGAACACCTTCTACCCGGTGCCGGCGCTGATCCAGTTCTCCGCCGGAGGCCCGGCCTGGCTGGTCGACCCCCAGGCCGTGGCCTGCACCGATGCCTTCCGCCGCTTGCTGGCCGAGGGCCCGCTCAAGCTGCTGCACGCCGCCAGCGAGGACCTGGAAGTCTTCACGCGCTGGGCTGGGGTGACGCCGCGTCCGCTGGTGGATACCCAGGTCGCCCAGGGGCTGCTCGGCGACAATCCCGCCATGGGCTACCAGAAGCTGGTGGAGCACTGGGTCGGCGAGAGCCTGCCCAAGGACGAGACCCGCTCCGACTGGCTGGTGCGCCCGCTCTCCGAGACACAGCGCCAGTACGCCGCCCTGGATGTGGTCTACCTGGTGGAAGTGTGGGAACAACAGTGTCGCGAGCTCGAGCGCCTGGGGCGCCGCGACTGGCTGGAGGCCGACGGCGAGGCGATGCTGGCCCAGGCCGAGCGCAGCGTGGCCGCCGACGGCCAGTGGTACCTGCGCCAGCGCCAGCTGTGGCGCCTGGCGCCACGCCAGATCGAGGCCTACCGGCGACTGACCACCTGGCGCGAAGGCGAGGCACGTGCCCGCAACCTGCCGCGGGGCTGGCTGGTTCACGACCGTGTGCTGTTCGCCATCGCCGAGGCGATGCCGGAGAACCGCTACGAGCTCTCGCGGCTCGAGGACGTCAAGCCGAGCCTGGTCAAGCGCGACGGCGATACCCTGCTGGCTCTGGTAGCCGAGGCGCGGCATTGCGACGCGGCCGAGTTGCCCGGCGAGCTGCCGTCACCCATGGAGCCCGAGTTCAAGCGCGGCATCAAGGCGCTGAAGAAGGTGGTCAATGCCGAGGCCGAGGCGCTGGGACTGGCCCCGGAGGTGCTGTTGCGTCGCCGCGACCTGGAAGCCCTGCTGACCGCCCACCTGGAGGGAGAAGCCCTGCCCCTGCCACAGGGCTGGCGCGGCGAACGCCTGAATGCGGGCCTGGTGAAGGCCCTGGAGGAGCTAGCGTGATGAATGACGACCGTCTATCCGGTAATCGGCTGCTGTGCCAGGTGTTCAAGAGTCCGCTCAAGGAGGAGATGTATCTCTACGTCGACAAGCGCGAAGGCGTGGAGCGCGTGCCCGAGCCGCTGCTTGCGCGCTTCGGCAAGCCGCAGCCGGCCATGATGCTGATCCTCAGCCCCGACAAGCGGCTGGGCCGTGCCCGCGCCGACGAGGTGATGCAGGCGATCCGCGACAAGGGCTTCTACCTGCAGATGCCTCCCGCCAAGGAGGAGTACCTGCTGGATCTCTACCGCACCCCCACCGAGGCGAGGTACTGATGCGAGAGCGGTTCTGGGAGCAGTATCCCCTCGAGGAGCTCACCGCCGAGGAGTGGGAGTCGCTCTGTGACGGCTGCGGCCAGTGCTGCCTGCTCAAGTTCCAGGATGACGAGACCGGCGAACTGGCGGTGCTCAACCTGGCCTGCGAGCTGCTGGATATCCACAGCTGCCGCTGCAGCGACTATCCCAATCGTCTGGCGCGGGTGCCGGAGTGCACCCAGCTGACGCCGGAGCGGGTGGACGAGTTTCGCTGGTTGCCGCGCTCCTGCGCCTACCGTCGGGTCGCCGAGGGGCGCAAGCTGGCCGCCTGGCATCCGCTGCTCAGCGGTGACCCCGAGCGCGTCCATCGCAAGGGCGTCAGCGTGCGCAGCTTCGCCGTCTCCAGCCGCGGGGTCCCCGAGGAGCAATACGAGGACCATATCATCGCGGTGATACCCATCGATTGATTGTCCGGGGGCAGCCGTCGGTTCCCCCCCGTTGCGCGGCAGGCTAGGCTTCGAGGTGCACCACGCCCAGCGCCCAGAGGATATAGGCGTCCTGGCGGGCGCCGTCGTGCCATGCCTTGAAGCGACCCGAGGCACCGCCGTGGCCGGCGGCCATGTCGGTGCGCAGCAGCACCGGCCCGCGTGCGCTGCCCAGTTCGGTAAGCCGCGCATAGAGCTTGGCCGGCTCCCAGTAGGGCACCCGTGTGTCGTGCCAGCTGCCCTGCAGGAACAGCGTGGGGTAGGGGGCCTCGGCGAGGTTGTCCAGCGGTGAGTAGGCGCCGATGCGCCGCCGGGCATCGGGGTCGTCGGGGTTGCCCCACTCGGTGTATTCGGCGGTGGTCAGCGGCAGGTCGGGGTTCTCCATGGTGCGCAGCACGTCCACGAAGGGCACGTCGAGCACTGCTGCACAGAAGGCCTCCGGTGCCAGGTTGAGGCTGGCACCCACCAGCAGGCCGCCGGCGCTGGCGCCGTAGGCCGCGATGCGCTCGCCGTCGCCGATGCCGTGCTCCACCAGGGCGTCGCGTGCGGCCAGGAAGTCGCGGAAGCTGTTGGCCTTGTGCTCGAGCTTGCCGGCCAGGTACCAGGGCTCGCCACGGTCGCCACCGCCGCGCACGTGGGCCACGGCAAAGGCCACGCCGCGGGAGAGCAGCTCCAGGCGGGCCACCGAGAACCAGGGATCCAGCACCTCGCCGTAGGCGCCGTAGCCATAGAGCAGGGTCGGCAACGGGTGGCCGACCAGGTCGGTGCGCATCACCACCGAGACCGGGATGCGCTCGCCGTCGTGGGAGGTCGCCCACAGCCGCTCGCAGGCGAGCTGCTCGGGGCTGAGGTCACCGTGGATCGGCTGCTGCTTGAGCAGGCGGCGCGCGCCACTGTCCAGGTCGTGCTCGATCCAGCTGACCGGCAGCACGAAGGACTCTTCACGCAGGCGCAGGCGGCGGCTGTCGAAGTGGGGCTCGTCGCCCAGCGCCAGACTGCATGGCGTTTCCGGCAGCGGCAGGCGTTCGTCCCGGGTGACGGCGTGGTCGGGGTCGAACTCCATGACCCTCAGGTGCACCTGGGCCTCGTCATGGTCGCGCTCGGTGATCACCAGCCCCCAGCTGAAGGCGTCGACGCCCTCCAGGGTATGGCTGTTGCGGTGGGCGATCAGCGGTTGCCAGCGTTCGGCGTCGGCGCCGCTGTCGAGGCGCGACTCCGCCAGCCGGTCGAGGCGGAAATGGGTCGCGCCGCGGTTGTGCAGCAGGTAGAAGTGCCCGGGGCGATGGTCCAGGGCGAGCTCCACGCCGCTCTCCCGGGGACGGAAGCAGCGCGGTGGCGTGGCCGGGGCATGGGCCGGTATCAGGTGGCACTCGCTGGTGTCCTTGGAGGCGCTCTCCAGCACCAGCCACTCCCGGGAGCGGGTCTTGCCCAGGCCCAGCCAGAATTCCGGGTCCTCCTCGCGCAGCACCAGCACGGGTTCGTCCGCCTCGCCCTCGGTCAGCCCCAGGCGCCATACGCTCTCGGGGCGCTGGGTGGCGTCGTAACGGGTAAACAGCAGGGTGGCATCGTCCTCGGCCCAGCTCAGCTCGGCGCCAATGCCCTCCAGCAGGCGCACGGGCTCGCCGTCGGGGAGTCGAGCCAGGAAGAGGTCGAACATCTCGTCGCCGGTGGTGTCCTCGGTCCAGGCTAGCCAGCGCTCGTCAGGCGACAGGGCCATGTCGCCGAGTTCGAGGAAGTCGTGGGCCGCGGCTCGGGCCTCCAGGTCGAGGAAGGGCGCAGCGCGGTCGGGCTTGCCATTGGGATGACGCCACCACACCGGATAGTCGGCATCGGCGGCGGTCTCGCTCCAGTAGGTATAGTGGTCCAGCGGCGTGCGCAGGCCGTGGACGGCGAGCTCGCGACGTGCCAGGTGCCCGTGGTAGAGGCGCTCGACGAGCTCCTCCAGCGGGGCGAACCAGGCATCGCACTCGGCATTGGCGGCCTCCAGGAAGCCGGTTACTTCCGGGTCCTCGCGCGCCTCCAGCCAGTGCCACTCGGGGTCGTCCGGACGGCGGAAGCGAGAAACCGGGGAGGAAAGAGGGCGGTCGGGGTGCTGCGGCGGCTGTGCTTTCATTGCTCGGGATGTACCATACTCGGATGAGAGAAAAGTGAGGTGGCAATGCCTATTACCGAATCGATGAGCCTACTATGGCTGAGCTACGGCGTATTGTCGCTGGTGGTGTTGCTCACCGGCTACCTGGGGCTGGCCTTCCTGCCGCGACTGCTGCGGCTGCCGATCACCTGGCTGGTGGCGGGTGTGATGTGGATGCCGGCGCGCTTCCGCCTGCCGCTGCTCGAGGAGGGGGATTTCTACACCGGTCTCGCGCCGGCGGTGGTCGTGGCGACGGTGGCCTTCCTCGAACGCAATACCGAGGCGCTGATGCCGGCCCTGACCCTCACGCTGCTGGGCGCGGGGCTGGGGGCTGTCTTCGGGTTGCTGCTGTGGTGGCTTGGCAGGCGGCGTGGTGGGGCGCAAGTCAGGCAGGAGCCCGAGGATGATGCCGATGATCGGCGTGGTGCCGAGCGCCGGGAGCCGGTGATCGGCTAGTTCGACCAGGGGTGATTGACTAAGGAGGCCAGGATGGCCAGCAGAGCCCGGGGCTTGGCAGGACGGCGCATCGGCGTCTGGTTGGTGCTTGTCTGCCTGTGTGCGCTGCTGGCCCCTACCGCTTTGGCACAGGCGGTGCAGAGCCGGCCGGAAGTGCGCGTCATCATCGACGTCTCCGGCAGCATGCGCGCCAATGACCCCGAGCGGCTCAGCGCCAGCGCCCTGGAGCTACTGGTCTCGCTGCTGCCCGAGGGAACCACCGCCGGCGTGTGGACCTTCGGCGAGACCGTGGCCAACCCCCTGCCTCGGGGTGAGGTGGATGGCGACTGGCGCGCCGACGCCCGCCAGCTGCGTCCGCGCCTCGCCGGCGTGCAGCCCTACACCGATATCGAGAGCGCGGTGCGCCGCGCAGCGGCCCCCGAGGCGGACGGCTGGCGTCATCTGGTACTTCTTACCGATGGGGTGATCGACCTGTCGCCCTCCCGCGGCGCCAAGCCCGGGGTGGATGACGCCTCGCGCCGTCGGCTGCTCGACGAGCTGGCGCCGGGCCTGGCCGACGAGGGGGTGGTCGTCCACGCCATCGCCTTCTCCGACCAGGCCGACATGGCGCTGGTCGAATCGCTCTCGCGCACGACCGGTGGCCTGCCGGCCCTGGTGGCCTCTCCCGAGAGCCTGCTGGGTGCCTTCCTGGATATCGTCGAACGCATCTTCCCCGCCGACAGCATCCCCCTTGCGAACGGGCAATTTCGCATCGAGCCGGGTATCGAGTCCTTCTCGGCGCTGCTCTTCCACGAGCCCGGCGCCGAGCCGCTGGTCCTGGTGGGCCCGGACGGCAGCGAGTATCGCGCCGCCACTCCGCCCCCGGGCGGTCGCTGGCAGGTCGAGCCGCGCTTCGACCTGCTGCGGGTGCCCGAGCCCAGCCCCGGCGAGTGGCGCGTCGAGGGCGAGATCACCGGCGAGAGTCGCATCGGGGTCGCCTCGGCGCTGGCCCTGCGTACCGGCAAGTTGCCGGCCACGACCTTCCTGGGCTTCCCGCTGCCGGTGGAGGCGTGGCTTGCGCGCAATGGCCTGCCCTTCGATGGCGAACTCGAGGAGCTTGAGCTGCGCGCCGAACTCGTCGCCGACGACGGCGAGGTGCAGTCGGCGGCGACCCTTGCACGTGATGGCGAGCGCTTCCGCGGGGTGCTGCCGCCTCCTTCGCTGCCCGGCACCGCCAGCCTGGTCATCAGCGCCGAGGCCGAGGGCTTTGTCCGACAGCGCGTCCAGGCGATCAACCTGCTGGCCCCCCTGGTGGCAAGCCATGAGCCCGAGTCGCAGCGGGTGGTGGTGGCGGCGCGCCACCCCGAGCTGGGGCACGCCAACACCCGCCCCTGGGCCGAGCTCGCCGGTGATCGCCTCGCCGTCGAACCGCTGGGCGAGCGGCGCTGGACGATCGCGCTCCCCGAACTGGACGACAGCGTCAGTCGTCCGCTGCTGCTGGGTGCCGAGGTAGAGCTGGGGGGAGAGACCCATGCGCTGCGCCTGCCACGCCTGGTGCTGTTTGCCGAGTCGGCTACCGGCCTCGACCTGGCCGCCGCGGATGGCGAGCTTTCCGCCGAGCGTTTCCATCAGGACCTCACCACTGGGCACGGCGCCGACGAGGCGCCCGATGGGACCGTGGAACGCCTCGTCGCTACCCTCAATGAACTCGTTGCGGCCGGCATCCAGCGCTGGCGCACGAGCTGGCTTCCGCACCTCGCGGCACTGGCCGCTCGGCCGCTGGCCTGGGCCGTGGCCGCAGGCCTGCTGCTGGTGGCACTACTGCTGCTCATGCTACGTGGCCGCCGCCGCCAGCGACGCCACGCCCATCGGGAGGATCCGCATGTGTGAACTGTTGGGCATGAGTGCCAACGTGCCGACCGACATCTGCTTCAGCTTCACCGGCTTCCTGCATCGCGGCGGGGGCACCGGGCCGCATCGCGACGGCTGGGGTATCGCCTTCTACGAGGAGGGCGGCTATCGCGACTTTCGCGACCCGCACCCCTCGGTGCGCTCGCCCATCGCCCGGCTGATCTGCGACTACCCGATCAAGTCGCATATCGTGATCAGCCATATTCGCCAGGCCAATGTCGGCCAGGTTCGCCTGGCCAATACCCATCCCTTCGTGCGCGAGATGTGGGGTCAGCCCTGGTGCTATGCCCACAATGGTCAGCTCGCCGGCTGGCAATCGCTGCCGCTGACCTTCTACCGGCCGGTGGGTGACACCGACAGCGAGCACGCCTTCTGCTGGCTGCTTGGCGAGCTGCGCCAGCGCTTCCCGGAGCGTCCGGAAAGTGCCGAGCAGCGCGAGGGACTGTGGCGGCTGCTGCACCAGCTCTGCGAGCGGCTGCGGGGCCTGGGCGTGTTCAACCTGCTGTTGGCCGACGGTGACTACCTCTACACCTTCTGCTCGACGAAGCTGGCGCATATAACCCGGCGAGCCCCCTTCGGCAGGGCCAGCCTCTCCGACGCCGAGCTGACGGTGAATTTCGCCGAGCACACCACCACCCACGACATTGTCTCGGTGATCGCCACCGAACCGCTGACTGACAACGAGGCCTGGGAGCGCATGGTGCCCGGTGAGCTGCTGGTGTGGCGCGACGGCCAGATCTGCGCGCGCTTCGGCAATCACCCGGCGTCGGCATAGTTGCCGGCGAGCGCTGCAAACGATAGTTTGAATCGATCGTTTTACAGCGCTCCAGGCGCGGTAGTAAGGTAGCCACGGGAAAACAACAAGCGTCGATGGCGCATCGGCGATATTGCGGAGACACGTCATGAGTGAACATGCCCACGCCCCCATTCTCGAAGGCCCCGAGCTCGAAGGCATGGAGGCGTACCGCTCGGTCACCGATATCTTCCACGCCGCGGTGGGCAAGTATGCCGACAAGCCGGCCTTCAGCTGCATGGGCCAGACGTTGAGCTTCGCCGACCTGGATCGTCTCTCCGGCGACTTCGCGGCCTGGCTGCAGCACGAGACCACCCTGCAGCCAGGCGACCGCATCGCCATCCAGCTGCCCAACGTGCTGCAGTTTCCGGTGGCGGTGTTCGGCGCCATGCGTGCCGGGCTGGTGGTGGTCAACACCAACCCGCTCTACACCGAGCGGGAGATGGCCCACCAGTTCAAGGACGCCGGCGCCAAGGCGATCGTGATCCTCGCCAACATGGCCGACAAGCTCGAGAAGATCCTCGAGCGCACCGATATCCAGCACGTGGTGGTGACCGAACTGGCCGACCTCCATGACTTTCCCCGGCGGCCGCTGATCAACCTGGTGGTCAAGCACGTCAAGAAGCTGGTGCCGGCCTTCCGGCTTCCCGGACACACGCCGCTGCGACAGGCACTGAAGGAGGGCGCCGCACGCCAGCACCACGACGTGGAGCGCGACCTCGATGACATCGCCGCGCTGCAGTACACCGGCGGTACCACGGGGCTTGCCAAGGGCACCATGCTCACCCATCGCAACCTGGTGGCCAACATGCTCCAGGCCGGCCAGGCCATCGGTCCCGGCCTCGATCACGGCCATGAGGTGGTGATCGCGCCGCTGCCCGTCTATCACATCTACACCTTCACGGTGAACTGTCTGTTCCTGATGGAGACCGGCAACCATTCGCTGCTGATCACCAATCCGCGTGACCTGCCGGGCTTCGTCAAGGAGCTGCGCAAGGTGCCCTTCACCGCCTTTATCGGCCTCAATACCCTGTTCAACGCGCTTTGCCACCGCGAGGACTTCCGCTCGCTGGACTTCTCCAGGCTGCACCTGACCATCTCCGGGGGCATGGCGCTGACCAAGCCGGTGGCCGAGCGCTGGAAGGAGGTCACCGGCTGTGATATCGCCGAGGGCTACGGGCTCACCGAGACCTCACCGGTGGTCAGTTTCAATCCGGTGGATGCCATCCGGCTGGGGACCATCGGCAAGCCAGTGGCCGGTACCCGGGTCAAGGTGGTGGATGCCGACGGCAACGACCTGGCCTTGGGCGAGGCGGGCGAGCTCTGCGTCCAGGGTCCCCAGGTGATGAAGGGCTACTGGAACCGCGATGACGAGACCGCCCAGGTGATCGACGAGGGGGGCTGGTTCCATACCGGCGATATCGCGGTGCTGGACACGGACGGCTATATCCGCATCGTCGACCGCAAGAAGGACATGATCCTGGTCTCGGGTTTCAACGTCTATCCCAACGAGATCGAGGATGTGGTGGCCCAACACCCCGACGTGCTCGAGTCGGCGGCGGTGGGAATACCCGACGAGGCCAGCGGCGAGGCGATCAAGCTGTTCGTGGTGCCCCGCGGCAGCGCGGAGATCGACCCCGAGGCGCTGCGCGCCTGGTGCAAGAAGGAGCTCACCGGTTACAAGGTGCCGCGCACCGTCGAGGTGCGTGACGAGCTGCCCAAGACCAATGTGGGCAAGGTGCTGCGCCGTCAGCTTCGCGACGAGGAGCGGGAGAAGACCGGCACGGGTAGCGAAAGCGAGAGGCGCCGGGGATAGGTCGGAGAGGGGGTCCGAGGACCAGGGACGGCCGAGGTAGCGTACAAGGAGGTATTCACAGCGCCCCCTCGAAGGCCTATCGCCGGAACAGCCTCGAGCGAGCCGGCCAACGCCGAAAGTCGTTCTTTGATGCCGGTGATTGGCCGCCGCCATGGCCGCGGCGTTACAATGAACCGCCCGCGCCGGAGCCTCCGGCGCGGGCGTTATTGTCAGCCCTGACCGGAGTCGCCGTGTCCGACGAGACCCCTGCCGTTACCCCCCACCACCTGTCCGATGCCGACCGCCTGCGCCAGCTGCGCCGAGGGCTGGATGGCGTGCTGCTGCGCGATCGCCCGACCCTCGAGAAGCGCCTCAAGGGGCTGGCGCGTCGCCTGAAGGAGGGCAAGCCGGTGGACCGCGGTCTGGCCGAGGTGGAGAAGGCCATGGCGCGCTCTGCCGGCCTGGTGGCGCGGCGCACGGCGCGGCCGGTGACGCTGAACTACCCGCCCGAACTGCCGGTGGTGGAGCGCCGCGAGGATATCCTGGCGGCCCTGCGCGACCACCAGGTGGTGGTGGTGGCCGGCGAGACCGGCTCCGGCAAGACCACCCAGCTCCCCAAGCTCTGCCTGGAGCTGGGCCTGGGGCGGCGCGGGTTGATCGGCCATACCCAGCCGCGGCGCCTGGCGGCCCGCTCGGTGGCCACGCGCCTGGCCGAGGAGCTCGAGACACCGCTGGGTGAGCAGGTGGGCTATCAGGTGCGCTTCACCGACCAGAGCGGCGATGACACCCTGGTCAAGCTGATGACCGACGGCATCCTGCTGGCCGAGACTCGCCACGACCCAGACCTGCGCCGCTACGAGGCGATCATCATCGACGAGGCCCACGAGCGCAGCCTCAATATCGACTTCCTGCTCGGCTACCTGCGGCGCCTGCTGTCGCGACGCCCCGACCTCAAGGTGATCATCACCTCGGCGACCATCGACGTGGAGCGTTTCGCCGCGCACTTCGCGTTGCCGGACAAGAGCGGCAAGACCGCACCGGCCCCGGTGGTGGAGGTCTCCGGGCGCACCTACCCGGTGGAGGTACACTACCGCCCGCTTGTGCGTGACACCGATGACGAGGAGGATCGCACCCTGCAGGAGGGCATCCTGCATGCCGTGGAGGAGATCGAGCGCATCGAGCGCGACAAGGGCTGGCGCCATGGCCCCCGCGATGTGCTGGTATTCCTGCCCGGCGAACGCGAGATCCGCGAGACCGCCGATACCCTGCGCCGTGCCGAGCTGCGTGGCACCGAGATCCTGCCGCTCTACGCGCGGCTCTCCAATGCCGAGCAGAATCGCGTCTTCGCCCCCCACACCGGGCGACGCATCGTGCTCTCGACCAACGTCGCCGAGACCTCGCTTACCGTGCCGGGCATCCGCTACGTAATCGACCCCGGCCTGGTGCGCATCAGCCGTTACAGCTACCGCTCAAAGATCCAGCGCCTGCCCGTGGAGCCGATCAGCCAGGCCAGCGCCAACCAACGCAAGGGGCGCTGCGGGCGAATCGCTGAGGGCGTCTGCATTCGCCTGTATGACGAGGAGGACTTCCTCGCTCGCCCCGAATTCACCGACCCCGAGATCCAGCGCACCAACCTGGCCTCTGTGATCCTCTCCATGCTGTCGCTCAAGCTCGGCAGTATCGAGGAGTTCCCCTTCGTCGACCCGCCGGACTCGCGCTTCGTCACCGACGGCTTCAAGCTGCTGTTCGAGCTGGGCGCGGTGGATCAGGCCCAGCGGCTGACCGCCGTCGGGCGCAAGCTGGCCCACCTGCCCATCGACCCGCGCCTGGCGCGGATGGTGCTAGCCGGCGCCGAGCAGGGCGGGCTGCGTGAGGTGCTGATCGTGGTCGCGGGGCTGGCGGTACAGGATCCCCGCGAGCGCCCGGCGGAGAAGCGCCAGGCCGCCGATCAGGCCCATCGCCGCTGGCAGGACCCCGACTCCGACTTCCTGGCGCTGCTCAACCTTTGGCACGGCTTCGAGGCGGCCCGCGAGGCGCTCTCCGGCAACCAGCTCAGGCGCTGGTGCAAGGAGCGCTACATCAACTACCTGCGCATGCGCGAGTGGCACGACACCTTCCGCCAGCTGCGCCAGCTGCTGCGTGACATGCAGATCGAGGTGCCACCGCCGGCCCCTCTCCCCGTGACCGAGGAAGGCGAGCCGACGGAAGCCGCTCGAGAGGCGCGGCGCCAGAGTGGCGTGGCCCTGCATCGCGCGCTGCTCCCGGGGCTGCTCTCGCATCTCGGCCTGCTCACCGAGAATCGCGAATACCTGGGGGCCCGCAACCGCAAGTTCGTCATCCATCCGGGCTCGGGGCTGGCCAAGAAGAACCCCAAGTGGCTGATGGCCTTCGAGCTGGTGGAGACTTCGCGACTCTTCGCGCGCAGCGTGGCCAGGATCGACCCGCGTTGGATCGAGCCGGTGGCTGGCCATCTGGTCAAGCGCAGCTACGCCGAGCCCCACTGGGAGATGAAACGTGCCCAGGTGGTGGCCAGCGAACAGGTGACCCTGTTCGGCCTGCCCATCGTCAGTGGCCGGCGCGTGAACTACGGGGCGATCGCCCCGGGCGAGGCCCGCGAGCTGTTCATCCGCCGGGCCCTGGTGGAGGGTGAGTTCCGGACCCGCGGCGAATTCTTCGCCCACAACCGGGCGCTGATCGAGGAGGTCGAGGACCTCGAGGATCGCGCCCGCAAGCGTGACATCCTGGTCGACGAGGAGACCCTCTTCGCCTTCTACGACGAGCGACTCCCCGAGGGGATCCATAACGGCAAGGGCTTCGAGGCGTGGCGCAAGCAGGCCGAGGCCGAGAACCCCGATATCCTCAAGTTCGACCGTGCCGCTCTGCTGGCCCGGGAGGCCAGCGAGGTGACCCAGGCGGACTACCCCGACGCCATGACACTCAACGGGGTGCGCTATCCGCTCGCCTACCACTTCGAGCCCGGCGCGGTGGACGATGGCGTGACCCTCACCGTGCCGGCGGCGATGCTGCCCCAGCTGCCCCTGGCCCGCCTGGAATGGCTGGTGCCGGGCCTGCTGCGTGAGAAGTGCATCGCCCTGATGAAATCCTTGCCCAAGGCGATTCGCCGCCAGGTGGTGCCGATCCCCGACTGGGTCGACGCCGCCCTGGAGACCATGGTCCCCGATGACGTGCCGCTGACCGAGGCGCTGGGGGAGTTCCTGCGGCGCAGGACCGGGGTGCGCGTGCATCCCGATGACTGGCGCCTGGACCAGCTCGAGCCCCACCTGGTGATCAACCTGCGCGTGGTCGACCATGCCGGACAGACGCTGGGACAGGGCCGCGATGCCCGGGAGCTGGAGCGGCGCTTCGAGGCCGCCGCGGGGGAGGGGGCCCGCGCCCTGGCTCGCGAGGCGAGTGTTGCCGACGATCTGGAGACCCTGCCCGCGGAGGGGCTGCCGGAGTCGCGAGTGACCACCCAGGCGGGCATCCGGGTCGAGGCCTTCCCGGCCCTGGTACCCAGCGGCGAGGCCTTCCGGGTGGAGCTCTTCGACCACCCCGACAAGGCCCACGAGGCGCACCGCGATGGCGTGGTGGCCCTGGCCATGCGCGAACTGCCCCAGGTCGTGCGCGAGATCGAGCGCCTTGCGGGGGTGGAGACCTGTGCGCTGCTGTTCGCCAAGGTGGGCAGCAGGCGCCAGTTCGCCGATGACCTGGTGCGCACGGTGTTCGCCCAGGTGGTGGCGGTAGATCCGCTGCCGCGCTCCAGCGAGGAGCTTGTGGCCCGTCTGGCCCAGGGCCGAGAGGCGCTGGTTCCCGAGGCACGTCGCCTGCTGGGCATCCTCGAGGAGGCCCTCAAGGGGCACCTGGCCGTGACCAAGGCGCTGAAGGGCAATCTCAATCTGGCCCTGGCGCTGGTCTACTCTGACCTCAAGGCACAGATGGCACGCCTGGTGCATCCCGGCTTTATCCGTGAGGCGGGGGAGTGGCTGGAGGCGTATCCTCGCTATATGGAGGCGGCATCGATTCGTCTGGAGAAGGCGCCGCGGGAGCGCAATCGCGACCAGATGCTGATGCAGGAGGTCCAGTCGTTCGAGGCCCGCCTCGAGGCTCGCCTGGCAAGCGAACGACGGGGCGGGGTGGTACCGCCTGAACTGGCCGAGTTTCGCTGGTGGATCGAGGAGCTGCGCGTCTCGCTCTTCGCCCAGCAACTGGGCACGACATTTCCGGTCTCCGCCAAGCGTCTCGAGAAGCGCTGGGCGGAGATCACCGGGCGCGGCTGAGCGCCCGGGAGCAACGGTCATCGCGACGACCAGGGTGGCAGCGGCCGCCGCAAGGAGAACTGCATGAATCAAGTGGTGATCACCGGCACGGGACTCTTCACGCCGGAGCAGAGCATCGACAACGATGCCCTGGTGGCCTCGTTCAACGCCTGGGTGGACGCCGATAACGCGCGCCATGCCGAGGCGATCGCGGCCGGGGAGCGCGAGCCCCTGGCGCACTCCAGCAGCGAGTTCATCGTCAAGGCGTCGGGTATTCACAGTCGCCATGTGTTGGATGCCGAGGGCATCCTCGACCCCGAGCGCATGCGTCCCCGGCTGCGCGAACGCAGCAACGACGAGCCCTCGATCCAGTGCGAGATGGGCGCCAGGGCCGCCGGCGAGGCGCTCGAGCGCGCCGGCGTGGCGGCCGCCGATATCGACCTGGTGATCGTCGGCTGCTCCAACCTGGAGCGCCCCTATCCGGCGCTGGCGGTGGAGCTGCAGGCCGAGCTGGGGGCCGGTGGCTACGCCTTCGACATGAACGTGGCCTGCTCCTCGGCGACCTTCGCCATCGAGACGGCGGCCAACGCCATCCGCGCCGGCAACGCTACCCGCGCACTGGTGGTCAACCCCGAGATCTGCTCGGCACATCTCAACTTTCGTGACCGCGACAGCCACTTCATCTTCGGCGACGCCTGTACCGCCATCGTGCTGGAGCGCGATGACCTGGCCAGCGCCGAGTCACGCTTCGAGATCCTCGGCACCCGCCTGGTGACGCGCTTCTCCAATGCCATCCGCAACAACTCAGGCTTCCTCAATCGGGTCACCGATGCCGATCCGCTGGCCGTGGACAAGCTGTTCGTGCAGGAGGGCAGGCGGGTCTTCAAGGAGGTGTGCCCCATGGTGGCGTCACTGATCGGCGATCACCTGCAGAGCCTGGGCCTCTCCGGCGACGACCTGACACGCCTGTGGCTGCACCAGGCCAACCGCCACATGAACGACCTGATCGCGCGTCGCGTGCTGGGGCGTGACCCCGACGAGCGCGAGGCGCCGGTGATCCTTGACCGCTACGCCAATACCAGTTCGGCGGGCTCGATCATCGCCTTCCACCTGCATCGCGATGACCTGGCCGCCGGCGACAGTGGGGTGATCTGCTCCTTCGGTGCCGGCTACAGTGCCGGCAGCGTGGTGGTGCGGCGCGCCTGACATGGACAACGCAAGGGAGATGACGATGAGTGATGGCAAGGCACAGGGAAAACGGCTGCTGGGCGGGGTCGTGGCACTGGCCGCGACGGCCATGCTGGCGGGCTGCGCGAGCGGTGGCGGGGTCGACCGGGAGCCAAACCCCGCCGACCCCTGGGAGGGCTTCAACCGCAAGGTATTCGCCTTCAACGATGTGCTCGACCGCTATGCCCTGAAGCCGGTGGCGCGGGGCTATCGCTTCATCACGCCGGATCCGGTGGAGACCGGGGTGGGCAACTTCTTCTCCAACCTGGGTGAGCCGCGTACCGTCCTCAACAGCCTGCTGCAGGGCAAGGTGCGCAATGCCAGCATCGCCACCTCGCGTTTCATCATCAACACCACGGTGGGTGTGGCGGGCCTCTGGGACGTGGCCAGCCGCATGGAGATCACCGGCGACGAGGAGGACTTCGGCCAGACCCTGGGTGCCTGGGGCTGGGAGGAGTCACGCTACCTGGTGCTGCCGTTGCTGGGGCCGAGTACCCTGCGCGATACCGGCGGCCTGCCTGCGGACATGTACGCCTATCCGACCACCTACATCGACGATGACGAGACCAGCCTGGCGCTGACGGCACTGCGTGTGATCGACACTCGGGCGGGGCTGCTCGACCAGGAGGCGCTGATCCAGGGTGATCGCTACAGCTTCATCCGCGACGCCTGGCTGCAGCAGCGCCGCTTCGAGGTCAGCGACGGCGAGCTGGGTGACGACCCCTTCGCCAGCGACGAGTTCGACTTCGACGATGCCGACTTCGACGACGCTTTTGCCGACTGAGGCCTGACCATGGACCGTCCCAAGCAGCTAATCGGCGTGATCGACGAGCCCGGCCCGGCCCGTGATGCGCTGGCCGAGACCATCGCCCGGGACGGTCTGGCGGTGGTGGCGGTGAGCCGTGCCGAGGAGCTGCCCACCGGCGTCGACCTGGTGGTGGCTCACGTGCGGGCGGTACCCGCCAGCGACTGGCCAGGGCTCTGCGAGCGCCTGCCGACCCTGGTGGTGAGCGATACCCGCGACGCCCCCGACCTGCTCTCGGCGGTGGATGCGGGGCTGGTGGACTATATCGTCGAGCCCTGCAGGCACGGCCAGCTGCTGCGCCGCATGATCCGGAAGGTGATCCGCCTGCGAGCCCTGGAGGAGGCGCGCCGCGAGGACCAGACGCGCCTGGAGGAGCTCAACGAGACCCTGGAGACCCACCTGGCGATGCTGCGCCTCGACCAGCAGGCCGGCGGTCAGATCCAGCGCAAGATGCTGCCCCCGCGGCCCCAGACCCTGGGTGGGGTGACCTGCGATTACTGGTTCGCGCCCTACCTCTATCTTTCTGGGGACTTCCTCGATTTCCATCTGCTCGACGAGCGCTTCCTGCTGTTCTATTTCGCCGATGTCTCGGGCCACGGGGCCTCCTCGGCCTTCGTCACCGTGCTGCTCAAGTACCTGGCGAATCGCTGGCAGAACGAGTGGGACGGCGAGCACCCCGAGGCGCTGCCGGCACGCTGGCTGGGGGATCTCAACCGCGAGCTGCTGGACACCGGCATCGGCAAGCATGCCACCCTGTTCGTGGGTATCATTGACCTCGAGCGTCGCTATCTGCACTATTCGCTGGGCGCGCAGCTGCCCATGCCCCTGCTGGTGGTGGATGGCAAGGTGACCACCCTGGCCGGCGAAGGCATGCCGGTGGGGCTGTTTCCGGGCGCCGAGTACCCCACGCTGGGCTGCTCGCTACCCGGGAATTTCCACCTGTGGCTGTGTTCGGATGGAGTATTGGAGTGCCTGCCGGGCGATACGCTCGACTCGCGGCTCAGGGAACTCGAGCAGCAGGTCCAAGCCAGCGCGACGCTGGCGGACCTGAGGGCCAATCTGGCCCTTGACCTCACGCCGGGCGAGGAAGCCTTGCCCGATGACCTGACGATCATGATGTTGAGCGGATTTGGCCATGCTGATTCCTGAAGGACGTATCAAGGCGGCATTCGATGCCGGCGTATTCGTCCTCAAGCTGTGCGGCGACGTGCGGCTCACCCTCTGTGCCACCCTGGACCGTCAGGCCCAGCAGCTGGCGCAGACGCCCGGTCTCGAGACGCTGATCATCGACCTGCGTGACGCCAGCAACGTGGACTCCACCGCCCTGGGCTTCCTGGCCAAGGTGGCCATGGCCGTGCAGGGGCGGCTGGCCGAGCGGCCCACCATCGTTGCCGACAATCCCGATGTGCAGCGCATGCTGGACGTGATGGGCTTCGCGCGCTACTTCACCATGGTGGAGTCACCCATCACCGAGACCTGCGAGCTCTGCGACCTGCCGGAGATTCCCACCGACGTCGACGAGACGCGTCGGCGTATCCTCGAGGCCCATCGCATCCTGATGCGCATGAATGAGCATAACCGCGAGGAGTTCCAGCCCCTCGTCGAGATGCTCGAGGCTCAGGAGGAGGGCTCCTCCCACCAGCAGTGACGGCCAGTGGGGCCGGGCAGCATACCCCTCGGTACCAGCAGGCGGCGCGACAACTGCCCCGGGCCCCTTTGCCCTAGCCTTTTCTCAGCTCCCCCAGCAGGCTTTCCAGCTTGCGCTGGTCGGCCATGAACTTGCGAATCCCCTCGGCCAGCTTCTCGGTGGCCATGGCATCCTCGTTGAAGGCCCAGCGGAACTCCGCCTCGTCCAGAGGCTCCGGAGGACGGGTCTCGGCGTCCTGGGGCGTCAGCCGGCGCTCGAGAGGGCCGTAGGTCTCGGCGAGCTCCTCGAGCAGGGCGGGGGAGATGGTCAGGCGGTCGCAGCCTGCCAGGGCCTTGATCTCGCCGCTGTTGCGGAAGCTGGCGCCCATCACGATGGTCTGGTAGCCATGGCCCTTGTAGTGTTCGTAGATGCGCTTCACCGAGCGCACGCCGGGGTCGTTGTCGTCGCTGAAGTCGGCCTCCGGCTGCTGCGCCTTGTGCCAGTCGAGGATGCGCCCCACGAAGGGGGAGATCAGGGTGACTCCGGCATCGGCACAGGCCTGGGCCTGGGCGAAGCTGAACAGCAGGGTAAGGTTGGTGTGGATGCCCTCGCGCTCCAGCTGCTGGGCGGCGCGGATGCCCTCCCAGGTGGCGGCGACCTTGATCAGGATGCGTTCACGACCCACGCCGTGGCGAGCGTAGCGCTCGATTAGCGAGTGGGCCCGGGCCAGGGTGGCGTCGGTATCGAAGGAGAGGCGTGCGCTCACCTCAGTGGAGACATAGCCCGGTACCAGGCCGCTGATCTCGCTGCCGATCTCCACCGCCACGGCATCCAGGGCGTCGTCGAGGTCGGTGGCTGACCGGGCGATCTCGGCCAGCCGGCTGCGGCGTGCCTCCTGTTGGGCCGCCTGCAGGATCAGCGAGGGGTTGGTGGTGGCATCGGTGGGCTGGAAGCGGCGAATCGCCTCGATATCGCCGGTGTCGGCGACCACCGTGGTCATTGCCTTGAGTTGTGTCAGCAGGTCGTCGGCCATGATGGGCTCCTCCATGAATCGGTTTCCCACTCTAGCAAGCCGGTCGGGGAGCGAACAGCTCCCGGCAGGCGTGCGTATAATCGTTTATCATTTGCAGCCTATCAAAGACTTTCATCTGCTCTGCGAGGAGTCGCCTTGACGCTCACTGCCCGCCGCCTGGCGCTGCTGGTCGCGGCCAATACCGCGCTTGCTCCCTTCGCCATCGATGCCTATCTGCCGGCCATGGCCGCCCTGGCGGATGACGTGGGCGCCAGCATCCACCACAGCGAGCTGTCGCTCTCCACCTTCCTGGCCGGCTTCGCCCTGGGGCAGCTGGTGTTCGGCCCGATCTCCGACCGGGTCGGGCGCAAGCCGGTGCTGCTCGGCGGGCTGGTGGTCTTCCTGCTGGCCAGCCTGGTGATCACCACGGTGGGCTCGCTGGGTGAGCTGCTGGGCTGGCGCTTCGTGCAGGCGCTGGGGGGGGGCGCCACGGTGGTCAATTCGGCGGCCATCGTGCGTGACTGCTTCAAGGGCAGCGAGGCCGCCAAGGTGATGTCGACCATGGCCATCATCATGCTGATGGCCCCGCTGGTGGCGCCGGTGGTGGGCAGCGGGCTGCTCTATCTCGCCGACTGGTGGCTGATCTTCGTGTTCCTGGCCGCCTACGCCGGCTTCCTGATGTGGCTGCTGGGCACCAAGCTGCCGGAGACGCGGCCCCCCGGCGGCTCCGCGGCGACGCTGGTCACGGTACTGGCCAACTACGTCAGTGTGCTGCGAGATCGGAACGCCATGGGCTTCATCGCTGCCGCCTCGATGTCGTTTGCCGGGCTGTTCGCCTTCGTCACCGCCTCCCCGTTTCTCTACCTGGAACACTTCGGCCTGACGCCATCGCTCTATCCGCTGGTGTTCGGCGTCAATGTGGTGGTCATGGTGGCCGCCAACCGTCTCAATATCCGCCTGCTACGCTGGCGCACCCCCCTGCAGAACCTGCGCCTGGGGCTGGGGATCCAGCTGACTGCCGGTTTCGGGCTGACCTTCATGGTGGCCACTGGACTGGAGTCGCTGTACACCATGGTGCCGCTGATCATGCTGTTTGCCGGCACCATCGGGCTGGTGGCGCCCAACGCCATTACCTCGCTGCTCGACCGTTTCCCGCACATGAGTGCTACTGCGGCGGCCCTGCAGGGTAGTATCCAGTTCTCCTGCGGGGCCCTGGCCGGGGTCCTGGTGGGTGCCTTCGAGATCGACAGTGCCTGGCCCATGGTGGGCACCATGCTGGGGGCCACCCTGCTGGCCAACCTGGGGATACGCCTGCTGGCGGGCCGTGGCGACCATGCCTGAGGCTCTGCTGGCCTGGGCCGACATGAGCCCCGCGGTGTGGCTGGGTTGCGCTGCGGTGCTGGCGCTGGGTGCCTTCGTGCAGCGTGCCACCGGCTTCGGCCTGGCGGTGGTGGGAGCACCGTTGCTGCTGATGCTGGAGCCGCGTCTGGTACCGGTGGTCCTGGTGCTGTTCGGCTTCACGGTGGCGCTGACCACGCTGCGCCACTACTGGCGCGAGGTGCGTCTGGCCGAGGTCGGCATGGCCCTGATCGGGCGGGTTCCCGGCAACGCCCTGGGGCTGTGGCTGTTGCTAGCCGCCCCCATGGCGGTGCTGGAAAAGCTGATCGCCGGCAGCGTGCTGTTCGCGGTGGCGGTGACCCTGTTCCGCTTCCGCCTGCCGGTCAACCGTGCCACCCTGTTCGGGGCGGGCATCCTCTCGGGGGTCTTCGGTACCGTGGCAGCGTTGAGCGGGCCGCCCATGGTGCTGTTGCTGCATGGTTTTTCGCCGGCGCGTCTGCGCGGCACACTCTCGGCCTTCTTTGTGGTCACGGCCCTGATGACGCTGGCCACCCTGGCACCGGCGGGACTGATCCATCCCTGGCATTTCGGCATGGCGCTGAGCTTCGCCCCGGGCGTGCTGGCCGGCAGCTGGCTGGCCGGCCGTGTCGCCCATCGTCTTGACCGGCGTCTGCTGCAGGGAGCATCGCTGTCGCTCTGCACCCTCGCGGCCCTTGGGCTGCTGCTGTAACCCGAATTGCCTGTGGCCGCGGATTTTCTCGCCACCGTGGCCTACAGTGTCATGGAGCTGTCATCTGCCTGCGGCAAGGTGTGCCCTGCAGCGGGGTCGACCTCCCCAGCGATCAGGATGGCAATGTCATAAAGCTGTCATCTGGCTGGGGCAAGGTGTCACCCGTAAAGGTTGCACACTGTCCTCATCAGGAGATCGCTCCATGAATCGCATCCTCAAGACCACTGCCATTGCCGCCGCCGTCATGGGTGTGGCCACCGTGGCCCACGCCCGTGACCAGATCCGCATCGTCGGCTCCAGCACCGTCTACCCGTTCGCCAGCTACGTGACCGAAGAGTTCGGCGCCGTGAGCGGCAACCCGACACCGGTCATCGAGTCCACCGGCTCCGGTGGCGGCATCCGCCTGTTCTGCAACGGCGTGGGTGAGGGCACTCCGGATATCTCCAACGCCTCGCGTCGCATCAAGGCCTCCGAGGTCGAGCGCTGCATCGAGAACGGCGTGACCGACGTCACCGAGGTCAAGATCGGCTCCGACGGTATCGTCTTCGCCCAGTCCAGCGAGAACGAGGGCGTCGACCTGACCCTCGAGCAGCTGTTCCTGGCCGTGGCCGCCAAGGTGCCGGTGGACGGCGAGCTGGTCGAAAACCCCTACCAGATGTGGAGCGACATCGACGCCTCCCTGCCGGAGCGCGAGATCTCCATCTACGGCCCGCCCAGCACCTCCGGCACCCGTGACGCCTTCGAGGAGCTGGTGATGGAAGCCGCCTCCGAGGAGATGGAAGCCTACGGCGGCGAGGGCTACACCGATATCCGCTCCGACGGTGCCTATATCGATGCCGGCGAGAACGATAACCTGATCGTCCAGCGCCTCACCGAGGACACCGGTGCCTTCGGCATCTTCGGCTACTCCTTCCTAGTAGAGAACCCCAACGCCCTGATCGCCGCCAATATCGACGGCGTCGCGGCCGAGCCCGAGGCGATCAGCTCCGGCGACTATCCGATCGCGCGCTCGCTGTGGTTCTACGTCAAGAACCAGCATGCCGAGGAAGTGCCGCCGCTGTATGACTACGTCGACATGTTCGTCTCCGAGACCATGATCGGCGAGGGCGGCTACCTGGGTGATCTGGGCCTGATTCCGCTGCCCGAGGCCGAGCGCGAGCAGACCCGCGAGAAGGTCGCCAACCGCGCCAAACTGCAGGTCTCCGATCTGTAAGGGAAATTCTTCGGGCAAGGACGCCTGACCCGGCCGGCAGCCCAGGCTGCCGGCCGTCTCACGTTCCGGCAGCCTTGGCTGCCGTAGACAGTCACCGAGAGAGCCCTATGCAGACCGACCAACTCCTCACACTGTTCAGCGGCGTCCTGCTGCTGCTGGGTCTGATAGCCTTCTTCCTGGGTCGTGCCAAGGCCGCACGGGTGCGCGCCTCCGGCACGGCCATGTACGCCCAACCCGATCAGTACGCCTGGTTCGCCGTGCTCGCCACCGCCGGGCCCGCCATCGTGGTCAGCGCCGTTGGCGCCTTCGTGCTGCTGCTGCTGGGTGCCGAGATCCCCACTCCCTATCTGCTCGCCGGCAGCCTGGTCATGGCCGCCGTGGGCCTGATGGTCGGCATGCGCCAGGTGAGGCCCGACTTCCACGCCCGCCAGGCGATCGAACGGGTGATTCGCTGGGTGCTGGTCACCGCGGCCATGATCTCGATCCTGACCACCTTCGGCATCCTGGTGTCGATCGTCTTCGAGGCACTGCGCTTCTTCCAGATGCACAGCTTCTGGGACTTCATCACCGGCACGGTCTGGAACCCGGGCGCCAGCTTCCTGGCCGCCGCCGGGCGTGCCGAGGAGGGCGCAACCGGCGCCCAGTTCGGTTCCGTGCCGCTGTTCGCCGGCACCTTCATGATCACCGCCATCGCCATGCTGGTGGCGATTCCCGTCGGCCTGCTGTCGGCCATCTACATGGCCGAGTTCGCGCCGACGCGGGTGCGCACCCTGGCCAAGCCGACCCTCGAGGTGCTGGCGGGCATTCCTACCGTGGTCTACGGCTTCTTCGCCGCCATCACGGTGGCGCCGCTGATCGTCGATATCGCCGGCTTCTTCGGCGTAGATGCCGCCTACAACAACGCCGTGGCACCGGGTGTGGTGATGGGCATCATGATCATCCCCTTCATCTCCTCGCTTTCCGACGACGTGATCAACTCGGTGCCCGACAGCATGCGTCAGGGTTCACTGGCGCTGGGCATGACCAAGGGCGAGACCATTCGCGACGTGGTCATCCCCGCCGCGCTGCCGGGGATCATCTCCGCCTCGCTGCTGGCGGTCTCCCGGGCGCTGGGCGAGACCATGATCGTGGTGATGGCCGCGGGCATGCGCCCCAACCTCACCGCCAACCCCTTCGAGGACATGACCACGGTGACGGTGCGCATCGTGGCGGCGCTGACCGGGGACCTGGAGTTCGAGAGCGCCGAGACGCTGTCCGCCTTCGCGCTGGGCCTGGTGCTCTTCGCCGTGACCCTGAGCCTGAACCTGGTCTCGGTGCTGATGATCCGTCGCTTCCGCGAGAAGTATCGCGTCAATAACCTGTAACGCCGAGGAATCGCCGAGATGAGTCAAACCTTCGACGAGATCAGCTCCCAGCTGCGCAAGCGCCATCGCCGCTCGGCGCGGCTGAAGTGGATCTCCATGGGCGCCCTGGGGCTGGCCGGCCTGTTCCTCCTGTGGTTCTTCTCCGACATGCTGGGCAAGGGCCTGCCGGCCTTCCAGCAGGCCCAGATCCAGGTGGAGATCGACTACAACGAGGATGCAAGCCGCATGGGGCGTGCCGCCCTGGATCCCGACCTGTCGCGCCTGGTTAGCCGTACCTTCGAGCGCATGATCCCGGTGCAGATGCGCGAGAATCCCGAACTGCTGGGCACCAGCGAGAGCCGCTGGGTGCTCGCCGACGCCCAGGTCGATCAGTACCTCAAGGGGCATCGCCACAAGCTGAATGACCAGCAGGTAAAGCGGGTCGACGAGCTGCTGGCCGAAGGGCGCGTCGAGCTCAGGTTCAACACCAACTTCTTCACCACCGGCGACTCCAAGATGCCGGAGGCCTCGGGCATCCTCTCCGCCGCGGTGGGCACGGTGATGACCATGCTGGTGACCCTGGCCATCGCCTTCCCCATCGGGGTGATGACCGCGGTCTATCTGGAGGAGTTTGCTCCCGACAACCGCTTTACCCAGTTCATCGAGATCAATATCAATAACCTGGCGGCGATTCCCTCGATCCTGTTCGGCCTGCTGGGTCTGGCGATCTTCATCAACTTCTTCGGGGTGCCGCGGTCGTCACCGCTGGTGGGTGGCATGACCCTGGCGCTGATGACCCTGCCGGTGATCATCATTGCCACCCGCACGGCCCTGCGCAGTGTGCCGGATTCCATCCGCCACGCCGCCTTCGGGGTGGGCTGCTCGCGCTGGCAGGTGGTGCGCGACCACGTGCTGCCGCTGGCGATGCCCGGCATCATGACCGGCTCCATCATCGGCTTGGCCCAGGCCATGGGCGAGACCGCGCCGCTGATCATCGTCGGTATGGTGGCCTTCATTCCCGATGTCTCGGCCTCCTTCACCGAGGCGGCCACCGTGCTGCCGGCGCAGGTCTTCACCTGGGCAGGGGAGCCCGACAAGGCGTTTGTCGAGAAGACCGCCGGGGGCATCCTGGTCCTGCTGAGCATCCTGATCTTCCTGAACGCGACCGCCGTCATCCTGCGCAAGAAATTCGAGCGTCGCTGGTAAGCCCGGCACGCCACAGAGGAATCCGACATGAACATGCAAGCCGCTCCCCGTCATACCGCCAGCGCCGCGCCCGAGGTGGGCCAGCCCCATACCCGCAACGAGTCGGCGTGCCACGACCTGAGCATCCGCGTGCGCGACCTCAACCTCTGGTACGGCGAGAGCCAGGCCCTCAAGGGGCTGAATATCGACCTGTTCCAGAAGAATGTCACCGCGCTTATCGGCCCCTCCGGCTGCGGCAAGTCGACCTTCCTGCGCTGCCTCAACCGCATGAATGACCTGATCCCCAGCGTGCGTATCGAGGGACTGGTGGAGATGGACGGTCGTGACGTCAACCAGGTGAAGATGGACGAGGTGGCGCTACGCCGCCGCGTGGGGATGGTGTTCCAGAAACCCAACCCCTTCCCCAAGTCGATCTACGAGAACATCGCCTACGCCCCGCGCATGCACGACCTGGTGAGCCGCAAGCCCGAGCAGGACGAGCTGGTGGAGAAGGCGCTGCGTGACGCCGGCCTGTGGGAGGAGGTCAAGGACAAGCTGCACCAGCCCGGTACCTCGCTCTCTGGCGGTCAGCAGCAGCGCCTGTGCATTGCCCGAGCCATCGCCGTACAACCCGACGTGATCCTGATGGACGAGCCGACCTCGGCGCTGGACCCGATTTCCACCGCCACCATCGAGGATCTGATGGACCGTCTCAAGGAGCAGTTCACCATCATCACGGTGACCCACAACATGCAACAGGCGGCGCGGGTGGCGGACTACACTGCCTTCTTCCACCTGGGTGAGATCATCGAGTACAACGACACCAAGACGATGTTTTCCAACCCGGCCACCAAGAAGGCCGAGGACTACATCACCGGGCGCTACGGTTGACGCCAAGGCGATGACCAGGCGATTGCGACGGGGAGGCTTCGGCCTCCCCGTCGTCATCTGTGGCTGTCATGCGATTGACATCCGTTGGCTTTATATATGAAATTCCATATGTCATCAGAGGCCACTTCCCATGGACAAGCAGCGCGTGCTCTTCCTGTGCAATGCCAATTCCGCCCGCTCGCTGATGGGCGAGGCCCTGCTGCGCCACCTGGCCGGCGATCGTTTCGAGGCCTTCAGCGCGGGCAGCGAACCGGATGAACCCCACTCGCTGACCCTGGCGGCCCTGGAGAAGCAGGGCATCTCCACGGCGGGGCTGGCCAGCAAGTCGCTTGACGCCTTCGCTGG
The DNA here is from genome assembly GCF_057169305.1 of Halomonas sp. C10-5. Taxonomy (NCBI): domain Bacteria; kingdom Pseudomonadati; phylum Pseudomonadota; class Gammaproteobacteria; order Oceanospirillales; family Halomonadaceae; genus Halomonas; species Halomonas sp. C10-5. The sequence goes on from NZ_CP175665.1 coordinate 1,168,068, forward strand.
CGAGCACTTCGCGGCGGTGATCGTGCTCTGCGACAAGGCCCAGCAGGCATGTCGTGACTGGCAGGGCGAAAGCGATGAGCATCTCTACTGGGATATTCGCGACCCGCGCCTGATCGGGCGCGCCGATGCCTACGAGCAGGCCCTCAACGAGATCCGTCATCGCCTGTCGCTGTGGTTGCAGATCAAGGCACGCGACGCCCGGGACTGAGACTCGAGACAGGCAAGCTCACACAGCGGGATTTCCAACGGGAGACGATCATGACCCTATCCATCGGCATCAACGGCTTCGGGCGCATCGGGCGCCTGGTGCTGCGCAGTCTCTGGCCTCGCGTCGCGGCCGGCGAGGTGAAGCTTGCGCGCATCAATGACCCGGGCGGCGATACCGCCACCTTCGCCCACCTCCTCGAGTTCGACTCCGTCCACGGCCAGTGGTCGCCGGGGCAGGGCATCCGGGCCGAGGATGACACCATTGTGATCGACGGTCAGCGAATCGCCTTCAGTGCCGACCGGGCCCTGGAAGAGAGCGACTGGTCCGACTGCCGGGTGGTCATCGAGTGTTCCGGCAAGATAAAGACGAAGGACAAGCTTCAGGCCTACCTCGACCTGGGTGTCGAGCGGGTGGTGGTCAGCGCGCCGGTGAAGGAGGAGGGCGTGCTCAACGTGGTGGTAGGGGTCAACGACAATCAGTATGACCCCGAGATCCATCGCATCGTTACCGCGGCGAGTTGCACCACCAACTGCCTGGCGCCGGTGGTCAAGGTGATCCAGGAAACCTTTGGCATCCGCCATGGCTCCATGACCACGGTGCATGACATCACCAATACCCAGACGATCCTCGACGCTCCCCACAAGGATCTCAGGCGCGCGCGGGCTTGCGGCATGAGCCTGATTCCCACCACCACCGGCTCCGCCAAGGCGATCACCGCCATCTTCCCGGAGCTGACTGGCAAGCTGAATGGCCACGCCATCCGCGTGCCGCTGGCCAACGCCTCTCTCACCGACATGGTCTTCGAACTCGAGCGCGAAGTGACGGTGGAGGAAGTGAATGGGGCCCTGAAACAGGCAGCTGAAGGCGAGCTCGCCGGCATCCTGGGCTATGAGGAGCGCCCGCTGGTCTCCATCGACTACCGCACCGACCCGCGCAGCTCGATCATCGATGCGCTATCGACCATGGTCATCAACGGCACCCAGCTCAAGCTCTACGCCTGGTACGACAACGAGTGGGGCTATGCCAACCGCACCGCCGAGCTGGTCCTGAAAGTAGGGAGCGAGCAGGTGGTACGTGGCTGAATCGCTCGCTTCACGCGTCAAGGCACTGCCCTACGAGGTGCGCCAGTACCTGCTGATCACCGGCAACTACTGGGCCTTCACCCTCACCGACGGCGCCCTGCGCATGCTGGTGGTGCTCTATTTCCACCAGCTGGGCTACTCGCCGCTGGAAGTGGCGCTGCTGTTCCTCTTCTACGAGGCCTTCGGGGTCGTCACTAACCTGGTGGGTGGGTGGTTGGGCGCACGCCTGGGGCTCAACCGCACCATGAACGTCGGACTCGGGTTGCAGATCGTGGCCTTGGCCATGCTGATGGTGCCGGCGGCGGCGCTCAGCGTTCCCTGGGTGATGGCGGCGCAGGCGCTCTCTGGCATCGCCAAGGACCTCAACAAGATGAGCGCCAAGAGCGCGGTCAAGGTGCTGGTGCCCAAGGACAGCCCCAGCGCTGGCTCTGCCCTCTATCGCTGGGTGGCGATCCTCACCGGCTCAAAGAACGCGCTCAAGGGCGCCGGCTTCTTCCTCGGCGGGCTGCTGCTGTCGCTGATCGGCTTCCGTGGGGCGGTGATTGCCATGGCGGTGATGCTGGTGGCGGTACTCGGCCTGTCGCTGGCCCGGCTCAAGGCCGACCTGGGTCGCCAGAAGCGCAAGCCGAAGTTCTCCGAGGTGTTCTCCAAGTCTCGGGCCATCAATGTGCTCTCGGCGGCAAGACTCTGCCTGTTCGCCTCCCGGGATGTGTGGTTCGTGGTGGCGCTGCCGGTGTTCCTCTATGAGCAGCATGGCTGGAGCCACTGGACCGTGGGGGGCTTGCTGGCGGTGTGGGTGATCGGCTACGGCGGGGTGCAGACCCAGGCGCCGCGCCTTACCGGCCTGGTCAAGGGCGGGGCGCGCGGCATCACCGTGTTCTGGGCCCTGATGCTGGCGGGCCTGCCGGCGCTGCTGGCCTTGTTGCCCCTGGCCGAGGTGGGCTGGCTGGTGGCGGGCCTGTTGGCCTTCGGCGTGCTGTTCGCCATCAACTCCAGCTGGCACAGTTACCTGATCGTCCATTATGCCCGCGCCGATGGGGTCTCCATGGACGTGGGCTTCTACTACATGGCCAATGCCATGGGGCGGCTCGCCGGCACGCTGCTCTCCGGCTGGGTCTATCAGGAGTACGGGCTAGCCGCCTGTCTGTGGATCTCGTCCGCCTTGGTGGCGGCAAGTGCCTTCATGGCCCTGGCATTGCCGCGAGACGCCCAGCCCTGAACTTCGCCCAGCGCTAGCCGTGGCGTAGAATGGCCAGAAGCCTCGAGCAAGGAAATCCCGATGTCGCTGGACCCGCTACACCTGTTCAAGTGCCTGAGTGACGAGACGCGCCTGATGCTGACCCTGCTGATACTGAGCGAGGGGGAGCTGTGCGTCTGCGAGATGACTCATGCCCTGGAGGTTTCCCAGCCCAAGGTCTCGCGTCACCTCGCCCAGCTGCGCAACTGCGGGTTGCTCAGCGACCGGCGCGAAGGGCAGTGGGTCTACTACGGACTGGTACCGGCGCTACCGGAGTGGGCTGAGGATGTTCTGACGGCCGCCCGGCAGGGCCAGGGGGAGCGCCTTGGCCTGCTGAAGAATCGCCTGGCCAGCATGGGTAATCGGCCGGATCGTCGCCTGGCGATGTGCTGAGGCATGCCGGGTCTTTCGCCTTTCACCCTCAACCGTCCCATGCCCACCCGTCACCTGCCCTCGAGCATTTTCGACTAGTCTTGGGACTAGTGGCTGGATCCTTTCAGGAGTGGGGCCCGTGGCATCGTGCTTCAGGATGGCATTTGCCCCTTGCCGGAGCTTCAACACGTGGAATTCAAGGATTACTACCAGGTGCTCGGGGTGGCAAAGACCGCGACGGCCGAGGAGATCAAGAAGGCCTACCGCAAACTGGCGCGCAAGTATCATCCCGACATCAGCAAGGAGCCCGACGCTGCCCAGCGCATGCAGGAGATCAACGAGGCCAAGGCGGTGCTCTCCGATCCGGAGAAGCGGCTCGCCTATGACCAGCTGGCCCAGCAGTATCGATCGGGCCAGGATTTCCAGCCACCCCCGGACTGGGATGCCGGCTTCGAGTTCAGCGGCCGAGGCTTCGAGGAGGCCGACCTCGGGGAGTTCAGTGACTTCTTCGCCAACCTGTTCGGTCAGGGGGGCCGGGCAGGGCGAGGAGGGCGTGGCTATCAAATGCGCGGCGAGGATCGCCACGCCAAGATCAACATCGACCTGCTGGATGCCTTTCAGGGCGCGACCCGCGAGATCGTCCTGCACGTGCCCGAGGTCGACTCACAGGGCCGCGTGGTCTCCCGGGAGCACACCCTGAGCGTGCGTATCCCCAAGGGAGTGAAGGAGGGCCAGCATATTCGCCTCGCTGGCCAGGGGAGTCCCGGCCTCGGCGGTGGTCCGGCGGGTGACCTCTATCTGGAGATCCATTTCAGGCCGGATTCCCGGTATCGGGTGGAGGGGCGAGACGTGTATCAAAGGGTGCCGGTGACGCCATGGGAGGCCGCCCTGGGAGCCAGCATCGAAACCCCGACACCCTCGGGACCGGTGAAGCTCAAGGTACCCGGCGGGTCGCAGACCGGTCGCCGGTTGCGTCTCAAGGGGCGGGGTATCCCGGGGCCGGAGCCGGGTGATCTGTATGTGGAACTCGAGGTCGTGCTGCCACCGGCCGATACCGACAGGGCCCGGGAGCTCTATGCCACCATGGCGGATGAACTGGCTTTCAATCCGCGCCAACGCAGGGGAGGCTAGGTCATGGCCCAGCAGCATATCGTCAGCGGTGAACTGGTCGACGAGGTGACCCTGACCCTCGAGGATCTGGCCCGTGCCTGCTCGGTAGACACCGACTGGGTCATCGAGCGCATCGAGAGCGGCCTGCTGGCCGATGGCTCGCCCTATGTGGCGAGCTGGCGTTTCACCAGTCATGACCTGACGCGTGCCCGCCGAATGAGTCAGCTGGAGCGCGACTTCGAGGCAGCGCCCGAGCTCGCCGCCCTGGCCGCCGACCTGATCGAGGAGAACCAGCGCCTGAGGGAGCGGCTGCGAGCCGCGGGACTGGTGGATGACCCAGCACCGCCTGGAAGCTGAGGTCACGCCGCCGGCGGGTTCACCAATCCTCGAAGGCTGTCGTGCTCAGGTCTTGAGCAGTGCCTCGAGCTCCTCGGGGCTTGCCACCTTGCCTTCGAGTACCACCTCGCCGTCGATGCCCAGTGCCGGGGTGCGCATCACCCCCTTGTCGATGATGGCGTTCATGTCGATGACCTTCTCGATCTCGACGGTGAGGCCCAGGGTCTCGGCGGCCTGCTGGGCGTTGGCGGTCAGCTGCTCGCACTTCTTGCAGCCCTTGCCGTAGATGCTCAGTTTCATGGTGTGCTCCTCTTGCAATCGTCGGGTTTGGAAATGCTGGGCGTCATGGCCACAGCTGTCCGTAGAGATAGCCGGTCAGGGTCGCCATGACCACCACCAGCGTGCAGTAGACCAGGGTCTTCCGGGTACCCATGATGGTGCGGATCACCAGCATGTTGGGTAGCGACAGTGCGGGGCCGGCCAGCAGCAGCGCCAACGCCGGGCCCTTGCCCATGCCGTTGCCGATCAGGCCCTGGACGATGGGCACCTCGGTGAGGGTCGAGAAGTACATGAAGCCGCCCAGCAGCGAGGCCAGGAAGGTGGACTGGAAACCATTGTCGCCCACCGCCATCACCACCCACTCGGAGGGGATCAGCCCCTCCTCGCCGGGCCGCCCCAGCAGCAGCCCGGCAACGAAGACCCCGGCCAGCAGCAGCGGCATGATCTGCTTGGTGAAGTCCCAGCTCTGCTCGGCCCACTCACGATCATCCTCGCGCAGGGTGGCGATCAGCATGATGCCGATGATGCCCACCGCGAAGGCCAGCTCCGGTACGCCCGGCACCAGCAGGGCGGCCAGCACCACGGCACCGGCCAGCATCGCCACCTGGCGCAGCGGCCAACCCCAGCGGCGCATCAGCAGCAGGGCGAAGAGCCCGGCAAGTACGGCGGTGATCTGCCACTTCAAGGCGTGGATGGCCATCCAGGTGGGGCTGTCGGCCGCGGCCCAGTTGGCGAATACCAGGATGCCGATCATCAGGCCGAAGAAGGCCGCTACCTGGCCCAGTGGACGGCCGTCGTCATCGACGCCGAAGCCGCGGGCATTCTGCTGGCTGCGCGCCAGCTCCTCGCGGCGATAGATCAGGTGCATGATCACGCCGATCACCACCGCGAAGACGATGGCGCCTATGGCCCGCGCCAGGCCCAGCTCCAGGCCCAGTACCTTGGCGGTGACCACCACCGCCATGACGTTGATCGCCGGCCCCGAGTAGAGGAAGGCTACCGCCGGCCCCAGGCCCGCGCCGCGCTTGTAGATGCCGCCGAACAGCGGCAGTACGGTGCAGGAGCAAACCGCCAGCAGCATCCCCGACACGGAGGCCATGCCGAAGGCCACCGGCTTGGGCGCCGCCGGGCCCAGGTAGCGCATCACCGCGCCCTGGCTCAGGTAGGCGGCCATGGCGCCGGCGATCAGGAAGGCCGGCAGCAGGCAGAGGATCACATGTTCCTGGGCGTACCAGTGGGTCAGGCGGATGCCCTCCAGCACGGCGTTGTCGAATCGTGCGGTGCCGGCGGGCAGGAAGTAGATCAGCAGGAAGATGCCCACCACGGCACCGATCCAGCGGACCTGGTCGGGGTTCTCCCTGGCCAGCCACAGCAGTCGCCTGGCAAAGGGGGCAGCGGGTTGAGTGTCCGGCATGAGAGGCCTCGTGTCGTAGGCGTCGATCGGTACCTTCAATATATATGTCTATGCATATATTTAAAAGCGGGACTTGTTGCCGCCTTGACCAGAATGCGCGGCATGCCCCGTACTTCTAGTGCGGGGAAGGGTAGCGCGGACGCCGAAGGCCTCCTATAATACTGGATATAGTTACAGTCACCGGATCGCCATGCAACGCCTCCAGGCCTTCAAATACGAACTGATGCCCAACGGGGAGCAGGTGCGGAAAATGCGCCAGTTCGCCGGCATGGCCCGCTTCGTGTTCAACCGGGGCCTGGCGTTGCAAAAGGAACGGTATGAAGCCGGTGACAAGAAGCTCAGCTATGCCGCCTTGTGCAAGCAGCTCACCGGCTGGCGCAATAGCGCCGAGACACCTTGGCTCCGGGATGGCCCGATCCACCCGCTCCAGCAATCGCTGAAGGATCTGGATCGCGCCTACGCTAACTTCTTCGCCAAGCGGGCCGACTTCCCGCGGTTCAAGAAGAAGGGGCAGCGCGACAGCTTCCGCTATCCCGATCCCAAGCAGATCCGGCTCGACCAGGGCAACCGGCGGCTCTACCTGCCCAAGCTCGGCTGGTTACGCTTCCGCAAGAGCCGTGAGGTGCTGGGGACGGTCAAGAACGTCACCGTCAGCCAGTCAGCGGGGCGATGGTTCGTCTCGATCCAGACCGAGCGCGAGGTCGCAGTGCCGACGCCGACTGGCGGTGCCGTGGGCATCGACACGGGCGTGGCGCGGTTCGCTACGCTCTCCGATGGCAGCTACCTGGCACCACTCAATAGCTTCAAGAAACACCAGACGGCACTGCGCAAGGCGCAGCAAGCCATGAGCCGCAAGGTCAAGTTCAGCAACAACTGGAAGAAGGCCAAGGGCCGCGTCCAGAAAATCCAGGCTCGCATCGCCAATGCCCGGCGCGACTACCTGCACAAGGCTTCCGCCACGATCAGCCAAAACCACGCGCTCGTGGTGCTGGAAGACCTGCAGGTAGGCAACATGTCGCGCTCGGCCAGAGGCAGTGTCGAGCAGCCAGGCCGCCAGATCCGGCAGAAGTCTGGCCTCAACCGCTCGATCCTCGATCAGGGGTGGTACGAGTTCCGCCGCCAGCTCGACTACAAGTTGGCCTGGCGCGGGGCGCATCTTGTCGTTGTGCCACCGCACAACACCAGCCGCACCTGCCCCAAGTGTGGTCATGTCGCCGCCGAGAACCGGCGCAGTCAGGCCCGGTTTGCTTGCGTCGAATGCGGCTTTGCGGCCAATGCCGATCATGTCGGCGCCATCAATGTATTAAGGGCGGGGCACGCCCGGTTAGCCTGTGAAGTGAGTGGTGCACTAAGGCCGCCAGCAGCAGGAACCCACCGAAGCGACTCAGGAGCGGCTCAATGCCGCGCCTGAGCGCCGTAGGAATCCCCTTCCTTTCCGCCGCAGGCGGCAGCTGCCTAAGCAGCTGAGGGAGGGGAGGACGTCAGTGCGCCGGGCACGGCGCACATCTATAGGGTGAAAGTCCCGAGCAGTGAAGTTGGGAGTAGCTGTTAGCCTATACGGCAAGGGTGTCCATCGCGAGGTGGAATCTGAAGGAAGCCTGCGGCAAACCGCCGAGCCGAGGAACACGAATCTCATAGGAGGCGGGCTGCGTAGAGTGAGTGTGCTGAAGAACACAAAGCTCATCCCAACACGGCAGCGCAGCACGTATATGAGGCGGCTACATGGCGGGAAAGATGTGCGTCTTACCCCGGGAGGTCCCTCACGACCGCCGGAGCCAAGCCAACCGCTCAGCGGGAGGGGAGGCAAGGGCGTGAGGGAAGTCAGCAGCGGCCATAGTAGGTGGCAACATCCCACCGAAGGGCCAAAGGCAAGTGAAAGGTCTCTCTGTGATCTCTGACCAACGCGATGACAACCGACCGCAGTTTACTGGCAGCGGCAGACCGACCGCAGGCTGGAGACCTTGTGAACCCTGCTACCCGGTATCCATGGATGATGTGTTGGACAGCGCCAATATGGCGGATGCATGGGGCCGGGTGCAGCGCAACAAAGGGGCCCCTGGCCCCGATACACGCACCATTGAAGAGACCGGGCACTTTCTGAAAGCGTCATGGCAGGAGCTCAAAGAAGCACTCCGGACAGGGACCTATCAGCCAGGGCCGGTCAGGACGGTTCACATCCCGAAAGGGAAAGGGAAGTACCGCATGTTGGGCATCCCCAACGTGGTGGACCGTCTGATCCAGCAAGCCATCCATCAAGTGCTCAGCCCTCACTACGAGAAGGATTTCTCACCTTCAAGCTACGGCTTCAGACCGGGCCGGAACGCCTGGCAGGCGATTGAGCAGGCCCATGACTACGTCAAGCAGGGCCACAACATCGTGGTCGACATCGACCTGGAGAAGTTCTTCGACCAGGTCAACCACGACATCCTGATGGCCAGGTTGGCGAAGCGGATTCCCGACAAGCGTTTGCTTGGCCTGATCCGCCGCTACCTGCAATCGGGGATGATGATGGGTGGTCTCGTCAGCCAGCGCGAGAAAGGCACGCCTCAGGGGTCTCCCCTGAGTCCCTTGCTCAGCAATATCCTACTCGATGATCTCGACAAGGAACTGGACGCCAGAGGCCATCGGTTCTGCCGATACGCCGATGACTGTCAGGTCTACGTCAAGAGTCGTCGGGCGGGTCGCCGGGTCAAGGAAAGCACGACCGCCTTTCTGGAGACACGGCTGAAACTCCCGGTGAACCGGAGTAAGAGTCGCGTCGTGGCCGCCTCGCGCAGCAGTTTCCTGGGATATGGCTTCCTTGGGATGGCCAACCCCCGGATCCGCTGCAGCACAGAGACGATCAAGCGCTTCAAGAGACGGGTCAAGCAACTGACCCGAGGACATGATCGAGAATCGATCGAGGTCAAGCTGGCCCGCCTCGACAAGTACCTCAGAGGCTGGACGAGCTACTTTCGGCTGGCGGAAACACGCCGGTTATTTGCCGACCTCGACAGCTGGATCCGAAGCCGTCTACGGATGTGCCTGATGAAACAGTGGTTCAAGCCGCGAACCCGGGTCAGGAAGATGATTCAACTCGGACTCCCGGTGGAGGAGGCCAAGGGGTACGGCCAGCACAAGCGCTGGTGGTTCCTGGCCCAGCTCCATCGAACACGATTCGCGATGAACAACCGTTGGTGGCACGCCCGAGGCTTCCGTGGTGTAAGTTTCTACATGAAACGGTTTGCCAACACTTGACCAACCGCCGTGGTACGGATCCGTTTGCCCGTATATGGAGTCCTCCCCGTTTGCAAGCATGGGCACGATGGACGGTAGGTACGACTGCACACGTATATCCGGTCTTTCTAATGATACCAACGGCATCGGACCCTGATGGGCTATCCGCACGCCAGCTCCCAATCGGTGGTACGAGCAACTCGCTCTTAGGCATATAGGGGTTTGCTGACGTCGGTTCGACCTGTGCGCCATCTGCAGCATGCTCAGCAATCGTGATGGTGGGTTATCTCACTGTAAATCAAGTAAATTGAATGGGTTGGTGTTACGCCACATGCGCCGCCAACTCAGGGTCATAGTCACTGTCGTGACGTGTGATCGCCCAGGCGATGCGCGCCGTCTTGTTGGCCAGCGCGATGACCGCCACGTTGGCATGCTTGCGCTCAGCCAGTTGTCTGACCCAGTGGCTGAGGTTGTCCTCCTTGCCCTTGCTGTAACGCAGCACGGCGCGCGCGCCATGCGTCAGCAGGGTTCGTAGGTAGCTATCGCCGCGCTTGCTGATGCCCAGCAGGCGGTCGCGTCCTCCCGTGCTGTGTTGCCGGGGTGTCAGACCCAGCGAGGCGGCAAAATCGCGCCCGCGCTTGAAGGCCTGGGCGTCGCCCAGGGCGCCGGCCAACGCGCTGGCGGTCAAGATGCCGACGCCACGCAGGGCCATCAACCGCTTGGCGACAGGGTCTGTCTGGGCGTGGCGCTCGATGCGTTCTGTCACCGCGACGATTCGGTCATCAAGGTGGCGCAGATCCTCGGCGAGCCCCGCCAACAGGGCACGGAAGTCATCGGTCAAACCGTTCTCGGCGTCCTCCAGCCAGCCTGGCAGGGCCGCGCGCAGCTGGCCGATGCCGGTGGGCGCCACCAGCCCGTACTCGCCGATCAGGCCACGAATCTGGTTGGCCTTGGCGGTACGTTGCTGAACCAGTTCACTGCGGATGCGATGCGCCGCCTGCACGTCCTGCTGGGCGACCGTCTTGACGGCCACGAAGCGCATGTGGGGGCGGCCCATGGCCTCGCAGATCGCCTCGGCATCCACGCGATCGTTCTTGTTGCTCTTGACGTAGGGTTTGACAAACTGGGCGGCGATCAGCTTGGCGCGATAGCCACGCGCCTGCAGCGCACGCGCCCAATGGTGGGACGACGCGCAGGCTTCCATGCCGATCTCGGCGCCTGCCGGGACACGGTTGACGATGGCCTCCAGCCACTTGTCACGCTTGTATTTGCCGCGCCATTGAACCTGATCATGACGATCGACGCCGTGGACATGGAAGACAGACTTGGCAATGTCGACACCAACGCGGGTAATGTTCATGGGATGCGCTCCTCAGCCGGTGGCCTTACCCTCTCAGTGTGGCGCATTGGCGCCGAGGGTGGGGGGGGAGGACTCCATCCCATTGGTGGTGTGGGCGGACGGGGGCTAGCCCCCCTCCGACCCGATACCGCGTCAACAGGGAGAGGCGCCGTCCACGAAGAGGTGGCGAAGGCCCAGGAAGCCCTCGACATCCAGCCTGAGGCCCTGGTCGACCAGCGTCGGGTCGATGTATACGGTCACATCCCCCAACTCGAGGCGGGTATAGCGCTCGGGCGCATCCGGCGCCCTGACCTCGGCCACGGCGATATCGGCCCCGCCGCCACAGCAGCCGTGGCGCGGAGAGAGCCGCACCGTGGCCACGCCACCCTTCTTCTTCAGCCATTCCCTGGCGCGCTCACTCACCTCGATGGCCATGGCTCAGCCCCTGGCCTCGGCGGTGTGGCGGCCGGAAAGTGATGGCGAGTGCTGTTGGCGATGCGCACCAGGGCCAGCATCAGCGGCACCTCCACCAGTACCCCCACCACCGTGGCCAGTGCCGCGCCGGACTGCAGGCCGAACAGCGCGATGGCGGCGGCCACCGCCAGCTCGAAGAAGTTGCTGGCGCCGATCATGGCGCCGGGGGCCGCCACGCTGTGGGGCACCTTCCAGGCCTTGGCCCAGCCGTAGGCGATGAAGAAGATCAGGAAGGTCTGGATGATCAGCGGGATGGCGATCAGCACGATATGCAGCGGCGCCTCGAGGATCACATCGCCCTGGAAGGCGAACAGCAGCACCAGGGTGATGATCAGCCCGATGGGGGTGATCGGCCCCACCTTCTTCATGAAGACGTTGTCGTACCACTCGCTGCCGCGGCGGGCGATCAGGATGCGCCGGGTCAGGTAGCCGGCGGTGAGTGGGATGACGATATACAGCAAGACCGACAGCGCCACCGTGTCCCAGGGGATCGGGATGTTGGAGACGCCGAGCAGGAAGACCACGATGGGGGCGAAGGCGAACAGCATGATCAGGTCGTTGAGGGCGACCTGCACCAAGGTGTAGGCGGCATCGCCGCGGGTCAGGTAGCTCCACACGAAGACCATGGCGGTGCAGGGCGCCGCCCCCAGCAGGATGGCGCCGGCCAGGTACTGGCTGGCCAGGGGTTCGGGAATCAGAGGCTGGAAGACCACCATCAGGAAGAACCAGGCGATGGCGAACATGGTGAAGGGCTTGATCAGCCAGTTCACCGTGGTGGTGATGATCAGCCCCTTGGGCTGGCGGCGCACGCCGAGCACGGCGGAGAAGTCGATCTGCGCCATCATCGGGAAGATCATCGCCCAGATCAGGATCGCCACCGGGATCGACACCTGGGCATATTCGAAGCCCGATAGCGTCTCGGGCACCGCGGGAGCGAACTGGCCGAGCAGCACCCCGGCGACGATGGCCAGTGCCACCCACACCGAGAGGAAGCGCTCGAAGAGCCCCATGCCCTCCGAGGTGCTGGGCGAATGGGATTCCTGATGAGTGGTCATGGTGAGACTCCTGTCAGATGGTGCGCTGGTTGACCCGGGCGGAGAGCTCGGCGGTCGACTCCTTGCGTTCGGAGTAGCGGTCGGTGAGCACCTCGCTGCGGCCGCGGACCAGCAGCGTGAATCTCACCAGCTCCTCCATGACGTCGACGATGCGGTCATAGAAGGGCGAGGGCTTCATACGGTCGTTGTCGTCGAACTCCATGAAGGCTCTGGGCACCGAGGACTGGTTGGGGATGGTCACCATGCGCATCCAGCGCCCCAGCACGCGCAGCTGGTTGACCGTGTTGAACGACTGGGAGCCGCCGCACACCTGCATTACCGCCAGGGTCTTGCCCTGGGTGGGACGCACCGCGCCCAGCGCCAGGGGGATCCAGTCGATCTGCGCCTTCATGATGCCGGTCATGGCACCGTGGCGCTCCGGCGAGCACCAAACCATGCCTTCGGCCCACTCGGCCAGCGTGCGCAGCTCCGCCACCTTGTGGTGGGTCGCCTCCTCGGCGTCGGGCAGCGGCAGGCCGCGCGGGTCGAAGATGCGGGTCTCGGCGCCCATGGCGCGCAGCAGCCTGGCGGCTTCCTCCACCGCCAGGCGGCTGAAGGAGCGCTGCCTGAGCGAGCCGTAGAGCAGCAGGATGCGCGGCGCATGCTCGCGGTCCACGGGTATGCCCAGGCTGGCCGCGTCGGGCACTTGGAAGCGCTCGCGGTCGATGTTGGGCAGGTCGTCAAGGGGATGGGGCGTCACGGGGTGTCTCCTTGTGGGGCCTCTTCCCGGAGGACACGAAGGTGAATCTCCTCAAGGATCTTCCAAAATATATGGAAATCCATATGTAATCAATGCCACCACCCGGACACCAGAGCTTTGCGCTGGTCCGGGGCGCGCTGGAAGGCCGGCGAGACCCCGCTGGGGGGCCTGGGTGGGGAGATGCCTTGCGTTGGCCTTGAGGGAGTGGCGGGCCTGCTATCATGCCGCCTCCTGACCCTGAGGATGCCCCCGTGACCGCCTGCCCGACCCTGCGCCTCGACGGTCTGATGGCATCGCGGCGATGAGTCTCGTCCCGGCTACCCTGCTGCTGGCCGAGGTGGCCCAGGAGTGGCGCCCGCTGGCCTGGGGCGTCAGCCTGGGCGGTTTCGGTCTGGCCATCGGGTCGCTCGCCAACCTGATCGCCCTGCGTCTGGGCAAGCGGCCGGGGTTGTGGTGGGAGTTCCATCGCTGGTCGCTGCCCATGCTGGCAATGGGCCTGGCGCTTGCCCTTGCGCTGGAGCAGCTGATGGGAGCCTGAGACGGCCCCCGGAGGGGTCATGGCCGGTCGGGCAAGAAGTTGGCCACGAGGACGGCGAGCACCTCCGGGCACTCACGGTGGGGAACGTGGCCGCAGGGCAGGAGTCGCGGCTCGGCGGGCCCCGGGGTCCTGGACGCGATGCGACGCGGCTGCGCCAGGGAGCCGTACTCGTCGTGCTCGCCGTGGATCGCCAGGGTCGGGCAGCGCACCCGGGCCAGGGCGTCGTCGAGGGTCCAGCCGTCGAAGGCCTCGGAGTGCCAGTTGTCGACCCAGCTCCTCAGTACCCACTCGGCCTTGTCGCCGTGGTAACGCGCGAGCCGCCTCATCGCGCCCGGCTCGGCGAAGGCCGACTCCGCCTCGCGGATGCCGGCCAGGGTGAGCGGCTCGATGGTGGCCTGGGCCGCCACCGTTACCAGCGCCTCGCAGGCCTCGGCATGGGCACCGGCGATCTCGACCGCCATGCCGCCGCCCACGCTGTGCCCCAGCAGCACGAAACGCTCTAGCGCGAGCGCCTCGCGCAGCGTGGCGAAGCTGCCGCTGGCCTCGTCGGCGACGAAGGTGGCCGGCTGGGGGCCGGGGTAGGGGGCCGACTCGCCGTAGCCGAGCCGGTCGTAGGCGATCACCTCGCGGCCGCTGGCCTCGGCGAGCAGGGCAGGGAAGTCGCGCCACAGGGCGATACAACCCAACGAGTCATGGAGCAGGACGATGGGGCTGGCAGCCGGTGGTGTGCCCAACGGCCGCCAGCGGGCGACGTGGATGTCGCCCGCCGGGGTCTTGAGGGTGAAGGCCTCCATCAGTCGACCAGTTCGACCGCCACCGCGGTGGCCTCGCCGCCGCCGATGCACAGGCTGGCGATACCGCGCTTGCCGCCCCTGGTGCGCAGGGCGTGGATCAGGGTGGCGATGATCCGTGAGCCGGTGGAGCCGATGGGATGGCCCTGGGCGCAGGCGCCGCCGAAGACGTTGACCTTGTCGTGGGGGATGTCGAGCCCGTCCATGGCCAGCAGGGTGACCACCGCGAAGGCCTCGTTGATCTCGAACAGATCGACGTCGTCCACCGTCCAGTCGAGCTTCTTCATCAGCTTGTCGATGGCGCCCACCGGGGCGATGGTGAACTCGCTGGGGTGCTGGGAGTGGGTGCTGTGGCCCAGCATGCGTGCCAGCGGCTTGGTGCCCAGACGCTCGGCGGCGGCGCCGCTGGCCAGGATCAGCGCCGAGGCCCCGTCGGAGATGGAGCTGGAGTTGGCCGCGGTGATGGTGCCCTCCTTGGCGAAGGCGGGGCGCAGCGAACGGATCTTGTCGAGTTTGGCCTGGAAGGGCTGCTCGTCATGGCTGACGATGGTCTCGCCCTTGCGGTCGGTGATGGTAACCGGCGCCATCTCGGCATCCAGGTGGCCGGCGTTGGTGGCCTCCATGGCGCGCTCGAGGGAGGCGATGGCGAAGTCATCCAGGCGCTCACGGCTGTAGTCGCGGGCCGTAGCGATGTCCTGGGCAAAGACGCCCATCAGCTTGCCGGTCTCGGCGTCCTCCAGGCCATCGAGGAACATGTGGTCCTTGAGCTCGCCATGGCCCAGGCGGTAACCGGTGCGCGCCTTGGAAAGCACGTGGGGGGCGTTGGACATGGACTCCATGCCGCCGGCCAGCACAACCTCACCACTGCCCGCGCGGATCAGGTCGTGGGCCAGCATGGTGGCCTTCATGCCCGAGCCGCACAGCTTGTTGATGGTGGTGGCGCCGATGGCGTCGGGGATGCCGGCCTGGCGCATGGCCTGGCGGGCCGGGCCCTGCTTGACGCCGGCGGGCAGCACACAGCCCATGATGCCCTCGTCGATGCTGTCGGCACTGATGCCGGCACGCTCGATGGCGGCACGGATGGCCACCGCTCCGAGTTCGGGGGCGGTGAGACTCGACAGGCTGCCGAGCATGCCGCCCATGGGGGTGCGGGCGGCGGAAAGAAAGACGATGTCGTTGGCATGGCTCATGAGGGTTCTCCCGGAGTGGTGTGCGACTCCCGGTGGAGCCGCGTTGTGTTTGTAGGTCGAGGTCCCGGCTGGCCCCGTGCCGCGTTGACCCACCGGCGGGGCTGTGCTTTTCTCAGGGTCAACCAAGCAAGCGCTAGTGTAAATGTCGATGAATGTAATGAATGCATCCCCACGCCGCAAGGAGCTGACCCGCCTGGCCGCCCAGCTGTTCGTCCAGGAGGGCTTCGATCGCACCACGGTGCGCATGCTGGCCCAGGAGATGGGCATCAAGTCCGGCAGCCTCTTCCATCACTTCCGCGACAAGCAGGAGATCCTGGCCGCGGTGATCGAAGAGGGCACCGAGAATGCCCTGGTCATCGCCCGGGAGGCCCTTGCTCGCTGTGACAGCAGCGCCTCGGCGCGGTTGCACGCCATGGCCCGCGCTCACCTCGAGACCCTGCTCACCGACCGTAACGCCCATGTGGTCGCCCTCTACGAATGGCGTCGCTTGGACCCCGAGGCGCGAGATCACCTGAGCCACCTGCGCGACGCCTACGAGGCGCTGTGGGAGGAAGTGATCGACGAGGCCCTGGCTGAGGGGCTGGTCCATGGTGACCGCTTCCTTGTCTCGCGCTTCGTGATGGGAGCGCTCAACTGGACGGTGCGCTGGTATGACCCCAAAGGGCCGCGCACCCCCGACGAGCTCGCCGACGAGCTGGTCGCCATGATCACTCGCTCCGCCCCGACCGGCTGAAACCGGCGCATCCCGCGCCGGCTCGACCAACGTCTAGTCGCTTCTCCTGTTCACTGCCCTTGCCCTGTGCGGTCCGACTCGCTAGCGTAAACCTAGCGCTTGATAGGTTTACGCTTACGTTAACTGCAAACCATAACAACCACAAACCTTCCAACGAGGACAGCCCATGAGCACGCAAGCCCACATGCCAGAGTACCGTGACTATCTGGAGCGTTTCTCCATCGATGACGTCATCGCCCGGCTCGACGATCATCAGGACGGCAAGGCCAATGCCTTCGAGTCCTGCTGCGGCCGCCACCTGCGCGCCGGACGCGGCGAGGTGCTGGCCCTGGTCCAGGAGGATACCCAGGGCAACGTCAACCGGATGAGCTACGCCGAGCTCGAGGCCGAGAGTGCCCGACTCGCCGGTTGGTTCGCCGAGCGCGGCCTGGGCGTGGGCGACCGCATCGCCTGCATGCTGCCGCGCTCGCCCCAGCTGCTGGTGGCGATCCTGGCCACCTGGCGCATCGGCGCCGTCTACCAGCCGCTGTTCACCGCCTTCGGCCCCGATGCCGTGGACTACCGCCTGGGCCGCGCCGACACCCGGCTGGTGATCACCGATCACGCCAACCGCTTCAAGTTTGATGGCCTCTCCCAGTGCCCGCCGGTGCTGGCGGTGGGCGGGCCCAGCGCCGACCACGGGGAGGACCTCGACTGGGCCGATGCCCTGGCGCATGCGCCCATCGAGGCCACGCCGCCGCGCCTGGGTCGCGACGCCCCCTTCCTGCAGATGTTCACCTCCGGCACCGTGGGCAAGCCCAAGGGAGTGGCCGTGCCGCTTGCCGCCATGCCGGCCTTCGCCCTCTATATGGAGCTGGCCGTCGACCTGCGTGACACCGACCGCTTCTGGAACATGGCCGATCCGGGCTGGGCCTACGGCCTCTACTACGCCATCACCGGGCCCCTGCTGCTGGGCGTGACCACCCACTTCTGCGAGGCGGGCTTCAGCGCCGAGGGGGCGCTTGACTTCATGAAGCGCCATCGCATCACCAACTTTGCTGCCGCACCCACCGCCTATCGGCTGATGAAGGCCTCGGGCCTCTTCGATGACGCCCACCAGACCCTGGAGCTGCGCGCGGCGAGCTCCGCCGGTGAGCCGCTCAACAGCGAAGTGGTCACCTGGGTGGAGCGCTCCCTGGGCTGTCCGGTCATGGACCACTACGGCCAGACCGAGACCGGCATGACCTGCAACAACCACCATGCGCTGGCCCACCCCAAGCACGTCGGCGGCATGGGCGTGCCGATGCCCGGCTACCGCCTGGCGATCCTCGATGCCGAATACAACGAGCTGCCTCCGGGTGAGCCGGGTGTGCTCGCCGTGGACATCGCGAACTCCCCGGCGCACTTCTTCCCCGGCTACACCTGGCAGGAGAAGCACCCCTTCGCCGAGGGCTACTACCTGACCGGCGACGTGGTGATCCGCAACGAGGATGGCACCTTCCAGTTTGCCGGCCGTGACGACGACATCATCACCACCGCCGGCTACCGTGTGGGCCCCACCGACGTGGAGAACAGCGTGATGACCCATCCGGCGGTGGCCGAGTCCGCCGCCGTGGGCCAGCCCGACGAGATCCGCGGCGAGATCATCAAGTCCTATGTGGTGCTGCGCGAGGGCTTCGAGGCCAGCGACGAACTGGCCGAAGCGATCCGCAAGCAGGTACGTGAGCGGCTCTCTACACACGCCTTCCCGCGGGTGATCGAGTTCGTCGAGGAGCTGCCCAAGACGCCGAGCGGCAAGATCCAGCGTTTCAAGCTGCGCGCCGATGCCGTCGACAAGACCGAGGCACCGGCCCAGTAACTCCGAGGAACCCGATATGCAAGTCAAGGACAATACCTTCCTGATCACCGGTGCCGCCTCCGGGCTGGGGGCGGCCACCGCGGAGCGACTGGTCGCCGGCGGCGGCCGGGTGGTGCTCTGCGATCTCAGCGACGCCGTCCAGGCCCACGCCGAGCGCCTGGGCGACGCCGCCCGGGCGGTGCGCGGCGATGTCACCTCTGGCGACGACATCCAGGCCGCGGTGGAGGCCGCCGTCGCCCTCGGCGGCGAGCGCGGCCTCTCCGGTGTGGTGCACTGCGCCGGCGTGGTCAGCGTGGCCAAGCTGGTCGACCGCGAGGGCAACCCTGCCGACCTCGAGGCCTACAACCGCACCATCCAGATCAACCTGGTGGGCACCTTCAACGTGATGCGCCTGGCCGCCGCCGCCATGGCGAAGAACGCCCCGGGCGAGGATGGCGAGCGCGGGGTGATCATCAATACCGCCTCCATTGCCGCCATGGACGGCCAGGTGGGGCAGTGCGCCTACAGCGCCTCCAAGGCCGGGGTGGTGGGCATGAGCCTGCCGGCGGCACGTGAGCTCTCGCGCCACGGCGTGCGCGTGATGGCCATCGCCCCCGGCGTGTTCGAGACCCCGATGATGAGTGAGATCCCCGACGAGGCCGCCCAAGCCTTGGCCGCCGCCGTGCCCTTCCCCAAGCGGCTCGGCAAGCCCGACGAGTACGCCCGCCTGGCCGAGCAGATCATCACCAACCCCATGCTTAACGGCGAGGTGATCCGCCTGGACGGCGGGATTCGCATGCAGTAGGGCCTTCGGCGAGCTGCAAGCCACAAGGAGCAAGCTTCAAGGAAACCCCTTGGCTTGCTCCTTTTTTCATTTTGCTCATGGGTGGCATCCCTTGCGCCTTGTCGCTTGAGGCTGGAATTTAAACGAACGCTTGACTCCCCATTCTTGCGCGCGTAATTTCAAACGCATGTTTGAAAGTGGCCGTCGCCACTTTTCGTGACTGACCGCTGGCGACACTTCTCGTGGCCAGGCGTGGAATTGGAGAGTTGAGATGCCCGACTATCAGGCCCCCCTGCGCGATATCCGCTTCGTCATGGACGAGCTGCTGGACTACCCGGCCCACTACGCCAGCCTGCCTGGTGGCGAGGAGGCCAGCCCCGACGTGGTGGCGGCCATCCTGGAGGAGGGCGGGCGTTTCGCCCGCGAGGTGCTGCTGCCGCTCAACCAGAGTGGCGACCAGGAGGGCTGCCTGCTGGAGGGTGGTGAGGTGAAGGCGCCGAAGGGCTTCAAGGAGGCCTATGCCCAGTTCGTGGAGGGCGGCTGGCCGAGCTTGGCTGCGGACCCCGCCCACGGCGGCCAGGGGTTGCCACACTCGCTGGCCATGGTGCTCAACGAGATGATCTGCTCCACCAACCTGGCCTGGGGCATGTATCCGGGGCTCTCCCACGGCGCCGCCGACGCCCTGCGCCACCACGGCACCGAGGAGCAGCAGGCCACCTACCTGACCAAGCTGGTGGAGGGCACCTGGACCGGCACCATGTGCCTGACCGAGCCCCACTGTGGCACCGACCTCGGCCTGATCAAGACCCGTGCGGTGCCCACCGATGACGGCGCCTATGACATCACCGGCACCAAGATCTTCATCTCCGCGGGTGAGCACGACCTGGCCGAGAACATCGTCCATCTGGTGCTGGCCAAGCTGCCCGACGCCCCCGAGGGTTCCAAGGGCATATCGCTGTTCGTGGTACCCAAGTTCCTGCCCGATGCCGACGGCAACCCGGGCGAGCGCAACGGCGTGGTGTGCGGGTCGCTGGAGCACAAGATGGGCATCCACGGCAACGCCACCTGCGTAATGAACTTCGATGCGGCGAAAGGCTTCCTGGTAGGCGCGCCCAACAAGGGCCTGGCCTGCATGTTCACCATGATGAACGCTGCCCGCATCGGCGTCGGCATCCAGGGACTGGGCCTCACCGAGGCAAGCTTCCAGAACGCCCTGGCCTATGCCCGCGACCGCCTGCAGATGCGTGCGCTCTCCGGACCCAAGGCGCCGGAGAAGGCCGCCGACCCGATCATCGTCCACCCGGACGTGCGCCGCATGTTGCTGACCCAGAAGGCCTTCGCCGAGGGTGGCCGGATGCTGGTGCTCTACACCGCGCAGATGATCGATATCGTCGAGCACGGCACGGATGCTGCCGAGAAAGAGCGCGCCGAGACCCTGCTGGGCCTGCTGACTCCGATCGTCAAGGCGTTCCTCACTGAGGCGGGCTTCGAGGCCACCAATGAGGGCGTTCAGGTGTTCGGCGGCCACGGCTTCATCCAGGAGTGGGGTATGGAGCAGCTGGTGCGCGATGCGCGGATCACCCGCCTCTATGAGGGCACCACTGGCATCCAGGCCCTCGACCTGCTGGGCCGCAAGGTGCTGATGAGCCAGGGCGAGAGCCTCAAGGTGTTCACCAAGGAGATCCACAAGTTCTGCCAGGCCGAGGAGGGCAACAGCGAGCTGGCCGAGTTCGTGCGCCCGCTGGCCAAGCTCAACGCCGAGTGGGGCGAGATGACCATGGCTATCGGCATGAAAGCGATGACCGACCGCGAGGAGGTGGGCGCGGCCAGCGTCGACTACCTGATGTACTCCGGCTACGTGACCCTGGCCTATCTGTTCGCTCGCGCGGCAAAGCAGGCTAGGGCGGCGCTGGCCGAAGGCACCGAGGAGGGCGCCTTCTACCGTGCCAAGCTCGATACCACACGTTTCTTCTACCAGCGGCTGGTGCCACGCACCCGCGCCCACAAGGGAGCCATCGAGGCCGGCGCCGAGCCGCTGATGGCGATCAGCGCCGAGGACTTCGGCCTGGGGTTTGAAATCTGAGTCGATTTATGGACTTGCGTTCATAACGGCGAACGACAGGCGGCGGGGGCTTCCCTCGCCGCCTTGTTCGCGTTGAACAGCATGCTACGGAGGGAGTTTGCTCCGCTGACGAGTAAGGAGGACGATGCGGAGTAGAGCGTCGGGCCATCTGCCTTGCGGTAACAGCGGAGTGACTGCCTCATGCGTGTCTTTGCCAACCCGGTCGGTGCCGGGTCCCTCTGGTTCGATAACCTCGCCACCGCCGACGGCACGCCCGTCGCCTATGACCCACAGGCCAGGGCGTTTCTGCCCATGCCGCCGTTCTGCGTCAATCGTGAGGTCATCGGCTGCAACTGGATCGCCCCGAAACAGGGCGCCTTCTGCCGCTCCTGCGCCATGACCGCACTGGCGCCGGATCCCGCCATCCCCGATGCCATGCCGAACTGGGCGCAGACCGAGGCCGCCAAGCGCTGGGTGCTCGACAACCTGGGGCGCTGGCACTGGTTCCGGCCCGAGGATCCCGGTGCTCCGCCGGTGTTTCATATGCTGGCCGAAGGTCCGACCCCGGTGGCCATGGGTCATGCCGGGGGGGTGGTGACAATCAGCGTGGCCGAGGCGGATGCGGTGCTGCGCACCACGCGTCGGGAGGCCCTGGAAGAACCTTACCGCACCATGATCGGCCATATGCGCCACGAGATCTCGCATATGCTCTGGTGGCGGCTCAGCCTGCGGGAGGACTTCCTTGATGCCTTCCGCAACATGTTCGGCGACGAGCGAGTGGACTACCCCAGAGCGCTCCAGCAGTACTTCAACGACGGTCCACCACCCGGCTGGCAGTCGAGTTTCCTGACCGCTTATGCCTCGGCGCATCCCCACGAGGACTGGGCCGAGACCGCCGCCCACCTGCTGCATCTCACCGATATCACGGATAGCTTCGTGGCGGCTGGCCTCTCCTCGCCGGAGCTGCCGAGTCCCCACTGGGACCCCTACATGGAGCCCGACGCCGAGCGCCTGATCCATGTCGCGGCAAGCCTGGTGGCGGGAGTCAACCACGTCAATCGCTCCATGGGACTCTCCGACCTCTATCCCTTCGTGCTCTCGGATGCCGCACGCCAGAAACTGGTCTTTGTGCATGACTGGCTGCGTCGCGGTGCTCAGGGTCTGTGAACCGACATCGGTCGAGGCATGCTGATCGTTTTGACGCTCCGTCGCATGTCGACCACTTCAGGAGGAATCGTCCATGTCTCGATCCATCCGCCTGCAGCAGCTGATTCGCCAGCTGCGCCACCGTCAGGAGCCCGTACCCGGTCCCGAGCTTGCCGAGGCGCTGGGCATCTCGCTGCGCACGCTCTACCAGGAGATCGCCGTGCTGCGCGCGGTGGGTATCGAGGTGGTCAACCAGCCCGGCGAGGGGTATGTGCTGCCGCCCGAGGTGACGCTGCCGCCGCCGGCACTGGGGGAACCCGAAGGGAGCCAGCACACCGAGGGTGCCTCGTCCGAGGCGGCGCCCGCCGAGCTGGTCTTCTACACCAACCCGTTGTCGCGGGGCGGCATCGTCCACTGGATGCTGGAGGAGCTCGGCGTCAACTACCGCATGGTGGCCCTCGAGTACGGTGCCGCCATGAAGGCTCCTGACTATCTGGCGATCAATCCGCTGGGCAAGGTGCCCGCCATCCGCCATGGCGACACCGTGGTCACCGAGGCCGCGGCGATCTGTGCCTATCTGGCGGATGCCTTCCCCGAGGCGGGGCTGGCGCCGCCGCTGTCTGCCAGGGGCGACTACTACCGCTGGCTCTTCCTTGCAGCCGGGCCGCTGGAGAGCGCAATAGCCCTCAATGACCTGGGTGTGCAGCCCACGGCGGAGCAAAAGATGCGGCTGGGCTGCGGCGACTACTGGACGCTGGTGGAAGCCCTGGCCGGCGCCGTGGCGGGAAAGTCCTACATTGCCGGCGATGTTTTCAGCGCGGCCGATGTCTACGTGGGCTCTCACATCGGCTGGGGTATGCAGTTCGGCACCCTGCCGCGGCGCCCCGAGTTCGAGGCCTACTGGGCCGGGTTAAGCCAGCGCGCGGCCCATCAGCGTTGTGAGGCTTTCGTGCAACAGGCCCTGGCCAGCGGCTGAGCCGGCAGCGAGACCCTCAGGCGCCGTGCAGACGGCGGTGCAGCTCGCGGATCCGCTCGGCGAAGGCCGGCACCGGCCCCTCGACCGCCGCGTTCGGCACCACCTGCCGTATCGGCAGCGGGGCCACCGGCGCCGGCGCAACGCCCATCTCCTCGAGCCAGCCGATGAGCTGCTGCGAGGAGCTGGCGTAGACGATCCGTCCCAGGCCTACCCAGCCGTGGGCTGCCGCGCACATGGGGCAGTGCTCGCCCGAGGTGTATACCGTGGCCCTGGCGCGCTGCTCTGGCGTCAGGTGCTCCGTGGCCCAGCGTGCCAGGAAGAACTCCGGGTGCTGGGTGGCATCCCCGCCGGCCACATGGTTGTGGTCCTCCGCCAGCACCTCGCCGTCGCCGCTCACCAGCACTGAGCCGAACGGCTCGTCGCCCGCCTCCAGGCCCTTCTCCGCCAGTGCCACGCAGCGCTCCAGGTGGGTCATGTCCGTGTCGTCGATCATGATCAGGGCTCCTTGGGTTCCGTGTGAGCCACCAGCATACTCCACGCCCGGCGCTGGCCAAGCCGGGTCCCGGTTCGGCAGGGTCGCCTGCGGCTGCCACACTGTGGCCACCCCCTTCCCGAGGAGCCAAACATGAGCAATGGACCCTATGTGCAACTCGACTGCGGCTGCGGTGCCGTCTCGCTGCTGGTGTGCGGCGGCTCCCTCGGCCAAGGCCGGGATACCGAGGGTGAGCCCGTGAGCCTCTGGCCCCTGGCCGCAATCCAGCTCGCTCAGGGCGCCAGCGAGCTAGAGGTATCGGCAGAGGGGAGCGACCTTGAAGTCTGGCGATGCCGGCACTGCGGCGAGCACCTTCTGCACGCCGATGACGAGGCCGGTATGGCGGTGCTGGCGGGTAATCCCGAAGACATCTATGGGCCTGGTGTGGCTTTGATCACGTGACAACGTCACCGGCTCGAGGCACTGGGCTATCGGCTTGACGTCGGAACCTAGCGGCGGGGCATCGCGGGCGAAAGAATAGGGGAGGCGTAATGCCTCCCCTATGGGGTTAGGTGCTGCGTAGATCGCAGCTGACTGCTGGGTTGAAGGGCTCCAGGTTGCCGCTCGGATTCTCGCGGAACCAGACGTGCTGGTCGTAGTGGGGTTCGAAGCCGTGGGCCTGGTCGCCGGGGATGACTGGGTCATCGGCCATGTAGTCCCAGCGGCGGCCCAGCAAGCTTGGTGGCTCATCGTTGCCGGCCTCCTGCCAGGCCCGCGCGAACACCAGGTTCTCGATGCCCACCAGCACCATGGACCCGTCCGCCTGGGGCTCGTAGAGCAGGATGGCGGGGGGCATGAAGTCGGTATGAGTGCCGTTGCCGTTTACGCGTGGCTCGGTGGTGGTGAGGCCCAGCAGGTCAGGGCGCAGGTAGTGGATGCCCATGTGCCCGAGTTCTGGCGGCAGGCCATGAGCTCCGGCTTTCACGCACTCGCCGGAGGGATCCGGCACATAGCCTTCCGCCAGGGCTACGTTCACGTCTTCGAAGCGCTGCGTGGCGGTGCGCAGTGTCTCGATCATCGTTTCGGTGTCGTCGGCCATCAGTGGTGCATTCGACAGAGTTGCTGCCAAAAGCCCGATGGCGATGACGCCGCCCCGCAGGATGCCACTCATTTCGTGATCCTCCAGGTGAACCGGGCAGGCCTGCTTGCTGCTGGCGCCCGGTACGAATGCGCTGCTGCCGGTGAGGCAGGCCAGGCGCGAAGGGCGGTCCATCCCTATCAATATAGCCAGCGGAGACCCCGTGTGCCGGTGCTCATTGAGCACCCTGGTTCGTGGACAGGGCAGGCGTGGCAGTCCGAAGCCCCCTGAGCTAGGCTGGAATGGCTGGCAGGAGAGCAAGGCCCGCAAAAGGCCGGCGCAGGGGGCAGGGATGCAGGATGATGACGAGACTCAGCAGACGCAACGCTTCACCGGCGTTTTCTCGGAGCACGGGCGACGCTCCCGTTTCGGAAAAACGCCGGTTTTATTTTGGATTTCTGATGTCTGGTTTTGACCCTGAATTCAAGTAATAAACGCAGCACCTGCGGTATCCAAGGCTCCTGAGTATTTTCCCTATGAACACCTGCGCCGGTGTCCGAAAGCTGAGACGCTTTCGGGGGCACTCATTCAGCTTCTTGACCATCTTGCCCGTTTCTGGTTATTCATCCACCATTCGCTATATTGACAGGCGACAAAGGACGTCGCTTAACAACCCGGAGACATGGACATGGAGCGGTTGAAGTGCTTGATGAATTGGCCCTGATGGAGGCGCAGCAGGAGGTTCACGAGCGGATTGCTCAGCAGGTCCCGCTCGAGGAGACCCTGGACGCCATCGCACGCTGGATCGAGGTGTTGCTGCCGGATGGCGTGCCCGCCTTCATGCGCTTCGATACCAGGCGTCAGACGCTCAGCCTCATTCCCAACCAGCGCTTCTCGCAAGCCTACCAGGACCACCTCCAGGCGGTGCCCATTGGTCCCGATGTGGGCTCGTTCGGCTGCGCGGCCTACTGTCGCGAGCCGGTGAACACTGAGGATATCCTCACCGACCCGCGCTGGGCGGCGTTCCGCGACGCCGCCCAGTGCGAGGGACTGCGCGCCTGTTGGTCGACCCCGGTTCTGACCGCCGAAGGTGAGCTACTGGGCACCTTCGGTATCTACTTTCGCGATCCCAATCACCCTACCGAGGCGAGTCGCCGACGCATGAAGCAGGCCGCGGCGCTGGTAGCCCTTGCGATCCTGCGCGACCGTGATGCCAGCAACCATCGCGCCTTGGCCGAATGGCACCGCTCGCTGTTCGTGAACCACCCCGATGGGGTCTACGAGTTCGATATGGAGGGGCGCTTCCAGCGGGGCAATGCGGCGCTGACGCGCATTACGGGATATCCCGAGGAAGCGCTGATCGGCCGCCATTTCAATGAGTTCATCGAGCCGGCCTTCAGGGAACATACCCAGGCGGGATTCGATATCGCCAGGGAAGGGGGAGCACACCAGTACGAAACCGTCGGCGTCCATCGCGACGGACACTCCTATCGACTAGAGATCCTGAACTTTCCTGTCTCGGTGGATGGTGAGGTGGTCGGGGTGTACGGCATCTGCCGCGACGTCACCGCGCGCAAGCAGGAAGAAGAAGCGCGCCGGCTGCTGGAGCGTGGCATACAGGCCACACCCAATGGCGTGGTCATGGCCGATGCGGCTGAGCCCGACATACCTCTGGTATATGCCAATGACGCCTTCTATCGACTCACGGGATATGCCCCGGAGGAGGTGCTAGGCCGCAACTGCCGCTTCCTTCAGGGTCCGGATTCCGACCCCGAGGCCATTACCGCCCTCCATCAGGCCCTCACCGAGCAGCAGCCTGTGGATGTTCCGCTGCTCAATTACCGCAAGGATGGCACGACCTTCTGGAACCATCTCTCGTTGAGCCCGGTGTTCGATGAGGAGGGAAACTGCACCCACTACATCGGCATCCAACAGGACATCACCCAACATCGTGAGCAGGAGGCCCAACTCGCATATCAGGCGCTGCATGACCAGTTGACTGGCCTGCCCAACCGTGCGGTATTCGATGAGCGCCTGGAGACATCTTTCGAGCAGATCCAGGAAGCATCGGGGCTGTTGATAGTGATGCACCTCGACCTGGACGGCTTCAAGACGATCAATGATGGGTTGGGTTACCACATCGGCAACCAGCTGCTGGTTGCCGTCGGTGAACGTCTGCGTCAGGTGGTGGGGACTGACGATACTCTGGCACGCGTGACCGGTGACGAGTTCGCCCTGCTGTTTCCCGACCTCGACGGGCGCCAGGCAGGTATCGAGATGGCCGAGCGGATATTGAACACGATTTCTCAACCTTTCATGGTCGAAGGCAGGCCGTTGCACATCAGTGCCAGCATTGGCATCTCCTGCAACTGCGAACGTGTGGACTATGCCTACCAGCTGATGCAGCGCGCCGATCTGGCGGTGGCAGACGCCAAGCAGCAGGGACGCAACACCTGGCACTGGTATGAAGGTGACCAGCAACGGATCACCAAGGAGACTGTGCTGTTACGCCATGACCTGCACACGGCGTTGCGGCATGACCAGTTCGAGCTCCATTACCAGCCTATCGTGGAAGCGGTGAACGGTCGTATCCGAGGGCTGGAGGCACTGATCCGCTGGCACCACCCCGAACGTGGGATGATCTCACCCGGGGTAATCATTCCGCTGGCCGAGCAGACCGGTCAGATCATCCCACTGGGGCGCTGGATCCTGCGTCGCGCCTGTCAGGACGCCGCTGCCATGCGTGACAGAGGTGGGCTTGCGGGACCGGTTGCCGTGAACATCTCCTCGCTGCAGTTCCGCCGTACTGGTTTTCTGGAGGATGTTAGGACAGCACTAGACGATGCTGGCCTCCCGCCCGAGTTGCTGGAACTGGAGGTCACCGAGAGCGTGCTGATCGACGGCGCCGAGCCGGCCATCGAACTCATCAACGAGCTCAAGGCGATGGGTATTCGTGTCGCATTGGATGATTTCGGCACCGGCTTTTCCAGCCTTAGCTACCTGCGTGACCTGCCTATCCACAAGCTCAAGCTCGACCGTGCCTTCATCAAGGATATCGGGACCAAACGCAGCGACGCAGCAATCGTGCAGGGGATCATCACCATGGCGCACCACCTGGACCTGGTGGTGGTCGCCGAGGGCATCGAGGCGTGGGACCAGCAGCAGGACCTGGTCCGCCGCAACTGCGACCTGTTGCAGGGCTATTATTTCGCGAGGCCGATGTCCCGGGAAGCTGTCCTGAAACTGCCCGGGCAACTGCCGGTAGCAACGGGGCACTGAAACAGGCCCGGGACTAAACAGCTAGGCTAGATAAGGTGCCATTCCTTATGCGCGTCAGCCGCGAATCAGGCGTGCGCCAGGGGGAACCTCGTAACGGAGCTCGTCGCAGTCTCCGGGCGGTGGCTGCTGCCCATCCGGCCGCTCAGGATACCAGATACGGCATTCGCCGGGAGGCGGCAGGTGACCGCTTGGCACCCCCTGGCTGCGCTCATATCCGGTGCGATAACTGTAGCCATCGGCGTAGACCGCACAGCCCGAGAGGACAATGACCGCCAACAGCGCGGCGGCAGCTCGGAACAGGGATTTCATACACCTCTCCTTGTGAATGGGTGGCAAGGCCATTGGCCCTGACGACATGATGGGCGAAATCGTCTTCACTTGCCCAGTATCAATTATCCTTCACACGACCGGAATTAGGCTATCCGTATCCCCTCAGGGAGGGTGTGAGTCGAGATGCCTGCGGGTGGTCATTGGTCACCCCACGCCAAGAGGATCGGTATGGAGCTGTTTCGCGACCGTCGCTATCGCCACCTGTTCTCCGCACAGGTGATCGCCCTGATCGGCACCGGGCTGACCACGGTCGGCCTGGCGCTGCTGGCGAGCGAACTGGCCGGGGAGCGTGCCGGGGAGGTGCTGGGCACGGCGTTGGCCATCAAGATGATCGCCTATGTGGGCATCGCTCCGATGGTGGGTGCCTATGCCACCCGATTGCCACGGCGCGCCCTGCTGGTCACCCTCGACCTGCTGCGCGCCGCGGTGGTGGTGAGCCTGCCGTTCGTCACCGCGGTGTGGCAGGTCTACCTTCTGATCTTCCTTCTCAACGCCTGCTCGGCTGGCTTCACACCGGTCTTCCAGGCCACGATTCCCGATATCTTCGAGGATGAACGGCGCTACACCCGCGCGCTCTCCCTGTCACGCTTGGCCTATGACCTGGAGAACCTGCTGAGCCCATTGGTTGCCGCGCTGCTGCTGGTGGTGATCTCCTTCAACCTGCTGTTCGTGCTGAATGCGACGGCCTTCCTGCTCTCGGCGCTGCTGGTGGTCAGCGTGTCGCTGCCTTCGCCGCATCCTCAGCCGACCGGCGGCGGGGTCTGGGTCAGGCTGACCCGGGGCATGAGTCGCTATCTCGGCACCCCGCGGCTGCGCGGACTGCTGGCCCTCAACATGGCGGTGGCCGCGGCCGGGGCCATGCAGATCGTCAATACCGTGGTCTACGTGCGCCATGGGCTCGGCCTGGGGGAGACCCAGGTGGCTATCGCCTTTGCTGCCGCAGGTGGTGGCTCCATGGTCGTCGCGCTCAGCCTGCCCAGGCTGCTGGAGCGTCTGGAGCAGCGCCCGGTGATGCTGGCGGGTGGTCTGCTGATGAGTGCCAGCCTGTTGGCGGGGCTGATGGCGCCCGGCTTCGTGGGGTTGTTGCTGCTGTGGTTCGTGCTGGGCGCCGGTGCCTCGATGGTGATGACCCCCACCGGCCGGCTGCTCAAGCAATCCTGTACGGCGGAGGAGCGCCCGGCACTGTTCGCCGCCCAGTTCTCGCTCTCCCACGCCTGCTGGCTGGTGGCCTATCCCTTGGCCGGCTGGCTGGGTAGCGCCCTGGGCATGATGCCCGCCTTCGCGGTCCTGGCCATCCTGGCCCTGGCTGCCACCCTGCTGGCCGCGAGGCTATGGCCGGCGGAAGCGACAGAAGCATGCGCCTGAGCATGCCGTCACATTGAGCCAGTCAGCCGCGCATCCTACGTATCGACGCGAAGCGTGATGCGCTAGTTAAGCGGCGAGCCTTGGCGAACGTCAAGGCAAATACTGGGTAAATATCAGGTAATGGCTTAGGCTTTTTCCATGACTCGAACCATGATTCGCACGGACAAGTGGCCACTACAAGCCACGACGCAGCAGCGACACCTGATGCGTTTGACGCTGGCGGAGTACCGTCAGTTCTGCCGTGCGTTGTCGGTGGTGGTCCTGGCCAACTGGCCGTCGCTGCAGCAGGCCTCCAGCTTTGCCGCTGCCGTGGAGCGGCTGATGCACCCCACCAGTAAAAATCCCTCGCCTCGCCACCACTACTTCGCCAAGCGTTTCTATAAGTTTCCGTCTTACCTGCGCCGAGCCGCCATCGAGTTCGTCAAGGGCCAGGTATCGAGCTACCTGACCCGCTATTGGGCCTGGCAGTCGGGAGATCGCCAGCGGAAAAATGCCCAGCCACCGCGCTTCAACCCCGTGGCCGGCTGCTATCCGGCGATGTATCGCGGGCAGTTGGTCAAGTTCGATGCCGACTTCACCACCGCCAGCCTGAAGCTGTGGGATGGCAAGGAGTGGCTGTGGCATAACGTGGCGATCAAGGCGGTACGTCAGCGCCATCTTCTCGGCACGGTGAAGTCGCCCACCCTGGTGCTCAATCGACGCTGCCACCTGGCGGTGCCGGTGGCGTTGGCGCCTCAATCCCTCCCTGACCAGCAGCGCGTATGCGCCGTGGACGTGGGGATCAATACGCTGGCCACGGCCAGCATCGTGACACCGGACGGCACTGTCGCAGCGCGTGGATTCTTCCACCCCGCCGCGGACATAGACCGTCGCGACAAGCGCGCCACGCTGATTCGCCGCAAGGCGCGCAAGACCGCCAGGCTCTCGAAAGGGTTCGGGCGGACATGGTATCGCAAGGCCCAGCACATCAACGAGGACATCGCCCAGCAGACCTCCCGTCGACTGGTCGACTTCGCACTGGCACAGGGAGCCGATGTGATCGTGCTGGAAGACCTGAAGGGCGGGCGCCCCAAGGCTGGCAAGAAGCGGTCGGGACTTCGCCAGCGCTTTCATCAGTGGCTGCATCGCTGGCTGGCCACGCTGATCGAGCAGAAAATGGCCGAGGCGGGTGGTCGGGTTGTCTACGTCTATGCCCGGGGCACGTCTTCCTGGGCTTTCGATGGCTCGGGTCGCGTCAAGCGGGACAAGGCACAGCACGAACTGGCTACCTTTCCGAACGGCAAGCAGTACAACGCCGACCTCAACGCCAGCTACAACATCGGTGCCCGCTATTGGGCTTGGAAACACAAGCTGACCCGCCGCAAGGACGGGCAGTTGTCAGCGGGCAGAAGCTCCCCTGGCAAACCGAGAACACCGGTCACGCTCTCAACGCTCTGGCGGCGAGAGCCTGAAGCCCCGCATCAATGCGTCGCATGATGCGTGGGAGTGTTCACGAGAGAGACCGATGACATCCCTTGCCAGGACCACATCGCTGATCGCTGCCACCCTGGCCCTGCTGGTGGGTGGTGCCCAGGCTCAGGAGGGCACCGCCGAAGGCCTGGTGGCCGGCATGGAGCGTGCAGACATGACCTATCGCGAGCTGATGGAGGTCATGGGCGGCGCCTCCGGCCTGATGCTTGAAGGCATCCTGCGGCAGAATCCGCAGATGGTGAAGAGCGGGGCCAACATCATCCTCACCCATCCGGCACCGAGCCACGACCCCTGGACCATCATGGCGGAAGGGGACCAGGCCGGGTTCAAGTCCAGCCTGGTCTCCTTCGACAAGCTGCTGGATGAATATTCCGAGGGCACCGCCGAAGCGGCGGCAGCGCGGGACTGGCCCGCCGCCAGCCAGTCCCTGCAGGAACTGAATACCGCCTGCGTCACCTGCCATGCCATGTGGAAGGACAAGGTAAAGTAACTGGTGCGGGGCACCGCGCTGGTGTATCGAGCGGCGGCCCAGCGAATTGACGCCCTCCCGCCGGATTGCTAGTTTACGCGCACTCTCAGGTGCCGATGGATGACGCTCCATCGGGTAAACGGGAAGTCGGTTCGCGGTGTTCTTCACAACAACCCGCCACTCCGACGCTGCCCCCGCAACGGTGATCGAGATACGAGCTGCCACAACGCCACTGTGCCTGACGGCATGGGAAGGCGGCGGTTCCGAAGCAGGCCAGGCTTCAAGCCAGCCCTTCGCTCGTCAGCCCGGAGACCGGCCCGAGAGCTCATGCCGGATCGCGGAGGGCGGTCGTGGGGCTGGGCACGCGTCGACATTTCCTTTCGCCGACTTCCTCCCTTCCTCGCCTCTTCTCGCCGGCTCCATAAAAGAATGAGCGCCGTGCGGGTGAGCACGGCGAGCAAGGGACAGAAAATGAACACTTCGCATGTCTTCCGTGGCCTGAGGGGTTTTGCCCTGGCCGCACTGCCGCTGGCCGTCATCTCCCACGCCGCCTCGGCACAGGACGAGGCGGCCGACCGTGCCGACGCTCCCCAGACCCTGAACCCCATGGTAGTTACTGCGGCCCTGGCGCCGCGCACTGCCGACGAGAGCCTGGCCTCGGTGACCCTGCTGGATGAGGCCACCCTGCGTCGCCAGGATCCGACGAGCCTGACCGATCTGCTGCGCGGCCAGTCGGGGGTGGATGTGACCACCCAGGGCAGCTTTGGCAAGCAGAGCAGCGTCTTTATGCGTGGTACTGGCAGCAATGCCAACGTGCTGCTGATCGACGGCATTCGCCTGCGCTCCGCCACCAGTGGCGGGGCGGCCTGGGAGTTCCTCGACCCACGCATGTTCGAGCGCGCCGAGATCGTGCGTGGCCCCCGCGGCAGCCTCTATGGCGCCGATGCGGTGGGTGGGGTGATCCAGCTCTTCACCCCGGAAGGGGAGGGTGGGCCCACGCCGCGATTCTCCTTCGGAGGTGGCTCCTTCGACTCCCAGCGCTACAGCGCCAGCCTCTCTGGCGCCGAGGGCGGCACTCGCTACCACTTCGCCGCCAGCCGCTTCGATACCGAGGGACAACCGGTACGCCGCGACGGTGACGACAAGGGCTATGACAACACCACCGGGCTGGTGCGGCTCTCGCATACCTTCGACGGCGGCGCCGAGGTGGGCATGCTGGCGCTGCGTGGACGGGGAAATACGGAATACGACGTTTCGGGCCCTGCCGAGGACGACATCGTTCAGCAGGTCGCGGCGGTCTATGCAGAAGCTCCGGTGACGGATACCTGGTCGAGCCGTGTCAGCCTGAGTGAGGCTCGCGATGAGCGCGATACCGTGGCACCGTCCTATACCTCGTTGTTCGAGACTCGAACCCGCGCCGCCAACTGGAAGAACACCTTGGCATTCGGCCCCCATGAGGTGGTGATTGGTGCCGAGTACAGCGAGGATGATCTTGGCGATAGCCAGACCTCGGGGCTCAGCTACGACGAGGAGAGTCGTAACAACCGCGCAGTGTTCGCCCAGGGTCTGCTGGACTTCCAGCCGCTGACCACCCAGCTCAGCCTGCGCCACGACGACAACGAGGCATTCGGCGAGGAGCTTACCGGTAGCCTGGCATTGGGCTATGCCCTGGATGATCGCCATGTCGCCCGGGCCAGCTACGGAACGGCCTTTCGGGCTCCCACCTTCAACGAACTCTATTTCCCGTTTATGGGGTCCAGCAATCCGGATCTGGAAGCCGAGACTTCCGAGACTTTCGAGCTGGGTGTTCGTGGCCAGTATTCGAATTGGTTCTGGGATCTCGCCGCCTACCAGACCGAAGTGGAGAACCTGATCGCTCCAGATGCCAGCTTCCGACCGGTCAACGTCAACGAGGCTCGTATTCGTGGGGTCGAGCTCTCGGCAGGCGTCGAGATCGATGACTGGACACTGGCGACGGCACTCACCTGGATCGACCCCGAGGATCGCGAGACCGGCAATCGACTGGCACGCCGCGCCAGCGAAGGCCTGCGTGTCGATATCGATCGTGAGCTGGGTGACTGGTCAATGGGCGC
This sequence comes from Halomonas sp. C10-5, assembly GCF_057169305.1. Taxonomy (NCBI): domain Bacteria; kingdom Pseudomonadati; phylum Pseudomonadota; class Gammaproteobacteria; order Oceanospirillales; family Halomonadaceae; genus Halomonas; species Halomonas sp. C10-5. The sequence goes on from NZ_CP175665.1 coordinate 1,201,521, forward strand.
ATCCTGGGTCGCCCAGAATCACCGCTACAACGATAGCGCCAACCAGCAGCGTCTGCCCGGCTACGGTATCGTCAACCTGCGCGCCGGCTGGCAGTTTGCGCCGCTATGGTCGCTGCGTGCCACCGTGGAGAATGTGATGGACAAGGAGTATGCCACGGCCCAGGGATCGGACCTCGATCCTGATACCTGGGCGAGCATTCCATTCGACTATATCAACGCCGGTCGCAGCGCCTTCCTTAGCGTGCACTTCGGGCAGTGATGATAAATCGACTCTTTCTACTACTCCTCAGCGGTCTGGCGCTGCTGCCCTTGGCGGCGGCCCAGGCTCGGGCCGAGGTGTGTGCCGTGGATGCCTTGGAGCGCGAGGTGTGCTTGGATGAGCCCGCCTCGCGCATCGCTGCGCTGTCACCGGGGGCCACCGAGCTTACCTTCGCCGCCGGAGCCGGGGAACGGGTGGTGGCTGTCGTCGACCACAGCGACTATCCCCCCGAAGCTAGCAAGATTGCCCGGGTCGGCAGCCACAGCCGGCTCGACCTGGAGCGCCTGCTGTCGCTCAAGCCCGATCTGGTGATCGGCTGGGTCACCGGCAACCCCGCCGAGCAGCTCGAGCGTCTCGACACGCTGGGCATGCCGGTCTTCTATATCGAGCCGCGCACCTTCGCCGAAGTGAGCGGTTCCATCGAGCAACTGGCGCACCTGGCCGGTACCCGGCAGGCGGGCGAGGCCGAAGCCGAGCGCTTCCGGAAGGGCATGGCGGCGCTTGCCGAGCGTTACGCCGAGGCCACGCCGGTGTCGGTTTTCTACCAGGTGTGGGACCAGCCGTTGATGACCATCAACGACGAGCACTGGATCGGCCAGGTGCTGCGGCTGTGCGGTGGCCTCAACCTGTTCGGCGGGCTCGAGCGCCTGGCGCCTCGCCTGGACGAGGAGGCCCTGCTGGCGGCTAACCCGGAGGTGATCCTCGCCGGTGGCCGGGGCGAGGACAATCGCGACTGGCTGGATCGCTGGCGTGGCTATCCGGGTCTCACCGCGGTCGCACGCGACAACCTCTTCTTCGTGCCGCCGTCGCTGATCCAGCGGCCCACTCCGCGACTGCTGGAGGGCAGTCGGCGGGTCTGCGAGCTGCTCGACGAGGCCCGTGAACGGCGCGGGGAGGCGGTCGAGTGATGGCGCTGCTTCGCCCCCTCGGGCTGCTGGCGCTGGCCGCGCTGGTGGCGCTGGTGCTTTCCGTTGCGCTGGGCAGCGTGAGCCTGGCGCCCGGGGAGATCCTGGCCACCCTGGGCGGCGGAGGCGAGGCGCTCTCGCGCACCCTGATCCTGGAGCTGCGCCTGCCACGCTCGCTTGCCGCCTTCGCGGTGGGCGGGCTGCTCGCCGTGGCCGGGGCGCTGATGCAGGTGCTGCTGCGCAACCCGCTGGCCGACCCCTACGTGCTGGGGCTCTCCGGGGGGGCCGCGGTGGGGGCGCTGATGGCCATGCTGGCGGGAGTCGGCGGGCTCGTGATCTCGGGCTCGGCCTTCGTCGGTTCCCTGGTCTCGACCCTGCTGGTGTTCGGCCTGGCCCACGGGCGTGGCGGCTGGACGCCGTCGCGGCTGCTGCTCACCGGGGTGGTGGTGGCGGCTGGCTGGGGCGCGCTGATCACGCTGATGCTGGCGGTTAGCCCCGTCGAGCGCCTGCCGGGCATGCTCTACTGGCTGATGGGCGATCTCGCCCATGCTGGCTCCCCCTGGCCGCTGCTGGCGCTGCTGCTTGGCGCCTGCCTGCTGGTGGTGCCTCTTGGGCGCCACCTCAACGTGCTGGCGCGAGGGCCGCTGCAGGCCGCTGCCCTTGGTGTGTCGGTACGGCGGCTGGAGTGGAGCCTCTACCTGGCGGCCAGCCTGCTCACTGCCGCGGCGGTTACCGGCGCCGGCAGTATCGGCTTCGTGGGCCTGGTGGTGCCGCATATGCTGCGCCTGGCGCTGGGCAACGACCAGCGCCTGATCCTGCCCGCCTGTGCCCTGGCCGGTGGCACCCTGCTGTTGCTCGCCGATACCCTGGCGCGTACCGTGATTGCCCCTGAGCAGCTGCCGGTGGGAGTGATCACCGCTCTGCTTGGCGTGCCGACCTTCCTCTACCTGCTCTACCGGGGATCCTGATGGGCGATCTTGCCAAGTCAACGTCGGCCCTGGCGGCCCGTGAGCTGGTGATCGACGTACCGGGGCGCGAGGATGGCAGCGCCTTGAACCTGGGTGTCGAGGCGGGGCAGGTATGGGGCGTACTGGGGCCCAACGGTGCCGGCAAGACCACCCTGCTGCACACCCTGGCCGGACTACGCCCGCCGTGTCGTGGTGAGGTGTGCCTCGATGGACGGCCCCTGGCTGCGCTGCGCCGCCGCGAGGTGGCGAGGCGCCTGGGGCTGGTGTTCCAGGAGCGCCATGATGGCTTCCCCGCCACGGTGCGCGAGACGGCACTGATCGGGCGTCACCCCTGGCTCTCTCCCTGGCAGATGGAGGGCGCCGAGGAGCTGCGACTGGCCGAGGCAGCGCTGGAGCGACTCGACGTGGCCCACCTGGCCGAGCGTCTGGTGAGCACCCTGTCGGGCGGAGAGCGTCAGCGCCTGGCAATTGCCACGGTGCTGACCCAGGCGCCGGCAATCTGGCTCGCCGACGAGCCTACCAACCACCTCGACCTGCATCATCAGACATCGGTGATGGCGCTGCTCAGGGAGCAGGCGACAGAGGGGCGGGCGGTGATGATGTGTCTGCACGACCTCAACCTGGCGGCGCGCTGGTGCGACCACCTGTTGCTGCTCTATCCGGATGGCGAGGCGTGCTGGGGGCCGGCGGCGGCAATGCTGGTTCCCGAGGCGCTGGAGCGCCTCTATGGCCAGCGGCTGGCCACCGCCTGGGTGGATGGCGCGCCGGTGTTCGTGCCGGCGCGCTGAGGGGGTGTGACTGCTCGAGTCAGTCCCAGGCCGGGGCGAAGTCGGGGTTGGCGATACGCTCGCCGCGGTCGAGCTCGGCGATGCGGGCCATCTCCTCCTGGCTCAGGGTGATGTCGAAGGCCGCCAGGTTGCTCTGGATATGCTCGGCCTTGGTGGAGGAGGGGATGGTCACCAGGCCACGGGCCTTGATCCAGGCCAGGGCGATCTGGGCCGGGTTGGAGCCGTGGTCGGTGGCGATCGCCTTGAGGGTCTCGTCCTGCATCACCTTGCCCACCGCAAGCGGCATGTAGGCGGTGACCTGGATGCCGTGCTCCTGGCAGTGCGCCACCAGCTCGCGGTTCTGCAGGTAGGGGTGTACCTCAACCTGGTTGGTGAGCAGCGTCCCCTCGCCGAGGATCGCGATCGCCTGGTCGATGTGGGCGCGGGTGAAGTTGGAAACGCCGATATGCTTCGCCTTGCCGGCATCCTGCACCGCCTTGAGTGCGTTCAGGTAGTCGTCCATCTGCACCTCGCCGTCCGGTGAGGGCCAGTGGATCAACAGCAGGTCGACGTAGGGGGTGTCGAGCCGATCCAGGCTCTCGTCGACGCTGGCCTCCAGATCGCCGGGGCGCAGCCGGTCGTGCCACACCTTGGTGGTGAGGAAGATCTCCTCGCGTGGTATGTCGCTTTCGCGTAGCGCCTCGCCGACCTCGGCCTCGTTGCCGTAGAACTGGGCGGTGTCGACATGCCGATAGCCTGCCGCCAGGGCGCTCTTCACGCTCTCCTTGAGGACCTCGCCTTCCAGGCGGAAGGTGCCGAAACCGGGATTGGGAATGCGCGTCATGGGCGACTCCTTGTCGATGGATGGCGGGCCCGCCGCGGCGAGCCGTTGCCTTTTCACCTTGGGGCTCGGTCCCGCTCCTTCAAGGCCGCGTCGCTATCATGGCGCACTCGAGTCTAGAGCGAGACCTGATCGATGAAGCGGCGGAAGTACATCTCGACCCGCAGGGTCAGTGCCCAGCGTGGGTCACGGTCGACCTCGCGAGGGAAGTGCAGCGCCGGGGCGACGTCGAGGAAGGTGAAGCCCTTGTGGATATCGCGGCGGAAACGCAGCTGCAGGTAGCTGTCCTCGATGGTGGTGTGGGAGAGGCTCTCGCCCAGCACCACGGCGGAGTAGCGCAGCACGCTGCGACTGCTGATGCGCTGGTTGAGTTCGGCAGTCTGGCTGAACTCCAGCGTGTCCACTTCCTCACGCCACTGCGCGTTGCTGATGAAGCGCAAGTGACGCTTCTCGTCCACCGGGCGGCCCAGATCCCAGCGGGTGCGCGCCGAGTAGCCGTCGTCGTTGAACCAGGAGAAGCGGTTGTCGCTGTGCAGCTGCCAGGGGCCGTCGTCCAGGGTCCACAGCCGTTCGGAGGTGACGCGGGCGTAGGTCTCCAGCGGCAGGCGGAGCTTGACGCCGCCGCCGAGCTCGGTGTTCCACTCCCGGGTGCGGTCGCCTTCCCCCATGGTGCGCAGTCCCACCAGCACGTCCTCGATGCTGTCGACGCGGTCGTCGGTCAGCGAGGACTCCTGTTCGCCGAGAGTGCCGCGAGTCTCCTCCGGCTCGCTCTCGATGATCAGGCGCAGGCGCTCCTCGGTGGTGGGCAGGTCGAGGCGGAAGCGGGCGCCCAGGTCCTGGTCGAACTCCTCGCCCTCCTTCCAGGCGAACTCCTGGCTGATGCGCAGGTAGGAGTCGGAGTCCACGGTCAGCGCGTCGGTGGTACCGAAGAAGCCGTCGATGCTGCGGGACGTGCCATCCACCCAGTCGGTCATGGTGGCGTGGAAGGGGCCGATACGCTTTTCCGCCCATTCGGGCAGGTCGCTATCGTCATGGGGCATCTGAGTGTCGGCCTGGGCATGGGGCATCAGGCTCAGCGATGCGGCAAGGGCGATGAGCGCCTTTCTCATCTCTAGGATCTCGCGTGAATACGTTCACGGCAGTCTATCCGAACCAGCCCTTCATGACCTCGGTAATTCGGCGCATTTCCTGTGCCGAAATGGTATCGGTACCGGTTGTGGCGAGATGTCCAGCATCACGATGATGGAGCGTTACGCGCATCTTGCGCCGCATCGGGTCCGGGGAGCGTCAACCGCCTGAGTCACAATACGGTCACATCAGGAAATCCGGTACATCGACTAGACGATGCTAGGAGGGGAGAAGCTAGGGGGAAATCGAATGGTGCGGATGGGGAGACTTGAACTCCCACGCCCGAAGGCACCAGAACCTAAATCTGGCGTGTCTACCAATTCCACCACATCCGCACGGCAGGCGTCGTATTTTACGGACGCCCCGAGGCAAGTCAATTGCCATCACAGCGTCCGAGCCGATCGTTTTAGCAGATGCTCACTTGCCGCTCGCGTCATAGGCGAGATCGACGGAGCCCGCTTCGCTGATCTGGTGTGCCAGCTCGACTTCCGGTGAGGCCTGCCGGCGAGTAGCGTCGGCGCAGCCAGTAGGCATGCTGGAATCCACTGGTTCGGAATGCAGGCCGAGCCTGGTGAACAGCGCCCGGTCGTGCTCCGCCTGGGGGTTGGCGGTGGTCAGCAGTTGCTCGCCATAGAAGATCGAGTTGGCCCCGGCCAGGAAGGCCAGTGCCTGGGTCGCATCATCCATCTGCTCGCGGCCGGCGGAGAGTCTCACGTGGCTCTTCGGCATCAGGATGCGAGCTACGGCGATGGCCCGGATGAACTCGATGGGGTCGAGGTCGGGAGCGTTCTCGAGCGGCGTGCCGGGCACCTTGACCAGCATGTTGATGGGCACCGATTCCGGGTGCGGATCGAGGTGTGCCAGTTGCTGGAGCAGGGCGGCGCGGTCGCGGGGTGCCTCGCCCATGCCCAGTATCCCGCCGGAACACACCTTCATGCCCGCCTCGCGCACGTGGCCCAGGGTCGCCAGGCGGTCGGCGTAGGTGCGGGTGGTGATGATCTCGCCGTAGTACTCCGGTGAGGTGTCGAGGTTGTGGTTGTAGTAATCGAGGCCGGCCTCGGCCAGGAGCCCCGCCTGGTCATCATCGACCATGCCCAGGGTCATGCAGGTCTCGAGCCCCAGCGCCTTGACGCGGCGCACCATCTCCAGCACCACCTCCAGGTCACGCTCGCGGGGGCTCTTCCAGGCCGCCCCCATGCAGAAGCGGCTGGCGCCGGCGTCCTTGGCCGCCCGGGCCCGCTCCACAACCTTTTCGATCTCCAGCAGCTTCTCCCTGCCCAGGCCGGTGTTGTAGTGGCCGGACTGCGGACAGTACTTGCAGTCCTCGGGGCAGGCGCCGGTCTTGATCGAGAGCAGGGTGGAGACCTGTACGGCGTTGGGGTCGAAGTGGGCGCGATGCACCCGCTGGGCCTGGAACAGCAGGTCGTTGAAGGGCAGCGCGAAGATCGCCTTGATCTCGTCGAGGGTCCAGTCGTGGCGCACCTCGCCCGGGGTGGCTAGGTTCTGGGTATCGGCTGCACCGGAAGGCGGCGTCGGAGTCATGGGGAAGTGCCTATGGTCAACTTTGTGAGAATTAACAAGTTGACGGATAGCTTACGGTGCGAGATGGCGATGTCAACTCGTGTTTATCTTCTGGTTGACAGGGTGCTGCGCCGGGCCCTGCCGGGGCGATGCGCCTTCTGCCTCGCGCCGGTCCTCGCCGAGCGGCCCTGGTGCCAGGCCTGCTTCGAGGGGCTGTCGTGGAACCTGCCCGCATGCCCCGTGTGTGGCGAGCCGCAGCCCGAGGCGTGGCGGGGCCGGACGTGTGGCACCTGCCTGCGACGGCCACCGGCCTTCGTGCGTACTCGGGCACCGTTGCGCTACAACGACGAGATCGCCTGGCTGGTGCGGCGCTTCAAGTTCCAGGCCTCACCGCGGGCCGGAACGGTGCTGCTGGCGCTGCTGGAAACGGCACTGAGCGAGCGGGCGAGCACCTGGCCCCAGGCACTGGTGCCGGTACCGCTGCATGCGTATCGCGCCCGCGGGCGTGGCTTCGACCAGGCCGAGTGGCTGGCGACACGACTAGCCAGGCGACTGGGGGTGCCGCTGCTGCGTGGCCGACGCCTGCACGATACGCCCAGTCAGCGTGGGCTCAGCCGCAGCGAACGGCGAGCCAACCTGCGTGGAGGCTTCCGGGTGGAGGTCGCCTTGCCGCCCCGAGTGGCGCTGCTCGACGACGTGATGACGACCGGGGCGACCCTGGATGCCCTGGCTCGCGCCTGTCTGGCCGCCGGAGCCGAGGAGGTGGAGGCTTGGGCCGTGGCACGCACGCCACTGGGGGAAATATGAGCGAAGCCTGGTAGAGTGGGGTTTTCCTTGGAGGATGGACCATGGATGCTGATCTGCACCCCTTCTCCACGCTGTCTCCCGCCCGGGTCGTGGCGGCCATCGAGTCGCTGGGTTTCTGGCTGCCCGGCGAGCCCTTCGCGTTGAACAGCTACGAGAACCGCGTCTACCTGGTCCACGATGACGAGCGCCGTCGCTGGGTGGCCAAGTTCTATCGCCCGGAACGCTGGAGCGATGCGCGCATCCAGGAGGAGCATGACTTCCTCGCCGAACTCGCGCTGGCGGACGTGGCGGTGGCAGCACCCTGGCGCGACGCCGAAGGGCGCAGCCTGCAGTATGCCGAGGGCTTTCACTTTGCGCTGTTTCCGCAACTGCCGGGTCAGGCGCCGGAGCTGGAGAACCCCGCCCACCTGTTTGCCCTGGGCGAGCTGATCGGCAGCGTCCATGCGGTGGGTGAGCGGAAGCCCTTCAGGCACCGCGGCGCCATGGACCTGGATGGCATGGTGCGCGACGCCCGCGAGCGTGTGCTCGCCGGCCCCTGGCTGGGTCGCCTTCAGCGCCAGGCCTATGAGCGTGTCACGACGGCGCTGCATGAAGCGCTGGCGGCATATCGCTGGGACCCAGAGCAGGCGATACGCGTCCATGGTGACTGCCATATCGGCAATATCCTGGGTCGCGACGAACACTTCGCGCTGGTGGACTTCGACGATTGCCTGATGGCCCCGGCGGTGCAGGACCTGTGGATGCTGATCACCGCGCAGGCCCCGGAGGAGCGGCACATGCAGCTCTCGGAGGTGATCGAAGGCTACGAGCAGCACCGCGAGTTCGACCGCCGCGAACTGGCCCTGGCCGAGCCGCTGCGTACCCTTCGCCTGCTGCGTCACAGCGCCTGGCTGGTTTCACGCTGGGAGGACCCGGCCTTTCCGGTAGCCTTTCCCTGGCTGGCAGATGCGGGTTACTGGGACGGCCATATCAGGACCCTGGAGCAGCAGCGTCAGGCGCTCGAGCGGGCGCCGCGCTGGTTGGCATGAAGACGCCGCACCTCTTCTGGACGAGGAGGCGCGGATCAGCTGTCGGTGGGGGGATTACTGGGTATCGGGATCGGGCTGCTCGGCGGGGATCGGGTTGGCGACGCCGTCGCCCTCGGCCTGGCGGCGCTCGATATTGATCTGCTCGGACGGGTTCGCCTGTTCCTCGATGGCCAGCTCACTGGCCAACTGGAGCTCGAAGCCGTGCTCCGGGGAGAGCTCGCAGCGGCCTTCCTGACAGGCATTGATGCCGAACTCGCCGTCGCTGTCGTAGGCCGCGGCGGAGATCTCGCCACTGTAGATATGGCTGTCGTTGCCTTCGGTGTCGATGCAGGTGACGCTGGAGGTGGTGATACGGATGCGCTCGCCATCGAGCTGTGCATCGCCGACCATCACGCAGTAGTCGGGCACCTGGTGGCTACCGCTGCCATCGGCCACCGGACGCAGCAGGATGTCGTCCTGGCGCGGGGTGTCGGCGCCGAGGCTCAATGACTCGACCACCTGCACTTCCAGGCGTGCATCGGCGGGGAGCTCAAGGGTGGCGGCGGATGCCAGGGAGGGGGCCAGCAGGAGGCCCAGCAGCAGTGGTGTCTTGGTCATGTCGGGCTCTCGCGGAAAGATCTGCACAGCATGAAAGACTGCATAATATCACAGCCTGAGGTATCGGCTCACCGCCCCCTTTCGGGTGCGGCAGGATGTCGCGAGTCGAGGCAAGGCGAGAAAGCGCCGCGGGAATGCCGAACGGGGTCGGCAGGCTGCTAGACTATGGGCTTGGAGCGACAGTATCTTGTACAAATCTAAGATTCTGTATATATAGTGTATATGAAAACTGGTATCCAGTGACGACCTGACGGGGCCCCCATGACAGAAGAGCTCGCCAACCACTACCGGCAGATCATCCTCGCGCTGGGCGAGGATCCCGAGCGGGAGGGCCTGCGTGACACGCCCAAGCGCGCCGCCAAGGCCATGCAGTTCCTGAACCGCGGCTATCTTCAGTCGCTGGAGGAGATCGTCAATGGCGCTGTGTTCGAGTCGGAGACCGACGAGATGGTGCTGGTCAAGGACATCGAACTCTACTCCATGTGCGAGCACCACCTGCTGCCCTTCATCGGCAAGTGCCATATCGCCTACCTGCCTGATGGCAAGGTGCTGGGGCTCTCCAAGTTCGCGCGCATCGTTGACATGTTCGCCCGCCGCATGCAGATCCAGGAGAACCTCACCCGCCAGATCGCCGAGGCCGTTCAGGAGGTGACTGGTGCTCGTGGCGTGGCGGTGGTGATCGAGGCTCGCCATCTGTGCATGATGATGCGCGGTGTCGAGAAGCAGAACTCCAGCATGACCTCCTCGGTGATGCTCGGCGCCTTCCGCCAGAATCAGTCGACCCGCCAGGAGTTCCTGACGCTGATCAACGGACGCTGAGCCCCCAGCTCACCACTCAGGTGCATTACCCAGGAGAGTCGGCCATGCCGCTGCACGCCATCGACGACCAGCACTTCGACCATGATCTGGCGACCATTCGCATCAAGAACCTCCGCCTGCGCACGCATATCGGCATCAAGGAGGAGGAGATCAAGAACCGCCAGGACGTGGTGATCAATGCGGTGATCCGCTATCGCGCCGACAAGGCGGTGGCGTTCAACCATATCGAGCAGGCGTTGAACTACCGCACCATCACCAAGCAGGTGATCGCCCATGTCGAGGAGAATCGCTTTCTGCTGCTCGAGCGCATGACTCGCGAGGTGCTCGACCTGATCATGGCCCACGAGCAGGTGCTCACCGCCCAGGTCGAGATCGACAAGCCCCACGCCCTGCGCTTCGCCGACTCGGTCTCCATTACTCTCTCCGAGAGCCGTCAGCTTCGCTGAGAGAGCCGCAAGCCGCGTTGATGCCGGTATGCGAAAAGGTGTGCAGCGTCGCTTGGAGTGGTGGGGCCTTTGCGCTTAGCATGAGGGCAAACCGACAAATGCCGCGATGCGGCGGGAGAACAAGATGGAAGCCCTCAAGGAAACGCAGCTCTACTGCCCCTTTGCCTATATCGATGGCAGTTGGGTAGCCGCCGACAGCGGCGAGCAGATCCAGGTCGTCAACCCGGCCACCGGCGAGCCCATGGGTGATGTGCCGCGCCTGGGTCGCGCCGAGACCGAACGCGCCATCGAGGCCGCCCATGCCGCGCTGCCGGCCTGGAAGGGACTGACCGCCCTGGAGCGCGCCGACATCCTGATGAAGTGGTACGAGCTGATGCTCGAACACCAGGATGATCTGGCGATGATCATGACCTTCGAGCAGGGCAAGCCGCTCAAGGAGGCCGCCGGGGAGATCGCCTACGCGGCCAGCTTCCTGCGCTGGTTCGCCGAGGAGGCACGCCGTGTCTACGGTGATACCGTCCCCGCCGCCAAGGCCAATCAGCGCATCGTGGTGACCAAGCAGCCGGTAGGTGTGGTCGGGGCCATCACCCCCTGGAACTTCCCTGCTGCCATGATCACCCGCAAGGCCGGGGCGGCCCTGGCCGCTGGCTGTACCATCGTCTGCAAGCCGGCCAGCCAGACGCCGTTCTCGGCCACCGCCCTGGCCCTGCTGGCCGAGCGCGCCGGCGTGCCGCGCGGCGTGTTCAACGTGGTACCCGGGCGTGCCAGCGAGATCGCCGCGGCCATGACCGAGTCGCCGCTGGTGCGCAAGATCACCTTCACCGGCTCCACCGAGGTCGGGCGTGAGCTGATGGCCAACGCCTCGCAGCATATCCAGAAGATCTCCCTGGAACTGGGCGGGAATGCCCCCTTCATCGTCTTCGAGGATGCCGACCTGGACGCCGCGGTGGAAGGCGCCATGGCGGCGAAATTCCGCAATGCCGGCCAGACCTGTGTGTGCACCAACCGTTTCCTGGTGCAGTCCAGCGTGGTCAACGCCTTCTGCGAGAAGCTCGCCGTGGCCATGAACAGCGAACTCAAGGTGGGCGATGGTACCCAGGAGGGCATCAACATCGGCCCGTTGATCGATGAGAACGCCGTCTCCAAGGTCAGCGACCACGTCCAGGACGCCGTTAATCACGGCGCCGAGCTGCTGCTGGGCGGCCACCCGCACCCGCTGGGCGGTAACTTCTTCTCGCCGACCCTGATCAGTTTCGCCACCGACCAGATGAAGGTGGCCCGGGAGGAGACCTTCGGCCCGCTGGCCGCGGTGTTCCCCTTCGATGACGAGGAGAGCGCGGTGGCGATGGCCAACGATACCGAGTACGGCCTCGCCGCCTACTTCTACTCCCGTGACCTAGGCCGTGTGTGGCGCGTCGCCGATGCCCTGGAGTACGGCATGGTCGGCATCAACACCGGCCTGATCTCCAACGCTGCTGCTCCCTTCGGTGGGGTCAAGGAATCGGGCCTCGGCCGCGAGGGCGGTCACCAGGGGCTGGACGAGTTCCTCGAGACCAAGTACCTCTGTATCGATCTGGGCTGATAGCGCCAAGCTGAAAGCGCCGAGCGCCAAGTTAAAAGCAGGCCCCGAAGGCTGAAACCTTCGGGGCCTGCTTTTGGACGGGTGAAAATCATTCTGGCCGCTTGGCCGCTTGGCCGCTTGGCCGCTTGGCCGCTTGGCCGCTTGGCCGCTTGGCCGCTTAATGCCTGAAGTGGCGCATGCCGGTGAACACCATGGCAATGCCCGCCTCGTTGGCGGCGTCGATCACCTCCTGGTCGCGCATGGAGCCGCCGGGCTGGATCACCGCGGCGATGCCGGCGGCGGCGGCGGCGTCGATGCCATCGCGGAAGGGGAAGAAGGCGTCACTGGCCATCACCGAGCCCGGCACCGAGAGACCCTCATCGGCGGCCTTGATGCCGGCGATCTTGGCGGAGTAGACGCGGCTCATCTGGCCGGCACCCACGCCGATGGTCTGGCCGTCCTTGGCGTAGACGATGGCGTTGGACTTGACGTACTTGGCCACCTTCCAGGCGAAGGCGAGGTCGCGCAGCTCCTGCTCGGTGGGGACTCGCTCGCTGACCACGGTGAGTTCGTCGCGGCCGACCATGCCCAGGTCTCGGTCCTGGACCAGCAGCCCGCCGGTGACGCGCTTGAAGTCGTGGGCATGGCCACGGCTGCCGGGCCAGTGGGCGCCGACGTCGAGCAGGCGCACGTTCTGCTTCTCGGCGATGATCTCGGCGGCTTCGGGGGCCACCCCGGGGGCGATGATCACCTCCACGAACTGGCGGTCGATGATGGCGCGGGCGGTCTCGGCATCCAGTGGCACGTTGAAGGCGATGATGCCGCCGAAGGCGCTGGTGGGGTCGGTGGCGAAGGCCTTGTCGTAGGCCTCCAGCGCGCTGGCGCCCACTGCCACGCCGCAGGGGTTGGCGTGCTTGACGATCACGCAGGCGGTATCGGTGAACGCCTTGACGCACTCGAAGGCGGCATCGGTGTCGGCGACATTGTTGAAGGAGAGCGCCTTGCCGTTGAGCTGTACGGCGGTGGCCACGCTGGGCTCGCTGGCATCGGCCTCCACGTAGAAGGCGGCGCTCTGGTGCGGGTTCTCGCCGTAGCGCATGGCCTGCTTCTTCTCGAACTGCAGGTTGTAGGTGCGCGGGAAGCCGTCCTCGCCGCCGGGGACCCGCTGGCCGAGGTAGTCGGCAATAGCGGCGTCATAGCCGGCGGTGTGCTCGAAGGCCTTTACCGCCAGGTCGAAGCGGGTGGCGTCAGACACGGCGCCGTCCTGGGCGGCGATCTCGCCCAGCACCCGGGCGTAGTCGCCGGCATCCACCACGATGGTGGTGTGGGCGTGGTTCTTGGCGCAGGCGCGCACCATGGTGGGGCCGCCGATATCGATGTTCTCGATGGCATCCTCGAGGGTGCAGTCAGGCTTCGCCACGGTCTGGGCGAAGGGGTAGAGGTTGACCACCACCATGTCGATGGGCGCGATATCGTGCTCGGCCATCACCGCGTCGTCCTGGCCGCGGCGTCCCAGGATGCCGCCGTGGATCTTCGGGTGCAGGGTCTTGACCCGGCCGTCCATGATCTCCGGGAAGCCGGTGTGCTCGGAGACCTCGGTCACCGCGATGCCGTTCTCCTTGAGCAGGCGAAAGGTGCCACCGGTAGAGAGCAGTTCGACGCCCCGCTCGCTTAGCCCGCGGGCGAAGTCGACGATGCCTGTCTTGTCGGAGACGCTGATCAGGGCGCGGCGAACCGGGGTGGGGGAGGTTTGGGCCATGGGGATACTCTCTTGACGGCTGGGCGAGGGAAAGGGTGGTGGCGGGTCGGGCGACGCGCCGAGGGGAGCCCGTAGGCTCCCCTCTTGAATGGGATCAGATCAGATCATACTGCTTGAGCTTCTTGCGCAGGGTGCCGCGATTGAGGCCGAGCATCTCGGCGGCGCGGGTCTGGTTGCCCTGGGTATGCTCGAGCACCGAGGCGAGCAGCGGGGCCTCGACCTCGGCCATTACCATGGCGTAGAGCCCGGTGACTTCACCGCCATCGAGATGGGCAAAGTAGCGGCGCATGGAGAGGTCCACCGCTTCGCGAAGCGGCTGCTGGCCACCTTCCTGCACTGAGAGATCAGGCGTGGCATCGTCCAGTTGGCGGCCTGTCGAAAGCTCTGGGTCGGATGGAAGGGCTTGGCTGTTCATGCGGCTCGTGTTCCTTTCGCGGTCGCACCCGACTCGTCAGGCGCGGTGGCCGACGAATGGGCATGACCAAAGAGGTCATCGATGAAACGGTGCTGGTCGGCAGTGCTCTCGAGGCGGTTGAAGCACCCCCTCAGCTCGCGCCGCTGGGCCTCATGGAAGCGATCGTCGCCGGCCAGGTACCAGCCGACGTGCTTGCGTGCGATACGCACGCCCATGAAGTCACCGTAGAAATCGTGGAGCGAGTCCAGGTGGTCGCGCAGCACGCCGGCACGCTCGCCGTCACTCGGCGGCAACAGGGGTTCGCCATGGCGCAGATAGTGGTTGATCTCGCGGAAGATCCAGGGATTGCCCTGGGCGCCACGCCCGACCATCACCGCATCCGCTCCAGTATAGTCGAGGACCTCGGCGGCCTTCTCGGGTGAGTCGATATCGCCGTTGGCGAACACCGGAATCTTCACCGCCGCCTTGATGGCGGCGATGGTGTCGTACTCGGCGCGTCCGGCGTAGCGCTGCTGGCGGTGACGACCGTGCACCGCCAGGGCCTGGATGCCGGCGTCTTCGGCCAGGCGTGCCACGCGCAGGCCATTGTTGCTCTCGGCGCACCAGCCGGTGCGGATCTTCAGGGTCACCGGCACGTCGACTGCTGCCACCACCGCCTCGAGGATCTCGGCCACCAGCGCCTCGTCGCGCAGCAGCGCGGAGCCGGCCGCCTTGTTGCAGACCTTCTTGGCCGGGCAGCCCATGTTGATGTCGATGATCTCGGCGCCCTGGTCGGCGTTGAGGCGGGCGGCCTCGGCCAGCATCGCAGCGTCGCCCCCAGCAATCTGCACGCTGCGCGGCCCGGGCTCGCCGCGGTGGTCCATGCGCAGCCGCGACTTGCGGGTGTGCCACAGGTTGGGATCCGAGGTGACCATCTCGCCAACCACCAGCCCGGCACCCAGGCGGCGACACAGCTGCCGGAAGGGGCGATCGGTGACACCGGCCATCGGCGCCAGGATGGCCCGGTTGGGCAGGGTATGGTCACCGATGCGGGGCAATGGCTGGCTGGAGTCGGACATGGCTCGGGGCAGTGGCGGCAAGAGGGGGCATATCATACGCCCCCCGCCGGACAGGGTGAAGTGGCAGTCGGGCGTGGCTAGCTCGGGCGACGACCGGTGAGACGGACCCAACCCTCGCGGGTGACCGGCTCGTCCATGCGCAGGCCCTGTTCACGATAGGCCTGGAGTACCTCCTCGGCCTGGGCCGCGAGGATGCCGGAGAGCGCCAGGCGTCCGCCGGGGGCGATGTGTCCGGCGATCATCGGCGCCATCTCGACCAGCGGCCCGGCGAGAATGTTGGCCACCACGACCGGAAAGGCCTCGCCGTCGTCGAGCTGCTCCGGGTAGCAGAGGCGCAGTGCGTCCTCGGCGACCTCGTTGCGTTCGGCGTTGTCGCGGCTCGCGGTGAGCGCCTGGGGGTCGATATCGGTGCCCGTCGCGCTGGCGGCCCCGAGCTTGAGGGCGGCGATGGCGAGTATTCCCGACCCGGTGCCTATGTCGAGGATCGCCTGGCCGTCGAGGGCCTCGCTTATCGCCAGGCCGTCGAGCCAGGCCAGGCAGAGTGCGGTGGTGGGGTGGGTGCCGGTACCGAAGGCGAGACCCGGATCCAGGTGCAGGTTGACCGCGCCCGGTTCCGGGGGCTCGTGCCAGCTGGGCACGATCCACAGCCGTTCACCCATCTGCAGCGGCGTGAAGTCATCCATCCACTCGCGCTCCCAGTCGCGGTCGGCGAGCAGCTCGACCTCGATCTCGGGGCAGGGCTCCTCGGGCTGCTCGGCAGCCCAGGCCTGATGCACCCGTTCGAGCATGGCATCGACCCCCTCTAGGTCGTCGTAGAGCCCGGTGAGTACCGTCTCGTGCCACAACGGAGTGCTACCGCGCTCGGGCTCGAATACCGGGTCGTCATGGGCGTCCTGAAGGGTGATGGCGGTGGCCCCCTCGGCGAGCAGCAGCTCCTCGAGGGTCTCGGCCTGCTCCGGGGCGATATGGGCCTTGAGTTGAAGCCAGGGCATAAAGGTTCCCGTGGTGGCTCAGAAATAAAAAGGCCGCACGGCGGTGTCGATGCGGCCTGGAAAAATGGCTTGGCTAGGGGCGCCGGGGGCAGACTTGGAGGGGGGGCTACGCCAGGGATGGCGTCGGTAGCGCCCAAGGAGGGGGTCACAGCGCCCCCGAACAAGCCTGCCGCCGGATCAGCCCCGAGCTATGTGGCACTCGGGGTTGAAGTGGCTGAGGATCAAAGAGTTACAGCCCCAGCTTCTTCTCCAGATAGTGGATATTGACGCCACCCTGCCGGAAGTAGCCGTCACGCACCAGATCCTTGTGCAGGTCGGTGTTGGTCTTGATGCCCTCCACCAGCAGCTCGTCCAGGGCGACCCGCATGCGGGTCAGCGCCGTCTCACGGTCGGCACCCCAAGTGATCAGCTTGCCGATCAGCGAGTCGTAGTGGGGCGGCACGGTGTAGCCGGTGTAGAGGTGGGAGTCCATGCGCACGCCCAGGCCGCCCGGCGGGTGATAGAGGCTGACCTTGCCCGGAGAGGGCATGAAGGTGCGCGGATCCTCGGCATTGATGCGGCACTCGAAGGCGTGGCCGCTGAGCTCCACATCCTCCTGGCGGATGGAGAGCGGCAGACCGGAGGCGATGCGCAGCTGCTCCCGGACGATATCCACGCCGGTGACCATCTCGGTCACCGGGTGCTCTACCTGCACGCGGGTGTTCATCTCGATGAAGAAGAACTGGCCATCCTCGTAGAGGAACTCGAAGGTGCCGGCGCCGCGATAGCCGATGGTGATGCAGGCCTGGCGACACGCCTCGAGCACTTCGGCGCGGGCCTCGGGATCGAGCATCGGCGCGGGGGCCTCCTCGATCACCTTTTGATGGCGGCGCTGTAGCGAGCAGTCGCGGTCATAGAGATGGATGGCATTGCCCTGGCCGTCGGCGAGTACCTGCACCTCCACGTGGCGCGGATTCTCAAGGAACTTCTCCATGTAGACGGTGCCGTCGCCGAAGGAGGTGTGGGCCTCAGTGCGGGTCACGTTGACCGCGGAGAGCAGGTGCGCCTCGGTGTGCACCACGCGCATGCCGCGCCCGCCGCCGCCGGCGGCGGCCTTGATGATCACCGGGTAGCCGATGCGGCGTGCCGTGGCCAGGATCTCGGCTTCCTCACCTTCCCCTTCGGGCAGCGGGCCGTCGGAGCCCGGCACCGTGGGTACGCCGGCCTTCTTCATCGACTCGATGGCGCTGACCTTGTCGCCCATCAGGCGGATGGTCTCGGCCTTGGGCCCGATGAAGGTGAAGCCGGAGCGCTCCACCTGCTCGGCGAAGTTGGCGTTCTCGGAGAGAAAGCCGTAGCCGGGGTGGATGGCGCTGCTGTCGGTGACTTCGGCGGCACTGATCAGCGCCGGGATGTTGAGGTAGGACTGGGCCGAAGGGGCCGGCCCGATGCATACGGCCTCGTCGGCCAGGCGCACGTGCATCAGCTCGCGGTCGGCCTTGGAGTGGACCGCCACTGTCCTGATGCCCAGTTCCTTGCAGGCGCGCAGGATGCGCAGGGCGATCTCGCCGCGGTTGGCGATAAGAACCTTGTCCAGCATGATGGGTCCGCCAGTATCGGGTGAATGAAGAGCTAAGCGATGCTCAGGCGATGACGGCCAGCGGCTGGTCGAACTCTACCGGCTCGCCATCCTCGACCAGGATGGCCTCGACTACACCGTCACGGTCGGCCTCGATCTGGTTCATCATCTTCATCGCCTCGACGATGCACACCGTCTCGCCCTTCTTGACGTGGGAGCCGACCTCGACAAAGGCCTTGGCGCCCGGGGCCGGTGAGCGGTAGAAGGTGCCTACCATGGGAGAAGTGATGGCCTGGCCCTGGAAGCTGGGACCTTCGGCGGCGACCGGCTCGGCGCTCTCGGCGGGTGCCGGAGCCGCGGCGGGAGCCGGATGGGGGGCCGGGGCGTAGCCTTGGGGCATGCTGGGCTGCCAGTTCACGCCGTTGGGGTGGCGGCTGATGCGAACCGACTCCTCGCCTTCCTGGATCTCGATTTCGCTGATGTTTGACTCTTCGAGCAGCTCGATCAGCTTCTTGACCTTGCGGATATCCATGACGTTCGTCCCGATCGGTTGGGTGCGGTGAGTGGCCGTTGGCCCGGTGCTGTCAACCATGGCCAAGTTTCATTAGATCGCGGCAAGATAGCGACTCTTCCGCCTCTACAGGCCGTTAAAAGAGGGTAGCGCAGGAGTTTGCCGAAAAACCGGGATGATGTCCAGCGCAGACGAAAACGCCGTTCACGCTCCGCTGAGCGGCGCGTGAACGGCGTCATGATGCGTGTTTCAGGCGTTGCCGGCGTTACGCTCCTCGAGCCAGCCGAGCACGCCTTTCAGGTGTTCCGCCAGTGGCTCGGCGCGGGTCTCGCCCTGGATGCGAGCCGAGCGAATCTCCTCGCCGGCGTGGAAGAACAGCAGGCTGGGTGGCCCGAACAGCTCGTAGCGGTCGAGCAGTTCGCGACTGGCGGCATCGGTGTCGGTCACATCGACGTTGATTCGGGCAAAGGCGGCCAGGGGTTCGGCGACCCGGGGGTCGGGGTAGACCTGACGCTCGAGCTGCTTGCAGGAGATGCACCAATCGGCGGTGAAGTGGACGAAGGCGGCCTGACCCTCGGGTACCGAGGCGAGTGCCTGTTGCAGTCCGTCGAGCTCGTCAACGGTGGTCACCTCGGCAGCGGGCTGGGTGCCACCTGACGCCGGCCCGGTGCCGGCAGTCAGCGGTGCCAGCGGACGCAGCGGATCGCTGGCACCACTGGCCGCTCCGAGCACCAGGGCCACCCCCCATGCCAGCAGCAGCAGCCCGAGCGCCTGGCGGGCCCGTGCCCACCCCTGGGGCAGGTTGGTGGACATGGCGCCGAGTGCCAGGGCGGTACCGACCGCCAGGGCGGCCCACAGCAGCAGCACGGCGGCTGCGGGCAGCAGGCGTTCGACCAGCCAGATCGCCACCCCCAGCAGCAGGATGCCGAAGGCGATCTTGACACCGTTCATCCAGGCACCACTGCGCGGCAACAGGGTGGTGCCGAAGGTGCCCACGAGCAGCAGCGGCACCCCCATGCCCAGGCCCAGGGCGAGCAGGGCGCTACCGCCCATCAGGGCGTCGCCGGTCGTGGAGATGAATACCAGGGCACCGGCCAGCGGCGCCGAGACGCAGGGCGAGACCACCAACACCGACAGTGCGCCGGCCAGGGCCAGACCGGCGGGGCCGCTCTGCTGGGCGCGCGCCTGCCAGCCGTCGATGCGGCCGGCCAGCCGGGGGGAGAGACGCATCTCGAAGGCGCCGAACATGGCCAGGGCGAAGAGGGTGAAGAGCACCGCGAAGGTGATCAGCACCGGTGCCGACTGCAGGCGCGCCTGGAGGTTGAGTCCGGCCCCGAACAGGCCCATCAGCACGCCGACCAGGGCGTAGGTGAGCGCCATGCCGGCCACGTAGCTGGCGGAGAGGGCGAAGGCGCGTGGCCGGCTGGGGTTCTGGCCAACGATGATCGACGACAGGATCGGCACCATGGGCAGTACGCAGGGGGTGAAGGTCAGCCCCAGTCCGGCGAGGAAGAAGAGCCCCAGTGCCAGTGGCAGGCTGGCCTCGGCCATCAGTGACTGGAAGCGGCCGTCCTCGCTCTGTGGTGCCGCGAAGTCGCCGGGAGAGCCAATAGCACCGGCCTGCTCCCCGCCGCCCCCCGCGGCGGAATCGCTGTCGCCATCCGATGGCTGCCAGCCAGCGAAGGCCGCCGGTGCCTGCTGCTCGTAGGCCTCCAGGTCGACACGCTCGGGGGGGTAGCAGAGCCCGGCATCGGCACAGCCCTGGAAGGTCAGGGTCAGCGGCAGCACACCGCTCTGCGGCTCCTCGAGCGGCACCTCGAAGACCACGCGGTCGCGGAAGATATAGACGTCGCCGAGGAATTCGTCGCTTGTGAAGCTGCCCTCGGGGAGCTCGGGCTCGCCCAGGGCGACCTCGGAGGCCACATCGAACTGGTGGCGGTAGAGGTAGTGCTCTTCCTCCACGTCGACGCCAACGTAGAGGGTCTCGCCATCATGCCAGGCACTGGGCTGGAAGGCCTCCAGCACCGGCAGGAACTCCTTTTCGTCGTTGCCGAACCACTGGGCCTGGGCGGCGATCGGCATCAGCAACAGCAGCAGGGCCGTCAGGGCAGTTCGTCGAAGGCTGATCACGGAAATCCTGTCCTTGGTTGGTGTGTGGCTGGCGATCAGACTCCACCCGTTGCCCAGGGTTCCGGTGCCAGTCCGGTAGTGGCCCTGTGGCTCGGTAGGGTGGATGAGCTGACCGCTTGCGCGGGTCGGGTGCTAGGATAACGCAGGGGAGGGCGTGTCTTCATCGAGTGGCGTGGCGAGAGGTGTGCCACGTTGTCGCACGCTCCCATGTCTCGTATCGGAAAGGAACCTGCACATGGCTTGGATGGGCAAGGGCGGCGCCAGGCGTCGCGAGAGAGTTGAAGCACTGGAGCGCCCCGAATACGGCTGGATCTGGAAGCCGTTGCTGACGCTGCTGGTGATCTATCTGGTAGTGACGCTGGCCCTCGGGATCTGGTGGAGCCGCACACCGGCGCCGCACAGTGTCGAGCAGGTACCCATGGAGCGGCGTGGGGATGCCGGTGGCGAACCCGCCGCGCGAGGCGCGGTGACGGTGGCGACCCTGGCCTCCATCGTCGAGACCCTCTACGACAAGCCGGGCGGCTACCTGCGCAACGACCGGCTGCCGCCGGGGCTGTGGCTGGACAATATGCCGAGCTGGGAGCGGGGTGTGCTGGCCCAGGCCAGGGATCTGGCGCGGGCCCTGCCTTCCATGCACCCGAGTGAAGTGGAGCTCCTGGAAGAGGCGATCCGTGGTCTGGCCGGAGATGGCCTCGACTGGTACCGGCCCGCCACCGAGACCCATCTGGCGTCGGCGGTGGCCGCCCTGGATAGTCAGCTGGCGGCGCTGGGTGGCATGCAGGCCGAGGGTTTCGTTCCCGGGGCCGGGCTGCGCCGCTGGCTGGCCGATGTCGGGGTGCGCCTCGACGACCTCTCCCTGCGCCTGGCCTCGGGCGCCGGCGGGCACCAGTTGCTGCGTGAGCTGGCCATTGATCGCGAAGCCCTTCCCGAGGGCACCCCCTGGTATCGGGTTGACAACGTCTTCTTCGAGGCGCGCGGCACCAGCTGGGCACTGGTCCAGATGCTCGAGGGAGTGCAGCGCGACCAGGCCGATATTCTGGAAAGTGCCGGGGTGACCGAGCGCTGGGAGCGCCTGCGTGCGGAGCTGGCCATGACCCAGCGACGCCTGTGGAGCCCGGTGGTGATGAGCGGCTCCGGCTTCGGCCCCTTCGCCAACCATACGCTGGTGATGGCGCTTCATGTCAGCCGGGCCCGCGACCTGGTCGAGGAGATCACCACGGTCCTTGGCGAGAATGCCGCCCAGAATGCCCCTGGCGATGAAGTGACCCAGGTGCCCGCCAGCGAGCCCAAAGTGGTCGACGTGGAGCGTGAGACCCAGGCCGCGACGGAAGCAGCTGATCAACAGGAGGCCGAGCAGTCAGAGGCTGGCCAGGAAGAGGCCAGTAAGGAAGAGTCCGGTCAGGAAGAGGCCGGTCAGGAAGAGGCCGGTCAGGAAGAGGCCGGTCAGGAAGAGCCGGCACCACAGGCCAGCGAGTAGCCGGTATCAACCGGCCCAGTGAAGGGCTGGCCGGGTTTGGCAGGCGACAAATGAAGCGGGCCGCCCCTTGGGCGGCCCGCTTCACGTCTGACTCGAGTCCAGGCGGCCGAGGGCCGCAGTCGGACGCGAATTCAGGCCTTGTGATAGGCGGCGGCGGATTTCTCGATCGCCTTGCGGGCCGCCTCGACGCCTTCCCAGGACTCCACCTTGACCCACTTGCCCTTCTCGAGATCCTTGTAGTTCTCGAAGAAGTGGGCGATCTGCTGGCGCAGCAGCTCGGGCAGGTCGGTCACTTCCTGGACGTCATCGTAGAGGCTGGAGAGCTTTTGATGCGGTACGCAGACCAGCTTGGCGTCCTCGCCGGCCTCGTCGGTCATGTTGAGGATGCCGACCGGGCGGGCGCGGATGATGCTGCCGGGCTGGACCGGGTAGGGCGTCACGACCAGCGCGTCCAGGGGGTCACCGTCGTCGGCCAGGGTGTGCGGGATGAAGCCGTAGTTGGCCGGGTAGAACATCGGGGTGGCCATGAAGCGGTCGACCAGCAGGGCGCCCATGTCCTTGTCGATCTCGTACTTCACCGGCGCGTGGTTGGCCGGAATCTCGATCGCCACGTAGAGGTCGTTCGGGAGATCCTTGCCGGCGGGGATATTGTCGAAGTTCATCGTCGCTTCCTTGGGTTTTGCAAATGGCGGTTGTCAGTTGGGCTTGGCAAATCGCGCGGGAAAAATCCGCAGAATTATACGGGCCCACCGGTTTGAATACCAATTCGACCTAGGTGCCGTCGCCCCAACAGGGCGGCACCTTCGGAGGGGCACCGTCGTGGCGTGCTCCCGTGTATGATGGGCGCCGCCCCGGAGCGCGGCTTCGGGCAGGCAACCATCGGGCAAGGAGGGGTAAGTGGCTCCCGCGCAGCTGTCATTGAGTTTTGGTCAGGCCTTCGTGGCGCCGGATCGTCGGCGCCATCGCAGCTCCATGTCGGTGCGCCTGCCCGAGGCACCCCAGCTCAACGCCAAGGGGGCCTGTGCGCTGATCAGCGATGCCACACTGCGCAACAGTATGGCCAAGCAGGCCGGGGACCTCAGCGTGCGCAGCTTTCTTGCCGACTACTACTCCACCCCCGACCACTGGGATGTCAAGACATCAGCGACCCGAGTACTGCGTGCCCTCAATGCCTGGACCTACAGCCAGAGCCGCCAGGTGGCGGAGGGCAGCTATGTCACCTCGCTATCGGCACTGGTGCTGCGCGGCACCGAGGCGCACCTGTTCCATATGGGCGATACCCTGGTGTTTCGACTACGCGGGGCGGAGTTCGAGCAGCTGACTCGTGACCATGTCACCGACCTGGGGGGCTATCGCTACCCCTCCCGTGCCCTGGGCATGGATAACAGCATCGACATCGATTATGCCCGTTTTCCGGCCAAGCAGGGGGACCTGTTCCTGTTTACCACCCAGGCGGTGCTGGGCACCCTGATGCCGTCGGAGTATGTGCAGCTGATTCGTCAGGATGCCAGCGACCTCGATGCTGCCTGTGACCGCCTGGCCGAGGCGGCGGTCCAGCGCGCCCAGTCCCGCGGCTACGGGGCCGATCAGTTCTGCTTCCAGCTGGTGCGCATCGATGAGCTGCCTGACGTCCAGTCCGACAGCCCGGCCAAGGTATACGGCGAGCTGCCGATCCCTCCGGAGCTCTCCCCGGGGGATCGCCTCGACGGCCTGGAGGTGCAGGCCGTGCTGTCACGCACCGCCCAGTCGCGGGTCTACCGAGTGAGTGACCTGCAGAGCGGGCGTGTGATGGTGATGAAGGCTCCGAGCCCCGAGCTCTCCCATCGCAATATCTACCTGGAGCACTTCCTGCTCCAGCAGTGGGTCGTGGAGCGCGTCAAGTCACCCTTCGTGGTGCGCGTGATGGAGCCATCGCGGCCCCGGCGCTATCTCTACTACCTGATGGCCCATGTCGAGGGCGAGTCGCTGGTCGAGTGGGCGCGGCGCCATCCCCAGGCAACCTTCGCCCAGCGCCTGGATATCGCCAACCAGCTGGGCAAGGCGGTACAGGCCCTTCACCATCGGGAGCTGCTGCACCAGCAGATCCATCCCGGTAACGTACTGATCGATACCCATGGGCAGGTCGTGTTGACCGACTTCAGTGCCTGTCGAATGCGTGACGGAAGCGGACACAAGGATGCCCGCGAGCTGCTGCGCTCGGTGGGGCTCACCGAACACAGCGCCCCGGAGTACGCCCTGGACGACGATATCGGGCGGCGCAGCGACCAGTACTCCTATGCCTCCACGGTCTACTGGCTGTTGACCGGCGAGCTGCCCTACGAGGTGCCGCCCAACCGACTGCTGCGCCATACCGACCTCGAGCAGCTGGTCTACCGCAGCGCACGTCAGCGCAACCCCGAGGTACCCCAGGCGCTGGACGAGGCGTTGCGCCGGGCGCTGGATCCCCAGCGCGCGCTGCGCTACCGACGCATGTCGGAGTTTCTGCGCGAGCTGCGCCAGCCGCTGGCGATCTCTCGCGACGCCTCAGCATCGCGCATGAGCCCGCGTCGATTCCGTGATTCCGGCCACTTCTGGCAAGGCATCGCGGCGATCCTATTGCTGCTGCTGGTGCTTTCCTGGTTGCTGCGTTAAAGCGCCGAGTGGCAAGTGACAAACAAGCCCCGCCGGCATTGCCAGCGGGGCTTGCTTGCCACTTTCTACTTTTTACTCGAGCTCACGCTAGGTGCTTATAGCTTGAACTCTGGCAGCTTGCGTTCGACCCGGTGCTTGGCCAGCTTCGCCAC
Source organism: Halomonas sp. C10-5 (assembly GCF_057169305.1). NCBI lineage: Bacteria > Pseudomonadati > Pseudomonadota > Gammaproteobacteria > Oceanospirillales > Halomonadaceae > Halomonas > Halomonas sp. C10-5. Next base: position 1,225,851 of record NZ_CP175665.1, read on the forward strand.
CCGGGGCAGGCCGTTGTCGAACGGCGGGAAGTCCTCGCCCTGGATCAGCGGTGACAGGTACTGGCGGCAAGCGGCGGTGATGCCGAAGCCATCCTCGCTGATGAAGTCGCGGGGCATGAATTTCTCGCGGTTGGCAACCTCGGCCAGCGGGGCGGCCTCGATGCGCCACTCGTAGGGCGTGTCAGAGACACGCTTGATCGCCGGCATCATCGCGTTCTTGCCCTCGATGGCCAGCTCCACCGCCTTCTCGCCCACCGCGTAGGCCTGCTCCACGTCGGTCTTCGAGGCCAGATGGCGTGCGGCGCGCTGCAGGTAGTCGGCTACCGCCCAGTGGTACTTGTAGCCCAGGTCCTGCTTGACCATGCCGGCCAGGGTCGGCGCCACGCCGCCCAGCTGGCGGTGGCCGAAGGCGTCGGTATTGCCGGCATCGGCGAGGAAGGTGCCATCCTCGTAGCGGGCGCCTTCGGAGACCACGATCACGCAGTAGCCGTACTTCTTCACCGCCTCGTCGACGCGGGCCATGACCGCCTCGCGGTCGAAGGCGATCTCGGGGAAGATCACCAGGTGGGGCGGCTCGCCCTCGCCCTGGCCGGCAAGGGCCCCGGCGGCGGCGATCCAGCCGGCGTGGCGGCCCATCACCTCGAGCACGAACACCTTGGTGGAGGTGGCGCACATGGAGGCGATGTCCAGCGAGGCCTCCAGGGTGGAGGTGGCGATATACTTGGCCACACTGCCGAAGCCGGGCGAGTTGTCGGTGATCGGCAGGTCGTTGTCCACGGTCTTGGGGACGTGGATGGCAGTCAGCGGATAGCCGAGCTTCTCGGAGAGCTGGGAAACCTTCAGGCAGGTGTCGGCGCTGTCGCCGCCACCGTTGTAGAAGAAGTAGCGGATGTCGTGGGCGCGGAACACCTCGATCAGGCGTTCGTACTGGGCGCGATGGCTCTCGATGTCCTTGAGCTTGTAGCGGCATGAGCCGAAGGCGCCGCCCGGGGTGTGGCGCAGCGCGGCGATCGCCTCGTCCGATTCCTGGCTGACGTCGATCAGTTCCTCGGTGAGGGCGCCGATGATGCCGTTGTGGCCGGCATAGACCTTGCCGATATGCTCGGGGTGGCGGCGGCAGGCCTCGATCACGCCGCAGGCGCTGGCGTTGATCACGGCGGTGACGCCGCCGGACTGGGCGTAGAAGGCATTATGGGCCATGGGGCTTGTCTGCTCCTGGTCGTCGCTGCTGTTCGGGTTGAATGGGGCGAAAGTCGAAGGATTCTAGCCGAAAGCCCCTCGCGCTGCACCCGGGGGAGCTGGAGGGCCTCGTCGGGGCCATGCTAGTCTCGCCACTCTCCGCGCCATGCCGGCGCGGCCACCGGATCCATGCTGGAGCGAGTCCCATGCACCTTCACATCCTCGGAATCTGCGGCACCTTCATGGGCAGCCTGGCGCTGCTGGCCCGGGAGCTGGGCCATACGGTCAGCGGCTCGGATGCGGGCGTCTATCCGCCCATGAGTACCCAGCTCGAGGAGGCCGGTATCGCCCTGTGCGAAGGGTATTCGCCCACCAACCTCGAACCGCGCCCCGATCTGGTGGTGATCGGTAATGCATTGTCGCGGGGCAATCCCGAGGTGGAGGCGGTGCTCGATGTGGGCCTGTCCTACGTCTCAGGCCCCCAGTGGCTGGCCGAGCACGTGCTTCCGGGCCGACGGGTGGTCGCCGTGGCCGGCACCCACGGCAAGACCACCACGGCGAGTCTGGTTGCCTGGCTGCTGGAGTCGGCGGGCCTGGTGCCGGGCTTCCTGATCGGTGGTGTGCCGCGCAACTTCGGTGTCTCGGCACGCCTCGGCGCTGCGGATGCGCCCTTCGTGGTGGAGGCCGACGAGTACGACACCGCCTTCTTCGACAAGCGCTCCAAGTTCGTTCACTACCGCCCCGAGATCGTCGTGCTGGGCAACCTGGAGTTCGACCACGCCGATATCTTCGAGGACCTGGCCGCCATCGAGCGCCAGTTCCACCATCTGGTGCGCACCGTGCCGGGCAAGGGGCTGCTGCTGGTGGCCGACGACGAACCGGCGCTGGAGCGCGTGCTGGCCATGGGGGCCTGGACCCCGGTGGTGCGCTTCGGCGAGGCCCCCGCGAGCCCCTGGCGGCTCGAGCTGGAGCGCGACGACGCCTCGCGCTTCCGGGTGATACATCAGGAGGGCCAGGGCAAGGAAAGCGTCAACGAGGATGCGGTGGTCGACTGGCCACTGACCGGCACCTACAACGCCCGCAACGCCCTGGCGGCGCTGGCCGCCGCCCACGCCTGTGGAGTGGATCCGGCCCGCGGTGCCGCCGCCCTGGCGCGTTTCGAGTCGCCGCGGCGGCGCCAGGAGCTGCGCGGGGAGGTGGCCAATATCCAGGTGATCGACGACTTCGCCCACCACCCCACGGCCATCGCCGCCACCCTCCAGGGACTGCGGGCCGCCACTGCCCGGGGCCGGCTGTTGGCAGTGGTCGAGCCACGCTCCAATACCATGCGTCTGGGCACTTTGCGTGAGCGCCTGGCGGAAAGCGTGGCTGCCGCCGATGTCGCCTTCTGGTATCGCCCCGAGGGACTGGACTGGCCGCTGGAGCCGATCATCGCGGCGAGCCCGGTGCCGGCACATCTGGAGCAGGACCTGGACGCCCTGGTGGCGGCCCTGGTCGCCGAGGCCAGGCCCTATGACCGGATCGTGGTGATGTCCAACGGTGGCTTCGGCGGTATCCACGAGAAACTGCTGGTGGCATTGGAGGCTGCCCATGGCTGAGGACCTTGCATCCCCGGTAACCGTGGCGCTGACCGGTGCCTCCGGTGTCCAGTACGGGCTGCGCCTGATCGAGGCGCTGGTGGCGGCGGACCATGAAGTGTGGGTGATGATCTCCAAGGCGGCCCATCTGGTGATCGCCACCGAGACCGACGGCGAACTGCCAGCCCGCCCCGAGCGACTGGCCGCGGCCCTCGCGGAGCGCAGCGGGGCCCGGCCGGGCCAGATCCGCTGCTTCGGACGTGAGGAGTGGATGGCACCGGTGGCCTCCGGCTCCGGGGCGCCTTCCGCCATGGTGATCTGCCCGTGCTCCACCGGCACCCTCTCGGCGGTGGCGACGGGGGCCAGCAACAACCTGATCGAGCGTGCCGCCGACGTGGCGCTCAAGGAGAGGCGCACCCTGATCCTGGTGCCGCGGGAGACGCCGCTCTCGGCGATCCATCTGGAGCACATGCTCAACCTGACGCGCCTGGGGGCGGTGATTCTGCCCGCTGCGCCGGGTTTCTATCACAAGCCTGCATCGATAGACGACCTGATCGACTTTATCGTGGCGCGAATCCTCAATCAGCTGGGCATCGAGCATCGTCTGGTGCCGCGCTGGGGCGAGGGCGCGTAAGCGAAGCGTCACCCATCCCTGCCACCCTGGACTCCTGCCGCTACACCAAGGATTTGGCATGCTGAACCTCTCACTGCTCTCGGTCTTCGTGCCGACCTTCTTCCTAGTCTCCCTTACCCCCGGAATGTGCATGACCCTGGCCATGGTGCTGGGCATGACCCAGGGGGTGCGCCGCAGCCTGTGGATGATGGCCGGGGAGCTGGTCGGGGTGGGGCTGGTGGCCGCTGCGGCAGGCGCCGGGGTAGCGGCCCTGATGCTTCGCCAGCCGGAGCTCTTCGCGCTGTTCAAGTGGCTGGGCGGGGCCTACCTGGCTTATCTGGGCATCATGATGTGGCGCTCCCGGGGGCGCATGGCGATCCCCGAGGAGGGGCTTGCGGTGGCGCCCGCCGGGCGCGTGCAGCTGGCCACCCAGGGCTTCGTCACCGCGGTGGCCAATCCCAAGGGGTGGGCCTTCTTCGTGGCGCTGCTGCCCCCCTTCCTCGATGCCGAGCGGGCCCTGGCCGGCCAGCTCGTCGTGCTGGTGGCGCTGATCCTGACCATCGAGTTCATCTGCCTGCTGCTCTACGCCACCGGCGGCAGCCGGCTGCGCCGCTTGCTGTCGCGAGGCGGAAGCGTGCGCCTGCTCAACCGCATCGCCGGCACTCTGATGGTCGGTGTCGGCCTGTGGTTGGCACTGGGCTAGACCGGCGGCAACCAGGCGATGCGTGCCGCCACCAGAGCCAGCGAGGCCGCCGTCAGCCAGGGCCAGGGGCAGGGGGCGAGCGGGGGCCGCGGTCGTGCCTGCCAGGCCAGCTGTACCAGGGCGCAGACCACCAGGCCCAGCAGGGCGCCGCCAACCAGGTCGCTGAACCAGTGCACGCCGATCACCAGGCGTGACAGCGCCATGAGGGTGGCGGCGAGGATGGCCGCCCAGTAGGCCCAGTGGCGCCAGGCCGGGGCGAGCTCCCGAGCGGCGAAGGCCGCGGCCAGGCCGAACAGGACTACCGCACTGGAGGCGTGGGCGCTGGGGTAGGAAAAGGAGTCCGCCAGGTGGGCGGGGAGATCGGGTCGCGGCCGCGCGAAAAGGGCCTTTCCCAGGCTATTGAGCGCCGCGATCCCCACCAGCCCGGCGGTGATGTGCCAGAAGGCATCCAGGCGCCGCCGCCACACCAGCCACACGCCCCAGGGCAGGCTCAGCGCCACCACGCCGAGCAGGTCGCCGATGCGTGCCAGTCCCTCGCTGGCCAGGGTCAGGGCCGGCAGTGCGAGTGCCGCGAACAGCCCCTGGATCTGCTGGTCAAGGGGCAATGGGCCATGCAGGTCATGCTGCATCACCAGCAGGGTCCAGCCCGATACCCCGCCCAACGCCAGGATCAGCAGCATCAGGCTGGCTAGCGGGACCTCGCCGCTGCCGCTCTGGCGCAGCCACAGGTTGCGCAGCAGGGGGTGTCGCCGGGCCAGGCCGGCGGTCAAGCGGTAGACGCGACCGCGCCTGCCGGCGTGGTGACGCAGCCAGGAGAAGGCCACCGCCAGCACCAGCAGCATCACGAGCAGCACCGCCAGCAGCTTCTTGAGCGTCGGGGGTACCTCGAGCAGCTGCTCCCAGGTGCGTCCCAGCAGGTAGCCTGGCAGCACATAGGCCGGGGCCCACAGCGCCGCGGAGGCGAGGTTGGCCCAGGTGAAGGTGCGCGGCGACATGTGCAGCATGCCGGCGATCAGCGGCACCATGGGCCGTACCGGCCCCACGAAGCGCCCCAGGAACACCGACAGCACGCCGTAGCGCTGGAAGAAACGGGCGCCGCGGGCCAGGAACTCCGGGTGGCGCGACAGCGGCCAGCGCCGGGTGACGCGCTCGCGCTGGGTGTAGCCGAGCACGAAGCTGGCGCCGTCGCCCACCACCGCGCCGAGGAAGGCGGCGAACAGGGTCGCCGGCAGGGCCAGCTCCTGGTGCCCGGCCATGGAGGCGGCGGCGGTGATCAGCAGCACGCCGGGCACCAGGACCCCCACCAGCGCCAGGGACTCCAGCATGGCGATGCAGGCGATGATCAGCAGCAGCAGCCCCGGTGAGGGGGTGAGCTGGTAGAGCAGCTGGGCAAGGTTCATGACAGGCCTCCCGGGGCCGGAGCGAGCAGGGGCTCAGCCATCGGCGAGGCGTCGTGTGGTGGCATCCAGGCGGTGCTTGAGTGCCATGAAGGTCTGTCCGGGGGAGTGGGCGCAGGTGGCGCCGCGTACCTCCAGGCCCCCGGTGTCGTTCAGCATGGCGCCGGCCGCTGCTTCCTCGATGCGCTGGCGCACCAGCAGGGCCCCGCTCTCGGTGGTGTCAGGAAGCACCAGCCAGAAGTCGGCTCCGCCAATGCGGCCCAGCAGGTCGTGGTCGCGACTGTACTCCGCCACCGTCCTGCAGAAGGCGTCCAGTAGGGGCAGTCGGGCGGGGTCTCCGAACTGTTCATCGGCCATCTCCAGCTGTGGGAGGTGCATCACCACCACGGCGAGTCGTTGGTCCAGCAGCCCGGCACGCTCCACCTCGCTCTCCAGTCGTTCGAGCAGTGGCGCCGACCTCAGGGCGGTGCACTCCTCGTCGCGGGGGTCGGTGGCCATCAGCAGGGCCCGCTGGTGGCGTATTCCCCAGGGGGCGAGCCCGGCGGCGAACACCAGCGTCAGGTAGGCGAGTGACAGCGGCAATGACAGGCCGCCGTCGGCCAGCAGCAGCCAGATCGGCGCCAGAGTCAGGTTGAGCAGCGTGGCCGGTCCAAGCGGCAGGAGGAGGAGGGTCAGCACTGCCGGGAGTCCCAGCCACAGCAGTGCCAGATGGCCTTCTCCCGGCAGGGTGGTGGCGACTATCAGGTAGCCGCAGATCAGCACCAGGTAGGCCGAGAGGCGTGCCGTCTCCTGCTGACCCAGGCGCATCAGCGCGGCGGTCAGCAGCAGGGGTGCGAGCAGGGCCGGCAGCAGGATCTGCGTGTAGTCGCCGACCAGGTAGTGCCATAGCGCCTGGCCGAGCAGCAGCACCGCACCCAGCGCATAGAGTCCCGCCAGCAGCCGTGGGGTCTCAGGTATCGGCATCGGGCGTCGCTCCCTGCGTCGCGCTTCGAGTGGTGGCCTGCTTCTCCAGGGCGCGGAACTCCTCGGTCAGCGAGTGGGTGCTTGTCAGCGGCACTGCCCTCACGCGCTCCACCTCGCCCAGGCGCTGCAGCAGAGTCGCGCGCCTGCTGGCCGCCTGGGCGGCGTCGCGACAGACCAGCAGGGCCGCCAGGGTACGGCCATCGAGTCGATAGCAGTGCTCGAAGCGTCGGGTCATGTCGCACAGTTGTCGTGCCACACGCCACAGGTGACGCCGTCGGGTGCGTACCAGCAGCAGCTCGCTGTGGGTGCCGTCGCGCCTGCCGCGACCACGCTCCCGGGCCAGGTCACGGGCCAGGCTGGCGCGAGGCCAGAGGCGCAGCCCCGGCTCCAGGCTGACACGTCCCCTGGCCTGGCCATGCAGAGGTATCAGCCGGCGTGCCCGGGCGAGGCCGAGTGCCAGCAGCAGGGCGAGCACCAGGCCGGCGGCCAGTGCCTGTTCGACGGGAAGCAGGCGTGCCACCCAGGCCCAGGAGAGGGTGGCCAGCAGCACGTTGAGGGCGGCCATCCAGGCGGGCTGGGGCAGCATCACCAGGGCGGCCCATCCCCATAGCCAGAAGGGGTAGTGTTCGGCGGATGTCCACAGCAGGGCACTGAGCAGCAGGCTGGGCAGCAGCTGCCAGGGCACCAGGGGAGGGCGGCGATGGCTGAACTCGACCAGACCGGCACTGATGGCGAGCCAAGCCGCCGCCAGGCCGAGCAGCATGCCTTCGGAGAAATCGCGGGCGGTCGGCACCATCAGCGCCGGAAGCAGGGCCGCCAGCAGCAGGTTGAGGCGCAACAGGCTGACTTTGTACTTGCTCTGCATGGTGGCTTACTATGACTCCCTTTCCGCGATGTGCCCACTCGGCGCCAGTATAGCGCCGTTCCGGCACGTTCAGGCCACGCCCACAGGAGATACCCTCTGGCATGACAGCTCAAGTCCAGCGCGACGGCGCCGCCGCGGCAGGCGCCGAGGAGATCCGCGATATCGAAGCCTACATGACCGGCCTGGGGCAGGCGGCGCGGCAAGCCGCCGCGGTCCTGCGTCGCACGCCCACTGGGCCCAAGAACGCCGCGCTGCTGGCCATGGCCGAGGCCCTGGAGGCGGCGCGGGGTGAGGTGCTGGCCGCCAATGCCCGCGATCTCGCCCGCGGGCGTGAGAGTGGCCTGGATGCCGCCCTGCTCGACCGCCTGGCCCTGGATGACGGCCGTGTCGATGCGATGATCGAGGGGCTCTCCCAGGTGGCGGCCCTGCCCGATCCGGTGGGCGAGGTCGACGGCCTGCGCGCTCGTCCCAGCGGCATCCAGGTCGGTCAGATGCGCGTGCCCCTGGGGGTGATCGGCATCATCTACGAGTCGCGCCCCAACGTCACCCTCGAGGCGGCCAGCCTGTGCCTCAAGTCGGGCAATGCCGCCATCCTGCGCGGCGGCTCCGAGGCGCGCGACTCCAATGCCGCCATCGCCGCCTGCATCCGCGAGGGCCTGGCCGCCGCGGGACTCCCCGAGGGGACCGTGCAGGTGGTGGCCACCACCGACCGCGCCGCCGTGGGTCGCCTGATCGCCATGCCCGAGTTTGTCGACGTGATCATCCCGCGGGGCGGCAAGTCGCTGATCGAGCGCATCACCCGCGAGGCCCGGGTGCCGGTGATCAAGCACCTCGATGGCGTCTGCCACGTCTATCTGGATGCCACCGCGGATCCCGACAAGGCGCTGGCCATCGCGGTAAATGCCAAGACCCACCGCTACGGTACCTGCAACACCATGGAGACCTTGCTGGTGGATGCGCCGCTGGCCGAGTCCCTGCTGCCGAAGCTGGCCGCGGCCTACGCCGAGCATGGCGTCGAGTTGCGTGGCTGCGAGCGCACCCGGGAAGTCCTCCCGGATGTGGTGGCGGCCGGCGAGGAGGACTGGCACGCCGAGTACCTGGCCCCGGTGCTGGCGATCCGCGTGGTTGATGGTATCGAGGCCGCCATGGCACATATCGAGCGCTACGGTTCCCACCATACCGACGCCATCGTCACCGAGTCCTGGACTCTCGCCCGGCGCTTCATGGCCGAGGTGGATTCCAGTTCGGTGATGGTCAACGCCTCGACCCGTTTCGCCGACGGTTTCGAGTACGGACTGGGCGCCGAGATCGGCATCTCCACCGACAAGCTGCACGCCCGCGGCCCGGTGGGGCTCGAGGGTCTCACCACTCGCAAGTACGTGGTGCTGGGCGACGGCCAGGTTCGCCAGTGAGCGAGCCGTCTCCGCCGGGGCAGCGCGCAGGTCCGGCCCGTATCGCCATGCTCGGCGGCACCTTCGACCCGGTGCACCTGGGCCATCTGCGCAGCGCCGTGGAGCTTCGCGAGGCACTGGCCCTCGATCGTGTCCTGATGATTCCCGCCAAGGCCCCGCCGCTGCGTGGGGAACCCCGGGTCACACCAGAGGAGCGCCTCGCGCTGCTGCGCCTGGGAATCGGCGATACTCCGGGGCTGGTCGCCGACGACCGCGAACTCTCGCGTGAGGGCCCCTCGTTCAGTGCCGACACCCTGGCCTCGCTGCGCGAGGAACTGGGTCCCGATGCGCGGCTGGTGATGGCGCTGGGTCATGATGCCTTCCTGCGCCTGGCCGAATGGCACGAACCGCAACGGCTCTTCGCCTTGGCCCACCTGGTGGTGGTGGACCGCCCCGACTTCGAGTCCCCGCTGCCGGTGGCGCTGCGTGAACTGATCACCGGGCGCGAGTGCGACGACGCCGAGACGCTGATGGCGCGCCCCGCCGGTGGCCTGCTGCGCCTGCGGCTGCCCTCGCGGATGGCGATCTCGGCGACCGAGCTGCGGCAACGCCTTGCCACCGGTCGCAGCGTGCGCTACCTGCTGCCCGAGGCGGTGGAGCGCCACATCCTGGCCTACGACCTCTATCGGCGGGGCTGAAGGCTGCTCAGGGTGAACGGACCCTGTCAGATGGTGGTCAAGGGGTTACAATGCCCATTCAACGACAGCCTGACAGAAGACCCTATGCACAACGACGCTCTCAAGACTCTGGCGGTGGACGCGCTGGAAGAACTCAAGGCCAAGGATATCGTCCAGCTGGACGTCGCACGGCTGACCAGCGTGACCGATCTGATGATCATCGCCAGCGGCACCTCGACCCGCCATGTGGCGGCACTGGCCCAGCGGGTGGTGGAGCGGGCCAAGGAGCAGGGCCTGCAGCCGCGTGGCGTCGAAGGCGAGGCCGGCTCGGACTGGGTGCTGGTCGATCTGGGCAGCGTGGTGGTCCATGTGATGCTGCCCGAGACCCGCCAGCTCTACGACCTGGAGCGGCTCTGGGCCGATCTGCCCAGCGATCTGGAACGTGAAAACGAGCTGTCCGGCGCATGAAGGTGCGCCTGTTGGCGGTGGGCACACGCATGCCCGCCTGGGTCACCGAGGGCGTCGAGGAGTACCGCAAGCGCCTGCCCCGTGACTTCGCCCTGCAGGTGGAGGAGATCCCCCCCGGGCAGCGTGGCAAGAACGCCGACCTTGCCCGCGCCATGGCCAGCGAGGCCGAGCGGATACGCGCCAGGCTGCGCGGCGACGAGCATGTGGTCGCCCTGGAAGTGGGGGGCAAGGCCTGGAGTACCGAGCGGCTCGCCGAGCAGGCTGAAGGCTGGCGGCTGGCTGGCCGTGATGTGGTGCTGCTGGTCGGTGGTCCCGACGGCCTGGCGCCGGAGCTCTCCGCCGCCGCCGACCAGCGCTGGTCGCTGTCGCCACTGACGTTGCCCCACCCGTTGGTGCGGATACTGCTCGCCGAACAGCTCTATCGCGCCTGGACGCTGATGGTCGGCCACCCCTACCACCGCTGAGTCGACGCCTCGCCGCTCTCTCGCCGCGCTCTCGCCAACCCCGGGAACCCGATGCGCAAGTCACGTCATAACCTCAAGAGCCCCGAGCAGGAGCTGCGCATCTTCCGGGTGCGTGCGCTGCTTGCGCTGGTGGTGGTGTTCAGCCTCACCGGCCTGTTGATGGGGCGTCTGGCCTACCTTCAGGTGGTTCAGCACGAGGTCTACACCACCCGCTCGGAGAAGAACCGGGTGCGTGTCGAGCCGCTGCCACCCACCCGCGGCCTGATCTACGATCGCAACGGTGAGCTGCTGGCCGAGAATCGACCCACCTACAACCTGACCCTGGTGCGTGAGCGGGTCGAGGATCTCGACGCCACCCTGACGCGACTGGTGGAGATCCTCGAGCTCTCCGACGATGAGGCGGAGGCCTTCCGCGTGCGCTCGCGTCAGCGTCAGCGCCCCTTCCAGCCGGCGTTGCTGATGAGTGATCTCGACGAGGGGCAGATCGCACGCCTGGCGGTCAACCGCCACCTGCTGCCGGGAGTCGAGGTGGAGGCCCAGTTGCTGCGCTACTACCCCGACGCCGAGGTGATGGCCCACGCCCTGGGCTACGTGGGGCGCATCAATGCAGAGGAGCTCGAGCGACTCGACCCCGGCCGCTATGCCGGCACCCACTTCATCGGCAAGACCGGCGTCGAGCGCTTCTATGAGGAGGCGCTGCACGGCGAGGCCGGGCTGCGCAAGGTGGAGACCAACGCCCGCGGCCGGGTGCTGCGCGAGCTGGGCCGCACCGACCCCGTGCCCGGCAAGGACCTGACCCTGACCCTGGACAAGGAGCTGCAGCACCTGGCCTACGAGCTGCTCGATGGCCGGCGCGGTGCCATCGTCGCCATCGAACCCGCCACCGGCGGCATCCTGGCGATGGTCTCGGCCCCTGGCTACGACACCAACCAGTTCGTCACCGGTATCGATGTGGCCTCCTATCGCGGACTCCAGGAGGATCTCGATCTGCCGCTCTACAACCGGGCGATCCGCGGCCACTATCCTCCCGGCTCCACCATCAAGCCCTTCCTGGCCCTGGCGGGGCTGGTCGAGGGCGTGATCACGCCCGACAAGACCATCTATGACCCCGGCTATTTCCAGCTGCCCAACGATAGCCGCCGTTACCGCAACTGGCTGCGCTGGGGGCACGGACGCGTTGATCTGGAGCGCTCCATCGCCGTCTCCAACAACACCTACTACTACACCCTGGCTCATGACCTGGGCATCGATCGCATCCATGCCAACATGACCAACTTCGGCTTCGGTACCCGGGTCGGCCACGATATCTTCGGCGAGAGCAACGCCCTGATGCCGTCCCGGGACTGGAAGCGCGAGCGCTACAACCAGTCGTGGTATCCCGGCGAGACGCTCTCGGTGGGTATCGGCCAGGGCTACTGGCAGGTCACCCCGCTGCAGCTGGCCACCGCTACCGCCGTGCTGGCCAATCGCGGTGACTGGGTCAAGCCGCGCCTGGCCCGGACCCTCGGTGACGAACCGCTGTCGGAGCCCCTGCCCGACACCCCCGAGGATATCGAGCTGGCCAACGAGGGCTGGTGGGATCGGGTCTTCTCCGGGATGGAGAAGGTGATCTCAGGCCACGAGGGCACCGCGCGGCGCACCGGAGTGGGGCTCGAGTACCGCATGGGCGGCAAGTCGGGCACCGCCCAGGTCTTCTCGCTGGGGCAGGACCAGAAGTACAACGCCGATGAGCTGGCCGAGCGCCTGCGTGACCACGCCCTGTTCATGGCCTTCGCCCCGATCGAGGAACCACAGATCGCCGTGGCGGTGATCGTCGAAAACGCCGGCGGGGGCAGTACCCATGCCGCCCATCTGGCGCGGGCGATGACCGACGCCTGGCTGCTGGATGACGAGGAACCCGATGCCGAGGAGATTCGCGAAGAGATGGAGGAAGACGATGCACGCCTGGCGGGGAACTGACCCATGGCACTGAGCGATCTCTCGCGTCCCTGGCGGCCGTATCCGGTCAAGGCGCCGGCCAGCGGCATGTCACGCCGCCGCGGATTCTGGGAGCGAGTGCACCTGGATCCCTGGCTGCTGGGCCTGCTGCTGCTGCTGCTGGTCTCGGGCCTGGTGGTGATGTATAGCGCCAGTGGTCAGCGCATCGATACCGTCATTGCCCAGGGCATTCGCTTCGGCGTGGCGCTGGGGGTGATGGTGATGATCGCCCAGTTTGCCCCGGCCACCCTGATGCGCTGGGCGCTGCCGGCTTACCTGCTGGGGGTGGCGATGCTGGTGGCGGTGGAGTTGGTGGGCGACATGGGCATGGGGGCCCAGCGCTGGCTGGTGATTCCCGGTGTCATCCGTTTCCAGCCCTCGGAGCTGATGAAGCTGGCGATGCCGCTGATGGTGGCCGCCTACCTGAGTCGTCGGGAGCTGCCTCCCCGGGCCCGGGATCTCGCCGTGTGTGCACTGATCGTCGGGGTGCCGGTGGTGTTGATCGCCAAGCAGCCGGACCTCGGGACCTCGCTGCTGGTGGGTTCCTCTGCGGTCTTCGTGGTGCTGCTGGCGGGCCTCTCCTGGCGCATCATCGGCCTGCTTGGTGCCCTGGCCGCGGCGGCGCTACCGCTGCTGTGGATGAATATGCACGACTACCAGCGCCGCCGCGTGCTGACCTTCCTCGATCCCAACAGTGACCCGCTGGGGGCGGGCTGGAACATCATCCAGTCCACCACCGCCATCGGCAGCGGCGGGGTGCTGGGCAAGGGCTGGATGGAGGGTACCCAGTCGCAGCTCGAGTTCCTGCCCGAGCGGCATACCGACTTCATTGTTGCGGTGCTCGGCGAGGAGTTCGGTCTGGTGGGGATGCTGGCCTTCCTGCTGCTCTACCTGCTGATCGTCTGCCGCGGGCTGTGGCTCGCCGCCGAGGCCCAGGAGACCTTCGGGCGTCTGCTGGCCGGCAGTATCATCCTGACCTTCTTCATCTACGTGTTCGTCAACGTCGGCATGGTCAGCGGTATCCTGCCGGTGGTCGGCGTGCCGCTGCCACTGGTCAGCTACGGGGGCACCTCCAGCGTGACCTTGATGGCCGGTTTCGGTATTCTCATGGCCATTCATGCCCACCGCAGGCTGCTGCCACGCTAGCCACGCGACAAGGGCCGGGCACCGACAGGAGAGGCCGCACATGACGCCGTCATGCATTCAGGGAAGGAAGGGGCGCCTGGTCACGCTGGCCTGTGCCGCCCTGCTGGCCAGCTCGCCGCTGGCCGCTCAGGAGTTTGCCCCGGAGCGTCACGCCGGGGCGCGGGCCCTGGTCAATGAGCTGGCCGTTGAGGGGATCGAGCGCGCCTGGCTGGAAAGCGCCATGCAGCAGGCGCGTTATCGTCAAGAGGTGCTCGACGCCATGTCCGGCGCCGCCGAGCGCCGCCTGCGCTGGGACGAGTATCGGGCGATCTTCCTGGATGACGAGCGTATTTACGCCGGGGTGGCCTTCCTGGAGGCCCACGCCGATGCCTTTGCCCGCGCCGAGGCGGAGTACGGTGTGCCCGAGGAGATCATCGCCGCCATCCTCGGTGTAGAGACGCGCTACGGGCGCATCACCGGCAAGCATCGGGTGATCGATTCGCTGGCGACGCTGGCCTTCCATCATCCCCGTCGTGGCGACTTCTTCCGCGGGGAGCTGGCCGCCTTCCTGGAGATCGCCTTTGAGCAGCAGGTCGCGGCGGATGAACCGCTGGGCTCCTACGCCGGCGCCATGGGCTACCCGCAGTTTATCCCCACCAGCTATCGCGCCTATGCCGTGGACTTCGACGATGATGGCCTGCGCGACCTCTGGACCAACCCGGTGGATGCCATCGGCAGCGTGGCGAACTACTTCGCCGAGCATGGCTGGCGTGGCGGCGAACCGATCCTGCATGAAGTCGAGGGACCCGCGACGCCCCCCGACAGCATCGACTTCAACCGCGCGGCGCGAAAGCCCGCAGTGAGCGCCGGCTCCCTGCGCGACGCCGGGTTTGAGGTGCCCGCCGGGCTCGCCGACGAGCGCCGCCTGCTGCCGGTGGCACTCGAGGATGGCGAGGACAACTGGCGCTACGTGCTGGGCGACTTCAACTTCTATGTGATTACCCGCTACAACCACAGCCATCTCTATGCCATGGCGGCGGTGGAGCTGGCCGAGGCGATCGCCGCGGCGCGCAATCTAGACGCCCACTGGTTGCAGGCGGTGGATGCCGATGACGAGGAGGCGCGTCCATGATGCTGCGCTGGCTGCCCATTGCCCTTGTGGTCACCCTGGCCGGCTGCGCCGGTAGCGGCGGGCCCGCACCATCCGATTCCGGCCAGGCCGCCACGGTCTCTTCCGGCGGACGTTATGCCATGTCCGGCGACGCCTACCCCGAGGAGCCGCCGGACGTCAGCCGGGTGCCCGATGCGGTCCCCCGTCATGAACCGCACTCGCGGGGCGGCAACCGCTCCAGCTACGAGGTGTGGGGCAAGACCTATCATGTGCTGCCGGACGCCAGCGGCTACGCCAAGCAGGGCACGGCCTCCTGGTATGGCGAGAAGTTCCACGGCTACGCTACCTCCAACGGCGAGATCTACGACATGTACAAGATGTCGGCGGCCCACCGCTCGCTGCCGCTGCCGACCTTTGCCCGGGTCACCAGCCTGGATAACGGCCGCTCGGTGATCGTGAGGGTCAACGATCGCGGCCCCTTCCACAGCGACCGCGAGATCGACCTCTCCTATGCCGCGGCGGCGCGCCTGGATATCCTCGACAACGGCACCGGACGTGTGCGGGTCGAGGCCATCGATGTCGACCGTTGGCTCGCCGAGAACGGCGGGTCGACACCCTCTTCCGGCGCCGGGCGTCAGGGCGTGAGTCAGCCGGCTGCTGCCGCGACGACATCCGTGGCCCGCGAGGCTCCTTCCGCTGCGGCCCGCCCGGCGGAGGAGCGCTTTGCCGAAGCTCGCCCCGCGGAGCGCCGCCCCGCGGAAGGCCGCCCGATGGAAGGCCGCCCCCTCTACCTACAGGTGGCGGCGCTGGGTTCCGCCGACAGCGCCCGCGCCCTGCGTGCCCGCCTGGAGAACGAACTGGCCCAGCCTGTGCGGGTGGCCGAGGCTGCGGGTGCGCATCGCGTTCAGGTGGGCCCCATCTCCGGCGCCGACCAGGTCGAGCCACTGCGCGAGGCCTTGCAGCGTGCCGGCTTTACCGAGAGTTTCATCGTCAAGGAGGCCGAGTGATCGGCCTCGATCCCCCTTCCCAGAAAGACCTGACGAGAGTCGCCCCATGAAAGAGCTGTTTTCCCTACGTTGTGGCCGTCTGCTGCCGGTACTGCTGGCCTGTCTGGCACTGTTTGTTGCGGCGCCTGCCGCGGCTCAGGAGGTCCCGGTTCCCCAGCCCCAGACCCTGATTCCCTCGCCGCCTCAGCTGGCGGCGAGTGGCTGGATCCTGATGGATGCCGATAGCGGCCGCGTGCTGGCCGAGCACAACTCCGACGAGCGCCTGCCGCCGGCCAGCCTTACCAAGCTGATGACCGCCTACCTGGTGGAGCGCGAGCTCGATCGCGGCAATATCGCCATGGACGACATGGTGCCGGTCAGCGAGAACGCCTGGCGCACCGGCGGCTCGAAGATGTTCATCGAGGTTGGCAGCGAGGTCTCCATCCGCGATCTGCTCTACGGCATCATCATCCAGTCCGGCAACGATGCCAGCGTGGCCGTGGCCGAGCACCTGGCCGGGGGCGAGGCGCCCTTTGCCGATCTGATGAACCAGCACGCCGATCGCCTGGGACTGACCAACACCAACTTCCTCAACGCCACCGGCCTGCCGGCCGAGAATCACTACTCCACGGCCCGTGACATGGCCCAGCTGTCGCGCCATATCATCCAGGATTATCCCGAGCACTATAAGATCTACGCCGAGAAGTACTTCACCTACAGCGACATCCGCCAGCCCAACCGAAATCGCCTGCTGTGGCGCGATCCCAGTGTGGATGGCCTCAAGACGGGTCACACCGAGGCGGCCGGTTACTGCCTGGTGGCCTCGGCCAAGCGCGACGACATGCGCCTGATCTCGGTGGTGATGGGTGCCAACTCCGAGGAGGCGCGTGCCCAGGAGACCCAGAAGCTGCTCAGCTACGGCTTCCGCTACTTCGAGACCCTCAAGCTCTACGATCGTGGCTCGGTGCTCAATACCCCCCGGGTGTGGGGCGGCGAAATCAATGAGCTGCGCGTCGGTGTCGACAGCGACGTGGTGATGACCGTGCCGCGTTCGCGCAACGAGGAGTTGACCGCGCAACTGGATGTCCAGGCCGATCTCGAGGCGCCGATCCAGCAGGGCGACCGCGTCGGCACCCTGCAGGTGAGTCTCGGTGAGGAGGTCGTCGGCGAGCGTCCCCTGGTGGCCCTGGAAACGGTCGAGGAGGGCGGTTTCATCAAGAAACTGATCGATCAGGTGCAGCGCTTCTTCTCCAACCTGATCGGCGGCTGGTTCGGCTAGAGCTATTTCGGTTAGGAATGCCGCGATAGCGAAAGGCGCCGGGGACAGGTCGAAGAGGGGGTCCTATGCCAGGGATGGCATCGGTAGCGCCCAGGGAGGGGTTTACAGCGCCCACTCGACGGTCCGGCGCTCCGGGGCCTGTCGCCGGGGAAGCCTTGAGCGGTGCCTCCATCAGCGAAAGCCCTTCAGGTTCGGCTAGGCGCATTGGTCACTAGGCCTGACCTTGAGTAAAATGGTCGCCTATTCACGAATACTTGGAACCAGCATGAACGACAAGTCGCTGCGTGACCTGCGGCGCCCCAGCCGTCCGGTCTCCGGCAAGCCGCCGAAGATCACCTTCCCGTGCCGCTACCCGCTCAAGGTGGTGGGGGACGCCGCGGACGACTTCGCTGCGGTGGTGTGCCAGATCGTCAGCCGCCACGACCCCGAGTTCGATGCCGCCGCCATGCAGGTGGTCGACAGCCGCAATGGCCGCTTCCAGTCGGTTCGCCTCACCATCCTAGCCACCGGCGAGGCCCAGCTGCAGGCGCTGTTCGTCGAGCTCAAGGCCACCGGCCGTGTGCATATGGTGGTGTGATGGCCGCTGACTCCACACAGCCCCCCATCGAGCTGCATCGCCTCGGCCGCCGCCCCTACGAGCCCGTGTGGCAGGCGATGCGTTCGCTCACCGATGAGCGCGATGCCGATACACCCGACCAGTTCTGGCTGGTCGAGCATGACCCGGTCTTCACCCAGGGGCAGGCGGGCAAGCCCGAGCACCTGCTGATGCCCGGCGATATCCCGGTAGTGCAGACCGACCGCGGTGGTCAGGTCACCTACCACGGCCCCGGTCAGGTGGTGCTCTATCCGCTGATCGATGTGCGCCGCGCCGGACTGGGGGTGCGCGAGCTGGTCACCGCCCTGGAAAACGCGGTGATCGCCATGCTCGCCGAGCACGGGGTCGCGGCACGGGCGCGCCCCGATGCACCGGGCGTCTATGTGGAGCAGGCGGGTGGGGGAGAAGCCAAGATCGCCTCGCTGGGACTGCGCATCCGCCGCGGCGGAAGCTTCCACGGGGTGGCGCTCAACATCGATGGCGACCTGTCACCCTTTCAGCGCATCAACCCTTGCGGCTATGCGGGCATGGCGATGACACGCCTGGCTGACCTGGTGGATGAGTGCCCCGATGTAGAGAGGGCAGGGGAGCGCCTGGCCGAGTGCCTGGCGCGGGAGCTGGGGCGGAAGTTGGCAGCGCGAAGCTGAAAGCCGCGAGAGGCAAGGGGCGACTGACCTGTGGAAAGAGGTAGAAGTAAAAAGTAGCAAGAGGTGATGTGCTACTTTCTACTTTCTACTTTCTACTTTCTACTCGACCTTCTGCTTGGCCGCTTGGTGTCAACCCACGTTAATGGCATCGATGCGGTCAGGGTCGGGCTCCTGGCCCGGCACCTCGGCGGGGGCGGCCAGTCCCAGGTTGTTCTTCTCGAACACCCGGTCGGCGCGATAGCTCGAGCGCACCAGCGGACCCGCTGCGACCTCCATGAAGCCCTTCTCGAGCCCCAGGCGACGATAGCGGTCGAACTCCTCGGGGCTCACCCAGCGCTCCACCGGCAGGTGATTGCGGGTGGGGCGCAGGTACTGTCCCAGGGTGACGATATCCACGCCGATGGCGCGCAGGTCGTCGAAGGTAGCCAGGATCTCTTCGTCGGTCTCGCCGAGGCCGAGCATCAGGCTGGTCTTGGTCAGCACCTTGGGGTTGTGGGCCTTGGCGTGGGCGAGTACATCGAGGGTCTTGCGGTAGCCGGCGCGGGGGTCGCGGACCCGATCGGTCAGTCGCTCGACGGTCTCGACGTTCTGGGCGAACACCTCGAGGCCGGAGTCGACGACCCGCTCGATGGCGGAGTGGACGCCGTCGAAGTCCGGAGTCAGTGCCTCGACCACTACCTCGGGGGTGTTGCTCTTGATGGCGCTGATGCACGCGGCGTAGTGGGCGGCGCCACCATCGTCGAGGTCGTCACGGTCCACCGAGGTGAGTACCACGTAGCGCAGGCCCATCAGTTCCACCGACTTGGCGGTGTTGGCCGGCTCCTCGGCATCCAGCCAGCCGCCGGGGTTGCCCGTGTCCACGGCGCAGAAGCGGCAGGCGCGGGTGCACACCGACCCCATCAGCATGATGGTAGCGGTGCCGTTGCTCCAGCACTCGCCCATGTTGGGGCAGTGTGACTCGGCACAGACCGTGCTCAGGCGATGTTCGCTGACGTTACGCTTGACGGCCTCGAAGCGCTCGCCGCCAGGGATCTGGGCGCGCAGCCACTTGGGCTTGCGACCGGAGACGCCGCCGCCCTCGTCCTGCTGGGAACGCTGCTTGATGCCGTCCTTGATGGCGGCGAAGCCGTGTTCGGTGCGGAACTTCTTGCCGCTGGCGATGGTGGTTTTCGGGGTACTTTCGCTCATGGGTGTGAGCCCCTCCGCTCGGCGTCTTTTGGGCCTACCCGGCAACAGTGCTGCCCGTCTCGGCAGGGCATTGGCCCGGCCTGGCCCGCCTTGGCGCTATTGGGTTGCTGGTAACAGGCGCCAATTTACCATAGCTGCGCGCACTCGGCATGGTATCGAGACGTGGCCGGATCTGTGCCGCAGCCGCCTCGAATCACACCGAAAACGAGTTGGGGCTCGTCTGTGGCAATAAACTGCGTTATATTGCGTTGCAGCAAATGCCGGATTGACGACCCGAGCTGACTCTTTCCCTGACCGCCAACACCAGGAGGTCACCATGATGACCCTTCCGATGCCGACTCCGCCGGCCGATGCCCTTTCCCTCGTCGATCCCTTCGGGTTCGGGCGCGCCGCAGGGCGCTACTGGCTCGATGCCATGGAGCGCAGCGTCCTCTACCTGGATGTGATGCGCCGACGCGGCAACCAGTACCTGGAGCATATCGAGCAGACCAAGCCCAGCGTGCTGGGTTTCGACGCCGAGGTATTGATGGACGGTCGCGACCTGCCGCGCCCGGTCAACTACGAGCTGTTGCGTATCGTGCCTCCGGCCGGGCAGCCCACCGACCTGCAGATGCGCCCCTTCGTGGTGGTCGATCCGCGGGCCGGCCATGGCCCCGGCATCGGCGGCTTCAAGCCCGACAGCGAGATCGGTGTGGCGCTGCGCGCCGGACACCCCTGCTATTTCATCGGCTTTCTGCCCTACCCGGTACCCGGCCAGCAGGTCGAGGATGTGGTCGAGGCCGAGGTGGCCTTCCTGCGCCATATCAACGAGCGTCACACCGAGCTCTCCGAGAAGCCCATGGTGGTGGGCAACTGCCAGGCAGGCTGGCAGGTGATGATGGCCGCCTCCCTGGAGCCTGACCTGTTTGGCCCGATCCTGATCGCCGGGGCACCGCTCTCCTACTGGGCGGGCGAGCGCGGCAAGGCGCCCATGCGCTACACAGGCGGGATGACAGGCGGCAGCTGGATGACCTCACTGTTCAGCGACCTGGGTGACGGAACCTTCGACGGCGCCTGGCTGGTGCAGAACTTCGAGAACCTCAACCCGGCCAATACCTTCTGGACCAAGCAGTACCGCCTCTATTCCCAGGTGGACACCGAGGCGGAGCGCTACCTCGAGTTCGAACGCTGGTGGGGTGGCCATGTCGTGCTGGGTGGTGA
Source organism: Halomonas sp. C10-5 (assembly GCF_057169305.1). Taxonomy (NCBI): domain Bacteria; kingdom Pseudomonadati; phylum Pseudomonadota; class Gammaproteobacteria; order Oceanospirillales; family Halomonadaceae; genus Halomonas; species Halomonas sp. C10-5. The sequence goes on from NZ_CP175665.1 coordinate 1,246,256, forward strand.
CGAGATCCAGTACATCGTCGACAACCTGTTCGTCGGCAACCGTCTTTCCACCGCGCAACTGGTGACTTCCGATGGGCGGCGCATCGACCTGCGCAACGTGCGCTCGCCGGTAGTGGTGTTCTGCTCCCAGGGCGACGACATCACCCCGCCGCCCCAGGCGCTGGGGTGGGTGCGCGACCTCTACGAAGGCAGTGACGACATCGTCGCCAACGAGCAGACCATCGTCTACTGCGTCCACGACACCACGGGCCACCTGGGCATCTTTGTCTCGGGCAGCGTGTCGCGCAAGGAGCACACCGAGTTCACCGCCAATATGGACTATATCGATGTGCTGCCGCCCGGCCTCTACGAGACCACGATCTCGGAGGCCGAGGAGCATGACGACAGTGAGCTGATCGAGCGCGATTACCTGCTGGAGTTCACGCCGCGCAGCGTCGACGAACTCGATGAGGTGGTGCAGCACCGTCCCGAGGATGACACCCGCTTCGCTACCGTGGCGCGCCTCTCCGAGATCAACCTTGGGCTCTATCGCCTCTTCGTGCAGCCTTGGGTGCGTGCCCTGGCCACTCCCGAGTCGGCCCACTGGATGCGCCGGATGCACCCCAATCGCCTCGGGTATCGGCTGCTCTCGGATCGCAATCCGCTGATGGCCTCGATCCCGGTGCTGGCCGAGCGTATCCGCGCCGATCGCCATCCCCTGGGTGAGGACAACCTCTTCCGGGTGCTGGAATCGATCGCCTCGGACCAGATCACCCGCAGCTTCAACGCCTGGCGCGACCTGCGCGACGGTGCCACGGAGCGGCTGTTCCTGGATACCTATGGCCAGCCCCTGCTGCAGTCCCTGGTGGGACTGGGTGGCGATGCCCATGTCCACCGTCGCCGTCCCGGTGCCGAACCCGAGCATCGCCGCTTTATCGAGCGCCGCCGGGCGGAGCTGGGCGAGCGGATCGCCGAGGGGGGTAGCCACGAGGCGGTCGTCCGCGCGCTGATCTTCGTTCTGGGTGGTGCCCCCTCCACCGACGAGCGCAACTTCAAGCGCCTGCGTGCCTCGCATGCCGAGCTCGAGCCGCAGCTCTCGCTGGCCGACTTCAAGTGCCTGATGCGCGAGCAGTTCTTTATCCTCAAGCTGGATCGCGAGGCGGCCGTGGAAGCCCTGCCTGCACTTCTCAAGGGGCAGAGCGCCGAGCAGATCGCCGCTCATCTCGAGCATATCGAGCATGTGCTGGCGGCCAGCGGCGAGCTCTCCGATAACTCCACCGAGCGTCTGGAGAGGGTGCGTGGCCTCTTCGAGCAGGCCATCGACCAGGCACCGCTCATCGAGGCCCAGGCTCGCGCCGAGGCCGAGGAGTGGATCGGCAGCCAGGCCGACGCGCAGCGTCTGGCCTACAGCGAGCTGGAGGGGCTGATGGAGGCCCCGGCCGCGTCCGGTAGCGCCGCACAGGACGAGTTCGAGAATGCCAACGAGCCCGAGCCAGTGAAGGCCGAGCCAGTGAAGGCCGAGTCTGCGAAACTCGAGCAGGCCGCTCCCGAGCAGGCCCAGCCCGAGTCCGATCAAGTCCCGAAGAGTGAGCAGGCCTCCGAGGCCGAGCCGGTGAAGGCAGAGGCAACCAAGGCAGAGCCCGAGCCGAGCACCAAGCCGCCAGCCAAGCCCACGCCAGCACGGCGTCGCGGCACCGCTAACCGTCGCAAGCCGCGGGGCGGCAACAACTCGCGCTGATCGCTTACCCAGCGCTATCCGGCGCCCCCGTCGCTCCGTGCGGCGGGGGCGCTTGCGTGTGAGACGGGCGCTTGCCCAGGCGGGACACGCGGTCTAGGGTCAGAAGGCCGCCCCGGGTGCGCCACTGGCGTGACGCTTGGCGCTGGGGTAGGGTAAGCGCATTTTTCACCCGCCCGAGCAGGGCGGCAGGAATTCGCCAGGCACGGCACCGGGCTCGTGTCACCGACACTTAGTGGAGCACTATGGGCAAGTCACTGGTCATCGTCGAGTCGCCGGCCAAGGCGAAGACGATCAACAAGTATCTCGGCAGCGACTTCATCGTGAAGTCCAGCGTGGGTCATATCCGGGACCTGCCGACCAGCGGCTCGGGCAAGGCAGCCTCCGATCCCAAGGAGCGTGCCCGGCAGGCCGCGGCAACGCGCAAGATGTCGCCGGAAGAGAAGGCCGAGCATCGCCGGCAGAAGGCCCAGGATCAGCTGATCCGCCGCATGGGGATCGATCCCGAGCACGGCTGGAAGGCCAACTACGAGATCCTGCCCGGCAAGGAGAAGGTCGTTGCCGAGCTCAAGAAGCTCGCCGAGAAGGCCGATGCCGTCTATCTCGCCACCGACCTTGACCGCGAGGGGGAGGCCATCGCCTGGCACCTGCGCGAGACCATCGGTGGTGACGAGGCCCGCTACAAGCGCGTGGTGTTCAACGAGATCACCAAGAATGCCATCCAGGAGGCCTTCAAGGATCCCGGCACCCTCAATATCCCGCGTGTCGAGGCCCAGCAGGCGAGGCGTTTCCTCGACCGGGTGGTGGGCTTCATGCTCTCGCCGCTGCTGTGGGCCAAGGTCGCCCGCGGGCTTTCGGCAGGGCGCGTGCAGTCGGTGGCGATGCGCCTGATCGTCGAGCGTGAGCGCGAGATACGCGCCTTCGTCCCCGAGGAGTTCTGGGACGTCCACGCCGACCTGGTTGCCGACAGCGGCGAGCCGGTACGCTTCGAACTGGTGCGCCAGGACGGCAAGACCTTCCGACCCACCTCCGAGGCCGAGACCCTGGAGCGTATCGCCGCGCTGCGCAAGGCGAGCCTTGCGATCACCGCGCGGGAGGACAAGCCGACCCGCTCCAAGCCCAATGCCCCCTTCATCACCTCGACCCTGCAGCAGGCCGCCAGCGGCCGGCTGGGCTTCTCGGTGAAGAAGACCATGACCCTGGCCCAGCGCCTCTACGAGGCTGGCTATATCACCTACATGCGTACCGACTCCACCAACCTCTCGAAGGATGCGGTGGAGAGCGTGCGTGACTTCATCGGCGAGGAGTTCGGGGCGCGCTACCTGCCCGAATCGCCCCTGCGCTACTCCAGCAAGGAAGGCGCCCAGGAGGCCCACGAGGCGATCCGGCCCTCCGAGGTAGGGCGGCGTGCCACCGACCTGGCGGGCATGGAGCGCGACGCCGAGCGCCTCTATGAGCTGATCTGGCGTCAGTTCGTGGCCTGCCAGATGACCCCGGCCGAGTATCTCTCTACCGTCCTGACCGTCGAGGCCGATGGCTATGAGCTGCGTGCCAAGGGTCGGGTGCTCAAGTTCGACGGCTATACCCGGGTGATGAAGCCCATGGGCCGCAAGGACGAGGACCAGTCGTTGCCGGACCTCGCCGAGGGCACCGCCATGGCGCTGGAGGCACTGGATCCACGGCAGCACTTTACCAAGCCGCCGGCGCGCTACACCGAGGCGAGCCTGGTCAAGGAGCTGGAGAAGCGTGGCATCGGCCGCCCCTCCACCTACGCCTCGATCATCTCCACCATTCAGGATCGCGGCTACGTCAAGCTGGAGAACCGGCGCTTCTACGCCGAGAAGTTGGGCGATATCGTCACCGAGCGCCTCAAGGAGTCCTTCCCCGACCTGATGGACTACTCCTTCACGGCGCGCATGGAGGATGGCCTCGACGAGGTGGCCGACGGCGAACGCAACTGGCGCGCGCTGCTCGATGCCTTCTATGCCGAATTCAAGAAGGAGCTCGACGCGGCCCAGAGCGAGGAGGGCATGCGCCCCAACCAGCCGGTGCCCACCGACATCGACTGCCCGACCTGCGGGCGCAAGATGCAGATCCGCACCGCTTCCACCGGGGTCTTCCTGGGCTGTTCCGGCTACAACCTGCCGCCCAAGGAGCGATGCAAGACCACCATCGACCTGCTGCCCGGCGAGGAGGCGGTGGCCGCCGACGCCGACGAGGAGGCCGAGACCGATGCGCTGCGCGCCAAGCACCGCTGCCCGAAATGCGGCACTGCCATGGATAGCTACCTGATCGATGAGACGCGCAAGCTGCACATCTGTGGTAACAGCCCGGACTGCGATGGTTATGAGGTGGAATACGGCAAGTTCCGCATCAAGGGCTACGACGGCCCGACCATCGAGTGCGACAAGTGTGGCAGCGAGATGCAGCTCAAGAGCGGGCGCTTCGGCAAGTACTTCGGTTGCACCAACAGCGAGTGCAAGAACACCCGCAAGCTGCTGCGCAGTGGCGAGGTGGCGCCACCCAAGATGGATCCCATCGACATGCCGGAGCTGGCCTGCCAGAAGGTCGACGACCACTACGTGCTGCGTGACGGTGCCAGCGGCCTGTTCCTGGCGGCCAGCAAGTTCCCCAAGAACCGCGAGACCCGCCCGCCGCTGGTCAAGGAGCTCAAGGCCCACGCCGAGGAGCTGCCGGAGAAGTATCGCTACCTGCTCGACGCGCCCAGCGAGGACCCGGACGGGCGCCCCGCGCAGATCCGTTTCTCGCGCAAGGCCAAGGAGCAGTTCGTGATGAGCGACGAGAATGGCAAGGCCACCGGCTGGAAGGCCACCTATGATGGCAACAGGTGGCAGGTGGAGGACAAGCGCAAGTGACGCCACGCTCCCGCACCAACCAGCTGCTCTACCAGGCCGAGTTGCTGCTCGACATCTCACCGGGTGACGACGAACACGCCGAGGCGCGGCGCATGGCGGCCGAGGAGGGCGCCCTGGCCCTCTGCGAGCTGGCGCTCGAGTCGCTGCTGCGCGAGGTCACCGAGCATGCGCGCCTGCCCGGCCATGATTGGCGTGAGCTGTTGGGTCCCGAAGGTGCCGGCATCGCCGAACTGCAGCGCCTGCGTGAGCTGGCTGCCCGGGAGGGCTGCTGGCTCCACTGGCTGATCGCGAGGCTCGAGGCGCTGCACGGCGACGATGGCGTCGCTCGACGGCGGGGTGGAGCCGCCGCCGGCCTTATCGCCGTGGGCGGCGGTGCCGAGCTGGGCAGTGAGCTTGGCAACTGCCTGCGCCAGGCCAAGGCCGAGATCGCTGCCCTGCGCGAGACCAGTCAGGAGTGGTAGGCCACCTGCAGCGCCTGGCCATCTTCGTCGACGTCCAGAACGTCTACTACACCTCCCGTCAGGCCTTCGGCCGACATTTCGACTACCACGCCTTCTGGGCGCGTTTCGCGTCCGGCTGCGAGGTCGTGGTGGCCAATGCCTACGCCGTGGATCGCGGCGATCCTCGCCAGCGCCATTTCCAGGACATCCTGCGTGGCATCGGCTTCAGCGTGAAGCTCAAGCCCTTCATCCAGCGCCGCGACGGTTCCGCCAAGGGCGACTGGGATGTCGGCATTACCCTGGACGCCATGGAGGCGGGTCCTCGGGTCGATCATGTGGTGCTGGTCTCCGGTGACGGTGACTTCGATCTGCTGGTGACCCGCCTGCGCGAGCGCTGCGGCGTCACGGTCACCGTCGTCGGTGTGGCGTCCCTTACCGCAGACTCCCTGGTTCGTGCGGCCAGCGACTTCGTGCCCATCGAGGGTCCGCTGCTCCTCTAATCTTTCGGCTCCGGCTGTATCGTCTTTGGTTGATGCACATCAAGCGCTAGGCTGCCAGCTTGTCTACGCTGAAGGTATAGGCGCGCCGTCGGTCAGGCGAGATGATTGCCAGTCAGTGATATCAGAGAAGGGGATACGCCATGCGGTTTCATCAGGTGAAGGAACTGGTCGACTGGGCGGCCGGTTATCATCGGCGTCTCGCCGAACAGTATGCGGCGCTGGCCGGTGGCGAGGTGGGCGAGCGGGTGCAGATGGCCCTCGAGTATCTGGCCGAACACGAGAGGAAGATGGAGCAGGAGCTCACCGAGTATCGCCAGGACGGTAGCGACCATAGAGCCGTGCTCGAGGCGTGGTTCGATGACCCGGCCGATTTTCCGCACCCGCCGGTGCTCGAGCGCCTGCCCGAGTGCATCGACTGCAGCAATGTACAGACCGTGCTCTCCACGGCGTTGACGGCGCATCGCACCCTGCAGGATCTCTACGATCATCGTGCCGAGCATGCCGCCGGCAGTGACGAACGCGAATTCTTCGTGGCCCTTTCTCGCGGGCACGAGGGAGAGGTGCGGCGTATCGCCCGTGACATGCAGCGACTCGAGGACTATTGAGGAGACCACCATGAACGACCAGATTCTCTCCCCCAAGATGCTGGGCTTCTGGAGCGATGCAGACATTGCGCAGGCGACCGATGAGCCCGGGATCTACTGTATCTACCGTGCGGCCAAGGATCCGGAAACTGGTGTCATGGAGGCTCAGGAGCTGCTTTACGTCGGGGAGAGCGGTAGCGCCCACTACGGTATCCAGCATGATGAGTCTCGACCACGCTGGGAAGCGAGCCTGCAGCCCGGCGAGGCGCTCTGGTACTCCATCGGTCCCTGCGGCAAGGCCAACCGTGAACGCCTCAAGGCGGCCATGATTCATGCCCACAAGCCCCGCCTGAACCACGACAGCCCCTACCTGGAGCGCTTCCCCTTCGACCGCACCACCGTCCACCTCTACGGCAGGAAGGACAAGCTGCAGGCCATCTTCACCGTGGAGCGCCACGACTGAGGGGTTCCCAGGCGAAGTGACACGCGGCCCCGGCGGATCATCCTGCCGGGACCGCGTTGCTTCGCGCCGGCCACGGCTGGCGCCGTTATCCATTGTGAGGGTGGCTGGAGCGCCTCGAGAGACTGCCTACGGTGTGAAGGGCGTCCATAACCGGTACAATCGCGCCCCCTTCCATGTACCGACCGGACTCTCTCCTTGATCTCCACCGCCAACATCACCATGCAGTTCGGGGCCAGGCCCCTGTTCGAGAACGTCTCCATCAAGTTCGGCAACGGTCACCGCTACGGCCTGATCGGTGCTAACGGCTGCGGCAAGTCCACCTTCATGAAGATCCTCGGCGGTGACCTGGAGCCCTCCTCGGGCCAGGTGATGGTCGAGTCCGGTGCCCGCCTCGGCAAGCTGCGCCAGGACCAGTTCGCCTTCGAGGAGGAGCGGGTCATCGACACCGTGATCATGGGCAATGCGGAGCTGTGGCAGGTGGCCGCCGAGCGCGAGCGCATCTACTCGCTGCCCGAGATGAGCGAGGCGGACGGCATGGCCGTGGCCGACCTTGAGGTGCGCTTCGCCGAGCTCGACGGCTACACCGCCGAGTCCCGGGCCGGTGAATTGCTGCTGGGACTGGGTATCCCGCTGCACCAGCATGCGGGCCCCATGAGCGAGATCGCCCCGGGCTGGAAGCTGCGCGTGCTGCTCGCCCAGGCACTGTTCGCCGACCCCGATGTGCTGCTCCTCGACGAGCCCACCAACCACCTGGATATCAACACCATCCGCTGGCTCGAGGGGATGCTCACGGCGCGCAACAGCACCATGATCATCATTTCCCACGACCGCCACTTCCTCAACAGCGTCTGCACGCACATGGCGGACCTGGACTATGGCGAGATCCGGCTCTTCCCGGGCAACTACGACGAGTACATGACCGCCGCCACCGCCGCCCGCGAACGCCAGCACGCCGACAACGCCAAGAAGAAGGCGCAGATCGCCGACCTGCAGGCCTTCGTCAGCCGCTTCTCGGCCAACGCCTCCAAGGCCAAGCAGGCCACCTCCCGGGCGCGCCAGATCGAGAAGATCAAGCTCGAGGAGATCAAGCCCTCGAGCCGGGTCAGCCCGTTCATCCGCTTCGAGCAGGCCAGGAAGATCCACCGCAACGCGGTCAACGTCGAGGGCCTCACACAGGGCTTCGGCAGCGAGCCCGCGCTGGTCGAAGGGTTCGGCATGACCGTGGAGGCCGGCGAGCGTATCGCCATCATCGGCCCCAACGGTATCGGCAAGACCACCCTGCTGCGTACCCTGGCCGGTGAGCTGGCGCCGCTTTCCGGCAGCGTGAAGTGGACCGATAGCGCCGATCTTGGGGTTTTCGCCCAGGATCACGCCGATGACTTCGCCAACGATGCCACCCTCTACGAGTGGATGGCCCAGTGGACCGACGGCGGCGAGCAGGAGGTGCGTGGCGCCTTGGGCAGGATGCTGTTCTCCAGCGACGATATCGGCAAGTCGGTCAGGGTGATCTCCGGCGGCGAGCAGGGCCGCATGCTGTTCGGCAAGCTGGCCCTGACCCGCCCCAATGTGCTGCTGATGGACGAGCCCACCAACCACCTGGACATGGAGTCCATCGAGGCACTCAACCTGGCCCTGGAGAACTACCCCGGGACCCTGATCTTCGTCAGCCACGACCGCGAGTTCGTCTCCTCGCTGGCGACCCGGATCCTCGACATGAGCGCAGAGGGGATCACCGACTTCAGCGGCGGCTATGACGACTACCTGCGCAGCCAGGGCCTGTTCGGCTGAGCACGCCGGCAGCGCGGCCGGCGTGGGGGCTGGGCAGGTGGGGATGAGCGGCCTAGGCTGAAGGGGTTACGCACCCACCCGGGTGCCCGGACACACGAGGACGCCATGCCTGCCAACGCTTCGCACACCGATACCCCCCGTCGTTTGCTGCCCCGCCTGCGGTCGCTGTTCGAGGACACGCCCGTTCCGGGCGACGAACAGCTCGAGGCCCATGCCCTGCTGGATGATGCGCTGCGGGCTCGGGCCAGCGACATTCACCTCGACCCCCATCAGGAGACGCTGCGCATCCGCCTGCGGATCGATGGCCGGGTGGTGGAGGCGATGTCGGTCGATGCGGCCATCGGTGCGCGCCTGATCAACCAGTTCAAGGTGCTGGCGCGCCTCAACCCGGTGCCCTCGCTGGGCGCCATGGAGGGCAGCTTCAGCTGGCCACCCCACGAGGAGCGCGAGGAGACCTACCTGCGTGTCACGGCGGTGACCACGGTCGGGGGCGAGAAGCTCGCCATCCGCTTCCTGGCGCCACCCGAGACCTTCCGCGACACCCTCTCCCTGGGGATAGGCGAGCAGGGGGCGCGCGGCATCCGGCGCTGGATGGATGCCACCGGCGGCATGCTGCTGGTGGCGGGGCCCACCGGTGCCGGCAAGACCACGACCCTCTATACCCTGCTCAATCAGCTGCGCCTCGAGGAGAGCCACGTGGTGACCCTGGAGGACCCGGTAGAGTACGAGATCCCGGGGATCAACCAGGTTCAGGTGAATACCGAGAGTGGCCTGGATTTCGCTACCGGTACGCGATCCCTGCTGCGCCTGGATCCCGACTATGTGCTGATCGGCGAGATTCGTGACCCCGATTCCGCCCAGGCGGCGCTCAACGTGGCCGGCAGCGGCCGCTCGCTGATGGGGACCCTGCACAGCCGTGATGCGGTCGGCGTGGTCTCGACGCTGCGTCACCTGGGGCTGGGAGATGCCGAGATCAGCGGCACCCTCGGCCTGGTGGTCGCCCAGCGCTTGGTGCGCCGTCTCTGCCCGCATTGCCGCGAGCGTCGCCCGCTGCCGGAGCGCGAGGTGCAGTGGCTGGCCGCCATGGGCGTCGCGGTGCCCGATGACTCCTGGCAGGCCGTGGGATGTGAACGCTGCGATGGGCTGGGCTACCGCGGGCGAACCGGGGTCTTCGAGGTGTGGCAGCCCAGCGCAGACGATCATGGCCTGATCCTGCGCCAGGCCGACGAGACACGTCTGCGCAGCGCTCTGGTGGAGCGTGGCGAGGTGTTGATGCTCCAGGATGGCCTCGACAAGGCCGAGGAGGGCATCACGTCGCTGCGTGAGGTGCTGCGCATGGGGGCGATACTGCCGGCCTGACAGATGGCCCACAAATACGCTATAAACCACCAGGCCGCGTTTCGCGACGCGCTTGATATCAGGACATAAGAGTTTCTACACGATGCCTTCACTCTCACGCCGTCGCTTCAGTCGACTCGTCCTTGCCACCCCGCTGGCGCTGCTGGGCGTCGGCTCTGCCCGGGCCAACCTGGTCGAGACGCAGCTCTCCCGGGCGCACCTGCCGCGCCATGCGGACGAGGTCTGGGTGCTGGTGGACGACAGCCAGGCCACACTCACCGTCTACCGCGGTAACCGCGAGCTGGAGCGCTACGCGCCCATTTCGCTGGGTCGCGGTGGCGCCCGGCCCATGCGCCTGCAGGGTAGCGGTGCCACCCCCAAGGGCGAGTTTCGCGTCAATCGCTTCAACCACGAGAGCGACTGGCACCTGTTCGTCGGGCTCGATTACCCGACCCCGACCCATGCACGCGTCGCCCTGGACGAGGGGATCTTCAGCCAGCAGGACTATGACGACTATTTCCGCTACTACCGAACCCATGGCTATCCTCCCCAGGATACCGCCCTGGGTGGCTTCATCGGCCTGCACGGCGTGGGCAAGGGAGATCCCGAGATTCACCGCCAGTTTCACTGGACTCAGGGGTGCGTGGCGGTGACCGATGAGCAGATCGAGCGGTTGGCGGCGTTGATCGATATTGGCACACGCGTCGTGATCCGCTAGGCTGGTACATGCGCAAGGGACGTTGAAAGCGATGGACAAGCGCCGTTGCGTATAATAAAACAGCGTTTGACTCCTGTGCTTTGGCACAAGTCGCTGCAGACGCGCCTGCAGTCGCAGGCAAGACGCCTGACTTTCAGGCTTCTTTCAACGCAGTACCAAGGAAGACCCAAGGAGAACACCATGACTCTGAAGACCACCCTGAAGCTGACCGCCGCCGCTGCCTCTCTGGCCATCCTGGCTGGCTGTGCTTCCACCAGTGCCCTGGAAGAGGTTCGCATGACCGCTGAGTCTGCACAGGCCGACGCTGCAGAAGCTCGCAGCATCGCTGTTCAGGCGCAGAACACCGCCAACCAGGCCCAGCGTGATGCCCAGGCGGCTCTGCAGATGTCCGAGCAGAACCGCGACGAAATGAACCGCATGTTCAGCCGCTCCATGCAGAAGTAATTCTGCTGGAGTGCTGACATCGCCTCAGGGCGATGGCGGTTCTGCAGGAACAGAAGACCCCGCCTCGGCGGGGTCTTCTTGTTTGTGCGCCAGGCATGGCGCGCAGCGCCTGACTGGCGCTGTTTCCAAGGGTGGTGCCTTGGAATGACTTGGGGGTGAAAGTCCCCTGCACGCCCGGCAAGGGGAAGTGCTAGCTGACGGCAAGGGTGTCTCCCGTGAGGGGGAATCCGAAGGCAGCCCGAAGCAAAACGCTGGCCTGACGAACAGGAAGCGGATACGAGGCGGCATGGCGGGGTGAGGTGGCAAGCATCACCAAAGCCCGGTACTTGCACGGAACGCCATGACGTAGATCCGACAGGCATAAGCGGGAAGGTCGCGCGTCTTACCCTGGGAGGTCTGGTGGTCTGCCACGGTGCTACCGGCGTCGAGAGGCGACGGGATGGGCCACCAGACGTCAGCAGAGGCCATAGTAAGTGCCGGTTCACCGCGGCACCAAGGGCCGAACATGAAGAACCGCGAGTAGGCGATGACGTCTCGAGGATCGATCATGAAGACAGAAAGTGGCGCTGATACCGCCCCCCACCCAGAGGGGCAGGGGCGGAACCCCGCGTCCCAGCCGGTGGGCGTCGAGACGATCCCGGCGTCGTCATCGTGGACGAAAGCGGAGCCCGCCCCGCTTATGGAGGCCGTGGTAGAAAAGGCCAACATGGCGCGGGCTTACCGAAGGGTGGTCGCCAACAAAGGGGCGCCGGGTGCCGATGACATGACGGCGGACCAGTTGGCCGACCACTTGAAGGAATGCTGGCCAACGCTGCGCGAGCGGCTGCTGGCCGGTGAGTACCACCCCAGCCCGATCCGAGCCGTCGAGATTCCCAAGCCCAAGGGCGGAACGCGACAGCTTGGCATCCCCACGGTCACCGACCGGCTGATCCAGCAGGCGCTACTGCAGGTGCTGACGCCAATCTTCGATCCGGGCTTTTCCGAATCGAGCTACGGTTATCGTCCCAAGCGCAGCGCCCAGCAGGCCGTCTCGGCCATGAAGGCCCACGTGGCGGCCGGCCACCGCTGGGTGGTCGACCTCGATCTGGAAGCCTTCTTCGACCGAGTGAGCCACGACCTGCTGATGGCGCGGGTTGCGCGCCGCGTCCGCGATAAGCGGGTGCTGCGTTTGATCCGCCGTTATCTGGAAGCCGGGTTGTTTCAGGACGGCCTGACCGCGCCACGCCGGCAAGGAACGCCCCAGGGCGGGCCACTGAGTCCGCTGCTGGCGAATATCCTGCTGGACGACGTGGACAAGGAACTGGAACGCCGCGGCCACCGCTTCTGCCGCTACGCCGATGACATGCAGGTGTATGTCAGGAGTCGGCGAGCGGGCGAGCGCGTCATGACCAGTCTGAGTGATTTTCTCGAGAGCTCGCTCAGGCTGACGGTCAATGGCGACAAGAGTGCGGTGGACCGCCCCTGGAACCGGGGGTACCTGGGCTACACGCTGACCCGACACAAGCTGCCGAAGCTGACGCTGGCCAAGGCCAGCCTGCAGCGCCTGATGCAGCGTGTCCGCGAGATCCTCAAGCGCGGCAGGGGGCGCAACATACGGCGAGTCATTGAAGAGCTGGTCCCAGTCCTGCGGGGCTGGGCCAACTACTTCTCCCTCGTTGACGTGAAGCGCCCGCTGGAAGCACTGGATGGTTGGATACGTCGCCGGCTGCGTTGCGTGATCTGGCGGCAATGGAAACGCCCGCGGACCCGGCGCCACAAGCTCCTGGCGCTGGGTCTGGACGACCAGCGGGCGTGGAAGTCAGCGGGAAACGGGCGAGGCCCCTGGTGGAATGCCGGTGCCTCGCACATGAATCAGGCCTTGCCACGGAAATGGTTCGAGCAGCAGGGTCTGATCTCGGTACTCGATACGGTCAAGAGGGCTTAGTCGTTCTTCGTGAACCGCCGTGGTACGGAACCGTATGCCCGTATATGGAGTCCTCCCCGTTTGCAAGCATGGGCACGATGGACGGTAGGTACGACTGCACACGTATATCCGGTCTTTCTAATGATACCAACGGCATCGGACCCTGATGGGCTATCCGCACGCCAGCTCCCAATCGGTGGTACGAGCAACTCGCTCTTAGGCATATAGGGGTTTGCTGACGTCGGTTCGACCTGTGCGCCATCTGCAGCATGCTCAGCAATCGTGATGGTGGGTTATCTCACTGTAAATCAAGTAAATTGAATGGGTTGGTGTTACGCCACATGCGCCGCCAACTCAGGGTCATAGTCACTGTCGTGACGTGTGATCGCCCAGGCGATGCGCGCCGTCTTGTTGGCCAGCGCGATGACCGCCACGTTGGCATGCTTGCGCTCAGCCAGTTGTCTGACCCAGTGGCTGAGGTTGTCCTCCTTGCCCTTGCTGTAACGCAGCACGGCGCGCGCGCCATGCGTCAGCAGGGTTCGTAGGTAGCTATCGCCGCGCTTGCTGATGCCCAGCAGGCGGTCGCGTCCTCCCGTGCTGTGTTGCCGGGGTGTCAGACCCAGCGAGGCGGCAAAATCGCGCCCGCGCTTGAAGGCCTGGGCGTCGCCCAGGGCGCCGGCCAACGCGCTGGCGGTCAAGATGCCGACGCCACGCAGGGCCATCAACCGCTTGGCGACAGGGTCTGTCTGGGCGTGGCGCTCGATGCGTTCTGTCACCGCGACGATTCGGTCATCAAGGTGGCGCAGATCCTCGGCGAGCCCCGCCAACAGGGCACGGAAGTCATCGGTCAAACCGTTCTCGGCGTCCTCCAGCCAGCCTGGCAGGGCCGCGCGCAGCTGGCCGATGCCGGTGGGCGCCACCAGCCCGTACTCGCCGATCAGGCCACGAATCTGGTTGGCCTTGGCGGTACGTTGCTGAACCAGTTCACTGCGGATGCGATGCGCCGCCTGCACGTCCTGCTGGGCGACCGTCTTGACGGCCACGAAGCGCATGTGGGGGCGGCCCATGGCCTCGCAGATCGCCTCGGCATCCACGCGATCGTTCTTGTTGCTCTTGACGTAGGGTTTGACAAACTGGGCGGCGATCAGCTTGGCGCGATAGCCACGCGCCTGCAGCGCACGCGCCCAATGGTGGGACGACGCGCAGGCTTCCATGCCGATCTCGGCGCCTGCCGGGACACGGTTGACGATGGCCTCCAGCCACTTGTCACGCTTGTATTTGCCGCGCCATTGAACCTGATCATGACGATCGACGCCGTGGACATGGAAGACAGACTTGGCAATGTCGACACCAACGCGGGTAATGTTCATGGGATGCGCTCCTCAGCCGGTGGCCTTACCCTCTCAGTGTGGCGCATTGGCGCCGAGGGTGGGGGGGAGGACTCCATCCCATTGGTGGTGTGGGAGGGCGCCGGGGGTGACCCCGGCCCCTACCCGATCCGGATTGTGGTTCCGATGCTCAGCGCTCGGCGATGGCGATGGACTCATAGAGGTTGCGCGGTTCGGCCGGCTCCGGGGTCGGTTCTTCCTCGGCCGTCTTGAGCAGCGAGATGGCCTGGCCATCGGGGGCCTCCACCAGCTCGCGCAGGCGCTTGTAGTCCACCGGAGGCTGCTCCTCGCCGAAGACCTGGGCCACCTTGTCCATGGCGAACATCAGCGGCTCGAAGCCTTCGCGATTCTCTTCCAGTGCCGGATAGGACTGGGCCAGCAGCTCGCCATCCGCCGTCCAGCCGGCCTTGAACGGCTGGTCAATGATGTTGACCCGGGTGCCGCTGGGAACGCGCTCGTAGAGCGATTCGATATCCTCGGGGAACATGCGGATGCAGCCGCGACTCACGCGCATGCCGACCCCCTCGGGCTTGTTGGTACCGTGGATCAGGTAGCTGGGGATGCCCAGCAGGATGGCGTGGCGGCCCAGCGGATTGTCGGGGCCGGCAGGGACCACCGACGGCGCCGGCTCGCCACGGGCGGCGGCCTCACGGCGCATCGAGGCGGGCGGTGACCACGCCGGGTCCTTGACCTTGATGGTGGTCTTGGTCACCCCGACCGGCGTGGAGAACTCCTCGCGGCCCACGCTGATCGGGTAGGTCTCCACCACGCCGGGCTCCGAGAAGTAGTAGAGGCGCAGTTCCGAAAGGTTGATCACGATGCCATCCCGCTTGGTATCGGGCAGCACCCGGCGAGCCGGAATGGTGACCTCGGTATCGGCGAAGGGAGCCCAGATACTGACATCCGGATTGGCCATGCGGATCTCTTCGTAGCCGACGTTGTGCTCGCGGGCGATGTCGATCAGGGTGTCTCCCTCCTCGACGGTGACCGTATAGCTTTCGCCTATCACGCTGCCTTCCTCGGGCAACGCGTAATGGCCGCGCGGCAGCTCATGGATATCTTCATAGGCAGGAGTGGCAGCCTGCGCACCGGAGGCGAGCAGGGCACCGAATCCTATTGCCATGGCGCGGCAAAGGCCGCGAGGGGTCAGTGTCAGGATATTCATCAGGGTCGTTCAACTCCGGGAAGCTGGAGGGTCACCGGTTATTCCCTTGACCGGTGCCGGTGGTCGGTGCGATGAGACGTTTCTATAACCCTATAGAGTGCAGGGAAAGTCGGCGGTTCGCCAGTGGTCTCGATGTGAACCTCGGCATGGCGAACCGCCGTACTCATGCTGCCTGGGCCTTGCGGTTCAGGAGTTCGAGTAGCTGCTCCACGGCCTGGAAGCGCGACTCCTCGTTCTCCATGGCGGCCTCGAAGCGCAGGGTGTCGGCGCCATCCAGGCGATAGCGGCCCGGCTCGCGCTGGATCAGCTCCACCAGGCTCAAGGGGTCGACGCTGGTGTGGGCGCCGAATATGACGCGGCCGCGCTCGGGGCCCGCCTCGAGGCGGGTGATGCCCAGGCGTTCGGCACGCTGGCGCAGTCGGGTCTGGCGCAGCAGGGTCTTCACCGGGCCCGGCAGCAGGCCGAAGCGGTCGATCATCTCCACCTGCAGCTCCTTGAGCTCGGCCTCGTCGGCGGCGCTGCTGATGCGCTTGTACATCACCAGGCGCTGCTGGACATCGTGCAGGTAGTCGTCCGGGATCAGGGCCGGCAGGTTGAGGCTGACCTCCACGCCCTCGTCGAGCGGTGCCTCGATATTGGGCGTCTTGCCGGCGCGGATGGCCGCCACGGCGCGGTCGAGCATCTCCATGTAGAGGCCATAGCCGATCGCCTCCATCTGCCCGCTCTGCTCGTCGCCGAGCAGCTCGCCGGCGCCGCGAATCTCCATGTCGTGACTCGCCAGGGTGAAGCCCGCACCGAGGTCCTCCGCCGCACCGATCGCCTCCAGGCGCTTGAGTGCGTCCCGGGTCATCGCCTTGGGCGGCGGAGTCAGCAGATAGGCATAGGCCTGGTGGTGACTGCGCCCGACCCGGCCGCGCAGCTGGTGCAGCTGGGCCAGGCCGAACTTGTCGGCACGCTCGATGAGGATGGTGTTGGCGCTGGGCACGTCGATACCGGTCTCGATGATGGTGGAGCACACCAGCACGTTGAAGCGCTTGTGGTAGAAGTCCGACATCACCCGCTCCAGCGCACGTTCGGGCAGCTGGCCGTGGGCCACCCCGACGCGGGCCTCCGGGACCAGTTCGCGCACCGTCTCGGCGGCGGTCTCGATGGTCTTGACCTCGTTGTGCAGGAAGTAGACCTGTCCGCCGCGCAGGATCTCGCGCAGGATCGCCTCCTTGAGCACAGCCTCCTCGCGGCGCTGCACGAAGGTCTTCACCGACAGCCGGCGCGCCGGCGGCGTGGCGATGATCGAGAGGTCGCGGATGCCGCTCATTGCCATGTTCAGCGTGCGGGGAATCGGCGTGGCGGTCATGGTGAGGATGTCCACCTCGGCGCGCAGGCTCTTGAGACGCTCCTTCTGGGCCACGCCGAAGCGGTGCTCCTCGTCGATGATCAGCAGGCCCATCTTGGGTAGCTGCATGGACTTCGACAGCAGCTTGTGGGTGCCGATGACGATGTCTGCCTGCCCCTCCGCTATACGCTTGAGGGAAGCGGCCTGTCCCTTGCCTGCGGTGAAGCGTGAGATCAGTTCGATATTGACCGCGGTGTCGGCGAAGCGGTCGCGGAAGTTCTCGTAGTGCTGGCGGGCCAACAGGGTAGTGGGTACCAGCACCACCACCTGGCGGCCGGAATGAACCGCCAGGAAGGCGGCGCGCATGGCCACCTCGGTCTTGCCGAAGCCCACATCGCCACACACCACCCGGTCCATGGGCCGCGGAGCGCTCATGTCGGCGATCACCGCCTCGATGGCGGCGCGCTGGTCGGGGGTCTCCTCGAAGGGGAAGGCGGCGGCGAAGCGTGAGTATTCGGCGTCCGGCGGTGCACAGGCGAACCCCTCGCGGGCCTCGCGGCGCGCATAGATGTCGAGCAGCTCGGCGGCAGTGTCACGGATCTTCTCGGCGGCCTTCTTCCTGGCCTTCTCCCACTGGTCGGAGCCCAGTCGGTGCAGCGGGGCGAGCTCGTCGTCGGCGCCGGCGTAGCGCGAGATCAGGTGCAGGTTCTCCACCGGCACGTAGAGCCGGGCGCCATTGGCGTACTCCAGGGTGACGAACTCGGCGGCTTGCCCCCCGGCCTCGAGTGTCTCGAGCCCCTTGTAGCGGCCCACGCCGTGGGCTTGGTGGACCACCGGGGCGCCGGGGCGCAGCTCGGAGAGGTGACGAACGGCCAGCTCGTCGGCATCGGTGGCCTTCTCGCGTCGCCGGCTCTGGCGCACCACCTCACCGTAGAGTTCGGACTCGCTGATCACCGCCAGCCTGGGCTCGGTCAACCACAGCCCGGCCTCGATATCGCCCTCGGTAATGGCGATGGGGTTGTCGGCGGCGAGGAAGTCGGCAAAGTCCTCGACGTGAGGCAGCTCCAGGCGCAGCGGCGCCAGGACTTCCTCAAGGGCTTCCCGGCGGCCGCGGGACTCGGCCACGAACAGCACCCGGGTGTCGCCGCGGGTCTCCAGGAAGTGTGACAGGGGGGCCAGAGGCTCCCTGGCACGCGCGTTGATGCCCACGCTGGGCGGCGCCTGGGTGGCCGGCTCCAGGGCGTGACGATGCTCGCTCGCCTCGGTCAGCTCCACCCGGGGATGGCGCTTGATGGCGGCGAACAGTTCGGCCACCGGCACGAAGGCGCGATGGGGTGGCAGCAATGGTCGGGTGGGGTCGACCCCCTGGTTGTCAAAGCGGCTCTCGATGGACGCCCAGTGGTGTTCGGCAGCGGCCAGGCACTCCGGCAACAGCGCTACCCGGGTCCCCTCGGCGAGATGCTCGAAGAGGGTGGCCGTCTCCTCGAAGAACAGCGGCAGGTACTGCTCGAGGCCGGGGGAGGGGATGCCCTTGAGGGCGTCCACATAGAGCGGGCACTGGCGCGGGTCGACGTCGAACAGCGTCTCGAAGCCCTCGCGGAAGCAGGCGATGGCGCTTCGTGACAGGGAATACTCGTGGGCCGGTAGGAGCTCGATTCGCTCGACCTTCTCGGCACTGCGTTGGGTGTCGGGGTCGAAGGTGCGCAGGGTGTCGATCTCGTCATCGAACAGGTCGATGCGCAACGGCGCCTCCACGCCCATCGGGAAGAGATCGATAAGGGCGCCACGCAGGGCGTATTCGCCGGGTTCGTAGACCGTCTCCACGGCCCGGTAGCCGGCGCGGGAGAGGGCGTCGCGAAAGCCTTCTCGGTCCAGTGTCTGGCCCACCTCCAGGGTGAGCACCCGGCCGGCGATGTACTCGACCGGTGCCAGGCGCTGCATCAGGGTGTTGATCGGCACCAGCACGATGCCGTGCTCGCCGTCCTGCAGCCGGCGCAGGGTGCGCAGCCGGGCGGAGACGATGTCCTGATGGGGGGAGAAGCTGTCGTAGGGCAGGGTCTCCCAGTCGGGGAAGGGCAGCACCGGTACCCGGCTGAAGAAGTTCAGCTCGTTCTCCAGGCGCAGGGCCTGGGCAGTATCGGCGGTGATCACCAGCAGCGGGGCATCGCTGGCCAGGTGGGCCAGGGCCAGCGACGCGGCGCTACCCTGGGGCATCTGCCAGTAGAGCGTCTCGCGCAGCCCCTGCGGGCGCGGTGGGTCGAGCGGAGAGAATGTCGGCATGGTCTCGTATTGGGCTGTCGACGGGCGCGGCCCGACGGATCCTGTGTGGCTCCTCGCGGTCGACCATCATACCAGCCCGTCGGATTCTTGTAGTCAAACGCCCGTTCCTGTAATCCACCTACAGCGGGTGCGACCAACCAGCGATTGCCGCCGCACCCCGGCCCCGGGATAATGTCCGGGAACCCTTTGATCCCACCAGTGAGGCCTCACGTGAGTCAGCAACCCTCCGATACCGTCTTCCAGGAATGGCACGACAACCAGGCGCTTGCCGAGCAGATGATCCCGATGATCGGTAGCCTCTACCGTCACAACAACGTGGTCACCACCCTCTACGGGCGCTCGCTGTTCAATCGCAGCGTGATCCGCATCCTGAAGGACCATCGCTTCGTGCGGAAGGTAGAGGGAACCGAACTCTCCGTGCAGGATACCTATCCGCTTGTCAAGGCGATGACCGAGCTCAACCTGGGGCCGGCCCACGTCGATGTGGGCAAGCTGGGCGTGGCCTTCAAGAAGCGCGGTGGCGGCGACGCCGTGGCCTTCCTGCGCGAGGAGCTCGCCGAGATCGTCGACGCTCATGACCCCAATGCCGGCACCGGCGAGCCCAAGGACGTGGTCCTCTACGGCTTCGGTCGCATCGGCCGCATCCTTGCCCGGGTGCTGGTGGAGAAGGCCGGTGGCGGCAACCTGCTTCGCCTGCGCGCCATCGTGGTGCGTGGTCGCGGTGATATCGCCAAGGACCTCGAGAAGCGGGCAAGCCTGCTGCGCCGCGACTCCGTGCACGGTCCCTTCGACGGCACCATCAGCGTCGATGCCGAGGCGCGCACCATCACCGCCAACGGTAACGTCATCCAGGTGGTCTACGCCGACTCCCCGGCCGATGTCGACTACACCACCTATGGCATCAACAATGCCGTGGTGGTCGACAACACCGGCATCTGGCGCGACGAGGCCGGCCTCGGCCAGCACCTGCAGTGCAAGGGGGTGGCCAAGGCGTTGCTCACCGCACCGGGCAAGGGTGATATCAAGAACATCGTCTACGGCATCAACCATGATGACCTGAGAGATGATGACCGCATCATCTCCGCGGCCTCCTGTACCACCAATGCCATCGTCCCGGTGCTCAAGGTGCTCAACGATGAGTTCGGCGTCGAGCATGGTCACGTCGAGACGGTGCACAGCTACACCAACGACCAGAACCTGATCGACAACTACCACAAGGGCGATCGCCGCGGACGCAGCGCCCCGCTCAACATGGTGTTGACCGAGACCGGTGCCGCCAAGGCCGTCGCCAAGGCGCTGCCGGAATTTGCCGGCAAGCTGACCGGCAACGCCATCCGCGTGCCGACGCCCAATGTCTCCATGGCGATCCTTAACCTGCGCCTGGAGAAGGAGACCGACGCAGCGGCGTTGAATGACTTCCTGCGCCACATGTCGCTGGACTCCCCGTTCCAGAAGCAGATCGACTATGTCGACTCCCCGGAGGTGGTCTCCACGGACTTCGTCGGTAACCGCCATGCCGGTATCGTCGATGCCAAGGCGACCATCGCCAACGGCAAGAACGCCGTACTCTACGTCTGGTACGACAACGAGTTTGGCTACAGCTGCCAGGTGATCCGCATCCTGCAGCACATGTCCAACGTCAGCTTCCTCAAGCTGCCGCGCGCCAGCGCCTAAGCCCTCGGGCAGCCGCATACCTCAGCGGCAAGGCGACAGGAGCCCCGCAGATGCGATGTCTGCGGGGTTTCTCGTTTTCGGTCAAGCACTTTCTCCTCCTGTTTCACCCCGCCCTGCGACAATCTTTCCCTTGCCTCAAGTCACCTCTTGCGACCTTTGCTCAGGTGGCCATCCCCTTGCCTTCTCTTTATAATCGGGTGGATTTTCAGGGTGGGCCGGGCGTGCCTCGTGGCCCTTTCCTTACCTTTTTCCGATCCATCAACTGGGCGAGACTATGATCGAAGTCAAGAAAGGCCTGGATCTCCCCATCACGGGAGCGCCCGAGCAGCGTATCGAGGATGCGCGGCCGGTGCGTCACGTGGCGGTCCTGGGCACCGACTACGTCGGCATGAAGCCGACCATGGAGGTCAAGGAGGGAGATACCGTCAAGCTTGGCCAGCTGCTGTTTACCGACAAGAAGATCGACGGTGTGCGCTTCACGGCGCCGGCCGCCGGTGAGGTGGTGGCCATCAATCGCGGGGAGAAGCGCCGCCTGCTCTCGGTGGTGATCCAGGTCGCAGACTCCGAGGAGGCCGTCGAGTTCACTGCCCACGGCCGCGACAAGCTGGCCGGCCTCGAGCGCCAGGTGGTGGTGGACCAGCTGGTCGAATCGGGCCTGTGGACCGCCCTGCGTACCCGTCCCTACTCGCGCACCCCGGCCATCGACAGCGTGCCTGCCGATATCTTCGTCACTGCCATCGATACCCACCCGCTGGCCGCTGATCCCGCCAAGGTGATCAACGAGCAGACCCAGGCCTTCGAGGATGGTCTCAAGGTCCTGACCCGTCTCACCGAAGGCAAGGTCTACCTGTGCAGTGGCCCCGACAGCAGCATTCCCGGCGGCAACATCGACGGCGTGCAGGCCCAGACCTTCGCTGGTCCGCACCCGGCAGGCCTGGTGGGCACCCATATCCACTATCTTTCGCCCGTCGCCCTGCACAAGCGCGTCTGGCACATCGGCTACCAGGACGTCATCGCCTTCGGCAAGCTGTTCGCCGAAGGTCGGCTGGACGTCAGCCGGGTGCTGGCCGTGGGCGGTCCCCGCGCCGAGCAGCCGCGTCTGCTGCGTACCCGGATCGGTGCCAGCACCGAGGAGCTGCTCGCCGGTGAGGTGGTCGCCCCCGATGATACCCGCGTGATCTCCGGCTCGGTCTTCTCCGGTTTCACCTGCGAGGGCAGCCTGCGCTACCTGGGTCGCTTCCATAATCAGGTCAGCCTGCTCGAGGAGGGCAACAAGCGTGCCTTCATGGGCTGGCTCTCCGCGGGCAAGAACCGCCACTCGGTGCTTGGCATCTATCTCTCCAGGCTGACCGGCCTCAAGGACTATGCGCCGACCACCTCGACCAACGGCTCCGAGCGCGCCATGGTGCCTGTGGGTGCCTACGAGCAGGTGATGCCCCTGGACATCCTGCCCACACAGCTGCTGCGCTCGCTGATCGTCGGTGATATCGAGACCGCCATGCAGCTCGGCTGTCTGGAGCTGGACGAGGAGGACCTCGCGCTGTGCACCTACGTGTGCCCCGGCAAGTACGAGTACGGTCCCATCCTGCGTGACAACCTCACCACGATCGAGAAAGAGGCCTGATGATGGGTATTCGACAGACACTCGACAATCTCGAGCCGCACTTCCACAAGGGCGGCAAGTACGAGAAGTTCTACCCGCTCTATGAAGCGGTGGACACGATCTTCTATGCGCCCCCGGATGTCGCCAAGACTACCGCCCACGTGCGTGACGGCGTCGACCTCAAGCGCATCATGATCACCGTCTGGCTGTGCACCTTCCCGGCGATGTTCTTCGGCATGTGGAATGCCGGCTGGCAGGCCAACGCGGCCATCGCCGAGGGTTACGGCTCCATGGCCGGCTGGCGCGAAGCGATCCTGATGCTGCTGGCTTCCGGCCACAACCCGGACAGCCTGTGGGCCAACTTCGTGCTCGGCGCCACCTACTTCCTGCCCATCTACCTGGTGACCTTCGTGGTCGGTGGCTTCTGGGAAGTGCTGTTCGCCATCAAGCGTGGCCATGAGGTCAATGAGGGCTTCTTCGTCACCTCGGTGCTCTACGCGCTGATCCTGCCCGCTACCATCCCGCTGTGGCAGGTGGCGCTGGGTATCACCTTCGGTGTCGTGATCGGCAAGGAGATCTTCGGTGGTACCGGCAAGAACTTCCTCAACCCGGCCCTGACCGGCCGTGCCTTCCTCTACTTCGCCTATCCGGCACAGATCTCGGGTGACGCGGTGTGGGTGGCGGCCGATGGCTTCACGGGTGCCACCGCGCTCTCCATCGCCTTCCAGGACGGCATGGCCGCCCTGACCGAGCAGTTTAGCTGGTGGGATGCCTTCCTCGGCTTCATCCCGGGCTCCGTGGGCGAGACATCGACCCTGGCGATCCTGATCGGCGCCGCGGTGCTGCTGTGGACCGGCATCGCCTCCTGGCGAATCATGCTCGGCGTCTTCCTGGGCATGGTGGCGACCAGCGCGCTGTTCAACCTGATCGGCTCCGACAGCAACCCGATGTTCGCGATGTCCTGGTACTGGCATCTGGTGCTGGGCGGCTTCGCCTTCGGCATGGTGTTCATGGCCACCGACCCGGTCTCCGCTTCCATGACCAACCAGGGCCGGCTGATCTTCGGCGCCCTGATCGGTGTCATGACCGTGCTGATCCGCGTCGTGAACCCCGCCTTCCCCGAGGGCATCATGCTGGCGATCCTGTTCGCCAACCTGTTCGCGCCGCTCATCGACCATATCTTTGTTCAGGCCAACATCAAGCGCCGACTCAAGCGCACCGGTGTGCCGGCCGAGGAGACAGCCTGATGGCACAGAGCAACAACTCCATCAAGAAGATCCTGACGGTGGCGTTCGCACTCTGCATCGTGTGTTCGGTCATCGTCTCTACCGCCGCGGTGGCACTGCGCTCGAAGCAGCAGTTCAACCAGGAGCTGGATCGCAAGACCAACATCCTCAACGTCGCCGACCTCTACGAGTCCGGCATGGATGTGAACGAGGCCTTCGAGTCCAGCATCACCCCGCGGGTGGTCAACCTGGAGACCGGCGAGTACTCCGAGGAGCACGACCCGGCTACCTACAACGCCTTCGAGTCGCGCCGCGACCCGGCAGCTTCGCGCACCCTCTCGGGCGAGAAGGATCCGGCAGGCTTGACCCGCGTCGAGAACTTCTCGACCGTCTATCTGGTGGGCGATCCGGATGACCCCGAGCAGATCATCCTGCCGATCCGGGGACAGGGCCTGTGGGGCCTGATGCGCGGCTTCCTCGCAGTGGAGGGTGACGGCAACACCATCGTTGGCATCACCTACTACGAGCATGCCGAGACTCCGGGACTGGGCGGCGAGGTCAACAACCCGCGCTGGCAGGCCCAGTGGTCAGGCAAGGAGATCTATGGCGGCGAGGATGCGCTCGCCCCGGCGATCCACCTGACCAAGGGCGGCGCCAGTGGCGAGAACGAGGTTGATGCCCTCTCCGGCGCGACCCTGACCAGCAACGGCGTCACCAACATGCTGCAGTTCTGGCTGAGCCCGGAAGGCTTCGGTGACTACCTGGCCAAGTTCCGCACTGGCTTGAGCCAGGACGAGGCCCAGGATGCCGACGTCGAACTCGAAGCGGAAGGAGCCTGATCATGGCGGATGCAACTCCGAAAGGCGTCCTGACGACGCCGCTGTTCAAGAACAACCCCATCGCGCTGCAGGTGCTGGGCATCTGTTCGGCCCTGGCGGTGACGACCAGCATGAGCGTGTCGCTGGTCATGACCTGCGCGGTGATCTTCGTGACGGCCTTCTCGAACCTGTTCGTGTCGCTGATCCGTCATCACATTCCGTCTTCCATCCGTATCATCGTGCAGATGACCATCATCGCCTCGCTGGTGATCGTGGTGGATCAGATCCTCAAGGCCTATGCCTACGAGATGTCCAAGCAGCTTTCGGTGTTCGTCGGTCTGATCATCACCAACTGCATCGTGATGGGGCGTGCCGAAGGCTTCGCCATGCAGAACAGCCCGAAGCTCTCCTTCCTGGATGGCATCGGCAACGGTCTCGGCTACGGTTTCATCCTGATGACCGTGGGCTTCATCCGTGAACTGTTCGGTTCCGGCAGCGTGTTCGGCTTCACCGTGCTGCAGCCGGTGCAGGATGGTGGCTGGTACGTGCCCAATGGGCTGCTGCTGCTGCCGCCCTCCGCGTTCTTCATCATCGGCATGATCATCTGGGTGCTGCGCAGCCTGAACCCGGAGCAGGTCGAGGAGAACGAGTTCAAGATGAAGGCCAACACCGAACCGAAGGAGGCCGTGTAACATGGAACACTATATTAGCCTTTTCGTTGCCTCGGTCTTCGTCGAGAACCTGGCCCTGGCATTCTTCCTCGGCATGTGCACCTTCATCGCCGTGTCCAAGAAGGTCTCCGCGGCCTTCGGCCTGGGCATCGCCGTGATCGTGGTGCTCTCTATCTCTGTGCCGGTCAACAACCTGGTCTACACCTTCCTGCTCTCGGAAGGTGCGCTCTCCTGGACCGGCATCAGCGGTGCCGAGAATATCGACCTCTCCTTCCTGGGCCTGCTCAGCTACATCGGCGTCATCGCCGCCCTGGTGCAGATCCTGGAGATGTTCCTCGACAAGTACGTGCCGGCGCTCTACAACGCCCTGGGCGTGTTCCTGCCGCTGATCACCGTGAACTGCGCCATCCTGGGTGGCGTGCTGTTCATGGTCGAGCGTAACTACAACTTCGGCGAATCGGTGGTTTATGGTTTCGGCTCCGGCGTTGGCTGGGCACTGGCCATCACCGCCCTGGCCGGTATCCGCGAGAAGCTCAAGTACAGCGACGTTCCCGGCTCCCTGCAGGGCCTGGGCATCACCTTCATCACGGTGGGCCTGATGTCGCTGGGCTTCATGTCCTTCTCCGGCATCCAGCTCTGAAGCAGGTCGTCCTTGCCCGGCGCCGCGGCGCCGGGTGCCAGGCAACGCAAGCAATAGGAAACCGACATGGTTGATACATCACTTATCTTGCTCGGTGTGGTCATGTTCACCGTGGTCGTGATCGGCCTGGTGCTGATCATCCTGGCCGCCCGCAGCAGGCTGGTCAGCACCGGTGACGTGCAGATCGAGGTCAACGGTGATCCCGAAAACACCATCACCACCCAGGCCGGGGGCAAGCTGCTCAACACCCTGGCCGCCAACGGCATCTTTCTCTCCTCCGCCTGCGGCGGCGGTGGCTCCTGTGCGCAGTGCAAGTGTCGTGTGGAGGAGGGCGGCGGTGCCATCCTGCCCACCGAGGAGTCCCACTTCACCATGCGCGAGAAGAAGGAGGGCTGGCGTCTCTCCTGCCAGGTGCCGGTGAAGCAGGACATGAAGATCGAGGTCCCCGAGGAGGTCTTCGGCGTCAAGAAGTGGGAATGCGAGGTCATCGAGAACCCCAACGTCGCCACCTTCATCAAGGAGCTCAACCTCAAGCTGCCCGAGGGTGAGGAAGTCGCCTTCCGCGCCGGTGGTTATGTGCAGCTGGTGGCGCCGCCCTACGACATCGCCTTCAAGGATTTCGACATCGAGGAGGAGTACCGGGGCGATTGGGAGAAGTTCGGCCTGTTCAACATCTCCCACAAGAACAACGAGGAAGTCATCCGCGCCTACTCCATGGCGAACTACCCGGAAGAGAAGGGCATCCTCAAGTTCAACATCCGTATCGCCACTCCGCCGCCCAACACCGATCACCCCCCGGGCCTGATGTCCACCTACGTCTTCAGCCTGAAGCCGGGTGACAAGGTCACCGTGATGGGGCCCTTCGGCGAATTCTTCGCCAAGGACACTGATGCCGAGATGGTCTTCATCGGTGGTGGTGCCGGCATGGCGCCGATGCGCAGCCATATCTTCGACCAGCTCAAGCGCCTCAACTCCAAGCGCAAGATCTCCTTCTGGTACGGTGCGCGTTCCTGGCGCGAGACCTTCTACAACGAGGAGTATGACAAGCTGGCCGAGGAGCACGACAACTTCGAGTGGCACCTGGCGCTGTCCGACCCGCAGCCCGAGGACAACTGGGAAGGCCCCACTGGCTTCATCCACAATGTCCTCTACGAGAACTACCTCAAGGACCACCCGGCCCCCGAGGACTGCGAGTACTACATGTGCGGGCCGCCCATGATGAACGCCTCGGTGATCAAGCTGCTGCTCGATCTCGGGGTGGAGCCCGAGAACATCCTGCTGGACGACTTCGGCGGATGATCCCACTCGCCGTCAGGCGGCAACGGGGGCCGGCCAAGAGGCCGGCCCCCGCTGTATGGGGCATATCGGTCGTATCGCTCGTCCATCTCCCGGAACGCGCGGCGCCATGCATTGTCCCTAGTAAAGGTAATTGGCTCTAGGGCATAGAGAGAGACGAATCCGGGAATTCGCCCCGCACATCCGGGGCACCCACCCAAGGAGAGATCCTGATGACTATCTGGCTTATCGCCTTCGCCTTCATGCTGCTGATCATGGCCGCCATGGCCGTCGGCGTGATCATGGGTCGCAAGCCCATCGCCGGCTCCTGCGGCGGCCTCAACCAGCTCGGCCTCAAGGATGGCTGCGAGATCTGTGGCGGCAAGGACGAGGTGTGCGAGGAGGAGAATCGCAAGGCCGGCAGTGCCCGTCGCCGCAGCGACGAGAGTCGCGGCGCCGACTTGGGGTATGACGCCAGCCGTCGCTGATCATGTAGGCCCTTTTTCTCAGGTGCTTGGCCCCCGGTTGCGAAAGCCACCGGGGGCCTTCTCGTCAGGAGGCTACGGGTTCCGATCGTCCCGCAGCTCGTGAGCGAAGCAGGGCGGTGAAGCGGGTTCGATGTCCGCAGCGTCCTCCTCGCGCAGCACGAAAAGCAGCCAGTCGCGCAGGGTCGGCAGGGGTGAGGCCTCGATGTCGCGCTCCGCGGTCAGCAGGGTCAGCTGGCCGCGGCGGGCGAGGCGCATCAGTGGCACCAGCCGCTCGGGGTGGTCGCGCAGTTCGCCGCGGTAGCGCACGGCGAAAACGCCTTCGCTGATCTCGCCCTGGCGGTACTGGCGATGCAGCGTGGGGCTCGGCGAGGCGTCCCGGTACCACTCATCGAGGGCCAGCGCCTCGCGGCGGCGTCCGCGGGGCCAGAGGCGGTCGACCAGCACTCGCGCACCATCCTCATCTGCTACCGACTGATAGACTCGTTTTAGTCCGATCCGGTAGCTCATGATGACCACCCGCTCACGCGTGCAAGCGCCTCGCGGCTGCGTTCTTGCCAGCGTCCGGGCAGCGCCGCGGCACGCTCGAGAGCTTCCATGGCCTCGTCTCTGCGTTCTGCCGAGTCCAGGGCGAGACCCAGGTTGAGCCAGGCCGGGGCGAGGGTGGCATCCGCCGCTACCGCATCCCGGAAGGCGCTAATGGCGCCCTCGAGATCCGCGGCGGTGTGGCGCGCGTTACCCAGTGCGAAGTGTGCCATGGCGTGGTCGGGGAAGCGTCGGGAGAGCGCCTCCCAGGCGGGCAGCGCCGCCTCGGCCCCACGGACTCCCTCGAAGTCGCCGATGGCCTGCAGGGCGGCCTGGGGGGAGATGGTGGCCGGCAGCTGCCCCGGTGACAGCGCCACGAAGGCCCAGCGGTCACTGCGCGCCCAGGTGGCGTCGAAGGGGCGGAAGGACTCAACCCGCTGTGCCTCCATGCCGCTATGCAGGATCATCTCCCGGGCCTCCAGGTCGTAGCCGATGGCCACGGCATAGTGCCACACGGGCCAGGCAGGCAGTGAGAGGTTCTGCATCACCACCACCGGGTGGCCGGCATCGAGTTCGGTCAATAGGGCATCCAGGCGGCCTTCGATCACAAAGGGAATCCGCCCGTGACGGCGCACCGTGGCCAGCATCTCGGGCTGTACGCTGCCTTCGCGACCGGGGGTGAAGACCTGGGGAATCAGCGTGTCGACGTCGGTTTCGACGCCGTCGTGCTGCAGCGTCATGGCCAGGGAGGCCGGCCCGCACTGGTAGTCGCGCTGGCCATGGAAGGGGACATCGTCGAGCAGCACCCTGGGTGCTACGGCCTGTCGGGTGGTGTCATCGAGCCGGGGTGTCGAGGCACAGCCGGCGAGCAACAGCAGCATCAGCACCAACGCAAGAACGCCCGCTGGGCGGGCGTTCCTGTCGCTGGTCGGCTGCCGTTCAGGGCAGTCGATCATGCTGGCACCCATTCAGCGAGTGAAGGGGAAGACGTTGGTCAGGCCGAGGATGTCGGTCACCAGCAGGATCACGAAGACGGCGAACAGTGCGCCGACCACGCTGGCACCGGCGGGGAGCTCCTCGAGCTGGTCGGCCATCTGGGCGGCTTCGGCGTCGGAGAGGGCGGCGACACGGGCCTCGACCTCGGCGGGATCCACACCCTGGGCGACCAGCTGATCGCGAACGTCATCCCGTGCCAGTACGGCGTGAATCCGCTCGCGATCGGACTGGGCGCGCTCGGCGGAGAGGGCGTCCTGGGTAGTGATCATGCCGCCGGCGGGTGAGGGGGCAGCGGCGACCGGCAGGCTGCCCAGCACCAGGGCGGCGATCAGCAGCGGGCTGAGGAAACGGCAGATCTTCTTCATCATGTCGGTGTTCCTTCTTCTTTGAGTGGGCTTCCGGCTCCAGGATGATCCACGTGTCGCGTCCTGGCGACTGTGTGTGGCGTCACGATGATGCCTGCCCAGTATAGGACGAAATGGCGTTCGATTTCATACCCTTGCCCGTCAACGAATGGGATCTCAGCCGATTCGGTAGGAGGAGGGCAGTTCGGCGAGCAGGCCGCGGCCGCCGGCGAGTGTCAGCGCCAGGTCGTGGAGGCCGTCCTGTAGCGGAAGGGCGGCGGCACCTTTTATGGAGAGATCCAGGCGCTGGGCGAACAGCAGCAGCTTGTGCAGGCGCTTCACCGGCAGGCGGCCGAGGGCCTGCTGGTAGGCGGGGCGGCGTTTCTCGAAGATGCTGGGTTTCTGGGCCTTGCAGGCGTGGTCGAAGCTCTGGCCCTGGTCGAGATGCTGATGCAGCGAGAGCAGGGTGCGAAGCTCCCGAGTCAGGGCCCACAGCACGATGGGGGGCTCCACACCCTCGCCGGCGAGGCCGGCCATGATGCGAGCGACTCGCGAGCGTTCGCCCTTGAGGCAGGCATCCACCAGGGTGAAGACGTCGAAGCGGGCGCTGTCCTCCACGCCGCCGGCGACATCCCGCGGCCCGACCCGGCTGCCCTGGGGCAGCAGCAGGGCAAGCTTCTGCAGCTCCTGGTCGGCGGCCAGCAGGTTCCCTTCGGTGCGTTCGCCCAGCAGGCGTGCGGCGTCCAGGTCGAGGTTGAGGCCGTGGCGAGTGGCCCGGTCGCGCAGCCAGAACCCCAGCCGCGAGACGTCCACCGGCCACACCGGCACGAAGAGTCCCGCCTTGTCGAGGGCCTGAAACCAGGCGCTCTTCTGCTGGCGGAAGTCGAGCTTGCCCATGGCCAAAAGCAGCACGTTGTCGCTGCCTTTCATCTCCTCGGCGTAGGCCCTGAGGGCCTTGGCGCCCTCCTGGCCCAGGTTGCTGCCGGACAGGCGCAGCTCGATCAGCTTGGCGCTGGCGAACAGCGACAGGCTGGCCGAGGTCTCGTGCAGGCGTCCCCAGGCGAAGTTGCCCTCCACATGCAGGACCTCGCGTTCCTCGATGCCGCGCTCGCGGGCAGCGGCGCGCACGGCATCGCAGGCTTCCATATGCTGCAGCGGTTCTTCACCGGCGACGATCACCACCGGGGGCAGCTTCTTCGCCAGGGCATCGGCCAGTTTGTCTGGGAAGACTTTCAACGAGTGTATCCTTTGCCAACGGGGCTGATCCGGGCACAGGTCTGCGAGGAGGCGCTGTGAACCCCTCCCTGGGCGCTACCGATGCCATCCCTGGCATAGGACCTCCTCTCCGACCTGTCCCCGGCGCCCCTTTCCCGGTATCTCAAGCTTTGGAATCTATAGTGAGCGCAGCCGTTCCATCAGCTGACGCACGGCTTCCTCGAGCAGCGCCTCCCGAGCCTCGTCGCGGCGCTGCTCGCGGCCCAGGAGGTCGCCATCATCCACGCTGTAGCCGCGGCTGACCTCAAGGCGCTGCTGGTCGAGCAGATAGGCACCATCGGCGCGCTGCACCGAGAAGGGGGCGACGAGCTGCATCTCCTCGTCGCGGGGGCCGGAGTCCAGCACGCTCAGGCGGCGTTGGCGGAACTCGGGTTGGCCCAGGTTGAGGGTCAGCGCGGCGCCGGCATGCACCCGGGTGCCGGCGGCAGTCAGGCGCCGTTCGGCGAGCCGCGCCAGGTCGCTGTCGGGCCCCGCCAGGGCGAGCTCGCTCAGCGGGGCCGAGGGGCTGTCGAGGCCGCGCAGACGAAAACCGCAGCCGGCGAGGGCCAGGCCGGCACCGCCGACCAGGCTCAGGGTAAGGAAGGTGCGTCGCTGCATGGGTCGCTCCCTGTGTCGCGGCGGGGTCAGCCCACCACGATATTGACCAGCTTGCCCGGCACCACGATCACCTTGCGGACCGTCTTGCCCTCGGTGTGGCGCTGGACGTTCTCGGCGGCGAAGGCCTCGGCCTCGGCCGCGGCCTTGTCGGCATCGGCAGGTACCTCGATGCGCGCCCGCAGCTTGCCGTTGACCTGCACCACCAGCTCGATGGTGTCGCGGGTCAGGGCGCTCTCGTCGACCTCAGGCCAGCGGGCGTCGATCGCCGGTTCCGCATGGCCCAGCGCCGACCACAGCGCATGGCAGGCATGCGGTGTGATGGGGGCGAGCAGCAGTACGCAGGCCTCCACCGCCTCGCGGGCTACGGCCAGGTCCAGGGGCGAGGGGCTGGTACTCTGCTTGTGGAAGTGCCCGATGGCGTTGGTCAGCTCCATCACCGCGGCGATGGCGGTATTGAAGGTGGTGCGCCGGCCGATGTCGTCGCCGGCCTTCTTGATGGTTTCATGGGTCTTGCGGCGGAGTTCGCGCTGGGCGTCGTCGAGGGCATCGACCTCGAGCCGGCCGGGCTCGCCCGCCTCGAGGTGCTCGCCAACCAGGCGCCATAGGCGCTTGAGGAAGCGGTGGGCGCCCTCGACGCCGGCGTCGGACCACTCCAGTGACTGTTCCGGGGGGGCGGCAAACATCATGAACAGGCGCACGGTGTCGGCGCCGAAGCGTTCGATCATCGACTGCGGGTCGACGCCGTTGTTCTTCGACTTGGACATCTTCTCGATGCCGCCCATCTCCACCGGCTGGCCATCCTCGATGAGCACGGCGCTCACCGGGCGGCCCTTGTCGTCACGCTTGACCTCGACGTCGACGGGGTTGAACCACTGCTTGGCACCGTTGGGCGCCTCCCGGTAGAAGGTCTCGGCGATCACCATGCCCTGGGTGAGCAGGCGCTGGAAGGGCTCATCGACGTTGACCAGGCCCAGGTCGCGCATCAGCTTGGTGAAGAAGCGCGCGTAGAGCAGGTGCAGGATGGCGTGCTCGATGCCGCCGATGTACAGGTCCACCGGCAGCCAGTAGTCGGCGCGCTCGTCGAGCATCGCCTCCTGGTTGTCGGCACAGCAGAAGCGCGCGAAGTACCAGGAGGACTCCATGAAGGTGTCGAAGGTGTCGGTCTCGCGCACCCAGCCGTCGCCCAGCTCGGAGAACTCCGGCATGCGCTTGAGCGGCGAGCCGGTGGCATCCACGGTGACCTCCATGGGCAGGGCCACCGGAAGTTCCGCGTCGGAAAGCGGTGCGGTCTGCCCTTCGGGGCCATATTTCACCGGGATCGGTGCCCCCCAGTAGCGCTGGCGAGCCACGCCCCAGTCACGCAGGCGGTAATTGGTCTTGACCTCGCCGCGGCCGAGTTCGGCGAGTCGAGCGGCGATGGCATCGAAGGCCGCCTCGAAGTCCAGGCCGTCGAATTCGCCGGAGTTGATCAGGATGCCGTGCTCGTCATGGGCGCCCGCGGAGAGGTCCGGGGCCTGGCCGCTGGCATCGGCGATCACCGGTTCGATGGGGATGCCATACTTGGTGGCGAACTCCCAGTCGCGCTGGTCGTGGGCGGGCACCGCCATCACCGCACCGGTGCCGAACTCCATCAGCACGAAGTTGGCCACATACACCGGCACCTCGCGGCCACTGAGCGGGTGCACCGCCACATGCCCGGTGGGCATGCCCTTCTTCTCGCGGGTGGCCAGTTCGGCCTCGGAGGTGCCGCCCTGGGCGCACTCCTCGCGGAAGGCAGAAAGCGCCGAGTTGCTCTCCGCGGCCTGTTTCGCCAGCGGATGGTCCGCGGCCACGGCCACATAGGTGACCCCCATCAGGGTGTCGGGGCGGGTGGTGTAGACCGAGAGGGGCTCGCAGGCACTCCCGTCAGCGGCCTTGATATCAAAGCTGAGCTCCACACCGCGGGACTTGCCGATCCAGTTGCGCTGCATGGTCTTGACCTGCTCGGGCCACTCGATGCGCTCGAGGTCGGCAAGCAGCTCCTCGGCGTAGTCGGTAATGCGCAGGAACCACAGCGGGATCTCCTTGCGCTCCACCAGAGCGCCGGAGCGCCAGCCGCGGCCGTCGATGACCTGCTCGTTGGCCAGCACGGTCTGGTCCACGGGGTCCCAGTTGACCGTGGACATCTTCTTGTAGACCAGCCCCTTCTCCACCAGCTTGGCGAAGAACCACTGCTCCCAGCGATAGTAGTCCAGGTCGCAGGTGGCGAACTCGCGGCTCCAGTCATAGGCGAAGCCCAGTGCCTTGAGCTGGTTGCGCATGTAGTCGATGTTGGCGTAGGTCCATTCGGCGGGCGGTACCTGATTCTGGATCGCCGCATTTTCCGCCGGCATGCCGAAGGCGTCCCAGCCCATGGGCTGCAGCACGTTCCTGCCCTGCATGCGCTGATAGCGGGAGACCACGTCGCCGATGGTGTAGTTGCGCACATGCCCCATGTGCAGCTTGCCGCTGGGGTAGGGGAACATCGACAGGCAGTAGAACTTCTCGCGGCTGGCATCCTCTACCGCCTTGAAGCACTGGTTCTTGTCCCAGAACTGCTGGGCGTCGCGTTCGATCTCTTGGGGCTTGTACTGTGCGTCCATCGCTGTCAACGGGTACCTTGGCTGTCGGTTCGGCGCGCCGGAGGCGCACGCTCGAATGGCTTGTCCGGCGTCATGTTCCCTGTGCATGCTGGCGACAAGGCGTTGAACTGACGGCGGGAAGTCGTCTAAATGGTAGGCAGAGGATACCCCAGCACGGCCTTGCCCGGCTATGGCCGGCAGACGCGCCCTATCCGTACACGAGGAGAGCAACTTGACTGCTCCCCGCCCTGAAGAGGGTGTCGCGAAAGGGGAGAAGCCGTAAGATGATCATTCTATCTGCCTGAGAGCTTACCGTGTCGACCGCATGCATGCCCACGCCCGATGATAGACAGTTCTCGCTTTTTCAGACTTCACCTGCTTCTGCCCCTCCGTCTTCTCGCGTCTCAGCAGCCTCGTCAGGACGGCGTTTCATACAAGGTGATGCCACAGCCATTTTCCTGGGCATGACACCGCTTGAAGTCCATCTACGGCAGTCAGGGGTTCACGCTCCTTTTGTGGTGGCCGACCTGTTGGATGCCCAGGATTGGAGGCCCTTCGAGGATCGCTATGCGGCCACGGGGCGCGCGCCCTATGCGCCACGCGCGATGATGGGGTTGATTCTCTACGGGATCATGCACGGGGTTTCGTCGTTGCGTTCGCTGGAGCGGCTGGCACGTGTCGACCTGGGGGCTATGTGGGTGACCGGAGGTATTGCCCCCGATCATGCCAACATCGGACGCTTTATCTGCCTGCATGAGCAGGCACTGTCACAGGAGTTTTTCGAAGCGCTGACACGCACCGTTCTGGCCAGGACAGGAACCTCGACCGCATGCCTGGCCGGTGATGGAACCGTGGTTGAAGCGGCCTGTTCTCACTACCGTCTGCTCAAAGACGAGGCGGTGCGTGCTCGAGTCAGTGAAGCCCAGAGGGGCCATCAACAGGCCTCTCCCGAGCAACAGGATGAGACGCGGCAGCAGTTGGAGAGGGCGCAGGCCTGTGAACAGGTTCTTGACGCGCGGATCGCGGCACGACGGCGCCACGGCAAGCGTGTCGATACGGTACGCGTCAGCCCCACGGAGCCAGAGGCCGCGATACAGCGTCAGAAGCGAGGGCGCGGCTTTGCGCCGGCTTACACGCCCTCCGTCCTGGCCAATGAGGCGCGCATCATCGTGGCACATGCCATCGACCCCACGAGTGAGACACGCGTGGTCGGAGAGCTGCTCGATCAAAGTGAGCGCGTGGCATCCGAGGACCAGCGTGAGCTGCTGCTGGATGCGGGCTATTTTGACGATGGCGTCATTGAGGCGACACTGGCTCGTGATGTCAGCCTGCTTTGCCCGCCCAAGCCCAGTACCACGGACAAGGTGGGTGGCCTATATCATAAAAGCCAGTTCGCCTACGATGCCGATCAGGATGTCTACATATGCCCGGCAGGGCAACGGCTTCAGCGCATCGGTCATACACGAGCCTCGGCACGCTCGCGTGAACAGACGGTCTACGCCAGTGACAGCTGCACGGCCTGCCCACAACGCACCGCCTGTACCCGTTCGACCCGGGGACGCCGAATCAAGCGCTACCCGGAAGACGAGATACGCCTGGCTCTGCAGCAGATCATGACCCACCCGGGTGCCCAGACCGTATTTCGACAGCGAAAGGCCATGGTCGAGCCGGTGTTTTCACTACTACGCCAGCAACAGGGGCTGTCGCGCTTCCGGCGCCGAGGGCTGGCTGGCGTTAAACGCGAGTTTGCCTTGCATGCCCTGGCCTACAACGTGGCTCGCGCTGTAGCGCTGAGTCTTTACCGTCTCCTATGGGCTCTCTGGTGGAGATGCCTGGGGGAAGCTTGCCTGGCAAGGAAAATGATCTTGGCTACCCGGGTGTACGGCATCGTGTCGTGCCAACCCTCGACATCGCAGAGGACCTGTTGAGTCATGAATCGTTAAGCGATTTGCGACACCCTCTGAAGGACGGAGATTCCCAATTCACCGAGAATCGGACACAGAGGCTGGCTCCATGCCGCTTACATTCTCTCCAAGGGCTAACACCGCCAGCCCGGCGGCTTTGATGTTGACCGCGGCATTGATGTCGCGGTCGTGTTCCGCTGCGCATTCGGGGCACGTCCAGGCACGAACCTGCAACGGCATCTCAGGCATCACATGCCCGCAGCCGGAGCAGCGCTTGCTGGAGGGATACCACGGGTCGATCGCCGACACCTGCCGGCCCGCCCAGGCTGCTTTGTACTCCAGTTGCCGGACGAACTCGCCCCAGCCGGCATCGCTGATCGATTTGGCCAGCGAGCGGTTGTGCAGCATGTTCTTCACCTTGAGGGACTCGACGCAGATCACTTGGTTCTCGTTGACGATCTGGCGGGACAGCTTGTGCAAGCGGTCCATCCGGCAATCGGAGATTTTGGCGTGAAGGCGGGCGACCTTCTGCCTGGCCTTGGCACGGTTCTTCGAGCCGAGCGTCTTCCTGCTCAGCCGACGTTGGGCCTTGGCCAGACGGGTCGCGTACTTCGCCGTGTGGCGGGGATTGCCGATTCGATGCCCGTCGCTGGTGACGAACAGGTCTTTCAGGCCGAGGTCGATGCCCACCATTTTCGGGGTCACGGGCAGCGACTCGGGGTCGAACTCGCACAGGCACACGACGAAGTAGCGGCCTGCCGAGTCCTTGGACACGGTGATGGTAGTCGGTTCGCTGGCCAGCTCGCGACTCCAGCGCACCGGGAGCGGGTCCTTGCACTTGGCAAGAAACAGTTGGCTATCGTGGTACTTGAACGCCGAGCGCGTGAACTCCGCCGACTGGCGGTGTCGTTTGCTCTTGAAGTTCGGGTACTTGGCTCGGCCTTCGAAAAAGTTCTTGAAGGCTGTCTGTTGGTGGCGAAGGCACTGCTGAAGTGGCACCGAGCTGACCTCGTTGAGAAACGCGGTGTCGCTGGACTTCTTCATCCGCGACAGCTCAGCGTTCGCGGCCACATAGCCAATTCTTTCGCGCCGCTCATGGAAGACATCGGTGCGGTAGCGAAGCACCGCGTTGTAGACGAAACGCACACAGCCAAACGTCCGAGCAAGAAGCTGTTCTTGCTCAGGCGTCGGATAGAAGCGGTATCGGTACGCGCGTTTCGTCATACGCTTACTGTATAAACAAACATGTAAAGATAGCAACCATTAGAGAAGGAGGCAGCGAGAACAGGGTCGTCCTTGCGGACGACGCGCTATCCCTCCCGGCACTTAAAATACCGGGTATCTCGCGTAAAACTTGATGAGTGAGACAGACCCCAAGGATCCCCAGGATCATCGCCTACGGGACGGCTATGAGCGCATGCTGGACCGCCTTCGTGAGGGTGCCCATGAGCTGACCTGGGAGAACCTGCAGAAGGAGCTGGACGACGCCGTGGAGTTCGAGTCCGAGCTCGAGGACTTCACCAAGGACGAGCTCTCCCTGCTGCGCGCCTGGGTGGAGCGCGATCTCAAGGACATGCGGCGCTACCTGAGTGCCGGTGGCGAGGGCGTGGCGGCCTGGCTCGGCATCGATCTTTCGGCGCTGTCGCGCAAGGTCAGCGAGTCGCTGCTCTCCATTGCCGACCGCAGCGTAGTGGAGCGGGAGCGCTTCGAGGAAGATCTCGAGGCGGCACGTGCCGACTACTGCGAGGGCGAGATGGCGGTGCCCGGCCGGCTCGCCTGCGTGCACTGCGATGCCGAGGTGGAGCTGCCCGAGATGACTCGCATCGAACCCTGTCACCAGTGCGGACATCGCTACTTCCGGCGGGTGTCCCGCTAACGCCACGGTGGTCCCAAGGGGATGGGCTGTCAGCGTCGGCAGCCCATCCTCATGCAAAAGTCGCTATGTACCAGTCGCAGGGCGGTCTCGGTGAGGCGGCCGAAGTGCTTGGCGACAAGGGATTCGTTCAGCGTGTAGACCTTGCCAGTGCGAACCCAGCTCGGTTTGGGCAGTTGACCTTGCTGCATGTGTGACGGGTCGAGAGCGACGGCTTGGGTATGCTGCTGGCGGGAAGTGATGGCAAGGCACGGGAAGTCGCCTCTCTCGTCAGGCGCGCCCAACAGCACCACGGGCCGTCGTTTATGACTGGTAAGGTCCGTGTAGGGAAACGGGATCAGGACGATATCGCCTTGCTCAAGCGTCATTCCATATCTCGTCTTCGGTGCTGTCCCAGTCGTTCGCGAGGCTGGTCTGCTGAGCCGCCATGAAGTTCTTCTGCTGCTCATTCTCCAGACGCTCGCGCAGGAAGTGCGCGAAGTCGAGGACCTCCTGCTGGCGGTCTTGAGGAAGGAGTCGTAGCTCTTCGATGATCTTCTCGGCAGTATCCATTTGGCATCTCTCCCCAGGCGTCGCAGACACTTTTTTAGTATATCACCTAGTGCGCGGGCCACTTTCCTAGAGCCACGCATCCATCAGCACTATTCCTGCCACTACCAGCGCGGAGAGGGCGGCGGCGTAGCCCAGGTTGTGGCGCATCATGCGCGTGCCGCTGATGCCGTAGCGCCCCTGCAGCGACAGGTTGATG
The DNA here is from genome assembly GCF_057169305.1 of Halomonas sp. C10-5. Lineage (NCBI taxonomy): Bacteria > Pseudomonadati > Pseudomonadota > Gammaproteobacteria > Oceanospirillales > Halomonadaceae > Halomonas > Halomonas sp. C10-5. Next base: position 1,284,444 of record NZ_CP175665.1, read on the forward strand.
CCGGAGAGTGGCCCCACCGAGGTGCCTACCGCCCAGGCGGCCAGGGCGATGAAGGCGAACAGCGTCTGGCGGTCGCCCGAAAGCTCCAGCATCGAGGCCAGTACCGAGACGCCGATAATCGGATGCAACCCGGCCACGGCGCTGGCCACGATGGCCAGGAAGCTGGCGACGGCCTGGGGGGCCGCGAAGTGCTCGAACAGCTGCCAGTCGCTGCCGGTGGCGGCCGTGATGAAGGCCGAAAGCCCCTGGGTGAGTAGCCCCGCACAGAGGAACAGCGAGATCTCGCCGCGCATCGCCGGCAGTCGCTCAAGGGTATGGCCACGCACCCGCTGCAGGGTCCAGCGCGGGCCACGGGGCAGGTTGCTGGCCAGCGCCACGCCGGGCAGCAGGAAGGTGATGATGCTGACGATGGAGAGCCAAGGTGTCAGGCCGTAGTGGAACAGCATCACCAGGCTGGCCATGGCCACCGGCATCAGCAGGCTCCTGGGCGACAGCGAGTAGCCTGCCACTGTATCCAGGTCAAAGCGGCGTGACAGGTCGAGCAGCGACAGGGTGCCGGCGGCCAGGCCCAGGGGCAGGCCGAAGGCGAGGATGGTGGCATAGTTCATCTGCGGTGCCAGGGTCATCACCACCCCCATGGAGGCGAAGAAGGGCGACCACAGCGCGGCGCTGGAGAGGCCGCGATTGAGGGCCAAGAGCTGCGGCAGGGAGAGCTCGCCATGGCGACGCAGGCGGTCGCCGACCATGAACACCGTGGAGAGGTTGAGGATCGCGCCGAGCATATGCACCCCGAGCCAGGTGCTGACGGTCCCGCGTCGGCCGGTCAGCGCGCTGCCGGGGGGCGGCGCATGCCCCTGGCGGGTGCCGATCAGCCCGATGAAGCTCACTCCGACCAGCATGGCCACCACGTAGCTGTTGCCATCCAGCAGATGTACCCAGGCAATCTCGGCTTCGTGGAACAGCGCCGCGGCAAGCAGCAGTGTAACCCCCAGTCCTGCCAGGATGGTCGCCTGGCGACGATTGCCGCGCTTCAAGTCGGGCCACAGCAGGCCCACCGCCAGCCAGAAGGCGACGCTGACCGCCGGGAGCGCCACGGGCAGCCCGGCAAGGCGCATGATCTGCAGCACCAGGCCGGCCAGGATCAGGCCGCCGGCGAGAGAATGACGCAGCGGCGTCGGAAGGGAAGCGGAGTGGGGCACGTCGAGAGGCTCCTGGCGGTCAAGTGAGCAGTCTAACCAATTCCGCGGGACCAGGTTCGCGCGTCGGGTTCACGTGCCGCCTCGAGCTGCTCGAGCATGGCCCGGGTCGCGTTGGAGAGCGTCCTGTTGCGGTGCACCAGATAGCCCAGCGGCCGGTAGATCGGCGGCTGCTCGACCTCGAGCTCATGCAGCTCGTCCGCCACCAGTCGCTCGGGCAGCAGGCTCCAGCCCAGGCCGATGGCGGTCATCATTTTCAGGGTCTCCAGGTAGTTGGTGGAGAGCGCCACCGGCAGGTGCAGGCCGGCGGCTTCGAAACGCGCCTCGATCAGGCCCCGGGTGAAGGTCAGCGGTCCGGGGAGCACGGCGTCGAAGTCGCACAGCTCGTCGAGTCCCAGCCGGGCTCGGCGTGCCAGCGGGTGGTCGTGGGCACACACGAAGCAGAGGCGGTCGATCCACACCGGCACCACCTCGAGCTGGGCGTGCGGATGCGGCGCCAGGGTCACCACCGCGATCTCCAGCGAGCCATCCAGCACCCCCTGGTAGGCCTCCTCGGAGTCGAGGAAGTGCAGGTCGAGGCGCACGTCGGGATGGGCCCGGGTGTAGGCCTTGAGCAGCGGCGGCAGGCGGTGCAGGCCGATATGGTGGCTGGTGGCCAGGGTCAGGCTGCCGCCCACCGCGCCGGCGAGGTTGCCCAGCGCCCGGCGGCTGTCGTTCACCATCATCAGGATCTCGCGGGCACGGGGCAGCAGCACACGTCCGGCCTCGGTGAGGGTGACGCGCCGGCCGATGCGGTCGAACAGCCGGGCGTCGACCTGGCCCTCGAGCACGGCGATGCGCTTGCTCACTGCCGGCTGGGTGAGGTGCAGCTGCTCGGCGGCACGCGAGAAGCTGCCGCTCTCCGCCACGGCGAGGAAGGCCTGCAGGCTCTGGGTATCCACGGCGCCTCCGTTATGGATTCCATATGGGAATGCATAACATAAATAACATGAATTGATTTTATGGACGAGGGGCGGGAGACTTGGGCCAAGCGGCCAAGCGGCCAAGCGGCCAAGCGGCCAAGCGGCCAAGCGGCCAAGCGGCCAAGCGGCCAAGCGGCCAAGCGGCCAAGCGGCCAAGCGGTCAGGGCATGAGTGACAAGTAAAAAGTGGCAAGTGGTGATTTGCCACTTGTTACTTTCGACTTTCTACTTGACCCCATGCAAGCCACCTTTCGTGGCCTCCGCTTGCTAGACCCATCCAGCATGATGACAAACCGGACACGCACAGGGCCGAAGGCCCGGGAGAACGATATGGCAGGCCAGACACTCTACGACAAGCTGTGGTCGCAGCATCTCGTCAAGGAGCGCGACGACGGCACCGCGTTGATCTACATCGACCGCCAGCTGCTCCACGAGGTAACCTCGCCCCAGGCCTTCGAGGGCCTGCGCCTGGCGGGTCGCAAGCCGTGGCGGATCGATGCCAACCTGGCGACGCCGGACCATAACGTGCCGACCACCCTCAAGGAGCGTGCCGAGGGCAATGCCGGCATCAAGGATCCGGTGTCGCTGATCCAGGTGCAGACCCTGGACGACAACTGTGGCGAGTTCGGCATCGAGGAGTTCAAGATCAACGACCCGCGCCAGGGCATCGTCCACGTGGTGGGGCCGGAGCAGGGCGCGACCCTGCCGGGCATGACCGTGGTCTGCGGTGACTCCCATACCGCCACCCATGGCGCCTTCGGGGCCCTGGCCCACGGTATTGGCACCTCCGAAGTCGAGCACGTGCTGGCCACCCAGTGCCTGCTGGCCCAGAAGATGAAGAACATGCAGGTGCGCGTCGAGGGCCAGCTTGGCACCGGCGTCACGGCCAAGGACGTGGTGCTTGCCATCATCGGCCGCATCGGCACCGCCGGCGGCACCGGCTACGCCATCGAGTTTGCCGGCAGCGCCATCCAGGGCCTCTCCATGGAGGGCCGCATGACGGTGTGCAACATGGCCATCGAGGCCGGCGCCCGGGTCGGCCTGATCGCCGTGGACGACACCACCATCGACTACCTGCGCGACCGACACTACGCCCCCAGGGGCGAGCAGTGGGAGGCCGCCGTGGCCGACTGGCGCGGCCTGGTCTCGGATACCGACGCCGAATTCGACAAGGTGGTGGTGCTGGATGCCGCCGAGATCGAACCGCAGGTCAGCTGGGGCACCAGCCCCGAGATGGTGACCGGCGTTTCCGGTGAGGTCCCCGACCCCGCCGAGCAGGATGACGACACCGTGCGCAACGGCTATACCCGTGCGCTCCAGTACATGGGGCTCTCGCCTCGTCAGAAGATCACCGACATCCGCCTTGACAAGGTGTTCATCGGCTCCTGCACCAACTCGCGCATCGAGGATCTGCGCGAGGCGGCCAAGGTAGCACGAGGCAAGAAGGTCGCCGACTCCATCAAGCTGGCCATGGTGGTGCCGGGCTCCGGCCTGGTGAAGCGCCAGGCCGAGGCCGAGGGGCTCGACAAGGTGTTCATCGAGGCGGGCTTCGAGTGGCGCGAGCCGGGCTGCTCCATGTGCCTGGCCATGAATGCCGACAAGCTGGGGGCCGGCGAGCACTGCGCCTCCACCTCCAACCGCAACTTCGAGGGGCGCCAGGGCTATGGCGGTCGCACTCACCTGGTCAGCCCGGCCATGGCTGCCGCCGCCGCTATCGCCGGTCATTTCGTGGATGTGAGGCAGCTTGCCGCCAACGACGACGCCCAGGCGCAGGAGGCCTGAATCATGAAGAAGTTCGAACGTAGCGAAGGTCTCGTCGCCCCTCTCGACCGGGCCAATGTCGACACCGACCTGATCATTCCCAAGCAGTTCCTCAAATCGATCAAGCGCACCGGCTTCGGCGTCAACCTGTTCGATGAGCTGCGCTATCTGGACGAAGGCTACCCGGGCCAGGACTGCTCGAATCGGCCGATCAACCCCGACTTCGTGCTCAACCAGCCGCGCTACCAGGGTGCCAGCGTGCTGCTGGCGCGGCGCAACTTCGGCTGCGGCAGCTCCCGCGAGCACGCCCCCTGGGCGCTGGAGGACTTCGGCTTCCGGGTGGTGATCGCGCCGAGCTTCGCCGATATCTTCTACAACAACGCCTTCAAGAACGGCCTGCTGCTGGTGACCCTGCCCGAGGAGACGGTAGAGCGCCTGTTCCAGGAAGTCGCGGCCAACGAGGGCTACGCCCTGGATGTGGACCTGGAGAATCAGCGCATTACCACGCCCTCCGGCGAGGTCATCGAGTTCGAGGTGGACCCGTTCCGCAAGCACTGTCTGCTCGAGGGACTCGACGACATCGGCATCACCCTGCAGGACGAGGACGCCATCCGTACCTTCGAGGCGAAGCATCGTGCCGCTCGGCCCTGGCTGTTCCGCGACAGCGCCCAGGCCTGATGACATAGATCTGGCTGCCCTTGCCATGTCGAGGGGCGCCGGGGACAAGCCAAAGAGGAGGTCCTACGCCAGGGATGGCGTCGGTAGCGTACAGGGAGGTATTCACAGCGCCTCCTCAAAGGCTTGTCGCCGGGAAAGCCCCGACTGGTGGGGCGGCAATACAAGGAAGCAAAGATGACACAGAAGATTCTGGTACTGCCGGGCGACGGCATCGGTCCCGAGATCACCGCCCAGGCCAGCCGCATCCTGGCCGCCTGCCAGGCCCGTGGCCTGGACGTGGAGGTCGAGGAGGGGCTGCTGGGTGGCGCCGCCTACGACGTGCACGGTGAGCCGCTGCCCGCCGAGACCCTCGAGAAGGCCAAGGCCGCCCGTGCCATCCTGTTGGGTGCCGTGGGTGGTCCCAAGTGGGACAGGATCGAGGATCTCGCCAAGCGGCCGGAGAAGGGGCTGCTCGGCGTGCGCAAGCAGCTGGGCCTGTTCGGCAATCTGCGCCCGGCCATCACCTACCCGCAACTGGCCGAGGCCTCCAGCCTCAAGCGTGAGCTGGTCGCCGGCCTCGATATCATGATCGTGCGCGAGCTCACCGGCGGCATCTACTTCGGCCAGCCCCGCGGCATCGAGGAGCGTGACGGCGAGCGCGTCGGCTTCAACACCTACGTCTACTCCGAAAGCGAGATCGAACGCATCGGTCGCGTCGCCTTCGAGATGGCCCGGAAGCGCAACAAGAAGCTGTGCAGCGTGGACAAGGCCAACGTGCTCGAGGTCACCATCCTGTGGCGCGAGGTAATGGAGCGGCTGGCGCCGGAGTACCCCGACGTCGAGCTCTCCCACATGTACGTCGACAACGCTGCCATGCAGCTGGTACGCGCCCCCAAGCAGTTCGACGTGGTGGTCACCGGCAACATGTTCGGTGACATCCTCTCCGACGCTGCCGCCATGCTCACCGGCTCCATCGGCATGCTGCCCTCCGCCTCACTCAACGAGAGCGGGCAGGGCATGTACGAGCCCTGCCACGGCAGCGCCCCGGACATCGCCGGCCAGGGTATCGCCAACCCTCTGGCCACCATCCTCTCGGTGGCGATGATGCTGCGCTACTCCCTGGACGAGCCGGCACTGGCGGAGCGCATCGAGGCGGCCGTGGGCAAGGTGCTGGACGACGGCCTGAGAACCGCCGATATTGCCTCCGAGGGCACGCGCACCGTCTCCACCAGCGAGATGGGAGATGCGGTGCTGGCCGCCTTCGAGGCTCTGTAAGGGCCTTCGGCCAGGCTCAAGCTACAAGGAGCAAGCTTCAAGGAACCCCTTGGCTTGCTCCTTTGCTGTTGAAGCCATAATGCATTGCAGCTTGCAGCTTGCAGCTTGCAGCTTGCAGCTTGGCTGCTCGGCGCTCGGCGCTCGGCGCTCGGTTCTGTATAATGAGCAGCACATTCGATTTCTGGAGGACTTCACATGTTGAAAGTCGGTTTCGTCGGTTGGCGCGGCATGGTGGGCTCGGTACTCATGCAGCGCATGGTGGAGGATGGAGACTTCAAGGGCATCGAGCCGGTCTTCTTCACCACCTCCCAGGTCGGTCAGGCTGGCCCGGATGTGGGAGTGGACGTGCCAGCACTCAAGGACGCCTTCGACCTTGACGCGCTAAAGGCGCTCGACGTGATCGTCACCTGCCAGGGCGGCGACTATACCAAGAAGGTCTACGCCGACCTGCGCCAGGCTGGCTGGAAGGGCTACTGGATCGATGCCGCCAGCACCCTGCGCATGGAAGACGACGCCACCATCGTGCTCGACCCGGTCAACCGCCATGTGATCGATGCCCAGCTGGCCCGTGGCGCCAGGACCTTTGTCGGTGGCAACTGCACCGTCAGCCTGATGCTGATGGGCCTGGGCGGACTGTTCGAGGCGGACCTGATCGAGTGGATGACCTCCATGACCTACCAGGCGGCCTCCGGCTCCGGCGCCAAGCATATGCGCGAGCTGCTCAACCAGATGGGTGGCCTGCGTGACAGCGTGGCCGACGAGCTGGCCGATCCAGCCAGCGCCATCCTCGATATCGACCGCAAGGTCACCGCGGCGATGCGTTCGGGCGACTTCCCCACCGACAACTTCGGCGCGCCGCTGGCTGGCAGCCTGCTGCCGTGGATCGACACCAAGCTCGACAACGGCCAGAGCCGCGAGGAGTGGAAGGGCTCCGTGGAGACCAACAAGATCCTCGGCCTCCAGGACAATCCGATTCCGATCGATGGCCTCTGCGTACGGATCGGTGCCATGCGCTCCCACAGCCAGGCCTTCACCATCAAGCTCAAGAAGGATGTGCCCCTGGACGAGATCGAGGATCGTCTGGCCAAGCACAACGATTGGGTCAAGGTGGTGCCGAACGACAAGGAGGCGACCATCCGCGACCTGACGCCCTCCGCTGTGACCGGTACCCTCGGCGTCCCAGTGGGTCGCCTGCGCAAGCTGGCCATTGGTGGCGAGTACCTCTCCGCCTTTAGCGTCGGCGACCAGCTCCTCTGGGGTGCCGCCGAGCCGCTCAAGCGCATGATCGCGATCCTGAAGCAACAGTAATCGCGCCGCTGTGCCAGCGGCCGTTCGACAACGGGGCGTCTCCTTGGGGAGACGCCCCGTTGTCTGTTCGTGAGCGATGCGTGTGTCGCGTCAAGCATCAATGGCTTACGTTGAAGGGCAGTGGGCTCGAGATGACGTTCATGGGCGCAGAGGTAGCAGATTTATGATACATAGGCCGTAAGAAATATATGACATAACGGCCTCGCTTCGGCTGACGTGACGCGTCAGGCTCGCCGACGTCTGCAAGGGAATCTCATGAAACGCAAGCTGACACTCGCCATGCTGCTCTCGCTCTCCGCCACCAGTCCCATGGCGCTGGCCCTGGGGCTCGGAGAGGCGGAGGTGAGTTCCACCCTCAATGCGCCGCTGCGTGCCTCGGTTCCCCTGGTCGACGCCGCTGGTATCCAGCCTGGCCTGCTCAATGTCACGGTGGCCGGCGAGCGGGCCTATGCCGCGGCCGGGCTGGCCCGCACTCCGCTTGCCGCCAGCGTGAGGGTGGCAGTGGAACGTCGCCAGGGGCGGCTGTTCGTCGATCTCACCACCGAGCGACCGGTGCGCGAGCCCTGGCTCGACCTGCTGTTGCGTTTCGACTGGCCCTCCGGCCAGCAGGTGCGCGAAGTGACACTGCTTCTCGATCCCCCCAACTATGACGAGATGCCGGCGCTGGTGACCGGCAACCGGCGCGTCGTGGCTTCACCCACGACGACCTCTCCCGCGTCGGCGCAGGCGGATCGGCAGCCGTCCCCCTTGGCTGCTGCGCCGTCGCCCCGTCCGTCCGCCACCACCAACCGGGATCCCGCCTGGGTACGCAGCGGCGACACCCTCTGGGGAGTGGCCGGCCGCCTGAGGCCGGACAGCGGCATCAGCATGAACCAGATGATGGTGGCGCTGGTGGCGGCCAATCCCGAGGCGTTTCCCTCGGGCAATGTCAACACCATGCGTGCCGGCGTCACGCTGGCGGTTCCCGATCGCGCGACCATCGCCGCGCGTTCCGAGGCGGACGCCGATCGCATCGTCAGCGCCATGAACCAGGCCTGGGCCAATCGCGGCAGTGGTGCACCGGCTCGTGTGCCGTTGGATGGCTCGGAGGCTGCGCCGGCGAGTGCGGTGGCCAGCGCATCGCAAACATCCCCGGAGACCCAGGCATCCTCTCCCGATGAGGCAGAGGCAGTGGCGTCCAGTGAGGACGCCACTGACGAGGAAGCCGCTGTCGAAGAAGCGACGGGCGATGAAGCTGCCCAGGGCGAACCCCAGGCAGCCGATGAGGCCCCCGCGCCCCGATTGACCCTGCTGACCGATGCCCAGTTGGCGGCGGAGCAGGTGCTGGCCGCCGATGCCGAGAGTGTCGATGGCGATAGCCCCGTTGAAGGCGAGGCGACTGATCAGGGTGAGGGCGACAGCGAGGTGGTGGCGCGTGTCGAGATCGACCCTGAGTTGCTCGAGGCGCTCTACGGCGATGGTGGCCTCAGCGAGGACCAGCGCCTGTTGCGCCTGGAAAACCGCTGGCAGCAGAGCCAGGCCCAGCTGGAGGCGGTGCAGGAGGAGCGCGACGAGCTGCAGCAGGAGCTCGGTGACATGCGTGACGAGCTGGCGGCGCTGCGTGACCAGCTGGCCGCCCTGACGGCCGGTGGCAGTGGCGCTGACGCTCCCGGCGGCGGTGGACTCGATGCCACCGCCGGCGAGGATCAGCAGGCCCGCTGGTGGGGCAGTCTCTACCCGGGCGATCTGGATCGTAATCTGATGCTGGGGGGCGCCGGCCTGGCCGCGCTTCTCGCGCTTTGGCTGGCGGTGCGTCGGCGGCGTGGCAGGGAGGAGGGCGCCTCGCCTGAGGATGGTGGAGTGCGCGTCGCCATTCCGGGGGCAGCCTCGCCGGTACGCCCACCCACCTCGACCGCTGATGACGGCCCGCCTGCCGCCGACGCCTCGCCTGACAATACCTCGGTGCGTGCCAGCCTGCCCCAGGCGGAGGCCATCAACGAGGCCGACATCTTTATCGCCTACGGTCGCTACGACCAGGCACGCGAACTGCTTGAAGCGAACCTGGCCCGCGAGCCCGAGCGGGACGACCTGCGCCTGAAGCTGTTGGGCGTCCACCTGGAGCAGGGCAGTCGCGAGGCCGCCGAGCGCGAGCTGGCCAACCTGCGCGAGGGGGGCAACCCGGCGGTGATCGAGGAAGCCGATGGGCTGATGGCACGCCACGGCCTCTCCACCGAGCTGCCGGGGCGCGTCGCCCCCGAACCGCGCGGTGAGCGTGCCGACTTCGGCGAAGCGGCGGCCTTCCCGCCGAGACGCTTCGACCAGCCGGCCGACGACGATACGGACGAGCCGGAAGCGCAGGCAGGAGCCGAGTCGCGAGCTGCGCGCCAGGGCGATCACGAGCCATCGGCGCCGGCCACCGAGTCGTCGCCTTACCGCCGCCCGGAGGTCGCCGATGATATTGGCGGGAAGCCTGATCACGACCCCGAGGCCGAGCCAGTGCCCCAGCATGAACAGGATCTGGCGCAGGAATCCAGCGATGAGACGGAGCCCGACCGCAAGCCAGCAGCGGAGTCCGAGGCGGAGCCGGAAGAGGTCTCGCCGTTGCCCGAGGTGGCCACCCGGAAGCTCGATGACGGCCGCGAGGTGATCGACTATCGGCCGCCCACCCTCGACGCCTCCGCGCCCGCCCGAGAGGAGACGCCCATGCAGCCCAGCGTCGAGTTTACGCCCGGTAACCTGGGCATGGCCGAGAAGGGGGCCGGCTTCGACGAGGGAGAGAGTTTGTCGCGCGGCGATGCCGACAAGGCGTCCGAGCGGCCTCTCGGTAGTGACTGGGAGGTCGAGGAGGTTTCCTTCCCGCCCCTTCATGCGGATAATGAGAGGCTTTCCGTCAGCGCTGCCGAGCGCCTGGCCGAGACCCGTCGGCTGGTCGAGGCCGGCGAAGCCGGCCAGGCCCGTGAACTGCTCGATGAGTTGAGTCGCAGCGACGATCCGGCGATTCGCGACGAGGCCCTGGCGCTGCTCAGACGACTGGATGCCTGATCACCGAATGACCCTCTTTCAACGCCTCGATGAACGCACCCCCATGACCGGACGCCTGGCCATGGGGGTCGAGTATGACGGCAGTGCCTATTGTGGCTGGCAGTTCCTCAAGCATGCCCCCTCCGTGCAGGCCTCCCTCGAGGAGGCCCTGGCCAGAGTGGCCAGCACCCCGATACGCATTCACGCCAGCGGGCGCACCGACTCCGGTGTCCACGCCACCCGCCAGATCATCCACTTCGATGCCCCGGTGCCGCGCTCCCAGAAGGCCTGGGTGTTCGGCACCAATGCCAACCTGCCGCGCGACATCGCCGTGCGCTGGGTCACCGAGGTGCCCGATGACTTTCACTCGCGTTTCAAGGCCCTGGCACGCCGCTATCGTTACGTGCTGCTCAACCAGCCGAGTCGACCGGTGCTGGAGCGCGCCAACGTGACCTGGTGCCGCGCCCCCCTGGACGCCGATGCCATGCACCGCGCCGCCCAGGCGCTGGTGGGCGAGCATGACTTCTCCAGCTTCCGTGCCGCCGGCTGCCAGTCGAAGACTCCCTGGCGCCACCTGCACTTCATCGAGGTGCATCGTCACGGCCCGCTGGTGGTGGTCGACGTCCAGGGCAATGCTTTCCTGCATCACATGATCCGCAATATCGTCGGCGCCCTGGTCACCGTGGGGCGCGGCGAGCGTGGCGACGACTATCTGGCCGAACTGATGGCCCTCAAGGATCGCACCCTGGCCGACGTGACCGCCCCGGCCTGCGGCCTGCACTTCGTCGACTCCCTCTACGACGAACAGTGGGGGCTGCCTCGCGAGCCGCTGGGGCCCAACCTGCTGGCCTTTTTGGGGGAGTGGACCGGTGAGCGAGCCTTGCCGGACTGCCCCATGGTCGAGTTCCGTCGCGGGCGACCGCTGGCCGCCGGCCAGGAGGTCACATGAGCGGACGCACTCGCGTGAAGTTCTGCGGCCTGACCCGTGCCGAGGACGTGGATGCCGCGGTGGCCGCGGGTGTCGACGCCCTGGGCTTCGTGCTCTGGCCCGGCAGCAAGCGTGCCATTGATGAGCAACGGCTCGAGGAGCTCGCCGCCCGGGTGCCGGCCTTCGTCACTCGGGTGGGGCTGTTTGTCGACGCCGACCCCGCGTGGATCGACCGCTGTGCGCCCCATCTCGACCTGCTGCAATTCCACGGCAACGAGTCGCCGGCCGAGTGTGCCCGATTCGAGCGTGCCTGGATCAAGGCGCTGCGGATGCGCGACGACCTCGATCTTGGGACGGCCGCGGAGGAGTATGCCGGGGCACGGGGGCTGCTGCTCGATGCCTATCGCCCCGGCGTGCCGGGGGGCACCGGGGAGACCTTCGACTGGTCGCGGATCCCCGCAAACCTGGCAAAACCTGTTATTCTCGCTGGAGGATTGAGCGCGGCCAATGCGGCCGAGGCCATCGCGTCGGTGGCACCCTTCGCGCTTGATGTCTCGGGTGGCATCGAGGCCGCGCCGGGCACCAAGGATGCCTCGCGCATGGCCGCCTTCATGGCGGCGGTGCGCGACGGCGACCGGCGCCGTCCCTGAGTGCCGCGTGCCCGACCTCCGGCCTATCAAGCCCCTGTAACCCCCAAGCCCAATGGCGACCTGTGAGGTGTCTTTCGTGAGCAAGTTCAGTGACCTGACCCGACTGCCGGATGCCCGCGGCCACTTTGGCCCCTATGGCGGCCGGTTCGTCTCGGAGACCCTGAGCTTCGCCCTGGACGAGCTGGAGAAGACCTACCTGAGTCTTCGTGATGATCCGGCCTTCCAGGCGGAATTCGACTATGACCTGGCCCACTATGTGGGTCGGCCTTCTCCGCTCTACCATGCCGAGCGGTGGTCGAAGCGGCTCGGTGGCGCGCAGATCTGGCTCAAGCGCGAGGACCTCAACCACACCGGCGCCCACAAGGTGAACAACACCATCGGCCAGGCGCTGCTCGCCAAGAAGAGCGGCAAGCCGCGGGTGATCGCCGAGACCGGCGCCGGCCAGCACGGCGTCGCCACCGCCACCGTGGCGGCGCGGCTGGGCCTGGAGTGCGAGGTTTATATGGGCGCCGAGGACATCCAGCGTCAGAAGCTCAACGTCTATCGCATGCGCCTGCTGGGAGCCAACGTGATCTCGGTGGAGTCCGGTACCCGCACCCTCAAGGACGCCATGAACGAGGCGCTGCGCGACTGGGTCACCAACGTCGACAACACCTTCTACATCATCGGTACCGTGGCCGGCCCGCACCCCTATCCGATGCTGGTTCGCGACTTCAATGCCGTGGTGGGTCGCGAGGCGCGCCGCCAGTCCTTCGAGGAGTTCGGCAGGCTGCCCGATGCGCTGGTCGCCTGCGTGGGCGGCGGCTCCAACGCCATGGGGCTGTTCTACCCCTTCGTCGAGGATGACGAGGTAGTGATGTACGGCGTCGAGGCCGGCGGCGACGGCGTCGAGACCGGTCGCCACGCGGCGCCGCTCTCCTCCGGTGCGCCGCGCGGTGTGCTGCACGGCAATCGCACCTACCTGATGTCCGACGAGGGCGGCCAGGTCTCCGACACCCACTCGGTGTCGGCCGGTCTCGACTACCCGGGCGTGGGTCCGGAGCATGCGCTCTGGAAGGATGTCGGCCGCGTCAACTACGTGGCCGCCAACGACACCGAGGTGCTCGAGGCATTCCGCGAGCTGACCCGCGTCGAGGGCATCATGCCGGCCCTGGAATCCGCCCATGCCCTGGCCTATGCCAAGGTGCTGGCACCCACCATGCGCCCCGACCAGAACATCGTCGTCAACCTCTCCGGTCGCGGCGACAAGGACATCATGACCGTCGCCAAGATCGACGGGATCGAATTCTAGATGACGGGCCAGACCATGAATCGTATCGACCAACGCTTCGCCGAACTCAAGTCCCAGGGACGCCGTGCACTGATTCCCTATATCACCGCCGGCGACCCGTCGCCCGAGTACACCGTGGGATTCATGCACGCTCTGGTGGAGGCGGGGGCCGACGTCATCGAGCTGGGGGTGCCGTTCTCCGACCCCATGGCCGACGGCCCGGTGATCCAGAAGGCGTGTGAGCGGGCCCTGAAGCACGGTGTGCGGCTCTCCCACCTGTTCGAGATGGTGCGCGAGTTCCGCCAGACCGACACCAGCACCCCGGTGGTGCTGATGGGCTACCTCAACCCCATGGAGCGCATCGGCCTTGCTGCCTTCGCCGAGCAGGCCGCGGCGGCCGGTGTGGACGGCGTGCTGGCGGTGGACATGCCTCCCGAGGAGGCCGAGGAACTCGGGCCGCTGCTCAAGTCCCACGGGCTCGCCTCGATCTTCCTCGTCGCGCCTACCACTTCCGAAGAGCGGGCCGCTACAATATGTGCCCATGGCGAGGGCTATCTCTATTACGTCTCGCTCAAGGGCGTCACCGGCTCCGCCATCCTCAATGCGGTGGACGTGGCCGAGCACCTGGCGCCGCTGCGGCGCATGACCGATCTGCCGCTGTGCGTGGGCTTCGGCATCCGCGACGGCGCCTCCGCCGCCGAGGTGGGCAAGGTGGCCGACGGGGTCATCGTCGGCTCGGCGCTGGTCAGCCGTATTGCCGCCAATGCCGACACGCCCGAGGCGATTCCCGCCGAGCTCAAGGCGGTATTGGGTGAGATGCGTCAGGCCCTGGACGCCCTGGGCGCTTGAGCCTCGTCACACGAATCGATCCATGCATCCGGGCCCTTCCCGGGTGCCGACACGAACACGGACCCTTTCTGACATGAGCTGGCTAGACAAGATCGTGCCCTCCATCGGGCGTATCCAGCGCCACGACCGCCGCGCAAGCGTACCCGACGGCCTGTGGCGCAAGTGTCCCAAGTGCGAGGCGGTGCTCTACCTGCCCGAACTCGAGAAGCAGCACAACGTCTGCCCCAAGTGCGATCACCACCTGCGCTTGACCGCCCGCAAGCGCCTCGACTGGTTCCTCGACAAGGAGGGCCGCGAGGAGATCGCCGCCGAGGTCGAGCCCGTCGACCGCCTCAAGTTCCGTGACTCGAAGAAGTACAAGGACCGCCTGGCGGCGGCCCAGAAGGAGACCGGTGAGAAGGACGCGCTGATCGCCATGCGCGGCACCCTGGATGGCCTGCCGGTGGTCACGGTGGCCTTCGAGTTCTCCTTCATGGGTGGCTCCATGGGCGCGGTGGTGGGCGAGAAGTTCGTGCGCGCCGCCACCGTGGCCCTGGAGGAGGGCATTCCGCTGATCTGCTTCTCCGCCTCCGGCGGGGCGCGCATGCAGGAGGCGCTGTTCTCGCTGATGCAGATGGCCAAGACCTCGGCGGCGCTGGAGAAGCTGAAGCAGGCCGGCGTGCCCTATATCTCGGTGCTGACCGATCCCGTCTTCGGCGGGGTCTCGGCGTCGCTGGCCATGCTTGGAGATCTCAACGTGGCCGAGCCCAACGCCCTGATCGGCTTCGCTGGCCCGCGCGTCATCGAGCAGACGGTGCGCGAGAAGCTCCCCGAGGGCTTCCAGCGCAGCGAATTCCTGCTCGAGCACGGCACCGTGGATATGATCGTCCATCGCCGCGATATCCGTCACCGCCTGGGGCGCGTGCTGCGCAAGCTCACTCACCAGCCCGCCATCGGTGAACCCGAAGCGCCGGCACCGGATCTCGTCGATGCGGCCGAGCAGGCACAGGCTCCCGCAACATCCGAGCCCGAAGTCGACGCTCCCGCGGCCGAGGTGTCGAATACCGGCAGCGAGGGCGAGGCATCACCGGGTGAGGTGTCATCGGGGGATGATGCGTCCGGTGAAGAGCGGCGCTGACGCCTCCATGAGCGAGGCGCTGCCCACCACCCTGGACGCCTGGCTGGTCCGTCTCGAGGCCGCCCATCCCGTGGGGATCGACCTCGGCCTCGAGCGTGTGGCCGAGGTCGCCCGGCGCATGGGACTGCTCACCGACCGTTTGGCCGGGCGGGTCATCACCGTTGCCGGCACCAACGGCAAGGGCTCCACGGTGGCCCTGCTGGAGGCCCTGGCCCGCGCTCATGGCCTGACCACGGCGACCTACACCTCTCCCCACCTGATCCGCTACAACGAGCGGCTGCGCCTCGATGGCGCCGAGGCCGACGACGCCACCCTGATCGCCGGCTTCGAGGCGGTGGAGAGGGCGCGCCTGGCCGGCGATCCGGTAAGCCTGACCTACTTCGAGGTGGGCACCCTGGGGGCGCTGTGGGCGATCTCGCAGCGACCTCCCGACCTCGCCATCCTCGAGGTGGGGCTCGGAGGCCGGCTCGATGCGGTGAACGTGATCGATCCCGACGTGGCGGTGGTGACCACCGTGGCCCAGGACCACGCCGCCTTCCTGGGGACCGACCTCGAGCAGATCGGTCGCGAGAAGGCCGGCATCCTGCGCCCCGGACGCCCCGCGGTGCTGGGCAGCACCACGTTGCCTGCCAGCGTGCGGGAGGTCGCCGACGAGCTGGGTGCCCCCGTCTACGCCCTGGGCGAGGCCTACGCCTGGGATCCCACCCTGCCCGACCCCGGCCTGCCCCTGGATAATGCCGCGACGGCGCTCCAGGCCTTGAGCCTGGCCGGAGTGTCGCTGGAGGCCGAGGCGTGCCGGCGGGCACTCTCCGAGGTGCGCTTGCCGGGGCGCATGCAGTGGTGGGGCCAGTGGTGCCTGGACGTCGGCCACAACCCCCACGCGGCCGGCTATCTGGCCGACCGGTTGCGGGCCACCCCCGGCTGCGGGCGTACCCTGGCGCTGCTGGCCATGCTCGGCGACAAGGACGCTCCCGGCGTGATCGCCGCCCTGGCGCCGGTCGTTGATGGCTGGGTAACGGCGAGCCTGACAGGTGAGCGGGCGCGCAGCGCCGATGAGCTGGCCGAACACCTCGAGGAACAGGGCGAGCGCGTCCTGCATCGCGCCGCCTCGCCCGGCGAGGCAGCGGCCTGGCTGGCCAGCCGGCTGGAAGCCGAGGACCGGGTACTGGTGTGTGGTTCCTTCTTCACGGTGGGTGAGGTGCTGCAATGGCTGGCGAGTCACGCCTCGCCGGGTCAGACTGATACGGACGAGAGCTCCAGGGAGGTAGCCCCGTGAAGTACGGTATGCGAGAGCGTCTCAGCGGCGCGGTGATCCTGATCGCCCTGGCGGTGATCTTCGTGCCCATGCTGTTCGATGAGCCGGCACCCCGGGACGATCGCCCCGAGCCGGTACTGAGTATCGACACCCCCATCGAGGTCGAGCGCCACGATGTTCCCGAGCCGGTGCCGCCGGCCAGCCTGGCGGAGTCGGACCCGTCCGACGAGATTCCCGAGCCCGATACCGGGCTCATGTCTGACGGCGGGGCAAACCCTGCCCAGCTGGCCACGTCGGATGAGGCCGGGGTGGGCGAGGGGGAGTTGGCCGAGGAGCCACCCGTCGAGGAAACGGCCTCCGCCGAGCCTGCCGTCGACCCCATCGCCGAGCTGGCGCGGGCCGCCGACCAGCGCCTGGCCGGAAGCGCCTCCGCATCCGACCAGGCCGACGCCGAGGCGGTGGAGAGTGCCGTGTCAGGGGGCGAGTGGGCCGTTCAGGTGGGCAGCTTCGGGCAGCAGGCCAACGTCGAGCGGTTGCTGAATCAGCTGCGTGACGAGGGCTTCAGCGCCTACAGCCGTCCGCGTGGCAACGACCTCACCACCGTCTACGTGGGCCCCTTCGCCAGCTCCGAGGCCGGCGAGCGGGCGGTCGGCGAGGTCAAGGCTCGCGTCAACCTGCAGGGACTGCTGGTGCGGGTGAGGGAGTGACATGACCCTGACCTGGCTCGACTGGACCTTCATCGCGCTGCTCGCGGTCACCGGGATCACCGGCCTGCTGCGTGGCCTGGTGCGTGAGGCCCTGGGCCTGGCGGCCTGGGTCGTCGCCCTGCTGGCGGCACGTGTGCTGGCGCAGCCGGTGGCCGACCTGCTGGCCGGGGTCATCGACAGCGCCGATGGCCGACTGGTGCTGGCCTTCGTGCTGGTGATACTGGGCGTGGTACTGGCCTGCGGCATCATCATTCGCCTGCTGCAGGCCGCCGTGGAGTGGGTCGGCATGGGGCTGGTCAACCGGCTGCTGGGGGCCGCCTTCGGGGTGGCCAAGGGGGCGGCGATCCTGGTGCTGGTGACCATCGTGATCGGCCTGACACCCCTCGCCCGGCTCGAGGCCTGGCAGGGCGCGACGCTGCGTCCGCATCTCGAGCAGCTGCGTGACTGGGCGGTGAGCCATTTCGAGGCCTGGGATGGCCGGATTCCCGAGGCGCCCGCATCGCTCGGCGAGCTCTCCCTGCCGGGCGCCAAGCCGGCCGAGGACGCCACGCCCGACAGCGAGACGACGCCCCCCGACAGATGAATTCCGGACGCCGCCCCTGCGGGCTCGGCGTCTCTACAAGCAAGTTTCAGTCAGGACTATCGCAGTTACAGGAACCATGGGTCGCCAGATCAGCCCCGAGCTATTTGCGATAGATCTGAAGTCTCAGTCAAGGCAAGTTCCCGGAAAGCGAGGTAAGGTGGAATGTGCGGTATCGTGGGCCTGATGGCCAAGCAGGCGGTGAACCAGGGCATCTATGACGCCCTGACGGTGCTCCAGCATCGCGGACAGGACGCCGCCGGCATGATGACCTGGCATGAGGGCCGCTTCCTGCTGCGCAAGAGCAACGGGCTGGTGCGGGATGTCTTCCACACCCGACACATGGCGCGCCTCAAGGGCAGCCTGGGTATCGGCCACGTCCGCTATCCCACCGCCGGCTCCTCCAGCGAGGCGGAGTCCCAGCCGTTCTACGTCAACTCCCCCTACGGCATCGCCCTGGCTCACAACGGCAACCTGACCAACTCCGATCAGCTCAAGCAGGAGCTGTTCTCCTCCGACCTGCGTCATATCAACACCAGCTCCGACTCCGAGGTACTGCTCAACGTCTTCGCCCACGAGCTGGGCAAGCAGGGGCTGCACCTGGGGCCGGGGGACGTCTTCGACGCGGTGCGACGCGTGCACCGGCGCTGCAAGGGCGGCTACGCCTCGGTGGCGATCATCAACGGCGTCGGCCTGGTGGCCTTCCGCGACCCCCACGGCATCCGCCCTGTAGTGTTCGGCACCCGTGACGAGGGCGCCGGCCAGGAGGTGATGATCGCCTCCGAGTCGGTGGCACTCGACGTGGGTGGCTTCGAGCTGCATCGCGACCTGGCCCCGGGCGAGGCGATCTTCGTCGACATGGACGGCGAGATTCACACCCAGCAGTGCGCCGATGCCCCGCAGCTGGCCTCCTGCATCTTCGAGCACGTCTACCTGGCGCGCCCCGACTCGATCCTCGATGGCGCCTACGTCTACGGCACCCGCATGCAAATGGGCCGCAAGCTGGGTGATCGCATCCAGAGCGAGTGGCCGGATCACGATATCGACGTGGTGATCCCGATCCCCGACACCTCGCGCACCTCGGCGCTGGAGCTCGCCCAGCACCTCGGGGTGACCTACCGCGAGGGCTTCATGAAGAACCGCTACATCGGGCGGACCTTCATCATGCCGGGCCAGACCCAGCGCCGGAAATCGGTGCGCCAGAAGCTCAATGCCATCGGCATCGAGTTCAAGGGCAAGAACGTGCTGCTAGTCGACGACTCCATCGTGCGCGGCACCACTTGCCGGCAGATCATCCAGATGGCCCGCGAGGCCGGGGCGCGCAAGGTCTATTTCGCCTCCGCCGCGCCGCCGGTACGCTACCCCAATGTCTACGGCATCGACATGCCCGCGGCCGGCGAGCTGATCGCCCACGGGCGCAGCGAGGCCGAGGTGGGCGAGCTGATCGGCGCCGACCGCATCTTCTATCAGGATCTCGAGGACCTGAAGGCGGCCTGTCGCGAGGTCAATCCCAACCTCGAGGCCTTCGACTGTTCGGTGTTCGATGGCAACTACGTGACCGGTGATATCGACGACGCCTACCTGGCGGCGCTGGAGGCCTCGCGCAATGACGATGCCAAGCAGCAGAGTGCCGGTGACCATGCGCTGGTCGGCACCCACAATCTCGAAGACGATATCGACGACTGAGGGCAACCCGCATGCACGATGAACACGATTCCGCATCGTCCTGGGCACTCGAGACGCTGGCGATCCGTGCCGGCCACGATCGTACCGGCGAGCAGGAGCACGGCGAACCGATCTTCCCCACCTCGAGCTTCGTCTACGGCAGTGCCGCCGAGGCGGCACGCAAGTTCAGCGGCGAGGAGCCCGGTAACATCTACTCGCGCTTCACCAATCCCACGGTGCGCACCTTCGAGCGTCGCCTGGCGGCGCTGGAGGGGGGAGAGCGCTGCGTGGCCACCAGTTCGGGGATGGCGGCGATCCTCTCCACGGCGCTGGCGCTGCTCAAGGCGGGTGACGAGATCGTCGCCTCGCGCTCGCTGTTCGGCTCCACGGTAAGCTTGTTCGACAAGTACCTGGGCAAGCTGGGAATCACCACCCGCTATGTGGAGCTCTCGGACCTCGCGGCCTGGGAGGCGGCGATTACGCCGGCGACGAAGCTGCTGTTTGCCGAGACGCCCTCCAACCCGCTCTCCGAGGTGGTGGATATCGCCGCGCTGGCCGAGATCGCCCATCGCCACGACGCCCTGCTGGCCATCGACAACTGCTTCCTGACCCCGGCGCTGCAGCGCCCCCTGGCCCTGGGGGCCGACCTGGTGATCCACTCCGCCACCAAGTACCTGGACGGGCAGGGCAGGGCGATCGGCGGTGCCGTGGTGGGGCGCGAAGCCGAGCTGGAGGAGGTGTTCGGGGTGGTGCGTACCTGCGGCCCCTGCCTGAGCCCCTTCAACGCCTGGATCTTCACCAAGGGCCTCGAGACCCTCGAGCTGCGCATGCGCGCCCACTGCGCCAACGCCCAGGCTCTGGCCGAGTGGCTCGAGGCGCATCCTGCGGTGGCCCGGGTCCACTACAGCGGTCTCGCGAGCCATCCTCAGCACGCCCTGGCGTCCCGCCAGCAGCGCGGCTTCGGCGCGGTGCTGGGGTTCGAGGTGAAGGGCAGCGAGGCCGAGGGCAGCCGCGCGGCGGCCTGGTCGGTGATCGATGCCACCCGACTGCTCTCGATCACCGGCAACCTGGGCGACGTGAAGAGCACCATCACGCATCCCGCCACCACCACCCACGGGCGCCTCTCCGACGCCCAGAAGTCGGCTGCCGGTATCACCGAGGGGCTGATTCGCGTGGCGGTGGGGCTCGAGGCCCTCGACGATATCCGCAGCGACCTCGCTCGTGGACTCGACGCCCTGGTCTGACCCGACGCTTCCCGTGTCCGCCTGACGCCCGTGCCGCGACTCCCGGCACGGGCGTCCTTGTCTCCAGTGCGGTGTCCCGCAACCAGCGGTTTTTCCGAACGCAGCATTCGGCATTATTCAGCGGACTCGAACGGTCGGCTCGGGTAGGCTGTGCTTCATCGAGAACGGCCCGGGAGGGACCATGTGGCGTAATACCAACCAAGGCTGGGGGCTGATCAGCATCCTGCTGCACTGGATCCTGGCGATCGTCATCATTGGCCTGTTCATCCTGGGCTGGTGGATGACCGGACTGGGCTACTATGACCCCTGGTACAACCTGGGCCCCTGGTGGCATCGCTCGCTGGGAATGCTGGTGCTTTTCGCCACCCTGATGCGGCTGGTCTGGCGCCTGGTCAACCCGACACCGCGGGCCCTGGGGCACCCGTTCGAGCGGGTCGCGGCCCACCTGGGGCATCTCGCGCTCTACGTGCTGATGCTGGTGGTGCTGGTCAGCGGTTACCTGATCTCCACCGCCGACGGCAAGGGCATCGCAGTCTTCGACTGGTTCACGGTGCCTGCGCTGATCAGTGACCTGCCCGATCAGGCCAGCCTGGCCGGCGAGGTGCATTGGTACTCTGCCCTGGCATTGATGGTCCTGGCCGCAGGCCACGCCGCCGCGGCCCTCAAGCACCACTTCATCGATCGCCATCCGGTACTCAAGCGGATGATCGATCCCCGGGTGAGTCGGCGCTGATCGGCTGCGATCGCCAAGCTCCCCGACACTTCCTCGTACCAACCGGAGATAATGCTAATGTTCAAGAAGACCGCCATCGCCGCCGCCCTGAGCGCCACCGCCCTGATGGGTGTCAGCCAGGCCCAGGCCGCCGACTACGCCATCGACATCGACGGCCAGCACGCCTTCGTGCAGTTCAAGATCAGTCACCTGGGCTTCTCCTACCTCCTCGGCAGCTTCGAGAAGTTCGACGGCAGCTTCCAGTATGATCCGGAGAACCTCGAGGACGCCGGTGCCCAGCTCGAGGTCCAGGTCGACAGCCTCAACTCCAACCACGCGGAGCGTGACAAGCACATCCTCAGCGATGATTTCCTGGACGCGGGCGAGTACCCTACCGCCACCTTCGAATCCACCGGATTCGAGCCGACAGGCGAGGGCGAAGGCGTGCTGACCGGCGACCTGACCCTGCATGGCGAGACCAACCAGATCGAGATGCCGGTCACCCTGCTGGGCGAGGGCGAGGATCCCTGGGGTGGCTATCGTGCCGGCTTCGAGGGCAGTACCACCCTGGAACTGGCCGACTATGGCATCGACATGAGCGACTTCCCCGAGGCGATGCACGAGCTTGAGCTCTATGTCACCTTCGAGGGCATTCGCCAGTAACAGCCTGGCCCCGGGCCCTGGCCCGTGTTCAGCGAGCACCCCCGGCACGCCGGGGGTGCTCGCGTTGGTCATGGGGGCTAGAATAGCCGCCCCTTCCATCGCCCTGGAGTGATCGTGACGCAACGCAGAGACGACAGTACACCCCTCGGCGTGACCCTGTGGCGCCAGACCTGGCCGATGGCCATCGGCGTGCTGGCACTGTTGGGATTCCAGTTGGTGGACAGTGCCTTCATCGCGCGCCTGGGTACCTCGCAGCTGGCCGCCCAGACCTTCACCTTCCCCCTCAGCTTCCTGATCATCGGCGTGCAGGTGGGCATGGGGATCGCCATCGCCGCGCAGATCTCCCGCTCCCTGGGTGCCGGCGAGACCGCCCGCGCAAGGCGCCTGGGCAGCCTGGTGCTGGTGGTGGGAGCCGTGGTCATCGGCTTGCTGTCGCTGGCGTTATGGGCCCTGCAGGCGCCGATATTCGCCAGTCTGGGTGCCGATGCGTCGGCTCTCGAGCTGATCCGCGGCTACTGGGCACCCCAGCTGCTGGCTGCCTGGCTGGGGGCGGCCCTCTATTTCGGTTACAGCCTGTTCCGGGCCCATGGCAACACCCGACTGCCGGGCACCATGATGGTGGTGACCAGCCTGGTGAACCTGGTGCTCGACCCGCTGCTGATCTTCGGAGTCGGCTCCTGGCAGGGGCTGGGACTGCCCGGCGCCGCCTGGGCCACGGCGATCGCCTTTGGCGTCGGGCTGGTGGTGCTGGGCTGGCGGATCGGTCAGACCGACTGGCTGGCCCGGGAGGGGCTACTCGAGGAGCTGCGCACCTCGGCGCGGCCCTTCGCCGGCATCGCCGGGCCGGCCATGGTCAGCCAGCTGATGCCGCCGCTGGCGGCGATGCTGGCCATTGCCGTGGTGGCGAGCCTGGGCGAGGCCCAGGTGGCTGCCTGGGGCCTGGCCAATCGCCTGGAGACGCTGTCGCTGATGGTGGTGCTGGCCATGACCATGTCGCTGCCGCCCTGGTTGGGGCGCTGCTATGGCGCCGGCGACTGGGCCCAGATCCATCGCTTGATGCGCCTGGCGCTGCGGGTCATCGTCGTCTGGCAGCTGCTCCTGGGCCTGGTGATGGCCGTCGCCGCGCCCTGGGTGGCGCTGGTGCTCTCCGGCAACCCCGAGGTGCGCGACGACCTGGCGCTGTTGATCCGCTTCCTGCTGCCCAGCTACGCGGCCCTCGGCGTGTGCATGATCGTGGTCTCGGCGGGCAATGCGCTGGGCTGGCCGCTGCGCGCCATGCTGATGTCGGGGGCGCGGCTGTTCATCTTCTACCTGCCGTGTCTGGCGCTGGGCGCCTGGCTCGGGGGGCTTCTCGGCCTGGCCGTCGGCGCCGCCATCGGCAACCTGCTGGCCGGTCTCGCCGCCTGGGGAGTCCTGCGGCGCATCCTGGCTAGTCCGCGGCGGCGCCCGCTGGAGGAGGCCGCCTGAGGCGGGCGCCTCAGACGTGATGCAGCTCCTGGCCGCCATCCGAGAAGCCGGGCGGGGTATTGGCGCTGACGATCACGCACTCTTCCTCACCGGTGTTGCGGAAACGGTGGGGCAGGCGGGAGTCGAAGTAGTAGGCGTCGCCCACGCCGAGCACCTCGCTCTCGCCGTTGACGGTGATCTCGATCTCGCCGGCCACCACCACCCCGCCTTCCTCGCCGGCGTGCTCGAGCATCTCCTCGCCGGTATCCGCCCCCGGGGGGTAGCGCTCATGGATGATCGACATCTGACGCTCGGGGCGACGCGCGGCGACCAGGCGAAACGACAGGCGGCCGTCGCCGATCTCGGTGAGCTCCCGGGCCCGGTAGAACGTCTGGGGAGCGCTGGGTTCGTCGCCGGCGAAGAAGGCGCTGATCGATACCGGCAGGGCGTCGAGAATCTTCTTCAGTGAGCTTACCGAGGGGCTGACGCTGTTTTGCTCGATCAGTGAGATGGTGCTGTTGGTCACGCCGGCGCGCTTGGCCAGCTCGCGCTGGGAGAGGCCGCGTGCCAGGCGCAGCTGGCGCAGCCGGCCGCCCACCTCGAATCCGCTTTCCGCTTGCATGGGGCATCCTGTCAAGAAAACTGCACATATGATAGCGACTTGCGGGCGTGCCGATAAGCGTCGTTTGCCGACGTCGGCAGCGCTGCCGTGGCGAGGGCTTGATGCGCGTCAGGACAATGACTTGCGCGGCGCTTCGGCGTGGCACCCGGCGGCCGGCTCAGGCATCATGAGGGAATGAGAAGGAGACCTTCGATGATCCCCCAACACGACCTCACCGGAATGATCCTGGCCGGCGGCCAGGGGCGCCGCATGGGCGGCGTCGACAAGGGGCTGGTACCCTTCGCCGGTCGTCCGCTGGTGGCCCACGTGCGCGAGCGCCTGGCTGGCCAGGTGGCCGAGCTGCTGGTCAATGCCAACCGCAGCCTTGACGCCTATGCCGAGTTCGCCGATCGCGTCATCGAGGACGCCGAAGAGGGTTATCAGGGGCCGCTGATGGGCATCTACAGCGGCCTGCGGGCGGCGCGTACGCCCTGGCTGCTGGTGGTTCCCTGCGATACGCCGGCGCTGCCCGATGACCTGGTGGCGCGCCTGGTGGCCGGCATCGGCGAGGCCGACATCGCCGTGGCCGGCGATGGCCAGCGCCTGCACCCGGTGGTGGCGCTGATGCGTACTGCCCTGGCCGACGACCTGGCCGCTGCCCTGGCCGGAGGCGAGCGCAAGATCGATCGCTGGTATGCCCGCCACGCCTGTGTGCAGGTGGACTTCGCCGAGGGCCCGGGAGCCTTTGCCAACCTCAATACCCAGGTCGAGAAACACCGCCTGGAACAGGCGCTAGCCGAGGAGTCCGTCAAGCGATGAGCGAGCCCATCGACGAGCTGAACCTGGACGAGCAGCTGCCGCTGCTGGGCATCGCGGCCTGGAGCGGTACCGGCAAGACTACGCTGCTCGAGGCCCTGCTGCCGCGCCTGCGCGAGCGGGGGCTGCGTGTGGCGGTGATCAAGCATGCCCACCACGCCTTCGACGTCGACCAGCCCGGCAAGGACAGCCATCGCCTGCGCCAGGCCGGTGCCAGCCCCATGCTGGTGGCCTCCCGGGCCAGGTTGGCGCTGATGATGGAGACCCCGGACCAGGAGGAGGCGGATCTGGCGTCGCTGCTCGCCATGGTGGCCCCCCAGCGGCCCGACCTGGTGCTGGTGGAGGGGTTCAAGGCCTGGCCGCTGCCCAAGCTGGAGCTGCATCGTCCGGCGCTGGGCAAGCCCCTGCGGGTGGCCGAGGACCGCTGGGTGCGCGCCGTGGCCACGGACGCGCCCCTGTCTCTGCCCGATGGTGTCGACTGCCTGGATCTCAACGACCTGCAGGCCCTGACCGACTGGATCGCCGCCTGGCCGGCACGCTGGCCCGCCGAGCGCCAGCCGCGAGCGGTGGGGGAGGGGATGCCGTCATGAGCCTCTCCTGCTTCGAACTGGGTGAACGCATGCTGGCCGTGGAGGAGGCCCGTGCCGCGGTGCTGGCGCTGGCCGAGGGGCCCTTGCCCGACGAGTGCGTTGCGCTGCGTTCACTGCGCGGCCGGGTGCTGTCCGAGCGGCTCCTCGCCCCCATCGACGTGCCCCAGAATACCAATGCTGCCATGGATGGCGTGGCCCTGGCCTGGCCCGAGGCGGTGCCGTCCGACGGCTTCCTGCGGGTGGCGGAGATTTATGCCGGCCACACTGCCCAGCGCCCCCTCGGCGCCGGCGAGTGTGCCGGGATCACCACCGGCGCGCCGCTGCCCCCCGGCGCCGATACCGTGATCATGCGCGAGCAGCTGGTCATCGATTCCGGGGCCGATGGCGCGGTGCGTGTCCGGGTCGAGCGGGCCGAGCGCGTGCGACGCGGCCAGAACGTGCGCCAGGCCGGCGAGGACATTCCCCGCGGCGCGGTGGCACTGGACGCAGGAACCCGCCTGGGGGCCGCCGAGCTGGGCCTGATCGCCTCCCTGGGGTTCGCCGAGGCCAGGGTAGTGCGTCGCCCCCGGGTGGCGCTCTTCTCCACCGGCGACGAGGTCGCCGCCCCGGGTGAGGCGCTGCCCGCCGCCGGCATCTTCGATGCCAACCGCTTTGCGCTGATGGCGCTGGTGGAGGAGCATGGCGGAGAGGTGATCGACCTGGGCATCCTCCCCGACGAGCGAGACGCCATCGCCGATGGCCTGGCGCGCGCCGCCGCCGAGGCCGACCTGGTGCTCTCCAGCGGCGGTGTCTCGGTGGGCGATGCCGACCATACCCGGGCGGCGCTTTTCGAGCAGGGCGAGCTTGGCTTCTGGAAGATCGCCATCCGCCCCGGGCGACCACTGGCTTGCGGACGTCTGGGCGCGCGCGGGGTGCCGTTCCTGGGACTGCCCGGCAATCCGGTGGCCAGCATGGTGACCTTCCTGCAGTTCGCTGCGCCGTTGCTGGCCCGGCTGCAGGGTCGCGAGGAGGCCTGGCCGCAGCGGCTGACGGCGGTGGCCGGACAACCGCTGCGCAGCCGCGAGGGGCGCGTCGACTACCTGCGCGGCGTGTACCGTAGCGACGGCGAGGGCCGCCTGGTGGTGCGCGACGGCGGCGCCCAGGGCTCCGGCATCCTCTCCTCGATGGGGCGGGCCAACTGCCTGATCGAGATTGACGACGCCCGGGCCAGCGTGGCCGCGGGCGAGAGCGTCACCATTCAACCCCTGTTCCGACTTCCATGAGGTGCCGTTTCCCATGTCCCTGACCCATCTCAATGCGCGCGGTGAGGCCCATATGGTCGATGTCGCCGACAAGCCGGAGAGCCGTCGAGAGGCCGCTGCTTCCGGTCGCATCCATATGCGTCCCGAGACCCTGGCGCTGCTCGCCGAGGGCGGGCTGCCCAAGGGCGACGTGCTGGCCACGGCACGCATCGCCGGCATCCAGGCGGCCAAGCGCACCCACGAACTGATCCCGCTCTGTCATGCCCTGGCGCTGTCGAAGGTGGCGGTCGATTTCCGCCTCGACGAGGCCGGGAGCTGCGTTGAGGTGACCGCTACCTGCCGCCTCAACGGTCGCACCGGCGTGGAGATGGAGGCGCTCACCGCGGTGTCGGTGGCCTGCCTGACCCTCTACGACATGTGCAAGGCGGTGGACAAGGCCATGGAGATCGGCGCCATCCAGCTCGAGTCCAAGAGCGGCGGCCGCTCCGGCGACTACCGTCGTGATACCCTCGAGTCGCGACCCGCGCCCATCGTCACCGGCGAGGGACAGGCCGGCGAGGTCAGCCTCGGCAGCCGCTGCGACATCGCCTCTCCCTGTATCCGCGTCAAGTGCCTGGCCGAGCTGCGCGAGCGCCTCGGCGTGGGCGAGATCGCGGTGCCCCTGGACAGCCTGGAACGCTCCGATGTGGCCGGCCTCAAGGCGGCCCTCAAGGTGCTCGATCCGCGCTTCTCGCGACTCGATGAGGGGCGCGTGCTGTGCGCCGTCAACCAGGTGATGGCCAGCGATGCCACGCCGGTGACCAACGAGGATGAAGTCGCCTTCTTCCCGCCAGTGACCGGAGGCTGAGCCATGATTCGAGTGCAGAAGGCGCCCTTCGATGCCGGCGTCGAGCAGCAGGCGCTGCTGGCCGGGCGCACCGATATCGGGGCGGTGGTCAGCTTCACCGGCCTGGTGCGTGACTTCAACGAGCGCCCCGAGGTGACGGCGCTGACCCTGGAGCACTATCCCGGGATGACGGAGTCCGCGCTCGAGGCCATCGTCGAGGAGGCGCGGGGGCGCTGGCCACTGGATGCGGTCCGCGTGATCCATCGGGTTGGACGACTGACCCCGGGTGACCCTATCGTGTTGGTAGTGGTCGCCAGTGCCCATCGACGTGCAGCCTTCGAGGCCTGCGACTTCATCATGGACTACCTCAAGACGCGCGCGCCATTCTGGAAGAAGGAGCATGCCAGCGACGGTGATTACTGGGTATCGGAACGACATTCCGATCACGCGGATGCCCGCCGCTGGGAAGCTTGAAACGGGAGACAACCCCATGACGACTCTGCCTCGCGAACTGATCGACGACTTCGGACGACGCGTCAGCTATGTGCGTATCTCGGTCACCGACCGCTGCGATTTTCGCTGTGTCTACTGCATGAGCGAGGAGATGACCTTCCTGCCGCGGGCCCAGGTCCTCACCCTGGAGGAGCTGGCGATGGTGGCTCGTGCCTTCGTGGAGCTGGGCGTGGAGAAGGTGCGCCTGACCGGCGGCGAGCCACTGGTCAGGCGCGACATCGATTCCCTGGTCGAGCAGATCGGCGGTCTGCCCGGGCTCAGGGATTTCGCCATGACCACCAATGGAGCCAGCCTGCCCAGGTATGCGTCTCGGCTGCGTGAGGCAGGACTCAAGCGCCTCAATATCAGCCTCGACTCGCTCGATTCCCAGCGCTTCCGTCAATTGACCCGCACCGGGGACCTCGACCGGGTCATCGACGGCATACGGGCCGCCCGGGAGGCGGGCTTCGAGCGCATCAAGCTCAACGCGGTGATCCTCAAGGGGCGCAACGATGACGAGGTGCTAGACCTGGTCGAATTTGCCCGCAACGAGGGGCTCGATATCAGTTTTATCGAGGAGATGCCGCTGGGTGATGTCTCCGATCACAGCCGAGCCGAGACCTTCTGCTCCAGTGACGAGGTACAGGAGATCATCGAGGGTCGCTATCCGCTGACCCCCACGACGGAGTCGACTCTGGGGCCCTCACGCTATTTTCGCATGGCCGACAGTGATTCGCGGATCGGCTTCATCTCGCCGCATAGCCATAACTTCTGCGCTACCTGCAACCGGGTTCGCGTGACCGTGGAGGGGCGACTGCTGCTGTGTCTCGGCAATGAACACTCCGTGGACCTGCGCCGCGTGCTGCGCGCTCATCCGGGCGATATGGATGCACTCAAGCATGCCATCGTCGCCGCCATGCCGCTCAAGCCCGAGCGTCATTACTTCACCACCGACGGGGATGTGCAGGTGGTTCGCTTCATGAACATGACCGGTGGCTGAGGCGCCACGGCGAGGCTGACTCGCTTCTTGCCTCCCATCAGCGGCGCCCTCGGGCGCCGCTTTTGCATCCTGTTAAACGCCCTTTGTGTGGCGACTTTTTCGGTTGCTTTACGGCAGAATTTCCGTCGACTTTTCTTGCCAAGCGGTGGTCACTGCATATACTTTTCACGATGTAACCGTACCGCACCCGTCTCGCAAATCCAGCTCAGGAGGGACTGATGTCCAGCGAAACCCTGGAGCGCATCGCTCGCAACAAGAACGTGGCACGCGCCGCGGCACGTCAGCTCAGCATGGAGCAGCTGCACAAGCTTGCCGAGGTGATCGAGGAGGTCATCGAACAGAAGAAGGACGAGGAGCAGCAGCGCCAGGAGGAGGAGGCCGAGAAGGAGCGCAAGCGCTCCGAGATCCTTGAGGCGATCAACGAGGCGGGACTTTCGGTGGATGACCTGGTAGTGGAGCCGCCGCGTCGCAAGCGCGGACGTCCGCCCAAGAACGCCAGCAAGGGGTAAGGCCTCGGGCAGTGCCAGCAGTAAGAAAAAGCCGCTCTCGATGAGCGGCTTTTGCATTGTCGGGGGGCATTGCCAGGCGCAGGTATTCCGACGTGAAGCCCTATCCCGAGTGGCTGGTGGCCGGGGCCTCCATGGCGAGAATCTGCAGGTGAATCTCCGGCAGGCGACGCAGGTGGTCGGCGAACCAGGCAATCAGTCGTGGTTGCAGGGCCAGCCGCAGATCGGCCAGGGTCTCGGCGCGCAGCGATTCCAGGGCATCGTCGAGCCAGTCGCAGAAGTCGGTCTCATCGAAGGCCTGCACTTCACCGGCGTCGAGCATCAGTCGACCGATGCGAGTCCAGCCTCCCTCCTCGGTGGCGGCCACCGACAGCGCCAGGTAGAGGCTGCCATGGCGGCTGCCTGCGCCGTGGTGGCCGCCCAGCCCGGGAAGCGGCGCCACGGCGTTCTGGCTGACGATGCAGGGGGGCTGGGGGTGGCGGCCTTCCAGGGTCAGGCCGTCGGCATCGAAGCGGATCATGTCGCCGTTCAGGGGAGATAGCGGTGCCTGGATCCCGAGTTCCTCGGCGATCTCGCGGTGGGCCTGCTGGTGGCGCGGTTCGCCATGCACCGGCAGCAGGTATCGGGGCCGCACCCAGCCGTAGAGGGTGCGCAGCTCCTCCTGAGCCGGGTGCCCGGAGGCATGCAGCTCGGGGTGGTTGAACTCATCGAGGATCTCGATGCCCAGGTGGCGAAGCCCACCCTTGAGCCGCTCGATCAGCAGCTCGTTGCCGGGGATCGCCTTGGCCGAGAAGATCACGCTGTCGCCG
The DNA here is from genome assembly GCF_057169305.1 of Halomonas sp. C10-5. Lineage (NCBI taxonomy): Bacteria > Pseudomonadati > Pseudomonadota > Gammaproteobacteria > Oceanospirillales > Halomonadaceae > Halomonas > Halomonas sp. C10-5. Next base: position 1,314,569 of record NZ_CP175665.1, read on the forward strand.
GGTCCCAGTTCCAGCGAGCGATGGCGCCCTCGGGCCAGTCGCTGCAGCGCGGCGCGCGGCTCCCCCTGGCTGCCGGTGGCGATCACCAGCACTTCCTCGGGGGGCAAGTAGCCGAGATCGCTGCTGGGCACCAGGGGAGGGAAGTCGTCCAGGTAGCCGAGACCGCGGGCAACCGCCACCATGCGCTCCATGGAGCGACCCATCAGGCTGACCCGGCGTCCGCAGCGTTCGGCGGCGCGACCGATGGCCAGCACCCGGGCCAGGTTGCTGGCGAAGCAGGAGACCACCACCCGGCCCTCGCAGCGGGCGATGGCGTGCTCCAGGGCCATGGCCACCTCGCCCTCGCTGCGTGAGTCGCCGGGCATCGGGGCATTGGTGGAGTCGCCTACCACCAGGTCCACCGGGGCGATGGCACGGAAGGTGGCCGGGGAGATCGGGGCGCCGAGCAGCGGTTCGGGGTCGAGCTTCCAGTCGCCGGTATGCAGCACGCGGTGCTCGCCGGCGGTGATCAGCAGCGAGCAGCTCTCGGGAATGGAGTGGGTCACCGGCAGGAAACGCAAGGTGAAGGGCCCCGTCTCCATCGCCTCGCCGGGCTCGATCACCTGGATGGCGTCGGGGGAGAGTCCGCGTTCAGCGAACTTGGCGCGCAGCAGGCCGGCGGCCAGCGGTGTGGCGTGGATGGGGCAGCCCCATTTCGGCCACAGCCAGGCGGCGGCGCCGATATGGTCCTCGTGACCATGGGTGATGACCAGCGCCTGCGGCACGATCCCCAGCGTCTCGGGGGTGGCCAGGTTGGGCACCTGCAGCGGCGAGTCCGGCAGGTCCTGGCGGATCATCATGCCGCAGTCCACCGCGATCCAGGCGCCCTCCTGGCCTTCATCACCATAGCCATACAGGCTGAGGTTCATGCCGATCTCGCCGCAGCCGCCCAGCGGCAGGAAGCGCAGGGGAGGGCGGCGGCGTGGGCGGATCTGGACTCGAGGCTTGGGCATCGCGGAGGGAATTTCCTGAGACATGGCGGTTTCACTATACGGGAAGCCCGCCGGGGCCCACAACGCGCGGCGTCCGGCGGATGCCGGAACTCGCTGTTTTCGCTACACTGTTGCGCCCGTCTCGCCGCAGCCTGGAGCTCGACATGTCACATTATTACCGCCTGGTGGTCTCCTGTCCCGATCGCGTGGGGATCGTCTCCCGCGTCTCAGGCTTCATCGCCGGCCACGGCGGCTCGATCACTGAGGCCAGCCAGCACTCCGATCTCGAGACGGGGCGCTTCTTCATGCGCTACGAGATCCTGGCCGACTCCATCGGCATGCCGCCGGAGGCGCTGCGCGAGGCCTTTGCTCCTATCGCCACGGAGTTCGAGATGACCTGGGCGCTGACCGATACCCGGCAGCGTCCGCGGGTGGTGCTGATGGTCTCGAAGGAGTCCCACTGCCTGGTGGACCTGCTCTACCGCTGGACCGCCGGCGAGCTCGACTGCGAGATCGCCGCGGTGATCTCCAACCACGAGGCCATGCGTGGCCTGGTGGAGTGGCACGGCATCGCCTATCACCATGTACCGGTCCCGGCCGACGACAAGCAGGCGGCCTTCGATGAGGTGGAGCGCCTGGTCGAGGAGGCCCGTGCGGACTGCATCGTGCTGGCACGCTACATGCAGATCCTGCCGCCGGCCCTGTGCGAGCGTTATGCCGGCCGGGTGATCAATATCCACCACAGCTTCCTGCCCAGCTTCGCCGGTGCCAAGCCCTACCACCAGGCCTACGAACGCGGGGTCAAGCTGATCGGTGCTACCTGTCACTACGTCACCGCCGAACTCGACGCCGGACCGATCATCGAACAGGACATCCATCGCGTCAGCCATTGCCATACCCCCGATGACCTGGTGCGCTTCGGCCGTGATGTCGAGAAGGCGGTGCTGGCCAGGGGGCTGCGCTGGCACCTCGAGGATCGCGTGCTGATCCACGGCAACAAGACCGTGGTCTTTGCCTGACGGCGGGAGGCGTCCATGTCCTTTTCCGATGCGGTGCTGGCCCCCTGGCTGCTGGTCATCGCCTCGCTGATCGCCTTCGGTGTGCTGGTGCTGGCCCTGCTGCAGCGCCCCTGGCGCGCGCTGCTCGCCGACAGCGGCCTGCAGCACCGCTGGCTGGCCGCCAGCGTGGCGGTGCTGCTGATGTGGCAGCTGCGCGCCCAGGCGGTGGACTGGCTGACCCTGCACCTGATGTTTACCGCGCTGCTGGTGCTGGTGTTCAAGGCGCCCCTGGCGCTGCTCTCCCTGCTGCTGGTCAACTTGGCGATGGTGGTGACGGGCCGGGTCGCCTGGCCGCTGCTGGGGGTCAACCTGCTGGTCACCGGTGTCATGCCGGCGCTGACCATGGTGATCATCTGGCGACTGGTGGATCGCTTCCTGCCCGACAATCTGATGGTGTTCCTGTTCGTCTGCGGCTTCTTTGGTGCCGCACTCTCCACGCTGGCCGCCGGCCTTGCTGCGGTGGGGTTGATGCTGCTCGGCGCCAGCGATGCCCACGCCCTCTACCAGGCGCTGGAGTATGCCCGTTTCCTGCCACTGCTGATGCCCTCCGAGGCGTTCATCACCGGCATGTTGATGAGCATCCTGCTGGTCTATCACCCGCACTGGGTGGCGACCTTCAACGACCACCGCTACATCGATACCAAGTAGGCCGCCCATGACTGCTTCCTCTGGCGCTGCACCGCCGCGCCCTGCCCGCCGTGAACTGCTGGAAGGCCCCATCGCCGCTACCCTGCTGCGCAAGACCCTACCGGTGATCGGCGGCATGATCGCCATGCTGAGCTTCAACCTGGTGGACACCTGGTTCATCTCGCGGCTGGGCACCGAGGAGCTGGCGGCGGTCTCCTTCACCTTTCCGGTGGTATTCACCGTCATCAGCCTGGCCATCGGCCTGGGGATAGGCACCTCGGCGGTGGTGGGGCGGCGCCTGGGGCGCGGGGAGTTCACGGCGGTGCGCCGTCGCTCCACCGATGCCGCCCTGCTGGGTCTGGTGGTCGGTGTGCTGATGACACTGCTGGGCCTTGCCACCCTCGAACCGCTGTTCCGGCTGCTGGGTGCCGATGACACCCTGCTGCCGCATATTCGCGACTACATGGGCGTCTGGTACTTCGGCACCGCGGCGATGATCGTGCCCCGGGTGCTCAACAGCATCCTGCGTGCCCACGGCAATACCGTTACCCAGGGATTGATGATGGGGCTGGCCGCCCTGGTCAACGTGGTGCTGGACTGGTGGCTGATCTTCGGCATGGGGCCGATTCCCGCCATGGGTGTCTCCGGCGCAGCGCTGGCCACGGTGCTGAGCTGGGGCCTGATGGCGGTGACCCTGGTCTTCCAGCGCGAACTGCGCGGCCTGTTCGATCTGGCCGGACTCACTCCAGCCGGGTTGCTCGACTCCTGGCGCGAGCTCGGCCGCATCGCCGGCCCCGCGGCCCTGACCAGCGTCTTCACGCCGCTGGCCATGGGCCTGCTGACGCGTATCGTCGCCGGCCACGGCCACCACGCCGTGGCCGGCTTCGGTGTCGGCACCCGCATCGAGGCGTTCGCCCAGATCGCCGTGCTGGGGCTCTCCATGACCCTCTCGCCGCTGGTCAGCCAGAATGCCGGTGCCGGTCAGTACGACCGGGTGCGCCGCGCCATCTTCGGCTGCTTCCTGTTCGTGCTGCTCTGGCAGCTGCTGGTGTGGGCCGTCCTGCAGGGGCTGGCACCCTGGCTGGTGGCAGGTTACGCCGAGCGCGAGGCGGTGGGGGAGGTGCTGCGCACCTTCCTGTGGCTGGTGCCCCTGGGCCTGGGTGCTCAGGGCGTGGTGATCCTGGCGGTATCGTCATGCAACGCCCTGCATCGACCGGCCCGGGCCATGCGCCTCTCGGTGGTGCGGCTGTTCGTGCTCAGCGTCCCCCTGGCCTGGCTGGGAGGGCGTCTGGCCGGCACCACCGGGATCTTTTCCGGCATGCTCGTCGCCAACCTGCTGATGGCACTGGTCGCCTGGTGGCAGATCCGGGTGGTGCTCGCGCGCTACCGCTGAGGAGTTTTTTGCCACCAGGACTTGGCAGGGCGGTGCTCCTGGTCTACATTCGTCATAAATGTAGATATTATTGAGCCGCCACCATCAGGAGCCCGCCATGAGCCAGATCACCCCCGTCACCTGGGACGACCCCTTCCGCCTCGTCGACCAGCTCACGGAAGAGGAGCGCATGGTCCACCAGACCGCCCGGGACTATTGCCAGGAGAAGCTCCTGCCGCGGGTACTCGAGGCCAACCGCCACGAGATCTTCCATCGCGAGATCATGAACGAGATGGGCGAGTTGGGCCTGCTCGGCGCTACCATCGACGGCTATGGCTGTGCCGGCCTCAACTACGTCAGCTACGGCCTGATCGCCCGCGAGGTGGAGTGCGTCGACTCCGGTTACCGCAGCGCCATGAGCGTGCAGTCGAGCCTGGTGATGTACCCCATCCACGCCTTCGGCAGCGAGGAGCAGCGCGAGAAGTACCTGCCCAAACTGGCCAGCGGCGAGTGGGTGGGCTGCTTCGGGCTCACCGAGCCCGACCACGGCTCCGATCCGGGCGGCATGGCCACTCGCGCCACCCGCACTGCGAACGGCTGGCGCCTCAACGGCACCAAGACCTGGATCACCAACTCGCCCATCGCCGATGTCTTCGTGGTGTGGGCCAAGGATGACGAGGGGGTGATCAACGGCTTCATCCTCGAGAAGGGTATGCCGGGCCTCAGCGCGCCCAAGATCGAGGGCAAGTTCAGCCTGCGCGCCTCCATCACCGGCCAGATCGCCATGCAGGACGTGGAGGTCTCCGATGAGCAGCGCCTGCCCCACGTCAAGGGACTCAAGGGACCCTTCTCCTGCCTCAACCGCGCCCGCTACGGCATCGCCTGGGGTGCCATGGGCGCCGCCGAGGCGTGCTGGCATGCCGGTCGCGACTACACCCTGGAGCGCAAGCAGTTCGGCCGTCCCCTGGCCGCCAACCAGCTGATCCAGAAGAAGCTCGCCGATATGCAGACCGAGATTACCCTGGGCCTGCAGGCGGCGCTGCGTGTCGGGCGCATGATCGACGACGGACAGCTGGTGCCGGAGGCGATCTCGCTGATCAAGCGCAACAACTGCGGCAAGGCCCTGGACATCGCCCGCGTCGCCCGCGACATGCACGGCGGCAACGGCATCAGCGACGAGTACCATGTGATTCGCCACGTGATGAACCTCGAGGCGGTCAACACTTACGAGGGCACCCACGACGTCCACGCCCTGATCCTCGGTCGTTCCCAGACCGGCCTGCAGGCCTTTACCGGGTAACAGGAGCTCGAGATGAGTGGACCGCTGGAGGGCATTACCGTGCTCGACATGTCGCGGGTGCTGGCCGGCCCCTGGGCGGGCCAGCTGCTCGCAGATCTGGGCGCCCGGGTGATCAAGATCGAGCACCCCAGCCGCGGCGACGACACCCGCGGTTGGGGACCGCCGTGGCTGGCCGAGGAGAGCGAGCGTGACAGGGTCGCCGCCTACTACCTCTGCGCCAACCGGGGCAAGCACTCCCTGGCCGTGGATATCGCCACCGAGGAGGGCCAGGCGCTGGTGCGCCGCTTGGCATCGGGTGCCGATATCCTGCTCGAGAACTTCAAGGTCGGTGGCCTGGCCAAGTACGGCCTCGACTACGCCAGCCTGCACGCCGACAACCCGCGGCTGATCGGCTGCTCCATCACCGGCTTCGGCCAGAATGGCCCCTATGCCCACCGCGCCGGCTACGACTTCATGATCCAGGCCATGGGCGGGCTGATGAGCCTGACCGGCGAAGCCGACGCCATGCCCATGAAGACCGGAGTGGCGATCACCGACGTGATGACCGGCCTCTACGCCACGGTGGGCGTACTGGCGGCGCTGCAGGAGCGTGCTCGCACCGGCGTCGGCCGCCATGTGGATGTGGCGCTGCTCGACGTCCAGGTGGCCACCCTGGCGAACCAGGCCCTCAACGCCCTGGTCAGCAGCAAGGACCCCGAGCGCCACGGCAACGCCCATCCCAATATCGTGCCCTACCAGGCCTTCGCCTGTGCCGACGGCCACCTGGTGCTCACCGTGGGCAATGATGCCCAGTTCGCCCGCTTCGCTGCCCTGCTGGGCCATCCCGAGTGGGCGCGGGATCCCGCCTATGCCACCAACGCCGCCCGGGTCGGCAATCGCGAGGTGCTGGTGCCGATGATCCAGGCGATACTGGCCACCCGGCCCCGCGACGAATGGCTGGGTGAGCTGGAGGCGCGCGGCATCCCCGCCGGGCCCATCAACAGCGTCAGCGAGGTGTTCGAGGATCCCCAGGTGCAGCATCGTCAGATGCACCGCGTCCTGAAGCGTGGCGATCTCGAGGTACCCCAGGTGGCCAACCCGCTACGCTTCGACGGCGCCTCCGCCACCAGCGAGGTGGCCCCGCCTCGCCTGGGCCAGGACAGCGATGCCCTGCTGGCCGAGATGGGGCTCACGGCGGAAGATATCGCCAGGCTAAGGCGGGCGGGGGTAGTCAGGTAAGGATTACCGCGGCGAAAACCGCCTCATCAGCCCCATCTCGGCGATCATCCGGGTGGAGATCTCCTCCACCGAGAAGCGGGTGGTGTCGATGAAGGGGATATGCATCTGCCGATAGAGCCCCTCTGCCTGGCCCACCTCCTGAACACACTGGTCCATGGAGCTGTAGCGGCTGTTGGGTCGACGCTCGTGGCGGATCGCCGCCAGCCGCCTGGGGTCGATGGTCAGGCCGAACAGCTTGTGGTGGTGAGGGGCCAGCGCCTTGGGCAGCTTGAGGGTGCCGTCCTCGTCGAGATCGTCCTCGGTGAGCGGGTAGTTGGCCGCGCGGATGCCGAACTGCAGCGCCAGGTAGAGCGAGGTGGGGGTCTTGCCGCAGCGCGAGACGCCGATCAGGATCACGTCGGCCTTGTCGTACTGGTGGGTACGGGCGCCGTCATCGTTGTCCAGGGCGAAGTGCACCGAGTGGATGCGGTCCATGTAGACCTCATCCTTGCCGATGGAGTGGGTACGGCCCACGGTGTAGCTGGAGTGGGTCTTGAGTTCCTGCTCCAGCGGCTCGAGGAAGGTCGAGAAGATATCGACCTTGAACCCCTCGGCCTGGCGGATCACCTCGCGAATCTTGCCGTCGACGATGGTGTCGATGATGATCGGCATCTCGCCGTCGCGTACCGCCACGCCGTTGATGATCTCGACCAGAGCCTCGGCCTTTTCGACCGTGTCGATGTAAGGCTTGGTGAGCATGCGGATCTCGACATTCTCGAACTGGGCCAGCAGGCTGCGGCCCAGGCTCTCGGCGGTGATGCCGGTGCCGTCGGAGATGAAGAAGGCGGTACGGGTCATGGCGGCGTCGCTTTGATGAAGAAAGGCCTCCATTGTCGGGCGCAGGCACCCGGCCGACAACCCTCCCGGTAGTTTGCAGACTACACGAATTCCCGGAAATCCCCGTCTGTTGTAAAAATCCTCCAGTGACTTCGCTGTTAGACCAATGGCGAATATGGTCACCGCTTGGTAGAGTCCCCAGCATCTCGTCATGTCTGCCGGCATGATGGTCTGTCGTCGATAGCCAAGGGGGTCCCGTGGACGATTATATTCTGTGGTTCGATGAACTGGGCATGGACGATGTCGAGCGCGTGGGGGGCAAGAATGCCTCCCTCGGCGAGATGATCTCAAACCTGGCCGGTGCGGGTGTCACCGTGCCCGGTGGCTTCGCCACCACCGCCCACGCCTACCGCGAATTCCTCTCCCACGAGGGCCTCAATGAGCGCATCAACCAGGCGCTGGCCACCTTGGACGTGGATGACGTCGCCGAACTGGCCAGGGTCGGCGCCCAGATCCGCCAGTGGGTGATCGATACCCCGCTGCCGCCGACCTTCGAGCAGCACCTGCGCAGCGCCTACGACAAGCTGCTCGCCCAGCACCCCAACCTCAAGGCGGCGGTGCGCTCCTCGGCCACCGCCGAGGACCTGCCGGACGCCTCCTTTGCCGGCCAGCAGGAGACCTTCCTCAACATCGAGGGTTTCGACAACATCAAGCGCGCCGTGCACGAGGTGTTCGCCTCGCTGTTCAACGACCGCGCCATCTCCTACCGCGTGCATCGCGGCTATGCCCACGAGAACGTGGCGCTCTCCGCGGGTATCCAGAAGATGGTGCGCTCGGAGACCGGTGCCTCGGGTGTGATGTTCACCCTGGACACCGAGTCCGGTTACCGCGACGCGGTCTTCGTCACCGCCTCCTGGGGCCTGGGCGAGACCGTGGTGCAGGGCGCGGTGAACCCCGACGAGTTCTACGTGCACAAGCCGACGCTGGCCGCCGGCCGTCCTGCCGTGCTGCGCCGCAACCTGGGCTCCAAGCTGATCAAGATGGTCTATGGACAGGAGGCCAGCGCCGGCAAGTCGGTTGAGACCGTCGACGTGCCCCTCAAGGATCGCGGCCGCTTCTGCCTCGACGATGAGCAGGTGATGGCCCTGGCGCGCCAGGCAGTCACCATCGAGCAGCACTACCAGCGCCCCATGGATATCGAGTGGGCCCTGGATGGCGACGACGGTCGGCTCTATATCGTCCAGGCGCGTCCCGAGACCGTGGTTTCCCAGCAGCAGGGCGGCAAGCTGGAGCGCTTCCAACTCAAGGAGAAGGGGCGCAATCTGGTCACTGGTCGCGCCATCGGCCAGCGCATCGGTCGCGGTGCCGTCAAGGTGGTCTTCTCGCCGGATGACATGGAGAAGGTCAACCCCGGCGACGTGCTGGTCACCGACATGACCGACCCCGACTGGGAGCCGATCATGAAGCGCGCCTCGGCCATCGTCACCAACCGTGGCGGGCGCACCTGCCATGCGGCGATCATTGCCCGCGAGCTCGGCATCCCGGCAGTGGTGGGCTGCGGCGATGCCACCGAGGTGCTCGCAGATGGCCGCGACGTCACCGTCTCCTGTGCCGAGGGCGATGCCGGTCACGTCTACGAGGGACTGCTGGAGTTCGACCGCACCGTGACCAGTGTCGACGCCATGCCCGAGATCCCGTTCAAGATCATGATGAACGTCGGCAACCCTGATCGCGCCTTCGGCTTCGCCAGCCTGCCCAATGCCGGCGTGGGCCTGGCGCGCCTGGAGTTCATCATCAACCGCATGATCGGCGTGCACCCCAAGGCCCTGCTCGAGTACGACACCCTGCCCGAGGACCTGCAGCAGACCATCGACCTGCGCATCGCCGGCTACCCGAGCCCGGTGGAGTTCTACGTCGACAAGCTGGTGGAGGGCATCTCCACCCTGGCCGCCGCGTTTCATCCGCAGCGGGTCATCGTGCGCCTCTCGGACTTCAAGTCCAACGAGTACGAGAACCTGATCGGCGGCAAGCTCTACGAGCCGGGCGAAGAGAACCCGATGCTGGGCTTCCGCGGCGCCTCGCGCTACATCTCCGACGCCTTCCGCGACTGCTTCGAGCTGGAGTGCCGGGCACTCAAGCGGGTCCGTGAGGAGATGGGCCTGGATAACGTCGAGATCATGGTGCCCTTCGTGCGCACCACCGAGGAGGCCAGCGAGGTGATCGACCTGCTGGCGGCCAACGGCCTGAAGCGCGGCGACAATGGCCTCAAGGTGATCATGATGTGCGAGCTGCCGGCCAACGCCCTGCTCGCCGAGGAGTTCCTGGAGTACTTCGACGGCTTCTCCATCGGCTCCAACGACCTCACCCAGCTCACCCTGGGACTGGATCGTGACTCCGGCATCGTCGCCCACCTCTTCGACGAGCGGAATCCGGCGGTCAAGAAGCTGCTGGCCATGGCCATCCAGGCCTGCAAGGCCCAGGGCAAGTACATCGGCATCTGCGGCCAGGGCCCGTCTGACCACCCGGACCTCGCCAAGTGGCTGATGGAGCAGGGCATCGACTCGGTCTCCCTCAACCCGGACGCGGTGCTCGAGACCTGGTTCATGCTCGCCGGCGAAACTCTGGAATAAACCGCCAGCGGCACCCTGCGGCATCCAGCGCGCCCGGTCGACCACCGTCGACCGGGCGTCTTTCGTCTATGCTGACACTCTCCCTTCACGTCAGACCCACCGCGACAAGGAGCCGGTCCATGACCCTGTCTGCTACCCCTTTCCGCCGCCGCCTGCTGGCCCCACTGGCCGCCACGCTGATACTCGGCCTGCCACTCACTGCGCTGGGCGAGGTCGATTTCCAGTACCAGCGGCCCGCGATCGCGCCGGAGACAGGCTCCGGCAGCGAGGAGAAGCCCGGCTGGGCCACCCGCGAGTTCGCCGTGGCCGCGGCCAATCCCCTGGCCACCGATGCCGGCTACCAGATCCTCAAGGCGGGAGGCTCGGCCATCGACGCCGCCATTGCGGTGCAGATGGTGCTCACTCTCGTCGAGCCCCAGTCCAGCGGTATCGGCGGCGGCTCCTTCCTGATGTATCACGATGGCGAGGAGGTCAGGGCCTACGACGGTCGTGAGACCGCCCCCGCGTCGGTGGAGGAGGGGCTCTTTCTGGACGGAGACGGTGAGCCACTGGAATTCATGAAGGCCGTTGCCAGTGGTCGCTCGGTCGGCGTGCCCGGCACCCTGCGCATGCTGGAGATGGCCCACAAGGCCCATGGCCGCCTGCCCTGGGCCGAGCTCTTCGAGCCGGCCATCGCCTTGGCCGATGAGGGATTTCCGGTCAGCCCCCGGCTGCATCGCAGCATCGCCGCCACCGAGGCGCTGCGTGACGACGACCGGGCCGCGGCCTACTACTACACCGAGGAGGGTGATCCCCTGCCGGAAGGACACACCCTCAAGAACCCGGCCCTGGCCGTGATGCTCGAGTGGATCGCCGAGAAGAAAAGCTCGGCGCTGCATACCGGCAAGATCGCCGAGGACATCGTGGCTCGGGTGCAGAACCATCCCGGCATGACCGGCACCTTGAGCCTCGAGGACCTGGCCAGCTATACCGCGAAGGAGCGCGAAGCGCTCTGCTCCGACTGGCAGGACTACCGGGTCTGCGGATTTCCGCCACCCTCGTCGGGCCATCTCACCGTGATGCAGATCCTCGGCACCCTGGAGCAGCTGCCTGCGATGGAGGTCGGCCTGGAGGATGACCTACCCGATGTCGAGTGGCTGCATCGCTTCCTCGAGGCGTCGCGGCTGGCCTTCGCCGACCGCGGGCGCTACATCGCCGACCCGGACTTCGTCGAGGCACCGGGCGGTGACTGGTCGCTGATGCTCGACCCCGACTACCTGGATGAGCGTGCCGAGCTGATCGAGGATGGCCGGAGCATGGGCAGTGGCGGTGCCAGCCCGGGCAACCCCGGCGCCCTGGCCACCGCCTGGGCCGTGCAGCCGACCCAGCCGGAATACGGTACCAGCCATATCAGCATCGTCGACGAGCACGGTAATGCCCTGGCCATGACCAGCTCCATCGAGCAGGCCTTCGGGGCGCGCATTCTCTCCGACGGTGGCACGGGCATGCCGGGGGGCTTCCTGCTCAACAACGAGCTCACCGACTTCTCCTTCAGCCCTGCGGATGACGAGGGAACCCCCATCGCCAACCGGGTGGAGCCCGGCAAGCGACCGCGCTCGAGCATGAGCCCGACACTGGTCTTCGACCGCGAGAGCGACGAGCTGGTGGCGAGCCTGGGCTCCCCCGGCGGTGCGGCCATCATCCACTATACCGCCCGTTCGCTGGTGGCGATGCTCGATTGGGGCCTGGATGCCCAGCACTCGCTTGACCTGCCCCATGCCATTACCCTGGGCGGTACGGTCTACCTGGAGCAGGGACGTTTCCCCGCAGCCACCCTGGAGGCGCTGCGTGAGCTCGGCCATGAGGTGGAGGAGCGTGAGCTGACCAGTGGCCTGCAGGCCATCCAGCGTACCCGCGAAGGATGGTTCGGTGGCGCCGACCCGCGTCGTGAAGGGGTCGTGATGGGGGATTGAGCCATATTAGCCCCGCAGCCAGTTGCGCAGCTTGATCAGCAGCAGGGCGCCGTCGCCGAGCTCGCGACGCTCGGCGACCAGCTCCGCGAGCAGGGCGGGGCGGTCGGTGATGATGGCATCCACGCCCAGGTCGATCAGCTGGGACATCCGCGCCCGGTCGTTGATCGTCCAGGCGTGGAGTTCATACCCGTAGTGCCCCGCCAGGCTGACTTCACGCTCGTCGATGCGGTTGTGACGCAGCCCGAGGGCGTCCAGGCTCCGGCGCTCCAGGGTGCCCGGCAGGATCAGCTGGGCCAGCAGGGTCACGCGCAGTTCGGGGTAGCGTGAACGGATCGTCCGGGCCAGCGTCGGCGAGGTGGTGGCCAGGCGCGTCTCGGCGAACAGCTCGGGGTCGCCACAGGCATGCACCTCCCTGTCCACTACCGCCTCGGCCAGGCAGCGGCGGCGCTCCGCCTGTTCGGCCTGAAGGGTCGCGACGACCGCCTCCACCAATGCCTCCTCACGACCGGGATCGGTCTTCAGGTCGATCATCAGGGTGCTGCGACCGCGCACTGCTGCCAGCGCCTCATCCAGTCCCGGAATCCGCTCGCCCACATAGGCGTCGCCGAACCAGCTGCCTACATCGAAGCCGGCCAGCGCCTCGCGCTCGAGCTCGCCGAGCCGGCGTGGGTCGCCGACCAGGCGCTGCAGGGTGCGGTCGTGGTAGAGCACCACCTGGTCGTCGGCGGTGAGTCGTACATCGAGCTCGACCCTGTCCGCGCCATCGTCCAGGGCACGGTGGATCGCCGGCAGGGTGTTCTCGGGGGCATCCAGGGAACTGCCGCGGTGGGCGATCACCGCTACCTCGTCGTGCAGCGTGAAGCTGTTGACGATCAGCCACGCCTGCCACAGCGCGAAGCCCACCACACTGAGCTCCACCGCCCAGGCCAGGCGCCCGGGGTGGGCATCGGCAGGAGGCGGGGCAGGGCGTGGCTCGCGATGGGCCAGGCGCAGGTAGAGGCAGGCCGAGAGCAGGGCGTTGGCGGCGATCCCGACGAAGGTGATGGCCAGGGTCACCAGTACATAGGCGGTCAGGTAGGCGAGGGTGGCCGGCACCAGGACGGCATTGCGCTCGGGTAGCCACCACAGCAGCGGCGTGAACAGCCGGTCGAATATCAGGGTGGCGAGGATCGGCAGGATCACGATCATCGCCAGCAGGGCGAGGGTGACCACGGCGATGGGGCGGCGGTGACCGCGGGTGAGCTCGCCGCTGCGGGCCAGTGCCCGGCGCGGCGAGAGTGTCTCCAGCGCCACCAGCGGCAGGGCCAGGATCCAGCGTACATAGAGGGAGGCGGCGAACCATGCCCAGGCGGCCACCAGCGGCAGGGCCAGGGCGAGGAACTGCCACAGTGCTGGCGGCCGTACGCGCTGCACATAGTAGGGGTCGAGGCCGCCGAGCAGGGCGCCATGCAGCCAGACCAGGGCGAAGGCCACCGGCAGCACCAGCAGCAGGTGGGTACCCACCTGCACCACCACCAGCCCCGCCAGCGCCGGCAGGCGGTGCAGTGTCCACCATAGCGCCTCGAAGGCCAGGCGCAGATGGTGGTCGCGCGGTCGCGCGGCGACCAGGATCATGCCTGCCTGCTGCAGGTAGAGCACCAGGAAGGTGAGGCCGACGGCGGCCAGCAGCCAGAGCGTGCCGGCCGGGCTGACCAGCAGATCGAGGAGTTCGGCGTTGCTGACCACCGTGCGGCCGAAGCGACCCACCAGACGGGCCAGGCTCCAGGCCACTGCCGGCAGCAGCAAACTGGAGGCCAGCACGGTGAAGAACAGGTGGTAGGCCACCAGCGGGCGCAGGTGCTCGCGCAGGCTGCGCAGGACATCGCGGCTCAGGTTCGCGAGAGCCAGCATGTCAGGCTCCAGGTATCGGCAGGGGCGTGCGGCTCACTCGAGCGGCAGGCGCTCGTCGGCGACCAGGATGCCGTTGTTGTCGGCGTAGAGCCACTCCCCGGGGGAGAGGGTGACGCCGGCGAAGGTCACCGGGATATCGCGCTGGCCTTCGCCGCGCTTCTCGCTCTTGCGCGGATGGGCGCCGAGTGCCTGCACGCCGAGGTCGGTCTCCGCCAGCACGTCGACATCGCGCACGCAGCCGTACATGATCACGCCGCTCCAGCCGTTGCTGGCCGCCTGCTCGGCCAGCATGTCGCCGAGCATGGCACAGCGCTGTGAACCGCCGGCATCCACCACCAGCACGGCGCCCTCGCCGGGCTCGGCCACGGCCTGCTTGACCAGGGAGTTGTCCTCGAAGCACTTGACGGTGCGGATCGGGCCGCAGAATGCCTCGCGGCCGCCGAAGTTGATGAACAGCGGGTCGAGTGCGCGGACTTCCGGGTGGGCGTCGCAGATATCCGGGGTGATGATCTGGGTCACGTCAGGACTCCTGGTCTGTTTGGGGTTCCGTGATGATGCCACAGCGTTGGCTCGGCATCAGCCGGGAGTCGCCTGCGGTGTTACGCTGGCATGAGGAGCGATCGATCGCCACCTCGATTCGCCTTGCCGTCATGCATGGAGCGCCCGACAAGATGCCCCGATCACGCGACCTCGCCCTGGATATCTGGCTGCTGATGGCGTCGGCCACCTTCCTGCTGCTGGGCGGTACCAGCCTGCTCGCCAACCTGCTGCTGCAGCTGCCCGATGCCCTGGGACGCCAGCTGGTGCTAGACGGGGGATTGCTGGCGGTGCTGTCGGGCGTGGCTTTGCTGGCGACCCTGCAGCGCTGGCGACTCCTGCGGCTGCTCGCGGGCACCGCCTTCACGGCGCTGCTCGTCTACAGCGTGGGGCATAACCTGGCCGCCGGTGACCTGCTGCGCAGCCATCTCGACGGTGTCTCGCTGCTCACGGGCGGCCCCAGGCTCTCCTCCCTGGCATCGCTGGCGCTGCTGCCCTGCGGTGTTGCCCTGACGTTCGGCCAGGGTGGTCGACTGCGGCCACTGTGGGCCTGGGGAGGCCTGCTGCAGGGTGTCGCGGGCCTGGTGCTGCTGATCGCGCTGCTGGGGCTGCCCGATATTCACCTTCGGGCCACGGCACTGTTCGCCTCCTCGCCGCTGCTGACCCTCAGTTACCTGGGGGTGCTGGGCAGCGCCCTGGCGGTAGCCGGCTTTCGCGATCCCGGTCATGCCGTACCACTCGGCCGCCCGGTGCTGGCCGCCGGCATCGCCGGCGTGCTGCTCAGCTGCCTGGCCTGGCTGATGCTGATCGGCCAGCATCAGGCGCGGCTGCATCAGCAGGGGGAGTACGTGCTGGATGCCGTGGAGGTCAACGCCGGCGCGGCGCTGGAGTCCCACCGGTTGTTGATGCAGCGCATGGCGCAGCGCTTGCAGGCCGCGCCGGACGGCATAGAGCCCAGCGTGCTGGAGGCCGATGTCGACAACTATCTGACCGATACGCCGAGCCTGCAGGCCGTGGGGCTGATGACAGAGGATAGCTGGCGCTGGCAACACGCCCGGCGGCAGCCATTGGTGGAGCGTCTCGCCGGACTGGCTGGCGTGGATGCTGCCCGCCAGTGGATGGCCGAGCGCCAGGAGGCGGTGATCCTGCTGCCCGATACCCGCGCGTCGGAACAACTGCTCATGCTGCTGCCGGTGCCTCGCCATGACGCCTGGCTGGCGGCGCTGTTCGATCTCGCGCGTCTGCTCGATGATCTGCCCGAGACGCTGGTGGATGGCTACCGGGTCGAGGTCACCCATCAAGGGCGCACGATCACCGTCCTGGGAGCCGCCGAGCCGAACAATGACGCGTCGCTGGCCATGCCGCAAGTGGCCGAGCGCAGTATCGCTCCAGCCAGTGAATTTCGCCTCGGCCTGCTGGCCTGGGCCGGCCCCGGCTCGGGCTGGCTCTCGGGTGCGCTGATTCCCCTGGCAGTGGCCGTGGTGGGGCTGCTGATGAGCTATCTGCTGGCCGTCAGTCTGGCTCTGGTGCGTCAGGTCACCGCTCGTTCCCGGGAGCTTGATCGCGCCAGGCACTCGCTGTGGCAGAGCGAGCAGCGCTACCGCTCGCTGTTCGCCTACAACCCGGATGCGGTCTTCTCGCTGGACCGCGGGGGGCACTTCCGTACGGTCAACCCGACCTGCAGCGAGATCAGCGGCTACGATCAGCACCAGCTGATCGCCAGCCATTTCCGCCACTTCCTGCACGCAGAGGGGATGGCGGAGGTCGAGGAACTCTTCCACGCCACCCTGGAGGGGTTGCCCCAGCGGGCCGAGATCACCTTCGTGCATCGCGACGGCGTTCCGCGACGACTCGACCTGACCACCCTGCCGATCATCGTCGACAGGCGAGTCACCGGTATCTTCGGTATCGCCAAGGACATCACCGAACGGCGCGAGCGCGAGCTGCGACTGCGGCTGCTCGAGCGCAGTGTCGAGGCGAGTACCAATGGCATCGTGGTGGCCGACGCCCTGGCGCCGGACCTGCCGATCCGCTATGCCAACCCCGCCTTCGAGCGTATCAGCGGCTACCCGCTGGCGGAGATCCTGGGGCGCAACTGCCGTTTCCTGCAGGGGCCCGAGACCGATCCCGAGGCGGTGAAGCAGCTGCGTGAGGCCCTGACGGCACAGCGCGAGGTGCACGTGACCCTGTGCAACTACCGTCGCGACGGCTCGCCGTTCTGGAACGACCTCTACATCTCCCCGGTGCGCGATGGCCAGGGGCGGGTCACCCACTTCGTCGGCGTCCAGCACGATATCTCCGAGCACAAGGCCTACGAGGCGCAGCTGGCCCACCATGCCAGCCACGACGCCTTGACCGGCCTGGCCAACCGTTCGCTGTTCGAGGACCGGCTGGCCCACGATGTGGAGCTGGCGCGCTTGCACGGCGAACGCCTGGCGGTGCTGTTCATCGACCTCGACGACTTCAAGCCGATCAACGACAGCCTGGGCCACGCGGTCGGCGACCGGGTGCTGGTGGAAGTGGCCCGGCGGCTGTCCCGCGCGTTGCGCCTGGGCGATACCCTGGCGCGCCTGGGCGGCGACGAGTTCGTGGTGCTGCTGCCCTCGCTGGAGAACGAGGAGCAGGCCCAGGGGGTCGCCGAGCGCCTGCTGGCGCTGGTTGCCAGGCCCTACCGGGTGGCGGGCCACGAGCTCCACCTGACCAGCAGCATCGGGATCGCCATCGGGGATGACGAGCTGGAGAACCCGCTGACGCTGATACAGCAGGCCGACATGGCGATGTACAAGGCCAAGCAGCAGGGCCGCAACGCCTATCAATGGTTCACGCCGGAAATCACCGCGAGGGTCAACGAGCGGGTGGCGCTGCGTCACGACCTGCAGGAGGCGATCGACAACGACCAGCTCGCGCTGCACTACCAGCCTCAGCTCGACCGCGAGGGGCGGGTCTTGGGGGTGGAGGCGCTGCTGCGCTGGTCACATCCCGAGCGTGGTGTGATCTCCCCCGGCACCTTCATTCCCCTGGCCGAGGAGACCGGCCAGATCATTCCCATCAGCCAGTGGGTGCTGCGCCGGGCCTGCCGCGACCTGTTGGTGCTGAGTGACGCCGGCCATGATGCCCTGGCGGTGGCGGTGAATCTCTCGCCGCTGCAGTTCCATCGCGCCAACTTCCTGGGAAGTCTGCGCGAGGCGCTCGCCGAGAGCCGCCTGCCCGCCTCGCGACTGACCCTGGAGCTCACCGAAGGCATCCTGATGGACAACACCGAGGCCGCCATCGATACCCTGCATGCCCTGCGCGGGATGGGGGTCGGCGTGGACATCGACGACTTCGGTACCGGCTACTCGAGCCTGAGCTATCTCAAGCACCTGCCGATCAGCACCGTGAAGATCGATCGCAGCTTCGTCAGCGAGGTCACACACCGCGCCGATGATGCCGCCATCGTCCAGGCCATCATCGCCATGGCCCACCACCTGGGACTCATGGTGGTGGCCGAGGGCATCGAGGAGGAGGCCCAGCGAGAGTTCCTGCTGGAGCATGGTTGCGATCGCTTCCAGGGCTTTCTGCTGGCGCGCCCCATGCCGCTGGATGACCTCAAGGCCTGGCTGGATCGGCGCTAGTTGCCGCCACCGAGGGTCAGGCGCAGGGCCTGCAGGCCGTCGAGCTGGATGTTGACCTCATCGCTGAACAGCGGATGACCGTCGAGGCGGATCTCCAGGGTGGCCTCGGCGCCGCGGTAGGCGATGGAGGTGGCGATCTCGGCCTCGCGGCTCACCGGCGCCAGGGGGCCGTATTCCACCCCGGTCACCTCCACGGCATCGAAGCCTCGCTCGGCGAACTCCGCCTCGATCCCCTGCTTGATGGCGATGCCGTAGTAGAAGTAGAGCCCGCCATAGGCGATACCGCCGAGCAGGACGAGATAGAAGACGAAGCGGCCCATGAACTGACTCCCTGGTGGCCTGAGTAGGATTCCGGAGCGTGCAGTGTACCCCAGCACCGGGCGACTGCGCAGGCGCTGGCGTACCGCCGTGGCTATGCCACAATGGCGCCCCTCGAGTCGGCGGAAAGCGGCGAGACAGCAGGAGAGTGATCATGCACAGCAACCACGATGCCCGCCGTCGCCTGGGGCGCTTGACCGAGCTGCTCGCCGAGTGGCAACCGCTGTGGCAGCCGCTGCCGTTCCAGCATGTCCGGTTGCCCTGGCTGGCCGAGTCGCCCGCCATGGCCGAGGCGCTGCTGGCACTCACCGATGCCGAGGTGGCGCGGCTGCAGGATACCCCCTTCAGCGACTCCCCCCTGGCCGAATGGCTGCCGGTCGCGGAGCTCGAGGCGCTGGTCAGCCTGCCGCGGCTGCCGGGCGAGGAGCTGACGCTTGCGGAGCACTGGGCGGCCCATGTCGGCGGTCGCAAGTGGCACCAGATAGCGGCCTTCCTGCCCAGGGTGCAGCTGGCCGCGGGCGACAGGCCCCTGGAGTGGTGTGCCGGCAAGGGACACCTGGCCCGCACCCTGGCGCGCCGGCATGGGCTCGAGGTGCGGGGGCTGGAGTGGGATGCCGCGCTCTGCGACAGCGGCGCGGGGCTGGCCGAGGCGCAGGGCGCTCCCCTGGAGCTGGTCCACCAGGACGTGATGGCGCCGGGCGTCGAGCGCTGGCTGACGCCGACCACCCATGCCTGCGCGCTGCACGCCTGCGGCGACCTGCACCGTCGCCTGATGGAACAGGCGGTGGCCGCCGGCAGTGCGCTGACCCTGGCCCCCTGCTGCTATCAGCGCACCGCCGATGCCTGGTACCGACCACTCTCGCGTCTCGGCGCCGACGCCATGGCGCGCCATCGCCTGGCACTGTCCCGGGAGGATCTGGCCATGGCGGTGCAGGAGACCGTCACCGCACCCCGGCATGACCGGCGTCACCGCGAGCGGGCCGGTGCCTGGCGGCTGGGTTTCGATCGGCTGCAGCGGGCGGTACGTGGCCAGGATGACTACCTGCCGGTGCCCAGCCTGGCCTATGGCCGCATGCCCGGGAGCTTCGCCGACTTCTGTCACTGGGCCGCCGAGCAGAAGGGAATCGCGCTGCCCGACGGCATCGACTGGGTCGCCTGCGAGGCGGCGGGTTGGCGCCGCCGGGCCGAGGTGGCACGCCTGGAGCTGGTACGCCACCTGTTCCGGCGACCCCTGGAGGTGTGGCTGGCACTGGATCGCCTGGTCTTCCTCGAGGAGGCCGGCTACGTCGCGGAGCTCGGCACCTTCTGCGACCGCGAGCTGACCCCACGCAACCTGCTGATCCGGGCTCGCCGCCCCGCCTCCGCCTGAGGTGCCGGTTCGGCGGTCATGGCGCCACCGGCTGGTCGTCAGCAGCGGCGGGTGGCGCTGACGCCTCACCGGTGCGGGCCTGGCGGGCCGACAGCCACTCCGCGAAGTAGTCTTCCATGCGCGTCAGGGTGCGTGCATACCAGGTCTCGTCCTTGGTAATGGCACGCTCGGCATTCAGCGGGTGGGTGGGGATGTGCAGGCGCATGTCCACGCCGCTCTGCGGATGACTTCCCACCCGCACCGCCGACGAGGCGCGTGCCGGCCCGTAGGGAATCCGCCGGGCCAGGGCGACGAGGCGCTCGGTGGAGGTGGCGAAACGGATAAACTCCCGTGCTGTGTCCGGATTGTCGGCATGGCGGGGAATCACCCAGGTCTCGTGCTCCTGGACCTGTCCGTCCCAGAGGATCTCGATGGGCGCTCCCCGGGAGATCATCGCGTCGAAGAAGCGGCCGTTGTAGCCCGAGGCCATCACCACCTCGCCCTCGATGAGCAGGCGCACCGGCGTCTCGCCGTCCTCCCACCAGTGGATCTCCTTCAGCGCATCCAGGCGTTCCAGTGCGAGGCCCAGCCCCCGCGGTGTGCTGAGCAGCCGGTAGAGCTCCTCGTGGGGCACGCCAGTGGCGAGCAGCGCCCACTCCAGGTTGACGGCGGGAGTGCGCTGCAGGGCCCGGGGGCCCGGGAAGCGTCGCTGATCGAAGAGGTCGGCGATGCGCGTGGGTCGTCTCCCCGGGAAGGCGTCGGAGCGATAGGCCACCACCGTGGCAAACAGCGTATGGGTCAGTGCACAGTCGCCGATGGCTCCCGGCATGAAGTCCCGCTCGGCGGGGGTACCATCCGGGGCCGGGGCAGCAAGGTCCGGCGACAGCGTCTGCAGCAGCCCCTCGTCGCAGGCCGCCATGGCCTGGCTGCGGGTCATGTCGATCACATCCCAGGGCACCTCCCCGGCGGCCACGGCCCGGCGCAGTTCGGCCAGGCCGCCGGCGTAGCGCTGCACCTCGACCGGGGTGCCGCTCGATTCGCTGAAGGGAGTGAACAGCGCTTCTTGCTGGGCGCGCTCGTAGGCACCGCCCCAGCTCAGCACCCGCAGTGGCCCGGCGAGCGCCCCAGGTATCCAGGCGAGCAGAAGCAGCAGGGCGGCAAGCCGCCGACTACCCATGACCATGCTCCTCGCGGCGCAGGGCATCGCTCTGGTGGAGGTAGGCGTGGGCGATATGCACCTCGTAGACCACCCCGCGGAAGATGCCCTCGTCGACGACCGCCAGGGCCTCGCCGGTGACTTCCTCGAGCAGGGCCATCGCCGCCCACAGGGTGGTGTCGGAGTGCAGTGTCGGCCGTTCGGCATCGACACACTCCCGGGCCCGCCGGAGCGGGCCTGCTTCCTGGCGCGCCGCCTCCAGTTCGGCCAGGGTCACGCAGCCGTGGAAGTGCTCCTGGGTATCCACCACGTAGGCCTCACCGTGGCGCTCCCGGGCCAGGGTGGCGATGGCCTCGTCCAGCGACGCATCGGGGGAGAGGGTGACGCACTCCCGGGTCAGGTAGTCGATCACCCGGGTATCCATCAGCAGGGCCTGGCCGCGCCCCGAGGAGAGGTCCAGCCCGCGGTCGTGCAGCTGGATATCGAACAGCGAGCGTCCGAACAGCTGGGCGGCGATGGGGCTGGCCAGGGTCACGCTGGCCAGGGCCGCCGTGGTCAGGGCGTAGTTGCCGGTGAGCTCGAAGACAATCAGCAGGCTGGTCAAGGGGGCGCCGATGACCGGGGCGGTGACGACGACCATGCCACACACCGCATAGAAGACGAAGCTCTCCTGGGAGACGCCGGTAAGGCCGGCCACCAGGGTGCCACAGAGCGCGCCGAACAGGGTGCCGATCACCAGGGCGGGGCTGAATACGCCGCCGCTGAAGCCCATGCCCAGGCACAGGGCGGTGGCCGCCACCTTGAGGCCCAGCACCAGCAGCAGCTCGCCGCTGCCGAAGGCACCGGCGATGGTGGCGAAGCGTAGCGTTTCCTGACCCATGCCCAGGATGTCGGGAACCCACAAGGCCACCATCCCCAGCAGTGCCCCGGCCAGGGCGGGATGCAGGTCGGGACGCAGCGGCAGGCGCCGGGCGAGGCGGCCGACGCCGAGGATAGCGTGCATGTAGCCTCCGGCGAGCAGGGCGCCAAGCCCGCCGATGGCAACGAAGAGCGCAAATTCCCAGGCCCGCGGCACGGCGGTCTCGGCGACATGGAACAGGGCGCCCCGGGCCAGCGCCTGGGTGGCGATCACATGGCCGACGAGGGCGGCGGCGGCGATGGGGGCGAAGGCGCGCAGCGCATAGTGGCGCAACACCACCTCATGGGCGAAGATGATGCCCCGCGAGCGGGGCATTGAAGGCGGTGGCGATGGCCGCGGCCACGCCGCAGGCGATGGTGATGTTGTCGTCGGAGCGGCCCAGGCGCAGCAGCCGTGCACCGAACGAGCCCAGGGTGGCCCCCATGTGCACCAGCGGACCGTACTGGCCTACCGAGGCACCCGCCCCCAGGGAGATCATCGCGGTCAGTGCCGAGACAGCCCCGACCCTGGCCGGCAATCGGCCACGCCGGGTCTGGACGGCGGCGATGGCATCGGCGGGCGTATGGGGACGGCGTTCGGGCAGGCTGCGATGCAGGCGGCCGACGATCAGCCCGCCCAGGGTCGGCACCGCCACGGTGGTGAGGGTCAGCCACTCGGGCCAGGCAAACATCATGCGGCTGCGCGGCGAGATCAGCAGGACCTCGTTGAGCCACAACACGCCGCGCACGAAGCCGGCGGCGAAGAGTGCCGCGACGCCGCCGATAACGGCACCAAGCAGCACCAGCCCCAGGAAACGCAGCACCGGCAGGGGGCCGCTGCCGGTGGGCGCCGTTGTGGTCTCCATGACCAAGGTGTAGGTGCCAGGTCACCAGACGTCCACTCGCGTCGGGAGGGGAGGGCGGACCCGGCGTGGCCGGCCTGCGCTCGAGGAGTGCTCAGGCCGCGGCGAAGCGGCGCTGCAGCCAGGCGTTGATGTCGTCGGATTCGTAGAGCCACTCGACCTCGCCGTCGGCGTGGGCGATGCGCAGGCAGGGGACCTTGACGCGTCCGCCGCCCTCGGCGAGTTCGCGGCGATGATCCGGGTCGAGCTGGGCGTCGCGCGTCTCGATGGGCAGGCCCAGGCGGGCGATCTCCTTGCGGACCTTCACGCAGAAGGGGCAGGTGCGGAACTGGTAGAGGGCGAGGCTTTCGCAGGAGCGGTCGACCTCGGCCTGGGCCTGGGCGGAGCGCTCCACGGCCTTGGGAGTCGAGAGTTTCTCGGAGATCAGCACGACCGGGGCGAGCAGCAGGCGCAGGCCGCGGAAGAAGAGGCGGATCAGGGGTCGCATGGCGTCTAGGCATCCTCGGTGGTTCGCAGGGGGCGGCCATGATGCCACGCCCTTGGGGAAGCGACCACCGGGGAGCAGGCTTGCCACCGCTTGCGCTGATGGCGACACCGCTCAAGACCTTTCCGGCGAAATCACGGCATCTCGGCCGGAAAGCGCGCGAGTATCTCGCGTGGTTCGCCGTCGCGCATGATCTCCATCGGCAGGAGGGTGCCGGGCGCCTGGCGCCTTACCAGGGCGATCAGTTCGCCGGGGGAGCCCAGCGGCTTGCCGGCGGCGGCACTGATGATGTCATCCTCGTGCAGGCCGCTCGCTTGCGCCACGCTGTCGGCCTCGACCCGGGCCACCCGCACACCCGCCGGGTCCGGCACGATCATCACCCCCAGGCGCATGGGGCTCGCCGGCTCGTGGAGCGTTTCGTCGCCCAGGCCGAACAGGGCGTCGGCGATCGCCACGGGGGGCGGGCACTCCTGGTCTGGCGACCAGGGCAGCAGCGTGCGCTGCGCCGTGATACCCAGGGCATCGAGCTGGTGGGGAACGCCGTGACCGTGGGTGATGTGCCCCTCGCCCATCAGTCCGACCACCAGCGGTGCGTCCTCGCTGGCATCGGCCAGCCCCTCGGCCATGGCGCGGTCCCACACCAGCTGGGCATCGATGAAGCGCTCGAGCCCGCCGGGATCCCCGGATTCGCTGGGGTGGCTTGAGTAGACCTCGGTGAGGGCGCCGAGATAGTCCGGCGAGGGCGGTACCGGTGGTGTCAGGTGGTGGCGCTCCGCCGCCGGCACCGCCTCCCAGCCCTCGTCGGCCAGCCGCCGGCGCAGTTCCGGGGTGACGTTCAGGGCCACCAGCGGAATGCGGTTCATGCGCGCGAAGTGCAGGATCGGCAGGTAGAGGTCGGGGTCATAGCCCCAGGCGTCGTGCCAGCCACTGGATTCCAGGAAGGCCGCCTCGTCCAGTTCGCCGGCCACCCAGGCATCCAGCACCGACTGGGCCTCGCGAGGCAGCATCTCCAGGCCGATGACCAACTGCGGGCGGTGGGCATGCAGCGCCGCCAGGGTGTGCAGCTGCCAGCGGTGGTGTGCCAGTCGTTCGTGCTGTTCGCCCAGCAGGACCACCCGCTGCGTGGCGAGCTCCTGCAGCAGGGCGTCGGCGGCGACCGGCTGGCCGTCGCGCTGCCACTCACCCGGCATTGGGCAGTCGGCGGTGGCCGGTAGCGGCGCCAAGGCGATCAGCAGACCGAACAGCATGGATAACCGGGTCAGGGGGAGCGGCATCGGGACTCCATTGGCGGAAGGCAACCCGGATACTTTATCCCAGGCGCCACGCAGCCGCGATCCACGTTGTCGGACAGGCCGTTTGGCTAGACTGCAAGTAGCCAAGGCAGTCCCGCGACGGAGGTGGCGCCTGTTGCCCTGAAAGCGCGAGGCTATCGGGGAGATCGGCAAGCGGCCATTAGCAAAGTCCCTCCGGCGCGGTACCCTAAGGGGATATCGAACCACCCGAGGAGTGCCTCTTGCCCAGTCCCCGTTCGCTGTCGATCCCGATCGCCGCTCTGTGCGCGCTGCTCTCCTGGGGCCCGGCCGTCGCCGAGGAGGCGCCGCCGCTGCGCCTGGTCGCCACCACCGGCATGGTCGCCGATATCGTGCGCGAGGTGGGCGAAGAGCGGGTCGAGGTGCAGGGCTTGATGGGCCCCGGTGTCGACCCGCACCTCTATCGCCAGACCCGCAGCGACGTGGTCGCCATGAGCCGCGCCGATGCGGTGTTCTGGAACGGGCTTAGCCTGGAGGTGCAGCTGGCCGAGCTGCTCGAGCGACTGGCCTGGCGGCGACCGGTGTTTGCCGTGGCCGAGGGAGTGCCCCGTGAGGCGCTGCTGGCCGACGAACAGTATCCCGACCAGCCCGACCCCCATGTGTGGATGGATCCGGGACGCTGGCGCCACGCGGTCATCGCCGTGCGCGATGCGCTGATTGAGCTGGACCCCGATGGCACCGATGACTACGAGGCCAGCGCCGAGGCCTATCTGGAGGAGCTCGAGGAGCTGGACGCCTATGCCCGCGAGGTCCTCGCCAGCATTCCCGAGACCTCCCGGGTGCTGGTCACCGCCCACGATGCCTTCGGCTACTTCGGCGACGCCTACGGGCTGGAGGTGATGGGCATCCAGGGCTTCTCCACCGAGAGCGAGGCGGGGCTCTCGCGTATCGAGACCCTGGTCGACCTGCTGGTCGAGCGCGAGATCGGCGCCATCTTCGTCGAGACCTCGGTGTCGGAGCGCAGCATCCGGGCGCTGATCGAGGGCGCCGCCGCCGTGGGCCACGAGGTGCGCATCGGTGGAGAGCTGTTCTCCGACGCCATGGGCCCCGAGGGCAGCTACGAGGGCAGCTGGCTGGGCATGCTCGACCACAACGTCACCACCATCGCCCGGGCCCTGGACGGTGACGCCCCCCAGGCCGGCTGGCAGGGTCGCCTGGCCATGGCCGACCCAGGCTCGGCCGAGGAGGAGTAACCCATGCCCGATTCGCGACTCGGCAAGGCGGTGATAGCCAGTCCCCTGGCGATCCAGGGGCTCACCGTCAGCTACGACCACCGCCCGGTGGTGCATTCGGTGGACTTCATCACGCCGCCGGGCAGCATGAGCGCCATCATCGGCCCCAACGGGGCCGGCAAGTCGACGCTGCTCAAGGCGGCGCTGGGCATCACCCGGCGGCTCTCCGGCGAGGTGCGGGTCTTCGGTCGTCCCCTCGAGCAGGAGACGCGCCATCTGGCCTTCGTGCCCCAGCGCTCCAGCGTCGACTGGGACTTCCCTGCACGGGTCATCGACGTAGTGGGGATGGGGCTCTATCGCGACCTGCGCTGGTGGCAGTTCGGTTCCCGGCAGCTGCGCCGGCGAGCCATGGAGAGCCTGGCCCGGGTCGGCATGGAGGGTTTCGCCGAGCGCCAGATCGGGCAGCTCTCCGGAGGCCAGCAGCAGCGGGTGTTCCTGGCTAGGGCGCTGGTCCAGGAGGCCGACCTGACCATCCTCGACGAGCCCTTCGCCGGGGTCGATGCCGCCACTGAGGCGGCGATCATCGAGGTGCTCAAGTCGCTGCGCGACGAGGGCCGAACCCTGCTCTGCGTGCACCACGACCTGGCCACGGTGCGTGACTATTTCGATCATGTGCTGCTGATGAATGTGCGGCGCATCGCCGCCGGCCCCGTGGACGAAGCCTTCACCGAGGAGAACCTGCAGGCCACCTATGGCGGCCGGCTAAGCCCCGTGCAGCTGGCGCGGCTCGTCGAGTCGCCGAGAGCGGGGCGCAGGGTAGAGGCGGGGCAATGATGATGGAGACCTGGTGGCGGGCACTCACCTTCACCCTGGGTTACAACACCAGCCTGGTGACCGTGGGTGCCATGCTGCTGGCCGCCGCCGCCGGCATGGTGGGCAGCTTCGTGCTGCTGCGCAAGCGTGCCCTGGTCAGCGATGCCATCAGCCACTCCACCTTGCCTGGGCTGGCGCTGGCCTTCCTGGTCATGGGCGTGTGGCAGGGGGATGGCCGGGTGCTGCCGGCGTTGCTGGCCGGCGCCGCGGCCAGTGCCGCCCTGGGGCTGTGGCTGGTGCAGCGCATCGGCGAGCGCACCCGGCTGGGTGAGGATGCCGCCATCGGCGCCGTGCTCTCGACCTTCTTCGCCTTCGGGGTGGTGCTGATTACTGTGATCCAGACCCTCTCGGTGCGCGGCCAGTCGGGGCTGACCGGCTACCTGGTGGGCGCCACGGCCGGAATGCTCTACTCCGAGGCGCTGCTGATCGCCGCCTGTGCCGTGGGCCTGCTGCTGGCGCTGCTGGTGTGGCGCCGTGACCTGCTGCTGCTGTGCTTCGATGCGGACTTTGCCCGCACCCAGGGCTTCGATACCGGCAGGCTCGACCTGCTGCTCCTGCTGCTGCTGATGGCGGTGGTGGTGATCGGACTCAAGGTCACCGGGCTGATCCTGGTAGTGGCGCTGACCATCATCCCGCCGGTGGCGGCACGCTTCTGGACCGACCAGCCCATGCGCATGGTGGCGCTGGCGGCCCTGCTCGGCGCCCTGTCGGGCTATCTCGGTGTCTCGCTCTCCAGCGTGCGCGAGGGGCTGCCCACCGGGCCGCTGATCGTGCTCGCCGCCTTCACGCTGTTCCTGGTCTCCTTCCTGTTTTCGCCGCGTCGCGGTGTGCTGGCCTCGCTGCTCGCCTATCGCCGCCTGCGTCAGCGGGTGCATCTGCGTCAAGGGCTGCTCGCCCTGGGGCGTGACGAGCCGATCTTCGACGGCCTGACCCTCAAGCTGCTGCAGCGGCGCGGCCATGTGCGCCGCGACGGGGTCGCCACCCCGGCAGGCCTGGCGGCGGCGCGTGACGCCGAGCATGAGGAGCGCCTCTGGGCGCTCTATCGCCGGCGCTACCCCGACGACGCCCTGCACCGCGAGCATGCCGGCCTGACGCCCATCGGCCAGGTGCTCTCGGCGGATGCCATCATGGCCCTGGAGGCGGAATTGCCGCCCGCGGAGACGGCACGATGAACGAGTTCATGATGTTCAGCCTGGTGCCGCTGACGGTCGCGATCATCATCTCGATGACCTGTGCGCTGCTCGGCAACTTCCTGGTCCTGCGCCGCCAGAGCCTGATCGGTGATGCCATCAGCCATGTGGCACTGCCCGGCATCGTGGTGAGCTTCCTGATTACTGGCACCCTGGCGTCCCTGGCCATGATGCTGGGCGCCGGAGTGGCCGCCCTGGTGACGGTGGTGCTGATCGAGCTGATCCGTCGCCTGGGCCGAGTGGAGGGCAGCGCCGCCATGGGTGTGGTGTTCACCAGCCTGTTCGCCCTGGGCGTACTGTTGCTGGAGTGGCACGGCGCCGGCGGGGTGCACCTGGATGTCGAACACGCCCTCTACGGCAACCTGGAGAGCCTGATCTGGTTCGAGGGGAGTGGCCTCGGTGCGCTGTTCGATCCGGTGGCGCTGGCCGACCTTCCGCCCCAGCTGGGGCGGGCCGCCTGGGTAGGGCTGGTGGTGGTGACCTTCGTGGTGGTGATGCGCCGTCCCTTGGTGCTGGCCAGCTTCGATCCCGATTTCGCCGCCAGCATGCGCGCCCGCCCGGCGCTGGTCGACCTGTTGCTGGTGACTCTGGTGGCGGTGGCAGCCATCGCCGCCTTCGAGGCGGTGGGGTCGATCATCGTCATCGCCATGTTCGTCTGCCCGGCCGCCGCCGCCCGGCTGATGACCAACCGCCTCGGCGCCCAGATCGCCTGGAGCCAGGGCTTCGCGGTGGCGGCGGCGGTGGTCGGCTACCTGCTGGCCGGCGAGGCGCCACGCTGGCTGGGCTTCGAGGCCTCGCTCAGCGCCGCCGGCATGATCGCCACCGTCGCAGGACTGATCCTGCTCGCCGCCTGCCTGTTCGGCCCCTGCCGCGCGCGTACCGGTTCGGCACAGCGCGCCTGACCCTGCCACGCATTCGAGGGAAGCGTCAGCCGGCGTCCTCCTCGCTGACGGCCGGACGGCGCGCCATCACGGTGATCTCGACGTGGGCGCCGCCGTAGAGACGGGGTCACGGTATTGTCGAGTCTATTGCCACAAGGATCTGTTGATGAGTCAACCCGATACGGCCAAGCGAGTGCGGCCCGCCGCTACCCTGGCGCTGGTACGCGACGGGGCGCCGGGTCTCGAGGTACTGCTGCTGCAGCGCACCTGGCATGCGGCCTTCCTGCCCGGCTACTTCGTCTTCCCCGGCGGGGCCGTGGACCCCCGGGACCCGGACGTGCGTGCCTTCACCTCCGGCCGCGGGGATGACGCGATCAGCCAGACCCTGAGCCTTGACGAGGGTGGGGCCGACTACATGATCGCGGCACTGCGCGAGTGTCTCGAGGAGGCGGGTCTGCTGCTGGCCGTGGACGCCCAGGGGCGCCTGCCGGCGGGGGACCATCCGGTGCTGGGCGAGGGGCGCGAGGCACTGCGTCGGGAGCAGACGAGCTTTCGCGCATTGTGCGAGCGCCATGGCCTCGGCCTGCCGCTGGACCGGCTGGCCTACCTGGGCCACTGGGTCACGCCCCCTGGCGCACCGCGGCGCTTCGACACGCGCTTCTTTGTGGCGCTGGCGCCGCCGGACCAGAAGGCGGCACACGACGGCAGCGAGACCATCGACCACGCCTGGCTGACCCCCGCCGAGGCCCTGGCCGCACATCGCCAGGGTCGCATGTCGCTGGGGTATCCCACCCTGCGTACCCTGCGACTGATCGGTGACTTTCCCACCGCCGAGGCGCTGTTGCGTTACGCCCATGCCAACCCGCCGACGGCGCGTCCCAGCCGCCCCTGGCCGGCTGACAGGGGCGGCGTTGCCTGGCAGGTAGAGCCGGATGCCCCGGCCTATGCGGAGGTGCGGCGTCTGGATCCGCACCGCCAGGGTACGGCCAGCGCCGAGCTCGTGCCCGGTAGGGCGGTGGAGCTGGCGCCGGGGGTGACCCGGGTGACGGCGCCCAATCCGGGCGCGATGACCGGACCCGGCACCAACAGCTATCTGCTGGGCAACGGTGATGAGTCTCTGGTGATCGACCCGGGCCCCGCGGATCCGGCCCATCTGGAGCGGCTGCTGGCGTTGGCCGATGGACGCATCTCCCGAGTGCTGGTGACCCACACCCATATCGACCACTCGCCGGGGGCGGCCTGGCTCAAGGCGCGCACCGGTGCCCGGCTGGTAGGCCTGCCGCCGCCGCCCGGGGCGAGCCAGGACGCCGGCTTCGTGCCCGACCACCGGCCGGCCCACGGCGAGCGCCTCGATACACCCGTCGGCCCGCTGAAGGTACTGCATACGCCGGGTCACGCCTCCAACCACCTCTGCTACCTGCTGGAGCCCGCGCGGCTACTGTTCGCCGGCGACCAGGTGATGCAGGGCTCCACGGTGGTGATCAACCCGCCGGATGGCGACATGGCCGCCTATCTGGCCGCCCTGCAGGCCCTTGGGGAGGAGCCCTTCGATACCATCGCTCCGGGCCACGGCTTCCTGATCGGTGAGGCCCACGCCGCCATCGACTTCCTGGTCACCCATCGCCTGGCGCGGGAGCACAAGGTGCGCCTGGCGCTGGCGCGTCACGGTCCTGCCAGCCTGGAGACGCTGACGCAGCATGCCTACGATGATGTGCCCGAGGCACGCCGGGCACTGGCCGCACGTTCGGCGCTGGCGCATCTGCTCAAGCTGGAGGTGGAGGGGCGTGCCGCCCAGCAGGCGGGGCAGTGGGTTTCGCTGGAGGGGTAGGGGTGCCTGTGCCTGAGCGCTCGGTTCCTGCCTATGCCCAGCGTTCGTCGGCGGTAAAGGCCACGGTGAACCAGCGGCGTTCGGGGGGCGGGCTGAGGCGTTCGGCGATCTGCTCGCGGATCTCGTCCATCACCGCCACCCCCTGTCCGCTGGCGAAGTCCGGGGCGGTGACGATATGGATCTCGATGAAGTGGCCGCGTCCCGCCTTGGCGACATGGCTGTAGTAGTGCAGCAGCCCCTCGCGGGCCATCACCGGGGCCATGGCGGTGTGGACCTCCTCGTCCAGCGCGCTCGGCGCGATCAGGAAGATCTCCTTCACGGCCCGCCGCACGATGCCGATAGGCACCGGCATGAAGCCGGCCGTCAGCAGCATCAGCAGCACCGAATCGATATAGGGGGTGAGGTGGGCCCAGATGGTCTGTTGCAGGGCCAGGGCGACCAGGAAGGCAACCAGCAGCGAGGTGGTGATCAGCGCCGCCATCAGCCAGCCCTGCATGTCGATGCGCACGAACTCGGAGTTCGCGGTGCGATTGATCCGCCGCTGGTAGGCGGTCATGGCGAAGCAGACGATGGCCACCACCACGGCGTAGGCGATGGCCAGGTCGAAGGCGAGCTCACGGCCGCCCTCGCGCAGGTCGAGCAGGGCGGTGAGGAAGGCATAGAAGCAGAGCAGCATCAGGATGCTGCCGTTCAGGGCCGCGACCAGCGGCTCCAGGTGCCAGTAGCCATGCTGGAAGCGTTCGCTGGCCTCGCGCACGGCGAGCCGTGCCACCAGCAGGGCCAGCCCCGACATCGCGGCATCGATGGTCGAGAAGACGCCATCGAAGAGGATCGACTGGGAGCCGGCCAGCAGGCCGATGGTCACCCCCAGGCTGGAGACCACCAGGGTCATCACGATGGAGAGCTTCAGCGCGCGCTGCTCGAGGGTGGCTTGCATGGATGAGGGCTCGTGGTTCGGTAAGCCTTCATACTAGCGAAGCGTTGCCGGGGCGGGAATGGCGTGACTCAACGCTGCCCAGCGCCCCGGCTGCGTTGAGGCGGTCCGGCCTGCCTGGCTGGCAGCGTCGGCGCCCCTCCGCCAGACTGGATCAGGACACCTTCGCCACCAGGCGCTGGCTAGCCGACAAGGAGGAATGCATGAATCAGCCGATCATCGCCGACAACAAGCCGAAGAAGGTCACCCTGGAGCAGGGCAAGGAGTATGCCTTCTGCCGCTGTGGCCGCTCCAGCGACCAGCCTTTCTGTGATGGCTCCCACCAGGGCACCGGCTTTACTCCGCTGATGTTTACCGCCGAGAAGGGCGGCGAGGCGTTCCTGTGCCAGTGCAAGCAGACCGGCGACGCCCCCTACTGCGACGGCACCCACAAGAACTTCGATGCCGACCAGGTGGGCCAGGAGGCGCCACAGGCCGAGCAGGAGGGTGGCGACCGGATGCCCGAGGCGAAGGCCACCGCGGAGGAGCCCACGGTGGAGTTCATCCATCGCCTGGCCCGGGAGGGACTGGAGGGCGTGGGGCGCCACGGCCCCATCGACGCCATGGGGGTGCCGCGCCATAGCCTGCCGCACTGGGACGACCTGCAGCTGATGGTGGCCCAGCTGGCGACACAGCCGCTGCTGGATGATGCCGAGGTGGCCACCCGGCTGGTGGTGGGCCCCGAGGCGAGAAAGCCGCTGACCCTCGAGATGCCGCTGCTGGTCTCCGACATGAGCTTCGGGGCGCTCTCCGAGGAGGCCAAGATCGCCCTGGCTCGGGGTGCCGAGCGTGCCGGTACCGGCATCTGCTCCGGTGAGGGCGGCATGCTGCCCGAGGAGCAGGCCGAGAACTCCCGCTACTTCTACGAACTGGCCAGCGCACGCTTCGGCTTCGAGGAGAGCCTGCTCGACAAGGTGCAGGCGTTCCACTTCAAGGGCGGCCAGGCGGCCAAGACCGGCGCCGGCGGCCACCTGCCGGGCAGCAAGGTGAGCGCCAGGATCGCCGAGGTGCGCGGCCTGGCCGAGGGCGAGCCCGCGGAGTCGCCGGCCACCTTCGAGGACCTGCACTCGGTGGATGACTTCCGGCGCTTCGCGGACCGCGTGAGGGAGGTGACCGGCGGCATCCCCATCGGCTTCAAGCTCAGCGCCAACCATGTCGAGCGCGATATCCAGTTCGCCCTGGATGCCGGCGCCGATTACCTGATCCTCGATGGCCGTGGCGGCGGCACCGGGGCGGCGCCGCTGATGTTCCGCGACCATATCAGCGTGCCTACCATCCCGGCACTGGCTCGTGCCCGTCGCTACCTGGACGACGAGGGGGCGAGCGGGCGGGTGACCCTGATCGTCACCGGCGGCCTGCGCCTGCCCATCGACTTCGTCAAGGCCCTGGCGCTGGGGGCCGACGGGGTGGCCATCGCCAACAGTGCCATGCAGTCCATCGGCTGCGTGGCGGCGCGTATCTGCCACACCAACAACTGTCCGGCGGGGATCGCTACCCAGCGTGGCGACCTGCGCCAGCGCCTCGACGTCGAGAAGTCCGCCGCCCAGCTCGAGCGCTTCCTGCGTGCCTCCGCGGGGCTGATGCAGGTGATGGCGAGGGCCTGTGGCCACGCCAGCCTGGCGGGCCTCAACCCCAACGACCTGGCGACATGGAAGCGTGAGATGGCCCTGCTCAGCGGCGTTCGTTACGCCGGCGTGATGGAGCCGGGGCTGTGAAGGCGCCGGCGGCGGATGCCGCAGTGGGGGCGCCCGGCGAGGATGCCGTCGAGAGTCGCATCCGGATCGCGCGCCTGGAGCCGGATTCGCCTCACCTGATGACCCTGGCGCGCTGGGAGCTGGCCCAATGGGGCCATCTCGACCCTGACAAGCGTCTGGACCAGGCGCTTGTCAGCTTCCGGGCCCAGTGCGGGGAGGGCGGGCTGCCCTCGGTGTTCGTCGCCATGGCCGGTGATGCCCCGGTGGGCATGGCCAGCCTGATCGATGACGACATGCAGGACCGCGCGGAGCTCAATCCCTGGCTGGCCTCGGTCTATGTGCGCCCGGAGTGGCGCGGGCAGGGCATCGCCTCGCGACTGGTCCGCCGTGTGGAGCAGGAGGCCAGGGAGCATGGCATCGCCACCCTGCATCTCTTCACCCCGGACCGCCAGGCGCTCTATTGCCGCCTGGGCTGGCAGGCGTTCGAGGAGTGCGTTTACCGTGGTGAAGCGGTGACGATCATGCGGCGGGAGCTGGGCGGGTCGGCCTGACGCCTCAGCAAAATCCGCGTGAACCCTCGCCCACTCGGGCGGGGAGGTAAGCGGGCAGCGCGGTAGCGCTGCTGGGGTTGCGGCATGCCACCTGGTGGCATAGTCTGTACATACATCCAGTTGGCGATGAATTTCCATGCTAAAGCCCGTGAAGATTCGCATCTATCCTACAACTGAGCAGGCAGCGTTTCTGAACTGCCAGTTCGGTGCGGTGCGTTTCGTCTATAATGCTGGCCTTCGCATCATGTCCCATCGCTACAAGCACCACGGCCAGTCACTGAGCGCCAAACACGACATCAAGACACTGCTGCCGGTCGCCAAGAAGTCCCGCCAGTATGGCTGGCTGAAAGAGGCGGATTCCATGGCTCTCCAGCAGGCGTGCCTGAACCTTGATCATGCCTTCCAACGCTTCTTCGACCCCAAGCAGAAAGCCGGCTATCCGCGTTTCAAGAGCAAGCGGGGCAAGCAATCCAGCTACCACTGCGTCGGCGTCAAGGCCGGCGATAGCTGGATCAAGGTGCCCAAGCTTGGGCCGATCAAGGCCAGGATGCACCGCCAGGTCGAAGGGAGGCTGAAAAGTATCACCCTCACCCGAACGGTCACCGGAAAGCACTACGCCTCGCTGCTCTACGAAACGGATCAGGTCGCCCCGGCACCACTGAAGGATGTCGACGCCGCCAAGGTCGTCGGTCTCGACATGGGCCTCTCTCACCTGGCTATTGACTCCACCGGGCGCAAGATCGCCAATCCGCGCTTCCTCAAGCAGGCGCAGAAGAACCTCAAGCGCAAACAGCAGGCGCTGTCTCGCACGAAGAAGGGCAGCCGACGCCGCGCCAAGGCACGCTTGCTCGTCGCCAAGGCGCTTGAGCGGGTCGCCAATGCCCGCAACGACTTCCAGCACAAGCTCTCTCGACAGATCGTTGACGACAACCAAGCGGTGATCGTCGAGACGCTGAAGGTTCGCAACATGATGAAGAACGCCAAGCTCGCCAAGCACATCTGCGATGCGTCCTGGTATGCCTTGATGACCAAGCTGGACTACAAGGCCAGGGAGCAGGGCAAACATCTGGTCAAGATCGACCCATGGTTTGCCAGCTCCAAGACCTGCCATGTCTGCCAGCACAAGATGGACGCCATGCCGTTGGGCGTCCGGTCGTGGGAGTGCCCGGCCTGCCACACGCAGCACGACCGGGACATCAATGCGGCGCTGAACATCAAGCATCAAGGCATAGTGAAGTTGAAGGCGGAAGGGCTGTCCGTTTCTGCCCACGGAGGCTTGCGTAAGACCGGCATGTCGCCGGCTGCTGCCTAAGAAATGGGAAGCCTCGCCCGTGGCGCGTCAGCGCTTAGGGCGGGGAGCAGTCACCGCAGGTAGTACTCCACCGTCGAGACCACGCGTACCGTCTTCACCGGCTGCTGCTCCTCGGGGATGCCCGCCGCCTGGTCGCGGGCGCGGATCTCGAACACCCCCTGGTTGGCCCGGCGCAGGTCGCCGACGTCGGCACTGGCGTCCCTCGCGAACTGCTCGGCGGCCTCCCGGGCCGCCGCCGTGGCCTCGGCGATCATCTCCGGCTTGATCTCGTTGAGGCGGCTGAACAGGTAGAGCGGACCGCTGGGGCCGTAGTCGGAGGAAAGCACCACGCCGGCATCGAGCAGCTCGCCCACCACCTGTGCGGTGTCGCGGATGCCCTCGATATCGGTGCTGCGCACCGTCAGCGTCTGGTTGATGATGAAGGTCTGCTCCACGTCGCTGCTGCGGTAGGGATTGGCCGAGGTGTCGTTGACGTTGAGTCGCTGCAGCTCCACCTGGTCGGCGGCAATGCCGTGGCGTTCGAGGAAGTCGAGGATCGCCTCGCGGCTGGTACTGGCCTCGTCACGGGCCTGCTGAAGGGTCGTGCCGGATGCCACGAAGTGCAGCGGCCACAGCGCGATATCGGCCTCGACCTCGCGCTCGGCCAAGCCCTTGACCGTGACGTAGCGGTCGCCGGTACGCAGGTCGGTCAAGCCATCGGCGATCAGCGATGCCGCAACGACGGCAGCGATGGCGAGGATCAGGCTGGGTATGACCTTCATGACGACTCCTTGGCGGTGGCGCGCCGCAGCGCTAAGGGAAGAAACATCGATTCCAACCCTTGGATCATACGCCTTTCGCAGGAAAACTAGACTTCACAAGGCCATACCCTGAATCCCGGAGGATCGACCATGCGACTCGAAGGCTCCTGCCACTGCGGTGCCGTACGCTTCTCGGTGGACTCGCCCCATCCCTATCCCTACCAGCGCTGCTACTGCTCCATCTGTCGCAAGACCGCGGGAGGCGGCGGCTACGCCATCAACCTTGGTGGGCGCGCCGACACCCTCGAGGTCCAGGGGGAGGAGAGCAAGGGCATCTACCGCGCCGTCATCGATGGCGAGCAGAGCCCCGGCGAGCGCCATTTCTGCCGCCACTGCGCCAGCGCCCTGTGGGCCCATGACCCGCGATGGCCGGAACTGGTGCACCCCTTCGCCTCCGCCATCGACAGCGACCTGCCGATCCCGCCCGAGCGGGTCCACCTGCTGCTGGAAAGCAAGGCCGGCTGGGTCGAGGTCGAGGCGCGGGAGAACGACAAGTGCTTCGCCGAATACCCCGAGGAGAGCCTCGCCGAGTGGCACCGGCGGCTGGGGCTCGAGACACCATAACGAGCAGGCAAGAGAAAGGCGGCACCCGGATGGATGCCGCCTTAGCGCGTGGTGCCGCCTATTAGTGGGTGCTCTGATCGCCGGGGGCGAGTCAGTCGGCGCGGGTGGCGGTCGTCGCTGTGGGAGCGATGATGCCCTGTTCCCGCGCCATGGCATAGGCGGCCCGGGGGCCGGCCCACAAGGAGGGCAGCAGCACCAGCGAGACGGGAATCGCGGTGATCACGATGAACTGCTGCAGCGCACCGATCTGCCCCGCGCCCATGTAGAGCAGGATGCCCGCCATCAGCGCCATGACGATGCCCCAGAAGGCACGTACCTGGGGGCTCGGCGCGTCGTGGCCGGCGCACACCACGGCGATGGCGTAGCTCATGGAGTCGCCGGTGGTGGCCACGAAGATGCTGGTCAGCAGCAGGATGGCCAGTGCCATCATGGGTCCGCCCGGCAGCGCCTGGGCTACGGTGAGGGTCGCCACGTCGAACTGGAAGTTGTTCAGCGCCTCACTCAGGTCGATCGCCCCGGTCAGCTGGTAGTGGATGCCGGAGCCGCCCAGTTGGGTGAACCAGATCGCGGTAGCCACCGGGGCCATCACCGCCACGGCGAGGATCATCTCGCGGATGGTGCGGCCCCGCGAGATGCGTGCCACGAAGATCGCCATCAGCGGCGCATAGCCGATGAACCAGGCGAAGAAGAATACCGTCCACCACTGCATCCACCAGGCCGGGGCGGTCTCGGCGCTCATGGTGGCCATGGTGAAGAACGATGACAGGTACTCGCCGAAGCCCTGGCTGAAGGCGTTGACCAGGAACAGGGTGGGGCCGGCCACGAGGATCACCGCGGCGATGGCCAGTGCCAGGAAGACATTGAAGCGCGACAGGATCTGGATGCCCTTGTGGATGCCGGTCATCGCCGAGGTCACGTAGATCCCCGCCAGCAGCACCAGGATGCCGAGCTGGGTGGCGTAGCCCTCGCTGACGCCGAACAGCTCGTGCAGGCCGAAGCTCACCTGGGTGGCGAGGAAACCGATGGGGCCGACGGTGCCCGCGACCACGGCAATCACGCAGCAGGCATCCACCACGCTGCCCAGCGCTCCCTTCATGACGCGCTCGCCCAGCACCGGGTAGAGCAGGGTGCGTGGCTGCAGCGGCTGGCCCTTCACGTGTGCAGCGCTGGGCCGACGAGGCCTCTCACCACCCCGTGGTGATCATCTCGGTGATCGTGATCATGGCGGTGACCCTGGCGATCGGCCTGCCCGGGAGAATCGGGCTGTGGCTGATCGCACCCTTCTATACGCCGCTGGTTGCCACCCTGATGTTGACGGTCGGCAGCGTGGCGGGCGCCCTGGGTGCCTACTATCTCTCTTCCCGCTTCAGCTACCGCTGGACACCCAGGGGGCTCACTCGCAAGGTCATGGACAAGCTGGAGAGACGCGGTGACTTTCTGACCCAGTGTGCCCTGCGCGTACTGCCGGGCTTCCCCCACTCTGTGGTCAACTTCGCCGCCGGCCTGCTGCGCCTGCCGCTTTCCACCTTCGTGATGGCGGCCATCATTGGCCTGGTCCTGAAATGGGCGGTCTACGCTAGTGCGATTTTCGGTGCCCTTGAGGCCATGGAGAGCGAGGAGGCCGTGAGCCCCAATGTGATTTTCCCGCTGGTCGCGCTGACCCTGCTGCTGCTCGCCGGCGCCTGGCTCAGGCGCCGTGTAGAGGCCCAAGGTCACTCGCTGGGATAGGGCGGTTCATTCAGCAGGCACCGAGCCACGCCACTTCGAGCCGAAACGGCCCCGCCTGACGGTCGACGATCATCAGCCCCACCTGGGTGATCCGCGAAGGATGCAGCGCCGGCACCTCCGGGAGTCGTCGCCCCCGGAACATGGCCTCGAAGGCGTGCCAGGGCAGCTCGACGCCCTGCCACTCGTCCCCCTCGGGCCGGAAGCTGGCGCGGTAGGCCGCCCCCTGCGGCAGCTGGTTGGTGTAGAGGCGCAGCTGGTAGGCCCTGCCGTCGCCGCGCACGCGCAGCACGATGCCCGCGGCCTGGCCCAGGTCCATGGCCTCGGGGTCGCGGCGCACCGAGGCGAAGCCGCCGTTGTTCTCCAGTGACGTCTCGCCGTCGAACACCCCGACGCCGTCCTCCGCGTGCAGCCCGCCCCGGGAGACGCCGCCCATCACGGCGTCGTTGATGGAGTACCAGCGGCTTGCCTCGCAGGCGTCCTGGAAGTCGATCAGGCGTGCTGTCATGGGGAAGCCTCCGGGGTCTGCTGTACCAGGATTCCAGCATGCCTGCCTGGGCCCGCGATGTCTCCTCGGGGGCTGCGCGGTACCAATCCGCCACTTCACCATGACGCCCGACGGAAAAAACTGGATAATGGCGTGTTTTCTGCCCCCGCGGCCCACGCCAACTCCCCCGGTGCCCCATGGAAATCAAGGTCAACTATCTCGACAACCTCCGCCTGGAGGCCAAGTTCGACGACTTCACGGTCATCTCCGACCAGCCCATCCGCTACAAGGGCGACGGCTCGGCGCCGGGGCCCTTCGACTACTTCCTGGCCTCCTCGGCGATGTGCGCGGCCTACTTCGTCAAGGTCTACTGCAACGCCCGGGATATCCCCACCGAGAACATCCGGCTGTCGCAGAACAACATCGTCGACCCGGAGAACCGCTACAAGCAGATCTTCAAGATCCAGGTGGAGCTGCCGGAGGATATCTCCGACAAGGATCGCCAGGGCATCCTGCGCTCCATCGACCGCTGCACGGTGAAGCGGGTGGTGCAGGAAGGTCCCGAGTTCGACGTCGAGGTGGTCGAGAATATCGACGAGGACGCCCAGGCCATGCTGACGGGTGTGCCCAAGGGCGCCGAGCGCGGCGAGGGCACCTGGATCGAGGGCAAGGATCTGCCGCTGGAGCAGACCATCGCCAACATGACCGGGATCCTGGCCGAGCTCGGCATGAAGATCGAGATCGCCTCCTGGCGCAATATCGTGCCCCACGTCTGGTCGCTGCATATCCGCGATGCCGCCTCGCCGATGTGCTTCACCAACGGCAAGGGCGCCACCAAGGAGAGCGCGCTCTGTTCGGCACTGGGCGAGTTCATCGAGCGCACCAACTTCAACTTCTTCTACAACGACCAGTTCTTCGGCGAGGAGATCGCCAACGCCGAGTTCGTCCACTACCCCAACGAGAAGTGGTTCCTGCCGGGGCCCGATGATGCCCTGCCCGAGGGGATCCTCGACGATACCACCCGCGAGATCTACGACCCGGAGGGGGAGCTCTGCGCCTCCCATCTGATCGATACCAACTCCGGCCGGGCCGATCGCGGCATCGTCTCGCTGCCCTTCGTGCGCCACTCCGACGGCGAGACGGTCTACTTCCCCTCGAACCTGATCGAGAATCTCTACCTGAGCAACGGCATGAGCGCGGGGAACACCCTGGCCGAGGCCCAGGTGCAGTGTCTCTCGGAGATCTTCGAGCGGGCGGTGAAGAAGCAGATCATCGAACAGGAGCTGGCACTGCCCGACGTGCCGGCCGAGGTGCTTAAGCGCTACCCCGAGATCGTCGAGGGCATCGAGGCGCTGGAGGCCCAGGGCTACCCGGTGCTGGTCAAGGATGCCTCGCTGGGCGGCCAGTTCCCGGTGATGTGCGTCACCCTGATGAACCCGAAGACCGGCGGCGTGTTCGCCTCCTTCGGCGCCCATCCGAGCTTCCACGTGGCCCTGGAGCGCACCTTCACCGAGCTGCTCCAGGGGCGCAGCCTGGAGGGCTTCAACGACTTCCCGGCGCCCACCTTCAACTCAATGGCGGTCACCGAGCCCAACAACTACGTGGAGCACTTCATCGACTCCTCCGGGGTGATCTCCTGGCGCTTCTTCAGCAGCCGTTCGGACATCGAGTTCTGCGACTGGGACTTCTCGGGTAGTGGTTCTCGCAGCAACGAACAGGAGGCCGAGACCCTGTTCGGTATCCTCGAGGAGCTGGGGCTCGAGGCGTATGCGGCCGTGCGCGACGAGCTCGGTGCACCGGTGTGTCGCATCCTGGTGCCGGGCTTCTCCGAGGTCTATCCGCTGGAGGACCTGGTGTGGGACAACACCAACATGGCGCTGGACTACCGCGAGGATATCCTCAACCTGCACCGCCTGGATGACGCGGCCCTGGCCGCGCTGCTCGAGCGCCTGGAGGAGAGCCAGCTCGACGAGCACATGACGATCATCACCCTGATCGGTATCGAGTTCGACGAGAACACCGAGTGGGGCCAGCTGACCATCCTCGAGCTGAAGCTGTTGATCCACCTGGCGCTGGGCCAGCACGAGGAGGCGCTGGAGCGGGTCGAGATGTTCCTGCAGTTCAACGACAACACCGTGGAGCGCAATCTCTTCTACCAGGCGGTGCAGGCGGTGCTGGAGATCGTGCTGGACGACGAGCTCGAGCTCGACGACTTCCGCCATAACCTGGGCCGGATGTTCGGCGAGGCGACCATCGAATCGGTGATCGGCTCGGTACAGGGCACGCAGCGCTTCCCGGGCCTGACGCCCACCAGCATGGCGCTCGAGGGGCTGGAGAAACACCAGCGCCTGATCGAGAGCTACAGGAAGCTGCATGCGGCGCGGGCGGCCAGGGCGGTCTGACGATCCCGGCGACTCGCCTGGCCTGATGGCTGTAGTGGCATGGTAGTGGCAAGAACGACGCCCGCCCGACATTTGCCGGGCGGGCCTTGTGGTTGCATGGTGCCGCGCAGTGAGGTGGCTTGCTACGGCTCCGCGTCCTTGCTCGCCCTGCCACCAGCGGCAGTGTCACCTTTCTCCAGTGCCGGCAGCACCAGCACCCGACACGGGGCGTTCACCGCCACGTACTCCACGGTGGCACGGCGCAGTGGCCAGCGGCCACTGCTCCCACGGGACACCAGGATCATCAGGTCGGCACCGAGCTGACCCGCCAGGCCCACCAGCTTCTCCCCGGCGTTGCCTGCCACCACGTGCAGCGTCGCGTTGTGATCCAGCGGCAGGTACTTGCGCACGAGCAGGTCCAGGGTCTTGTGAACCTCGGCTTCCTTCTGCTCCGGGGCTTCTTCCGTCACATGGGGGAAGAAGCCGCCGCCGCCGGGATGATAGACGCTGGCCAGGTGAAGCTCGCCGTCATCGGCCAGCAGCTCCATGGCCGCCTCGATCGCGCACTTGCCTTCGCCATCGTCTTCCGGATCAATGGCGAGCAATAGTTTCTGGTACATCGGTGGTCTCCTGTTTCACCGCGGAAGTGGCCTCGACCTCGGGAAATACTCTCCCCTGGACCAGCGCATCGACGCCGAAGCCGCGATAGTCCGCTCGCAGTGCCCTGAAAAGCGCTATCGCCATGAACACCAGCAGAATGCAGAAGGGCAGGCCCAGCGCGGTAATCACGTTCTGCAGGGCGTCCAGGCCGCCGGCCAGCAGAAGCGTCGCGGCAATCACCCCCTGGGCGACGGCCCAGAAGATCCGCTGGCGAACCAGCGAAGGCTGGTCATCGCGACGGGTCAGCATGTCGATCACCAGCGAGGCGGAATCCGACGAGGTGGTAAAGAAGATTACGATAATGGCCACGCTCAAGGCCGATACCACGCTGGTCAGCGGCAGCCCCTCGAGGAAGGCGAAGATGGCCACCGAGGGATCCTGCTGCACCTGCCCGGCGAGCGTCAGCTGACCGCTCATTTCCGCCTGGATGGCCGAGAGCCCGAAGATGCCGAACCAGACCAGCGTGAAGGCCGTGGGGGCAAACAGCACGCCGGCCACGAACTCGCGAATGGTGCGTCCCCGTGAAATGCGGGCAATGAAGATGCCGACGTAGGGCGCCCAGGAGATGGTCCAGGCCCAGTAGAAGAGGGTCCACTGCCGCTGCCAGTCGGTCTCCTTGTAGGTCTCGGTCCAGAAGGCCAGCCAGGGCAGGGCGCTGAGGTAGTCGCCCACGCTCTGCACCATGCCCTCGGCGATGAATACGCTGGGGCCAGCGAGAAGCACAAAGGCCAGCAGTACCACGGCCAGCAGGATATTGACCTGGGAGAGCCGGCGAACACCCTTGTCCAGCCCGAGTGCGACAGAGGTCGCGGCGATGCCGGTGATGACGGCGATCAGGCCGACCTGGACCAGTGGGCTGGAAGGAGCACCGACCAGATAGTTCAGGCCGCTGTTCAGCTGCAGCGTGCCGAGCCCCAGCGACGTGGCCACCCCGAACAGGGTGCCCAGCACCGCGATCACATCGATGGTCCACCCCCAGGGCCCGAAGGCCCGCTCGCCGAGAATGGGGTAGAACAGGCTGCTGATGCGCATGGGTAGGTCATGGCGATAGGCAAAGTAACCGATCGCCAGGCCCGGCAGGGCAAAGATGGTCCAGGTGTGCAGGCCGAAGTGGTACAGCGCGAGGGTCATTGCATCGCTGGCCGCCTGCTCCGAGCGTGGCGTGACGCCATCGAAGGGTGGGCGGGCGAAGTGGGAAATCGGCTCCGCCACGCCCCAGAACATCAGGATGGTCCCGATGCCGGCGGCGAACAGCATGGTGAACCAGGTCAGGTTGGAGTAGTCGGGACGACTGTCGTCGGCGCCCAGCCGGATATTGCCATAGCGGCTGACGGCCAGGCCGA
This sequence comes from Halomonas sp. C10-5, assembly GCF_057169305.1. NCBI lineage: Bacteria > Pseudomonadati > Pseudomonadota > Gammaproteobacteria > Oceanospirillales > Halomonadaceae > Halomonas > Halomonas sp. C10-5. The sequence goes on from NZ_CP175665.1 coordinate 1,357,364, forward strand.
GCAGGAAGATCAGCAGTGCACTGACCACGAGAATATAGAACCAGCCCAGGTTGGCGGCGACCCAGCCGGTCAGCAGGCCAAAACTGCTGGCAACGGCCTCGTCAAAGGGAATGGCTATCCCGACGAACAGCGCCGCGATGCCGGCCGAGGTGAAGAAGACTCCGGGTATGGTCTGGAGCCCGAGCCGACGCTGTAGCCATGTCAGCACATGCGCCTCCGTTGCGTTGGTCAATGCCTATGGCGGAGTCTCCACGCTAGCACAGGGCGTGAGTCGCTGCAGGCGCGTGCCGCCCAGCCTGAGCCATCGATGAGCGGTCCGTGTCGCAGGCGGGTGTGGGCCAGGCGATCCGTGAGGCCCGCTGCTGCGATGCTGACTACTCTTGTAGAGATAGCAGTGCTCTGTCGCGGCAACGAGAAAGGTGAACGCCATGTCCATGGAGCGAGTGAGACAGCATCTCGATGAGCAGAACATCAAGTATTCCATTCTGCAGCACTCTCCCGCCTATACCGCTCAGGAGGTCGCCGAGTCCGTCCATGTGACCGGCAGGCATTTCGCCAAGTGCGTGATGGTAAAGATCGACGGACGGCTGGCGCAGGTGGTGCTGCCGGCATCCGATCAGGTGGACCTCAAGCGCATGGCACAATCCGTCGGCGCAACATCCGTGGAACTGGCCAGAGAGGATGAGTTCCTGGAGAGTTTCCCGGATTGCGAAGTCGGCGCGATGCCGCCCTTCGGTAATCTTTTCGGGATGGAGGTATTCGTGTCCCCGCACCTGACCGCCGCCGATCGCATCGCCTTCAATGCCGGCAACCACACGGACGTCATGCAGCTCTCCTACGGGGACTTCCAGCGGCTCGTGAATCCCATCGAAGTGTCATTGTGAGGGTGGTCAGCCGGGCGCGCTGTCTGACAGCGACGTGGGCATGGCGACCTACTCCCTGACCACTCTCTGGTACCTGGAAGCGCCCATCAGCCAGGTGTTCGACACCCTCGGTGAGGTGCCCCTGTGGCCCGACTGGTGGCCGGGCCTGCTCGCCGTGGAGGAGCGTGACACGGGGGCGGATGACGGTACGGGGCGGGTCTACCACTACACCTGGCAAAGCCGCCTGGGCTATCGCCTGTGCTTCGATATGCGGGTGATCCGTGTCGTCAGGCCATGGCTCATCGAGGGCGCGGCCAGCGGTGATGTGTGCGGTGTTGGTCGCTGGCGGGTCAGTGAGCAGGCCGGGGTGACTCGGGTGTGCCACGAGTGGCAGGTGCGCACCACCCGGCCGTGGATGAATCTGGTGGCTCCGCTGGCTCGTCCGTTGTTCGTCTGGAGCCACCATGCGGTGATGCGAAACGGTGCCGAGGGGCTCGCCCGCCGTCTCGGTGTGCGGCTGTTGGACTTGGCCCATCTGTGAGACGCTGGCCGTTTGACCGAGTCTGAATCCACGCTTTGCAACGGGACCGCTGCCATGCTGTTTCGCTACTTCGAGCAACTGGTAGACCCGTATCCCTCCGGCGAACCCGGCACGCCGCCGCGGGGTCTCTTCCCCTTCATCCTGCACTTCTCCCGGCCGGTGCAGCCGCTGTTGATCGTGATGTCGCTGCTCACCGCTCTGGTTTCGGCGGCGGAGGTGGTCTTCTTCGGTTACATGGGCGACCTGGTGGACTGGCTGGCCGGCGCCGAGCGGGAGGGCTTCTTCGCCGAATACGGCTGGCGCCTGGTCGGCATGGCGGCGCTTGTGGTGGTTGGCCTGCCGCTGATCACCCTGCTCCAGGCGCTGGTGACCCACCAGAGCATCTTCGGCAATTACCCGATGATCGGCCGCTGGCTGGCGCACCGCCACATGCTGGGCCAGAGCCTGGCTTTCTACCAGGACGAGTTCGCCGGGCGGGTCTCACAGAAGGTGATGCAGACGGCGCTGGCGATCCGCGAGACGGTGATGAAGCTGATGGACCTGATGGTCTACGTGATCGTCTACTTCGCCGGCGCCATGCTGCTGATGGGCGGTGCCGAGCCCTGGCTGATGCTGCCGCTGGTGCTGTGGCTCGTCGGCTATCTCGTCATCATGCGGGTCTTCGTGCCGCGCCTGCGCCGGGTCTCCATGGAGCAGGCCGACGCCCGGGCGGTGATGACCGGACGCATCGTCGACAGCTACAGCAACATCCAGACCATCAAGCTGTTCGCCGACACCCGCCGCGAGCAGGACTACGCTCGCGATGCCATGGAGGGCTTCATGACCACGGTGTACCGCCAGATGCGCCTGGCCACCGGTCTCACCGTCAGCCTGACCCTGCTCAACTCGCTGCTGCTGGCCGGGGTGGCGGCCATGGCCATCGGCGCCTGGTACCTAGAGGCGGTGTCGCTCGGCGTCATCGCCGTGGCCATCGCCCTGGTGATGCGCATCCGCTTCATGTCCAACTGGATCCTCTGGGAGGTGGCGAGCCTGTTCGAGAACATCGGCACCGTGCAGGACGGCATCAACACCATCGCCCGGGAGCCGGCGGTGACCGACGCCCCCGACGCCGGCGCGCTCACGGTGCCCCGCGGCGAGATCCGCTTCGAGGCGCTGCGCTTCGGCTACGAACGGCCGGACGGGGAGGGCCGGAGGGTGTTCGACGGCTTGGACCTGACCATCGCCCCGGGCGAGAAGGTTGGGCTGATCGGCCGCTCCGGCGCCGGCAAGTCGACCCTAGCCAACCTGCTGCTGCGCTTCTACGACCTGGAGGGCGGGCGCATCCTGATCGACGGCCAGGACATCGCCGAGGTGACCCAGGAGTCGTTGCGACGCAACATCGGCATGGTCACCCAGGACACCTCGCTTCTGCACCGTTCGGTGCGCGACAACATCCGCTACGGCAGCCCGGAGGCGAGCGAGGAAGCGATCCAGGAGGCGGTGCGCCGCGCCCATGCCGATACCTTCATCGACGAGCTGGTGGACCTGCAGGGGCGCCGCGGCCTGGATGCCCACGTCGGCGAACGGGGCGTGAAGCTCTCCGGTGGCCAGCGCCAGCGCATCGCCATCGCCCGGGTGCTGCTCAAGAACGCCCCCATCCTGGTCCTGGACGAGGCCACCTCGGCGCTGGACTCCGAGGTGGAAGCGGCGATCCAGGAGCAGCTCTACACCCTGATGGAGGGCAAGACGGTGATCGCCATCGCCCACCGCCTCTCCACCATCGCCATGCTCGACCGCCTGGTTGTGATCGACGAGGGGCGTATCGTGGAGAGCGGCAGCCACCGCGAGCTGCTGGCACGAGACGGCCTCTACGCCGCCCTGTGGCGCCGCCAGTCCGGCGGCTTCATCGGGGTGGATGTGGAGGAAGGGAATGGCACCGACACGGCGAGGCAGGCATGACTCTGGATTACCGATGGCTCCACGACACGGTCCGCCAGCGGTTCGACTCCGATGCCGCCATGGAGGCCTTCCTGCCTCGGGCGCTGACGCCCGACGAGCTGAAGCGGCTGGGGGATGACCGCTACCTCTCCGCCATGAGCCGGCGGGTGTTCCGGGCCGGGATGCAGCATTCGGTGGTGGATGCCCGCTGGCCCGCCTTCGAGGAGGCCTTCTGGGGCTTCGCGCCCGAGATCCTGGTGCTGCTCACCCCGGAGCAGCTCGAGGGCTTCATGCAGGATGAGCGTCTCATCCGCCATCGAACCAAGATGCAGACCATCCCCCGCAACGCCCAGTTCATCCTGGATATTCGACAGGAGCACGGTGGAACCTTCGCCGAATTCATCGCCGACTGGCCGAGCAGCGACATCGTCGGCCTGTGGCGACTGCTGGCCAGGCGAGGCGCGCGCCTGGGCGGGCGCTCGGCGGCCGGCTTCCTGCGCCTGGTGGGAAAGGACACCTTCTTGCTGACCAGTGACGTGGTGGCCCGTCTGGTCGCCGCCGGCATCGTCGACCAGGCCCCCACCAGCCAGCGCGACAAACAGCGGGTGCAGGACGCCTTCAACGCGCTGCAGCAGGCTTCCGGTAGGCCGCTCTGCCAGCTCTCGGCGATGCTCTCCTTGACGATCAATCCCAGGTTCTAGCGAGAGCCGATGACCCGAGCCTTCACCGTGTGGTCGGTTGCTGTTTCGCTGCGTCCTGAAAAGAGTAAAATCAATGCTCTTTATAGAAAGGCAGGGGAACATACGATGTCGTCAGATCTGAACAGCCGCTATGGCCTGAATCCCGCGCATAGCGAAGTAGTCGAGACATGCCAGCAGGTGGCGCCGTGCCGCGCCCTGGACATGGGCTGCTCCAACGGGCGTAACGCCCTCTACCTGAGCCAGCTTGGCTTCGATGTGACCGCGGTGGACAACAACCCCGGCGCCATCGACATGCTGCAGCAGATCGTGAATCGCGAGGGAATCGAGAATCTCGATGCCCAGGTCTACGACCTCAATCGTGCCGCCCTGGACAGGGATTACGGGCTGATCGTCTGCACCGTCACCCTGATGTTCCTCGACCCGGCGCGTGTCGAAGCGGTGATCGCCGACATGCAGGCGCACACCCTGCCCGGGGGATACAACACCATCGTCTGTGCCATGGATACGCAGGCCTACCCATGCCCGGTGGGCTTCCCCTTCACCTTCGGCGAGGGGCAACTGCGCGAGGTCTATGCGGGGTGGGAGCTGGTCAAGTACAACGAGGATGTCGGCACCATGCACAATGGCGCGCGGTTGCAGTTCGCCACCCTGCTGGCGCGCAAGCCCGAGTAGCCCCACCAGGCCCCCGAGTCACTCCATGGCTCGGGGGCCTTGCGTTGTGGTCCTGTCCTGCATGACGCTCTGGGTTCCGGGTAGAGGAGGGCAGACGATGAAGACCATAGGGCTGATCGGCGGCATGAGTTGGGAATCGACCCAGACCTACTACCGCCTCATCAATCAGGGGGTGAAGGCGCGGCTGGGCGGGCTGCACTCCGCCCGGCTGGTGCTCTACAGCGTGGACTTCGCCGAGATCGAGGCGCTGCAGCACCGCGGCGACTGGGCGGCCACGGCGCAGATCCTCGGCGCGGCGGCCCGCTCCCTGGCGGCGGCCGGCGCCGACTTCCTGGTGCTGTGCACCAACACCATGCACAAGGTCGCCCCGCAGCTCGAGCAGGCCGTGGATATCCCCCTGCTGCACATTGCCGATGCCACCGCCAACGAGTTGCACCGGCAGGGCGTGGACCGGGTGGGGCTGCTCGGCACCCACTTCACCATGGAGCAGGCCTTCTACCGCGAGCGCCTGGAGGCGCAGGGCATCCAAGTGCTGATTCCCGACGCCGCCCAGCGCGAACGGGTGCACGCCGTCATCTACGACGAGCTGTGCCGCGGCGAGATCCGCGCGGACTCGAAAGCCGACTACCTGGAGATCGTGGCCTCGCTGGCCGGGCAGGGCGCCCAGGGCGTCATCCTTGGCTGCACGGAGATCGGGCTGCTGATCCAGCCCGGCGATACAGACGTGCCCCTCTTCGACACCACCGCCATCCACGCCGAACAGGCGGTGGAGGCCGCCCTTGTGGCTCCGGCGTCATAGCGCCTGCCGGCGAAGCCCCTTCGGATCGGCCACCATGGAAATACTCTCGCCGGTTGTCGATCTGGGCCGTCGTCGCGCGACTACTGGGTGAGAGGTCCCGGTAGAACTCAAGGTTGAATCGGCATCGGCCACTTGGCCGTGCCCCTGTGCCTGGAGGGAAGCGACCGGGCGGTACCCGACCTGTAGCCATGATGGAGGCGCCTATGACGACGATTGCCAAGAACACGATTTGCCTCTGGTACGAACGCGATGCCGAAGAGGCGGCGAACTTCTATGCCAGCACCTTTCCCGATTCCTCCGTCGGTGCGGTTCACCGCGCACCGGGAGACTACCCGGCGGGCAAGCAGGGTGATGTCTTGACCGTCGAGTTCACCGTGATGGGCATACCCTGCCTGGGGCTTAACGGTGGGCCAGGCATCCAGCACAACGAGGCGTTCTCGTTCCAGGTGGCCACCCAGGACCAGGCCGAGACCGACCGTTACTGGAAGGCGATCGTCGGCAACGGCGGCCAGGAGCTCGAGTGCGGCTGGTGCAAGGACAAGTGGGGCGTCTCCTGGCAGATTACCCCCATCGCGTTGACCAGGGCCTACACCAGCCCCGACCGCGCCGCCGCCAAGCGGGCGTTCGATGCCATGATGACGATGAAGAAGATCGACATCGCCGTGATCGAAGCGGCGATTCGTGGCGAGAAGCCGTCGACATGACAGCAGCATGCAGCGGACGGCGCCGCTTGCCGCCGCTGATGCTTAGTGTTGACCGCCCAAGCAAGGCCCCCGAGTCACTCACCTGGCTCGGGGGCCTTGCGTTTGGGCGGCGTGATGCTTAGGCGGCTGGCGTTGATGCCGGCAACCCTTGAGCGACGCCTGCGACCAATCGGGTGTGGCATACATCGGCTTCTTCGCATACGCTAAGCCGTTAAGGTTGCTTAGACGACCAGGCGATATGCCACCACACGCAGCGCAGGGACTACCGCAGGGATGGCAGAGAGCCATCACGGCTTGCCGGGTAGTGGCGGTAGCGTGCCGGAAGTTTCTCCCTGCTATCGAAAAGCTACAGTAATGGTCCGAGTTATCAGCGATTTCACCGCATGGCCTCCCATGCTGGCGGGATGTTATACGCTATAGAAACGAATGAAGTAGCGAATCCAGTAGCAGTAGGTCTTCTCGGTGCGCGGGTGTAGCGTTTCATCCGCAGGGTGGACCTATCCGGTCCATCAGCTTTGGCGGTTTGCTGTGCGTATCCATACTCCTACTCGCCAGATTAATGGATGTACATGCAGTATTATTGGTGTTGGCAAAGCGTGCAAGCACGTGAATTCTTTTTAGTTTGCCAAGGTTTTCTTTGGGTGCCATGAAATCAAAGGGTTAGCTAAAAAAATGTGCTGATAAGATTGTTGAACGCTGTTGCTCGTTCAAGTCAATAAACGAGCGCCCTGTCTAATACCTGCTATATAGTTTTGGAGAGTCGTGTTGTTCAACTTTAGGAAATTTGCTTTAAGTGTTATTTGTGGATTCAAAAGCCCATTAAAAAGTAGTATTAAGTATTTATTATTTAATCTAGCAATATGTGCATTGCTTTCTTTCATCTGGGTTTTATCAAAAATAGTCGTCAACTCAGAGTTTGCGGAGTTCATATGGTTAGATTTGTGGGGTAATTTGAAAATATATAAAGAGGTTGGTATTTTTATATTTCTTTCTCTTTTTTATTTGTTTTTTATTTTAAAAGAGCGAATGTTAAAGCTCTATTTGTATCAATCGCACTAAAATCCGTGACAACATTGTACATGATAAACTTAATGGTAGTCACTCTATCAAAACTGCTATTGGATTTTTCATTTTTAAATGCTGAAAAATGGATGGGTATACTTCCTTGGAAAGCGCAATACCCTTATTCGGCTATTTTCTTGTTGACTCTTATTTGGGGTATGACTTGGTATTCCACTCTGAAGCAACGTGAAATAATAAAAAAAGAGGATCCAAATTATTATGATATATATGATCAAGCTGTTGCGTGGTTACGAAAATAAACTTTATAAAAAAGGTTCTTCGTCACTTCACGTGGATTTGGCCTGATCGAACAGGCGGCCCACTGGGCTACCAATCAGGTAGATCATGGCGATGAAGTTGGCCTCGTTCCGGTAGCCGCGTGCGCGTGAACGAGCCGCCTGGAACAAGCCGTTCATCCCTTCCAGTCGCGCGTTCGTCAGCCCCGAGATCCAGCGCCTGACCACCGCGTCGGTGTGCCGCTCCAGCGTCTCCAGAGCTTTTCCCATGGGCTTCAGCAGTGGCTTCTCCGAGACCGCCGCCTTCATGACCTTGAGGTAGTTCGTGATACGCCACCGGGCCGCTCGCGGTGTCGGGGCCTTCTGGATCCAGCGCAGCTTCTCCTTGATCACCCAGGCGTCGGACGTGGCGCTCTGGTCAGCCACCAGTTCCTGGAGCGCCGCCAGCTGCTTGGGCGTCAGGTTCTCGTTTTCCAGGCTCTTCAGCAGGGCCCAGCGCAGCGACTTGGGGTGTCCCTGCTCCCGGCGCTCCTTCTTGCGTACCTCGTCCAGCCGCTTGGTGAAGGTCTGCACGATATGAAACCAGTCGACCGTGACCTCGGCCCTGGGAAGATGCTCGGCCACGCCGCTCAGGAAGGCCTGTGACATGTCACAGACGACCTCGGCCACGTTGTCCGGATCGCCGCCATGAGCCGCCAGGAAGGCGCTGAAGGCCTTGATGGTGTCCTTGCCGTGGCCGGGGACGGCGAAGATCACCGGCTCCTGCTTGCGCTGCATATCGAGGAACACCGTCACATAGCGCTGGCCGCGCCGGGAGGCGGTTTCATCAACACCGACGGTGGCCACCTTGGACAGGTCCAGCTCCCCCAGCATCCGACCGACGTAGTGATGCACGATGCGCCACAGCCGCTTGTCGGAGATCTCCAGCTGCCGGGAGACGGCCAGCACCGGCATCTCCTTGACCAACGACATGGCGGCTTGCTCGAACAGCAGGGTGAAGTCGCTGCCCGGCCGCGCCCAAGGGACCTCGATACGCTTGACGCCATGCACCGGGCACTTGGTACGCGGCACGCGAGCATGCAGGTAGCAGTGGTGCTGGAAGAAGTTCAGATGCCGCCAGGCCTTGTCGGCGAAGTCGTGAGCCGGGCAGGCCTTGCCGCAGTCAGGACAGGGGTAGAGGCTGCCCCGCTCGGCCTCGACGTAGAGGTCCAGCCGGTGGGGTGACACGGCGGTATCCAGGTGCTGGTCCTTGAGGATCCAGGGCGCTTCCAGGCCCAGGCCGAGGGTCAGAATCTGGGTGCCGTCCATGCCATGCCTCCTGTCGTCGTGGAGGCCATATCCTGGCCCAGCTCAGGGGGCGAATTCCACACCCAACGACGAAGAGCCATAAAAAAGCCATTCAAAATTGAAAAAATGGTTTCCCGCCTTTGTCGATTATTTTAACCAACTTTTTTAAGCCTCTTGATGAGGCGTTATTCTTCCAATCAGGAATGCTGAGATAATTAAAGGAAATAATATGATTTTGAAATATCCGGCTGCACTTATCTTCGTGATAATAGCGTCAAGCCAGGTTTTTGCGCAGGATCTGGAGGCAAAAAAAGCGAACGAAGATATAATGGTCTGTATGTATAAGGCTGTTATTGAACTTGATGATGGTGTTTCCGGAGTTAATTCTCTATCGCCTATTATTTCTGACTGGTGCAAGAAAGAATCTGATCGTTTCTACCAAATTATGCGACGCGGCATTAACGGGCCCATTGATGAAAGGGTTGCTCGGCAGGCTATTCGAGAGAAAGATTTAGAAATGGCCAGTAGGATTATATTAATTAAGCGCGCTGATGAACGTAAGGCTCGACAGCAGCGGTGACCATGCAAACTGCTTTGAATATAGCTACGCTTGTGGGTGATTTCACTGCTTTGTGGTTCTTGTATGAAAAATGAGTAATTGTTTTGAGCTGGTTAAATCTGTATATAAGAGCGTTGCTAAATCCATTTTCTCTGCCGGATCAAGGGTTTAAATTTATTTCCAACAAACCCAAATTTTTTAAAAGAGACCAGTATTCTCCTGTGAGTGCAGAGGGAAGAGAATTTTGCATTTCTTTAAATAATCACGGTGTTATAAGAGAGAAAGGTGGCTTTTTTAGGGATTCTGGTCTGGGAAAACGAATGCCGTCGGGACCGTCAGCCTAACAAGTAGCTGTTGTCAGACGTGCCTTCGGTGCGCTCCGGACGCCGTAAAACCAAGCGCTAGACTCCCAGTAATCGTGATTATGCCCGTGTATCTGGGTATTGATTAGGAAATAGAAGGAATGCAGTTCATAAGCAGTGGTCCCGATATACCGGATGAGCTCTTGCAGGCTCATGAGGAAGGGTGTGTGGTGTTTTTTTGTGGTGCGGGCATTTCCTATCCCGCTGGCCTGCCAGGATTCAAGGGTTTGGTGGAGGAAATCTATCGGCTGAATGGGACGGTATTTTCAGATATTGAGAAAGATGCCTTCGAACGTGGCCAGTTCGACGCAACACTAGATTTACTGGAGCGACGCCTTCCGGGCCAGCGCCTGGCTGTCCGAAGTATGCTGGCAGAGGTGCTGAAACCGAAACTCCGCCGCAAGGGTGCCACCGATACGCAGGCAGCGCTGTTGCGACTGGCGCGCAGCCGCGAGGGTGCCCTGCGCTTGGTGACCACTAACTTTGACCGAATCTTTCATGTGGCGGCCAAACGTACGGGCCAAGCGTTTCAGGCCTATTCCGCCCCGATGCTCCCGATTCCGAAGAATAGCCGTTGGAATGGGCTGGTCTATCTGCATGGCCTGCTGCCCGAAAGGGCGGACGACACCGCACTGAACCGGCTGGTCGTCACCAGCGGTGATTTCGGCTTAGCGTACCTAGCGGAACGCTGGGCAGCCCGCTTCGTGAGCGAGTTGTTCCGCAACTACGTGGTCTGCTTCGTGGGTTACAGCATCAACGACCCAGTGCTCCGCTACATGATGGATGCGCTGGCAGCTGACCGGATGCTAGGCGAGGTGACACCGCAGGCCTGGGCTCTGGGTGATTGCGAGCCGGGGCAAGAGTACCGGAAGACCATTGAGTGGGAGGCCAAGGGCGTCACACCTATCCTCTACACCGTACCGGCTGACAGCCATGACCATTCAGCGCTGCACCAAACCCTCCACGCTTGGGCAGACACCTACCGCGACGGGGTACAGGGCAAAGAGGCCATCGTAGTCAAACACGCAATGGCTCAGCCACAAGACAGCACGCAGCAGGACGATTTCGTCGGACGAATGGTGTGGGCCTTGTCGGACAAAACAGGGTTGCCGGCCAAGCGATTCGCCGACTTCAATCCCGCTCCTTCATTGGACTGGCTGCTGGAGCCCTTCGTGCATGAGCGCTTTGGGCACAGCGATCTGGCACGCTTTGGCGTGCCGCCCCAAGATGAGGTGGACACCAAGCTGCGCTTCAGCCTTGTTCGGCGGCCTGCGCCCTATGACCGCGCTCCGACGATGCTGCTCGCCTCAGGAGGCATCGTTGGCAGCCAATGGGATGATTGTATGTTCCACCTCGCCCGCTGGTTGGTGCGCCATCTGGATGACCCGAGACTGATTATCTGGATTGCGGAGCGTGGTGGACAGTTGCACGACCGTTGGCCGTGGTTGATCGAGCACGAATTGGATCGCTTTGCCACGCTGGAGCGGGATGGCAAGACTTCTGAGCTCGATGAAATTCGCTTGCACGCCCCCAAGGCCATTCCCAGCCCGTTAATGCGTACCTTGTGGCGGCTACTGCTCAGTGGCCGAGTGAAATCGCCTTGGCACGATTTGGAACTGTATCGCTGGCAAGGCCGTCTGAAACGTGAGGGAATGACTGCCACACTGCGCCTAGAGTTGCGCGAGTTGCTCGCGCCCAAGGTGAGGTTAAAAAAGCCGTTTTGCTGGACCGACGACGATTCGGATATCGCTGATGAGCCTCTGCAAATCAATCAGTTGGTGGATTGGGAGCTCGAGCTTGCTTCCGATCACGTGCATACGACCCTGCGAAACCTTGCCGACGAGCCTTGGAAACCTGCATTGCCACGATTGCTCGAAGATCTCCAGCAATTGCTGCGCGATGCACTGGACCTGCTGCGTGAATTAGGCGAGGCGGATGACCGTAGCGACCGTTCACACTGGGATCTACCTTCCATTACGCCGCACTGGCAGAACCGGGGTTTCCGCGACTGGGTGAGCCTAATCGAATTGCTGCGCGATGCATGGCTGGAAGTTCTCGCGACCGACTGCGCACGCGCCACGCGAATCTGCCAAGCTTGGTTTGACTTACCGTATCCCACCTTCAAACGCCTGGCCCTCTTTGCCGCAAGCTACGACGATTGCATCCCGCCGGAGCAGTGGGCGGATTGGCTCTTGGCCGACGACGCGTGGTGGCTTTGGACCACTGGTTTGCGACGTGAGGTATTAAGGCTCTTCGTTCTGCAGGGTCAACATTTGGCAGGGGCCGCTCAGGCACGCTTGGAGGCAGCCATCTTGGTGGGACCGCCCCGCGAGATGTTCCGGGCTGACCTGGAAACAGATCGCTGGCAAGACTTGGTGGCTCGTTCCGTTTGGCTGCATCTGGCCAAGCTGAACAGTTCAGGCTTAGCTCTAGGTGCATCTGCGGCGGCCCGCTTAGTGGAGATCTCCAATGCCTATCCGCAATGGCAATTAGCACTCAACGAACGTGACGAGTTCTCGCACTGGATGAGTGGCACTGGCGATCCAGATTACGAGGACAGCCGTGACGTCGACCTTGCGCCTCGTACGAGGCGGGAACTGGTGGAATGGCTAACAAAGCCGCCTCCCGAACGTCGGCCGTTCTACGAAGATACGTGGCGTGACGTTTGCCGCACGCGCTTCTTTCACAGTCTGTTTGCGCTATGCGATTTGTCGCGAGATGGCGTGTGGCCAGCCGACCGATGGCGTGAGGCACTGCAGGCGTGGTCGGAAGAAGGTATGGTGTTGTGCTCTTGGCGATACGCTGGGCCGCTGGTACAGACCATTCCAGACACCTTGCTGCAGGAGATTGATCACGCAGTGACCTGGTGGATGGAAGCCGCATCCAAGTCCATCAACCGCCATGAGGATATCTTGCTGGAGCTTTGTCACCGCGTGCTGGCACTGCCACTGGAAGCTGGCTCAGGTACCCACATCATCCGTAATGGCCTCCAGACCTATGACCCTGTCGGCTCTGCGATCAACCATCCCATTGGGCATGTCACCCAGGCTCTAATCAACCTTTGGTTCAAGCAGACCCCTAACGACAACGATCTGCTTCCAGCTGATCTCAAGCCGATCTTCACTGCACTGTGCGATACGCAATTGGATCGCTTCCGCCACGGTCGGGTGTTGCTGGGTTCGCGTCTGATCACATTTTTCCGTGTGGACCGCCCCTGGACTGTGCAGCACCTTTTGCCGCTGTTTAGTTGGAGCAATCCCATCGAAGCAAAGGCCGCGTGGGAGGGCTTTCTCTGGTCGCCGCGCTTGTACCAGCCGTTGCTGACCGCCTTCAAGTCACAGTTCCTAGATAGCGTGAACCACTATGCTGATCTAGGCGAGCACCGCCAGCAGTTCGCGACTTTCTTGACCTTCGCAGCATTAGGCCCGACCGAGGCATACACCGTGGAGGAGTTCCGGTCTGCGATAGGAGCTCTCCCTCAAGAAGGTCTGGAGGAATCCGCGCAGGCGCTCTCCCAGGCACTTGCAGGCGCAGCAGATCAAGCTGAGGACTATTGGAAAAACCGTGTTCAGCCGTTCTGGCAACAGATATGGCCAAAGTCCCGTGACCTGGCCACGCCGCGCATAGCCGAGTATTTGGCTCGTCTGGTGATTGCCGCCCGAGGTGAATTCCCAGCTGCCTTGACCGCAGTGCAGGATTGGCTGCAACCGATTGAACACCCGGACTACGTCATACACCTGCTACACGAGTCGGGTTTGTGCAGAAGTTTCCCTGCCGAGGGGTTACTGCTAATAAATGCCGTGATTGCTGACCAACAGTGGGCACCCCGGGAATTGGGACAATGCTTAGATGAGATTGTTCAAACTGCGCCACAGCTTGCACAGGATGCCCAATACCAGCGACTACAAGAGTACTTCCGAAGGCACCGGATGTGATGGCGACCTGTGTAATGATTCTAAACCATTCGGTTCTAACAAACGAATGTTGACGGACTGGTTTTCCGCTGGGCTCGAAACCAGTCGCAAATGCGGGCTTTATCTATTGTAGGGTCCCGGATGATCAAATGAGCTATAGGAGTTATCCTCTGCTGGCAGCCAGAGAGCTTCTACAAATTCATTTGGGAGCAGGTTCATGGACATCAAGCTGCAAAAGCAGGCGGCCACGACACCGAAGATCCGTGCTGAGATCCAGGCAGCGCCTTCCAGCATCACGGATAGCGAGCTGGCCCGCCAGTATGGCGTCTCCCCCGCGACCATCCGGCGCTGGCGGTACCGCGATGATGTCTATGACCGACCGCACACGCTTCACAACCTACTGGCCACCCTCACGTCCGAGCAGGAGGAGGTGCTGATCGCCGCTCGCGAATTCCTGCGCCTCGGTCTGGATGATCTGCTCGTCGTGGCACGTGAGTTCCTGAACCCTCGACTGTCTCGCTCAGGCCTGCACCGCATGCTCCAGCGCCGCGAGGTGCCGACACTGGCAGAACTGGCTCGGCAGGACGCTGGCGATGATGGCAAGCCCCGGCACAAGCCCTTCAAGGACTACGAGCCTGGGTACGTGCATATCGACATCAAGCACCTGCCTCAGATGCCTGATGAGGAGCAGAAGCGCTACCTGTATGTCGCCATCGACCGTGCCACACGCTGGGTCTATCTGGAGGTCAGGCGCAGCCAGTCTGCCAAGGATGCCAAGGCGTTCATGAAGCGCGTGGAGGAGAAGGCTCCCTTCACGATCCAGACGGTGCTCACTGATAACGGCAAGTCGTTCACTGATCGCTTCACGCGGGCAGGTGAGCGCAAGCCCAGCGGACGCCACCCCTTCGACCAGGAATGCCAGGCCCATGGGATCGACCATCGCCTGATCAAGCCGGGAAGGCCACAGACGAACGGTATGGTCGAGCGGTTCAACGGCCGCATCAGCGACGTGCTGGCGACTCGGCGCTATACCTCAGGTGAGGACCTGGAGCAGACGCTCAAACGCTACGCTTGGCTGTACAATCACCACATCCCTCAGAAGGCGCTGCATCATCAATCGCCGATCACGGCGATGAAGGGGTGGCAGGCCAAGCGACCTGAGTTATTTACCAAACGAGTGGTCAATCACACGGGACCCGACACCTACACAATAAGCCCCGAGTCAATCACCTGGCTCGGGGCTTTTGCGTGTTGCCTTTGCGATTATCTGGCCGCCAGCGCCACCCCCACCTTGGAGCGGTTGGGTCGGCCGATGGTCTGGGTGATCCAGGTGCCGGTATCGGCGAGCTTGTCGAGGTCGATACCGGTCTCGATGCCGAGGCCGTCGAGCAAGTAGACCACGTCCTCGCTTGCCACGTTGCCCGAGGCGCCCTTGGCATAGGGGCAGCCGCCTAGGCCGGCGACGGAGCTGTCGACTACCGCGATACCTTCCTCCAGCACCGCGTAGAGGTTGGCCAGCGCCTGGCCGTAGGTGTCGTGGAAGTGGGCGGCGAGCTTGTCCATGGGGATGTCGCGGCTCACTGCCTCGATCATGCGCTTGGCCTTGAGCGGGGTACCGGTGCCGATGGTATCGCCGAGCGAGATCTCGTAGCAGCCCATATCAAAAAGCGCCTTGGACACCGCGGCCACCTTGGCGGGAGCGATCTCGCCCTCGTAGGGGCAGCCCAGCACAGTGGAGACGTAGCCGCGCACCCGCACGCCGGCGGCCTGAGCTCGCTCCAGCACCGGCTCGAAGCGCGCCAGCGACTCGGCCACGGAGCAGTTGATGTTCTTCTGCGAGAAGGCCTCGGAGGCGGCGCCGAACACCGCCACTTCCTCGACGCCGCACTCGAGGGCCGCTTCCAGTCCCTTGAGATTGGGGGTCAGCGCCGCATAGGTGACGCCGTTACGTCGTGTGAGCCCGGTCATCACCTCGCGGTGGTCGGCCATCTGCGGCACCCACTTGGGCGAGACGAAGCTGGCCGCCTCGATATAGGAGAGGCCGGCCGCGCCCAGGCGGTCGATCAGTTCCAGCTTGGTGGCGGTGCCGATCGGCTCGGGCTCGTTCTGCAAGCCGTCGCGGGGGCCGACCTCGACCAGGCGCACGTGTGTCGGGAATGCCATCGTCTTACTCCTCCGCGGCGAATTCGAGCAGCACGTCGCCCTGGCCCACGGTGTCGCCGGCGGCGAAGTGGAAGCTCTCCACGTGGCCATCGGCGGGGGCGGCCATGGTGTGCTCCATCTTCATGGCTTCCATCACCATCAGCGGCATGCCTTTCTCCACCTTCTGGCCCGGCTCCACCAGCAGCGCCACCACGGTGCCGTGCATGGGCGCGGTGAGGGTGGATTCCGCCTCGTGCTGGCCGTGGTCGATGGCGTCGATGCGGCGCCAGAACAGGCGGGTCTCGCCGGCGGCGTCGGCCATCACCACCACGCCGTTGGCGGCGAGGCGCGCCTGCAGGCGACGGCGGTGGCCGTTGAGGGTGACCGCCACGGCGTCGCCTTCCAGGTGCTGGATGCGTGCGGTGAGGGTCTCGTCGCCGATCACCAGCTGCCAGGGATCGGCGTCGGTCTCGCGGCGGCCCTCCACGATCACCACGTCCTCGGCGTCCGGCGCCTGGGCGCGGGTCAGGTCGTGGCCGGTGACGCACAGAGCGAGGCGGATGGTGTGGGGCGCGTTGAGGCGGAAGCCGTCGTGGCGATCCCAGGGGGAGTCGCTCTCGCACTCCCGGGAGAGCTGCTTGAGGCCGATCAGCGCCGCGGCGGCGTAGGCCTCGGTGGTGATCTCGCGCGGGGCGAAGAGGCTCTCCTCGTGCTTCTCGATGAAGCGGGTATCGAGCTCGCAGTCCTTGAAGGCGGGGTGGGTGGCCAGGCGCTGCAGGAAGGCACGGTTGGTGACCACGCCCTGCACGTCGAGCGCCGCCAGTGCCCGGTTCAACGTTGCCAGCGCCTGGTCGCGGTCGCCGCCGTGGACGATCAGCTTGGCGAGCATGGGGTCGTAGTGCATGGAGACGGCGTCGCCGCTCTCCACGCCGCTGTCCAGGCGTACCTTGTCGGCATCCAGGCCGGCGCCTTCCAGGTCCAGGGCGAAGCGGGTGAGGGTACCAGTGGCGGGCAGGAAGTCCTGCTCCGGGTCCTCGGCGTAGAGGCGCGCCTCGAAGCTGTGGCCGGTGATGGTCAGCTCGTCCTGGGCCAGCGGCAGGCGCTCACCCATGGCCACGCGCAGCTGCCACTCCACCAGGTCCTGGCCGGTGATCATCTCGGTGACCGGGTGCTCCACCTGCAGGCGGGTGTTCATCTCCATGAAGAAGAACGATCCATCCACGTCGAGCAGGAACTCCACGGTGCCGGCGCCCACGTAGCCAATCTCGCGGGCGGCGCGCACCGCGGCCTCGCCCATCTCGCGACGCAGCTCGGCGCTCATGCCCGGGGCCGGGGCCTCCTCCAGTACCTTCTGGTGGCGGCGCTGCACGGAGCAGTCGCGCTCGAAGAGGTAGACGCCGTTGCCGTGGCTGTCGCAGAACACCTGGACCTCCACGTGGCGCGGCTGGGTCAGGTACTTCTCGATCAGCATGCGCTGGTCGCCGAAGGCGGCCTGGGACTCGCGGCGGCAGCCGTCCAGGGCGGCCTGGAAGCCCGCGGCGGACTCCACCACGCGCATGCCCTTGCCGCCGCCACCCGCGCTGGCCTTGAGCAGCACCGGGTAGCCGATCTTGTCGGCCTCGGCCTTGAGCAGGGCGTCGTCCTGGTCGTCGCCGTGGTAGCCCGGCACCAGCGGCACGCCGGCGTCATGCATGCGCGCCTTGGCGGCGGACTTGTCGCCCATGGCGGCGATGGCCGAGGCGGGCGGGCCGACGAAGGTGATACCGGCCTTCTCCAGAGCGTCCACGAAGGGGCCGTTCTCGGAGAGGAAGCCGTAGCCGGGGTGGATGGCGCCGGCGCCGGTGCGCTTGGCGGCCTCGATCACCGCCTCCACCTTGAGGTAGCTGTCGCGGGCGGCGGCGGGGCCCAGGCGCACGGCCTCGTCGGCCTCGCGCACATGGCGGGCGTTGGCATCGGCGTCGGAGTAGACGGCCACGGTGCGCAGGCCCATGGCGCGCGCCGTGCGCATCACCCGGCAGGCGATCTCGCCGCGGTTGGCGACCAGCAGGGTGTCGAACTTGTTCAGATCGGTAGTCATGAGCGGGGCTCCGCGGCCTTGTTGTCGGCGGCACTGTTGTCGCTTTCGTTTGTCCAGGCGGGGCGACGCTTCTCGAAGAAGCTGGCCAGGCCCTCCTGGCCCTCGGCGCTGACGCGCAGCTCGCTGATCACCCGGCAGGTATGCTCGCGGGTGGCCTTGCTGTCGGGCTCCCGAGCCACCTCGGCGAGCAGCGCCTTGGTGGCGCGCTGGGCCTGGGGCGAGCCGGCCAGCAGCGTCTCGAGCATGGCGGCGACGGCATCGTCGAGCGCATCAGCGTCGACCACCTGGTGAGCCAGGCCCAGGGCCAGGGCGGTGGAGGCGTCCATCACCTCGGCGGAGAGCGCGTAGCGGCGCATCTGGCGTGGCCCGATGGCGCGCTGCACATAGGGGCTGATCACTGCCGGCGACAGGCCGATCTTCACCTCGGAGAGGCAGAACTTCGCCTTCTCGGAGGCGACGACGATGTCGCAGCAGGCGGCCAGGCCCACGGCGCCGCCGAAGGCGGCCCCCTGCACGCGGCAGACGGTGGGGCAGGGCAGGGTGTCCAGGCCGTGCATCAGCGCCGAGAGCTTGCGCGAATCGGCCAGGTTACCGTCGAAATCGTACTCGACCATGCGCTTCATCCAGCCCAGGTCGGCCCCGGCGGAGAAGCTCTTGCCCTCGGAGCCCAGCACCACGGCGCGGATCTCGCCGTGATGGGCGGCGTCGTGCAGTCGCTCCAGATGGGCGTTGAGCTCGGCGATCAGGCTGTCGTCGAAGGCGTTGTGGATCTCGGGGCGGACCAGGGTCAGCCAGGCCACGCCGCGCTCATCGAGTTCCAGGCGTGAGAATGTGCTATCTGACATGTCTGCTTCCCCTTACATCCGGAACACGCCGAATTTCGTCTCTTCGACCTCGGCGTTCATGGCTGCGGCGAGCGACAGGCCCAGCACGTCGCGGGTCTGGGCCGGGTCGATGACCCCGTCGTCCCACAGCCGCGCGCTGGCGTAGTAGGGGTGGCCCTGGTGCTCGTACTGCTCGCGGGTGGGCGCCTTGAAGGCTTCCTCTTCCTCCGGCGTCCACTCGCGGCCCTCGCGCTCGATCTGCTCGCGCTTGACCTGGGCCAGCACGCCGGCGGCTTGTTCACCCCCCATGACGGAAATTCTGGCATTCGGCCACATAAACAGCAGGTTGGGGTCGTAGGCGCGGCCGCACATGCCGTAGTTGCCGGCGCCGAAGCTGCCGCCGATCAGCACGGTGAACTTGGGTACCTTGGCGCAGGCCACCGCGGTGACCAGCTTGGCGCCGTGCTTGGCGATGCCCTCGTGCTCGTACTTGGAGCCCACCATAAAGCCGGTGATGTTCTGCAGGAAGATCAGAGGGATCTTGCGCTGGGCGCAGAGCTCGATGAAGTGGGCGCCCTTGACCGCGGACTCGGAGAACAGCACGCCGTTGTTGGCGACGATGCCCACCGGGTAGCCGTGGATATGCGCAAAGCCGGTGACCAGGGTGTCGCCGTAGTAGCGCTTGAACTCGTCGAAGTCGGAGTCGTCGACGATGCGCGCGATCACCTCACGCACGTCATAGGGCTTCTTGAGGTCGGTGCCGACGATGCCGTAGAGCTCGCTGGGATCCAGGCGCGGGGCCTTGGGCTCCTGCATCTTGAGCTGGCCGCGCTTCTGCCAGTTGAGACGCGAGACGCTGGCGCGGCAGAGTTGCAGGGCATGGGCGTCGTTCTCGGCGTAGTGGTCGGCCACGCCACTCTTCTTGGCGTGGACATCGGCGCCGCCCAGGTCCTCGGCGCTGATGCTCTCGCCGGTGGCGGCCTTCACCAGAGGCGGGCCGCCCAGGAAGATGGTGCCCTGCTCGCGGACGATGATCGACTCGTCGGCCATGGCCGGCACATAGGCGCCGCCAGCGGTGCAGGAGCCCATCACCACGGCGATCTGCGGGATGCCCTCGGCGGAGAGGGTGGCCTGGTTGTAGAAGATGCGGCCGAAGTGGTCGCGGTCCGGGAAGACCTCGTCCTGGCGGGGCAGGAAGGCGCCGCCGGAGTCGACCAGGTAGATGCAGGGCAGGCGGTGCTTGCGGGCGATCTCCTGGGCGCGGATGTGCTTCTTCACGGTGAGCGGGAAGTAGGTGCCGCCCTTGACGGTGGCGTCGTTGGCGACGATCACGCACTCCACGCCGGAGACGCGGCCGATGCCGGTGACCACGCCGGCGGCGGGCACCGCGGAGTCGTAGACCTCATGGGCGGCCAGCGCCGAGAACTCCAGGAAGGGGGAGCCCTCGTCGATCAGGTGGTCGATGCGGTCACGCACGAACAGCTTGTCGCGGCTCTCGTGGCGGGCGCGGGCCTTCTCGCCGCCGCCCTGGGCGATGGCGGCGGTCAGCTCGCGCAGCTTCATCACCTCGGCGCGCATCGCCGCCTCGTTGGCCTGGAAGCCGTCGCTGCGCGGATTGATCTGGGTATTCAGGATTGCCATACATCTCTCCGAGACGAGCTGGGGTTAGGCGGATTCGTTGAACAGCTCGCGGCCGATCAGCATGCGGCGGATCTCGCTGGTGCCGGCGCCGATCTCGTAGAGCTTGGCGTCGCGCAGCAGGCGGCCGGTGGGGTACTCGTTGATGTAGCCGTTGCCGCCCAGCAGCTGGATGGCGTCCAGGGCGACCTGGGTGGCCTTCTCGGCGCAGTAGAGGATCACGCCGGCGGCATCCTTGCGCGAGGTCTGGCCGCGGTCGCAGCCGGCCGCCACGGCGTAGAGGTAGGCGCGGCAGGCGTTGAGGGTGGTGTACATGTCGGCCACCTTGCCCTGCACCAGCTGGAACTCGCCAATGGACTGACCGAACTGCTTACGCTCGTGGATATAGGGCACCACGATATCCAGGGCGGCCTGCATGATGCCGATGGGGCCGGCAGCCAGCACGGTGCGCTCGTAGTCGAGGCCGCTCATCAGCACGCGCACGCCTTTGCCCACCTCGCCCAGCACGTTCTCTTCCGGCACCTCGCAGTCCTGGAACACCAGCTCGCAGGTGTTGGAGCCACGCATGCCGAGCTTGTCGAGCTTCTGGGCGGTGGAGAAGCCGGGCATGCCCTTCTCGATGATAAAGGCCGTAATCCCTTTCGATCCCGCCTCGGGGTCGGTCTTGGCGTAGACCACCAGCACGTCGGCGTCGGGGCCGTTGGTGATCCACATCTTGTTGCCGTTGAGGATGTACTTGTCGCCATCCTTGCGGGCGCGCAGCTTCATGGAGACAACGTCGGAACCGGCGCCCGGCTCGGACATGGCAAGCGCGCCGACGTGCTCGCCGCTCATCAGCCTGGGCAGGTACTTGGCCTTCTGCTCCGGGCTGGCGTTGATCTTGAGCTGGTTGACGCAGAGGTTGGAGTGGGCGCCGTAGGAGAGGCCTACCGAGGCACTGGCCCGGGAGATCTCCTCCAGTGCGATGCAGTGGGCGAGGTAGCCCATGCCGGTGCCGCCATCCTCCTCGGACACGGTGATGCCGAGCAGGCCCATGTCGCCGAACTTCTGCCACAGGTCGTTGGGGAACTCGTTCTTCTCGTCGATCTCGGCGGCGCGCGGGGCGATCTCGTCGCGGGCGAAGGCATTGACCTGCTCGCGCAGCATGTTGAGCTCGTCGTCGAGGCCGAAGTCGAGGGGCTTGAAGGGCGTGTGCATGGGCGGGACTCCCGTTCTTGTCTACTGGTCAGGGCGGTGGCGCCTGCCGCCAAGGGGTGAAGCAGGCGCGCACAGCGGTCCGGGTCAGGTGGTGAACCGTGATGGACCAAGACTAGGCCAGGTTGACGTTAACGTAAAGTGCAGCCACTCATGCCTTAGACGAATGTCGGAGCCGCCCGCCGTGGCGGGCGCTGCGTGTCAGCCGACCAGCCATGTGATCAGACGGTGATAGAGGGGAATGCCCACCATCACGTTGAAGGGGAAGGTGAACCCCAGCGAGGCCAGCATCGCCAGGCCGATATTGGCCTCGGGGATGGCGGTGCGCATGGCGGCCGGGGCGGCAATATAGGAGGCGCTGGCGGCAAGTGCGGTCAGGATCAAGAGCGAGCCGGCGGGCAGCCCCAGGGCCAGGCCCACGGCCAGGCCGGCCAGCGACAGCAGCGGCGGGGCAATGAGGGCGAAGGCCAGCAGCCGCCAGTGGAACCAGGGAATGGGACGCAGGGTCTCGGCGGCGGTCAGGCCCATCTGCAGCAGGAAGAGGGCGAGCACGGCATGGAAGGCACCGGTAAAGAGCTCGGTGACGTTGGCGCCCTCCAGGGGGCCGTACATGGCACCGATCACCGCGCCGCCGGCGAGCAGGATCACTCCGCGGTTGGTCAGGGTCTCGTGCCAGATTCCCTGCATCGCCTCGCCGGCATTGCTGCCCCGATAGCGGCGGTAGAGGGCGATGGCCACCATGATCGCCGGCAGCTCCATCATCACCAGATAGAGGGTGACCTCGGCGCCGATGGAGAGGTCACGCGCCTCGGCGAAGGCCAGCGCCACCGCGAAGGTGCCGGCGCTCACCGAGCCGTAGTGGGCGGCCAGGCTGGCACTGTCGGCGGCGGAGAGCCGCACCAGGCGGCGCAGTAGCGGCATCATGACCAGCGGGATCAGGGCGCCGAGTGCGGCCACGGCGGCCAGCTCCGGCAGCAGCGACCAGCCCAGGTTGCCGTACAGCGCCATGCCGCCCTTCAGGCCGATGGTCAGCATCAGCAGCAGGCTGAGGGTGTCGTAGGCAGCCTTGGGAATGGCCAGGTCGGACTTGACGAGCCCGGCCAGCAGGCCGAGCAGGAAGAACATCACCACGATATCGGGCATCGGAGGGTCTCTGGTGGCGGGTTGAAACGCCACGCATTCTGCTGACCCGCAGCCATTGATTCAAATAAACTCTTTCGCAATGCACTATAGATAATCATCTATGCATCCTGGAATCCCCCGGAATGAACATCCGACACCTGACGTTTCGCCTGCTGCAGGTCTATGTGGCGGTGGTACGCGCCGGCTCGATCAGCGAAGCGGCGCGGCGCCTGCACCTGAGCCAGCCCACCGTCTCACAGCAGCTCAAGCGCCTGGCAGAGACGCTGGGGAAGCCGCTGCTGGAGAGCCGGCAGGGCCGGCTGGTGCCCACCGAGGCGGGCGCCGAGCTCTATCGCGCCAGTCGCGAGGTGCTGGGACGCTTCGACGACCTGGATGACTACCTGGCCGCCCTGCGCGGCGGCGAGCGGGGGCGTTTCTCCATCGCCCTGGTCAATACCGCCCAGTACGTGCTGCCGCGGCTGCTCGGTCCCTACAGCCAGGCCTACCCCGAGGTGGAGGTCACGGTGCATATCGGCAATCGCCGCCAGATGCTGACCCGTTTCGAGCGCCAGGAGGATGACCTCTACGTCTTCAGCCATCCCCCGTCGCTGGCCCACGCCCTGGCCGGACGCTTCCTGCGCAATCCGCTGGTGGCGGTAGCTCCCCGGGGCCACCCCCTGGCGGGGCGCGAACGTATCGCCATGGGCGAGCTGCTCGAGGAGCGCTGGCTGCTGCGCGAGCCGGGTTCGGCCACGCGGATGCTGTTCGAGAGCTGGCTGCAGGAGCAGGGGCTGACCCTGGGGCCGACCCTGCAGATGGCCAGCAACGAGGCAATTCGCGTCGGTGTGGCTTCCGGCATGGGGCTGGCGGTGCTCTCCGAGCACGTGCTGCCGCCTCAGCACCCGGAACTGGTGATCCTGCCGGTGGAGGGGCTGCCCATCGAGAGTCATTGGCAGTTCATCGTGCGCCGCGACCGCCGCCTCTCCCATGCGGCGCTGGGCTTCCTGGGCTTCGGCGCCCAGCGACTCGCGGAGTGCGTGGAGTCACGCTTTCTGAGCAATGAGCTGCCGGGGTTGCTGAGGCGTCTGGATGAGGTCCAGGCGGCGCCTCCGGGGCTGGGGGCAGGGCTGGGGTCAGACCCTCAAGTTTCCTGAAGGGTCTGACCCCGCTGGGTTACTCGGCGGCGTTGGGGAAGAACAGCTGCTGGCCGTTGACGGTGAAGTCGGCGATGGCCTGCTGGCCCTCCTCGGAGAGCAGCCACTGGTGCCACTGCCCGGCGAGATCATGCTTGAGGTGGGGGTGGCGCTCCTCGGAGATCACGAGGCTGCCGTACTGGTTGAAGAGCGCCTCGTCGCCCTCGAACAGCAGTTCGAGGTTCTGGGGATTCTCGAAGGCGACCCAGGTGGCGCGGTCGCTCATCACGTAGGCGTCCATGCCGGCGGCGGTGTTCAGGGTCGGCCCCATGCCGCTGCCGAGCTCGCGGTACCACTCGCCGTCAGCCTCGACGCCGGCGGCTTCCCACAGGCGCAGCTCGGCGCGGTTGGTGCCGCTGTCGTCACCCCGGGAGGCGAAGGGCGCCTGGGCCTCGGCGATCAGCTGCAGCGCCTCGGCGATGGTATCGGCATCCGCGATGCCGGCCGGGTCGCCGTCGGGTCCGATAATCACAAAGTCGTTGTACATCACGTCGGCGCGTTCGGTGCCGTAACCCTCCGCGACGAAGGCCTCTTCGCCGACGGTGTCGTGAACCAGCAGGCTGTCGGCGTCGCCGCGGCGGGCGATCTCGAAGGCCTGGCCGGTGCCCACGGCCACCACGCGCACCTCGATCCCGGTCTTGTCGGTGAACTTCGGAATGATGGAGTCGAACAGGCCAGAGGCCTCGGTGGAGGTGGTAGAGGCCAGGGTGATGTACTGCTCGCCATTCTCATTCTCGCTGCCCTGGGCGTGGGCGTTAGCAGCCATCGAGAGGGCCAGGATGCCGATGGCGGTGAGTGCGATGTGTGCCTTGTGTTGCATTGGTCGCTTCCTTGTTGTGTCGGGGGGAGAGTTGCCGGGTGAGTTCAGAGAGCCGGGCTAGAGCACCAGCTCTCCGCGGATGAAGGCCCGCGCCTCTTTCGAGGCAGGGGCCGTGAAGAAGGTGGCGGCGTCGCTGTGCTCGATCAGCCGACCGGCGTTGAGAAACAGCACCTCGTCCGCCAGGCGACGCGCCTGGTGCAGGTCGTGGCTGCTCATCAGGATGCGGGTGCCGCGACAGTGGAACTCCTGCACCGCATCTTCCACCGCCTTGATGGCGGCGGGGTCCAGGGCCGAGGTGGGTTCGTCGAGAAACAGCACCTCGGGGTCGAGCAGCCAGGCACGGGCCAGGGCCAGGCGCTGCTGTTCTCCGCCGGAGAGTACCCGCGCCGGGCGCTTCTCCAGGGCGGCCAGGCCGAAACGCTCCAGTGCCTCTCGGGCGCGTGCGCGGCGCTCGGGGCGTGGCGTACCATTCACCGCCAGGGCGTAGGTAAGGTTGGCAAGCGCAGAGCGCTTGAGCAGCACCGGGCGCTGGAACACCATCGCCTGGCGCGGGGTGCGCCCCTGCCAGTCCACCCGGCCCGCAGAGGGGGCCAGCAGGCCGTGGGCCAGGCGCATCAGCAGGCTCTTGCCGGCGCCGTTGGGGCCCATCACCAGCGTGCGCTGGCAGCCGGTGAGGCGCAGGTCCAGCGGCCCCAGCAGGCGCTGACCACGGTGAGTGAAGCTGACGCCATGCAGCTCGAGCGCCGGTGTTTCGGTGATGGAGAGCGTGGTCATGTCGTTCATCCCAGCTTTCTCCGCGACGTCTCGCCCACCAGATAGGCGCCGGCGTTGACCAGCGCCACCAGCCCCAGCAGCACGATGCCCAGCCCCAGCGCCAGGGGCAGGTCGCCCTTGCTGGTTTCCAGCACGATGGCGGTGGTCATCACCCGGGTGACGCCGTCGATGTTGCCACCCACGATCATCACCGCGCCCACCTCGGCACTGGCGCGCCCGAAGCCGGCGAGCACCACCGTGACCAGCCCCAGCCGGGCATCCCACAGCAGGGTAGGGATCATGCGCAGCCGTGACAGCCCCAGGGAGGTGAGCTGTTCGCGATACTCCTGGTGCAGCTCTTCCACCTGCTGGCGCGCCAGGGCGGCGATGATCGGCAGCACCAGTACCAATTGGGCCACCACCATGGCGGTGGGGGTGAAGAGCAGCCCCAGTTCCCCCAGCGGGCCGGCGCGGGAGAGCAGCAGGTAGACGCACAGGCCCGCCACCACCGGTGGCAGCCCCATCAGGGCATTGAGCGCCACCACCAGGACGCCATGGCCGGGGAAGCGCCAAAGCGCCAGCGCCGCGCCCAGCGGCAGACCGATCAGGGTGGCGAGCGCCACGGCGGTCAGTGATACCTGCAGTGACAAGGCCACGATATTCAGCAGGTCGGGATCGAGTCCGAGGATGAGATTGAGGGCGGTGACGAAGGCACCGGAGTCGCTGGGCATGCAATTCTCCTCTGGTTAGCTGGCATCTTGTGCGTTCAGCTTCCAATATGCATGCGGTGTGGTAATCAGAACATCCAGAAACAGTCATATGCAGCAAGTGAGAAGAGCATTGCCTTGTATCCCCGCCCGAGCACCTCAGAGGTGGCCGGGGTGATATCCCCTGCGAACCAGGGAGGAGACGCCGATGGAAGCGAGAGCCACTTATCTGACCACCGCCGAGGTGGCCGACTACCTTCGCCTCAAGGACCGCAAGGTCTACGACCTGGTGCGACAGGGGGCGATTCCCTGCGTGCGGGTCACCGGCAAGTTGCTGTTTCCGCGCCACAGCATCGACCTGTGGCTGATGAATCATCTGGAGGGCGACCAGGCGACGGCGCGCCCGGTGCCGGTGGTCCTGGCCGGCAGCCAGGACCCGCTGCTGGAGTGGGCGGTACGCGAGAGCGGCTCCCAGCTGGCGCTGCTCTGCCAGGGCAGCGGCGACGGCGTGCGGCGGCTGCTGGAGGGCCAGGCAATGCTCGCCGGGCTGCACCTGCTGGATGCGGAGAGCGGTGGCTACAACCGACCCCAGGCGCTGGGGATGGGCGGGATGCGCGACCTGGTGATGGTGCGCTGGGCGATCCGTCGCCAGGGGTTGCTGCTGGCGCCGGACAATCCGCTGGGGATCCAACGCCTGGCCGATCTAACGCGGCCCGAGGTGCGCATCGCCCATCGCCAGCCGGACGCCGGGGCCGGGCGGCTGCTGAGCTGGTTGCTGCAACAGGCGGGCGTGGAGGCTTCACGGCTGCATTTCACGGCCCACCCCTCACTCTCGGAGGATGACCTGGCGCTGGCGATACGCCAGGGGGAAGCGGATGCGGGGCTCGGAGTGGAGGCGGCTGCGCGGCGCCAGGGGCTGACCTTCCTTCCCCTGCACCGGGAGCATTTCGACCTGGCACTGCGTCGGCGCAGCTACTTCGAGCCGCCGGTCCAGCGACTGCTGGCCTTCGTCCAGGAGCCACGCTTCGCCGAGCGCGCCGAGGCACTGGGCGGCTATGATCTCGGCGAGCTGGGCAGGGTGGTCTACAACGCTTGAGAGTTATGCCCGGGCTGGGTTCTGCCAGGGCCGTTTCCTTGTCGTTCACATCTGCCGAACAGGATCGCTATCACAACATTTCCGGCAGGAACTGAGTACGCCGGTCGATCACTTCGCCAGACACCATGAACACGCCGTCACCCGTGTAGTGCAGGGTTTGCGGATGTGTCGGTGTCTCTGCCACCTGCGCCGATGTCACTTCCCAGATGAAGAAGTTGTAGCGGTCGACGAGGCTGTCATCGAACAGTCGGCATTCGAAGTGGGCGTGACATTCACGGATCAGCGGTGCTCCTACCAACCTTGCCGGGTCGGCGGTGAGGCCGAAGTGCTCGAACTTGTCGGTCACGGCACCGCAGGTGTTACCGATACCGATCACTCCATCGATCAGAGCGGTCGTCGGCAGGTTGATCACGCACTCGCCGCTTTGTCGTACCAGCTCGAAGCTGTGGCTGCCGGCCGAGATCAGGCAACCGACCAGTGACGGGGAAAATGCCATGATGCTGTGCCATCCCATCGTCATGATATTGCACTGGTCGTCATGAGCGGACGAGACCAGAACGATGGGGCCGGGTTCCAGGTAGCGACGAGACTTCTCGACGGGGAAATTGATCTTTTGAGATGCGTGGGGCATGCCGGGAGGTCTCCTCAATAGCGGCCGAATGTTCGCTGAGTGAGGCCATGTGCCTCGCGTGGTTTGGTTAGCGTAGATGGTGAGACTGGCGTTGTCCGCGCGGATGGGACATGAATCTGCTGCCCGTTTCCCCGCTCTCCCCCAGCCTGAGCACATGGTGGATCGCCCGCCATAGCGTCCAGGCGTCGCGCCAGTTGGCCGAGACCTCCACGTGGCCGAGCCCCTCGGCTTCGAAGAGTCGCGCCTGGCCGGCGGGGAGGGCGGCGCGCAGCCGCCGCGAGTGGCTGACCGGGATCACCCGGTCTTCCGGGCCGTGGATCAGTACCAGCCTCGCCTCCAGGGCATCGAGATCCTGAGTGGCGAGATCCAGTGCCGTGAACCGGTCGAGCAGTGGCGGCGGCAATTCGGCGAGCAGCGACGTGACTCGCGCCGGGTCGCGGTTGGTCACCAGCGCGTACAGTGCCATTGCCTCGGGACCCAGCCCGGTCGTGTCGGGATCCGCTGCCTCCTCATCCGCCAGCCGAGCTCGGGCGATGGCCGCCAGGCGCTCCCGGTCCCGGGCATCCTCCACGGCGTGGAGCTGGCTGCGCAGCACGGCCCAGCGCACATCACGCTGGGGCGGAGGCGCGTGGCGTCCGGCGCCACCCCGATCCTCCCCGGTGGTGGCGTAGCGCAGCAGGTCGGTGAGGTCGTAATAACCACCAACGGCGATCACGAAGCCTACCCGATGGGCGGTATCCGGCTGCATGGCCGCCAGCAGCGCCGGTCCGCTGGCGAAGCTGATGGCGGCCAGTGCCGGTCCCCCCTACGGTTAAGGGAAGCGCGTCGCTGGCGTAGCGAATGGCGTCGGCGATACCCTGCACCTCGCGAGGGCCGACCGAGAATTCACGCAGGCCCTCCAGCCCCGGCACCAGCACGGTGAAGCCGGCCCGCGCCAGGGTGCGAGCCAGGGCCATCAGGCGGGGATCGTGCCGGCCCGCCTCGGTGAGGCCATGCACCAGGATCAGGGTCCCGCGGCGTGACCTTGCCGGCCGGTAGAGGTCCGCCAGGTAGTCGCGTCCCGCCACGGCGTAGGCGAGTTGCTCACGTTCGGGAGGTGGGGTGCGCTGCTTCAGCCGGCTCGGCGCCTGGCCGGCAGCCAGGTCACCGAGCACCAGCAGGGCCTCATGCTGGCGCTCCAGGGTAGTGCAGCCCGAGAGCAGCAGGCCGAGCAGCAGGCCTGGCAGCACCCATGGCGGGCGCCGGCGGCGGTGCGGTGTGTCGTCCTCGGGCAAGCGCATGATTCCCCTCCACGGCCGGCCTGTCGCACGGGCGTCGCTGTCAGCCCCTTCGCCCTGTTACTCGCTCCGGCAACGGCCTCAGCAGAGTCGGCTGCCAAGCAGCAGCAGGGCGGCGTCCAGCTGATGCCAGCCCCACCATACCAGCGCCAGGGCGGCGGCGGTGAGGGCCGCTGCCGCCACTCGCCAGACCAGGCGGCGACTCATGCCTCGACCTCCTGGCGGGCGTCGCGCTGCACCGGTGCTTCGCTGATCCACCAGTGCAGCATGGCCGCCGCCACGCCGAGCAGGATGGCCAGCTTCCAGACCACGTCGTAGTCACCCTGCAGGTCATAGAGGAAGCCGCCCAGCCAGACACCCATGAAGGAGCCGAGCTGGTGGAACAGGAAGACGATCCCGCCGAGCATGGAGAGGTGCTGGACGCCAAATACCGAGGCGACGATGCCGTTGGTAAGCGGCACCGTGGAGAGCCACAGCAGGCCCATGGCGATGCCGAACAGGTAGGTGGTCGTGGGGCTCAGGGGGGCCATCAGGAAGAGGGTGATGATCACCGCCCGGGTCAGGTAGATCCCGCTCAGCAGGCGCGGTTTCGAGAACCGCCCCCCCAGCCAGCCGGCGACGTAGGTGCCGAAGATATTGAACAGCCCGATCAGCGCCAGGGTGGTACTGCCGACCTGGACCGCGATGCCGTTGTCGTAGAGGTAGCCGGGCAGGTGCACGCCGATGAACACCACCTGGAAGCCACACACGAAGAAGCCCAGGCAGAGCAGCCAGAAGCCACGCTGGCCCGCGGCCTCGTCGAGCGCCTCGCGCAGCGGCAGGTCACCGGCGGCGGCAGCGGCCGGGCGGTCGCGTAGCAGGGCGCCCAGCGGCAGCATCAGTGCGGCGATGGCGCCCATGGCCAGCAGTGCCGCGGACCAGCCCAGCCAGCCCAGCAGCCCCAGGGTGCCGGGGAGCATGGCGAACTGGCCGAAGGAGCCTGCGGCGCTGACGATGCCCATGGCCATGCTGCGCTTCTCTGGCGCCACGGCACGCCCCACCGCGCCCAGTACCACCGAGAAGGTGGTGCCGGAGAGGCCCAGTCCGATCAATACCCCGGCGGAGAGCGTCATGCCCAGCGCCGAGTCGGAGAGTCCCATGCACACGAGGCCCAGCGTATAGAGGGCACCACCCACCACCACCACGCGTGCGGCGCCGAAGCGGTCGGCCAGGGCGCCGGAGAAGGGCTGGGCGAGTCCCCACAGCAGGTTCTGGATGGCCAGGGCGAAGGCGAAGACGCCGCGACCCCAGCCCAGTTCGCTGCTCATGGGCTCCAGAAACAGTCCGAAGCCGTGACGCAGGCCCATGGCCAGGGTCACCACCAGGCTGCCGAGGAGGATGATCAATAGGGAGTGGCGGCGCAGGGCATCCATGGTCGTTCCGTTATTGTGGATTTGGTGGGCAGGCGTGGGTGCGGTTTGCAGGCTAATAGCCGCCACTATCGCTCGATGCCGATGGGCTGGCTACTGTCTCCATGCGGCGACATCCGTGTCGCCGCTGCTCCACATGTGTTGCCTGCGCCGGCTTGGCTAGAATGCGCTGCGTACGCTGATCACACTCAAGGAGGATTCATGTTCCGGCGCCTGCTGTTCCCTGTTGCCCTGATGCTCTCGACGGCCATGCTGGCCGGCTGCAGCTATACCCCCGCGCGGATCAACCCCGAGCCGCTGATTGTCATCGACGATGATCGCGGTGGCTACCACTCCCGCTCGCGTGGCGGCTACTTCTGCCCGCCGGGGCAGGCCAAGAAGGGCCGCTGCTGAGCTAGCGGGAAGCAGTTGCCAGGTTATCAGGGGGCTGCCAGCGCCTTCTCCAGGGTGACCAGCCGGCCGGGTGCCAGGGCATCCTCCACCGCGGTGATGCGCAGCACATGGCCCAGCGCCGGGTCGGCGGGGCGGGCGATCAGCTTGCCCTCGTCGAGAAGCGACTGGTGTACCCTGCCGGCCAGCTCGGCGCTGGGCAGGCGGATGCCGACGAAATTGGTGGCGCTGGGCAGCACGTCGGCGCCCAGCCCGCGCAGGTGGGCCGCCAGCCGCTCGCGACGCTCGCGCACCGCGGCCACATGGGCAGCGACCTCGGCCGGGTGGTCCAGCACCGTCTCCGCGGCGGCCTGGCTCAGCGTCGACACCGCATAGTGAATGCGTACCTTCATCATCACCGCCAGGGTCTCCGGCTCGGCGATGGCGTAGCCGATGCGCAGCCCGGCGAGGCCGTGGGCCTTGGAGAGAGTGCGCAGGCGCACCACGCCGGGGAGTACCCGGTGGCCGAATTCGGCGTCGGCGTCCTCGCGGAAGTCGTGGTAGGCCTCGTCGAGCAGCAGCCAGCAGTCAGCCGGGAGTGCTCGCCGCAGCGCCAGCACGTCCTCGTCGCGGTGCAGGTGACCGCCGGGATTGTCGGGATTGGCCAGGTAGACCAGCCGCGCGTTCTCCTCCCTGGCGAAGCGGGCCAGAGCCTCGAGGTCCGGTGCCAGCCGACCGGGCGCCTCGGCGTAGGGGACCTCGATCACCCGGCAGCCGTGGCCACGGGCGAAGTAGCCGAAGGTGGGGTAGGTGCCCCGGGTGGCGATCACCGTTTCTCCGCCGGAGGTGACGGCCCGCAGCGTCAGGGCGATCAGGCTGTCGGCGCCGGCGTCCACCAGCATCGCCTCCAGCGGGATGCCCTTCTGATCTGCCAGGCGCTGACGGATCCCCACTGCCTCGGCATCGCCGTAGCTGTAGACATGCTCGGCCAAGGCATCCCCGAAGCGCTCGCGCAGGGCGCGGTGGGGCATGTCGAGGCCCTCGTTGGAGCCCAGCTGATGGGGGATCTCACGCCCCAGGCGTCGCTCCAGCACGCGCACGCCGGGGAAGGGATTGTGGGGACCGTCGCCGGTCAGATGGTCGGGGAAGCGGGGCATGTCGGCCTCCAGTCGTTTATGCCAGCTGGCTGTTTACCCTATCAGGCTTTGACGAGGAGATGGACCTCGGCGGTCTCCTCGGGGCAAGCAGCGGGTGGGTTACCTCTCGGGCATGTTGCGCGTGCCCGCCACACCCGGCAGGCGCCGGCGCAGGGCGGCCTTGCCCAGCATGTGGGCGCTGACCGGGGCGGTGGCAAACAGGAAGATGGTCACCAGCGCCTCCTGGACCGAGACGCCGTCCTGCTGGAGGCTGAAGTAGAGTAGCGAGCCGATCAGGGTGCAGCCGACGCCCAGGGTGCTGGCCTTGGTGGGGCCGTGCAGGCGCGTATAGAAGTCGGGCAGCTTGGCCAGCCCCCAGGAACCGATCAGTGCCACGACCGCACCGACCAGCAGGAAGGCCGCGATCACCAGCTGCAGGGGCCAGGCCATGTCGATAGCGATCATTCGATGACATCCCCCCGCAGCAGGTACTTGCTCATGGCCACGGTGCTGACGAAGCCCATCAGGGCGATCAGCAGGGCCAGCTCGAACAGTATGCCCAGGCCCATCCAGATATCGGCCAGCACGATCAGCGCGATGCTGTTGATCATCAGGGTGTCCAGCGCCAGGATCCGGTCGACGATGTCCGGGCCGATGGCCAGGCGGTAGAGGTTGAGCAGGGCGGCGATGGCAAAGAGCGTCATCGCGATGGGTATCACCACAGCGATCATCGGAAGATCTCCTCGAGCGGCTGCTCGTAACGTTCATGAATGCCGGCGATGGCCTCGGCCTCATCCTCTAGGTGCAGGGCGTGCACCAGCAGGGTGTTGGCCTCGGCGTCGTAGTGGATTGAGACGGTGCCGGGGGTCAGCGAGATGGTGCTGGCCAGGATGGTGATCGCGAAGTCATCGTTCAGCGTCAATGGATAGGTGAAGAAGCCGGGCCGCAGGTGCCGGGCGGGGCGCAGGATGCGCAGGGCCACCACCAGGTTGGAGCGCAGGATATCCACCAGCAGCACCAGCAGGTAGCGCAGCAACGGCAGGGGGCGGCGGATCCTCGCCTCCTCGGGCCAGAAGGCGTGGGTCACCAGGGGGATCGCTACGCCCAGCACCAGCCCCAGCAGGGCGTGGGCCATGCTGAAATCGTTGACCATCAGCAGCCAGAGCAGCGCCAGGAACAGCGAGAACAGCGGGTGCGGCAGCCAGAACTGCCACTTGCGCATCGATGGCGTCATAGGGTGATCTCCGTGGCGGCGGCGAGGGCCTCGGGTAGCACGGCGGCGATATAGCCGCGCGGTGTGAGCAGCTGCTCGGCGGTCAGCTCGAGATAGCCCATCACCGGGTGGCCGAAGGCCGCCAGCAGCGCATTGAGGCCGACCATGCCGCACACCAGTGTCAGCAGGCCGCGCCTGAGCGGATAGGGGCTGGCCATCTCCCCCGGGCGCCAGAACCAGCTGCTGCCGGTACGGCTGATGGCGATGATCACCAGCAGGGCCGAGGCCAGCAGCACGCCCCACAGCCACAGGCCCCGGGGTTCGCTGGCGCTGGCCTGGAGGATCCAGGCCTTGCTGACGAAGCCCCCGAATGGCGGCAGCCCCGCCATGGCGATGCCGGCGATGAAGAACAGCGTGCCCAGCACCCGGCGATGCCCGATGGGGCCGGTCGCCGAGAAGCGGTCGTAGCCCTCCGCGCGCTGCTGGCCCAGCAGGTCGGCGAGCAGGAAGAACACCGCGGCCATGCCGGTGCTGTGGATCAGGTAGAACAGGGCGGCGCCCAGGGCGGCCGGGGTCACCAGGCTGATGGTCGCGAGCAGGGTGCCTACCGAGAGGATCACCAGGTAGGCGGTCAGGGTGCGCAGGCTGTCCGAACCCAGCACGCCGACACCGCCTAGCGCCAGGGTCAGCAGCGCCAGCGGCCACAGCCAGGCCCAGGCGGTGGCGTTGATCGGTGCCTCGCCCAGCGCGAAGACCAGCAGGAAGACTCGCAGGATGGCGTAGATGCCCACCTTGGTCATGATGGCGAAGAGTGCGGCCACCGGCGCGCTGGCCGCCGAGTAGGCCCGCGGCAGCCAGAACAGCAGCGGCAGGATCGCCGCCTTGATGCCGAACACCACCAGCAGGATCAGGCTGGCGGCGGCGAGCAGCGGCCCGTCCTCCGCTGGCGCCTCGGCCACGCGCAGCGCCAGGTCGGCCATGTTGAGCGTGCCGGTGAGGCCGTAGAGGGTGCCCAGCGCGATCAGGAACAGCGCCGAGCCCGCCAGGTTGATGATCACGTAGTGCAGCCCGGCGCGGCTGCGGGCGCGACCGCCGCCGTGAAGCAGCAGGGCGTAGGAGGCGATCAGCAGGATCTCGAAGAACACGAAGAGGTTGAACAGGTCGCCGGTCAGGAAGGCGCCGTTGAGGCCGGCCAGCTGAAACTGGAAGAGGGCGTGGAAGTGGGCGCCACGCTGGTCGGTGCCGCCGCTGGCATAGACCAGGCAACACAGTCCCAGCACTGCGGTCAGGGCCAGCATGATGGCGGCGAGGCGGTCGAGCACCAGCACGATGCCGAACGGTGCCGGCCAGTTTCCCGCCTGGTAGAGCAGGTAGTCGCCCGAGCCGGCCGTGGCCAGTGCCCAGATGCCCAGCAGCACCAGCCAGCCGGTACTCGCGAAGCCCAGCAGGCGCTGCACGGCGAAGGGCGCCCGGTAGCAGAGCAGCTGGCCGGCACCGGTGAGCAGCGGCAGCAGGATGGGGAGGATCAGGGCGTGGTTCATGCGCGGTCCTCGTCCGGATTCTCGCCGTCGACGTGGTCGTTGCGCAGCTCCACCGCGGCCTTGAGCGCCAGCACTACCACGAAGGCGGTCATGGCGAAGCCGATGACGATGGCGGTGAGCACCAGGGCCTGGGGCAGCGGGTCGGCGGAGCGTTCCGCCAGGCCGATGATGGCCGGGGCGCCGGCCACCAGGCGTCCCGAGGCGAACAGGTAGAGGTTGACGGCATGCGAGAGCAGCGTCAGCCCGAGGATGACCGTGAAGGTGCGCGCCCGCAGCAGCAGGTAGACGCCGCAGGTGGTGAGCACGCCCAGGGTAATCGCGTAGAGCAGTTCCATCAGCCGAGCTCCTTGCCGGGGCCGGCCACGGTCATCAGCTTGCCGAGGTTGGCGAGTATCAGCAGCGTGGCCCCGACCACGGTGGCATAGACGCCGAGGTCGAAGAGCATGGCGGTGGCCAGTTCGAATTCGCCGATCAGCGGCAGGGAGAGGTGGCCGTGGGCCGAGGTGAGGAAGGGGAAGCCGAACAGCCAGCTGCCAAGGCCGGTGGCGGTGGCGATCAGCAGGCCGGCGCCGATCAGCGGCCGGAAGGCGGTCAGCATGCGCGCCTGGGCCCAGACCAGCCCGCCTGCCATGTACTGAAGGGTCAGCGCCACCGCGGTGATCAGCCCGGCGATGAAGCCGCCGCCGGGCAGGTTGTGGCCGCGCAGGAAGATGTAGGCCGAGACCAGCAGGGCGATGGGCAGCACCAGCCGAGCCACCGTGCTGAGCATGATCGGGTGCGGCTCGGCGACCCAGTGGGCGGGGTTGGTCTCGACCACGCGCTCCTTGAGGTGCAGGTCGCGGGTGAAGGCGAACACCGCCACGGCGGCGATGCCCAGCACGGTGATCTCGCCCAGGGTGTCGAAGCCGCGGAAGTCGACCAGGATGACGTTGACCACGTTGGTGCCGCCGCCGCCGGGCACGCTGTTGGCGAGGAAGAAGTCGGAGATCGTCTGCTGGGGGCGGGTCAGGATGGCGAAGCTGAAGGCCGCCACGCCGACGCCCATCAGGCCGGCGATGGCCAGGTCGCGCCCCATGCGCAAGCGCGTCGAGCCGCGGGGGGAGGTTTGGGGCAGGAAGGAGAGCGCCAGCATCATGATCACCACTGCCATGACCTCCACCATCAGCTGGGTCAGGGCGAGGTCCGGTGCCGAGAAGCGGGCGAAGGTGACGGTGACGAACAACCCGGTGACGCCGAGCAGTAGCAGCGCGGGGAGGCGGTGATGGTGATAGACCACCACGCCGATCGCCGCCAGGCAGAGCAGGATCGCCGCCAGCAGGGTCAGCGGGTCGAGCGGGGCGAGTGCCACGCCGCCGTCCCAGTGGGTCACGGCGAGCAGTTCAAGGCCCACCAGCACTACCAGGGTGGCCATGATGAAGGTCAGGTAGCGCTGCAGGGAGCCGTTCTCCAGCTGGAAGACCCGCTGCTGGGAGAGGGCGATGGTGCGGCGCATGATCCAGTCGAAGATCTCCTTGGCGTCGACCTGGGGCAGCCGCGCGTGCAGCCGGAACAGCGGGTCGCGCAGGTGGTAGAAGAGCGCGCCGCCGGCCAGGGCGAACAGGCTCATGAGCATGGGCACACTGCCGCCCAGCGTGGTGAAGTCGTAGGGTGCGACGACCGCCTGACGGGCGGCGGCGAAGGCGGGGTGGACCAGCACCGAGTAGAGGGGCTCCGGTGCCAGCCCCACCAGCAGCGTGGCGAAGGCCAGCAGCACGATGGGCGACAGCGCCGCCGCCCGCGGTGAGACCGGTGGCCAGACAGGCAGGTCGACCGGCCGGCCGTTGAAGAAGACGTTGTGGAAGATGCGTATCGCGTAGGCCACCGAGAAGAGGGCGGCCAGGGCCACCCAGGCGGGAATCACCACGGCCGCCCAGTCCGGGGTGGAGAGCAGCAGGCTCTCGTTGAACAGCATCTTCTTGCTCAGGTAGCCGCTCATCAGTGGCAGGCCGGCCATGGCGGCAGCGGAGATGCCCGAGAGCACCATCAGCGCGGGCATGAAGCGCCACATGCCGTTGATCCGTCGCATGTCACGGGTGCCGGTGGCGTGCTCCACGTAGCCCGCCATCATGAACAGCGGCGCCTTGAACAGCGCATGGCATACCAGATGAAAGAGTGCCGCGGCCAGAGCCATGGGCGTGCCCAGCCCCAGCAGCAGCATGATCAGCCCCAGGTGGGAGACCGTGGAGTAGGCGAGCAGTCCCTTCATGTCGTGCATGAACATGGCCACGAAGGCGCCCACCATCAGCGTCAGCATCCCGGTCAGGGTCACCAGGTGGAACCACAGCGAGGTGTCGGCCAGCGCCGGATGCAGACGTGCGAGCAGGAACAGCCCCGCCTTGACCATGGTGGCGCTGTGCAGGTAGGCGGAGACCGGGGTGGGCGCCGTCATGGCGTGGGGCAGCCACAGGTGGAAGGGGAACTGGGCCGACTTGGTGAAGGCGCCGAGCAGGATCAGGTTGAGCATCAGGCCATAGTGCTCGTGGGCGCGGATGCGATCGCCGGCCTCGAGTACCACCGAGAGCTCATGGCTGCCGGCGGCCTGGCCCAGCAGCACCACGCCGCCGAGCAGCGCCAACCCGCCGCCAGCGGTGATCACCAGCGACATGCGGGCGCCGAGGCGGGCCGCATGGTCGTGGCTGTGGTAGCCGATCAGCAGGAAGGAGACCAGGCTGGTCAGCTCCCAGAACACCAGCAGGAACAGCAGGTTCTCGGAGAGCACGATGCCCAGCATCGCCGCCATGAACAGCAGGATCAGGGTGAAGAAGCGCGCCGAGCTGTCGCTGCCCACGAAGTAGTAGCGCGCATAGAGCAGGATCAGGCAGCCGATACCGGTGATCAGCAGGGCGAACAGCAGGCCCAGGCCGTCGAGGCGGAAGGCGACGTCGAGGCCCAGTGCCGGCAGCCAGGAGAGCCGCTGGACCACGGCCTCGCCGCCGCCCATGACAT
Organism: Halomonas sp. C10-5; assembly: GCF_057169305.1. NCBI lineage: Bacteria > Pseudomonadati > Pseudomonadota > Gammaproteobacteria > Oceanospirillales > Halomonadaceae > Halomonas > Halomonas sp. C10-5. The sequence goes on from NZ_CP175665.1 coordinate 1,395,108, forward strand.
GCGGCAGCCAGCTGAGCAGAAGCAGCAGACAGAAGAGGGCGGGGAGGGCGGAGACCGCGGCCAGCAGTCGCGATGATCGTCCCTGCAGCAGGGCGGGCAGACAGGCGCCGGTCAGCGGCAACAGGACGATCAGTACAAGCGGCATGTGGGACTCGCCTCCCTGTCCGGCATGGGTTCCTCACCACACTATAGAGGCCACTGCGGCGTGGGCAGGCTGTGGCTTCAACGCTGGCGTGGCATCAGGGCCGCGTCATCTGTCGCGGGCGTTGAAGGGTTGCGACCCCGCGGGCAGGCGCTATCGGCAGCGACGTTCTAGGCTGGGTAGCAGGCCAGCGTCACAGGCGCTGCCATTGCCGCATCCGATAACGACAACACCGAGAGGCAAGCCCATGCGTACCACGATGTTCCCCCGCCTGACCGCCCTGGCGGCCCTGCCGCTGGCCATGGCGGCCGTGCAGGCCCAGGCCGAGGAGATGGCCATCGCCACCATCCTTCCCGAGGACATGAGCAACAACGAGGTCTACCCGGCCCTGATCCAGTTCAAGAACCTGGTGGAGACCCGCACCGATGGCGAGATCACCGTGTCGATCTTCGGCAACAGCCAGCTGGGCTCCGAGGTGGAGACCGCATCGGAGGTCCAGGGCGGCCGGACCCTACAGTCCACCATCATCACCACCGGTGCCATGTCGTCCTTCTATGACGACTATCAGCTGATGACCGCGCCCTTCATCTTCGACAACTGGCGTCAGGCCTGGGCCTTCTTCGATGGGGAGTGGTTCGCCGATTTCATGTCGGGGACCATCGAGGAGACCAACATGCGCTACCTGGGCACCTTCGATGACGGCGGTGGCTTCGTGGCCTTCACCAACAACGAGCGACCGATCAAGACCGTGGAGGACCTCGAGGGACTCAATATCCGCACCGAGGAGAACCCGGGACACGTGGCGATCATGAAATCGCTGGGCGCCTCGGCCACGCCGCTGCCCTGGGGTGAGGTGATCACCGCCCTGGAGACCGGCCTCGCCGACGGCCAGTTCAACGCGCCGGTGCTCAACACCACCTTCAACTTCGACGAGGTGACGGACTACACCACCCTGACCGGACACGTCTACAACAGCGCCGCCTGGCTGGTCAGCGAGGAGTGGTTCCAGAGCCTGACCGAGGATCAGCAGCAGGCCATCGTCACCTCGGCCCGCGAGGCCATCGCCATCGGCCACGGCATGTCCGGGGCGCTGGCCACCGCCAGCTGGGTGGAGTCCTGCGAACGCTTCGAGGAGTGCTACATCATGCCCCCCGAGGAGCGGGCGCGCATGGCGGAGATTGCCACCCCGGCCTGGAAGGAGTGGATCGTCAACGACTTCGGCATCGAGGAGGAGAAGGTCGACGCCTTCCTCGCCGAGGTCGCCCGGGTCGGCGAGGCGGTGGTCGAGAACGACATGGCCAACTATGGCCAGTGAGCCTCGACGCCGAGTGATCGGCCCCGCTGATCGCCGGGGTCAGTGAGCCGGCAGGCGTGCGTGCGCCTGCCTCTTGATGCGGCCGACCTGCGGGTCGGTCGTCGATGTCTCCGAGGTACTCCGATGCCCCTCCTCCAGCCCTTGCGCCGCCTGAGTGATGCGGTGAACCAGGCGGCGATCGTGACGTGTGTGGCCTGCGTGCTGATCATGCTGGGCATCTCCTTCACGGCCTTCCTCTACAAGCTGGCCACCGGCAGCACCCTGAGCTGGACCTACTCCCTGGCCCGGCTCTTCCTGCCCTGGATCGGCTTTCTCTCCATGACCATCTCGCTGCGCTACGGCGAGCACGTGGCCATGACCCTGCTGGTGCGCAGCCTGCCGCGCGTGCTGCTCCAGGTGGCGGCGGGGCTCTGCCTCGGCGTTATCGCGCTGTTCGCGCTGATGCTGGTCTGGTACGGCTGGGACTATTTCCAGGGGGCCTCCCAGGTTTACATGGTCTCCGACCAGATCCAGATATCCGCCAAGTTCACCGCCATCGTGATTCCCATCAGCGGGGTCATCATCCTGCTGCACCTGGTGCAGGGCTTCGACCTGCTGGAACACTTCATCGATGACGAGACCGCGATCGATGAGCTGATCGAGACCGCCGACGGGGAGCGCCGCCCATGATGCCCGCGATCATTGCCTTCGTCGTGCTGCTGCTGATCGGGGCCCCGGTCGCCGTGGTGATGGCCATGTCGGGGCTGGCCGGCGGCTTCGCCATGGGCGGCGAACGCATGCTCGGCATCGTCGCCGACCGCATGTTCGCCGGTGTCTCGGGTTTCCTGCTGATCGCCGTGCCCTATTTCATCTTCACCGCCGAGCTGATGAACCAGGGCGGCCTGACCCAGAAGCTGATCGCCTTCAACAACGCCCTGTTCGGGCGGGTGCGTGGGGCGCTGTCCCACGTCAATATCTCGGTGTCGGTGTTCTTCGCCGGCCTGACCGGGGCGGCGATCACCGACACCGTGGCCATCGGCAAGATCATGATCCCGGAGATGAAGCGGCAGGGCTATGACGCCGAGTACGCCGCGGCGATCACCGCCTGCTCGTCGATCATCGGGCCGATCATCCCGCCCAGCGTGGTGATGGTGGTCTACGCGACCCTGCTGCGGGATATCTCGGTGATCGACCTCTTCGCGGGAGGGATCATCCCCGGCCTGCTGATGGCCCTGGCGCTGCTCGCGGTAAGCTTCTTCCTGGCCTGGAAACGGGGCTACCCCAAGCAGGCCCCCACGCCGCTCAAGGTGGCGGCCGTGTCCTTCCTGGTGGCGCTGCCGGCGATGATCGTGCCGTTGATCATCCTCGGCGGCATCCTCTCGGGGCTGACCACCATCACCGAGGCCTCGGGCTTCGCCGCCGTCTATGCCATCGCCATCGGCGTGGTCTTCTACCGCAACCTCTCCTGGCAGAAGATCTGGCATGCCCTGGTGGTGACCGTGCGCTTCTCGGGGGTGGTGTTCTTCCTGCTGGCGACCTCGGCGGTGCTCGGCTGGTTCGTCACCCGTTCCGGCATCGCCCGGGACGCGGCGGGCCTGATCACCACCTTCAGCGACTCGACTTTCCTGCAGCTGCTGCTGGTCTGCGGCCTGCTGATCCTGATCGGCACGGTCATGGACGTGCTGCCGGCGCTGGTGGTGGTGGCCCCGGTGCTGGTGCCGGCGATGATCCAGCTCGGCGTCGACCCGCTGCATTTCGCCATCCTGATGATCGTGGTGCTCAATATCTCCAACGTCACGCCGCCGGTGGGGATGACGCTGATGACGGCGGCGCGGATCGCCAACGTGCCCTTCGAACGGGCGATCATCGCCTCGCTGCCGTTCTACGTGGCCTTCATCGTGGTGATCCTGCTGCTGGTCACCTTCCCGTCGCTCTCCACCTGGATTCCCTCGCTGCTGGGTTAGGCAGGCAGCGAATGAAATCCCTCTACCACCCCGGCCAGGAATGCGATGTTCCCGACCGGCTTCCTGCAAGGAGACTCCCATGCGCATTACCTATCACGACAGCAATTCCCGCATGAGCCAGGCCACGGTGCACAACGGCACCGTCTACCTGGCCGGCCAGGTGCCCGATGACACCAGCGCCGACATGCGCGGCCAGACCGAGCAGGTGCTGGCCAAGATCGACCGCCAGCTGGCCGCTGCCGGGACCAGCAAGGAGCATCTGCTCAGCGCCCTGGTGTGGGTGACCGACATGGGCGAGTTCGCCGAGATGAACGCCGCCTGGGATGCCTGGGTGGTGCCGGGGCGCCCGCCGGCGCGGGCCGCCACCGAGGCCAGGCTGGCGCTTCCCGAGTTCAAGGTGGAGATCATGGTCACCGCGGCATTGCCGAGCGCATGATGAGGCGCGCTACCACCGGCTTCTTCTGGCATGAGCGCTGCTTCTGGCACGACCCGGGGGCCATCGGGGTCTTCTCGGCCCCCGGCGAGTTCCTGCAGCCGCAGCCCGCCTCGGAGAGCCCGGAGAGCAAGCGGCGGCTGAAGAATCTGCTGGAAGTCTCGGGCCTGATCGACCAACTGGCGGTTCGCAAGCCGCCGCCGGCGCGCCGCGAGGATCTCGAGCGGTTCCATACCCCCCGCTACCTTGAAGCGCTGGCGGCGGGAGACAGGGGACGCGGTGGCGATGGTGGCGACTGCGCCCCCTATACGCCGGGCAGCCTGGCCGCCGCCTGCCAGTCGGCGGGGCTGGCCATCGCCGCTGTGGAGGCCGTGGCCAGCGGGGAGCAGCGGCGCGCCTATGCGCTCTGCCGTCCTCCCGGCCACCACGCCGAGGCCGACCGCGGTCGCGGCTTCTGCCTGCTGGGCAATATCCCGGTGGCCGTGATGCGGGCGCGTGCCCTGGGCCAGGCAGGACGCGTGGCGATCCTCGACTGGGATGTGCACCACGGCAACGGCCAGCAGGCGGCGTTCTACGCCGAGCCCGAGGTGTTCACGGTGTCGATCCATCAGGCGGGCAACTATCCGCTGGATACCGGCACCTTCGAGGAGCAGGGAGAGGGGGGCGGCGAGGGTGCCTGTCTCAACCTGCCGCTGCCGCCCGGCTGCGGCCTCGGCGCCTTTGATCACGCCATGACCGAGCTGGTGCTGCCGGCGATCGAGGCCTTCGGCCCCGAGCTGATCGTGGTGGCCTGCGGCTATGATGCCTGCGCCAAGGATCCGCTGGGCAAGATGCTGCTCAACAGCGCCGCCTTCGCGCGCATGACCGCCCAGGTCAGGGACCTGGCCGAACGCGTCTGCGATGGGCGCCTGGTGATGGTCCACGAGGGCGGCTACTCCGAGGGCTACGTGCCACTGTGCGGCCACGCGGTGATCCAGACCCTGGCCGACAGCGACATCTCCGTGCCCGATCCTCAGAACGACGAGATCGCTGCCTGGGCCTACCAGGCCCTGCAGCCCTACCAGCGCGAGCTGATCGACGGCTGGCGCACGGACTGGGCAGCAGCCGGTCGGCTCTGACCCTCGCCTTAGATCACCGATTCTCTCAATACAGGAACCCGGACCCATGACACCGCTCTTCGATCGCGACGGCTGGATCTGGCATGACGGCGAGTGGCTGGCGTGGCGCGATGCCCGCACCCATATGCTGACCCATAGCCTGCACTACGGCATGGGTTGCTTCGAGGGCGTGCGCGCCTATGATGGCCCGCGGGGCACGCACCTGTTCCGGGTGGCGGAGCACACCCGCCGGCTGCTGGATAGCGCCCACGCCCTTGATATACCGTTATCTTTCGATGACGAGACGTTGATCCAGGCCCAGCGCCAGTGCCTGGCGCGGAACGGCCTGACCAATGCCTACCTCAAGCCGACGGTGTATCTCGGCGCCGAGGGGCTGGGGCTCAGGGCGAAGGGGCTCACCACCCATGTGATGATTCCTGCCTGGGACCTGGGCGACTACATCTCGCCCGAGGCCGCTGCCATCGGGCTGCGTGCGCTGACCTCCTCCTGGGCGCGCCACCACGTCAACATCAGCCTGTGCCGGGCCAAGACCAACGGCCACTACGTCAACTCGATGCTGGCGCTCAACACCGCGGTGAAGGCGGGCTTCGACGAGACGATCATGCTCGACCTGGAGGGTTATGTCGCCGAGGCCTCGGCGGCCAACGTCTTCCTGCTGCGCGACGGCGTACTGCATACCCCTGAGGTGACCTCCTGCCTGCAGGGCATCACCCGCGACAGCGTGATCCACCTGGCCCGCGAGGTGCTGGGCATAGAAGTTCAGGAGCGGCGAATCACCCGCGACGAGCTCTATATCGCCGACGAGGCCTTCGTCACCGGCACCGCCGCGGAGATCCTGCCGTTGCGCGAACTGGATGGCCGCCATATCGGCGGGCGTGCCGGGGTGCCGGCGGCGGGTGAGCCCATCGCCAAGGGCTCGCTGACCGCGCGCCTGCAGCGTCTCTACCATGATGTCACCCGCGGCCAGTCGGGGCCGGCCACGGAGGCCTTCGGCGATTGGCTGACACCGGCGTGATGCGTTGAGGTCAGTGGTGGTGGGGCGTGGTAGCCTGGCGACAGGCCGAAGGGAGTTCGCCCATGTCGCTGTTGCTCGATCTCGCCCTGCGCCTGGTGCTGCTGGTGTGTTCGCTATGGGGCGGCCTGGCGCTGCTGCATCGCTTTCCCGCCGGCGTTTCCCGGCGCCGTCTCTCCGCCCTCGCCTGGCTGCTGCTGGGTGGCCTCTGCCTGGTGTGGCACTGGCAGGGGGCCAGGCTGGGGCCGGCCCTGGTGATGGCGGTGAGCATGCTGCTGCTGCTGGGCTGGTGGCGGCGGCTGACGCCGGCAAGCGATCTGGCGTGGGCCGACGATGTGGCCCACCTGGCGACCGGTCGCCGCCAGGGCGAGTGGCTGGTGCTCGACCATGTGCGCTGCTTCGACTGGCTCACCCGTGACGAGGCGGAGGTGGCCTGGGAGCGGCGCGAGTATGACCTCCGGCGACTGGCCTCCCTGGATCTGTTCGTCTCCGGCTGGGGGCGCCCGGGTATTGCCCACGTGCTGCTCTCCTTCGGCTTCGCCGATGAGCAGGGCCGCATCGATGACTTCGTGGCCTTCTCGGTGGAGGTACGGCGCGAGGGCCATGAGCCCTTCTCGGAGATCGGCGGGTTCTTCAAGCGCTTCGAGCTGGCGATCATCGCCGCCGATGAGCGTGACGCGGTACGCCTGCGCAGCAACGTGCGCGGCGAATCGGTGACCCTCTATCGGGTGTTGCTCGGCCAGCACGAGCGTCGCGAGCTGCTGCTGGCACTGGTGGAGCAGGCCAACCGGCTGGAGCGTGCGCCGCGCTTCTACCACACCATTACCGCCAACTGCACCACCCTGATCTACGCCCTGATGCGCCGCATCATCGAGGGGCTGCCGCTGGACCATCGGCTGCTGCTCAGCGGGCTCCTGCCCGGCTATGTCCATGATCACGGCGGCCTGGTGCCAGGCGTCTCCCTGGACCAGCTCAAGCGCTGCGGTGATATCACCCGACGCGCCGTCGCGGCTCACGATGATCCCGACTTCTCCCGAAGGATTCGCGAGGGCGTGCCCGGGTGGGCGTCGAGCGTGCTCCAGCCTGAAGAGGTCAGCGAGTCGCCATGACGAAGAACGCCACGGCGGGTGCCGTGGCGATAGGGCCTCCATGGGCAGCATCCTGCTGCCAAGCTCCCTGCAGGGCGTCCAGCCCTGGCGCATCCGTGGCGGAGAAGTGGCAGTGTCCCTTGCCGCGTCCTGCTGGACGCCTCCCTTTATCGCCGATGCAGGTAACAGCGCGGTGACCGTCGCGTGTCGATTCCATGACATCCCGCTCCGGCGCCCCGGGCGCGAAGAAGGCGCTTCTGGTAGAATCCTGCGCCGTTTCGTCTCAATCCAATTCCTTGTTCGGGGAAACCTACCATGAATGCGGTAATCATTGCGGTGCTGGTGATGGTCGGACTGTCACTGGCACGGGTCTCTGTCGTCTTCGCCCTGGTGGTCGGGGCACTGGTGGGCGGCCTGGTCGGGGGACTCTCCGTCGAGGAGACCCTCGGCGCCTTCAACGACGGCGTGGGTGGCGGGGCCAAGGTGGCCCTGGCCTATGCCACCCTGGGCGCCTTTGCGGTAGCGATCTCGCGCTCCGGGTTGCCGGACCTGCTGGCCCGGCGGCTGATCGGCCTGCTGGGCCAGGAGGCCACGGCAAACCGCCAGGCGGTGGTCAAGTATCTGCTGCTCGGCGCGGTGCTGCTGGTGGCCATCTCCTCCCAGAACCTGATTCCGGTGCACATCGCCTTCATTCCGATCCTGATTCCGCCGCTGCTCAAGGTGATGAACCAGCTGCGCCTCGATCGTCGCGCGGTGGCGTGTGCGCTGACCTTCGGCCTTACCGCTCCGTACATGCTGTTGCCGGTGGGCTTCGGGGCGATCTTCCTCAACGATATCCTGCTCGCCAACATCAACCAGGCCGGCGAGGCGCTGGGCCTCGAGATCACTCGCGGCATGGTGCCCCTGGCCATGGGCGTACCGGTGGGCGGCATGGCGCTGGGCCTGCTGGTGGCGGTGTTCATCAGCTATCGCAAGCCGCGTGACTACGAGGCGCTGGACGTGGCCACCAGCAACGTGCCGCACCACCACCCGGAAACCCATGAGCCGCATGCCCTTGGCCTGGTGATGTCGGTGGTCGCCATCGTGGCTGCCCTGGGCATCCAGCTGTGGACCGGGTCCATGATCCTCGGCGGGCTGGTGGGTTTCGCTCTGCTGTCGGTGGGGGGCATCTTCAAGTGGCGCGAGGCCGACGACCTCTTCACCAGCGGCATGCGCATGATGGCGCTGATCGGCTTCATCATGATCTCGGCATCGGGGTTTGCCGCGGTGATGACCGCCACCGGCCAGATCGAGACCCTGGTGGAGTCCAGCGTCGAGGTGATCGGTGACAACCGCGGCCTGGCCGCGCTGCTGATGCTGCTGGTGGGCCTGTTCATCACCCTGGGCATCGGCTCGTCGTTCTCCACCATCCCGATCATCGCCGCCATCTTCGTGCCGCTGGCGGTGCAGTTCGGCTTCTCGCCGCTGGCCACCGTGGCCCTGGTCGGTACGGCCGCGGCGCTGGGCGATGCCGGTTCGCCGGCCTCCGACTCCACCCTGGGGCCGACCTCCGGCCTCAACGTCGACCGCCAGCATGATCATATCTGGGACAGCGTGGTGCCGACCTTCGTCCACTACAACATCCCGCTGATCGCCTTCGGCTGGCTGGCCGCCATGACCCTGTAGGCAGCAGCTACCCAGGGACCTTCGACGGCGGCCTGCGGGCCGCCGTCGTTGTATGGGGATCTACTCCTCGGGCAGGTGGGCCTCCAGTGAGGCGAGCAGCCCGCGCAGCAGCGAGAGTTCGCGGCGGGAGGGCTGGGCGCGGGCGAACAGCGCATGCAGGTGTGCCTCGGTACGCGCATGGGGCTGGGTGATGAAGCCGCTGCGCTGCATCACCCGGCCCAGGTGGTCGTGGAAATGGCCGACCTGTTCGCGGCTGGGCTGGCGCTCCTCGGCGGGCAGCGCCGGCCGGTAGCCGCTCTCGGGTCGCCGGCGCCAGGCCTTGAACGTCTCGTAGGCGAGCACCTGCACCGCCTGCGAGAGGTTGAGGATGCCGTAGTCGGGGTTGGCGGGAATGCTCACCTGGTGACTGCACAGGCCGATCTCGTCATTGGTAAGGCCGAAGCGTTCACGACCGAATACCAGCGCCACCGGATCGTGGGCGGCATGCTCCACCAGGTCACGGGCCATCTCGTCGGGCTCGTCGAAGTGCGGCAGCGGCATGCTCCGCAGCCGTGCGCTGGCGCCTACCACCTGCACACAGTCGCTCACGGCCTCCGCCAGCGAGCCGACCACCCGGGCGCCTTCCACCAGATCCTCGGCTCCTGCGGCGAGCCGCGCGGCTTCGGGGTCGGGAAACTGCCGGGGATTGACCAGCACCAGGTCGGTCAGGCCCATGGTCTTCATGGCCCGCGCGGCGGCGCCGATATTGCCGGGATGGAAAGTCTGGACGAGGACGATGCGGATATTCGAGAGCATGGGCAGGCGGCTGGCGTCAGGTGATGAGCGGAGGGTGGGTATCTTACATCGCCAAGCGGCCAAGCGGCCAAGCGGCCAAGCGGCCAAGCGGCCAGGTCAGGGTTGCTTGGCGCTTGTAGCTCGGCGCTTGGCGCTGGCAAGAAAAAACCCCGCCGGCTTTCACCGGCGGGGTCTGTCTCAGGGTTTGCCTGGAAGGGCAGTGCCTGGGGCAGGGTGGGGGCTTACATCATGCCGCCCATGCCACCCATGCCGCCCATGCCACCCATGTCCGGGGCGGCGTCCTTCTCGTCCGGATCGTCGGCGATCATGGCCTCGGTGGTGATCATCAGGCCTGCCACGGAGCCGGCGGACTGCAGCGCAGAGCGGGTCACCTTGGCCGGGTCCAGCACGCCCATCTCGAACAGGTCGCCGTAATCGCCGGTCTGGGCGTTGTAGCCGTAGTTGCCTTCGCCAGCCTTGACCTGGTTCAGGATGACGGAGGCTTCCTGACCGGCGTTGGTGACGATCTGGCGCAGCGGGGCTTCCATGGCGCGCACGGCGATGGCGATGCCGTGGGTCTGGTCCTCGTTGTCACCCTTGAGGCCGGCAACCTTGGTCAGCACGCGCACCAGGGCGGTACCACCGCCAGGCACCACGCCTTCCTCGACCGCGGCACGGGTGGAGTGCAGGGCGTCCTCGACGCGCGCCTTCTTCTCCTTCATCTCCACCTCGGTGGCGGCACCGACGCGGATCACGGCGACACCGCCGGCCAGCTTGGCGACGCGCTCCTGGAGCTTCTCACGATCGTAGTCGGAGGAGGTCTCCTCGATCTGGGCGCGGATCTGGTTGACGCGGGCCTCGATGTCGGCGTCGTTGCCGGCGCCATCGATGATGGTGGTGTTCTCCTTGGACATGGTCACGCGCTTGGCGGTACCCAGGTGGTCCAGGGTGGCCTGCTCGAGGTCCAGACCCACTTCCTCGGAGATCACGGTGCCATTGGTCAGGATGGCGATATCCTGGAGCATTGCCTTGCGGCGGTCACCGAAGCCCGGCGCCTTGGCGGCGGCGACCTTGACGATGCCGCGCATGGTGTTGACCACCAGGGTGGCCAGCGCCTCGCCCTCGATGTCTTCGGCGATGATCACCAGCGGCTTGCCGGCCTTGGCCACGGCCTCGAGGGTCGGCAGCAGCTCGCGAATGTTGGAGATCTTCTTGTCGACCATCAGGATGTAGGGGTCTTCCAGCTCGACCGCCATGGTGTCCTGGTTGGTGACGAAGTAGGGCGACAGGTAGCCGCGATCGAACTGCATGCCCTCGACGACATCGAGCTCGTCCTCGAAGCCACGACCCTCGTCGACGGTAATGACGCCTTCCTTGCCGACCTTCTCCATGGCCTCGGCGATGATCTCACCGATGCGCTTGTCGCCGTTGGCGGAGATGGTGCCGACCTGGGCGATGGACTTGGAGTCGGTGCAGGGCACGGACAGGGCCTCGATCTCCTTGACCGCAGCGACCACGGCCTGGTCGATGCCGCGCTTGAGGTCCATCGGGTTCATGCCGGCGATGACGCCCTTGAGGCCTTCGGTCACGATGGACTGGGCCAGCACGGTGGCGGTGGTGGTGCCGTCACCGGCGACGTCGGAGGTCTTGGAAGCGACTTCCTTGACCATCTGGGCGCCCATGTTCTCGAACTTGTCCTTCAGTTCGATCTCCTTGGCCACGGAGACGCCGTCCTTGGTGACGGTGGGGGCACCGAAGGACTTCTCGATCACCACGTTGCGGCCCTTCGGACCCAGGGTAACCTTGACCGCGTTGGCCAGGAGGTCAACGCCGCGCGCCATGCGGTTACGGGCATCATCGGAAAACTTGACTTGTTTCGCTGCCATGTTCGCTATCTTCCTTTCAATTCGTGAACGTCAGAATTCGCTGCGTGCGAGGCGTGAGCGGTTTCGCTCAGCCTTCAGCTCAACCTTCGACTACGGCCAGGATGTCGGACTCGCTCATGATCAGGACTTCTTCGCCGTCGATCTTCTGCTTCTCGACGCCGAAGCCATCCTTGAAGATGACGGTGTCGCCGACCTTCACGTCGAGAGCGCGGACGTCGCCGTTGTCGAGGATCCGGCCGTTACCGACGGCGAGCACTTCGCCACGAGTCGGCTTTTCCTGGGCGCTGCCCGGGAGCACGATGCCGCCAGCGGTTTTCTGTTCTTCCTCAACGCGACGAATGATGACGCGATCGTGCAAGGGACGGATGTTCATTGCTCACGTTCTCCTGATGGTTCATGTGCCGATGATCCGGCGGTTTGTATCACGACCTCGCCACCGAGGCAGCGAGGGGAGGCGTCGGACGCCTTCCGTGTCAATGGCGCGAGAGTCGCGCCGAAACCTGTTGCTGACGTGTAAGTGGGGCTAGCCCATGGCCTTTCAAGGCCCACCCGGAAATTTTTTTGCCGATCTGGCCGGATCAGCCGCGGCGCTCGTCCCGAGAGATGAACTCCCCCTCTATGACGCCGTCGTCGGCGTCTCCTGACGCCGGCTCGTCGGCGCCGCGGCGGTGACGGCCCTCGTCGGCCTGTGCCCAGTCGTCCCGGGGCTTGCCGGCGCCGTTACCGGAGGCGCTGGTAAAGCCCTCGCTGTGGACATGAAAGCCCTGGGTGCGAATGCCCAGCCACGCCAGCAACTTGCCCATCAGGCGTCGGGCATCGGGGATCAGGCACAGAAAGCCCAGGGCGTCGGAGACGAAGCCCGGGGCCATCAGCAGGGCGCCACCGAAGATCAGGGCCGCCCCGGTCAGCAGTTCGCCGGAGGGCACCTCGCCGCGCTCCAGACGCTCCCGGGCCCGGGCGAAGGTGGCGGCACCCTCGCGGCGGATCAGGTGCAGGCCGATGAAGCCGGTGGCCAGCACCAGCAGCAGGGTGGTGAGCAGGCCGATCTGGCTGCCCACCGAAAAGAGGATGACGAAGTCGAGCAGGGCGAACAGCGTGAAGATGAGGAGAAAGGGCATGTGGCCTCCCGTGGTGACGTTCACGGGGAGATGGGGGCGAAGGCAGGGAAATCAAGCGTTGGTCGGCGGCGCTGGCCAGCGGGAGATAAAGACGGGAATATAAGCTTAGTCATGGTGTGATGATGCACTGCACAAAAGTCTGCTACAGTGCCAACCATCAACCGCTGAGCAACCACCTCCCGGAGAAACCACGATGCAACTGCAGAACTCTGTTATCGCCATTACCGGTGGCGCCCGTGGCCTGGGTCTGGCCATGGCCGCCATGCTGGGCCGCCAGGGGGCCCGGCTGGCCCTGCTCGATACCGATGCCGCGACTCTCGACGAAGCCATCTCCGGGTTGCACGCGTCGGGTGTCGAGGCGCGTGCCTTCGTCACCAACGTGGCCGACGAGGCCTCCGTGAAGCAGGCCTTCGCCGATATCTCGGCCTCCATGGGGCCGGTCAGCGGCCTGGTCAACAATGCCGGTATCCTGCGTGACGCCCTGCTGGTCAAGGCACGTGACGGCAAGGTCGAGAAGACCATGTCCCTCGAGCAGTGGCAGTCGGTGATCGACGTCAACCTGACCGGCGTGTTCCTGTGTGGGCGCGAGGCGGCGGCGCAGATGGTCGAGGCGGGCAACGAGGGGGTGATCGTCAATATCTCCAGCATCTCGCGGGCCGGCAACATGGGGCAGAGCAACTATGCGGCCTGCAAGGCCGGCGTGGTGGCCCTCACCACCACCTGGGCCAAGGAGCTGGCACGCTATGGCATCCGTGTAGGTGCCGTGGCCCCGGGCTTCATCGAAACCGAGATGACGGCCTCGATGCGTCAGGACATGCTCGACAAGCTGACCGCCGGTGTCCCGCTCAAGCGGCTCGGCCAACCGGAAAACATCGCCCAGAGCGCCCTGTTCATCTTCGAGAATGACTACTTCACCGGCCGCGTGATCGAGTGTGACGGCGGCCTGCGCCTGTGATCCACGACTAGCAAGGTGGGGTTCGGTGGCGGCCGTCCGCTGGCCGCCCATGGAGCGCAGGATCAGAAGGTTACCTGGTCCTCCAGGTTGGCTACCGTACCGTCGCCGATGCCGCTGACGCGCGTCAGGTCCTCGGCGCTCGCATAGGGACCGTTGGCCTCGCGGTCCTCGATGATGGCGGCGGCCTTGCTCGGCCCGATGCCGGGCAATTCGGCGAGCAGTTCAGCCCCGGCTGTATTGACGTTGATCGGTTCGACCTCCTGGGCCATGGCGCCGAGCGGCGCGAGCCCCAGCATGAGCGCGATCAGGCAGGCCCCGAAGAGGGCGTGAATCCTGTTTTTCATTGTCACTTCCTCCCGCGTTGGAATCGCATCCGGATGGGTGCCTCTTCAAGCTAGCCATGGTGGCGGAATAGCTCTGAGTCACTTTTGCCGAAACTCTTGTCCGCCAGGACGTCACTCATTCGACGACATGACGACAGGAAGTAGGAGATAACGTCGCGCTCGGGTCGGTTAACTCTGACCGCTCACTTCGGTCATGACTGCTATACTCTGGCGTCGTTTTCCGCTTGCCAGGAGCCCGGCGTGTCTACCGATTCCCCTCTGATCATTGCCCTCGACTACCCTTCCCTGGATGCCGCCCTGTGCATGGCCGACCGCCTCGATCCGGCGCGCTGCCGTCTCAAGGTGGGCAAGGAGCTGTTCACCCGCAGCGGCCCCGACGTCGTGGAGGCCCTGCACGGGCGCGGCTTCGAGGTGTTCCTCGACCTCAAGTTCCATGACATTCCCAACACCGTGGCCGGCGCCGTCCAGGCCGCGGCGGAGCAGGGGGTGTGGATGGTCAACGTCCACGCCGGGGGGGGGCGGCGCATGATGGAGACGGCCCGGGAGCGCCTGGAGCGCCATGGCCTGAGCACCCGACTGATCGCGGTGACCGTGCTGACCAGCATGACGACCGAGGACCTGGCCGAGGTAGGGGTGGGTGTCTCACCCGCCGAGCAGGTGGAACGCCTGGCGTCCCTGGCGCGCGACAGCGGAATGCATGGCGTGGTGTGTTCGGCCCATGAGTCGGCCCGCCTGCGTGAGCTGTGTGGCGATGACTTCCTCAAGGTGACCCCGGGCATTCGCCCCGCCTTCGCCCAGGTCGGCGACCAGAAGCGCATCATGACCCCGGGGGATGCCATGGCTGCGGGCAGTACCCACCTGGTGGTGGGGCGCCCGATCACCGAGGCCGAGGAGCCCATGGAAGCGCTCGCCGCCATCGAGGCCGAGCTCAGCTAGTCGCTATTCGCCCTCGATCCCGGTGATCGGACGGGTGGTGCCCCAGCTGCGGCAGCGGGGGCACTGCCAGTGCAACTGGTCGCCGGTGAAGCCGCAACGGCGGCAGCGGTGGCGAGGCAGCTGCTCGAGCAGGGTGGCGGTGTGGCGTTGCAGCAGCGCCAGCTGTTCCGGCGCCGTGCCGTCGGCGCGCTGGCGATAGAGGTCGATCAGGTAGTCGAGGGCCCCCAGGCTCGCCTCGCGATTGAGCTGCTCGCTGACCAGGGCGATGGCAGGCTCGATGCCCTGGCGATGGCGAAGGGTCTCGGCCAGCAGGATGATCACGCTGGTGTAGGGGGTCTTCTCGAGCAGATCATGGAGGTGGCGGATCAGGCCATCCTCGTCGTCGAGCAGTCGGTAGGCGTTGGCCAGGGGCGCCAGCAGGGTCGGGGTGAAGGCCGGATCCTGGGCGGGAATCCGCGCCAGCAGGTTGATTTCCTGGCGGTAGTGACCGGTGTCGTGCTCGAGTGCGGCCAGCAGCAGGTTGGCGCGCACGCAGTGCGGGTCGACGTTGAGGGCCTGCTTGAGGTGGCGCCGGGCCAGCACCGGTGTGGCGTTGCCGCGCTCCTCCTCGGCCAGTTGGCAGAGCCAGTGGGCCGCGGCACGTCGCAGTTCCCGATCCTCGCGGATCAGCTGGGGGTTGGCCACTGCGAAGGCTTCCGACCAGTCGCCTTCGCGCTCGAAGAGGTCGGCCAGCAGCCGGCGTGCCAAGCGCCGCAGCTCCTCGTCATGGCTGTCGCGCAGCAACCCCTTGAGCAGCCGTTCGGCGCGATCCAGCAGCCCCAGGGAGAGGAAGTCACGGGCCAGCTCCAGCTGCACGCGCTCGCCCTGGGCGGCGGTCAGGCTGGGGCGGGCCAGCAGGTTCTGGTGGATCTTCATTGCCCGGTCGGCCTCGCCGCGGCTGCGGAAGAGGTTGCCCAGGGTGATATGGGTATCGATGGTTTCGCTGTTGACCTCCAGCGCCCCGACGAAGGTCTCGATGGCGCGGTCCTGCTCGTCGTTGAGCAGGTAATTGAGGCCCACGAAATAATCCCGCGCCAGTCCTTGCGGAGGCGCGGGATCGGTCGGCTTGCTGCGTTCGCGGCGGCCCAGCCACCAGCCGATGGCGACGGCTGCCACCAGGGTGGTCAGCAGCAGGGCATCGGGCATATCAGGGGAGTTCCTTGAGCTCCTGGACGCGCAGCTTGTCGAGCTCCTTGCGCTGCTGCTGGTTGTGGCGCTGGGCACGGGTCAACAGGGCGCGCAGGCGCAGGTAGACGCCGCTCATGGCCAGCATGCCCAGCAGCACGCCAACCGTCAGCGAGGCCAGCAGCCATACCGACAGCGAGGCGGGAGGCAGCTCGATCCAGATCAGGTTGAGCGGCAGGGCCTCGCGATTGTTCACCGCGAACAGGATGCCGACCAGTAGAACCGCCAGCAGGATGATGGCCAGGATCAGGCCTTTGAGCCAACGCATGCGAAGTGTCCCCTGTTGATGTAAGAGTTGGGCCGGGAAAGCGGAGCGTCGGGCTCAATAGCCCAGAACGCGGCTGGCGTCCACCTGCTCGCGCAGCTCCTTGCCGGGTTTGAAGTGTGGCACGAACTTGCCGTCCAGCGCGACCGGTTCGCCGGTCTTGGGATTGCGCCCGATGCGCGGCTCGCGGTAGTGCAGCGAGAAGCTGCCGAAGCCGCGTATCTCGACGCGTCCCCCGGCGGCCAGGGTCTCGGTGATGTCGTCGAGAATCAGCCGAACCGCCGATTCCACTTCCTTGAGCGACAGCTCGGGCTGTCGCATGGCGATCTGTTCGATCAGCTCGGACTTGGTCATCTCGGGTCTCCGTTGGCGGCGCGGCTGTTGTTTTATTCCAAGCATACTCGGCAAAACGAGACAAAACAACGCACTACGACCATAGGCAGAGACCTCGATCCGTGACCGGCGTCAGCTGTGTCGCCGCGCCGCCTCGGTTATACTGGCGCCACACCCCAAGGCAAAGGCGAGGTCGACCTTGAACGAACCATCAAGCCCGGAGACGGCACTGCGCAAGCGGCTCTACTGGCACTCCCGCCGCGGCATGTGGGAGCTGGACCTGCTGCTGGTGCCCTTCCTCGAACAGCGCTATGACGCCCTGGAGCCAGCCGACCAGGCCGCATTCCGCGACCTGATCGACGAGGAGGACCAGGACCTCTTCATGTGGCTGATGCGTCGCGAGCTCCCCGCGGAGCCGGTACGTCGGCGCATCGTCCAGATGATCATCGAGCATGCCGAGAGCGCCGACAGCGTTTCGCATCGGCCGGTCTAGGCTGGCTCTGCTGGCACATCTCCTGCCGGCCGCTGCGGTGGCCGGCCTCCTCGCGACTGTCCTTCCTCTCTGGTGGTGGCTCCCCGTGGCACTCGGCCTGGGGGCCATTACCTTCTGGTGCGTGCGTGACCAGCCCCAGGGGGAACTGAGTGCCGAGGCCCTGCCCGGCGGAGAGCTGCAGTGGAAGTGGCGGGGTGCAAGGGATGCGACCCCGCGACCGATCAGCCTGCGCTGTGACTACCTGGGGCCCTGGCTGATCGGGCTGCATCTGAATGGCAGTCGGCTGTGGCTGTGGCCCGATAGCTGTTCGCCGTCAGCCCATCGGGAACTGCGTCGCTACCTGGTTCGCCGCTAGGCCGACTCCCGTTCCGGAGTCGTCCACCGATCTGGTCAAGCTCCGCTCAGTCGAGCTCGTCCAGCCGAATCCGGGAGGGCCGGGGAAGGGCGTCGCCATGCTGCGGGCAGTCCGGATTGTAGTGCAGGCCGCGGGACTCGCGACGCGCCCGGGCGCTGGCCACGGTCAGTCGCGCCAGGCGCAGCGAATGCCACAGGCTCATCAGCTCGGCGGGTGGCTGGCCACGCTGAGCGACCACGGCGACCTCTTCCTGCAGCTCGGCCAGCGTTGCGCCGGCCTCAGCCAGCCCGACGTCACGGCGCACGATGGCCACCCGAGTGCTCATCACGCCGCGCATGCGCTCGCGCCACTCGACGAGTGCCGCGGGTGCCGCCTCGGCCCTGGCCTGGGTAGCGGGGCCGCCGACGAGCGGCACCCGCGAGGCATCCCGCAGCACGGCGGCGCAGCTGCGCGCAAACACCAGGCACTCCAGCAGCGAGTTGCTGGCCATGCGGTTGGCACCGTGCAGGCCGGTGCAGGCCACCTCGCCCACGGCGAAGAGGTGGGCCACGTCGGTGGCGCCGCGCTGGTCGGTGGCTACCCCGCCACAGCTGTAGTGGGCCGCCGGCACCACCGGGATCGCGGCCTTGACGATATCGATGCCGCGGCCGGCGCAGTGGGCGTGGATGGTGGGGAAGTGCTCGCGGATCGCCGCCTCGCCCAGATGGCGCACGTCGAGGAAGACATAGTCGCTTCCGGTGCGCTGCATCTCGGCGTCGATGGCGCGCGCGACCACGTCACGCGGCGCCAGTTCGGCACGCGGGTCGATGGCCGGCATGAAGCGTTCGCCGCGGATATTGAGCAGTCGCCCGCCCTCGCCGCGTACCGCCTCGCTGATCAGGAAGGGGGTGCCCTGGGGATCGTAGAGGCAGGTCGGATGGAACTGCTGGAACTCCAGGTTCATCAGCGTGGCGCCGAGCTCGGCGGCCATCAGCATGCCCTCGCCACTGGCCGGCTGGGGGCTGGTGGTGTGGCGATAGAGGCCGCTGGCCCCGCCGGTGGCCAGCACGGTGTCGTGGGCCGGCAGGTCGATCCGTCGTCCGGCAGCGTCGAGGCAGCGTGCGCCGCGGCAGCGGCCGGCATCGTCCTGGAGCAGGCCGATGGCGGTGAGGTCGTCGCGGATGTGGATCGCCGGGTGTGCCGCGACATGGGCCTTGAGGGTATCCATCAGCGCACGCCCGGTGGCGTCGGCGGCGTGGATGATGCGTCGCGCGCCGTGTCCGCCCTCGCGGGTGAGGTGGTAGGGGTAGTCGGCCCCGGGGCTGGCATCCCGCGTGAAGGGGACGCCCAGGCCAAGCAGCCATTCGATGGCCGCCGGCCCCTGCTCCACGGTGAAGCGCACCGCGGCCTCGTCGCACAGGCCGTCGCCCGCCACCAGGGTGTCCTGGATATGTGCCTCGATATCATCGCTGGGGGAGAGCACCGCGGCGATGCCGCCCTGGGCCCAGCGGCTGGCGCCCCGGTCGTCGCTGGCGGGGCGCAGCAGGGTCACGCCACGCTGATCGGCCACCTCCAGGGCGAGTACCAGGCCGGCGACACCGCCGCCGATGATAAGCACGTCATGGTTGGCGTGGGACATCTTGCGCTCCTCTATCGGGCGTGGCGGTATGGCGGCGCGCCCACTTGCGCCCCGAGGCGCGACGCAGGCGGCGGCTGGGCAGGCGGGTCAGGCCACCCAGGCGGGTGACCAGGGCCTCGGTGAGGCGTGCCAGCTCGCGGTTGAGCCACAGATAGCCGCTGGGGCTGAACAGCGCCCGTCCCTGCGCACTGACCGCGGTGGTGGCGAGCGGGGCGTAACGCTGGAGGTCGAACTGGCTGATCTCGACCGCGATGGGCTGGCCGGTACGTACCTGGTAGGCCAGGGTGCCCAGCTCCCGGGCGAGGCGGTGCTGTTCGTCGCGCAGGCCTTCCATCGCCTCGATGCGATCATGGCCGGCACGGGTGTTCCAGTGGGTCTCCAGCAGCAGCTCGATGGTCGAGAGCATGCGCCGCTGCAGGGAGATGATGTCATCCAGCTCGTCTCGGCTCAGGCGGCGTTCACGATGGATGGCATCGACCAGGCCGCGCTGCTTGACCAGTGCCGAGCTGGTGGCCTTGAGCAGGGCGCGGGTATCGATATCCAGGGCCGTCGAGGCGGTGGTGTGCACATGGAACAGGCGTGCCATGCGATCGAGGTTCTCGGCCAGCATGAAGCGCATCATGTCGGTGGCCTTCTGGGGCAGCACCAGCACCGTGATCACGATGCCGACCAGGGTGCCCAGCAGCACGTCGAAGGCACGCCACAGCCCCACATCCAGGGCGTGGCTGCCGTCGCCGACCACCAGCAGCAGGCTGATGGCGAACATCAGGCCGCTGTAGCCGTGGCGGTTGCCGAAGGTGAGCCAGGTGGCGATGCCGATGGCGACCAGGCTGCCGACGGGGATCAGCAGCGGCAGGTCGATGGGCAGCAGGATCAGCAGCAGGCCGGAGCCCGCGCCGAGCACGGTGCCCAGCAGCCGCTGGCGGCCCTTGTCGAGCACGCCGCCGATATGTGGCAGGTTGCCCATCACCATCACGGTGCTGACCAGCGCCCAGCCGGAGTGGGGGATCGCGAACAGGCGGATGATGATAAAGGTGGTCGTCAGCGCCAGCAGCACGCGCAGGACATGCAGTCGGCGACGATAGCGGTAGGTAAAGAAGGGATCGCGCAGGGGCGGCAGGTTCATCAAGCGGTTGCCCCGCAGAGGTATCGACTAGCTCATCGACGGATGGCTGGTGCCCGGAGCCGGGCTCGAACCGGCACGGTGTCGCCACCGAGGGATTTTAAGTCCCTTGCGTCTACCAATTTCGCCATCCGGGCGGCACGGTGTCGGGCAGTACAGGAAATCGGGGAGTGGAGGCTGGAGTCGGAATCGAACCGGCGTACACGGAGTTGCAGTCCGCTGCATAACCACTCTGCCATCCAGCCTCATCGAGTCGGGCCATTCGAAGGAATGGAGCGGGAAACGAGATTCGAACTCGCGACCCTCGCCTTGGCAAGGCGATGCTCTACCACTGAGCTATTCCCGCCTGACTCGAGAGCGAATTATACGGATAAGCCGGTGACTGTCAAACGTTTTTGCGCCTCGCCTACATCGAGCGCCGGAGGTGGGGCCAGGCCGCGCGAAGGTAGAGATACATCGACCACAGCGTGAGTACGGCGGCCACGTAGAGCGTTGCTACCGCCAGCATGGCGATGGGGGTGCCGGGGGCGAAGGCCAGCAGCAGGAAGATCGCCACCATCTGCAGGGTGGTCTTCAGCTTGCCGATCCAGGACACCGCCACGCTGCCACGCTTGCCCATCTCGGCCATCCACTCGCGCAGTGCCGAGATCACGATCTCGCGGCCGATGATCACCAGCGCCGGCAGGGTCAGCCAGATCACGTCGTAGCGCTCGATCATCAGCGCCAGCGCCACCGCCACCATCAGCTTGTCGGCCACCGGGTCGAGGAAGGCGCCGAACGGCGTGGTCTGGTTCCAGCGCCGGGCCAGGTAGCCGTCGAGCCAGTCGGTGACCGAGGCCAGGGCGAAGAAGGCGGCGGCCAGTGGCATGCTCCAGGTGAAGGGCAGATAGAACAGCACTACCAGCAGCGGGATGAAGGCGATACGGACCAGGGTGAGGATATTCGGGATGTTCATCGCGCGAAGCTGTCCTTGCCAGTGAGGGGGAGCGTTAAGCGTGGGCTTATTCTATCCCCCTTGGCGGCCATCATCCATGCAGGGCGCGATGGATCGTCTCGGCCAGGCTGTCGCTGATGCCCGGCACCCGGGCGAGTTCGTCGCGGCTGGCCTGCTTGACCCCCTGCAGGCCACCGAAGAAGCGCAGCAGTTCGCGCCGGCGCTTGGGGCCCACGCCGGCGATCCCCTCCAGGGTAGAGGTGCGGCGTACCTTGTCGCGGCGGGTGCGGTGGCCGGTGATGGCGAAGCGGTGCGACTCGTCGCGGATGTGCTGGATCAGGTGCAGCGCCGGAGAGGAGGCCTCGAGGTTCAGCGTCCGCTCCACGGTCTCCAGGAACAGTGTCTCCAGGCCCGCCTTGCGGGTGGTGCCCTTGGCCACGCCGAGCAGGGTAACGCCGGTGACCCCGAGGGATTCGAGCACCTCGCGGGCCATGTTGAGCTGCCCCTTGCCGCCATCCACGACAAGCACGTCCGGCGCCTGGCCCTCGCCCTCCTTGACGCGTCGGAAGCGGCGGGTCAGCGCCTGCTGCATGGCCGCGTAGTCGTCGCCCGCCGCGACTCCCTCGATATTGAAGCGACGGTAGTCCGACTTGCGTGGCCCGTTCTGGTCGAACACCACGCAGGAGGCGACGGTGGCCTCGCCGTGACTGTGGCTGATATCGAAGCACTCCAGCCGCGCCGGGGGAGCCTGCATGCCCAGGGCCTCGCGCAGCGCCTCGAAGCGCCGCGCAAGCTGGTTCTGGCTGGCCAGCTGGCCGGCCAGCTGCTGTTCGGCATTGGTGCGCGCCAGCTCCTTCCACTGGGCGCGGTGGCCGCGCACCTGGTCGGTCAGGCGTACGCGGCGGCCGGCCTTCTCGGCCAGCGCCCCGGCGATCAGCTCGGCATCGGGGACGGCGTGGCTGGTGATCACCTCGCGGGGAATCTCGCGGGCCTGACCCAGGTAGTACTGGCTGATGAAGTCGCCGAGCAGCGCCTCCTCCGACAGGTCCAGGCCGTTGGCAGGGGCGTGGTGGCGCGCCCCCAGCAGGCGCCCCTGGCGGATCGCCAGCACCGAGATGCATAGCGCCCCGGGGCGGCTGGCCAGCGCAAAGGCGTCGGCGTCGCCGTCTCCGGTATCCACGAACTGGCGCTGCTGCAGCTGGCGCAGCTGCTGGACCTGGTCGCGCAGCCGTGCAGCCTCCTCGAAGGCCAGTTCGCGGCTGGCCGCCTCCATGGCGTCGCTCAGCTCGCGGGTGACCTGTTCGCTCTTGCCCTCCAGGCACTGTACGGCGTGTTCCAGGTCGCGGCGGTAGTCGGCCTCGCTGATATAGCCCACGCAGGGCGCGCTGCAGCGATTGATCTGGTACTGCAGGCAGGGCCGCGTGCGGTGTGCGAAGACGCTGTCCTCGCAGTTGCGGATGCGAAAGATCTTCTGCATCAGCGAGAGGCTGTCGCGCACCGCATGGCTGCTGGGATAGGGTCCCAGGTAGCGGCCGTCATCGCGCCGCTGGCGGGCGCGCTTGTACTCCAGGGCCGGGAAGGGATGGCGGTCGGTGACGAAGACGAAGGGGTAGGACTTGTCGTCACGCAGCAGGATGTTATAGGGCGGGCGCAGCTCCTTGATCAGGGTTTGTTCGAGCAGCAGGGCCTCGGTCTCGCTGTTGGTCACCGTGACCTGGATATCGGCGATGCGCGCCACCAGCGCCTGGGTCTTGGCGTTCAGGGCACCACGGAAATAGCTGGCCAGGCGCGCCCGCAGGCGGCGCGCCTTGCCGATATAGAGGGTGTCACCGCATGCGTCGAACATGCGGTAGACGCCGGGGGCTTCGCTGACGTTGGCCAGGAAGCGGCGATGGTCGAAGGTCATGGCGCGAAGGTTACTGGACGCTGGAGAAGCCTTCCACCAACCCGTGGCGCAGCCCCAGGTGGGTGAGCTCCACGTCGGAGTTGACCCCGAGCTTCTCGAAGACGCGGTAGCGGTAGGTGTTCACCGTCTTGGGGCTGAGGAACAGTCGGTCGGAGATGTCCGCGACCTTCTGGCAGTTGATGATCATCATCGCCACCTGCATCTCTCGGGAGGAGAGCTCATCGAAGGGGTTCTCTGGCGCATCGATGCGCGACAGCACCAGCCGCTGCGCCACATCGGGGCTGACATAGCGCTGGCCGTGAAATACCTCGCGGATGGCGCAGACCATCTCGTCATGCTGGGAGTCCTTGCTGACCAGGCCCCAGGCGCCGGCGTCCAGCAGGCGCTGGGCGAAGGTATCCTCGAGCCAGGC
The DNA here is from genome assembly GCF_057169305.1 of Halomonas sp. C10-5. NCBI lineage: Bacteria > Pseudomonadati > Pseudomonadota > Gammaproteobacteria > Oceanospirillales > Halomonadaceae > Halomonas > Halomonas sp. C10-5. The sequence goes on from NZ_CP175665.1 coordinate 1,418,500, forward strand.
GGTCAGTACCAGCACACGGGCATCCGGCAGGGTGCGGGTGATCTTGCGGGTGGCCTCGAGGCCACCGATACCCGGCATGCGCACGTCCATCAGCACCACGTCCGGCTTGAGGCGGCGGGTCTGGGTGATCGCTTCCTCGCCATTCGAGGCCTCGCCGATGACCCGCAGGTCCTTCTCGGCATTCAGCAGGTGCGCAAGACTGGTCCTTACCAGGTGATGGTCATCTGCAATCAGTACCTTGATCAACGCGGGTGACTCCTGAACGGCTCGACAGCAGCGAGACTTCTCATCAAGGGAACGGGTCCTGACAAATTAAAGAGTCGCACAACTGGCAGCGGGTAGGAAAGCCTACTTAGGTTACTGGGCTAATGAAAAAAGCGCTTGACGCTGAAGGTGTCGCTGCGTAATATCTGCCCCGTTCTCGCAACGGCGAGACGCTGTGGGGCCTTAGCTCAGCTGGGAGAGCGCAACACTGGCAGTGTTGAGGTCAGCGGTTCGATCCCGCTAGGCTCCACCAACAAGTTTCAACGAATCAGCCGCTTAGCGCATACCGCTAGGCGGCTTTTTCGTGTGCGCGGGATTCCGCCATTTCCTCTGCTCGTCCGGGGTGACGTTCTCGTGTCTGGGGGCATGGCAGGGAGGCCATGGCGTCGACATGTCGCAGCAGCATTGTTGTGTTCCGTCTGGTGCCGGCCACCGCGCTTGCGTACTCTGTTGGCACATTCACGAGTGTATGGAAGTGGGCGAGATGGCTGACGAGGCGCGGGCGCTGGACGAACTGGCCGATCAAGTGTCGCGGACCCTGGAGCAGGGCAGAGGGCGACGGCGCCTGGCAGTCATGGTCTGGGGCCTGTTGTTGTTGCTGCTGGTGGCGGTGGCGGCATGGTGGTGGTGGCCCGAGGAGGAGACGACCCGCTGGCAGCAGGTGGCGCTGGAGCGTGGCGACATGCGCCTGACTGCGACGGCCACCGGCAACCTGGCGGCGAAGAGCGAGGTGACGGTGGGCGCCGAGATCTCCGGGTTGATCACCGAGGTGAACGTCGCCGAGAACGATGCCGTGGCACAAGGCCAGGTGCTGGCGCGCTTCGACACCGAGGAGCTGGAGGTGGCGCTGACCCAGGCCGAGGCCCGCCACGCTTCGGCCGTTGCGGCGGTGGACGAGGCCCTGGCCACCCAGGAGGAGGCGGGGCTGGCCGAGCGTCGCCTGGCCTCCCTGGTGGCCCGGCAGAGCGTCTCGCGGGAGGCGCTGGATACCGCCCGTGCCACCCGCAAGCGCGCCGATGCCCGGGTGATCACCAGTCGAGCGGCGGTGCTGGAGGCCGAGGCGGCGGTCAGCCAGGCGCGAACCCGGTTGGGCAAGAGCGTGATCACCTCACCCATCGACGGGGTGGTGCTGAAGCGCCAGGTGGAGCCGGGCAATACCGTGGCGGCCAACTTCCAGGCCCCGGAGCTGTTCCTGCTCGCCGAGGATCTCCAGGTGATGGAGCTGCATGTGGCGGTGGACGAGGCCGATGTGGGCCTGGTGGCCGCGGGTCAGCCCGCGCGGTTCGGGGTGGATGCTTGGCCCAACCGCGAATTCGAGGCCGAGGTACTGTCGGTCTACCTCTATCCCACCATCGAGAACAACGTGGTGACCTATACCGCGGTGCTCGGCGTGGACAACACCGAGGAGCTGCTGCGACCGGGCATGACCGCCACCGCCACCATCACCACCGGCGAGCGTCACGACGTGCTGCTCCTGCCCAACCAGGCGCTGCGTTTCTCTCCCCCGGCGGCACGGGAGGGCGGTGGAGGCCTGATGATGGGGCCGCCGGGCATGCGCGGCGGCGGCCAGGCCGCCGCCGGCAATGCCGTCTGGGTGCTGCGCGATGGCACGCCGCTGCGGGTACCGGTACGTACCGGCTACACGGATGGGCAGCACACCGAACTGCTGGGCGGCGACCTGGCCGAGGGCGACGAGGTACTGGTGGGGGTGCAGGCCGATGCCCGCTGAGGCCGGACTGGCACCGGCCAGGGGGCTGCCGATCCTCGAGATGCGCGGCATCCGCAAGGTCTACGGCAGCGGCGGCACGGCGGTGCATGCCCTGGCCGGGGTCGACCTGACCATTCGTGCCGGGGAGTTCGTGGCGGTGATGGGGCCGAGCGGCTCCGGCAAGTCCACCTGCATGAACCTGCTGGGCTGTCTCGACGTGCCCAGCGCCGGGGAGTACCGCTTCTGCGGCGTGCCGGTGGCGGGGCTCACCCGGGATGCCCTGGCGTTGCTGCGCCGTCACTACATGGGCTTCGTGTTCCAGAGCTTCAACCTGCTGCCACGCATCACGGCGCTGGACAACGTGGCGCTGCCGCTGGTCTATGCCGGCGAGAAGCGCGAGCGCCGGCGTCGCCGCGCCATGGCGGCACTGACATCGGTAGGCCTGGCGGAGCGCGCCATGGCGACCTCGAGCCAGCTCTCCGGCGGCCAGCAGCAGCGGGTGGCCATCGCCAGGGCCCTGGTCACCGAACCGCCGCTGCTGCTCGCCGACGAGCCCACGGGCAACCTGGATACCGCCCGGGCCGAGGAGATCATGGGGCTGCTCGCCGCGCTGCGTGCCGACCGTGACATCACCATCGTGATGGTCACCCATGAGCCGGATATCGCCGCCCACGCCGACCGGGTGCTCTACTTCGTGGACGGGCGGCTGACCCGCGACGGCACCCCGGCGGAGGTGCTGGCATGAGGCTTGCGGATACCCTCGGCATGGCCGTGCAGGCCATCGTGCGCAACAAGCTGCGCTCCTTCCTGACCACCCTGGGGATCATCATCGGCGTGGCCAGCGTGGTGGCCATGGTTCACCTGGGTCAGTCGGCCACGCGCAGCGTCACCGAGCAGATCGCCAGCATCGGCTCCAACCTGCTGTTCGTGATGCCCGGCACTGCCCAGCGCGGCCCCGGCGGGGTGCGTACCAGTGCCGAGCCCTTCGCGATGGACGATGTGGAGGCGCTGCGCCGCGAGATCGCCGGCATTCTGGTGGCGCCGGGGCTCTCGCGTTCAACCAGCGTGGTGCTGGGCAACGCCAACGAGACGCTGAGCGTGGAGGGCACCAGCAACGAGTACTTCACGGTGCGCAACCATGCGGTGGCCCAGGGTCGCGGCTTCGAGGCGGCGGAGCAGCGTTCCGGGGCGGCGGTGTGCGTGATCGGCCAGACCGTGGTGGACGAGATGTACGGCCTGCAGGAGCCCCTGGGCAGCACCCTGCGGGTGGGACGCACCGCCTGCCAGGTGGTGGGCGTGCTGGAGGCCAAGGGGCAGTCCATGGGCCAGGATCGCGACAAGGCGGTGCTGATGCCGATCAAGGCGGTGCAGCGCCGCCTGGTGGGCGAGCTGGATGTCGGCGTGGTCTACGTCTCGGCCCTGGTCGACGGTACCACCCAGCGCGTGCAGGGGGAGATCGAGGCGCTGCTGCGCCAGCGCCGCCGCCTGGCCGAGGGGGAGCCGGACGACTTCTACGTGCGCGATACCCAGGACATCGCCGACGCCCTGGAGCAGACCACCGCCACCCTGACCATCCTGCTCGGTGCCATCGCCGCGGTGAGCCTGCTGGTGGGCGGCATCGGGATCATGAACATCATGCTGGTGTCGGTGACCGAGCGGACCCGGGAAATCGGCATCCGCCTGGCCATCGGTGCGCGCAGCGGCGATGTACAGACCCAGTTCCTGGTGGAGTCGGTGCTGCTGGCCACACTGGGCGGTCTGGTCGGGCTGCTGCTCGGGGTGGGCGGCACCTGGCTGGTGACCGAGAGGCTGGCGATGCCCTTCGTGCTTTCGCCCGCGGTGATGGCGCTGGGCTTCTCGTTCTCGGTGGCCATCGGGGTGGCCTTCGGCTACTTCCCGGCCCGCAAGGCGGCGCGCCTCAACCCTATCGAGGCGCTGCGCCACGAGTAGCCCAGCCTCAGGGCTTGGTATGCCAGAAGGGCTGACCCAGGGTCGGCGTGCTGGGACTCGCCGTCTGGCGCTGCTCCATCAGCCCGGCGCGGAAGGCCTCACGCCCCGCCTCGATGGCGCGGGCGAAGGCTCCCGCCATCTGTGCCGGTCGACGTGCCCTGGCCACGGCGGTGTTGAGCAGCACGCCGTCGAAGCCCATCTCCATGGCCTCGGCGGCCTGGGAGGGGGCGCCGAGGCCGGCATCGATGATCAGCGGCACGTCGAGGCGTTCGCGCAGGGTGCGCAGGGCGTAGCGGTTCATCAGACCGCGTCCGGTGCCGATGGGCGCGCCCCAGGGCATCAGCGCCTGGCAGCCTGCCTCGCGCAGCCGCTGACAGAGCACCAGGTCGTCGGTGCAGTAGGGCAGCACCTTGAAGCCCTGGTCGACCAGCACCCGGGCGGCCTCCAGCAGGCCGAAGGGGTCGGGCTGCAGGTTGTAGTCGTCGCCAATCACCTCGAGCTTGATCCAGGGGGTGTCGAACAGCTCCCGGGACATCTCGGCCAGGGTGATCGCCTCCCCGGCGGAGCGGCAGCCGGCGGTATTGGGCAGCAGCCGGCAGCCGCTCTCGCGCAGGATCTGCCAGAAGGCGTCGCCGTCGCCGCCGGCGGGGTTCTGGCGGCGCAGCCCCAGGGTGAGCATGTCGCAGCCGGCGGCGGCGATCGCCTCCTGCATCACCGCCGGCGAGGGGTAGAGGGCGGTGCCGAGCAGGAGGCGGCTGGTGAAATCCTCGCCGTAGAGCACCAGGGTGTCGTCTTGAGCGTCGTGGGGCGTGTTCATCAGCCACCTCCTACCGGGGCCACGATATCGATGCGGTCGCCGTCGTCGAGGGTGCGCTCGGGCCAGGTGGAGCGCGGAGCGAAGGCGTCGTTGATGGCCACGGCGACACGGCGCTCGCCGTACCCCCAGCGCTGCAGGGCCTGGGCCAGGGCGATGCCCTCGGGTAGCCGGGTGGGTTCCCCGTTGAGGCTCAGGGTGATCTCGTTCATGGGGCTCTCCTCTTCAAGGAATTCGACGCCGGGTCAAGCCAGCGACTCCCGGGGTACGGCATCGGCGAGCACCGCGGCGAAGGGACGTTCGTCCTGGCCACGGATCTCGGCCAGCACATGCTCGACCACCGCCGGGGCCAGCAGGTAGCCATGGCGGAACAGGCCGTTGGCGCCGATCAGGCCGTCCTCTCGGGTGACGTGGGGCAGGTTGTCGCGAAACGCCGGCCGCAGGTTGACGCCCTGCTCGAGGATGCGTGCCTCGGCGAAGGCCGGCGACAGGGTGTAGAGGGCCGTGGATAGCTCCAGCGATGACTGCAGCGAGATCGGCGAGCGGTCCTCGCTCTCGATGGAGGTGGCGCCGATCACGAAGCGCCCGCCGGGCTTGGGGACCACGTAGAGCTGGTAGCGCGGGTGCATCAGGCGTACCGGCCGGGACAGCGTCACCTCGTCGGTATGCACGTGCAGGGTCTCGCCGCGTACGCCGCGCAGGGTTGGGTGCCTCGGCTTGGCGCCGTGGCCGCGGCAGTCGATCACCAGGTCGAAGGCGCGTCGGCCGGTGGGGGTGACGACCTCGCCGGGATGGGGCGCCACCGGGGTGCGGGCATGGCACTCGCCGCCCAGGGCATGGATCGCCTCGAGCAGTCGGGTGAGCAGCTCACGGTTGTCCAGATGGGCCTCAGCGGCGAGAAACAGGCCGTGGCGAAAGCCCGCCAGATCGGGTTCCAGGGCATGGACGCCGGCGGCATCCAGCATCCGGTAGCCTGGGGGGTCGCCCAGGGCGTCATCCAGGTCACGGCGGAACTGGGTCAGCTCGTTCTCGTCCTGGGGGTGGGCCACCACCAGGCTGCCGTGCTGGTGCCACAGTCCCGGCGCCTCGAGTTCGGCGAGCCACTGCGGCCAGCGCTCGAGGGCGACCCGACCCATGTCGAAGATGCAGCGTTCGCCGACCACGGTTTCGGCCAGCGGGGCGACCATGCCGGCGGCGGTCCAGGCCGCCGCCGGCGGGGTGTCGAGATCGCCGGCGTCATACAGGGTGACGGCGTGGCCGTCGCGCAGCAGCTGCCAGGCGAGAAGACGGCCGAGCAGGCCGGCGCCGGCCACGGCAATGCGGCGTTGGGAAGGCGTGGTCATGGGTCTGGTATCCGGCGGTTGGCGGTGACGAGCAGGCCGGATGCGGGGCAGGGGCGGGCAGCGATGCACGATCTTGTTCCCTCCGCAGGCATCAACCTGATCAGGTTCAACGGGTTCGGCCGTACCGATCTCAGCCCCCGTGTCCACCGCAGTGCGGCTACCGGGGCTCCCCGACAAGCGTGTCCAACATAACCAAGGAGGCCCGCCGACGCAATCGCGTCGGCGGGCCTCAGGACTCCTTCGGCGGTGGGCCGGTCAGGCGCAGTCGGCGGCACCCTCGCCGAACATGTCGAACAGCAGCTCGCGGCCCATGCCGGTAAGCACGAAGCGCCGCTGGTCATTCCAGGTCGCCGCCTCGCTGGACTCGAGGATGCGCTGGCAGGCCGACCACTCGCGGCTGTCGCTTTCCAGCGTCTCCAGGGCATCGGGGTCGAGGCCGCGATGGGGCACGGTGACGGTCTCAAGGACATGGCCCTGGCGGTAGAGCAGGGCGGCCATGTTGGAGAGGCACTGGCGCAGGCTGCGCTGCATGCCGAAGGTATCGATCGTCTGTGTAGTCATGCGCCGCGTCTTCCCAGGTGGAATGTGCTGCGGCGCATTATACAACCTTGGTCGCACAAGACCAAGGTCTAATGAGGGCCGGTCTCAGTCGTCTACCTGGCCCAGCAGCAGGAACTCGATCAAGGCCTTCTGGGCATGTAGGCGGTTGCCGGCCTCCTGCCAGACCACGGCGCGCGGGTCGTCGAGCAGGGTCTCGCTGATCTCCTCGCCGCGGTGGGCGGGCAGGCAGTGCAGGAAGAGGACATCGTCGGCGGCGCGGTCGAGCAGCGCCTCGCTGACCTGGAAACCGGCGAAGGCCGCCGCCCGCTTGGCCTGCTCCTCCTCCTGGCCCATGGAGGCCCAGACGTCGGTGGTCACCAGGTCCGCACCGCTGACCGCCTCGGCGGGATCGCGCAGGATGGTGACACGGTCGCCGGCGGCCGCGAGGATATCCTGGCGCGGCTCATAGCCCTCGGGGCAGCAGATGCGCAGCCGGAAGTCGAACTGGCGGGCGGCATTGATCCAGGAGTGGCACATGTTGTTGCCATCGCCGATCCACACCGCCGTCTTGCCCCGCACGCTGCCGCGCAGCTCGGTCCAGGTCATCACGTCGGCGAGCAGCTGGCAGGGGTGGTAGTCGTCGGTGAGGGCGTTGATCACCGGCACGCTGCTGGCCGCCGCATACTCCTCGAGCCCGGCGTGGGAGAAGGTGCGGATCATCACGATGTCGACCATCTCCGAGAGCACCCGGGCGGTGTCGCCGATGGGCTCGCCGCGGCCGAGCTGGGTGTCGCGGGGCGAGAGGAACAGCGCATGACCACCGAAATGGGCCATGGCGGTCTCGAAGGAGACCCGGGTGCGGGTCGATGACTTCTCGAAGATCATCGCCATGGTGTGGTTCGGGAAGGGGGTATAGGTGGGCCCCTCCACCTTGAGCGCGTTCTTGATGGTGATGGCGCGCTGGATCAGGTTGCTCAGCTCTTCGGGGCTGGCATCCATCAGGGTCAGGAAGTGCCGAGTGGCCATGGGGTGCTCCTCGTAAAAACGCACATCCTAGCCAGCCGCCGGGGGATGCGCAACGCGCCATGGATCAGTAGAATGGCCTCCATCAAGACCTACTGCCGGAGTCGGGTATTGCCCGAGCCGGCATTCGCGACCTCTGTTGTCCATTGCATTCATAGGGAGACGCCATGAGCACCACCCTCGAGAACATCCAGCGCCAGATCGGCGAGAATCCGATCCTGATCTACATGAAGGGCACCCCGCAGCTGCCCCAGTGCGGCTTCTCCGCCCAGACCGTGCAGGCGCTGATGTCCTGCGGCGAGCGTTTCGCCTTCGTCAACATCCTGGACAACCCGGACATCCGTGCCGAGCTGCCCAAGTACGCCAACTGGCCCACCTTCCCGCAGCTGTGGGTCGAGGGCGAGCTGGTCGGTGGCTGCGACATCGTGCTGGAGATGCACCAGAACGGTGAGCTCGAGACGCTGATCAAGGAAACCGCCGCCAAGCACAAGGATGACGCCTGACCGGGCTTCGCCCGGAGCTTTCAGCTGTAAGCCATAAGCTTTAAGAAGCAGGCCCGCCAGATATCTGGCGGGCCTGCTTCGTTTTGTATGGCACTGGAACTAAGGCAAACTGAGGCCGGCTTACGGCTTACGGCTTACGGCTTACGGCTTACGGCTTACGGCTTACGGCTTACGGCTTACGGCTTACGGCTGCTCCTCCATCCCCTGTTCGCGCTGGGCCTGGGCCCAACCGCCGATCTCCTTGTAGCGATTGACCATGGCACAGAACAGCTCGGCGGTACGCTCGGTGTCATAGCGCGCCGAGTGCGCCTCCTGGTTGCTGAACTCGATGCCGGCGGCGCGGCAGGCGCGGGCCAGCACGGTCTGGCCGTACATCAGACCGGCCAGCGAGGCGGTGTCGAAGCTCGAGAAGGGGTGGAAGGGGTTGCGCTTGATGCCGCAGCGATTCACCGCGGCGTTGAGGAAGCCGTGGTCGAAGGCCGAGTTGTGGCCGACCAGAATGGCGCGGGTGCAGCCATGGGCCTTGATCGACTTGCGCACCGGACGAAAGATCTCGCCTAGTGCCTCGGACTCGGAGACCGCCACCTGGCGGCGCAGCGGGTCGTCGAGATTGATGCCGGTGAAATCCAGCGCCGACTGCTCGACGCTGGCGCCCGCAAAGGGCTCCACGTGGAAGGCGTAGGTGGACTCGGGAATCAGGTTGCCCTCGGCGTCCATGGTCAGGGTGACCGCGGCGATCTCGAGGATCGCGTTGCGCTCCGGGTTGAAGCCGCCGGTTTCCAGGTCCACCACCACCGGCAGGTAGCTGCGGAATCGCTGTGCCATCAGGTCGCGGGCGATCGCCTCGCTCATGCACCTCTCCTTCGTGTTTGGCCTTCGTGTCGCGGGCAGGTCGGCCATGGCCCGGTCAGAATTCGCGCAGTCTAGCAGCTCGCTCCGGAGACGTCCCGCGGGGCGGTATTCGAGGCCCGGCTGGCGCGCTATACTGACGGGCTCTAGCGTTCATCAGAAAGGAGCTCCTCGAATGTCCGATGTCAAGAAGGTTGTGCTGGCCTATTCCGGCGGCCTGGACACCTCCGTAATCGTCAAGTGGTTGCAGGAAACCTACAACTGCGAGGTGGTGACCTTCACCGCCGACATCGGCCAGGGCGAGGAGGTGGAGCCGGCGCGTGCCAAGGCGCAGGCGCTGGGCGTCAAGGAGATCTACATCGAGGACCTGCGCGAGGAGTTCGTGCGTGACTACGTCTACCCGATGTTCCGCGCCAACACCATCTACGAGGGCGAGTACCTGCTCGGCACCTCCATCGCACGTCCGCTGATCGCCCGCCGCCTGATCGAGATCGCCAACCAGACCGGCGCCGACGCCATCTCCCACGGCGCCACCGGCAAGGGCAACGACCAGGTGCGCTTCGAACTGGGTGCCTACGCGCTGAAGCCGGGCGTCAAGGTCATCGCCCCGTGGCGCGAGTGGGACCTGACCTCTCGTGAGAAGCTGATGGCCTACTGCCAGCAGCACGATATCCCGGTGGACTTCACGGGTCAGAAGAAGAAGTCTCCCTACTCCATGGACGCCAACCTGCTGCATATCTCCTACGAGGGCGGCATCCTCGAGGATCCCTGGGCCGAGGCCGAGGAGGACATGTGGCGCTGGAGCGTCTCGCCCGAGGCGGCACCCGACGAGCCCACCTATGTCGAGCTCACCTATGAGAAGGGTGACGTCGTGGCCCTCGACGGCGTGCCCATGAAGCCCCACGAGGTGCTGGAGAAGCTCAACAAGCTGGGCGGCGACAATGGCATCGGGCGCCTCGACATCGTCGAGAACCGCTACGTGGGCATGAAGTCCCGCGGCTGCTACGAGACCCCGGGGGGCACCATCATGCTCAAGGCCCACCGCGCCATCGAATCGCTGACCCTGGACCGCGAGGAGGCCCACCTCAAGGACCAGTTGATGCCCAAGTATGCCGAGGTGATCTACAACGGCTACTGGTGGAGCCCGGAGCGTCGCATGCTGCAGGCCGCCATCGACGAGACCCAGCACAACGTCTCCGGCGTGGTGCGTCTCAAGCTCTACAAGGGCAACGTCATCGTCGCCGGCCGCCAGTCCAAGCAGTCGCTCTTCGACGAGTCCATCGCGACCTTCGAGGATGATGCCGGTGCCTACGACCAGAAGGATGCCGAGGGCTTCATCAAGCTCAATGCCCTGCGCCTGCGTATCGCCGCCGGCAAGGGCCGTCAGCAGGATTGATGCCGTTGCGGGGCACCCGGTGGGTGCCCCGCTGGCACAAGGAGCCTCACCATGTTCAAGAAGCTTCTCTCCGGACTGTTCGGCGCCGGCGATGACGATGCCACTCCGGGCAACGCGCCGCCCGCCGAGCCGGTGGAGTACAACGGCTACCTGATCATCTCCGAGCCGGCCAAGCAGGGCGGTCAGTACCGTGTCAGCGGCTGGATCCGCCGGCCACTGACCGGTGACGGCGAGGAGGAGGAAGACGAGGTGCTCGAGCATCGCTTCGAGCGCTCGGACATGGTGCCCGGCCGCGAGGCCTGCGACGAGCTGATGATCAGCAAGGCGCGACGCTTCATCGACGAGATGGGCGACGACATGTTCGCCCGTTAGAGGCCGTCGCCAGCCGTGCGCTTCCTGCATCGTGCCTCACCATGGCGGGAGCTGTTCGCCGGGGAGACCCCGCCGGATCCCGCCACCCTGCCTGACCTGCTCGCGCCGCTGCGCGAGGCCCTGGCAAGCCTGGGGCCCCATCCCGATCTCGCCGATGCCCACGCCTGGCAGTCCCGCCTGGTGGAGGCCCTGGTGCGTCTCGACCTGCCCGGCTGGCGCATCGCCCAGCTGATCAGTGATCACAACGCCTGGCTCTATCGGCGTGCCATCCGCCTCGCCGAGATCGAGATGCGCGGCCAGGGCTGGGGGGCGCCGCCGGTAGGCTATTGCGTGCTGGTGCTGGGCTCCGGAGGGCGCCACGAGAGCCTGCTGGCCCCGGACCAGGACAATGCCATGATCATCGACGACTATCCGGATGCCCGGCACGTCGAGATCGACGGTTACTTCCAGTCGCTGGGCGAGCGCTTTACCGCACGGCTCGATGCGGCGGGCATCCCCCTGTGCAGCGGCCATGTCATGGCGCGTTGGCCGATGTGGCGCAAGCGCCTCTCGGAGTGGCAGTGCCAGCTCGATATATGGAGCGCCGAGCGGCGGGTGAAGCGGGTGCAGCAGGCCAATATCCTGCTCGACTTCACCCCGGTGCACGGTGACGAGGCCCTCGCCGAAGGGCTGCGTGACTGGGTAGCCGAGAGGTTGCCCGCCGCGGGGCTCTTCCTCGACGAGATGGCCGCGCTGCTCGACGAGCAGCCGGTGGCCCTGGATCGCTTTGGCAGGCTGGCCGGGTCGCTGGAGGGGGCGCCCCACGAGCGGGCCCTCAACCTCAAGCACCAGGCGCTGCTGCCGCTGGTCGCCGCGGTGCGCCTGCTGGCGCTGCGCCACGGCGTGCGCGAGACCGACACCCGGCGGCGTCTCGCCGCCCTGGTTGCTCGGCAGGCCATCGACACCGCGACCTGCCGGGCACTCACCGCCGCCCATGGTCGTTTGCAGGAGCTGCTGCTGAGCGAGCAGCGCCGTAACCTGGCCGCTGGTCGCGCCGCGGACGGCTGGGTGGATGTCGCCCACCTGGGCGAGGACCAACACCTGCTGCTGCGCCACGACCTGCAGCAGATCAGGGCACTGCAGCGGCGGGCACGCCGGGCGTAGCCGGGGGTGCCTCCGGGAGCTCCATGATCAGGCAGGCGCCGCCCAGGTGGGGCGCCTCTTCCACCCATAGCCGGCCGCCGAGATGGGCCACGATCCCGCGGCTGATGGGCAGGCCCAGGCCGCTGCCGCGGGGGCGCCCGCGGCGCTTGTCGGGCGACTCCTCCGGGCGCTGGATCTGGTGGAACTTCTCGAACACCCGCTCGCGCTCCTGCGCATCGATGCCGGGGCCGTTGTCCTCCACCGCCAGGCGGTAGTGGGTCTTGTGGCGTATCAGGCTCAGGCGCACCCGGGGCCTTGCCTCGTCGGCGAACTTGCCGGCGTTGTCGAGCAGGTTGATGATCACCTGCTCCAGCCGATCCGGGTCGCCTATCACCGGCGCCTCCTCCAGCTCGATCGCCACATCCAGCGCCACGCCACGATCCTCCTGCATATGGTGCACTGCATCCACGCTATGGCGGGCCAGCGCCACCAGGTCCAGGCGTTGGGGGTTGAGGGTCAGACGCCCGCTCTCCAGGCGCGCCAGGTCGAGGATCTCCTCGATCAGCCGCGACAGGCGCTGGCTCTCCTTGACGACCACGTCGAGGAAGTGGATGCGCTTCTCCTCGGGCAGCTCGCCACTGTCGCGCAGGATCTCGGCGAAGGCGCGGATCGAGGTGAGCGGGGTACGCAGCTCGTGGCTGACCATGGCCACGAACTCGTCCTTGAGCCGGTCGAGCTCACGCAGGCGTTCGTTGGCGGCGCGCAGCTCCTCGCTGGCCTGGGCCAGTTCGCTGGACTTCTGCTCCAGGCGGCGGTTGATCTCCAGGGTCTCGGAGGTGGTGTCGAGGATACTGAGGATCGACTCCAGGTCCAGCGCCTCGCCGCGCACCACCGAGTTGATCAGCACCCGCGCCGAGGCGTTGCCCAGCGCCCCGGAGAGCGCCTGTTCGGCCCGCGCGATCTGGGTCGGGGTGGCCGGCTGTTCGGCATCGCTCTCCCTGGCCTCGGCGTCGGCGAAGACTCGGGCAGTAGCTCCGGTCCCCAGATAGCGGTCGAGCAGCGCGCGCAGCTCGCCGCGGGTGGTCTGACCGTGCCATAGCGAGGTCTGCAGCAGATGGGGGTGCATCGCCTCGGCGAACAGCGCCGCCTGGGTCTGCTCCAGCGGCGACTGGCGGCTGAACAGCGAGACTCCCACCAGCAGGCCGAGGTTGGCGGTCAGGCTCCACAGCAGCGAGTGGGTGTAGATGTCCCAGCCCTCCAGGCCGAACAGCGCGTAGGGGCGCAGCCAGGCGATGCCGAAGGGGCCCTGCTCGAGGAAGCCGGCGTCCAGCCAGCCGGACTGGGCGAAACCGGGTATCAGCAGCGTCCAGGCCCATACCAGGGTGCCGGCGATCAGCCCCAGGGCGGCGCCGCGACGATGGGCGCCGCGCCAGTACATGCCGACCAGCATGGCCGGGGCGAACTGGCAGGCGGCGGCGAAGGAGACCAGGCCGATGGTCACCAGGCTGTAGGCGTCACCGACCAGGGCGTGATAGAGGTAGCCCATCAGCAGGATCAGCACGATAGCCACGCGGCGTATGCCCAGCAGCCAGCCGGCCAGCTCGCCGCTGGCGCTGCGGTGCAGGCGCCGGGTGCGCAGCAGCAGGGGCATGATCAGCTGGTTGCTGACCATGGTGGAGAGGGCAATGGTCTCGACGATCACCATGCTGGTGGCCGCCGAGAGCCCGCCGATGAAGACCAGCAGCGGCAGGCCCTGGAGGTCCGCCGAGAGCGGCAGGGTGAGCACGAAGCTGTCGGGGTCGGCATCGCCCATCAGCAGCAGCCCGGCCATGGCGATGGGGATCACGAACAGGTTGATGGCCAGCAGGTAGAGCGGGAAGAGCCAGCTGGCGCGGGCCAGGTGGCGCTCGTCGACGTTCTCCACCACCAGGACCTGGAACTGGCGGGGCAGGGTGAGGAAGGCGAGGAAGGCGAGCACCAGCATGCCCACCCAGCCGGTGGCGCCTCCGGGCACGGCATCCAGCCCCAGTCGCTCGGCCAGCTCCGGCGTGGCGGCGACCTGGGCGAAGAGATCGCCGGGACCCTGGAAGAGCACGAAGACGGTAAACACCCCTACCGAGAGGAAGGCCACCAGCTTGACCAGCGACTCGAAGGCGATGGCCGCCACCATGCCCTCGTGGCGCTCGCTGGCGTCCAGATGGCGGGTGCCGAAGAGGATGATGAACACCGCCAGCACCAGCGCCACCCAGAACGACTTGTCGAGCCAGAAGGGCTCGTCGGCCAGACGCAGGTCGGCGGCCTGGGGGTAGTTGACCAGCACGGCGTGGCTGACGGTGATCGCCTTGAGCTGCAGGGCGATATAGGGCGTGATGCCGATCAGCGCGATCAGCGCCACCAGCGCGCCCAGGCTCGAGCTCTTGCCGTAGCGGGCGCTGATGAAGTCGGCGATGGAGGTGATGCGCTGGGCGCCAGCGATGCGCACCATCTTGCGGATCAGGAAGGGGGCCATCAGCATCGCCAGGGTCGGGCCCAGGTAGATCAGCAGGAAGCTGGGGCCGAACTGTGCGGCGCGCCCCACGCTGCCATAGAAGGTCCAGGCGGTGCAGTAGACGGCGATGGAGAGCGCATAGACGTTGGGCGAGCCGATCAGCGAGCGGCCCAGCTCGGCGCGGCGGTCGCCCCAGGCGGCGATCAGGAACAGCAGTGCCAGGTAGCCGAAGGCGACGCCGAGCACCACGAGATCGCTGCGCATGGCCTACTCCTCGGGTGGCGTGCGATGCGTGGGTGCCGCCGGGTGCTCCATCAGCCAGGCGGCCAGGCCGATCACCAGGCCCCAGGCGACGAACAGGTAGAGTGGCAGCCAGGAGATCGCCGCGGCGCGGTCGGGCACCAGCACCAGTGGCGGCGTGAACAGCAGTGCGGCCAGCACGATCAGTGCCAGCAGCCGTTCGCGGCGGCGCGGGGCGCTCAGCATGGCCCGCTCCTGGGGTCAGTGGTGGCGGTCATGAGGCGCAGGCGTCCTCCTTGTTGAGGGCGCTGTTCTGCAGGGCCAGCGCCTTCTCCAGGGTATCGATGCCGCGGGCCTCGAGCCGCGGCAGCAGCGAGAGCCACAACTCGGCGGTGACCCGGGCGTCGCCCAGGGCGGTGTGCCGGGTGCCGGGCGGGAAGGCGAGGTCGTAGCGCTCGGCCAGGGTGTCGAGGTCGTGGCCGTCGAGGCTGGCATCGAGCGCCCGGGAGATCAGCAGGGTGTCGAGCACCGGCATGTCCAGCTCGATGCCGGCCCCCGGCGGCTGCAGGGCCAGCAGGTCGAAGGCGGCGTTGTGGGCCAGGATCACCGCATCCCCCACGTAGTCGCGGAAGCGCGGCAGGGCCACCGAGAGGGGCGGCGCGCCGGCCACCGCATCGTCGGTGATGCCGTGGATGGCGGTGCTGGCCGGCGGGATCGGCTTGCCCGGATCGACGTAGAGATCGAAGGTCTCGCTGGCCAGCAGGCGGGCGTTGACGATGCGACAGGCGCCGATGCTGATCACGGTGTCGCCGCGTCGCAGCTCCAGGCCGGTGGTCTCGGTGTCGAAGGCGACGACCTCCAGGGCGCGCAGCGGGCGCGCGGCCAGCTCCGCATCGGGGGCCGGCAGGTCGGCGATGCCGAAGTCGTGGAACTCGGGGCGTGGCGGGGTCGCCGGGAGCGGCGCCCCGACGCGTTCGGTGGCCGGCAGGGGCAGGCGCAGGCGGGCATGCTCGCCGTCGTCATCGGCGAGGCTCCAGGCGTCGCTGGCGTGCTGACGCAGCACGTCGGCCACCCGCGGATTGAGGGGCAGTGACTCCAGGTGCTGCTGCTGCCACTCGCCGAGGCAGCGCTCGGAGAGCGGCGCCCCCTGCCAGATCAGGTCGAGGTAGACCCGCTTGTTGCCCAGGCACACCTCGCCCTCCAGGGGCGTCTCGCCAAGCTTCGCTTCCAGGGTGTCGAGCAGCGAGCCGAGCAGCACCAGCAGGGCGCTGGCGTCGCCCTTGAGCCAGGCCGGCATGCCCACGGCGGTAACCTGGCGCTCGGCGGGGCGACGTTCATTGAGGCTGGCCCAGAGGTCGTTGGACCACAGCGGGATCAAGCGCTCGCCCTCCTGCTGCATGCGCTCGACCAGCGAGGCGAGGCCCTCGATGTCCTCGCCCAGGCCCTGGCTCTCCTCATGGATCACCCGCTCCAGCCGGCGGCGCATCTCCCCGGCCCCCTCGGGCAGGGCGGAGAGGGCATCGGCGGCGCTGGTCAGGCTGGCACCGTGGCGGCGCAGGCGTGGCAGGCCATCGAGCAGCTCGGCCCGGGCGCCCATCTCGCTGGTCCAGGCGGCGGTGGTGTCGGTGAGCGTGAGCAGGGTCTCGCCATGGCTGCCGGGCACCCGGCGCAGCATGGCCCGCAGCCAGCGCTCGCCGCTGGGGACCAGCACCTCGCGCGGGGCGCCATTGGCGGGCAGCTGGCGCAGGGCGTCCTGCAGGCTTGCGGCCGACAACAGGGTCTCGAGTCGCTTGCCCAGTCCCAGGCTGGCGTGGTCCTCGAACAGCGCCTCGGCGGCCTGGTTGAAAAGCAGGATGCGACGATGGTGGTCGCACAGCAGCAGCGGGGTGTCGAGCACCTGCAGCAGCGTCTCGAGCTCCTGGCGGATACGTGCGGCGCTGCGGGCCCCCTCGGCGTGGGCGGTGGCCAGGCGCGAGCGATCGCTGCGCCACGCCTCGCGCACCCGTACCAGGTCGGGCCCGAGGGCTCGCAACCAGCCCTCGGGCGGGTAGTCGTCGCGGGCATCGGGGTTGGCCACCAGCCGCGCCAGTTGCACCTGCAGGTGGCGCAGCGGGGTGAACAGCTGGCGCTCCAGTAGCAGGCCGACCAGGAAGATGGTACCGCCGCCGGAGAAGCAACCCGCCCACAGCACCAGCCGGGCGAGGCCCTGGGGCTGGAAGAGGGTGTCGAGCCACAGGGCAAAGGTGGCACCGCCGAAGATGCTGATGCCGCTGAGCAGCAGCCACAGGCCGATGAGGCGCTGGCGGCGGGGCAGGCCGGAGGGACGACGCGCCATCAGGACACCTCGGCGAGCAGAGACTTGACCTTCTCCACCAGCGCCTGGGTGGAGAAGGGCTTGGTGACGTAGTCGTCGGCGCCCAGCGCCAGGCCCTTCTCACGCTCCACCTCACGGCCGTGGGCGGTGAGCATGATGATCGGCAGGCGCGCGTGGGTCGGGTCGCCGCGCAGGCGCTCGAGGACATCGAATCCACTGATGCCGGGCAGGCTGATATCCAGCAGCACCAGGTCCGGTGGGCCCTCCTCCACGCGCGCCAGGGCGCTCTCGCCATCCTCGGCGGTGACCACCTCGAAGCCGGCCTGCTGCATCAGGAACTCCAGCGACAGGACGATATTGGGTTCATCGTCCACCACCAGCACCTTGGCCATGACGCCCTCCTGTTATTTATCGTCGTTGTTGGCGTCAGTCTAAGTGGCCGTCGATGGCCGGGCAAAGACGACCTTGGCAGGAGGCGCGCTTGCTGCCGTGCTAGGGTGACCCCATGGACAACCGGGAGAGCGCGATGATCGAGGTTCACCATCTGGAGAATTCCCGCTCGCAGCGGGTCGTGTGGCTACTCGAGGAGCTGGGTGCCGAGTTCGAGGTCGTGACCCATCGGCGCGACCCCCAGACCCTGCTGGCGCCCGACACCCTGCGCGAGCTGCACCCGCTGGGCAAGTCGCCGCTGATCCGGGATCGCAGTCGCAGTGAGCGTGTGCTGGCCGAGTCGGGGGCGATCCTTGACTACCTGGTCGAGCATCACGACCCCGAGCGTCGGCTGGTGCCGCCCAGCGGCAGCGAAGCCTTCGAGCGCTACCGCTTCTGGATGCACCACGCCGAGGGCTCGGCGATGCCACCACTGGTGATGCGGCTGGTGTTCTCGAGACTCGGTCAGCCACCGGTGCCGGCCCTGGCGCGGCCGCTGGGCAGGATGTTTGCGCGCGGGGTGGAGCAGCAGTACCTGGGACCGGACATCCACCGCCTGGTGGCATTCTGGGAGGATGAGCTGGCCCGCGGGCCCTGGTTTGCCGGCGAGGCGTTCAGTGTCGCCGATATCCAGATGAGCTTCCCGGTGCTGGCCCTGGCCAGCCGGGGCGGCCTGGAGGGCTACCCGAACCTGCAGGCCTTCCTCGCGGCGTGCCGCGAGCGCGAGGCTTATCAACGCACGGTGGCGCGTATCGGCGAGTTCGGCCTTCACGCCGCGTGATGCCCTCTGACTCGATGGCTCTAATACTTTCGTCGCGAAAGTGGTGATTAGCCGGCGAAGCGCATGGACGCGAAGGTAACAAGGTTAGACCATTGTCTGCAGGGTCCCATACCGAGGCCTTGCAT
Source organism: Halomonas sp. C10-5 (assembly GCF_057169305.1). Lineage (NCBI taxonomy): Bacteria > Pseudomonadati > Pseudomonadota > Gammaproteobacteria > Oceanospirillales > Halomonadaceae > Halomonas > Halomonas sp. C10-5. The sequence goes on from NZ_CP175665.1 coordinate 1,436,761, forward strand.
CCTGTTCAACCCACACCCACCTGCTAGGAGTGAGCCATGAGTGCCATTCTCGTCCTGGTCCTGGGTCTTGCCGCGATGGCGGCCGGGTACTTCCTGTACTCGAAGTTCATCGCCGAGAAGATCTACCGACTGGACCCCGACTTCAAGACGCCCGCCCACGAGTATGAAGACGGCGTCGACTTCGTGCCCACCAACCGCTATGTGCTGTGGGGCCACCACTTCACCTCCGTGGCCGGCGCCGCTCCCATCGTCGGGCCCGCCATCGCCGTGATCTGGGGCTGGGTCCCGGCCTTCCTGTGGGTGGTGCTGGGCACCGTGTTCTTCGCCGGGGTGCATGACTTCGGTGCCATCTGGGCCAGCGTGCGCAACAAGGCCAAGTCGGTCGGTGCCCTGACCGGCGACGTGGTCGGCAAGCGAGCGCGCAGCATCTTCATGATCGTCATCTTCCTGGTGCTGCTGATGGTCAACGCGGTGTTCGCCGTGGTGATCGCCGGCCTGATGATGAACTTCTCAAGCGCCGTGGTCCCGGTGTGGGGTGCCATCCTGGTGGCCCTGGTGATCGGCCAGATGATCTATCGCCGCAAGATGAGCCTGCCGATGGTCTCCATCGTCGGCGTCGTGGCCCTCTACGCGTTGATCGGCATCGGGCCCTCGGTGCCCCTGCAGATGCCGGCGGAAGTCGCGGGTGTCTCGGGTAACGCCATCTGGATCCTGCTGCTGTTCGGCTATGCCGCCATCGCCTCGCTGCTGCCGGTGTGGGTGCTGCTGCAGCCCCGCGACTATATCAACGGCCTGCAGCTGTTCGTCGGCCTGATCATCCTCTACGGCGCCATCCTGCTGCTCAACCCGAGCATGGTCGCCCCGGCCTTCAACGACAATGTGCCGGCCGGCACCCCATCGCTGCTGCCGTTGCTGTTCGTGACCATCGCCTGCGGTGCGATTTCCGGCTTCCATGGCCTGGTCTCCTCCGGCACCACCTCCAAGCAGCTCAACAAGGAAACCGACGCCCGCTTCGTCGGCTACTTCGGTGCCGTGGGTGAGGGCATGCTGGCGCTGGCCGCCATCCTCGCCGCGACCGCCGGCTTCGCCAGCCTCGCCGACTGGGAGGCGATGTACACCGCCTTCGGTCAGGGCGGCGTCAACGCCTTCGTCGAGGGCGGCGCCTTCATCATCCACAACGGCCTGGGCCTGCCCGAAGCCACCGCGGCGACCCTGCTCACCGTGATGGCGGCACTGTTCGCCGGCACCACCATGGATACCGGCCTGCGCCTGCAGCGCTACATCTTCCAGGAGTGGGGCGAGATCTATAATCAGCAGTGGATGAAGAAGCCCGCGGTGGCCACCCTGCTGGCGGTGGGCAGCTGCCTGCTGCTGGCCTTCGGCGCCGGCGGCGCGGATGGTTCCGGTGGCCTGATCATCTGGCCGCTGTTCGGTACCACCAACCAGCTGCTGGCGGGCCTGACCCTGCTCGTGGTCACGGTGATGCTGGTGCGCCTGGGTCGCCCGATGTGGTACACCCTGGCTCCGCTGGCCTTCCTGCTGGTGATGACCATCGCCGCGCTGTTGATCCAGCTGCGCACCTTCTTCGACCAGGGCAACTACTTCCTGCTGGGCCTGGATATCGTGGTGCTGGTGGCCGCGATCCTGGTGGCGCTGGAGTGTGTCTCTGCGCTCAAGCGGCTGCGCAACGAGGCGCCTGCCAAGCAGGAGTGAACGTAAGGAGAGAAGGATGAGCGACGACCGACACGAGGGTCGTGAGGCTCGTCTCGAACGGATTCGGGCCTGGCTTAGCCAGGCCCGTTTCTTCGCGGAGGAGGTCTACTCCTCCCCTTACCGGGGCGCGATTGCCCGCGCCCGGCGAGACGAGGACGACCTCTTCATGCTGCTGGTGTTCTCCGAGATGATGGGAGTTCCCAACCCGGCGGCCTACTACACCTTGGAGCTGCAGCCCCTGCTGCTGGAGCGTTTCCATGATTGGCACCGCCGCATGGGCATGGAGCGTTCGCCCCTGGATCACTTCAAGTGTTGCTGATGAAAATTGGCAGGCGGGAGTGGCCGAGGAGCGCCGGGGATATTTCGAAGGGGAGGTCCTACGCCAGGGATGGCGTCGGTAGCGCCCAGGGAGGGGTTCACAGCGCCTCCCCGAAGAGATGTCACCGGAATAGCTCCGAGGGTCACTCCCATAGTCTGTGTTGATCCGTCTTGGGAGTTATATGAAACAGTTACTGGAAAAGCGCCTGCTGTGGGTAGGCGGCAAGGGCGGTGTCGGCAAGACCACCGTGGCCGCGGCCTTGGCGGTGCTCGCCGCCCGACGCGGTAAGCGCGTGCTGGTGGTCTCCACTGACCCCGCCCATAGCCTCGGCGATGTGTTCGACCGCGAACTGGCCGACACGCCCCGGCGGTTGCTGCCCAACCTCGATGCCATGGAGATCGACCCCGACGCCGAGGTGGAGGCCCACCTGGCCCGGGTCACCGCCCAGATGCGGCGCTATGCGGCGCCGGAGATGATGGCCGAGCTGGAGCGCCAGATGCGCCTGACGCGGCAGTCGCCGGGCACCCAGGAGGCGGCGTTGCTCGAGCGGCTGGCGCGGATCATCACCGATGACGAGGCCGACTGGGACCTGATCATCTTCGATACCGCGCCCACCGGCCATACCCTGAGGCTGCTGACCCTGCCCGAAGCCATGGCGGCCTGGACCGATGGCCTACTGGCGCATAACCGCAAGTCCGAGGAGCTGGGCAAGGTGCTCTCCCACCTGACGCCCAAGCGCGGCCGCGACGTGGCGAGCCCCTTCGACGATCCCAAGGAGAACGAGCTGGCCGACCTGGACGACAAGACCCGCGACGTGGCGAAGACCCTGATCGATCGTCGGCGCCTCTTCCACCAGGCGCGGCGACGCATCGAGAACGTCGACGAGAGCGGCTTCCTGTTCGTGCTGACGCCGGAACGGCTGCCGATCCTCGAGACCGCCCGGGCCGTGGCGACCTTGGAGGAGGCCCATGTCCCGGTAGCCGGAACCCTGGTCAACCGGGTCATTCCCCCGGAGGCCGATGGCGACTTCCTCAACGCTCGCCGCGAACAGGAAGCTACCTACCTGGCACGCATCGACGAGGAGCTGGGTCACCTGCCGCGCCCGCGGCTACCCTGGCTGCCCACCGACGTGCAGGGCATCGAGATCCTCGAGCAGCTGGCGGAGCGCCTTGAGGCCGAGGGCTTTTAGTGGTTCGGCAGCTGGGTCTTGATCCAGCTGACTCCGCGACCCAGCCACTCGTGCAGGGCGCGAGTGCTCTGGTTGAGGTGGTAGGCGCGCGGGATCCAGGCATGCAGGCCCGGCGGCGGGGCACTCGCGAATTCGGTGGGTGCCGCTATCACCTCCAGGCCCGCCCGTTTGAACTCCGCGCTTGCCCGGGGCAGGTGCCAGGCCTGGGAGACCAGGGCGACGCGCTCGATCCCCGCCGCTTCCAGCATGGCGGCGCTGAAGCGCGCATTCTCCGCGGTGTTGCGGCTCTCGCCCTCCAGCCAGCGTACCGGCACCCCGAACACCTCACGCAGTGCCGCGGCCATCAGGCTGGCCTCGGCGCTGTGTTCGTCATGGACGCGACCGCCGGTTACCAGGATCGGCCAGTCGCTGCCACGTTGCAGCCAGGCGCCATAGGCCAGGCGTCGCCAGGTGGGATTGCTGGGGGCGTCGCCCCAGCCGAACTCGGGGCTCTGGTAGTCGCGGCCGCCGCCGAGGATGACGATGGCCCCTTCGCCACGCAGGGCTGCTGGGCCGGAGAGCGGCGGCGGTTCCAGCCCCTGGCGCAGGGCGTGGCTCGCTATCGGGGTGGCGAGCACCAGCAGGCTGGCCAGTCCCAGGGCGATGAGCAGCCCGCCCGTCAGTCGTCGGGCGCCGGCGGCGAGGCCAGCGAGGATCAGCAGGGCGTTGATGACCGGCGGCAGCAGGAGGTATTTCAGCGCTTCCATGGAGTGAACTCGTCGGGGCCTGCCGCCAGTCAAGCAGGCTGTGACGGTCGATGCCAGCCTTCAGTGGTCAACGCCTGCCCGGCTACAGCTCGGTCTTCTCCTTGAATTCGCAGAGATCCTCGATCACGCAGCTGCCGCAGCGGGGCTTGCGTGCCACGCAGGTGTAGCGGCCATGCAGGATCAGCCAGTGGTGGGCATCCTGGCGAAACTCCTTTGGCACATGGCGCAGCAGCTTCTTCTCCACCTCGACCACATCCTTGCCGCGGGCGATGCCGGTGCGGTTGGAGACCCGGAAGATATGGGTGTCCACGGCGATGGTGGGTTGGCCGAAGGCGGTGTTGAGGATGACATTGGCGGTCTTGCGCCCCACGCCAGGCAATGCCTCGAGGGCGGCCCGGGTCTCGGGCACCTCGCCGCCATGCTTCTCCACCAGCAGGTGGCAGGTCTTCATCAGGTTCTCGGCCTTGGTGTTGTAGAGGCCGATGGTCTTGATGTGCTCCTTGAGCCCGTCGAGGCCGAGCTCGATGATCGCCTGGGGGGTGTTGGCGACGGGGAAGAGCCGGGCCGTGGCCTTGTTGACGCCGACGTCGGTGGCCTGGGCGGAGAGCAGCACCGCGGCGAGCAGCTCGAAGGGGGTCTCCCAGTTGAGCTCGGTGGTGGGCTCGGGGTTGTGCTCGCGCAGCCGCGCGAAGATCTCGTAGCGTTTCTGGGCGTTCATTTCAGTCCCTGGCAAGAGCGCGAGGCGCCGGGGACAGGCCGAAGAGGAGGTCCTACGCCAGGGATGGCGTCGGTAGCGTACAGGGATGTATTCACAGCGCCTCCTCGCAGGCCTGTCGCCGGATCAGCCCCAAGCGGTGAAGTCGGGAAAGTGTCATCGGATCATTCAGCCGTGCCTGCTTGCTCCAGCGCGCCTCTGGCCTCGGCGAGCAGCCGCTCAGCCTCGGGGAGCTGGGCGCGGGCGGTGGCTTCTGCCTCGGCGTCACCGCGACGCCGGGCGCTCTCCAGCTGCTGCTGCACGCGCTTGACGGCCTGTTCGGCGGCCTTGAGGGCCATCTGACGCTGGCGCTTCACGACCGTGTTCCCCGGAGTGGCGGCAGCGCCAGTGCTGTCGGCGCTCCGGCGCTGCTGCAACAGGCGCTTCTGGCGCTCCAGGCGCTTGTCGCGGGCCTCCCGTGCCAGGCGCGCCTGGCGGGCGCGATGGCGACGGCGACCCAGTTCGGCGCGCCGTGCCAGGTAGGCGTCGCGCTTGGCGTCGGTCTCGGCGGCCTGCCAGGCGGGATGGGGCACCAGGTCGATGCAGTCGACAGGGCAGGGCGCCACGCACAGCTCGCAGCCGGTGCACTCATCAACGATCACCGTATGCATGCGCTTGGCCGCCCCCAGGATGGCGTCCACCGGACAGGCCTGGATGCACTTGGTGCAGCCGATGCATTCGTCCTCGCGGATCACCGCGGCCAGCGGCAGCTGGGTGGGCTCCGCCAGGGGCTGTGCGGGCTGGCCGGTCAGCTCGGCCAGCTGCGCGAGGGTGGGCTCGCCACCGGGCGGGCAGCGGTTGATGGGCTCGCCCTCGGCGATCGCCTCGGCATAGGGCAGGCAGCCATCGAAGCCGCACTTGCCGCACTGGGTCTGGGGCAGCAGGGCATCGATGGCCTCGATCAGGTCACGGCGACTCACGGTGGCTCAGGTCACCCGCTGGCCGGGCTCGGCGCCGGTGTCCGGCGAGAGCAGGTAGATACCCTCGTCGTTGGCCGAGGCCAGCACCATGCCTTCGGAGACACCGAAGCGCATCTTGCGCGGCGCCAGGTTGGCGACCATCACGGTGAGTCGGCCCTCCAGCGCCTCGGGGGCGTAGGCCGCGCGGATGCCCGAGAAGACCGTACGGCTCTCGCCGCCCAGATCGAGGGTCAGCTTGAGCAGCTTGTCGGCGCCCTCGACGTATTCCGCCTTGGCGATGCGGGCGATGCGCAGGTCCACCTTGATAAAGTCGTCGAAGGAGATCTCGGGGGCGATCGGCTCGTCGGCCAGGGGCCCCTTGGGGGTCTCCTTGAGTTTCTGTTCTTCCACCAGGTCCTCCTTGGACGCCTCGATCATGGCGTCGATCTTCTCCCGCTCCACGCGGGTCATCAGCGGCTTGAACTTGGCGATCTCGTGGTTCAGCAGCACCTCGTGGCGGCTATGCCAGTCCAGTGACTCGAGCTTGAGGAACTCGCGGGCGCCCTCGGCCATGGCCGGTACCACCGGGGCCAAGTAGACCATCAGCTGGCGGAACAAATTGATGCCCACCGAACAGATATCCAGCACCTCCTGCTCGCGCCCCTCCTGCTTGGCCAGCACCCAGGGCTCGGCCTCGGCGATATAGGTGTTGGCCTCGTCGGCCAGCTCCATCACCAGGCGCATGGCGCGGCCAAACTCGCGAATCTCGAACTGCTCGGCGATCTCGTCGCCGGCACTAATGAAGCGGGCTACCAGCTCCGGTTCGGCGCAGTGAGCCGAGAGCTTGCCGCCACCCAGCTTCTTGACGAAGCCGGCACAGCGGCTGGCGATGTTGACCACCTTGCCGACCAGGTCGCTGTTTACCCGAGCGGCGAAGTCCTCGAGGTTGAGGTCCAGGTCGTCGACCCGGGAGGTGAGCTTGGCGGCGAAGTAGTAGCGCAGGTACTCCGGGTTCAGGTAGTCCGCGTAGGTGGCGGCCTTGATGAAGGTGCCCCGGGACTTGGACATCTTGGCGCCGTTGACGGTGACGAAGCCGTGGCAGTTGACCGCAGTGGGGGTGCGGAAGTCGGCGCCATGCAGCATCGCCGGCCAGAACAGGGCGTGGAAGTAGACGATGTCCTTGCCGATGAAGTGGTAGACCTCGGCGTCGCTGTCATTGGCCCAGTAGCTATCGAAGTCGATGCCTTCGCGATCGCAGAGGTTCCTGAAGCTGGCCAGGTAGCCGATCGGTGCGTCGAGCCAGACGTAGAAGTACTTGCCCGGGGCGTCGGGGATCTCGAAGCCGAAGTAGGGGGCGTCGCGGGAGATGTCCCACTCGTTGAAGCCGGCCTCGAACCACTCCATCAGCTTGTTGCGGATCTGCGGCTGGACGTGGCCGTCGTTGATCCAGCGGTGCATGAAGTCGGCGAAGTCGGGCAGCTTGAAGAAGTAGTGGGTGGAGCCGCGGACCTCGGGGGTGGCGCCGGAGATCGCCGACACCGGGTCGATCAGGTCGGCCGGGGTATAGGTGGCGCCGCACGCCTCGCAGTTGTCGCCATACTGGTCGTCGGCCTTGCACTTGGGGCAGGTGCCCTTGATGAAGCGGTCGGCCAGGAACAGCCCCTTCACCGGATCGTACATCTGCTCGATGTCACGGGTGGCGATATGCCCCTTGTCGCGCAGGCGGGTGTAGATCAGTTCGCTGAAATAGCGATTCTCTTCCGAGTGGGTCGAGTGATAGTTGTCGAAGGCCACGCCGAAGGTGGCGAAGTCAGCCTGGTGCTCGCGGCTGACGCGGTCGATCAGCGCCTCGGAGGTGATGCCCTCCTGTTCGGCGCGCAGCATGATGGCGGTGCCGTGGGCGTCATCGGCACAGACGTAGTGGCACTGCTGGCCGCGGCTCTTCTGGAAACGCACCCAGATGTCGGTCTGGATGTACTCGAGCAGGTGGCCGAGGTGGATGGCGCCGTTGGCGTAGGGCAGGGCGCTGGTGACCAGGATCTTGCGCGTGGCGTTCGTCGACATATCGGCTCTTGAATCCCAGGAAAATCAGACGCTCGATTGTAGCCGGGATGGCGGCTGACTGCACCCGACAGGCTGGGTCAGTCAGGGCTACCGCAGATGGCAACACCGCTCCAGGTTTCTCCGGCGACAGGCCTGCGAGGGGGCGCTGTAAATACCTCCCTGTACGCTACCTCGGCCGTCCCTGGTCCTCGGACCCCCTCTCCGACCTGTACCCGGCGCCTTTCGCTATCGCAGCATAGCTAGCTGCGATCGTCCTGCGGGTTCAGGAGGCGTCCTTTGGCTGGCGGGTGTCGTCGGCCATCAGCGGTTCGGATGGCGAGCCGGGGCGGCAGCGGCTCTGTTCTCCCTGGGTGAGGTAGGGGGTGAGCAGGGGGCCCATGCCCTTGAGTACCTGTACCGGCAGTGCCGAGGTGAAAGCAAAGTTTGCGGCGTTGCTGCCGGGGACATAGGCGGTGAGGGTACCGAAGTGGTTGTCGCCGAGGTGGAAGACGAAGGTGGCGGTGCGGCTGCGCGCCTCGGAGTGGATCACCTGGCCCGAGGCGGTGACGGTCTGGAAGCGATTGTCGCCGGTACCGGTCTTGCCGCCCAGGGCGAGCGGAGTGCCGTCTTCCAGGGCAAAGCTACCCTGCAGGCGCCGCGCGGTGCCGCCCTCGACTACCTGGCCCAGGGCGCGGCGCAGGGTGGCGGCCACCTCCGGCGCCATCACCCGCTGGGCGCGGGAGGCGTCGGCCACGAAGCGGGTCTCGTAGGGGGTGTCGGTGGCGAAGTGCAGCGTGTCGATTCGCCGGGTGGGCAGGCGTATGCCGTCGTTGAGGATGATGCCGACCAGCTCGGCCAGGGCGGCGGGACGGTCGCCTGAGCTGCCCAGCGCCGTGGCCAGCGAGGGCACCAGGTGGGCGAAGGGATAGCCCAGCCGCTCCCAACGGCGCTGGATCTCGGTGAAGGCCTCCGTCTCCAGCATGGTGCGGATGCGGGAATCCCGGGCCCCGCGGTGACGGGTGCGGAACAGCCAGCCGTAGACCTCCTGGCGCGCTTCGCGGCTGGCCCGCTCGGCATCGGCGTAGTCGGCGTCGGGGCGGTCGATCAGGAAGCCCACCAGCCACAGTTCCAGCGGGTGCACCCCGGCGATATAGCCCTGGTCGGAGAGGCTGAGGTTGCTGGGGTCGCTGCGCTCGTGCAGGGCGGTAAGGTCGAGGTCGAGCCGCCGGTCGTCCAGGCGCTCGGCGAGGAAGGAGGTCAGGGCGATGGAGTCGCCTTCGGGGTAGAGGTAGCGGAAGACAGCGGCCAGGCGGCGCGCATCGGGCTTGAGGCCGCCCAGCAGGGCCTCCTGACGTGCCGCGGTGTCGAGGTGGCGATACTTGCGCCAGAAGCGCTGCAGGAAGACGCGCCCCTCGCGGTCGGCGAAGCTCGCCAGGTAGTCGAGGCGGCGCGGATCGTCGTCGTCCTCCAGAAGGCGCCGGCGATCCGCTTCCTGATGAATGGTGAACTGCACCAGGTCTCGCATCAGGCGCACGAAGGGCAGGTTCAGCGACTCGCGCAGCGCCTCCTCGAGGGTCGGTCGGCGGCGGTCGTCCTGGCGGCTGAAGTTGCTGAAGGTGTGGCGTCCGCCGCCGGTGAAGAAGGCCTCGTGGGGGCTGGCGGAGTAGCGGCGCTGCATGGCGGTTTCGAGCAGCTCGGCCAGGCTGATCTCCGCTCGGGCGACCAGGCTGTCGATCACGAAGCGGCGGATGGCATCCTGGCGATCCACCGGCAGGGCGCGCAGGGTCTCGGCCGGCTGGCCGGCGTACTGGGCATGGAGCTCGGCGACGATCTCCAGGTAGCTGGCCAGCACGCGCAGCTTGGCGGTGGAGCCGAGCTCGAGCTTGCTGCCCTGGTTGAGATCGAAGGGCTGGTCGTCATTGTCGGTCTGCACGCGAACATCGAAGCCCGCCTCGCCGCGCTCCAGCAGGGTGAAGCTGTAGCGCACGGCGGCGGCGCTGTCGGCATCCAGCAGGCGCTCGCCGACAAGCCCCTGGGCGGCGGCGAACTCGGGGTCGGCGAGCCTGTGGAGGTGCTCGGTGACGGCCGCCTGCAGCTCGGCGTTGAGGGTGGTGGTGGCCGCGAGATCGAGGCGGTCCAGCTCCTGCAGCGAGACGCCCAGCAGCCCCGCCAGGCGGGTGCGAGCGACCTGCAGGGTCTTGCCGGCCTCGACACGCGGGCGAATGGGGTCCAGGGCGAAGTCGCGGAACTCCAGCCGCTGGGCCCGGGCGACATCCCGCAGGGCGGGGGAGATCACGCCATGCTCGGCCAGCAGCCCGAGGTAGCCGTCGGTCAGTGTCTCGAGGGACTCCCGCCCGGAATTGAGATAGCCGCTGGGGCGGCGCTGGGCGATCATCAGCGCCAGGGTGCGGCGCAGGGCCTGGCCGTGGGCCGCGGTGGGCGGCGTGGCGCCGGGCGCCTTGTGCAGCAGGCGGTTGGTGGCGGCGAAGTCGGCACCGAACCACGCCCAGAGAGCATCGCCCAGGCCGTGCACCTCACCGCTGCCGGGTACGGCGGCAAGCGGTACCGTATTGAGGTAGTCCAGGGCGATATCGCGACGCGTGCTCAGGGTCTCGGGGCCATTGCGGTAGCTGCGCACGCTGGCCGAGAGCATCTGGCGGAGCTTTTCCGTGGGCGAGTGGGTGAGCCCCCCGGGGGAGTGGCGGTACTTCTCGATCTGGGTGGCCAGGGTGCTGCCGCCGGCAGACTGACCGGGCAGCGACAGCGCCTCGCCCACTTGGGAGAGGGCCGCGCGGGCGAAGCGCGGCCAGTCCACCGCGGGGTTGGCGTGGGGGCTCTCGCTGTCGAGCAGGCCACGATTCTCGATAAACAGCAGCATCGCCAGTGCCACGGGCGGGATGGACTCGAAGTCGGGATAGTGGCGCTCTGGATGGCGAAAGCGGTAGAGCGGTTCGCCGCTGCAGGTGGCGACGTCGAGCCCGGCCGAGGTCTTCTCGCGGTAGGGTGGGAAGAAGCCGCGTGCAGCGTAGCGCATCAGCGCCGGCGAGAAGCGCGCCTGCTGCTCGATGCGAAAGTCACTCTGCAGCAGCCGGCGCTGGAAATCGGCCAGGCGGGTGTAGCCGAGGCGTGCGTCGAAGGGGCCGTGTACCGGTGGTTGCCAGCGCTCGCTGGGCCCGGGGGCCAGTGCATAGGTGAGCTGGCCGGCATAGCGGGAGAGTTCGCGGGCCTGCCACTCCGAGGAGCGCACCTCGGCCACCACCAAGCCGGCCACGGCGGTACCGACCAAGGCGAGGACGAGCAGAAGCCAGGGCCATAGCCGGCGCCGCCGGATCTCGCGAGGCTCGGCCAGTCGCGGCGGCCGCGGCCAGCCATCGTCGAGCAGTATCTCGCCATTTCCGGCGTCTCTGCATGGGGCCTGACGCCTGCGCCTGACCATCGTCTCGCTCCCGGGGTGTCCCTTCGTGTAACGAAAGGTATCTTTCCCTCCAGCGTAGACGTTCCCAGGCCACGCGGCGCAACGATTTCAACGCGCCGAGGACGCGAGGTAGACCCCGAAATGGGTGAGGCCGCGATCCTGCAGATGCAGGGCCTGCATGCGACTCATCACCCCCTGATCGCAGTAGAGGAAGTAGCGACGGTCATCCGGCAGTTGCGGAGCGCGCTGCTGGAGCTCATAGAAGGGGATCTCCAGGCGCCGGCCCGCCGCCAGGGGGAGCGGGGCCGCTTCACGCTCCCCGGGGGCGCGAATGTCGATGACACTGACGTCTTCACCCTCCCGGGCCTCGAGCAGCTCGTCTTTGGCCTGGGCAGCAGCTGCGGCGCCAGGGGACTCGGCGAGACGGTCGATGCGGGTGATCTCGGCGGCGTCGATGGCGGCATCGAGCACCGCGAAGTCGAAGCCGGCCTCGGCCGCGGCGATCTGGTCACGGCGAGCGCGGGTGTGGGGACGGCGCGAGATCACCCCGCAGTACTCCGGCATGCTCTCGGCGAAGCGCGCGGTGTCGATCTCGCGGGCCTGGGTGATGATGGTCTGCTTGTCATCGGTCAGCAACGGGCGCAGCAGTGGAAGTTCGCTGGCATCGTCGATCAGCGCCAGATTGGTGAGGGTCTGGCTGGAGACCTGGGCGATGGCGTCGCCGGTGACCAGCGCCGGCACCCTGGCACGCCGGGCAAGGCGCGAGGCGGCGCGCACCATCATGCGCTTGAGCACCACGCCCATCATGCCGTCCGGCACCTGGCGCAGGATCTCGCCGACCACCGGCTCGAAGGGCACCGAGATGAAGTTGACCCGGTGGGAGGCGCTGTAGCGCTGCCAGAGGTGGTGGGTCACCTCGCGCACGCCGCGCTCATGCTCGGGACCGCCGAGGTTGAAGAACAGGAAGTGGGTCTTGATGCCGCGGCGGATCATCCGCCAGGCGGCCACCGGCGAATCGTAGCCGCCGGAGATCAGTGCCATGGCCTGGCCCTGCAGGCCGAGGGGGTAGCCGCCGAGGCCCGCCAGGCGACGGTCGATCAGGCGCAGCCGTTGATCCACGACCTCCACCGTCACCTTCACCTCGGGGTGCGTCAGATCGACGCGGGCATCGGGGGCGGCGGCCAGCAGTGCCGCGCCGAGATGGCGCTCCAGGTCCGCCGAGGTGAAGTCATGGGAGCCCCGCCGCTTGGCCGAGACGCGGAAGCGCCGCCCGGCGATGTGAGCCTGCCAGCGCGGCACGACCTGGGCGGTGATCTCGTCCAGGTCGTTGAAATCGACCTCGCGCACCTCCTGTACTTCCTGAACGCCCGGCATCCGCGTAAGGCGAGCCTCCACCTCGTCGACCAGCGCCGCGCCGGCACTTGCGGGCAGCGAGACCCGCAGCAGGTCCCAGCCATCGCGTACCGCGATGCGCCGGTCCAGCGGCTTCAGGGTATTACGCACGTTGGCGGCGAGGCAGCGGGTCATGTGTCGGCGCACGGAGCGCGACTTGATGGTGATCTCGGGAAATAGCTTGAGCAGGTAGTACATGGTGGTGAGGGCTGTACAGCTCCAGTAAAAACAAGGTTTTACCATTCTACCAGAGCCGCAGTGCCCGGACACGACGACGCCCGGACGGAGCCGGGCGTCGTGGGTGCCGCTGTCGAGCGGGGAGGGCTCAGTAGAGCGCCTGCTCCTCGCCAACCACCTCGCGCAGCAGCTCGAGGAACAGCTTGTCCGCCTCGGAGTGCTCGGCGGGGTCCTCCGGGATATGCACGCTGGTGGTGTCGGAGATCTCGTTGGCGATTTGCGCCATGACCGCTTCGGAATGGCCCTCCGGCAGGTGGCGGCGAGCGATCTCCAGCGACTGCTCGAGAATCTTGGGGTCCTGCAGGAGCTTCTTGATGAAGCCCCGTAACTCGTTGATGACGCGCGTCTTCTGGATTTCCGATGAGGACATGGCGAGCTCCTTGTGATGACCGACCGTGTCGATGGCCGAGACGATAGCACGTTTGCCCGCACGGGGAGAGGCCCCGTGGTACCTGTAATCTTTTTCCTACATCAGAAAAGCACAATCTCCTAACAGATACCGTGCAATTGTGCTGGACAACGCCACGCCCTGCGTTACGCTAAGTTACAAATACGTCATGACGCTGGACTGAGTGATCTGGTCACTTGGGGTGGGCCGAGATCAGCCGCCTTGCGAGAGGTGGGCGTGAATGGCGTAGCGAAGCTTCAGGGGAATCATCAGGCGGGAAAGGAAGCGCCGGTCGCGCGTAAAGATGCGTCGACTGCGGCCCGACAACAGCAAGCTCGTGTTCCGCGGGCCTCCATAGCGAGCCCCGGATCATCATCGCAAGGGAATCGTCATGAATCGCACACTCGCAACGTCCTCCTCTCGTCGTCTGGCCGGTGCCGCCACGCTGGGTGCCGCCCTGACCCTCATGCCCATTGCCGCGGCGGTGGCCCAGAGCCTGCCGCCGGGGCTCGCCGCACCGGGCTCGGCGGACCTGACCAGCGTGGTGCGCCAGGCGCTGACTACCAATCCCGAGGTGCATGCCGCCTGGAACGGCCTGCGCGCCGCCGAAAGCGACGTGGATGTTGCCTTCGGCAACTACCTGCCCAGCGTCGATGCCAATGCCGGTATCGGCCGCGAGTATCGTGAAGGCGAACCGCAGTCTCCGATCTTCGATCGCAGCGGTAGCTACGAGACCCGTTTCGCCGAGATCACCCTGACCCAGATGATCTACGACGGCTTCGCCACCGCCAGTGAGGTGGAGCGCCTCGACCGCGCCAAGCTGGTGCGCTACTACGAGCTGATCGGGGCCAGCGAGAACGTCACCCTGGAGGCCACCCGTGCCTACCTGGACGTGCGTCGCTACCGCGAGCTGGTGAGCCTGGCCCAGGAGAACTACGCCGACCACCTGCGGGTGTTCAGCCAGATCGAGGAGCGTGTGCAGTCGGGCGCCGGCCGCGGGGTGGACCTGGAGCAGATCAGTGGCCGCCTGGCCCTGGCCGAGTCCAATCTGATGACCGAGGCCTCCAACCTGCATGACGTCACCGCGCGCTTCCAGCGCATCGTCGGCGAGCTGCCCGCCGCCCAGCTGGCACCGGCACCGGAACTCGACGACCGCCTGCCGCCCAACGTGGCCGCGGCGCTGGACATGGCCTTCCAGGGTAACCCGGAGTTCCATGCCGCCATCGAGAACATCGAGGCGAGCCGTGCCGAGCGTGAGGGCACCAAGGCCGCCTTCCATCCGCGCCTCGACCTGCGCGGGCGGGCTGGCACCTACCGCAACGACAGCGGCTATGACATCTACGGTTCCGAAGACCGCGAGCGCCAGAGCATCGAGCTGGTGGCGAGCATGAACCTCTACCGCGGCGGCAGCGACCTGGCCTCGTTCCGCGCGGCAAGCGACCGGGTCGAGCAGTCGATCAACCTGCGCGAGAAGGCCTGTGTGGACGTACGCCAGACCACCCAAATCGCCTACAACGATACCCAGCGCCTGCGCGAGCAGCTGCAGTACCTCAACCAGCACCGGCTCTCCATCGACCGCGTGCGCGGTGCCTATCAGCAGCAGTTCGATATCGGCCAGCGCACCCTGCTCGACGTGCTGGACAGCGAGAACGAGTACTTCGAGGCCAGCCGCGCCTTCGTCAATGCCCAGTACGACGTGGCCCTGGCGGATGCCCGCACCCTGGCGGCCATGGGGCAGCTGATGCAGACCCTGGGCGTGGTGCGCGACGACATGCCGACCCTGGCCGAGATGGGCAGCGACGGCGTGGCCCTGGACCCCGAGACCATCTGTCCGGCGGATGGACCCATGGGCTTCACCCTGGCGGACTTCACCGGTGGCATCGAGGCACCCACCCGGGCACCGGACATCACCCTTTCGGCGGACGCCCTGTTCCAGATCAACAGCGCGGAACTCTCCGCCGAGGCGCGCAGCGAGCTCTCTGACCTGGCCGAGCAGATCCGCGGTCGCACCGACCTGGCGCGGATCTTCATCGCCGGCCATGCCGATACCACCGGCAACGATGCCATCAATGATCCGCTCTCCCAGCGGCGTGCCGACAGCGTGGCCAGCTACCTGGCAAGCCAGGGAGTGGATCGCGACCTACTCCAGACCCGCGGCTACGGCTCCCGCGAGCCGGTGGCCACCAATGCCACCGTGGAGGGGCGGCGCCAGAACCGTCGCGTCGAGGTGACCCTGGAGCGGGTCGGCGAGAACCTCGACATGACCGACTTCCGCCCGGCGGCCATCGACTCCCTGGCATCGCGTTCCGCCGCTGGCCAGTCCCGGGCCGAGCCGGCGCCAGTGGCGGCCGACTTCGCCCCCGTGGCCGGCGGCCTCTACGCCGAGATCGATGCGCTGGTGGCGGCGGAGCCGGCGAGCTACGCGCAACTGGCCCCGGAAGTCGCTTCCCGCGGCTGATCTGCCTGCGGCCTTTTGCCGGGGGAGACGGACTCTTCCCCGGTGCTACTCTGGCCCCATCGCCCTAGTGCCGGTGGGGCCATTCGATGAAAGAGGTGTGTGTGACGCAGAGAGAGCCGCTGGAGTCATCCGAAGGTTCATCGCGTTCCGCGGTTCAGGATGAACTGCTCGAATGCCTGCAGACGGTGGCTACCTGTCACGACAGGTCGACCACCGCCGAATCCCTGACCGCCGGACTGCCCCTCGAACAGGGGCGTCTCACCCCCGGCGTCTTCCCGCGCGCCGCCAGCCGTGCCGGCCTCTCTGCGCGCCTGGTCAAGAGCCGCCTGGTGCAGCTCAATCCGGCGCTCTTCCCGGTGGTGCTGCTGCTCGAGCCGGGCCGCGCCTGTGTGCTGCTGGGGCTGGATCTCAAGGCGCGCAAGGCCAGGGTCATCTTTCCCGAGCTGGGCGATGCCGAGAGCGAGGTGGCGCTGGATGGCCTGGAGTCCAGCTACAGCGGGCAGGCCATCTACGTGCGCCCGCGCTTCCATTTCGATGCCCGCGGCCCCGAGGTGAACCGCCAGCATTCCCGGCACTGGTTCTGGGGCGTGATCCGCGAGAATCGCAAGCTCTACCGCGATGTCATCGCCGGCTCGGTGATGATCAACCTGTTCGCGGTGGCCATGCCGCTGTTCGTGCTCAACGTCTACGACCGGGTGGTGCCCAACCACGCCACCGAGACGCTGTGGGTGCTGGCGGTGGGTATCTTCGTGGTGCTCTGCTTCGACCTGGCGCTGCGCCTGATGCGCAATGCCTTCGTCGACCTGGCGGCGAGCCGGGCCGACGTCAAGCTGTCATCGTCGATCATGGCCCGGGTACTGGGGTTGCGCATGGAGGCGAGACCCGCTTCCACCGGCTCCTTCGCGGCCACCCTGCAGTCCTTCGAGTCGGTGCGCGCCTTCATCGGCTCGGCCACGGTGGTGGCGCTGGTGGACCTGCCCTTCGTGCTGATGTTCGCCGCCATCATCGCCCTGATCGGGCCACCGCTGGTGATCCCGGTGCTGGTGGGCATCGCCTTCGTCTTGCTCTATGCCATGGCCGCCCAGGGAAAGCTGCACGAGCTCTCCGAGACCACCTGGCGGGTCAGCGCCCAGCGTAACGCCACCCTGGTGGAGTCGGTCTCCCAGCTGGAGACCGTCAAGACGCTGCGCGCCGAGAGCCGCATCCAGAACACCTGGGAGAAGGCCTCGGCCTACCTGTCACGCACCGCGGCTCAGCTACGCCTGGTCAGCTCCTCGGTCTCCAGCGTGGCGCTGTGGGCCCAGCACAGCGTGGCGGTGTGCGTGATCATCATCGGTGTCTACCAGATCATCGAGGGCAACCTCACCCAGGGCGGCCTGATCGCCGCCTACCTGCTCTCCTCCCGGGCCATGGCGCCGGTCAGCCAGGCCGCGGCGCTGCTGGCCCAGTATCACCAGTCCGCCACCGCGCTGCAGTCGCTCAACGGCGTGATGGAGCGCCCGGTGGAGCGCCCCGAGGGCAAGGCCTTCGTCAGCCGCCCGGTGATCCGCGGCGAGATTCGCTTCGACAAGGTCTCGCTGCGTTATCCCGAGCAGGAGAACGAGGCGCTGCGTGATGTCTCGCTGACCATCCAGGCCGGCGAGAAGGTGGCGCTGCTGGGCCGTATCGGCTGTGGCAAGACCACCCTCAACAAGCTGGTGCTGGGTCTCTATGAACCTACTGCTGGGGCGGTGATGATCGATGGCGTGGACCTGCGCCAGTTCGATCCCATCCAGCTGCGCCGCCAGATCGGCTATGTGCCTCAGGACGTGAGCCTGTTCTACGGCACCCTGCGCGACAACATCGTTGCCGGCGGCGGTAGCGAGGGGGTGGATGACGAGGCGCTGCTGCGGGCGATCAAGCTCAGCGGGCTGGAGGGCCTGGTCAACGGCCACCCCCAGGGTGTCGACCTGCCGGTGGGCGAGCGCGGCCAGGCCCTCTCCGGCGGCCAGCGCCAGTCGGTGGCGGTGGCCCGGGCGCTGGTCAATGACCCGCAGATCCTGTTGCTCGACGAGCCAACGAGCTCCATGGACCACACCAGTGAAGAGGCCTTCAAGGCCAACCTCAAGAGCTACGCGCGGGCCAAGACCATGATCGTGGTGACCCACCGCACCTCGCTGCTCTCGCTGGTAGACCGCATCATCGTCATCGACGCCGGCCGGGTCATGGCCGACGGTCCCCGCGACAAGGTGGTCGAGGCGCTTCGCAAGGGACAGATCGGGAGGGCACGCTGATGGCCAGGAAGCAGGGTCCCACTGCCGAGCAGCGTGGCTTCGAGGCGATCGGGCGCTTCTCCGAGGTGGGCGGCAGGCCGTTTCGCCCCTTCATGGATCGCCTGTTCGCCAAGCGGGTCACTGCCGCGCACCTCAACCGCGACTGGGCCAGCGATGCCGACTGGGCCCGTCTGCAGCAGGATCCGATCCGCGCCCGCTGGTTCCTCTATGTGGTGCTGCTGGCCATCATCGCCCTGCTGGTGTGGGCCTATTTTGCGCCCATCGACGAGGTGACTCGCGGGGCCGGCCGGGTGATTCCCACCAGTCAGCTGCAGCGCGTCCAGACCTACGACGGCGGGGTGGTGCAGGAGATCCTGGTGCGCGAGGGGGAACGGGTGGAGCAGGGGCAGGTACTGATGCGCATCGACCCGACCCGCTACCTGGCCAACTTCCGCGAGAATCGCTCCCAGATCCAGTCACTGCAGGCCCGGGCCGAGCGGCTGCGGGCGCTGGTCACCGATACTCCCTTCGCGCCCTCCGAGGAACTGCGTGCCCAGGCGCCGGATATCGTCGCCCAGGAGCGCGAGGCCTACGAGAGCGCCCGCGAGGAGCTACGCGAGCAGGAGAATGTGCTGGGTGACCGTATCCGCCAGCGCGAGGAGGAGCTCCGGGAGGCCCGGGCGCGGCGTGACACCGCGCAGCGCGAGGCCAACATGGCCAGCCAGGAGCTCAACCTGACCCGGCCGCTGCTCCAGTCCGGGGCGGTCTCCGAGGTAGAGGTGCTCAGGCTGCGTCGCGAGGTGTCTCGCGCCACCGGCGAGCGCGACCAGGCGGCGGCGGCGGTGTCACGCCTGCAGGCCGCCGTGGAAGAGGCCGAGACCCAGCTTCGCGAGCTGGGGGCCGAGCGTCGTAACGACTGGCGCAATGACCTGACCCAGACCATCGGCGACCTCAGCGCCCTGGAGGAGTCCGGCACCGGGCTGCAGGATCGCGTACGCCTGGCTGAGATTCGCTCGCCGGTCGACGGCGTGGTGCAGCGGCTCACCATCAATACCCTGGGCGGTGTGGCTCAGCCCGGCCAGGAGGTGGTCGAGATCGTGCCCTCGGATGACCAGCTGGTGGTGGAGGCGCGCATCGCCCCTCAGGACATCGCCTTCCTGCGCCCCGGGCAGCCCGCCACCATCAAGCTCACCGCCTACGACTTCGCCATCTATGGCGGCCTCGAGGCAGAGCTGGAGCGCATCAGCGCCGACACCATCACCGACGACAACGACAACACCTTCTACCTGGTGCGCGTACGTTCGACCGAAGATGCCAATGCCAATCCCGAGATGGAGGTGATCCCCGGCATGACCGCCCAGATCGATATCATGACCGGCAAGCGCACCGTGATGCAGTTCATGCTCAAGCCCGTGTTGCGGGCGTGGAGCAATTCGATGGGAGAGCGATAGATGGCGACCTACTTCGTCAGTCAGGGGAGCGACGAGATACCGCGCTGGCGCGAGGCCTTCAGTGATGCACGCTTGATTCACGCCGATGACATCAAGGCCAGGCTGGTGCGTGGCGACTGTGTGTGGGTGATGGTGGACAGCGAGAGCTGGCCGGAGCAGGTCGCCGAACTCCATCGGCGTGGGGCCCAGGTGGGAGTGATGACCTACTCGCCGAGCGCCGCCGAGGCGTTCCAGGCGCTGAAGAGCGGTGCCCGGGGCTATGTGCATGCCCTGTCGCCGCCGGAGCTGCTGCGTCAGGCGCGGCTGGTGATCATGAACCAGGGGATCTGGGTGCCGCCGGAGCTGATGGCGCGGGTCGTAGGCGGCGCCTTCCAGGCGTTGGGCGGTGCCGGGCGGATGCGTAGCGATGCCCTGGCAGGGCTGACCGAACGCGAGCGTGCCGTGGCGCTGGCGGTGGTGGAGGGCTACAGCAACAAGGAGGTCGCCCGCCGCCTCGATATCACCGAGCGCACCGTCAAGGCGCATCTGGGGTCGGTGTTCCGCAAGCTGGGTGTGCGCGACCGCATGCAGCTGGTGCTGCGGCTGTCGCCTACCCGCGAAGTGGTAGCGGATTCCAGCCATTGAACAGTACGCTTACATAGGTGTTCACCCTCTCGCTTGTCTCCTGCCGGTTGACCCGATTTTGTGACGTAGATCAACTGTCGCCGCTTACTGTCCTTCGGTCCAATATCCCGCCTCACCATTCTTGCCTAGCTTCAAGCTATTGACCGGGCGTGCGTAGGTGCGCGCTCTCTCGCCAGAACACCCTGCAGGAGTCACACCATGACCATCGCTACCGTTACCGCCATCACCGGTCAGGCCTGGGCGCGCGACGCCGACGGCAACCTTCGCGAACTCAGCATCGGTGACACACTGCAGGAAGGAGAGGTTCTCGTCACCGCGGATGGCGCCCGTGTCGAGCTCGACTTCGGCGACAACCTCGACCCCACCGTGATCCAGGGCGGCCAGGAAGTGGCCATGACCCCGCAGCTCAGCGGTGAGGAAGCGGTGGCCGAGGAGGAAGCAAGCGCCCTGGATGAGGATCTCGAGGCGCTGCTCACCGCCATCGACGAAGGCGAGGGCGACCTGCTCGCCGAGCTGGATCCCACCGCCGCGGGGGCCGGCCCCGGTGGCGGCGCGGAAGGTGGCCACAGCTTCGTGATGCTGGCCCGCATCACCGAGCCGCTCACTCCGCTCAGCTACGAGTATGGCCTCGGTCAGTTCGACCAGGTCGAGTTCCCGGAAGATACCTTCCTGGATCAGGCCGAAGAGGATTCCATCCCGACCGTCACCACGCTGGATCTCAATGGTGATGGCGATACCGTGTGGGAGTCTGCTCTCGAGCAGGGCAGCGGCGGTGGCGTAGCTACCACTTCCGGGGCCTTCCAGATCGATACCGGCAGCGACGAGCTGGCCCTGATCGAGGTCCAGGATGCCGCTGGCAACTGGGTGGCGATCTCCGCCAGCGGTGCCGATGTGCAGGGCACCTACGGTGTGCTGAGCGTCAACCCGGATGGCAGCTGGACCTACACCCTGACCGAGCCCCTGGATCATCCGCTGGCCGGCGAGACCGGAGCCAGCGATCAGGTACCCGGTGACGCCTTTGCGGTGCGTGTTACCGATGACGATGGTGACGTCTCCGACCCGGCAACGCTCGCTATCACCATCACTGATGATGGGCCTGCGGCTGTCGCCGACGCCGTGGGCGAGATTGCCGAAGACAGCAGCGTCAACATCGACGTGTTCGCCAACGACACCGCCGGTGCCGATGGTGTTGACCTGACCACGGGCGTTGCCGTGGCCACCGCGCCCACCAAGGGCAGCGTGGTCTACAACAACGATGGCACCTTCACCTACACCGCCAATCCCGGTGCCGAAGGTGACGACAGCTTCACCTACACCATCACCGACGCCGATGGCGACACCAGTACCGCCACAGTGACGCTGAGCATCGCCGAGGACTCCACCCCCACGGTCACCACCCCGGATCTCAACGAGGACGGCGATACCGTATGGGAGTCCGCGCTGACCGACGGCAGTGGCCAGGGCGGGGCAGCGATCACCACCACCGTGACCGGCACCTTCCAGATCACCACCGGCGCCGACACCCTCGACCAGATCGAGGTACAGGACGCGTCTGGCAGCTGGGTCGTGATTGCCGCGGACGGCACCGTGGTCAACGGTGACTACGGCACCCTGACCGTCGACACCGACGGCAGCTGGAGCTACACGCTCAGCGATAACACCCTGGATCACGACACCGCCGACGCCATTCTGGGTGCCGACCAGGTGCAGGACCTGTTCGATGTGCGCGTCACCGACAGTGACGGTGACGTCTCCGACCCGGCGACGCTGACAATCGACATAAATGATGATGGAGCTTTGGCCGTATCTGACACCGGCAGCGTGCAGTCCGGCGGCACCCTGACGGTCGCGGCCGCCGCTGGCCTGCTGGCCAACGACACCCTGGGTGCCGACGGTGCCACGGTCACCGCCGTGGACGACAGTACCGCCCAAGGCACGTTGACCTGGAATTCCGACGGCAGCTACACCTACACGGCGCTGCCCAACGCCACCTACAGCGACGTGTTCACCTACACCATCACCGATGGTGACGGCGACACAGCGACCGCCACGCTGACCCTCAGCGTGACCGACGGCTCGCCGACGGCCCCGACGGCCGATGTGATCGTCAACGAAGCGGCGCTGGATCTCGTTCAGGACGGCGCCGACCTGGCGGCGGGTACGGTGGAAGGCAGCGACCCGACCAGCACCGCCGAGACGATCAGCGGCACGCTGGCGGCCAGCGATCCCAACGGGGATGCGCTGACCTATACCGCCGGTACCTTCACTGGCAGCTACGGCACGCTGACGATTGATACCGCGGGCAACTACACCTACACGCTGACCGCACCGGTCGAGGGTCCGACGGCCGACAACAGCACCGATACCATCGATAACGCCGAGAGCTTCAGCTACACGGTGACCGACGCCAACGGCAACAGCAGCACCGGCACGCTGACCGTCGACATCATCGACGATGTGCCGACAGCCGTGGCCGACACCGGCAGCGTGCAGTCCGGCGGCACCCTGACGGTCGCGGCCGCCGCTGGCCTGCTGGCCAACGACACCCTGGGTGCCGACGGTGCCACGGTCACCGCCGTGGACGACAGTACCGCCCAAGGCACGTTGACCTGGAATTCCGACGGCAGCTACACCTACACGGCGCTGCCCAACGCCACCTACAGCGACGTGTTCACCTACACCATCACCGATGGTGACGGCGACACAGCGACCGCCACGCTGACCCTCAGCGTGACCGACGGCTCGCCGACGGCCCCGACGGCCGATGTGATCGTCAACGAAGCGGCGCTGGATCTCGTTCAGGACGGCGCCGACCTGGCGGCGGGTACGGTGGAAGGCAGCGACCCGACCAGCACCGCCGAGACGATCAGCGGCACGCTGGCGGCCAGCGATCCCAACGGGGATGCGCTGACCTATACCGCCGGTACCTTCACTGGCAGCTACGGCACGCTGACGATTGATACCGCGGGCAACTACACCTACACGCTGACCGCACCGGTCGAGGGTCCGACGGCCGACAACAGCACCGATACCATCGATAACGCCGAGAGCTTCAGCTACACGGTGACCGACGCCAACGGCAACAGCAGCACCGGCACGCTGACCGTCGACATCATCGACGATGTGCCGACAGCCGTGGCCGACACCGGCAGCGTGCAGTCCGGCGGCACCCTGACGGTCGCGGCCGCCGCTGGCCTGCTGGCCAACGACACCCTGGGTGCCGACGGTGCCACGGTCACCGCCGTGGACGACAGTACCGCCCAAGGCACGTTGACCTGGAATTCCGACGGCAGCTACACCTACACGGCGCTGCCCAACGCCACCTACAGCGACGTGTTCACCTACACCATCACCGATGGTGACGGCGACACAGCGACCGCCACGCTGACCCTCAGCGTGACCGACGGCTCGCCGACGGCCCCGACGGCCGATGTGATCGTCAACGAAGCGGCGCTGGATCTCGTTCAGGACGGCGCCGACCTGGCGGCGGGTACGGTGGAAGGCAGCGACCCGACCAGCACCGCCGAGACGATCAGCGGCACGCTGGCGGCCAGCGATCCCAACGGGGATGCGCTGACCTATACCGCCGGTACCTTCACTGGCAGCTACGGCACGCTGACGATTGATACCGCGGGCAACTACACCTACACGCTGACCGCACCGGTCGAGGGTCCGACGGCCGACAACAGCACCGATACCATCGATAACGCCGAGAGCTTCAGCTACACGGTGACCGACGCCAACGGCAACAGCAGCACCGGCACGCTGACCGTCGACATCATCGACGATGTGCCGACAGCCGTGGCCGACACCGGCAGCGTGCAGTCCGGCGGCACCCTGACGGTCGCGGCCGCCGCTGGCCTGCTGGCCAACGACACCCTGGGTGCCGACGGTGCCACGGTCACCGCCGTGGACGACAGTACCGCCCAAGGCACGTTGACCTGGAATTCCGACGGCAGCTACACCTACACGGCGCTGCCCAACGCCACCTACAGCGACGTGTTCACCTACACCATCACCGATGGTGACGGCGACACAGCGACCGCCACGCTGACCCTCAGCGTGACCGACGGCTCGCCGACGGCCCCGACGGCCGATGTGATCGTCAACGAAGCGGCGCTGGATCTCGTTCAGGACGGCGCCGACCTGGCGGCGGGTACGGTGGAAGGCAGCGACCCGACCAGCACCGCCGAGACGATCAGCGGCACGCTGGCGGCCAGCGATCCCAACGGGGATGCGCTGACCTATACCGCCGGTACCTTCACTGGCAGCTACGGCACGCTGACGATTGATACCGCGGGCAACTACACCTACACGCTGACCGCACCGGTCGAGGGTCCGACGGCCGACAACAGCACCGATACCATCGATAACGCCGAGAGCTTCAGCTACACGGTGACCGACGCCAACGGCAACAGCAGCACCGGCACGCTGACCGTCGACATCATCGACGATGTGCCGACAGCCGTGGCCGACACCGGCAGCGTGCAGTCCGGCGGCACCCTGACGGTCGCGGCCGCCGCTGGCCTGCTGGCCAACGACACCCTGGGTGCCGACGGTGCCACGGTCACCGCCGTGGACGACAGTACCGCCCAAGGCACGTTGACCTGGAATTCCGACGGCAGCTACACCTACACGGCGCTGCCCAACGCCACCTACAGCGACGTGTTCACCTACACCATCACCGATGGTGACGGCGACACAGCGACCGCCACGCTGACCCTCAGCGTGACCGACGGCTCGCCGACGGCCCCGACGGCCGATGTGATCGTCAACGAAGCGGCGCTGGATCTCGTTCAGGACGGCGCCGACCTGGCGGCGGGTACGGTGGAAGGCAGCGACCCGACCAGCACCGCCGAGACGATCAGCGGCACGCTGGCGGCCAGCGATCCCAACGGGGATGCGCTGACCTATACCGCCGGTACCTTCACTGGCAGCTACGGCACGCTGACGATTGATACCGCGGGCAACTACACCTACACGCTGACCGCACCGGTCGAGGGTCCGACGGCCGACAACAGCACCGATACCATCGATAACGCCGAGAGCTTCAGCTACACGGTGACCGACGCCAACGGCAACAGCAGCACCGGCACGCTGACCGTCGACATCATCGACGATGTGCCGACAGCCGTGGCCGACACCGGCAGCGTGCAGTCCGGCGGCACCCTGACGGTCGCGGCCGCCGCTGGCCTGCTGGCCAACGACACCCTGGGTGCCGACGGTGCCACGGTCACCGCCGTGGACGACAGTACCGCCCAAGGCACGTTGACCTGGAATTCCGACGGCAGCTACACCTACACGGCGCTGCCCAACGCCACCTACAGCGACGTGTTCACCTACACCATCACCGATGGTGACGGCGACACAGCGACCGCCACGCTGACCCTCAGCGTGACCGACGGCTCGCCGACGGCCCCGACGGCCGATGTGATCGTCAACGAAGCGGCGCTGGATCTCGTTCAGGACGGCGCCGACCTGGCGGCGGGTACGGTGGAAGGCAGCGACCCGACCAGCACCGCCGAGACGATCAGCGGCACGCTGGCGGCCAGCGATCCCAACGGGGATGCGCTGACCTATACCGCCGGTACCTTCACTGGCAGCTACGGCACGCTGACGATTGATACCGCGGGCAACTACACCTACACGCTGACCGCACCGGTCGAGGGTCCGACGGCCGACAACAGCACCGATACCATCGATAACGCCGAGAGCTTCAGCTACACGGTGACCGACGCCAACGGCAACAGCAGCACCGGCACGCTGACCGTCGACATCATCGACGATGTGCCGACAGCCGTGGCCGACACCGGCAGCGTGCAGTCCGGCGGCACCCTGACGGTCGCGGCCGCCGCTGGCCTGCTGGCCAACGACACCCTGGGTGCCGACGGTGCCACGGTCACCGCCGTGGACGACAGTACCGCCCAAGGCACGTTGACCTGGAATTCCGACGGCAGCTACACCTACACGGCGCTGCCCAACGCCACCTACAGCGACGTGTTCACCTACACCATCACCGATGGTGACGGCGACACAGCGACCGCCACGCTGACCCTCAGCGTGACCGACGGCTCGCCGACGGCCCCGACGGCCGATGTGATCGTCAACGAAGCGGCGCTGGATCTCGTTCAGGACGGCGCCGACCTGGCGGCGGGTACGGTGGAAGGCAGCGACCCGACCAGCACCGCCGAGACGATCAGCGGCACGCTGGCGGCCAGCGATCCCAACGGGGATGCGCTGACCTATACCGCCGGTACCTTCACTGGCAGCTACGGCACGCTGACGATTGATACCGCGGGCAACTACACCTACACGCTGACCGCACCGGTCGAGGGTCCGACGGCCGACAACAGCACCGATACCATCGATAACGCCGAGAGCTTCAGCTACACGGTGACCGACGCCAACGGCAACAGCAGCACCGGCACGCTGACCGTCGACATCATCGACGATGTGCCGACAGCCGTGGCCGACACCGGCAGCGTGCAGTCCGGCGGCACCCTGACGGTCGCGGCCGCCGCTGGCCTGCTGGCCAACGACACCCTGGGTGCCGACGGTGCCACGGTCACCGCCGTGGACGACAGTACCGCCCAAGGCACGTTGACCTGGAATTCCGACGGCAGCTACACCTACACGGCGCTGCCCAACGCCACCTACAGCGACGTGTTCACCTACACCATCACCGATGGTGACGGCGACACAGCGACCGCCACGCTGACCCTCAGCGTGACCGACGGCTCGCCGACGGCCCCGACGGCCGATGTGATCGTCAACGAAGCGGCGCTGGATCTCGTTCAGGACGGCGCCGACCTGGCGGCGGGTACGGTGGAAGGCAGCGACCCGACCAGCACCGCCGAGACGATCAGCGGCACGCTGGCGGCCAGCGATCCCAACGGGGATGCGCTGACCTATACCGCCGGTA
The DNA here is from genome assembly GCF_057169305.1 of Halomonas sp. C10-5. Lineage (NCBI taxonomy): Bacteria > Pseudomonadati > Pseudomonadota > Gammaproteobacteria > Oceanospirillales > Halomonadaceae > Halomonas > Halomonas sp. C10-5. Next base: position 1,463,563 of record NZ_CP175665.1, read on the forward strand.
CCTTCACTGGCAGCTACGGCACGCTGACGATTGATACCGCGGGCAACTACACCTACACGCTGACCGCACCGGTCGAGGGTCCGACGGCCGACAACAGCACCGATACCATCGATAACGCCGAGAGCTTCAGCTACACGGTGACCGACGCCAACGGCAACAGCAGCACCGGCACGCTGACCGTCGACATCATCGACGATGTGCCGACAGCCGTGGCCGACACCGGCAGCGTGCAGTCCGGCGGCACCCTGACGGTCGCGGCCGCCGCTGGCCTGCTGGCCAACGACACCCTGGGTGCCGACGGTGCCACGGTCACCGCCGTGGACGACAGTACCGCCCAAGGCACGTTGACCTGGAATTCCGACGGCAGCTACACCTACACGGCGCTGCCCAACGCCACCTACAGCGACGTGTTCACCTACACCATCACCGATGGTGACGGCGACACAGCGACCGCCACGCTGACCCTCAGCGTGACCGACGGCTCGCCGACGGCCCCGACGGCCGATGTGATCGTCAACGAAGCGGCGCTGGATCTCGTTCAGGACGGCGCCGACCTGGCGGCGGGTACGGTGGAAGGCAGCGACCCGACCAGCACCGCCGAGACGATCAGCGGCACGCTGGCGGCCAGCGATCCCAACGGGGATGCGCTGACCTATACCGCCGGTACCTTCACTGGCAGCTACGGCACGCTGACGATTGATACCGCGGGCAACTACACCTACACGCTGACCGCACCGGTCGAGGGTCCGACGGCCGACAACAGCACCGATACCATCGATAACGCCGAGAGCTTCAGCTACACGGTGACCGACGCCAACGGCAACAGCAGCACCGGCACGCTGACCGTCGACATCATCGACGACGTGCCTTACGCGGTCGATCCAGACAAGGCATATCTCGTTAACTTGGTTGGTCAGGCCGTAACCGCTATCCCTCTCGATATCGATGGCAATGTCGATGACAACTATGGGGCGGATCAGGCTGGGTCGATCAGCTTTGCTGGTATCGCAGGTACTGGAACTCCCTCGGAGGTCACTGCTTCCGGTTCTTTGGTTTATCTGTACAGCAATGGTCTGACCCTTATTGGCTCGATGCTTGCGAATAGCAGCTATAGTGCTGTCGCTGATCCATCGAATTTATCTAGCAAGGTGTTTACGGTTGAGTTGAACCCTGATGCCGATTTGGGCGGCGCGAGCGATACGTACTCCTTTACTCTGCACCAGCAGATTGATGGTGGAGCATCATCGTTCTCGGTGGCGGATGGTGGTTATGCACCTGATGGCGGTAATTCATCCTACTTCTTCTTTGATGATACAACAGGAGACGATCGAGATATCTTGTTAACCCCGACGGAAGCTGGATCTACTGTGAACACCAGTAATAATGACTTTGCGACTGGTACAGGAATGACAATTGGGGGTGGTGAGGGCATCCGAATTGATTTCGTCCAAGGCTTGGATGGGGATTTCAAAACAGGACCTATTACTTACGATAGCCATTATACTGTGCAGGGGGCAGGAGCAATAATTGGTGTCAAAGGGTCTACGACGGTCCGTATTGCTGCCTATGATGATTACGATGACGGTACTAGTGTAGATCCGGATGATATTTCCATTGGTAATGGGGATCTGGACCCAATTACAGCAGTGGTGATTGAGTACAATAATCAGAGTGTTACCGTTTACGCCGGTATTGAGTCTGTCGCGGTCGGTGGACAAACTTTCACTCTGGATTGGGATAACTCTAGCTATGAAGGTCAGGTTCTTGTCGGAGGTGTTGTTGATGGCACTGCTCTTGCCGCGGTGACCGATGATGGATTCAGCAGCCTTGAATTCCACTATGATGCCGGAACCGCATTCACGGTCAACAGCTTCAGTGGCGTCGCTGTCACGCCGGGTGAAGCCGTAGACTTCGCCCTTGATCTGAACCTGACCGATGGCGATGGTGATACGGTGTTGATTGAGGATGCCATTGATATTCACCTAAGCCCGGATGACCATGAAATCGACATGGGTACGGCTGGCTCAGATAATCTGGAGGCTGATGACGGGCAGGCCATGACACTTGTCGGTCTCGAAGGTGACGACACTCTAATCGGCGATATAGGTGAGGACATTCTGGTAGGTGGGCCCGGCAGCGACTCACTCACTGGCGGCGCAGGTGCCGACACCTTCGTCTGGAACCTTGGTGATGAAGGTGAGCCTGGCACTCCTGCGAATGATACGGTCACTGATTTCTCCGCTACAGAAGGCGATGTGCTGAATCTCTCCGACCTGCTGAGCGGGATGGATGATGGTGATAGTTTGTCGTCTTATATTCAGGCTGAAGCCAGTGCCTCAGGTACTCTCCTGCATATCAGCACCTCAGGTGAGCTGACTTCTGATGGTACTACCATCAGCGGTGCCGATCAGACCATTCTTCTGGAGGATGTCAGTTACACCAGCACCCTGCTTCAAACCCTCATTGATGACGGCCAGCTCGATATTGAGTAACCATTACTAACCCACCCCAGCGCCCGGCCCTGCCGGGCGCTGTCTTTATCTGCAACAGCCACCTTGCCGCCTTATACCCCGAAGGCCTAAGCTGCCTTCATACCCTGTTCAGGAGCTCACCCATGTACATCAAGCGCGACAGTGACGGTCGCATCGAGCTGGTCAGCCGGGAGTTGACGGCGGAGTGTGACGAGTACCTGGCGGCGGATTCGCCTGAGCTGCTGGCGTTCCTGACCGAGGGGGAGTCGAGTCGTGGGCGTGCCTATTTTCAGGCGACGGACCTGGCCTTCGTGCGGGTACTGGAGGACGTGCTCGAGCTACTGATGGACAAGGGGGTGATCAGCTTTACCGAGCTGCCGGAGGCGGCCCAGGAGAAGGTGATGGAGCGCCAGTCTCTGCGTCGTCGGCTCAACGGGCTGCGGCTAGTCGGTTCGGAGGATGAGGAGAGCGGGGTGATCTGAATGCAATGGTACGGCCCACAACGAAAGCGCCGCCTGGCTTGTTTGCCAGGCGGCGCTTCTCGTCGTGGAGGCTGTTTCTCAGCCGCCGGGTCGGTCGAGCTGGCGGATACCGGGGCCGGTGACGCCGTCGATGCCGAGCTCATGGACCAGCTCGGACTCCTGCAGGCTGTCGACGCCCTCGGCGATGGCCAGGATGCCGATGGAGTGGCAGAGGGTGGCCATGCCGCGCAGCAGGGTCTGGCGTTCGGGGCTCTCGGCGATGCCCTTGACCAGAGAGGCGTCGATCTTGAGGTAGGTGAGCCCCAGGTCCTTGAGGTCGGAGATGCGGCGGAACTCGCGGCCGACATGCTCGAGGCCGAGCTTGCAGCCGAAGGGCTGCAGCTGGCGGCACAGGCTGCGGAAGCTCTCCAGGTCGTGGATCACCATGGCCTCGGGCACCTCGATCCACAGCTGGCGGGCGGCCTCGCGGTTGCCCTGTAGCAATCCGCTGAGGTCCATCACGAAGCGCCCATCGTGCACCGAGGCAGGGGAGAGGTTGATCCCCAGCGGCTTGCCGTGACGGTTGATCTCGCGCAGCGTCTCCCGAGCCACCGCCAGGTCGAGGCGGGCATCCAGGCCGAGCCGCGAGATCCACGGCATGAAGATGCCGGCCGGCCGCCACTCCCCCTTGAGGCGCAGGCGTGAGGGGCACTCGAGGTGCAGCAGCTTGCCCTCGGCGTCGAGCACCGGGAAGCGGCCGAGGTAGATGCCGTCCTCCAGTGCCTGGGTCAGGGCCTGGCGCCATTCGGTATGACTCTGGTAGAGCGGCAGGCGCTGTTGCCCCTCGGCCACCAGTTGGGCTAGGTCGCCGCGGTGCTCGGCGGTGGAGAGCGCGCCGTCGAGGCTCGCCAGCAGGGCGCGGGGGCGGTCGCCCTGGGCGTAGGCGATCAGCGCTGAGGGCAGCCCGAGGCGGATGCCGTGATGATCCTGCTTGAGTGCGGCCAGCCGCTGGGTCAGCTCCTGGCCGATGGCATTGGTATCGGTGTTGGCCGGCACCAAGAGGGCGAAGTCGGTGCCGGAGAGGCGCCCGGCGATGCCCTCGCCACGGATATCGCCCAGCTGCTCCAGGCTCTGGGCGAGGGCGTGCAGCAGCTTGTCGGTCTCGGCATGGCCGAGGTGTTCGCTGACCTCGCCCAGCTGCGCGACGCGCACCATCAGCAGGGTGCCGGTGGCGCGGCGGTTGTTGCTCTCCAGCATGATGCGTAGCTGATGCATGAAGGCTTCACGATTGAGCACGCCGGAGACCGGGTCATGCTGCAGCCGCTTGCGCAGCAGGTCGAGGCGCTCGCTCTCGCGGCCGAGCATCTCGGCCACCGAGCCGGAGAGCTGGTTCATGGCCTGCACCACCTCCTTGAGCTCACGGGTGCGCGGTTCGGGGGAGGTGGTGAAGCGGCGGTCGCCGATGTCCCGGGCCTGTTCGACCACCTGGCGCAACGGGCGACGGATGGTGCGCACGATCCAGGCCGCGAGCGCCAGGCTGATCACGCCGGCCAGGGCGAACCAGCCCATGAGTTCCAGGGTGCTGCGCCAAAGCGAGCGATAGGCGAAGCTGTGCTGGCTCTCCAGGGTGAGGGTGCCGTACTGGTTCCAGCGATCCTGGATCACCGCACGACCGGCGGGCACCTCGAAGCTGACCAGATCGACAAACCAGCCCGGCACGTCGGGCACCGTCTCGGGACCCTCGCGCAGGTCGATGATATCGCCCTCGGGGTCGCGCAGTTCGATGCGGCGATAGTGGCCGGTATCGAACTGCGCCGCCAGCAGCAGGCCGATGGTGACCGGGTCCTTCTCCATCTGGCTCATGGTCAGCGCCAGGGCGTTGGCGTTGTCGCGGTTCTTGATCTCGACTTCCTGCTCGATATAGCCACGACTGGTGGTCACGCCGATGAACAGGCTGCCACCGAAGGCGAGCAGCAGCAGGATGATGACGGTGAGCCAGAGCTGCTTGATAAGCGACATGGTCGTTGTTCTCCCCACGGGTGTGGCACCCGGTTCAGATGAATCCCTGGTCACGCATGCGGTCGATGACCCCGCGCCAGCGCGAGAGCCGAGCCAGCGGGTCGGCGCGGGACTGGCTGCTGCCGCCGGCCCAGAGCCCCTGGCTGTTGAAGCTGAAGACCGGGTCGAGGTCGGTACGCTGCTCGGCGGGGGTGATCGACGGCACCAGGTTGTCGAGCACCAGCGGCTGGGCCGAGGGTGTCTCGTACCAGCCCAGCACCATGTGCGCCTGGGTGATGCTGCTGCGGCCGATACGCGCCTTTACATAGATCATGCGCAGTTGGTTGCCCGGCACGCCGAGTTGCTTGAGGGTGACGTACTTGGCGATGGAGTAGTCTTCGCAGTCGCCCTTGCCCTGGCCCAGCGTCTCCAGCGGCGTGGCCCAGTGATCCACCGGGCCCCAGTTCTTGTCGTCGTCCACCCAGCGCACCCGCCGGTTGAAGAAGTCGTTGACCCCCTTGAGCTGGCTCTGCAGGTCGGCGCCCGCCAGGCGGTCGAGGAGCGTGAACCACTCTTCGAGCACGGCCACGCCGCTCTGGCCATACAGGCGTTGCATGCTCTGGCGCAGCCGGGAGGGATCGAGGTTGGCGTCGACGGCCGGGATCCGCAGGCCCAGACCCGCGGCCAGCGCCATGCCGCCCAGCCCCGCCAGGAGGCGGCGACGCGCCGGCGAAGCGAGCGGGCGAGACGAGGCGGGCAGGGCGGCTGGCATGAAGGGCTCGAGGGGTGGATCAGTGTTTGCTGAAGTCTAGGTGGCCGGACCCGGCTTTGCGAGCCCCGTGACGGGGCTCACTCGCCTTGTTGGGCCTGCTCGTCCTGCTCGGCAGCAGGATCGTAGGGCGCGCGGCCTGCCTTGTTGAGTACCGGGTTGGCGTACTGGGCCAGCCACCAGTCGCGCAGCTCGGCCGGTACCTGTTGCAGACGGGCCTGGAAGCGGGCACGGTCGGCGTCGGTGACCTCGCTCTGGTCGACCAGCTCGGGGGCCTCGCCCAGTGTCTCCAGCGCCAGGTAGTGGCTGGGGAAGAGGTGATAGCCCTCGAGCACCTGGCGGTCGATCTCGGCGGCGACGGCGTCTGGTGCGCCGAAGGAGGCGTCGAGCGGCGTCCCGAAGCTGAGCCTGACGCGACCCTTGTGGCCGGTGATGCCGGCGACGATGGACTGGATATCCTCGTATTGCCCCTTCTCGTAGGCGCCGCTGGAGTGCAGCGCATACAGCTCGCGGGCCTTCTGCACGTCACAGGGGTCGTACTCGTAGCTGATTGCCACCGGCACCAGTCGCAGCTCGGCGATCGCCTCACCCAGGCTCGCCTGGCGATCCTCGGTGCGCCGCGCCATGGTCATCATCTTGATGATCGCCGGGTCGGTGCGGTCGATGCCATCCTTGGCGCGCCCCTCACGCTGGGCCATCCAGATGGAGTGGTTGTCGGCGGTGATGGAGTGGCGGATATAACTGGAGAGCTTCTGGTAGGCGGCAAGCATGGCGCGCTTGCCACGGGCGCTGCGTGGCACGATGAAGCTCTTATTCAAGCGCATCAGGTCGGTGACGTAGGGCTTCTTGAGCAGGTTGTCGCCGATGGCGATGCGCACCGTATTGCGTCCGGCCAGGTAGAGGGCGTAGTTGACGAAGGCCGGGTCCAGCGAGATATCGCGGTGGTTGCCGATGAACAGGTAGGCCGTCTCCGAATCCAGCAGATCCAGGCCCTCGGTCTCGAACTCGTCGGTAGAGGTGCGAATCATCCGCTCCATGTAGCCGGCGATGCGCTGCTGGAACTCCCTGACGCTCGCCACGCCCCGTGCCTGCCGGCGCAGCGCCAGGCTGGCCAGGGTGCGCGAGAGGCCCGGCATGAAGCGCGAGAGTCGTGGCAGGCGGAAACGGGTCAGGGCGTCGAGCAGTTCCGGCTCATGGGTCAGCCGCGCCAGTACCCCGGCGACCTCGTCGTCGTTGTAGGGGCGGATCTCGGCCCAGGGGTCCTGGGCGTCGTTGTCGGGTCGATTCTCGGTCATGGTGCTCAAGCGTCGCTTGCGGTGCCGGCCTCGCCGCCTAGCCAGGCGATGAGGCGCTCGGTGTTCTCGCCCAGGGCCCGGGCCATCAGCATGAAGTCGGTATCCAGGCGCAGCAGGGCGTCGTCACCGTCGTCGGTGGCGTTGGCCTCGTCGATCAGGGCGTCGCCGAAGCGCAGCGACTTCAGTGCCAGGTCGTCATGCAGCACGAAGCTTAGCCGCCCCTCGACCTCCACGGCCAGCTTGCTGGCCTGGCGGCCACTCTCCAGCAGCTGCTGGATCTCGTCGCTGTCGAGGTCCACCTGGCGGGCCCGCAGCACGCCGTCGTCGCCCTTGGCCTTGAGCTCCACCTGGTCGCCCATCACCAGGTCGGCGGGGCGCGAGGCGGGGTCGGTAAGCCACTGGGTCATGGCACGCATGGGCATCACCTGGGTCGCCAGTGGCGTCACCTTGAGGCTGCCCAGGGTCTCGCGCAGCAGGTCGAGGAGCTCCTCGGCGCGGGTGCGCGAGCTGGCGTTGATGCCGATCAGCCGGCGCCGGGTGTCCCACCACAGGTCGATCTTCTGGCTGCGCACGAAGGCACGCGGCAGCAGCTCCTCGACCACCTGTTCCTTGATGGCGATCTTCTCCTGGCGGCGCAGCTTGCGGCCCTCGCGGGCCTCCACCTCGGCGGCGCGCTCGTCGACCTCCTCCTTGACCACGCTGGCGGGCAGCAGGCGCTCCTGGCGCAGCGCGCTGAGCAGGCGCTGGCCCTGCAGCTCGTGCAGGCGGGCGGTATCGGCGCGACCGCCCGGGAAGGTCCAGCCCAGGCGGCGGGGATCCTGGCCACCTAGCGGGCGGGCGGCCTGCTCGGCCAGGGCCTCTTCCAGGGTGGCGGCGTCCAGCTCAGGCGCGTCGTGCAGCCGATAAAGGTGTAAGTGCTTGAACCACATGAAGCATTTTTCCCGGAGAAAAGGGCAGCCATTATCACCGAAGGAGCGCAGGGGTGCCAGCGTCGATCCCGGGTCAGATTTTAAACATCTGTTTGAACATGGGGCGGGTGGATGCCTAGAATCGAGGCTTCCCCTCGACCAAGGAGCGCTACCCCATGGACAGCCGAATCTCCCGGACCTCGCTGCGCGTTCGCGGCTACCACCTCGATGGCTATGGCCACGTCAACAACGCCCGCTACCTGGAGTTTCTGGAGGAGGGGCGCTGGGCCTACTTCGATGATCGCCCCGAGCTGTTTCGCCGCCTGCAGCGCGGCGACGTGGCCTTCGTGGCGGTGAACGTCAATATCGACTACTGCGCCGCGGCGGTGGCCGGCGATGATCTCGAGATCGCCAGCCGTATCTGCGAGTTGGGCAGGCGCAGCGCCCGTATGGCCCAGGAGATCCGCAGGCCCGGCGACGATGCGCTGGTGAGTCGCGCCACCATCACCTTCGTGCTGCTCGACGTGGCCGCCAATCGTGCCATCCCCATCGAGGGCGAGCTGCATGACCTGCTGGCTCCGCTCGTGCTGGAGTAGGCCGCCGGGGTTGGGGCCGGAACAGCCAGCTCCCTTTGCCCGTGCCGGAGTGGTATGATGTGAGGCTGTTATGGCGCCCCGGGCAACGCCACGGCGGGCGGCCAACCTCCTGCAGTGCAAAGGATTCGACGACCCATGGGTGACATCGCCAGAGAGATTCTGCCAGTCAACATCGAGGACGAGCTCAAGCAGTCGTACCTCGATTACGCGATGAGCGTGATCATCGGCCGGGCGCTGCCGGATGTGCGCGATGGCCTCAAGCCGGTGCACCGGCGTGTGCTGTTCGCCATGCACGAGCTCGGCAACGACTGGAACAAGCCCTACAAGAAGTCCGCCCGTGTGGTGGGCGATGTCATCGGTAAGTATCACCCCCACGGTGACAGTGCCGTCTACGACACCATCGTGCGCATGGCCCAGGACTTCTCCATGCGCCACGTGCTGGTGGATGGCCAGGGCAACTTCGGCTCCATCGACGGCGACAGCGCCGCGGCCATGCGTTACACCGAGGTGCGCATGTCGCGCCTGGCCCACGAGCTGCTGGCCGACCTGGAGAAGGAGACCGTCGACTGGGTCGACAACTACGACGGTACCGAGCGCATCCCCGAGGTGCTGCCCACCAAGGTCCCCAACCTGCTGATCAACGGCTCCTCGGGCATCGCCGTGGGCATGGCGACCAATATCCCGCCCCACAACATGGGCGAGATCATCAATGCCTGCCTGGCGCTGATCGACGACTACACCCTCTCCGTCGACGACCTGATGGAGCATATCCCCGGGCCCGACTTCCCCACCGGTGGCATCATCAACGGCCGTGCCGGCATCCTCGAGGCGTACCGCACCGGCCGCGGGCGCATCTATGTGCGTGCCCGCCATACCATCGAGCATGACGACAAGAGTGGCCGCGACCATATCATCGTCAACGAGCTTCCCTACCAGGTGAACAAGGCGCGTCTGATCGAGAAGATCGCCGAGCTGGTCAAGGACAAGAAGATCGAGGGCATCGCCGAGCTGCGTGACGAGTCCGACAAGGACGGCCTGCGGGTGGTGATCGAGGTCAAGCGCGGCGAATCCGGCGAGGTGGTGGTCAACAACCTCTTCGCCCAGACCCAGCTGCAGACCGTCTTCGGCATCAATATGGTCGCCATCGACAACGGCCAGCCGAAGATCCTCAATCTCAAGGAGATCCTCGAGGCGTTCATTCGCCACCGCCGCGAAGTGGTCACCCGGCGCACCCTCTATGAGCTGCGCAAGGCGCGCGAACGGGGCCATATCCTCGAGGGCCTCACCGTCGCGATCTCCAACATCGACGAGGTCATCGAGCTGATCAAGGGCTCGCCCAACGCCGCCGAGGCCAAGGAGAAGCTGCTCGCCCGCACCTGGCCGCCGGGGCAGGTCACCGGCATGCTCGAGCGGGCCGGCGCCACCTCCTGCAAGCCCGAGGACCTCGAGGAAGGCTTCGGCCTCGACCAGGCCGGCAGCCAGTATCGCCTGTCGCCGGCCCAGGCCCAGGCCATCCTCGAGCTGCGCCTGCACCGCCTGACCGGGCTGGAGACCGAGAAGCTGCTCGACGAGTACCTGGGCATCCTCGAGAAGATCGCCGAGCTGATGGCGATCCTGGCCTCCGCCGAGCGCCTGCTCGAGGTGATCCGCGAGGAGCTGATCGCGGTGCGCGACCAGTTCGGCAATCCGCGCAAGACCGAGATCCAGGCCAGCCACCTCGACCTCTCCATGGAGGACCTGATCGCCGAGGAGGACATGGTGGTCACCGTGTCCCGTACCGGCTACGCCAAGACCCAGCCGCTCTCCGACTACCAGGCCCAGCGCCGCGGCGGTCGCGGCAAGTCGGCCACCGCTATGAAGGACGAGGACGTCATCGAGCACCTGCTGGTGGCCTCCACCCACGATACCGTGCTGCTGTTCTCCAATCGTGGCAAGGTCTACTGGCTCAAGGTCTACGAGATGCCGGCGGCCAGCCGTGGCTCGCGGGGCAAGCCGCTGGTCAACATGCTGCCGCTGGACGAGGGCGAGGCGATCAACGCCATCCTGCCAGTGCGCCACTATGACCCGGATAACTACATCTTCTTCGCCACCGCTCGCGGTACGGTGAAGCGCACCAGCCTCGAGCAGTTCTCGCGGCCGCGCAGCGTGGGCCTGATCGCCATCGACCTCGAGGAGGGAGACCGCCTGATCGGCGCCCAGATCACCTCGGGCTCCGACCACGTCATGCTGCTCTCCTCGAACGGCAAGGCGATCCGCTTCGAGGAGGGCAATGTGCGTGCCATGGGCCGCACCGCCCGCGGCGTACGCGGCATGCGCCTGCTGGATGACGCCGAGGTGATCAGCCTGATCATCCCCCAGAGCCAGCTGATCGATGCCGAGGCCGACGTCGAAGCGGAGGACGAGGAGGGCACCACCGTCGAGCACGCCAACGGTGGCCAGATCTATATCCTCACCGCCTCCGAGAACGGCTACGGCAAGCGCACCCGCCTCGAGGAGTTCCCGCTGCGCGGCCGCGGCGGCCAGGGTGTTATCGCCATGCAGACCAGCGAGCGTAACGGCTCGCTGGTCGCCGCCATGCAGGTCTACTCCTCCGACGAGATGATGCTGATCACCGACCGCGGGACCCTGGTGCGGACCCGCGTCGACGAGGTCTCGATCACCTCACGCAACACCCAGGGCGTGATGCTGATCCGCCTGGGCAACGACGAGAAGCTGGTCAAGACGGTACGCATCGACGAGCCCGAGGAGCCGGAAGAGCCGATCGAGGAAGCTGTCGACGACGAGGGCACGGGGTCAGACACCAGCGCGGAATAGACCCCCAACATGGATCGAGGGGGCTGACCCCGATGGAGAACCAGGACGCATGACACGCCATTTCAACTTCTGCGCCGGTCCCGCGGCGCTGCCCACCGCGGTGCTGGAGCGGGCCCGCGACGAGATGCTCGACTACCGCGGCCATGGCCTCTCGGTGATGGAGATGAGCCACCGCTCGCCGGAGTATGTCGCCATCACCGAGAAGGCCGAGGCGGACCTGCGCGAGCTGCTCGCCATCCCCGCCAACTACAAGGTGCTCTTCACCCAGGGTGGGGCGACCCAGCAGTTCGCTGCGGTGCCCTACAACCTGCTCGGTCAGGGAGGCAGCGCCAACTTCGTCGACACCGGCATCTGGAGCCGCAAGGCCATCGCCGAGGCGCGCCACCTGTTCGGTGATGTCCGGGTGGCGGCGTCGAGCGAAGCCGACGGCAATACCGCGGTGCCGCGCCCGGAGCAGCTCGAGCTCTCCGGTGACGCCGCCTACCTGCACTACACCGCCAACGAGACCATCGGCGGCCTGGCCTTCGACTACATACCCGGCAGTGAAGGTGGCGGGCCCCGCCGGCCGGACGGGCGCGAGGTGCCGCTGGTCTGCGATATGTCCTCGTCCATCCTCTCGGGCCCGCTGGATGTCTCGCGGTTCGGCATCATCTATGCCGGTGCCCAGAAGAACATCGGCCCCGCCGGCCTGGTGGTGGTGATCGTGCGCGAGGACCTGCTCGACCGCGCGCGGCCCGACATGCCCTCGCTGTTCGGCTACAAGGCCCTGGCCGAGGCCGGCTCCATGGTCAATACCCCGGCCACCTACAGCTGGTACCTGGCGGGGCTGGTGTTCGAGTGGCTCAAGGAGGATATCGGCGGCCTTGCGGCCATGGAGGCGATCAACGCCCGCAAGGCCGCCAAGCTCTATGAGGCGATCGATGCCAGCGCGCTCTACTCGAATCCCATCGCGCCGGCCAACCGCTCACGCATGAACGTGCCCTTCGTGCTTGCCGACGAGCGCCTGGACAAGCCGTTCCTCGCCGAGGCAGAAGAGGCCGGGCTGTTGAACCTCAAGGGTCACCGTAGCGTGGGGGGCATGCGCGCGAGCCTCTACAACGCCGTGCCCGAGGCCGCCGTGGATGCGCTGATCGACTTCATGGCCGATTTCGAAAACAGAAGGGGCTGATAAAACCATGAGTGACACCCCCATCGATCTCGATGCGCTGCGTGACCGCATCGACGACCTGGACAGCCAGCTGCTGACGCTGATGAACGAGCGCGCCGAGTGCGCCCAGCGGGTCGCCCAGGTCAAGACCGCCGCCGACGCCGGGGCGGTGTTCTATCGCCCCGAGCGGGAAGCCCAGGTGCTGCGCCGGATCATGGCGCTCAACAAGGGTCCGCTGGACAGCGAGGAGGTGGCGCGGCTGTTCCGCGAGATCATGTCTGCCTGCCTGGCCCTGGAGCAGCCCATCAAGGTCGCCTACCTGGGGCCGGAGGGCACCTTCACCCAGCAGGCTACCCTCAAGCACTTCGGCGAGAGCGCTGTCAGCCTGCCCATGGCCGCCATCGACGAGGTGTTCCGTGAGGTCGAGGCCGGCGCGGTCAACTACGGCGTGGTGCCGGTGGAGAACTCCACCGAGGGGGTGATTAACCACACCCTGGACTCCTTCATGGACTCCGGCCTGCGCATCTGCGGCGAGGTGGTGCTGCGCATCCACCATCACCTGCTGGTGAGCGAGACCACCCGCCAGGACAAGGTCTCGCGCATCTACTCGCATCCGCAGTCCTTCGCCCAGTGCCGCAAGTGGCTCGACGCCCACTATCCCCAGGCCGAGCGGGTGCCGGTCTCCTCCAATGCCGAGGCGGCGCGCCTGGTCAAGACCGAGTGGCACAGTGCGGCCATCGCCGGTGACATGTCGGCCAAACTCTACGGCCTCACCCGGCTCGCCGAGAAGATCGAGGATCGCCCGGACAACTCCACGCGCTTTTTGATCATCGGCAACCAGGACGTGCCGATGTCCGGCGAGGACAAGACCTCCATCGTGGTGGCCATGCGCAACCAGCCGGGTGCCCTGCATGACCTGCTGGAGCCGTTCCATCGTCACCAGATCGACATGACTCGCCTGGAGACCCGCCCCTCGCGCAGCGGCGTGTGGAACTACGTGTTCTTCATCGACTTCAAGGGCCACCGCGATGAGCCCCGGGTCGCCGCGGTGCTGGAGGAGGTGCGCCTGCGCGCCGCCGAGGTCAAGGTGCTGGGTTCCTACCCCGTCGGCGTGCTCTGAGGCATGGCATCACTGGTGAAACAGCCGGTCGCCGAGTCCCGCATCCTGATCGTCGGGCTCGGCCTGATCGGCGGGTCCCTGGCCGCGGCCCTGCGCGCTGCCGGGTTTCGGGGCACCATTCTCTCTTGTGACCCCGACCGGGACGAGATCGCCCGCGGCATCGAGATGGGGCTGATCGACGGCGGCGATACGCGCCTCGAGAACGTTATCGACGGCGCCTCGCTGATCGTGCTGGCGGTGCCGGTGCTGGCCATGCGCAGCGTGATGGGCGAGCTGGCCGGCCAGCTCGGGCGCGCCGCCCCCGAGGTGGTGATCACTGATGTGGGCAGCACCAAGGCCGCCATCCGCGACTGCGCCCTCGCCGCCTTCGGCCGCGTGCCGCCGAACCTGGTGCTCGGCCATCCCATTGCCGGCTCCGAGAAGAGTGGCGTGGCGGCGGCCAACCCCGAGCTCTATGTCGACCACAAGGTGATTCTCACGCCCGAGCCGGATACCGACCCGGCGGCACTTGCCCGCGTGCGTGCGCTGTGGGCGGCGTGCGGCGCCGAGGTGCTGGAGATGGACGTGGCCCGCCACGACCAGGTGCTGGCCCGTACCAGTCATCTGCCGCACCTGCTGGCCTTCTCGCTGGTGGATACCTTGGCCCGCCAGGACGAGCGCCTCGAGATCTTCCGCTACGCCGCCGGCGGCTTTCGCGACTTCACCCGTATCGCCGGCAGTGATCCGGTGATGTGGCGCGATATCTTCACCGCCAACCGCGATGCCGTGCTCGCCTCCCTCGACGACTTCGAGGCGGGTGTGGCGCGGCTGCGTGACGCCGTGGAGCGCGGCGACGGCGATGCCATGCTGGCGACCTTCGATCGCGCCAGCCACGCCCGGCACTACTTCGAATCCCTGCTCAACAAGACCAGTTATCAGGCGGAATACCAGATGCAACAGCAAGGCAAGCTGCGCTACCGGGTGAGCCCCGGCGGCGCCGTGGTCGGACGCATCCGCGTGCCCGGCGACAAGTCGATCTCCCACCGCTCCATCATGCTCGGCGCCCTGGCCGAGGGGGTTACCGAGATCAAGGGTTTCCTGGAGGGCGAGGACAGCCTGGCGACCCTGCAGGCGTTCCGCGAGATGGGCGTGGCCATCGAGGGCCCCCATCAGGGCCGGGTGACCGTCCACGGTGTGGGCATGCACGGCCTCAAGGCGCCCTCCGGGCCCCTGTATGTGGGCAACGCCGGCACCGCCATGCGGCTGTTTGCCGGACTGCTGGCCGGCCAGGCCTTCGATACCGAGCTGACCGGCGACACCTCGCTGACCAAGCGCCCCATGAACCGGGTGGCCGATCCGCTGCGCCTGATGGGTGCCGAGATCGATACCGCCGAGGGCGGCCGCCCGCCGCTGCATCTCCACGGCGGCCGTGCGCTCAAGGGCATCACCTACGACATGCCCATGGCCAGCGCCCAGGTGAAGTCCTGCCTGCTGCTCGCCGGCCTCTACGCCGAGGGCGAGACCCGTGTGCGCGAGCCGGCACCGACTCGGGATCATACCGAGCGCATGCTGACCGGGTTCGGCTACGCGGTGCATCGTGAGGGCGACACCTGCTGGCTCGAGGGTGGCGGCAAGCTGACCGCGGCCCCCATCGACGTGCCCAGCGATATCTCCTCCGCCACCTTCTTCCTGGTGGCGGCGGCGATTACCCCCGGCTCCGACCTGGTGCTGGAGCATGTCGGCATCAACCCGACCCGCATCGGGGTGATCAATATCCTCCAGCTCATGGGGGCCGACCTGCGCCTGACGAACGAGCGTGAGGTGGGCGGCGAGCCGGTGGCCGACCTGCATATCCGCTACGCTCCCCTCAAGGGCATCGAGATCCCGGTGGATCAGGTGCCGCTGGCCATCGACGAGTTCCCGGCGCTGTTTATCGCTGCGGCCAACGCCGAGGGCACTACCCGACTGCGCGGGGCGGAGGAGCTGCGGGTCAAGGAGTCCGACCGGCTGCAGGCCATGGCCGACGGACTGGCCGCCATCGGCGTCGAGCACACTCTGTATCCCGATGGCATCGATATCGTGGGCGGTGGCAATGTCGAGGGTCCCAACTATGGCGGCGGGCGCATCGACAGCCTCGAGGATCACCGCATCGCCATGGCGTTTGCCATCGCCGCCCTGCGCGCCAGTGGCGAGATCATCATCGATGACTGCGCCAACGTGGCCACCTCCTTCCCCGGGTTCGTCGACCTGGCACGCAAGGTGGGGCTGACACTGCAGGAAGAGTCGAACGAGGAGGGCGCATGAGTGAATCCCGGACCCAGGCACCGGTGTTGGCCATCGATGGCCCCGGCGGTGCCGGCAAGGGCACCATCAGTCGCCTGGTCGCCGAGCGGCTGGGCTGGCACCTGCTCGACAGCGGCGCCCTCTATCGCCTGACCGCCCTGGCCGCCGGCAAGCACGGCGTGTCTCTGGAGGATGAGGCGCGGCTCGCCGAGGTGGCGCGCGGTCTCGATGTGGTGTTCGTGGCCGAGGCCGACTCCACCCGGGTGCTGCTCGAGGGTGATGACGCCACCACCACCATCCGCACCGAGCAGGTGGGCGACGCCGCCTCGCGGGTCGCCGCGCTGCCCGCGGTGCGCGAGGCGCTGCTGAGTCGCCAGCGCGACTTCCGCAAGCCCCCGGGCCTGGTGGCCGACGGGCGTGACATGGGCACGGTGGTATTCACGGAGGCGCCGCTGAAGATCTTTCTCACCGCGAGTGCCGAGGAACGCGCCCATCGCCGCCAGCGCCAGTTGCGAGAGGCCGGGGTGGATGCTAGTCTATCGAGTCTTTTGAAGGAGATTCAGGCGCGCGACGCCCGCGATATGCAGCGCAGCGTGGCGCCACTCAAGCCGGCCGATGACGCCATCACGCTTGATACCACGCGCCTGACGATACCGGAAGTGGTGGATCGGCTGACGGAGCTCCTGACCCAACGCGGTCTGCTCCCCGACGCCTGAAACTCCCTTGCGGCGCCTCCGGCAGCATGTGATGACGTGGTTCGGCACCGTTAGCCGAGAGCCGAGCCAGGTCGAACCAGCGCCAACATCTCCGGGGGTTTGGTGAATAAGGCCCGCACTCGCTGGTGGTGCGGAGGAAGCGGCTCCGCCGCACTTTAACGTTGATCACGTAGGAACATCATGAGCGAAAGCTTTGCTGAACTTTTTGAACAGTCTCTCCAGGACATCAACATGGAGCCCGGCGCCATCGTCGTGGCTACCGTCGTCGACATCGAGGGTGACTGGGTCACCGTCAATGCCGGCCTGAAGTCCGAAGGTCAGATCCCCTCGGCCCAGTTCCGTGACGAGAACGGCGAACTGGCCATCGCAGTCGGTGACGAAGTCCACGTCGCCCTGGAAGCCGTCGAGGACGGTTTCGGCGAGACCCGCCTCTCCCGCGAGAAGGCCAAGCGCGCCGAAGCGTGGAAGGTGCTGGAAGCCGCCTTCGAGAAGGACGAGATCGTCAAGGGCGTGATCAACGGCAAGGTCAAGGGCGGCTTCACCGTCGACGTCGACTCCATCCGTGCCTTCCTGCCGGGTTCCCTGGTCGACGTGCGTCCGGTGCGCGACACCACGCACCTCGAAAACAAGGAACTCGACTTCAAGGTCATCAAGCTCGACCCGAAGCGCAACAACGTTGTCGTTTCCCGTCGCGCCGTGCTCGAGGCCGAGAACAGTGCCGAGCGTGAGGCACTGCTCGCGACCCTGCAGGAAGGCCAGCAGATCGTCGGTATCGTCAAGAACCTCACCGACTACGGCGCCTTCGTCGACCTGGGCGGCGTCGATGGCCTGCTGCACATCACCGACATGGCCTGGAAGCGCATCAAGCATCCGAGCGAGATCGTGGCCGTGGGCGACGAGATCACCGTCAAGGTGCTCAAGTTCGACCGCGAGCGCAATCGCGTCTCCCTGGGCCTGAAGCAGCTGGGCGAGGATCCCTGGGTCAACATCAAGGATCGTTACCCGGAAGGCACCAAGGTTCACGCTACCGTCACCAACCTCACCGACTACGGCTGCTTCGCCGAGCTGGAAGAGGGTGTCGAGGGTCTGGTCCACGTCTCCGAAATGGACTGGACCAACAAGAACATCCATCCGTCCAAGGTCGTCCAGGTCGGCGACGATGTGGACGTCATGGTCCTGGATATCGACGAGGAGCGTCGTCGTATCTCCCTGGGTATCAAGCAGTGCACCGCCAACCCCTGGGAGACCTTCAGCGCCACCTACAACAAGGGCGATCGTGTTGCCGGCACCATCAAGTCGATCACCGACTTCGGCATCTTCATCGGCCTGGAAGGCGGCATCGACGGCCTGGTTCACCTCTCCGACATTTCCTGGACCGATACCGGCGAAGAAGCGGTGCGCCAGTTCAAGAAGGGCGATGAGGCCGAGGCCGTGATCCTCTCCATCGATCCGGAGCGTGAGCGCATCTCCCTGGGCATCAAGCAGCTGGATACTGATCCGGTCTCCGAGTTCCTGGCAGTCAACGACAAGGGCTCCATCGTCACCGGCCGTGTGGTAGAGGTCGATGCCAAGCAGGCCCAGGTCGAGCTGGCCACCGATGTCGTTGCCGTGCTCAAGGCTTCCGAGATCAGCGCCGACCGCGTCGAGGATGCCCGCAACGTCCTGAACGAAGGCGACAGCGTCGAGGCCCGCATCATCGGTGTCGATCGCAAGAACCGTCAGATCAACCTCTCCATCAAGGCCAAGGATCAGGACGACACTCGTCAGAACCTGAAGAAGCTGCGTGAAGAGGCGCCCGAGAGCGGTGGCCCGACCACCATCGGCGACCTGATCAAGCAGCAGATGGGTCAGGACTGATCGGAAGCACGCTTCCGACGGACAAGAACCGCCGCCCTTCGGGGCGGCGGTTTTCTTTTTGATGGGGCCGCATATGCGAAGTTGCCTTGCGGAATCGGCGGGCCCCTTTTCTGTACGGCTGCTGGGTGAACTCTGGATTCAGCAAAGCGTCGAGTCGACATTCACGGCGGCGGTGCCCAGGAGTTCAACTTCCTCGGGTTGCTTGGCAACTCATCCGGTGGAATCCATGAAATGTTATCGCCCTTATAAAGTGTGACAACTTGCTTCAATCGGATAACTCGACCAGACTATTGCAATAAGACGTTATTACCACACATAATGCTTGCCCGTTGTTTCCCGCCAAACCCGCATCAAGGAAAACACTAGATGTCACTTCTTAACGAATACATGCAGATGGAACAGCAGCTGAAGGAACTCCAGTCCAACCTGGACAAGCTGCAGAACGACAAGCGTCTCCAGAGCGAGCTCGAGTTCAAGGACAAGCTCGAAACGCTGATGAAGGAGTACGACAAGAGCGCCGCCGACGTTATCGCGCTGCTCGACCCCAAGCCGGCGGCCGCATCTCCGAAGGCGGCTTCTTCCTCCGCTACCGGCACGCGTCGCAAGCGCAAGCTGAAGATCTACAAGAACCCCAATACCGGTGAAGTCGTCGAGACTCGCGGTGGTAATCAGAAGACCCTGAAGGCGTGGAAGGACGAGTTCGGTTCCGATACCGTCGAGTCCTGGCTGGTGCGTGTCGAAGAGTAAGCTCGGAGTTATCGGCTCGGTACCGGATTGTGATTTGCAGTTCGGCGAGCATGAAAAAACGGCGCCTTCGGGGCGCCGTTTTATCGTTGCAGTCTCGCCGAGCCCGGTCAGCCTGTCTCGAGCAGGGGCAGCTGGAGTTCGACCCCCGCGTCACTCTTTACCAGGCGTATCGGTTCGCCGCTATAGTGCTCGGCCATGTCGGGCAGTGCCGTCAGCAGCGAAGCCAGGGTGTCATCCAGTGCACGATGGTCGGTGAGCTCGATGCAGGCACAGCGTTCCGTCGGCATCCGCAGCATGCGCAGCGACGGGGGGACGGCCAGTGAGTTGGCTGCCTGTTCATCCACCAGCACGCCAGTGTCGCGACGCGGCAGGCAGGCCTCCGTTCGCGGCGTGTACAGCAGGGTGATGGCCGCCGCACGCTCAGGGGCACCGGGCAGGGGCAGTTGATAGCCATTCAGGCACCTGTGCCAGCTATCGGGAGAAGGAAGCGTATCGGTCGCTTCATACTGGCGTGCCACTACCGCCGCACAGGATGGTACCTGCCTGATCCGTGGCGAGACATCCAGGCCGGCCCCGTTGGCGGCCTCGGCCAGCGCCTTGCGCCCGTCCCGGCGGTGTTGCCGCGGACTGCAGCGGAAACGGCGCAGAAAGGCCCGGCTGAATGCCGAGTGATTGGTGTAGCCGCAGAGCCGGGCGATCTCCCGGATGCTGATTGGCGTATGGACCAGCAACCTGCCGGCCTTCTCCAGACGCAGGGCCTCACGGTAGGCACTGGGTGACATCCCGAAGTACTGGCGAAAACGCCGCCTGACCTGGGAGGTGGAGTACCCCAGTCTCTCGGCCAGGGCTTCAATGCTCTCCTGGCTCTCCAGGGTGTCCTGCAGCCAGATCTCTGCTCGCATGATCTCGTTGAACATTGTCTGGCCCTGTTCCTTGCGGATGATCCCGTCCGGGCATTGGCCCGGCCCTCTTCTTTGCCAGGCAGATGCTGAGGCCTCGCAATCCGGGGTGTGGTCGCGTATCGCGCCTGATTCCTTTATGCGTGCTAAACAACAGCAAAGGCAAGTTTGGAATACACCTTTGCGCGCTGATGCATAGTTTCACTGCTCCCGGTCACAGTCTGGATCAAGGGCGTAATTCCCGGCTAATCCTGGGAGGGGGAACAGGGCTATCGCAGCTAGCCATAGGGTGATAGCGAAAGGCGCCGGGAAAGCCTTTCCATCTGCGGTAGCCCTGGCAGGAGGAAGGGCGCCCCTTAGCCGCGCGCGTGAATAGGGGTATAATCCTCGCTTCTCCATCCGGGCGGCGGTGCCGCGAGCACATCCCGTTCGCCCGCTTTACGACGATCAGGCATGAAACAGCAGACTCCACGCAAAGCCATGGGTGAGCGCGATAAACTGCGCCAGTTCCGGGAACTCGACGACGCCTTCGCCGAGGCACTACGCGAGCTGGACTCTTCTCCAGCGGCCGAGCCGCCCGCCGAACTCGAAAGCAGGCAGCCAGCAGCGGCGGAGCAGGAGGTCGCACTGGCCGAGCCTGGTGAGGATTTCGAGCAGCGTCTCGAGGCGCTGATGGCGGATTACGAGCTCTCTGCCGAGCGCGTCAGGGAGCTGTTGCAGACCCTGCAGCGCTTCGACCGGATCGCCTAGTCGGTCGCCAGCTCCAGGGCGGCGATGCGCTCGAGCGCCTGGTCGCGGTGGCTGCCACACAGCTCGCCGTCGAACTCGAAGCGAGCGCAGACCGCCGGACGGCGCGGATCGCCGAACAGCCGGCAGAGGTTGGCGTCGTCGAGCTGCACGCAGCGCACGCCCGCCGGCTTGCCGTTCGGCATGCCGGGAATCGGCGAGGAGATCGAGGGGGCAATGCAGCAGGCACCACAGCCCGGGCGACAATCGTCGTTGCTCATCAGATGCACCAGCCCTGCGCAGGTGGGTCGTGAAGGCGCCATCCTACATCAGCTCCCGACTCGCTGCAGGGTGGCCCGCGTCGCTGCTATAATCCGCCCCCCTTCATTCCCTGCGCCCCCGGGCGCCATCGTCCTGACAACGGTGATCCCACATGCAAGCTCCCGAACTGCTCTCCCCGGCGGGGACGTTCAAGAACATGCGCTACGCTTTCGCCTATGGCGCCGATGCCGTCTATGCCGGCCAGCCTCGCTACTCGCTGCGCGTGCGCAACAACGACTTCAAGATCGACAACCTGCACAAGGGCATCGCCTATGCCCATGAGCGGGGCAAGCAGTTCTATGTAGCCTCGAACATCGCGCCGCACAACAGCAAGCTGAAGACCTATCTGCGTGACATGGAGCCGGTGATCGAGGCCGGCCCGGATGCGCTGATCATGTCCGACCCGGGCCTGATCATGATGATCCGCGAGCGCTGGCCCGAGCAGGTGATCCACCTCTCGGTGCAGTCCAACGTGGTCAACTGGGCGGCGGCCCGTTTCTGGCAACAGCAGGGCATCAGCCGCATCATCCTCTCGCGTGAGCTGTCACTTGAAGAGATTGCCGAGATCCGTGCCGAGTGTCCCGACCTCGAGATCGAGACCTTTGTCCACGGCGCGCTGTGCATCGCCTACTCCGGGCGCTGCCTGCTGTCGGGCTACTTCAACCATCGCGATCCCAACCAGGGCACCTGCACCAACGCCTGTCGCTGGCAGTACAACACCGTGGCCGCGTCCCACGACGAGACCGGTGACCTGGTCCCGGCCAACTCGGCCGCGGCGCACGCCGCCAGCGGCCTGTGGACCCCGGGAGAGGGAGGCGCTAAGGGTGGATTGATCGCCTCCGGCGGCGGCAGCACTCGCCACAGCACCGCCACCGCCGGCGGCGTGGAGGGCCAGGACGAGCTTTCGGCGCTGATCGAGGATGCCACCCGCCCCGGCGAGCTGATGCCGATCTTCGAGGACGAACACGGCACCTACATCATGAACTCCAAGGACCTGCGCGCCGTGCAGCACGTGCCGAGGCTCACCGAGATGGGTGTCACCTCGCTGAAGATCGAGGGGCGCACCAAGTCCCACTACTATGTGGCGCGCACCGCCCAGGTCTATCGCCGTGCCATCGACGACGCCGTGGCCGGCCGTCCCTTCGACATGCGCCTGATGGACGAGCTCGACAACCTGGCCAACCGCGGCTATACGGAGGGCTTCTATCGCCGTCATGTCCACGACGAGTACCAGAACTACGAGCGCGGCAACTCCGTGGGAGTGCACCAGCAGTTCGTCGGTGAGGTGATCGGCTACGACCCCGACCGCGGCGTGCTCGAGATCGACGTCAAGAACCGCTTCGAGGTAGGCGACGGCATGGAGCTGATGCTGCCCGGCGGCAATCGCCGCTTCACCCTCGAGCATATCGAGAACCGGCGCGGCGAATCCGTGGGTGCCGCCCCCGGTTCCGGACATGTGGTACGCATCCCGGTGCCCGGCGAGGCGATCGCCCCCGAGCGCATCGAGTTCGCGCTGCTGATGCGGGACCTCGGCTGACCCCGGTGCGGGTCTTCTGTCCGGTGCTGTCGCTGGGTGGCGACAGCAGAATCCATGCCGGCTGCATGATTGGGGACTAGGCTATCGTCATCCACACATGGAACCGGAGGTTCTCATGAGCAAGCGAATCGATCTGCGCACGGCCCTGGCCGCATCCGGCCTGGCACTGCTGCTGGCAGCCGGCCCGGCGCTGGCCCAGCCCGCCGACAACCCTGGCCGTGGCCAGGGCCAGGGCCAGGAACAGCGCAAGGGCCCCCCCGGCCAGCAGAAGCAGAAACAGCAGCAGGAGACCCGGGAAACTCGCGAGCGTCGCGAGGAGTCCTACCGCGAGCGTCGTAACGATGACTATCGTGACCGCGAGCGCCGCGATTACGATGAGCGCCGAGACTATCGCGACCGCGATGACCGCCGTGACTACGGCGAACGCCGCGACTATCGCGACCGGGACAGGCCGATCATCGACGAGCGTGACCTGCGTCGCCTCTTCGGCGAACGCCGCGACTGGGTCCGCGAGGATGAGCGCGCGGGTCTGCCGCCCGGCATTCGCATGAACCTGGAGCGCGGCAAGCCACTGCCTCCGGGGATCGCCAAGCGCTTCGATGAGCGTGCCTTGCGCGACCTGCCGCGCTATGACGGCTACGAGTGGCGCCGCGTCGGCCCCGATGCGATCCTCGTCGATGCCGCCAACGAGGTCATCTATCGGGTGATCCGCGACGTGCTCTACTAGGCCCGCAAGGCCCGGCCGTCAGCCGAGACAACAGCGAGCCCGCCCCTCGAAAAGGGGCGGGCTCGTTGCTTTGATGCCGGGACCTGAAAGGGCGTCAGCCCTTGCGCAGCGAGGTGTTGAGATGGTCGACCACCTCGGCCCAGTCGGCATCCTCCTCGATCGCCTCGCGCAGGAACTCAGCCTGGCCCTCGTTCCAGCAGGGGGCGTCGGGCAGGGCGATATCCTCGGGGATCGGGGCATGACGATCGATGAAGCGCTTGATCGCCTCGGGCTCGGAGGCGAGCCCAAGCTGCTCGAAGAGTTCGGTGAAGGGATGGTCGGGGTGTTCCATGACGGTGCTCCTTGCGTTGGCCAGGGGCGGTACCTGAGTGGCGACCGCGGGGAATGCCCTTCCCACCATAGCCGCTCTGCGCGCCTGTTGCCTGACCGGCGTCAACGTTTGGCTTTCCTTAAATTCGCTCGCCCACCAGGGGAGAGAGGAAGCGCCGCCGCCGCTCGGCATCGGCAAGCGGCTGGGCGAGCAGATGGACCAGCTTGGTCAAGGCCGCCTCGGGCGTCATGGCATCCCCCGAGATCACCCCGGCCGCCTTGAGACCCTGGCCGGCGGCGTAGTCGCCGGGGCTGATGGCGCCATGCGGGCACTGGCTGATGGCGACCAGCAGCTTGCCCTCGCCGCTGGCCCTGGCCAGGACCCCCAGCAGGGCCGGGTCCTCGGGGATATTGCCGCCACCCCATACCTCGAGCAGGGCCCCCTTGAGGTGGGAGTCGTCCAGCCACGCCGCCAGCTGGCGGGCGGTAATGCCGGGCCATAGGGCGATCCGGGCTACCCCGCCATCGCACAGGGGGGCGTAGTCGGGCAGCTCAAAGCGTGGCGCGCCGCGCTGCTGCCGCTGTAGGCCGCGTCCCGGATAGAGCACGGCATCGCTGCCGACCCGCTCGCCGAGCAGCGGATAGTTGGGGCTGGTGAAGGCCGCCGCGTCGCGGGTATGCCACTTTCGGGCTCGCACGCCGCGCAGCAGCCTGCCGTCGAAGGCGATGGCGACCTCCTGGAGCGCCGGGTTGGCGGCGAAGCGCAGCGCCAGGGCCACGTTCTCCGCGGCATCACTGCCGGGCGCTTCCAGGGGCTGCATGGCGCCGGTAAGCACCACCGGGCGGTCGATGCCCTGCAGCTGATAGGCGAGGCTGGCCGCGCTCCAGGCCAGGGTGTCGGTGCCGTGGAGCACCACGATGCCGGCGTGGTCGCGGTAGCGCGCGGCGATCACCCCGGCCAGCCGCGACCAGTCGCGGGGGGTGGCGGCGCTGGAATCGATGGGCGCGTCGAAGGCGAGCAGCCGGTAGGGTGGCAAACCGGCACCAGGCCCTGGTGGCAGCTGCTCCAGGGCGTGCGCGAGCCGCTCGGCGATATCGCCGCCCGGCGCCAGCCCCTCGGGCGTCTCGCGCATGCCCAGGGTGCCGCCGGTGTAGATCACCAGCAGGGGACGAGAAGGGTCGGATACGGGGGCGGTCATGGGCGGCTCCGGGGCGATGGCAGCGCCCAATGATACCCGGTGACCGTGGCGTCACAACCCCACGCTGCCAGCCCATTGGCTGTCATGGTGCCACTGCGACCCGGATGCCATCCTCGACCCGCTCACCGGGGTGCACGATCACGCGGTCCCCGGCCTCCACGCCTGCCAGTACCTGGGTGACCAGCCCGCTGCGCCGTCCCGGCGTCACCGCGACGCGCCGGGCACGCTCCTCCTCGACGCGGAACACCGACCACTGACCATCGGCGCGGAACAGGGCGCTGGTAGGCAACTGCAGCACCTCATCGGCCTGCCAGATAAGGAATTCGGCATCGACCCGGAAGCCGCTGCCCAGGCCCAGCTCGGCGGGAGCACTCTGCGCGGAGAAATCCACGATTACCGGCACTCGCTGCTCGTCGACGCCCAGCGCCGAGACCCGGGTGAAGCCGGCGGGCTCGATGCGCCGCACCCGACCCGCGAGGGGAGCCTCGCCGCCCCAGCCGGTGAGGCGCACCGGCATGTCGGGACGTATCCTGACCGCGTCCATGGAGAGCAGGTCCACCTGCACCTCCAGGGTATCCAGGCTGCCGAGCTCGAGTATCGGTTCACCGGCGGCCACGCTCCCCTCGCAGCAGCGGTAGCGGTTCAACACCGTGCCCTCGATGGGTGAGCGCACCTCGAGCTCGGGATGCTCGATGTCGCCGCGCTGGCCGCTGTCCATCGCCAGGACGGCCCGGGCGCTCTCTACCTCGAAGCGAGCCGCCTCAATGCTGGAGGCGGCGGAGCGCTCCACGGCACGCTGGCGGTCGAGCTGGCTGCGCCGCTGATCCAGGTCGGTGCCGGAGACCAGGTTGCACTGGTGCAGCGTCTGGTAGCGCTCGAACTCGGCCTCGGTGAAGCGTCGCTCGGCGCGGGCCACGCTCACTGCCACCGGTGCCGGGCGCAGCGCCCAAGCCAGCAGGAGCAGCAGGCCGAGGGCGGCCAGGCCCCAGGCCAGGCGGCGAATCCAGCGGTGTGACGGTCTCATCGCGTTTTTCCTCGATTAAGCTGACGCCTTGAGCGAGCTGACCAAAAAGCGCGACATGCCCCGTACTTCTAGTGCGGGGAAGGATGGGGCCGCCGAGGTAGCGCGGGCGCCGCAGGCGCCCTATAATACTGGATGTATCGACAGCACAAGGTGCTTCATGCAACGTCTCCAAGCCTTCAAATTCGAACTGATGCCCAACGGCGAGCAGGTGCGCAAGATGCGCCAGTTTGCCGGCATGGCACGGTACGTGTTCAACCGAGGGCTGGCGTTGCAGAAAGAGCGGTATGCAGCCGGTGAGAAGAAGTTGGGGTATGCGGCCTTGTGCAAGCAGCTTACCGGCTGGCGCAACAGCGACGACACGCCATGGCTCAAGGATGGGCCGATCCACCCGCTCCAGCAGTCGCTGAAAGATCTCGATCGCGCCTATGCTAACTTCTTCGCCAAGCGGGCCGACTTCCCGCGGTTCAAGAAGAAGGGCCAGCGTGACAGCTTCCGCTATCCCGATCCCAAGCAGATCCGGCTCGACCAGGGCAACCGGCGGCTCTACCTGCCCAAGCTCGGCTGGTTGCGCTTCCGCAAGAGCCGCGAGGTGCTGGGAGCGGTCAAGAACGTCACCGTCAGCCAGTCGGCGGGGCGATGGTTCGTCTCGATCCAGACCGAGCGCGAGGTCGCGGTGCCGGCGCCGACCGGCGGTGCCGTGGGCATCGACCTGGGCGTGACGCGGTTCGCTACGCTCTCCGATGGCAGCTACCTGGCACCACTCAATAGCTTCAAGAAACACCAGACGGCACTGCGCAAGGCGCAGCAAGCCATGAGCCGCAAGGCCAAGTTCAGCAACAACTGGAAGAAGGCCAAGGCCCGAGTCCAGAAACTCCAGGCTCGCATCGCCAATGCCCGGCGTGATTTCCTGCACAAGGCTTCCGCCATGATCAGCCAAACCCACGCGCTCGTGGTGCTGGAAGACCTGCAGGTAGGCAACATGTCGCGCTCGGCCAGAGGCAGTGTCGAGCAGCCAGGCCGCCAAATTCGCCAGAAGTCCGGCCTCAACCGTTCGATCCTCGACCAGGGGTGGTTCGAGTTCCGGCGCCAGCTCGACTACAAGCTGGCCTGGCGAGGGGCGCATCTTGTCGTTGTGCCACCGCACAACACCAGCCGCACCTGCCCCGAGTGCGGTCATGTTGCCGCCGAGAACCGGCGCAGTCAGGCCCGGTTTGCCTGTGTCGAATGTGGCTTCGAGTCCAATGCCGATCATGTCGGCGCCATCAATGTATTAAGGGCGGGGCACGCCCGGTTAGCCTGTGAAGTGAGTGGTGCAGTAAGGCCGCCAGCAGCAGGAACCCGCCGAAGCGACTCAGGGGCAGCCGTTGGCTGCGCCTGAGCGCCGTAGGAACCCTCTTCCTTTCCGCCAGGCGGCAGCGGCAGCTGCCTAAGCAGCTGAGGGAGGGGAGGACGTCAACATGTCCAGCCGGTTCAGGCGACGTCCCACCATGATACCCACCAGCAGCGATGCCACCAGCACGCCACCGGCGGCGATGCCGAATGCCTGGGGGGTGAGTATCAGCGGGATGCGGGCATGTCGTTGCTGAAGGCCTGGTTGAGCAGTCGGCTGAAGAGGATCCCGAGGGCCCAGCCCGGCGGAATGGCGACCAGTGTCACCAGGGTGATCTCGCCGAGTAGGATGCGGGCCACCTCCACTCGGGTGTAGCCCAGCACCCGCAGGGTGGCCAGCTCCCGTGCCCGTTCGGCAAGGGCGATGCGGGCATCGTTGTAGACCACGCCCAAGGCGATGGAGGAGGCGATGGCCACGAAGATCAGCGCGAACAGCAGCAGCGTCTCGTCCAGGTAGTCGCGGATACCGCGCTCGGCCTCATCCAGCAGGCCGATGGCCGCCACCCCGGGCATCTCCCAGAGGGCCGCGTTGAGTGCCTCGCGGTGGGTACCGGCCTGCAGGGTCAGGCTGAGGCGGTTGAAGGCGCCCTGCATGCCGTGGGCGTTGGCCAGGGCGCGGCGGTTCATCCACAGCACGGCGTAGCGTCGATAGTCGGGCATCAGGTCGCTGGGGGCGACCTGGTAGAGGAACTCCGGGCTCAGGGCGATGCCCGTGAGCCTGAGGGGAACACGGCGCCCGTTGATGATCGCCTCCAGGCGGTCGCCCGGCACCAGGCCGTGGGCCTCGGCGAAGGCGTCCGAGACCACCGCCTGGTCGTCGCGGCCCGCCTCGGGCAGGCTGCCGGCGACCAGGTGGAGGCGGTTGAGCAGTGGCTGGCGACCGTCGGGGATCGACAGTGCCAGGCCGCGGATGGGGTCCCGGAAGCCGGCCAGCGAAAGACGCATGGCGGCCTGCACCCGGGGCTCGATCAGGTTGACCCCCTCGATCTCTTGGAGGCGCTCGACCAGGCCGAGCGGCGCGCGCTTCACATCGGCAAACACCTCGGCGAAGTGGTGACTGGCGTAGAAGCGGTCCCGGGCACCGGAGAGCGCGTCCAGGGTGGTCACGGCGAGGATCAGGGTCATCACGCCGCCGGCGATCACCACGGCGATCGCCAGTGCCTGGCCCTTGAGGCGCCACAGGTCGCGCAGCAGCTTGCGGTCCAGGGTGCGGGTCATGGGCTCACCAGCGCAGCTCGCAGGCGGGGCGCCGCCGGGGATTGCTCTGGATCTCGTCGACCCTGCCGTCGCGCAGGCGGATCACCCGGTCGGCCATCTCGCCGATCACCTCGTTGTGGGTGATGATCGCCACCGCGGCACCGGTCTCGCGGTTGATCGTCTCGAGCACCTCTCGAGGACGCGTATGCCGGTGCGGAAGTCCAGGGCGCCGGTGGGCTCGTCACACAGCAGCAGCTCGGGCTGCTTGGCCACGGCCCGGGCGATGGCCACTCGCTGCTGTTCGCCACCGGAGAGCTGGGAGGGAAAGTGATCGAGTCGCTCGCCTAGCCCCACCAGGGCCAGGGCGGTCTCGGGGGGCATGGGGTCACGGGCGATCTCGGTGACGATGGCCACGTTCTCGCGGGCGGTGAGGCTCGAGATGAGGTTGTAGAACTGGAACACGAAGCCGACATGGTGGCGACGATAGCGGGTGAGCTCACGCTGGTTGGCGCGGCCGAGATCCTGGGCGTGGCCGTGACGATCGATATGGCGCATCTCGCCTTCGCTGGCGCTGTCGAGGCCGCCCAGGATATTGAGCAGGGTGGACTTGCCGGAACCCGAGGCGCCCAGCAATACCAGCAGTTCGCCGTGATAGAGGGCCATGTCCACGCCGCGCAGGGCCTGGATGGTGACCTCGCCCATGCGATAGCGCCGCGTCAGCCCGCGGGCCTCCAGGGCGATCTCCTTGCCGTCATCCACTGCGGGCCCTCCTGGCGATGCACTGCCCACAGTCTAGCGGTGGGGCGGCATTCCGGCATTGACCCGGTGCAGGCGGCGTGCAATCAGCGGGTCACCACCTGCCCGCCGTCGTCGATCTCCAGGCGGCGATTGCGGCCAGCGAACAGCGCGAAGCCGGCGGAGAGCGCGCAGATGGCCAGCAGTACGCTGGTGATGGCGGCGAGGCCCAGGTCGAACTGGAGCATCACGCCAACCCCCAGCGGACCCATGGCGGCCAGGCTGTAGCCACCGCCCTGGGCCAGCCCGGAGAGCTTGCCGGCCAGGCGCGAGTTGCCGGTACGCAGCACGATCAGCGTCAGCGCCAGGCTGAAACTGCCCCCCTGGCCCAGGCCGAGGAGGATCACGCCGAGCCAGCGCAGCGAGGGGGCGGCCTGGAGCAGCAGCCAGAATCCCGTGGCGCTGAACGTCAGCACGCAGAGCAGGGCGGGTCGCTGGTCCCGACCCAGGCGCGCCAGCCAGGGCGCGGCGAGGGCGGCGGGCAGCTGCACCATCACCGAGGCGCCCATCATCCAGCCCGCCTCGGCCTCGCCGTAGCCGCGGGCCACCAGCAGGGTGGGCAGCCAGCCGAAGACGATATAGGCCAGCGACGACTGCAGCCCCATCAGCAGCATGACCTGCCAGGCCAGGGGCTGGCCCAGCACCGAGCGCATCGAGCCGCCGCCCCCGGGCAGCGCCGTCTCGTCGCGGCGGGGAGCCAGTGCCAGCCAGGCCAGCAGGGCGATCAGTGCCAGCACCGACCAGCTGGCCAGCCCCAGATGCCAGGCACCCAGCCAGTCGGCCAGGGGAATGCTCAGCCCCGCCCCCAGGGCGCCCCCCAGGCACAGCGCCATGGTGTAGACACCGGTCATCAGGTCGGCCCCGGCGGGGAGCTCGCGCTTGACCAGGGCCGGCAGCAGGGTACCGGCCACGCCGATGGCAGCGCCGACCATCAGGGTGCCGATGAACAGGGGGGCGATCAGCGGCACGCCGCGCAGCAGCAGGCCGGCGGCCAGCAGCATCAGGCCGGCGGCCAGGGCCCGCTCGGGCCCGAGACGTTTGGCCAGCCAGGGGGCCAGAGGGGCGAACAGCCCCAGGCAGAGCACGGGAAGAGTGGTAAGGGCGCCGATGGCCAGCGGCGAGAGCCCGGTATCCTGCTGGATGCGGGTCAGTACCGGGGCCAGGGAGGAGAGGGCGGGGCGCAGGTTGAGTCCCACCAGCACCATCAGGGCAATGAACAGGGCCAGGCTTGCCTTAGGCGTACGCTCAGCCATCATCGTGGCGGCGCTCCCATCCGGGCTTGGGTCGAGGGGCACGCTGCGTCCCCTCATCACGGGAGACGATCAGCGGGTGATCCTCGGTGCGGTTCTCGGGGCGAAAGACCACCTCGCCCGGCCGCCGGGGCGCCTCCTGCTCCGCCTGGCGGCGGATGCCGGAGACATCCTCGGCGCTGACCAGGGCGCCGGTACCGCCCAGCGGGTCCGGCCTGGCCACCAGGCGGCCTAGGAAGGTCCAACAGCGCTGGGGAACCTGGGCGAGCTGCCAGTCACGCTCCCGCCAGCGGGCCTGGCCATCGGGGAGCAGCTGCAGCTCGTCGATCGGCACCAGGACCTGGAAGAGCTGCGCATTGAGCACGGCTCCGCCCGCCAGCATGGTGACGGGGCCCTGGTACCCGGTTCCGGATTCGGCCAGCGCCGCCAGCACCGCCTTGCGGCTGGGTTTGGCGGGCAGGGTGGCGCGCCCGCACAGGTGAAGCAGGTCGCTGTCGACCTGCTTGATGACCCAGACCTCGATGGGTTGCTTGCCGAAGAGTCGTTTCAGCATGGTGGCGTGACGCTTGGTGGAGGAAACGAGCTACATTCGCATATTGCGATGCTGTCTGCCAGTCTGGCGTCAGGCCTGCTGGCGACCACCGCCGCTACCACCGCCACCACCGCGCCGACGACGCCGAGTGGCGGTGGGCTGTTCGGCGCTGCGGCGCTGCCCCTGCCCTCGATTCTGGCCGGCGTCGCCGCGCTTCTGGCCATTGCCGCCGCGTCCACCGCCACCGCCGCGACGATTGCGGCCGTTCTCGATGGGTTCGGGCTTGGCATTGGGGTCGGGCTCGAAGCCGGGCTCGATGCGCTTCTCCAGGTCGCGCTTGATCAGCCGCTCGATGCCCTTGAGCAGCCCGTGCTCGTCGACGCAGACCAGCGAGACCGCCTGGCCTTCGCTGCCGGCGCGGCCGGTGCGGCCGATGCGGTGCACATAGTCCTCGGCGACGTTGGGCAGCTCGAAGTTGACCACGTGGGGCAGCTCCTCGATATCCAGGCCGCGGGCGGCGATATCGGTGGCCACCAGTACCTGCAGGTCGCCGGTCTT
Source organism: Halomonas sp. C10-5 (assembly GCF_057169305.1). Lineage (NCBI taxonomy): Bacteria > Pseudomonadati > Pseudomonadota > Gammaproteobacteria > Oceanospirillales > Halomonadaceae > Halomonas > Halomonas sp. C10-5. The sequence continues at coordinate 1,495,187 of NZ_CP175665.1, forward strand.
GAAGGCGGCCAGCGCCTTGGTACGTGCCGACTGGCTCTTGTTGCCATGGATCGCCATGGCCGGAATCTCCTGCTTGGAGAGCTGTTCGGCCAGGCGGTTGGCGCCGTGCTTGGTGCGGGTGAAGACCAGCACCTGGTGCCAGTCGTGCTGCTGGATCAGGTGAGCCAGCAGCTCGCGCTTCTTCTCGCGGTCGACGCGATAGATCGCCTGGTCGACGAGCTCGGCGGTGGTGTTGCGGCGGGCGACCTCGATCATCTCGGGATCGTCGAGCAGCTTGTTCGCCAGCGCCTGGATCTCGTTGGAGAAAGTCGCCGAGAACAGCAGGTTCTGGCGCTTCTCGGGCAGTACCCGCAGGATCTTCTTGATGTCGTGGATGAAGCCCATGTCGAGCATGCGATCGGCTTCGTCGAGCACCAGGATCTCGACCTTCGACAGGTCAACGTGCTTCTGCTGCTGCAGGTCGAGCAGGCGACCCGGCGTGGCAACCAGCACATCCAGGCCCGGACGGATGGCGTCCACCTGGGGCTGCTGGCCGACACCGCCGAAGATCACGTGGCTCTTCAGCGTCAGGTGGCGGCCGTAGTCGGCCACGCTCTCGCCTACCTGGGCGGCCAGTTCGCGGGTCGGCGTCAGCACCAGGGCGCGCACCTGGCGCTTGCCGGGGCGCGGGCCGTCGGCCAGGCGCTGCAGCATCGGCAGGGTGAAGCCGGCGGTCTTGCCGGTGCCGGTCTGGGCACTCGCCAGCAGGTCGCCGCCCTTGAGCACGGCGGGGATGGCCTTGAGCTGGATCGGGGTCGGGGTGGTATAGCCTTGTGCCTCGACGGCACTCAGCAGTTCGGCACGCAGGCCGAGGTCGGAAAAGGTCATGCGGTCTCCGCAGAACGCCTCGGCCGTGCCACGCAGTCGCGCGTGACCAGTCCCGGGCCGGGGCGTATAAAATTCGGGGGTCAGGGCGCGGCAGGAGGGACTCGCTGATGTGCCGCGAGCGCCATTATGCCAGATCGGTGGCCGCTACGCAGCTACTCTTGCGGGCGCTCCTGCTCAATGACCTCGGCGAGCCGCTCGGCCACCTCGTCCCAGCCACGGCCCAGGGCGCGCACCAGCGCCGGATAGCCGTCGGCCGCCAGGACGGTCTCCACGTCCAGGCTGTGCATGGCGAGCAGGCTGCCGTCGGGAGCATACAGCCGAAAGCGCCCGCCGATCACTGCCAGGCCGTCGTGGCGACCCTGGAAGCGGTCGACCTCCAGTGCCAGGCGCAGCGCCTGGGCCTCACGACTCCCGGGCTCCTCGAGCATGACCCGGGTGTCGGGCAGGCGGTTCGCCAGGCGGTCGCGCAGGGCGCGCTGCAGCTGGCGGCCCAGGGCCTCGGCCCACTGGTGCCCTCGGGCCTCCACCAGGGTAATGTCGTCGACCTGCATGACGATACCATCCACATCCAGGTAATGGGCGAGCCGCGGCGACGCCAGCAGCAGCTGGTGGCGCGCCTCGGCGCCAGCCGCGTCCTGAACCGGAGCGGCGGGCAGGGTGTAGCGCTCGGGTGCCGGCGTGCTGCTGGCGCAGCCCCCCAGGGCGCCACCCAGCAGCACCGCCATCAGGGTTACGCCGATCCATCGTCTTGCTTTCATCGCCTGGTCTCCTTGTGCTCAGTCGTTGCGCGGTGCGCGGGGCAGTGGGTCCTCGGCATCGAGGCTGTCGAAGAGCAGGGCGCGTGGATTGTCGGAGAGCGTCCGGGCCACCGGTTGCAGGTCGCGCATCAGCCGCTCCAGGCGCTCCACGGCGCCGACCAGCTCCTGGTAGGCCGCGGATTCGGGCGAGAGGCCCTCCAGGGTGCCGCGCAGCTCGGTCAGGGTAGCGTTGAGGTTGGCCGGCATCTGTCGCGTGCCGGGATCCTCGACCACTTCGCGCAACGAGGTGGAGAGGCTTCGTACCTCCTCGAGCATTGCCTGGGAGGCGGCCAGGTTGCGATCCAGGCCCTCGAGCAGCGGCTCCACCTCCAGATCGTTGAGCTTGGCCAGCAGGTCGGTGACCTGGGATTCGATCAGCGCGAAGCCGCCGGAGGTGGTGGGGAAGACACGCTGTTCGGCGAAGCTCAGCGGCGCGTAGTCGTCCTCCAGGTCGCGGTGGAAGTTGAGGTCCACGAACAGCGCCCCGGTCAGCAGGTTGCCGCTCTTGAGCGTGGCACGCAGGCCCAGCTCGAAGAAGCGGTCATAGCGCTCCCGCCACTCCTCAATGTCGACCTCCTGGTTCTCGATGCCCAGGCGCTGGGGTTCGATGCGGATCAGCACCGGGATGGCGAAGCCCCCGCGACCGGTGGGCTGCTCGGCGGTGAAGTTCCAGGGCACGGCGGCCACGGTGCCCACGCGGACCCCGCGGAACTCCACCGGAGCGCCCTTGGAGAGGCCGCGCACCGAATCGTCGACCAGCAGCACGAACTCAAGGTAGCGGTTGAAGGTACCCTGGCGCGCGGTGTCCTCGTCCGGGTAGAGGTTGAAGGTGGTGTCGGCCTCCACCGTGCCACCCAGTGGGAGGTCCTCTGGCACGCCGAAGGTGACGCCACCACCGAGCAGCGCCTCGAAGGATTCGACGTTGACACGGAAGCCCTCGGAATCCAGGCGCAGGTCGATGCCGCTGGCCGACCAAAAGCGGGTGCTCTCGGTGACCAGGCTGTCGTAGGGGGCCTCGATGAACACGCGATGCTGCATGCGACGGGTAGTGGCATCGAAGGTGGCCTCCTCGACGCGGCCCACGGTGTAGCCCTGGTAGGTGACCGGGTCGCCGACACGCAACGAGTTGCCCAACTGGCTGATCAGGTTGATGCGCAGGCCCGCGGCGCCGGCCGGTGCCACCGGGGGCTGGTCGCTGACCTCGAACTCGCGGGACTCGATCTCGCTCTCGCCTGGCTGAAGCTGGATATAGGCGCCGGAGAGCACGGTGCCCAGCCCGCTGATGCCCTCGCGACCGACGCGCGGCTTGACCACCCAGAACTGGCTGTCCTCGACCAGCATCGCCTCGTTGCCGGGGCCCATGCGCGCGGTGATCACCGCCGTGGAGAGGTCCTCGGAGAGGTGCACCTGTTCGACCCGGCCCACCTCGACGTTGCGGGTCTTGATCAGGGTGCTGCCGGCCTCGATGCCCTCGGCGTTGCCGATGGTCAGGGTGATCTGCGGGCCGCGGCTGCGGTAGTTGTCCCACACCAGCCAGGCACCGATCAGCAGCGCCACGATGGGCACGATCCAGATCGGCGAGAAACGCGCCTGGGGTGTGGCCCTGGCACGGTCGAGAGTTTCGGAGGCGTCGTCGTGACGCGGTGCGTCTTCACTCATCCAGAGTTTCCTTCCGGGTGTCGTCCAGTGGGGCGGGGCGCGTGAGGCGCTCGCTCGCTGCGCGGCAGCGGGCTGTCCCATAGCAGGCGCGGGTCGAAGGTCATGGCGGCCACCATGGTGATCACCACCACGGCACCGAAGGCCAGGGCGGCGGATCCCGGTTCGATGGACATCAGCGAGCCGGCGCGGATCAGCGCCACCAGGATGGCGACCACGAAGACATCGATCATCGACCAGCGACCGATGAACTCGGTGACCCGGTAGAGCCGGGTGCGGGTGGCCGCATTGAGCTCGCTGCTGCGGCGGACCACCAGGCACAGCCAGGCCAGGGCCACCAGCTTGCCCACCGGCACGATCACGCTGGCGATGAAGATGATCACGGCCACCGGCCAGGAGCCCATCTGGATCAGTTCCACCACCCCACCGACGATGGTGGAGGGGGAGCTCTGACCCAGGCTGGTGGTGGTCATGATGGGATAGACATTGGCCGGGATATACATGATCGAGGCGCCGGCCAGCAGTGCCCAAGTCCGTTGCACGCTGTGCAGATGGCGGGCATGCAGCGCCTCGCCGCAGCGTTCACAGCGGCCATGGCCGTCGGCATCCAGGCGGCCGATCAGGCCGCAGGTGTGACAGCCGGAGAGTCGCTGGGGTGCGGCGGTCTCGCCGGTGCGGGTGCCCTCCGGGGCGCGGGGTTCACCGGCCAGGGAGAACCACATCCAGTCGGCATCCAGCGACTGGGTGGTCATCAGCAGCAGCAGGGCAAAGGCGCAGAATGACCAGAACGACACACCGAGGTCGATGTCGGCCATCCCGGCAATCTTGATCAGGCTGACCAGCGCGCCAATTATGAAGACATCGGCCATCATCCAGGGGTTGAGGTGCGCAAGCGACCGGGCGATGGTGCGGCTGGCCGGCAGCGGATCGTCGCGCAGCAAGCCAAACTGCAGCCAGATCACCCCGGCCAGGTAGACCGCCGGCAGTACCACGATGGTCATGATCACGGCGCCGCCCACCACCGGCTGATGGAAGCCGATCAGGGTGGTGGCGGTCTGGGTCAGCTCGATGCGATTGCCGATACCGCCCACGCTGAAGCTGAGGAAGGGGAAGGCGAGCGCCAGCCCCAGCGCCATGAGGGCCGCCAGGGCCAGGGCCATGCTGCGCTGGGCGGGGCGGAAGTGGCGCTTGACCAGGGTATGCCCGCAGCGCGGGCAGTCGGCCTTCTCGCCGGGGCGTAGCGGCGGCAGTGCCACCACCCAGTCGCACTCCTCGCAGGCACGCAGGCGGCGGCGTGCGCGACTCTCCGGTGGTGTGCGCTCGACCCGCGGCGCCTCGCCCTGCAGCAGCTGCGGGGAGGTCAGGCGGTGGGGGATGCGCAGGGGGGGCTTGGCCAAGGGGCGTCGTCTCTCCAGGGGCTCGGCTTCACTCGATACCCGGCGCGGGCGTACACTGCGCCGGGCCGCGGGCTGGTTGAAAGTGTGACACGTCCCCGCAGGCACTACCATATTCCAACATGCAAGCCTGAATGTAACGGGAACGAGACAATGATCCTACCCGCAGTGGCGGTAGTGGCAGGCCTTGTCCTGCTGGTGTGGAGCGCCGAGCGCTTCGTCGATGGTGCGGCGGCGACCTCCGCTCGGCTGGGGCTCTCCCCTTTGCTGATCGGCATGCTGGTGATCGGCTTCGGCACCTCCGCGCCGGAGCTGGTGGTTTCGGCGCTGGCGGCGGGGCAGGGCAATCCCGGCCTGGCGCTGGGCAACGCCTACGGCTCCAATATCGCCAACATCGGCCTGATCCTCGGCCTGGTGGCGCTGATTGCCCCGTTGGCCGTGCACTCCGCGGTGGTGCGCCGTGAACTGCCAGTGCTGGGGGCGGTGACGCTGCTCTCGGCACTGCTGATGTGGGGAGGCATGATCGGTCGCCTGGAGGGGTGGCTTTTACTGGTGCTGCTGGCCGCCTTCATGGGCATCAGCATCTGGCGGGCCCGCGGCGAGGGCGCGGACCCGCTGGCCGCCGAGACCGAGGAGAGCCTGCAGGTCCACCCCATGAGCCTGAAGGTCGGCCTGATCTGGACCGGCGTCGGCCTGGTGCTGCTGGTGATCAGCTCGCGCGTCCTGGTGTGGGGGGCCGTGGCCATCGCCCAGGGCTTCGGGGTCAGCGACCTGATCATCGGCCTGACCGTGGTGGCGGTGGGCACCTCGCTGCCCGAGCTCGCCTCGTCGATCAGCGCGCTGCGTCGCCGTGAGCACGACCTGGTGCTGGGCAACGTGGTGGGCTCCAACCTCTTCAATACCCTGGGCGTGGTGGGCCTCGCGGCGGTGATCGCTCCCATCGAGGTGGGCAGTGAGGTGCTGCTGCGTGACTGGAGCCTGATGACCGTCATGACGGTCCTGCTGGGGGTGTTCGCCATGGGCTGGCGGGGGCGCGAGGGACGCATCAACCGCTATGAAGGGGCGGTGCTGCTCTCGATGTTCATCGCCTACACCGGCTGGATGGTCAACCTGGTGATCAGCGGAGCTGCCGGCTGAGGCAGGCTGCGACAACGAGACACCCCGGAAAGCGTTGCCAGCGCTGTCCGCTCAGTGGCGAATAGGCGTATGCTGATCATGGGAAAGGAATAAGCTTAGCTGTCCGGGTTATTTAAGGAGTGCTCCTTATTTTTCTCGGGCCTGCTAGGCTTTGCCTGTCCCCTTGGTGTCCAGGAGGAATGCGTCACGGTACCGGCGGCTGTCGGTTCCCGAGGCACAATGCGCCAGCGGCGCATCCGCATCCCTTGCGACCTTCTCGAGTTACCTGCGTAACGAGGCAAGCGTCATGGAACTGGATCCTCTCCTGCTGTCGCGATTGCAATTCGCCTTCGTGGTCTCCTTCCACGCCATCTTCCCGGTGTTCACCATCGGCCTGGCGTCCTATATCGCCGTGCTCAACGGCCTCTTCTACAAGACCGAAAATCCCGCCTGGGACCGCCTTGCGCTGTTCTGGACGCGGGTCTTCGCCGTGGTGTTCGGCATGGGGGTGGTGTCGGGCATCGTGATGTCCTTCCAGTTCGGCACCAACTGGAGCAACTTCTCCTATGCCACCGCCAACTTCATGGGGCCGATGCTCAGCTACGAGGTGGTCACGGCCTTCTTCCTGGAGGCGGCCTTCCTCGGGGTGCTGCTGTTCGGCCGCGGCAAGGTGCCCCAGGGGGTGCACCTGTTCGCCTCGATCATGGTGGCGCTGGGCACCTTCATCTCCTCGTTCTGGATCCTCTCCGCCAACAGCTGGATGCAGACCCCGGCCGGTGCCGAACTGATCGATGGTCGCTTCCATATCACCGACTGGGCGGCGGCGATCTTCAACCCCTCCTTCCCATGGCGCTTCTCGCACAAGGTGATGGCTTCGTTCGTCACCGGCGGCTTCGTGGTGGCGGGTGTCAGCGCCTGGTACCTGCTGATCGGCCGTGACGTCGAGGCCAACCGCCGGGCGCTCTCCATGTGCCTGTGGCTGCTGCTGGTGCTGACCCCCGCCCAGGCGGTGATCGGCGACTTCCACGGCCTCAATACTTTGGAGCACCAGCCCACCAAGGTGGCCGCCATGGAGGGCAACTGGGAGACCCAGTCCAACGTGCCGCTGCTGCTGGCCGCCTGGCCCGACCAGGCGGCCCAGGAGAATCTCTTCGAGATCGGCATCCCCAGCCTGGCCAGCCTGATCCTGACCCACCATGCCGACGGCGTGGTGCCAGGTATCAGCGAGGTGCCGCCGGAGGAGCAGCCGCCGGTGTGGCTGGTGTTCTGGTCCTTCCGGGTCATGGTGGGGCTGGGCTTCCTGATGATCGGTGTCGCCCTGGCCGGTCTGTGGCTGCGCCGCGGAGGCCGCGTCTATCGGCATCGCGGTTTCCTGCAGACGCTGCGCGTGATGAGCGTGACGCCCTTCGTCGCGGTGCTGGCCGGTTGGTTCGTCACCGAGACCGGACGCGCACCCTGGCTGGTCTACGGTGTCATGACCCATGCCGAGGGCGTGACTCCGTCGCTGACCGGCGGCATGGCGCTGTTCACCCTGCTCGGCTACATGGCGGTGTATGCCGTGGTGTTCGCCTGCGGCCTCTATTACCTGACCCGCGTGGTACGCCAGGGCATGTTGCCCGAATCGGGGGATGATTCCGGCGAGGCCCATCACGCCAAGCGTCCCTTCTCGGCAGCCAACGCCCGCTTCGATGACGATGCGGCACCGACCTGGAGGCAGTGACATGGAATCCTTCGACCTCTCCGTGATCTGGGCTCTGATCATCGGCTTCGGCGTGATCATGTATGTGCTCATGGATGGCTTCGACCTCGGCCTCGGCATCCTCTACCCCTTCGCGCCGAACGAGGAGGCCCGGGACGTGATGATGAACTCCGTGGCCCCGGTGTGGGACGGCAACGAGACCTGGCTGGTGCTGGGCGGGGCCGGCCTGCTGGGCGCCTTCCCGCTGGTCTACTCGGTCTACCTGCCGGCGCTCTATATCGGGGTCTTCCTGATGCTGGCCGGGCTGATCTTCCGCGGCATCGCCTTCGAGTTCCGCTTCAAGTCGCGGCGCAACCGGGTGTGGTGGAACCGCGCCTTCTGCTGGGGCTCCGCGGTGGCCTCTTTCGCCCAGGGAGCCGTGGTGGGCGCCTATATCGAGGGCTTCCCGGTGGAGGACTTCGTGTTCGTCGGCGGTGCCCTGGACTGGCTGTCCCCCTTCGCGGTGCTCACCGGCATCAGCCTGATGACGGGCTATGCGCTGCTCGGTGCCACCTGGCTGATCCTCAAGTCGGAAGGCGAGGTGCAGCGCTGGGCCTATCGCATCACCCCGACCCTGCTGCTGGCGGTGCTCTCCGCCTTCGCCATGATCAGCTTCTGGACGCCGCTGGTTGACCCGGCGGTATTTCAGCGCTGGTTCAACCATATCCACCTCATCTGGGTGCTGCCGACCCTGGCACTGGCCTGTGCCGCCTGGCTGCTGATGGCGGTCTACCGCCGTCAGGAGGGCCAGCCGTTCATCGCCACCCTGGGCCTGTTCATCTTCACCTACCTGGGCCTGGTGGCCAGCAAGTGGCCGGTGATCGTGCCCCCCAACTACACGATCTGGGATGCCGCCTCGGCGCCCGAGTCGCAGCTCTTCCTGCTGATCGGCGTGCTCTTCGTGATCCCCATCGTCCTGGCCTACACCGCCTGGACCTACTGGGTGTTCCGCGGCAAGGTCCGTCCCGGCGACGGCTACCACTAGGCCGGTGGCCAGTCGCCGCAGTGCCACCGGGCAGGCGTCCCGGTGGCTGGCCGCGCATGCCGCCGCGGAGCGTGTTCGCCTCGGCCTGGCCGTCGCCGCCGGGGTGGCGGGCACCCTGGCGACCCTGGGGCAGCTTGGGCTGGTCGCCCGCTTCGTCAGCGAGCTGCTGGTCGCCGAGGTGCTGGGTGCCGACCTGGCTCCCCTGGCGCTGGGCATGCTGGGGCTGCTGGGGGTCCGCAGCCTGGCGCTGTTCGCCCAGGAGCGCCTGGGAGTCGCCGCCAGCCTGGCCCTGCGTCATCGGGTACGTGGCGAACTGCTCGATCACCTGGCGCGCCTGGGGCCGGCGGGGCTTGCCGCGCGCCACTCGGCGTCCCTGGCCAGTCAGCTGGTCGAGCAGGTGGAGGCCCTCGACGGCTATGTGGCGCGCTATCGCCCCCAGCGACTCCTCGCGGTCATCCAGCCGCTGCTGGTGCTCGCCGTCGTGGCCTGGCTCGACTGGCTGGCGGCGCTGTTCCTGGTGCTCTCGGCACCGCTGATCCCGCTGTTCATGGCCCTGGTGGGCATGGGGGCGGAGCGCCTCAATCGCGAGCAGTTCGAGGCGGTATCGCGGCTCTCCGGTCACTTCATCGACCGGGTCCGGGCGGTCAGTACCCTGCAGCTCTTTGGTCGCACCCGGGAGGCGACCGACGAGGTCCATGCCGCCGCCGATGACTATCGCCGGCGCAGCCTGCGCACCTTGCGCGTGGCCTTCCTCTCTTCGGCGGTGCTGGAGTTCTTCGCCTCGGTGGCCATCGCCGTGGTGGCGATCTACGTCGGGTTCGGCCTGCTCGGCTATATCGGCTACGGCCCCTCGCCCGATCTGACCCTCTACAGCGGCCTGCTGGTGCTGCTGCTCGCTCCGGAATTCTTCCAGCCGCTGCGCGTGCTCTCCCAGCACTATCACGACCGTGCCGCGGCCCTGGGCGCGGCCGATGGCCTGGTGGCGCTGCTCGACGCGGATGTCGAGGCGCTGCGTGGTGTGTCCGAGGAGGCCCTGCCGGCGCCGGCGGGCGAGCTGGTGCGCCTCGAGGGCGCCTGCGTCGACTACCCCGGGCGCGGCCGCGTGCTGGGGCCTCTGGACCTGACGCTGGTGCCCGGCGAGGTGGTGGCGGTCACCGCTCCCTCGGGCGGGGGGAAGTCCACGCTGCTGCAGCTGCTTGCCGGCTTTTTGGGGCCGGGCGAGGGGCGGAGGCTCACGGCCCCGGGCCTGACTTTCGCCTGGATGGACCAGCGCCCGCTGCTGATCCAGGGCAGCCTGGCCGACAACCTGCGCCTGGCCGCCCCCGATGCCGATGACGCAAGCCTTGTCGAGGCGCTTGGGCGTGCCGGCCTGGGCGAGCTGCTGGCGCGGCTGCCCCGGGGGCTCGCTACGCCGCTGGGCGAGCGTGGGGCCGGGCTCTCCGGCGGGCAGGCCCAGCGCCTGGCACTGGCCAGGATCTTCCTGTCCGACGCCCCGCTGGTGCTGCTCGACGAGCCCACGGCGAGCCTCGACGCCGAGACCGAGGCGCGGGTCATCACCGCGCTGGGCGAGCTCGCCGAGCAGGGGCGCTGCCTGGTTATCGCCACCCACCATCCGGCGCTGATGGCGCTGGCCGACCGGCACCTGGTACTGGATGCAGACGCAGGAGCATCGTCATGAGCCGACCCGGCGAGGGTTTCCGAGGCCTGCTGGCCGAGCTCGCGCCCTGGCTGGCCATGCTGGCCCGCCACCGCGGGCGGCTGGCCGGCGGAGCAGGTTTGATGGCGCTGACCCTGCTCTCCGCCATCGGCCTGCTGGCGCTGTCCGGCTGGTTCATCACCGCCACCGGTCTCACCGGGATACTGCTGGCCGCAGGCGTGGCGGCGCGCCTGGATGTCTACCTGCCGGGGGGCGGCATCCGCACCTTTGCGGTGACCCGCACCGTGGCCCGCTACCTGGAGCGGCTCTACAACCATGACACGGTGCTGCGCCTGCTCGCCGACCTGCGTGGGCGACTGTTCGGCGTGGTCGCCGGCCTTGACGCCCACGTCCTGGCACAGCGTCGTGCCAGCGACTGGCTCAACCGGCTGACCGCCGATATCGACGCCCTGGACAGCCTCTTCCTGCGCCTGCTGGCACCCGCCGCGGTGGCGCTGCTGGCGATCTTCGGCCTGGCAGGCTTCCTCGCCCTGTGGGGGCCGACGGCGGGACTCGCGGCGGGCGGGCTGCTGCTGGTCGGCTGGGCCTGGCTGGTGGTCGGCCAGGCGCGCCTGGGCATGGCCGCCAGCCGGCGCCAGGTCGAGGACCGCGAGGCACTGAGAGGGCGCCTCGTGGAGCAGCTGCAGGGGTTGGCGGAGCTGGAGGCCTACGGGGCCCTGGACGCTCAGCGTCGCCGCCTCGAGACCCTGGAGGCCGGGCTCTACCGGGACCAGCGTCGGCTCGGCACCCTGGTGGCGCTGGGCAATGCCCTGTCGGCCCTGCTGGTCGGGGCGGCGGCGCTCGCGGCGCTGTGGCTCGCCGCCACGGCCTGGCAGGCCGGGGCACTCTCGGGCCCCCTGGCGGTGATGATGCCCCTGGCGGTGCTGGCCATGAGCGAGGCGCTGGCCGGCCTGTCCGCCGCCTTCACCTGGCTGGGGGCCACCCGTGGCGCGGCAGCAAGGCTCAACGGCCTGCGCCAGGCCGCGGGTAGGACCGAAGCGACGGCGGGTGAGGCGCCACCTCCCGGGCCCCTCTCGGCAGAACTTGAGGCTGTATCGCTGCGCTACCCCGGCGCGCTGCTGCCCGCCCTGGAGCCGGTGTCTCTGCGCCTGGCCCCGGGCGAGAGGCTGGCGCTGTGCGGTGCCTCGGGGGCGGGCAAGTCGAGCGTGGCGTCGCTGCTGCTGCGCCAGCTCGAGCCCTCCGACGGCGAGATCCGGCTGGGCGGGGTGGCACTCTCGGCCTGGCCCGAGGCCGAGCTGCGTCGCCGCGTGGCGGCGCTGACCCAGCGCATCGACCTGATCGATGACAGCCTGTCCGCCAACCTGCGCCTGGCCAGGCCAGATGCGGGAGAGGGCGAGCTGTGGGCGGCGCTGGCCTGGGTCGAGCTGGCGGCCTGGGCGGAGGCCCTTCCCGAAGGGCTCGCGACACGGGTGGGCGAGGGTGGCAGGCGCCTCTCCGGCGGTCAGGCGCGGCGCCTCGCCCTGGCAAGATTGCACCTGCTGGATCCCGACCTGGTGCTGCTCGACGAACCCTTCGCCGGGCTGGACGCCGGCACCGTGGCACGCCTCAAGCCGCGCCTGGATGCCTGGCTGGCCGGGCGAAGCGTGATCTTCCTGGTGCACCAGCTGGATGACGGGGTCTTCGACCCGCCGGGGATCGATCGGCGCCTGACGCTGGTCGAAGGCCGGCTGGCAGGCTATACCTGAACCAGTTTTTTCGAATCGGCCTACCCAAGGAGACGACCATGAGTGTCAGGGACGCAGCCCCCCGGCGGGATCGCCGCCACTCCACGCTTCGTATCGCCACCGCCCTGGTCACCGTGTGGCCACTGGGCTCGGTCCTGGCCGAGGAGCTGCCGGTGGAGGCGGTGACCCTCTCCTCCGGTGGCCTGGCCGAGGTGCAGCGCAGCGCTCACCTGGACGGCGACGGGACCCTCTACCTGGAGGTGCCCCTCGAGCAGGTCAATGATGTACTCAAGAGCCTCGTCGTCCGGGACCCCGGTGGCCGCATCCGGGGCCTCAGCCTCGACGGCCTGGCGACCCTGGAGGAGACCTTCCGTCGGCTACCCTTCGGTCCCGATGACCTGGGTTCGGTGGCCCGCCTGGCCGCGACCCTGCAGGGCGTGGAGGTGCGGGTCAACTCCGGCGGTCAGCGCCTCGAGGGGCTGGTGCTGGGGGTGGCAGAGAGCGAACCCGACGAGGAGGGGCACCGCGTACGCACCCTGTCGCTGCTCGATGCCGAGGGTGGCGTGGCGACGCTGCGCCTGGGGGATGATGCGCGGCTGGAGGTACTGGATAGCGCCCTGCGTGAACGCCTGGGCGAGGCCGCCGAGGTCAGTGGTCGGGCACGCACCGAGGAGATGCGCCGCATCGCCATCGAGCTCGATGGCGAGGGCGAGCGTGAGGTGTCGCTGACCTATGTGGTGGCCGCCCCGGTGTGGAAGAGTGCCTACCGGCTGCTGCTCGAGGCCGACGACGCCGCGCGTCTGCAGGCCTGGTCGGTGGTCGAGAACGCCAGCGGCAGCGACTGGGACGACGTCGCCCTGACCCTCTCCAGCGGCGCCCCGGTGACCCTGACCCAGCGCCTGCTGGAGCGCTACTGGGCGTCCCGGCCGGAGGTGCCGGTGAGTGCCGATGCCACCGCCCCGGTGCGGCCCGACGAGGGCGCCATGGACGCTCTGGGCGGGGCCAAGGCCGAATCCATGATGGCCTATGGTGACGCGGCGGTAAGCCGCAGCATGCCGGCGGCGGCTCCGGCATCGCGTCCCGAGGTGGTCGAGAGCGCGACGGCCGCCACCTGGCGGCTGCCCGACGCGGTCGACCTCGCCGCGGGGCGCACCCTGTCGCTGCCCTATATCGACGCCGAGGTGCCCGCTCGGCGCGTGTCGCTCTACCAGCCCGAGCGCGGTGAGCGCCATCCGGTGGCTGCGGTTCGCCTGGAGAACACCACCGATGCCTGGCTGCCGCCCGGCCTGGTGACCGTCTACGAGGCTCGGGTCGGCCACGTCGGGGACGTCAACCTGCCCGGCATCCCGGCCGGTGAGTCGCGGCTGGCCAGTTTCGCCGCCGACCGCCAGGTGCGGGTGGTGGAGAGCACCCGTCCCGAGGAGCGGCTCGAGCGAATGGTGATCGTCGACGGCGCGCTGCGCGTCACCCACCAGTCCCGGCGCCTGACCCGCTATGCCGTGGATAACGACGCCCGCGAGAGCCGTGAGGTGCTGATCGAGCATCCGCGCCGCGAGGGGTGGGAGTTCGCCTCCGACGCCCTGGTCGAGAGCACGCCGAACCATCGTCGTCTGGCACTGACCCTGGCCGCCGGCGAGAGTGGCGAGGTGGAGGCGCTGGAGACGCTGACCCGCCGCCAGAGCGTGGCCCTGGTGGATGCCGGAGTGGCGCAGCTGGTGGAGTGGCGCGACAGCGCCGAGGGGGATACCGCCGCGCAGCTGGAGGCGGTGCTGGAGCGGCGCCGGGCCCTGGCCGAGGTGGAGCGTGAACTCGAGCGTATCGAGCAGGGGCTGGGCCGGGCCGGAGAGGGCCAGGCTCGCATCCGCGACAACCTGGCGGCGGTGGGCACCGACAACGAGCTCGGCCAGCGCTACCTGGCCGACCTCGAGGACCAGGAGGAGCGCATTGCCGAGCTGGAGGATCAGCGCCAGCGCGCCGAGCAGGAGCGCGAGCGGCGGCGCGAGGCGCTGGCCGAGACCCTGCGCCGGCTGCCATGAGGGCGTTGAAGGCCGGGGCTTTGCGCGGCGGCCCGCTTTCTATCAGGATGTGATGATAGGACCCGAGGAGAGCGAGACGAACCATGCGTGACTTCCTGACCCGCCTGCCCAAGGCCGAGCTGCACCTGCATATCGAGGGCTCGCTGGAGCCCGAGCTGATGTTCGCCCTGGCCGAGCGCAACGGGATCGCGCTGCCTTATGCCACGGTGGAGGAGGTGCGCGCCGCCTACGACTTCTCGGACCTGCAGTCCTTCCTGGACCTCTACTATCAGGGCATGAGCGTGCTGCAGACCGCCCAGGACTTCCATGACCTGGCCATGGACTACTTCCGACGCGCCCACGCCGAGGGGGTGGTCCACGTGGAGATGCACTTCGACCCCCAGGCGCACCTGGCACGCGGCATCGAGCTTCAGGTGGTGATGGAGGGGCTCTCCCTGGCGCGGCGTGAAGCCGCCCGCGAACTGGGGCTCTCCACCGCCCTGATCATGGCCTTCCTGCGCGACCGCGACGCCGACGAGGCGCTCAAGGTGCTGGAAGAGGCCGCCCCCTACTGGGAGATGCTCGACGCCGTGGGGCTGGACAGCGCCGAGCAGGGCAACCCGCCGGAGAAGTTTGCCGAGGTATTCGAGCGGGCCCGGTGCCTGGGGATCCCGCGGGTGGCCCATGCCGGCGAGGAGGGGCCTCCCGCCTATATCCGTGGGGCGCTGGACCACCTCGGCGTGTGTCGCATCGACCATGGGGTGCGCTGCCTGGAGGATCCCGAGCTGGTCGCCCGGCTGCGTGACGAACAGACGGTGCTCACCGTCTGCCCGCTTTCCAATGTGCGCCTCAAGGTGGTCGAACGCCTCGAGGATCATCCGCTGCCGCGCCTGCTCGCCGAGGGGCTCAATGTCACCCTCAACTCCGATGACCCGGCCTACTTCGGTGGTGGCATGCTGGAGAACTTCCTCGCCTGCCAGCGTGCCTTCGGCTGGGACGAGGCTACCTTCCGCCGTCTGGCCGGCAACGCCATCGAGGCGGCCTGCGTCGACGAGGCCCGCCGCGACGAGTTGCGCCGGCTGCTGGCCGAGGCGTAGGCACTGGCTCGCACACTACCTCACGACGAGTGGTGTAACACGGTGGCGAAACACGACGCGGCCCCGGGATAGCTCCTCGGGGCCGCGTTGCATTCCATGTTCCTCAAGGGCCGGGCCGCAACAGCCCGGCGCCAGGGTCACGGCAGGGCCGGCACCTCGTAGTCTGGCTGCCCGCCGGTCAGGCTGTGCAGGAAGGCGGTGATGTCGGCGATGGTCTGCTCCTCGAAGTCGCGACCCAGCATCTCCTTACCCATGATGGCCACGGCCTCCTCGAGGGTCTCGGTGGCGCCGTTGTTCATGTAGGGGTAGGTGACTGCCACGTTGCGCAGGGTCGGGGTGCGGAAGCGATGGCGGTCGCTCTCCTCGCCGGTGACGTCGAAGCGGCCGACATCGGTGGAGCCGGGTACCTGGATGCGGTGGAACTGACTGTCGGTCAGCGCCGGGCCGCGGTGGCAGGCGATGCAACCGTTGTCCACGAAGGCCACCATGCCGTCCTTCTGCTGGTCGCTCAGGGCGTCCAGATCGCCGTGCAGGTAACGGTCGAAGGGCGAGTCCGGGGTATTGAGGGTGCGCTCGAAGCTGGCGATGGCGTGGGCCAGGTTATCGGCGCTGATCGGGTCCTCATCGTCCGGGAAGGCCGCGGCGAACTTCTGCTGGTAGACCTCGAACCCCTCCAGGCGCTCCAGGGCCTGATCCAGATCCATGGCCATCTCCACGTCGGCCTCGATGGGACCGACTGCCTGGCCCTCCAGGTCCGGCTCGCGGCCATCCCAGAACTGCGAGCCCAGGAAGCCGGAGTTGAGCACCGTGGGGGTGTTGCGCTCGCCGATCTGGCCGTCGTGGCCGGTGGCCCGCGGGATACGGTCGGTCCAGCCCAGCGCCGGGTTATGGCAAGTGGCGCAGCTGATCACCCCGCTGGAGGAGATGCGTGGCTCGAAGAACAGCATGTTACCGAGCTCCACCTTGGCGTCGGTGAGGGAGTTGTCCGCCGGAATCGCCGGCAGGTGCGGCAGCGGTTCGAAGCGGTCGCGATAGTCGCCGAGGCCGTCATCGGCCAGGGCCGGGGTCGAGATGGCGAGGGCCGAGCCGATGGTGACGGCCGTGGCCAGCAGGCGCTTGTTGTACATGATGATTCCCCTTTGTGTAATGACCCGTCAGGCAGTGAAGCCGTTAATCGATGGTTAACGTTCTATCTGCCAGTTAGGCAGTAATCTTGTGTCTAATCAACCTAGCGCAGTACTCGGATAAGGACGCTGCTTGATCTGCATCAAGAAATTGCCCCGATAGGGATTGCCGTCTGGACCGGTCACGCCGGGTCATGGAAGCTGGCGCAATATTCCTTCCTATGGGAGAGATGCCATGGCCCGTTACCGCTACCCCGTCATTGCCGAATCCGAGGTGACGCCAAGAGAGCTGTTTCGCCAGCGACGGCGCTTTATCCAGGGCGGGGCGGCCCTGGGCGCCGCGGCGTTGGCGCCGGGGCTGCTGCTGCCGAGCAGCGCCTACGCCTGGCAGGAGAGCCTGGCCGACAGGCTCGAAGGCGACCTGCCATCACGTGGATTCGCCGGTGGCGAGACCCTTACGCCCCGCAAGGATGCCACCGCCTACAACAACTTCTACGAGCTCGGGGTCCGCAAGAGTGATCCCGAGGTCTATGCCCACAAGCTGATTACCGACCCCTGGTCACTCACCATCGATGGCGAGGTGGGCAAGCCCGGCACCCTGGCGCTGGAGGAGGTGCTGAAGCGTGAGACCCTGGAGGAGCGTATCTATCGGCTGCGCTGCGTCGAGGCGTGGTCCATGGTGATTCCCTGGGTCGGCTTCCCGCTGGCTGACCTGCTCAAGCGCCACGCCCCCACCTCCCGGGCCCGCTACGTGCACTTCGAGTCGATCCATGATCCCGAGAACCTGCGTGGCCAGAAGAGCTCGATCCTCGACTGGCCCTACCGTGAGGCGCTGCGTATCGACGAGGCGATGCATCCGCTTACCCTGCTGGCGGTGGGCATGTACGGCGAGGTGATGCCCAACCAGAACGGCGCACCGATCCGCCTGGTGGTGCCCTGGAAGTACGGTTTCAAGAGCATCAAGGCGGTGGTGCGCATCACCCTCACCGAGGAGCGGCCGGTGAGCGCCTGGATGGAGCAGAACCCCGAGGAGTATGGCTTCTACGCCAACGTCAATCCCGAGGTGGATCACCCACGCTGGAGCCAGGCGCGGGAGCGGCGTATCGGCAAGCGCGGCAAGCGCGAGACGCTGATGTTCAACGGCTATGCCGAGGAGGTCGCCGAGCTCTACGCCGGTATGGACCTGAACGAGCACTTCTGACGACGGGGAGTCTCATGTCGATCGCCAATGGCCCGGTGTTGATGTTCCGCCTGCTGGTGCTGGCGTCTGGCCTGCTGCCGGCGCTGTGGCTCGCCTGGCGCTGGGGGCAGGATGACCTCGGCGTCGTCCCCGAGGAGGCGGTGGTGCACCTGACCGGGCGCACCGGCCTGGTCCTGCTGCTGGCCACCATCGCCTTCAGCCCCGCCTTCCGGCTCACCGGCTGGGTAGGCATCATGATCGCCCGACGCCAGATGGGGCTATGGGCCTTCGCCTGGCTCTGCGCCCACGCCCTGGCGTGGATGGGGCTGGAACAATACTGGGCCTGGGAGTGGATCTGGCACGACATGTGGGACCTGCCCTATGTGCGCTATGGGGTGGTGGGCCTTGTGCTGCTGGTGCCGCTGGCGCTCACCTCCTTCCGGCGAGTGCGTCAGGTCATGGGGGAGCGCGCCTGGCACTGGCTGCATCGCCTGGTCTACGTCTCGGCGGCGCTGGGTGCCACTCACCTGTGGATCCTGACCCGGGCGGACTATCGACTGCCGATGCTGGTGGTCGCCGTGCTCGCCGCCCTGGTGCTGTTCCGGCTGGTGGATGCGGCCCTGCAGCGTCGCTGATCGACGCCTCCTGAATGCCGAAGGGCCGCCCGCGGGCGGCCCTTCGACGTGGTGAGAGGGGGGGCGTGCTCAGGTGGTGGCGAGCAGTACCACGCAGAGGGCCGCGGAGACCCACATGGCAGGGCGGATCTCGCCGGCCTTGCCGGTGGCTAGCTTGATCAGCACGTAGCTCAGGAAACCGAAGGCGATCCCCAGGGTGATCGAGTAGGTGAGGGGCATCAGGATGATCGCCAGGAAGGCGGGGAAGGCCTCCTCGTAGCGGCTCCAGTCGATGCGGCCGATGGGCGAGAGCATGAAGAGCCCCACCAGCACCAGCGCCGGGGCGGTAGCGATGCCGGGCACCAGTGACAGCAGCGGCGACAGGAACAGGAAGGGCAGGAAGAGCAGGGCGATGGTCACCGCCACCAGGCCGGTGCGCCCGCCCTGGGCGACGCCGGCGCCGGACTCGATGAAGGTCTGGGCGGCGCTGGTGCCGAGCGGCGCGGCGATCATCGAGGCGAAGGCGTCCACGGTCATGGAGCGCTTGAGGTTGCGCGGGTTACCGTCCTTGTCCTTGAGGTCCGCCGACTCCGAGAGCGCCATGAAGCAGGAGAGGGCGTCGAAGAAGTTGGTGAACAGCATCACGAAGATGAAGGGCAGGTAGGCGACCTTGAGTGCGCCCCAGATGTCGACCTGCATCACCGCGCCGAAGTCGGGCCAGGCGGCCAGGCCGCTCCACTCCACCACCATCTCGCCGCCCCACAGCCGGCCCATGGGGGTGGCCAGCAGGGTGGTCAGGGCGATGCCCAGGATCAGGGCGCCGTTCATGCGCAGGATCACCATCACCGCGGTGGCCATCAGGCCGATGAAGAAGGTCACCAGGCCCGGGCCGAAGCTGCCCAGCGTCACCAGGGTGGCGTCGCTGCCGACGATGAAGCCGGCGTTCTTGAGCCCGATGAAGGTGATGAACAGGCCGATGCCGCAGGTGATGGCATAGCGCAGCGAGGCGGGGATTGCCTCGATGATCGCCTTGCGCACGTTGAACACCGCGAGCAGGGCGAACAGCACCCCGGACCAGAAGACGCAGCCCAGGGCCACCTCCCAGGAGAGGCCGGCGCCCAGCACCAGGGTGTAGGTGAACAGCGCGTTCATGCCCATGCCTGGGGCCACCAGGATGGGGTTGCGGGCGTAGAGGCCCATGGCCAGGCTGCTCATGAAGCTGATCAGCACCGTGGCGGAGAGCGCCGCGGAGAAGGGGATGCCGGCCTCGGAGAGGATCGCCGGGTTCACCACGATGATATACATCGAGGCCAGGAAGGTGGCGATGCCGGCGAGGATCTCGGTCCTGAGGCTGGAGCCGCGTCGGCTGACGCCGAAGAAGCGGTCGAGCCAGGGGGCGTCGGAGGTTGAGGCGGCGGTGGCCGCCTCGCCGGGCAGGGAGGAGGTCTCGGTTGTCATGTCGAACCCGTTGTTGTTGTGAGTGAAGTTTGTCAGTCAGTCGTCGCGGCGGTGCTGTAGGCGCCCGGCCGCCCAGGTCTCGGCCACGCTGCGGTCGTCGCCCATCATCATCAGCGCGAAGAGGGTCTCGGCCAGGCTCCGGCTGCGCGCGGTGCGCCGCGCCAGCAGCGGCGTGGCGGCGGGGTCGAGGACCACCAGGTCGGCGTCCATGCCCGGCGCCAGGCGGCCGATGCGGTCATCCAGCGAGAGCGCCCGGGCGTTGCCCAGAGTCAGGCCGTAAAGTCCCTGCCAGGCGGTGAGCGGCTGGCCGCGCAGCTGGCCCACCTGGTAGGCGGCCTTGAGCGTGGCGAGCCCCGAGAGGTCGGTGCCGCCCCCCACGTCGCTGGCGTAGGTGACGTTGAGCCCCATCTCCCGGGCGGCCTGGCGGTCGAAGAGGCCGCTGCCCAGGAAGAGGTTGGAGCTCGGGCAGAAGGCGAGGTTGGCGCCGCGCGCGGCGAGCCGCCCGCGCATCTCCTGGTCGAGGTGGATGCCGTGGGCGAAGGTGCTGCGCGGGCCCACCAGGCCGGAGCGCTCGTAGACCTCCAGGTAGTCGCGGCTGCCGGGGAAGAGCTCGGCCACCCAGTCGAGCTCGCCGGTGTTCTCGGCGAGGTGGGTCTGCAGCCAGAGGCTTTCGTCGTTGCACAGCAGCGCGCCGGTGGCGTCGAGCTGTGCGCGGGTGGAGGTGGGGGCGAAGCGCGGGGTCAGGCTGTAGCCGAGGCGACCCTTGCCGTGCCACTCATTGATCAGCCGCTCGCTGTCGCGGATGCCGCCCACCACGTCGTCGGTGAGCCCCTCAGGCGCGTGGCGGTCCATCAGCACCTTGCCGGCGAGCATGCAGAGGCCGCGGCGGTGGCTGGCTGCGAAGAAGGCGTCCACCGAGGCGGGGTGGCTCGAGCAGAACACCTGAGCGGTGGTGGTGCCGACTCGCAGCAGCTCGTCGAGGAAGGCCTCGGAGAGTGCGGCGGCGTGGTCGGGGTCGGCGAAGCGCAGCTCCTCGGGGAAGGTGTAGTCGTTCAGCCAGTCGAGCAGCTGGCGCCCGTAGGAGGCGATGATCTCCAGCTGCACGTAGTGGACATGGCTGTCGATAAAGCCGGGGGTGATCAGCTTGCCGCGGTGGTCGACCACCTCGATGCCGGGGGGCAGTAGGGGGGCCAGGGT
Source organism: Halomonas sp. C10-5 (assembly GCF_057169305.1). Lineage (NCBI taxonomy): Bacteria > Pseudomonadati > Pseudomonadota > Gammaproteobacteria > Oceanospirillales > Halomonadaceae > Halomonas > Halomonas sp. C10-5. The sequence continues at coordinate 1,515,806 of NZ_CP175665.1, forward strand.
GGCATAGTCGTCCACGGCGCGAATACGGCCGTTCTCGATCCATACCGCGCCATCGGGGTGGTGGCGCACGCTGCCCGGCGCAGGGGTGTCGTCGTCGCCGGGATCGGCATCGAAGCTCAGCAGTTCGGCGCGCAGCACGCGCGAGTCGTTTTTCGTCATCTTTTGGGCTCGTTTGTTACCGCCATCGGGCTCATCCGGCAACAGGCCTTCGAGGAGGAGCTGTGAATCCTTCCCTGGACGCTACATTTGCCATCATTGGCAAATGACCTCCTCTTCGGCCTATTCCCGGCGCCCGCTGGCCATCGTTTCGGGGCACAGTGGATCGTTCGGGGTCGCCGGCTAGAACAGGTCACGCAGCACGGCGGGGTCCAGGCCGCGCTGGTCGGGGCGCTCAGCGTCGGCCGTCAGCGGCAGCAGCTCGGCGAGGGTGGCAAGCGCGATGGCGTAGGGGCGCTTGTCGCCGCCCGTCCCCCCTGTCGACATGCCGATCGGGCAGCGCACCTGGGCCAGCGATTCGGCATCATGGCCGGCGTCTGACAGCCGCGAGCGGAAGCTGGCCCACTTGCTCCTTGATCCGATCAGGCCCAGCGAGGCCGTGTCGTCGCGACGCAGCAGTGCGTCCACCAGGGCGCGGTCCTCGGCGTGGTCGTGGGTCATCACCAGGGCGTGGCTGCCCGCGGGCAATTCGGCCACGGCGGCGGCTGGGTCCGGGGTGCGCCGGCACTCCAGGCGCGGGATCTCGTCGGCCCAGGCCGGGAAGGCGTCGTCGCGGCTGTCGTGCCAGATGAGCTGCCAGCCCAGGGGCTCGGCCAGGCGCACGATCTCGCGGCCGACATGGCCGGCACCGAACAGCGCCAGGGTTACGGGGCTGCCCGGGAAGACCTCGAGCAGCACGTTGACGAAGCCGCCGCAGCACTGGCCGCTGCGCCCGCCGAGGCTGAAAGCCTCGAGGCTCATGCCGGGCTCGCAGGCGGCCAGGCGCTGCCGGGCCGCCTCGATGGTCTGCCACTCGAAGGTGCCGCCGCCCAGGGTATCGAATACGGCATCCGCGGTGATCACCATCCGCGCCCCGGGCTCCCGCGGGGTGGAGCCGGCGCTGGTCACCTGGGTGGCCAGGGCGTGGGGCACCCCCGCGCGCTGCAGCCGGTGCAGGGCGGCATGCCAGCTCTCGGCATGGGTGCTCATGGCGTCGACTCCCCGCGGCGGCGCAGCGCCTCGGCGGCCATCAAGACCCGCTCCGGGGTGGCCGGGGTGTCCAGCCGCGGCGACTCGCGGTAGTCGGTGAGGCTCGCCAGTGCGTCGCGCAGCGCCGACCATACCGAGATGGCCAGCATGAAGGGCGGCTCGCCCACCGCCTTGGAGCGGTAGAGGCTCGCCATGGAGTTGGGGTGGCCCTCCATCAGCGCGACATTGAAGCGCGGCGGCAGGTCACCGAAGGTGGGGATCTTGTAGGTGGCCGGGCCATCGGAGATCAGTCGTCCGCCCTCGTTCCACCTGAGCTCCTCGCTGGTGAGCCAGCCCATGCCCTGGATGAAGCCGCCCTCCACCTGGCCGGCGTCGATGGCCGGATTGAGGGAGTCACCCACGTCGTGGAGGATGTCGACTCCCTCTACCCGGTACTCGCCGCTCAGGGTGTCCACGCGCACCTCGGCCACCGCGGCGCCGAAGGCGTAGTAGTAGAACGGGCGCCCCTGGCCGGTCTGGCGGTCATAGTGGATCAGCGGGGTGGCGTAGAAGCCTTTCTCGGAGAGCGAGACCCGCCCGAAGTAGGCCGTCTGCACCAGCTCGCCCCAGGGGATGCGCCGCTCGCTCTCACCCCAGCCCGCCACCAGGTGGCCGTCCTCCAGGCGCATGCCTTCGCGGTCGAGGGCATGCCCTTGATAAAAGTGCTCGGCGGCGAAGTCGAACAGGCGCTCCTTGAGCCTCAGGCAGGCGTCCCGGGCGGCCATGCCGTTGAGGTCGGCGCCGCTGGAGGCGGCGGTGGGCGAGGTGTTGGGCACCTTGTCGGTGCGCGTGGCGGTAATGCGCACGGCGTCGAGGTCGAGGCCCAGCTCCCGGGCCACCACCTGGCAGATCTTGGTGTGCAGGCCCTGGCCCATCTCGGTGCCGCCGTGGTTGATCTGCACGCTGCCGTCGGTATAGACGTGGAGCAGGGCGCCCGCCTGGTTGAGGTGCTGGGCGGTGAAGGAGATGCCGAACTTCACCGGAGTGAGCGCCAGGCCGCGCTTGACCACCGGGCTCTGGGCGTTGAAGGCGGCGATCTCGCTACGGCGTGTCCAGTAGTCGCTGCTCGCCTCCAGCCGCGCCACCAGCTCATGCAGCAGGCCGAGCTGCTCCACGCTCTGGCCATAGTGGGTAACGTCCCGACCCTGGCGATAGAGGTTGCGCTTGCGGATGGTCAGCGGGTCCTCGCCCACGTGCCGGGCGATGTCGTCCATGGCCGCCTCGATCACCATCATCCCCTGGGGGCCGCCGAAGCCGCGGAAGGCGGTGTTGGAGGCGAAATGGGTACGCGCCCGATGGCCGGTGACCCGCGCCTGGCCCAGGGAGTAGGCGTTGTCGGCGTGGAACATGGCGCGGTCGACGATGGCATCGGAGAGGTCAGGGGAGTAGCCGCAGTCGCCGATCACGGTGATCTCGCCGCCCTGGATCACGCCCTGCGCGTCCACCCCCAGCCGGTAGCGGTTGTGGAAGGGGTGGCGCTTGCCGGTGACCCGCATGTCCTCGCCGCGGGGCAGGCGCAGCTTGGCCGCGCGGCCAGTGCGTCGGCTGATCAGGGCGGCCATGCAGGCCCAGGGCGAGGCCTGGGTCTCCTTGCCGCCGAAGCCGCCGCCCATGCGGCGCACCTCCACGGTAACCGCATGCAGGGGTACGCCCAGCACCTCGGCCACCAGCTTCTGGGTCTCGCTGGGGTGCTGGTTGGAGGTGTGCACCACCACGCCCTCGTCCTCGGTAGGGGTGACCAGGCAGGCCTGGCCCTCCAGATAGAAGTGCTCCTGGCCGCCGACGAACTGCTCGCCGGTCACCGTCAGGGCGGCGTCCTCCAGGCTGGACGCCCAGTCGCCGCGCTCCTGGACATGGGTGGGGCGCACGAACTCGCCGCGCTCGGTAGCGGCCACCGGGTCGAGGCTCGCCGGGTGCTCGTCGATCTCCACGACACCGGCATCAAGGGCCGCCTTCACCGCTTCCCGGGCGGCGCGATGGCTCTCGGCGGCCACCGCGAAGAGCACCTGGCCGGCGTAGCTGATCTCCTCCTCCACGAAGAGCGGGTCGCCGGGGAAGACCGGCCCGATGTCGGTGTGGCCGGGCACGTCGGGAAAGCCTACGGCGTCCACCACGCCGGGCAGGGCGCGGACCCGGTCGAGGTCGAGGCGAGTCAGGCGGCCATGAGCCACCGGCGAGAGGGCGAGCGCCAGGTGCAGGTAGTCCGCCGGCACCTTGAGGTCGTCGATGTAGGCGGCCCGGCCGGTGACGTGCTTGATGGCGCTCTCGTGGGCACGGGCGCTGCCGGCGCCACCTTGGCCCAGGGTCTCGCGAGCGACCGGGCCCGAGCCCTGGATACGCCCCTCGAGGTCGCGGCGTGCCGCGGCGGCGTTGCTATCGAGGTCATCGGGGCGGGTGTCGGGTGCCTGAGCCGGCGCGGCTTCGGGCGCCTGGGTCGAAAGCCTAGTGAGCGTACGCATCGAGCATCACCTCCCGGGCGCTGGTGGAAGTCGTGTCCTGGCCATCGGCGGTCACCACCAGGCGCAGGCGTTCGAGCAGGTTGGCGGCGGAGAGGCGGCGGTAATCGGCGCTGCCACGCACATCGCTCATGGGCTGGAAGTCCTCCGCAAGGGCGGCACGGGCCGCCGCGAAGGACGCCTCGCTGGGCGCCTGCCCCTCCAGGGCCGCCTCGGCGGCCGCGGCGCGCTTGGGGGTCGCCGCCATGCCGCCGAAGGCGAGGCGCACGTCGCGCAGCACGCCCTCCTCGAGGCGCCAGGCGAAGGCTCCGAGCACCGCAGAGATATCGTCCTCGCGCCGCTTGGAGAGCTTCCAGACCTTCAGGTGTCGTCCCGCCTCTGGCCTGGGCAGGAAGATGGCGCGGATCACCTCGCCTTCGCACTCCCTGTCCTGGTTCAGGGCGGTCTTCTTGTAGTCGAGGAAGAAGTCGTCGAGGGGCAGCTCGCGTTCACCCTTCGGTCCGGCGAGCCATAGCCGCGCGCCCAGGGCGAGCAGCACCGGCGGGGTGTCGCCGATGGGGGAAGCGTTGGCGATGTTGCCGCCCAGGGTACCGCGGTTGCGCACCTGGGCCGAGCCCAGACGATGCAGCAGGTGGGCGAAGGCCGGGTAGTGCTCGGCGAGCAGCGGCTCGAGCCGCGCATAGGTCACCGCGCCGCCGATCCACCAGCCGGCGCGGCCATCCGCGAGGGTGGTTTCCTCGAGGGTAGCGAGCTCGGCCACCCGGGTGACGTCCACCACCCGCGGGAAGCGGGCAAGGCGCTGGGTCACCTCGAGCCACAGGTCGGTGCCGCCGGCGACGAGCGGCGCCTCGGGGTGGGCGCGGCGCTCGGCGACCAGTGCCTCCAGGGTCGTGGGCTGGACGAAGGCCGCCTCGGGCGCTGCCTCCTGCGGCGGGGCTGCGGCATCCACGGCGAGGTCGAGCCACTCGGCGCGCGCCTCGGGATAGTCGCCCATGGCCAGCGCCGCATCGCGGATCGGGCGGTAGCCGGTGCAGCGGCAGAGGTTGCCGCCCAGCGCCGCCTCCAGACGCTCGGGGGTCAGGGGCGCCGGACGCTCTCCATCTCCCCGTCGCTGGCTTTCATGCAGGGTGAAGAGCGACATCACGATGCCTGGGGTGCAGAAGCCGCACTGGCTGCCGTGGTGCTCGACCATGGCCGCCTGGGCGGGGTGCAGGGTCTCGCCCTGGGCCAGCCCCTCCACGGTGACCAGGGCACGGCCCTGTAGTTGTTGGGCCGGCGTGATGCAGGCGTTGGCGGCGTGGTAGCGGGTCTTGCCGTCGGCATCGGGCTCGCCGATGGCCACGGTGCAGGCGCCGCAGTCGCCGGAGGCGCAGCCCTCCTTGGTGCCGGTCTGTCCCAGGGTGTCGCGCAGGAGCTCGAGCACGCTGGTGTCGGGCGAGGCCTCGCACCGGCGGGGCTGCCCGTTGAGCAGAAAGTCGATCATCGTGTTGTCTCTGTTGTTGATTGCGACTCGTTGTTGCGACCGTCGATCGCGTCAGGGATTCGTCTCAGGAAATATCTTGACCATTCGGTCAGGAATGATCTCAGCATGGTCCAGATATGGGTGCTTTGCAAGCTCCCGGGGCATGCGGCAAACTCCCCCGCAACCTTTCATATGGCCAGGAGGCGCTTGATGAGCCAGGGAGATGTCCCCGCGAACCCCAGGGGGGAGGGTGGCAACGGCGCTACCCGAGAGCGCAACGAGCGCGAGATCCTGGCCGCTGCCGAGCGGGTCTTCGCCGCCCACGGCTACCGAGGCGCCAGCCTGGCCACCATCGCCGAGCAGGCGGGGCTGCCCAAGTCCAATGTGCTCTACTACATGGGTAGCAAGCGGGGCCTCTACGTTCGACTGCTGGAGCGGATGATGGCGCGCTGGAACGCCCTGCTCGACGACATCTCGGTGGACGACGACCCGGCCGAGGTGCTTGAGGCCTTCATCCGCAGCAAGATGCAGCTCTCCCGGCGCCACCCCGAAGGCTCGCGGCTCTTCGCCGCCGAGATCCTGGGTGGCGCCCCCTTCCTGCAGGAGTACCTGCGCGGCGACCTGCGCGACTGGGTCCAGGCGCGCGCGGCGATCTTCCGTCAGTGGGCCGAGCGCGGCCTGATGGATCCGGTGGATCCGGTATGGCTGATCTTCCTGATCTGGTCGGCCACCCAGCACTACGCCGACTTCGAGGCCCAGGTGCTCGGCATTACCGACCGCGAGTCGCTGAGCGACGCCGACGTGGAGTCGATCACCGCCTTTTTGACCCTGGTGATCCTCAAGGGGTGTGGCGTGACGTCCAGGCCACAAGGCGCATGATAAGATGGCATGAAACAGGGCATGGTCGGTGGAGGCGCGACATGAACACGGCAAAGCAGGATGTACGGCAGATGCTCGAATCGCTGCCCGAGGATTGCTCCCTCGAGGACATCCAGTATCACCTCTATGTCACCGAAAAGGTCCGGCGTGGTCTCACCCGAGCTGAGCATGAGGGGACCTTGAGTCAGGCACAGGTCGAGGAGAGGCTGGCCAAGTGGCTGCAACGCTAGTCTGGTCACCGGAAGCCCTCGAGGACCTTGAGCTGATCGCCGAGTACATCGAGCGTGATTCCGCGTTCTACGCATCGGCAGTGGTTGGCAAGCTGGTGGCCAAGGCGCGCGATATCGCCGAATTCCCCGACAGTGGCCGTGTTGTACCGGAATTCAAGGATCCTACCCTTCGAGAAGCCTTCGTTTATAGCTATCGTCTTGTTTATCAAAGTGGTGATGACACAGTGCTGATTGTTGCCGTCGTGCATGGTAAACGCCTTCTCGAGAACAGCGGTCGCTTCGAGTAAGCCGGCATGACGTGACTTCCCATCGAGTCCCGTCTGCCCGCCATCCAGGCGGCCCTGGCCGATCATCCCCGTGCGCTGCTGGTGGCCGAACCCGGCGCCGGCAAGACCACCCGGGTGCCGCTTTCGCTGCTCGAGGCGCCCTGGGCCTGCGAGGGGAGGTTGCTGCTGCTGGAGCCGCGGCGGGTAGCGGCGCGCCTGGCCGCCGGCTTCATGGCCGAGAGCCTGGGCGAGCAGGCCGGGGAGACCGTCGGCTACCGCATGCGCGGCGAGAGTCGCGTCGGCCCGCACACCCGCCTGGAGGTGGTCACCCAGGGGGTGCTGACCCGGATGCTCCAGGAGGACCCGCTGCTCGAAGGCGTGGCCGGCATCCTCTTCGACGAGTTCCACGAGCGCAGCCTGGAGGGGGACCTGGGCCTCGCGCTGGCGCTTGATGCCCAGTCGGTGCGCGACGACCTGCGCCTGCTGGTGATGTCGGCGACCCTGGATGTCGAGGCCCTGCTCGGGGTGCTGGGGGAGGCGACCCCGGTGATCGACTGCCCCGGGCGCAGCTACCCCGTCGAGACTCGCCACCGCGCCCTCAATGCCCGCGACGACACCGCTTCCCAGCAGGCCCGTGTGCTGCTCGAGGCCATGACGGCGCAGGCAGGCGATGCCCTGGTGATCCTGCCCGGGGTGGCGGAGATTCGCCGGCTGGCCCGGGAGCTCGCCGGCCGGGCGCCTGAGCTTGTTGTGATGGAGTTGCACGGCCGCCTGCCGTTGGAAGCCCAGCGCCGCGCCCTGCGTCCGGATCCCGAGGGGCGCCGGCGGGTGGTGCTGGCCACCGCCATCGCCGAGTCCAGCGTCACCGTGGATGGCGTGCGCCTGGTGATGGATGCCGGTCAGGAGCGGGTGCCGGTGTTCCAGCCCAGGAGCGGCCTGACGCGGCTCGAGACCCGCCGCGTCAACCGCGCCAGCGCCGACCAGCGCCGTGGTCGTGCCGGCCGCCAGGGGCCGGGCCTCTGTCTGCGGCTGTGGGCCGAGGAGCAGCCGCTGGTTCCCCATGGCGAGCCGGAGATTCGTCAGGCCGATCTGGCGCCGCTCGCCTTCGAGCTGGCCCGTTGGGGCATCACCGACCCGAGCCAGTTGGCCTGGGTAACCCCGCCACCCGCCGCGGCGCTGGCCGCCGGGCGCGAGCTGCTGCATCGCCTGGGCCTGCTTGACGACGCCTTCCATCTGACCGAACTGGGGCGCTCCGCCGCCCGCTGGCCGACCCACCCGCGGCTGGCGGCGATGCTGGAGCGTTCCCATGGGCTCGATGCGCTGCCGCTGGCCTGTGCCCTGGTGGCGCTGCTGGAGGAGCGCGGTGGTGACGAGGAGCGCGACCTGGAACGGGCGCTGCAGTCACGGTTGCGTGAGCCCCGTAGATATCGCCAGTGGTGGCGCGATACCGAGCGCCTGGTCCGGACCGCCGGTGTGCCCCTCGAGGTGGCGAGCCTGGCTCCGCTGGGGGAACTTCTGGCCGTCGCCTACCCGGAACGCATCGCCCAGCGCCTGGACGCCCCGGGCCGCTTTCGCCTGGCTTCCGGAGGACTGGCGACCCTGACGGAGGCGCACCCCCTGGCCCACGCCGAGCTGCTGGTGGCCGCCGAGCTCTCCGGCGAGGCGAGCGGGGCACGGATCTTCCGGGCGGTGGGGCTTGGCGTGGACCGGCTGGCGGCGCTCTATCCCGAGTGCACCGAGTGGCGCCCGCGCCTGGAGTGGTCCGATGAGCAGGGCCGCCTCGTCGGCGAGCAGGTGCGCGGCCTGGGGGCCGTGGTGCTCGAACGCCGCCCGCTCCAGCGGTTGCCTGCCGAGGCGGTGCGCGAGGCCCTGCTCGAGGCGCTGCGCCGCCGCGGCCTGCCACGGGACGAGTCGCTTACCCAGCTGCGCGGCCGCCTGGCGCTGCTGCGGGCGAACCTGGGCGATGACTGGCCGGAGGCCAGCGAGGAAGTGCTGCTTGCGACCCTCGCGAGTTGGCTCGGCCCGCACCTCGACGGCCTCACGCGCCTGGAGGCCGTGGAGCGCCTGCCGCTGGCTCGCCTCTTGCTGGACACCCTCGACTGGCCGCTGCGTGCCCGGCTCGACGAGCTCGCTCCCGAGCGCCTGGCGGTGCCCGACACCGGGTCGACTACGCCCCCTGTCTGGAGGGCCAGCCGCCGGTGCTGGCGGTGAAACTGCAGGAGTGCTTCGGCTGGCACGCCTCGCCGCGGGTAGCCGACGGGCGCGCGGCGGTGCTGCTGCACCTGCTCTCGCCGGCGCGGCGTCCCCTGCAGGTCACCGCCGACCTGGCGAGCTTCTGGGCGGGCGGCTACGCCGAGGTGCGCCGCGAGATGAGGGGGCGCTATCCCAAGCTAGCGCATGACTCCACTGTTGACACCCAGGTGCCTAACATAAGGCCGTTGACAGAATGTAGTCGACCTAGGATGGCATCTAGCCGAGCAATCTCTGGGGGCCGTCATCCAGCTTCCTGACTCGCTTTCTTAGCTTGGTATCGGCAATCTGCCGCCAGTCTGTCGTTTTCGGGATAAGGCCGCAGCACTCGATTACGGTTCTCGCTCTTCCCTCTCTGCTAATCCTGGATTCAATATCCGAACTTATTCAACTTAATCGTGGCTTGGTTGTTGGTAGGCTTAGCATTATTAAGCGACGTTATTAAAAAGGTCGCGACGAAATGAGGAGTCAGTTAGAAGAGTCATGGCCGTTTCCGACAGCTCGGTTATTAAATTGGTAATTATTCCACCTGTAGATAGGCGCTGCAGAGAGGAACCTTCATGATCAAATGCGATACATTGAATTAATGGTAAGCTAGCCAAGAGAAATGCTATTGACGGGTACTCAGGCCAGCGGCCGATTTCTTTAGCACCTTGGCGTAACTTCTAACGGCGTAAGCTGTGCAGTGTCTTGCGTGGCCGCGTGTCCAGTGATTCGGCGCTCGAGTTGAGTTGTTGCTGGTTGTAAACGGAAATATCCGTATCCTGTGCTAAGTGGCTATTCAAAATTAATCGCGTTATCAGATCCGTAGCTGCCGAGTAGGCGATGAACCTCGTTGTAGAGGTGCTCAAATGATAGGTAGGCACTCAACAGTAGCCATGCATACTTCATCTGCAGCCACAGAATCTCAATCAGGTTCAGCTCCGGCGAGTAAGCCGATAGGTAGACCAGGTGCACACGATGCGACATTCACTCCACTATCTTCCGCCTGAAAGCCTTGGAGCGATGCATGCTGGCATTGTCGAGCACCACGACGGCAAAGGCATCGGGGGCTTTCTGGGACACAAAAAGTTCAAACACTTCGATGATTGTCACGGTGGTCACTGAGACCGTGGTGGTATGGAAGACCAGCTTCCCGTCTCGGCTGAGGAGCCCCAGTACGTTCAGAGTTTGACTATATGAGTATGCCGTTATTTCGAAGGACTTGCCGAAGGGGCTCCACGCGTATGGCACCGGCTATGACTGGGAAAAGCCTAATTCATCAAAGTAATAGAGCTCATGCTCGCCCTGGTCTTCCCACTTGTGAAGCTCCTTGGAGAAAGCCCTGAGTGTTGCGGAAATCCGTTTCGTCGCGCTGCTCCTTCAGTGAATTCCGAACGCGCTTGAAGCTATAGCGATTTTTTTCAACGCTTGGCGAAGGGGCACCATGCTGACCGTCTTGCCGGTCTCTTCTTGAAAGCGAGCCTGCAAGGGTCGAATCTGATGAGGCTGCTCGGCGACCAGTTCCTGCAATCGCTGGTGGTAGCGATCCAGCAGGTTGCGATCGATATCCAGCCGCCTGGCAGCCTCGGAGATGGCATAACCCTCTCCTAGAACCATGTTGACAGCCTCAGCCTTGAATTCGTCGGAGTACCGACGTCGCGCCTTCTTGGTCATGAACACCTCCGATGCCTCTAGAATGAGGCTTACCGGGGTGTCCGCTCCAATTAGATCAGTTCAGCCTCACCCTCTCAGTTTGGCGCACTGGCGCCGGGAGGGTGGGGAGGACTCTATCCCATGGTGTTCCGAAAAAGGTACCGGCGCTGGCCCTCCTGCCTCCACCGTGGTGTCTAAAGTGCTGCGGTTATTCTATGAATCCAGAATGTATTACAAATCCGCTATTTAAAAATGTATTGGTTTTATATCGGCAGTATTTTATTGAAATTAAACATTATTTAGGTGCCTTTAAATGAGAGCGTATATTTTATATAAATTCTAGAGAGAATGTTTAACAAAGATCGGGCTGCAATTGATCAAGGTAATGTAAATTCCTGATTTTGTATATTTCCTGGTTAGGCAGTATTTCGCATTACATGGTGTGGTTAAGCGATATTTCACATTACATGGTGTGGTTAAGTGATATTTCTCATTACATGGTGTAGTTAATCGATATTTCTCATTACATGGTGTGGTTATTAAATTTTTGGCATGTTGAAAATGTTTGCATTTCATGCTTCCATAAAATCATGGTGACGTGTCAGCAATAGTTGCATCGCTGGTTTTTCTTCTTCCAATGCGGATTTATAAACGCTAACATTAGATTCATAAGTTTGGTGGAAAAGTTAATGCATTGTATGTCTCATGAAGGTTTCCATCTTTCCGAAAGGATTGTAAACATCTCTAAGGCGGAGGACTTGTTTGGCCAGTTAAGCGCCTCCAAAACGAAGGGGGCTTTGGAAGTTCCATTAATTGGCGTAGAGACAGAAGATAAAGTATACCTTACCCGAGAGCTCGTAGCCTCCAAGTGCCATAGTGGTATCTACAATTTCCCTTTTTTGATCAATGCTGACGGCTCTCCATGGTACGAAGCAAATAGTTACCTCATTGATATTGTCGCTAATAAGCATGTTTTTAATCGCCCTGCAGATGATGCGCGTAGAAGAGCTTCCAGGCTTCTGGATTACAAAATATTTACTGAACAAAATGCAATAAACTGGCTGGACTTCAGTGGTAGAAGACTAACTTCTCGGCCGACATACCGTTATTTTCAGTATTTGATTGAGGAGCGCGGGCTGAGTGCCCAAGTTGTAAATCAATATACATCAGATGTCTATCAGTTTTACCAATTTGTTTCGGAAAACTGGCATGATATTTCCATGAAACGGGTTGACTCGGTAAAAACCATTAAGATTTACTTCCAGACTCATTCAGGCGCTCGATCTGTTGATCGTTTGAAGCGGTCACAAACTCAATCTGTTCCACAAACCTCTAAGGTACAAATAGGATTTGTGCGTGATGATGGGGAGGTTCTTCGCCCCCTGCAAAGCTTTGAGTTAAAAGAGCTTAAGGATATTATAAATAGCCTGAAGTGGAGTCCGATTGAAAGACTTATTATGCTATTTCCAATTATGACAGGGGCAAGGAAACAGACAGTGCTAACACTTCGAGTGAAGCACATTGATCTTCTCATTAGCTCTGGCCCCAATGCACATGGGTACTATGTGTTGCATGCTGGACCAGGAACTCAAGTTGATACGAAAAACAACAAACACCAAGCACTCAAGCTGCCTGAGCAATTGGTTAAGGAGCTTTACGTATACGCACACAGTTCTCAGGCTAAAGCTCGCAGGGAAAAATTTAAGAGTCGATATGAGAAGGATAATCCTAATTTGGATAAGATCGCTGATGAGGATGTTTATTTATTTCTCAGTGATCAAGGGAATTGCTACTTCATGGCCAGAGATGATCCACGTTATCCGATGGTCAAATCTCCACCTCGGGGCCAAGTTGTTGAGACTTTAAAACGAAAAATCCTTAAAGTCGCCTCTAATGAATTTCCAAAAGATTTTTACTACCACTGGTTGCGAGCAACCTTCGCCTTGTTGCTTTGGAAAGGACTTGAACCAAAGATACAGGAAGGTGTTTTAACTTCGGCTGAGGCTATCAGTGTCATTCAAGAACGCTTGTATCACAAAAACAGAGAAACCACTGAGAATTATCTGAAGCTATTCCGAAATATGGACAGGAGACTAGAAAATCAAGAACTTTATGAAGGGCTGATTCTCCCGGAAAAAATCTTTAAGGAGGGGGTGTATTTTGATTAATGACGGTGTCTATAAATCACGTCCCTATGTTGTGCTTACAAGGAAAGAACTGGGAGCGGAAATCCTTCGCCCCGAGAACATATTACTTAGCCTGCCTGCATCTGAAAGGAAAAAACCCCACGATATAGGGTCGCTCTGCTTTTCTCAAAGAGCTGTGCGGAGATCAGGATGGAATACAAATAGAGAGATACAGGCGTTGCCTGTTATTATGAGTAGCCTTATGGTGGATCGGCGAGAGTTTGTAGCTCGCTATCTAGATACTGTGGCGGTTAGTGGTCTTCGTGATGAGTCTATCAATACTAAACTAGTAGAGATAGTTAAAATTTTTGACTGGCTGGATAGCAATCGTTACTCGAATTTTCTTAGTAGTGAGGAGAGAGCGGAGAAGGCTTATATAGCTTACACTGATTATCTTTACCATGAAATACAAAATGGTAGGTTGGCAGTTAATACTGCAGCGAAACGCCAAGGAATGTTGATTCACGGGATTATTGGGTTGATGTTCTCTGATGTAGAGTATCAAATTAAAGCGAAAACCTATCGAATTCGAGAAAAAAAGAATATTACTCAAGCTCCTTCTCGCCATGATTTTAACGAGTACCTATCCTATCTAGTTCCCTTTATTAGAGGACTTAGAAAGGCACTCATGAATGATGATTTCCCTCTAACGATAAATGAGGGGAAGTGCAAAATGTACATTTTTACGGGCAATACGGGATATTCTTATAGCCCGGAAATTCATGGGGAAGAATTATCTTCTATAGGCATCTTCGATTTAAAGAATGGTAGGTTGCTAACCATGAATGAATATGTTGAGAGTAAGGTGGATCTACGATCTACTACTATTTCGGAAAAAAAGAGAAGATCTTCATTAAAAAATGAATATAATCGGTCATTGAAGATATTTCAAAAGTCAAATGTTGATAAAAGTCGTGCCTATTACCGTGTTTTTTGGGCCCAAAAGGTCATTCGTGGGTATGCTATTTTGCTGCAATTCCTTACGGGGATGAACAATACTCCGCTGGTCAATTTGAAGTATGAGGATGCATTAGCGGTTGGCAAAGGCAGCGTAAAAAAAGAGTTAATATCAATCAAGCACAGGGCGAAAGGTCGTGTCGAACCCTATCCTCTCGGAGGAAGGAGGGGATTAAAAATATTGAGAGAGTATCTAGAATTTAGGGATTGGTTACTCGATGGAGAGGAATATGATTTGCTTTTTTTCTCCAATGCAGAAACATCTGGAAAAAGAGATATGCCTGTTCCTTTGCGCAGTGACTTCCAGACCAGATTTTTCAAGCAATTAAAGGGAAAGCTGTTTCCTAGCTATGTTAAAAATATATCACCTATGTTGGCCAGAAAATATAAGAGTATCGCCCTAGAGTTTATTGGCGCGACAGAGGAAGAAGCAGCAGATCTTCTGAATCATTCACTGGAAACGAACCGTCGCAGCTATGGTGCGCCTAGTGTTGATGATTCAAGTCGAGAGCTATCTCAGTTTTGGGGTGCCGTAAAAAGTTCAGCAGAGAAAGTAAAGCTTATTGGCTCTGATGACGGTATTTCCGGTGTAGACATTGCCGTTGGCCACTGTAATGATTTAGGTAATGCCGAAGAAATTAGTGAAGGTTCTCTGATTGAGCCGAATTGTCGGACGCAGTATGGGTGTCTGTATTGTGAGCACTATGTTTGCCATGCAGATGATGAGGATATTCGAAAGTTACTATGTTTAAAGTACGTTATTGAGGAAGTTAGGGGGCAAGCTGTGGAATTTGAAGCAGCAGATCAGCTATTTCAAGATCTTTGCTTACGTGTTGAAGCCTTGCTAAAAAGGATGACTGAGCTATATCCTAAAATGATCGACTCTATAGATGTCATTCGCGAGGAAGTTTTTGAATTAGGCGTGCTAACCCCTTTTTGGGAATCTCGCCTTAATCGATATGAAGAAATGGGGGTGATCTTGTGAAAGAGGGGAGTTTAAATGTATTGTTTATTAACCGGGGGAATGCTTTTTTTCTCAGTGATAATTCTCCCGATGAGTTTGTCTATAGGCCAACTGCGGATCATGTCTTGTGCAGAGATTCAAACGGGAACCCCACGGCTATCTACGGTGAAGACCATTGGGATTTTAACCCTTACAGGTTATCTTCCAAGAAAATTCGCGTGTTGAGCTTTGGTGACTTTGTAAAGTGTGACGATGAGGTTTTTAGGAGTAAGTTATCAGAAGAAGCTAAGTTTATTCTCTATCTGCTCATGCATTTTTCCGCTAGCGGCTATCTTGGTCGGCTGAGTGCTTCAACGCTTGTTCAGTACTTTTTTCAGCTGCGGTCAATGGCCAGGTTCTGTGTGTCCAGTCTCGATAATGATCTAGCTCAGGGTATTTCCCTTTTTGATCTTTTGTCTAATAGCGCCTATTTGAGGAGCTATCTTGGGAGGAAGGATGTTGCCAAGAATCAACTTAAGCAAACATCTGCACTCCTTACTGCATTGAATCAGATTGATATTGATGTGTTGGGTTTTGAATCGTGCCCTAAGAAGTTGTTCAACTTTGAACGGCTTGAGGACCGTCAACACCCAGTAATCCCTCCTCGAATCTACATAGCGATTATGAACCATTACGAGTCATTAATTGAAGATGTCTACCCGCATCGGGAGAAAATAAAGGCCCTAATTTGTGACTTGAAAGATCCCCTAAATGGTATTACAGAGTCAAGGCAGAGGGCCCGTGCTGGTGTTCGGTCTGGTTACTACCACCCCGATATGAGTAATTTGATAGAGGATCACGGTCTTGAAGAATTGCTATATGATAAATTTAAAATTTATAGCGCCTCGCGATCGTCATTAGCACGTTTCTTAAAGAGAATCCAGTTCCTGGTTAAGTATGTTATCCATATTTACACTGGAATGAGGCATGAAGAATGCGCTAGAACGTATTACGGGTGCTTAGGAAATGAGCTGGTTTCTGAACCTGTCTTGGATGATAGTGGAGCTATCTTGGATTCTGCAAGAATGGTTAGCATAGTTTCTACTCATACAAAATTTACTGGTTTTAAAAAGGAAGATACATGGCTTGCACCAGATTCAGTTGTTAAGGCTGTAAAACTTGCTGAGTCTATTGTTGAAGGAATAGCGCATGTATGGGGTGTAAAACCAGAAAATTGCCCTTTATTAATCAATGTATCCATTTTAAAACATAATATAAAACCAAAATTCACAGCTACTGAGTTCAGAAATAATCTTGCTAGAGGGGGCGATGCTCTTCTGACAAGTCCGGATTTTAGAATCACGAAAGATGACTTGGTTCACCTTCAGTATACAGATCCAGATCGTGAATTTAGTCAGGAAGAATTGTTTAAAGAGGGTGAGTTCTGGCCTCTTACATCGCATCAATTTAGAAGGTCTCTGGCGTTCTATGCTGCGAACAGCGGATTTGTATCAATGCGTACAGTGTCTCATCAGTTTAAGCATTTAGCTCAAATGATGGCTAAGTATTATTCTAGAAATAATCATAATTTTCTTTCAATATTTGGGCGTTGGGATGATCGAAAGAAAATAAAAATTAATCCCATGTCACACATTGCTCATGACTTCCAAATGGCTGTCCCTGTAGCAGCAGTAGACCAACTATTCGATGATGTTTTTGAGTCGGAGGCCACCCTGATGGGCGGGACCGGCTCCTATCTTGAAAAGCTAAAAGGGCGTGTTCAGAAAGGCGAAATTTCTGTTCTTTCAGCCAAGGATACTACCATTAAGATGGCTGAGAAGGGTGAGATAGCTTATCGAAATACGTTGCTTGGTGGATGCACGAAAGTTGGCCCGTGCAATGACTTTCTCCTTGGTGATATAACAGCCTGTCTAAGTTGTCCCGGCGCCATCATACGAGAGGACAGGTTGCTTAGTCAGTTGTCAAAGGCTGAGGCGGATATGGAAACTTTTCCAGAAGCAAGCGTAGAACACCAAATTGCCAAGATGGAAGTCACAAAGTTGACTGATTTTAGAGATAAAAAGCTTATTAAGGTTTTGGAGAAGGCTGATGCCTAAGATCAGCAGTTTAGAGCGCTGTGAAAAGGCTCTTGAACGGCTCTTGTCTGGTGAACCACACATTTCTGACCATGTTGGAGTTAAGTATGAGGACATTACACCGGCTATGGTGAGTATTGAAGCTGGCTTTGATAAAGGTTATTTAAAACGTAGCCGAGAATATCACTTACCTTTGATTGCCCGAATAGACGCCTTAAAGAGAGGGGCTGGATTCTCTACGTCCACTGCGAATAAGAAGAAGTTGGAAAGGGCTAAGGCGCTTGCAGAAAAACGCCGATTGGAAGTTGATAGGCTTAGCGAAGTGATGGATAAAGTTCTTACGCAGAATCTTATGTTAGTTGAGAGGGTCAGAGAACTTGAGAAGGAGTTAAGCAGATATAAATTCCGCATACGTCAATAATTTACTGCTGGTCGGATTATTCAGTTCGAATGGCAGGGAGTATTACTATCGAGGGCTGATAGCGACCTTTGGAATGGTGCTGCGTTAATGGGGCTTATTAAAGTTAGAAATGTTCGGCGGTGGTGATAGGTGACTCAGCGCTGCCAGTTCCATCGGTTCAGGTGATATGATGAATTAATCAGACGTAATGAGTATCGCAATGCGTTGGCAGACCAGTAACTTCCACTACAACTCCGACCTCATCGGCGGCTCGCTCATGGTCCGCGAGAGCCGCATCGTGGCGGAGCTGCTGCTAGCGGGTGTCGACGACGCGGCATGGAAGGCGGCCATCCTTGACGAGAATCGCCTCCAGAAGGCGCGGCCGGCCACGGCCAGGCGCATGGCCCAGGCAATTCGCAAACGCCTTGTGCGGCTTCCTGAGTCGTTCTGGCAGATGTTGCACGATGGAGATGACCAGCTAGCCACCCAGGTGGCGTTCTGCGCAGCGTTGGCTCGCAACCTGCTGCTGGTGGAGTTCCTGGAGACGGTGGTGGTCGATGCCTTGGTGACTCAGGCCGAGCGCCTTGAGCCGTACCAGTGGGATGACTTCCTCGCCGATCGTGCCTACCGCGATCCGGCTATCAGTGGCTGGACCGCCTCCTCTAGACGAAAGATGGGCCAGGTGGCCTTTCGCATGCTATCCGAAGTAGGCTTGATAGAGAGTGCGGGTAGCCGCCGGCTACGACCGCTGATGCTGCGGCCCGAGGTAGTGAGCCTGCTGGAAAGGCACCACCTGATTCGGCTGCTGGACTGCTTGAGCTCCCTGGGGCCGCGTTGAACGCTATGGACCCGGGCTGGCGGTAGCGTGCCCGAAAGCTCGCTATCCACCGCAGGCCGCGGCATCAAGCATTACAAGACGCTCAATCATAACGAAAAGAACGACACCGGACGCAAGGATGAGAGCCGTATGTCACCGCTCACGCAGGGGCCGTCCCACCGCGAAGATCCTCACCTGAAAGATCGCCTCAACCAGATCGCCGAAAAGATCACCAGCCCGGCTTTCCTCTCCGGCCAGGGCCTTGGCAACGAGATCGGCTTCTGGATCTTCGACTATCCCCCCGAGCACGAGCTGCAGGTTCGCGAGTACCTAACCTTCCTGGAAGGGGTACTGTCCCGTCAGCACAGCGAGCTGACGGTCGACCACGTCAACCTGCTTCGCGTGTTGCGCGACTATCTCCATGAGCGTGGCTTTCTCGATAAGGCCATCGCCATGCAGCAGACCAAGGGCGATGCGGCGCTGCTCAAGGCGCTGCGTGGCCCGCTGCACATGGACAAGTTCGCCCCTTCCTTATCCGACACGCCCTGTCGGACGACCCCGATATCATTCTTCTGTCAGGCGTGGGTAGCGTCTGGCCGGTGATGCGTGCCCACAGTTTGCTCAATGCGCTGCACGGCAGGCTCGGCCACAAGCCGTTGGTGCTCTTCTATCCTGGCCGCTATGACGGCCAGAGCCTGACCCTCTTCGACCAGATCGCCAGTAACCACTACTACCGGGCGTTTTCTCTCGTGCCGTGACGCATGGGCGCCCGGTTCAGTCAGTCCCGGGGGAACTCTCGATCTGAAGGCCAGCCGGCAGCCGCGCTGCGCTGGTACCCGCTTTATTGACCGCCTTGCCCCGCCACGGGAGCGAGGCGTTGCCCGTTAAGGAATCGATCGGACATGCGTATCCAGGACCTCTTCCAGAAATCCCTCACCCGCCCCATCAATGGGGTGGTGAAGGCCGACCAGAAGGACCGCGAAACGGTCTACCAGGAGCTCGACGAGTACGTGGTGACCAACGAGCTGGAGAAGCACTTCCGCGCCTTCTTCGAGTCCTACACCACGCCGCTCAGTGACCCCTCCATCGCCAATCGTGTCGGAGTGTGGATCTCGGGCTTCTTCGGTTCGGGTAAGTCGCACTTCCTCAAGGCGCTGTCGTATCTGCTGGCCAACATCGAGGCCGAGGATGAGGCCGGCAACCACCGCCGCGCCGCCGAGTTCTTCGACGAGCACAAGCTCCATGACCCGATGATCCGCGCCGACGTTACCAAGGCGGTACAGCAGCCGGCCGACGTCATCCTGTTCAACATCGACAGCAAGGCGAGCTCCAACGACGGCGGCAACCCGATCCTCAATGTCTTCCTGCGAGTATTCAACGAGTACCAGGGCTTCAGCGGCGACCACCCGCATATCGCCCACATGGAGCGCCACCTGGCCCAGCGCGGCGTGCTGGAGCGCTTCAAGGAGGCCTTCCAGGAGGCCAGCGGCATGGTCTGGGAAGAGGAGCGCGACGGCTTCCAGTTCTACCAGGACGATATCGAGCAGGCGATCAGCCAGGCACTGGATCTCTCCCCGGAGGCGGCC
This sequence comes from Halomonas sp. C10-5, assembly GCF_057169305.1. NCBI lineage: Bacteria > Pseudomonadati > Pseudomonadota > Gammaproteobacteria > Oceanospirillales > Halomonadaceae > Halomonas > Halomonas sp. C10-5. The sequence goes on from NZ_CP175665.1 coordinate 1,535,193, forward strand.
CACAAATGGTTCGAGGATTCCGAGGAGACCTTCAGCGTCTCGGTGGAGAACTTCTGCCGCTGGGTGAAGGAGTACCTGGACGCCAAGTCGCCGACTCAGCGCATCGTCTTCATGGTCGACGAGGTGGGTCAGTTCATCGGCAGCAATACCCGGCTGATGCTGACCCTGCAGACGCTGACCGAGAACCTCGGCACCATCTGCGGCGGCCGCGCCTGGATCGTGGTCACCTCCCAGGCCGACATGGACGCCGTGCTCGGCGAGATGACCGCCGCCAAGGCCAACGCCAGCCGCATCAGTGGCTCCAGCAAGGTGCTGGAGCACGACTTCCACCTGCATGTGGTCGACCTGCAGAACACCGGCGTACTGCGCGACCTCGCCCTGGCCAGCCTGGTGGCCTTCGCCTCAGGACTGCTGGGCAGGCCCACGCAGAGCCAGATGGTGGTGTTGGGCGACATGAGCCTGGGTGGCAGCCTAAAGCCCGTGGAGAGCCTGGCCGAGTGCCTGCAGGTCGCCTTCGACGCCGGTGGCAAGCGCGTCACCTTGCCGATGGCCAGCGCCGCGGATATCCCAACCATCCCCGCCGAGCTGTTCACCAAGTTCCAGACCAGCTTCTATGCCGAGCCGGTGGATGCCGTGGTAAAGGCGCTGGGGGTGGAGTGAGCGAACTGTCGCCGCCGTACATAAGCTGAAAGGGGAGAGACGTCGATGACCATGCCATCTGAGCGAACTCGTGCGGTGATTCACGCGAGGGAGTTTCTGAAAGAGCTCTGCCAGGATGTTTCTCTCCCCGAGCCCATTCGCTGGAAAGCCAGACAACTGCTGCGCCACTACCCGTCTCGAAGAGAGATGCTCCTGGCCGGCCAGGTAGAGGAACACCTCACCGAGGGAACTCTCTTCCAACCCACCTTCAGCTCCTCGATAGACGAATAGGCCGGCTCGACGCTGCAACGTCACCCGGCGCCGCTCGCGCCGCCAACCACGAGACACCGCCATGAGCACTGAACCCGAACTGATCCAGAGCCCCCTGAGCCAGACCATCACCCGCGACGGCCACACCCTGCAGGTGGATATCTACCGCCTGGAGGAGGAGACCGACTGGCTGCTGGAAGTCGTCAACGACGATGGCACCTCCCATGTGTGGGACGACCGCTTCGCTACTGACCAGGCCGCTCTGGATGCGGCACATGAGGCGATCGACGAGGAAGGCATCGTGGCCTTCTTGGACTGACGCTGGTGACCGTCAGGAAGCAACGGTAGTCCACGATGGCCATGGGCTACCCTGATAGCCACACCATCAGCTGGGTAGCCTCCTCATGACACAGCCCTCACACCCTCCCACAGACCCGCTCGCTCGTATCTTTGCCTACCGGGCCATCGACCTCCGTGACCGCTTCCCACAGCCCTTGGAGAGCTTCCGAGAGGCGCTTGAATGCCTGCAAAGCGACCGTTCCTACATGGCGGCTATGAGCGGGGAGATCATCGCCTACCTGCGCGGCGGTTACGCCCTGACCATTCCGGACGAGTTCTTCATCTGCCGTAGCGGTGAGATCGACGCCACTCTCGTGCCGCCTGAAGAGAATGACGCGGTGTGCGCGAAAGTTGAGGCGTGGCTGCGAGAAATGCTCACCCGACCCGATGTCGACACCACCAAGGCTGTTCCCGCGGAGGAGCGGCCTTACTCCCTCGATCAACTACTGGCACAGTGCGATCTTCAGGCTCCACCCCCTGATGAGTTACAAGCTTGGCAGGACACACCCGATGTTGGACGCGAAATTCTGGAGGCACCTACTGAGAGAGATATCTGGCAAGCCGCCGAGCGATTGTTTGAAAGTCGAGAAGGTGCCGAACGCTGGATGACGAGCCCAGAAATTGCTCTTCGAAGTCGCACTCCGGCAGATGTGATGGTGGAAGATCCTCAGCAAATTTACGACCTTATCATGCGACTGGAGTACGGGGTCTATACATGAATGAAAGACCGCTATCGACCCGAAGCGGACATGCCAGGAAAGGCGGCCAGCACTTTCATCGGGGATATTCAGCATGCGCGATGATTAGCCCCATACTTACGTGTTATTCTGAATTTGTAGGGTTTTTAATAAGATAAGAGGTGGGCGAGCGCGCAGGATAAATTTATTGAAAGCGCATGCGCTTTCAAGTGGAATATCAAACGCGCGTTCTATTGCCTGTTACGGATAGGAGATGGCCCATGGAGTTGTTCTTCGCCGATGACTCAACCCACAAGGGAGTTCGAGATGGGATGGGTAAGATAATCTCATTTGGCGGATTTTTTGTGTCCCCAGAGGCGTTGATGTCCCTTGAACAGCAGATCACCGATATCTGCCAGAAAAAATACGCCATTCCCGTCAACGAGGAAATTAAGTGGTCGCCCAAGAAAAAATCATGGATTTATGAAAACTTGCACGGTGAGAGTAGAACTGAATGTTACCGTGAGATTCTACAAGCTGCATTGGATCACGGCGTAAAGGTAATCGTCATTTGTTGGGATGAGGGGCGCACAACGCTTAAGGGGGAGCGCGCCTTCAATAAATGTCTGGATTTCGCTTTTGAGCGGATATCCGTTCACCTTGAGAAGAACGATACTATTGGTCTGATGATCGCTGATCGGCCAGGCGGCAGCCATAAACAAGACGAAGCTTTCTTGTCCGATTTTCTTGAAAGGGTTAACAACGGAACTGTGCATGTTGGCCCAGATCGTATAGCGCTGAATATCCTTACAACTTCCTCCCACTTGGTTAAGCACCTACAACTAGCTGATTTAGTTACCTCTATCACTGCCGCCATGGTTGCTGGACAAGATAAGTATGCAGGTGAACTGTTCCCCTTAGTCAAGGAAATGTTTATCAGCAACCACTTTGGTTATATTGGTGGTTCGGGCTTGAAATTGTTCCCGGATGAGCTTTGGAACTTATATTACTGGGTTCTCGGGGAAGACGCTTATGTAAAAGTGAGCATGTCCGGCGGTATAGGGCTCCCGCATCAAGGGTTGCCGTATGCCGAAAATCCATAACAAATGCAGGCAAGGGGCGCTCCTGCGTCGCGCCCCTGCTGCTGTATTTAAATTTATTAAATAATTAGGGAATCAATGTATAACCTGCTAGTAACGGCGATTGAAGGTGCCTGGGATGAGGGGTTCTACGAGTTCGACAAGAGCCGGTTTCTCGAATATACAAATGAAGATATTGCTTCTGCCCTTAAAGAGTTGAGCAATTCCCATATCGAGAACTTGAAAAGCTACCCAAGCTTGTTCGCCTATGAGGGTGAAGATTCTGATGTGCATATCGGCTATCTCACATCTGTCAAGGAGCGTGGTCGCAAACTGCTAATCGAATTCGAGTTCAACCGAGACATCGAACCTATCTCGTTTGATCAGATAAAATCAATTGCTCCACTCCTAGATATTCGTAGTTGGGAGATGAACAGGACCCACTGGGCAGTTAAGGATGAAGACTTATTCGAAAGACTTCGAGCAAAGGGGGTTCTGGAGGAGGAGAGTGAATCTAGAAAAATCAAACAGGAGCGACCAACGGTAGGGAAATCTAAAAACCCCAGAATCTCTACAGTACAGGGTTTTATCGGCAAGGTCCTATCAATCGAGAAAAGAAGCGGGCTAGAGGTTTTTTACCGTGGCCACTCCAATAAGAAAAAATACAAGTTGGAGCCATCTTTGTTTCGTAGAGATGAAGATGGAGATTATCTGTATAAGGACAGCGAGCATATTCTATATCGGGAGTTGCTGGTTTCAAATTCTGCTGATTTTCAATCGGATGTTTATACGCTTGATAGTCTCGTGCGTATGCAGCACTACTCATTGCCTACACGGCTACTTGATATCACTTCCAATCCACTAATTGCTCTTTACTTTGCATGTAAGTCAGCCGCTAGTGAGGATGGAGAAGTAATCATATTCTCAATGGATCGTAAGGATGTGAAGTACTTTGATTCAGATTTGGCTAGCTGCATTGCGAATCTGGCTCGTTTGCCTCAATCAGAGAAAGACGAGATAAAGTTTGATGAGGCAGACTTCAATGAGCAGCCTCAAGTAAGACGTCTCCTTCATTTTATACGAGAGGAGAAGCCATTTTTTGAAGCGGCTATTATTCCGGATGATTTAAGAAAAATAATTTGTGTTAAGGGGAAGCAGAGTAATGATCGGATATCTTCTCAATCTGGTGCATTCCTTCTGTTTGGTCTGGATTCTGTCTTCGATGAGGAAGGCACGCCTGAGATTAAAGTGTCAAGAATCACTGTGTCGGATAAGGTGTCTATATTAAGAGAATTAGACTTGCTAAACATCAACGAGAGCACGGTGTTTCCATACATTGAGAATTCTGCGAAGTATGTCGCCGAGAAGTTCAGGTTTAACAAGTCAACCCAGCCGACCGCTGAAAGCGGCGGCTGATTCATGCGTTATACCTCAGGAAAACTTCAATATCCGCTTCTGGCTGGATAGCGACAGCCTAGAGACTAAGCCGTCGGTGGCTCTCGCTAGACCTCTGTTTGCTCAGCCATGGTCAATGCGTCATCTACCTCAATCCCAAGGTATCTGACGGTACTTTCGAGTTTTGTGTGGCCTAAGAGCAGTTGAACGGCTCTCAGGTTTTTCGTTCGACGATAAATTAACGATGCCTTGGTGCGTCGCAACGTGTGAGTACCATAGGCCGAAGGCTCTAGGCCAATAGCGGCAACCCAGTTTTTAACGATGCGGGCGTACTGCCGCGTAGACAAGTGACACGAACTTTTCAGGCGACTTGGAAACAAGTAGTCATCATTTCGGAGATGTGCAAGCTGCATCCACTCTTCTACGGCAGTGCGAGTCTGCTCGGTTATCTCAAACTGTACTGGCCTCTTCGTTTTCTGCTGAGTGACGATGGCTCTTGAAGACACATGTTTGCTCTGGGCTACATCTCGGACGCGTAACTTAACTAAGTCACAGGCTCGCAGTTTGCTATCGATGGCTAGCTCAAATAGCGCCAGATCACGTTTCTTATCAGCTAGCTGCAGTCTGACACGAATGGCCCAAATGTCTTTGAGGCGAAGCGGGGTTTTCTGACCAACCAGCTTACCTTTGTTCCAAGGCTCGCGGGAAGCTGTTATTGATGTGTTCATGGTATGGACCTCCTCGGGTGGAATGTATAGGATGGTCCAGAATATCTTCGGAGTGTGCTGGAGCCTGCAGTCAGTCACGTTTCGACCTAACGGAAAAGGCAGCATGCGCGTTTATCCTTGTCAGGTATGAAGAGGTTGCATTATGGATGAGCCAACCCTTTCGAACACTCCTCCGGTGCAACTGCGCCTCAAACATGCCGAGTACTTCCTATCTCAGTACCGGTTACATTGCGGCCCGCCTGTCGATGCCTATTGGCTCATGGTCGGGTACTTTGATGCGTATCTTTTCTCGTTGGCCACAGTCTGGGACATGTCCCATCCAGAGGCTCGCAAGAAACTTGAAACCATTGGCGTCTTTCGCTTTTTCAAGGCGCTCCGCAACGTGGCGGCCCATCATTCAATCCTCGCTGCCGGGGTTTCTGAAAACAAGTTTCCTCGTCCGTTTTCTCGTGAGGTCAACGTCTCGGCCGGCGGTCCGCAGAATGATTCTTCCCGTCTGTTATTTCGACTGGATATTCTTAGGCAGATACTTTATGCCGTTGAGGCTGAGAGGCCGCACGAGAAGAAGAACATTGAGGTTGCTTGCTCTTACATTTCGGAGCTTGAGGCGTGCGGAGTAAAGGTTTATCTCGAGGACATCATGGAAGAGGCAATACACGCTGTAGAACGCGCGATACCTCTTACTTAAGCTTTGCGCTCAAGTGGATTGCGTGAAGAGGCTGCCGTGTTACCAGATGTCGTATCGGCTAGCGGCTGCTAGGCGCCGCGTTTATCAGTTAGGCGTATCGGTTTATATAGGGATTTAGTCGTGAGTAAACGTTGTGCATATTGCAAAGAATGCCAGCCATTAACCAAAGAGCATATCTGGCCTAATGGTTTCATTAAGCGGTTTGGTTCTGATGGGCTCACCTACAATAAGAAAGTAAACCGTTTTTTTAAGTCAGATCCGGTGATAAAGGATGTTTGTGCTTCATGCAATAGTGTAAAGCTGAGCTCGCTCGACACGTATTTGTGTGAATTGTACGACTCGTTTTTTCACACAGTAATTGCTCCTGGAAAGTCTGCATCCCTTGAGTATAATTATGAAAAATTGTTGCGAGGTTTGCTGAAGGTTTCTTTTAACTCTGTCCGTACTCAATATGAAGACAATGGAAAGATAAGTGCCCATGAGAAATTTTCAAGCTACATATTAGATGGGGGGTATAAACCAAACGACGTCCAGCTTAGATTGTTGATTGTTACGTCGTCTACTATGTACATCCCCGAGCAGGGTTTTACTGCCCAGCTTAAGCCGGATTTTTTTAGGTGCACAGACATAAACTACGATGGCCCGTTAAGAAATCGATTTATAGTTAGAGCTGTAATCATCAAAAGCTATTGGTTTTACATCGTCATTTCCAAGAGAAGAGAAGATAAAGCGAAGTGGAACCGATTTAATAGGGGGTTTGAGAGTTGGTTGGTACAGCCAGGACAGATACTGCGCCCCGGCAATGTCAGCTTGAGCATACCGGTTAATCAGACAACATACATGCATCGTGACTTGTTTGGCAGTTTGATCGATGCTACCAGTTAAGTCTCCTAAACAATCCCGTAAGGCAGGCGTCTCTTGCGGGCCGCCGCTTCGCTCTCCATTATATCAGTATATGCTGAAGGTTTGCTTCTGGCCGGTTGAGGAATGTTAGTCTATGCTGATGAGCAGGAAATGACAGTTGACGACCCAAAGCGGACATGCCGGCAAAGACAGCAAGCGCGTTTATTGGTGTTATGTAGCCACGTCGACGAAAGTGCATATAAAAATCAATGGGTTGGTGTGCAGGTATAAGAATGTTGAACGCGCGTGATCGTTCAAGTCAATAAACGAGCATGCTGTCTAATAACTGTTGGGCAGAAGGAACTGAAAAGTGCTGATTCTCAAATTAACGGTCGTGCCGCTGTTCATCGCCGCCGTAACGCTTGCCGGCCGCCGGTGGGGGGCGGGTGTTGCTGGATTGCTCGGGGGCTTTCCCATCGTGGCAGGGCCCATAGTCGTATTCGTGGCTCTGGAACACGGGGCCGACTTTGGCGCCGTTGCCGCAATTGCGGCAATCTCTGCTATCGCTGGATTGCTGGTTTTTGGCGTTGCCTACTGCTGGGCAAGTACTAAGTGGTCTTGGCCTGTGGCATTAGGCTGTGGTGTTGCTGCATGGATTGTAGTGGCTTTTGGCTTGGCGGCGCTTCCTGGGGCCCCGGAGGTCGCTCTGGCAGTGGCCGTCGCGTCTCTTCTTCTAGCGCCAAAGGTGCTTCCAAACACCACGCCCCTGGTAGGGCGAGGCCCAGCCTCTAATGATCTGCCCTATCGTATGGCCACGGGAGCGCTTCTGACGCTCGGTGTAACCGCTGCCGCAGCATCGCTCGGGGAAGTTTGGAGCGGGCTTTTGGCCGTATTCCCGATCATTGGTCTCGTGTTGGCTGTCTTTACGCATCGGGCAGAGGGGGCGCATCAAGTTGCTCATATGTATCGCGGAATGGTGCGCGGCCTTTACTCTTTCGGCGCCTTCTTCCTCGTGCTGGCCCTCCTTTGGCCCCGAGTCGAGTTTTGGAGTGCGCTTGCTCTCGCGGTAGGGGCGGGTGTCTGTGTTCAGGCGGTAGTGCAGTGGCTTGTGCTGCCCAACAAGACGCTCCAGCCGACACGCTAACGCGCGCGGCTGAGCTTTTGCGTTATGAGTAGATTGGTCTTGGAGTCCAAGTTTAATGTCAGAAAAAGAAAAAATGTTAGCAGGTAAGCTTTATGATCCAAGTGATGAAGAGTTATTAAAGCTAAGATTGAACGCTAGACTGTTAACTGAAGAGTTGAATACAACCTCTGTCGAGTTTCATCAAAAGCGTGTTGAAATAATTAGAAATTTGTTTGGTACAACAGGTGACAATATTCACATTGAATCTTATTTCAATTGTGACTACGGCTCTAATATTCATGTTGGTGATAATTTCTATGCTAATTTCGGCTGCGTGATTTTGGATGTTGCGGAAGTAAAATTTGGTAAGAACTGTTTACTAGCACCTCAAGTTGGAATTTATACTGCGACACATCCCTTAGACCCAATCGCGAGGAACAGTGGTTTAGAGCTAGCGAAGCCAATAAAAATTGGTGATAATTGTTGGATAGGTGGTCATGCGGTTATCAACCCTGGCGTGACCCTTGGGAACAATGTGGTGGTAGCCTCTGGTGCAGTGGTAACGAAGAGTTTTGGGGACAATGTCGTAATTGGTGGTAACCCAGCGAAAGTGTTAAAAGAAATCAGCGTTAAGCCATAATTTACTCATAACAAAGCATTTAAGAGTGATTCCCAACGCTTGGTATTTTTCATTCCATCGTTGGGTTTTATGCTTACGGTGGTATGGTTGGGTTTCGTGGTAGCGTTGCTCACACCTTAATGCGGCGTTATATCAGCTCTGGCTGAATGTCCGTTTCTGGCCGAATGAGTAACTTTAGTCTATCCTGATGGAATGGTGGAGGCAGTTGACGACCCAAAGTAGTTGTAGGGAATTCGTCGATTATATCCACACTCTGAATACAGATTAATTCTCAGAGCGCAGCTGCTGAGCAGCGTCGAGTTCCTCACTAAAGCACCTCAGCTGAGCCCGAAGCACATGGTCCTGTTCATCGAAGCATTGCTTCAGGGTATATAAATAATTGCTCTGTTTTAGGAAACTGTAAGGCTCGATGAGGTGTGCCCGCATCACCCTGGCCAAAGGTGCCAAGTGCGCACGCTGTTCTAGGTCTCGCAGGGTGGTGAGCGCCACACTAAGCAGTTCGTGCTTGAGTCGGCAGGGCACGCGCGGCGACATTAGGATAATCTGAATCACTCGGCCGATGGCTTCTGCAGCTTCGAAGGCAATGTAGATGTGATTTCCTTCGAGCTGGTCGGGACGCAGTATGTCGCCAGGCTCTGTTAGAGCTTCGGCATCCCTCACCCATACTGCAGTAGTGTCAACGACTTCGTACAGCAGGTAGCCCAGCGGCGTTGGGAACTCATGGTTCTCGTCTTCCGGCCGAACTTCGCGAGCGCGATCAACTAAGCGGCTGGCGAAATGGGGCATGTAGTGTAGCCACAAGTGGTCAGCGGTGCGCTGATGCAGGCCCTCCAGGACCATGATCCTGAAGAACCAAATGCCGGTATACACAGGGTCGTGGTGCTTTCCAACCTCTTGAAAGGTTAGCAGCCTCCCATTGAGTTTCTTTTCGAGGACTTCATCGGCATCAATCCGCGCGAGTACGGCCTCGCCGACAGACCGGTAAACCCCGAGTCGAGCGGCCACATTAACATCGACGCAGTAGAACCGTAAAAGTCGGTTCTCATCAGGAAGTGCCAGGCGGTGTCCACCTTCGCCGAAGTTGTCGTTGTTCTTGAGCTCGCTGTAGAAGACGCTGGCCTCATTGGCCAATAGCGCGTGGAAGAACTCATCTTGGAAGCCTTCCACAAAGCGCGTTGCGCGCTCCATGACCTCCATGCAGAGGTATGGTCTCGCGATGGCGAGATGTGAGGCCAGGCGGCGGGATGATAACAGCCGCTTTACGACGATGGCTGCGCGGCGCTGCACTTGCTGGGAAGGGCCAACTAGGTCGGCAAGCCATTCGCGGAAGCCAAACAATTTGCGGAATAACCTGTTAGTCGGGGCCCCTTGCCCCAGAGTGATGGACCCGTCGTCTCGGACGATGACTTGGAAGCCGGGACGCTGCGGGCGAATTTTATCGGCCAGGCGGCCGCGCACGCTCTTCGATGCGGCCAAGTCCAGCGCCGAATCGAGATGAAGATGCAGCAACTCGGAGAGTTCGTCGAGCTTCCCTGCGTGCAAAAGCGACGTGGTGAGGTCATCGAAGAGCCCGAGGTTCCAGCGCGTCAACCTCGTTCTGCGCGACCGCCAATACACAAAGGCGGCGAGGAGCAGAAACAGAAGGTACTGGGCGGCACTCTTGTCGAAACCCCACAGCCATGGCCCAAGGGCCGGAAACCCAAGTGACGTGAGCACGGGCTCGAAGAAAAGCCCGTGGATAATGAGCAACGCTGCCCAGATGGCCAACCAGTCGAACAAGTTTAAGCTCAACCGAAAGCTGAGCCTGGCAGTGCTTGGCACAACCGCCCACACTGCAGTGATCAAGCCCAGCATGGTGAGTAGTGCGCTAGTGTCGATGCCAGCAGGGTTCATAGGGTGGACAACATTAGGGATATCTGAAGTGGTTCAAGGGCTCTGCTGAAGCAATTGTGGTCAGCAAGGGAATGGTCCTATTGTAACGGCAATACCGATGGGATAACCATGCCCTTTCCTTAGCCGCGGCACAGCAGGAGCGATACCGCCAACGGACAGTCGTAGGCTCCGGGCATCTGGTATATCTAGCCAAAGTGACTATTGGTACGTCTGCTTCTGGCCGGATGACGACTTTCAGCTTATACTGATGAATATATCAAGGAAGATAGCTATATAATAAGCGTGAGTAGGCAGGGTGGTATTCGCGCTCATTGAATAGCAGAGCAAGCACAGTTGGGAATTAAGATAGAGGAACACATGGACCCCATTTCAGCCCTGTTCGCAGCGTTACTGGATAGCACTTCAAGTGCTGTAAGCAATCACATACAAGAGTCCGTGGGAACTGAGGTAAAAACTGTCGTAGTTGATCATAACGATCAGCTCATCTCGTATCAGCACCAGATGTGGAGTATACGGGGTGACTCTGTCTGTGCAGATAAAAGAGAGCGTATTGACGAGTTCTCAAAATGCACACTGGCGGCAAAAGAGCATTTTGTCAACGCATGTCAATATCTTCAGGAAAATAACGAATATAGTGTTAGATATGATCAGCTGAAGAATATGTACTGCTCAGCATCTAACTCTTTTCGGCCTACAATAGCTTCTATTGCATCTTCCAGCAAAGCTTCACCACTTGAGCTGGCAAAAAGGAAATGCAATAGACTTACATTTGATAAAACTGCAAGCGCGGAATCTCGCAATCAGGCATGCGCGCGTTATCGAGCGTTAAAAAGTGAGGAGCCTTAAAGGTAGGGCACTCAAAATGACAGGCATTCTTAAAAGAATGTATTTGTTAAAAATTCTCCAGTGAGATAAATCTTGGATCATTCTTTATTCATCAAAGAAGTATTAGGGCCGTTGTGGTGGGTCATTCCCATAGCCTTTCTGATTGGTCTCATCAAGTCACCATGGTTCAAGGGCTTTTTCGGAGAGGCTTTGGTTAAAGCGGCCGCCAGGATTCGGTTGCCAGCGGAAACATACAAACCGATCCACAATGTGACCCTGCCTACGCTGGACGGCTCAACTCAGATTGATCATATCTTTGTGTCCCGATTCGGGATCTTCGTCGTGGAAACAAAGAATATGAAAGGTTGGATCTTTGGTGACGAACATCAGGCACAATGGATCCAAAAGATTTATCGGAAGTCATTCAGGTTCCAGAATCCGTTACGCCAGAACTACAAGCATGTAAAAGCTCTGGAGAGCGCCCTCGATGTTCCTTCGGCAGTCATTCACTCTATTGTGGTTTTTACTGGTAGTTCGAAACTAAAGACCAGGATGCCGAAGAGCATCACTCGTGGCGGTGGTTACGTGAATTACATCAAGTCGTTTCAGGAGGTCGTTCTATCTGAGACGGAGGTTCAAGAGGCCTTCATGAAAATCCAGGCTGGTAGGCTTGCGCCCACACGTGAGACCCACCGAAGACACGTTGCACAACTTAAAACTAGGTCTGATCCTAATGCTCAGCGCAAATGCCCCAAGTGCGGCAGCAGCATGGTATTGCGGACATCCAAAAGGGGTAAGAATGTTGGCAATCAGTTCTGGGGGTGTTCTGGTTACCCGGAGTGCAGGGTGGTGCAAGAGGTTGGGTAGTTGTGGTGACGATAGATTTGCGTTTGGCTGCTATTGGCCGGGTGAAGAACTTTAGCCTATGCTGATGGGGTGGTTGAGGTAGTTGGCGATCCAAATCTGGCATGTTGGAAAATGCTCAGGCAGGTTCATTGGTGTTATATAGCCGGCATGTTGGTTAGTTTTATTTGGCATCATAAAAATTAACTTAACTGGTTGACAGTTGTGGAGGAATAGGTCGGCGGTGAAATACGGGAGAACATGTCAGTACGTTAAAGAATAATAAAGGTGCCAATATAATACTTGTCAGGCGAGAGCTGGAGAATTCCTATGGGGTACACGGAAGAGCAGATTGGTAAATTTGAGGCAGAGTACACACGAGTACGCCAGGGTCTGGAAGAGTTAATGTTTCAAACCGTATTGTCCGCTCAAGAAATAGACCATACAGGTGTGAAAGAGCATCTCTTGTATGGTGTAGCACGAAGATTGAATATCTTAAAAAGATGTCTAGAAAATATATTTAATGAATTTCCCCTTGCTGCCAAAAAGCCACTCCGAAGAGATGTGGTTTATGATGTTCAGATAAATCTTCATGCTTATGTGATGAACCTCTATGGTATTTTTGATAATTGGGCCTGGTCATTTGTTTATCGGCATGACCTGTTAGGGGATGTTGGCGGAAAACATGGAGTGGGACTGTTTCGCGAGAGCTTGACCAAGCATCTTCCTGAACCACTTCGTGACTTTCTAGCTTCAGATAAAATTACAGACTGGCATGAGAAATACTTAAAGTCCTTTCGCGACGCATTGGCTCACAGAATCCCGCTATATATCCCCCCGGCGGAATTCACTAAAGAAGAAGGTGAGCGCTACAATGAGATTGAAAATAAAAAGATGGAGCTAATAAAGGCCATGGAATGGAAGAAGCTTGATGAGCTCTATGAAGAACAAGAAAACATAGGGAGGCCATCTTTTGTGTTTCTTCACTCATTTGAGGGAGAGCCGTCTAAGCCAGTTTTGTTCCACCCGCAGTTGTTGTGCGATGGATTGGCAATCGTTGAATTTGGCTCGCTATACATGAAACACTGGAAAGAGTTCGCCTAATAAAGTGCTCTTTAGGACGCAACTACGCTGAGCTTCGTTTGCACTGAGAAGCTTGGTGGTTATTCCTCATAAATTAAGGTTTTTTTATGCGTAATATTACAATGCTCCTCATCATCGTTTTCAGTTTGATTGGCTGTGCAAACCCATCTCTCGTTCGTGTCAAAGACGCCGAAATACAGAACCTCACGATCACAAAGGTTTTTGTTCCTCGATTCGAGGGAAATCCTAATTTTGTTGAAGAGAGCACGGATTTTTTTATTGCATATCTTGAGCCTCGCATATCCGCCTCCGTCGTTCAGGGCTCCGTGCTTCGCAGCGAGTCGACGGACATTATGGCCGGCGGCAACCTTGCCCCAACAGAACTAGCTTTAGCAAAAGCGAGAGAGATTGGTGCTCAAGTACTGGTTATGGGAAAAGTTACAAGTCACCACACGGCGGGCATGCTCAACGGATTCTCTACAGTTCGGGTTATAAATGTCGAAAATGGTGAAGTTCTGGCTTCCTTCCACCGGCCGAGCGGCAAGCTTATTGCGAACAGCGAGCACCAAACTGTCATGGCGGCGGTTTCACGTACTGCAGAGGACGTTGCGGACGCTTTGAAGTAGATCTCGCCCGGCGACACCGAGAAATAAAAAGAACGTTTAAGTTTAACCTGCTACGCTACAGCTACGTCGTAGCAGAAAGAGATTGCCACGTGGTTGTCTACACTACGTATGTCGGCTTAACTCAACCGATTACATCAGGGGCTTCTGAAAGACTGCTTTTGGCCGAATGGAGAATGTTAGTCTATTCTCATGGATAGAGCCTCGGCAGCACACGACCCAAAGCGGACCTGTCAGCAAAGGCGGCATGCGCGTTCATCCGATATCAGGCCGCACGACGAATAAAAGCTGAGCGGTTAGTCATCAACTAGGAGTGAATCTTAGTGCAGAGTTCTAAAGAAGTTTTGGAGCTTCTTACGAAAGCCAAGGACATGCAGCTGAATATAGCCATATTTGCTGTATCTATAGCTATTTTGTTTTGTTCGTACAAAGGCTTAGTCACAATTGACCCTGTTTCTGAAACGGTTCTCAGTGGTTTGACCTTTATTACTTCCGTCCGCTTGGCCTATGGGGTTATAGGGCTCATATATTCCTATTTTCAGAAGCGGCAGGAAGAAAAAGAAAAGTTGGCTAAGGCAGCGGAAGATGCCAAAAACGCCGAGTCTCAAAGTTTAAGAAATCGAGAAAGCATTCGCAGTGCATTTGAAACACTAGACATATTTCAGCTTTACATAATCCAGGAATTAAAAAGGCAGAACCATATTCAGGTTAAAAAAGGGGCTCCTTTGTTCACTCTTAAAGGCTTCAAGATTATTTATACCCCAGCAGTTGGAGAGCGGTATGAGTCTGCGTCTTTAACCGCAGTTGCAAAGGACATTTTAGAAAACGAGCTCTGGCGAAGATTTGATGAACTTAAATTTAACGCGCTAGTTAGATTTTTTGAAGGTATTCAGCCAGAAGATGCAAGGCATTTCCAAGATTTTCTCACTAAAGACTCAATACGCACAATGAGATATAATCGGTCCCCGGGCGGCAGCCAATACTATGACAATGAACGAGTATTCTCGAATTATTCAAACAGCATAATTTTTGCACAGCCTCAAAGAAGCTACACCTATATCATTGATCCTGTAGCTAAAGAAGCTATTGAAACGGTGTTTAAAGATAAGATGGAAGAGGAAAATGGCTAACAAGGCGCTGCTGTCAGACAAATCTTACTCTGGGCTTCAAATTTTCCACAGAGCGCGACGTTATACGTATTTATGCTTCATCTAATGGAATGATTTATGAAAAAAATAGCATTTCAAGTTGATACAAGACTAGCCAAGCTGCTCTCGGAAAATTATCGATCTACTGAGAGAGCTCTTAAGGAGTTAGTAGATAATGCTTGGGATGCTGACGCCCCATCAGTTAATATTTTACTTCCAGAGCCGATGACTGACAGACCTATTATTGTGCATGACAGCGGCTCTGGAATGACCGAGCAGGAATTGCTTAGAGAATATTTGTTTATTGCAAGTGATCGTAGAAAAAGACGGGGTGAGCTTACGTCGGTAAAGAAGCGAAAAGTTAAAGGAAAAAAAGGTATAGGTAAATTCGCAGGGTTAATGATAGCAAACTCGATGCAGTTAGAGACGTGGGCCAGAGGAAAAAAATGTGAATTTTCAATATCAACAAAAGATTTTGAAAACGCAACTGATATTGAAGATCTGCCCATCAGCCTTATCGTGGAAGACTGCGATCAAGAAGCTCAGGGAACCAAGATTACGTTATCAGATCTCATTCACGGGCTGGCCTTTCCTAATCCAGAAAAAATGCGGCAACTATTACTTCAAGAATATGGCCGAGAAGAAGGCTTTAATTTAAAGGTTAATGGTAAGGACTTAGGTATTGATGATTTGCAGGGAAATTACACTGAACATAATACAGAACTTCCATCTGCTGGAAGCGTGAAGCTAGAGTTCGCGGTGTCAAACCAAAAAGGGAAGTTAAAGCAGCCAGGAATATCTATAAGAGTTGCCGGTAAGATTGTAGGTAGCCCCGACTTCTTTGGATTGGATAAGGAAGATGATTTCCCTCCAAAGCTATTGGAGAAAATATATGGCGAGGTAGAGGTCGACGGCCTCTTTGACCATGTGACTGCTGATTGGGGAGCATTGGTAGAGAATAGCGAACTGTACCAAGAGGTTGCAGACTATGTTCGCCCGATAGTCAAAGAAAAAGTCAAACAAGAATATGGTCGTGAAATGAATCTTGCACAAGCAAGATTAAAGAGAAGAATTAATGAACGGCTCGCAGAACTGCCAGAGTATAAAAGACAATACGCAGACAAAGCGATAAAATCAATTTTGGGGAGGTACTATGGAGAGCCTGAGTCAAAAGTAGAACCTATAGTCGGGGTTTTGTTAGATGCGCTTGAACGAACGGATTATCGTGCGGTGTTAGATTACATACATGATGCTAAGCACTCGGATATAGCCAAGCTAGCTGAAGCATTGACTGAGTTTGGCTTGGCAGAGCTTGCAATTGTAGCTGAGCAAGCTAAAAGCAGGCTGGAGTTCCTTGACCGGTTTGAAGAGCTTTGCAAAAAAGACGATACAGAGGAAAGTGTGGTTCACACCGCACTTGAAAAGTGTTTATGGGTTTTTGGCGTTAAGTATTCTGTTTTTAGCAGCAATAAAACACTAAAGCGGCAGGTGGAGGAATATTTAGATAAAAAATATTCTGGAAAAAGAGCTAATAAGCGACCAGATCTCCTTCTAAGCGCTAATTTTGCAAATGAATACCTATT
The DNA here is from genome assembly GCF_057169305.1 of Halomonas sp. C10-5. Classification (NCBI taxonomy): domain Bacteria; kingdom Pseudomonadati; phylum Pseudomonadota; class Gammaproteobacteria; order Oceanospirillales; family Halomonadaceae; genus Halomonas; species Halomonas sp. C10-5. The sequence goes on from NZ_CP175665.1 coordinate 1,551,612, forward strand.
GATTGAGTTTAAGCGGCCAGGCCATAGCTTAAGGTACAAAGACTACCAGCAGGCTACTGCGTATCGAAATGATTTCGTACCTTATACAAATGCCGAAATGAGAGTTCTGTTAGTAGGCGGAAAAAGAGGTCAAGATCTTCCCCCTCACTATAACAAAGAGCCTAACTCTGAAGTTCTTGTCTTCGACGAGATTATTTCAAGCGCAAGAAGCCAGCTAAATTGGCTTTTAGTAGAGCTTGGTGGCGAAGTACATGCATAGAAAACGTATAACAATCGCAAGCACTCGGAAAATACCACGCTGCACTTTGTTGCGGGCGTTAGAAATCGTAAGGATATATCATGATTGAGTGGGTTGCGGTAGCATCTAGTGCTATTAAAGCAGTCGGATATGATAATAGTAAACACAGGATGTTTATCGATTTTCAAGATAGCCAGCCTGTGTATACCTTTTGCGGAGTATCGGAAAGAGTGTTTCGAGAATTTGTGAGATCTGGCTCCGTTGGTCGTTACTACCAACAACATATTAAGGGCCGGTACCAGTGCTAATTTGGTGTTGGATTTATAACAAGCGCAGGCAGGAGGCGCTTATAACGGCGCGCCCATGCTGCGGGCGTTACATCAATATTCCCTAACATCCGCTTCTGGCCGACAGCTGACGCTCGCAAGTGATCAGTTTTTCAAAAATGACCTTAATTACTCCAAAATAAATTATTAACTGTTAACTGGAGGTTGTATATGGAAAAAGTGGTGATTGTTACCGGGGGTGGGCGCGGTATCGGCGCTGCAACTGCGCTTTTATGTGCAAACCAGGGGTATGCTGTATGCGTCAACTATAAGAACAATAAGGAGGCAGCCGATGCGGTTGTTGAACGTATCAGAGCAGAAGGTGGGCATGCCATCGCTGTTGCGGCGGATGTTTCGTTAGAGTCTGGTGTCAGAGAACTATTCGAAACTGTAGATGATAAGCTTGGCAAGATATCGGCGCTGGTCAATAATGCGGGTATTCTTGAAAGGCAGATAAGAGTCGAGGATATTGATGTGGAGCGGCTTCAGCGGATTTTGTCGGCAAACGTGGTCGGCCCTTTCCTGTGCGCAAGAGAGGCGGTGAGACGCATGTCTAAAAATCGTGGAGGTCAGGGCGGCGCGATCGTTAATGTTTCGTCTGCCGCTTCAAGACTTGGCTCGGCTGGAGAGTATGTCGACTACGCTGCATCAAAGGGGGCAATTGACACGCTTACGATAGGTCTGTCTCAAGAGGTGGCAGGAGAGGGGATTCGCGTTAATGCTGTTAGACCTGCATTTATATATACTGATATGCATTCTGATGGTGGCGAGCCAGGTCGAGTAGATCGCATAAAAACGTCATTGCCAATGAAGAGAGGTGGATGTCCAGAGGAAGTGGCGAATGCTATCGTTTGGCTGTTGTCTGAGAAAGCTTCATATGCAACAGGCACATTTATTGATTTGGCGGGTGGAAAATAGTTTTTGAACGATAGCGAGCGATCGGAAGGCGAGTCTGGAGATGGTGAAGCGACCGCTTCTGGCCGGTAGCAGATATTCCTCAACCAGCTCTGAACCTATTCAACCCCGCAAATTAAACCGCTCTGCTGGACTTTCCCGGCGAACGCTGTGCCGATACCATTGATGCGCGTGAGCGCTTCGACACCGGCCCATGGCCGACCGAGTTCTTGCGAATGGATGCACTGGACACTTGAATCAAAACTAAGCTCATTACGTCGGGCAACTATGTCTGAGAACATCAAGAAAACTGCAATCACTGCGGCCGGATACATTTATCAAAATCGTCATGGCCTCAAGATTCTTTGCGACTGGCTCGACGCGCCGGCTCGCTATAGCCGGGTGAAATTCGAGTGCGATGACGAAAACGAAGCGCCGCAAGGGCTCGATGATATCGTCATCGAACGAAGCGATGGCCTCGTAGACCTTCAACAGGTCAAGTTCACCCCTAATCCTGATGCACATCTGCTGTCGTGGGAATGGATGCTTGAGAAGTCTGGCAAGACGGCACGTTCTAGATCGATGCTTCGCAAGTGGTTCGACGCCTTTAAAAAGCTCGATCCCGTTCGCGTTGGCGAGCTCTCGCTCACGACAAACCGACGACCAGATGTCGCCATCGAGGCTTGCTTAGATGCTGGAATGATTTCCTTTTCCAAGATCCCCGAGCCCAGGCGTTCTGAGGTCATCGCCGAACTTGGTGGCGAACAAGACTGTGATGAATTCTTCAGCCAACTGCATATTCTCCACAGTTACAAGGGGTTCGACACGCTGGAGCAAGAGATCGATGCACGACTTCGCAAGCACGGCACACCCGAGGGCACTGCCACCCTTAAGAACGTAGCGTTGAACTGGGCGACGCGGAAGAACTTCCCGCCCCCTGACGGTTGGATCACGCTCGAGCAGGTCCGTACTATCCTGCGCTCGACGCCACCTGAACCTTTACCTGAGGACTTCGTGGTCCCTTTGGGCTACGAGGTACCCGATGAGTCGTTCCATCGAGAATTTGTCCAGGACACCGTCGATGCTGTCGAGAGCGCTATTGTCCTCACAGGACCGCCGGGGCGTGGAAAGAGCACATACCTGAGCGCGTTGTGCGACACGCTCGCCGAGAAGGGCATCCCCACGGTCCGACATCACTACTTCCTCTCGACGACGGAGCGGGGGCGCGACCGGGTGAACAGTTACGTGGTCGAGCAATCCATCAAAGCCCAGGTCAAACGGTTCCATCCCGATGTCCAGGCCCCTGCAGGTGACCTACGCTCGCTCCTTGAGGCGTGTGCCTCCCACTACAAGAAACTGACCAAACCATTCGTTCTTGTCCTGGACGGCTTAGATCACGTCTGGCGCATTAACGCTGGGGACAAACGGCCACTGGACGATGTGTTTTCCCAGGTAATCCCATGTCCGGATAACATGTTGCTGCTCGTTGGTACTCAGCTCGTGGACGACGCCCAGTTGCCTACGGACCTGCTTGCCTTAGCGCCCAAGGCCGAGTGGCGCACGCTACCGGCGATGTCTGAGAATGCAGTCCTGTCCTATTTGCGCAAGGCATTTCGGGAAGGCTGGCTTACGACTGGCTTCGAGGATGAGCATGGGGCAGAAAGTCAGCTGCAGGAGGCCGCAGCCGCTCTTCGCGCGAAGACCAATGGCCACCCTCTGCACGTCATCTATGCGGCCGCGGAGCTTGAGCATGCCGGTCGAAGCTTGTCGCAGTGGGATGTTGAGCAATTGAAGGGAGAGTTGGGCAAAGATGCAAAGTTCTACTATGCATCGCTGTGGGCAGGCCTTTCTCCAAGCCTCCAGGACACGCTGCGACTCGTTTGTGCGTTCTCGTTCTTCTGGCCTAGGGCAGCATTCGGAGAGATCGCAGCGAAAGTTGGCGCGGCGGAGCCGGACGTCGCGAAAGTCGAGCATCTGCTTCACTCTTCGGCAGCTGGTCTGAGGGTTTTCCACGAGAGTCTGGCGGTCTTCGTGCGTGCAACAGCAGGCTACGCTGACCGTATCAACGAGCTGATGCCTGCAGTGGCAAGCTGGTTGGAGAACTCTGCGCCCACATCGCTGCGCGTGAACTGGCTCTGGACGGTCCAGGCGAGGCTGGGTGACCCTAAGAACCTCATCACCGGCCTCACCCGCGATTGGATCATGCTCCGCCTTGAAGAGGGATATCCAGAGTCGCTCTTTGATACGCTGCTATCCGATGCACTGGTCGCAGCGCTGGAAACCAACGAGTTCGCTGAGGCTTATCGACTAGAGCATCTCAAGGCACGGATGGTCGGTGGCAGCCAGTTCCAGATGCAGAACGACGACATGGCCAGGCTGATCTCGTTCACGTTGACTCTGACCCCAGAGGAGAGCGTCGTGCGTGAGGCCGTGGCCTCCAGGCATGAGGCGGACATCCTGCGGCTTGCCGCGCTCGGGTTGGCCCTACATGCTCGGGGCGACGAGGTTCTGGCCGAAATGTGCGGTGAAGAGGCACTTCGTCGCTTTAGAGGCTTGAGCCGTTTCTCCAGCAAGTACTCGTCGAACGCCGACTCTGATGAGTTTCAGTTTCTGGTCGACGCATTTGCTCGGCTTGGTACTATCGCTGCGACCTCGACAGCCCTGGCCCGTCTGGTTACCGAAAACGGGCCGGTCGTTTGGCTGCCGCGGGTCCAGATGCTGGTTGAAGAAGGCAATTTGGATGGCTTGATGGCGGCTGTTGCTTCGCTTGCTCCTGGTAAGAGCAAGAGCATCATCAGCGATGCGTGCGTCCGCGCGGCGGCGACCGCCGGAGTGAGCATTGCAGAGCGCGATGACTTCCACGAACTTGACCGAACCCCCTTTGTCGCTGCCGTAGAGGCGGCTTACACGCGGGCCTCTAAGCCGCTGAACAAGCCCATCCCCATTGAGTGGCTCAAGGGCAACTACTACGAACGTAAGGAAGATCTGGCGACACTCGCGCACCACTGGTTTTTCAGCGCCGTTCAGCTGAGCCTGTGCATGGCTGCAGAAGATCAGACCGCGTTTGAGTTCGTGCGGGCCCCCGTCTACGAAGGCAGGAGGAACATCACCGAATTCCTCAACGCACTCTCTGTGGCCGCGGCGCAAGTTGCGCACCACTGGTGGAGGGGGAAGTTCGTGGACTTCCATGAGCTGTTCGAGTTGCTCAAGACGGTGGAGTGCAGGCGTTTCAGGCAAAGCTATGACGCGAGCTCTGCAGCCGAGGACTTCCGGAGCGCGCTGCATCGCATTGCCTGCGACATCCATCTGGGCAGCATCCTGCTGGATCACTTCGTCGATGTGGCCCTGACCGAAGAAACCATGGAGGCAGCCGGGCAGTGCGCTTGGTTTGACAGCGCGTCCTTCCGCGCCCAGTACGCGGCCGGATTACTGACAAGGATGAGCGACGATGCGGCAGCAGCCTTCGTCCAGTCTCAGCGTATCCTGCTTGATGCAGAAATCCGCCATGAAACCAGCGTACATCTTCAGACGCCACTCCAGCTCTGTGCCATTGCGCTAAACCATGGGTTGAGTACCAGCGCTCGCGAGTTGTGCAAGCAGACGTGGGAGCTGACAACCGGCTATGCGCATCGCAAAGACCCTACGCTGAACAATACGGTCGACGCTATCGGCTACCTGGTCGATGTCGCACCGGACGACGCTCGTAGGTTGCTCGATCTTATCGCGTCGCAGGTCCACCACGTTCTGAACTACACCGACGGAAAGGGCACCAGACACGTTCTGGCGGCCGCTGATCGGCTGCTTGCGAGGTTGAGGCCGTCAGCGCTGGTGATCAAGTACGAGGAGCACACGCACGCAGGCGACTGGTCGCAAGCGGAAGACAGTCTGCGGGAATACGTGGGGCAAGCCATCAAGGACGGTTGGCCCCTGGACTCGTTGATGCGAACCGGACTGCATCCTGAGATCCATGACGCGCTGAAGCGACTTACACAGGAAGGCAGCTCAAGCGCTGCAGAGCGGCTTCGCGTCCTTCGAGAGCATGTCGGTTGGGACATCGGCCTGCTGCGACGATCGGAGCATCCCGGCAGCGATAGCGAGAGCAAGCCTTATACGGGAGATGTCACGACCTTTGGGCCGGAACAACTCAGCGACCTGCTCGACAGCCTATCGACCAGCTACAACGAGCAAGCGAGGCTTCTTCGCGCTTGGTATCAGCACTGGGACCAGGCTGGGCAGGGAAAACGACTGCTCACGGCGCTCGACGGATTGCTTCTGTCAGAAGAGGGCCGGCGCAAGGGCGTCTTGGTGCTGTCTGACCTGGCCTTTCAGACGAGACGCAAGCTGAGCGGCGTGAATGCGGCATGGAAGTACCTCGTCCAGGCGCACATCCGTAACGGTGCCTGGGTCGGGTTTGCGGAGAACGGAGAGAAGACCTGCAGCAGGCTCGATTTGATCGTCAAGCACTATCCGCGGCGCTGCGACGAGTTCGTAGCTGCGACAACCTACGGCATGTTCGGCGACCCCGAACCGCCACGTGTGGCGCCCACCGAATTGATGGTCTACTTCTATGCGCGACAAAAGCGAATCGCGGAGGCCATTAAGTTCGCCGAGACGATGGTCAACTGCGTCATTGAAGACACCCGTACCCTGCCCCTAGAGCGGCCGCGCTGGGCGGCGGAGTTGGTCTCCTCTACGGAATCGGAGGCTTGATGGACGAGCTTCGCATCCTCATTGCCCGGCTTGGTTGGCCGTCGACGTCTGCAAGGTGGTGGACCATGCAGGAGCTGGCAGCTCGGCTGGGTGAGCCAGGTTCGAGGGCCGAGACCGCGCTGCTCCAGCTGCTGAGCTCGCGCAAGCTTGAGGCTGAAGTGATCGAGGTCCTGTGCATCTTCTGGATGGCGGCACAAGGGTATGGCTACTCGCCCACACCCAAGCTACCTGAGAGCATCCCGAGGAGATCCATCCTTTCGGACATGCTTCTGAAAAGTCTGGGGCTGCTGGCAGAAAGGGACGGGGAGGGACTAGAGGAGGTGCCCGAGGACTTCGAGATACCCGAGGACTTTGACAGCGTGCAAGGCTCAGATCTGCCCCGAATCTTCCGGACTTCCATGGGCGAGCTCGAGAACCATACTCGGCTGCCGTTCGTCCGGCAAATGGCCTTTGAGTGGACGGCGAACCGAGATTCCTATCCAGACGCTCCGTTCCAAGGAGACCTCTGGCACTTCTTGCGGGCCCTGGGCGATGGTTTTGTCGGGCAGCTCTCCTCGCGGACAGCCCTTCGCGCTATCTCTGCCTACCTTCGCACGCTCGCGGTTGCCGAGGAGTTCTGGGCCATGCCAACGAAACGGGCAGACGAGCGGGCACTTTTAGCATTGCCTATCCACCCGACCTTGGCCTTTCTCAGACCTCGTCGCCCAGCTTGGTTTCCGGGGAAGACTGACTTCGACGGCGATACCGAGGTGATCGAAGCATCCTTGCAAGACTTGGTTGGCCGCGTGCAAGCAGTGGGTCCGGGTGACGAACTGATTGCATTCAGTTCGCCAATCGTGATGTCGATGGAACGTTGTGTGGAAGTTTCCATCGTTCGATGGTCGCAAGCGGCTGACAGCAACATCGCCGATGCCGACTTGGCTGCACATCTGGAAGATTTCTGGACCCACAGACGGATGCTTCCCAGCGCGGCTCCAGAACCACTGAGCACGACGACCCTCTTAGCACTACCCCACCTTGACGGTCTGATGGATGGGAAGTGCAAGGCCTGGCCACTTGCCGCACCGCTCGATTTCGACCGCTTGGGCTATCTTCAGCACGACCTGTATCCGGGGCGGCTCTTCCTTCCAACGCTACCTGGCTCTTACCAGGCCGAACTCACCCCTCGTGACGGGAAGTTGGAGATCAAGGTAGATGAGCAGGTCGTCGCGGACCTTTGTTATTGGAATGCGGGCTGGGGAGCCGCGCGTCCGATGCAGTTCGGTGGGAACTGCGGTACAGCACTCACCTCGCGAGGCACGGGTTACCGTGAAGGGCCAGCCTCGATGAGAGAAAAGGTGCGCTCGTTTTATCTATGGCAGGTGAGAACGCTGCAACGAAATGGTAGCTTTGACGAGTTCAGCGAGACATTAACTACAGGCGCCATGTATGTTTAGCAACACTCCCCTTCGCTGTCATTCGATAAGGTCCGCTTCTGGCCGAATAAGAAGCTTTATTCTATAATAACAAGTAGTTTATGACAACTGTCGACACCTAAGCGGCCCGTCCGGCAAAGGCAGTCAGCCAGTTCATTGATGTTATGCGTAGGTAGAAATGGATATACAACAAGAAATACGGATTCTGAATACGGCGCTTGAGTTGATTACAAACTACGTAAACTACTCTATATGCTGTTTCCCAGAAGGCCGAGACAAAATCGTAAAATCAGTTTTGCCTAAAGACACAACAGCAAAAAAGTATTTTTATATATTGCTTCTGGAAGTCGTTGCTGGCGTAAATAAGGAGATTGTTCCATCTAAAGAAGATGGTGATAACATACTTAATATTTTGCACAAAGTGTCGAAACATCCAGAGCTTGATGCCGGAGCTGATACGGCAGCGCTAGAGAAGGCTGTTGAGGAATTTCAAGATTGGTTGAGCCATGAGTTTGAGTATGACATCTATTCTGCAAACATCGGCAAGGAATTGCGGGTAAATTTGTCTAGGAAAGATGCTTTATATTTAATAGGCAACAGATGCAAGCACGCACTGACAAGATCCAACGCGATCTTGAAGAAGATCACGAATATTTACAATCAGAGTGGCGCTGAGTTAGACCCGGGATCCGAGGTTATTGTATTGGAAGACATAGATACTTGGCTGTTCGATGATTTTGGTGGTTATCACTTTACTAAATTATGTGAGTTAAGCGTCAATCTTTACTATGGGATAATTGGGTATGTGCGGCCCACCTACGAGAGATCATTGGTGCAGGAAGATAGTATTAGTTACTCATATTTGATACCCAAGGGTGTCGTCGAAGAAGAGAGTAAATTCGAGTATTACGAGCTATTGAATAGAGTTCGCTCTCCGTTTCTACCGGTGATCAAAACTTGGGAGAACCTTCTTGAGCTATATTAATACGCATAACCACTGAATCAAGCCGACCAATGTTCCGCTGCCGCTCCAAATTGGCGGTTTATTCAGGGCATTGCATCAGCATATTCTGGATGTCCGCTCATGGCCGAATTCGGATCCTGAGGCCGATACAAGCCCCTGAGATCCTTTCACCGCTTGATGCGTGCATTCCTCTGTGGTCCCGTTTGTGAGCCAGACATGGAGCTGTGGCGTACTATTCCAGTCATGAAACTGCTAATGTGAGAGGGATAGCTGGATCAGCATTGGGTTATGGGAGATGTATAAAATATTGACAGGGGCGGGGATGGAAAATGCAGTTCTCAGGGTTCATTTATTGAGGAATGTTGTCTTCGGGCAGTAAAAGGGGTGACAGTATGCGTAGTGGATTACTGTTGGGAGGGCTCTTAGTGGTGTCCTCTACATCTATTGCGATGGATTACAGCCATCCTGGCTCACCATCCAGCACGATAGACTGCGTACAATACGCAACCTATGTTACAGATGGTGTTTAAGAGTTTATTTCATCAGAGGCGCCAAGGGATTTATCTAGAGAAGACCTTGATGAACTGATGGAATAACGTGATGCAGAGCAAGGCGAGGATTTTTATAACGAAGTTAGAAGAATGATGGTTTACGATGCTTATGCTTGGTACAGGAGAACTAAATACGCTTATGACCCAGAAATGATGTATATGGAAATTCGTATGGAGTGCGAGATGGCCATTGCTGATAAGGATTATGAAGAGGGTATGAAGGATTTGGAACGGCTGATGGGGGACTGACGGTGTGTACAGTAATGGTAATGCTCAAACAAGTAAATCCAGCCGACCTATAAACCGCTACGCTTTTTTTTCGGTAGACTGACTTGATGGTTACATTATAATCGCCTGAATGTCAGGTCTTGGCCGGAAGCTGATCTTTAGGCTGCCTTGATCGGGCAGTCACTGACGACCCAAAGCCGACATGGTTATAGGGGAACCAGTCACGATCCCGTTTCTATGGGATATGCAATATAGGCGATGCGATATTAACAGTCTAGGCTTAACACGCTTGTTTTTCGGTGAGATAAGAGATGACTGAGTGAGTGGAAAAGCATTCTTGAAAGCGCGTGCGCGCTCAAGTCGAATATCGAGCATGCGGGACCTTAAAAGTATTGACAAATCCAAGCTGTTTCCTAATAATTTGAGTAGGCATAGGTAGCCTCCCTGCTGCGTTGGGAAATACCTAATTGACCTTCCAAAATTTACTTTGAAGCCAAGCAAGCAGCATGCTAACTATGATTAACATAGGGCTGTCGGAGTAAAAAGATGTTTGCATATAAAGAGTGCTTAGATAGTCTTAAATATATTGCAAAGGTATCCACTTTCGAAGACAAGTCTCATTGCCAGAAGCTTGACCTCTGTAGCCAAGAATTCGGCTTCAATAACTACCATCATTTAAAAAGTACTCTACATAAATTACCTGAAGATCGATTTGGTAAAGTTTCTCTAAAATTAATGCGGAAATATTGCCAAGCGGCAAAGCCCAGCTTGGATGAAAATTATGTTGAATTTTATGCTTCTCAAGGTATACAAGCTATTCAAGTTGCGTTCTATAGCCAATGGATCGGGTGGGACAAGCTAGGGAGAGAAGTTAGAGAACCGCGTCCATATTGTGGCAAAAGGAGCATTGATGGCCTAAGAGAGTTGTTTGAAACCCCTGTCTATGTGGTGGAAAATGACAAACAGCTTATAAGCTGGCTATATGACTGGTATGGCACTGCATTAATACCTGAAAAGTTAGCGAAGAAATATTTCTCAGAAAAATTTGACAGAAAAAGGCTTGTCTGCGAAGAAGTGAACATGGATCTGGTTAGAGCGTGTTCGGAAGATTACAGCAATAACGTCGCTACATAGTTAATTGCATAACAAAGTCAGTCAGAGGTGGAGGGGGCTGCCATCGCCTCTGCTGGTGGCGTTGTAAGTTAGGATAATCTCAATGGCCGCTTCTGGCCAAAAGCTGCCTGCCAACACGTTGGCAGGCAGGCTATGAGATTTTAATTCTCAGTCCTCACCAGCCAACCTTCCACCACCTCAGCGCCATATTCATCCTTCCACTGCTTCAGTGTCTTCTGGTTACCGCCGCGGGTCTCGACGACTTCACCGGTGTTAGGGTTCTTGTAGATCTTCAGCTTGCGCTTGGCGCGGCCGGTACTCCTGGTGCTGTTGGATCCCTTGTCAGAAATCGATGCCGGATTCAGTAGTTTGATAACCTCAGTGGCTGACTTATCGAACTCGCGCATTAGGTCTTCAAGGTGGTTCTTGAACTCCAGCTCTGTCTTCAGGCGATCGTCGTTTTTCAGCCTGTCCAGCTCCTCCTGGAGCTGCTTCAGCTGCTGTTCTTTCTGTATGTAGGTGGTGAGAATTGACATGGGCTTCCTCTCTATGGGCTGGATGGAGGTAAGTAGTATGGTAGTATTTTCTATATGATTCAATAGACCTCACCACCTACATCCAGAAAATGTTCAGTTTTGATACAGCAGGTGAATGCCGTCGAATTATTTTGATTAATGTCATAGGTTGTTTCTAACAAACAGACTATTCATTTCCTGATCTCTTTTTATGAGAGTGCAACCTAGCTAGGCAATGATCGAATGAGTTTCACGAATGTTTCGTAGGGCCGTGTGCAGCGCAAACTTTCGCGATGCTAACAATTATTATAATGAATCGATTTTTTCAAAACCTGAATGAAGCAGAATCCGCGATGTGGACATACTTCCAGGCAGCACCAATCGTTTTTTGCTGGCGATAAGCTCGACATCAACATACAAGTGCCTCGCCAGCCATAGGCCGCTTCGCACGTAGAAACGCGACTTCAAACCCCCAACCGACCTGGACAGCTAGCTAGGTGCTTACACTCGTGGACTCCCCGGGCTGCAGGCTCAGGAGAGGTCTGATTCGGAAATGCGATCTTAAGCACCCACCAAACCAACTAAGTGCATATACTCGCTGAAGCGCCTGGTAAAACTCCCAGTCTGGCCTGGCCCGAACAAATGCGGCCTCAGGCACCCATCTGACCTGACGATATACAGCTTTCTTCAATTTATGTCATGTCCGGACGTCAATTGTCAGAGAATAAGACATGACGCCGAGCGGTAAAGGCCGGTTCGAGGGTGCCTCTGGCCGCCGCCGACCTAGCTGCACCAATACAACCAGCCTCTACCGCATGCCAGTGATGCCTGATGAGCAGCGTGTTGTGGTCAGTCAGGTGTCAACGAATGGCCAATTTATTTACCTGAAGCCCCATATTTGGTCACTCTGTTGACAGATACCGCCTAGCAGCACTGGTCGATGCATAACATGCTGTTTTGTAAAGATTCATCTCGTATTTATCACAGTGTCAACGAGGGTGATGTTATTCGATACAAACCACCCCTGGCCCGAGGACCCCACTACCGCCGAGGCCACCGCCCGCACCAAGCGGCGCTAGCCTCTGTCAGCCTAGGCTTTGTCTGAAAAGTCGGCGAGCGAAGGTCAGACAAGGCAAAAATCGGCGAAAAGACGGAGTTTACGGGGTGTAAATGAGTACTTTGAGTCGATTTTTAACGCCGTATGGCCGAGCGCAGCCAGTTTTCGGACAGAGCCTAGGCCTCATCGCCGCGGCGCAGCAGTCGCAGCGCCAGACCACCCACCAGCAGCGTACCGGCCACCAGCACGCTCCACAGCAGCCAGAGTGTCCAGTCCCGGGGTGGTGTCAGGGCGGCCTCGCCGGCCAGCGTCTGCCGTTCGCCCAGGTGAGCACTGGCCGGCTCCCAGCCTTCACCCTGGCGCCGACGCAGCGAGTCCAGCATCGGCGCCACCGCGGCCTGCTGGCGCCGTGCCCGGGCGCTGCCGGCCAGCAGCCGCCAGGGGGCCTCGCCCTCGGCCAGGAACACCACCCGCTCCGGCGTGTAGCCCAGGCGCAGTGTTGGCGCTGGACCGCTGCGTGGCGAGTCGGCGAGCAGTCGCCAGTGGCGATCGCGATGGGAGCCGAGCATTGGCTGGGGCGGCGAGCGCAGTTCACTATTCCTCTCCACCAGGCGATAGCCCGTCCACGCCGATGTGCGTGCCTGCCAGGCGGCGTCCGGCGCCTCGCGGCTCTCCAGTCGCCAGCGGGCGGCGTAGGGGGTGTCGCTCGTCACATCGGCGAGGCTCACCGGCAGTCGTGCCGCCAGTCGGTAGTGGAACTCGCCGCCTTCCGCGCGAACACCTTCGAGGGACTCCCAGCTCGGCTTGGCTACCGGCCCCGACTGACGCGTCACCGCCTGGATGCCGGCGAGAACCACCGCCGACTGGCCCGGCAGCGGACGCAGGCGCAGGTAGCGGGCCGAGACCTCGCCCAGCTCGAGGCGGCGGCGCACCAGGCGTTCGCCGTCGTGGGTGATATCCAGCAGCCGTCCCTGTCTCAGCACGCCACGCCAGGTCTCGAGATCGTCGCTCGCCTCGACCCGGTAGAGGCTGTCCAGCGGGGCGGCGTCGTCGTCCCAGGTGAGGTTCAGGGCGGTAACGGGGCGCTGGATCGCGCTCAGGTCGACCAGGGCGGCGCCGGCCTCCCCGGCCTCGCTGGATCCCCCGCCGCGGGTCTCGATGCGGCGCAGTCGGCCCTCGGCGTCGGTCTCGCCGATCAGTTCCCACCGCCCCTCGTCGAGGGGCGGTGGTGGCAGCGGAAACCAGGGGGCCCGTTGCAGGCGCTCGGTCGACGCCGGGGCGGGCGCAGGCTGTATCAGGGTGGGTACCGCCTGGCCACGGGCGTCGACCACCTGCAGATCGGCAAGCGACGGGGAGTGCAGGGTGCGGTAGATCTCCGGGGTCAGTTCCAGGCGATAGGCCGCCGCCGGCTCCTCGACACTCAGCGGCCAGGCGTGACTCCACTCCTCCTCGAGCTCCCCGGCCGCGACCAGAGCCGGCCAGGCCAGCAGTGCCAGATATCCGATGCCTCTCATGTCGCCTCCTCCTGTTGCCGCGGCGGTGCTGGGGCGATGAAGCCCACGCCGATGCACAGCAGCCCGTAGCCGATGAACGAGGCGATGCCCAGCAGGTTGCCCAGGTGCTGGCGATCCACCGCTACCAGCTTGACCAGTACCACCGCCATCAGCAGTGCGGAGAGTTGCCACAGGGTGCGCTGTCGGCGCCGCGAGCCCAGCACCCAGCCGATCACGCCGAGCAGGCTCCACAGCAGGGTGAGGCCGGTCTGCACCAGGCCGAGTTCCAGCATCGCCGGCGACCAGGGGGCTCCGCCGACCAGATGCGCCCCGCGCAGCAGCTCCACGGTGAGCAGCAGGAAGGCCGCGCCCCCCAGCAGGGCCGGGGCGTGGCGGTCTGCCGCCCCAGGCCAGAGGCCGCCCCGCCAGAGCTGCCAGGCGACCAGCAGCGTCGCCCACTGCACCAGCGCCAGGGGATTGGCCAGCGGCAGCCAGGGCAGCGGGAAGGGGGCGCCGGTGCGCGGCAGCAGCGCCACCCAGGCGAGGGCCAGCACCAGCAGCAGGCCGGTCGCGAGCGAGACGCGCCAGGCCTGTGCCGTCTCGGCCAGGGGGCGCAGCACCCAGCCGGGTCGGTGGCAGAGCAGGGCGGCGAGCGTGAGCCAGGGCAGCAGCCCGGCGGCGAGCTGCCAGGCGGGTGCCAGATTCAGGGGGAACGGTTGCAGCAGCAGGGTGCTGAGGAAGAGTGGCGTGGAGGCGAGCCAGGCCCCCTGGGCCCAGGCGGCGGGCGGCAGGGGCTCGTACTGGAGTGCTTCGGAGTGTCGCGCCAGCCCCTGCAGCTGGCGATAGCCGAGCACGATCACCAGGGCCCAGCCCCAGGGGGCGAGGGGGCCGGTGGCGAGAGGAGCCATGAGCACCCACTCGAGCGCCCCGGCCAGCAGGAGGGCCGCGAGCAGCAGCCCACCGGCAACGCCCCAGGCCAGCGCCGCAGCCGGCCGGCGGCGGTAGCGCTCGGCCAGGGCCAGCCCGGTGACTGCCAGCAGCGCCAGGCGCCAGTCATCGGCCATGGCCGGAGCGGCGAACAGGTCGATCTCCCGGGCGGCGATGGAAAGCCACCAGGCCAGGCCCCAGGCGAGGGCGGCCAGCGCCCAGCGGGGGTAACCGCCTCGCCACAGGGTCTCGGCGGAGACGAGGCCCGCCGCGGCAAGGATCACCCCGGCCATGAAGGCGGCGTTGGCGACGGGAGTGTCCACGGCCCAGGCGAAGACAAGGCTGCCAAGCAGCGTCAGGCCGGCAACCAGCTGCAGGGCCAGGCCGGCGAGGCGGGGCAGCAGGCGGTGCTGGCGAATGCCCAGCCATATCAGGGCGGCCCCCTCCACGGCGAAGAGCGCTGCGCTGACTCGCGCCGAGAGTGCCAGCGGAATCGCCAGGGTGGCGAAGCCCAGTGCCAGGGCGGCGTGGGCCTCACCGAGCTGACGCGTGCGCGCCTGGCGCAGCAGCCAGCTGGCGAGCAGGGCATAGAGCAGTGCGATGCCCAGGGCACACAGGGCCAGCGACAGCCGCTCGCCCTCGAGCAGCGCCGCCTGGAGACCGAACGCCACCAGTGGCGTGCCGAAGACCAGGCTGCCGTCGATGCGGCTGTCTTTCCTGTGCGGCGACGCCTGCGCTTGTCGGCGCCTGGCGTGGAGGATCGGGATCAGCAGGTAGAGCAGGAAGAACAGTGCCAGGAAGGGCTGGGCCACCGCGTAGTGCCGCGGGCTGTAGTCGAGTACGCCCCAGGCGGTGGCGATGGCGAAGGTGGCCACGAAACCCAGCAGGTCGAGTAGCCGCCAGTGGCGCACCCAGGCGATGGCGAAGATGCCCAGGTTGAGCAGCGCGTAGTAGCCGAACAGCACCAGCGGATCGCCGGGGGCACGGGCCAGCCACAGCGGCGCGAGAAAGCCCGCCAGGCTGCCCAGCACGGCCAGTGCCAGCGCATTCTGGAGTGCGCCCAGCACCCCGACCCCGGCCACCAGTGCCACGCTGAGCAGGAAGGCCAGCGGCAGGGGCAGCAGCGCGAAGCGCTGGGCGGCGGCGAAGATCACCATCAACAGCACGCCGATGGCCCCGCCCTGCAGGCTCAGCGCGAACACCCGCCGGGTGCGACGCTGCTGCCAGCCGAAGCCCAGGGCGGCCACCGCCAGGACGGCGATGCCGGCCAGGCGCAGTTCGATGGAGAGGGTCAGCCAGCCCTGGGTGGAGGCGTGGCGGATCAGTGCCGCGAGCCCCGCGAAGAGCACCAGGATACCGATCTTGACCGGCAGGTTGCCCTCGCTGAGCCAGCCTGCCGCGGCGCCTCGCACCCGGCGAGCTCCGCTGGACAACCGGCGGGCGAGGCCGTCGCGCCAGAGGGGGCGTCGGCTCGCGCCTGTCTCGACCTTCCTGCCCCGGGAGGGGGCGGCCGGCGCGTCCTCCGTGGCGGGTCGGGCCAGGGCCGCCTCCAGTGACTCCACCCGACGCGTCAGACGGGCGAGGCGCACCAGGGCGACGATGGCCACCAGGCTCGGCAGCCCCAGCAGGAGCAGCAGCAGTGTCAGCAGCAGCGGCATGGCCTTCCTCTCTGGCTGGGGTTACTCAGGACACCCGCGACCTCCACAGCATGGGCCACAAGCGTGCCGCTGTCGTTGGTGCCGTGGGGTCAGCGCCGCCGTCGCAGCACCCACTTCTCCGCCTCGATCACCAGGTAGATGGCCACGCTCACCAGCAGGATCGCCAGCCAGTGGGGGGCTTCGAGCCCTTCACCGCCGAACACCAACTGCATGAACGGCAGGTAGGTCCAGCCCAGCTGCAGCAGGGCCACGGCGCCGATGGAGCCCCATATCGGCTTGCTGCCGAAGATCCCCTGGAGGGAGAGGGTGCTGGCGGTGAGGAAGCGACTGTTGATCAGGTAGGCGGCACTGCCCGTCACCAGCATGTTCACCGCGCCCGCGCGGGCGAGCTCGATGCTGCCGCCCTGGGCATTGAGTATCCAGGAGAAGACCCCGAACACGCCGAGCAGCAGCAGCATCGAGACGAAGCCCACCCGCCACAGCAGGAAGAGGTCGAGCAGGGCGGCGTCTGGGTTGCGGGGCCGACGACGCATCAGGTCCCCCTCGCCCTTCTCGAAGGCCAGTGCCAGGCCCAGGGTCACCGCCACCACCATGTTGACCCACAGCGCCTGCACCGGGGTCACCGGCAGCTGGGTGCCGGCCAGCACGGCGAGCAGGATCGCCAGCCCCTGGGCGCCGTTGGTGGGCAGCAGGTAGGTGATGGTCTTGCGGATGTTGTCGTAGACCTTGCGCCCCTCGCGGATGGCTCCGACGATGGTGGCGAAGTTGTCGTCGGCCAGCACCATCTCCGCGGCCTCCTTGGCGGCCTCGGTGCCCTGGATGCCCATGGCCACCCCGACGTCGGCGCGCTTGAGTGCCGGACCATCGTTGACCCCGTCGCCGGTCATGGCACAGATGCCGCCGTGGGACTGCATCGCCTGGACCAGGCGCAGCTTGTGCTCCGGTGCGGCCCGGGCGAAGACATCCACCTCGAGGATCACCTCGGCCAGCTCGGCGTCGGACATCGCCTCGATCTCGCGGCCGCTGATCGCGCGTTCAGTATGGGCAAAACCCAGCTGGCGGGCGATGGCCAGGGCGGTAACGGCATGGTCGCCGGTGATCATCACCGGACGGATGCCGGCAGCCAGGCACTCCTTCACCGCCTCGATGGCCTCGTCCCGGGGCGGGTCCAGCAGTCCCACCAGTCCCAGCAGCACCAGGCCGTCCTCGGCGTGGTGATCCTCGAGCGACTCGACGTCATGGAGGGGCTTCTCGGCCAGCGCCAGCACCCGCAGCCCCTGCCCGGAGAGGGCATGAATGCGCTCTTCCCATTCGGCGTGATCGAGTTCGCTGTCCTCGCCATCCTCCTGGCGCACGCGGTGGCACATCTCCAGCAGACGGTCCGGGGCGCCCTTGACCAGCAGGCAGTGGCGTCCGTCGATCTCATGCAGGGTGGCCATGTACTTGTTCGCGGACTCGAAGGGGATGGCGTCCTGGCGGTCGTGATCGCCGCGCAGGGGGCGCGCCTCCAGGCCCGCCTTGGCGGCCGCCACCACCAGGGCGCCTTCGGTGGGATCGCCGTGGATCTTCCAGTGGCCCTCTTCGCGGGCCAGTTCGGCGTCGTTGCAGAGCACGCCGACCTTGAGGAAGTGGCGCAGGGCGTGGTGGTCGTCGAGATCCAGCGGCGCCTGCTGTGCCTCGCCGTCCTCGTCCAGCGTGTGGAAGTCACCCTCGGGGGCGAAGCCGGTGCCGTCGATGCGGATCTCCCCCTGGGGCAGCCAGATCGACCGGGCGGTCATCTCGTTGCGGGTCAGGGTACCGGTCTTGTCGGAGAAGATGGTGGAGATGGAGCCCAGGGTCTCCACCGCCGGCAGTCGCCGGATGATGGCGTTGCGGCGGGCCATGGCCTGCACCCCCAGGGCCAGGCCGATGGTGACGATGGCGGGCATGCCCTCGGGGATCGCCGCCACGGCGAGGCCCACCGCGGCCATGAACATGTCGCCGACGGGCTGGCCGTGGACCAGCACGCCGAAGGCCGCGGTGAGGATGGCGATCACCAGGATGATCAGGGCCAGCACGCGACCGGCACGATCGATCTGGCGCAGCAGCGGTGTCTTGAGCTGCTCGACGCCACGCAACATCTCGGAGATGCGGCCCAGCTCGGTGCGTGTGCCGGTCTCCACCACCAGGCCCCGTGCGGCGCCCTGGACCACGATGGTGCCGGCGTAGGCCATGCCGGTGCGGTCGCCCAGGTCGGCGTCCTCCGCCACCGGCGGTGTGTCCTTGTCCACGGCGGTGGACTCGCCGGTCAGGGAGGCCTCCTCGGTGCGCAGCCGTCTGGCCTCCAGCAGGCGCAGGTCCGCCGGCACCCGGTCACCACTCTCCACCATCACCACGTCCCCCGGCACCAGCTGCTCGGCGGGAATCGTCTGGCGCTTGCCGTCGCGCAGCACCTTGGCCTGAGGGGAGAGCATGTCACGAATGCTCTCCAGTGCCTGCTCGGCCTTGCCCTCCTGAATGAAGCCGATCAGGGCGATAATCAGCACCACGCCCAGGATGGCGATCGCATCCACGCCATGGCCCAGCCCCAGGCTCGCCACCGCGGCGCCGATGAGCACCAGCATCAGCACATTGTTGAGCTGTTCGAGCAAGCGCTTCCACCAGGGGCGGGCCTCGGCCTGCTGCAGCTGGTTGGGGCCGAAGCGCTCCAGCCGCGCCTGGGCCTCGCTGGCGGAGAGCCCGTCACTGTCGGCCTCGAGACGCTCCAGCGCTTCCTGTTCGGGCTGGGCGTGCCAGGCGATTGCCTTCCGGGCGTGGGGTTCGGACATCCTGTGACCTCCGGCTGCGGGCGTGATGAAGCCTAAGGTGTAACACACTCGATGCTGCAGTGCAGTGATGCAGGGCAAGCTTCAGTGATAAGTTGCTGAAATGAGGCGGCGACTTTCGGTATCGCTGCATGGCTAGCTGTGATAGCCCTGGCGCCGTGATCAGGGCTATCGCAAATAGAGACAACACTATTACTGGGAGCCCGATATGGTGGGAGCCCGATTTATCGGCGATCGCGGTGGTACAAGGGCGAAGGGCGCTACGGTAACTGCGATAGCCCTTGCGCGGTGATGAGTTCGGTCGAGGCCCGGGCCTGCAGTTGCTAGAATGAGTGCCCGTTGTTACCAGCTCACTTCACCTTCCGGATGCGTCCCATGGCCCAGACCCTCTCGAAAAGGATCAACAAGTACATCAGCGAAAGCGGCATGTGCTCGCGGCGGGAAGCCGATCGCTACATCGAGCAGGGCAGCGTGCAGATCGATGGCCGGCGCGCCACTCCCGGTGACCGGGTCGTCCCCGGCAGCGTCGTCAAGGTCAATGGCCAGGTCGTCGAGCCCCTGGAACTGGAGGAGGAGGACCTGGTGTTCATCGCGCTGAACAAGCCGGTGGGCATCGTCAGCACCACGGACCCGGTCGAGAAGGCCAATATCGTCGATTTCGTCGGGCACGGCACGCGGATCTTTCCCATCGGCCGGCTGGACAAGGACTCCCAGGGGCTGATCTTCCTGACCAACAACGGCGATCTGGTCAACCGCATCCTGCGGGCGAGCAACCAGCACGAGAAGGAGTATCGGGTCACCGTCAACAAGCCGATCACCGACGATTTCATCGCCGGCATGGGCGGCGGGGTACCGATCCTCGGCGAGGTCACCAAGAAGTGCCGGGTGGTCAGGGAGTCGCGTTTCGTCTTTAACATCACCCTGGTCCAGGGGCTGAATCGCCAGATTCGGCGCATGTGCGAGGTGTTCGGCTATGAGGTGGTGAAGCTCGAACGCATCCGCATCATGAACGTCTCGCTCAAGGGACTGGCCACCGGTGACTGGCGCGACCTGAGCCCGGCCGAGGTGTCGACGATCCTCTCCCTGACCGAGCACTCCAGCTCCGAGGCTCAGCAGCCTGAGCGTCGCACGGCGCGACGCAAGGCCGGCAAGGGAGCCCGAGGCGGTGCCGGCAAGCCCGAAAGCAGGTCGTCAGGCAAGGCGGCAACCGGGCAACGCAGCGCGTCTCGCCGCGGTGACGTTGCCAAACCGGGGGCGGGAAAGACTGGTGTTGGAAAGACCGGTGCAGGAAAGCCCGGCGGTGGCAAGCCCGCCAGGCGCAAGGTGACGGAGAAGGGGGCTGGACCGGGCAGGAAGCCGGCGGGAAAGAAGGCAGCGGCAAGCAAGGCGGGGGGCAAGCCCAAGGGGGGGCGTCCCTCGGGTTCGCGCGCCAAGGTCGTCGCTCCCGGCGGCAAGCCGCGGGGCAGGAAACGCTAGGCCCTCATCTGCCACTCGCGGGGGTCGCAGCAACCAGCTGAGGCCGCAGACATCCTAGTCGGACTCGGGCACCTCCCCCGGCACGCGATAGCGCGGCGGGGCATTCTCGCGCTCCTCCCGGGTCAGCGTCTCGTCCTCGGCGGGGACGCCCCATACCGTCTCGCTCTCGCGGTCCGGGTAGCTGTAGGTGGTGCAGCCGACCAGCAGTGCCAGGCTGATGGTGAGGGGCAGCGCGAGGGCGACGAGCCGCGGGCGGGTGAGGGGCATGCAATATCTCCGGTGAGACGGTGAAGGGGGGCCGGCCAGCGTCACCGCTGGCCGGCGTAGGGGCAAGGCCGCTTAACCCGACCAGCCGAGCAGTATCGGCACGTAGACCACCAGCAGCAGCACCGCGATCAGTCCCAGCAGGTAGGGAATGATCGCCCGGGTGATGCGCTCCAGCGGCAGCTGGGTGACTGAGGAGGCCACGTAGAGGTTGATCGCCACCGGTGGGGTGATCATGCCGATGGCAAGGCCCACCACGATGATCAGGCCGAAGTGGATCGGGTCGATGCCCAGCTGGGTGACCAGCGGCAGCAGTACCGGGGTGAGGATGATCAGGGCGCTGGCGGTCTCGATGAACACGCCGGTGAGCAGGATCACCGCCACCACCAGCAGCATGATCACCAGCGGGTCGGTGGAGAGCGACAGCACCGCCTGGGCGATGGCGCCGGGCACCTGCCAGCTGGAGAGTGTCCAGCTGAGTACCGCCGAGGTGGCGATCACCAGCATGATCACCGAGGTGGTGATGGCCGAGCGGATCAGGATGCGGTAGACGTCGGCCAGGTTCAGGTCGCGGTAGATGAACAGCGACACCAGCAGGGCGTAGTTGACCGCCACCACCGCCGCCTCGCTGGGCGTGAAGATCCCCGAGAAGATGCCGCCGAGGATGATCACCGGGGTCATCAGACCCCAGCTGGCACTGCGGAAGGTGCGCCAGATGGTGGCCGCCGAGAGGGCGGTGCCCCGCGGGTAGTTGCGGCGGTAGGCCTGCACGATGGCGATGGCGGAGAGCCCGAGGCCCATGGCGATGCCCGGCAGGATGCCGCTCAGGAACAGCGACGATACCGACTGCTGGGCGATCACCGCATAGATGATCATCGGCACCGAGGGCGGGATCACCACCCCGATGGTGCCGCTGGCGGCGATCAGGCTGGCCGCCGAGGCGGGCTCGTAGCCCTTCCTGCGCAACTCCGGCACCAGGCTCGAGCCCACCGCGGCGGTGGTGGCGGCGCCGGAGCCGGAGATGGCGGCAAAGAACATCCCGGCCCCCACCGAGACGATGGAGAGGCCCCCCTTGAGGAAGCCGAACAGCGAATCGGCGAAGTCGACCAGCTTCTCGCTCACCTTGCCCTGGGCCATCAGGTCGCCGGCCAGGATGAACATCGGTACCGCCACCAGGGCAAAGGAGTTGATGCCCTGGAACATCTGCTGGGTCACCACCATCGGTGGCACGCCCTGGGCGTGCAGTGCCACCAGGGTGCTGGCGCCGATGGCCAGGGCGATGGGTACCCCCAGCAGCATGAAGATCAGGAACAGCACGAAGAGCAGCGCGGTCATGGCTGCTCCTCGTCGTCGGCGGGCGGCATGGGGTCATCGCCCAGTGCCAGGCCGGCGATGTCTACCAGGGCATACCAGGCCATGATCGCCGCGGAGAGCGGGATCACGGCGTAGACCCAGGTCATGGAGAGGCGCAATGAGGCGGATTTCTGGAAGCTCTGCACCTGCATGTACTCCCAGCCGATGGTGACTAGCCCGAGCAGGAAGCCCAGCGATACCAGCAGGGCGGCGATGCGCGCCAGGCGCCGGGGCAGCCCGGGCAGGGCGTCCACCACGAAGGTTACGGCGATATGCCGGCCGCGGCGGAAGGCGAGGGTGGCGGCCAGGAAGGTGATCCACACCAGCAGGAAGCGCGCCACCTCCTCGGTCCAGCCCACCGCGGTGAAGAAGACCCGCGAGACGATCTGCAGGGTGATCACACCGATCAACGCCGCCATCGCCGTGAAGACCACGGGGGCGATGGCGGCGTCGAGGGCGCGCTCACTCCACCGCAGCGGTCGCAGCAGGGAATGGGCGGAGAAGGTCACTTACTTCAGCGCCTCCTGGATGCGCGGCAGAGTGTCGCCGAACTGCTCACCGTACTGCTCGTAGACCGGGGCCACGGCCTCCTGGAAGGCGGCGATATCGGGCTCCTCGACGATCTGCATGCCCGCCTCGCGCAGTTCGGCCAACTGCTCGGCCTCCATCTCGGCATTCACCTGGCGCTCGTGCTCGGCGGCCTCCTGGGCGGCCTGTTCGACCACCGCCTGGGCGGCCTCCGGCAGCTTGTTCCAGACCGGCATGCCCATCACGAAGAGCGCCGGCGCATAGGTGTGGCGCGACAGCGTCATGTGGTCCTGGGTCTCGTAGAGCTTGAAGGAGTGGATAACGTTGACCGGGTTCTCCTGGCCGTCGATGGTGCCCTGCTGCATGGCGGTGAGCGCCTCGGTCCAGGCCATGGGCACCGCGTTGGCACCCAGTTCGCGGAAGGTGTCGACGTAGACCGGGTTCTCCATCACGCGGATGCGCAGGCCGTCGATGTCCTCCGGCGAGGTGACCGCCCGCTCGCTGTTGGTGAGGTTGCGGAAGCCGCGCTCGGCGTAGGCCAGGCCCTTGAGGTTGACCTCGGAGAGGCGGTCGAGCAGCTCCTGGCCGATCTCGCCGTCGAGCACCTCGTAGGCGGCCTCGGGGCTCGGGAAGAGGAAGGGCAGCTCGAACACCGCCATCTCCTCGAGGAAGTTGGCCACCGGACCGTTGGTGATCACGCCCATGTCCACGGTGCCGATCTGCATCCCCTCGAGCAGGGTGCGCTCGTCGCCCAGGCTGGCGTTGGGGTAGAGCTCGATGTCCACCTTGCCGTCGGTGCGCTCCTCCACCAGCTCCTCGAACTTCATGGCGGCGATATGGAAGCCGTCCTGCTCGTTGACCACGTGGGCCAGGCGCAGGGTGATAGGATCCATGTCGGCGAAATCTGATGCGTTGGCAGAGGCCATCACGGCCAGTGAAATGCCCAGTGCCAGCGAGCTGCGTGCAAAGCCTTTCATTGTTGGTTTCCTTTTGGTGTCAGCGTGTTGCTAAGTCCAGCGTCCAAGAGCATGCACCGAGGCGGGCAAAGCGGTCAATCGACGCTGGCCGGGCCTGGGCGGCTTACAGCCGGCGGTACATCACATGGGCGTCCACCGCTCCGAGCACCGGATGGCGGAAGGCGCCGGGCAGTGTGCCGCACACCGCGAAGCCGTGGGCCTGCCATAGCCGCACCGCCACCGTGTTGGTGGCCACCACCAGGTTGTACTGCATGGCGGTGAAACCGAGCTCCCGGGCCAGGGCCAGGGAGTGCTCGCACATCTGCCCCGCCAAGCCGCGGCCTCGCGCCTCGGCAGCGACGATATAGCCACAGTTGGCGACATGGTCGCCGGGGCCGGCCTGGTTGGGCTTGATGTAGTAGGTGCCGAGCGGTTTGTCCGCCTCGTCCACCGCCACCTGTACCGCCCGCGGCAGCTCGATCCACATGCGGTGGGCATCCTGCTCGGTGATGTCCCGGGGCACGGCATAGGTCTCGCCGGCGTGGAACACCGGCGCGAGCATCGCCCAGACTGCCGGCCAGTCGGTGGGATCATAGGGGCGGATGCTGATTTCCGATGAACCCTTCATGCCGCCTCCTGCTGGGCGCGCAGCCAGGCGATCTCCTCGGCCCAGATGACGGGCTCGATGGTCTCCAGTACCAGCGGCATGTCGTCGGTGCGCGGGTCCTGCATCAGGGCGCTGAAACAGTCGCTGCCGATATTGCCCCGGCCGAGGCTGTGGTGGCGATCCACCCGGCTGCCAAGCTCGCTCTTGGCGTCGTTGAGGTGCATCCCCTTGAGGCACTCGATGCCCACCACGGCGTCGAACTCGTCGAGCATGGCGACGGTGGCTTCCCGGGTACGCAGGTCATAGCCGGCGGCGAAGGCGTGGCAGGTGTCGATGCACACGCCGACCCGCGACCTGTCCTCCACCTGCTCGATGATCTCGGCCAGCTGCTCGAAGCGCCACCCCAGGTTGCTGCCCTGACCCGCGGTGTTCTCGAGTACCGCGGTGACGCCATCAGTCTCGGCGAGCACCTGGTTGAGCGACTCGGCGATGCGTGCCAGGCAGTCGCTCTCGCTGATCTTGCGCAGGTGGCTGCCGGGATGGAAGTTGAGGCGGTCGATGCCCAGCTGCTCGCAGCGCTGCATCTCGTCGAGGAACGCAGCCCGGGACTTGGCCAGCCCCTCGGCCTCGGGGTGGCCGAGGTTGATCAGGTAGCTGTCGTGGGGAAGGATCTGTCCCGGACCGAAGCCGTGGCGCCGGCAGGCGTCGCGAAAGTCAGTAATCACCGCCTCGTCGAGCGGTTTGGCTCGCCACTGGCGCTGGTTCTTGGTGAACAGCGCGAAGGCGTTGGCGCCGATCGCCACGGCGCGCTCGACCGCCTGGTCGACGCCGCCGGCGGCGCTGACATGGGCTCCGATATATTTCATGCAGTAGGGTCCTGTGTGCTGTCTGGTCCAGGGTTCCAGGGTGGTGGATCACGGGATTGTCGCCGATCCGAAGGCCGAACCCCAGCGTCGAACCAGAGGGCATGGATTCGTGGCGACGGTGGACGCCACCCGATGCGGTCCGCTAGGGTCAGGGGCCAATTCGATGACTCAGGAGATCCCATGACCCTGCGCAAGTCCCTCGCCGTATCCTCACTGTCCCTGGCGCTCGCCGTGCCGGCCTTCGCCCAGCAGATGCCCCAGGGCCAGGCGCCCAGCGCCGAGGACCAGGTGGCCCAGCTCGACCAGATGGTGGACCTCGACCAGGGCCAGGAGCAGGAGCTGGTGAGCCTGCTCAGCGAGTCTCGCCAGCGTATCCAGTCGCTGCGCAGCGAGGCCCAGGAAGTGCAGATGCGGTTGCAGCAGAACGCCGGCCCTGAATTCGACGAGGCCGCCATTCGCCAGGATGCCGAGCTGCTGGGTGACCTCACCGGCGAGATGACCGCCGAGAGCGTGCTGATGCAGTCGCGCATGCAGGCGGCCCTGAGCCCGGCGCAGCGAGACGAGCTGGAACGCCAGATCGAGGAGCGCCAGCAGCAGATGCGCCAGATGCAGCAGCAGATGCAACAGCAGCAGGCGCCCGCCCAGTAATCTTCCTCGGATGGGCTTGCGGTCGCCTCGGCGACCGTGGTTCCCGGCATGACGGCACCCCGCGGGGTGCCGTCTGCGTTACATCACTGGCGCCGGTTGCCGGGGCGGCCGAGCCAGTAGCGATGCCCCTGGCGCTCCGGGCGTGTCTCCACCAGTGGATGGGAGGGTCGATAGGGGCGCGAGGAGGGCGGCCGGGGCCCCTGCTGCGAGGCCAGCGCCAGCAGGCGCCGCACCCGCTCATCTGTCGGCGGATGGGTCTGCAGGTAGTGCAGCCAGCTCGGGAGTTGCCTGCGGCCGAACAGGGTCGTCAGCCACATCCCGTTGCGTCGCTCCAGGGCCTCCAGGGCGTCGGCCAGGCCCTGCGGATCGCGGGTCAGCGCCGTCGCCTCCAGGTCGGCGGTAAACTCGCGGTTGCGCGACAGTGCCAGCTGCAGCAGGGTGCTCGCCACGGGGGCCAGCCCCACCACCATCAGCTCCAGCCACGGCATGCGGATCTCGCCGGCCATGGCCATGGGCAGCATGGCGATCAGCGCCAGCTGCACCAGGAAGGCCCCCCAGATGGTGAGCCGTGTCATGGTGGCGGCCATGGACATCACCCGGGTGTCGCCGTGGCGCAGATGGCTGACCTCATGGGCCAGCACCCCGGCCAGCTGGCGCAGCGACAGGCCGTGCAGCAACCCCTCGGTGACGGCGATACCGCCGTCCCTGGCATCTCCCACGGCGAAGGCGTTGAGATCCGGCGAGGGCACATAGAACAGCCAGGGCTGCTGGGTGAGCCCCGCCCGCCGATAGAGCAGGTCCATCACTCGATAGAGCTGTGGTGCCTGGTGGCGATGCAGCACCCCGGCGCCGGTGCGCGCCAGCAGCAGTCGCGCCGGTATCCGACCACCGAGGTAGAGGGTCAGCATCACCAGGCCGAAGGCCCACAGCACACCGCCGCTTCCCGCCAGCAACCAGGCGGGCACCGCAAGCAGCAGCGACATGCCGGCCAGGATCAGCAGGTGCTGAAGGGTATTGTGCAGGCGCTGGGCGGTGAAGCGAGAGAGCATGGCGAGCCTCCTGTCGACGCCAGCGTAACCCGCCGGCGCCTGCCATGACAGCCGAGGCGCATCCATGGCACCGGTCTGTAACGCTGGGTATCGCTGCGAAAAAAATTTTATGGAAATACTTCCCGGATATTGAAATCTGTGCGGCGGTGCGCTTTATTAGACGGGTAACCAAAAAGGAGACACGCCATGTCACTGCCCATCCACACCCCGGAAGTCCTGGAATACCTGCTGCAGAAGGCCGAGGCCGTCAAGGCCGCCCACGAGGCGATCGCCGCCTATATCGGCTGAGTTTCTCCCCGGCCAGGGATGGCCACTTGTTCACCTCTCCTGACTTCTTCGCTTTCCCACACGCACGCTGCGTTTGGCGCCGCGGCCGGCCCGCTTGCCGGCATCCTGTCCCGCGGGCCGCCCCCTGTCGATTGAGAAGGCCACGCCGCTACGGCACTATGTGCGCTCGCCGGCGATGACCCGGCTACCGCCATGCCAAACGACCAGGGACGCGACATGGGCCAGCTGCTTCGCATCGTGATGATACACGGCCACCTCGAAGGCGTGGTCGAGCTCAGTGTGGATGGCCACACCAATATCTGTGGTACCAATGCCTCGGGAAAGACCACCCTGCAGCGGCTGGTGCCGGTGTTCTATGGTGAACTGCCCAACAAGGTGGTGCCACGCACCCGCCTCAAGTTCGATGCCTTCTACCTGCCGCATCGCAACAGCTACCTCGTCTACGAATACCGCCGCGAGGAGGGTGATGTGTGCCAGGCGGTGCTGACACGGCGTAGCGAGGGCGGAGTCGAGTACCGCTTCGTCGGCGACGCCTACCGCCCCGAGGATTACCTGGTCGAGAGCGAGGCCGGCGTGGCCGCCCTGGACTATGCCCAGTGGGCCAACGGCCTGCGCCGGCGGGGCGTATCGGTCTCGCCCAAGCTGGGGGCGACCTCCGAGTATCGCGCGGTGATCCAGAACGACTTCACCCAGACCGGGACCCAGCCCCGGGGCAACAGCAAGGAGGGGTTGCGCCTGCGCCAGGTGGCCGCCCGCTTCAGCCTGGTGCGTCCCGGCCAGCGCATCCGGCATATGGAGAAGCTGGTCTCCGCGGTGCATGCCAAGGAGGGCAAGATGGATACCCTCAAGACCATGCTGGCGGCGATCTTCGAGGAGGACGGGGTCGAGTTGCCGGTGACCCATATCCGCAATACCAAGGCCCGCGAGTGGATCGCTCGCATGCGCCAGTCCATGCGCCTGGAGCCGCTGCAGCGCTCGCTGGGTGAGCTCGAACGCCTGGATCGCGAGATCGCCGACCTTGAGGCGACGCTGTGGCAGCTCAAGCCCCAGCTGGAGGCGGACCGCCACCGTGCCGCGCGGGACCAGGCCGAGCGCGAGGCCGAGATCCAGCAGCGCCAGCGTGACTTCAAGGCCCTTGATACGGCTTATCAGGAGCGCCGCGACGCCCTCAACGACCGTGCCAGCCGAGTCGACAGCGAGCTCGACCAGACCCGCGGCGTGCTCGATGACCTGCAGCGCCAGTTCGAGGCCTACGAGACGGCGGATATGCCGGGCCTGGAGCAGGACCTCAAGGCGCTGCCCCAGTGGCGTGAGCAGCAGCAACAGCTGCGCGACCACCTGGAGCTGATGCAGCAGGCGGTCAAGGAGAGCAAGGCCAAGCTGGAGGCGCGCCTGGTGGAGCTGGGCGACCTGCTCGAGTCGCGCCGCGACGACCTCCAGGCGCTGATCGATGCCCTGGGCGAGGAGAAGGAGGCCTGCCGCGACCAGCAGGGCGAGGCCGAGAGCCGCCTGGATGCCGACTACCAGGCTCGCCGCCAGGCCCTGGATGATGACTATCGCGCCCGCCTGGAGCAGGTGACCGCGCGTCTCGCCGAACTCAAGGCGCAGCTGTCCCACACCGCCCAGAGCGCGGAGGAGGCCCGCGAGGCAGAGCAGGCCCAGGCTCGGGTCGACCAGGCCCAGAGCGAGCAGAGCGCCACCGCCGGCGCCGTGGAATCACTGCGTGGCGAGCTCGATGAGTGCCGCCAGGCCCGGGGGCTCGCCGAGCGCGACCTGGAGCTGGCCCGCACCCAGCTGTCGCGTTCCCGCGGACACCTCGACGAGTTGCTGGTCCAGCGTGATCCCGCCCAGGGCAGCCTGCGCCACTTCCTGCGCCATCACCGCCCGGGCTGGGAACAGGGCCTGGGCAAGGTGATCGCCCCGGAGCTGCTCGAGCGCCGCGACCTCGCTCCCCAGTTCAACGACGATGGCAGCGACGACCTGTTCGGGCTCGCCCTGGACCTCGCTGCCATCGCGCTGCCCGATTACGCCCAGGACGAGGCCAGCCTGCTGGCCGAGATCGAGGCCGCCGAGCAGGCGCTGGCCCAGGCCGAGGAGGGCGAAGCGGCTGCCGAGAAGTCGCTGCGCGGTTGCCACCAGAAGGTGCAGGAGGCCGATGCCCGCCTCGAGCGGGCGCGTACCGCCCGCCGCCGTGCCGCCGAGGAGGTGGACTACGCCCTGCAGGCCCGCAGCCAGTGCCAGCAGCGCCACGCCGCCGCCCAGCAGACGCGCCAGGCCAGCGCCAAGGAGGCGCTGGCGGAGCAGGAGGCCGCTCACCAGGCGCTGCGCGACGAGCAGCACCGGGCGCTGGAGGCGCTGGCCGACGGCCACCGTGCCCAACGCCTGGAGCTGACCGCCGACTTCCAGGGGCGGCTGGCCGGCTTCGACCAGCAGGTCGCCCAGTACCGCCGCCAGCTCGCCGAGCACAAGGAGGAGCATCGCCGCCAGCGTGACGAGCTCACCGCCGCCTTCGATCGTGAGCTGGCCGAGCAGGGTGTCGACCCCGAGACCGTGCGTGATACCCGCGCGCGGCTGGAGGCGCTGGGCAAGCGTATTCGCCAGACCACCGAGCGCGAGGATGAACTGAGGGAATATCGTCACTTCATGCGCGTGGAGTGGGGCGAGCGCAAGCCGCGCCTGGTCGCGAAGGAGGCCGAGCTTGCCCGCGACCGGGATGCCCTGGTGCGGGAGCGCGAACAGCACGCTGCCGACTTCCGTACTGCCCGCAGCGAGCATCAGGCCGCGGTGAGCGAACTTGCCACCCGGCGTGACGCCGCCAAGGCGCTGGTGGAGACCCTGGCGCCGCTACTGGACAAGCTGGAAACCCTGGCCCTGGAGCCGGCTCCCGAGCCCCTCGGCGAGGCACCGGGGGATGTGGAAGAGCGCATCGAGCGCCTGCGCCAGGGTCTCACCGACCACGCCCGTGAGCTCGATGCCCTGCGCCGTGGCTGCGAGAAGCTCGAGTCCGAGCTGATCAAGGGAGCCAGCGCCGACTTCCAGGCCACCCTGGCGGCCGAACGCGCCCGGCTCGACGGCGAGAGCCCGCGCCGCCTGCTGCCGGTGATCGCCGGCATGCTCCAGCTGCTCGAGGGGCAACAGCAGCAGCTGCTGCAGGAGGGGCGCAACCTCTCCGACGACCTCGACAAGTTCTTCACCGTATTCAGCGATCTCAACCGGCGCATCAGCGCCCAGAGCCGGCGCCTCTCCGACGAGGTGGCCGACGACCTGGTGCTCGAGGGCATCGGCCGCGCCGAGGTGAGGATCCAGTCGACCATCGACGAGCTGGGCTTCTGGGAGCCGCTCAAGCGCTTCGCCCAGCGCTACCGCGAGTGGCGCGACTCGGGTCAGCCGCTCCCCGGCGACGACTACCTGGATGCCCTGGCCGACGTGGTGGAGCTGCTGCGCAGCGACCAGCAGTACAGCTTCGAGAGCCTGCTGCGCCTGGAGCTGCACCTCAACGAGGGCGGCACCGACCTGGTGATCCGCAACGACCGCCAGTTGCTGGAGTCCTCCAGCCACGGCATGGCCTACCTGATCCTGTGCAAGTTCCTGCTCGCCTTCACCCGACTGTTGCGTGGCCCGGCCGAGATCGCCATCCACTGGCCCATCGACGAGATCGGCACCCTGGCCTACCACAACGTCGAGAAGCTGTTCGACGCCTGTGACAACAACCGCATCCATATCGTCGGCGCCTTCCCCAATCCGGAGTCGGACGTGCTGTTGCTGTTCCACAATCGCTACCTGATCGACCGTGACGAGGCCGCCCCAGCCAAGCGCCGTCTCAAGCGCATCGAGCCGCGCCTGAGCCGCCTGGCCCAGCGCCTGCAGGCCCGCGCAGAGGAGGCGGCATCATGAGTGAACATACCCCGATGGAGCGCTCCATGGTGGAGTTCGGTCCCCTGCTGGAGCGCCTGCTGGCCGGCGAGTTCATCTGCGCGGTGAGCGACGAGGGCGCCTTTCGCCGCCTGCAGGACGATGAGACCCGCGAGCGGATCGACGCCTACCTGCGCCCGCTCAACCGCCGCCTGGCCAGCAACGACGAGGGCAGCGTCTATTTCCTGGCCTGGCGGGTGCTCGACGAGGCCGCCCGGGAGCAGCTGTCGCGGCAGCTGGGCGAGACCGTGGCGAGCCTGCTGCCGCTGCTGGAGTGGCTGCAGCTGGTCCAGGAGGCGCTGGGGCGCGACGGGCCGGCCGCGCCCGGTGAAGTGCTCAAGCCCGCCGACTTCAGCTCGCGCTGCGAGGACAACCAGGGGCTGCGCGAGCGTCTCGAGCGCCTGGCCACCGACCCCTTCTTCGGTTCCCAGAGCGACCAGCTCGACGCCCAGCTCAAGCAGGTGTTCAAGCGGCTCAAGGAGCACGGCTACCTGCTCCAGCCCCATGCCGACCGCCAGTACTACCTGGTCACCGCCAAGATCGACTACCTCATCGACCTGGCGCGCTTCATCCGCGACGAGGAGAACCTGCCGGTGGATGACCAGGCGCCGAGCGGCCAGGAGAGCCTGCTGTGAGTGTCGACCATCCCCACGCCCTGGAGAGCCGCCTGGTCAGCACCGGCGTCGAGCGCCTGACGCTGCTGGGCAAGCACGCCGAGGCGCTGATGGCCGGCTACGCCCGGGACGAGGTGCCGCTGGAGGGGCTGAGCACCACCGCTCTCAACCGGCTGCTGGCGGCACGCATCCTGTGGCGCCCCGATGAGCAGGGCGGGGTGAAGCTGGCGCCCAAGGTGCGCGAGTTGATCGCCGAGATGCTCGCCGACGAGAGCCGCCGCCACGTCAACGCCGATGTGGCCGAGACCCTAGAGCTGTTGCGCAGCCTGGTACAGAGCTATCGTGAGGCCCGCGACGGTGGTGAGTACTGGCGCCAGGAACAGCAGCTACTGCGCCTGCGCCAGGAGGTGGATGACCTCAATGGCCGCTTCGCCGACGCCATCGACAGCCTGTGGCGACGCCTCAACGGCGATTTCGGCTTTGTCAGCCGCCTGGGCGACAAGATCCGCGAGAACCAGCGTGCCCAGAAGCAGATCGTGCGCCTGCTCGATGGCCTCGCGCTGATCGACTTCGACGAGCTGATCGAGCTGGTGGGCAGCGATGGCGCGCTGCGCAAGCTGCTGGTCAGCGGCCTGCAGCAGCAGCTGACCCAGCACTACACCAGCCTGCGCGAGGTACAGCGGCGCCTGGTCGAGCTGATGGCGCGCTTCCGCCAGCAGCAGTCGCGCAGCCGCCTGGTGGCCGGCATGGCCGGCTTCCTGCGTGAGCACCCAGGCTTCGTCCCCGGCAACTACGCCCGGCGCGGCGAGGTGCCGGCACTGGTCAACCGTGCCGCCCCGCTGGTCGCCGCCGGTGCCGCCGCCCTAGACCACCATCCCGATAGCCGTGTGCTCGGCGAACTGCTGCACCGCCTGCCGCGGCCCGCTCCGCGCCCGCAGCCGGTGACCGCCGCGGGTGCCGCCGCGCCTCAGGAGGATACCCTCGTGGCCGCTCGCCAGCAGGCCCTCAAGGAGGATGTGGAGCGCTTCTATCTGGCGGTGGTGGACGGCGGCGAGGGGCTCAGCGCCCTGGAGTTCCTGCAGCAGGGGGAGTACGAGTGGAGTGAGGAAATCTGGCTATTCCAGGTGATCGCCGAATTCCAGGGGCTACCCAGAAGCGAACAGCGCGCCTTCCGCCTCAGCCAGCAGGAGAGCCAGGCGAGCCGCTACAATCATGTCCGGCTGATCCACGACGTCACCCTGCAGCTCGCCTGAGGCCTCATGCATCTATCGTCCCGCGCCCGCAACCTGCTCCGCGACGCCGACCAGGCGTTGCGACGCTCCGCCCGCCAGGAGAGGCCTCGCCGCCAGGTGGTGAACGAGGTGGTCGCCTGGTGCCAGGCGCACGATATCGAACTCGGTGCGCGCCTCACCCATGCCCGCCTGGTGTTTGACCGTGAGCTGCTGGACCGCATCGACGAGGCCCTGGCCGCCCTCGGCGAGCCCGCCATCGCCGCCGGGCTCTCCGGCCTGACCACCGCCGAGCAGGCGGAGCTCGGCAACCGTGAGGCGAAGGGCGTCCGCGAGAAGCCGCGTGAGCGGCGGGTGCTGGCCAGCCTGCCGGCGGTGAGCCGTCCAGGGGTCGCTTGCCGGGCGCACGACTGCCTCGATCTCGATCGTCGCGACCTCAACCTCGCCGCCTTCGACGCCCTGGTGCAGGTCGAGAACCTCGACAGCTTCTACGGCTTGCCCGACACGCTGCCGGCACTCTCGCCCTGGCCGCGCCCGCTGGTGCTCTACCGCGGCGATAGCTTCTATGGCGGCGGCTTCACCGACCTGGCCACCGACTGGGCCGCAAGCGGTCGGCCGCATCTCTACCTGGGCGACTTCGATGCCAAGGGGGTGTGCATTGCCTTGGAGCGCGGTGCCAGCCACCAGCTGTTGCCACCCTTGGCGGTGGTAGCCGAGCGTGCCAATGCCCAGCAGCTGCCCCCCGAGCAGCAGCGCTACCAGGCGGCGCTGCGTAAGCATGCTGCGGGGCTCCCCGAGGACCATCCGCTGGCTGGCTATCTTGCCATCCTGCTCGGCGAGCAGCGTGGCCTGCTGCAGCAGTGGTTCGGCAGCACCGACGACTGGGTCGTGGTGCCGCTGCACCCCTGCCCGACTCCCTGATGCCCCAACCGGACGACGCCACTGTGGAATACCTGCAGACGCTCGACACGACTCAGCTGATCCTGGGCCTGGCCACCTTCGCGGCGGGCCTCGTGATCGCCTTCGCCCTCCAGCAACGTCGCATCGCTGCCGCGCGCCGCGAGCGGGAGGTCATGCGTGGCGAGCTGCATGCCCAGCAGCTGGAAGCCCGCGAGCAGACGGTGGCGCTGCAGGTGGCCGAAGGCGAGGTGGAGACCCAGCGCGAGGCCAACCAGGCCCAGGCGCGGGAGCTCGAGCGCTTCCGCGAGGCCTACTATGCGCTCAAGCAGACCCATGGCGAGCTGACCACTCGCCTGGAGGAGAAGGAGGCGCACTTCGCCCGCCAGCTTCAGTGGATGGAGGAGAGCAAGGGCCAGCTCAGGGTGGAGTTCGAGAACCTCGCCAACGAGCTGCTGGAGCAGAAGGGCAGGGCCTTCTCGTCGCTCTCCGAGCGCAACCTGCAGGGACTGCTCAAGCCCTTCCAGGAGGAGATCAAGGGCTTCCGCGAGAAGGTCGAGACCCTCCACCACCAGGAGACCGCCCAGCGCGCCAGCCTGACCACCGAGCTCAAGCACCTGCAGCAGCTCAATCGCGATATCACCGACCAGGCCGCCCAGCTGACCGAGGCGCTCAAGGGGCAGAAGAAGGTCCAGGGCAACTGGGGCGAGCTGATGCTGGAGAACGTGCTCGATAGCGCCGGCCTGCGCCCCGGCGAGGACTACCAGCGCGAGAAGAGCTTCACCACCGAGGCGGGCAAGCGTCGCCCCGATGCGCTGGTCTACCTGCCCGAGGGGCGCCACCTGGTGATCGACGCCAAGACCTCGCTTGCCGCCTACCTGGAATACGTCAACGCCGAGGACGAGGCGACCCGCCAGCGGGCACTGGCCGCCCATGCCCGAGCGGTGGGCGATCGCATCGAGGAGCTGGCCGACAAGCACTACTACGACCTGCCGGGGCTCAACTCGCCGGAGGTGGTGATCATGTTCATCCCGGTGGAGTCGGCCTATATCGAGGCGCTGCGCCACGACGCCACCCTCTACCAGCGCGCCATCGAGCGCAACGTGCTGGTGGCCACCCCCACCACGCTGCTGACCAGCCTGAATATCGTCGGCCAGCTGTGGCGCTTCGAGAACCAGAGCCGCCATAGCGCTGAGCTGGCCCGCAAGGCCGAGCGCTTCCACAGCAAGCTCTCCACCTTTCTCGACAGCATGCAGGACGTGGGCCGCAAGCTCGATGGCGCCCGCGAGAGCTACGACCGGGCGCTGGGGCAGCTGGTCAACGGCCGCGCTAACCTGGTTAAGCAGGCCAGCGAGTTCCGCGAACTGGGCGTGGCGGTAAAGAAGGAGCTGCCTGCCGAGATCCTCGAGCGTGCCAGGCTCGAAGTGGGGCCCGGGACTACGCCAGCAGAGGACGAACCGCTGGACCCGCAGCGCGACTGAACGAGCTGGCGTTGGAAAGCGAGCGGTTTTCTGGTCAGCTGTCGGTAGCCGGTGGTTCCCCGGCGTCGCCGTGATTGCCGACATCACACAGGACAGGGAGTCAGGATGGCCTTTCGTTTTCAGCGCCGCATTCGCCTCGCACCCGGGGTGCGCCTCAATATCAGCAAGCGAGGCCTTGGCCTCTCGCTGGGTCCGCGGGGTGCCAGCCTCAGTGTGGGGCCGAGTGGCGTGCATGGCCACGCCGGGATCCCCGGTACCGGGCTTGCCTACCGGCAGAAGCTGAACGGAGGCGATGGTCACTCCGGAAGGAACGCAGGAGCCGCGGGTTGCGATGCTGCTGCCCTGGAGGCGCAGCTGGCCGAGGGCGGCAGCCTGGCCGTGAAGCTGGAGATCGATGAGAGTGGCCAGGTCATCTACTTCCATGCCGACGGGGTGCCGATGTCGGATGCCGAGGCGAGGGTGTTGCGCCGGCATGCCGAGGAAGTCCTGCGTGAGCAGCTCCAGGCCCTCTGCGAGCGGCTCAATGCCGACCTCGACCGGCTCGGTCGGCTGCATGAGGAGACGCCCGCGCCGGAGGCTGCCGGCTATGCGATGCGCGACTTCGGCGAGCCACCCCCGGCGCCGTTCCAGCCGCTGGCCCCGGTGTGGTGGCATGCGCTGTGGCCTCCGGCCCGGCGAGCCCGGGAAGTGCAGAGTCGGCGCCTGAGGGCCGAGTTCGACGAGCGCTATCGGGCCTGGGAGTGGCGCAAGGCGGAGCATGATGCCGCTGAGTTCGCCCGCTATCAGCGCGAGAGTGATGGGGTCTGGGATGACCCGGAAGCCATGGAGGCCACCCTGCGCGAGCGGCTGGAGGAGATCGACTGGCCCCGCGAGACGCTGGTCGATTTCGACCTGGGCAGCGATGTCTCGACCATCGCCCTGGATATCGACCTGCCCGGTGAGGAGGAGATGCCGGATCGCTACTGGGGCATGCCGCCCAAGCAGCTCAAGCTCTCGCCACGCAGGCTGAGTGCCACCCGCCAGCGCAAGCTCTACCGTGATCACGTGCACGGCATCGCCTTCCGTGTGCTGGGGGCGGTTTTCGCCCGCCTGCCCGGAGTCGAGGAGGCCCGCGTCTCCGGCTATCGCCGGGTGGTAGATCCTGCCACCGGCGCTGAGCGTGACCAGTACCTCTACAGCGTCAAGGTCAGCCGGGCGCAGTGGTTGAAGATCCACTTCGACAGCCTCGACCAGATCGATCCGGTGGCCGCCCTGGAGGCCTTCACCCTGCGCCGCGACATGACCAGGACCGGCATCTTCCGCGATATCGAGCCACTGAAACTCGTGTAGCCGGAAGTCGCGGTTGGTGTGCCAGGTCAAGGCGGCGGGCGTTCCACGGGCTTATGCTGGAAGTATCCAGACCGTACGCGGCTTGCCAAGAGTGAAGCTGCGCCGCCATCGGCCCCTGCAGAGGAAATTGCCGTGATTATCCAGCATCGTATCGACCGCCCCTACGAACCCGGCCATATCGAGGTCTATGGCGATGAGCCCTATGAGTGGCGGATCCTCGACCACAGTGGCCATGTGGTACGCGACAGCGCCGGCTATGGCAGCGGCAACGCCAGCTACAGCTCGGCCGAGGTTGCCCTGCGCGACGCCATCACCTTCGATGCCGATGACAGCGTAGTGCCGATCTTCTTCCGCCACGGTGCCGATGCCGAGCTGGAGAACTCCGCTCAGACCCACCGTACCGCCGACAGCCTGCGTGCCATGGCCCTGGCCTTGAAGAGTGCGGCCAGCCAGGCCGTGCTGGACAGCCGTCACGCCACCGATGATGAGGCCCAGGACTACCTGGAGGCGCGTAGCGAAGTGATGGAGCGCATGATCCAGCAATTGGAGGAGTGCGCGGAGGGGCTGCGGGATATCGGCGTCTCAGCACCGTCTGATTGAACCGCTCTCCCTTGCCGTGGGTACGAAAGCGGGTCCGGTGATGCTCAGTGGGTCTCGCCGAAGGTCTTGCGCCAGTCCCTAGGGCTGATCCGATGGCGCTGCCTGAAGTGCTGCCGGAACGACGTGGCCGTGTGGAAACCGATCCTTTCGGCAATGGCCTCTACCGACAAGGACGTGGTTTCCAGCAGCTCGCGTCCTCGCCGTAACCGCTCGCTCACCAGCCATTCCAGCACCGTCATGCCGGTGGCCTTGTGGAAATGGCGCGTGAAGGTACGCCGGCTCATGGCGGTACGGGCAGCGAGCTCGTCGATAGTGTGCGACTCCGCGAGGTGTTCTCGCAGATAGTCGAGCAGGCGGTTGATATGCGCATCCTGGGTCGAGGAGGCCACCGGCTGCTCGATGAACTGTGCCTGGCCACCCTCCCGATGCGGGGGGACCACCATGGCCCGGGCCACCTTGTTGGCAATCTGCGCGCCGTAATACTCGCGCAGCAGGTACAGGCAGCAATCCAGGCCGGCCGCGGTGCCGGCAGACGTCACCAGGCGATCCTCCTCCACGTAGAGCGCATTGGTATCCAGCTTGACCCTGGGAAAGCGGCTATGGAAATCGCGCTCGGCCATCCAGTGAGTCGACGCCCGCCTGCCGTCCAGCAACCCGGCGTAGGCCAGGGCATAGGTGCCATAACACAGGCCGACCACATGGGCACCCCGCTGATGACAATGGACCAGCGCCTCGGCCAACGCCGGCGGCGGTGGTTCATTCAGGACATGCCAGCCTGGCACCACCGCGATATCCACCCAATCCAGCAATTCCAAGCCGCCGTCGGGCCGTATCGTCATCGCCCGTTCGGCTTCCAGCGGCTTCCCCTCCGGGGCCACGATGAACAGCTCGAACAGCGGACGATCGAGCAGAGCCATGCCGAACACGGTATAGGGCACCGAGAAATGGAAGGGGCTGATATTCGGGTACAGGATCAGTCCGACTCTGGGAAGCGGCAAGGTGCGTCTCCTGGGATTCGATTGTTCATCAGTATTGCATCGTGGCCCGAAACTTTCGAAGATTGTCATTCAGGCCAATTATCTGTCCAGGTGAACCCCTCTAGACTGCTTGCCATCAACCTAGCAACGCAATCGAGGAGTATCCATATGCTGATCAAGACCCTCGCCGGTTCCCTGGCCCTGGCCACAGCCCTTATCGCCGGCACGGCATCCGCTGAGACGATTTCTCAGGAGGCGACTCAGCAGGTGCAGCAGATCCGCAACGCCACGCTGAAGATCACCTATGAGGACACGACCTTCCTGATCGATCCCATGCTGGCCGAGCAGGGCGCCTACCCGGGCTTCGAGGGCACCTACCGCAGCGAGTTGCGCAACCCGCTGGTCGGGCTGCCGATGTCGGCGGAGGAGGTGATCGATGACACGGACGCCGTGATTGTCACCCACACCCACCTCGACCACTGGGACGCCGCCGCCCAGGAGCTGCTGCCGAAGGATATCCCGGTGTTCGCTCAGTACGAAGACGATGCGGAGATGATCCGTGAGCAGGGCTTTACCCATGTGCGCGTCCTTTCCGATACGGCCGAGTTCGATGGCGTCACCCTGAGCAAGACCGGCGGCCAGCACGGCACCGATGAAATGTATGCCTCACCTGAAGTCGCCGCCGCTCTCGGGGAGGTGATGGGCGTGGTCTTCCAGGCACCTGGCCAGGAGACTCTCTACCTGGTGGGCGACACTATCTGGCGCGATGAAGTCGATCAGGCGTTCGATGAGTACGACCCCAAGATCGTAGTACTGAACGCCGGACAAGCGCTGCGCAGCGATTATGATGAATCCATCATCATGGGCAAGGAAGATGTACTCCGCGCTACCCAGGTAGCACCAGAAGCAACCGTGATCGCCACGCACATGGATGCCATCAACCATATGTCGCTGACACGGGAAGAGCTGAGAGAGTACGTGCAGGCACAAGGCATCGAGGATCATGTCGATATCCCCGCCGATGGCGAGATTCTCTCTTTCTGATTCCGATCTTCTTCCGATCCCAAGGGCCGCCAGCTGCATGGCGGCCCTTTTCTTTCTACTGGCTGCCTGGAGGAACTCTCTTTCTGAATTTCCTTGGTAGTCAGTGGTCTGGATTCCGGGACGGAAGGGAATATCAGAGCGGGGCAGAAAGTAGCGGCATGTTATAGGTAGCTGAGGTTTCTTTCGACGCGTGCTACCCATACGCCACTACAAAAAGCGCAACGAAAAAACGCCACCCGGCATGATCCGTAAGTGGCGGTTTCTCTTGATGTTTCTGGTCGGAGCGACAGGATTCGAACCTGCGACCTTTGCAACCCCATTGCAACGCGCTACCAAGCTGCGCCACGCTCCGACTCTGTTTTCGGGTTTTGTGGCCATCTGGCCTGTCCCCCGAGAACGAGGCGTATACTAGCGCTTTCGTCGGCAAATGAAAAGCCCCTTTTGCACTTTCTTATCAACCGCTTGGCTCGGGGCCGCTGGGGCCGGCGTGGGTTATGCACTATGATGTGACGCAATCATCAGGATCGAGCACAAGCGGTGGCGTGGTTCGCCGCGGAGAGGTGTGTCCGGTAACCCAGTTCGGGACCTTCCCGTTCGGGCCGGGCGCGAGTAGGCGTTGCCGGCCTGATGGCCGGGAGGAGATGGAGATGGCGGGCGGATGGAGCAAGGATGGTGCGGTTCAGGATCAGATCGATGCCAGCGTTGAGGATGCGGTATCGCTGGCTCGAAGCCGGCTGCCGCATGGAGAGAGCCTTACGCACTGCGAGGAGTGCGATGACGAGATACCGCAGGCCCGGCGCGAGGCCATTCCCGGGGTGCGTCTGTGTGTCGCCTGCCAGGCAGAGCGCGACAAGCGGCAGGGTGCATCAGCGGGCTACAACCGCAGGGGCAGCAAGGACAGCCAGTTGCGCTGAGCCGGCTCGTCCTGGGCGGTGGTTCGCACCGGTGCGGGGCAGTACGCCCTGCGTTCCGGCTTGGGTGGCCTTGTACGCGGGAGGTGGCGAATGCCGCTGATCATGGGAATGAGCGTGCTGCTCGCTTGTCAGTTTCTGGGAGAACTGGTGGCGCGTGGCCTGACCATGCCGATTCCGGGACCGGTGATCGGCATGGTGATCCTGCTGGTGGGTCTGATGGTGCGTGGCAAGGTGCCGGACAGCCTGCGCCTGACGGGAGAGGGGCTGCTACGTTACCTCACGCTGCTCTTCGTGCCGGCGGGCGTGGGGTTGATGGTCCACTTCGCCCTGATCGGACGCGACCTGTGGCCGATCCTCGTCACCCTAGTGGTATCCACGGCGCTCACCCTGGCCACCACCGCCTGGGCCCTGGATCGGCTCAATCGTCGCCGCGGAGGGCCGGGGCGATGAACGTCGCGACACTCGACCAGCTATG
Organism: Halomonas sp. C10-5; assembly: GCF_057169305.1. Classification (NCBI taxonomy): domain Bacteria; kingdom Pseudomonadati; phylum Pseudomonadota; class Gammaproteobacteria; order Oceanospirillales; family Halomonadaceae; genus Halomonas; species Halomonas sp. C10-5. Next base: position 1,592,012 of record NZ_CP175665.1, read on the forward strand.
GGTCTATCTCTCCGGTAATCCGCTGCTCTCCCTGCTGGTGACGCTGCTGGTGTTTACCCTGGCGGTGCGCATCAACAAGGCACTGGGGGGCACGCCGCTGGTGCACCCGGTCACGCTCTCCATCGCCATTCTGATCGGCCTGCTGCTGCTGGTGGACATGGAGTATTCCACCTACTTCGAAGGGGCCCAGTTCATTCACTTCCTGCTGGGTCCGGCCACCGTGGCACTGGCGATTCCCCTCTATGATCATCGCGAGCGGATCAGGCGCCTGCTGATGCCGCTGCTGCTGGCCTGTGGGGTGGGCATCGTTACCGCGGTGGCCAGTACCCTGGGAATCGCCCTGGCCATGGGGGCGCGACTGGAGACGGTGCTCTCCCTGGCCCCGCGCTCGGTCACCTCTCCCATCGCCATGGGTATCGCCGAGCAGATCGGAGGCATTCCCTCCCTGGCCGCGGGATTGGTGCTGCTGACCGGTTCCATCGGCTGTGCGCTGGCGCCCTGGGTATTCCGCCTGTTGCGCATCAAGGATCCGGCGGTGCAGGGCTTTGCACTGGGGCTCTCCGCCCACGGCTTCGGCACCGCCCAGGCCTTCGCGCATATCGGTGCCGTGGCCGGGGCCTTCTCGGGCCTGGCCATGGGCCTGACCGGCTTGCTGACGGCCTTCCTGCTGCCGCTGATCACAGGGCTGTTCGGGTTGGGCAACTGAGTAGGCGCCCTTGAAGGGCGCCTGGGGTGTCGTCTGACGCTGTGCGGACGCGGCCAAGGTCGGTCAGATCTCCTCCCATAGCCGCTTGCGGAAATCGTGGGTGAGCTGGGTAGCCTGCTCCAGGCGCTTCATCTGGGCATCGCCCACTTCCTTCACCAGCTTCTCGTAGCATGCCTGCACCTCTTCCGGGGTGGTGGGCTGCTTGCCGTCGAAGCACTTGGCGATCTTCTCACCGCTCTCGGCGATGGCCTTCAGGAACTGGGCCTCCAGCTGCAGGGCCTCGGCAAGGCTCTCCATCCACGCCAGCTGGGTGCGGGCCATGGGATTGACGCCCTGGGTCCACTGCTGCTGCCACCACTCCAGCATCGGGTTGGCAAAGGGATTCTGGGTCATGATGACCTCCTGCGGAATGCACCATCGGATGACTTTGCGGCAAATGCCGTGGTCTCTTGACTAGAGTATAGGAGAGGTGGACGGGGAAGACCTGCGGTGGAACCGCGCGTGTTCGATTTCCGGCATGGGGAGTGTGCGATGTGGAGCGTGGTCAAGTCTGTGCTAGCGGCCTTCTTCGGTGTGCAGAAGGATGTGCAGCGGCGCGAGGACTTCGAAAAGGGCCATCCCGTGGCCTTCATCGTCGTGGGCCTGCTCATGGCGCTGCTGCTGGTGGTCGGGGTGGCCTTCATCGCCGTGACGGTGGCCCGTTGAAATTGCCGTTGGCGGAATGGAGTTCTGCGACAGTTGGCCGCAGGCGAGGGGTCTACACTCACTTTATGAGGTGTATCTGAACTGATCGAGCAGTAGCGTGCAGTTACCGCACGACACGACAGCTCACGACAACAATAAGCCACGACAACTAGCTAGGAGGAGGCGCCGATGCGCACGTTCATCGTGTGGATGGCAGGTTGCCTGGTCGTCCCCCTGATGACGACGCTGGCCATGGCCAACGGCTGGAACATGCCGGTGGGTGTGACCGACGTCAGCCGTGAGGTTCACTCGCTGCACATGACCATCTTCTGGATCTGCGTGGTCATCGGCGTGGTGGTGTTCGGGGTGATGTTCTACTCCCTGTTCCGTTTTCGTCATTCCAAGGGGGCCAAGGCGGCGCACTTCCACGAGCACACCCTGGTCGAGGTGATCTGGACGGCGATCCCGCTGCTGATCCTCATCGGCATGGCAGTCCCCGCCACCGCCACCCTCAAGAAGATGTACGACCCTTCCGATGCCGACCTGGATGTGATGATCACCGGGCAGCAGTGGCGCTGGCGCTACGAGTATCTGGGGGAGGACGTCGCCTTCACCTCCAACCTCGGCACCCCGCGAGAGACGATCCGCGGCGAGGGAGAGCGGGGCGAGCACTACCTGCTCGAAGTCGATGAGCCGCTGGTGCTGCCGGTGGGTCGCAAGGTGCGCTTCCTGCTCACCTCCGACGATGTCATCCACTCCTGGTGGGTTCCGGATCTCGCCGTCAAGCAGGACACCATTCCCGGCTTCGTCAACGAGAACTGGGTGCGGATCAACGAGCCCGGTATCTATCGCGGCCAGTGTGCCGAGCTGTGCGGCATGGACCACGGTTTCATGCCCATCGTGGTGCAGGCCCTGGAGGAGGAGGAGTTCGATGCCTGGCTGGCCGAGCGCAAGGAGGCCAGCGCCCAGGAGGCATCGGGCGTCGACCGCGAGTGGTCCATGGACGAACTGATGGCGCGCGGTGAGCAGAGCTACAACGCCGTGTGTGCCTCCTGTCACCAGGCGGATGGCAGCGGCAATCCGCCGGCCTTCCCGGCCCTGGCGGGCAATCAGGCATTGATGGATGAGCGGGAGCGCCATATCGAGACCGTGGTCAACGGAGTCTCGGGCTCGGCCATGCCGGCGTTCCGCAATACCCTGAGCCCGGTGGAGATTGCCGCCGTGATCACCTATGAACGCAACGCCTGGGGCAATGAAACCGGTGACCTGGTTCAGCCGGCGGAGATTGCCGAGCGGCTGGCCGACTAGACCGGCTCCCGGTTCCCCAACGATCAGACAAGAACAGCGAAGATCAGGGAGATTCACCATGGCACCCAAGTTGCCCTTGCATCACCCCGTCGAGCAGAGCTCCACCGCCAGTGCCGGCGGCCAGGCGGCGGCGCATCCCGCCCCGCCGCGTGGCCTGATGCGCTGGCTGCTCACCACCAACCATAAGGAGATCGGCAGCCTCTACCTGATCTTCTCGCTGACGATGTTCTTCATCGGTGGGGTATTCGCGCTGGTGGTGCGCGCCGAGCTGTTCCAGCCCGGCCTGCAGCTGGTGGAGCCGGAGTTCTTCAACCAGATGACCACCATGCACGGTCTGATCATGGTGTTCGGGGCGATCATGCCTGCCTTCGTGGGGTTGGCCAACTGGATGGTGCCACTGCAGATCGGTGCACCGGACATGGCCCTGCCGCGGCTCAACAACTTCAGCTTCTGGCTGTTACCGGTGGCCTTCACACTGCTGCTCAGCACCCTGCTGATGCCGGGGGGTGGCCCCAACTTCGGCTGGACCTTCTACGCGCCGCTCTCCACCACCTATGCGCCACCATCCACCACCTTCTTCATCCTCTCGCTGCATATCGCCGGCATCAGTTCGATCCTCGGGGCCATCAACATCATCGCCACCATCCTCAACCTGCGCGCACCGGGCATGCGACTGATGGACATGCCGCTGTTCTGCTGGACCTGGCTGATCACCGCCTTCCTGCTGATTGCAGTGATGCCGGTGCTGGCCGGGGCGGTCACCATGATGCTGATGGACATCAACTTCGGTACCAGCTTCTTCAATGCCGCCGGCGGCGGGGACCCGGTGCTGTTCCAGCACCTGTTCTGGTTCTTCGGGCATCCCGAGGTCTACATCATGATCCTGCCGGCCTTCGGCATCGTCTCGGCGATCATCCCGACCTTCTCGCGCAAGCGCCTGTTCGGCTACGCCTCCATGGTCTATGCCACGGCGGCCATCGCCATCCTGTCGTTCCTGGTCTGGGCCCACCATATGTTCACTGTGGGCCTGCCGCTGGCCGCCGAGCTGTTCTTCATGTACACCACCATGCTGATCGCGGTGCCCACCGGGGTGAAGGTGTTCAACTGGATCGCCACCATGTTCCGCGGCTCCATCAGCTTCGAGCCGCCGATGCTCTTCGCGCTGGCCTTCGTGGTGCAGTTCACCATCGGTGGCTTCTCGGGGCTGATGCTGGCGATCTCGCCTGCCGACTTCCAGTACCACGACACCTACTTCGTGGTGGCTCACTTCCACTATGTGCTGGTGCCGGGTGCACTGTTCGCGATCCTCGCCGCGGCCTACTACTGGTTGCCCAAGTGGACCGGCCACTACCCCAACGTGAAGCTGGCCCAGTGGCACTTCTGGCTGTCGGTGATCGGGGTCAACCTGACCTTCTTCCCCATGCACTTCTCCGGCCTGGCCGGCATGCCGCGGCGCATCCCCGACTACGCCCTGCAGTTCGCCGACTTCAACCTCGCGTCCAGCCTGGGGGCCTTCATGTTCGGCGCCTCCCAGCTGCTCTTCGTGCTGCTGATCATCAAGTGCGTGCGGGGCGGCGAGAAGGCACCGGCCAAGGCCTGGGAGGGCGCCGAGGACCTCGAGTGGAGCGTGCCGAGCCCGGCGCCCCTGCATACCTTCGAGCACCCGCCCACCTTCCGCTGTGAGGGTGAATGACGCCCATGCCAAGCACAGGAGGAGTCGCTCATGCCTGAGAGTCATGCCTCGCCGAACGCGTCCCGCCGGGGGGTGCGCCGCACCGTCGCCAAGACGCTGTTTGCCCTGGCCGGCATGTTCGCCTTCGCCTTCGCCCTGGTGCCGCTCTATGACGTGTTCTGCGAGGTCACCGGCCTCAACGGCAAGACCAGCGGTTCGGCCCAGGCGATCGTCCATGAGGAGGTCGACGACTCGCGCATGGTGACGGTGCAGTTCATCACCCGGGGCAGCGCCGGGCTGCCGTGGAACCTGGAGGTCGAGACCAGCCAGGTGCGCCTGCACCCCGGCCAGAGCGCCGAGGTGGATTTCACCTTCCACAATCCGGCCGAGACGGCGCTGTGGGGGCGGGCGGTGCCCAGCGTGTCGCCGGCCGAGGCCACGCCGCACCTGCGCAAGCTGGCCTGCTTCTGCTTCCAGGAGCAGCGCCTGGAGGCGGGCGAGCGCCTGGAACTGCCGCTGGTCTTCCAGCTGGCTCGCGACCTGCCCGAGGACGTCAATACCCTGACCCTGGTCTACACCCTGTATCCGGTCACCCGCGATGAAGCCGTGCTTCAGGCCCGGGCGACTGCCGGCAAAGGAGATGAGGCATGAGTGGTGGCAGCTACTACGTCCCCGCAACCAGCAAGTGGCCGATCCTCGGCTCGCTGGCGCTGGGCACGATGATGATCGGAGCCGGCATGCTGATGGTGCATGGCCGGGGGAGCGCACTGCTGGTGGCGGGGGTGCTGGCGGTGCTCGCGGTGATGGGGCTGTGGTTCCGGGATGTGGTCAAGGAGTCCCGGGGCGGGCTCTACGATGCCCAGATGGATCGCTCCTTCCGCCAGGGCATGGCCTGGTTCATCTTCTCCGAGGTGATGTTCTTCGCCGCCTTCTTCGGTGCGCTCTTCTATGTGCGCACCTTCGCGCTGCCGTGGCTGGACGGCGAGGGGGCCAAGGGCGTGGCCGCACTGCTGTGGCCGGAATTCACCGCCAGCTGGCCGCTGCTGGAACCGCCGGGCGACGTGGCCGGCCCCCGCGATACCTTCAGCCCCTGGCAGCTGCCACTGGTCAACACCCTGATCCTGGTGGGCTCGAGCATCACGCTCACCGTGGCCCACGAGGGGCTCAAGGAGGGGATGCGTGAGACCACGCGCAACTGGCTGCTGGTCACCGTGCTGCTGGGCTTCACCTTCATCATCATCCAGGGCGTGGAGTACTACGAGGCCTACCACCACTACGGCATCACCCTGGAGGCGGGGATCTACGGGGCGACCTTCTTCCTGCTTACCGGCTTCCATGGGGCCCACGTGATTATCGGTGCCACCATCCTCACGGTGATGCTGCTCCGTATCCTGCGGGGGCACTTCGCCCCGGAAAACCACTTCGGCTTCGAGGCGGCGGCCTGGTACTGGCACTTCGTGGACGTGGTATGGATCGGGCTCTTCCTGTTCGTCTACGTGTTCTGATCCGGTGTCAGGGACTCGCAGGATCAGCCCAGACTGCCGGCATAGAAGCCGTAGAAGAGCAGGGCCAGCAGGGTGGCGGCCAGCGCCACCCGCAGCTTCAGGGAGACCAGCAGGCGCCGTGAGGTGCCGCTGTCGCGCAGCAGGAAGCCGGCGCCGGCGGCCAGGCTCGTCAGCATGGCCAGGAACACCAGAGCGATCAGGACCTTGAGCAGCATGGAACACTCCTTGGGCAGCAATGTTTCCCAGCATGCCCGCCGCGGAAGGTGGCGGCAACGCCTGTGGTGGAGCCTGTGGTCGCTGCTGGTGGTGCTGGGGCTGGCGCTGGGCCTCTGGCAGTGGGAGCGCGGCGAGGAAAAGCGTGACTATCTGGCGCGGCTGGCGAGTGCGCCGACCCTGACAGCGCCCAGCGAGATGCCCCCCGAGGGCAGCCGTCTCACGCTCAGCGGCGAGTACCTGGCGGACCGCACGCTGTTTCTGGACAACCGCACCCATGACGGTCGCCTGGGGGTCGCTCCGCTGACCCCGCTGCGAGGCGATGATGGGCGGATCTGGCTGGTGCAGCGCGGCTTCCTGGAGACCGGCACCAGCCGTGCCGACCCTGCCGTGGCGACGCCACAGGGCAGGGTCACCCTGCGTGGACGCTGGCAGGCGGCGGGTGAGGGCGCGCCGCTGTTCGGTCCCAACCATGAGGGGGCACGGCTGCAGCGTATCCAGCTCGACGCCTGGGCCCTCGACTTCGCCCACCCTGGCTGGCTGCATCTGGAGGAGGGGCCCGGCGCGCTGCCTGCCTGGTGGACGCCCAGTGTGATGCCGCCGAGTCGCCATGTGGGTTATGCCGTCCAGTGGTGGGGCCTGGCGCTGGCGGCGCTGGTGGTGATGATTATCGGCGGGCGGCGCATGCGCCGTGACCGCGACGGCTTGCCCACGGAGGACTCACGATGACGATGAACCATGCTGCGCGCCATGGGCGGCTGAAGCTGGTGGCGCTGTTGCTGTTCCTTTCCCTGCCGGTGCTGGTGGCCACGGTCATGGCGCTCTGGCGAATCGGCATCCCCGAGGGGCGCACGGCCCATGGCGAGCTGGCCCCTGAGGTCCCGGTTCTCGCCGAGTGGCCACTGGCCACGCCCATGGCAGCGTCGATGTCCGGCGACTGGGTACTGGCCTTCGACTGCAGGCAGCGCTGTGCCGAGCTGAGCGACCAGTGGTGGCGGCTGCATCGCGCCCTGGGGCGTGAGGCGCCCCGCGTCAGCCGGTTGCGCGTGGGCGGTCGGGCCGAGGCGCTACCCGGCGAGGTGGTGGCGCGCTGGGCCGAGCGGCCGTGCTGGCTCGAGTCGGGTCGGCTATGGCTGCTCGACCCGCGTGGACAGCCGGTGCTCGGCTATCCGGCGGATGTGGACCCCTATGCGGTGAAGGCAGACCTGGGACGCCTGCTGCGCATGAATCCGGAGGCCCCCTGGGAGGGTGGCCAGGAGCTGGCGGGGCGCTGATCCATTCGCGGCAATGTCGTGGCAAATGAGGGAGGTGGGGCGATGCACGCAGCACAGCGCCGACTGGCACTGCTCAAGGTACTGAGCCTGGCGGGAGTGGTGTTCACGGTGGGGGTGATTCTGCTGGGAGCGTGGACGCGCCTGGTGGATGCCGGGCTGGGCTGCCCCGACTGGCCGGGCTGCTATGGCGCCCTGGTGGTGCCTGACGAGGGGCGAGCCCTGGCCCACAGTCCGGAAGCACCGCTGGAGAGTGCCAAGGCCTGGATGGAGATGATCCATCGCTATGTGGCATCCACCCTGGGAGTGCTGGTGATTGCCCTGGTGGTGCTGGGGAGGCCCCTGCGGCGGCGTGCCGACTATCCCTGGCGTCTCAGCCTGGGGCTGCTGGCCTTGATCCTGGTGCAGGGGGCATTCGGTGCCTTCACGGTGACCCTCAAGCTGTGGCCCCAGGTGGTCACCCTGCATCTGCTGGGGGGGCTGGCGGTGATGCTGGTCTTCCTGTGGCTGCATCTGCGCCTGAGGCGTTGTGCAAGCGGCATCCTGACACCGGGCGGGGTTGCCGCGCCGCGCCGCGCTCTGACGCCGCTCTGGGGGCTTGCCGCCATGCTGCTGGTGGCTCAGCTGGCGCTGGGCGGCTGGGTATCGAGCAACTATGCCGGCATCGCCTGTCAGGGATTCCCGACCTGCAACGGCGAATGGTGGCCGGCCCTGGACTGGAGCGAGGGCTTTCACCTGACCCAGAGCGTCGGCCCCAATTACCTGCATGGCCAGCTGCATGCCGAAGCGCGCAGCGCCATCCAGGTGGGGCACCGCCTGGGGGCGTTGGCGCTGGGAGTCGCGATCCTGGCGCTGCTGCTGTGCTACCGACGCGAGACGGCGATGCGTCCGTGGCTGGGGGCCCTGGCCCTGGCCTATGGGGTGCAGTTCTCGCTAGGGGTGGCCAATGTGCTGCTGTGGCTGCCTCTGTGGCTGGCGCTGCTGCATACCGCAGGCGCCGTGGCGCTGGTGCTGAGCCTGGCGCTGGCCGCCTGGAGATGGCGCTGCCTGGCGCCGGCATCGACCACGACACAACAATCATCGTTGCAGAAGAAGGAGTGGCTCCATGTCTGATGCGCTGACGACCGAGATCCGTGTCGCCGAACTCCCGTCCCCGGCGCTGGGTGAATGGGGCTGGCGGGACCTGGTGACCCTGTGTAAGCCGCGGGTGGTGCTGGTGATGCTGGTGTGTGCCCTGGTGGGCATGGCGCTGGCCCAGCCGGTGCTGCCGTCGCCGGCCGTGGTGCTTTACGGCCTGGTCGGGATCGGCCTGACCGCCTGCGGGGCCGCGGCCTTCAACCATGTGGTCGACCGGCGACTCGATGCCATGATGCTGCGTACCTCACGACGCCCGCTGGCGGCAAGGCGCATGCCTGGCAGCATCGCCCTGGCATGGGCCACGCTGCTCTCGCTGGCCGGACTCGGCCTGCTGGTTTGGCAGGTCAATGCCCTGACCGCCTGGCTGACCCTAGGCTCGCTGATCGGCTATGCGCTGGTCTATACCGCCTTCCTCAAGCACGCCACGCCCCAGAACATCGTGATCGGCGGGGTGGCCGGGGCGGCGCCGCCGCTGCTGGGCTGGACGGCGGTGACTGGCCAGGTCGGCCCCGAGCCGTTGCTGCTGGTGCTGATCATCTTCGCCTGGACCCCGCCGCACTTCTGGGCACTGGCGCTTCACAAGCGCGATGAATATGCCCGTGCCGGGGTGCCGATGCTGCCGGTCACCCATGGGGAGGCCTTTACCCGCCTGCAGGTGTGGCTCTATGGCTGGTTGACCGTGGCGGTGACCCTGCTGCCCTTCGCCATCGGCATGAGCGGGGCGCTCTATCTGGTCGGGGTGATGGCGCTCAATATGCGGTTCATGGTCTGGAACTACCGGGTGTGGCGGGGGCAGGACCCGAAGGCCCCTCTGGCCGCCTTCTGGTTCTCGATCCGCTATATTCTGGGACTGTTCGGGGTGCTGCTGCTCGACCACTATGCCCAGGCGTGGTCGCTGTGGGTGGCTCCGGCGATGCCGTGAGTCAGGTGGGCTGTGGTACCAGACGACGCGGGCCCGGCAGATGCCGGGCCCGCGTCGTTGGCAGGGAGAGATATCACCAGAAGAGCTGGATCAGTCCGTAGGCCATCAGTGTCACCAGCACGCTGCTGATCAGGTTCAAGGCGAAGCCGGCCCGGATCATCGACTGGATCTTCATGTGGCCGGTACCGAAGACGATGGCGTTGGGTGGCGTTGCCACCGGCATCATGAAGGCACAGCTGGCGGCGATGGCCGCCGGCACCGTGATCAGCAGGGGAGAGATATCCAGCGACAGCGCCAGGGCGCCCAGCAGTGGCAGGAAGGCAGCGGCGGTGGCGGTGTTGGAGGTCACCTCGGTCAGGAAGATGATCACCAGTACCACGATGCCGATCATGGCCAGCAGCGGCAGGGTGCCGAAGATCCCCAACTGGTTGGCGATCCACTCCGCCAGCCCGGTGCGGGTGATGGTGCCGGCCAGGGCCAGGCCACCACCGAACAGCAGCAGGATGCCCCAGGGCACCTTCTGGGCATCGTCCCAGACCAGCAGCCGCTCTCCGGCCCGTGTCCCGCTGGGTGTCAGGAAGAGTGCGATGCCGGCGGCGATGGCGATGCCGGTGTCGGTGAGCCAGGACAGGCCGGCGTCATTGAGCAGCGGGCGGGCCACCCACGCCAGTGCGGCGAGGGTGAAGAGCATGGCCACCCGGCGCTCCGCGGACGACATACGACCGAGCCTTTCCAGCTCGTCGTCGACCATGTCGGCGCTCTGGTCGGCCGCATTGAGCGCGAAGCCGCGCCGGGTCAGCCACCACCAGGCCGCCGTCATCATGGCGATGCTGATCGGCAGCCCCACGACCATCCACTGGGCGAAGCCCAGGTCGATGCCACGATCCTCGGCCAGGTAACCGGCCAGCAGGGCGTTGGGCGGCGTGCCGATCAAGGTGGCCACGCCGCCGATGCTGGCCGAGTAGGCGATGGCCAGCAGCAGGGCGGTGGCGTAGCGCCTGAGCTCCTCGGGATCGCTGTCGCCGAGCAGGCTGATCACCGACATGCCGATGGGCAGCATCATGATCGCCGTGGCAGTATTGGAGACCCACATGCTCAGGAAGCCGGTAGCGAGCATGAAACCGGCGATCTGACGCCGCGGCTGGTGACCCACCAGCTTCAGCACGTGCAGTGCGAGGCGGCGGTGCAGCTCCCAGCGTTGCATGGCGATGCCGAGCAGGAAGCCACCCAGGAACAGGTAGATGATCGGGTTGGCGTAGCTTCCGGTGGCCTCGCCCATGCTGCCCAGCCCCAGGGCCGGTACCAGCACCATGGGCAGCAGCGAGGTGGCGGGAATCGGTATGGCCTCGGTGGACCACCAGGTGGCCATCAGCAGCGCCATGCCCACACAGGCCCACGCCGCCGGTGACATCTCCGCCGGTGGCGGCAACAGCAGGGTGGCCAGCAGCAGGGCGGGACCGAGCCACAGTCCGATTTTGGCGGCGGTGGAAGGCGGCGCCGGCGCGCCTGCGGGAGTGGGGGACTCGGACATGCCTGTCTCCATTGGTTGGCGGGATGCATGGAACGCTAGGTGATCGCATTATACTTAAGTATGCAGTCAGGCGTCAGCGTCCCGTGCCGGTGGCATCACGCTTGAAATCCTCGGCGGCTCCCGGGGTGTCATCGTGGTGACGTTGGGGTGGCGGCGCACAAGCGGGTAGAATCGTCAGCTCATTTCTCGTGATACCACGGTGATCCCCGATGAGTACCACCACTGCCCTGATCCTCGCCGGCCTTGCCCTGGTGATCATCGCCGGACTCGGCGCCTATGCCTTTACCCTGTGGCGTGAGGTGCGACGGCGCCGGGCGAGTCAGCAGGAGGAGCTGAAGCGTGCCCACGATAACTGCCTGGAGAACCTTGAGCTGGTGGCCTCGGCACTGCTCCAGGAGCAGGTCGATATCACCGAGGGTGCATGGCGCTGCAAGGTGTTGCTGGAGATCCTCGATTCGCGCCTGCTGGAACGCGAGAGCTTCCGGCCCTTCGGCCAGGTGCACGCGCTGACCCGGCACCTGCATACCCACGAGGCGCGTCAGGCGCTCAGCCCCAAGGAGCGCTTCAAGGAGGACAAGGAGCGCTTCGCTGTAGAGGAGGAGCATCGCCATGCCGTGCTCGAGGCTGCCAGGGCGGCGTTGGCCTTCCGGCGCGACTGGCCGGCGAGCCTGCACTGAGCAGTGCCTCGAACGACTGCTTTATCGAACACTGTGCGCTTTCGCCACAATTCTGCTAATCTAGCCATACGCGATTGAAAGATCTGCCGGGCTACTGCAAGCTTGGCAGCGTGTCGAGACCAGTGAACGTTTTCATCAGGTCACTGTGTCGCGGCATGGATGTTGCGACATAGAGCGCAACACCCGATCGTCGGGATCATCTGGGAAGGCGGTAAGCGGTTGCCTGCCCTGGAGCGATAAAAGAAAAGAGAAGGAGTTTCATATGAAGAAGTCCACGACTGGCTTGCTGCTCGGTTCTGCTCTGGTGGTCGGCCTCTCCGGCTGTGCCACTTCCAACACGACCTCCTCTGTCGACAAGCCCTGGTACCAGCACCCGATGGTGTGTGGCCTGGCCGGCGGCGTGATCGGCGGTGGTATCGGTTATGCCACCAGCGGTGAGTCCGATGAGGACACCGGTGCTGCCATCGGCGGGACTGCGGGTGCCACCATCGGTGCCATGCTGTGCGCCGACTCTCCGGAGCCGGTAGCCGAGCCCGAGCCGATGCCCGAGCCGGAGCCCGAGCCGGAGCCCGAGTTCGAGCCGGTGACCCTCTCCAGCGACGTCACCTTCGCCTTCGACTCTGCGGAGCTGCGCCCCGGTGCCGCTTCCGAGTTGAACCAGGTGGCTGGTACTCTCAACAACAACCCCGAGGTTCGCGTGACCATCGCCGGTCACACCGATGCCGTGGGCTCCAACGAGTACAACCTGGGTCTCTCCCAGGATCGTGCCGATTCCGTGGCCAGCTACCTGATGAGTCAGGGCGTTGCCGGTGATCGCATGCGTACCGTGGGTTATGGCGAGGAGCGCCCGGTCGCCACCAACGAGACCGACGAAGGCCGTGCCCTGAACCGTCGCGTCGAGATCATGAGCCAGTAAGTTCGGTTCAATCTCAAGCGAACTCTCTGAGTTCGCGAGGCAGGGGCGCCTTCGGGCGCCCCTGCTGCGTTTGGGCTGCTGCGCCTGGACTGTGGCGCCCGACCTGGCGCTTTGCTATCGTAGCGCGTCACCCGGCACGGGCCGACACCGTCTCGCCTGGCGTTCGACGCCGCCGGCGATGGTCGGTCTCCGGCTGACACTACGCTTCCATTCTTCGTTCACTGCGACATGTGGTCTTTCGTATGGGCCACCACTGCGCGAAAGGACCCCTGCATGCCCATCGTGACCCTGCCCGACGGCAGCCAGAGACGCTTCGACGAACCGCTTACCGTGATGCAGCTGGCCGAGGATATCGGCCCCGGACTCGCCAAGGCCTGCGTGGCCGGCAAGATCAATGGTGTGCCGGTCGATGCGGCCGACATCATCGAGCATGACGCCGAGGTGGCCATCCTCACCGCCAAGGATCCCGAAGGCCTGGAGGTGGTACGCCACTCCTGTGCCCACCTGATCGGCCATGCCGTCAAGCAGCTCTATCCCGAGGCGAAGATGGCCATCGGCCCGGTCATCGAGGATGGTTTCTACTACGATATCGACTTCGGCCGCTCGGCGACCCCCGAGGACCTGGAAGCCATCGAGAAGCGCATGAAGGAGCTGATCGACAAGGGCTATGATGTGGTCCGCGAGTACGTCGACCGTGACAAGGCGATGCTCACCTTCCTGCATCGCGATGAGCCCTACAAGCAGGAGATCGTGCGCGAGATTCCGGAAGGCGAGAGTATCCGCCTCTATCATCACGAAGAGTATATCGACATGTGCCGGGGCCCCCACGTGCCCAATACCCGGCACCTGAAGGCGTTCAAGCTGACCAAGCTGGCCGGTGCCTACTGGCGCGGCGACGCCGAGAAGCCGATGCTGACCCGCATCTACGGCACCGCCTGGCCCGACAAGAAGCAGCTCAAGGCCTACCTCAAGCGCCTCGAGGAGGCGGAGAAGCGTGATCACCGCAAGCTGGCGCGCAAGATGGACCTCTTCCATCTCCAGGAGGAGGCGCCGGGCATGGTGTTCTGGCACCCCAACGGCTGGACCATGTATCAGGCCCTGGAGCAGTACATGCGCCGGGTCCAGATCGAGAACGGTTACCAGGAGATCAAGACGCCCCAGGTGGTGGATCTCTCGCTGTGGAAGAAGTCCGGCCACTGGGGCCACTACAGCGAGCTGATGTTCACCACCGAGTCGGAGAAGCGCGACTACGCCATCAAGCCCATGAACTGCCCCTGTCACGTACAGGTGTTCAACCAGGGGCTGAAGAGCTACCGGGACCTGCCGCTGCGCCTGGCGGAGTTCGGCAGCTGTCACCGCAACGAGCCCTCCGGCTCCCTGCATGGCCTGATGCGCGTACGCGGCTTCACCCAGGACGACGCCCATATCTTCTGCAGCGAGAAGCAGATCCAGTCCGAGGCCGAGGCGTTCATCGCCCTGACCCTCAAGGTCTACCAGGATCTCGGCTTCGACGATGTGGAGCTCAAGCTGTCGACTCGTCCCGATGACTTCATGGGCGAGCCGGAGCTGTGGGATCGTGCCGAGGCGGGGCTCGAGGCCGCCCTCGATGCCACCGGCCTCGAGTGGGAGCTGCAACCGGGTGAGGGGGCCTTCTACGGACCCAAGATCGAGTTTTCCCTGCGCGACTGCCTCAATCGTGTCTGGCAGTGCGGCACCCTGCAGCTCGACTTCAACCTGCCCGGCCGCCTCGGCGCCCAGTTCGTCGACGAGGACGGCGCACGCAAGACACCGGTGATGCTGCACCGTGCGATACTGGGCTCCTTCGAGCGCTTCCTGGGTATCCTCATCGAGCACTACGCCGGTGCCATGCCGCTGTGGCTCGCGCCACAGCAGGCGGTGATCCTCAATATCACCGATTCCCAGCGCGAATTCGTGCTGGATCTCGAGCGTCGTCTGCAGAAATTCGGCTTGCGCGTCAAGGCGGACTTGAGGAATGAGAAGATCGGCTTTAAAATCCGCGAGCATACCTTGCAGAAAGTTCCCTATCTCCTGGTGGTGGGAGATAAGGAAGTCGAAGCCGACTCGGTTGCCCTGCGTACGCGCAGCGGTGAGGACCTTGGCACCATGACGGTCGATGAACTCATGGCCCGCCTCGGTGACGAACTCGGTGAGAGACATTCGTCAATTGCCTAAGGAGACGGAACATCAAGCGTAGCAACCCAAGAGGGCGCGTCCAGGATAAGCGCCCCCCGATGAACGAGCGCATTACCGAGGATCAGGTTCGCCTGATCGACAGCGACGGCGAGCAGCTGGGCATCGTGCCCACCAGCGAGGCGCTGGAGCGTGCCGAAGCCGCCGGTATGGATCTCGTGCAGATCTCCAATGCCGATCCGATCGTCTGCAAGATCATGGATTACGGCAAGTTCGTCTTCGAGCAGAAGAAGCAGAAGGCTGCCCAGAAGAAGAAGACGAAGCAGATTCAGGTCAAGGAAGTGAAATTCCGGCCTGGCACCGACGAGGGCGACTATCAGGTCAAGATGAAGAACCTGACGCGCTTCCTCGAAGCCGGTGATAAGGGCAAGGTCACCCTGCGCTTCCGTGGTCGTGAAATGGCGCATCAGGACATCGGCCGCAAGCTGATGGAGCGGATCGCCGCCGACCTCGAGGAGCTCGGGACCGTGGAGTCCTTCCCCAAGATGGAAGGCCGCCAGATGATCATGATCATTGCCCCCAAGAAGAAGCAGTAAGCGGTACCAGCAGTACCAAAAGAAGTGATCCGGTGGCCGGTCAAACGGGCGGGAGGCATGAGTGTCTCGCGTCGGCCTCGGGTTTTCTGAAGAACCTCGAGCGGAGTTATTCTCATGCCGAAGATCAAGAGCAACAGCGGCGCTGCCAAGCGCTTCAAGAAGACGGCCAACGGCTTCAAGCACAAGCAGTCGTTCCGTAGCCACATCCTGACCAAGAAGTCCACCAAGCGGAAGCGTCATCTGCGTGGCATGAAGCAGATCCACGACGCGGACAAGGCGCTCATCCAGCGGATGCTGCCCAACCTCTAAGCCCTTGGTAGAACCCATTTTTCGTCAGGAGTAAGCCATGACTCGTGTCAAGCGGGGCGTCGTCGCCCGTCGCCGTCACAAGAAGATTCTCAAGCAGGCCAAGGGTTACTATGGTGCCCGCAGCCGTGTCTTCCGCGTCGCCAAGCAGGCGGTCATCAAGGCCGGCCAGTACGCCTATCGTGACCGTCGTCAGCGCAAGCGTCAGTTCCGCGCCCTGTGGATCCAGCGCATCAACGCCGGCGCACGCCAGCACGGCCTGTCCTACAGCCGCTTCGTTGGTGGCCTGAAGAAGGCCGGCATCGAGATTGACCGCAAGGTCCTGGCGGACCTGGCCGTCAACGAGAAGGCAGCCTTTGCTGCCATCGTCGAGAAGGCCAAGGCTGCCCAGTAAGAGATAGCGTCATTTCCGGCCGTACGGTATCTGCCGTATGGCTGCAGACGTCGCAGGGGAAGAGCAGCCGCTCTTCCCCTGTTTTTTTTAGCCCTGTGTTTTACGTATCGAATTCGGAGCGCAACGGATGGACCACCTTCCCAACCTGGTCACCGAGGCCCGCGAGGCGATCCAGGCCGCCGACAGCATCGCGGCCCTGGAAGAGCTGCGCGTGCACTACCTCGGCAAGAAGGGCGAGATCACCGCGCTGCTCAAGGGGCTGGGCAAGCTGCCCGCCGGCGAGCGCCCGGCCGCCGGCGAGCGTATCAACGAGGCCAAGCAGGCCTTGACGGCCGAGCTCGAGTCGCGCAAGGCGAGCCTCGAGAAGGCCGCTCTGGAGGCGCGCCTCGCCGCCGAGCGGCTCGACGTGACCCTGCCCGGTCGTGGCCAGCCCAGCGGCGGGCTGCACCCGGTCACCCGCACCCTGGAGCGTATCGAGGGGCTGTTCACCCGTATCGGCTATGACGTGGCGGTCGGTCCCGAGATCGAGGACGACTACCACAACTTCGAGGCCCTCAATATACCCGCCCATCACCCGGCGCGGGGCATGGCCGACACCTTCTACTTCGACGCCACCCGGCTGCTGCGCACCCACACCTCGCCGGTGCAGGTGCGTACCATGAAGGAAGGTAAGCTGCCGATCCGTATCGTGTGTCCGGGGCGGGTCTATCGCAGCGACTCGGATCTCACCCATACGCCCATGTTCCATCAGGTGGAAGGGCTGCTGGTGGACGAGGATGTGAGCTTCGCGGACCTCAAGGGGACCATCGAGGACTTCCTGCACGCCTTCTTCGAGCGTGAGGATCTCTCCGTTCGCTTCCGCCCCTCCTACTTCCCCTTCACCGAGCCGTCCGCCGAGGTCGATATCCAGTGCGTGATGTGCGGCGGCGAGGGCTGCCGGGTCTGTGGACACAGCGGCTGGCTGGAGGTGATGGGCTGCGGCATGGTGCATCCCGAGGTGTTCCGTCACTCCGGCATCGACAGCGAGCGCTACACCGGCTTCGCCTTCGGCATGGGGGCCGAGCGCCTGGCGATGTTGCGCTACGGGGTCAATGACCTGCGGCTGTTCTTCGACAACGACCTGCGCTTCCTGCGCCAGTTCGCCTGATCGTCCACCGGATAAGCAGAACACAGCGATAGGATTTGCGATGAAATTTTCCGAACAGTGGCTGCGCGAGTGGGTCTCGCCTCAGCTCGGAACCCAGGCCCTGGCCGACCAGATCACCATGGCTGGCCTCGAGGTGGATGCCGTGGAGCCGGTCGCCGCGACCTTCGCCGGTGTGGTGGTGGCCGAGGTGCTGGAGAAGACTCAGCACCCGGATGCCGACAAGCTCAGCGTCTGCCGAGTCGATGACGGCAGCGGCGAGCCGGTGCAGGTGGTGTGCGGGGCGCCCAACGTCGCAGCGGGGCAGAAGGTACCCTTTGCCCGGGTCGGTGCCGTGCTGCCGGGTGACTTCAAGATCAAGAAGGCCAAGCTGCGTGGCCAGGAGTCCCGCGGCATGATCTGTTCCGCCTCGGAGCTGGGCCTCGAGGAGGAGACCTCCCCGGGCATCCTGGAGCTTCCCGCCACGGCACCGACAGGCGAGGACTTCCGTGCCTGGCTGGGGCTCGACGATCACACCATCGAGGTCGACCTGACGCCCAACCGGGGTGACTGCCTGAGCCTCAAGGGGCTGGCTCGCGAGGTAGGGGTGCTCAACCGTCTGGCGGTCCAGGGCCCGACGAGCGCGCCGGTGGCGGCGAGCCACGAGGCGACCTTCCCGGTGCGCGTCGAGGATGCCGAGCGTTGCCCGCGCTATATCGGACGCCTGATCACGGGCGTCGACGTCAGCGCCGAGACGCCGCTGTGGATGGTGGAGCGCCTGCGGCGTGGCGGCGTGCGCAGCATCGACCCGGTGGTGGATGTCACCAACTATGTGATGCTCGAGCTGGGTCAGCCGCTGCACGCCTTCGATCGCGCCAACCTGCAGGGCACGGTGATCGTGCGGCTAGCCCGGGAAGGTGAGCGCCTGGTGCTGCTCGACGGCCAGGAGGTCAGTCTCGACGCCTCCACCCTGGTGATCGCCGATGAACGCGGTCCGCTGGCCATCGCCGGCGTGATGGGCGGCGAGCACTCGGGAGTCAGCGAGCAGACCCGTGACATCTTCCTCGAGTCGGCCTTCTTCACTCCCCTGGCGGTAGCCGGTCAGGCGCGTACCTATGGCCTGCACACCGACGCCTCCCACCGCTTCGAGCGTGGCGTGGACCCGCTGCTCGCCCGCGAGGCCGCCGAGCGTGCCACCGCGCTGCTGCTTCAGATCGTCGGCGGCGAGGCCGGCCCCCTGGTGGAGGTGGCCAGCGAAGCGCACCTGCCGACGGCGCGGCGTGTCACGCTGCGCAGCGCACGCCTCGAGCAGGCGCTGGGCAAGGCGCTCCCCGCCGCGGAGGTCGGCGAGATCCTCGAGCGCCTGGGAATGCAGGTCGAGACCACCGAGTCGGGCTGGCGAGTGGAGGTTCCCAGCTGGCGGTTCGATATCGCCATCGAGGAGGACCTGATCGAGGAGGTGGCCCGCATCCACGGCTACAACCGTCTGCCCGTGCGTCGCCCCCAGGCGCGCCTGGGGCTGCGCCCGGATCATGAGGCGCGTACTCCGCTGGCCCGCCTGCGCCGCCAGATGGTGGCTCGTGGCTATCAGGAGGCGGTGACCTACAGCTTCGTGGCGCCCGAGCTGCAGAAGACGCTGCTGCCCGAGGCGGTGTCTCCGGTGCTGGCTAATCCCATCTCCGCGGATCTCTCGGTGATGCGGGCCAGCCTCTTCCCGGGCCTGGTGAGGGCGCTGCAACACAACCTCAATCGGCAGCAGAGCCGGGTACGGCTGTTCGAGACCGGCCTGGTGTTCCGGGGGGAGCTCGACAACCTGGCGCAGGTGCCGATGCTGGGTGCCCTGGCCTGTGGCAGCCGCGAGCCGGAAGGCTGGGCGGGAGACCGCGCCCGGGTCGACTTCTTCGATCTCAAGGGCGATCTCGAGAGCCTGCTGGCCATGGGTGGCGATGCCGAGGCGTGGCGCTTCGAGCCCGCCGAGCACCCGTCGCTTCACCCGGGGCAGTGTGCACGCATCCTGCACCGTGGCGAGGAGGCCGGCTGGATCGGCACCCTGCATCCGGCGGTACGCGCCCAGCTGGGTCTCAAGGTCGATGCGGTACTCTGTGAGGTGCGTCTGGATGCCCTGACCCAGGGCCGGGTGCCGGCCTTCATGCCGCTGTCACGCTACCCCGAGGTGCGCCGTGACCTGGCCTTCCTGGTCGACGAGGACCTCCCGGTGCAGGCGCTGCTGGATACCCTGCGTGAGGAGGCCGGCGAGTGGCTGATCGAGTGTCGCCTGTTCGATTTCTACCAGGGCAAGGGCGTACCGGAAGGGCGCAAGAGCGTCGCCCTGGGCTTGACCTGGCAGCATCCTTCGCGCACGCTCAATGACGAGGAAATCAACAAGTTGGTCGATGCCATCGTCAACGAGTCTCGTCAGCACCTGGGAGCGGAGCTGCGCGGTTAGGTGCCGTTCAGGACGGGGCAAGGCAGGCAGGTGTCGGCCGTCTAACACACCCGGGATGGGCCGGGATGGGCCTAGAGGGGAGAGTGACGATGGGTGCACTGACCAAGGCGGAGCTGGCCGAACACCTGCATGCCGAACTCGGTCTCTCCAAGCGGGAGGCCAAGTCCATGGTGGAGGCCTTCTTCGACGAGATCCGCGGCTGCCTGCGCGAGAACGAGCAGGTCAAGCTGTCAGGGTTCGGCAACTTCGACCTGCGCGATAAGCGTGAGCGGCCCGGCCGCAACCCCAAGACGGGGGAGGAGATACCCATCTCCGCGCGGCGGGTGGTGACCTTTCGCCCCGGGCAGAAACTGAAGAGCCAGGTGGAAGGCTATGATGGCGAACACCACTGAATGTCCCGTAGCCATCGAAAGCAGAGGGCCACCCCACGGGGTGGCCCTCTGCTTTCACGTACCCGGTGTGGTTGCTATACGGCGCCGCCGTTTTCCAGCATCCAGGTGATGATCACCTTGAGTACATAGCCGAGCATGCCCGCGCCCAGTACCACGAACAGCATGATGGTGCCGAAGCGCCCGGCGTTGGACTTCTTCGCCAGGTCCCAGATGATGAAACACATGAACACGATCAGCCCGCCGATCATCAGCGGGGTGATCCACGCCTCGAAGGTCTGCTGCATGATATCTCCGTCAGGGGGCTACAAGACCCACCATTCTAGTCGGATATAGGGCCCTGCCGCAGTGTGAACCCTGCGACGAAATGCCACGGCCTTGATCCAGATTCAGTTGGAGGTGAGGAGCTGGGCCGGCACGACGCGACGGATGCGAGGGGTCCACGAGACGTGTTAGTATCCGAGAAAATTTCTCAGGTACTACAGTGACATGCCCATGCTGAAGATCTTCGTTGGTACCATGTATGGCGGCGCTCTGGACGTCGCCGAGCAGGTCAAGCCGCTGTTCGAGGAGGCCGGATACGAGGTCGCCATCCTCGAGAACCCCACCCTGGATGATCTCGACGCCGAGACCACCGACCTCGCGCTGTTCTGCGTCTCCACCACCGGCAGTGGCGACTACCCCGGGGCCTTCGCCTCCTTCGCCAATGCCATCGCCGAGAAGAGCCCCGGGCTCGGCTGGTTGCGCTACGGGCTGATCGCCCTTGGCGACAGCTCCTACGGCGAGACCTTCTGCGGCGCCGGCCGCCAGCTCGACGAACTGCTCGCGGGGCAGGGCGCCACCCGCCTGGGCGAGCGCCTGGAGATCGACGCCATGGAGACCTTCATGGCCGACGATGCCGCGCTGCCCTGGGTCGAGGAGTGGATCGAGTCACAGCAGTTGAAGGTCGCCTGAGATGGGGGCCCAGCCGACGCCGGAACGGCTCAGCCTGGTGCTCGGCCTTGCGCTGCTGATGCTTGCCACCCTGCCGCGCTACCTGGTGGGGGGGCATGAGAGCCGCTTCAACCTGATCCTGATGGCGTTGGCCGTGGTCTGCCTGGTGGGCGTACTGCAGTGGCGGCTGCTGGCCGCGCCGGAGCGGTTGCGCCTGCCGCGCCTGCTGAGCCGCCTGGGGCTCTGCCTGGTGGCCGGCCTGGCCGGCATGGGGGGCTGGCATGCCCTGTTCAGTGACTTCATCGGCTGGGAGTTGTGGCTCGCCCACGGCGCCACCCTGGGGCTGTTGCTCCACGCCCTGTCGCTCTGGGTGAAGGCGCCGCGTTAGGCCAGCCATCAGCTACAAGCCACAAGGAGCAAGCGACAAGGAAACTCCTTGGCTTGCTCCTTGCGTACGTGAACCCTGGTGTATTTCCCCTTGCCCCTTATCCGAGCGTATAGCAGGGCTCATAGTCACCGGTAAGCTTCATGCGCCCCTGGGCGACGAAGGAGTCGAGCAGCGCATCCAGGCGCGCCATCAGCTCCGGCTCGGCGTGCAGGCGGAAGGGCCCGTGGGCCTGGATGGCGCGGATGCCCTGTTCCTTGACGTTGCCGGCGACGATGCCGGAGAAGGCGCGCCGCAGGTTGGCGGCCAGCTCATGGACCGGCTGCTCGCGATCGAGCGTCAGGCTCGCCATGGCCGCATGGGTGGGCTCGAAGGGGGCCTGGAAGTGGCGGTCGATGGTCAGCCGCCAGTTGAAGTAGAACGCATCCTGGCGGGCTCGACGGTAGTCGGCCACCTCGTCGATGCCCTTGCGCATGGTGCGCGCCACCTCGACGGGGTCATCGACGATGATGCGATAGCGGCTGCGCACCTGCTCGCCGAGGGTATAAGTCAGGAATTCGTCGATGCGGGCGAAGTAGTCGGCGCTGTTCGCGGGGCCGGTGAAGATCACCGGCAGCTTCATGTCGGTGTTGTCGGGGTGCAGCAGGATGCCCAGCAGGTAGAGGATCTCCTCGGCGGTGCCGACGCCGCCGGGGAAGACGATGATGCCGTGGCCGAGACGCACAAAGGCCTCCAGGCGCTTCTCGATATCGGGCATCACCACCAGTTCGTTGACGATGGGGTTGGGGGCCTCGGCGGCGATGATACCTGGCTCGGAAACGCCCAGGTAGCGCCCCTGGTGCCGGCGCTGCTTGGCGTGGGCGACGTTGGCGCCCTTCATCGGCCCCTTCATGGCGCCGGGGCCGCAGCCGGTGCAGATATCCAGCTCACGCAGGCCCAGGTGGTAGCCCACGTCTTTGCTGTAGTCGTACTCCTCGCGGGAGATGGAGTGTCCGCCCCAACACACCACCAGGCTCGGGTCGACGCCGGGCTTGAGGGTGCCGGCCTTGCGCAGGATATGGAATACCGCGTTGGTGGTGCCCTCGGCGGTGGTCAGGTCGAAGCGTTGGTGGCCCTGGATCTCGTTGTAGACGTAGACGATATCGCGCAGCACGGAAGAGAGGTGCTCGCGGATGCCGCGTATCATCTTGCCGTCGACGAAGGCCTCGGCCGGGGCATTGGTCAGCTTGAGGCGAATGCCGCGATCCTGGGGAATCACCTCGATATCGAAGTCCGCATAGGCCTCCAGCAGCGCCAGGCTGTCGTCGATGGGCGAGCCGCAGTTGAGCACGGCCAGGGCGCAGCAGCGCAGCAGGTCGTGCAGGCCGGCGCGGGAGGTGTCGTGAAGGCGCGCCACCTCGTGCTGGGAGAGGATCTCGAGGCTGCCTTCCGGTGAGATGATGCTGGAGATGGTGTCGGGCATGCTGGCGTCCTTGTCGTGCGGTAAAGTGCCCCGTGATGCTATCACGCCGGGTGGGACGGCAGTGATAGAATCGTCGCTCCACTCGCCGTGTGATCCGCCATGTTCAATGCGCTCTACTTTCGTACCTTCATCACCCTGGTCGAGACCGGCAGCTTTACCCAGACCGCACACCGCCTGGAGATGACCCAACCCGGGGTCAGCCAGCATGTGCGCAAGCTCGAGGGCTATCTGGACAAGTCATTGCTGGAGCGTCACGGCCGACGCTTCACCCTGACCGAGGCCGGCCGGCGGGTGTATGACTATGCCCTCAAACTGTTCGCCGAGCATGAGCAGTTCCGTCACTCGCTGGATGCCGACTCCACCTACTCGGGTGACTGTCGGCTGGCGTCGCCGGGCAGCGTGGGCGCCATGCTCTACCCCTTCCTGCTCGGCCAGCAGCAGATGTATCCCGGGTTGACGGTGAGCTACAGCTTCGCCTTCAACCAGGAGATCGCCCAGGACGTGCTGGCGGGGCGCTATGACCTGGGCATCGTTACCGAGCCCATGCGCCACCCCGATCTGGACGTGACCCCCTGGCACCGTGAGCCGCTCTGCCTGGTGGTGCCGGCGGACTTCACCGGTACCGGCCTGGCCGAACTGATGGGGATCGGTTTCATCAGCTACTTCGACGGCCTGAACCATGCCAGCACCCTGCTGCGCAGCAACTTCCCCCGGGAGTTTCGCTCCATGAGCCACTTTCGCCGCCAGGGGTTCACCAACGAGGTGGGCATGGTGCTGGATGCCGTGGCACGTGGGCTGGGCTTCACCGTGGTTTCACGCCCGGTGCTGGAGACCTCGCCCTGGCAGCGCCAGGTCAAGGCGCTGGAGCTGCCCGTGGCGGTACACGAGACGCTGTACTGCGTGACCCGGGCGGGCAGCGAGATGCCGCGGCGCTATGTGCGCCTGCTGGAGGACTTCCGTGAGCAGCGGCGTGTGGCACTGCACGGCTACGGTGATCCCGCCGAGGTGGGGCCGTCGCTCTAGCACCGCCTCACCAGCGGCGCCTGCCCCCGAACGCGACAGGGCCCCGCCATGGCGGGGCCCTGTCGTGTCATGCGCACGCCGGCGTGGCGTCAGTCACGATACTCGTCGATGCTCGGGCAGGAGCAGATCAGCTGACGGTCGCCGAAGACGTTGTCGACCCGGTTCACCGCCGGCCAGTACTTGGCCGCCTTGACCGCCTCGCTGGGGAAGGCGCCGAGCTCGCGAGAGTAGGGGCGCTCCCAGGCTGCGTCCATGAGGTCGGCCTGGGTGTGCGGCGCATTGACCAGCGGGTTGTTGTCGGCGGGCCATTCGCCGGCCTCAACGCGGGCGATCTCCTCGCGGATGCTGATCATGGCGTCGCAGAAGCGGTCGATCTCGTAACGCGACTCCGATTCGGTGGGCTCGATCATCAGTGTGCCGGGCACCGGGAAAGACATGGTGGGGGCGTGGAAGCCGTAGTCCATCAGGCGCTTGGCGATGTCCTCCTCGCTGATGCCGGAGCTCGCCTTGAGCGGGCGGATATCGATGATGCACTCATGGGCCACGGTACCGTTCTGGCCCTTGTAGAGCACCGGGTAGTGGTCACCGAGGCGCGCGGCGATGTAGTTGGCGTTGAGGATGGCAAGCTCGGTCGCCTCACGCAGGCCGCGGGCGCCCATCATCTTGATGTAGGCCCAGGAGATCGGCAGGATCGAGGCGCTGCCGAAGGCCGCCGCCGCCACCGCGCCGCACTCGGCGTTGACGCCGTCGATGGGCGTGACCACATGGTTGGAGACGAAGGGCGCCAGATGCGCCTTGACACCGATCGGCCCCATCCCCGGGCCGCCACCGCCGTGGGGAATGCAGAAGGTCTTGTGCAGGTTGAGGTGGCTGACGTCGCCGCCGAAGTCACCGGGGCGCGAGAGGCCCACCTGGGCGTTCATGTTGGCGCCATCCACGTAGACCTGGCCGCCGTAGTCGTGTACGAGCTTGCACACCTCGCGCACGCCGGCCTCGAAGACGCCGTGGGTGGAGGGGTAGGTGATCATGATCGCCGAGAGGGCATCGGCGTGCTTCTCGGCCTTGGCGCGCAGGTCATCGATGTCGATATTACCGTCGGTATCGCACTCCACCACCACGACCTTCATGCCGACCATCGCCGCCGAGGCCGGGTTGGTGCCGTGGGCGGAGCTGGGGATCAGGCAGACGTCACGATGCCCCTCGCCGATGGAGGCCTGGTAGCGGCGAATGGCCACCAGCCCGGCGTACTCGCCCTGGGCGCCGGAGTTGGGCTGCATGGAGATGTGGTCGTAGCCGGTGATCTCCACCAGGAAGGCGGAGAGCTCGTCGATCATCTGCTTGTAGCCGGCCACCTGGTCGCGGGGCACGAAGGGGTGCACCTCGGCGAATTCCGGCCAGGTGATCGGGATCATCTCGCTGGTGGCATTGAGCTTCATGGTGCAGGATCCCAGCGGGATCATGGCGTGGGCCAGCGACAGGTCCTTGTTCTCCAGGCGCTTGAGGTAGCGCAGCATCTCGGTCTCGCTGCGGTAGCGCGTGAAGGTGGGGTGGGTCAGGAAGTCGCTGTCGCGACGGCAGGCGGCGGGAATCCCGCTCGCCCCTTCGGCGACGGCGCGCTCGTCCAGTTCGCGCACCGAGAGGCCATGCTCCTCGCCCAGCAGCACGTCGAAAAGCACGTCGAGGTCGTGGGCGGTGGTGGTCTCGTCGAGGCTGATGCCCACGTCGCCATTGTCGAAGTAGCGAACATTGATCTCGTGGGTGAGTGCGCGGCCATGGATCTTGCCGGCATCGATGCCGGTCAGGCGCAGGGTGTCGAACCAGCTGTCGTAGGCCAGGGTGACATCCTTCTCCTGCAGGCCCATCGCCAGCAGGGTGGTCAGACGGTGGATACGGCCGGCGATGGTGCGTAGCCCCTCGGCGCCGTGGTAGACCGCATAGAAGCCGGCGATATTGGCCAACAACGCCTGGGCGGTACAGATGTTGGAGGTGGCCTTCTCGCGGCGGATGTGCTGCTCGCGGGTCTGCATCGCCATGCGCAGGGCCTGGCCGTCACGGCTGTCCTTGGAGACGCCGATGATGCGCCCGGGGATCGAGCGCTTGAGCTTGTCGGTAGTCGCGAAGAAGGCGGCATGCGGCCCGCCGAAGCCCATGGGCACGCCGAAGCGCTGGGTGGAGCCGACCACGATATCGGCACCCAGGGCACCGGGCTCCTTGAGCAGCACCAGACCCATGATGTCGGCGGCCACGCAGGTCATGATGCCGCGCTCCCTGGCCGTCTCGAGCAGCGGTGCCAGGTCGCTCACCCGCCCGCTCTCGCCGGGGTACTGGAGCAGGGCGCCGAAGGCCTCCACCTCGGCGAGCTGCTCGGCCGGTGCCACCACCAGCTCGAAGCCGAAGTAGGCGGCACGGGTGCGCACCACGTCCAGGGTCTGGGCCAGGACATCATCGGCGACGAAGAAGACATCGCTCTTGACCTTCTTGTTGGCGCGGCGGCAGAGGGCCATGGCCTCGGCGGCGGCGGTGGCCTCGTCGAGCAGCGAGGCGTTGGCCAGCTCCATGCCGGTCAGGTCCATGACCACCTGCTGGAAGTTGAGCAGGCCCTCCAGGCGGCCCTGGGAGATCTCGGGCTGGTAGGGGGTGTAGGCCGTGTACCAGCCGGGGTTCTCCAGCACGTTGCGCTGGATCACCGTGGGCAGGTGGGTGCCGTGGTAGCCCTGGCCCAGGTAGCTCTTGAAGGGGCGGTTCTGTGCCGCCAGGCGCTTGAGGTAGGCTAGCGCCTCGGCCTCGCCCTTGGGCGGGTCGAGGTCGAGTTCATTCCCGAGGCGGATATCGGCGGGTACGGTGCGTTCGATCAGGGTGTCCAGGCTCGCCATGTCGAGTTCGGCGAGCATGGCCTTCACGTCCTGCTCGCGAGGGCCGTTGTGGCGTTGGATGAAGGCATCATGAGCGGCCAGGTCGGCCAGGCGGCGGTTGTCGAGAGCCATGTAACACCCTGTCGATGAAAAGGGCCGGTCGCCGAAGGGCGACACGGCAGATCGTCGGGACCCCGACCCGGCGGGTCGGGGAGTGGAGCAGGTCGTGCGGGATCAGTCGTCGGCGCTGGCCACGGCCTCGTAGCCGTCGGCGTCGAGCAGGTCGTCGAGCTGAGTGGCATCCGCGAGGCGCACCTTCATGATCCAGCCATCCTCGTAGGGCGACTCGTTGAGTGTTTCGGGAGCATCTTCCAGCGACTCGTTGACTTCGATGACCTCGCCGGCCACCGGAGCATAGAGGTCGGAGGCGGCCTTGACCGACTCGACCACGCCGAACTCTTCCTTGAGCTCGAGGGTGCGGCCGACCTCGGGCAGTTCGACGAACACCACGTCACCCAGAGACTCCTGGGCGTGGTCACTGATGCCGATGGTGACGGTGCCGTCGCCGTTGTCGAGGACCCACTCGTGGCTTTCGGCATAACGCAGATTGGCAGGAATTGAGCTCATCGAAATTTCCTATAAGAAAAGAGTTTCCAGGTAGGGCGAATGTTACCGCCATTGATGGCGTTTGGCGAGCCCGTCAACGTTCGCCAAAGGCGCAGGGCGAGGACTCGCCATTCAGGGTGGCCCGTCGTGGCGGATTCGTCCAGCCTGGACTGTTCCAGGCCAGGCACACCAGTTGCCATGCAGTGGACGGTCAGCCACAACTGGCCCCGTTGACCGCCTCTGGGCTGACGGTGTTGCTCAGGCGACGCGGGCTGGCAGCCGGTCTCTGCTGACAGCCGACGGCTAGCATGGCAGGTCGACATGTTTCTGATTGGAAACTCGTGCCTGACCTTGCACCGTCTGTGTTGAACCTGCGTCGTTCGTCTGGGTGGTGTAGTGACCATAGAATCCGCTATGTTACGCGGGCTTGCGTTGAGGTTCGCGCCCCTGGCAAGCCGGATCGCGATAGATCATGTGCTGCTGTTGCCGTGTGGCGGCAGCGATCGACTCTCGCGAAAGCAGGGCTGCACTTGCCTTCCGGCGAACCCCAGCGCACAACAATAATCGCTTAGGGAGATTCACGTGGAAACCTTGAACAGTATCTTCGGCGCCATCAACGGCGTGGTGTGGGGGCCATTGATGCTCATCCTGTTGCTCGGGGTGGGTATCTATCTGCAGGCCGGCCTCAAGTTGATGCCGATCCGCAAGCTTGGCACCGGCTTCAAGCTGATGTGGCAAGGGCGCGACCGCAAACTGGCCCCCGGTGAGACCAAGACCAAGGAGGAAGAGGGCGAAATCTCTCCCTTCAACGCCCTGATGACGGCGCTCTCCGCCACCATCGGTACCGGCAACATCGCCGGCGTGGCCACCGCTATCGCCCTGGGTGGTCCCGGTGCGGTGTTCTGGATGTGGATCACG
The DNA here is from genome assembly GCF_057169305.1 of Halomonas sp. C10-5. Lineage (NCBI taxonomy): Bacteria > Pseudomonadati > Pseudomonadota > Gammaproteobacteria > Oceanospirillales > Halomonadaceae > Halomonas > Halomonas sp. C10-5. Next base: position 1,620,138 of record NZ_CP175665.1, read on the forward strand.
GCGCTGGTGGGCATGGCCACCAAGTTCTCCGAGGCCGTGCTGGCGGTCCGTTACCGCGAGACGGACAGCACCGGCTATCACGTCGGCGGCCCGATGTTCTACATCAAGAACGGCCTGGGACGTAAGTGGCTGTGGCTGGCCGGCGCCTTCGCCTTCTTCGGTGCCGTGGCGGCCTTCGGTATCGGCAACACCGTGCAGTCCAACTCCGTGGCGGATGCCCTGGACTCCACCTTCGGCCTGCCGCACTGGATCACCGGTGTGGTGATCATGGTGCTGGCCGGGGCGGTCATCCTCGGCGGCATCAAGCGTATCGCCAAGGTGGCGGGCAAGCTGGTGCCGATCATGGGCATCCTCTACGTGCTCGCCGGCCTGGTCGTGCTGGCCATCAATGCCGGCCAGATCGGCGACGCCTTCGGCATGATCTTCTACTACGCCTTCAACCCGCACGCCGCCATGGGCGGTTTCGCCGGTGCGGCGGTGATGGCGGCGATCCGCTTCGGTGTCGCCCGTGGCGTCTTCTCCAACGAGGCGGGCCTGGGCAGCGCGCCCATCGCCCACGCCGCGGCGCAGACCAAGAACCCGGTTCGCCAGGGCCTGATCGCCATGCTGGGTACCTTCATCGATACCATCATCGTCTGCTCCATCACCGCCCTGGTGATCCTGACGGCCGGTGTCTGGGAAACCGGTGAGGCGGGGGCATCGCTCACCGCACTCTCCTTCGATGAGGCGCTGCCGGGCATGGGTAACCAGATCGTCTCGCTGGCGCTGGCGGTATTCGCCTTCACCACCATCCTGGGCTGGTCGTTCTACGGCGAGAAGTGCTTCCAGTTCCTGTTCGGTACCCGCTCCATCATGCTCTACCGGGTGCTGTTCGTGCTGGCGATCCCGCTGGGTGCCATGGCCCAGCTGGGCTTCATCTGGCTGATGGCGGATACCTTCAATGCCATGATGGCCATTCCCAACCTGATCGCCCTGGCCCTGTTGTCGCCGGTGGTGTTCAAGCTGGCCCGCGCCTACTTCAATGGCGAGGAAGTGCTGCCGGGCGAGGAGCTGGATCACGACAAGTCGTGATGCCGCGCTCGCCATGACGGCCGAAGAGGCGCCCTGCGGGGCGCCTCTTCGCGTATCGGGGCACCATACGGTGGTATGAAGTGGCATCGTTCATGGGATTGGCGATGCCCGGAGATATATACCGTTATCTCTGATGATCATCATGACTTGGCCGTGAGGCCTCGATTCAGCAGGTCCTGTTCACCGCGGGGAAATCACCTGGCGAAAGGTCAGGCTGATACGTACTCCCGGCAGGCGGCGTGGCAGCAGGGCATGCTGCAGTCGCCGCTGCACACCCGGCCCCATCACCAGCAGGCTGTCATGGGGCAGCCAGACATTGAAGGCCGGAGCCTCGCGGCGCTTCCAGCGAAAGCGCAACGGACGCTCGGTGCCCAGGCTGACCGCGGCGATCAGCGGGTCGTCGCCGAGTTCGGGTTCGTCATCGCTGTGCCAGCCCATGCGCTCCTCGCCGCTGGCGTAGCGGTTGAGCAGGACGCTGTTGAAGCGGGCATCGATGCCGGCGGCAGCCAGCACGCTGATCACCCGATCGCGGAGATCGGCCACGGCGGGATGCCAGGGCTCGGGGAGGAACTCACGGCCGGAGTAGCGGTAGCAGGCCTCCGGGGTGCCCATCCAGACCTGGTGTCGCGGGATGGGGTGTTCGCGTCCGTAGAGGCGCAGGGTGGGACGCTGCCAGGCGAGCTCGGCATCCAGGGTGGCGAGCAGGGCGTTGGCGTCGGGTTCCCCGAGCAGGGGGGCCACAAACCACAACGGCGGGTCGGCAAGCAGGGTCTCGATCGGCATGCACCAAGAATGCCATGGGACGCATCAACCGACGAGGGCCAGGCTACCCCACGCGAACAGCAGACCGATCAGGCCCCCGGCCAGCACGTCGCTGGCATAGTGCAGGCCCAGGCCGACCCGGGAGAGGGCAATCAGTGCGACCAGTGGCACCAGCCAGGGGGCCAGCCACGGCAGGTGGCTTGCGGTCAGCACCAGGAACATCACCGCATGCATGGTGTGACCGCTGGGGAAGCTGTAGCGGTCCCTGGCCGGTGCCTGTCGACTGACGTTGCCGATGAAGGTGATGAAGGGGCGTTCGCGACACAGTCGCGTCTTGAGCAGCCGATAGACGCCGATCGCAAGCAGTGCGGTGAACGAGTACTGGAGCAGGTATTGCCAGCCTTTCTCCGGTTGCAGCAGGGGCTGGACAGCGATCAGCACCACCCAGGCCGGCCAGTCACCCAGGTGACTGGCGAGACGCAGGGTGTTCAGCCAGGGGCGGTAGAGGTTGTAGCGGCCCAGGCGTCGACAGAGATGCCACTCGAACAGGTCGAGGCGTTCAAACACGGCAGGGGCGAGCGGTCTCATGGCGTTTCTCCCGGGCATACTCGAGGGTGGAGAGGAAGCTGTCGGCGATCGCGGGCCAAGTGTAGTCGAGGGCTCTCCGGCGAGCGGCTCGTCCCAGCTGAGCCCAGCGGGCGGGGTGCTGGCAGAGCGCCACGGCGGCCTCGCGGAAGCCCGCTTCGTCGCCGGCGGCAACCGAGAGGCCATTGTGTCCGTCGTCGATCACCTCGGCGCCGGCGGCGTGGCGAAAGGCAACCACCCCCAGGCCGCTGGCCATCGCCTCCAGCAGTACGTTGCCCCAGGTTTCCGACAGCGAGGGAAACAGGAATAGGTCGGCGCTGGCATAGTGACGAGCCAGCAACTCGGGGGAGACGAAGCCGGCGAAATGGGCCTCCGGCAGGCTGCGCTCCAGGCTGCGCCGGGAGGGGCCGTCGCCGACGATGACCAGGCGCAGCTCGGGGTGAGCGGCGCGCATCGCCTGGAAACTGTCACGCAGCAGGTCGAGGTTCTTCTCGGGCGCGAGTCGGCCGACATGGAGTGCCACCGGAGTATGCGGGCCCGCGCCCCAGCGCCGTCGCAGGGTCTCGTCGCGGTAGCCCGGAGTGAAGCGCGTGCCATCGATACCCCGGGCCATGCAGCGCAGGTCCTGGAAGCCACGGCGGCGCAGGTCATCGGCCTGGGTGCGGGTCGGCACCAGGGTCGCCGCACAGCGGTTGTGGAAGGTGCGCAGGCGGGCCTCCACCAGCGGTGCCAGCCAGGGCATGCCGTAGTCCCGGCAGTAGTGGTCGAAGTTGGTGTGCCAGCCCGCGACCACGGGCAGGCCGAGGCGGCGAGCGGCCTGCTGGGCGGACCAGCCCAGCGGTCCCTGGGTCGCCAGGTAGACCACATCGGGTGGCGACTCTCGCCACCGCCGGGTGATGCGGCGCGCGGCGGGAAGGCCGAAGCGAACCTGGCGATAACCGGGCACGGCCAGGCCCGGGACCTGGAGTTCTCCCGCCAGGCCCTCGGCGGCGCCGGGCACCGGCGGGCGTGGGCGGACCAGCTCCAGGCGGTGGCCGCGGCCGAGCAGTTCACGGCTCAGCTGTGCCAGGGTGTGGGCGACACCGTTGATCTCGGGCGTCCAGGTCTCGCTGACCAGGCAGATGCGCATCTCCATCCTCGTCGCAGGCGGGCGTGTGCCCGATTGTCGTCAAGGATGGTGGCGGTCGATGACAGCTCGGCGACAGGCGCGTTAAGCGCCCATGTCAGCGCAGCACGCCGCGAGGATTCACTGGCTTGCCACCGTGGCGGAGGTCGAACAGCAGGTCGTGGCGTTCGGTGGCGTTGCTGTACCCCACCTCGCAGAGGGCCTCGCCTTGCGCCACTGACTGGCCATTCTCCACCAGCAGTCGCTCACAGAGGGCATAGACGCTCTGCAGGTTGTCGGGGTGGTGGACGATCACCACCTTGCCCAGCTGGCGCATGCTGCCGGCATAGCGCACCTCGCCGGCCGCTACGGCCTTGGCCCGAGCGCCTCGTTCCGTGGCCAGCAGCATCGGCTGCAGGGTGCCTCGGCTGTCGGTGCCGTAGGGACGCACGATGCGATAGTCGTCCAATGGCCAGGGCCAGCGGCGGGCCGAGCTCGGCAGGTCGCCCGGATCGGGCAGGCTGGCGCGGCGGCCGGGTGCCGCGCTGCTCGAGCTCGAATTGCTGCTTGCCGTGTTCCGGGAGTCGCTGCGGGAAGTGCCCGTGGCCAGGGGCACGCTTATCAGCTGGCCGACCTCGAGGCGGGTGGGCTCGACGCCCGGGTTGGCGGCCTGGATGCGCGAGGCACGGGTGTGGAAGCGCCGGGCGATGCTCGAGTAGGTGTCCCCGGGGCGCACCTGATAGCGGTAGGGCCCCCGGTATGGTGCACGCTCACGCTGGGTCGGCATCAACAGGCGCTGACCCACCTCCAGGCGTCTGGCGTCGACATCCGGATTGAAGCGCTGCAGGCGCTCCAGGGGCACGCCCGCACGGCTCGCCAGCTCGCCCAGGGTGTCGCCACGTTGCACACTGACCCAGCCGCCGAGACGGGAGGCCTCGGCCGCATCCCGTGTGGTCCTCTCCGACGGCTGCGAGGCACAGCCGGTCAGCATCAGCAGCAGGGCGATCAGAAGTGCGAGAGCCGCTCGTCCTTTTGGTGCCAAAGCGCATTGATCCATGAGTGGAAGCGTTCCTTGTCGCTGGCATTATCCTGATAGTTGCCGCCTAGCATCCAGTCCTCGACCGGCAGGAGACGGGCATGCATCACGATGCGACCCTCGCGGCCGCACAGGTAGCCCCAGAAGGTGGGGCGCGGATTGTCATAGTGGAGGGAGACATCGAGGATGCCTGCGAGCTGGTCGCCGAGCAGATTGAGGACCTGGGCTACACCACCGGCGCGGGGCCTGAGCAGATGCCGATAGGGCGAGTCCTGGGCGGCGTGCTTGGCGGGAGTGAAGCGGGTGCCCTCGACGAAATTGAAGATGGCGATGGGCATCTCCCGGGCGCGTTGGCACATGCGTTCCGTGGCCTCCTGGTCGCGACGGGCGAGGTGGGGGTGGCGGGCGCGCTGCTCGGCGTTCATGCGGCGCATGAAGGGGAACTCCAGGGCCCACCAGGCCAGCCCCACGATGGGGACCCAGATCAGCTGTCGCTTGAGGAAGAAGCGGGGCATGGGGATGCGCCGGTGCAGGGCGAAGAACAGCACGAAGATGTCGGTCCAGCTGCGATGGTTGGAGAGCACCAGCCAGCCGTGCTGGCGCGAGATGCCCTCCGGTAGCTCGATCTCCAAGCGTGGCTTCAGCCAGTGTCGCATCCACCACAGGTTGAGTCCGATCCAGTTGAGGGCGATCGCATTGAGTACCCTGAGCACCGCCAGGCGCAGGCGGTGCCCGGGGGTGATCAGTTTCACCAGTGTCATCAGCAGCAGGGGCAGGCCCCACAGCAGGGTGGTCAGGGTGAGCAGCAGCAGGCTGACGATGCCCCGGAGGGTCGACATGCGGGTCTCCATTGGTGGCCGGGGGAATGTCGGCAATGCTAAAGGATCGCCCGACGCCTGCCCAGCGCCTGGGACCAACGTGCGTGGCTCACCGGCCCGCGAGGAGCCCGGCGGTGGCCTCCTGAGTCGCCACGATCACCTCCTTCAGGGCCAGGGCCGCGGTAGAGAGTTCGCCGTGGGTGAGGATGCCCACGGCGCGCTGGATGGTGGGGGCCTCCAGCGTCAGGCAGCGGGCACCGAGCTCCTCCATCTGGCCGCGACACAACGAGGGCACGGCGCTGACACCCAGGCCGCTCGCCACCATGCGCCCTACGGTCGCGAGCTGGTGGCTCTCGAAGGCGGCGGGCAGTGCCATGCCTTCCGTTTCCAGCTGCTGCTCGAGCAGGCGGCGTACCATGGAGGGGCGCTGCAGGGCTATGAAGTCGTGGGTCAGCAGCATCTCCCAGCCCAGCGAAGTGTGTCCGGCCAGCAGCGAGCGCGGTGGAACCACGGCGACAAAGCGGTCGCTGAACAGGGGAGTGAAGGTGAGGCTACCCACGGCTTCGGGCTCGAAGGCGATGCCCAGCTCCACCTGGTCGTTGAGCACCATCTCGATCACCTGCTCGTTGATGACGTCATGTACGGTGATATTGATGCGCGGATAGTGCTGGCGAAACGCCATCAGTGCCGGCGGCAGCAGGTTGCCAGCGAAGGAGGGCATGGCGGCCACCCCGAGCCGCCCCATCTGCAAGGTGAAGCGTTGGCGCATCAGCTCCTCGGTGTTGTCCCACTCGGCCAGCAGCCGTTTGGCCAGCGGGACCAGCGACTCGCCTTCGGGCGTCAGGCGTACGCTGCGCGTGCTGCGTGTCAGCAGGCGCCCGCCCAGGCTCTCCTCGAGCCCCTTGATCGCCAGGCTCAGGGCCGGCTGGGAGAGGTGCAGGCGCTCGCATGCCTGGGTAAAACTCAGGGCGCTGGCCACGGCGAGAAAGGCGCGAAGCTGCTTGACGGTCATGATGTTTACCGGAAGTGGATGTGCGACCAAGGTCTAATTAATCAGGTTTTACGATCAAACGATAAGAAAAACAAACTTAACAAATATATCCCTCACCCCAACACTAGGGCAACGAGTCTTCCGCAGACCCGCTATTCTTCCCGAGTACTTCAGTCCACAACAACATGAGGCGCCCTATGGCCGGATTCGACAAGCGCGTTAATTCCTATGCAGAGGCGATGGAAGGCATCGAGAGCGGCATGACTGTCGCCGCCGGTGGCTTCGGCCTGTGTGGCATCCCCGAGAACCTGATCGCCGAGATCAAGCGGCGCGGCGTGAAGGACCTCACCGTGATCTCCAACAACTGCGGCGTGGATGGCTTCGGCCTGGGCCTGCTGCTGGAGGACAAGCAGATCTCGCGTATCTATGCCTCCTACGTGGGTGAGAACGCCCTCTTCGAGCAGCAGATGCTCAACAACGAGATCGAGGTGATCCTGACTCCCCAGGGCACCCTGGCCGAGAAGATGCGCGCCGGTGGTGCCGGCATTCCCGCCTTCTATACCGCCACGGGCTACGGTACCCCCATCGGCGAGGGCAAGGAGGTGCGCGAGTTCAACGGTCGCCCGCACATCCTCGAGGAGGCGTTCCACGCCGACTTCGCCATCGTCAAGGGCTGGAAGGCCGACCGTTACGGCAACGTGGTCTACCGTGATACCGCCCAGAACTTCAATCCGATGGCGGCCACCTGCGGCAGGATCACCGTGGTCGAGGTCGAGGAGATCGTCGAGCCGGGCGAGCTGAAGCCCGACCAGATCCACACCCCGGGGATCTACGTCGATCGCATCATCCAGGGCTCCTTCGAGAAGCGCATCGAGAAGCGCACCGTGCGCGAGGCGTGATCTCCTCGCAGCAAGCGTTTCTCACCGATCGTTTCTTACCGAACAAAGAGGCAACAAGATGGCACTGACTCGCGAACAGATGGCAATGCGCGTGGCGCGCGAACTCGAGGATGGCTTCTACGTCAACCTGGGCATCGGCATCCCGACCCTGGTGGCCAACTATATCCCCGACGGCATCGACGTGATGCTGCAGTCCGAGAATGGTCTGCTGGGCATGGGGCGCTTCCCCACCGAGGAGGAAGTCGACCCGGACATGATCAATGCCGGCAAGCAGACGGTCACCGCCCGTCCCGGTGCGGCGATCTTCTCCTCGGCCGAATCCTTCGCCATGATCCGTGGCGGCCACGTCGACCTGACCGTGCTGGGGGCCTTCGAGGTCGACCAGAACGGCAACATCGCCTCCTGGATGATCCCCGGCAAGCTGATCAAGGGCATGGGCGGCGCCATGGACCTGGTGGCCGGCGCCGAGAACATCATCTGCACCATGACCCACGCCTCCAAGCATGGCGAGTCCAAGCTGCTTGAGAGCTGCAACCTGCCGCTGACCGGCGCCGGCTGCATCAATCGAGTGCTGACCGACCTCGCCTACCTGGAGATCAAGGACGGCGCCTTCCACCTCAAGGAGCGCGCTCCGGGGGTCTCCGTCGAGGAGATCAAGTCGCTGACGGCAGGCAAGCTGGTGGTGCCCGACCACGTCCCTGAGATGACCTTCGACTGATATCGCGCCTTGCCCGATCTCGCCGCGGCCCGGACGTCATGCGTCCGGGCCGCGTGCGTTAGAGGAGATGTGACTCAAGGGTGGTGATTTTATGACCATGGCGCCGGCGGGCCGATGGTCCGGGGCAGAAGCGCCAATGTTGCACAGCGTTATCCACAGATTCTGTGGATGGCTGCTCAGGAGAGTTCGCAGCGGGTGTGGTGAGGCAGCAGCAGTTCGACCACGCGCTCCTGATGCGCGCTCACCGACTTCTGCACCAGCGCGATACCGCCGGTCTCGACACGGTGCTCGTCGCCTTCGGCGAAGGGCAGGCGCCGTGATCCCGAAGGGTAGAAGCGGTAGTCGACCAGTGGCGAGATGGGGAAGAGACCGTGATGGCGGTCGTCGGTGCCGGCGAATCCGGCCTCCTCCATGCGCCCGTGCAGGTCGTCCAGGCTGGCCTCTAGATGCCGACAGTCGTAGCCGACATGGTGCAGGCGCGGTCCGTTGACGGCCAGCAGGGCGGCCAGGGGATGGGCCTGGTGCAGGGCCTGGTAGTCCTCCCAGTCCGGCATCGGCCAGGGACGCCCCCGGCACAGGCGGTTGGGGCCGCGGTGGGCAGCCTCGGGAGCCTGGTTGACCAGCGCCTCGAGCAGTGCCCGGGGTTGTCTCGCCAGGGTGCCCATCTGCAGTTCGGCGACGGCCAGCCAGGGGCCATCACCCGGTGGTGCCAGCAGGTTGACCAGCAGGCCGCGATCGGCCATGGCATGGCGGTGCCGGACCCGGAAGCCGAAACGCTCGAGTGCAGGCAGCAGGGCATCCATGCCGTGGTGGCGATGATTGAGGGTCAGCAGGGCCAGATATTCGACCGGAGCATCCAGCGGCCAGAGGCGCAGGCCGCCGATCTCGGGGTACTGATGAACGAAATCCAGCCACAGCTGCTGAATGAACTCTTCCCTCTGCATTGAAAGCGCTTCCCTTGTCGTCGTGACTGGCGGGAAGTATAGGCATCGGCGTCAAGGGACCTTTCAACGCCAGGACTACGCTTGCGAGGGGGGCCGGCGTCAGTGGGCCTGGGCTGCAGACAGCAGGCCGTGCTTGCGTACGTACTGATCGAATTCGGAGAAGCCGCCGATCGGGGTGGCGTCGAGGAACACCTGGGGCACGGTGTGCACGGTCTGGCCCACCTTCTGGGTCAGGTCGGCCTTGGTCAACCCCTCGGCATGCATGTCGATATAGCGAAACCCTTCTATGGCCCCGGAGGCCTCCAGGCGCTGGGCGAGGTCCTTGGCAAACACGCAGAAGGGGCAGCCGGGTCGGCCGTAGATGGTGACGAACATGGGCTCTCCTTGGCGCCTTGGGCGCTGGTTGGAACAAAGATGGCTATTGTCCGTGATAGCGGACGCCCTGGCCAATAGGCCCTGGCGAGCCGGGCCATTGCCCGCCGCTATGGATAGTCAGCCGCTGTGCTTCAGGGCGTGTCCAGTTCGCCGGCATCGGCACGCCGTAACAGTTCACCCAGTTCGGCGTGGATGCCCGGGCTCGAGGCAAGCAGGTTCTCGCCGTAGAGTGCCTCGGGGATGCCCTCGGGGCAGGGGTAGAGGTGACCCGTGCGGGCGCCGGCCTCCCTGGCGATCAGCCAGCCGGCCGCAAAGTCCCACGGCGAGACGCTCTCGTAGTAGGCGTCCAGTCGGCCGCAGGCGACATTGCACAGATCGAGTGCCGCGGAACCATTGCGGCGCACATCCTGGCAGTGATCGAGCACCGCGGCCAGGCGGCGCATCAGTGGCGGTCGGCTGTCGCGGCGGTAGGGAAAGCCGGTGGCGACCAGGCTGCGACTCAGGTCCTGGCGGCGACTGGCGTGGATCGTCTCGCCGTTGCGCCAGGCCCCCTCGCCGTGGATCGCGGTATAGGTCTCGCCCAGGAAGGGGGCGTGGACCACGCCGATGCGCGCCTCGCCATGCTCCAGCCAGGCGATGGAGACCGCCACATGGGCGAGGCCATGGGCGAAATTGACGGTACCATCGATGGGGTCGACCACCCACAGGGGGCCCTCCACGGCCAGCGCACTGCGATCGGGGGCGAGCTCCTCGCTGAGGCGTGCCTCCCCCGGGAAGGCGGCCTCCAGGCGTTCGCCGATCCGCCGGTCAACCGCCACGTCAATATCGGTCACCAGCTCCTCGCCGCCCTTGTAGCGATGGCCGAAGTCCCGGCCATGGCGGGCAGCGCGGATCTGCTCCCCTGCTTCCAGGGCGATCTCCAGGGCAAGCTGCAGGCGTTGGTTGTCGGTCATGGTGGACTCCCTCTGATTGGGCTGGACTGGTCGGATCCGGCATGGCGCGTGTCGATAGCCTAGCAGGTCGCCGATCGGGCGCCGACGGCTACTGGGCCCGGCGGCCCGCTGCGCCTATACTGGCGCCGCCCGACATCGTGGAGAGACTCATGCATGCCCTGACTCCGGATCAGTATCAGCGCCTGCGGCGGCTTGCCGAGGCCTGGACCGCCAGCCACCTGCGCGAGTCCAAGTCGCTGCCCCATTTCAATCCGCGGCTGGCCGCCGATGCGCTCTGTTTCCAGTGCTATCGCCTGCCCGAGCACGGCGAGCAGCTGGTGGGTGCTCTGGTCACACCGGTATCGCTGTGGCTGGTGATGCTGCCCGCCGACGAGGCCGAGCCCCTGCCTGCCGCCGGGGAGCGCTGCACGCTGTCGCTGCCCTCGGGGAGCTACCCCATGGAGGCGGTGGCGCTGGGTGAGTCGCTCGGCTGCTGGCGCCTGGTGCTGCTCGATGACCTCGCCGATGTCGCCACGCGACAGGACGCCAGCCGTCTCGCCCAGCAGCTGATGGAGCGGGTGATGGCTCCCGCCCAGGAGCCCGGGGAAGCCTCCCCGCGCGGAGAGTGATGCGCCACCTCGCCGAGGTGGCGCGACATGCCGCCATCCCCTTATGCTGGTGGCTCCGCGTGCTTACACAATCTACATCAACAAGGAGTCGCCAATGTCAGCGTCCGTCACCCCCCGCGTCGCCCTCGTCACCGGTACCAGCAGCGGTATCGGCGAGGCGGTGGTGCGTCACTTCTGCCAATTGGGTCATCAGGTACTGGCGGTAGACTTCAATCCCGCGGGGCGCGAGGTGGCCGAGGAGGCCGGCGCCAGTTTCTTCCAGGCCGACCTCACAGACGGTGAAGCCTGCAAGGCTGCCGTTGCCGAGGCGATCAAGCGTTTCGGGCGCGTGGATATCCTGGTCAACAATGCCGGCGTCCAGCACGTCTCGCCGATCGAGGAGTTTCCCGAGGCGAAGTGGCGCCAGATCATCGACCTGATGCTGACCGCGCCCTTCTTGCTCACCCAGGCAGCCTGGCCCTCCATGCGCGAGAATGGCTGGGGACGAATCGTCAACATCGCCTCGGTACATGCCCAGGTGGCATCGCCGGGCAAGTCGGCCTATATCAGTGCCAAGCATGGAATGATCGGCCTGACCAAGACCGCGGCGCTGGAGGGTGGCGCCCAGGGCATCACCGCCAATGCCATCTGCCCCGCCTACGTGAAGACGCCGCTGGTGGACAACCAGATCGCCGACCAGGCCAAGCTGCACGGCATGCAGGAGCAGGAGGTGATCGAGCAGATCATGCTCAAGAACGCTGCCGTCAAGCGCCTGATCGAGCCAAGCGAGGTCGCCGAACTGGTGGCCTACCTGGCCTCCGACGCCGCCGGCGCCGTCACCGGGGCCAGCTGGAACATCGATCTGGGGTGGACGGCGCAATAACCGGGCTTCGCCCGGAGCTGTAAGCTTGAAGCTGTAAGATAAACCGCATGCCGTAAGCTGAGGTGCCTAAAATCCTGGCTTACGGCTTACGGCTTACGGCTTACGGCTTACGGCTTACGGCTTACGGCTTACGGCTTACCGCCGCACCGGCCGCTTCTGCAGCTTGCGCTGCAGGGTGCGGCGGTGCATGCCCAGGGCACGGGCAGTGGCGGAGATATTGCCGTCGTGCTCCTGCAGCACCTTCTGGATATGCTCCCAGGCGATACGGTTGATTGAGGGGGGCTGGTCGGCCACCTCGATCTGGGGGTCGCCATCATCCTTGTCGAAGGCGGCCAGCACCTCGTCGGCATCGGCCGGCTTGCACAGGTAGTTGACAGCTCCCAGCTTGATCGCCTCCACGGCCGTGGCGATGCTGGAGTAGCCGGTCAGGATCACTACCCGGCACTCCGGCACCACCTCCAGCAGTTCGGGCAGTAGCTTGAGCCCCGATTCATGCTCCAGCTTGAGGTCGAGGGTGGCCAGGGTGGGGCGATGCTGGCGGGCCAGGGAGAGCGCCTCCTGGGCGTCCCGGGCGACCACCACCTCGTAACCGCGGCGAGTCATGGCGCGGTCAAGCACGTGGCAGAACATCTCGTCGTCGTCGATGATCAGCAGGCGTTCGGGTGTGTCTTGCATGGGTCACTCGCTCGGGTGGTGGGTGGGCTCATTCGGCGGCGGGACTGCGCGGCAGCACCACCTCGGTCAGTGTGCCACCCTCCGGGTGGTTGTAGAGGCTGACGCCGCCGCCGAAGCGGTTGATGGTGGCATGGGTCAGGAACAGGCCGATGCCCATCCCCTTGCTCTTGGTGGAGACGAAGGTCTCGCCCAGTTGGTCGGCGATCGACAGTGCCACACCGGGCCCGTGGTCGCGGATGTCGATGATCACCTCATCGTCCTGCCAGTCCAGGCTGATGGCGATGTCGTCGGGGTTGGCGTCAGCGGCGTTGTTGAGCAGGTTGGTCAGTGCCTGCTCCAGGGTCGTATCCACCGCCAGCCAGGGGCGGTTGCGATGTTCCGCCACCGTCATGTGATGGCTGACATCCGGGCGCAGCACCAGCCAGCGCTGGACCACCCCGGCCAGCCATACCTCGGCATCGGTAATCTGCGGTTCACCCATGCGGCGGCGGTCGGCACTCTCCACCAGCTGCTGCAGCCGTGTCTTGCAGGTATCCACCTGCTGGCGCAGCAGCTCGATATCCTTCTGCAGCATGGGGTTGTCCTCGGCCTCCGCGCGCATCTCCGAAAGCAGTACCGCCATGGTGGAGAGGGGGGTGCCCAGCTCGTGGGCGGTGCCGGCGGCCTGGGTGGCCACGGCAAGTACCTGCTCGTTGCGCAGTGCGGCCTCGCGGGTCCGCGACAGCGCCTGCTCGCGGTTGCGCAGGGCGTGGGCCATCTTGTAGATGAAGAAGGTCACCAGGCCTGCCGAGAGGGCGAAGTTGAGCCACATGCCGAGCACGTGCAGGTTCAGGCCACCGCTCGACCCGTGAGCGCCGGTCAACTGGGGGACCGGCTGATGGAAGGCCAGCAGCGTGCTGTAGCCGAGCATGGAGGTGGCGGCGATGATCCAGGCGCAGCGCCAGGGTAGGGTGGCGGCGGCGATGGTCACCGGCACCAGGTAGTAGGTGATGAAGGGGTTGCTGGCGCCGCCGGTGAAATAGAAGAGCAGGGTCAGGCCGGCAACGTCGGCCAGCAGGTGGAGCAGGTACTCGCCATCGGTGACGGCGCGGTGGCGGCCCAGGCGCCACCACGTCGCGAGGTTGATCACCGCCATCACCAGCACCACACCGATCACCGCGGTTACCTGGAGTTCGAAGCCCAGCACCTCGACCCCGAGGATGATGGCGGCGAGGAAGCCGGTCCAGGTGATGCCACGCACAATGGTCAGGCGCACCAGGTTGCGGTTGGGGGTGGAGAGCGGCAGTGGCTGCGTGGTGGGCATAGTGGCTCCTTCTCGACTGCCCCATGATAGCGCGCCTGCGCCGCGGGGTGGTGTGTCCCACCTACATTTCGGCCCGGCGAGGGCGTAGAATACCCGCCAAACTCCTCTCTCGGCCCTGCACGGCCCCGTTCGAGCATCGGGTCGAGAACCAATTGGCGAACCCAACGCATGTCAGACCAGAAACAGGCCCATGAGACCGGGCTTCGGCGCACCTTTGCGATCATCTCGCACCCGGATGCCGGCAAGACGACCATCACCGAGAAGATGCTGCTGTTCGGCAATGCCATCCAGATGGCCGGCTCGGTGAAGAGCAAGCGCAACGACCGCCACGCCACCTCCGACTGGATGAAGATGGAGCAGGAGCGCGGCATCTCGGTGACCACCTCGGTGATGCAGTTCCCCTACGGTGGACGCATCGTCAATCTGCTCGACACGCCCGGCCACGAGGACTTCTCCGAGGACACCTACCGCACCCTGACCGCGGTGGATTCGGCGTTGATGGTGATTGACGGGGCCAAGGGCGTCGAGGCGCGGACCATCAAGCTGATGGAGGTCTGTCGCCTGCGTACCACGCCGATCCTCACCTTCATCAACAAGATGGACCGTGACATCCGCGATCCCATCGAGGTGATGGACGAGGTCGAGGAGGTGCTCAATATCCAGTGCGCGCCGATGACCTGGCCGATCGGTATGGGGCGTCACTTCAGGGGTGTCTACCATCTCTATAACGACACCATCCACCTCTATACCCAGGGGCAGGGCAGCCGCATTCCCGATGACAAGCGCATCGAGGGGCTCGACAACCCCGAGGTGGACGCGGTGCTCGGCGAGGAGCAGGCCGAGGAGTTGCGCATGGAGGTGGAGCTGGTGCGCGGGGCGTCCCATGAGTTCGACCACGAGGCCTACCTGCGCGGTGAACTCTCGCCGGTCTACTTCGGTACCGCCATGGGCAACTTCGGGGTGCGCGAGATGCTCGACGGCTTCGTCGAATATGCGCCGCCGCCGCAGCCCCGCGAGACCGACACGCGAACCGTGGAGGCCGAGGATGGCCGATTTACCGGCTTCGTGTTCAAGATCCAGGCCAACATGGATCCCAATCACCGCGACCGTATCGCCTTCCTGCGCGTCTGTTCTGGAAAATACGAGAAGAACATGAAGATGCGCCATGTTCGCATCGGCAAGGACGTCAAGATCGCCGATGCCCTGACCTTCATGGCCTCGGACCGCGCCCAGGTGGAGGAGGCCTGGCCCGGTGACATCATCGGCCTGCACAACCACGGCACCATCCAGATCGGTGACACCTTCACCCAGGGCGAGGACATGCGTTTCACCGGCATCCCGCACTTCGCGCCGGAGTTGTTCAAGCGCGTGCGCCTCAAGGACCCGCTGAAGATGAAGGCACTCCAGAAGGGCCTGCAGCAGCTTTCCGAGGAGGGGGCCACCCAGGTGTTCATGCCGCTGGACAACAACGACCTGATCCTCGGTGCGGTGGGTACCCTGCAGTTCGACGTGGTCGCCCACCGCCTCAAGGAGGAGTACAAGGTCGATTGTGTCTACGAGGGGGTGAACGTCAATACCGCGCGCTGGGTCTACTGCGACGATGCTCGCAAGCTCGAGGAGTTCAAGCGCAAGGCGAGCACCAACCTGGCCATCGATGGCGGCGGCTACCTGACCTATATCGCCCCCACGCGCGTGAATCTGCAAATGACCCAGGAGCGCTGGCCGGAGATCCGCTTCCAGCCCACCCGGGAGCATTGATACCCTGGCGATAAGTTGCTGCGTCGCTCGGGGCTGATCCGGCGGCGGGCCTTCGAGGAGGCGCTGTGAACCCATCCCTGGGCGCTACCGATGCCATCCCTGGCATAGGACCTCCTCTTCGACCCGCCCCCGGCGCTCCCTCGCTTCATACACGTAGCAAGGATACCTCTGCCTTGCGCCTTGATCCTTGTCGCTTGTCACTATGCTGATCGACGCCCACTGCCATCTGGATTTCTCCGACTTCGACGCCGACCGCGAGGCAGTGATCGAGCGGGCCCGGGCGGCGGGTGTGGCGCATTTCATCGTGCCGGGCACGACGCGCCGTCGCTGGGCCGGGGTGCTGGCGCTGGGCGTACGCGATGACGTCAGTGTCTGCCTGGGGCTGCATCCGTATTTCATGGAGGAGCACGCCGCGGGGGACATCGAGGCGCTTGCGCAGGTGCTGGATGCGAACCCGCAATCGGTGGCGGTGGGCGAGTGCGGCATCGACGCCCGCTTCGGCGACACCCTGGACGCCCAATGGCGGCTGTTCGACGCGCAGCTGCGTATTGCCAAGGCGCGCAAGCTGCCGGTGGTGATCCACTGCGTGCGGGCCAACGACCCGGTAGCCAAGCGGCTGCGCCAGCTCGACCTTCCCGCCGGCGGCCTGGTTCACGCCTTCGCCGGCTCCCCGCAGCAGGCCGGCAAGTTCCTCGACCTGGGGTTCGTGGTGGGGCTTGGCGGGGCGGTCACCTTCGATCGGGCCAAACGCCTGCAGCGGGCGGTGCAGAGCCTGCCCGATGACGGCTATGTACTGGAGACCGACAGTCCCGACATGCCTCTGGCTGGCCACCAGGGGGAGCGCAATGAACCCGCCCGAGTGGCCGAGGTATGCCGGGTCGTCGCCAGGCTGTGGGGGCAGGGTCCGGAGGCGGTGGCAGCGAACAGCACTGCCACCGCACGTCGCCTGTTTCGGCTATGACGCCGCCAGGCTCTCTGGGTCGAGGCGCTCGATGGGGTAGGGCAGCTGCAGCAGCTTGAGCTTCTGTCCGGCCACGTTCAGAGGGCCGATATCCTCCTTGGTGCTCAGCACCACCAGCACCTCTGCCTGGTCGTAGGCGTCGAGCTCGGTGGTGATCACCTCGCCCACTGCCTTGTCATTGGTGTCGAGGACGGGGCTGCCGATTTCCGGCAGTACGCTGCCGTCGAGCTGGCCACGCATCAACCGACGCTTTACCTGCCCCCGGAAGTGGGCGCGTGCCACCACCTCCTGGCCGGTGTAGCAGCCCTTCTTGAAGCTGATGCCGCCCAGCGCCTCCCAGTTGATCATCTGCGGCAGCAGGGCGTCGCGGTGGTGTGAGGTCAACCAGGCCAGACCCGCCTGGATATCGTGCAGGCACCAGACCGCATTGCCTGCCGGCGTGGCCTGCTTTGCCAGGGTCGGCCAGACCTCCGTCGCCCGCTCGGTTGGCAGGATGGCCAGCAGGCGCGGGCGGGGGCCGGGGTGTGCCAGCAGCTGGGTCTCGGCGTCGCCGGCCTGGTGCCAGATCGCCGGGGGGGCAATATCCAGGCGTACCTCGGCCAGTGCGGAGGCCTCCTGGCCGATCAGGCCGATCAGCGCCAGGTCATTTCGCGCTGTCAGCTCGACCTTGTAGAAGACGGCGAACTTCTTCAGGTGATCGGCCAGGGAGTCGACCAGGTCGCGGTGCAGGATCAGCCGGTAGTGGCCCTCGGCCACGCGTAGCAGTTGGGCATTGGCCAGCATCCGCCCCTTGGGGGTGCAGATCACCGTCAGTGGGGCGAAGTCGCCATCGACCAGATTGAGCTGGGCGCTCGCCTGGCCCTGCAGGAACTTCTCGGCATCGGCACCCACCACATCCAGCACTCCGAACTGCAGGAGCGGTGTCACCACCGTGGCATCCAGGGCCTGGCGTGCGGCATCCTGTGTGTCGAAGGTGATGCGGTCGTCGGCGAGCGTGCGTGCGCCCAGCTCGGTGATCCAGTCCTGCATGGGAAGCCTCGTCGTGTCAGGGAAAGGGTCGGGATACCCGGAGACATGCGGGCGCCGCCGCGACATTGCAACCGCTGCCGGCCCGGGTGGCCCATGCTAGACTCCCGGGTTCATCCATGCCAGGCAAGCCAGGAGTCACGTCATGGCCCACCAGTCGCTGAGTTTCGAGGGTGTCACCGACGCCGATCAGGTCAATCGCATCACCACCGCGTTGATGATGCTCGATGGCGTCGATAGCGCCGAGGTGGGGCGCCACGGCGCCGAGGTGGAGGGGCGCGCCCGGCGGGAGGCGATGATCAAGGCGATCGAGGCCCTGAGGCTACCGATCCAAGTCAGGTGAGCAGGGAGTATCCGTGTGAAGAAGACCATTGAGATCCAAAGCGTACGCAACCATATCTTCCGTCAGCGGGTCGAGCTCGACGGCTTCGAGGACCTGTTCGTGGATGTGCCGGAATCCTACGGCGGCGAGGGCGGTGCTCCCGACCCCCACGACTACTTCGATCTGTCGCTTGGGGCCTGCAAGGCGATCACCTCGATGATGTATGCGCGGCGCAAGAAGTGGCCCCTGGAGGGCATCAGCGTCAAGGTGCACCGCGATGACAGCGAGGAACGCCACGGCACCTACCGCCTCGACGTGGAGATGACCTTCCACGGCATCAGCGACCCGGAGCAGGTCGACCGCCTCGAGGAGATCAGCCACAAGTGCCCCATCCACCGGCTGATGACCAGCTCCACGGTGGAGGTGAGCACCCGAGCCGTGACCCCGGCCTGATCCGGGGCGTGATACCGAGCGGCGGCCGGGTCGGCCGCTGCCCCAACCCGGAGACCCCATGAGCAAGCCCTTTCGCCTCGCCTCGAAGTTCCAGCCTGCAGGTGACCAGCCATCGGCCATCGAAGGCCTGGTGGGTGGCCTGGAGGCGGGGCTGGCCCACCAGACCCTGCTCGGGGTCACGGGCTCCGGCAAGACCTTCACCATGGCCAACGTGGTAGAGCGCCTGCAGCGCCCGACCATCGTCATGGCGCCCAACAAGACGCTGGCGGCCCAGCTCTACGGCGAGTTCAAGGCCTTCTTCCCGGACAACGCCGTGGAGTATTTCGTCTCCTACTACGACTACTACCAGCCCGAGGCCTATGTGCCCTCCTCGGACACCTTCATCGAGAAGGATGCCTCGATCAACGACCATATCGAGCAGATGCGCCTCTCCGCTACCAAGGCACTGCTGGAGCGTCGCGACGCCCTGATCGTGGTCTCGGTCTCCGCCATCTATGGCCTGGGCGATCCCGACCAGTACCTCAAGATGCGCCTGCACTTCACCCGCGGCGAGCTGATCGATCAGCGCAAGCTGCTGCGCCGCCTAGCGGAGCTTCAGTACACCCGCAACGACATGGACTTCAAGCGCGGCACCTACCGGGTGCGCGGCGACGTCATCGACATCTTTCCGGCCGACGCCGAGGACGAGGCGGTGCGCGTCGAGCTGTTCGACGACGAGATCGACTCGATCCGCCTGTTCGACCCGCTCACCGGCGAGGTGCGTGGCGAGGTGCCGCGCATGACCATCTATCCCAAGTCGCACTACGTGACCCCCCGGGAGACGATCCTGGGGGCCATCGACCAGATCAAGGCGGAGCTCGTCGAGCGCCTTGAGTGGCTCAGGAAGCACGAGCGGCTGGTAGAGGCCCAGCGCCTGGAGCAGCGCACCCTCTACGACATCGAGATGATGCTGGAGCTCGGCTACTGCAACGGCATCGAGAACTACTCCCGCTATCTTTCGGGGCGCAACCCCGGGGAGCCGCCGCCCACCTTCTTCGACTACCTGCCCGACGATTCGCTGCTGTTCATCGACGAGAGCCACGTCAGCGTTCCCCAGGTCGGCGGCATGTACAAGGGCGACCGCTCGCGCAAGGAGACCCTGGTGGAGTACGGTTTCCGGCTGCCCTCGGCGCTGGACAACCGTCCCATGAAGTTCGAGGAGTGGGAGGCGATCTGTCCCCAGACCATCTTCGTCTCGGCGACACCTGGCCCCTACGAGGCCGAGCATGCCGGCCGGGTGGTGGAGCAGGTGGTGCGTCCCACCGGCCTGCTCGACCCGGAGCTGGAGGTGCGCCCGGCCACCACCCAGGTGGATGACCTGCTCTCCGAGATCCACCTGCGGGCCGGGGCCGACGAGCGCGTGCTGGTGACCACGCTGACCAAGCGCATGGCCGAGGATCTCACCGAATATCTGGACGAGCACGGGGTGCGGGTACGCTACCTGCACTCGGATATCGATACCGTGGAGCGGGTGGAGATCATTCGCGACCTGCGCCTGGGCAAGTTCGATGTGCTGGTCGGCATCAACCTGCTGCGCGAGGGCCTGGATATCCCCGAGGTCTCGCTGGTGGCGATCCTCGACGCCGACAAGGAGGGCTTCCTGCGCAACGAGCGCTCGCTGATCCAGACCATGGGGCGGGCCGCGCGCAATGCCCATGGCAAGGCGATCCTCTACGCGGACCGGGTCACCGACTCCATGCGTCGTGCCATGGACGAGACGGAGCGCCGCCGTGCCAAGCAGATCGCCTTCAACGAGGAGCACGGCATCACTCCGACCACGGTGACCCGCTCGGTGGCGGATATCCTCGAGGCGGCCCAGACACCGGGGAAGAAGGGCAAGGGGCGTCGCGGGGAGCGCAAGGTGGCCGAGCCGGCCGGTGTCTACGACCCCGCAGACCTTTCCCCCCAGGAGCTGGTCCGAGAGCTCACCCGGGTCGAGGATGCCATGTTCGAGGCGGCCCAGAACCTGGAGTTCGAGGAGGCCGCGCGGCTGCGTGATCGCCTGCATGAGCTCAGGGAACGCCAGCTGGCGCTAGGGTAAGGCAGCCTGACGCTGCCGCCATTGTGCTGAGCATCAGGGTAGGTAGCCTGAGGGTCTCGAAACCGATATTTATACCGTTATCTACTTTCTCAAACCACACATAATCCACTTTGGTGGCATCAATGAAGACAGGGCGAAGGGTAGGGTATAATGCCGCCCGTTCGAGCCCGCCACCGCGGCCACGAAGCGCCGTTCAGGAGCGGGCATGCCGACAAGCCAAGGAGTCCCTTGCCCATGACCGTGATTCGTCAGGATGATCTGATCCAGAGCGTCGCCGATGCCCTGCAGTACATCTCCTATTACCATCCCAAGGATTTCATCGACGCCATGGCCCAGGCCTATGAGCGCGAGGAGAACCCGGCGGCCAAGGACGCCATCGCCCAGATCCTGATCAATTCGCGCATGTGCGCCATGGGCCATCGCCCCATCTGCCAGGACACCGGCATCGTCACCGTTTTCCTGCACGTCGGCATGAATGTGCGCTGGGATGCCGAGATGAGCCTTGACGACATGGTCAACGAGGGCGTGCGCCGCGCCTACCAGCTGCCCGACAACGTGCTGCGTGCCTCGGTGCTGGCCGATCCTGACGGCGCCCGCAAGAACACCGGCGACAACACCCCGGCGATCATCCACCACAAGATCGTTCCCGGTGATACCGTGGAGGTCTACGTGGCTGCCAAGGGCGGCGGCAGCGAGGCGAAGTCAAAGTTCGCCATGCTCAACCCATCAGACAGCGTGGTCGACTGGGTGATGGAGCAGCTGCCCAAGATGGGGGCCGGCTGGTGTCCGCCCGGCATGCTGGGCATCGGCATCGGTGGCACCGCCGAGAAGGCCATGGAGATCGCCAAGGAGGCACTGCTCGACCCCATCGATATCCAGGAGCTGCAGGCTCGCGGCGCTTCCAATCGTGCCGAGGAACTGCGTCTGGAGCTGTTCGACAAGGTCAACAAGAGCGGCATCGGCGCCCAGGGCCTGGGCGGCCTGACCACGGTGCTCGACATCAAGGTCAAGGACTACCCGACCCATGCCGCCAACAAGCCGGTAGCGATCATCCCTAATTGCGCCGCCACCCGCCATGCCCACTTCACCCTGGATGGCAGCGGTCCCGCGGCCCTGCCGGCACCCAAGCTGGAGGACTGGCCGGAGATCACCCGCGAGGCGGGAGACAACGTCAAGCGCGTCGACCTCGACAGCGTGACCCCCGAGGAGGTGCAGACCTGGCAGCCGGGTGACACCCTGCTGCTCAACGGCAAGCTACTCACCGGCCGTGATGCCGCTCACAAACGCATGGTCGACATGATCGCCAAGGGTGAGCCGCTGCCGGTGGACCTCAAGGGTCGCTTTATCTACTACGTGGGCCCGGTGGATCCGGTGGGTGACGAGGTGGTGGGTCCGGCCGGTCCGACCACCGCCACCCGTATGGACAAGTTCACCCGCACCATGCTCGAGGAGACCGGCCTGCAGGGCATGGTCGGCAAGGCCGAGCGCGGCGAAGCGGCCATCGAGGCGATCCGCGACAACAAGGCGGTCTACCTGATGGCGGTGGGGGGCTCCGCATACCTGGTGGCTCAGGCGATCAAGAAGGCCCGTGTGGTGGGCTTCGAGGATCTCGGCATGGAGGCCATCTACGAGTTCGAGGTGGAGGACATGCCGGTGACCGTGGCGGTGGACAGCCAGGGCACCTCGGTGCACCAGACCGGTCCCGCCAAGTGGAAGGAGATCATCGCCGAGCGTGCCTGAGGTCGCCCGGTGATCCGCAGCAGCCCCGCCATCTGGCGGGGCTGCTGCCGTTTGAGTATGCTGCTCAGGACTGTTTCTGCAGGGAGTGCGCATGACGTCCTGGCTGATCGGGCTGGCGATCTTTACGGTACATCTGCTGGGTATCCTTTCCGCGGTACTCGCCCTGCTGTCCAGCCGTACCTCCCAGGGAGCCATCGCCTGGATTCTCTCCCTGCTCACCTTTCCCTATCTGGCGCTGCCTGCCTACTGGATCTTCGGGCAGCCGCGCTTCTATGGCTATGTCTCGGCCCGCGGCGAACGCGACAGCGTGCTGCGCCGGGTACTGGCCCGCTACCGTTCCCAGGTCGAACCCTTCCTCGCCGATGCCCGCGACCCCGATGTGCGTGCCGTGGAACAGCTGGCCCAGATGCCGATGACCAGCGGCAACCGTGCCGAGTTGCTGGTCGACGGCCAGGCGACCTTCGACAGCCTCTTCGACGGTATCGACAGGGCAGAGGAGTATGTTCTGGTCCAGTTCTTCATCGTGCGCAACGATGCCCTGGGCGCCGAGCTCAAGCGACATCTCGTGCGTGCCGCAGAGCGTGGGGTGCGGATCTACTTTCTCTATGATGAGGTGGGCAGTCACCAGCTCAACGAGGGCTACCTGCGTGACCTGGCCGAGGAGGGCATCGAGGTCAGCGCCTTCCGCTCCTCGCGGGGCTTTCGCCATCGTTTCCAGCTCAACTTCCGCAACCATCGCAAGGTACTGGTGGTGGACGGCAGGGAAGGGTGGCTCGGCGGCTTCAACGTCGGGGTCGAGTACATGGGGCACCATCCCCGTCATGGCCCCTGGCGCGACACCCACCTCAAGCTGACCGGGCCTAGCGTACTGGGGCTTCAGGAGGCCTTCTGGGAGGACTGGCACTGGGCCACCGGTGAGCTGATCAACCTGGCCTGGCAGCCGACACTGACCTGCGAGGAGTGCCACAGCGTGGTGATCGTTCCCTCGGGGCCGGCTGATACCCAGGACACCGCCAGCCTGCTGGTCCAGCACGCCATCCACAGTGCCCGGGAGCGCTTCTGGGTCACCAGCCCTTACTTCGTGCCCGACCAGGGGGTTCAGGATGCCCTGCGCCTGGCAGCCATGCGCGGTGTGGACGTGCGCATCATGATGCCCGAGCGGCCCGACCACCTGCTGGTGTTCCTTTCCGCCTTCTCCTTCCTGCCCGACATGCTGCGTGCCGGCGTCAAGGTCTATCGCTACCAGCCCGGCTTCCTTCACCAGAAGGTCATGCTGATCGATGATGCGGCGGCCAGCGTCGGCACGGTCAACCTGGACAACCGCTCCTTCCGACTCAACTTCGAGATCACCGCCTTCCTGCCGGATCGCCAGTTTGCCGCCCAGGTTCGGCTGATGCTCGAGAAGGACTTCAGCGACTGCCGTCGCATCGATATCGAGGAGATCACCTCGCGTCCGCTATGGCGCAAGCTGGTCTCCCGGGCCGCCTACCTGCTGGCCCCGATTCAGTGATATATTAAAATCTTGCGATGACCGGTATCCCTCGGTCGTTACGCCCACCACACGGATCGGGAGTCGCGGTGAACCTCGAGACCAAGTGGCTGGAGGACTTCGTTGCCCTGGCCAACACACGTAGCTTTTCCGCCTCGGCGCGGCAGCGCCACGTCACCCAGCCTGCCTTCAGTCGCCGCATTCGTTCCTTGGAACAGGCCGTCGGTGCCACCCTGGTGGATCGTTCCACAACCCCGGTCGGGCTGACACCGGAGGGCCAGCTCTTCCTGGTCACGGCCCGCAACCTGGTGGAGCAACTCAACGAGAGCCTCGGACATCTGCGGGGCCTGGCCATGGCCAACGAGGCCCTCGACATCGTCGCCGCCCACTCCCTGGCACTGAGCTTCTTCCCGCCCTGGATCTCGCGCCTGCAGCAGGGCATCGGTGAACTGCCCACCCGCCTGATCGCCATGAATGTGGGCGAGGCAATCCACGTGCTGCGTGAGGGCAACTGCGACCTGATGCTCGCCTATCACGACTCCCATGCCACCATGCAACTCGACTCCGAGGTCTTTCCCTCCTTCTCTATCGGCCAGGTGAAGATGGTGCCTGTCTGTCTGCCGGACGAGGATGGCGAGCCTCGCTTTCCCCTCCGGGGCGAGGATTCGATTCCCTACCTGGCCTACACCCAGGGCGCCTTCCTCGGGCGCAGCGTGCGCATGCTGCTCAAGAACGACCCGCTGCGCCTGCGTCTGCGTACCGTCTACGAGACGGCCATGGCTGAAGGGCTCAAGGGCATGGTGATGCAGGGCATGGGCCTGGCTTGGATCCCCGACTTCTGTATCCGTGAGGAACTCAAGGATGGCCGCCTGGTACGTGCCGGCGACGAGAAGTGGGATATCCCGCTAGAGATCCGCCTCTACCGCTGCTCGCTGGTCCACAAGCCCGGCGTCGAGAAGCTCTGGAAGCAGATGCAGAAGTTGCCTCGCGACTTCCTCCAGGCCTGAAAAAGGGGCGAGTGCATGCTTCGCCCGATAGCCCGGCCCCAGGCGGATCGTCGCTATTCTCAGGCAGGCGAGAGTTAGGCCCCCCCGAAGTCAGCGGGTAGCCCCAGGAAGTCCTGGATGATGAAGAAGTGGTCCTCGAAAAGGCTCTCCGGGTCGAGGTCGGCCAGCGCCACCCAGCGTGCGTGATCGCCGCCCTGCACCGGCTTCAGGCGCGGCAGCTGCTGCTCCGGGCGCAGCGCGAAGTAGAAGGCCTCGGCCAGGGTGCGCCCCCGCCAGCTGCGATGGGGCTCATCAAACAGGCGCTGCCCGCGCAGCGAGCCCTTGAGGACCGGTTCGGGCACCTTCAGCCGCACCCGCTCGCGCAGCTCCCGGAGGCAGGCGTCCAGCAGGCGTTCATGGGGATTGATGAAGCCCCCTGGCAGGGCGTAGAGCCCCTTGCCGGGCGCCGCGGTGCGCCGCACCAGCAGGACATGGCCGGACTGCACCACCACCGCATTGACCGTGACGAAGATGGGCGGGTAGGGCGCCTGGGCCCAGGCGCTGCGGTACTGGTCGAGCAGCACTTGCTCCTCGATCAGCTGGCGGTAACCCTCCCCGGTGCAGAAGCCACGCAGGGTATCGACAACCCCGGGAGGCAGGTCGTGGGACGCGCCGGTGCTCAGGTAGTCGCCGGCGGAGGAAGTGGAGCGGAACAGCCGTTCACGTATCTGGCTGGCGGAGATGCCCTCCACCAGCGGCACGCTCACCGACTCCCACTGGGGAAACAGCGACAGGTAGTAGCTGGACTGACCACGGCTGGCCCCGATCAGGCCGATGCGCGGAAGTCTTGCACCTAGAGGACTGGCGATATCACGCACCTTGCGCTGCACGTCACGCACCCAGACATCGTTGTTGTAGAGGGCATCGAGCAGCGGTACCACGGCGAGGCGTTCATTCTCTTCGGCATCGAAGGCGCTGCGCAGCATGGCGCGACGCTCGTCGAAGCGCCAGGGGTTGCGCAGGGAGCGCGCCTGCCAGGCCGAACCCACCATCACGATCACCTGCCGGGCGCGTTTCAGGGCCTGATGGATCACCGCCAGGTGGCCCAGGTGCGGCGGCTGGAAGCGACCGATGAAGACCAGGCAGTCGAAATCGGGGCTATCGGAAGTGGTGTCCGTGCAAGGGCTCATGGAGGGGCCTGCTGTGAAGTGTCCACTCCATTATGTTTGTGCACACAGAGGCTTGCAATGCGCCCCGGGCTCCGGCAAGACGCTCGAGGTGGGCTTCCGGTATGCTGTGGCAAAACGATCTTCGACAGGCACAGGGAAGCGGGGAGTTTGATGTTCGATCCAAGGAAGCTATCGCCCGCCCGGCTCAAGGCCGAGGTGATGTTCTGGTGGCAGGTGATGCATGGTGCCATCCGCCTATGGCTGGAGCGCAACGCCTTCAGCTACGCCGGCTCGCTGGCCTTCTACACGCTATTCTCCTTGGCACCCACGGTAATCATTGCGGTCACCGTGATCGGTCTGGTGCTGGGGGAGGAGGCCGCCCATGGACAGATCGTCGCCCAGCTGCAGGGCACCATGGGGCAGGATGCCGCCGCCGCCATCGAGGCCGCCGTGGCCCAGTCACGCATCGAGGAGTCGGGGCTGCTGCCCTCCCTGCTGGGCTTCGGGGCACTGCTCGTGGGTGCTACCACCGTATTCGCCCAGATGCAGTTCTCCCTCAACACCATCTGGGGAGTGACCGCGCGACCCAGTGCCAACAGCGCGCTAGTGTTCATCAAGAACCGCCTGCTGTCGCTGACCGTGGTGCTCTCCATCGGCTTCATCCTGCTGGTCTCGCTGGTGCTCGGCGTGATGCTTCGCGCCGCCCTGCAGGCCGCCGACGAGATGGTGCCCTATGTGGGCCTGCTGACCACCACCGCCGAGTTCCTGGTCTCCCTGGCGGTCATCGCCGCGCTCTTCGCGACCATCTTCAAGGTCCTGCCCGACGTGGTACTGAGCTGGCGTGACGTGGTGGTGGGGGCCCTGGTGACAGCGTTGCTGTTCGCGGTAGGCCGTTCGGTGATCGCCGTCTACCTGTCACATACCGCTACCGCCTCTACCTACGGCGCGGCAGGGTCGGTGGTGATGATCCTCCTCTGGGTCTACTACAGTTCGCTGATCCTGCTGTTCGGCGCCGCGTTCACGCGTTGTCACCTTAGCGAGCGAGGCAAGCCGCTGGTGCCGCGCAATACCGCCGTGGTGGTCAGGCGTGAGCTGCTTGGGGATATCCGCCATTCGCCGGTAAGCACCGCCGTCGAGCAGCCGGAAGCGCAGGCACCCCGTCGCGACGACGCCTGAGGGCAGCGTCGGCCTGCCCAGGACCATCGTGCCCGAGGGTGCCCGAGGGTGGCCGAGTGGGGGCGGTGGCTGGTAGAAAGGAAGTCGACCATCGAGACAAGGAGTTCGCCATGGAGACGACCTGCGTGAAGGCCCTGGTGACCGGCAAGGTCCAGGGCGTCTGGTACCGCCGCGCCACCCAGGAGCAGGCGCTCAGGCACGGCCTCACCGGCCATGCCACCAACCTGCCGGACGGCCGCGTGGAGGTGCTGCTGTGCGGCCGCCGCGAGGCCGTGAGGGAAGTCGCCGAGTGGCTTTGGAAGGGCCCGGACAACGCCCGGGTCACCCACGTGGAACTCGAGGTCCTCGAGACCCACGCCCCGGACGACTTCCGTACCGGCTGAGCCTCAGGCGAGCACGTCGGCGATCCAGTCGCTGACCGCCTCGCCGTCGACACCCAGGCAGACCTGCACCAGCGGGGTGCGCGACCAGCGCGCCTCGATGAATCCACGCCCCTCGGGGGCGAAGATCGTCTGCCCCTCGGCATCGCCCTCGGTGGCCACGGTGAGGTGACCGCGGGCCGTGGTGAACAGCTCGGGTCGCAGCAGCCAAGCCAGGGCGCAGCTGTCGTGGGGGCAGCAGCCATCGATGCCCAGGAACTCGTGATAGAAGTCACGGTAGAAGGCGTAACTGCCGGCCAGCACCTGGCCGAGCTCACCCTGGCCCGCCTCGATACGCGCCATGTGTGCCGGGGTCAGCACGCAGCGGTGGGTGACATCGAGCCCCACCAGGGTCAACGGCCAGCCGGCGGTCAGCACCCTCGCCGCGGCATCCGGGTCGTTGAACATGTTGGCCTCGGCCACGGGGGTGACATTGCCGCCCTCGCGGACCGACCCGCCCATGATCACCACCTGCTTCACCTTGTCGATGATCGCGGGGTCGAGCTGCAGCGCCGCGGCCAGGTTGCCCACCGGACCCACCGCCACCAGCGTCACCTCGCCGGGACGGGCGTTCACTGTATCGACGATAAACTGCCCCGCACTGCGGGGATCGGCCCGCCCCTCGACCTCGGGCAGGGCGATATCGCCCAGGCCGTTGGCGCCATGGATATGGGCGGGGGGCGCGTGACGGGGCTTGATCATGGGCGCGGCGGCACCCTGGGCGACCGGGACATCGTCGCGCCTGGCCAGCTGGGCGAGCAGCAGGGCATTGCGGGTAGCCACCTCCACATCGACATTGCCGTAGGTGGTGGTCATGCCCAGCAGCTCGATTTCGGGATGGCGCAGGGCGATGGCGATGGCCTGGGCGTCATCCACGCCAGGGTCGGTGTCGAAGATGATGGAATGTGTCATGACGCGCTCCGCGGTCAGGGGGCTTCAGGGTTGACGGGGGCACCCGGTGACCCGGGGCCTTGCCTAAGGGCCCGCTCCACCTCGTCGAGAGCGGGAATGCTCTCAGCGGCGCCGGGGCGCTGCACGCCGAGGGCTGCGGCAGTGGCGGCGCGGCGTAGGCAATCGGCGATCGGCATGCCCGCCTGCAGGGCGGCCAGGTAGTAGCCGATGAAGGTATCGCCGGCGGCGGTGGTATCCACCGCCATGACCGGTAGCGCCGGCTGGTGGCGGCGTTCATCTTGGTGCTGGTACCAGGCGCCTTCGCCGCCCAGGGTCAGCACCACCTCAGTCTCGGGCAGCCGTGAGGCCAGGGCATCGAGCAGAGCCTCGGCGCTGCTCTGCACGGCGAGGCCAGCCAGTCGGGCGGCCTCGGTGCGGTTGACGAACAGCACGGAACACAGCGACAGCGGCAATTGCACCACGCTGTCATCCATCGGCGCCGGGTTGAAGGCCACCTTCAGGCCCCGCTCGATGGCCAGGGGGATCAGTTCCTCCAGACCGCTACGCTCGTTCTGCAGCAGCAGCCAGTCACCCGGGGTGGCAGCATCGACGAGCTCGGCCAACTGCTCTCGCGAGCTTCCGTGGTTGGCGCCGGGGAACAGGATGATGGCGTTCTCGCCGGCATCGTCCACCTGGATGATGGCGTGCCCGCTGGGCTCATCGACCAGCCTGACCTGGCCGACATCGACGCCGGCCCGAGCCAGGGTGTCACGGGCCCAGGCGTCCTGGCGCCCGACTCGCCCCCAGTGGCTGAGACGGCCACCGGCCCGAGCCATGGCCAACGACTGGTTGGCGCCCTTGCCGCCCAGCCCCACGCGGTAATCGTGGCTAGCCAGTGTCTCCCCCGGTGCCACCAGGTGGGGGACCCGATAGAAGTGGTCGAGGTTGATGGAACCATAGTTATGGCAGTAGAAGTGCTGGCTCTCGACTCGCTGCATCGTCACCGCCCCCGTGACCATTCGCGGAGGTTGTCGGCCGTCAGCGCCACCACGTTCTGGCGCGCCTCGGGGGTGATCCAGGCGTTGTGGGGCGTGACGATCAGGTTGAGCGGTTCGTTCAGCGCATCGATCAGCGGATGGCCGTCCCGGGGCGGCTCCTCGGGCAGTACGTCCACGCCGAGTCCGCCCAGGCGGCCATCGCGCAGGGCGGTGAGGGCCGCCGATTCGTCGATGATGCCCCCCCGGGCGCAGTTGACCAGCAGGGCGCCGGGGCGGAGCCGGGCCAGCAGGTCGGCACCCACCAGGTGGTGTGTGTCCTCGTTGAGCGGGCAGTGCAGGCTGATCGCATCCACCTCCGGGGCCAGCTCGGCCAGCCCCGGGCGGTCGTCATGGGCCTCGTTGCCGGGACGGGCGGTGAAGGTCACGCGCATGCCGAAGGCCTCGGCCAGCTGTGCCACACGGCTCCCCAGCTCCCCCTGGCCGACGATCGCCAGGTGTTTGGCCTCGAGCTGCAGGGTGCGATGATCCATCAGGCAGAAGAAGGGGCTCTCGCCCCAGCGACCTGCCGCCACGTCGCGCCGGTAGAGTGGCAGGCGATTGGCCAGGGCCAGCAGCAGCATCAGGGTATGCTGGGCCACGCTGGCGGTGCCGTAGCCCGTCACATTCTTCACCGCGATGCCCAGGCGCTTCGCCGCGGCCATGTCGATGTTGTTGGTTCCCGTGGCCAGCACGCAGATCAGTTTCAGGGAGGGCAGGGCGTCGAGGGTCGCGGCGTCCAGCACCACCTTGTTGACGATCGCGATCTCGGCGGCGGTGAGGCGCTCCCGGGCCTCATGGGTGGTGCTTCTGGCGTGGATGACCAGGTCATCGACCTGGTCACGCAGAGGCGCCAGGTCGACATCGGGGCCGAGGCTTGCGGCATCGAGAATCACGGCTTTCATCGAGGGATCCTTGCTGTGTGAGGTGCGCCTTGCCCGCACTGGTGTCAGGCGCGCTATAATAGCGGGCTTTGGCAGGCTTGGAAGTTGCTGGGGCCGGCCGCATATTCGCCTGAGTCGGGCCTGGCCCGACCGCGTCCTGATACTGGGTGATGACGATTGGGAGTGATCAAACCATGCCCATCTACGAATACGAGTGCAAGGCCTGCGGCCACCGTCTGGAAAAGCTTCAGAAACTCAGCGCAGAGCCGCTGACCGACTGCCCCGCCTGCGCGGCCTCGGCGCTGTCGCGCCTGGTCTCCGCCGCCGGGTTCCGGCTGGCTGGCGGTGGCTGGTACGAGACCGATTTCAAGTCCGGCAGCAAGAAGAACCTCGCCGGTGACGGCGGTGGCGCCAAGCCTGACACCAAGACCAGCAAGAAGGATGGAGCGGCGGCCTGAGGGCCGCCCCTCGTCGATTCACGTTATTCGACTTACACCACGCAACAGAACAGGACACGACATGCGCAGCCATTATTGCGGCCAGCTCAACGAGACCCTGGTGGACCAGACGGTCACCCTGTGCGGCTGGGTTCACCGCCGCCGTGACCACGGGGGCGTGATCTTCCTCGACATGCGCGATCGTGATGGCATCGCCCAGGTCGTGGTCGACCCCGATACCGCCGAGGCCTTCGCCAACGCCGACCGTGCCCGCAGCGAGTATGTGCTGCGCATCCAGGGCCGCGTCCGGCTGCGCCCCGAGGGTACCCAGAACCCCAACATGCCCACCGGGATGATCGAGGTGTTGGCCAAGGACGTGGAGGTGCTCAACACCGCCGCCACCCCGCCGTTCCAGCTCGACGAGCATGGCAAGGTGGGCGAGGAGGTGCGTCTCAAGCACCGCTATATCGACCTGCGTCGCCCGGAGATGATCGAGAAGCTGCGCCTGCGCTCGCGCATCTCCCACAGCGTGCGCGCCTTCCTCGAGGGCCAGGGCTTCCTCGATATCGAGACGCCGATCCTGACCCGTGCCACCCCCGAGGGTGCCCGCGACTACCTAGTGCCCAGCCGTACCCATGCGGGCAGTTTCTTCGCGCTGCCCCAGTCGCCACAGCTGTTCAAGCAGCTGCTGATGGTGGCCGGCTTCGACCGCTACTACCAGATCGCCAAATGCTTCCGCGACGAGGACCTGCGCGCCGACCGTCAGCCGGAGTTCACCCAGATCGACCTCGAGGCCTCCTTCGTGGAAGAAGAGGACATCATGGGCATCACCGAGGCGATGATCCGCCAGCTGTTCCAGGAAGTGCTGAGCGTCGAGCTGCCCGAGTTCCCGCGCATGAGCTGGCACGAGGCGATGAACCGCTACGGTTCCGACAAACCCGACCTGCGCATCCCGTTGGAACTCACCGACGTCGATGACCTGATGAAGCAGGTCGACTTCAAGGTCTTCTCCGGGCCGGCCAGCGCCGACGACGGCCGCGTGGCTGCCCTGCGTGTACCGGGTGGCGCCAGGCTCTCGCGCAAGGAGATCGACGAGTACACCAAGT
Source organism: Halomonas sp. C10-5 (assembly GCF_057169305.1). Classification (NCBI taxonomy): domain Bacteria; kingdom Pseudomonadati; phylum Pseudomonadota; class Gammaproteobacteria; order Oceanospirillales; family Halomonadaceae; genus Halomonas; species Halomonas sp. C10-5. The sequence continues at coordinate 1,651,774 of NZ_CP175665.1, forward strand.
TCGTCGGCATCTACGGTGCCAAGGGCCTGGCCTGGATCAAGGTCAACGAGCGCGCCAAGGGACTGGAGGGGCTGCAGTCGCCCATCGTCAAGTTCATGGAGAACGTGGTCGAGGAGCTCCTCGAGCGGGTGGGTGCCGAGGATGGCGACATCATCTTCTTCGGCGCCGACAAGGCGCGCATCGTCAACGAGGCGATCGGTGCGCTGCGCGTCAAGCTGGGCGAGGACCTCGACCTCTACACTCGGGAGTGGGCGCCGCTGTGGGTGGTGGACTTCCCGATGTTCGAGGCCGACGACGATGGTCGCCTGAGCCCGCTGCACCACCCCTTCACCTCGCCGGCGTGCAGCCCCGAGGAGCTCAAGGAGAACCCTGCCGAGGCGCTCTCGCGTGCCTACGACATGGTGCTCAACGGCACCGAGTTGGGGGGCGGCTCCATTCGTATCCATGACCAGGCGATGCAGCGCCGCGTGTTCGAGATCCTCGGCATCGGCGAGGAGGAGGCCCGCGAGAAGTTCGGCTTCCTGCTCGACGCCCTGCAGTACGGCGCACCGCCCCACGGCGGCCTGGCCTTCGGCCTCGACCGCCTGGTGATGCTGATGACCGGCGGGCGTACCATCCGCGAGGTGATCGCCTTCCCGAAGACCCAGAGTGCGGCCTGCCTGATGACCGACGCGCCGGGCGAGGTCAGCGGCGATCAGCTCAGGGAGCTGAATATCCGCCTGCGGCAGAAGGCCAGGGCCGAGTCCACCGGCGAGTAATGACGCCCCCGACCCGATGCATCTCACCGGCGCCCCAGGGCGCCGGTGTCATATCCTGTTTGCACTGAAGCGCTGGTGTTGAGGCGTTCCCCGGCGCCCCTCGCCATGGTGGAAGCCACACCTGCCAGCGCTTACGGATAAACGGAGGTAGCATGGCCGGCCATAGCAAGTGGTCCAATATCAAGCACCGCAAGGCGGCCCAGGACGCCAAGCGCGGCAAGATCTTCAACAAGCTGATCCGTGAGCTGACCGTGGCCGCGCGCCAGGGTGGTCCCGATCCGGCAGACAACCCGCGATTGCGCACCGCCGTGGACAAGGCGCTCTCCAACAATATGCCCAAGGACACCGTGCAGCGCGCTATCGACCGCGGCGCCGGCAATGCCGATGACGACGCCATGGAGGAGTGCATCTACGAGGGCTACGGCCCGGAAGGGGTGGCGGTGATGGTCGAGTGCCTCACCGACAACCGCAACCGGACCGTCTCGGAAGTGCGACATGCCTTCAGCAAGTGCGGCGGCAACCTCGGCACCAGCGGCTCGGTGGCCTTCATGTTCCACAAGCAGGGCCGCCTGGCGCTGCCTGCGGGAATCTCGGAGGAGGCGGTGATCGAGGCGACCCTGGAGGCCGAGCCCGAGGATATCGTGACCCTCGATGACGACACCCTGGAAGTGGTCACTGCCCCCGACGCCTACCATGAGGTGAAGGAGGCGCTGATCGGGGCGAACATCGAGCCCGAGCGCAGTGAGCTGGGCCTGTTCCCCGAGACCACCACACCGATCGAAGACGAGGAGCTTGCCCGCAAGGTGATCCGCCTGATCGACATGCTCGAGGACCTGGATGACGTCCAGAATGTCACCACCAACGCGGAGTTCGACGATGCCGTTCTCGACGCTATCGAGTGAATGGCCGACATGCTGATCCTGGGCATCGACCCCGGCTCGCGGATCACCGGCTATGGCGTGCTGGACGTGACTACGGCCACGCCGCGCTACGTGGCCAGCGGCTGCATCCGCATTCGCGCCGACGACCTGGCCCAGAAGCTGGCCCAGGTCTATGCGGGGGTGAGCGAGCTGATCGCCGTGCATCGCCCGGCGGAGCTCGCCATCGAACAGGTGGTGATGTCGAAGAATGCCGACTCGGCCCTCAAGCTAGGCCAGGCGCGCGGCACCGCCATCGTCTGTGCGGCCAACCACGGCCTGCCGGTGAGCGAGTACGGTCCGCGCCAGATCAAGCAGGCGGTCACCGGCTCGGGGCGTGCCGACAAGCTCCAGGTGCAGCACATGGTGACCGCGATCCTGGGGCTCTCGGCGACTCCCCAGGCCGATGCCGCCGATGCCCTGGCCATTGCCCTGACCCATGCCCATGCTCGCCGCGGGCTGGTCACCAGCGGCAGCTTCGGTGGCCATCGCAGCCGGCGCAAGGGCGGCTCCTGGCGCGATTTTCGGCCCTGACGCTGTCGCTTCCAGGCGACGCTTTCGGCGTTCTCGAACGCCGTTCTACCGGGCTGGCCAGCCCCGCGGCCGACCAGTATAGTGGCCCCAACGGCGGCACCTGCCGCCCACCCTGACGCAAGGATACGGACTTCCCATGATCGGACGCCTGCGAGGCACGCTTCTCGACAAACAGCCCCCCTGGCTGGTGGTGGATGTGGCCGGCGTCGGCTACGAGCTGGAGGCCTCCATGACCACGCTGGTGGCCCTGCCCGCCGTCGGCGAGGCGGTATCGCTCTACACCCATCTCAGCGTGCGCGACGATGCCCACCTGCTGTATGGCTTCCTGCGCGACCAGGAACGCACCCTGTTTCGTGCGCTGATCAAGGTTAACGGCGTGGGGCCCAAGCTGGCCCTGGCGATCCTCTCCGGCATGGACGAGGCGGCGTTCCGGCGCTGCGTGCTGGATGATGACGTCAAGTCGCTGACGCGGCTGCCCGGCGTCGGCAAGAAGACTGCCGAACGGCTGATCATCGAGATGCGTGACCGCTTCCCCCACTGGGAGTCCCCGGAGCCCTCCCTGTCGGGACTCGAGGGCGGCAGTCGGCCCGGCTCGCCGGGACAGGACCCGCTGGCCGATGCCGAGGCGGCACTGGTCAGCCTTGGCTACAAGCCGACCGAGGCGGCCAGGATGCTCAGTGGCCTCGAGGGCGAGGGCAGTACCGAGGCCATGATCAAGGCGGCATTGAGCCGCCGGATGGCGGGGTAGCACGATGCTGGAGAGCGACCGCCTGATCGCCGCCGATGTCCGCGAGGGAGAGGAGCCCGTCGATCGCGCCATTCGCCCCAAGCGACTCGCCGACTACATCGGCCAGCCCCGGGTACGCGAGCAGCTCGAGATCTTCATCGGCGCCGCTCGTGGACGCGGCGAGAGCCTCGACCACACCCTGGTGTTCGGTCCGCCGGGGCTCGGCAAGACGACCCTGGCCAACATCATCGCCGAGGAGATGGGCGTCGGGCTCAAGTCGACCTCGGGGCCGGTGCTGGAGCGCGCCGGTGACCTGGCCGCCATGCTCACCAACCTCGAACCTGGTGATGTGCTGTTCATCGACGAGATCCATCGCCTCTCGGCGGTGGTGGAGGAGATCCTCTATCCCGCCATGGAGGACTTCCAGCTCGATATCGTGATCGGCGAGGGGCCGGCGGCACGCTCGATCAAGCTGGACCTGCCGCCCTTCACCCTGGTGGGCGCCACCACCCGAGCGGGCCTGCTTACGTCGCCGCTGCGTGACCGCTTCGGTATCGTCCAGCGCCTGGAATTCTATGCCATCGAGGAGCTCACCGAGATCGTCTCACGCTCGGCGCGACTGATGGGGGTCGTGGCCGATCCCGAAGGGGCGCTGGAGGTGGCGAAACGCTCCCGGGGCACGCCGCGCATCGCCAACCGGCTGCTGCGCCGGGTGCGCGACTACGCCGAGGTGCGCGGCAACGGCCATGTCGACGCCGCGATCGCCGACCGGGCCCTGGACATGCTTCATGTCGACCAGCACGGCCTCGACCATATGGATCGCCGCCTGCTGCTGGCGATGATCGAGAAGTTCGACGGCGGGCCGGTGGGCGTCGACTCCCTGGCCGCCGCCATCGGCGAGGAGCGCGACACCATCGAGGACGTGATCGAGCCCTACCTGATACAGCAGGGGCTGATGATGCGCACCGCCCGCGGTCGGGTGGTGACTCGCCAGGCCTGGCAGCACTTCGGCCTGGCTCCCGCGGCCGGCGCCGAGGATGCCGCGGGGGAGACGCGTCCATGAGCGAGTTTCGCTTCCCGGTTCGCGTCTATATCGAGGATACCGATGCCGGCGGCATCGTCTACTACGTCAACTATCTCAAGTACATGGAGCGGGCACGCAGCGAATGGCTACGCGCACGGGGCATCACCCAGCACGCGCTGTTCGAGAGCGGGGTCCAGCTGGTGGTGCACCGGCTGGAGTGCCGCTATGCCAAGCCCGCCAGGCTGGATGACGCGCTCGAAGTGAGCGCGGAGGTCCTGACCGCGGGTCGTGCCCGGCTGCAGTTCGGCCAGGTGGTGACCCGTCGCGGGGAACCCCTGTGCGAGGCGAGGGTCGACATCGCCTGTATCGATGCCACGCGCCTCAGGCCCATACCCTGGCCGCCGGCGCTCGCCGAGCTGCTGGCTCACACTTCTGCTCAACCGCAAGCCTGACGAGGATGCCCGTGAACGACGCCATGTCCATACCCCACCTGATCATGAACGCCAGCACCGTGGTGCAGCTGGTCATGCTGCTGCTCACGGTGGGGTCGATCCTCTCCTGGATCGTGATCTTCCAACGCACCTTCATGATGCGCCGCGCCCGCAAGGCCCACCGTGGCTTCGAGGACCGCTTCTGGTCCGGTGTCGATCTCAATGAGCTCTACCGCGAGGTGCCCCCGGAGCAGGAGACCCAGGGTGCCGAGCACATCTTTCGCGCCGGCTTTCGCGAATTCAACCGGCTGATGTCCAAGACCCGCAGCCCCCAGGCGATCCTCGAAGGGGTGCAGCGCAGCATGCGGGTGGCCTGGTCCAGGGAGGAGGAGCGTCTCAACCTGCACCTGGTCTTCCTGGCTACCGTGGCCTCGGCCAGCCCCTATATCGGGCTGTTCGGTACGGTGTGGGGCATCATGGGCTCCTTCCAGTCCCTTTCCATGGCCCAGCAGGCGACCCTCTCCACCGTGGCGCCCTGGATCGCCGAGGCCCTGATCGCCACCGCCATGGGGCTGTTTGCCGCCATTCCGGCGGTGATCTTCTACAACCGCCTGTCCGCGGAGTCCGGCCGCCTGCTGGGCAAGTACGAGGACTTCGCCGAGGAGTTCCACTCCATCCTGCACCGCAACCTGCAGGGCCGGTCAGACGCCGGCGGTGCCTGAGGGAGTCACGTCATGCATGGACCCTTTCATCGCGGGGGAGCCCGCAAGCCCATGGGCGAGATCAACGTGGTCCCCTTCATCGACGTCATGCTGGTGCTGCTGGTGATCTTCATGATCACAGCACCCATGCTGACCCAGGGGGTCAACGTCGATCTTCCCCAGGTGACCTCGGAGCCCATCGATCCCCCCGAGGACAGCGACCCGATCATCGTGTCGGTGGATCGCGACGGTCAGTACTACCTCTCCATCGGCGGCGACGAGACCGAGATGCCCCTGGAGGAGGTCGCCGATCGCGTGATCATCCTGCTCGAGCGCAAGCCCGGCACGCCGGTGATGGTACGCGGCGATCGCAACGTCTCCTATGGCCAGGTCGTGACCCTGATGGGCACGCTGCAGACCGCCGGCGTCGCCAACGTGGGGCTGATCTCCGAACCGCCGAGCGGGGGGGAGTAAGCGCACCATGGCCAGACGACATGCCCGGGTAGGCTATGGGCTGCCGACGCTGCTGGCGGTGGGGCTGCACGTCCTGGTGCTGCTGATCAGCGTGATCAGCCTGCCGGCCAGCGACCGCGAGCCCCAGCCATCCTCCATCGTTCAGGCGACCCTGGTCAGCACCGAGACCGTTACCGACCAGGCCCAGCGGGCCGAGGCGGCGCGTCAGCGTGCCCTGGCCAGGCAGGCCGAAGAGCAGCGCGAAGCCGAGGAACAGGCCCGCCAGGCGGAAGAGCAGGCCGCCGCTCAGGAGGCGCAGCGCGAGGCGCAGCAAGAGGTGGAGGAACAGGCGCTCGAGGAGGCACGTCAGGCCGCCGAGGCCGAGGCTGCCAGGCGTAGCGAGGAGGCCGAGGCCGAGACCCGGCGTCTCGAGGAGCAGCGTCAGGCCGAGGAAGAGGCCCGGCGCGAGCGCGAAGCCGAGGCGCAGCGCCGTGAGGCCGAGGAACAGCGCCGTCGCGAGGAGGAGGCCGCACGCCAACGCGAGGCGGAGGAGCAGGCCCGCCGCGAACAGGAAGCCGAGGAGCAGCGCCGTCGCGAGGAGGAGGCCGCACGCCAGCGCGAGGCGGAGGAACAGGCCCGCCGCGAACAGGAAGCCGAGGAGCAGCGCCGTCGCGAGGAGGAGGCCGCGCGTAAGCGCGAGGCGGAGGAGGAAGCCCGTCGTGCCCGTGAGGAGGCCGAGGCAGAGATGCAGCGGTTGATCGAGGGGGCGGATGAGCGTGTCGCCAATGCGCAACAGGGTCAACAGGCGGCCAACGACTTTATCGCTCTGGTGCGCCAGGCCGTAGAACAGTCCTGGCGGATTCCCCCCAATGTCTCCTCCGGGGCGACGGCCGAGATATCGGTACGGCTAGGCCCCTCCGGAGAGCTGTTTGTCGCCGAGATCTCACGCTCCAGCGGTGACAGTGCCTTCGACCGTTCCGCCGTCCAGGCCGTTGAGGCCGCGGCACCGTTCGCCGAACTGCGACAGTTGCCAGCCGGTGTGCAACGGGACTACCGTCAATTCAATCTGCGCTTCAGACCGGGAGATGTACGCTGATGAAATCCCTGATGACTGCCTGGCTGGCCGCCGCGCTGCTGCTGGTGAGTCAACTCGCCCAGGCCGACCTGACCATCGAGATCACCCGTGGCAACGAGAGTGCCACGCCCATTGCCGTGGTGCCCTTTGCAGGTGGCGAGGAGCTGCCCGAGGACGTGGCCCAGGTGATTCACGACGACCTCGAGCGCAGCGGTTACTTCGAACCGCTGCCGCGCCGCCAGATGATGGACCAGCCCGCCAGCGCCGATGAAGTACGCTACGGCGACTGGAAGGCCCTGGACGTGCGCTACCTGGTGGTGGGCAGCGCCGAGCGCGAGGGCGACGGCTACCGGCTGCGCTTCGAGCTGATGGATGTCAGTGGCGAGAAACGCATGCTCGGCGAGGTGGTCACTGCCGACTCGGGCGAGCTGCGCGGCGCCGCGCACTACATCAGCGACCAGGTGTTCGAGGCGATCACTGACATTCGCGGTGCCTTCTCAACGCGCATCGCCTACGTCACCTCCCAGGGCGTTGGCGACGACATGCAGTTCGCCCTCTACGTGGCCGATGCCGATGGCCACAACAGCCAGCAGGTGCTGAGCTCGCGGGAGCCGATCCTGTCGCCGGCCTGGTCACCGGATGGGCGCAAGCTGGCCTATGTCTCCTTCGAGACCGAGCGTCCCGCCATCTACGTCCAGGAGTTGGGTTCCGGACAGCGGGCACGCATCAGCTCCTTCCAGGGTATCAACGGGGCCCCGGCCTGGTCACCGGACGGTCGCCGCCTGGCCATGTCGCTCTCCAAGGATGGCCAGCCGGAGATCTATGTGATGGATATCGGGTCCCGCGACCTGCAACGCCTCACCAACGACTCGGCCATCGATACCGAACCCTCCTGGGCGCCGGACGGTCGCAGCCTGCTGTTCACCTCCGACCGCAGCGGCGGCCCGCAGCTCTATCGCCACGACCTGGCCAGCGGCGAGCAGAAGCGCCTGACCTTCACCGGCAACTACAATGCCCGTGGCCGCTTCTCGCCGGACGGCGAGGCGCTGTTCCTGATCCATCGTTCCAGCGAGGGCTACCAGGTCGCCCGCCAGGATCTGGACAGCGGCCGCCTGGTGACGCTGAGCGAGTCACGCTGGGACGAGTCGCCCAGTGTTGCGCCCAACGGGACCATGGTAATCTTCGCCACCCAGCAGGGTAACAGCGGGGTGCTGGGGGCAGTCACTGCCGATGGACGCGCGTCCTTCCGGCTGCCCTCCGCTCAGGGTGATGTGCGCGAACCCGCGTGGTCACCTTTCATGAACTGATGCTTCAGGAGTATGAAACGATGCAATTCAAGCCCTATGCCCGTTCCCTGGCGGTCGCCCTGTCGCTGGCCCTGGTGGCCGGCTGCTCCAGCACCGGCGGTACCCAGGACGGCTCCATGGACGGAACCCGCGATGGCAGCGGTGCCAGCAGCAGTGGCGTGAGCGATGGTCGGACCAGCGGCTCCGGCTACGGTGGCACCGCAGGGGCTTCCGGCCAGCAGGCGGACGGCCGTATCCCCCAGCAGCGCACCATCTACTTCGAGTTCGACAGCGACCGCATCCGCAGCGAGTTCGAGCCGGTGCTGGCCGCCAACGCCCGCTACCTGCGCGAAAACGGCAATGCGCGCGTGGTTCTCCAGGGTCACACCGATGAGCGTGGAACCCGCGAGTACAACATGGCGCTGGGCGAGCGGCGTGCCCGTTCGGTGGAGCAGTTCCTCTCCGTGCAGGGTGTGTCCCCCTCCCAGGTCGAGGTGGTCAGCTACGGCGAGGAGCGTCCGGCGGCCCGCGGCCAGAATGAAGAGGCCTTCGCCCAGAACCGCCGGGTCGTGTTCGCCTACTGAGGCGAGCGCCCGCGTCGAGGGAGACACAGATGAAACACGGTCTGAAAGGACTGTGCGGTGCGGGAGCCATGGTGCTCCCGCTCTCCGTAGGGCTTCCCGCACTGGCCCAGCAGCCGGTGGTCGAGGACCTGACCGCACAGCCCAACACCTTCTATCAGCAGACGGAAACCCGTGAAGCGGCGGGTGGCAGTCTGGTGATCTTCAACCAGGTACAGGAGCACCAGGAAGAGCTACGCCGCCTGCGTGGGCAGGTCGAGGAGTTGCGCCATCAGCTCGAACAGCTGCGCGGGCAGACCCGTCAGCAATACATGGACCTCGAGGATCGCCTTTCCTCGCTGTCGGTGGGCGCCGGCCCGACCAGTGGTGATGCGACCGACGAGGCTAGCCAGAGAGTCGACGAGCAGGCCGCAAACCAGGTGGCCGACCAGTCCGACTCTCCGGCCCCGCGTAGCGACGATCCCGATGCCCAGGCGGCCTATCAGCAGGCCTTCGCCAGCGTCCAGGCACGCGAGTTCGATGCGGCCATTGCCGCCTTCGAGGGTTTCGTGGGCGACTATCCGGACAGCCGCCTGACCCCCAACGCCCACTACTGGCTGGGCGAACTGCATTCCGCCGAGGGGCGCCTGGAACCCGCCGAGGCGGCCTTCCGCACGGTGCTCGACGACTACCCCGAGAGCAACAAGGTACCCGACGCCCTCTACAAGCTGGGCCTGCTCAAGGCGCGCCAGGGCCAGCCGGACGAGAGCCGGGAACTGCTCGAGCAGGTCCGCGAGGCATATCCCGAGAGTACCGCGGCGGGGCTGGCCGGCGACTTCCTGCGCGACGCCGGCAACTGATCACCGAGGAGAACCAATGACCACCTGCAAGATCGACTACCAGGCGCCGAGCGAGCTGCTGCGCGACCGCGTGATCCTGGTCACCGGTGCCGGCGATGGCATCGGCCGGGCCGCAGCACTCGCCTATGCCCGACACGGCGCCACGGTGATCCTGCTGGGGCGCACCATCGCCAAGCTGGAGGCGGTATACGACGAGATCGAGGCCGCGGGCGGCCCGCAGCCGGCGATCTTTCCGCTGAACTTCGAGGGTGCCACCCTCAAGGACTACCACGACATGGCCGAGACCCTGGACCGGGAATTCGGCCGCCTGGATGGCATCCTGCATAATGCCGGGCAGCTCGGTCGCATCATGCCCTTCGAGCAGTACAATCCCGAGCTCTGGGAGCAGGTCATGCAGGTCAACATCAATGGCCCAATCTGGATGACCCAGGCACTGCTGCCACTCCTCAAAAGCTCCCGGGATGCCTCGGTGATCTTCACCTCATCCGGCGTGGGCAGGAAGGGACGCGCCTACTGGGGTGCCTACGCGGTCTCGAAGTTTGCCACCGAGGGCTTCGTGGAAGTGCTTGCCGATGAGCTGGAGCACCTGGGAAACATCCGGGTCAACAGCCTCAACCCCGGCCCCACCCGCACCCAGATGCGCCGCACCGCCTATCCGGGCGAGGATCCCAATGCCCTGCGCACCGCCGAGGAGATCATGCCCACCTACCTGTGGCTAATGGGCCCCGAGAGTCGCGGCCACAACGGCGAGAAGTTCGACGCCCAACCGCCGAAGGCCTGACACCGCTGCCGCTGGCGTGCCTTCTCAATCCAGCGCCGCCGCCAGCGCCTCGCCGGTCTCGAACCAGAGGTCGGCGGGCCAGCGGCGGTAGTCGTCCTGCTCCTCGATATAGCCCCAGCCTACCGCTACGGCGGCCATGCCGGCCGCCCTGGCCGCCTGCATGTCGCGCAGGTGGTCGCCGATATACCAGCAGCGCGCCGGATCGGCACCCAGGCGGCGCGCCGCCTCCAGCAGCGGTGCCGGATCGGGCTTCTTGACCGGCAGGTCGTCGGCGCAGAGCAGCGCTCCGGGAGAGAGCGCCAGGGCCTCCACCAGCGGCGCGGCATAGGCGCGTGGCTTGTTGGTGACGATGCCCCAGGGACGCTCGGCCGCTTCCCAGCCCATAAGCAACGGCACCAGGTCGGGAAAGACGCGACTTTCCGCGGCCACTGCCTCACCGTAGGCAGCGAGCAGGAAGGTGCGCGCCTCGTCGTGCCCTGCTGCCTCACGTGGCAGGCCCAGGGCGAGTTCCACCAGGGCGCTGCCGCCGTTGGAGACCTGGGCGCGGATCAGCGGATAGGGCAGGGCGGCGAGGCCATGGTGCTCGCGCAGGGCATTGGTGGCCCGGGCCAGGTCAGGTGCGGTATCCACCAGGGTCCCGTCGAGATCGAAGAGCAGGGCGGCGGGGCGGGACATGGCGATCATGCTTCCTCGCGCCGGCAGTGCATCAGGTAGTTGACCGAGACATCGGTCGGGTGCAGCCGGTAGCGGCGGCTCAGCGGGTTATAGACCAGTCCGCTCTGCTCACGCACTTCCAGGCCTGCCTGACGGCACCATCCGGCCAGTTCGGCGGGGCGGATGAACTTGGCATAGTCGTGGGTGCCACGGGGCAGCATGCGCAGCAGGTACTCGGCCCCCACCACCGCCAGGGCCAGCGCCCTGGGGTTACGGTTGAGGGTCGAGAAGAACACCTGGCCACCGGGCTTGACCAGGGTTGCGCAGGCACGCACCACCGAGCCAGGATCCGGCACGTGCTCCAGCATCTCCAGGCAGGTGACCACATCGAAGCTTTCCGGCGCCTCCTCGGCCAGGGCCTCGACGCTGACCCGGCGGTACTCGATGGCAAGCCCGCTCTCCTCAGCATGCAGGCGGGCCACGCCCAGCGGGGCCTCGCCCAGGTCGATGCCGGTGACCTCGGCACCGCGATGGGCCATGCCCTCGGCGAGGATGCCGCCGCCACAGCCCACATCAAGCACCCGCCGCCCGGCCAGGCCGGCACGTGCGTCGATGAAGTCCAGGCGCAGCGGATTGATATCGTGCAGCGGCTTGAACTCCCCCGTGGCGTCCCACCAGCGTCCTGCCAGGGCCTCGAACTTGGCGATCTCGCCCGGATCTACGTTGTCCGCTGAGGTTGATGTTGCGCCCATCTGCGCTCTCCGTTGCTGGTTCATGGTACAGGCCTCGGCCAGGTTGTTGGCGTGACGCTACAGTCGCTGTCGTCGTGTCGACACAGTGGCAGGCCTGGTCGCGTCCGGTATCATGCCCATGATACCCGTTCCCGGGGAGGCATTCCCACGTCTCTCACCCGGGAAGGAACGCCGCAAGCCGCGGTGACACTCACTGATGCTGAGAGATCGACAAGGACTTCACCATGATTCGCAAGGCCGTGCTTCCCGTCGCCGGTTTCGGCACCCGCTGCCTCCCGGCCTCCAAGGCGATTCCCAAGGAGATGATCACCATCGTTGACCGTCCGGTGATCCAGTACGTGGTCCAGGAGGCGGTTGCCGCCGGCATCCGCGATATCGTGCTGGTGACCCACGGCAGCAAGGCAGCCATCGAGAACCACTTCGACAAGCATTTCGAGCTCGAGGCGAGCCTCGAGGCCAAGGGCAAGCACGAGCTGCTTGAGGAGCTGCGCTCTATCGTCCCCGATGACGTCAACATCATCAGCGTGCGCCAGCCCGAACCGCTGGGCCTCGGTCACGCCGTGCTCTGCGCCCGCCCGGTGGTCGGCGACGACGCCCCCTTTGCGGTGCTGCTCCCCGATGTGCTGGTGGATGACGAGGGCCTCGAGCGCAACGACCTGGCCGGCATGCTGGAGACCTTCCAGCGCAGCGGCCACGCCCAGCTGATGGTCGAGGAGGTCCCCCACGAGATGACCAGCAAGTACGGCATCGTCGACACCGGCGGGGAGGTTCCCGCCCCGGGCGAATCACGCCCGCTGGCCGGCGTGGTGGAGAAGCCGCCGGTAGAGGAGGCTCCCTCTGACCTGGCGGTGATCGGCCGCTATGCGCTGCCCGGCAGCATCTTCGCGCTGCTCGCCGAGACCCCGCCCGGTGCCGGCGGCGAGATCCAGCTCACCGATGCCATCGAGGCCCTGCGCGCCCGTGAGGGTGTCGATGCCTATCGCATGCGCGGCAAGACCTTCGACTGCGGCCACCAGCTCGGCTATCTCGAGGCGATTCTCGCCTACGGCCGTCGCCATGCCCGCTACGGCGAGGGATTCCGCGAGCTGCTCACCCGCTACGCCGGGGAGGCCTGACCCATGCATGTGCTGGTTCACGGCAGCGAACTCTCCGCCGCCACCGCCGCCGCCGCCCTCTGCTGGGTGGGTCACGAGGTCACCTGGCTGCCTCACGGTGATCAGCCCTGGTCCACCCTGCGGCGGGCCGACTGGCTGATCCGCGAGCCGCGTCTGCTCGACCAGCTGGAGGCCGGACTGGCCGACGCCAGCCTGCGCCTGGTAGCGAGCGCCGAGGAGGCCCTGCAGCACCCCCAGGAGGTGGTCTGGCTATCACTCTCGCCGGAGCAGCGTGGCGATCTCGACGAGCTGTTCGTGGCGCTGGGCAGCAACGGGGCCCAGTCGCGGCTGCTGGTCAATCACTCCACCTTCCCGGTCGGCGAAACCGAGCGGCTGGAGGGCAGGCTGGGGCAGGGCAGCCACGCCGTGGCCCTGTCGGACATGATCGAGGAGGGGCGTGCCTGGGAAACCTTCACTCGGCCGGGTCGCTGGCTGCTGGGCTGCGACGATGAGTCGGCGGAGGCACAGGTCCGCGAGCTCCTGCGCGCCTTCAATCGGCGCCGAGAGGTGATCCAGCGCATGCCGCGCCGCGCCGCCGAGCTAACCAAGCTGGCCATCAACGGCATGCTGGCGACCCGCATCAGCTACATGAACGAGGTGGCGGGGCTCGCCGACAGCCTGGGCGTCGACGTCGAGTTCGTGCGCCAGGGGATGGGGTCGGATCCCCGTATCGGCTACGAGTATCTCTACCCCGGCTGTGGCTTCGGCGGTCCCAACTTCTCCCGAGACCTGATGCGCCTGGCCGACGTACAGTCCTCGAGCGGGCGTCGCTCGGCGCTGCTCGAGCAGGTGCTCGACATCAACGAGCACAAGAAGGAGACGCTGTTCCGCAAGCTGTGGGCGCACCTCCATGGCCGTCTGGAAGGGCGCTGCGTGGCGATCTGGGGAGCCGCCTTCAAGCCCGGAACCGCTCGCATCGACCACGCCCCGGTGCTGACCCTGCTGCGCGCACTATGGGCCCAGGGGGTGCGGGTTCGCCTCCACGACCCCGCGGCGCTGCCGGCGCTGCGTGAGGAGGTGGGCAACCACCCGCTGCTGGAGCTCTTCGATGGCGACCCGCTGGAGGCGTGCCAGGGCGCCGATGCCCTGATGCTGGTCACCGAGTGGAAGGCCTACTGGAATCCCGACTGGCGACAACTGGCCACGCTGCTGAGCGAGCGCCTGGTGCTGGATGGGCGCAACATCTACGATCCGGCGTGGGTTGCCGCCCAGGGGCTCCACTACCGGGGAATCGGCCGCCGCGCCAACCCCTGATCCGGCGATATCACCTTGCCGGTGCGGCCGGCCCCGAGAAGCCGGTGGTCGCCAAGCGCCAGTTGGCCAGCGCCCAGAAGGCTGCCAGCTCCGCTGAGCCATCCGCATCGGCCTCGTCCATCAGACGATGAGCCAGCAGGGGCGTCAGCCCGCGGCTGAGGGGCAGGCTGCCCGCATCGCTGGCCACCACGGCCAGGCCATCATCCTCCCGCACCAACCATACCCAGCCGCCGGCGGGGCCTTCCCTGGCGGCAATCGCAAATGCATCGCGGAGGCCATCGAGGCCTCCCCAGCGTGCCTGGATGGCTTCCGCCAGGGCCTCGCCGGGAGCGCCGCCGCGGGGCGAGAGGGAGTGCCAGTGGAAGGTGAGGGCCCAGGCATACGCCGCCTCTCGGGCGAGTTCACCCTCGGCCCCGAGGGCGATGGCCTCCAGGGAACACTCCGCCCAGGGCGTGCCGGCGACCAGCCGGTTGAGGCGAGCCACGCAGGCCCGCTGGATCTCCCCGTGGCGCTGCTGCACCACCGCGCGGGAGAGATGAGGCTCCAGGGCCTTGGTATCGTAGGGCAGCGCAGGCAGTTCGAATGACATCGGTCTTCCTTGGCGACGAAGGCAGGGTGAGGGGCAGGGTGAGGGGCTGCGTTGGCGCCGCCCCGTGCGCCGGAGAGCGTAAACCCTTTACACTGTCTGGCGTACCATGGGCCGTGCCTCCGGGCATCGCGGGATGATATCAGACAAGGAGCAGAGCATGGCAGAGCGTCCGGAACCGCGCCGCTACGCTGGACCGATCGTCCCGGATCCGGAGGCCAGCCTGACGGCACACCGCCCCCGTTATCCCGAGCCGCCACGGGTCTGGCCGCTGTGGCTGCTGGTCCTGATGCTCGTCGGTGCCGTGGGGGCCATGGGCTGGTTCGGCTGGCAGGAGCGCCAGCGTCTGGAGGCCGAGACTGCCCGGCTGAGCGGAGAACTCTCCAATGTTCATGCGCGCTTCGATGCCGCCATCGGCGAAGGCGATGGCCTCGCGCGCCTCGAGGCGCGTCTCGACACCCTGGAGCGTCAGGACGAGACCCAGCAGCGCCGTTTCACGGTGGTCGAGGAGGATCTCGCCGCGGGGCTCGAACGCCTCGAGGAGCTGATCGATCGGCAGGAGGCGCGGCTGATCCGCATGGGCGAGGCCGCCGCGACCCGCGAAGCGATGCTAACCGCCTTCCAGGACTCCCTCGATGCCCTGGAGCGCGCCGGCGAGGAGGGGCGCGGCGCCCTCGTTGAACGCCTCGACCTGCTAAGCGAGGCCCACGCTGACGATGCCCGCCGCCTCGCCGAGTTGCGGGACCAGCTCATCGACACTGCCGACCTCGAGGCGCTGCGTGAGGAGCAGCAGTCGCAGGAGGCGCGCCTTGACGAGCTCCAGGCAGAGCAGCGCTCACGCCTCGAGGAACTTCAGGCGCGCGTCGCTTCACTTGCCGAGACGCTTGAAGGCGTCGACGAGGCGCGGGAAGATGAGGGCCAACAAAGAGATGCCCTGCGCCAGCGCCTAAGTGCGCTCGAGGCCGAGGCGGGCGAACTGCGGCGCAGCCAGCTTGCGCTCAGTGCCCGGCTCGAGGCACTCAGGCCTTGAGGCTTGCGCCAGGGCATCCCCACGAGTCGCAGACGGCAAGGCGTAGGGATATGGAAAATCGCGTGGGAGTGCGCCTGATCGCGGCGACTCTGGTGCTGGGCCTGTTGCCCGCGCCGGGCGTGCTGGCCATCGAGGCCCGCATCGAGGGTATCGAGGGCAGTGTGGCGGATAACATCCGTCACTACCTCGAGGGGCTGGACGAGACCCAGTACAGCCGGACACGGCTGGAGGGTGAATCGCGTCGCCGCACCGCCGAGGCGATGCGTGTCTATGGTTACTACGAACCCCAGATCGAGGCCCGCCTGGCGGAAGGCGAGGCGCCCGAGTATGTCGAGCTCGCCATCGAACCGGGCCCGCGGGTGCGCATCGAGACCCTCGACTTCCGCCTCGAAGGCGATGCCCGGGAGGATCCTCCCTTCCAGGAGGCGATCGATGCCTTCCCGCTGACCGTGGGAGAGCCACTGGTTCACGCTCCCTACGACAGCCTGCGCGGAAAGCTGGCCAACCTGGCCCTGGAGCGTGGCTACTTCGAGTGGCGCTATGCCGACCGTCGCATGGAAGTCCGCCCCTTTGAAGAGAGCGCCAGGCTCTACCTGACCCTGGACAGCGGCCCACGCTACCGCTTCGGCGACGTAGCCATCTCCGGCAGCCATATCGAGCCCGAGCGTCTGCGACGGCTGCTGCCCTTCACCCCCGGCGATCCCTACCTGGCCGGCGAGCTGGCAAGTTTCAACCAGCGCCTGGGGCAGACCGAGTGGTTCCGTTCCGTCACCGTGAGGCCGCGGCTGCAGCGCCCCCCTCTGGCGCTCGAGGAGGCCGAGCCGGGCTGGTCTCAGGCGGTGGCAACCGACGGCGAAGGCAGCTACGAGTTGCCGCCACGCCTCTCCGGGGCGGCCCTGGCTGGGACGGCGGCGCTGATGGCGCGCCAGGAAGAGTTCCCTTCGGTCCCCATCGACGTCAGCGTGGCGCCGGCCGACCGCCACCAGTTCGAGGTGGGCGTCGGCTACGCCACCGACGTGGGGCCGCGGATGCGCTTTTCCTGGGAGCAGCCGTGGATCAACCGCTACGGCCACGGCCTCGACCATGATCTCTATCTGTCGGCTCCCGAGCAGCGTTTCGGGGGCCTCTACACGCTGCCACTCGACAACCCCCTGCGTGACAGCTACCGCTTCCAGTACGGACTCAGCCACAAGGACAACGATGACACCCGGTCGCTGGAAGCCACCGTCGAGGGGGCGCGCCGCTGGGAATTCGAGAATGGCTGGATCCAGCATCTCTATGTGCGCACCACCTACGAGGACTTTACCCAGGGCAGCGACAGCGAGCAGGTGCTGCTGCTCTATCCTGGTGTCCGCTGGTCGCGTACGCGAACCCGCAACCCCACGTTTCCCACCTGGGGCGATCGCCAGCAGCTGAGCCTGGAGGTCTCCGACGGCCTGTGGGGCTCCGACGCCGATTTCCTGCGCCTCACCGGCGAGTCGCGCTGGATCCGCAAGATCGGTGCCAACAACCGCGTGGTGACCGGCGTCGGCGTCGGCGCCATCGAGACCGATGACTTCTCGCTGATTCCCCCGTCGCTGCGCTTCTTCGCCGGCGGCGACAACAGCGTGCGTGGCTACGGCTACGAGAGCCTCTCGCCGCGTGACGACGAGGGCGAACTCACCGGGGGCCAGCAGATGTTCACCTACAGCCTCGAATGGCAACACCGCATGACCGGCGACTGGTGGGGGGCGGCCTTCGTCGATACCGGTGACGCCTTCGACGACTGGGGCCCCGATGACCTCAAGACCGGCGCGGGACTGGGCGTGCGCTGGGTCTCCCCGGTCGGCCCGATTCGCCTGGATATCGCTCACCCATTCGACGACGAGGACAATTCGTGGCGCCTACACTTCGCCATCGGTCCAGAGTTCTGACCCTGCTCTGGGCGCTGATTCGCCTGCTGATCCTGTTGCCCCTGTGGCTCTTCGGCCTGGTGTTCTTCACCCTGGGGCTCGCCCTGTCGCCCTGGGGCACCGGTCTGCTGCTCGACCAGGGCCAGCGGATGGGGCTTCTTACCCTCGATGCCTACGAGGGCGCTCCCCTGGACCGCCTGGTCCTCGAGGGCTTCGCCATGCAGGCCGGACCGGCCAACGTGGCGGTGCGTCGACTCGAGCTGGAGTGGTCTGAGGAGTGTGTGCTCTCCGGCCGCCTGTGTCTGGACGTGCTGGGCGTGGAGGGTGCCCGGGTGCGCCTGGCCGAGAGCGAAGCCGAGGATGAGGCGCCATCGCCCTCCGCAGAGCCCCCGGGGGCGATCGAGCTGCCGTTCCCCATCGAGCTGCGGCGAATCTTCCTCGACGACGTGGAAGTGCTGCTCGCCGACGGTACACGACTGCGCTGGGATCACTTCAGCACCGGCGCCACGGCCGAGGGCGATACGCTCAGCCTGCTGCCCACCCGCCTGGTCGGCACCCGTCTGCTGCTGCCGCTGTCGCCTGGCGCCCAACTGGCACTGGGCGAGGGCGAATACGAGGGCCCGCGCCTCGCCGCCGAGGCCATCGATGCCGCCATCACCGTGCGCTCGCCACTCCCCGACGAGGTGGCCGCACCCGCCGAGGGACTGGCGGCCAGCGCCCTGGAAGAGCAGCCACGCCGCGAGCTGCCCGAGGTGATCCTGCCGCTGCGCGTGGAGGTGCCGGAACTGCTGGTGGAGGACAGTGCGGTGGAAGGCGCCGTGGAGTACGGGGTCGAGCGCCTTGCCCTGTCGCTGTTCGGCGAGGGGCACTCCCTGGAGGTGCGCCCGCTGGATATCTCCACCCGTGATGGCGACGCCAGCCTGGCGGCCGCCGTCGACCTGGCTGGCGACTACCCCCTGGAACTGCGCCTGGAGAGCGCACTCTGGCTTCCCGATATCATGCCGGCGCTGGCCGGACAGCGGATCGACCTGGGCCTCGATGGCAGCCTGGCCGACCTGCTGGTGCGCCTGGAACTCAGCGGCCCGGTCGACCTGGCCCTGGATGCGCGTCTCGATGTTCTGGAGCCGACCCTGCCCTTCACCGCCGGCCTGACGAGCGAGCTGGTGCAGTGGCCACTGCCGGGCAGCGTCGACGAGCAGGGCGATGCCATCGATCCCTGGCTGGTCGAGGATCTTGCCCTGCGCCTGGAGGGCAGCCTGGTCGACTACCGGATCGCCGCCTCGCTCAACGCCGAGGGCCCCCAGCTCCCCTACACGCGACTCGCCCTGAACGGCAGCGGCGACCTGGGTCAGTTTGCCTGGACACCGCTGTCGCTCTCCCTGGGCGACGCCTCCGTGGTCAGCCGGGGGCGTGTCGCCTGGGCCGATGGCGTCGCGGTGGATGCCGAGACTCGCCTCGACAACGTCGATCCCGGCCGTTTCGTGGAGGGCCTGCCCGGCCGCCTCGACGGCGACCTGGAAGCGAGTTTCCGCCAGACCGATGAGGGCTGGACCCTGGCGGTACCGAACCTGGCCATCGACGGCGAGCTGCAGGAGCGGTCACTGGCCCTGCGTGCCGAGTTCGAGGGCGACAGCCGGATGCGCTGGGATATCACCACCCTGGATTTTCGCCAGGGTGAGAACCGCCTGCAGCTGGCCGGGCAGGTGAGCGAGCCGCGCATCGATCTTTCGGGTGAGCTCGACATGCCAGACCTGGCCAGCCTGCACGAGGCCCTGTCGGGCCGCATCAGCGGCCGGATCGAGGCCGATGGCAGCCTGGAGGCGCCCGGCCTGGACCTGGATCTCGCCGGCGACTCGCTTGCCTTCGCCGATAACCGGCTTCGCCGGCTCAGCCTGGTCGGGCGGGTCAGTGGCCTCGAGGATCCGGCCATGGAGGTGGGCCTGGAGATTGCCGGCCTCGAGGCCGGCGGCCAGCGCCTCGACGAGATCGCCCTGGCCCTGGATGGCCGGCTCTCCGAACACCGCCTGACTCTGGACGCCGCGGCGCCGTCGGGCATGCCGCTTTCCCGGGCCGCGCTGGTACTGGAAGGGGGACTCGACCAGGCGCGCACCCGCTATGCGGGCCAGCTCTCCATCCTCGAGGTCGATGCCGAGCAGGGAGAGTTGCGCCTCGACGGCCCCGCGCTCTTCTCCGCCGACCTCGAGCAGGGCAGTGCCCGGGTGCAGCCGTTCTGCCTGAGCCGACGCCAGGGCGGCAGCCTGTGCCTGGTCGAGCCCATGGCCGCTTCGGCGGAGGGCGGCGCAGTCACCCTCAGGGTCGAGGAGGTGCCCATGGCACTGCTCGATCCCTTCCTGCCGGAGGCCTGGTCGGCCGAAGGCGTGACCGAGCTGGATCTCGATGCCGGCTGGGGCGCCGGCGGTAGCTGGCGGGCGGACGGTCGCCTGCAGAGTCGCCTGGCCCTGGATGGCCAGGATGCCTATGGCCAGCCCTGGTCGTTGCCCGAGGCACGCCTCGGCGGCCGGATCCGTGCCGATGAGCAGACCGCCGAGATCGCCCTGGAGCTGGGGCTCGACCAGGCCGGCAGCCTGGCGCTGGAAGCGCGGATCGACGACCCCGCGGGGGAAGGACGCCTGACGGGCAACCTGTCCCTCGATGGGTTGCGCCTGGCGCCCTATCGTAGCCTGGTCACCGGCATGGAGACTCTGGAGGGGAGCTTCGCCGGTGACATCGATCTGGCGGGTCGCCTCGAGGCGCCGGAGATGCGTGGGCGCATCGACCTGAGCGGGCTCAAGGCCAGCGGTGCCGATGTGCCCGTGGAGGTCCGCAACGGTGAGGTGGGCATCGAGCTGGCCGGCACGGCGGCGAGCATCCAGGGCTATATCGCCGCCGAGGAGGGGCGCCTGGAGATCGATGGCGACGCCGCCTGGCCCTCGGCGGACGACTGGCGAGCCGACGTCTCCCTGCGTGGCCGCGAGCAGCCGGTGCTGGCGGTACTGCCCGAGTTCGGGCGACTGCGCATCGCCCCCGACCTCGAGATACGCGCGCGACCGACCCTGTTGCAGGTGCGCGGCGACGTCCAGGTCCCCTGGGCGCGGCTGGAGGTCGGCGAGCTGCCCGCCTCGGCGGTCGCCCCCAGCCCCGACGAGGTGATCATCACGCGGGAGGACGATGAGCGCGCCCGGCGCGAGGCCGAGCGGGCCGCGGCAGGGGATGACAACGGCGAGGATACCGCCGACGCCATGGCCAGGGCGGGCATGGCACTGGATGTGCAGATCGGGCTGCGCCTCGGCCCGGACATGCAGCTCTCCGCCTACGGGCTGGAGTCCGGCCTCTCCGGCACCCTGGAGGTGCGCCAGCAGGACGGACCGGTGCAGCTGTTCGGTGACGTCAGCCTGGTGGAGGGCCGCTTCCGCGCCTACGGGCAGGACCTGCTGATCCGCGAGGGGCAGCTGCTGTTCAGCGGCCCACCCGGACAGCCGCTGCTCAACTTCGAGGCGGTGCGCAACCCCGATGCCACCCAGGATGGGGTGATCGCCGGCCTGCGCGTGACCGGCAGTGCCGCCTCGCCGCAGCTGAGGGTGTTCTCGGAGCCAGCCATGGACGAGGCCAGCGCGCTCTCCTACCTGCTGCGCGGCCGCGCGCCCAACGACAGCGACACCGATGGCGCCCTGACCTCGGCGCTGGTGGGTATGGCGGTGGGGCAGGCCGGCGGCGCGGTGGGCGGCATCGGTGAAGCCTTTGGCGTCTCCGACCTGACCCTGGACACCGCCGGCAGCGGCGAGGACAGCCAGGTGACCCTCAGTGGCCAGCTGACCGACGATCTCGAGGTGCGCTATGGTGTGGGGGTCTTCTCGCCCATCGCCGAGCTTACTCTGCGCTACAACATCTGGCGCAGCCTCTACCTGGAGGCGGTCTCCGGTGCTGCCCAGGCCGTCGACCTGGTCTACACCTTCAGCCGTGCCGGCAATCCGCGGATCCTGGACGACGAATAGCGAACAGCATTGAGCAAATCAGCCGCGCATCCTACGTATCGACGCGAAGCGTGATGCGCTAGTTAAGCGGCGAGCCTTGGCGAACGTCAAGGCAAATGCTGGATAAATATCAGGTAATGACTTAGGCTTTTCGCATGGCTCGAACGATGATTCGCACGGACAAGTGGCCACTACAGGCCACGACGCAGCAGCGACACCTGATGCGTTTGACGCTGGCGGAGTATCGCCAGTTCTGCCGTGCGTTGTCGGTGGTGGTCCTGGCCAACTGGCCGTCGCTGCAGCAGGCCCCCAGCTTTGCCGCTGCCGTGGAGCGGCTGATGCACCCGACCAAGAAGAACCCCTCGCCTCGCCACCACTACTTCGTGAAGCGTTTCTACAAGTTCCCGTCCTACTTGCGCCGAGCCGCCATCGAGTTCGTCAAGGGCCAGGTATCGAGCTACCTGACCCGCTATTGGGCCTGGCAGTCGGGAGATCGCCAGCGGAAAAATGCCCAGCCACCGCGCTTCAACCCCGTGGCCGGCTGCTATCCGGCGATGTATCGCGGGCAGTTGGTCAAGTTCGATGCCGACTTCACCACCGCCAGCCTGAAGCTGTGGGATGGCAAGGAGTGGCTGTGGCATAACGTGGCGATCAAGGCGGTGTGCCAGCGCCATCTGCGGGGCACCGTCAAGTCACCCACCCTGGTGCTCAACCGGCGCTGCCACCTGGCGATACCGGTGGAGATCACGCCAGGAAATCTCCCCGATCAGCAGCGCGTATGCGCCGTGGACGTGGGGATCAATACGCTGGCCACGGCCAGCATCGTGACACCGGACGGCACTGTCGCAGCGCGTGGATTCTTCCACCCCGCCGCGGACATAGACCGTCGCGACAAGCGCGCCACGCTGATTCGCCGCAAGGCGCGCAAGACCGCCAGGCTCTCGAAAGGGTTCGGGCGGACGTGGTACCGCAAGGCCCAGCACATCAACGAGCAGATTGCCCAGCAGACCTCCCGTCGACTGGTCGACTTCGCACTGGCACAGGGCGCCGATGTGATCGTGCTGGAAGACCTGAAGGGCTGGCGCCCCAAGGCTGGCAAGAAGCGGTCGGGACTTCGCCAACGCTTCCATCAGTGGCTACATCGCCGGCTGACCACGCTGATCGAGCAGAAAATGGCCGAGGCGGGTGGTCGGGTTGTCTACGTCTATGCCCGGGGCACGTCTTCCTGGGCTTTCGATGGCTCGGGTCGCGTCAAGCGGGACAAGGCACAGCACGAACTGGCTACCTTTCCGAACGGCAAGCAGTACAACGCCGACCTCAACGCCAGCTACAACATCGGTGCCCGCTATTGGGCCTGGAAACACAAGCTGACCCGCCGCAAGGACGGGCAGTTGTCAGCGGGCAGAAGCTCCCCTGGCAAACCGAGAACACCGGTCACGCTCTCAACGCTCTGGCGGCGAGAGCCTGAAGCCCCGCATCGATGTGTCGCATGATGCGTGGGAGTGTTCACAAGGAGAACGCCATGACGCTCAATCCCAGCCGGGCCCTGCCCGGACGCGCGACACCGCTTGCCATCAGCGGCGTGCATGCGGTCAACGGCCGCACGATGCTGCCCCCCTTTCCCGAGGGCATGCAGCAGGTCGTGCTAGGCCTGGGGTGCTTCTGGGGCGCCGAGCGGCTGTTCTGGCAGCTGCCCGGCGTCTACGTCACCGCCGTGGGCTACGCCGGCGGTATCACCCCCAACCCCACCTACGAGGAGACCTGCACCGGACTCACCGGCCATGCCGAGGTGGTGCGGGTGGTGTTTGATCCCGCCGAGATCAACCTCGAGCGTCTCCTGCAGGTGTTCTGGGAGGCCCATGATCCTACCCAGGGTGACCGCCAGGGCAACGATATCGGGCCCCAGTACCGCTCGATCATCCTCACCCAGGACGAAGCCCAGCGGGCGGTCGTCGAGCGTACCCGGGATGCCTACCAGCAGGCGCTGACCCGGGCCGGCGGCGGGCGCATCACCACCGAGATCGCCCCGCTTGGCGACTTCTACTACGCCGAGGAGTATCACCAGCAGTACCTGCACAAGAACCCCGGTGGTTACTGCGGCCTGCGCGGCACCGGGGTCAGCTGCCCGATCGGCTGAGGCCCCGGCGGGCCATGCTCAGCCCGCGTCGCTGGGCGTCAGGTTGCGGGTCCCATCCACGGTGACCACCAGGTTGTCCTCGATACGAATGCCGCCGTGGCCGGCCAGTCGCTCGACCAACCCCCAGTCGACGTCATCTCGCCCGCGGTGGGGTGCCAGCAGCATCGGGATCACGTAGAGCCCCGGCTCGATGGTCACCACCATGCCCGCATCCAGTGACCGGGTCAGGCGCAACGCCGGGTGGGTCTCGGGTGGCGGCAGCGGGCGGCCCGCCGCATCGATGCGCCCGGCCACGTCGTGGACCTGGATGCCGAGCAGGTGGCCCAGGCCGTGGGGGCAGAAGGCGCGGGTCAGGCCGCTTTCCACCGCCGCCTCGGGGGAGCCACGCACGATCCCCTGGTCCACCAGCAGCTCGGCAAGCTCCCGGTGCATCCTCTCCTGAAGCGTGACGAAGTCGATACCCGGAGCCAGGGCCGCGCCCAGCCGGTCCTTGATGGCGGTGACCCCGTCGACCAGCGGCTGGAAGGCCGGATCGGCGTCGGGCCCGGCCCAGCTTCGGGTGATATCGGCACAGTAGCCGCGGTGGCGATGACCGGCATCGACCAGCAGGCTGTGACGCATGCCAGGCGCCTGGCGATCATAGTGCTGGTAGTGCAGCACCCCGCCGTGGGCGTTAACCCCGATGATATTGGCGTAGGGTAGCTCGCCCTCGCGCTGGCGGGAGGCGCCGAGATAGGCGAGCTGGATATCCAGCTCGGCACCGCCCTCCAGGAAACAGCGCCGGGCGGCAGCATGGCCCAGCAGGGCGCATCGATTGGCCTCACCGATGCAGGCCACCTCATATTCGCTCTTGCGCACCCTGAGCTCATCCAGCGCCGCCACCAGGCTGGGCGGGTTGGCCTGCACTCTCAGTGCCTGGGCCGTGGCGGCATCGACGTCACCGATCACCGCGAAGCGACCGGCAGGCAGCACCGGCGGGGTCTCGAAGCGGCCACGCTCGACCTCGAAGCGTGCGACCCAGGCCTCGTCGGGCAGGGCAGCGGGCAGATGCCAGAAATCCTCCGGGGCATGCAGATAGAGACGGGGCGCCTGTCCTGGGCGTACCAGCAGCCAGCTGTGGGCCAGCTGGGCCTGGCCTGTCCAGTGCACGAAGTGGCCGTAGGCAGCGAAGCTCGCCTCCTGGTCGTCGCCGAAGTGAGCGCGCGGGTGACCACTGTGGATCAGCACACCGTCCAGGGAGTGGTGGGCGAGAATCTGCGCGTAGTCGCGCTCCAGGGCGTCGAGGTGGCGCTCCTGCAGGGTGTCGAGATCGGATGTCATGGTGGAGCGAGGCTCAATCGGGTGAATGAAGGGTGGCGAGGTCATTCCACAGGGCCGTTACCGCCGGTTGCTGGTTGTCGGCGCGCCGGAACAGGCGAATCTCCAGCGGTACCTGCCAGCGCTCGCCGCCGGCCGGCACCAGGTCACCCCGGGCGAGTGCCATGCGTACGCTGGATTCGGGCAGCCAGCCCAGGCCGTAGCCCAGGGCGACCAGCTCGCGGACATTGCCGCTCTGGATGCTCTCGTTGAGGATGCTGAAATCGGGGGTGTCATCGATCCGGGCGAGGTGGGCGCGGATCGCACCGGCGGTCAGCCCGCGGGGATGATAGGCGATCAGCGGCAGGCGCGAGGCGCCTTCCAGTGCGAAGCGGGGGCTCCCGTCGGCCTCCGGTTGCGAGACGGGAACCAACCGCTCGTCGGCGAGCCGGCAGGAGAGGGTCTCCTGCAGCTCCGGCTCGATACCGCAGGGGGTGCATGGCCAGTAGCACAGCAACAGGTCGCACTCGTCGCGGGCCAGGGCGCGGAAGAAGTCATCCACCAGCCAGCCGGTGGCACGCAGGTCCGGAGTGATCGGCGGAGGCACCGGCCACTGCCCCAGCCAGGCGGGCAGGAAGTGGCTCAGCAGGCTCTGGGGCGCCGCCAGACGGATGCGCCCGGCGTGCTGGTCGGCAAACTGGGCGAGGCGTCGCCGGCTATCGTCGACGCGCTGAGTGACGGTATGGCAAAGGTCCAGGAACTCCTCCCCGGCCGGGGTCAGCGAGAGGGGCAGGGTCTGGCGGTTGACCAGCACCGTGCCCATCTCCTCCTCGAGCAGCTTGATGCGGCGAGAGAACGTCGGCTGGGTGACGTTCTGCTGCTCGGCGGCTCGCGAGAAGTGCCGCGTGCGCGCCAGCGCTATGAAGTCCTCGAGCCAGCGCAGCTCCATATCCTCTCCCGACGGCGTGCCAAAGGGGCATTATGCCAGATGCCTTGCCGGCTCACTGTATGCGGCCCTCCTCGACGCCATGGCAAGCAACCCGGCTGCCATCGTCCCGCGCGATCAGCTCGGGCACCTCCTGGCGACAGCGGGCGTTGGCATGCGGACAACGCGCATGGAACACGCAGCCCGAAGGAAGGTGGACCGGCGTGGGAACCTCGCCCTCGAGACGGATATGCTGCGGGCGGTCGTCCTCGAGGCGCGGAATTGCCGACATCAGCGCCTGGGTGTAGGGGTGGCGCGGGGTGGCGAAGAGCGTCGCCGTGGGCGCCACCTCGCAGACCCGGCCCAGGTACATCACCGCCACCCGAGTACCGAAGTGCTCCACCACGGCGAGGTCATGGGTGATGAACAGGTAGGTGAGGTTGCGCTCCTGGCGGGCATCCATCAGCAGGTTGAGCACTTGCGCCTGGATGGAGACGTCGAGCGCCGAGATCGGCTCATCGGCGACGATGAACTCCGGATCCACGGCCAGCGCCCGGGCGATGGCGATGCGTTGGCGCTGGCCGCCGGAGAACTCGTGGCCGTAGCGCTTTCCCCAGTCAGCGGCGATGCCTACCGACGCCATCACCTCGTCGACCTTGTCGCGAACCTGCTGGCGGCCCCAGTCGGGGTGGTGCAGGCGGATGGGCTCCTCCAGGGTCTGCTGGATGGTCATGCGCGGGTTGAGCGACGCATATGGGTTCTGGAAGATCATCTGCATGCGTCGACGGTAGGGCATCAGCTCCTGGGTCGAGAGGTTGTCGATGCGCTGGCCGTCGTAGTGGATCTCGCCAGCCGTGGGATGCAGCAGGCCCATCACGGTGCGCGCCACCGTGGACTTGCCGCAACCCGACTCGCCGACCACGCAGAGGGCTTCACCGCGTTGTATCTCCAGGTCGACGCCGTTGATGGCGTGAACATACACCTGCTCGCGCACCAGCTTGCCGCCCTTGAACTTGAGTTGCTCGAGGAAGTCGCCGGAGAGCGAGAAGCGCTTCTCCAGGCCGCGGATCTCGAGCAGCGGGCGCGGGGTATCGGCAGCGGCGGCGGGTCGGGCGAGGGTAGCAGTAGCGGTCATCGGGTCGTCTCCTCCGCCGGAATGCGTTGCTGGTCGAGCATCTCGGCCACCATATGACAGGCGACCTGGCAGTTGCCGGAAGCCACGAACTCGGGCACCCGAGTCCGGCATTCGGCTCGCTCGCTGCCGTCGGGACGGGTGACGAAGCCGCAGCGCGGATGGAAGGCACAGCCGCTGGGCAGGTTGTCCAGCGAGGGCATGCTGCCGGGGATCTGGTTGAGCCGGCTGCCCGGAGTGGCCATCTGTGGCAGGGCGTTCATCAGCCCCTGGGTGTAGGGGTGCTGGGGGTCGTTGATGATCTCGCGGGTCGGCCCCTGCTCGATCACCCGGCCGGCGTACATCACCAGCATGCGCTGGGTCACCTGGCTGACCACGCCCAGGTCATGGGTGATCAGGATCAGCCCGACGTTGTGCTTGTCACACAGCTCGAGCAGCAGGTCCATGATCTCGGCCTGGATGGTGACGTCGAGTGCCGTGGTGGGTTCATCGGCGATGATGATGTCCGGATCGAGGAGCAGGGCGATGGCGATGATCACCCGTTGGCGCATGCCCCCGGAGAGCTCGTGGGGATACTGGTCGAGGCGCGCCTCGGGCGAGGGGATATGCACCTGCTCGAGCTTGCGCAGGGCGATGGCGCGGGCCTCGCGACGGCCGATGCGGCGATGGGCCTTGAGGCACTCGATCATCTGCTCGCCGATGGAGAGCACCGGGTTGAGGGTCATCATCGGGTCCTGGAAGATCATCGAGATGCGATTGCCGCGGATCCGGCGCAGGGCGCGGTCGCTCATCCCGTTCAGTTCCTGGCCATCGAAGCGGATGCTGCCGCCGGCGATATAGCCGGGCTTGGCGATCAGGTTGAGCAGGCTGAATGCCGCCACCGACTTGCCGGCGCCGGACTCGCCGACGATACCCAGCCGCTCGCCACGGTCCAGGGTGAAACTGACGTCGCGCAGGGCCTTGACGTCGCCGCGGCGCAGGGCGAAGCGCACGTCGAGGTTGTTGACTTCGAGAAGAGACATGGCATCAGCCCTTGTAGAGTCGCGGGTTGAGAACATCACGCAGCCAGTCGCCGAGCAGGTTGATCACCAGCACCAGCACCACCAGCACAGCCCCCGGGATCAGGGTGATCCACCACGAGCCCGACTGGATGTAGTCGAAGCCCGACTTGATCAGTGAGCCCAGCGACGGGTGGGTCTCCGGCATGCCCAGCCCCAGGAAGGAGAGGGCGGCCTCGGAGATGATGGCGTTGGCCACCTGCACCGTGGAGATGACGAAGATCGGCGACAGGGTGTTGGGCAGGATATGGCGGAACATGATGCGCCGGCTGGGCAGGCCCATGGTGCGCGCGGCGTCCACGTACTCCTTGCCCTTCTCGGCGAGCACCGAGGCGCGCACCGTGCGGGCATACTGCGGCCACTCGGCCAGCCCGATGATCAGTACCAGCAGCGGCACCGCATAGGCGCTGAAGGTGGCGCTGCCGAAGATCGCCTTGACCAGGGCGCCGACCACGATGGCCACCATCAGGGTGGAGAAGGAGAGCTGGATATCGGCCAGACGCATCAGGAAGGCGTCGATGCGTCCGCCCAGGTAGCCGGCCAGCAGGCCGAACACCACGCCCAGCAGCGCCTGCAGCGCCACGGCGCCGAAGCCGATGATCAGTGACACCCGGGCGCCATACAGGATGGTGGAGAGCAGGTCGCGCCCCTGGGCGTCGGTACCCATCCGGTAGGCGGGGTCGCTGCCGTCGATCCAGAAGGGCGGCAGCTCCGAGGCCATGATGTCGATCTGCGCCAGGTCGTAGGGGTTCATCGGCGCCAGCCAGGGCGCCAGCACGGCGCAGGCCACGAAGACGATGAACACCAGCAGGCTCAGCTGGGCGATCGGGTCGCGCTTGAAGCTGTAGAGCAGGTAGGAGTCGCGCAGGCGCTCCCAGCGGCTCGGCAGGGGCGCACTCTGCTGGGGGGAGGTCTGGGTAGTCATGCGGGTTTGCCTGTCAGCTTGACGGTGGGGTTGACCAGGCCGTAGATCAGGTCGACCAGCGTGTTGGTGATCACGAAGATCAGGCCCACGATCATCAGGTAGGTGACGATCAGCGGGATATCCGAGCGGTTGATGGCATTGAGGAACATCAGCCCCATGCCGGGCCACTGGAATACCGTCTCGGTGAGGATGGTGTAGGCGACCAGGGTGCCGATCTGTACCCCGCCCACGGTGATCACCGGCAGCATGGTGTTCTTGAGTGCGTGCAGGAAGTAGATGCGTCGCAGACTGATGCCCTTGGCACGGGCGAACTTGACGTACTCCGACTGCAGCACCTCGAGCATCTCGGCGCGGATCAGGCGGATGAACAACGGCAACATGATCGAGGCCAGCGAGATGGCGGGCAGCACCAGATAGACCAGGCCATCGCTGGAGGCGAAGTTGGTATACCAGGTGCCGAAGACATGCACCGGATCACCGCGTCCGTAGGCGGGCATCCCGCCGTCGGTGGTGATCAGGTCGTTGAGCCAGCTGCCCCAGCCGGTATCGGCGGGGAAGGGGGTCCAGGTCACGCCGATGGCGAACAGCTGGATCAGCACGATGGCGGTGAGGAACACCGGAATCGAGATACCAACGATGGAGACCCCCATGAAGAATCGCGACAGCAGGGCGCGAGGCCTGATGGCGCTGTAGACCCCGATGGGCACCGACAGCAGCACGATCAGCAGGGTGGTGGCGGCTACCAGCTCCAGGGTCGCCGGCAGGTGGCGCAGTACCACCTCGGTGGTCGGCTCGTTGAAGATGTAGGAGTAGCCGAAGTCGAGCTGGACGGCGTTCTTCGCGAAGCGCAGGTACTGGACCAGGAAGGGGTCGTTGAGGCCGAGCTCCTCGCGCAGGGCCTCGCGCTCGCTCTCCGGCACCGACTGGCCGACCATCTGCTGGATGGGGTCGCCAAGGTTGTCCTGTATGGAGAAGGCGATGATGCTGATGACGAACATCACCAGCAGCGCATGGAATAGGCGCTTGATCAGGAAGGCGATCATGAAGGTGTCCTGTGGGCGTACAGGCGGCAACGCACTCGCGGCCGGAGTGCGTCGCTCGTTGTCTGGGGTGGCGAATGATCGGGATGACGCCGGCCCGGCGGGCCGGCGTCGGAATCACTCCTGCTCGTCGATGACCAGGTCCCCGAGGTAGGGGAAGTTCATCACGTTGAGTACCGGCTCGATATTGACGTTGGGTGCCGCGGCCCAGGCCAGATCCTGCCAGTGCAGGGGCACGAAGGCGGCCTCGTCATGGAGGGTCTGTTCGACCTGCTGGAGCATTTCGGTGCGCTTCTCGAGGTCGACCTCGAGGTTGGCCTCGGCGACCAGCTTGTCGAGCTCCGGGTTGCAGTAGTTGCCAGCGTTGTACTGGCCGGCGCCACTGTCGGCATCCGGACAGGCGGTGAGGTACTCGTGGAAGTTGGCGCTGTCCTCGGTGTCGGCGTGCCAGCCGATCATCATCATGTCGGCGGCGCGATTGTCATACTCGCCCCAGTACTGCGCCTTGGGCAGGGTCTTGAGATCCACGTCGACGTTGATGCGCGCCAGCATGGTGGCCACCGCCTGGGCGATCTTGGCATCGTTCACGTAGCGGTTGTTGGGCGCCATCATGGTGATCTCGAAGCCGTCGGCGTAGCCCGCCTCCTCCATCAGTGCCTGGGCCTTCTCCAGGTCGTAACGACGCTCCAGCGACTCGATATGGCCCGCATAACCCTCGGGGGAGAACTGCGCCGCCGGGGTGGCGAAGCCCTTCATTAGGCGGTCGGCGATGGCGTCCTGGTTCACCGCGTAGTCGAAGGCCTGGCGCACGCGCGGATCCTGGAAGGCCTCGACGCGATTCTGGTCCATATGGAAGAAGATGATGCGGGTGCCCGACATGGTGACCAGTTTGGCATCCTCGCTCTCGCGCACGCGCTCCAGGTCGTTGGGCGGTACCGGGGCGATGAAGTCGACGTCACCGGAGAGCAGGGCGGCCACGCGGGTGGCGTTCTCGCTGATCGGGGTCAGCACGATGGTGTCGACGTTGCCCGGCGACTCGCTGTCCCAGTAGTTCGGGTTGCGTTCGAACTCCATGCGGGTGCCCTTGCGGTGCTCGACCACTGTGTAGGGGCCGGTACCCGAGAGGTTCGCGGAGGCGAAGGAGTTGCCGTTCTTGACGATCTCGTCCTTGGGGTCGCCATCCTCGTCGGTGCCGCTGTAGAACTCGCTGTCCATCGGGAAGATGTAGGTGGCCAGGTTAAGCAGCAGCGGGTAGGGCTCGGCGGTCTTGAACTCCACGGTGGCCGCGTCCACGGCGGTCACGCTCTCGATGGGCGCGAAGATCGCCTTGAAGTCGGGGCTGCGCTTGAGGCGCTCGACGGTCCACACCACATCCTCGGCGGTGAAGGCGTTGCCGGTGTGGAATTCGACGCCCTCGCGCAGGGTCATGCGCATGGTGGTGTCGTCGACCTGCTCCCAGGCGGTAGCCAGGCGCGGCTCGAACTCCAGGTCCTGGGTCCAGCGGACCAGCGGGTCGTGGGTCATGTGCGACAGCTGCAGGATGCCGCCGGAGAGTTGCTCATGGATATCCAGCGAGACCGGGTCGGCATCGTAGGCCATGCGCAGCGTGGTCTCCGCACTGGCGGTGGCCGGCAGCAGGGCCGCGCCGGTCATGGTGGCGCCGACGACGGCGGCCAGGAGGGTGCGCTTGAACTTCATGTCGGGTTCCCTTTCGAGGTTGTTGTTGGTGCGCGATCACCGCGCACGGGCGTTGCAACCTTCAACATAGAGACACGACAGGGCACGGCACAATCGAAATTCCGACTGGCGTCATGCGCATGATGAATCGAGCAGCATGAGCTAATACGAAAGTTGAACAAAAATCTGCTGCATTCTGCGATTCAATTCTCTGAATGAATCGACAGTTAAGGCAGAGCAAGGCGTCAGCCTTGCAAGTGTAACTGGATAGATATATAGTAAATTTATGGCCATTATTCGCTCCGACACCCTCACCCTTCAGGTCACCAGTGCCGACCAACAACAGGCGTTGGCGAATACGCTGACGCTGTATCGGCGGCTGGTGCGCGATCTGATGACCGTCGCCTATACCCACTGGCCGACGGTGGGGGCAACGCAGGGAAATGAAGCGGTAAAGGTCATTGAGGCGCTGATTCACCCAACGGCTAAACGACCGCACGTTCGCTACACGTACTTTGCCAACCGCTACTACAAATTTCCCTCGTATCTCCGGCGTGTGGCGCTGATGGATGCGGTCGGCCAGGTGCGTTCCTTCGTCACGCGGTTCGATCAGTGGCGATGTGGCCAGCGCAAGCACCCGCACGCCAAACCACCGCGCCTAACGGCCAGCACGAAAACCTTCCCCAGCCTTTACGGCAGCCAGTGTGCCAAGCTCAACACCGATGCCAGCCATGCCTTTATCAAGGTGCATTGGCAGAATGACTGGATTTGGATGGGATTTGGGCTGAAAGGCACCTGCCGGTTTCGAGGGAAAGGCAAGGCCAAGTCGCCACTGCTGACCACGAATGGGCGACAGTGGCAGCTTTCCTTACCGGAACAGTTCGAGCCACCGAAGCCAGTAAAAGGTGCGCCTGAGCGGGTATTAGCGGTTGATGTAGGGATTAATACGGCGGCCACCTGGGCGGTGGTTGATACTCAAGGCACTGTCCATGCGCGCGGCTTTATCTCGCGCACGGATAAAGACCGGGAGTGTCGACTGATGGCCCGTATTCGCCAGGCCGCCAAAAAGCACACGCGGCACGGAAGCCGGCTGCCGCCCGGCTTCTGCCGCCGCGACCACCAACGGCTAACCCATCTGGCAGACAATCAAGCCCACCAGATCAGTCGGCAGTTGGTGAATCTAGCGCTTGATCATCACTGCCAGGCCATTGCAGTCGAAAACCTGAAGGGCTGGCGACCCAAAGCGGGTAAAAAACGGACACCGATGAAGGCGCGGTTTCACCGCTGGTTTCATCGCCAACTGGTGACACGCCTCGACAGCAAGGCCGTCGAGGTGGGGCTTCGCTATGTGGCGGTATATGCCCGCGGTACGTCCCGCCACGCCTTCGACGGATCAGGGCCAGTAAGGCGCGACAGAGATAACTACAGCCAGTGTACGTTTAGTTCCGGCAAGCGCTACCACGCCGATCTGAACGCGGCCTATAACATCGCCGCCCGAGGCCATGTTTACTACCAGGGGTGTCGCCGCAAGGCAGCGCCCCGTGCCGGCTCGCAGAAGTCGACCGGCACACCGCGAACTCCGGTATCGCTCTCCTCGCTCTGGCAACAGAGTGCGTGAGAGGGGTAAGAATCCGCGATTCTATTCTTCGAATGAATCGTCGGAGGGTTCAATATCAGCAGGCCATCCACCCGCCCCGGGTGAATGGCCCGCCGCGGCGCTCAGCCAGCGGGGGTGGCACGCCTGATGCGATAGAGGTCCGCCGCCTCGTCGAGGCCGGCGATGGTACAGTCGAGATCCTTGACGCGGCCGTCGGCCAGCCCGTAGACCCAGCCGTGGAGCCAGATCTGCTGGCCACGCTGCCAGGCGTGCTGGATGATCTTGGTGCGGCTCAGGCGGGTGACCTGGGCGCGCGCATTGAGCTCGCACATGCGGTCGACACGCTCATCGAGCGGTAGCGGTTCCAGTTCGTCGCGGTGCTGGTAGTAGAGCTCGCGCACCGAATGCAGCCAGTTGTCGACCAGACCGTTGTCGCCACCCTCGATGGCGGCCCGCACCCCCCCGCAGCCATAGTGGCCCACGACCATGATATGGCGCACCTTGAGGACGTCCACGGCATACTGCAGGACGGAAAGGGCATTGAGGTCGTTGTGGTGCACCAGGTTGGCAACGTTGCGGTGCACGAAGACCTCGCCGGGGGGCAGGGCGATGATCTGGTTGGCGGGGACACGGCTGTCCGAGCAGCCGATCCACAGGTAGTCGGGATTCTGCTGGTTCGACAGGCGATTGAAGAAATCGGGATCGTCGCGACTGACGTCCTCGGCCCAGGCGCGGTTGTTCTCAAGCAGGGTCTCGATTTCCTTTCTCATGGTTGGCCTCGATTCAAGTGAAGAGGTGGTGAGAGTTGGCGCCTCTTTTACCGTCCCCCCGGGAAGCGGTCAACAAGCCGCCCTGATGCGACGCGGTGCCGCCATGCCGTTGCTACGCCATCGCTGCTATCATCGCCGCATCGAATCCAGGGCCCAGCGCCCACGACAAGGAGCGACACCGTGTCCGACTTCGAATCATCCACCTACGACTGGGACCTCTTCGTGATCGGCGCCGGCAGCGGCGGCGTGCGGGCGGCGCGCACCGCCGCGGCTGCCGGTGCCCGGGTAGCCGTGGCAGAGGACCGCTACCTGGGCGGCACCTGCGTCAACGTGGGTTGCGTGCCCAAGAAACTCTACTCCTATGCCGCCCACTTCCACGACGCCTTCGAGGATGCCGAGGGCTTCGGCTGGCGACTGGCAGAGGCACCGAGCTTCGACTGGCCGACCCTGCGTGACAACAAGGTGGGCGAGATCAAGCGGCTCAACGGCATCTATGCGCGGCTGCTCGACGGTGCCGGTGTGCGCCTGATCAATGGCCGCGCCCGACTGCTCGACGCTCATCGCGTCGCGGTAGGCGACGAGGTGCACAGCGCCGAGAAGATTCTGGTCGCCGTTGGGGGCTGGCCCTGGGTGCCGGAATTTCCCGGCAGCGAGCTGGCCGTGAGCTCCAACGAGGTGTTCGACCTGGAGAGCTTCCCCGAGCGCTTCCTGGTGCTGGGTGGCGGCTATATCGCCGTGGAGTTCGCCAGCATCTTCAACGGCCTGGGCAGCGACACCCACCTGATCTACCGCGGCGAGCTGTTCCTGCGCGGCTTCGACCACGAGGTGCGCGAATTCACCCGCGACCAGATGCGCCAGAAGGGGGTCCAGCTGCATTTCGAGACCAACATCGAACGCATCGACAAGGTCGAAGGGGGGCTGGCGGTAACCCTGACCGACGGCGAGGTCCTGGAAGTGGATGCGGTACTGGCCGCCACCGGACGCCGCCCGCACCTGGAGGGACTGGGGCTGGACACCCTTGGCGTGGCGCTGGACGACGGGGGCTATATCAAGGTCAACGAGCGCTTCGAGAGCTCGCTGCCCTCGGTGCTGGCCCTGGGCGATGTCACCGGCGGACCGGAACTCACCCCGGTGGCGCTGGCCGAGGCGATGCACCTGGTGCGTTGCCACTTCGAGGAGACGCCGCCGCCTGCCGCGCTGGAATACCGCAACATCCCCACCGCGGTATTCTGCCACCCGAATATCGGTACCGTGGGGCTCTCCGAGGAGGAGGCACGGGAGCAGTTCGGCGAGATCCGCGTCTACAGCGCCGACTTCCGCCCCATGAAGCACACCCTGTCGGGGAGTGCCGAGCGCTGCCTGATGAAGCTGATCGTCGCTGACGAGAGCGACGTGGTGGTAGGCGCCCATATGGTGGGCGAGGAGGCCGGCGAGGTGATCCAAGGGATCGCCATCGCCGTGAAGGCCGGGCTCACCAAGGCCGACTTCGATGCCACCGTAGGTATCCACCCGACCGGCGCCGAGGAGTTCGTCACCATGCGCACGCCGACCCGGCGCTGAGCGCTGCCCTGGGGGCCGCCTTCGGGCGGCTCCTTGCGTTGGGGCGACCATCGGTAGCCTGGACTAGACTTGGTGGCAGGGCGGGTGATCCGAGCGCTGCCCTATGGCAGTCACAACAGCCGTGTGGATCGAGTCGCCGAGCGGAATCAACTGCCCGCCGAGACGCTCGCATAATTTTTTATTATGGATCATGCCCTGCAAAATAATCCCAGATTTGAGATTTGCCGGGCGCTTGGTATAATCCCTCCCGACATCGCCGAAGCGAACACCGCCCATGATGACAACAACCGAGCCCTTCACGCCTTCCGCCGACCTCGCGCGGCCCACCGTGGCCGACGAAGTGGTCGACGCCGAAGCCAGCGACCTGTTCATCCGCAAGCCCAACCCCGATGACGGCTGGGGCATCTATGAACTGGTCAAGTCCTGCCCCCCGCTCGACGTCAATTCCGCCTATGCCTACCTGCTGCTGGCCACCCAGTTTCGTGATACCTGCGCGGTCGCCACGGACGAGGAGGGCGAGATCGTCGGCTTCGTCTCGGGCTACGTGAAGAGCAACGCCCCGGATACCTACTTCCTGTGGCAGGTTGCCGTGGGCGAGAAGGCGCGTGGTACCGGCCTGGCCCGGCGCTTGGTCGAGGCCATCATGACGCGCCCCGAGCTCGCCGAGGTGCACCACCTCGAGACCACCATCACCCCCGACAACCAGGCTTCCTGGGGCCTGTTCCGCCGTCTCGCCGACCGCTGGCAGGCGCCGCTGAACAGCCGTGAGTACTTCTCCACCGACCAGCTCGGCGGCGAACACGACCCCGAGAACCTGGTCAGGATCGGCCCATTCCAGACCGATCGTCTCTGACGCTCGCCACTTTTCTTCTGCACGCGGGGTAGCCCTAGCGTCTCGCGTGCTCACGCCCATTCATTCTCCATCAACAGGAGGTCTCTCGATGCAGACCCAGATCCTCGAACGCATGGAATCCGAAGTCCGTACCTATTCACGCTCCTTTCCGGTGGTCTTCACCAAGGCGCAGAACGCCCGTCTGACCGACGAGGATGGCCGCGAATATATTGACTTCCTGGCCGGTGCCGGCACCCTGAACTACGGCCACAACAACCCGAAGATCAAGCAGGCCCTGCTTGACTACCTGGCCGAGGACAACATCATCCACGGTCTGGATTTCTGGACCGCCGCCAAGCGCCGCTACCTCCAGGCCCTCGAGGAGATCATCCTCAAGCCGCGTGGCCTGGACTACAAGGTGCAGTTCCCCGGACCGACCGGCACCAACGCCGTCGAGGCGGCCATCCGCCTGGCCCGCAATGCCAAGAAGCGTCACAACATCGTGACCTTCACCAACGGTTTCCATGGCGTGACCATGGGGGCGCTGGCCACCACCGGTAACCGCAAGTTCCGCGAGGCGACCGGCGGCGTGCCCACCGTGGGCGGCAGCTTCCTGCCCTACGACGGCTATCTGGGCGACGGCACCGACACCCTGGACTACTTCGAGAAGCTGCTCAGCGACAAGTCCGGCGGCCTCGACGTGCCGGCCGGCGTGATCGTCGAGACCGTGCAGGGCGAGGGCGGCATCAACGCCTGCGGCCTCGACTGGCTCAAGCGCCTCGAGCAGATCTGCCGTGCCCACGACATCCTGCTGATCGTCGACGACATCCAGGCAGGCTGCGGGCGCACCGGCAAGTTCTTCAGCTTCGAGCATGCCGGAGTGGTGCCGGACATCGTCACCAACTCCAAGTCGCTCTCCGGCCTCGGCCTGCCGTTCTCCCAGGTGTTGATGCGTCCCGAACTCGATATCTGGAAGCCGGGCCAGTACAACGGCACCTTCCGCGGCTTCGCGCTGGCCTTCACCACCGCTGCCGCCGCCATCGAGAACTACTGGACCGACGACAGCTTCGCCAAGGAAGTGCAGCGCAAGGGCGACATCGTCTCCGAGCGCTTCGCCAAGATCGCCGCCTGGATCAGTGAGCAGGGCATCGAGGCCTCCGAGCGCGGCCGCGGCCTGATGCGTGGCATCGACGTGGGCAGCGGCGAGATCGCCGACAAGATCACCCACAAGGCGTTCGAGAATGGCCTGGTCATCGAGACCAGCGGCCAGGACGGCGAAGTGGTCAAGTGCCTCTGCCCGCTGACCATCCCCGAGGAGGACCTGCAGAAGGGTCTGGACATCCTCGAGCAGAGCGCCAAGCAGGCACTGAGCTGATATCCTGAGCGGGCCGCCCCGGCGGTCCGCCAGCACTCGGCCGATCCTGATCACCGATCGCGCCGCCACCGAATTTCAAGGAGATAGATATGATCGTTCGCAATCTCGAGGAGTGCCGCAAGACAGACCGCCTGGTCACCGCCGAGAACGGCAACTGGGACAGCACCCGCCTGTCGCTGGCCGATGATGGCGGCAACTGCTCCTTCCATATCACTCGGATCTTCGAGGGTACCGAGACCCATATCCACTACAAGCATCACTTCGAGGCGGTCTACTGCATCGAGGGCGAGGGCGAGGTGGAGACCCTGGCCGACGGCAAGATCTGGCCGATCAAACCGGGCGATATCTATATCCTCGACCAGCACGACGAGCACCTGCTGCGGGCCACCAAGACCATGCACCTGGCCTGTGTCTTCACCCCGGGCCTGACCGGCAACGAAGTGCACCGCGAGGATGGCTCCTACGCGCCTGCCGAGTAAGCGGGCAGTGTCTCGGCATCGCCGAGACAAGCCTACAGCGGGCCCCGGCAGCGATGCCGGGGCCCGCTGCGTATCGGGAATTCACTCGCCGCGCGTGAAGACGATGGTGATCTCGGCCAGGGTCACGCCGTACTTCTTCATCGCCGTGCGGTTGATCAGCCGCCCGTCGGGCTGCAGGTACATCCAGTCATCCAGGGTAAAGGTGATCTCGCGGCCGGAGACCTCTACCGGCAGCCGGTAGGTCATGTTGAAGACATGCCCCGCCTGGCGAGCCGTCACGGGCCCCTCGACGTCGTTGGCGGTGCCCAGCCAGCGATCCTCGCCGTCGCGCTCGAAGGTCCACACCCGGCGATCGGTCTCGCCGTCGTCATAGACGAAGTGCTCGTCCAGGGTCAGGGTGTCGCCCTCGGCACGCCCCTCGATCTCCACCGTGAAACGGCGCTGCACCTCGCCGCTGTAGTCCTGCACCATGCCCCAGGCGCGGGTCTGGCCTTCGAAGTAGTCGGCGATATCCAGGCGTGGTTGCGTCCCGGCGTAGCGCTCGATATCGACGCTGGTACAACCGGCCAGCAGCAGGGCGGCACCCAGCAGTGCCAGGCGTGACAGCCATTTCCTATACATTGGTAAGACCTCTGTAGAATATAGGTACAGCAACAGGCTAGCCGACCCGTGCCGGCGTGACCAGTACTGATGGCAGGGCGCCATCCATGCATGACACTGATTACCAGAGGCAAAATGGTGCGCCTGCGCTAGCGTCGTTTCCGGTCCAAAGCGATGAGGCCAACAAGTTCGTATAATGTATATTATGTTAAATGGCGCCTATAGAAACCCGACTCTTCGGGTCCTCCGCACGCATTCTCGCCAGCCCCGTATGCGCCCGGGTTGGACAAGGTCCTTGGCGACTCCTTATTATCCCCGCACTGTTCAAAGGAATTGTCCTGCCCCATGCCCCATCCCCTGTTGAGCGCCGCTCTTGCGACGTCCGCCCTGCTGCTCACCGGCTGTGTTGCCCTGAACGACAAGCCCGCACCGCCTGCGCCGCTGACGCCGGCTGACTTCCATGTGCGAATGGATGCGCTGGAAGATGCCCTGAGCGCCCGCTGCGACGACCAGTCGCGGCTGGGCAACGAGATATCATCGGTCACCAGCCGCCAGGATACCCTGATCGGTGATGTGCGTGAGGTGGGCTCGCTGCTGCGCGGGATGAATGCCCGGCTGGACGACCTCTCGGTCGACGCCCCCGAGCCGGTCGTGGTCAGGCGTGAGTGCGCCGCCGACGAGCTGGGGCTGGCCAACAAGACGGTGCTCGGCAGCAGCGAATGGATCGGCCTGCCCGACGTGGGCACCTACCTCAAGGCACGCATCGACTCCGGCGCCAATACCTCGTCGCTGTCGGCCCGCGAGATCACCCGTTTCGAACGCGACGGCGAGGACTGGATCCGCTTCAAACTGGGGCTGACCGACGACGATGTGGTCGTCGATGCGGTGCGTGACGAATGGATCGAGGCCCCCATCGAGCGGCGTGTCCGTATCATCCAGGCCACCGGTGAGGAATCACGCCCGGTGGTCACGCTGATGATGACCCTGGGCGCAATTCGCGAACCAGTGGAGTTCACCCTGAGCGACCGCACCCATCTCGACTACCCGGCCCTGCTGGGCAGGCGTTTCCTGCTCGATATTGCCGTGGTCGACGTAGCCGAGCGCTATCTCCACGAGCGTCCCGAATATCCCGGCGGGCGCCCGGCATCGGAAGCCGGACGCGATCAGGATGACGCCGATCTCGACAACGAAGAGCGCTGAGCCGCGCATCAACCGCTCTCTGCCAAGGAAGACCCATGTCACGACTGCCCTTCTATCTGCTGGTTGGCGTCCTGTTCCTGGCCGGCGTAGCCATGAGCCTGCATCGCCACTATCAGCTCGAGGTGCCCTGGACGCCGGGCGAACAGCGCCAGGTGTGGGAGGTGGAAGCCCAGGTCAACTTCACCGCCCTGGGTGATCCGGTGCTGGTGGACATGGCACTGCCGTCGTCCCAGGAAGGCTTCCGGCTGCTAACCGAACACACTGCCTCGCCGGGGTTCGGGTTGTCGTTTGTGGAGGAGGATGGTGCCCGGCGTGCCCAGTGGTCGATCCGCGAGGCCAGCGGCTCACAGCAGCTCTACTACACCGCCCAGGTCCTGGTGGCACCGGACAGCCGTCCGCCGCGCCTGGAGGCCCCGCCGTTGCGCCGCGACATCGTCTGGGAGCGCCCCTATGACACGGCGGCCACGCAGCTGATCGAACGCGCCTGGAGTCGCAGTGCCGACTCCTTCACCTTCGCCCGCGAGCTATTCCATGAGTTCGACGCGGAACGCCAGGGCGAGAATGCCCGCCTGCTGCTGACCCAGTTCGACCGCACTCCCCTGCTGGTTCGCCTGCTCAACCAGGCAGGGGTTCCCGCCCGGGAAGTGAACGGGCTGCTGCTCGAGGATGGAAGGCGCCGCCAGTCGCTGACCAGTTGGATCCAGGTGTTCGACGAACAGAGCTGGAAGCTGTTCGACCCGGCGACCGGTGAGCAGGGTCGCCCGGATAACCTGCTGATCTGGGAGGGAAGTGGCCAGGCGGTGCTCGAGGTACAGGGCGGCACCAACTCCCAGGTCACCTTCTCGATGCTCTCCCGCAACCAGCCCGCGGCTGCCGCCGTGCGCAACCAGCTGGCCGAGGATACCCTGCTCAACTTCTCCATCCATAGCCTGCCGCTGGAGGAGCAGGCGCTCTTCCAGACCATCCTGCTGATCCCCATCGGTGCACTGGTGGTGGTACTGCTGCGCATCCTGGTGGGGATCAAGACGTCGGGCACCTTCATGCCGGTGCTGATCGCCCTGGCCTTCATCCAGACCAGCCTGGCCACGGGGCTGATCGGCTTCCTGCTGGTGGTGGCCGTAGGCCTGGTGATCCGCAGCTATCTCTCCTATCTCAACCTGCTGCTGGTGGCGAGGGTCACGGCGGTGATCATCACGGTGATCGGCATCATCTCGGTGTTCTCGGTGCTCGCCTATCGGTTCGGGCTCAATGCCGGCCTGACCATCACCTTCTTCCCGATGATCATCCTCTCCTGGACCATCGAGCGCATGTCGATCCTGTGGGAGGAGGAAGGCCCCAAGCAGGTGCTGATCCAGGGCGGCGGCAGCCTGATCACCGCGGTGCTGGCCTTCCTGGCCATGAATAACCCCTGGGTGCGGCATATCACCTTCAATTTCCTGGGGGTGCAGCTGATCCTGATGGCACTGATCCTGCTGATCGGCAACTACACCGGCTATCGCCTGCTGGAACTGCGTCGCTTCAAGCCGGTCACCGAGGATTGAGCCATGCGTGAATGGACGACCCCCGGCAAGCTGCGCGCCAAGGGCATCATCGGCATGAACCGGCGCAATATCCGCTACATCGGGCGCTACAACAACCGCCGCCTCTATCCGCTGGTGGATGACAAGCTGCAGACCAAGCTGCTCGCCGAGCGCTTCGGCATCACCACCCCGGCGCTGATCGGCACCGTGACCACCCAGTTCGGCGTCAAGCACATCGGCGAGCTGCTCGCCGGGCACAACGGCTTCGTGATCAAGCCGGCCAAGGGCAGTGGCGGCAAGGGCATCCTGGTGATCGAACGCGTGGAGGGGGACGAGTTCATCAAGCCCAGCGGGGCCCGGATGCGGCTGCCGGACGTCGAGCGCCACGTCTCCAATATCCTCTCCGGCCTCTACTCGCTGGGCGGTGCTCCCGACGTGGCGCTGGCCGAGGCGCTGATCAACTTCGACGAGAGCCTCTCCGAATATACCTACGAGGGGGTCCCGGATATCCGCGTGATCGTCTTCCGCGGCTATCCGGTAATGGCGATGATGCGCCTCTCCACCGCGGCCTCGGACGGCAAGGCCAACCTGCACCAGGGGGCGGTCGGGGTGGGTCTGGATATCGCCACCGGTACCGCCATTCGCGGCGTGCAGTTCGACCGTACCCGCCACGACCATCCCGATACCGGCCATGAGCTGGCCAGTCTGGCCATCCCCGACTGGCCTACCCTGCTGCTGCTCGCCGCCGGGTGCTATGAGATGACCGGCCTCGGCTACCTGGGCACCGACATGGTGCTCGACCGCGACCAGGGACCCATGCTGCTCGAGCTCAATGCACGCCCGGGGCTGGCGATCCAGATGGCCAATGGCGAGGGGCTCCGGCGTCGTCTCGACCTGGTCGAGAAGCAGCCCGAGGGCGTGTCGCCCGAAGCACGGGTGGCCTTCGCTCGCGAGCATTTCGCACGGCGCAGCGAACTCGAGGCTGTCGCCGAGGCCTGAGCCTCGGTGGCCCGCCCTCGCACAGCCGCGTAGAATGGCGGCAGAATCCACAGCCGACGGGTCCCATGACCGAATCCCGTAACCTGCTGCTCCAGGCGGAGCGGCAGTGCCAGCAGAGCGGCGCACGCTTCACGCCCATTCGCCGCCGGGTGCTCGAGATGATTGCCGACGCCCCCGGGGGTCTCAAGGCCTATGACCTGCTCGACCGCCTGGCGACCGAGCACGCCTCGGCCAGGCCGCCCACGGTGTATCGTGCCCTGGAGTTCCTGATCGACCAGGGTCTGGTGCATCGCATCGAGTCGCTCAATGCCTATGTCGCCTGCCCCTGCCCCGAGCACTCCCACGGCTTCCAGCTGTTGATCTGTCGCGTCTGCGGGCGTGTCGAGGAGTTGCACCTGGATGAGGTCAATGCCCAGCTCTCCGGCTGTGCCCGCCAGTTGGGCTTCCGGGTGGAGCGTCAGACCATCGAGCTGCTGGGGCGCTGCGATGCCTGCTGCGCCACCGACGACTGAGCCCAACCTGCGAGAGCCCCGATCCTGCGGAGAATCCCCATGCCCGACACCTTCAAGGCCCTGGAACGGGCCCCCGCCGACAGCCGCCATGCGCTGGCCGACGTGCTTGCGGCCATCCGCTTCAATGCCGATGGCCTGATCCCGGCCATCGCCCAGCAGCATGACAGCGGCGAGGTGCTGATGATGGCCTGGATGAATCGCGAGGCGCTGGAAGAGACGCTGCACACGGGCCGGGTCTGCTACTGGTCGCGCTCCCGCGGCAAGCTGTGGCGCAAGGGCGAGAGTTCCGGCCAGCAGCAGCACCTTGTCAGTGCCGCCCTGGACTGCGATGGCGACACCCTGCTGCTGCAGGTGGACCAGACCGGACCGGCCTGCCATAGCGGACGCCGCAGCTGTTTCTATGTGGCCCTTGAGAAGGACGCGGCGCGCATCACCAGCGCCCCGTTGATCGACCCCGATTCCCTCTACGGCAAGGCCTGATGCCCTGCCTGGCGGCCTGGCTGGCCAAGCTGGTGCGGCTGTTGCGCCAGGGCACTGCCTGGCTGATGATCGCCCTCGTGAAGCTCTACCAAGTCACCCTGAGCCCCCTGCTCGGGCCGCGTTGTCGCTACTGGCCGAGCTGCTCCAGCTATGCCGTGGAGGCGATCCGGGTGCACGGGCCGCTCAAGGGTGGGCTGATGGCCGCCCGTCGCATCGCGCGCTGCCACCCCGGCTGCGAGGGCGGCATCGACCCGGTACCCGGCGGCCCCAGCGAGGCGCTGTGCCGCGAGGATCCCGAGCTCGACGAGAACTTTCGCCCCCGGCCGCCGGCGGATGACGAGCGGGTGCGCTGAGCCTCAGGCGGCTTCCTGCTCGGCCACCTCGTAGATGCGCTTGAGCATGGCGTTGAGGCCATTGCTGCGCGTCGGCGAGAGGTGCTTGTCGAGCCCCAGATCGGCGAGGAAGTGCGGCGAGGTATCACGGATCTCGGCGGCCGGCCGATCGTTGTAGATCCGCATCAGCACGGCGAT
Source organism: Halomonas sp. C10-5 (assembly GCF_057169305.1). Classification (NCBI taxonomy): domain Bacteria; kingdom Pseudomonadati; phylum Pseudomonadota; class Gammaproteobacteria; order Oceanospirillales; family Halomonadaceae; genus Halomonas; species Halomonas sp. C10-5. The sequence continues at coordinate 1,695,818 of NZ_CP175665.1, forward strand.
CAGCCCCGAGACGATGGCGGCATCGGAGATGGCGTCGAAGTGCACCACCTCGCCGCGGCGTTCGTGGTGCATCCAGACATTGGACTGACAGCCCTGGATCTTGAGTTCGTCGCGCATCCATTCCGCGGGGAAGTCGGGCAGCGCCTTGCCCATATCGATGATGTACTGGTAGCGATCCATCCAGTTGTCGAACATCTCGAACTCGTCGATCAGTTCCTGCTGCGCCTGTTCGGCGGTGGTGTCGATCGTCATGTGATCTCCTTCGTGGTCGTTGTGGCGATTATACCGGCTCGTCCCGGGCGGCGTCCGCCCCCTGCCACCCCTCTCTTCGCTCGGCAAGGCCATGCAGCGACTGTTGGCGGTGCCAGGCCTCATCCTCGGCGTGCAGGTAGCGGGCCGTGGTATCCAGCCTCGAATGGCGTGCCGTGGCTGCGAGGTAGCGCAGCTCGACACCGGCCTGGGCTTGATGGGTCAGCGCCGTATGGCGCAGCCAGTGCGGGGTCGCCTGGCGCAGGCACAGCGCCCAGCCATGGGCGCCCTCCCCCTGCTCTTCCTCGAGGGCATCGGCGGCCTCGCGAAATGTCTCGCGGATCAGCCGGTAGAGGCGGTTGTCGCCGATGCCCCGCCTGCCATCCAGGGCACGCAGCAACGGTGTGGCATCGTCCGGCTGGGGTTCCGGGCTCAGGCCCAGGGCAAGACGCCACTCGGTCAGCAGGGTCAGCATGTCGGGCGGTACCGGAATGCTGGCGGTCTTGCCCCCCTTGCCGATGACATTCCACCACCAGCGCCCCTCCCGCCGCTGGAAGTCGCCCATGCGCGCCGCGCTCATCTCGCTGATGCGCGGGCCCAGCAGGTAGGCGAAGCCGAACACGAAGCGGCGCCGGTGGCGCTGGTAACGCTCTCGCGGTGAGCCGCCCTCCTCCATAGCTGCTGGACTGCCTGCGCCGGTCAACCAGCCCCAGAACCACTCCCACAACGGTGCCTCCAGGTAGCGTTCGATGCCGCCATGACGATTGTCCAGGCGCCGCCGCTTGTCGCGCATCAACCGGAAGGGATTGTGGGCTACCCACCCCGCCTCGGCCAGCCAGGCATACATGCCCTGCAAGATCACCAGGCTCTGGCGGCGGCTCGCCGGCGACAGCGGGCCGCGAAACGGGCGCCAGTCCTCAGCCTGGCGAGGCCGCGGCGGCCCGACCCAGCGCGAGCGAGGTTGGGGGTCGGCGAGGAATGCCTCGAAGCCCTCCAGATGGTCGCGTCTCACCTGGTTCAGCGTCATGTCCTGCTCGGCGAGCCACAGCAGCAGGCGCTCGGCCTCGCGACGATAGGCGCGCCGGGTCCTCGGGCTGGCCCGATACTCCGCCAGCCATTCGGCTACCGCCTCGGCATCGCTGCGCGCCGCGATATAACCGCCCTGCCCGGCCATTGGGCGCTCCACAAGGCTCGTCTCGACGCCGACCGGCAATTCGCTATCTGTCCCTTGCACTGCTCACTCCCACTCCGCACTGCTCCTTGCTCCTTGCTCCTTGCTCGACAGTATCCCGTTCACGGTCCATAAAAAGCAAGATAAGCCGCGTAATCTTGCTTTTATTCTCCATTTCATATCGTATTCTACGCTTTACGTATAATGTAATAATCTTCCATTTATCGACAATCCCCGCTATGCTGCGCCGGAAAACACCCCCAGAGGGGCATCGAGATCCACCAGCTCGCACCCCTTCCTGCCGAGGAGAGACCCATGGCGCGCAGTGGCGTGACCTACGAAGACGTGCAGCGAGCCATCGATGAACTGTTGACCCGCGGTGACGCCCCCAGCGTGCAGAAGATTCGCGAGATTCTTGGCACCGGCAGCTTCACCACCATCAGCGAGCACCTGCGCGAGTGGCGGCAACAGCGAGAGCAGAACCGTGACGTTCCCCCGCCTCGCGGCATGCCGGCTGCCCTGCAGGAGCTCGCCGAAGGGCTATGGCGCCAGGCCCAGGAGAGCGCCAACCAAGCGCTGGCGCACTATCGGGAAGAGGCGGACCGCAAGATCGAGGAGGCCCGTGAGGCTGCCGCCGACGCCCACCGCCAGGCCGAGGATGCCCGGCAGCGCGAAACGGCACTGGCCAGCCACCTGGCCGGCACAGAACAGCGACTCGAGACGCTCAGCGCCGAGCTGGCCACCCGTCAGGCGGATAACGAGAGCCTCCGCAAGGCCGAGCAGCGCCTCGCCACGCGACTGGCCGAGGCGGAGTCCCTGCTGCAGCGTCATCGGGATGAGGCGACACGGGTGGCGGACGAGCATCAGCAGGCCATGCAGGCCCGGGAAGCCGAGCATCGCGATAAGCTGACGCGAGAGGAGCAGCGCCACGAAAGTGCCGAGACACGGCTGATGGCGCTGCTCGACCAGGCGCGTCAGGAGCGACAGGCCCAGGAGAAGGCCGCGGCCGGCCGCGAGGAGCAGCTGGAGAAACGCCTCGCCCGCCAGGAGTCACAGCTGCAGGAGGCGCGTGCCCGGCTGGCCGAGGAGGAGAAGCGCCATCGCGAGACCGACTGGGCGCGGCGCCAGGCCGAGTCGCTGGCGGACACTCGTCAGCATGAGCAGGCGCTGCTGCAGGCCCGCATCGACGAGCAGAAGCGTCATCTGGAGGACCAGACCCAGCGGGTGAGACATCTGGAGGAGCAGCTGCACCGCTGCCTGTGGCAGACGCCGACGGCTAGGGGCAGCGAGGCGGAGGATGATACCGATGATGAAGAGAAGAGCAGCGAGAAGCGCGAGCCCACCGACGACGCCCAGTGATCTCACCGGACGCAAGCACAAGGGCCCCACCGATCGGTGGGGCCCTTGCGTTGGCACAGGGCCTGCCTCACGGCTGGCCCTATCTTCCTGTCGACCCGGGCAGCGCCCCGGTCGGTCCCGCCTAGCGGTAGTAAGCGTTGGTGGTGTCGGTATGGTCGGTGACGTCACGGATACCACCCAGCTCCGGGATGCGCTCCATCAGGGTGCGCTCGACGCCCTCCTTGAGGGTCAGGTCCACCGCCGCACAACCCTGGCAACCACCACCGAAGGCCAGCACGGCCACGTTCTCACCGGTCAGCTCGACCAGCTTGATCTCGCCGCCATGAGCCGCGAGGCCGGGGTTGATCTCGCTGTAGAGGATGTAGTTGACGCGATCCTCCAGCGGGCTGTCGGCGTTGACCTTGGGCATCTTGGCGTTGGGCGCCTTGATGGTCAGCTGACCGCCCATGCGGTCGGCGTTGAAGTCGACCACCGCCTCCTCGAGGAACGGCAGGCTGTTCTTGTCCAGGAAGACGCCGAGTTTGGGCAGCTCCAGCTTCTCGTCGGTCGGTTCCTCCTCACCGGGCCGGCAGTAGGCCAGACAGGTCTCGGCATAGGGGGTACCCGGCTGGGTGATGAAGATGCGTACCGCGATACCCTCGACGTTCTGCTTCTCGAGCAGCTCGGCGAGGTAGTCCTGGGCACTGTCGGTAATCTGGATCGGTTCGCTCATGGCACCCTCTTGTGAAGCTGTCGCTGTCGGTCCGCGGCAGCGGCGTGGTAGCCGCGTACCGGATAAAGTGATGCTGCCAATGGTAAGACACGGGACGCGGCGAGACAATCCCGACTGATTTGCTGGGTTTTTGTGCACCCACCTGCCCCCGCCGCGGCCAGTTTGGTACCATGTCGGGCTTGACAGTGGCCGCTGCACAGAAGATGCCCCGAGGCACCCAGCGGCCGCGACCCCCGGACACTACCCCGCTGGAGACCGATTCACACCATGGCCGCCGTTCCCACTGCCCAGACCGCTACCCTGATCGAACATCTCGCCGAGCGCATCCTGATGCTCGATGGGGGCATGGGCACCATGCTCCAGAACGCCGGCCTCTCCGAGGAGGAATTCCGGGGGGAGCGCTTCGCCGACTGGCCTTCGGACCTCAAGGGCAACAACGACCTGCTGGTGCTCACCTGCCCCGACCTGGTCACGCGCATCCATCGCGAGTATCTCGAGGCCGGCGCCGACATCGTCGAGACCAACACCTTCAACAGCACGCGCCTCTCCCAGGCCGACTACGGCATGGAGGCGCAGGTCCCCGAGCTCAACCGTGAGGCGGCGCGCCTGGCGCGTGAGGTGTGTGATGCGGTGGGCGCCGAGACCGGCATCCCCCGCTATGTGGCCGGGGTTCTCGGGCCCACCTCGCGCACCGCCTCGCTCTCCCCGGACGTCAACGATCCGGCCAAGCGCAACGTCACCTTCGATGCGCTGCGCGAGAACTACTACGAGGCGGCCGAGGCGCTGATCGAGGGTGGCGCCGACCTGATCATGATCGAGACCATCTTCGACACCCTCAATGCCAAGGCGGCGATCTACGCCCTGGAGGAGCTGTTCGAGGCACGCGGTGAGCGCCTGCCGGTGATGATCTCCGGCACCATCACCGACGCCTCTGGCCGCACCCTCTCCGGCCAGACCACCGAGGCGTTCTGGAACTCGGTGCGCCACGCCAAGCCGCTCTCGGTGGGCCTGAACTGTGCTCTGGGGGCCGCGGAACTGCGTCCCTACATCGAGGAGCTCTCCACCAAGGCGGAGACCTTCGTCTCGGCTCACCCCAACGCCGGCCTGCCCAACGAGTTCGGTGAATATGACCAGACCCCGGAGGAGATGGCGGCCATCGTTGCCGAATTCGCCTCAAGCGGCCTGGTCAATATCATCGGCGGCTGCTGCGGCTCGACCCCCGACCATATTGCCGCCATCCATCGCGCCATCCAGGGCATGGCGCCGCGCCAGGTGCCGGACATTCCCCAGGCCTGCCGCCTGTCAGGCCTGGAGCCCTTCAACATCGGCCCCGACTCGCTGTTCGTCAACGTCGGCGAGCGCACCAACGTCACCGGCTCGGCGCGCTTCAAGCGGTTGATCGTCGACGAGGACTACACCACCGCCCTGGAGGTGGCCCTCGAGCAGGTGGAGAACGGTGCCCAGATCATCGACATCAACATGGACGAGGGGATGCTCGAGTCCCAGGAGGCGATGGTGCGCTTCCTCAACCTGATCGCCGGCGAGCCCGACATCGCGCGGGTGCCGATCATGGTTGACTCCTCAAAGTGGGAGATCATCGAGGCGGGCCTCAAGTGCATCCAGGGCAAGGCGGTGGTCAACTCCATCTCCATGAAGGAGGGCGAGGACGCCTTCCGCGAGCAGGCCACCATCTGTCGTCGCCATGGCGCCGCCGTGGTGGTGATGGCCTTCGACGAGGCGGGCCAGGCGGATACCTTCGCGCGCAAGACCGAGATCTGTCAGCGCGCCTACCGGATCCTGGTCGACGAACTCGACTTCCCGCCGGAAGACATCATCTTCGACCCCAATATCTTCGCCATCGCCACCGGCATCGAGGAGCACGACAACTACGCCGTGGACTTCATCGAGGCCACCCGCTGGATCCGTGAGCATCTGCCCCACGCCATGGTCTCGGGTGGCGTCTCCAACGTATCGTTCTCCTTCCGCGGCAACAATCCGGTACGCGAGGCGATCCACTCGGTATTCCTCTATCACGCCATCCGCGCCGGGCTGACCATGGGCATCGTCAACGCCGGTCAGCTGGCGGTCTACGACGACCTTCCCGAGGAGCTGCGCGAGGCGGTGGAGGACGTGGTCCAGAATCGTCGCGCCGACAGCACCGAACGCCTGGTGGACCTCGCCGAGAAGTACAAGGGTGACGGCGGCGGCGCAGCCAGGAAGGAGGACCTCGAGTGGCGCTCCTGGGAGGTGGAAAAGCGCATCGAGCACGCCCTGGTCAAGGGCATCACCGCCTACATCGAAGAGGACACCGAGCTGGCCCGTCAGCGCGCCACCCGCCCCATCGAGGTGATCGAGGGGCCGCTGATGGACGGCATGAACGTGGTCGGCGACCTGTTCGGCGCCGGCAAGATGTTCCTGCCTCAGGTGGTCAAGTCGGCGCGAGTCATGAAGCAGGCGGTGGCCTACCTGATCCCCTATATCGAGGCGGAGAAGGCCCTCAACGAGGACACCCAGGCCAAGGGCAAGATCGTCATGGCCACGGTCAAGGGCGATGTCCACGACATCGGCAAGAATATCGTCGGCGTGGTCCTGCAGTGCAACAACTACGAGGTGGTCGACCTCGGCGTGATGGTGCCGGCGGAGAAGATCCTGCAGACGGCCCGGGAGGAGAATGCCGATATCATCGGCCTTTCCGGGCTGATCACGCCGTCGCTGGACGAGATGGTCCACGTGGCCAAGGAGATGCAGCGCCAGGGGTTCGAGCTTCCGCTGCTGATCGGCGGCGCCACCACCTCCAAGGCCCACACCGCCGTCAAGGTGGAGCCCCAGTATCAACAGCCGGTGATCTACGTCTCCGATGCCTCCCGCGCCGTGGGGGTCGCCGGCAAGCTGCTCTCGCCGACGCTCAAGCCGGACTATGTCGCGGAGATCAGCGCCGAGTACGAGAAGGTTCGCGAACGCAACGCCAAGCGTCGCCCCAAGGCCGCCGACCTGACCTACGCCCAGGCCCGGGAGCGCAAGTGTCGCCTCGACTGGAACGCCTACACCCCGCCCCGGCCGGCCATGACGGGTACGCTCTCCTTCGATGACTACGACCTCGAGGAGATGGTCGAGCGGATCGACTGGACGCCCTTCTTCATGAGCTGGCAGCTGGCCGGCAAGTACCCGAAGATCCTCGATGATGCCAAGGTCGGCGAGGCGGCGCGCAGCCTGTTCCACGACGCCCAGGCGATGCTGCGCAAGCTGATCGACGAGAAGCTGGTGGAGGCGCGCGGCGTGATCGGGATCTGGCCCGCCAACAGCGTCGATGACGACGTCATCGAGGTGTATGCCGACGAGTCCCGCGAGACGGTGATCGAGCGCCTGCACCATATTCGCCAGCAGACCACCAAGAACCGCGACGGGATCTGCTATAGCCTGGCCGACTTCGTGGCGCCCAGGGAGAGCGGCAAGCCCGACTGGATCGGTGGTTTCGCCGTGACCACCGGACACGGGGTGGAGGCGCTGGCCGAGCAGTACAAGGCCGCCGGCGACGACTACAACGCCATCCTGGTGCAGTCACTCACCGACCGCCTGGCTGAGGCCTTCGCCGAGCGCCTCCATGAGCGGGTACGCAAGGAGTTCTGGGGCTATGTGCCCGAGGAGACGCTAGACAACGACGCCCTGATCGCCGAGAAGTACCAGGGCATCCGCCCGGCACCGGGTTACCCAGCCTGCCCCGATCACACCGAGAAGCCCACCCTGTTCAGGCTGCTCGAGGCCACCGAGGCAGCCGGTATCACCCTGACCGAGAACTTCGCCATGTGGCCGGCGGCCGCCGTGGCCGGCTGGTACTTCTCGCATCCGCAGTCGAAATACTTCTCCACCGGCAAGATCACCCGCGACCAGGTGGAGGCCCTGGCCGAGCGCAAGGGAATGAGTCTCGAGGAGATGGAACGCTGGCTGGCGCCGGTGCTCTCCTACGACCCCGCCTGACTCGCTGCGGGCCGCCCAGGCGGCCCGCACCCAGCCCCTGCCGCGGAACGCCATGCTGCCTCCCTCGACACGTCGCCGCATCATCCTGCGCCTGGCCCTGCCGATCATCGCCGGCATGCTCTCCCAGAGCCTGATCAACCTGATCGATGCCGCCATGGTGGGCTCGCTGGGCGAGGTGCCCCTGGCCGGCGTGGGTATCGGCGGCTATGTGATGTTCATGATCACCGCCCTGGTGTTCGGACTCTCCTCCGGCGTGCAGGCCCAGACCGCACGGCGCCACGGCGAGCAGGCCTGGACGCGCCTGGCCATGCCACTCAATGCCGGCCTGGTCATCGCCGTCGGGCTCTCGTTGCCCGTGACGGCACTCTGCCTGTGGCAGGCACCGGCGCTGATGGCGCTGATCAGCCAGGATCCCGGGGTCAACGCCGAGGCGGTCGCCTACTTCCGCTGGCGAGTGCTGTCGCTGGTAGCCGTGGCGATGATCTTCTGCTTTCGCGGCTACTGGAACGGCATCCAGCAGACCGGCCTCTACCTGCGCATCATCCTGGCGATGCATGTCATCAACGTGATGGCGAGCCTGGGTCTGATCTTCGGCTACCTGGGGCTGCCCGCCATGGGCGCCGCCGGCGCCGGCGCCGGCACTACCCTGTCGCTGTTCATCGGACTCGCGATGTGGGCCGTGGCCAGCCTGCGCCACGCCCGGCCCAGCGGCTTCCTCGCCGGGCTGCCCCGCCGCTTCACCTTCCTTACCACCCTCCGCCTGGCCGGCCCCCACTCCTTCCAGCAGCTGTGGTTCGCGGCGGGCTACGCGGTACTGTTCTGGATACTGGGCCAGGTCGGTACCGCCAGCGTGGCGGTGGGACACGTGCTGGTGAACCTCTCGCTGCTGCTGATCCTGCCCGGCGTGGGGCTGGGCATGGCGGCCATGAGCCTAGTGGGCCAGGCGCTGGGGCGCGAGGAGCACGGTGATGCCCACCGCTGGGGCTGGGAGGTGGTGCACCTCGCCTGGCTCTGCCTGGCGGTCATCGCATTGCCCATGGCGCTGTTTCCCGATGCCGTCCTCTCGCTCTTCCTGCATGACCTGGCCCTGATCGAGCTGGCACGGCTGCCGCTGCGCCTGACTGCGCTGATGATCGTGCTCGATGCCGCGGCACTGGTGCTGGCCCAGGCACTGCTCGGCGCCGGGGCCAACCGCACGGTAATGACCGCCACCCTGTCGCTGCAGTGGCTGCTCTTCCTGCCGCTGGCCTGGCTGGTAGGCGTCTGGTTCGAGCAGGGATTACTGGGCATCTGGTGGGTACAGCTCGCCTATCGCATCCTCAATTCGATGTGGTTTGCGGCGATCTGGCAGCGTCGGCGCTGGCAGCGGCTCTGCGTGTAGGAATGCCCCCTAATTACTTTAAGTATAAAAACTATGAATATTTATTCTTTTAAATAATATGGTGCTCCGCGTATCGTGCATGGCCAGGCACTGCCACTTTCACTGCAGCAGGATGGCTGAATGTATCGCTACGATTCCCACGACCAGACCCTCGTCAACGAACGCGTGGCCCAGTTCCGCGACCAGATGGATCGCTATCTTGCCGGGCGCCTGAGCGAAGAGGAGTTCCTGCCGCTGCGGGTGCAGAACGGCCTGTATATCCAGCGCTACGCTCCCATGCTGCGCATCGCCATCCCCTACGGCATGCTGGCCGCCTACCAGCTGCGCAAGCTGGGCGACCTGGCCCGCGACTACGACCGTGGCTATGGGCACTTCACCACCCGCACCAACCTGCAGCTCAACTGGCCGAAGCTCGAGAGCGTGCCGGACATGCTGGCCGAGCTCGCCAGCGTGCAGATGCACGCCATCCAGACCAGCGGCAACGACATCCGCAACACCACCACCGACCAGTTCGCCGGCGTCGCCGAGGACGAGGAGGTCGACCCGCGCCCCTGGTGCGAGCTGATCCGCCAGTGGTCCACCTTCCACCCCGAGTTCGCCTACCTGCCACGCAAGTTCAAGATCGCGGTGACCGGTGCCGCCGAGGATCGCGCCGCGATCCAGGTCCACGACGTGGGCCTGCGGCTGTGGAGGGACGCCCAGGGCGAAGTGCGCGTCAGGGTGCTGGCCGGCGGTGGCCTCGGCCGCACGCCGATGATCGGCGAGGTGGTCCGCGACGACCTGCCCTGGCAGCACCTGCTCACCTACCTCGAGGCGCTGGTTCGGGTCTACAACCAGTTCGGCCGCCGCGACAACAAGTTCAAGGCGCGCATCAAGATCCTGGTCAAGGCCCTGGGCGTCGAGGAGTTCCGCCGCCGCGTCGAGGAGGAGTGGGCCCATCTCAAGGATGGCCCCCAGACCCTGACCCGGGAGAGCGTCGAACGGGTGGCGGCTCACTTCGTCGACCCCGAGCGGCGCCCCGTTACCAACGAGGCCATCGCCGCTATCGAGGCGTTGCGCGGCAAGAATCGCGCCTTCGGCCGCTTCATGACCAACAACGTCCACGGTCACAAGGTGCCCGGCTACGCGTCGGTTACCCTCTCCCTGAAGCGCAGCGGCCACTCGCCCGGCGACGTCACCGCCGAGCAGATGCACCAGATCGCGGATCTCGCCGACGAGTATAGCTTCGGCGAGCTGCGCGTCACCCATGAGCAGAACCTGGTGCTCTCCGATGTGCCCATGGATCGCCTGGAGGCGCTGTGGCACGAGCTCGAGGCACTGGGCCTGGCCAATCCCACGGTGGGCACCCTGGCCGACCTGATCTGCTGCCCCGGGGGTGACTACTGCGCCCTGGCCAACGCCAAGTCGATCCCGGTGGCCCAGGCCATCCAGGAACGCTTCGAGGACCTGGACTTCCTCTACGACCTGGGCCCGCTGGAGCTCAATATCTCCGGCTGCATGAACGCCTGTGGCCATCACCATGTCGGTCACATCGGCATCCTCGGCGTCGACAAGAAAGGCGAGGAGTGGTATCAGATCTCGCTCGGCGGCGCCCAGGGCAATGCGGCATCGCTGGGCAAGATCCTCGGCCCCTCCTTCAGCCGCGAGGCGGTCCCCGGGGTCATCGACACCCTGCTCAAGGTCTACGTCAGCGAGCGCAGCGACGACGAGACCTTCCTCGACACCTATCGTCGCATCGGTCTCAAGCCCTTCAAGGAGCGCGTCTATGCCTGATCAGGCCCCCCACTCCGCAAGCCAACGCCCCTATCTTTTCCGCGGCCAGCCGGCCGTCGATGACTGGCAGCTGATCCGCGAGGGCCAGCCGGTGGATGGAACGCCGGCCATCGTGCCGCTCGACGAGTGGCTCGAGGGCGAGCCTGTCGAGGGGCGCGCTCCCTGGCTTGCCGCCGATACCGAGCTCGATGACGCCCTGGCCGCACGCCTCGCCGCGGCGCCGCTGGTCGCCATCGACTTCCCGAAGTTCACCGACGGTCGCGGCTACAGCCTGGCGCGGCTGCTGCGCGAGCGTCACGGCTATCGGGGCGAGATCCGCGCCATCGGCGATGTGCTGGTCGACCAGCTCTTCTTCATGCGCCGTTGCGGCTTTGACGGCTTCTCGCTGCGCGAGGACCAGTGGCTGGAGGACGCCCTGCGCAACCTGAACGTCTTCAGCCGCGCCTACCAGCCGGCGGTGGACCAGCCCGAGCCGCTGTTCCGGCGCCGCGAGCGCGAACGGAGCCAGGCCATGCGCGAGCCAGCCTTCGCCTAACCTCGCCGTTTCTGTTGGCGTTCGCGGTTATCGGCGCGGGCGCGTTCGCTCTTGCGCAGCAACACCCAGGTGGCGCCCAAGCCGCCGTCGGCGGGCTGGGCGGAGACGAAGGCCTGCACCTCGAGAAACTGCGTGAGCCACTTGGCAAGGTAGGAGCGCAGCACGTTGGGCGGACTGTCGATGGCCTGGCCGCGGCCATGCACGATCAGCACCGAGCGCAGGTCATGGGCGTAGGCCTCGTGGATGAAGGGCGGCAGGCTGCGCCGGCACTCCTCCAGCGGACGGCGCAGCAGGTGCAGCCGCGCCTGGGCGGCATAGCCACCGTGGCGCAGGCGATCCGCCACGCCCTGCTGGATACCGTCGCGGCGATAGTCGAGGGGGTCGAAGGGCGGCACCAGGTCGACGAAGTCGTCGGAGAGGAAGCCGTGACCTTCCAGCTCGGCGGCGGCACTCTCGCGACGAGCCAGCTGTGCCTCGCTGGGCGAACGCGCAGAACGGCCGGTATCGGCGCGATCCCTGCCCCGGGTCAGCGGGCGTACATCCCCCATCAGCGCCTGGAAATCGAGGTCATTGCGTGCCGTCGGGTTCATGGTTCAGCCCTCCATCGTCATGGGAAAGGCCATCCTAGCAGAGCCCAACCTCGCGTCGCGACGCCGGGGCATGGCAGGATGGGGCGACCGCAACGGCGAGACCTCCATGCGACTCCGACACCTGCTGACCACCACCCTTATCGGCACCCCCCTGGCAGTCGCTGGCTGGCTGTGGCTGACCATGCTGAGCCCCTTCACCTACGAGCGCCCCGACCATCTGGATCCCATCGGCGAGGGCCCCCATGAGGTCTTCGTCTATGGCACCCTGCGCGTGCCACCGGTGCGCTGGATCGTGATCGGCGACCGGGTCGAGACCCGTCCCGCACACCTCGAGGACTGGCGACGGAGCGGACTAGACCTCGAGCCGGCGCCCGGCGAGCAAGTGCCGGGCGAGGTATTGACCGTTACCGCCGAGGAGCTTGCCAGACTCGACCGCTACGAGCGCCTGGGCATTCGCTACGAGCGGGTGCGTCTGCCCCTCGCCGATGGCAGCGAGGCCTGGGTCTATCGCCGCCTGCCCGAGGCGTCGCCGGCGCCGGCATCCCCGTGAGCCACCCCGTCGCCCTTGCTACAATGCCGCGAACCGACGCCAATTGGCCATCTTGTCGAGGAACCCCATGACCCGGATTACCCTGCTGCACAACCCGCGCTGCTCGAAGTCACGCCAGGCCCTGGCCCTGCTCGAGGAGCGTGGTGTCGAGGTCGCGGTGCGCCGCTATCTTGACGAGCCCCTGGACGAGGCAGAACTGCGCGCACTGATCGACCGGCTGGAAGGCGATGTGGAGCGCCTGGTGCGCACCAAGGAGGCCGAATGGAAGGCCCTTGCCGCCGATGCCAGTGACCCGGAGCAGGTGATCCGGGCGCTCCTCGCCCACCCGAGGGTCATGGAGCGGCCGATTGCCGACGATGGCCAGCGGGCCGTGATCGGTCGCCCTCCCGAGGATATCCTTGCGCTGCTGGCGTGAGCTTCCCTTTCAATCCCCCGCTATCTGGAGCTTAGATGAGCGCTTCCCTGCCCTACGTGCTGATCCTCTACTACTCCCGGCACGGCGCCACCCGCGCCATGGCCGAGCGCCTCGCTGCCGGCGTGGAGTCCCTGCGTGGTGTCGAGGCACGCCTGCGCACCGTACCGCCGGTCTCCGCCACCTGCGAGGCGGTGGACCCCGAGATTCCCGCCGAGGGGGCGGTCTACGCCAGCCTGGATGACCTGCGCCACTGCGCCGGCCTGGCCATCGGTAGCCCCACTCGCTTTGGCAACATGGCGGCGCCCCTCAAGCACTTCCTGGACGGGACCAGCGAGCTATGGCTGGGGGGCGCGCTGATCGACAAGCCGGCCACCGCCTTCACCTCGACCTCGAGCCTGCATGGTGGCCAGGAGGCGACGCTGCTGACCATGCTGGTGCCGCTGCTGCACCACGGCATGGTCTATGCCGGCCTGCCCTACAGCGAGACCGAGCTGATGGAGACCACCAGCGGGGGTACGCCCTATGGTGCCAGCCACCTGGCTGGTAAACGCAGCGACCTGCCCCTCGATGAGCATGAGCGAAGCCTGGCGTACGCCCAGGGACGCCGGCTGGCTCGCCTAGCCCTGGCGCTGTCCACGCTGCAGGAGAGTCACTCATGAGGGCCGCACTGGAGCGGATGGAGAAGGACAGGGGGCTCGATGTCCTGACCGCCAAGATGCGTTGGCTGGTGCTCGGCAGCTACGCCGCGCTGATGGCCATGATGGTCTATCGTGGCATGCAGATAGAGGGCGACACCGGCCCACTGGTGCCCATCGTCGCCTTCGTGCTGCCGCTGGTGCTCTTCCTGCCGTCGCTGATCGGCCGTCGCCCCCGTGGCCATGCCTGGCTGGCCTTCGTCAGTCTCCTCTACTTCGCCCAGGGCGTGATGGTCGCCACGCTTCCCGGGCAGGGCGTGCGTGGCGTGGTCGAGGCGGTGGTATCACTGGCACTGTTTGTCGGCTGTACCGGCTATGCACGCTTTCGCAGCCGGCAGATGCGACACGACGCCCACAGCAGCTGAGCCGTGGGCGTGCTAGGCTTGAAGCGGCTTGATTCATATCAAGCCGATTGAGCCAATACTGACGAAAGGAGCTCGTGATGACCGTGACGTTCCGTCCCCTTATCGCCCTCGGCCTGTCGGCCGCGCTTGCACTGCCGCTTGCCGCCCAGGCCGCAGAGCCCGAGGATGCCATCGATTATCGCCAGTCGGCCCTGCGAGTGATGGCCTGGCAGCTGGGCCCCATGGGCGACATGGCCCAGGGCGATATCGAGTATGACGCGGAAGAGTTCGCCACCCGGGCGAACAACCTGGCAGCCGTTGCCCACCTGCCCTGGGAAGGATTCATGGAAGGCACCCTGCAGGGCGACGACCACGATGCCGAGACCGACGCCCTGGCCAAGATCGCCGACGACTGGGAAGGCTTCGAGGAGAAGCAGGAGACCTTGAAGCAGGAGGCCGCCACCCTGGCCCAGATGGTCGAGGACGGCGAGGAGTTCAACGCCTTGCGCCGCCAGGTCGGCGTCGTGGGCAACAGCTGCAAGGGGTGTCACGACGATTTCCGTGCCGAGTAGTCATACTCAGACACCATCCTGGATGTAAATGCGACGGGGCGGCCTTCAGGCCGCCCCGTCGCGCATTCGGCTCACGCGTACCACAGCCAGATCACCGGCAGGGCGCAGAGCACGATCAAGGCCAGGGCCAGCCACAGGCTCGCCGCGCGACGCTTGAGGCCAGCGTCGGGTTCATCCTCGGGGCGGCGCGCCAGTGTCTTGCGCCCGGTGATCATGGCGCCCACCAGCCGCTCTCCCTTCACGCGATGCACCACCAGCGCCAACAGGTGCCCGGTGATCAGCACCACCAGCAGGTTGGCGTTGAGGTGATGGAGTGCTATGAGGATATCGACGGTATCGCCGGCCACCCAGACGTTCAGCGGCGCCTTGAAGAAGATATCGTCGGTCATGAACAGGCCGCTGACCGCCTGGAACGACAGTGACAGCAACATGACCAGGACCATGGCGCCGCCCAGGGGGTTATGGCCGGCGAACGCGGGCGGCCTGCCGCCGAGTAGGCGCCGGCCATAGTCGATCATGCTGCTGGGGGAGCGCAGGAAACTGGCGAAGCGCGCATGAGGACTGCCCAGCAGCCCCCACAGCCAGCGAAACAGCAGCAGTCCCAGCAGCAGGTAGCCAGCGCGGGCATGGATCTCGACCGGAAAGACGAAAGGGACGCCCTCGGTCTTCATGGTGTAGAAGGAGAGGCCCACCAGGGCGACCAGGGACCAGTGAAAGAGTCGAACCGGGATATCCCAGACCAGTAGTCGAGTCATCTTGCCTCCGTGCATTAATCAGTCGCGAATCTTGTCGACAGCTGCCAAATTGGTGGATCTGTCTTACCATGGGCATCGCTGCCAACCACCGCATCAACCCATGATGGAAAGGAGTCTATCACCGTGTCACTACCACTCGCCTGGAAGGAGGCCGGGAAGCTCACCCTGCCGGTGATGTTCGGCTACCTGCCTCTGGGGGCCGCCTACGGCATCCTCGCCGTGGAGGTGGGGGTACCCTGGTGGGCGGCGGTGATGATGTCACTAGTGATCTATGCCGGTGCGGGACAGTTCCTCGCCGTGGCCCTGCTCGCCGCCGGCGCCGGACTGATGGAGCTGGCCGTGGCGACCCTGATGCTCAATTCCCGCCACCTCTTCTATGGACTCTCGCTGCTCAAGCGGTTCCAGGGTGCCGGCTGGCGCAAGCCCTATCTGATATTCGCCCTCACCGACGAGACCTATTCGCTGATCACCACCCTGCCCGCCGGGCACGCCGATGACCAGGCCCTGGCCTTCCGGGTCAGCCTGCTCAACCAGGCCTGGTGGGTGCTGGGTTCCATTGCCGGGGTGCTGGCGGGCACCACGCTGACCTTCAACAGCCAGGGCATCGAATTCGCCCTGACGGCACTGTTCATCGTGCTCACCCTCGAACAGGCGCGTCGCCTGCGTCGCTGGTTGCCCTTCGCCATCGCCCTGTTCACCGGGCTGGGCGCCCTGCTGCTGTTGCCGGATCGTCACCTGCTGCTGGGCGCCATCGGTGCGGCCAGCCTGATCCTGCTGCTGCACTACCGTCTCGGCCGCCACCCGGAGACCAGCGCATGAGCACCCCGTCGCTGCTGCTGTTCATCGGCGTCTGCGCCCTGGCCACCTTCGCCACCCGGGTCATCCCCTTCGTGGCACTGGCGCGGCATGCCGACCACCCCCTGATCCTGCACCTGGGTCGCTACCTGCCCCCCACGGTGATGATGATCCTGGTCATCTATGCGCTGCGCGACTTCCGGCCCCTGCTCGATGGCCAGCTCAACGCCGGCGCCAATGGCTGGCCGATGATCATGGCCTCGTTGATCGTCGCCCTGCTGCATCTGTGGCGACGCAACGCCCTGCTCTCGATCATCGGCGGTACCGGCGCCTACATGGCTATGGTCCAGCTGGGCTGGATGGGGTGAGGATGGAGATGCCCGCAACGCTATACTGTAAGTCAGAAAAAATGTTGCCGCGCTGCAAAACAGGTGTTGAGCTGCGTCCTCGAAGCGGCCAACATGCACAGAGATTTCAGGAGAGCTCCGTACGATGACACGCAAGATTGCCGATATCCGCCGCGACTACGAAGGCGGCCAGCTCGACGAGGCCCAGGTCACCCAGGACCCCATGCCGCTGTTCGAGGAGTGGCTGACCCTGGCGCTGGAGAGCGAAGGCCTCGACGGCAACGCCATGACCCTGGCCACCGTGGACAGCCAGGGACTTCCCCACGCCCGGGTGGTGCTGCTCAAGGGCATCGATGAGCAGGGCTTCGTCTTCTACACCAATTACCACAGTCACAAGGGCAGTGAACTGACCAACGTCCCCCACGCCGCCCTGACCTTCTGGTGGCCGTCGCTGGCACGACAGGTGCGCATCGAGGGGCATGTCGAGCAGGTCAGCGAGCAGGAGTCCGACGACTACTTCGCCAGTCGTCCCCGGGCCAGCCAGCTCGGCGCCTGGATCGCCACCCAGAGCGTGGTGATTCCCGACCGCACCTGGATCGAGGAGCGTCAGGCACGCTTCGAGCAGGCCTACGAGGGGCAGCAGATCCCGCGCCCGGTGCACTGGGGTGGGTATCGCGTCATTCCCGAGATGGTCGAGTTCTGGCAGGGCCAGCCCAGCCGCCTCCATGACCGGATCCGCTACGAGCGCCGCGACGGCGACTGGCACCACTTCCGCCTCGCGCCGTGAGGCTTCCTGAGGCGTTGCCTGCCCTGCCGATGCCGCCGGGGCATGATCCCGCGGCGGCACATTGGGGAACGCCCCGAGCCCCTCAGTCCGGCAGGCTCTCCAGGCGGTGGCGCTGCCACTCGCTGTCGGGTTCATTGAGGCGCAGCACCGCGTCCACCACCTGCTCCTCCATGTTGTAGCGCTGCTTGAAGCCCAGGTGCTTCATCAGCGCGCGCATGGGGTGATTGTCGACCATGATCTTGCCGATCATCTCCAGGGTACCGACGCTCTTGCAGTAGTTGATCATCTTGTTCATCAGCAGGCTGCCGATGCCCAGGCCCTGCAGGTCATCGCGGATGATCACCGAGAATTCGGTGCGGATATTGTCGGGATCGTTCCAGACCCTGACCACCCCCAGCATCTCCTTGCTGCCATCCTCCAGCAGGTGTTCGGCGATAAAGGCCATCTGCCGGTCATAGTTGATATGCGAGAGCATCGACAGGTCACGCTGGGTCAGGTCCGCCTTGTTGTGGAAGTAGCGGAAGCGGATGCTCTCCTCGGAGAGCTGACCATGGAAGCTGGTGATCAGCGGGGCATCCTCGGCACGGATCGGACGCACCTCGACCTCCCAGCCATTCTTCAGCGTGACCCACTCCCTGAGCTCCTCGGGATAGGGCATGATCGCGAAGCGTGCCGGATGGCCGAGATCCATGGCGAAGTCCGCCGCCACCATGTCGTCGCGGTTGAGCACCAGCGGGTTGATCTCCAGGCCACGCAGCTCGAGCAGGTCGCTGGCCATCTGCGACAGCTTGACGAGCAGCTGGCAGAGCCGGTCGATATCGCGACGCGGATCGCTCGAATGCTCGTGGATCAGGCGCGCCACATGGGTGTGCTCCACCGTATCCTCGGCCAGGCGCATGTTGAGTGGCGGCAAGGCCACCTGGCGGTCGGCCAGGATATTGACCTTGTAGCCACCGATGCCGAACACCACCACGGGCCCGAATACCGGATCGCGGGTGATGCCGGCGCACACCTGCATGGAGTGCTTGCCGCGCTGCATGGGCTGCAGGCAGTACTCGCGCACCTCGAAGGCAGGGTACTTCTCGGCAATCTTCTCACTCAGCAGTTCGATGCCTTCCGCTACCTGCTGCGGCGTCTTCAGATCCTGAAGCAGGCCAGCCGAGAGGCGATGAGGATGCTTGCGATAGCGGAACGGCCGGCAGTTGCCCTCGTGGATCACCTTCAGCGCCATGGCACCCTCTAACTCCTCCGCCGCCGCGGCCCCCTCCTCCGCCGTCATCACATAGCGGCGCTGCGCCACGGGAATGCCATAGGCCTCCAGCACCTGGGCGGTCTCTGAGTGGGTCAGCGTCTCGCGCCCCTCGGCCTTGACCGCCTCGATCAGCTTGCGGCAACGCACCCGGATCTCGCGGGTGGTGGAGAAAGGCAGGCTCGGCGGGGTCTCCTGCAGCAGGGCCTGGACCCGCTGGTAGTTCACCATGTGCATGAACGCCTTGACCGCCTGTTCGGGTGACACATAGGTGGGGATGCCGGCCAGGTTGCACTCGTGGCGTGCCGAGAAGGCCTCTTCGAGGCCCATGAAGCTGGTCAGCAGGTTACGCCGGAAGCGGTTGCGGTTGGCCACCAGCGCCTGGGCGGTCACCCTGGAGGGTGCCAGGCGGGTGGGGGCATGCACCACCAGCACGGCATCGACCCCGGGGTCCGCGGCGACGATCTCCAGTGCATCGACCATCATCTCCGGCGTGGCGTTGCCCCCCAGATCGACGGGATTCTCGCCGGGCTTGCTGATATCCAGGCCACCGCTGCGCAGGGCGTGACGCGTCTCCTCGCTGAAGTCCGCCAGCTTTCCGCCGGCATTGATCAGCTTGTCGATGGCCAGCATCGCCGGCCCCAGGCCGTTGGAGACGATCGCCAGACGGTCGCCGCGCAGGGGCTTCATGCGCGACAGGGTCATCAGGGCGTCGAACAGCTCGTCGGAGTCGTGCACGCGTACCACACCGGCCCGGGAGAAGGCGGCATCGAACACCTGGTCGCGGTTGGCGATGCCCGGGGTGGGCGGCAGGCCGGTGAGATCCGATTGGGGGGTGCGCCCGCTCTTGATCGCCAGCACCAGGCGATTGCGCGAGGCGTCACGCAGGGCGGTCATGAAGTGCTGGGCATCCATGACCTTCTCGAGATGAAGCAGGATCGCCTGGGTCGGCGAGTACTGATTGATGTAGTCGAGCAGGTCGGGAAGCATCACGTCGACGCTGTCGCCCAGGGTGATCAGGTGGGAGAAGCCCACCCCGCGCCCCGCCGCCCAGTCAATCATCGCCGTGCCCAGCATCCCCGACTGGCCGAGATAGGCGACCTTGCCGCGCTTGATGATCTGGTTGGCGTAGGAGGCATTGAGCCGGCGTCCCGGGACGATCAGCCCCATGCATTCGGGACCCAGCACGCGAATGCCGGACGCGCGGGCGGCATCCAGCATGCGGCTGCGGATCGAAGCCTTGCCATCACGCTCCTCGTCGAGATGTGAACCGCCGGAGAGCACCAGGGCGGCACGACAGCCGAAGCTGCCCAGCCGGGCGATGCGTCCCGGCACCGTCTCGACTGGTGAGCAGATCACCGCAAGGTCAGGCACCTCGGGGAGCTGGGAGACCCGGGCGAAGGCCGGCTGGCCGTGCACGCTGCTGTAGCCCTTGGGGTTGACCGCCCAGATGGTGCCGGGAAACTCTCCCTCCAGCAGATTGCGGATGACGATGCCCCCAAGGGATTCCGACTTTTCCGAGGCGCCGATCACGGCGATGGTGCCCGGTTCGAAGAAGTGACGGAGAAAACGGGTGCTCAAGGCGATCTCCCGGCTGTTGACGCAAGAAATGACTGCCTACTGTGTACGACCTATTGACACTGTCTGGCAAGGGCTTGGCCCAAGTAAAGTGATCCCAGTCAGCACGGAGAGCGCCATGATCACCGGTTACATCACCCATCCCGACTGCAACCTCCACCATATGGGGCCGGAACACCCGGAGAGCCCCCTGCGGCTCGAGGCAATCCGCGCCCGCCTCTCCCTGTCGGGCACCCTGCAGCAGACCATGCAGTCGGAGGCGCGGCCGGCCACCGAGGAGGAGCTCGCCCTGGTCCACCCCGTGCGCCACCTGCGTGCCCTGGACAAGTGTGTGCCGGAGCAAGGGATCGTCACCCTGGACAGTGACACCATGATGAACCCCGACAGCCTCAAGGCGGCGCGTGTCGCTGCCGGGGCGGTGATCCGTGGCGTCGACCAGGTATTTCGCCACCAGGCCGACAACGTCTTCTGCGCGGTGCGCCCTCCTGGCCATCACGCCGAAGCCACCGATGCCATGGGCTTCTGCTTCTATAACAATGTCGCGGTGGGTGCCGCCCACGCGCGCAAGAAGTACGGCGCACGGCGCATCGCCATCCTCGATTTCGATGTCCACCAGTGCAACGGCACCATCGACATCTTCAAGGACGACCCCGAGGTGCTGGTCTGCACCAGTTTCCAGTTTCCGTTCTATCCCTGGCGTTACCTGCGCAGCGAATGGCAGAACGTGGTCAACACCCCGCTCTCCGCCGGCACCGACAGCGCCGCCTTCCGCAAGGCCATCGAGGATGACTGGCTGCCAGCCCTGCATCGTTTCAAGCCCGAACTGGTGCTGCTCTCCTCGGGCTTCGACGCCCACCGCGAGGACGAGATGGCCGAGCTCAACCTGGAGGACGAGGACTTCCACTGGGTGACCCATATGGCGCTGGAGATCGCCGAGCTCTATGCCGATGGACGGCTGGTGTCGGTACTCGAGGGTGGCTATCACCTGGAGTCGCTGGGTCGTTGCGTGGATGCCCACGTCAAGGCGTTGCTGGGGCTGCCCTTCGACGACGCTGTTTCCGACAGCTAGGAAACCGGCGGCGCTGCCTGCGCCGGGAATAGCCGTCCCCCGGTGGCGCTGTGGTAAGCTCTGGAAAACCTGTTTCCAATAGTGAATCCCGCTCCATGACTGCTACCAATGATCAGGATGCCGCCCTGCGCATCGCCTCCGGTCGCAAGCCCTTCGTCGAGCCGCTGCGCCTCGGCGAGCGCCTGCGCGAGATACGCCTGGCCAACCAGTGGACCCTGGAAGACGTCAGTCAGCGCACTGGTTTGGCACGCTCCACCCTGTCAAAGATCGAGAATGACCAGATCTCGCCGACGTTCACTGCGGTCCAGAAGCTGATCGGCGGGCTGGGCATCGACCTTCCCCAGCTGCTCTCCCCGCCTCGCCAGCAGGCGCGCACCACGGGGCGTCGTGTCCTGACCCCGCGTGGCCAGGGGGAACTGCACCCGACGCCGACCTACGAGCACGAACTGCTCAGTTGCGAGTTGGCCCAGAAGCGCATGATCCCCTTCAAGACCATCGTGCGGGCACGCCACTTCGAGGAGTTCAGCGAGTGGGTCCGTCACGACGGCGAGGAGTTCCTGATGGTGCTGGAGGGCGAGATCCTGCTGTATACCGAGTTCTACGAGCCGCTGCGTATGGCGAGCGGAGACAGCATCTACTTCGACAGTGCCATGGGCCATGCCCTGGTCTCGGTCAGCGATGCCGATGCCGTGGTGCTGTCGGTGTGTACCCGCGGTGACGTCGCCTGATCAGACTTTCTCGTGGCGCCGGTCGCCGGGTCGCCTGGCCGGAATGGCGTCCAGCTCGAGGCGCCGGTGGGCATGGATTGCCTGGAAGTGACGCCCCTTGGCCCGGGCCACCAGCATGACCCCGAACCGCTCCGCCAGCTCCACTCCCTTCTGGGTCACCCCGGAGCGCGACACCAGCACCCCGATGCCCATCTGGGCCACCTTGATGACCATCTCCGAGGTCAACCGGCCGGTGGTGTAGAAGATATCCGCCCCGGCGGTATCGCTCTCGCCCAGCCACTGGCGTCCCGCCAGGGTATCCACGGCGTTGTGGCGGCCAACGTCCTCCACGAAGTCGAGTACCGTGTCCTGCCGGCACAGCGCACAGCCGTGCACCGCGCCGGCGCTGCGGTAGGTCTCGTTGTGGGCACCCAGGTTCTCGAGCAGGGCATAGAGCACCGACTGGCGCACCGGGGCATCCGGCAGGGAGTGCTCGGGGACAGCATCCAGGATGCGACCGAACACCGTGCCCTGGCCACAGCCGGTGGTGACCGTACGATGCCCCAGGCGTTCGTCGAGATCCTCGGGAAGGTGCCGGGTGACCACCGCGGCGGCCTCCACCTCCCAGTCGACATGCACCGCTTCCAGGTCTTCGCGACGCCCCAGCAACCCCTGGTTGCGCAGATAGCCCACCACCAGTGCCTCGGGGTCCGCCCCCAGGGTCATCAGTGTGACGATCTCGCGCTTGTTGAGATAGAGGGTCAACGGCCGCTCGGCGGCGATCGCCTGACGACGCGGATCGCCATACTCGTCGAGGACCTCGATCTCCAGGGTGGCAGGCAGGCGGGCACGGCTGAGACTGATCGGTGACATCCGGTGCGGGCTCCTGAAAGACGTTGATGGCACATGATGGCATTGACGATACTGAAAGTCTTTAATGCACTCACCCATGGCCGAGAGTCCTTCGATGACAGCCTTAACCAACCACCGCAGCGTGAGTCTCGCGCTGGGTGAAGAAACCACCCGTATCAAGGGATTCGTCTCGCGGCGTCACTTTATCCGCGAGTTGACGCCCGGGGATGCAGGGCCCTGGACACTGACCCTGCAGCTTACCCTGACCGAGCGCGCCGCCTACCGCTTCAACCTGACTTCCGCTACCCCTCGATTGTTCGTCCGCTGCGGCGACGCCGGCGGCTCCCCCACTCCCTCGGCGATCAGCGCCAGTCAGGATGTCGCCGCCAGCTGGATGGACGGCGAGCAGCAGGTGCTGGACGTGGCGATGCCAGTAGCGATCCAGGCCTGGCTCGAGGCCTACCTGGCCCGCCATGGCGAGGCGCCCGAAGAGGGACGCAAGAAGAAACGCAAGGGCGCCGGGCGCGCCCGGGAGATGACGCCATGAGTCGCTTCGAACGCTGGTCTCGCCGCAAGCTGGGGGAAGAGGTACCGGACGAGCCCGACCGGGAGCCTGTAGCACGCACCTCCGAGCATACCCTGGATGAGTCCGCCGGTGAGACGTCGCAGGACATGGCAGTCGAGCCCGAGGGACTGGCGCCCGGCAGCCTCGACCACACCCTGCCCGATCCCGACGACCTGCCGGCCGGGTCTGACTTCACCGCCTACCTCAAGGAAGGCGTCAGCGGCCAGCTGCGCCGGCGCGCCCTGCGTCGCCTGTGGACCTCAGGCAACTACGGGGTCCGCGATGGGCTCGATGACTACGACGAGAACTATCGCGAGGTGCTAAAGCCGCTGGCCCGGGATGTGGCGGAGCAACTGCGGCGCTGGACCCGTCCCAGCGAGGAGGCCCCCGAGGCGACGGAGGGCGCGGAGAGCGAGCTGCTCGCTGAGGCGACACGGCCGGCCGAGGAGCAGCGTGACGAGAGCCATGATGACGGCGCTCAGGCCACCCCGCGACACGAGACCGACGCAAAGAATCGATTAGACGAAGAGGCAATTGGCGGCGATAATAAATTTAGTTAATGCTGATTTTTCAATGTTCACCAATAACGACAACAAGCACGACACCACTACCGTGAGGCTGCATGACATCACCCATTGACGCCGTGACCGTGGACGACGCTGCCAACCGCAGCGCCCGCGAGGCGGCTCGGCAGCGCGTTTCCTGGCCGGTCAACCTGACCCCCGCCAGCGTCACCTACGAGAGCGCCGGTCACGCCCTGCTCCTGGGCGACGAGGTCAGCGTCCGCCAGGCCGCTCAACGCCTGCAGGGGCAAGGGCTTTCCGCCATCGCCCTGCTGATCACCGAGCCAGCCGCCGCCGATACCGGCCTCGACGACGCGCAGGTCGAGGCCCTGCTGGAGAGCACCCGACGCCTGCCCTGCCGGACCCTGTCGCCCACGCAACGCAGCCAGTTGCGTATCGAGGGCTACCTGGGGCGGTTCAGCGTTGGCCTCCACGGCCCGGATGAGCGGCTCGACCTGACGCTGCCGCTGTTCGGTCGTCAGCATGCCGACCTGATCCTCGACCTGGGTCGCTCACCGGCCCTGGAACTGGAACTGCCACCCCCCGGGTATCGTCACCTCGCCTGGGGAGACGCGGAGTGCGATACGGCCCTGGACGAGTTCGCCGAGCTGGTCGGCGAGTTCGACAAGCCGCGCTACTTCCAGATCAACGCCGACCTCTGCGCCCACTCCGCCTCGGGCAATGTCGGCTGTACCCGCTGCCTCGAGGTCTGTCCCGCGGACGCCATATCCAGCCACAAGGGTCGCATCGAGTCGCGTATCGAGATCGACCCCTACCTCTGCCAGGGTGTGGGCAGCTGCTCCAGCGCCTGCCCCACCGGCGCCATCCAGTTCCGCCTGCCGGAACCGGCGCGTCAGCAGGAGGCCCTGGCCAGCTGGCTGGACGCCTATCGCCAGGCCGGCGGCAGCCTACCGGTGATGCGCTTCGTCGAGGCCGGCGACCTGGAGGTCGAGGAAGAGCCGGCCGGCTGTGTGCTCGACGTCCCGCTGGAGGAACTGGGCAACGCCGGCCACGACCAGTGGCTCACCGCGCTGGCCGCCGGGGCCGCCGAGGTGCGTATCCAGGTTCATCCCGAGCTGCCACCCACGCTGTCCACCTTCATCGATGACCAGATCGCCCAGGCCCAGGCGCTGCTGGCGGCGCTGGGTCACGAGCCAGGCCGCATCAAGCGCATCCAGCGCGGCGATGGTGCCGCCCGTGATGCCCTGCCGGAGTACCTGCCGCTCAGCGATGAACCTCTCGAACTATCCGCGCAGCCCAAGCGGGAGCGCTTCGAGGAGGTACTGGCACGCCTGACGGCACTCGGCCAGGCCGACGGGCAGCGTCACCCCATGCCTCGCGGGGCGGCCTACGGGGGGCTGGAGGTCGACCGCGACGCCTGCACGCTCTGCTTCGCCTGTGTCAGCAACTGTCCCACTCCGGCCCTGGCCAGCGGTGACGAGACCCCGCTGCTTAGCTATCGCGAAGCCGATTGCGTGCAGTGCGGCCTGTGCGTGGAGGCGTGCCCCGAGGATGCCATTCGCCTTGTGCCCGGCTTCCTGGCCGATGCGAGCCGTACCCAGCGCCAGGCTCGTCACGAGGAGCCGCCCTTCTGCTGCATTCGCTGTGGCAAGCCCTTCGCCAGCGCAAGCACCATCGCCACCATCAAGGCGAAACTGGCCGAACACCCCTACTTCGCCGGCGACGCCGCGTCGCGACTGGAGATGTGTGAGGACTGTCGCGTCAAGGATGTGTACCAGGGCATGGTCCGCGACCCCGAATCCCAACTGAAGGTGTGACGCGATGAGCCAGGAGATGGATCAGGACATGCTGGCCACGGAGGCAGCGCCGGATGAGCAGGAGGCGCTGCGCGCTGACCTTTACCGCCTGCTGGCACGCCTGATACGCGAACCCGTCGATGACGAGCTGCTCGCCTGGCTCGCCAGACTCGAGCTCGAGGGTGATGTCGAGGAGAACCGGGACCCCGTCGCTTCAGCACTGGCGGGGCTCTCCCATGCCGCCGGAGGCGCCACCCCGAGCGAGCTCGAGCGCGCCCATTTCCGCCATCTGGTGGGTGTGGTCCAGGGCGAGATCACCCCCTACGCCTCCTGGTACCGCAACGGCGAGCTGATGGACCAGGCGCTGGTGGCACTGCGCGAGGACCTGCGTCGACTCGGCTTCATGCGCAGTGAGTCCAGCCACGAACCCGAGGATCACCTGGCCGCGCTGTTCGAGATCATGGCCATGCTGATCGAGGACCGCTCGGCGGAGACCGCCACTTTCTTCATGTCGCACCTCGCACCATGGACTGAGCGTTGTCTGGGCGATCTGGCCCGAGTCGACACGGCCTTCTATGCTCGAACAGGAGAGCTCGGGCAGGCCTTCATCGCCCGGGAGCGCAGCCAGCTGGCCGCAGAGACGGAGCGCTCCCCGGTCAGGATCATCGAGCCCTGACCCGACAGGCATCAACAGAACAAGGCCGACCGACGGCCACAACAAGAATGACGAGAAAATGAGAGAGGAGAACACCATGCGCACGACAAGCAATCCGGAGCGCCGGCGCTTCCTGAAGACCCTGGGAGCCGGCACCGCCGCGGCGGGTGCCGCTGCCGCCGTGGGCCATGTGACACTGGTCCAGGCCGACACCGCGGAGAAGGCTGCCCCCGAGAAGGCCGACAGCAACTACCACGAAACCCCCCATATCCGGGCCTACTACGCCACCCTGCGTGATTGACGGCCGCCAGCGAGGAGAGAGATGTCATGCGTCTGACTCGTAAGACACAGTCCCAGCGGCCCCAGGGCCTGGGCATTTCACGTCGCCAGTTCCTCAAGCGGAGCGGGGCGACCACCGGTGGCCTGGCCGCTGCCGGTTTCATGGGCACGCCGATGATGCGCCGCGCCGAAGCCGCCGAGAAGACCGCGTTCTCCGACGCCCCGGTGGAGACCAAGCGCACCGTCTGCTCACACTGCTCGGTGGGCTGCGGCGTCTATGCCGAGGTCCAGGAAGGGGTCTGGACCAAGCAGGAGCCGGCCTTCGATCACCCGATCAACCGAGGCGCCCACTGTGCCAAGGGCGCCTCGCTGCGTCAGCACGGCCACTCGAGCCGGCGCCTCAAGTACCCCATGAAGCTGGTGGGTGGGGAATGGCAGCGCATGAGCTGGGGGGACGCCATCGAGGAGATCGGCGACAAGGTGCTCCAGCTCACCGAGCAGCATGGCCCCGACAGCATCTACTGGCTGGGCTCGGCGAAGTTCAGCAATGAGCAGGCCTATCTGCTGCGCAAGTTCGCCGCCCTGGCCGGCACCAACAACACCGACCACCAGGCGCGTATCTGCCACTCCACCACCGTGGCCGGGGTGGCCAACACCTGGGGCTACGGGGCGATGACCAACTCGCTCAACGACCTCCAGAACAGCAAGTCGATCATGTTCATCGGCTCCAACCCCAGCGAGGCGCATCCGGTCGCCATGCAGCATATCCTGCTGGCCAAGGAGCGCAGCAACGCCGAGATCATCGTCGTCGACCCGCGCTTCACGCGTACCGCCGCCAAGGCCAACAGCTATGTGCGCATCCGCCCCGGCTCCGACGTGGCCTTCATCTGGGGCCTGCTGTGGCACATCTTCGAGAACGGCTGGGAGGATCGCGAGTATATCGACCAGCGCGTCTACGCCCTGGACGAGGTGCGCGAGGAGGTCGCCAACTTCCCGCCCGATGAGGTCGAGCGCATCACCGGTGTGCCCGAGGCGCAGATGTACGACACCGCCCGCCGCCTGGCAGAGAACCGCCCGGGCTGCATCGTGTGGTGCATGGGCGGCACTCAGCACACCACCGGCAACAACAACACCCGTGCCTACTGCATCCTCGAGCTGGCACTGGGCAACATCGGCAAGTCCGGTGGCGGCGCCAACATCTTCCGCGGCCACGACAACGTCCAGGGCGCCACCGACCTGGGCCTGATGTCCCACTCCCTGCCCGGCTACTACGGTCTGGCCGAAGGCGCCTGGAAGCACTGGGCACGGGTCTGGGATCTCGACTACGAGTGGCTGAAGGGCCGCTTCGACCAGACCGAGTACTCGGACGGCCAGCCGATGTACACCAATGGCATCACGGTGTCGCGCTGGGTCGACGGGGTACTCGAGGACGACGAGAACATCACCCAGCGCACGCAGCTCAAGGCGATGTTCTACTGGGGCCATGCGGTCAACTCCCAGACCCGCGGCCCCGAGATGCAGAAGGCCATGCAGCAGCTGGAGATGATGGTCATCGTCGACCCCTACCCCACCGTGGCAGGCGTCATGCATGGCCGCCAGGACGGTGTCTACCTGCTGCCGGCGGCGACCCAGTTCGAGACCACCGGCAGTGTCACCGCCACCAACCGCTCCATCCAGTGGCGCGACAAGGTGATCGACCCGCTGTTCGAGTCCAAACCCGACCACGAGATCATGTACCTGCTCTCGCGCAAGCTGGGCTTCGCCGACCAGCTGTTCAAGAACATCGAGGTCAAAGGCACCGAGCCGGTGATCGAGGACATCACCCGCGAGTTCAACGCCGGCATGTGGACCGTGGGCTACACCGGCCAGAGCCCGGAGCGTCTCAAGGCGCACCAGCAGAACTGGCACACCTTCAGCTTCCGCGACCTCAAGGCCGAGGGCGGTCCCGCAGACGGTGACTACTACGGCCTGCCCTGGCCCTGCTGGGGCAACGCCGAGATGGGCCACCCCGGCACCCCGATCCTCTACGACACCAGCAAGAAGGTCTCCGAGGGTGGCCTCACCTTCCGCGCCCGCTTCGGCATCGAGCACAACGGCCAGAACATCCTCTCAGATGGCTCCTTCAGCGCGGGTTCCGAGCTCGAGGATGGCTATCCCGAGTTCACCGCCGAGATGCTCAAGGACCTGGGCTGGTGGGATGATCTCACCGCGGAGGAGCAGGCTGAGGCCGAGGGCAAGAACTGGAAGACCGACCTCTCCGGCGGCATCCAGCGGGTGGCCATCGCCCACGAGTGTGCGCCCTTCGGCAACGCCAAGGCACGCTGCAACGTCTGGACCTTCCCCGACCCCATCCCCAAGCATCGCGAGCCGCTGTACACCAGCCGCCGCGACCTGGTCGAGGACTACCCGACCTGGGACGACGTCGCCTCCCACTACCGCCTGCCGACGCTCTACAAGAGCATCCAGGAGCAGGATGTGACCGGGGACTACCCGATCATCCTGACCTCTGGACGCCTGGTGGAGTACGAGGGCGGTGGCGAGGAGACCCGCTCCATGTCCTGGCTCGCCGAACTGCAGCAGGAGATGTTCGTCGAGATCAATCCGGCGCTGGCCAACGACCTGGGTATCGGCGAGGGCGATGACGTCTGGGTCGAGGGTGCCGAGGGCGGCCGCGTGCGGGTCAAGGCACTGGTGACCAACCGCGTCGCCCGCGAGGTGGTGTTCATGCCCTTCCACTTCGGCGGCATGTTCCAGGGCGAGAGCCTGCACGACGTCTATCCGGAGGGCTCGGCACCCTATGTGCTGGGCGAGGCGGCCAATACCGCCACCACCTACGGCTACGACAGCGTGACCCAGATGCAGGAAACCAAGTGCACCCTGTGCCGCATCGAGCGCGCCTGACGCCTGACGAAACACGCGGGGTGGGCCGGGCCCGCCCCGCGACGAGGAGACTACCATGGCCCAGATGAAATTCATGTGCGACGCGGAGCGCTGCATCGAGTGCAACGGCTGCGTCACCGCCTGCAAGAACGCCAACGAGACCGACTGGGGCATCCAGCGCCGCCGGGTCGTCACACTCAACGACGGTGAACCCGAGGAAGTATCGATCTCGGTCGCCTGCATGCACTGCGACGACGCACCGTGCATGGCGGTCTGTCCCACCGACTGCTTCTACAAGACCGATGACGGCATCGTGCTCCACGACAAGGACCTCTGCATCGGCTGCGGCTACTGCCTCTACGCCTGCCCCTTCGGCGCCCCGCAGTTCCCCCAGCAGAACGCCTTCGGCGAGCGCGGCAAGATGGACAAGTGTACCTTCTGCGCCGGTGGTCCGGCGGAGACCAAGGAGGAGGAGTACCAGAAGTACGGCGCTAACCGCATCGCCGAGGGCAAGCTGCCGCTGTGCGCCGAGATGTGCTCTACCAAGGCGCTGCTCGCCGGCGACGCCCAGGAAGTCGCCGACATCTTCCGCCAACGTGTCGTCCAGCGCGGCCACAAGGATGGCGGCTGGTCCGGCAACCAGCGCCGCGAGCAGGAGCGCACCCGGGTGGGTCAGCCGGACGTTTCGGCAGCGGACTCTCTCGCTTACGATGCGGCCCGCCAGGGCTGAGGAGGTGATCTCATGAGCCACTCCATCCAATGGCGGTCGCTATGGCGACTGCCGCTGCTGGCCCTGGTGCTGGTGGTTGGCCTGGCGCTGACCCAGGGCGCCCAGGCGCAGTCGGACCCCCAGGGCGAAGCGGCCACCGCCGTACCCGCCCTGGACGCCGACACCTGGCGCCAGGTTCGCAGCGGCGAGGTCGATGCCAACTATCGCGACAGCCGCTTCGACTCCAACTACAATCTGGTCAATGCCAGCGGCGAGACCTGGCGCCAGTGGCGCAACCGCTGGGTGTCACCCTACGGGCTGATCGTCATCGGCGGCATGCTGGCGATGATCGTGCTCTTCTACCTGATCGCGGGCCGCAAGAAGCTGGATGAGCCTCGCACGGGCAGGAAACTGCTGCGCTGGAGCGCCGTGTCGCGCTCACTGCACTGGAGCGTGGCCACGCTGTTCATCCTGCTCGCCCTGTCGGGGCTCACCCTCCTCTACGGCAAGCACGTGTTCTACCCGCTGTTCGGCGCCGGCGCCTGGGGCGCCATGGTGTCGGCCTCCAAGCTGGTGCACAACTACCTGGGGCCGCTCTTCGGCATCCTGCTGCTGATCCTGCTGGCCAAGCTGCTGGTGCACAACCTGCCGAAGAAACACGACATCGACTGGTTCCGCAAGGGGGGCGGCCTGGTGGGCAAGGAGCATCCCGATGCAGGCTTCGCCAATGCCGGTGAGAAGGTCTGGTACTGGCTGCTGGCCACCGCCGGGGTGGTGGTCATCATCAGCGGCCTGGTCCTGGACTTCCCCAACTATGGCCAGGCGCGTGACACCATGCAGTGGGCCAACCTGGTGCATGGTATCGGCGCACTGGGTCTCACCGCCGTGGCGCTCGGCCATATCTACATCGGCACCCTGGGCACCGAGGGCTCCCTCGAGGGCATGGCCACTGGCTATGTCGACGAGACCTGGGCCAAGGAGCACCATAACCTGTGGTATGAAGAGGTGAAGGAGAGCGCCGTGCCCGAAGAGCAGCTCGCCACCGGCAGCAAGGAAGCGACAGGAGGCTCCTCGCCGCAGAGTTCCACCTAGCGTGATGGATCAAGCCACCTTCGACACCGCCTTCGGGCGGTGTCTTTTGTTATTCTGGATGCCTACTACCGGATGGAGTGATCCCCATGCAACACCTGGACGAATCAACCCGCACCGAACTCGAGGCGGCCGCCTTCCGCCGCCTGCTGCGTCATCTGGACGAGCACAAGGAGGTGCAGAACATCGACCTGATGATCCTCGCCGACTTTTGCCGCAACTGCCTCTCCAAGTGGCTGGTGACCGCCGCCGAGGAGCGCGGCGCCGAGCTCGACTACGACATGGCCCGCGAGTATGTCTACGGCATGCCCTACGCCGAGTGGAAGGAGAAGTACCAGCAGGAGGCCACGCCGGAGCAGCAGGCCGCCTTCGAGGCACGCCACGCCCCCAAGAAGCCCAACCCGGAGTCGGTACAGAATGGCTGAGTCGATGATCCCCCTCTCCATCGCCGTGCTGACGATCTCCGATACCCGCACCGAGGAGACCGACCGCAGCGGCCAGGCACTGGTCGAGCGCCTGACCACGGCCGGCCACCGCCTGGCGGAGAAGCGCATCGTCCCCGACGACGTCTACCGCATACGTGCCGTGGTCTCGGCGTGGATCGCCGACCCCGAGATACAGGTGGTACTCACCACCGGTGGCACCGGCTTCACCGGGCGTGACTCCACGCCGGAGGCGGTATCGGTGCTGCTCGACAAGCGGATCGAGGGCTTCGGGGAGCTGTTCCGCCAGCTCAGCTGGCAGGAGATCGGCAGCTCCACCGTGCAGAGCCGCTGCCTGGGCGGGCTGGCGAACGCCACGGTGCTGTTCTGCCTGCCAGGTTCTACCGGTGCCTGTCGTACCGCCTGGGATGGCATCCTCGCCGAACAGCTCGACAGCCGACACAAGCCGTGTAATTTCGCCAATCTGGTGATTCCCGAACGAGGCCAGCATGGCTGACATGACGATCAATCGGCACAAACCATGCAACTTTCTATACATTCAGGCCAACCCGGTGATCCCGGAGCGAGGCCAGCATGGATAACGAACTCAAGCCGGTCGCTGCGGCGCTGGAGGCACTGCTGCAGGGTGTCGCCATGCTGGACAGCGAGAGGGTGCCGTGTGACGAGGCAGCCGGTCGCGTGCTGGCCGAGGCTGTCATGGCGAGGCTCGACGTGCCCTCCTTCGACAACAGCGCCATGGATGGCTATGCCTTGCACCATCGGGACGCGGGACGCAGCCTGCCGATCCGCCAGCGTATCGCCGCTGGGAGCCCGGTCCAGCCCCTGGAACCGGGCAGTTGCGCCAGGATCTTCACCGGCGGCGAGATACCGCCGGGCGCCGACTGCGTGGTGATGCAGGAGCGCGTCGAGATTTCGGGTGACACCGCCCTTATCCCGGCGGATGTCACGGCAGGTGACAGCATCCGTCGCCGTGGGCGGGACGTCGCCTGCGGCAACACGCTCCTCGAGGCCGGACGACGGCTGGAGGCCGCCGCCCTGGGGCATCTCGCCGGCCAGGGCATCACCGAGGTCGAGGTGCGGCGTCGGCCGCGGGTCGCCCTGCTCTCCACCGGCGACGAGATCGTCGACCCCGGCCAGCCGCTGGGTCCGGGCCAGCTCTACAACTCCAACCGCCCCATGCTCCGCCGCCTGCTGGAGCGCTTCGGGGCCTCTCTGGTAATGACGGCGTCGATACCCGATGACCCTGCCACTACCCGGGAGGTGCTGGCCGAGGCCGCCAGCCAGGCGGATATCGTGGTGACCACTGGCGGCGTCAGCGTCGGCGAGGAGGACCACGTCAAGGCGGCCGTGGAGTCCCTCGGGCAGCTGGATCTGTGGCGACTGGCGATCCGCCCGGGCAAGCCGCTGGCCTTGGGCAGGATCCCACGGGGAGACGGTGAGACACGCTTCGTGGGGCTGCCGGGCAACCCGGTATCGAGCTTCGTGGGTGCCTGGCTGTTCCTGAGGCCACTGGTCGGCAGCATGCTGGGCTGCTCGGCGCTGGTCTCGCTGCCCGAGATCCCGGCGCTCAGCAGCTTCTCGACCCGCACCGGCCCGCGGGCCCACTACATGCGGGTAGCGCTGCGGTTCGACGAGCAGGGACCACATGCCGAGACCTTCGCCGACCAGAATTCGGCGGTGCTCTCCTCGTGCATTGAGGCCGATGCCCTGGCCGTGATTCCCCCGCAGACCACGATCTCGCCGGGCGATCGCGTGACCTGCCTGTGGCTCAGGAGTGACGCCTAGGCGAGTCGGGAGTCACCTCCAGCGCCTCGCGCACCGCAGGCCAGAGGCGCTGGAAATCATCACGCAGGAGCGGGTACTCGGCTTCCAGCCAGGGCACCAGTTCCATCAGCCGGTTGGGGCCGGAGAGTCGCTGGCCGATGCCGGCGATGGCACGGCAGGTAAAGGCGAAGTCGGCATAGCGTCTCAGCCAGTCCTGCTCCACCAGCAACGGCATCATCGGTGCCAGGCGTGCCGGCGCCGCGCGGCGGGCGAGAAGCCGATAGCTGCGCTTGACGAGGGGCGAATCCCCTTCCGCCACCCCTGGTTCCAGGGCCACGAAGTGATCCCAGACCAGGTCCAGGGCGATGCCCACGAAGCGTCTGCCCGAGCGCGGTGAGCGCGCGAGGATCTCGCGCGTCACCCCATGGCAGTCCACGAAGGCATCGACGCGACGGTGATGACGAATCCCGCGGGCGACCTCGGCGGACCAGCCGTCGAGATCAGGTCCCTTCACCCCGTCGGCGATCAGGTTGCCGTAGAGGAAGTCATCGCCGCCGCCGCGGGCCAGCCAGGCATGGGCCAGGAAGTTCATCAGATTTTGCGCGGGATACCCGGTACTTTCAGTGCCGGGAGGGATAGTGCGTCGCCCGCAGGGCGATCTGTTACGCTACCGCCTGCCCCGCTCCTCCCTTGGGTTGAATGGATGAGGTGAGGTGGTAGCCGTAGCCATCACCCCGTTGGATCAGCAAACAGTGCTTGTGCGAGATCCCTTGCACCGCTCCCTGCTCGGTCTGAATGTTGAAGCTGCCGGTTTTCCGGACAGCGACACGGCCCGTATGGATGCCGGCCTTCTTGCCGGTGGGCACAACGGCTTTCACCATGTCGCCGGTCTGAAAGCCGCGAACCTGCTTCTGCCGCATTAGATAGCCACGCGGGAAGCCGTGCCGGTTCAGTCGGGTGCGTTGATAGCTGCCGCGCCCGGCTGCCTTGATGACCAGCGTAGGGCGGTTCTCGCCATGCAGCCGGCCGAATGGACCGACGCAGGCGGCGTCGAGGGCATGGGTCTTGGGAATGCCGAGGCGCTGGCGGTTGTACTTGGTGCGCCCGCCGCTACCTGCTGTCACCGGCAGACCGGTGGCCTTGAGGGCAACGAACAGCACCCAACGGGTCGCATTGACGGCGCTGGCGTCCCCCAGCGGGCGCTTGAGCTCACGTTGCACGCGCTCCAGTCGAGCACCCGCCGACTGGCTGTTGGCCTTGAGTCGCTTCTTGAGCCCCTTGTCGGTGGTAAAGAAGGCGTCCAGCGTGCCGTTGCCTTTCCCCTGGTTGCAGGCGTGGCAGGCCAGCGTCAGGTTGCTGACGCGGTTCGAGCCGCCGTGAGCGCGAGGCACCACATGCTCGACCTCCAGTGGGGTGTCGGTATCACCACAGTAGGCGCACTCGCGACCCCACTTTTCCAGCAGGTATTCGCGCACCTCGTAGCCGAGCAGCGAGCCCTGCTGGTACTCGACACCGCTGATCTCCGGGTTCTCCAGCTTCTGCGTATCGAAGCGCACCAACTCCTGACTGATGGCAGTGACCGGCGCCAGACGAGTCAGCCGGTTCACCCAAGCCGTGACGGTATCGACACGGTACTGCAGGCTGGGAGCCAGCCAGCCCTTGGGTCGGGTGCGGTTGTTGATGCGTGGCGCCCGGTAGCGCAGGTTCTGGCTACGACGACGGCGACGAAAGGCTCGGCGCTGCGCCAGCACCTTGCGAATCTGAAAGCCACGATGGACAAGATCGAACAGGCACAGCACGTGACGATCCTCAGCATCCTTGCGCACCAGCGCCAGCCCGGTGGTCTTGCTGCCGGGGTCGATGCCGAGTCGCAGCGGCTGGGTGTCGCCACCTACCCGACCCTTGAGCCGGATCGTGAACGGGTAGCGCTTATGCACCACCGCCCGACCCCGCGCCAGCAGCAGCCGGGCGCGTTTCTCGCTGCACGGCATCAAGGGCTGCTTCTATTTATCCAATACGAAAACCGCGATGCGATTGTCTCCCTATCAATGCCCTTACGGGCCTGGTGTCGCGGGCCTGTCGGCCCGTCTCCCCTCGGGAATGTCGATAACCGGCTCCTGCGTTTCCGCCGCGATCAGAACCTTCGGCGTTTTACCTTGCGCCCGAGGCGGCGTACCGCAGCATGATTCTGATCTTCCAGAGCGCCAGACTGAGGAAGCATCTGGCGGTGGGTCTTGGCGACCTGTTATCAACGTAGCGGGTTGGTTACCGCTCTCCCTGGTCAGCCGGACTTGCTTTCACAAGCCTCTCCCGCAGGGAGAGGTAGCTGACGGCATGCTCACAGGCAGTTGGTGGGCTTGGGCAGCCCCGCTAGCCGCGCGCCGACCTTGGCGGGGCTGCCCGGAAACAGCTTCATCAGGTGCATGGAGCGTCCCTTGTCGGGTCCGAGTGCCTGGCCGACAGCCTTCACCAGCGGCCGCATTGCCGGCGCCTGTTCGAAGCGTGCATAGAAGTCACGCAGCACGCGAATGACCTCCCAGTGCTCCTCGCTCAGCACGATGCCCTCCTCCTCGGCCAGCTGTTCGGCGACCTCCGGTGACCAGTCTTCCATGTTGACGAGGAAGCCTTCGGGATCGAGCGGGATAGTTTGTTTCGCATAAGATAGATAACGGTATATTTCTGTGCTTGCCATCAGTACCAGCTCACCGTGCGCTCACACTCCTCGGTCAGGGCCACGAAGCCCGCGATGTCGACGACCCGTACCGCTTCGTCGCAAAGCGCGAGCAGTCCGCGTGACGCGAGGTCCTCATGCAGGGCGTAGACACGCCCGGTCACGCTCTCGAACCGGCCCTGGTGGGCCGGCAAGGCGCCGATAACCGCGTCCTCGATCAGCAGCAGCCTGTCCTCCGGCCCCATCGCGGCCAGCACCTGGTCGAGGACAGGGGACCGCGGAGAGTGATTCAGGGTATGCAGCAACATGGCGTGTCTCATCAGAAGTTCAGTACCAGGGCATGGTCTGCCAGCAGGCCGGGGATCTCGGCATCGGCCACGCGCCTCACCGGCAGCATCAGCTGCTCACTGGTCAGGCCAAGCTCCTCCATCCCGCGCTCCTCCACCAGCAGGCTGTCGATATCGTACATCTCCAGCATGGCCAGGGTCGCGGCGGTGCCCTTCTGCCCCAGGGGTCCCGCCTGCTGGCCCTCGAGCAGCGCCGTGATGCCCTCTCCCATGAACAGCAGCGTCACCCGGCGATCGAAGGCCGCGGCGACCAGAGCAACATCCAGCCCTTCCTTCAGCCAGCTCGACCCATGGGGGGCATGGCGCAGGATCACCAGCAGGTCGGCCTGGGGCATCTCGTCTTGCATGGCAAGTTTCTCCTCAAGGGCCGAAGGTGATCAGGCGGTCGCAGCGCAGGCCGAGATCGACCAGCTGGCCCAGCCCCGTCAATTCGAAGGGGGGCTCGACGCTGAAGCCCTGCTTGCCGTGGCGCGCGGCTTCCTTCTCGTCGAGCAGGCCACGCCTCAAGGCAGCGGCGATACAGACCTGCAGCGGCACAGCGTGCTCACGACCCAATTCGGCCCAGGCATCGACCAGGTGGGGCTCATCCTGAGGCGGAGCGGCCAACCTGGCGGCGTTATGCACGCCGTCATGGTAGAAGAACACTCCATCGACGACATGCCCCCCGGCCAACAGCGCGCGGGTGAAGCGCAACGCCGAGTGGGCCGCCTGGCTGGTATAGGGGGCATCGAGCAGAAGGATGGCGTAGCGCATCCATGGGTCTCCTGAAAACAGGCTGGCCCCGCCGAGGCGGGGCCAGCCATTTCTTCATGGCCTGTCGAACGCGACGTCAGTCGTTGCTCATGATCCCCAGCAGGGACAGCAGGCTGACGAAGAGGTTGTAGATCGACACGTAGAGCGTAATGGTGGCCAGGATATAGTTGGTCTCGCCGGCGCGGTGAACGATCTCGCTGGTCTGGTAGAGGATCGCCGCGGAGGAGAACAGCACGAAGCCGGCGGAAACCATCAGCATCAGGGCGGGGATCTGGAAGATCAGCCCGGCCAGCATGGCCAGGACCAGCACGATGGCGCCTGCCATCATGAAGTTACCCAGGAAGCTGAAGTCCTTCTTGGTCACCAGCGCCACGGCGGAAAGGCCGATGAAGGTCAGACCGGTCATGGCCAGGGCGTTCATCACCAGGGCGGCGCCGTTGGGCAGTGCCAGGTAGGCATTGAGAATCGGACCGAGGGTGAAGCCCATGAAGCCGGTGAAGGCGAAGGTGGTGAGCAGCCCCATGGCGGAGTGAGCGGTCTTATGGACCAGGAACATCAGTCCGTAGGCGCCGATGAAGAACACGAAGATGTTCATGCGCTCGATGCCCATGGTCATGGCGGCACCAGCGGTCACGGCGGAGAAGAGCAGCGTCATGGCCAGCAGCCCGTAGGTATTGCGCAGCACCTTGTTGGTGCTGGACACCCGGGTCTGGGTCTCCTGGCGGGTCATCTGTGACTCTTGATAGGCCATTGATCCTGTGCTCCCTGTCGTCAATTGATCTTGCCAGTGGACTAGCATGCCGTCTGGAAGTTCCGCACGCAAGAGTCTGAGCCGTCGGCACTCAACGCTGTTTCTGCTGTGCGGCATCCTTCAGAAGCGCCCTGGCGACCCGTGCAGCCGTACTGCAGACGTCGTTGCCCGCGGCCTCGAGCTCGCCCTGATCCAGCCAGACCAGCTCGGTGGCATCGCTGGCGGCACCCTCCACGCCGCCCTGCCACTCCATGCGCAGGACGATGATCACGTAGTGGGCTCGCAGGTTGCCGTCGATCTCATGGTCGAACACATCGATTGCCGTGAAGACCTCGCCGGCACGCGCTCGCAACCCTGTCTCCTCGAGCAGTTCACGTTCGGCGGCGGCCTGCAGGGTCTCCCCGGGCTCTACCTTGCCGCCCGGCAGGGCCAGCCGCCCGGCATTGGGCGCATGGGCGCGGCGCACCATCAGGATACGGCCGTTCCACAGCAGTGCAGTGGAAACAGCCGTAACGGGTCTAGACAGGACATGAGAGGCTTCAGAATTCGGCATGATCGACTCGGACGACAGTGATGCCCCTACTCTGTGAGTTCTCGGCGACGCCCGCAAGGGATCAGCCGGTTCTGATGAATTTCTCCAGCATCCCAATGTCGAAGGCAGAACATCCACATAAGGACGCAACAGGCCATCCTGCAGGATGGTAATCCGTTTTCAGTGATATAGGAGCAGACCATGCAAGACATCAGACGTCTTGAGGTTGGCATGACCACAGACATCGGCACTGACCAGGTGAAGGAGCCTGAAGTGGGCAGGGAGTATATCCGGGGACTGGATTCCAATAGCTGGCTCCTGTTCACCGAAGACCCAGCCGAGGACCGCCCAGTCGTTGTTCGCATTGATAGTATCGACGGCGATGTGTGCCACTGCACGGTCACTCGCAAGCCGCACCGATAACAGCCTTAAGGATCCCTGGTAGGCGCACAACGAAAAAAGCGCCCGTAGGCGCTTGATTCGTAAGACATAATGGCGGAGGGACAGGGATTCGAACCCTGGGTGCCCGCGAAGGCACGCCGGTTTTCAAGACCGGTGCATTCAACCGCTCTGCCATCCCTCCGGCTTACGGCGGAGAATATTACCAGCTTTCGCGCCTCGGTCAAGAGCCAAATGCGATCAAGACCTTAGCTGCCATTAGTAGAGCCGCAGGCCGACCCGGGTCACGCGGTTGCCCTCCATCTCGCTGACCACCCAGTGAATGCCATGCCAGTCGACGTCGTCGCCCACCACCGGGTGGCCACCGACGCGCAACGACACGAAGTCACTCAGGCTCATGTCCCGCTCGCCGGGACTCAGGGTCAGCCCGTAGGCATCGGCAATCTCCTGCATCCTGGCGTCACCGTCGAAGGTGAAGGTACCGAAGAAGGCACGCTCCTGCTTGAGCTTGGCCTCGCCATTGAACAGCCGGTTCAGCGCCGGCAGGTCCTCGCTGCGGCCGATCACGCACAGCACATCGCCCAGCTGCAGCCGGGTACTGCCCTTGGGGTGCAGCATGGCATGTTCACGAAACAGCGCCGAGATCAGGGCGCCGGAGGGGAAGCGCAGCAGCCGGATGGGGGTATCGGCGATATCCTCGTTATCGACTCGATAGACGAACATCTCGTAGTCGTTCTCGGGCAGGATCCCCAGGGGGCCGCGATGGTTGGGGGTCACCGTGCTGGGCATCAGCACACGGGTCCAGCGTGCCATCAGCGACAGTGTCCCGCCCTGCACCAGCAGCGACAGCAGCACGACCGCGAAGGCTATATTGAAATACAACGAGGCCCCTTCCACCCCGCTGATGACGGGGAAGATGGCCAGCACGATGGGCACCGCACCGCGCAGCCCCACCCAGGAGATGAAGCCGATCTCGCGCCAGCGGAACTTGAAGAACGGCTTGAGCGAGATGACCACGGCTATCGGGCGGGCCACGAAGATCAGCATCAGACCAACCAGCGTCGCCGGCAGCGCATACTGCAGCAGGTCCGAGGGCGATACCAGCAGGCCGAGCATCAGGAACAGTCCGATCTGGCTCAGCCAGGCCAGGCCGTCGTGCACCGGCAGGATGAAATTGAGATGGCGGCCCTTCTGGTTGCCGATCATCAGCCCGGCCAGGTAGATCGCCAGGAAGCCGCTGCCGCCGAGGAAGCTGGTCAGACCGAAGATGCAGAAGCCCAGTGACAGGGCGAGCAGCGAGTAGAGCCCGGGCGCCAAATCCACCCAACGCAACAGTCGCGCGCTCAACCAGCCGGCCCCCAGCCCGATCAGCAGGCCCAGGCCGAACTGCTCGACAAGCAGCAGCCCGGTCTCCAGGGGACCCTCTATCTGGCCAACCAGTATCTCGGCCAGGACCATGGTCAGGAAGATCGCCATGGGATCGTTGGTCCCGGACTCGATCTCGAGTGTCGCCCCGACGCGCTCGTTGAGGTTCAGTCCGCGGCCGCTGAGCATCGAGAACACCGCCGCGGCATCCGTGGAGCCGACGATGGCGCCTACCAGCAGTCCCTGGATCAGGGTGAGCTCGAAGACCCACATGGCGAAGAGGCCGACCAGCCCGCTGGTGATGAATACCCCCAGGGTGGCCAGCGTCAGGGCCGGCCTGAAACCCACGCGAAAGGTCTTCAGACGGGTGCGAAGCCCGCCGTCGAGAAGGATCATCGCAAGGGCCAGATGGCTGATGATGAACGCCAGCGGGTAATTGTCGAACCGGATACCCAGCAACCCGTCCTCACCCGCCAGCATCCCCAGGCCGAGGAAGATCAGCAGCAGGGGAAGCCCTATCAGGCTGGAGAGTCGACTGCCCAGCACGCTCAAGGCGATCAGCAGCCCGGTGAAGAAGAACAGGGTATTGATGACGTCCATGGCATCCTCTCGATGGCAGAAGTGTCATTATCGCATGCGCCCCGTGACCGCGCGATGCCGATGGCGGGCCACTGGCCACCCGGCAGGCTGCGCGGATACACTTGCCCTCGGCCAAGCGCCACCTACCCGTCGCGGAGCCCGTGAATGCCCAACCCCCGTGTCCCTGTTGCCTGGCGACGCTCATGCCTCGCCCTCTGCCTGCCGGTCCTCCTGGCGCTGATGCCCGCCCAGACCTGGGCAGAGGAG
The DNA here is from genome assembly GCF_057169305.1 of Halomonas sp. C10-5. Taxonomy (NCBI): domain Bacteria; kingdom Pseudomonadati; phylum Pseudomonadota; class Gammaproteobacteria; order Oceanospirillales; family Halomonadaceae; genus Halomonas; species Halomonas sp. C10-5. Next base: position 1,736,646 of record NZ_CP175665.1, read on the forward strand.
AGCCTCGAAGCCCCTCCCGCACCGCTGACCCTGGATGGCGATGTCATGGTGCCCGACCTCGATGCGACACCAGAGCAGGCAACTGCGCCACCTGAGGTAATCGAGGTCGAAGTGCCACCTGTCAGCGACGAGAGATCGGCCGATGAGCCCGACCTGCCGGTTCCCAGCGTCACCCACGCGCCTCCCGAACCGTTGGCGCCTCCGCCGCTGGAGTCCCTGACGGTCATGCTCGACTGGTATCCCAGCCTGCATCATGCCGCCCTGATCCTGGCGGCGGGCAACGGCCTGCCCCAGCGCGAGGGACTGGAGCTGGAACTCAGGACCCCGGCCGACCCCGGCGCCCCGCTGCGCCTCCTGGATGCCAACCTCGTCGACCTGGCACTCACCCATCAGCTGCAGCTGCACCTGCAGGTCGCGCGCGGCAAGTCTGCTGTTCGCGTGGCGACCCTGGCGGATACCCCGCTGGCCGGCGTGGTGATCCGCGAATCCACCGGCGTCGAGGGACCGGCGGACCTCGCCGGACTCACCCTGGGACACGCAACCGAGGAGGGCCGTGAGCTCCTGCTGCCTGCCCTGATCGCCCCCCACGGCATCGCCCGCGACGAGGTCACCCTGGTGGAGACCGGTTTCCCCCTGGCCACCGCCCTGACCGAGCAGTCGCTGGATGGCCTGGTAACGCCTCTGCGCCTGACACTGCCACGCCAGCTGGCCGATCGCGGCGTATCGACCCGCCTGCTCAACGTCGAGGAGCACGGCATTCCGCTTCACGACGGGCTGATACTCGTGGCGAATCGCGACCGCCTGTCCCGCCTCCGGGAACCCATCATCGAACTCGTCGATATCCTGCGCGACACGACACTCTGGATGATCGAGCACCCCGAGGCGGCATGGGAAACCCTGGTCGAACTGGAGCCGACCCTCGATACTGCCGCCAACCGTGACGCCTGGAGTGCCACCCTGATGCGCCTGAGCGCCCAGCCGGCGGCACTGGACAGCAGGCGCTATCGCCAGGTTGAGGCCTACCTGCATGAAAACGGGCTGATCGAAACGATCAGCCCGCTGGAGCGGTTGGCGGTGGACCCCGGCGCCGAGTAAGGGTCAGTCGGCGGTCGGCTCCACCTCCGCCAGGAAGGCATCGATCGACTCCCGGAAGGCGTCGGGCTTCTCGGCATGCAGCCAGTGACCCGCCTCCAGGGTCACCAGTCGCGTCTCCGGCAATACCGCTCGCAGCGCCGGCAGGTGCTCATCGGCGATATAGTGTGAGGCGCTGCCCCGCAGCACCAGGGTCGGCCCGGCGAAGGGCTCGCTGCCGGCCGGCTCCCCCATGATCGACTCGTAGTCATCCTGGATCTCGTCCAGCCCCAGCCGCAGGGCAAGCCCTTCTCCCTCCCCACGCACCAGGTTGGTGGCCAGGAACAGTCGCACGGCCTTTTCGCTCACGTGCTCGGCGAGCAACGCATCGGCCTCGCGGCGATTGGCCGGGCGGCCCTCCACCACCCGACGCAGTCCGGCGAACACGCTATCGTGGTCATGGCCATAGGCCACCGGCGCGATATCGCCGACGATCAGCGATGTGACTCGCTCCGGCGCCAGGCGCGCCAGGGAGATCGCCACCTTGCCGCCCATGGAGTGGCCGAGCAGATGGGCTCGCGATATCGACAGGCGGTCGAGCAGCGCCAGCACATCCCCGGCCATCTCCGCATAGCCCATGCCCGCGACATGCGGAGAACGGCCATGGTTACGCAGGTCCACCGCCACCACCCGGCGGCTCGTCTCCCACGCCTTGATATGCGAGCGCCAGTTATCGGCGCTGCCGAACAGGCCATGGATCACCACCAGCGGCGTGCCATCGCCGCCGGTATCCAGGTAATTGAGCTCGATCGACATGGGGTTGTCCTCGTCCAGGGGTGTCGGTTGGGATTCAGTAGCGAGCGCGCGCCACCTCGGGAGCCACATCGTCGCTACCGGTGACGGCCACCAGGCGGCGACTCAGCCAGGCCAGCAGCACCCCGTAGAGGGGCAGGAAGAACAGCAGGCTGATGATCAGCTTGCTGACATAGTCCACCGTGGCGATCTCCAGCCAGTTGGCCGCCATGAAGGCGTCGGGGCTGTTGTGGAAGGCGATCGAGAAGAAGGCGAAGGTATCGGCCAGGTTGCCCACCACCGTGGAGATCGCCGGCGCCACCCACCAGGCCCGGAGGCGGCGCAGACGGTCGAAGACGTGCACGTCGAGCAGCTGACCCAGCACATAGGCCATGAAACTGGCCACGGCGATGCGGGCGACGAACAGGTTCCACTCCCCCAGGGCCTCCACCCCGACGAAGCTGCCCCGCGGAAACACCACCGAGATGACATAGGAGATCACCAGTGCCGGCAGCATCACCCGCATGATGATGGCCCGAGCCGGTCCCTTGCCGAACAGGCGCACGGTCAGGTCGGTGGCCAGGAAGATGAAGGGAAAGCTGAAGGCGCCCCAGGTGGTATGGTAGCCGAACAGCGTGAAGGGCAACTGCACCAGGTAGTTGCTGGCGGCAATCACGGCGATATGGAAGGTGACGAGCAGCGCCAGGCAGCGGCGATACTGGGAGTCGGAAAGCACGAACATCTCGGGTCCTTTTTTGGTGGAGGGGTGAGGGAACCCTCTTGCAGGAAGGCGCCGGCATCTGCCGGCGCGGGCACATTATACGGGTTGGCTTGCCCGCTGGCCATGCGCGCCCTTCCCTCCCAACGCAGCACGCCGCCCCGGGGGCGGCGTGCGTTGTCGCTGGATGGCTCGCGGATCAGACCTGACGGGCATCGTGCGCGGCACCGACCTCCCGCGACTTCATGGCGTCGTGGATCTCCTCGAGGCTCGCCGGATCATCGATGGTCGAGGGGATGGCGAACTCCTTGCCGTCGGCGATATTGCGCAGCAGCTTGCGCAGGATCTTGCCGGAGCGGGTCTTGGGCAGGCGATCCACCACCAGCACCTGCTTGAAACAGGCGATCGGACCGATCTTCTCGCGCACCAGGGCGATCAGCTCCTCCTCGAGCTCCACCTCGCGGCCGGTGAAACCGTCCTTGGGAATCACCAGGCCCACCGGCAGCTGCCCCTTGAGCGCATCGTGGATACCGATCACGGTGCACTCGGCAACGGCGGGGTGCGCGCCAACGACCTCCTCCATCTCGCCAGTGGAGAGACGATGGCCGGCAACGTTGATGACATCATCGGTGCGCCCCATGATGAACAGGTAGCCATCCTCGTCGATATAACCACCGTCCCCGGTCAGGTAGTAGCCCGGGAAGGCTGCCATATAGGCCGCATGGAAGCGCTGGGGGTCGCCCCACACGCCGGTCAGGCAGCCCGGCGGCATGGGCTGCTTGATCACCACGCTACCCTGCTCCATGGGCGCGACCTGCTCGCCCTCACGATCGAGGATCTGCACGTCGAAGCCCGGCACCGGCACGGTGGCACTGCCCGCCTTGGTGGGCATCGGCTCCAGGCCGTGCAGGTTGGCGGCGATCGGCCAACCAGTCTCGGTCTGCCACCAGTGGTCGATCACCGGCACGTCGAGCAGGTCATCCAGCCAGTGGAAGGTGGGCGGGTCGAGACGCTCGCCGGCCAGGAACAGCGCCTTGAGGCTGGAAATGTCGTACTCGGCCAGCAGCTTGCCGTCCGGGTCCTCCTTCTTGATGGCGCGGAAGGCGGTCGGCGCGGTGAAGAAGCTCTTGACTCGATACTCCTCGATCAACCGCCAGAAGGCGCCGGCATCCGGTGTCTTCACCGGCTTGCCCTCGTAGACCACGCTGGTGGCCCCACGCAGCAGCGGTGCATAGACGATATAGGAGTGGCCGACCACCCAGCCCACGTCCGAGGCGGAGAAGAACACCTCGCCCGGGGCCACGTCGTAGATCACGTCCATGGAGTAGGCCAGCGCCACCGCATAACCGCCGGTGTCGCGGACCACGCCCTTGGGCTTGCCGGTGGTGCCTGAGGTGTAGAGCACGTAGAGCGGATCGGTACCCTTCACCGCCACGCAGTCGGCGGGAGTGGCCTGCTCCACCAGGGTCGCCCAGTCGTGGTCGCGCTCCCCCAGGTCGGCGATATGCTGTTCGCGCTGGAAGATCACGCAGGCGTCTGGCTTGTGTTCGCTCTGCTCGATGGCCGCATCGATGATCGGCTTGTAGGGCAGTACCTTGTTGACCTCGACACCGCAGGAGGCCGCCACCACGACCTTGGGTGCGGCATCCTCGATACGTACGGCCAGCTCATGGGGAGCGAAGCCACCGAACACCACCGAGTGCACGGCACCCAGCCTGGCACAGGCATACATGGCCACCAGCGCCTCGGGCACCATGGGCATGTAGATCACCACCCGATCACCCTTCTCGACGCCCAGGTCCCTGAGCGCGCCGGCGAAGGCTGCCACCTGGTCACGCATCTCGCGATAGGTCAGGGTGCGCTTGCTGTCGGTCACCGGGGAGTCCCACAGCAGGGCCGGCTGGTCACCGCGCCCCTGCTCGACGTGATGATCGAGGGCGGCATAGGCGATATTCAGCTCACCGTCACCATACCAGCGCGCATGATTGGCCTCGTCATAGTCGAGGATCCGCTGAGGTTCCTTGAACCAGGGAATGCGTCGGGCCTGCTCGGCCCAGAAGGTCTCGGGTTGCTCGATCGAACGGCGGAATTCGTTGGCGTAGGTGCTCATGGCGTTCCTGTCACGGTCAGTGCGGATGATTGTTGACACTGTAAAGCACAAACCCCGAAACACCCTCATACGATAGGCTAATTTTCGACGAAAGGTGCAAGGCCTGAAGCTTTATTGTCAACAACGGGTGCAATAACGACTCGCGAAAGAGGTCAATTCAACGCGCACGCTTGGCGGGGACTAGGCTATGCTTGAGTAAACCCCAATATACGGTCACGGTGCGCCATCGTGTGCGACTCGACCTTTCCACTCACGCGTAGCGCGGGGACACGCCATGCACACTCCCAGCCACGAGGCAGAAAGACTCATCGAAGGGGGCAGCGGCGCCATCGATCGCGCCACGGCCCTGCTCAAGGCCATGGCCAACGACAACCGACTGCGTATCCTCTGCCTGCTCGACGGGGGCGAGATGTCGGTGACCGAACTCAATGCACAACTGACCCTCAGTCAGTCGGCCCTCTCACAACATCTCGCGATCCTGCGCCGGGAGGAGCTGGTCACCACACGGCGCAGTTCCCAGACCATCTACTACTCGCTGCAGGGGGATAGTGCCAGGGCGATCATCGCCACCCTGGTCAATCTAGGCCTGGCCGAGGAGTGATTCAGCCGAGGCGCCGGCATCAATATCCGCCCTAGCGCTTATGCCAGCGACTGGCGTCGAGCACCTCCGCGCCCCTCAGCAGCGCCCGCTCCACGCCCGCCGACACCGCCACCCCCAGGCGTTCGGCAAGCCGACGCTGTGGTTCCAGCCTGACCCGTATCACCCGGGCCTCCTGCATGCGCTCCACCAGGTAGGCCTCGCTGGTGCCCAGGGCATCGATCAGGCCCCTGTCGAGCGCCTCGCTGCCGTACCAGATCTCGCCGGTGGCGATCGCCTCGATATCCAGTGCGGGGCGACGCTTGGCCACATGGCGCTTGAACAGCTCGTGGGTCGTCTCCAGGTCGTCGAGAAACTTCTCGCGGCCCTCCTCGGTATTCTCGCCGAGCACTGTCAGGGTGCGCTTGTAGCGCCCGGCGGTAAGCACTTCGACATCGATATCGTGACGCTTGAGCAGGCGATGGACGTTTGGCACCTGGGCTACCACGCCGATCGACCCCAGCACCGCCAGCGGGGCGGCGCGGACACTGTCCGCCCCGCATGCCATCAGGTAACCGCCACTCGCAGCCACCTTGTCGACGCAGACGGTGGTGGTCAGTCCCGCCTCGCGCAGGCGATCGAGTTCCGCGGCGGCCAGGCCATAGGCGTGCACCAGGCCACCGGCGGACTCCAGGCGAACCACTACCTCGTCCCCCGACTCGGCGGCCGAGATCACCGCCGAGATTTCCTCGGCAAAGCGCCCGGTGCCGCTGGCGCGGATATCGCCATGGAAGTCGAGCAGCCAGACCGTCGTGCGGCCCCTCTCCTGATCGCCCTTCTCCGACTTGCCGGCCTTGGCGCGCCCCTTGTCCTCGCGGCGAAACGCCTTGATCAGGCGCTTGCGGGCACCCGGTTCGCTGGCCGCCAGGCGCAGTCGCCGCTTCCTGTCATCACGCCCCCGGTTGAGCTCCTCGAGCTTGAGGCGCGAGTCACTGCCCGCCTCGCTGCGTAGCCTGGCCACCACCGTGACAGCGAGTCCAACGATAACCACCAGACTCGTCAGCTGGGCCAGGAACAGTCCGAAATCCGCCAGCCAGTCTCCCATCGTCGCCTCCTCTGCGGCCTCTGGCCGCTTGCATGAGTGAGCGGCCTCACGGCCCGCTTGAATAAAACGATTGTTTGAAATACGCTCGCGGCGTCAACCCGCCCCACCAGGAGCCACCAATGAGCCAGTCCACCCTCGACACGCTGATCTCCCGATTCGACCCCCAGGCCGCCAGCGGCATGGATGACGTCTTCCAGTTCCACTTCGACGATGCCGACAGCCACTACCTGGTCATCCAGAACGGTGAGCTGAGTGTCGAGGAGGGAGAGCATGATGACCCGTCCGTCAGCCTCTCCATGAGCACCGCCACGCTCAAGGGGCTGATGACCGGCGAGGTCAACGGCATGACCGCCTTCATGACCGGCAAGTTGAAGGCCACCGGTAACGTAATGCTGGCCACCAAGCTGACCAGCCTGTTCCCCGCCGACTGACATCCCGCAGGGATCGCGAGAGGGCGCGCTGACGGCCCGCCGCGACGCCCCCTAGCGTGCCGCCACCTCGGCCAGATGGGTCTCGATGAGTGCCCGGGAGATCGAGTAGAGCGGCGGCAGCTGCGGCAGCTTGCGGGGCGAGAACCAGGCGGCATCGGCGATCTCCACGCCGTCGATACGGATCCTGCGGCTGGCCGCCTCGGCGAAGAAGCCCAGCATCAGCGAGTGGGGAAAGGGCCAGGCCTGGCTGCGGAAGTAGCGAATCCGCCCGACGCTGAGCCCCACCTCCTCGAAGATCTCGCGGCGCACGGCCTCCTCAGCCGACTCTCCCGGCTCGATGAAGCCGGCCAGGGTCGAGTAGCGCCCCGGCGGAAAACGCGGACTGCGCGCCAGCAGCAGGGCCTCGCCATGGGTCACCAGGGTGATGATGCAGGGCGAGATCCGGGGATAGTTGCGGTGCCCGCAGGCATGACAGTGCATCGCGAATTCGGCGTCGAGTCGCTCGGCCGGCGCCCCGCAACGACCGCAGAACCGATGGTTGCGCAGCCAGGCGCCCACCTGGAGGGCCGTCGACACCAGCGGGAAGCGAGACTCGGGCAAGCGCGCCAGCCAGTCGCGGGCCGTCGGCCAGTCGCTGCCGGCCTGTGCCTCGAGGGAGAGCGCCAGCGGCACATCCTGCCAGTAGCCCAGTGGCTGCATCTGCGCTGTCCAGGGCATCACCGGCTGCAGCACACCACCGTCGGGGGCCGGGGCGATGCGCCCCTCGGCCAGCCGAATGACATGGCCCTCCCGGGCCTCCAGGGGCAATTCACGACGCAGCATCAGTGCACGATCCCCTCGATGCTGTCCCACAGGCACTCGCCCGCCGCCTCGCGGATTCGCGCCAGTTTCTGGCGATGGGCGGCGAGCTCTTCATCACTGGGAGCCGATACCCTCAGCTGCCCCGCCGGAAGCGATACCGGACGCCGCTGGATCCCCATGCGGCTGCCGCCCTCCGCGCCCATGGAGGAGTCGAGCAGCAGCGCGGTCTGGCCGCCGGTCATCGCCAGGTAGACCTCGGCCAGGATCTCGGCATCGAGCAGGGCGCCGTGGAGGACACGGTGGCCATTGTCGATCTCGTAGCGCTTGCACAGCGCATCCAGGCTGTTGCGCTGGCCGGGATGCTTGTCCCGCGCCATCTGCAGGGTATCGAGGATGCCGCAGTGCTCGGCCACCGGCCCCAGGCGCGACTCGCCCCGTGTGCCGTTGAGCATCGACAGCTCATGGTCGATGAAGCCCACGTCGAAGGGCGCGTTGTGGATCACCAGCTCGGCACCTTCGATGAAGGCCCAGAACTCATCGACGATCTCGGCAAAGAGCGGCTCATCGGCGACCCGCTCGTTGGTGATACCGTGCACCGAGATCGCCTCTGCCTCGATCTCCCGCTCGGGATTGATGAACTGATGATAGGTACGCCCGGTGAGCCGGCGGTTGACCATCTCCACCGCGCCGATCTCGATCAGCCGGTGGCCCTCCCGGGGATCGATCCCCGTGGTTTCTGTATCAAGCACTATTTGCCGCATCGTTACTCTCTCACGCCTGCTGTCGGTGACTGTCGATGGCCTCGTTGGCCAGTGCGTCGGCGCGCTCGTTGCCCGGATGGCCGCTGTGCCCCTTGACCCAGTGCCACTCGATCCGGTGGCGATGGGTCTCCTCGAGTAGCTCCTTCCACAGCTCGGCATTCTTGACCGGTTGGCGACCCGCGGTCTTCCAGCCCCGCTTGAGCCAGTTGTGGACCCACTCGGTGATGCCACGGCGCAGGTACTCAGAGTCGGTCCACAGCGCCACGCGACACGGCCGCTTCAGCTCGCGCAGCGCCATTATCGCCGCCATCAGCTCCATGCGGTTATTGGTGGTGCGCGCCTCGTAACCGTTCAACGGCTTCTCGTGGGGCCCACTGATCAAGAGTGCACCCCAGCCGCCGGGACCGGGATTGCCGCGGCAGGCACCGTCGGTATAGATGGTGACCGACGGGAGTTCGCCGGCGTCTGACTCACTCAACCTCTCTCTTCCTTCTCTCTTGGGCCGCACCAGGATCGGGCTTGAGCCGGGCGGCGCCAAACGCCGAACCGCCCACGGGAGCGGCAAAGCGCAGGCGGCTGCCATGGGGCTGAACGAGTTGGGGACGACGGCACGCCTGGATCATGTAGCTATCGCCCAGCGGCAGGTTGTGGCGCCGGCCCAGCGTCTCGAACAGGGCATTGCGGGGTGACCGGCCGGGCAGGTGGAAAGCGCAGTAGTCTACCCGCTCGATCTCGAAGTCGACAAACGCCAGCCAGTCGCGCAGGCGGCCCGGCGCACGCCACTGGCCCCGCCAGGGCATCACCCGTCGCCGCGCCGGCAACAGTCGCCCCATGCCTCCCGCGGAGATCGGCATCCAACCGAAGAGGATGAGACGTCCCTCGTCGGCGGTCACACGCGCTGCCTCCTGCAGCATATGGTGCGGATCCGGAGCAATCTCCAGCAGGTGATGCACCACCACCAGGCTGAGGCTTTCATCGGGGAGAGGCAGCGCATCGGGGGAGCAGACCAGGGTCGAGGGCCCCTGCGCCAGCTCGCGGGTGGGGGCCCAGCGCAGCGCATGGCGAACCGGGCACATGTCGGCCAGCAGGCCAGCGAACCCAAGCTCGAGGCTATGCACGCCGAAGAGCCGCTCACAGGCCGGTCCCAGGCAGGCTCGTTCGGCACGACGCACGGCCTCACCCGCCGGCGTGGCCCAGAACTGCTGGCCCTCGCGGAACAGCGCAGCGAGGCGCTGGGCGCTGGTCTCGGTTGACATGACCCTCCCTACTCTTCATATTGGGCGGATTTTGCGAACCGTTCATGCCCACTCAGGACACTAGGCCATGTTGAGCGTGACACCGATTCCCGCGTTTAGCGATAACTATATCTGGCTTCTGCGCCAGGACACGACCCCCGATGTGTGCGTGGTGGATCCCGGAGATGCCACCCCGGTCATCGACCTGCTCGAACGCGAGGGGCTCACGCTTTCGACCGTTCTGATCACCCATCATCACCAGGATCATACCGGCGGCCTTGGCGAACTCATCGAGCGCTACTCACCGCGGGTGATCGGGCCCGACAACCCGGCCATCACCGGGATCGACACCCCGGTGGCCGAGGGCGATGAGGTTCGCGTCATGGGGCGGCTGTTCGAGGTGATCGCGGTACCCGGGCACACCCTGGATCATATCGCCTTCTTCACCGCCGGCATCCCGCCGCTGCTGTTCGGCGGCGACGCCCTGTTCAGTGCCGGCTGCGGCCGTCTCTTCGAGGGCACCCCGCAGCAGATGCACGCCTCGCTGGAAAAGCTGACCGCCCTGCCGGACGACACCCTGGTGTTTGCCGCCCACGAATATACCCAGGCCAACCTGCGCTTTGCGCTGGCCGCCGACCCCCACAATCCGGACGTGGCACAGGCCATGGAAGAGTGCCAGCGGGCACGGGAGCTTGAGCGCCCCACCCTGCCCACCACCATGGCCCGCGAGAAACGCATCAATCCCTTCCTGCGCGTGGCAGATGCCGGCGTGCGCCAGGCCGCCTCGTCCCATGGCGACGTCGACAGCGACGAGGCGACCTTCGCCACCCTGCGCGCCTGGAAGGACAACTTCTGAACTCGATCCCTGGACGTCCCATGGCTCCGAATCGTTCGGACGGCCTCGACGCGCCTTGGAGGAACACTTCCGGATGACCTACCACACCACCCGCCGCAGGCTATTCGCCTTCGCCAGCAGCGCCGCCCTGCTGGGCGCCCTGATGACCGCCGGCGCCCACAGCCAGGCCGCCACACTCGAGCGCTCCGCCGGCACCGCACAGCACGGCGCGATTCAGCCCGCCCCCGGCGACATGACCCAGCACTTCTGGGATGCCCTGGCGCTGGAGACCCGTGACGCCTGGAGCCGGTTGCGCGACAGCTTCCAGTGGCAGGACGACCTGCACGATCCGCGCGTGCAGGCCTGGATCGACCACTACCGGCAGTCTCCGCACAACATCGCCGAGATCACCGAGCGCGCGCGCCCCTGGCTGGCCTGGATCACCCAGAAGGTCGAGGAGCGCGGCCTGCCCGGCGAGATCGCCCTGATCCCCTTCATCGAAAGCTCCTTCGACCCGGCCGCACGCTCCCACCGCGGGGCCGCCGGGCTGTGGCAGTTCATGCCACGCACCGGTGACTCCCTGGGCCTCTCCCGGCAGCGCGGCTACGACGGACGCCTCGACGTGGTGGCTTCCACCTATGCGGCCCTGGACTATATCGAGTATCAGGCGGACCAGTGGTACGAGGGAGACATCGAACTCTCCCTGGCGGCCTACAATGCCGGTGCCGGCACCGTCAACAAGGCCCGTCGCCGGGCCATGGCCCAGGGCAAGGGTGGCGACTACTGGAGCCTCTCGCTGCCACGGGAGACCATGAACTACGTGCCCAAGCTCAAGGCCATCGCTGCCATCATCAATGATCCTGACGACTACCAGGTCGCCCTCCCCGAGATCGAGGACGCCCCGGCCTTCGCCAAGATCCCCGTGCAACGGCCTCTACGCCTGGATGAGGCGGCCCGCCTCGCCGGCGTCTCCCAGGTCACCATCGCCGAGCTCAACCCGGGAGTCACCGGTGGCGCCATCCATCCCGGCAAGGATCGGGTACTACTGGTGCCCAGCGAGCGAGCCGACGCAATGATGGCCCGCCTGGCATCGCCCGCTTCGGCCGTGGCAAGCGCCGCGCCCGGCGACGACCGCTACGTGGTTCGCCGCGGCGATACCCTGGCCGACATCGCCGCCCGCCAGGGCATCAGCGTCGCCGAGCTGCGCCAGGCCAACGGCATAAACGGCAACATGATCCAACCCGGACAGGCGCTCGAGCTGCCGACACGTAGCCTCGCCTCGCGTTGAGGACCCTGCGGGGCCATGGGTGGCCCCGCCGCGCAGCAGGCGGGTATTGTCTTTCGTGCCCGGGGCTGACACCTTAAGTGGCCATGCCTAGTGGGTAAGACGCCGGCACCGGCCGGCGTCCCTGTCGACACGGGATGTCAGAATGCCAATACCTTCATGCCGGCCCGCTGCCGCCTCGCCTTTCGTTCGGCCCGCTGCCGCCTCGTTATTTGCCCTGCTCGCCCTTGTGGTCCCGCTGAGTGCCGTCCAGGCCTCGTCGGATGCCGACGACGTGCCCACCGTGCACGGCCTAGCGCTGTATGGCGAACCCGAGCTTCCCGCCGGCTTCGAGCACTTCCCCTACGTCAACCCCGAGGCACCCAAGGGCGGCACCTTGACTCAGGCGGCAGTGGGGGGCAGCTTCGACTCCACCAACCCCTTCATCATACGCGGCACACCCGCCGCCGGGGTCTCGCGCATCTACGACACCCTGCTCGAGGGCAATCCCGACGAGCCCTTCACGCTCTACGGCCTGCTGGCCGAGGGCATCCGGCTGGACCCCGAACGCGAGTGGATCGAGTTCGACCTGCGGCCCGAGGCGCGTTTCCATGACGGCGAGCCGGTCACCGCCGAGGACGTGGTCTTCAGCTTCAGCCTGCTGACCGAGCAGGGTAACCCCTTCTACGGCGCCTACTACGCCGATGTGGAGAGTGTCACCGCCCTGGACGCGGACACGGTGCGTTTCGATTTCGCCTCCAGCCACTCCCGGGAGCTGCCGCTGATCGTCGGTCAGTTGCCGGTGCTGCCGAAGCACTACTGGGAAGGGCGCGACTTCACCTCCCCGACCCTCGATGCCCACCCCGGCTCCGGTCCCTACCGCATCGCCGAGGTCGACCCGGGCCGGCGCATCGTCTATGCACGGGTGGAGGAGTACTGGGGGCGCGAGCTGGCGGTAAAGCGCGGACGCCACAATATCGACCGACTGATCTACGACTACTACCGCGACCGCGATATCGCCTGGGAGGCGTTCAAGGCGGGCATCCTCGACTACCGCGTCGATGCGCGCGCCGCCACCTGGGCCATCGGCTACGACTTCCCGGCCTTCGAGGAGGGCCTGGTCAGGAAGCTCAGCGTGCCCGACGGCCAACCCGCGAGGATGCAGGCCTTCGTCTTCAATCTGCGCCAGGAGACGTTCCAGGACCCGAGGGTCCGCGAGGCCCTGGCGCTGACCTTCGACTTCCCGTGGCTCAACGCCAACATCTTCTACGACGCCTACCGGCGTACCGAGAGCTTCTTCCAGAACTCCGAGATGGCCGCCGAGGGGCTGCCCAGCACCGCCGAGCTCGAGGTGCTCGAGCCCTGGCGCGACCAGCTGCCCGACGACGTGTTCAGCGAACCGCTGCCCATGGATCATCCCGAGACGTTGCGCGAGCGGCTGCGCCTGGCCCTGGAACTGCTGCGCGACGCGGGCTTTGAAGTGCGCGACGGCGGCCTTGTCAACGCCGAGACAGGGCGGCCGCTGGAGCTCGAGGTGCTGCTCTACGATACCGGCATGGAGCGGGTGGTCCAGCCGATGGTGCGCAACATGGCGCGCCTGGGCATCCGCGGCACCATCCGCATCGTCGACATCAACCAGTACCTGAACCGGCTGCGAAGCTTCGACTTCGACCTGGTGGTCGGCCAGTTCCCGCAATCCAACAACCCCGGCAACGAACAGCGCGAGTTCTGGACCAGCGAATATGCCGAGGTCCCCCAGAGCCGCAACCTGATGGGCCTGGCCGACCCGGTGGTAGACGACCTGGTCGAGCAACTGATCCGCGCCGACAGCCGCGAGACGCTCAACACCCTGGCCCGCGCCCTGGACCGCGTGCTGCGCCATCGCTTCATCGTCATCCCACACTATCACTCCGGCGAGACGCGGCTCGCGGTATGGGACAAGTTCGGCTGGCCGGAACCATCCCCCGAATACGGCATGGACCTCGAGGCCTGGTGGGTGGACCCCGAACGCGCGGCGACCATCGAACGCCGACAGCAGGGAGGCTAGGGGCATGTCGACCCGTGACAACCGCAACCGGGGAGGAGCGCGAACGTGAGCCGCTATGTCCTGCGTCGCCTGCTGCTGATGATCCCCACCCTGCTGGGCATCATGCTGCTCAACTTCATCATCGTGCAGGCCGCCCCCGGCGGGCCCATAGACCAGATGCTGGCCCGCTTCGAAGGTGTCGACAGCATGTCCAGCACGCGCCTCGATACCGGCGGCGGCGAGGTGGTGGTTCAGGACGAGTCCCGTGGCGCCAGGGGCATCGACCCGCGCTTCATCGAGCAGCTCGAGGTCCAGTTCGGATTCGACCAGCCGGCCCACGAGCGCTTCCTGGGCATGCTGGCCGACTATGCCACCTTCGACTTCGGGGTGAGCTTCTTCCGCGACCGACCGGTGATCGAGCTGATGATCGAACGCCTGCCGGTGTCGGTCTCGCTGGGGCTATGGACCACCCTGCTGGTCTACCTGATCTCCATCCCGCTGGGCATCCGCAAGGCTCTGCGCCATGGCTCACGCTTCGACGTCTGGACCTCGGGGCTGGTGATCGTCGGCTACGCCATTCCCGGCTTCCTGTTCGCTATCCTGCTGATCGTGCTGTTCGCCGGCGGCAGCTACTGGGACCTCTTCCCTCTGCGCGGGCTCACCTCGCCGAACTTCGACGATCTCTCGGCCTGGGGCAAGGTAAAGGACTACGTCTGGCACATCACCCTGCCGGTGATCGCCATGACCATCGGCAGCTTCGCCACCCTGACCATGCTGACCAAGAACAGCTTCCTGGACGAGATCCACAAGCAGTACGTGCTCACCGCAAGGGCCAAGGGCGCCAGCGACCAGCGCGTGCTCTACGGGCATGTCTTTCGCAACGCCATGCTGATCATCATCGCCGGCCTGCCCGGCGCGCTGGTGTCGATCTTCTTCACCGGGTCACTGCTGATCGAGGTGATCTTCTCGCTTGAGGGGCTCGGCCTGCTCGGCTTCGAGGCAGTGATGCAGCGTGACTACCCGGTGATCTTCGGCACCCTCTACCTGTATACGTTGATCGGCCTGCTGCTCAAGCTGGTCTCCGACCTCACCTATGTGTGGGTCGATCCACGCATCGACTTCGAGACACGGGGATCCTGAGCCGATGGCCGCTAGCTTTCTCACCACCCTGGCGGGACGCTTCTCGCCGATCACCCGGCGCCGCTTCGGCGTGTTCCGCGCCAATCGCCGCGCCTGGGTCTCGCTGTGGGTGTTCCTGGCGCTCTTCGTGGTCAGCCTCGCCGCCGAGCTGATCGCCAACGACAAGCCGCTGGTGATGCACTACGACGGCCAGTGGTACGTGCCGCTGCTGGTCGACTACCCGGAGACCGAGTTCGGCGGTTTCCTGCCAACCACCACCGACTATCACGACCCCTTCGTGCGCGCCCAAATCAAGGAACATGGCTGGGCGCTGTGGCCACCGGTGCCTTTTTCCTACCAGACCCTGGACATGCAGATGATGCGCCCCTCCCCGGCGCCCCCCGATGGGCGGCACTGGCTGGGCACCGACGACCAGGGTCGCGATGTGCTGGCCCGGGTAATCTACGGCTTCCGCCTGTCGGTGGCCTTCGCCCTGGTACTCACCGCCGGCTCGCTGGCTCTGGGTGTGCTGGTCGGCGGCATCCAGGGCTATTTCGGTGGCAAGACCGACCTGATCGGCCAGCGCTTCACCGAGATCTGGCAGGGGCTGCCGGTGCTCTTCCTGCTGATCATCCTGGCCAGCTTCGTGCAGCCCGGCTTCTGGTGGCTGCTGGGGATCATGCTGCTGTTCTCATGGCTGGGCCTGGTCGACGTGGTGCGCGCTGAGTTCCTGCGCGCCCGCAACCTGGAGTACGTGCGCGCCGCGCGCGCCATGGGCCTGACCCCGCGGCTGATCATGTGGCGCCATGTGCTGCCCAACGCCATGGTCGCCACCCTGACCTTCATCCCCTTCCTGTTTACCGGCGCCATCACTACCCTCACCGCGCTGGACTTCCTGGGCTTCGGTCTGCCGCCGGGCTCGCCGTCACTGGGTGAACTGGTGGCCCAGGGCAAGAACAACCTGCATGCCCCCTGGCTCGGCATCACCGCCTTCGTCAGCCTGTCGCTGATGCTGTCGCTGCTGGTGTTCATCGGCGAGGGGCTGCGCGACGCCTTCGACCCTCGCCATATCCAACACCCTGCCCCGGCCCCGGCCGTCGAGAGGAGTCCCGCCGATGCCTGATCTGCTGCGTCTCGAGGAGTTCTCCATCGCCTTCGACGGCGTCACCGTGGTCGACCGCCTGAACCTCATCGTCGGGCGCGGCGAGACCCTGGCATTGGTGGGCGAGTCCGGCTCCGGCAAGTCGGTGTCGGCGCTGGGCGCCATGAACCTGCTGCCGGGCAATGCCAGCGTCAGCGGCGGGCGATGGCTGGGTGATACCGACCTGGCGCGCCTGCGCCACCGCGACTGGCAGGGCCTGCGTGGTGGCCGGGTGGGCTTCGTGTTCCAGGAGCCGATGACCTCGCTCAACCCCCTGCATACCGTGGGCAAGCAGATCGGCGAGACCCTGCGCCTGCACCAGGGACTCTCCGGACGTGCGGCACGCACCCGGGTCATCGAGCTGCTGGCCCAGGTCAAGCTGCCTCGCGCCGAAGAGCTGGTCGACGCCTGGCCGCACCAGCTCTCCGGCGGCCAGCGTCAGCGAGTGATGATCGCCATGGCCATCGCCAACGACCCGGAGCTGCTGATCGCCGACGAGCCGACCACGGCGCTGGATGTCACCGTGCAGCAGGAGATCCTCGCCCTGCTCGCCGAGCTGCGCGACCACCACGGCATGGGCATGCTGTTCATCACCCACGACCTCAACCTGGTGCGCCGCCACGCCGACCGGGTCTGCGTGCTCTACCAGGGCCGCGAGCAGGAGACGGGGCCGGTGGAGCGTGTGTTCGCCTCACCCCAGAGCGCCTACACCCGCACCCTGCTGGAGGCCGAGCCCGAGGGGCGCCCCGAGCCGGTCAGCTCGACGCAACAACCTCTGCTGCGCGCCGAACGCCTGGGCGTGCGCTTCCAGCGCCCCAGGAAGCTCTTCATGCCGCGCCCGCCCGCCTTCGAGGCGGTCAGGCCGCTGTCGCTCACCCTGGGTCGCGGCGAGACGCTGGGCATCGTCGGCGAGTCCGGTTCCGGCAAGACCACCCTGGCCATGGCGTTGCTGCGCCTGGTGGAGAGCCACGGCGAGATCCACCTCGATGACACCCGGCTGGATACCCTCTCCGGTGGTGCCCTGCGCCGCATGCGCCAGCAGGTGCAGATCGTCTTCCAGGATCCCTATGGCTCGCTCTCACCGCGCCTGCCGGTCGCCGAGATCGTCAGCGAGGGGCTGCGCTTTCACCACCCGGAACTCGCCGAGAGCGAGGTGCGCCGCCGGGTGGCCGACACCCTGCGCGAGGTGGGCCTGCCGGCCGACTGCGCCGACCGCTACCCCCACGAGTTCTCCGGTGGCCAGCGTCAGCGCATCGCCGTGGCCAGGGCGATCATCCTCGAACCCGCCCTGCTGGTGCTCGACGAGCCCACCTCGGCGCTGGACCGCACCGTCCAGAAGCAGCTGGTAGCCCTGTTGCGCGACCTCCAGGCGCGCCGCGGCATGAGCTACCTGTTCATCAGCCATGACCTGGCGGTGGTGCGCGCCATGGCCCACCGCGTCATGGTGCTCAAGGAGGGCGAGGTGGTCGAGGCAGGCAGCTGCCGCGAGGTGCTGAAGCAACCGCGCAGCGACTACACCCGGGCACTGGTCAGGGCCGCCGGGCTGTCGGCCAGCGGATGAGGCATTTCCCCTGCAAATGAACAGGGCCGGGCCACCGGCTCTGGCCTATACTCGGCGCACCCTTGTAAACCATGGGTGTCCCATGCGCTCCCTGATCCTTGCTGTCACCGTCCTGCTGAGCCTGTTGCTATCCGAAGCGCTGCTGGCGGCCACCGCGCCGCCCAGAGACCTTGTCGGCTGGGAGTGGCGCTGGGGAGACTCTCCCCGGGATGCCTCGGGCACCCCCACCTGGCTCGATGACGCCGACAGCAGCGCGTGGCAAGCCATCGATTTCCCGTCCAATCCCCCCGGTCGTGCCGGGCAGGAGCACCTCTGGCTACGCACGGTGCTCCCCGACGGGGAGTGGCGCGACCCGGTGATCTACATCTACAGCATCGACCTGATCGCCCAGTTCTACCTGGACGGGGAGCCGCTCTACCACTACGGGGAGTTCGACGATCAGGGCCGTGGCCGCTTCGCCGGCTGGCCCTGGCACATGATCGAGCTGCCCGAAGACTTCGCCGGCAAGACGCTGCATGTCAGGGTCTTCTCCGACTACACCGACATCGGCCTGTGGGGCGAGGCGAGGGTCATGGATCGCCTGGATGTGCTGACGATGATCGTGCAGCGCTCCTGGCAGGATGTGGTGATCAGCGCCTTCTCGCTGCTCCTCGCCCTGCTCGCCGGCAGCTTCGCGCTGATCGGGGCGCAGCGTCATAGCCTGGGCGCGGTGTCCCTCTTCTCGCTGGCGGCCAGCACCATGATCCTCGCCGAAACCCAGTTCAGCCAGCTGCTCCTCGACCGCCCGCTGCTGTGGGACAGCCTGGCCGCGGCCGGCTACTTCACGCTGCCGATAGGCATGGGGTTGCTGCTCACGCACTGGCTGGAGGGGACACCGCAACGCTGCATGGGGGTGCTATGGCGCCTGCATCTGGCCTACCTGCTCGGCGCACTGGCGCTCAGCCAGCTGGGCCTGGTGACCGTGGCCAGCACCTTTCCGCCCTTCGACCTTATGCTGGCGATCACCCTGCCACTGATGCTGGCGCTGGCCGCCTGGCACTTGCATCGCCTGGAAGCCGAGCAGCGCTGGATCATCGGCAGTTTCGCGGTGATGGCGGGGCTGCTGTTGGCGGACATGGCGGTCGCCCATGGCCTGCTGGACTGGCGCAAGGTACCGGTCAGCCTGGGGCTGCTGGCCTTCTCGCTGGCTATCGTGGGGGTATCGCTATGGCACTACCGCCGGACCCAGCGCCAGCTGTCGCGCCTCAACCGGCACCTCGAGGAGCAGGTTCGCGAGCGGACCGCCAAGCTCGACTGCCTGGTACGCAAGCTCGAGGGCTTCTCCTACGAGGACCCGCTCACCGGGCTCAAGAATCGTCGCTACTTCGACGAACTGATGCAGCACGAGGCGAGCCGTGCCGATCGCGAGGGGTCGCCGCTCTCGCTGATCATGATCGACCTCGACCACTTCAAACAGATCAACGACCGCTATGGCCACGAGGCGGGTGACAGCGTGCTGATGGCGGTGGCCGAACTGCTCCAGGATCACTTCCGCGACGCCGACGTGGTGTGTCGCATGGGAGGCGAGGAGTTCGTCGCCCTGCTCCCCGGCGCCACGACCGAACGCGCCGAGGCCCGGGCCGGCGAGCTGGTTGAACGGGTCCGACGGCTGACCCTGCACCACGGAGACCAGGCGCTGCCGACGGTCACCCTCTCCTGCGGCGTGGCCACCTATCCCTGCCACTCCCGGGAACCCATCGCCCTGCTGGGCCTGGCCGACAAGGCGCTCTACCAGGCGAAATACCAGGGGCGCAATCGCAGCGCCACCTGGTCATCGCTCGCCGCCGAGCCCCTGCCGCCGGCCGCCGCTGGCTAGAAGGCCGCGACCTCCTCGGCGCTGAGCTCGCGCCACTCGCCCTCGGCAAGATCACCCAGCGACAGCGGGCCGATGGACTCACGGTGCAGGGCCACGACGTGATGGCCGATGGCCGCGAACATCCGCTTCACCTGATGATACTTGCCCTCGAAGAGGGTCAGCTCGGCGACGGTGGGTTCGCGCATGGCGAGCTCGGCGGGACGGGTTGGCTTCTCCTCGCCGTCGAGCAGCAGCCCCTCGGCGAAGCGGGCGATAGCGTCATCGAGGGCACTGCCCTCGAGCGGCTCGGCGAGGGTCACCCGGTAGACCTTGCCACAACGCCGCTTGGGCGAGGTGACACGATGCGACCACTGGCCATCGTCGGTGAGCAGCACCAGGCCGGTGGTGTCCACGTCCAGACGCCCCACCGTCTGCAGGCGCTCGAGCATGGGCAGCTCGATCAGGTCAATGGCCCGGGGATAGAGGGTCCGGCGCGCCGTGCACTCCACCCCGGCCGGCTTGTGCAGCATCACGTAGCGCAGCCCCACCAGGGCGAGCGGCTGGCCGTTCCAGGTCACCCGGCGGGTCTCGTCCACCTGGGTGGCCGGGTTCTTGACCACTTCACCGTCGACGCTGACCTCGCCGCGGTGCATCGCCTTCTTGGCCAGGCTGCGGGTCAGCTCGGTGGATTCACTCAGGAAACGATCGAGACGCATCAGCTGCCTACCCCATCCGCGAGACTGAAATGGTCGGCATCACGCCAGGCGGGAAACTTGTCGCGGAAGGCCCGCAGCTCGTCCAGCGAGAGGCTGGCGGTCTTGACGAAGGCGCTGCCCTCGGGCTCGTCGATCAGGGCCTCCCCCTTGGCATCGATGAGCATAGAGTCCCCGGCATAGGGCAGCCCCTTGGCATCCTCGCCGACGCGGTTGACGCCGATCACCGGACACAGGTTCTCGATGGCGCGGGCCTGCAGCAGGACACGCCAGGGGTGGCGCCGCGGCGCCGGCCAGTTGGCCACGCACAGCAGGACGTCATACTCGAAATGCTCGCCCTCGCCGGGCTGCTGACGCAGCCAGACCGGAAAGCGCAGGTCGTAGCAGACGCTGAGCAGGATACGGAAGCCCTTGAGCTCGACGATCACCCGCTCGTGCCCCATGGCATAGCGCTCGTGCTCGCCAGCCATGCGGAACAGGTGGCGCTTGTCATAGGTGGCACAGGAGCCATCCGGGCGCGCCCACACCAGACGATTGTAATAGTCGCCATTCTCGACGATCGCCACGCTGCCGGTGACCACGCAGCCGCGCTGCCAGGCCTGCTCGCGCAGCCAGGCGACGGTCGCGCTCTCGCCCAAGGGTTCGGCCATCTCACGGGAGTTCATGGTGAAGCCAGTGGCGAACATCTCCGGCAGCACGATCAGGTCGGTCTGCTCGCTGCCGAGATCGCCCAGGGTCTCCTCCAGCATCCGGCAGTTGGCCGCCGGATCCTCCCAGCGCAGGTCACACTGCACCAGGGTGGTTCTCAGCTCGCTCATCCTTCTTCCCCTCGCGGTGACGTTATTGGCGCCCAGACTACCCCAGAGTGGCGACCAGCGTCAGCCGGCAGCGTGGAACGGCGCCCAATAGCCTGCTAAGTTGGCGGATTGTTTCGCCACGAGGTTCACGATGTCTATCGCCACTCCCCCCGCCGATCGCGAGGCCCGTCAGGGCGTCATGTTCGGTCTGGCCGCCTACGGCATGTGGGGCTGCTTCCCGCTGTTCTTCGCGCTGTTCGAGGGGGTGCCCGCCTTCGAGATCCTGATTCACCGGGTGCTGTGGTCCTGCCTGTTCCTGGTCGGCCTGGTGACCCTGCTCGGGCGCTGGGCACCGATCCGCGAGGCCCTGGCCCAGCCCCGGCGCCTGGGACGGGTACTCGGCTGCGCGCTGCTGATCGCCTTCAACTGGGGGCTCTACATCTATTCGGTGGAGACCCGCCATGTGCTCCAGGCCAGTCTCGGCTACTTCATGACCCCGCTGGTCAACGTGGCACTGGGCATGCTGGTGCTGCGCGAGACCATGCACCGCCTGCAGGCGGTGGCGGTGGCGCTGGCCGCCGTGGCGATCCTCATCCAGCTGGTGCTGCTCGGCGAGCTGCCGTGGATCAGCCTGGCGCTGGCCTTCTCCTTCGGCACCTACGGCCTGCTGCGCAAGCAGGTGCCCCTGGATGGCCTCTCGGGGTTGTTCGTGGAGACCCTGCTGCTGCTGCCCCTGGGGCTGGTCGCCCTGGGCTGGCTGACCCAGGCCGACCTCTCGCACTTCCTGGGGGACACGCGGACCACTCTGCTGCTGATCGCCAGCGGGGTGATCACCGCCCTGCCGCTGCTCGCCTTCGCCGGGGCCGCCAGGCGACTTCGCCTGGCAACACTGGGCTTCCTGATGTACCTCAACCCCACCATCCAGTTCCTGATCGCCCTGCTGGTGTTCGGCGAAGCGCTATCCGGTGCGCAGCTGATCACTTTCGTGCTGATCTGGACCGGACTCGCCCTCTACTCGTGGTCGGCATGGCAAAGCCGGCCGCGTGAGGTCACGCAGCCGGCCGGGAAATAGCAAAAACCGGGACCGTGAGCGGCCCCGGGACGTCTCAAGCCTGGCTTGTCGCCAGCGCCTGATCGAGGTCCGCGATGATGTCGTCGACATGCTCGATGCCGATGGAGAGACGCACCATGTCGGCGGTCACGCCCGCCTTGACCAGTTCCTCGTCATTGAGCTGGCGGTGGGTGGTGGCGGCCGGGATCGACGAGCAGGTCTTGGCGTCGCCGATATTGACCAGGCGCAGCACCAGCCCCAGGGCATCGTAGAAGCGCGCGCCGGCCTCGCGGCCGCCCTTGATGCCGAAGCTGAGGATGCCTGAGGCGCGACCGCCCATGTACTTCTGCGCCAGGGCGTGGTCCTTGTGGTTCTCGAGGCCGGCATACTGCACCCAGGTCACGGCATCGTGGCCCTGCAGGTACTCGGCGATGCGCTGGGCATTGTCACAGATGCGTTCGATGCGCAGTCCCAGGGTCTCGAGGCCCTGCAGCAGCTGCCAGGCGGCCTGGGCGGAGAGTGCCGCCCCCATGTTGCGCAACGGAACGACCCGGGCACGCCCGATGAAGGCCGCCTCGCCCAGGTCACGGGTATAGCAGACGCCATGGTAGGAGACATCCGGCTCGTTGAGCAGCGGGAAACGCTCGGCATTGTCGGCCCAGGGAAACTTGCCGGAGTCGACGATCACCCCACCCACGGTGGTGCCATGGCCACCGATATACTTGGTGGCCGAATGGATGACGATATCGGCCCCATGCTCGATGGGTCGCCACAGGAAGGGTGTGGGCACGGTGTTGTCGACGATCACCGGCACACCGTGGCGATGGGCGACCTCGGCCAGGGCCTGCATGTCGACCACGCCGCCGGAGGGGTTGCCGACACTCTCACAGAACACCGCCTTGGTGCGCTCGTCGATCAGCCCCTCGAGGCCGGCCAGGTCATCCCTGTCGGCGAAGCGCACCTGGATGCCCTGGCGCGGCAGGGTATGGGCGAAGAGGTTGTAGGTGCCGCCGTAGAGCTCGCTGATGGAGACGATATTGTCGCCCGCCTCGGCGATGGTCTGGATGGCGTAGGTAATCGCCGCCATGCCCGAAGCCACCGCCAGGCCGGCGATGCCGCCCTCCAGCGCCGCGACCCGCTGCTCGAGCACGGCGCAGGTCGGATTCATGATCCGCGAGTAGATGTTGCCCTCGACCTTGAGGTCGAACAGGTCCGCGGCATGCTGGGCGCTATCGAAGGCAAACGAGGTGGTCTGGTGGATCGGAACCGCCACCGCGTGCTGGTCGTCGGGGGCATAGCCGTGATGGAGGGCGATGGTTTCGCGTTGCATGGCGTGTCCTTGCATGTTGTGGGGTGTTGTCGGTTTTACCTGATGCTAACCAACCCTGAACGCAAGCACTAATATCGTTTAGGCTAACGCCTTATTCCCCAAGCCGATCAGGGACAGGATGCTCAAGCGCTATCTGCCGGTACTCACCTGGCTGCCCCACTACAACCGACGCCTGCTGGGGGCCGACCTGCTGGCAGGGGTGATCGTCACCGTGATGGTGATCCCCCAGTCGCTGGCCTATGCGCTGCTCGCCGGGCTGCCCGCCGTGGTGGGGCTCTATGCCAGCCTGCTGCCGGCGGTGCTCTATGCCCTGCTTGGCACCAGTCGCACTCTGGCGATCGGCCCCGTGGCAATCATCGCGCTGATGACCGGCGCAGCGCTCTCCAATGTGGCCATGCCAGGCAGCGCCGCCTACCTGCAGGCGGCACTGGTGCTGTCGCTGCTCTCCGGTGCGATGCTGGTGGCCATGGGCCTGCTGCGCCTGGGCTTCTTCGCCAACTTCCTGAGCCACCCGGTGATCGCCGGCTTCCTCTCCTCCTCGGCGCTGTTGATCGCCATCAGCCAGACAGCCCACCTGGCGGGGATCTCGGCCAGTGGCTATAACGCCCTCGACCTGCTGACCAGCCTCGCCGGGCAGCTCCATCGGTTGCACTGGCTCACACTGGCGATAGGCCTGGGTACCCTGCTCTTCCTGGTCGTCAGCCGCCGCTATGCCACCCGCCTGCTGACGCGACTGGGGCTGGCCGCTTCCACCGCCGGCCTGGTGGCGCGCAGCGGCCCGGTGCTGGCGGTAGTTGCCACCACCCTGCTCAGCTGGCAGCTGGGACTCGCCGAGCGCGGCGTCGCCGTGGTCGGCGCCATTCCCGCCGGGCTGCCACCGCTGACCCTGCCGAGCATGGATCTCACCCTGTGGCGCGCCCTGCTGATTCCCGCCCTGCTGATCAGCGTGGTGGGCTTCGTGGAGTCGATATCCATGGCCCAAATGCTCGCCGCCAAGCGTCGCCAGCGCATCTCGCCCAACCAGGAGCTGGTCGGGCTGGGCGGCGCCAACCTGGCCGCGGCCTTCACCGCGGGCATGCCGGTGACCGGGGGGCTCTCGCGCACCGTGATCAACGACGAGGCGGGGGCCCAGACACCACTGGCCGGCCTCTTCGCCGCCCTGGGCATCGGCCTGGTGACGCTGCTGTTCACCCCGCTGCTGCACCACCTGCCCATCGCCACCCTGGCCGCCACCATCACCGTGGCGATCCTTACCCTGGTCGATATCCCGCTGATTCGCCAGACCTGGCGCTACTCGCGCAGCGACTTCTCGGCCATGGCGGTAACCATCCTGCTGACGCTGGTGGAGGGCGTCGAGGCCGGTATCATCAGCGGCGTGCTGCTCTCCATCGGGCTCTTCCTCTACCGCACCAGCCGCCCCCACAGCGCGGTGGTGGGCCGCATCCCGGATACTGAGCACTTCCGCAGCACCCAGCGCCACGAGGTCGAGACCCTGAGCAGCGTGGCCTTCCTGCGCATCGACGAGAGCCTCTATTTCGCCAATGCGCGTTACCTGGAGGACACGGTGCTGCGCATGGTGGCGCGCCAGCCGGGACTGGAACACGTGGTGCTGATCTGCTCGGCGGTCAACCTGATCGATGCCTCGGCACTGGAGAGCCTGGACGCCATCAACGAACGCCTCAGGGAGGCGGAAGTGACGCTGCACCTGGCCGAGGTCAAGGGCCCGGTAATGGACCGCCTGAAGCGCAGCGATTTTCTGGATGACCTGACGGGGCGGGTATTCCTCAGCACCTACGCGGCCTGGCAGGCACTCAAGCCGCCCCCGGCGAAGGACACCGACAGCGAGGAGTCGGACGGAGCCCGGTGAGGGATTATCGAGTGTGGCGATATTCGGCTATCATGTCAGGCACATGGACAAAATGACGACAGCATGGACTCATCGACTCTCGACACTGCGGCGACCCGCGAGAACCTCGGCATCAGCGCCTATCATCGCCTGAAGAAGGACATCATCCGCAACGTCTTCAAGCCCGGCGAGAAGCTGCTGATGAGCCGGCTGAAGGAGCGCTACGACCTGGGCGTCGGCCCCCTGCGCGAGGCGCTCTCCCAACTGGTGGCGGAGCGGCTGGTGGTGGCTATCAGCCAGCGCGGCTTCCGGGTGGCGCCGATGTCACTGGCCGAGCTCGCCGATATCTACGACGCCCGGGCCCAGGTCGAAGGCCTGCTGCTCAGGCTCGCCATCGAGCGCGGCGACGACAGCTGGGAAGCCGAGATCCTGGCTCGGGCCCACACCCTCTCCAAGGTGATGAAGGTCGACTCCACCGACGAGTTGCTCGACGTCTGGGACACACGCCACCAGGCCTTCCATACCGCCATCGTCAGTGGCTGTCGCTCGCCGCACCTGCTGCAGATCCGCGACAGCCTGTTCGACCAGGTGGAGCGCTATCGCCATCTCTGGCTGCGCGAGACGGTGCTCTCCCAGGAGGCCTTGGCGCGCAAGCATCAGGAGCACGCCGAGTTGGTCGAGGTGATCCTGGCCCGGGATACCGAGCGCGCCACCGAGATGATGCGCGAGCACCTGATGACGCCGGTGCCGATCATCACCGAGGCCATGCGTCAGCAAGGGCTGGCCTGAGGGGAAGTCCCTCTGTCAGCCGGCCAGCTTGAGGCCGACCAGCCCCACCAGGACCAGCGCCAGGCTGGCCAGGCGCAGCGGAGAGGCGCTGTCGCCGTAGATCAGGATGCCCAGCACCACGGTGCCCAGCGCCCCGATACCCACCCACACCGCATAGGCAGTGCCGACCGGCAGCGCCTTCATGGCCTGGGCCAGCAGATAGAAACTCACCAGCATGGTGGTCACGGTAAACAGGCTGGGCCACAGCCGCGTGAAGCCCTCCGAGGCCTTGAGTCCCAGTGCCCAGGCCACCTCCAGCAGCCCCGCCAGGACCAGCAGCATCCAGGCCATTCCCATGGTCGTTCATCCCTTGCTTGGCGAGGCCGTCCCCGCAGCGTGGAAGGCAAGCCGGGTCGTCCCGGTGCCACACTCCAGAAAATCTGTCATGGTAGCGACATGAAGGCCTGCAAGGATGGCCAATGTCGGGTAACACGGCAAGCCTCTAATAATGGAGAACGTGACATGCCTCATCTGCTGCGACTTCCGCGTGAACTGGAGGAACGTCTCGAGCACCTCGCCCAGGCCACCGGCCTGAGCAAGACGCTGCTTATCGAACGCTGCCTGGAAAGCGGTGTCGCGTCCCTCGAGGCCGAACTGCTACTGGAGGGGTCCCACTCTACCCGGGCGGCCACCAGCATCGACCAGCTGCTGCGCGAGAGCGGGCTGGGGGCGTGAGCGGCCAGGTTCACGCCTCAACGTCCCCCCCGCCTCCCGGGTAACTCGGCCGCTGGGGGAGAGGTCGACGGCACCTCCGCGGCGCGCCGGGGCTCGGCAGCCTGTCGCCAGCACGCTCTCACTCGGCTCTCGCCGTAGGCTGCCAGGCATACCGCCGCCGTGCCCGCCACAGGCTGAACATGAACAGCAGGAAGCTGGTGGCCATCGAGGCCGCCAGGGAGAGCGCGAACACCACCATCCCGGGCAGCAGCCCCACGCCGAGATAGCTCACCGTACAGAAGGCCAGCAGGCTGAGCATGCCCCGCTGGGTCATGCTCACCGTCATGCGTGCCACCTCAGCCCCGTAGCGTTCATGCAGCGCCCAGGCGATGGTCAGGATGCCGGCCGGAAACCCCAGGATGATGCCAGAGAAGCCCGGTCCCGCCCGGGCCGCCAGGGTGGTGGCAATGCTTACCAGCCCACCGGCCAGCAGGCCCCGCAAGAGCAGGTCGAGCCACCCCGAGCTCGCCACCACTACCGGCTGCCCCAGCCTGAGCCAGCGATTGATCCCTTCGGCCACCAGCAGCACCGCCAGGTAGGCGCCCAGGGCGCCCATCAGCCCACCCGGCAGTTGGGTGAACAGCAGCGCCGCCGGTACCCACAGCAGGCTCGCAAGGCTCAGGCTCTTCAATGCCGATAGCCGGGCGGCGCTGATCACGAAGCAGACCGTGAACAGCAGCGTCGCCACCAGTGCATGCAATGTCGAGAGCACCGCCTCCTGCACGAAGGCCGGAGCCTGTTCGCGCAGCATGAAGAAGTAACCGGGCCCAAGGATCACCGGGGTGCCGGCCAGGATGCCGCCCAGGCGCGGCCCCACCCGGGCCACCGCCAGGGCGACGAGGATGACGATGCCGGCGGTGGCCAGCAGCTTGAACAGCATCGGCTCTAACATCTGGGTTCCTGTTCAGGGGGTGGACAGCCGGTTAACGCCGGTGATAGTGCCATTCCAGACCATCTCATAGTGAGCGGTCTGGACCATGGAGATCACCGGTTTCGGGGTCAGCAGCGCCCAGCAGGCGGCACCGGGACGGCGTACCGAGCGGTAACGAAGCCCCGGCAGGCCGGCGCGTTTAACGCTTTGCCCCAATGTCCGGGCCGCCGTGTAGTCATCCGGGTCATAGATCGGGTGAGTTGCCCGGAGTCCGAGAGCATCCAGCATGGCTGACTCATGGAATCGGCATTTCAAGCCACGCAACACGAAGCGCTCATAGTTAAGATCGGCCACATTGCGCCAGTAGGCCTCCTGATGATGCCGCACCTCGGACAGTGCCGTAGCCATGGCATCAGCAATATATAGAACACCGTACTCTCCCGAGCTGAAGCGCGACCCTGCCGGATTGACGTGGGTGAAAGGTGCCACGGCATAGGAGCAGCCCGGGGTATCAAAGGGGATCTCCTCGATGGGCAGCAGACTCAGGTCCCCCACCTCGGCGCGTAGCCGGGAGTTGGTCAATGCCTGGAGCTCATAGAGAGCCTGGAACTCATCCGCACTGGCGACATCGTCGAAGAGGTGGATGGGTGGGAACTTGGAGTTGACCAGGCGATAGCCCTGCTGCTCACCCGCCACCAGCCGCGGTAGCGATGACAGTGCTACCACTGGGCGCCTCGCAGGCTATCGATATGGCGAAAGACATCGTAGAGCGCCAGGATGTTGCCACCCGAAATCACCTCGAGCGGCGAGCGTCCATGGAACGGCGCATTATGGTTGGCCATGGCCATAAAGCCATAGAGGTTGCAGGGATTGTCAAAGAGGACCCGCAGGCTTGCATGGAGGTTAAGCACCAGGCTGACACGTGTCAGCTGATCCTCGTCCAGGCTGACCCGCCACTCGGGGTCAGCTCGCTTGGCCCGGGCATAAGTACTGCGCGATACCCTCAGGATTGCCGCGACCTGTTCACCGCTCGCTCCCCATTTCTCCAGTATCGCGACGGCAGTCTTCAACCCAGTGGCACTTTTCGACCTGTCGGTTGCCGGTGCTTCCATGGTGGCCATGGTTAACCCCTTTGCGCCATGTATCTACAGACACAATAATAGCATAAACCCATCACGAGACACGGAACGTTCTAGTCGAAGACCTGACGTGGATTGCGCGGGTAGAACCGCTCGGGCTGACGCTCCACATGGGGGAAAAAGCGGGTGTCCTTGTAGGGCATCTTCATGAAGCCGGAGACGCCGAGTCCCTCGATCAGCCCCACGGCAGCGAGGATCTCCTCCAGCCGGGCACGGAACTCGGCCTCCCGGGAGGGATCCAGCAGGCGGTAGTAGCTGTGGATCTTCAGATGCGCCGGCAGCGCCTCGAAGATGATCATGCCGGTGTGGTGGATATCGTTGAGGGCCTCCAGCGAGGTGATGATCGCCTCGGGCAGCACCAGGAACTCCTCGGGGTCGGGGCCATCCTCGAAGTAGCTGTGCAGGCGCGCCCGATCCTCCAGTTCCGGCACCGCACTCACCTCGTAGTGCAGCCGCATGCCCGGCTCGATCTCGAACGACTGCTCCGGGCTCTCACGCTCCAGGTGCAGAGTATCGCGGGCATTGAACAGGCAGCTCTTGAAGATCCCCCGACGGTAGATGGCCCGCGCCAGGTTGACCATGTTGTTGACCGCGGCGATGAAGGCCGGCTTCAGCGCCGGATCATGCAGGTTCAGGGTGGTGTCGATATACACCCCGTCGCTCTCCCAGCGTACCGCCAGCCCCCCCACCACCGGATAGCGGCCGAGGCGACTCACCGCGGCGAGGAAGGCCTTCTCGGTCTCCCCCATGCCCTGCATGAAGTTCTTGTAGTAGCGATCGAGCTGCACGTCATTGACGTCGTTGAGGGTCTCCGGCGCGCCCTCCTCGCGCAGGAAGGCCTTGCGCGAGCTGTACACCACGGTATCGATCTCGCGGCTGGTGGGGCGCGCCCACACCGGCACCAGCGCCGCCTCGGCGGGCTCGGGCAGGTCGATCATCACGGTGCGCGCCAGGCGCGGCATCTCGCGAATGAAGTGGTCACCGGCCTTGAGACGCAGGCGTGGATCGGGGTCGAGCATGCCATCGAGCATGCGCGCGAACTCCACCGGCAGGCCCAGCGAGGTGGCCGGGATGGCGTGGTAGCCGAAGCGACAGGACTGCGCCGAGGCCAGCGCATACAGGGTGCCTGCGGCGCCCTGCTCGTCGAAGCGCGGCGAGGAGAGCGCCCCGTTCAACTGCTCCTCGCCGATGAAGTAGACATCCCCCAGCCGGGCGTTGGTCTGCTGCAGGTTGTCGGACATCAGCTCCATGACATTGGAAGCCACAAACTGCTGGTTGGCATCGAGCTGGGCGAACACCGAGGAGCCCCAGTCGATCAGGGCGATGGTCTCGTCGCGGTCATCGAAGACCAGGTTGGAGGGCTTGATATCGCCATGCACGATGGGCTTGCCGGCGGGGCCCGACTCGCGCCGCAGACTGCGCAGGATATCGGCGAGCTGGTCGGCGATGCGCACGATCAGCCGCGGCGAAAGCCGCCCCTCGCGCAGGGAGACCTCCTCGAGGTTCAGCCCCGGCGCGCGCTGCATCACCAGAATCGACTGGTGGCGCACCCGCTGATAGGCGATCAGCCGCGGCACCCGCGGATGGTCGACCTGCTCCAGCATGAAGGCCTCCTCCTCAAGGCGATCCTGCAGATGCTGGGGCAGGTTGACCCGGGTGAACTTGAAGACGTACTGGTCCCCCACGGCGGTGACGCCGGCGAAGACGAAGCCATAGGCGCCCTTGCCGACCAGCTCGATATTCCGATAGCCAAGCTGCTCCAGCTGCTCCTGGCAGAGCGCCACCCAGGCCTTGAGCTTGCGGGCGTCGTCCTGGCTGAGCAGGTAGACCGACTGCTCCTCGGGGATATAGAACTGCTGCAGGGGCGCCTGGGGCATGGTCTCAGCTCAAGTGAAGCAGCATCGTCTCGGGTGCTTCCAGGTAGCCCTTCCAGGCATTGCAGAAGCGCGCGATGGTGCCGCCGTCGATGACCCGGTGATCGCCGGCCCAGGTCACGGTCATGATCGCCCGCTTGACCACCCGATCCTCGGCATCGAAGCGCGGCAGCCACTGGGTCTTGCCGATGGCGACGATAGCCAGCTCCGGGGCATTGATGATCGGTGCGGCGTAGGTGCCGCCCAGGGCGCCGATATTGGAGATGCTGATGGTGCCCTCCCGCAGGTCCTCCTGGGCCACCTTGCCCGAGCGTGCCGCCTCGGTAAGGCGCGCGACCTCGGCGGCGATGTCCAGCAGCGATAGCCCCTCCACCCCCTTGACGTTGGGCACCAGCAGGCCGGCACGGCTATCCACCGCCATGCCGACGTTGACCGAGGGCAGGTAGTGGATCTCATCAACCGCCTCGTTGAGACGCGCATTGAGGATCGGCGCCTCGCGCACCGCCAGCGCCATGGCCTTCATGAAGAAGGGCATCAACGTCAGGCGCACGCCCTCGGCCTCGGCGCGGGGCTTGAGCCGCTCGCGCAGTGCCAGCAGCTCGGTGACATCGATCTCCTCCCCATACTGGAAGTGGGGAATGGTGCTGGCCGCCTCCACCATGCGCTTGGCCATTACCGCGCGCACGCCTCGCAGCGGCTCCACGCGCACCTCACCCTGCGCGGGGGACTTCGAGGAAGCGGCCGTCGCCTTCTCGCCGGCGACGCTCGCCTTGCCCTGCTCGAGCTCGCCCTTCTCTAGATAGCTCAGCACATCCTCCTTGAGCACGCGCCCCTGCTTGCCGCTGCCGGGGACCGTTTCCAGTGAGAGGCCGTGCTCGCGCAGCAGCCGTCGTACCGCAGGCGCCGCGGGGATCCGTCCGTAGGGGCCCCGGCCAGGCTCTGAGGGGCCGCGGCCAGGCTCTGCCTCCCGTGCATCGCCACTATCGTCGGAAGATACACTTCGGGTCACAGGCTTCGGCCCTGGCTCGGCGGCGCCGGAAACCTCGCTACCCTCGCCTTCGACATGTTCCGGGCGGTAAGCATAGAGCGGCGCATGGACCCGGGCGATCTCGCCCTGGGCAACATGCAGCTTGCTCACCACCCCCGCCTCGGGGGCGGTGATCTCCACCAACGCCTTGTCGGTCATCACGTCGACCACCGGCTGGTCCTCGGCGATGGCCTCGCCCTCCTGGACCCGCCACTCGACCACCTCGCACTCGACGATCCCCTCGCCCACATCGGGCAGGATAAAGTCCTTGCTGGCCGCGCTCCCGGTGGCTGCCGGCGTAGACGACGGCTTCGGCGCGGCCGGTTCCTCGGCGGCACTGGTCGACGGCTCGGCCGCCTCGGTGGTTGCCTCACCCTCGGCCTCGTAGGCGAACAGCGGGGCATGCACGCGGGCCGTATCACCCTTCGCCACATGCAGCCGGGTAATGCGCCCCGCCTCCGGCGCGGTGATCTCCACCAGCGCCTTGTCGGTCATCACCTCGACCACCGGCTGGTCCTCCTCGATCACGTCGCCCTCGGCCACGCGCCACTCCACTACTTCGCACTCCACGATACCTTCGCCGATATCGGGCAGCATGAAATCGCTCATCTGGTTCACTCCTGTCCTGGTCGCTTCCGATATCGGATCAGAAGGCCACGCTGGCCCTGATCGCTTCGAACACCTTGAGGTGGTCCGGCAGATACTCCTTCTCCAAAGTCAGCGGGAAGGGGGTATCCAGGCCGGTCACCCGGGCGATGGGCGACTCCAGGTAGAGGAAGCAGCGTTCCTGAACAGTGGCGGCAATCTCGCCGGCGAAGCCGCCGGTCAGCGGCGCCTCGTGGGTAATCACCAGCCGCCCGGTCTTGAGCACCGACTCCACCACGCTTTCCTCGTCCCAGGGCAGGATGGTGCGCAGGTCGATCACTTCGCAGGAGATGCCCTCCTTCTCGGCTAGCTCCACGGCGCGGTCGATCACTTCCATCTGCGCTCCCCAGCCGAGCACGGTGACGTCGGTGCCTTCGCGGGTCACCTCCGCCTCGCCGAGGAGCAGCTGGTAGTCCTCCTCGGGCACCTCGCCGGTGGAGGCGCGATAGAGACGCTTGGGCTCGAAGAACAGCACCGGATCCGGATCGCGGATCGCCGCCAGCAGGAGACCCTTGGCCTGGTAGGGATTGCGCGGCACCGCGATCTTGAGCCCCGGCGTATGCGCGAAATAGGCCTCCGGCGACTGGGAGTGGTAGAGCCCGCCGGAGATGCCTCCGCCGTAAGGAGCACGGATGGTCAGGCCGCCGACGTTGAACAGGTCACCGGAGCGATAGCGGAACTTGGCGGTCTCGTTGACGATCTGGTCGAAGGCCGGAAAGATGTAGTCGGCGAACTGGATCTCCGCCACCGGCACCGAGCCCTGGGCGGCCAGGCCGTTGGCGAAGCCGATGATGCCCTGCTCCACCAGCGGCGTGTTGAAGCAGCGCGTGCGGCCGTACTTCTCCTGCAGGTGGCTGGTGGCGCGGAAGACGCCGCCGAAGATGCCGACGTCCTCGCCGAAGCAGAGCACCTTGTCGTCCTCGGCCATGGCGATATCCAGGGCGTTATTGATCGCCTGCAGCATGTTCATGGTCGGCATCTCACTCCCCTCCCTGAGCATCGGCTGCGCTTTCGTTGTCGCGAACCTTCACGTCCGGGTCGAGGGAGCGCGCCCCCTTCGGGTAGCTCTCCGGATACTGGCGGATATGGGTCTTCAGGCGGTCGAGCTGGCGCTGCAGCGCCGGGGTGACGTCGGCATAGACATCGCTGACCAGGCTGTCCAGCGGGGGCGGCGGGCGCTTCTCGGCGCGCTTCATGGTCTCCAGCACCTCGCGGCGCAGCGACTCCTGCAGCGCCTTCTCCTCGTCGTCGTTCCACCACCCCTGCTCGGTCAGCCAGTGCTGCATGCGCAGGATCGGATCCTTCTCGCGCCAAGCCTCCTCCTCCTTCTTCGAGCGATAGCCCGAGGGGTCGTCCGAGGAGGAGTGGGCCGCCAGACGATAGCTCATCGCTTCGATCAGCACCGGCTTGTTGTGCTCCACGGCGATGCGCCGCGCCTCGCGGGTCGCCGACAGCACCGCCAGGATATCGTTGCCGTCGACGCGGATCACGTGCATGCGGTAGCCGAAGGCCCGCGGCGCCACGCCATCGGCGGCGAACTGCTCGATGGAGGGGGTGGAGATCGCATAGCCGTTGTTGCGGCAGAAGAAGATCACCGGCACCTCGTGCACCGCGGCCATGTTGAGCGCGGCGTGGAAGTCGCCTTCCGAGGCGGCGCCCTCGCCGAAGAAGCACAGCGTGCAGTGGCCCTCGCCGGCGAGCTTCTGGCCGTAGGCGTAGCCGGCGGCCTGGGGAATCTGGGTGGCCAACGGCGAGGAGATGGTCATGTAGTGCAGCTTGCGCGAGCCGTAGTGGATCGGCATCTGCCGACCCTTGCCGTAGTCGAGCTCGTTGCCGAACAGCTGGTTCATGAACTCGTCATAGCTGAAGCCGCGGTAGACCAGCGCACCCTGCTCGCGGTACTGGGCCATGATCATGTCGGCATCGTCGAGTGCCGCGGTGGCACCGATGACCGCGGCCTCCTCGCCAGTGCACTGCATGTAGAACGACAGCCGCCCCTGGCGCTGGGCCGCCATCATGCGCTCGTCGAGCACCCGGGTGGCCACCATGGCGTGATAGATCTTCAGCGCCTGCTCGCGGGAGAGCTCGGGCGCCTCGGCACTGTCATACAGGCTGCCGTCCTGCTTCAGCAGGCGGAAGGTCGGAATGGAGAACTCGTCGCCGCTGAGGAACTGCGGCGAATGGATATCTTGTGTCGTTGTCATCTTGTCATCCTCTCCCCCTTTTGAGGGCAGTGTTGTCGCTTGTCTCGCCCCTTGCCAGGAGGATCACTCCCGAGGGATCAACGCAACCCGAGATGACGTTAACGTAAACTGGCGAGTATCGACAGCAGAAAAGCCTTCACCTTTGGTCGATATCAGCAGACGATATTACTGCCTTGCTGGCACCAACCGGGCAAACAAGCTATCAACCGCCAGCGCCAGCAGGCCGATCATCACGGCGCCTTGAAGGATATAGGCGGTATTGCCGTTGACGATGCCGGCGATGATCGGCGCGCCGAGGTTGCTCGCCCCCACCGTGGCCCCCAGCGCTGCCGTGGCGATGTTGACGGTGACCGAGGTG
Organism: Halomonas sp. C10-5; assembly: GCF_057169305.1. Lineage (NCBI taxonomy): Bacteria > Pseudomonadati > Pseudomonadota > Gammaproteobacteria > Oceanospirillales > Halomonadaceae > Halomonas > Halomonas sp. C10-5. The sequence goes on from NZ_CP175665.1 coordinate 1,771,424, forward strand.
CGGATGCCGGCGAGGATGATCGGTGCCGCGAGGGGCAGCTCCACCTGCCATAACCGCTGGCCGCCGCCCATGCCCATGCCGCGAGCGGCCTCCTCAACCGCGGGATCGAGCCCTTCCAGTCCCGCCAGGGTATTGCGCACGATCGGCAGCAGCCCATAGAGCAGCAGCGCCACGATGATCGGCCAGGTGCCAAAGCCCAGCACCGGCACCGCCAGGGCCAGCACCGCCACCGGGGGGAAGGTCTGTCCCATGGAGGCGAACTGCGCCACCAAGGGCAGGAAATCGCGCCCCCCGGGGCGCGTCACCAGGATCGCCGCCCCCACCCCGATCACCACTGCCAGGCCGGAGGCGATCGCCACCACCTGCACATGGCGCGCCAGCAAGGTCAGCAGGTCGGCCTGGGGGTAGAGAAGCCGGCGGGCATCGGGTTCGCTCCAGCGCAGCAGCGGCTCGAGCCACTCGCCCCCCAGAGCCAGGGCCAGCAGCAGGGCGAGCCAGACCAACGGCGCGGACCAGCGTGTCAGGAGGGCCATGCTCACGTGTCACTGCCTCCCTCGCGACCCGCCCCGACGATACGCCGCAGCGAGAGCTCCCCCACTGGCATCGCCTCGTCGTCGACCACCGCCAGCCTGTCGGCATGTTCACGGAACATCACCGCCAGGGCCTGGCGCAGGGTGGAGTCGCGATGCACCCGGGCCTGGGGCGGCAGACGCGGCGAGAGCGGTTGCATGCGCTCGGCGACCCGAGTGATGGCGGCCTCCTTGAGACCGCGATCATCCCCGCCCAGCAGCGACGCCACGAAGTCGTCGGCCGGTGCCCGCAGCAGCTCGAGCGGCCTGCCCTGCTGGACGATGCGTCCGGCATTCATCACCACCAGGCGGTCGGCCAGCGCCAGAGCCTCATCCATGTCGTGGGTCACGAAGACGATGGTCTTCTGCAGGCGTGACTGCAGGTCGCGCAGCTCGACCTGCAGCCCCTCGCGGGTGATCGGATCCAGGGCGCCGAAGGGCTCGTCCATCAGCAGGATATCGGGATCCGCCGCCAGCGCCCGAGCCACCCCCACGCGCTGGGCCTGACCACCCGACAGCTGGGAGGGGTACTTGTCGGCGAACTGCTCGACCGAAAGCCCGAGCAGCGCCATCAGCTCCTCTACACGCGCGTTGACCCGGTCCGCCGGCCACTTGAGCAGCCGCGGCACCAGGCCGATGTTGCGGGCCACGGTCCAGTGCGGAAAGAGCCCAGTGCTCTGGATGGCATAGCCGATCCGGCGGCGCAGGATCTTCCCGTCGAACTCGCGAATCGGCCGCCCATCGATATGGATCTCGCCGCCATCATGCTCGATCAGGCGGTTGATCATACGCAGGGTGGTGGACTTGCCACAGCCCGAGGTGCCCACCAGGGCGCACAGCTCACCCCGATTCACCGTCAACGAGATGGCATCCACCGCCGTCTCGCCACCGAAACGCTTGGTGACACTCTTGAGTTCGATCATGGGGTGGCTCCCGGGGCCAGGTCGGTGCGGTGATCGAGGCGCCGCGTCAGGGCACCCAGCAGGGCATCGGCGGCCAGCGCCATGACCAGTATCGGCAGGGCGCCTAGCAGCACCAGATCCATGGCCGCCTGACCCAGCCCCTGGAAGATGAAGGTGCCCAGCCCCCCGGCGCCGATCAGCGCCGCCACGGCGGTCAAGCCGATCGCCTGGACGGTGGTGATGCGCACGCCCTCGATGACCACCGGCAGGGCCAGCGGCAGGCGCACCTGGCGAAACACCTGGCCTCGGCTCATGCCCATGCCGCGCGCCGCCTCAAGTACGCCGGGATCCACCTCGGAGAGGGCGACGAAGGTGTTGCGTACCATGGGCAACAGGCTATAACCAAGCAGCGCCAGGAAGGCCGGTGCCCAGCCGATCCCGCTCACCCCGAATGCGGCGAGCCACTCGAACCGAGAGGCGAGCCAGGCCAGCGGCGCCAGTAGCAGGCCAAACAGCGCCAGGCTGGGAATGGTCTGCAGGAAGTTAAGAAGCGCGAAGCCGATACGCTCGACACGCGGATTCTGGCGCATGGCCAGGGCAATGCCCGCGCCCAGCAGCAGGCTCGCCCCCACGGCACCACCCACCAGCAGCAGGTGGTCGACCACCGCCTCGACGAACGCACTGCGGCGGCCAGCCAGCTCCTGCCAGAGCGCCAGTGGCTCGAGCCAGCCGGCCGCCAACCACCAGCCGCCCAGCACGGGCAGCATCAGCAGCGCCAACCGCCAGCCGGCAAGGGCAAGGCGCGTCCGCAGCTCAATCAACAGCAGCGAGAGCCAGAACAGCATCAGCCACCAGGCCGCGCCGATACCCAGCCGCGCCTGAGGCAGCTCGGGGTCGAGGCGCTGCTGAGCCATCAGCGCCAGCCAGGCTGGCAGTGCCAGTAGCAGCAACAGGGTCAGGCCCAGCGCCAGGCGATAGACATTTCGGCCGGGCCGCCAGGCCAGCATCAGAAGGCCTAGCAGCGGCAGACAGCTCACCAGCGACAGCGGCCAGCCGATGGCCGATGTGATGACGTGGGCCGTGCCGGGCACGATGCGATTGGGGGCGATGCTCCCCAGAGGGAGCGAAAGCCAGGTCACTAGCGCGACCAGCGCCAGCGACAGCATCACCCGGTTGATAGGCGCATCCCTGCGCAGCACTCGCCTACTCCTCCAGGCTGGAGAGGAAGTCGGCGGCCACATCGGCCGGGGCGCGCCCGTTCACCGCCACATCACCGTTGAGCCGCTGAAGAGTATCGAGGTCCAGGGCCGCGAAGACCGGTGCCAACAGACTTTCGATCTCCGGCCAGGCCTCCAGAACCTCGGCACGCACCACTGGCGCCGGCTGGTAGACCGGTTGAACGCCCAGGGTATCTTCCAGTACCACCAGATCCAGCGCCTTGAGGCCGCCATCGGTGCCATAGGTCATGGCGGCATTGACGCCGCTGGTCTGCTGGGCAGCCGCGCGCATGGTGGAGGCGGTATTGCCACCGGAGAGCACCAGCAGCTGGTCATCATCAAGTTCGAAGCCATAGGCCCGCTGGAACGCCGGCAGGGCCTGCTCGGACTCGACGAACTCGGCGCTGGCGGCCAGCTTGATCTCCCCGCCCTCGTCGAGGAAGGCCGCCAGGTCCGCAAGGGTGGCCAGCTCATGTTCCCGGGCCAGCTCTCCACGCACGCTGATTGCCCAGGTGTTGTTGGCCGAGGCCGGCGTCAGCCAGGTCAGGTCGTTCTCGGCGTCCAGCTCACGGACCGTCTCATAGGCGGCCTGGGGATCGTGCCAGACGTCGCTGTCGGTCATGTCGAAGAAGAACGCCCCGTTGCCGGTGTACTCGGGGTAGAGGTCGATCTCACCGGCCAGCAGCGCCTCGCGCACGATACTGGTGGCGCCCAGCTGCAGGCGCTCCTCCACCTCGACACCGCCGGCCTCGAGGCGCTGAATGATCAGCTCGCCCAGCACTGAACCCTCGGTATCGATCTTGGAGGAGACCGTGACCGGTTCCTGGGCATGCAGAGGCGTGGCGGCAAGTGAAATGGCGGCGGCGAGGCTGGCGATGGGAAGCAGGGCGTGTCGCATGGCGAAATACCACCTGGCGGTTCATGGATGTACGCTGAAGTATAAGGAAACCTGGGAATACCTGCAGTGTTCCACCGCCAACGCACAGGAAGCTTGCATGCCCACCGATGCCCTGCCCCTGCTGGATCGCTGCCATCACCCGCTGGTGCGTGATCTGGCCTGGGTGCTGCTGGCCCCCGACCTGATCCGCATGCCCTGGCCGGGCCGCCCGAGCCGGGAAACCCTGGGCCTGGAGGACGATGAACGCACCGCCCGCTGGCTGGATACCCTGGAGGCCTGGCCGCAGCCGCTGGAGCGATGCGTCGGCAACACGCTCAAGGGCCGCATGGGGCTCTACCACGAGCGGCTCTGGCAGTTCCTGCTGGCCTGGGCACCGGGCACCGAACTTCTCGCCCACAACCTGCGCATCATGAGCGGCAAGCTGACCCTCGGCGAGCTGGACCTGCTCTATCGACGCCATGGGGAAGCCTCGATCACCCACCTTGAGGTGGCCATCAAGTTCTATCTGGGGCTTGTCGAGGGGCCGGGCGACCCCCAGAGCCAGGCGCGCTGGATCGGGCCGGGCGGCGCCGACAGCCTGGCCGGCAAGCGCGAGCACCTGCACCGCCGCCAGCTGCGCCTGACCGACCTGCCCGAGACACGGGACGCCATCAGGGCCAGACTGGGATTACACCGCCACAGAGGCGACGGGCTGGCGAACCTGCAGCGTCAGGTAGCCATGCCCGGCGTGCTCTTCGTTCCCTGGCAACGACCCTTGCAACCGCCGCGGGAGGCGACTCACGACCATCTACGCGGATGCTGGCTCTACTGGCGTGACTGGCACCGCTACCGCGACGGTCTGCCCCGCGGCATCCATGGCACCCGGCTCCACAAGCCCCACTGGCTCGCCTTGCCCCGCCCCGAGCACCTGCTGCGCCTGCGCGACCTGGAGGCTCAGCTCATCGACCACTTCCGGATCCCGGCCGCCCCGCTGCAGATCGCCCTATGGCACCCGGACGCCGGCTGGCAGCGTCTCTTCCTGGTCGCCGACGACTGGCCGAGGCAGATCCCGCTGCCACCCTATCCCGACAGCTGATGCCCCGGCGGCAACCGCAGGTCGCCTAGTAGAATCTCGATGAGCTGCTCCTCATGCAGCGCGCGGTCTCGACTTTCCATGGCACTGCGCAACTGCGAATCCCACACAGCCTCGAGGGGCTTGCCCTCCAACGGCTTGCCCTCGAGATGAGCACAGGCCTCCAGATCGGCTCCCCCCATCCGCCAGGGTCGCATGGCGAAGCGCGCCAGCAGGGCGTTGGCGATACTGATGCCCGGCCAGTCGAAGTCACCGTGGTAGTACAGCACCGCGCCGGCAGCCTCCAGCTGTTCGAGCAGCGTGAGCACGGCGGCACCGGGACGCCCCCAGGTGGTCACCAGCGGAGCGCACCCGGTCCCCAACCGTTCGGCGGCTTCAGCGACCACTGCCGGGTTTTCACAGACGAAGACATCACGCCCCTCAACGTCCCACTCCGGGGGATGACGCAGCAGCTGACGTAAGGTCAACCAGCTGGGCTCAGCAACCCGAAGGTAGTGTTCAAGCGCCGCATCCACACCTTCACTGCCACGCACGGGAAGGCCCAGGGTCAGCACCGCACTGGTGATATCGCCGCCCAGCAGCACACCGGCATGGGCCCAGGTTGAGCGCTCATCCGGATGCTCCAGCGCCACACCCCCACGCCAGTGGCGGGCCAGGGCGCGGCGTACCAGGGCCGAGACCGGCTGGCCGGCATCCAGTGCGTGGGCATCACCCAGACACTCGGCGGCCAGGGTACTCAGCGTCAACCCCTGTGCTGGCAGACGCTCGAGTACCGAGAGTGCCTGTTCGAGTAGGCGAGCGCCCTGCTCTTCACTACCACCGGTCAGGCGCTTGAGCTGGCCGCCCCTGCACAGGTCCGCAAGCCAGTCGCTCACCCCCAACCGTTTGGCATCAGTATGATAGGAGTCAAGCAGCTCGTCCCAGCGTTGGCGTGCCGCATCGCGCTCGGTCCGAGCATCAACCAGCGGGCCATCCAGCGCCTCCAGGGCGCTTTGCAGATCTGTCGACACACCGGCCCGCGCCAGCGCACGGGAGAGGACCTCGAGCTCCACGCTCAGTGACTTGCCCTGGCGCGGAGGCCGCCCCACCAGGCGCTCCACGGCGTCACGTTCCAGCTCGCTGGCCCGGCTCAGGGTCAGGCGGCCACCCCCCTCGCGCAGTAGCTTGCCTCTCAGGCGCTGACGCAAGCGGGCAAGCTCTGGACCGCCCAGCAGCCGCCGCAAGCGATCATGATCCACATCATCGGTCACGCCGGGATCTGCTCTCACTCGACGGCGACGATCTGGCGTTGCTCGGGAGAGAACTCGACACCGATGATGTGGAACGGCTTGCCCACCGAGCGGTATTTACCGTTGAAGATATCGGCGAAGGTCTGGATGCCGATAGGCAATTTTCGCTTGGCCATTGGACCTCCTTTCTCACAACATTACCTTACGTCAAAGGCGACACATCAGCCCTAATGATATATTCGTATACAGTACAGGGCATTCGCTCCTGCCTTATAGACGCCTCGCAAAAAGCAACCTGGCCAGGAGGCCACACATGTCGGAACGCTTTCACCGTCTGGACTGGCTCAAGGCCCAACTGGACCAGCACCGACCTTTGCCGCCCCAGGTAGTTGAAAATCTGCATGATTCTCTTGTGCTGCAATGGACATACCATAGCAACGCTATCGAGGGGAACACACTAACCCTCAAGGAAACCAAGGTCGCGCTCGAAGGCATCACCGTAGGGGGCAAGACCCTCCGCGAGCACTTCGAGGCGATCAACCACCGAGAGGCAATTCTGATGGTGGAGGAAATGGTCAGCCAGAACGCTCCTCTCTCGGAATGGTTGATCAAATCGCTGCATCAACTCGTGATGAAAAACATCGACGACAAGCATGCCGGAGCCTACCGCCAGAGTAATGTGTTGATCTCAGGGGCAGAGCACCGACCGCCTGAAGCCCATATCGTCCCCCAATCCATGAGTGACTTTATCGCTTGGTATCGTGACGATGCAGAGCGGTTACACCCAGTTCAGCGTGCCGCCCGTGTGCACGGCGAATTCGTCAAAATTCATCCCTTCATTGACGGTAACGGCCGTACCTCGCGCTTGTTGATGAACCTTGAGCTGATGAAGGCCGGTTTCCCCGCAGCGTTGATCCAGATCGAGCAGCGCCTAGCTTACTATGAAGCCTTGGATACTGCCCACTGCAGCGGCGACTACGAGCCGTTTCTTGCGTTGCTCAGCGAGAGCGTGGAGCGCAGCTTTCAACCCTACTGGTGGGCACTGGGCATAGAAAAGCAGATCGAGGACGCGCTAGAACAGGCTGTCCATCCCGCCCGGCGCTGACATCTGCGCTGGTTCCGCAACCTCTTGCGGCGCCTGACTGACGGGCACCTCGTCTCTTGTCCGGCGCCGGCCGTCCCATTTCCAACGGGTCACATGCACGGCATCAACCCCTTCGCGACGTACCAGCTGGGCGATGGCCAGGCCCGGCACATCGGGGTAGCAACCCCACTCACGCTCCGAAGTCATCACGGCGTCGAGATCGAACTGGGCCAACAGCCCCATGCTCTTGGCTCGGGCGTCGTCGTCGATCCCCGCAAACACTTCGTCGAGCATTACCAGACGCGGCGCATGCTCATGGGCGCTGCCATAGTGGCTGGCCGCTGCAGCAAATAGCGGCAAGGTGATCACCAGGGCGCGCTCGCCCCCGGAGGCCGGGCCATAGGCGGGGCGCCACTGGCCGTTCTGATGGCGTTCCACCACGAAGCGGTGCCAGAAGCGGTAGTCCAGGGCGCGTTCGAGTATTTCCTGCAGGGCACCGCCCTCGTCATTGGCCCGTGCCTCCTCGATGCGCCGGCGCAGGAAGTCCCCCACTACCTCACGATCTTCTACCGACCAAGCATCTAGGGCCTGACGCCGCAGCCGCTGGCAGACATCCTCCAGCCCCGCCGGGGCGGTCATGCCACCGGCGCTCTGTCCCTCGCCAAGTGGCTGCCAGCGGATGCGCAGCCGCATACCGGTACTGGTGGGACGACTCTCCAGCTCGCCGTTCATCTCGCGTACGTGACGCTCGGTGTCGGTGATGCGCTCCTGGATGTGGCTTGCCACCTCGTCGATCAGGTAGTTCTCGAGCAGCTCACGCTCCCGGGCATTGAGCAGCGCCTGGCGTTGATTGATTTCGTCGTTGAGCTGGCGATGCAGGGCATCGGGATCCTGGCGACGCCCCTGGAAGACGATACGCACCAGCAACAGGTCGTCCCGGGCTTCGGCGATGCAGTCGTGACCGCCGCGGGAGAGCACATCGGTGAGCAGCTTGATGTGCTCGTGCAGCCGCCCCTGGTGGGCGTGCCAGCTCTCGTCATCGGCATTGATAGCGGCGGTAGCCTGGGCGGCGGCCCGAGCCAGGCGCACAGCAGGGTCTGCCGCCCAGGAGCCAGGCGCCTCCTCGTCCATGAAACGTTCCGGCGCAGCCACCCGCAGCAGTCCCTCCTCCACCAGGGACCGGAAGTCAGCGATCCTCCCTGCCCGACGTTCGTCCAGTTCGCCCAGGCGCTGCTCGCCCTGGTCCACCTTCTCGGCGAGGCGTGCCACTTCGCCGAGAAGAGTCTCGTAGCGTGAGGCGAGCTCACGCTCCTCTTGTACCAACGCCTCGCTGCGCTCCTGAAGGGCCGCCAATTGCCGCTCCAGCTCCTGCACCTCGGCCCCCATGGTGTCGCGCAGGGTATCCCGGCGCACCTCCGCCTCACGAGCCTGCTCCTCGGCCTCGGCCTGCTCCCGCTCGGCCTGGGCCAACGCCTCACGAGCCAGCTGGTGCTCTTCCTTCAGTTCGTCACAGCGAAGCCTGGCCTGCTGCCAGGCCGTGATGGCCTGCACCAGTTCGCTGATGGCGAGCCGGTAATCATTAAGCGCGGACTGAAGGCGGGCCAGGGACTCACGTTCGGCCGGCAGACGCAGATCCTCGGCGGCGAGATACAGCTCGCCGCGCTGGGCCTCCAGCATCTCGCGGGCCTCTTCACGTTTGGCCTGGGCGTGCTCCAGACGCTCGGCTTGCGTATCCCGAGCGCGCCGCGCTGCCGCCTCGGCGGCGTGGGCGTCACGCAGGGCCTGGGCACTGGGACGACGCTGCCACTCCTGGTCGATGACCTCGAGACACGCAGCGAGCTGCTCGAGCTCGGCGGTGATGCCGTCAGCCTCCATGGCAAGGCCCTCCAGCATCTTGGCAATCTCTGCCAGCCGGCGCTGACGTGCCGCTTCCCGGGCAGCGTGACCGATATAGACCGCTTCGTCCTTGCCCCACTGCCCGCCAAGCGGACCCAGCCGCCAGGCACCTTTGGGACTCACCCAGGCAAAGGTCTCGGAAACACCCAGGCCAATGCTAGCCAGCAGTTTCTCGACCACCGCCAGGCTCACCGGAGAATGCTCGGGAAGGTCGGGGCATAGGGCGGAGGCCAGGCTCTCCTCCCCCACTCGGATGGCGCCATCGGCGAGCGGCGTGAGCAATGTATCCCAGGTGCCGGGGGCGAGCAGCTCGCCATCCGGCAGCACCCAGGCGTCCAGCAGCCCAGAAGCCTCCAGGGCCGCCTCCAGCCCGGCACGCTGTCTCGCTTTGAGGCCTGCCTTAAAGTCCACCAGTTGCCAAAGCGGGGCGCCGGGACGAGCCTCACGACCACCCTCGCCCCGGGTGTGGGGCGTGGGTGGCACTCGCGCTTCACCTGTTTCCAACCGCTGTCGCTCTTGCTCGAGTTCGCTGCGCTCGAGGTCTAACTCTCGATGCCGTTGTTCCAGCGTATGACGTTGCTGGCCCAGCGCCTCGCGCCGGGCATCTCGCGCCATGGAGAGCCCTGCCTCGACAGGGTCATCACCGCTCAGGTGATCGCACCAGGGAGCGAGCTCGGCGAGCAGCGCCTCAGGATCCTCGGGTTTAAGCTCCTTCAGGGCGACGCAGTATTCACGCCAGTCAGCTTGAAGGGCTTCAGCCGCCTCGGCACGCGCACCCGTCGCCTCCTGGCACTCTTCCTCGCGACTCGCCAGGGTCTCCTCCTCCCGGCGCGCCGCATCCTCCACCCGGTGGAAGGCCCGCTCGGCCTTGTCGATCTCATCGAGGCGGCGGTTGAGGTGTGTCACGCCCTCCTCGCGACGACGCTGCAGGTCCCGCAGCGCCTGCTGCAGCGACTCTACACCCCGGGCATCGGGAGGCGCCTGCTCGCCCGTTTCCGCCGATAATCGCGTGGCGATTTCTCGACGATGGTCGCCGCCCACACCCGCCGCATCGGCCAGCGCCGCGCTCTCATCGCGGCGTGTCTCCAGATTCGCGACGCCGCCCTTCAATGACTCTTCGGCCTCCAGGAAGCGGGCCTCGGCTCGCCGGTCGCTCTCGCGATCCCGGCCGAGCCGTCGATGTTCGAGGTCAGCGCGAGTTCTGCGCTGACGCGCCAACTCATCGGCATTGCGCAGCGCCTCCGCCGAGCGCATCGCGTCGCTGGCTTCCAGGGTGCGCTGACGTGCCGCCAGCTCCCGCTGCTGCTCGGCGAGGACCTCGCGGGACTCACCCAACGCCTCGCGACTCTCCCGCGCCTCTGCGTGGGCCTGGCGATCGCGGCCCAGCTGCAGGCGCACCCTCTCATATTCGGCGTGGGCAGCGGTCAGGAAGTCGGCCCGGCGGCGCACCGCGATGCCGGCATAGTGGCGGTAGTGGCCCAGGAAGGCCTCCACCGCACGAGCCGTCTCCTCCAGCCCCTGTATCTCCTCGCGGTAGACATCCAGGCTGCGATAGGCCTCGGCCACCTCACCAATCAGGCCTCGTCCGAGGGGTGGCAGAGCATCGCTGAGGGCCTGGGAGAGACGATTGGGGTCAGGCTTCTTGGCCAGCTGTGGCTGGCGCAGCTGCAGCAGCAGGTCGAGCAAGGCGCCATAGCGCTGCTCGCCCAGATGAAAGAGCCGTTCATCGATGGCACGCCGATAGTCGGCGGCACGATCATACAGCTGCCCCACGTTGCCCAACGCCTGGCCAAGACGCTCACGACTCACGCTTCTCCCGTTATCGATCAGGAAGAGATCACGCCCGACGCGTTGTGGGGTGGTGAAGAACCAGGAGCGCACCGGTCGCCCCGCGACTGCCTTGAGCCCACAGCCCACCGTGAAGGTCTCGGGCCCCTCATCCCCCAGGCGCCCGAACTCTAGCCAGGTGTAGCCCAGGCGTTCCTGATACTCGCCCACCAACAGGTTCCACTCCATGCGCTTGGCGCTGTCGCCATCGGGCTCCACCCGCGAGGGAAGCAACTGGCCATCGAGCAGAAACGGCAGGGTCAGCGCCATCACCTTGGACTTGCCGGTACCGTTGTTGCCGCGCAGCAGCAGCCGCCCGTCGTGGAAGTGAAAGACCTCCTCGTCGTAGTAGAAGATCTCCACCAGGCCACAGCGCAGGGGCTGCCAGCGGGTGCTCTGCGGTTCGGGAAGCTCACTCATCGGGGCGGAAGGCTCAGTCATTGGTGTCGGACTCGGACAAATCGGATTGGGCGTATCGAGAGGTATCGGAGGCATCCGGCAGTGTTGGTGCATGCACGCGGAAGCGCCCCAGTGCCGGCAGCGGCAGAATGCGGCCGCCTTCATGCTGAGCCTGGCGCCGGACCAGACCCAGCGCCGCGAGGCGGGCCAGGGTTTGCCGTGCCAGGCCATGGACGGCGCCCGGCTCGCAGGCGGACTTGCGCCAGTAGCGTCGGTAGTCGGCCTGCCACTGAAGGATCCAGGACTCCGCCTCCTCCAGGGTAATGCCCTTGGGGCCACTTGCGGCGGGGGCGTCCTCGGCCAGGCGCTCAGCCATCAGCAACGCAAGGTGTCCCTCGGTGCCCTCCGCCGGCATCTTCTCATCGGTGAGCTCGCCCTCAGGATCCACCAGTGCCAGCCCTTCGGCGCGCACCTCGGCCACCAGCCCCGTGGCCTGCTGCAGGCGACGCAGCATGGGCCCGCGTTGATTGGCCAGATAGGCAGCCTCCTCCTCGTCGAGGGACTCAAGATAGACCACCGGGTCGTCCAGCAGCCGGCGTGCCAGGCGGTGACGCAGCTCGCGATTGCGCCCGTCGGGGGTATCCGGCACGAAGGTCTCGCTCAGGGCACGCAGGCGTGCGTCCAGGTCGAGCTCGGCATCGGCACCGTTCAGGGCCATCAGGGAAGGGCCTCGGGCGGTGACCAGCAGGGCGGAAAGCAGTCGGCGGTCCACGTCATAGAGCACATCGCCCTCCAGGCCACGACGTAGGAACTGCTCCTCATCGCCGGCCACGCGCACCAGCACCCCGAGTTCCATCAGCAGGCGGACGACGACCACCAGGTCGCGGCGCGCCTCCTGATGGTCAAGGGAGAAGGCCAGCCCGCGCTCGGCCAGGGCAGGATCATCGACCGCCTGCCCCAGTCCCTCCCCCAGGCGCCCCAGGGTGATCTGGGCATCACCGCGTTCGAGATCCGCCAGCAGCAAGCAGAACAGCGCATAGCGGCGACGATTGAAGGTCTTGCGCTGGGTCCCCCGCCCTACCGTCGCTGGGCGAGTCGGGTCTTGGAGATCAGCGGGGCGCTTGTGCAGGCGCACGAAGTCACGCTCGCTCTGCAGGTGCCAACCGGTCTCCCGGGCCAGCCAGTCGCGCAGGGTGGCCACGTGACGGCGAATCAGGGGGAAGGCGCTGTCATCGCTGCGGATCAGCGGCCTCGCCAGCAGCGCACGCAAGGCACGGCGTTGCTCCTCCTGGCGCTGCCGCGTCAGGGCATCGCTCAGCTCCTCCATTCGTCTTCCTCCAGATCGACGATCTCCAGACGATAGTCACGGCCACGGAGTACACCGGCTTCCGTGCGCAGGGTCGCGGTGCTCTTGGGTCCCAGCGGCGTCAAGGTGATGCGCAGGCTACCGTCGCCGGTGGTTGTCGTCACTGGGGAATCATCGCCGGGACTCGCCGCCAGGGCATCGCCGAGCAGGTTGAGCAGCAGGCGAAAGGCGCCATCATCCAGCTCGCCCAGTTCCGAGAGTCGCTCAGCACGCCGCTCCACCAACTGGCGCCGCGCAGCTCGTGCCGCACTGGCTTCCTCAGCCAACTGGCGGGCCAGCAACTCGCGCTCCCGGGCGCGACTGCGCAGCTTGGGCGGCGCCCCGGGCTTCTGGTAGCTGCCGGTGGCGCGCAGCCGCGCCTGCACCTGCATGCCCGGGGCCTCCGCCCAGGGCGTACTGGCCGGTACCGGAGACTGTTGCCACGCCTCCGCGGTTTCTGCGTCGATCACCAGATGGCGGGCCGGCGTCAGGCCGAAGGCAGTTCGCCAAAGGCGATGCGCATCGCGGTCGCCATCACACTCCAGAAACCAGCGTGCCAGGGTGCGAAAGTCAGCGGAGCGGTCGCTGCGCGCCATGCGCCGCTCGTTGAGCCGGCCGACCATCTCCAGCAATTGGGTCACCGCACGACGAGCACTGCTGCGCAGCAGGCGGGCCTGAGCCTGACGCCCCGGCTGGTCGAGGAACCAGGCGCGCAAGCCCTCCCAGTGACCGTGCCAACGCCGCCAAGCCTCGGCGAAGGCCCGGGCACGCTCATCATCATCGGGAGATTCTCCGGGTGCCAGATCGAGGAGCTCGCGCTCGGCAGCCTGGCGCAGCAATCGCGCCACGGGCGCTTGCGCATCGCCGTCGCCATCCAATGCGCGAATCAGCTCGGCGATCTCACCGGAAGAGGTAGTCAGGTCCCCCAGGAAACGCTCGATATAGCCGATCACCCGCTCCTTGTAGAGCAGGAAGGCATCGGCATCACTGCCCTGCCCCTCCAGGGTGCGGTTCAGTCCGGTCATGAAGGCCCGGGCATTCTCGGCCAGATCGGCGAAGACGCCGGCCAGGTCGCGCAGCAGCAGCTGGCTCTCGGTGGCCGAGGGCGACTCGCTCTGTGCCAGGGTCAGCAGGGCGCGCAGGCGAGTACGGATATCCTCCAGCGCCACGCTCTGCAGGGCCCCGCGCCGCCCCAGCTCCTGCTCGAAGGTGGCCAGGGCCGCCTCCACGGCTTCGCCCTGGCGGGTAATCTGATAGACGTAGAGCGCGCGATAGTAGTCCTCAACACTGGTCACCCGGGCATTGTCACGTTCGGCATCCAGGTTGCCCCAGGCCACCAGCTGGGTCAGCGCCGACTGCACGCTGGCCAGTTCCGGCTCGCCGATCTGCTGCTGCACATCCTCCGGGCGCAGATGCACCAGGAAGTGCGACTTTGCCTCCACGAAGGCGCGCATCACCCTCCGGTAGAGCTCAGCCTTTTCGGCAGTGACATAGCTAAAGGGGGTGTAGTCCAAGCGGGCTCCCATTTACTTGGTGGGTGACAGGGCCTGGGCCAGCAGGGCTCGCTTGCGCGGCAGCAAGGTGACCTCCAGCCCCAGGGGCCGGAAGACGCGGTTCTTCACCTCCAGGGTGACATTGCCCTTGTCGCCCTCCAGGTCGGAGAGGGTGCGACGGCTGATGCCGACCAGAGCCGCGTAGCGGGTCTGGGAGAGACCCAGCACGTCCCGACGCAGGGCACGCAACAGCTGACCGTCGGTCAGCTCGCTTGCATAGAAGCGCTGGAGCAACGCCACCAGCGCCGCTTCACGTTCATCGACATGGCGTGGCTTCACAACAACCCCCAGCGCTTGAGGCGCGTGCCAAGGGACCGTAACCCTACCGATGGCATATCCAGAATTCGAGAGGGAACGCCGCGCAAGGCCAGGCGCTCATCGAGGCCTTCGAGATCGCCTGCCAGCTGCCGGAGCGCCTCCATCAGCTGATCGGGCTCCACGAGATCCGACAGAGATTTCGCAACGGCGTGCCAGTCGTATTCGCCCCCAGCCTCAAGCGGCGGGCCCCACTGGGTGGTCCGCGTGACGCCCTCGGAATCGGCTCGCATCGGGGCGAAATCGTAGACCGGTGAGAGCCAAACTCCCTCGGGGCGTTTCAGCAGCGCCGTATTGCGGCCGTGGTTGTCGGAGTTGCCGAACGCGATGTTCAGCAGATCACGCTGCACCCATTCGATGACGAAGGCCCGGGTGTCGAAGGCCTCACCCCCTTCGCGGATACGGTACTGGCCCTGAAGCAGCGCCACCAGGCGACGTAGGGTCTCACCATGGCGAAGGAAGGTGCCAGGCGACGCTCCCAGCAAGGAGTAAACAGATTCCAGACCGTACCGAATCCAGGCCCCGTCTCGGTAGTGCATATCGAAGCGCGGCAGCCACAGCGAGGGATAGCGCTCGCCCTCGATCAATCGCATGGCGTCGGTTTCGATGGTGTCGATGCCAAGAGCGGCGAGCTCCTTGTAGTAGTGATACTCGGCACGCAGGATATCGCAGTCATCGGCACTACGGCGGCCGCGGGGAAACTTCACCAACATCGGCAGGTCCGCGCAATGGACCTCATCCTGCCAGGTATCGATCCAGACCTGCTCGTCCGTGGTAAGCCGGAGCAGCAGCTTGGGAGCCTCGCCACCGGCACCTGTGGCCCCGCCGCTAGCCGCGCCCATCTGCTGGGCATACTCCAGAAAGTCGACATCCCGTTCCACCACGCTCTGCACCGGGAAGCGTCGTTCACCGAGGGCATCCCTCAGGCGATTGTCGGGGACTGCCTCCTTGACGCGAAGGTTACCCACCGGCGCAATGGTGCCGCGAGCCAGTAGCTCCGTATCCTGTCGTCCGCTCGAAAGGTGCTGGATACCGAGATAGTCCACCCAGAAGCGACGGCTGGCCCCCGCCGGCATGATGTCCTCCAGGAAACCAAACCAACGCGGAGACTCATGCGTCAGCATCAGCTCTACCGGCAGCACCAAGCTGGTGGCATGTAAGTCATCGTGAAACATCCACTCGACGGCATAGTCAGTTTCGTATCGAAGCCTGGACACGCCAAAGGTCCCGCGCTCCGGATCTGGCAGTGACACCTGGGCGGCATCGTGCCAGGTCTTGTCGAAATGGATTTGCAGGGTCAGTTTCACGGCTTACCTATGCGCATTTAAATGCTCAATTCTTGACTAAAACGCTATTTATGAGAAGCATAGCTCACAATGAATCATACCAGCAGGTTAAATGAGCATCATAGCGCACAAAACTCTATGCTACCTACCACCCATCTGCGCGTCGACACTGCCAGGCAATGTGGTGGCGCTGCTGCTGTAGCCTGCTCCACCCGTGCTCACTCATCCCAGCCTCCTGCAGGACGTTGAGGTGTTCCTGCTCCCGGCGCTCCTTGCGCACCTCGTCCAGCCGCTTGGTGAAGGTCTGCACGATATGAAACCAGTCGACCGTGACCTCGGCCTTGGGAAGATGCTCGGCCACGCCGCTCAGGAAGGCCTGTGACATGTCACAGACGACCTCGACCACGTTGTCAGGATCGCCGCCATGGGCCGCCAGGAAGGCGCTGAACGCCGTGATGGCGTCTTTGCCGTGGCCTTGGACGGCGAAGATCACCGGCTCCTGCTTGCGCTGCATGTCGAGGAATACCGTCACGTAACGCTGGCCGCGCCGAGAGGCGGTTTCGTCGATGCCGACGGTGGCCACGTTGCTCAGATCCAGCTCCCCCAGCATCCGGCCGACGTAGTGGTGCACGATGCGCCACAGCCGCTTGTCAGAGATCTCCAGCTGGCGGGAGACGGCCAGCACTGGCATCTCCTTGACCAGCGACATGGCGGCTTGCTCGAACAGTAGGGTGAAGTCGCTGCCCGGCCGGGCCCAGGGCACCTCGATGCGCCTGACGCCATGCTCCGGGCACTTGGTGCGGGGCACGCGGGCGTGAAGGTAGCAGTGATGCTGGAAGAAGTTCAGGTGCCGCCATGTCTTGTCGGCGAAATCGTGAGCCGGACAGGCCTTGCCGCAGTCAGGACAGGGGTAGAGGCTGCCCCGCTCGGCCTCGACGTAGAGATCCAGGCGATGGGGTGACACGGAGGTATCCAGGTGCTGGTCCTTGAGGATCCAGGGCGCTTCCAGGCCCAGGCCGAGGGTCAGAATCTGGGTGCCGTCCATGTCATGCCTCCTGTCGTCGTGGAGGTCATATCCTGGCCCAGCTCAGGGGGCGAATTCCACACCTGGCGTCGAAGAGCCAAAATTATAAGCATCAAGGGGGTCTGCCCGGAGATTTTCCCTAATGGGAAAATAAGCATCTAGAAACAGGCCTGCGATGAGTTGAATAAGCACATACTGGATACTATAATATCTATTTTCATTCAAAGCATTCAGTTATAGACATCATAATGTCTATAAGAGGCGCCATGCGACTCACGCTACTTACCGCAAGCGATGTCCAGCACGACTTGGCGAGAGCCATCAGGAAGCGCAGGCGCGAGCTCAAGCTGTCCCGCGACGCCCTGGCAGAGCGGAGCGGCGTGCCGGCCCCCACGATCAAGCGATTCGAGACGACCGGCCAGATTTCATTGCGGCAGTTCCTGCTGCTGTGGCAGAGCGTGGATCGCCTGGAGCGTGTGGCAGAGTTGGCGGCGCCAGCGCCGACCATGCCTGGCAGCATAGAAGAGGTGCTGCGTGACGATTGACTTCACTCCCATCCGACAACTGGACGTGCGACGTCGCCTCAGCGATGGCCATCGGGTACTCGTCGGCCGCCTGGCCCAGAACAGGCAGGGCGTCTTCTTCCAGTACGACGACGCCTACTGTCGCGAGCACCACAGCCTGTCGCCGTTCCAGCTCCCCTTCGACGCGCGATTGCATGCTGCCCCTCCCGCTCCCCACAAGGGGCTCCACGGCCTATTCGCCGACTCGCTGCCAGACGGCTGGGGGTTGATGCTGATGGATCGCCTGTTTCGGCAGCACGGCATACCACCCCATGCGGTGACTGCCATGGACCGGCTGGCCTTCGTCGGCGAGCACGGCATGGGAGCTCTCAGCTATCACCCGGCCTCGGCACTTATTGGTTCAGACGAAGCCGACCACTGGAGTCGCCTGGGCGAGCTGGGTGAACAGGCCCGACAGCTCTTCGAGGGCCAGACCGATACTGTGCTCGCCACACTCGCTCAGGCGGGCAGCTCAGGAGGGGCCCGCCCCAAGGTGCAGGTTTACCTCTCGCCAGGCAGCACCGACCGGGCCAGCACCCGCCCTCGCCCGGGACTGGAGCCCTGGCTCGTCAAGTTCACCTCCAGCGCACTGGCGCTGGGACATGAAGAAGGGCTATGCGAGGCGGTCTACTTGACCCTGGCCAAGCGGGGCGGAATCGAAACGCCTGACTGGCAGCTCATCACCCCACCCAAAGGCTCTCCGGCACTAGCGTGGCTGGCGCTGCGGCGCTTCGACTGCAGCCAACAGGGGCGCTACCACATGAGCAGTGCCTGCGGACTACTGGACGCCGACTTCCGCCTGCCATCGCTCGATTACGAAGACATCATCAAAGCCGGCCAGGTCCTCTGCGGCAGTCCCGCCATCGGCAGAGCACTATTTCGTCGGGCAATATTCAACCTCTTCGCATGCAACCAGGACGACCACAGCAAGAACTGGGCCTTTCTCCTGCAGGATGACGGTCAATGGTGCCTTTCCCCCGCCTATGACATGACCTTTAGCCCGGGCCCTTACGGCGAGCACGCCACCGCCTTCAAGGGGCACGGCAAGAACCCGCCGTTAAAGGTCGTTCAAGCACTGGCCGACCAGGCCGGCTTCACACGCTGGAGCGAGGCTCGGCAAGTCATCGAGGAAGTAGTGACGGCGATCAACGCATGGGATGAGGAGGCCAGGGGGCTGGGCATCAGTGCAGGAGTACGTCGGGAAATAGCGCAGCACCTGGATGCTCTCCAGAAAGCCAACTGCGCTCTTCTGACCGGATAGTCCGCCGGCCCTCTACCCCGAAGACCACAACGCCCAACTCCCCTGTGGATGAAGCTCAGGGGGCCGGGCGTCCTGGTTGTCTGGCAGGCTTTCTGGAGCGAGGCGTTCAGCGCAAGGGGCCTGCCCTATTCCTCGGCCTCAGGCTTCTCGAACACCCAGCCGGTGCCCTCCCGGGAGTCCTTGAGGATGATGCCCAATGCCGCCAGTTCGTCGCGGATGGCGTCGGCGGCGGCGAAGTCTTTCGCCTTCTTGGCCGCGGCGCGCTCGTCGATCTTCGCTTGTATCTGTTCCTCTGATAGCGGCAGTTCACCAGCGCCAGCCTTGAGGAAGGTGGCCGGATCCTGCTGCAGCAGGCCCAGGACGGCCCCCAGGCGCCTGAGCTCTGCCGCCAGGGCCGGCGCCTCGCCGGGCGCTTCCTTCTTCGCCCGGTTCAGCTCCCGGGCCAGGTCGAAGAGCACCGAGAGCGCCTCGGGGGTATTGAAGTCGTCGTCCATGGCGGCGGTAAAGCGCGACTCGAACTCCGACGCCACTTGGCCACCGGCGCCATCGCCCGCGCCCCCCTCAAGCGCCCGCCCTTCAAGAGCGAGTCCTTCAAGAGCCAGCCCTTCGAGAGCATTGTAGAAGCGCTCAAGCGACTTGCGGGCCTCGGCCAGGGACTCCGGCGCATAGTTGATCGCGCTGCGGTAGTGGCTCGCCACCAGCAGGTAGCGCACCACCTCGGGGTCGTGGTGCTCGAGCACCTCGCGGATGGTGAAGAAGTTGCCCAGCGACTTGGACATCTTCTCGTGGTTCACCCGCACCGCCCCGGCATGCATCCAGGTATTCACGAACGGCTTGCCGTTGGCCGCCTCGGACTGGGCGATCTCGTTCTCGTGGTGGGGGAAGGTCAGGTCCGGCCCGCCGCCGTGGATATCGAAGGTCTCACCCAGGCAGCACTTGGACATCGCCGAGCACTCGATATGCCAGCCAGGACGGCCCTCGCCCCAGGGCGATGGCCAGCTCGCCTCGCCGGGCTTGGCCGCCTTCCAAAGCACGAAGTCGAGCGGGTCCTCCTTGTGCTCGTCCACCTCGACCCGGGCTCCCGAACGCATCTCGTCGAGGTCGCGGTTGTTGAGCTTGCCGTAGCCCTCGAAGCGGCGTACCCGGTAGTAAACATCGCCGTTGTCCGCCGCATAGGCGTACCCCTTGGCAATCAGGGTCTCGATCATGGCGAGGATGTCGTCGATATGCCGGGTGGCACGCGGCTCATGATCAGGCGGCAATACACCGAGGCGCGCCTCATCCTCGTGCATCGCCTCGATCATCCGCTCGGTGAGCGAGGCGATCGTCTCGCCGTTCTCGTCGGCCCGGCGCAGGATCTTGTCGTCGATATCGGTGACGTTACGCACATAGGTGACGTCATAGCCGCGCTGGCGCAGATAGCGGGTGATGACATCGAAGGCCACCATCACCCGGGCATGGCCCAGGTGGCAGTAGTCATAGACAGTCATGCCGCAGACATACATGCGCACCTTGCCCGGCTCAATCGGCGTGAAGGGTTCCTTGCGACGGGTCAGCGTGTTGTAGATCTGCATGTCAGCCCTTCTGCTTGTCCTGGACGTTCTTCTGGGCTTCCTTCTTCTGAACCTTGGCCCAGGTGTCCTTCAGCCCCACGGTACGGTTGAACACCAGCTTGCCATCGCGGCAGGCGTGGCGGTCGGCACAGAAGTAGCCCACGCGCTCGAACTGGAAGCGGCTCTCGGCGTCGACCTCGGCCAGGCTGGGCTCACCCACGGCCTGGCAGACCACCAGCGAATCGGGGTTGAGGTGCTCCAGGAAGTCGGCGTCCTTGTCCTTGTCCGGCTGCTCCTCAAGGAAGAGGTTGTCATAGAGGCGTACCTCCATGGGCACACCGTGCTCGGCACTGACCCAGTGGATCACGCCCTTGACCTTGCGCCCTTCCGGGTTCTTGCCCAGGGTGTCGAAGTCCACGGAGCAGCGCAGCTCGGTGATCTCGCCGGCGTCGTCCTTGACCACCTCGTCGCAGCGGATCACGTAGGAGTTACGCAGCCGCACCTCCTTGCCCGGTGCCAGGCGGAAGAACTTCTTGGGCGGCTCCTCCATGAAGTCGTCGCGATCGATATAGATCTCGCGGGTGAAGGGCACCTTGCGCACGGCCATGTCCTCGCGCGCCGGATGGCCGGGGACCTCGTAGGTCTCCTCGTGGCCTTCCGGGACGTTGGTCAGCACCACCTTGAGCGGCTTGAGCACGGCCATGGCCCGCGGCGCATTGTCCTCGAGGTCGGCGCGGATGGCGTGGTAGAGCATGGCGATATCCACCAGGCCGCCGTCAGCGCGGGTCACCCCGATCATCTCGCAGAACTTGCGGATCGACGCCGGCGTGTAGCCACGGCGACGCATCCCGGAGATGGTCGGCAGGCGCGGATCGTCCCAGCCATCGACGATGCCCTCGTCCACCAGCAGCTTGAGCTTGCGCTTGGAGGTCAGGGTGTAGTTGAGGTTGAGTCGCGCGAACTCGATCTGGCGCGGCTTGGCCGGCACCGGCAGGTTGTCGAGGAACCACTCGTACAGCGGGCGATGATCCTCGAACTCCAGGGTGCAGATGGAGTGGGTGATCCCCTCGATGGCGTCGGACTGGCCATGGGTGAAGTCGTAGGAGGGATAGATCTTCCACTTGTCGCCGGTCTGGTGGTGCGTGGCATGGCGAATGCGGTAGAGGATCGGGTCGCGCAGGTTGATATTGGGCGAGGCCATGTCGATCTTCGCCCGCAGCACCTTCTCGCCCTCGGCAAACTCGCCTGTGCGCATGCGCTCCAGCAGGTCGAGGTTCTCCTCGGGGCTGCGCTCGCGATAGGGGCTCGGGCGACCCGGCTCGGTGAGGGTACCGCGGTATTCGCGGATCTCGTCCGGCGAGAGGTCATCGACATAGGCCTTGCCCTCGCGGATCAGGTGCTGGGCCCAGGCATAGAGCTGGTCGAAGTAGTCGGATGCGAAGCGCACCTCCCCTGCCCACTCAAAGCCCAGCCAGCTGACGTCCTCCTTGATGGCGTCGATATAGGCCTGCTCCTCCTTGGCTGGGTTGGTGTCATCGAAGCGCAGATGACAGTCGCCACCGAACTGCTCGGCCAGCCCGAAGTTGAGACAGATCGACTTGGCGTGCCCGATATGCAGGAAGCCGTTGGGCTCCGGCGGGAAGCGGGTCACGATCTTGCCGGTACGCCCGGCCTCGAGCTCCTCGCGAATCTGATTGCGGATGAAATTCGGGGCGCTGGTGGTTTCGGTGGACATGTTGAGAAGAACAGCCTCTGGTTGAAAGTGCGGGCCTGACGGCGCAAGCGTTGCCAACGCGCCTCAGTGGGAGGCGCCGGGGGCAGGGCTAGAGGAGGTCCTACGCCAGGGATGGCGTCGGTAGCGCCCAAGGAGGGGGTCACAGCGCCTCCTCGAAGGCCTGCCGCCGGATCAGCCCCGGGCGCCGCCACCAATGGCAACCGCCGTGCCCTGCCCCACGCTCGCTTCGCGCATGGAAGCAAAACCGGTATTATAGCGCCACGCCCACGGGCAACGCCAAGGCGGAGCCCCTTTATTGCACAGGAACTTAGCGATGATCGTTCTGCAGACCACCTACGGTGACATCAGCGTCGAGCTGGACCACGAGAAGGCCCCCAAGACCGCCGCCAACTTCGAGCAGTATGTGCGCGACGGCTTCTACGACGGCACCCTCTTCCACCGCGTGATCGAGGGCTTCATGGTCCAGGGCGGCGGCTTCGACGAGGACTTCAACCAGAAGCCCACCCGCGACCCGATCGAGAACGAGGCCGACAACGGCCTGGCCAACGAGAAGGGCACCCTGGCCATGGCGCGCACCCAGGATCCGCACTCCGCCACCGCCCAGTTCTTCATCAACGTCGCTGACAACACCTTCCTCAACCACAGCGGCAAGTCCATCCAGGGCTGGGGCTATTGCGTGTTCGGACGCGTAGTCGACGGCATGGACGTGGTCGAGAAGATCAAGAACGTCGAAACCACCCGTCGTGGGATGCACGCCGACGTGCCGGCCCAGGACGTAATCATCGAAAAGGCCTACGTCAAGGAAGACTGATCCCCCTGCCCTGCCTCAGCTGGCGCCCGCCCCGTGCGGGCGTCTTGCCTTGCGACGCACGACGTGAGAACTCACCATCATGGCCACCCTGCTGATTTCCGATCTGCACCTGCACCCCGGCACCCCCGAGATCACCGAGGGCTTCCTGCGCTGGCTGGAGGAGCGCGCCTGCGGCAGCGATGCCCTGTATATCCTCGGCGACTTCTTCGAGGCGTGGATTGGTGATGACCTGCTGGACCTCGTCGGTGCCGACCCCAGCGGCAATGCCGACCTGGCGGCGCGTATCGCCCGAGCGCTGCGCCGGCTTGCGGATGATGGCACCAAGATCTTCCTGATGCATGGCAACCGCGACTTCCTGCTGGGTGAGCGCTTCGCCCGCGAGGCCGGCGCCACCCTGCTGGATGATCCCAGCGTGGTCGAGCTGGGCGGCAAGCCCGTGTTGCTGATGCATGGCGACAGCCTGTGCACGCGGGACGAGGCCTACCAGGCCTTCCGCGCCCAGGCCCGCCACCCGCTGTGGCAGGAGCAGGTACTGTCGATGCCCATCGACCAGCGCGTCGCCCTGGCCAGCCAGCTGCGTGCCCAATCCGGTGAGGCCAACTCCAACAAGGCCGAGGACATCATGGATGTGACGCCCGAGGAGGTAGTCAAGGTGATGGCCAAGCACGGCGTTACCACCCTGATCCACGGCCACACCCATCGCCCGGCGGTGCATGAACTCGAGGTCGACGACCAGCCCGCACAGCGCATCGTGCTCGGTGACTGGCAACCCGGCAAGGGGTGGGAGATCGTGGTCGACGGCGATGGGGAGCCCGAGCTGCGCGAGATCGCCTTAGTCTGAAGGCGGCGCAAGTCGGCAGGCAGCAAGGCGGGCCTCCAGGGCCGCCGCCTCCGGCAGACTACCCGCCTCACCGATGATCTCCAGCCGCGAATCCTGTCGCCAGCCGGCCTGTTCCAGGCTCACCGTGGCATCGGCGCGGTTGTAGCGTTTCCAGCCGGCATCAGTATGCAGTACCCCCTTGATGCGCAGCTGTACCGGCAACTCGCCGAGCAGCGCCGTGATGCAATCCAGATCGAAGCAATCCTCCGGGTGCCAGCGCCATCCAAGGGTGGCATAGCCCAGCGAGTCGCCTTGCTGACGCACGGGCTGCCCCGGCGTCGGCGTGGCTTCGCTGAACCCCTCCAACACAAGACTGGAGCCCGCCGCTTCGCGTAACTGGCGATGCGCCTCGCTGTCGGGTGACGACCGGGATGGCACTCGGTTTCCACCAACCCCATCCAGCAGCAGCGCCAGAGGCAGCTCGCCATGGGGAGCCGGTCGTACCCACTTCTTGGCCGGCCAACTCTCGGCCAGCAGGGCCTCGGCGGCGGCGCGCTGGCTGGGCGTTGCCAGGTCATCCATTGTCAGCGCCACGGCATCCGCGATGGCCAGTTGGTCACGGAAGGTCTCGTGTTCACGGGAGCGAGGGTCGTCGAGGCGGCGCGGATCCAGCACGGTGATGATGTCCTGAACCGCCAGCACGTCGTTAAAGGCTTCCCCGCGGAGTACCTCCAGCAGCCCCGCCGGATGACCCAGCCCCGAGGGCTCGATGATCAGCCGGTCCGGCCGATAGCGATGGAGCAGGTTGACCAGGGTCGCCTGCATCACGAAGGCCAGCTGGCAACAGAGGCAACCTCCGGGAAGCCCCTTGACCACCAGATCATCCCGCTCATCGAACATCGCCTGGTCGATGCCCACCTGGCCGAACTCGTTCACCAGCACCGCCCAGCGTTCGCCAGCGGGCTTCTGGTCGATCAGGCGATGGATGAGCGTGCTCTTGCCGCTACCCAGAAAGCCGGTGATCAGGTGGACGGGGATATTGGCCAGGGGCGCGGACATAAGGATCCTCTCGGGAGTCATAATGTTACACCATAACAATTTTATAACTCATCGCGCATTAACGTGAAGTTGCCGATCTGGGGTGGCGTCATCCGGGGAGGTCTTCGGCCTCCAGTCGCGCAACGGAGCTGCCCCCATACGAACTGGTTTCACATCAAACTGGAGCACCAAAAGAAAACCCCGCGGGCCCTGTAGGGGTGCGGGGTTTCTACTTTCTGCTTTCTACTTTTTCTTGGCCGCTTGGCTGGTTGGCAGCTTATAGCTTGTCCACCTAGCGCTTGATCTCGGCCTCGCTACGCAGGTGCTCGATGAGCCCCTGGATGGCGGCCTGGGCGCGCAGGCGCTCGGCCATAGAGGAGACGAACTGCTCGACCTGCTCGTCGACCTCGCCTTCACCGACCGACTCCAGGGCGATGATTACGGCGCGATCGCCGTCGACCACCGTGCCATAGGCCGGGGCATCACCCTCGGGGGCCGGCAGCCGGAAGGCGGCGTCGACGATGCCTCGAGAAAGTCCCTGGCTATCCTGACGGCTGACCTCCTCGGCCTGCTGCCAGTCGAGGTCGATCGACTCGCCGTCACGCAGGGCGGCAACAAGCTCATCGGCCCGGGCACGCAGCGCATCGCGACGCATCTCTCTCTCGACCTCGGCGGCAACCTCGTCGCGCACCTCAGCCAACGGCAGCGTGGTCGCCTCACGGTGTTCGGCTACGCGCAGCACCATACGGCGATCGTTGTCCAGTTCGATCACCTCGCTGTTGTAGCCCTCCTCGAGCACGTCCCCGCTGAACGCCTGGGACATCACGCCCGGCTCGGAGAGAACGCCTTCGGCACCGTCGCGGGAAACCCAGTCGCTGGTCTGGAGCTCGAGCCCGAGATCCTCGGCGACACTCTGCAGGTCGTCTGAGGCGAAGCTCTCGTCGATCAGTTGCTGGGCCCTGTCGTTGAACTCCCCGCTGACCCGGTCCTGGGCCAGCTGACGACGCAGGTCGTCACGCATCGACTCGAACGACTCGCGCTCCAGGCCGGTCACGGTCAGCAGGTGCAGGCCGTTGTCGGTCTCGACGATCTCCGAGACTTCTCCCTCATCCAGGGAGAAGGCGGCCTCGTCGAAGGCCTCACCGAAGAAGCCACGACTGACCACGCCCAGGTCGCCCCCCTGCTCGGCGGAGACGGTGTCATCGGACACCCGGGCGGCCAGATCGGCAAAGGACTCGCCCTCGGCGAGGCGGGCCTGGACCGCTTCCAGCTCGGCCATCGCCTCCTCACGGCTGCGCTCTTCACCGAAGCTGAGCATGATGTGCGAGAGACGGCGATCGGCATCGGCAGTCTGCTCACGCCAGGCGTCGCGCAGCGCCTCCTCGTCGATCTCCACCTGGTCGGCCATCACCTGGCGGTCGAGCACCACATAGTTCAGGCGTACCTGCTCGGGCCGGCGGAAGCTGTCCTGGTGTTCGGCGTAGTACTCCTCGATGGCCGTCTCGGAGGGAACGATCTCCTCCTCCAGTGACCCGGCATCCAGAGCCGCGTGGCGGAAGGTCCGCGTCTGGCGCTGCAGCTCGGCCAGGCGCTGCTGCTCGCTGGGCAGCGTGAAATCACTGAACGCCAGCCCCTGCTGCAGCTGCTGCTGCTTCATGTCGCGGCGCAGCTGGTCGCGGAAGCCCACCGGCGTATAGCCGGCGCTGGCCAGGCGGTTGCGGAACAGCTCACTGTCGAACCGTCCCTCCTGATCCTGGAACTCGGGCAGCGAGACGATGATCTGGTCGAGCTGCTCCTCGGAGAGATGCAGGCCGCCCTCCTCGGCATACTGGCTGAGCACCTTGTCGGTGATCAGCTCGTCGAGCATCTGGCCACGCAGCGCGCGCTCCTGCTCCGGCGGGACCTGGCCGCTGCGGATAGCGCGCTGAACGGAGAGCTCGAGCTCCTGGCGCATGATCGGCTCGCCGTTGACCTCGGCGACCTCGTCACCGCTGTTGCCGAACAGGCCCACCAGCGACTCCACACCGAACAGCGCCATGGTCACCACGACTGCCCCGACGATGATCTTGGCTCCCCAGCTTCGGGAGCGGTCTCGAATACTTTGCAGCATGCAGGCCTCGGAAGTGTTGCCTCGAAATGGATATCTAAAAATTCGGCTGCCGATAACAAAGACAGGCGCACCGCCGAGGGCGATGCGCCTGTATCAATCAACCATCAACGGTCAACCAGCGGCGGCGCGAACGGCGCGCTTCTCCAGTTGGCCAGGATTAGTTGACGGAATCCTTCAGCGCCTTGCCGGCCTTGAAACCGGGCACCTTGGCCGCCTTGATCTCGATCGGCTGACCGGTCTGGGGGTTGCGACCGGTGCGAGCAGCACGCTCCTTCACATGGAAGGTACCGAAACCGACGAGGGAGACACTGTCGCCTTTCTTCAGGCTA
Source organism: Halomonas sp. C10-5 (assembly GCF_057169305.1). Taxonomy (NCBI): domain Bacteria; kingdom Pseudomonadati; phylum Pseudomonadota; class Gammaproteobacteria; order Oceanospirillales; family Halomonadaceae; genus Halomonas; species Halomonas sp. C10-5. The sequence goes on from NZ_CP175665.1 coordinate 1,798,260, forward strand.
TCGGTCACGGAATCCACCATGGCATCCAGAGCGCGCGCGGCGGATGCCTTGGGAATATCGGCAGACGCGGCGATGGCTTCGATCAGCTCAGACTTGTTCACACTTCACCCCTTGACTTTTTCGGAAATTGGCCCCAATCGAACCGGTATTTCAACCAACAAGCACGATCACAGCATGAGGTAATTTATAGCAATGCGGAGAAAGCGCTGTCAAGCAACATTCAGGGCAGAGCCCCACCATATCAGGCTTTGAGCAGAATAATAGTGGGGAAATTGACCTCAATGCGTGCTGATCATTGACTGCGCTGAAGAGGCGTCATCGGAACGGGATTCCCCCTCGGATTCCTCATTCCTTTTAGCTAATGCCACCTCAAGCACCTCGTCGATCCAGCGTACCGGCCTGATATCGAGAGCCTCCTTGATATTATCCGGCACCTCCTTGAGGTCCCGGCGGTTCTCCTCGGGTACCAGCACGGTCTTTATACCACCGCGCCTGGCGGCCAGCAATTTCTCCTTCAGGCCGCCGATCGGCATGACCTCTCCGCGCAGGTTGACCTCACCGGTCATGGCCACATCGCAGCGCACCGGCCGACCGGTGTAGGCAGAGACCATGGCGGTGACCATGGCGATACCCGCGCTGGGGCCATCCTTGGGCGTCGCGCCCTCGGGCACGTGGATATGCAGGTCTTCCTTCTCGAAGCGCTCGGGGTCGATACCCAGAGACAGCGCACGTGCACGCACCACGGTGTGGGCGGCACTCACCGACTCCTTCATCACGTCACCCAGCGAACCGGTCTTGTTGACGCGCCCCTTGCCCGGGGTCACTACCGACTCGATATTGAGCAGCTCACCACCCACCGACGTCCAGGCAAGCCCGGTCACGCGACCGACCTGATCTTCCTGGTCGGCCAGCCCGTAGCTGTAGCGGCGCACCCCAGCATACTCCTCGATATCCGCGGCGGCCAGCAGCATGGGTGCCTGGGCCCCCTCCTTGCTCTCCTTCTCGAGACGCACGCGCAGCACCTTGCGACACACCTTGGCGATCTGGCGTTCCAGCTCGCGCACCCCGGCCTCGCGGCTGTAGTAGCGGATCAGCTCGAGCAGCGACTCGTCGGAGAACGCCAGCTCCTCGTCCTTGAAGCCGTTGGCCTTGAGCTGCTTGGGCACCAGGTAGCGCTTGGCGATGGCCAGCTTCTCGTCCTCGGTGTAGCCGGGCAGGCGGATCACCTCCATGCGGTCGAGCAGCGGTCCGGGGATGTTCATCGAGTTGGCGGTACAAATGAACAGCGTCTCGGAGAGATCGTAGTCCAGCTCCAGATAGTGGTCGCTGAAGGTATCGTTCTGCTCCGGGTCGAGCACCTCGAGCAGCGCCGACGCAGGGTCGCCGCGATGGTCCATGCCGATCTTGTCGACCTCGTCGAGCAGGAACAGCGGGTTCCTGACCCCGGCGCGGGACATGCGTTGCACGATCTTGCCCGGGAGCGAGCCGATGTAGGTGCGGCGGTGACCACGGATCTCGGACTCATCACGCACGCCGCCCAACGCCAGGCGCACGTACTTGCGGTTGGTGGCCCGGGCGATGGACTTGCCCAGCGAGGTCTTGCCCACCCCGGGCGGCCCCACCAGACACAGCACCGGCCCCTTGAGCTTCTTGACCCGCTTGTGCACCGCCAGGTACTCGAGGATCCGCGCCTTGACCTCGTCGAGGCCATAGTGGTCCTCGTCCAACACCTTCTGGGCGTGGACCAGGTCGTGCTTGACCCGGGTGCGCTTCTTCCAGGGCACCGACACCAGCCAGTCCAGGTAGGAGCGCACCACGGTGGCCTCGGCGGAGTTCGGCGACATCATCTTCAGCTTGCCCAGCTCCTGGGTGGCCTTCTCGCGGGCCTCCTTGGGCATGCCGGACTCTTCGATGGCCTGCTCGTACTTCTCGGCCTCGTTGGGCACATTCTCGAGCTCGCCCATCTCCTTCTGGATGGCCTTCATCTGCTCGTTGAGATAGTACTCGCGCTGGGACTTCTCCATCTGGTCCTTGACCCGAGAGCGGATGCGCTTCTCCACCTGCAGCAGGTCGATCTCGGACTCGATCAGTGCCATCAGGTGCTCGATGCGGTCGCGCACCTTGTCCATCTCCAGCAGCTGCTGCTTGTCGTCGATCTTCAGCGACAGGTGAGCGCAGATGGTGTCTACCAGACGGCTGGGGTCCTCGATGCCGGAGAGCGAATTGAGCACCTCGTTAGGCACCTTCTTCGACATCTTGACGTACTGCTCGAACTGGTTGAGCAGCACGCGCACCAGCGCTTCCTGCTCTCGCTCGGTGAGCGGCACGCTCTCGCGCAGCAGAGCCTCGGCGCTGGTGTAATCATCGCCGGCCTGCAGCTCGCCGACATCGGCGCGCGAAACGCCCTCGATCAGCACCTTGACGGTACCGTCGGGCAGCTTGAGCAGCTGCATGATCTCGGCCACGGTGCCGATGGCGAAGAGGTCGTCGCGGTCGGGATCGTCCTTGCTGGCCTCGCGCTGGGCAACCAGCAGCACTCTCTTGTCGGCACTCATGGCGGCGTCTAGCGCCTGGATCGACTTCTCGCGACCCACGAACAGGGGAATGACCATCTGCGGGTAGACGACCACGTCCCGCAGCGGCAAAAGGGGCAGACTCAGGGTCTGATCAGCGTTCTGCTGCATCGCAGACGTACCTCAAAGAAAACGAAGGGATGCCCCGTGGAATGGGGGCGACCGGGTGACTTTGCAAGGCAGGAGCCGAGAGGACAAAAAAAACGGGAGCTGCCGCGACTCCAGCCGGCCGGGCCGGCGATGGAGACAGGGCGCTCCCGTGGGATAGATCCCGATCGATCAGCCGTCGGTACCGTCGCTGGCGGCTTCCTGCTGCTGCGAATAGATCAGTAGCGGTTCGCTTTCGCCGCCGATCACCGAGGCGTCGATCACCACCTTGCTGACACCCTCCAGCGAGGGAATCTCGTACATGGTGTCGAGCAGCACCGATTCGAGGATCGAGCGCAGGCCACGTGCACCAGTCTTGCGCGCCATGGCCTTGCCAGCCACTGCCCGCAGGGCATCGTCACGGAACTCAAGTTCGACGCCTTCCATCTCGAACAGCTTGGCGTACTGCTTGATCAGCGAGTTCTTGGGCTCGGTGAGGATCTCGATCAACGCATCCTCGGTGAGCTCGGTCAGGGTCGCGATGACCGGCAGACGACCGACGAACTCCGGAATCAGGCCGAACTTGACCAGGTCCTCGGGCTCCACGGTGGCCAGGATATCGCCCACCGGCTTGCTGTCATCCTTGCTCTTGACCTCGGCATTGAAGCCGATACCGCCCTTCTCGGCGCGGTCGCGGATCACCTTGTCGAGACCGGCGAAGGCGCCGCCGACGATGAACAGGATGTTGCCGGTGTGAACCTGCAGGAACTCCTGCTGCGGATGCTTGCGGCCACCCTGGGGCGGCACCGAGGCGGTGGTGCCCTCGATCAGCTTCAGCAGCGCCTGCTGCACGCCCTCTCCCGAGACGTCACGGGTGATGGAGGGGTTGTCCGACTTACGCGAGATCTTGTCGATCTCGTCGATGTAGACGATGCCGCGCTCGGCCTTCTCCACATCGTAGTCACACTTCTGCAGCAGCTTCTGGATGATGTTCTCGACATCCTCGCCCACGTAGCCGGCCTCGGTCAGCGTAGTGGCATCGGCAATGGTGAACGGCACATTGAGCAGCCGCGCCATGGTTTCGGCGAGCAGCGTCTTGCCGCTGCCGGTGGGGCCGATCAGCAGGATGTTCGACTTGCCCAACTCCACGTCGTCTTTCTTCACGTCGGAGCTCAGGCGCTTGTAGTGGTTATAGACCGCAACGGACAGCACCATCTTGGCGCGGTCCTGGCCGATCACATAATCATCGAGCGTGTGACGGATCTCGCGAGGCGTCGGCAGACGCTCATCGTCGCTCTCGGCATCGGCATCGAGCACCTCCTCGCGAATGATGTCATTGCAGAGGTCGACACACTCATCACAGATATAGACGGACGGGCCGGCAATGAGCTTGCGCACCTCGTTCTGGTTCTTGCCGCAGAACGAGCAGTAGAGCAGCTTGCCACCGTCGTCCTTGCCTTTGCCGTCGGCCATTCGCTTACCTCTTTTCATGTTGGTGGCACCTGCCAGAGCCGGCGCCACCGAGCTCACAACGGCGGCCAGCGCCGCCGGGAACATTCAGCGTGTAATGCAAATCACGCTATCAGGATGTGGGCCGCTTATCCAGCACGGCGTCGATCAGGCCATACTCCGCGGCCTGGTTGCCGTCCATGAAGTTGTCGCGGTCGGTATCCCGGGCGATCGTCTCGATGTCCTGGCCGGTATGCTGCGCCAGGATGCGATTGAGCTTGTCGCGAATACCGAGGATCTCACGGGTGTGGATCTCGATGTCCGAGGCCTGACCCTGGTAGCCGCCCAGCGGCTGGTGGATCATCATCCGCGAGTTGGGCAGGCAGAAACGCTTGCCTGCCGCCCCGCCGGCCAGCAGCAGCGCGCCCATGCTCGCCGCCTGACCGATGCACACGGTGGAGACGTCGGGCTTGACGAACTGCATGGTGTCGTAGATCGACATGCCCGCCGTCACCGACCCCCCCGGCGAGTTGATGTACAGGTGGATGTCCTTGTCCGGATTTTCGGATTCCAGGAACAGCATCTGTGCCACCACCAGGTTGGCCATGTAGTCTTCCACCGGACCCACCAGGAAGATCACACGCTCCTTGAGCAGGCGGGAATAGATGTCGTAGGCACGCTCGCCGCGCGCGCTCTGCTCGACCACCATGGGCACCAGGCCGCCGGCATTCTGGATATCGAACTCGTTGCTCATCTGCGTGTTGTCCTTGCATCCGATGAATGGAAGCGAAGAGAAACAGCGCCCCGGCATGAACCGGGGCGCGGGGGCATCAATCAGGCCTGGCGCTCTTGCTCGCCGGCCTCTTCGCTGCCCTCGTCCTCCTCGGCCTCTTCCTGCTGCTGGGCCGCGGCCAGCACGTCCTGGTAGGACATCTCGACGTCCTTGACGCTGGCCTGGCCAAGCAGCACGTCCACGGCCTTCTCTTCGAGGATAGCGGACTTGACCTGGGTCTTGAGCTGGTCGTTACCCATGTAGTGCTCGACCACCTGCTCGGGCTCCTGGTACTGCTCGGCGAGCTCCTGCACCTTGGCGCGGATCTCGTCGTCGCTGGCCTCCAGCTCGTTGGCCTTGATCACCTCAGCCAGCAGCAGACCCACCTCGACGCGGCTCCGGGCCTGCTCCTCGAACAGCTCGTTGGGCAACTGGGAGACGTCGAAGTCCTCGCCCAGGCCGAACTGCTGGGCCGCCTGGCGCTTGAGGCCATCGGTCTCCTGCTGGACCAGCGCCTGGGGCACCGGAATCTCGTTGGCCTTCTGCAGCGCGGTCAGCACCTGCTGCTTGACGCGGTTATCCACCGCCTGGCTCGCCTCGCGGGTCATGTTCTTCTTGACCTCGGCGCGGAACTTGTCGAGATCACCATCCTCGACGCCGAACTTATGGACGAACTCGGCATCGACCTCGGGCAGGGTCTGACCCTTCACCGCGTGGACCTTGACCTTGAAGGTGGCTTCCTGGCCGGCCAGGTTCTCGGCCTGGTAGTCCTCAGGGAAGGTGACCTTGATCTCCTTCTCTTCGCCGGCCTGGGCACCGATCAGCTGCTCCTCGAAGCCGGGGATGAAGCTGCCGGAACCGATCACCAGGTCGTGACCCTCGGCGCTGCCGCCCTCGAAGGGCTCGTCACCCAGGAAGCCCTGGAAGTCGATGGTCACCTGGTCGCCATCCTCGGCGGCGCGCTCGACCGCTTCCCAGGCAGCATTCTGCTTGCGCAGGGTATCGATCATCTCGTCGACGTCGGCCTCGGTCACCTCGACCACGGGACGCTCGACCTCGGTGCCTTCGATCGGGGCCAGCTCGACCTCCGGGTAGACCTCCAGGGTCGCCACGAACTCGAGGTCCTTGCCCGCCTCGTTGACGGTAGGCTCGATCTGCGGGAAGCCAGCCGGGTTGAGCTCGTGCTCGGAGATGGCGCGAACGTAGCGCTCACGCATCACCTCGCCCACCACCTCGTTGCGCACGTCGCTGCCGTAGCGCTGACGAATCACCGACATCGGCACCTTGCCCCGACGAAAACCGTCCATACGAACGTTCTTGGCGGCATCCTTGAGACGGGCATTGACGGCCTCATCGATCTCGGCGGCCGGTACTTGAACCGTGATGCGGCGTTCGATCTGGGAGGTCGTATCGACGGAAACTTGCATGAAATGTCCTCTACCGACTGGGGGCATCGTGTTGCGTGAATGGAAATTCAAAGGGGGGATTTTATGAATCCCGCCCGGCACTGGCAAGCGCCATGGCGAGACAAATGGGGGCGAAGCGAGAGATTACAAGGCTTGGCGACGCATCTACGCCAGAAATCGCCGACGCCAGGGCGACCGCATGCGCACACCTTGCGCCACGCACTGGAATGCCTGGAGGATATCGGTTGACGACGAACTATTGACGAAGAGCCAGCCACACCAATCAGACGACCTCGCGGAGAGCATCTGACGAAGGCGATCTATGGAGCACGTTCGGAGGTTCTTGCTGAGGAGTCAAGGCGTGGGGTGGATGATGGGGATCGAACCCACGACCACCGGAGCCACAATCCGGGGCTCTACCACTGAGCTACATCCACCATTGCCTTGCTAAAGATGTCGAGGTGGGGTGGATGATGGGGATCGAACCCACGACCACCGGAGCCACAATCCGGGGCTCTACCACTGAGCTACATCCACCACATCGACAGTTGCTCGAATCGACTTCCTGCTACCGCACCCGGATGGCGCGCCCAGCAGGACTCGAACCTGCAGCCTACGGCTTAGAAGGCCGTTGCTCTATCCGATTGAGCTATGGGCGCATTCTACGTTCCAGGTCGCCTCGCCGCAACCCTGAGTGCCAAGAAACCGCAAGACATTCAAGAAGTTGTGGTCGGAGTGGAGGGATTCGAACCCCCGACATCCTGCTCCCAAAGCAGGCGCGCTACCAGGCTGCGCTACACTCCGCCGGCGATCTAGCGGGCTGGACGCCGCCGCAGAGGCCTCGTCGAGCGCTGCGTATTCTACGTGACTTTCCCGCCCGGTCAAGTAAATACGTACCACCTTCCGCTATCGCCCGCTTTGTTTCGCGGGCCCGGCATGCGAAAATCACGCCTCTGATTTTTTAGCCACCCATTCCAGCCACCCAGAGGATCCTCGATGACCGCGCAACTGATCGATGGCAAAGCCATAGCCGCCCGTGTTCGCCAGCAGGTCGCCCGCCAGGTGCAGGCGCGCCGCGAGGCCGGGGGCCGAGCACCGGGTCTTGCCGTCATACTGGTCGGAGAGGACCCCGCCTCCGCGGTCTATGTGCGCAACAAGCACAACGCCTGTGTCGAGGCCGGCATCGAGTCGTTTCGTCACCAGCTGCCCGCGGACACGACCCAGCACGAGCTCGAGGCACTGATCGACCGTCTCAACGCCGACCCGGCCGTGGATGGCATCCTGGTCCAGCTGCCGCTGCCCGAGCAGCTCGATGCCCGCCCCCTCCTCGAGCGCATCCGCCCGGACAAGGACGTGGACGGCTTCCACCCCTACAACCTGGGCCGCCTGGCCCAGCGCCTGCCACTGCTGCGCCCCTGCACGCCCAAGGGCGTGATGACGCTGTTCGAGGAGACCGGCCTGGCGATCCGCGGCCTGGACGCCACCGTGGTCGGCGCCTCCAATATTGTCGGCCGCCCCATGTCCCTGGAGCTGATGATCGCCGGTTGCACCACCACCGTCTGTCACCGCTTCACGCGCAACCTCGAGGAACATGTGCGCCGTGCCGATGTCCTGATCGTGGCGGTGGGCAAGCCCGGCCTGGTCAAGGGGGAGTGGGTCAAGGAGGGCGCCATCGTCATCGACGTGGGCATCAACCGCCAGGAGGACGGCCGCCTGATCGGCGATGTCGACTTCGAGGCCGCCGCGAAGCGTGCCGCCTGGATCACCCCCGTCCCCGGCGGCGTCGGCCCCATGACCGTGGCCAGCCTGCTGGAGAACACCCTGCAGGCCGCCGACCTCCACGACGCCAGCTAATTTTCCCTAAGGGCCAGACCCCAAAGCACACTTAGGGGTCTGACCCCACAGCAGAATGAGGATTTCATGAGCGACAAGATGAACGTCGAAAGCTTCAACCTCGACCACACCAAGGTGAAGGCTCCCTACGTGCGCCTGGCCGACGTCAAGACCGGCGAGCACGGCGACACCATCCACAAGTACGACATGCGCATCTGCCAGCCCAACCAAGATCATATGGAGATGCCCGGCCTGCACTCCCTGGAGCACCTGATGGCAGAAATGTCGCGCAACCACACAGACAAGGTCGTCGACATCAGCCCCATGGGCTGCCAGACCGGCTTCTACTGGGCGATGCTCAACCACGACGACTACGACGGCGTGCTCGAGCTGGTCGAGAAGACCCTCAAGGACGTGCTCGAGGCCAGCGAAGTCCCGGCCTGCAACGAGATGCAGTGCGGCTGGGCCGCCAGTCACAGCCTGGAAGGCGCCAAACAGATCGCGCGTGGCTTCCTGGCCAAGCGCGACGAGTGGAGCCAGGTCTTCGCATGAAGCGCATCGGCATCATCGGCGCCATGAGCCAGGAGGTGGCACGGCTCGCCTCCCTGCTCGAGGGGCGCGAGACCCACACCCATGTCGGCAATACCTTTCATAGCGGCCTGCTGCATGGCGTCGAGGTGGTGATCCTGCAGTCGGGCATCGGCAAGGTGAATGCCGCCGTCGGCACCACCCTGCTGCTCGACATGTACAAGCCCGAGGCGATCATCAACACCGGCTCCGCCGGTGGCTTCGGCGAGGGTCTGGAGATCGGCGATATCGTCGTCTCCAGCGAGGTGCGACACCATGACGTCGACGCCGTAGTGTTCGGCTACGAGCACGGCCAGGTCCCCGACATGCCCGCGGCCTACCTGCCCGACGAGCGCCTGGTCCACCTGGCCCGGGAGTGTGTCGAGGCGCTGGGCGAGGTCAATGTGGTCGAGGGGCTGATCGCCACCGGCGATGTGTTCATGGCCTGCCCCAACCTGGTGGCCCAGACCCGCCAGCGCTTCCCCACCATGCTCGCCGCCGAGATGGAGGCCGCGGCCATCGCCCAGACCTGCCACCTCTACGACTGCCCCTTCGTGGTGATCCGCGCCCTCTCCGACATCGCCGGCGGCGGCGACAATCACCTCTCCTTCGAGCAGTTCTTGGAGAAGGCCGCCCTGCACTCCTCGAAGATGATCGAGGCGATGGTGGCACGCCTGGCCGATCGAAAGCGTGAGACGGCAGTGGCGGGCGCCTGAGGCAATGGCAGCCACGACCTGGTGCCGAGGCGCCCTGCTGCTGGCCAGCCTGGGCCTCGCTGGCTGCGCCAACACCCACCTGGGAAGCGACGGCCGCGAGGTCGAAGACGCCGACCACCCTGGAGTGACAGGGGAGCCGGCCACCATCCGGCAGCTGGCAAACCACCGCTATACCCCGGATGACTGGCCGGAGCCGCTCAGTGCGCGGGTGCGCCTGCCCCGGGGCGAAAGCGACGACCTGCGCCCGGCCGCCCTGCTGGTTCACGGCGGCGGCTGGCGCAATCGCACGCCGGACGACATGGAAGAGATCGCCGAGGCCCTTACCCGGCGCGGCTTCATCACGGTGAATATCGAACACCGCTTCGCCCCCGACTACCGCTTCCCCGCCCAGCTGCACGACCTCCAGCAGGCCATGGCGTGGCTGCATGCCAACGCCGAGGCGTGGCGCGTGGACACCGATCGCATCGTCGGGGTCGGCTTCTCCTCGGGGGCGCATCTGGTCAGCCTGCTGGCCCTGGCCGGCAGCGACGGGCCCCTGGCCGAGCCCCACGGAGGCGAGCACGCCCGGCTGGCGGCTGTCGTCGCGGGCGGCACGCCCACCGATCTGTTCAAATTCGATGATGGCAAGCTGGTAGTGCAGTTTCTGGGGGGCACCCGCGCCGAGGTGCCCGAGCAGTATCGGCTTGCCTCCCCGGCCAGACAGATCCAGAGCACACCGCCGCCCTTCTTCCTGTTCCACGGCACCTGGGACCGCCTGGTCCCGGTGGATCATGCCACCGACTTCTACCAGGCGCTGAGGGCCCAGGGCGGTGAAGCCGAGCTCTTCCTCCAGCACGGTCGCGGCCACTTCCTCAGTTTCCTTACCCGTGGCGATGCCATCGAGACCGGCCTCGACTTCCTGGAGCGACAGGTTAACGCCCCTCACTACCCGTCGAAGATCGACGAGGAGCGTTAACCGATCCGCCATTCCGTTGCCAGGCTTTGCCAGTGCTCGCGCAGCAATGCCTTGTGCGACTCGGCCATGGGCAGCGATTCCAGCATATCGGGCCAGTTGTCTCTGGCACGACGCAGCGTATCCTGCAGTTCCGACTCCACGGCCGGCCAGCTTACGCCTACCCTGCCCGCCCAGTGCTGAAAATCGGTGAGCCGCAGCTGCTCCCAGCCTTTCTTGCCGTTTAGGTTCAACGCTGCCTCCCCCTCAGCAGGCAGATAAGCCCGCGTCATCACGATGTCGTAGGCAGGCGACAAGGTTGGCCGTTTGCGATCGGGATAGACAAGGCTCCAGTTCTTCAGGTGAGCATCGCCGTTGGCCAACAGTGCATTAACCAGCAGGCGCCGCGCCATCTGCGCCGCGCACGCCATGCCGTCGGCGGAGAACTCGCGTACCAGCCGCCCGACCTGCTCATAGCTTGGGCCGGAGCACTTCTCATGGGGGTAGCGAAACAGCACCTGGGCGAAGTCTTCCGCATGCACCCGCTCACTCCCAGCCCGATCAAATCGCTTGATCGCATAGGCCATTGGCTCATCGGGCAGATTCAGGCGCGGCAGCCCATCCAGTTCCTCGAGGGGGATCAGTCGAATCTCCGGAATCGTCACCCCGGCCGCCTCTGCCAGGCGCATAGCGGAGTATTCGTTCTCCACGAGCCACGGATGAACAGGAGATGGCGGCTTGATGATCCAGTCCCCGGGCAGCGCCTGCCCGGCGCCCAGGAAACGCCCGTCCTGCCCACGCATGGAAAACTTCATCTGCACCCCCGCCAGGGAGAAGCCCCGCCCCACAGCGACCTGGCGCGGCTCCGGGCTGATGCTCCGGCGATGGGCAAGCACCCAGGCGGGCATTTCATCGGGCGCCACGGCGGCGACCTCCAGGGCCCCCGGGAGGTCATGACCAAGGGCCGCCAGCAGAGGGAACTCGTTGTCCGGATGCACCTTGAGTTCGGCGGCAAGCCATTCCCGCAGCGCGCCCTCCGGCAGCAGGTTGGAGAGCCAGGGATGCAGCCGCTGGCGACGTATCCAGGGCGACTGCAGCAGTCGCTGACTGTGCGGTGCCGAAGGCATCAGCGACAGCGACAAGGTGGCGCGGCTCTCGTCGAGTCGCCAGTCGTCGAACACCAGCACATTGCGACCACCACGATATTCAGCCAGCCAACCCAGGCGGCGGCCGTGCAGCCACAGCGACAGCATCTCGACACTTTCGTTGACCATGCTCAGTCCTCCTCGTCGAGCAGGCCCTGCCAGGGATCCTCATCGAGGGGAACGGTCTCCTCCTGCCCCTCCTCGAGAAGCTCCTTGACCCGATACCACTGCTCGACAGGGATCAGCATCAGGCGGGTATTGAGACCATCCGCAGCCAGTTGCAGGGTATCCAGCCGCGGATTGCCCCCCCGCTCCAGGCGCTGGTACTGCTGGCGAGTCATGCCGATACGGTCCGCGATCTGGGACTGGGTAAAGCCGAGGTCATGACGGCGACGCTTCAGCTCTTCGTGAATGCTCATAATAATGCACCACATCTGTTGCTTTTAAGACAGAATAGCAACACATGTGATGCATAGCCACGCCTATCCTCGCTATCGCCGAGTGAGACTGCAGACTGCCTATTGCCGGAGCCTGATTTATCTTGTGGGAGCCCGATTTATCGGCGATATCGAAGGCTAAGCCGTTTGCTCACCAACCAGCTTCCACTCCAGCGTCTCGCCGGCCATCAGCGGCACGATGCGGGCGCCTCCGGCATAGGGCAACGACTCGGGCAGCTGCCAGGGCTCGCGGACCAGGGTGACGGTATCGCTGTTGCGTGGCAGGCCATAGAAGTCCGGGCCATGGTGGCTGGCGAAGCCCTCGAGACGCTCGATGGCGCCGGCCTGCTCGAAGGCCGTGGCGTAGTATTCGATCGCCGCAGGCGCGGTGTAGGCCCCGGCGCAGCCGCAGGCGCTCTCCTTGTCGCCCTGTGCGTGGGGCGCGCTGTCGGTGCCCAGGAAGAACTTCGGGCTGCCCGAGGTGGCCGCCGCCAGCAGCGCCTGGCGATGCCGCTCGCGCTTGAGGATCGGCAGGCAGTAGTAGTGCGGCCGGATACCGCCGACCAGCATATGGTTGCGGTTGAACAGCAGATGGTGGGCGGTGATGGTGGCGCCCACGTTGGCCGGCGCCGCGGCGACGAACTCGGCCGCCTCGGCGGTGGTGATATGCTCGAACACCACCTTGAGGTTCGGGTGACGCTCCAGCAGCGGCTTGAGCACCGTCTCGATGAACACCGCCTCGCGATCGAAGATATCGATCTCGGCATCGGTGACCTCGCCGTGCATCAGCAGCGGGATACCCAGGCGCTCCATGGTGGCGATGGCATCGTCACACAGGGTGATGTCGGTGACCCCGGAGGCCGAGTTGGTGGTCGCGCCGGCGGGATAGAGCTTCACCGCCTGCACCAGGCCATTGGCGTGGGCGCGCTCGATCTCCTCGGCGGGGGTATTGTCGGTGAGGTAGAGCGTCATCAGCGGCTGAAAGCGGCTGCCCTCGGGCAACGCCGCCAGGATACGCTCGCGATAGGCCAGCGCCTGCTCGGTGGTGGTCACCGGCGGCTTCAGGTTGGGCATGATGATGGCGCGACCCATCTGGCGGGCGGAGGCCTCGACCACGGCGGCCAGCGCCTGGTCGTCACGTAGATGGAGGTGCCAGTCGTCGGGGCGAGTCAGGGTCAGGGTCAGGGTAGTCACGGTGGATCCTGTATTGGCGGGTTCATATCGGCGTGGCGCCAGTATACCCAATGGCGCCTGGCGAGGCAGAGCCCGATGGCCGCTAGTCTGCTAACCTATGGGCTTCGCTTGACCACCGGGACTTCCATGACCGACTCCCTCGAGCGCAGTCCGCTGCGTGCCGACCTGCTGCTGCTCACCGTCACCCTGCTCGCCGCTGCTGGCTGGATCTTCTCCAAGGAGGCGCTGGACGGCATGCCGCCGCTGCTGTTCATCGGCACGCGCTTCCTGCTGGCCGGGCTGCTGCTTGCGCTGTTCGCCCTCCCGGCCCTGCGCCGCCTCTCCGCCCGGGACTTCGCCGCCGGCGCCGGTGTCGGCCTGTTGTTCAGCGGAGCCTTGAGTTTCTGGATCATGGGGCTCTACCACTCGAGCCACCTCGGCGAGAGTGCCTTCATCAACAGCCTGGGCATCCTGCTGGTGCCGATCGTGGCGAAACTGCTGTTCGGCGACCGCCCGCCACGCACCACCTGGATCGCCCTGCCCATCGCCCTGGCCGGCTTCGCCCTGCTCTCGCTCAACGCCGGCCTGCGCCTGGAGCCCAGCCAGTGGCTGATCGCCACCTCCGCCGTGCTCTTCTCGCTGCTGATCAACGTCAACACCCGGGTGGTACGCCACCTCCCCGCCCTGCCGCTCACCGCCATCCAGCTCACGGTGGTCGGCATCCTGCTCGGTCTGGTCTCGGCGCTGATCGAACCCTGGCCCGCACGTATCGGTGGCATCACACTGGGCTGGCTGGCGGCCAGCGTGCTGCTCGCCAGCACCCTGCGCTTCTTCCTGCAGGTCTACGCCCAGGGCCTGACCACGCCGAGCCACGCCGCCGTCATCCTGATGCTCGAGGCAGTATGGACAGCACTGCTGGCCGCCGCCTGGTACGGCGAGACAATGAGTCTGTTGCAGCTCGCGGGCTGCTCGCTGATCTTCGCCGCACTACTGATCAATCGATGGTACTGGGTAAGGAAGCTGGTACTGCGTTCTGCCAGGTAGCAAGCCCACCAGCGCGGGGCGCGGGGGACAAACCGCAGAAGAGGTCGCCCGGCACTCGCAGCAACTCGCCATGAAGCAAGAAAATCCCGTATCATGCCGCCAGTTTTCGCGGGGCCAGCTTCACGAGGGAGAGACGATGCCCAAGGTTCGCCACTATGCCGATCTGGCCGCCATCCTGGCCGGCCTGATGTGGCTGGTCGTCTACTGGTCGATCAGCCTGTCGGCCCACCTGGGCAACCTGGAGCCGACCCTGGCCGCCCTGCTGCTGCTGGGCACCACCGTGCTGGTCACCTTCGTGCACCGCCCGACGCGGGTACTGCTGCGGCGCTACCACGTCAGAAAGCGGCGCACCGAGATGTGGATGCACATCCTGGCGCTGCCGCTGTTCCTCGCCTTCCTGTTCGGGATCACCTTCGAACTGATCTTCACGCCCTTGAGCGGCATCCAGAAACTGCTGCTCTTCAACGTGGTGGCCACCGCCGGCTGGCTGGTATTCATCGTCACCCTGCTGGTCAAGCTGGGTACCCACCAGGTCAAGCAGCGCCGCAAGGCATAGCACACCCCGCGGCACCAAAGACTCGGAGTCGTTTCAGAAGCGCGTGGCGCTGAACGGTGCCATATCCACCTCGGGGGTCTCGCCGGCCATCATCTGGCTCAGCAGCAGCCCGGTCACCGGCCCCAGAGTGAAGCCCTGGTGGCCATGGCCGAAGGCCAGCCACATTCCCTCCTGCCCGGGCGCCGGGCCGATGATCGGCTTCATGTCAGGCAAGCAGGGGCGCGCGCCCTTCCAGGGTTCCGGATCGCGACGCTCACCCAGCGGATAGATCTTCCTGGCGGCCTGTTCCGCCGCCTTGAGCTGCTTGAACCTGGGCGGCGCATCCAGGTCGGCCAGCTCTGCCCCAGTGGTCAGGCGAATGCCTGCACGCATTGGCTCGAGCAGGAAGCCGGTCTCGGCATCCATGATCCAGTGGTTGAGGTGGGCATTCTCGTCGGCGCTGGCGTAGTGCATATGGTAGCCGCGCTTGACGAACAGCGGCACCGAGATGCCCAGGCGCGAGAGCAGCTTGCCGCTCCAGGGGCCCATGGCAACCACCAGCTGCTCGGCCTCCAGTGTCTCGTCACCGGTGGTTGTCACCTTCCAGCCCTTGCCGCCCTTCTCGACACCCTTGACCTCGGCCTGCACGAAACGGCCGCCCTGTTGCTGGAAGTGCTCGGCATAGGCCTGCACCAGGGCGCCGGGATCCGCCACTGTCCACGGCTGGATCCAGTGGATGGCCCCCACCAGACCCTTCTTCAGGTGTGGCTCCTTGGCATATAGGCCAGCCGCGTCGAGCACCTCGAATTCCACACCGAAGCGCTCACGGTTCTCGCGCGCCTCGGCGATACGCTCATCGAAGGGCTTCTGGGTGTGATAGAGCTCCAGCCAGCCGTCGCGACGCACCAGGTGATCGGCACCGGCGGCCTCGACCATAGGGGCATGGGTCTCCAGGCAGCGCATGATCAGTGAGGCGTACTCCGGCACGATCTTGGCGTAGCGGGACTTGCCGGAGTTGATCCAGTACTGCAGCAGCGGGCTTGCCGCGCCGACCATGCCCGTGGGGCGATAGCGAATATCCACCTCGCGGTTGGGCAGTACGCGCATCAGGGTGCCGAGGTCACGAGGAAAGCGATAGGGACGCACCGCCTCGCGCTGGATGATGCCGGCATTGCCGAACGACGTCTCGCGGCCGGGCTCGCGGCGATCCACCAGCGTCACCGAATGGCCCTGGCGCACCAGATGCCAGGCCACCGATACGCCGACCATGCCGGCACCCAGAACCACGATTTCACGAGACATCACCAACACCTCCTGGAAAAGGACACAGGCCTCACCATGCGGCGAGGCCTGACTCAACGATAGACGCACAAGCGCCACCCGGTCGACCGACGACACGGTGGCTGAACACTCAACGCATCATAACGTTGCACCAGCAGACCAGGATGCCAAACAACCCACTTAATGGATGATTTATTCTTGTTTATCGACCCATTTATAGATGAATAATCCAGTAATACGAAAAACCTCAGACTATCGAGTCCAGCACCGTGGCCACCGCATCAAACAGCCGCTCCAGCTCCGCCTCGGTGCTGGCGAACGGCGGGCCGAACTGCAGGGTGTCGCCGCCGAAGCGGACATAGAAACCCGCCTCCCACAACGCCAGGTGAGCATCGCGGGGGCGAATCGTCGGGTCCCCGTCGCGTGGCGCGAGCTGGATCGCCCCGGCCAGGCCATGGTTGCGAATATCCACCACATGGGAACGCCCCTTCAGCGCATGCAGCTTCGCCTCGAACGCCGGGGCGATGGCACGCACCTGGGCGGGGAAGTCCTCGCGCTCGAACAGCTCCAGTGCCGCCAGGCCTGCGGCGCAGGCCACCGGGTGGGCACTGTAGGTATAGCCGTGGGGAAACTCGATGGCGTGCTCGGGGCCGCCGGCGTGCATGAAGGTGTCATAGATCTCGGTTGAGGCGATCACCGCGCCCATGGGCACCGCGCCGTTGGTGAGCTGCTTGGCCACCGTCATCATGTCCGGCACCACGCCGAAGGCCTCGGCACCGGTGCGCGCTCCGCTGCGACCGAAGGCAGTGATCACCTCATCGAAGATCAGCAGGATATCGTGGGCCGTGCAGATATCGCGCAGCCGCTCGAGATAGCCCTTGGGCGGCACGATCACCCCGGCGGAGCCGGACATCGGCTCGACGATCACCGCGGCGATGTTGGAGGCATCATGCAGGGCAATATGCTCGAGCAGCGCATCGGCAAGCTCGGCACCGCTCTCGGCCTGGCCACGGGTAAAGGCGAGCTGCGGCTGCAGGGTGTGCGGCAGATGGCTGACCTCCATCAGCTGGCCATAGTGCTTGCGGTTACCGCCGATGCCACCCAGGCTCGTCCCACCGACGTTCACGCCGTGATAGCCCTTGGCGCGACCGATCAGGCGGGTCTTCTCTGGACGCCCCCTGGCGCGCCAGTAGGCCTTGGCCATCTTCACGGCGGTGTCCGCCGACTCGGAGCCAGAATCGGTGAAGAACACATGATCCAGCCCCGGCGGCGTGATCTCGGCGATCTTCTCGGCCAGCTGGAACGCCAGCGGATGCGCCACCTGGAAGCCCGGAGCATAGTCGAGGGTGCCGAGCTGGCGGGCCACGGCCTGCTGGATCTCCTCGCGATTATGTCCGGCGCCGCAGGTCCAGAGACCCGAGAGGGAGTCAAACAGCCGGCGGCCGCTATCGTCGATGAAGTAGCGCCCCTCGGCGCCGGTGATCAGCCGCGGATGGGCATGAAAGTCGCGGTTGGCGCTGAACGGCATCCAGAAGTGGCGGTTGATGGCAGCATGCTCGGCACGGGGTGAGTGGTCATGGGCCGCAGACTGGCGGGCGGAACGGGTTTCCAGCATAGCGAAGGCTCCTCGGGGAAACGTCTTGTTGTCCCCCTAGCATGGCTCATCCTGAGTGTTAAATAAAACATAACAGTGGGACTTCCTCGTCGCACCCTCTGGGTGAAGATGAGCATTAGCTATCTCTTTATCGAAGTCGCGGCATAATGGCGCAGCGGGCCTCGTCGTAAGGGATGGAGCATGATCGACATCCATGGCCGAGAGATGTACTTTGTACATATATCAACACATCGGCCTTCAGAATGAGCATCTTTGACGAACTCCAGACATCGCTGCAGGAAGCCGTCGACATCAAACAGGGCCGGACCCAAGCTAGCCGCGTCACGCGCCATGAGGTCGCCGACGTGAAGGCCATCAGGGCCCAGTTGCATGTCTCTCAGGCCGAGTTTGCCAGCGCCATGGGCACTAGCGTCGACACCATCAGAAGCTGGGAAACCAAGCGCCGTAACCCCACAGGCCTGGCGGCCAAGGTGCTAGCGACGCTTCGCGACAACCCAGCACTCTTCAACGATCTGGCTTCCCACTGACTTGTCCAAAATGCGCGCCATGCTCCCGATTTCTAGTGCGGGACATGGCGCGCCTTTTAGTCACCATCGATAAATGATGATGTCCGGACAGAATGCCTTTCTCCACTCGACAGCACAGAGTTGGTGAGGAGCCAGCTTAACCGCCGGCCGAGGCCCCGGCCTGCTCCCGCACCTGAAGCTTGGTGCGGATGAAGTCGCCATGGCTGACATGCAGCAGATCGGCCAGCTGCCGGATACGGTGCTCCTCCAGATGATGCTGCTCACCGTCGGCCAGCGCCAGGGCCCACATCATTCTTACCAGCTCGCAGCGCCTGTCGTAGTCGTAATGCTGCTTGATCAGGGAGACGAACTGGTAGTGATCCACGGCGCCATCGACCTCCTCCTGAGCCAGGGTCATCAGTTCGTCGAGGGCCTCATCACTGACCCGCAGATGGTCGCGCAGCTGAGCGCGCAGGGTGTCGAGCTCCTCCGGCGTCACCTCGTAGTCGGCACGCATCACCTCGCAGAGCAGAGCCGCTGCGGCAAGCTCGAGGCTCGGCGCCTCGCGACCAGCACCACCCTCCCCCTCGGCGAGCATCTCCTGAAAGAATCGCTGGATATTGGCTAACACGAGTGTCTCCTTTCTCTTCGCTAAGGCTGGGACCCGCCAGCCGCCCCGGGGTTCGCCAGCCCTTGGGTCAGCCTTATGAACCCACCTAGGGGGGAGGCTGACCCCAAGGGGGGGCGGGGTTAATCACGGCAGCGCCAGCGTGCCAGCAGGGAGAGCAGCGCCAGGCCCAGCAGCACCGCCGCCGTCCAGCCCACCACGTCGACGACCTGGGGGAATGATGCCGGCGCTTCCACCGGACGGTGCTGAAGGCCGAACACCACGATGCGCCCCAGGGCATAGAGCATCAGTGCCAGGCTGGCCAGGGGTAACAGGGAGTCGCGCGCCGCCAGCCAGCGCGTAAGTGCCCAGGGCTCGCTGGGCGTCCTGGCCGGTTGCCGGGCGGTCGTCTTGCGCGGGGTTGCCGCCTTGCTGGCGGCCGGCTTTTTTGCCGCAGGCTTGCGGGCCCGCGGCTTGACCTTCGACTTGCCCGTAGAGGGGCCACCGCCCAGCCAGCCCAGGGCAGCACGGCCCAGGCGCCATAGCGCCCAGCCCAGGGTGAAGCTTACCGAGAGGGCGAGGCCGCCCATCACCAGCACATACGCCATTGGCGATCCTTGTCGAACATAAAAAAGGAGTATTGTGCCATAGCGTCGGCGAGCCTACTCCCGGTGGTGCTTATGGGCGCGACTCATCAGGTAGAGGGCCCCGGCCAGGGCCAGCACCGAGAGCGCCAGGTAAATGGCATCCAGCGGCGTCTCGAAGGTGATATCCACCACCGCGCGGAAAAACTCGATGATCACGGCCAGGATCACCACCCGGGCGATCTTGTCCTTGAGCTCGTCGAAGGACGAGACATTGAAGGGGTTCGAGGCCGGG
Source organism: Halomonas sp. C10-5 (assembly GCF_057169305.1). NCBI lineage: Bacteria > Pseudomonadati > Pseudomonadota > Gammaproteobacteria > Oceanospirillales > Halomonadaceae > Halomonas > Halomonas sp. C10-5. Next base: position 1,817,816 of record NZ_CP175665.1, read on the forward strand.
TGCGACTCGGCCGGTTCGATCGGCGACACGAACAGCCGATACACCCCCAGGCCGAAGATCAGCAGCACAATGGCCACCAGGTAGATGTCCACCGCCATCACCACGCTCGGCACCACCGTCTCGTGGATATCGGGCTGCCCGCCGACCAGGTAGTAGGTCGCGGCGGTCACCGTGAGCTTGAGAATATCCATGGTACCGATGATGAACAGCACCAGTGCCCCCAGCAGGCTCGGCACCACCGCCAACATCACCAGCAGCCGACTATTCCACAGGAAGCGTTCGAAGATGCGTTCATATCGCTTGCCGCTGGTGGAGGGCACCGCTGCGTCGGGTCGAGGTTCGGGAGGGGTGGGCTGGCTCATGAAGGCTCCTTGCGATAGGCGATTGAGGCCCAAGATAGCACCTCTACCCACTTGGAGAGATAGCCGGACGACAACGATCCAGTAGAATTAGCGAAAATCATTCTCGCCAAAGGAGGGCGACATGACCGCCACCCTGCTGCTTCTGCACCTGCTCGGCGCCACCATCTGGACCGGTGGCCACCTGGTGCTCGCCTTCACCATCCTGCCCCGGGTATTGAAGGGCCGCGACGTCGCCTCGCTGCACTGGTTCGAGCAGGGCTACGAGAGGCTCGGCATGCCGGCCCTGCTGGTGCAGATCGTCACCGGGCTGTGGCTGGCCTGGCAGAAGGTGCCGTCGCTGGCATTGTGGTTCGACATGGACGCCGGCCCCATCGCCCACCTGATCCGCATCAAGCTGCTGCTTCTACTGCTGACCGCCCTGGTCGCCGCCCATGCCCGCTTCCGGGTCATACCCAGGCTCTCTTCCGACACCCTGCCGCTGATGGGCTGGCATATCGCTGCGGTCACCCTGCTCTCGGTGGCCTTCGTGGCCACCGGGCTAACGTTCCGGGTCAGCTGGGGAATGTGAAACCTCGGCGATAGCTTCATCGAGTCGCTGAGCATTTCGTGGACTTGTCATGAGATGCAAAGTCTCCTGGAGAGACCGGAACTCTTGATATGACAGCAATACAGCGGGCTCACCTCGATTTCGAGTCACCATCACAGGCCCACTCAGATTATCGAGGACAGAATCAAGTTTTTCTCGGAGATCGACATCGCTGATCCTTTTCATACGTAAACTCCAATGAACTGATGAGGCGATCTCAAGGCACCACTACCACCGGCACCGGGATGCGGGCCAGCAGGTCGGCATCCTGTTCGAGCAGCGCAACAAGGCGCTTACGCGTGATGGCCAGGGCGCCGCGGCGGGCGCGGGCCAGGAAGCGTTCCAGCGTCGGCGCGTCCATGGAAGCCAGCTCCTCGCGGCCCAGGAACAGCGGATGGCGGCGCACCGCCTCCTCCGGCGTCTCGCCCCAGGGCAGCACTGGCGCCTCACCGCGGAAGTAACGTAGCGGCCCCGGTTCCGGCGGGTGGCGCTCATCCCAGATAACCACGGTGCAGGGTGCCTCCAGGATCAGCCGTCGGCTGGTGGAGCCCAGCCGGCTGCCCCAACGCGCCGACAGGCCCGCCTTACCCAGTACCAGCACATCGCCGGGCGACGCCTCGGCCAGGGCCTCGCTTGCCACCTGCCCCCTGCTGACCTGCAGGCGATGGCGCAGCTCCCTGCCCGCCGCGGCCTGCTGCAACGCCCGCTCTACCCGCCTCACCTGGCGAATCAGGTTCGACTCCATAAGCTCCAGGCTGAGAGGCCGCGCCACCCCACTGCTGGCACCCACCTCACACGAGAACGGGAAGGCGGCACAGTGCAGCAGGTCCAGGTCCTCGACAAACAGCGCCACCAGCTCGGCACGCGCCTGCTCGGCCAGGGCCGCCGCGGCCTGTAGCGCCGCCAGCCCCTGGCGGGAGTCATCCAGCAGTGCCAGTACGCGTAGCGCCTCGGCACCTACTGTCTGCTCCAGCGGGGCTTTTGTTTCATGGGGCCTCGCCTCACGAGGTATCACTTCACGAGGCATCTCCGCCCTCCTCGCCGCCGTCGGCGGCATCCTCCTCGTCATCGCCGGAGGCGGCCTTGACCACGGCCTGGAAGGCCGCCAGGCGCGCCTGGACGCGACCGTTCAGACTTTCCGCCGGGAAGTTGCCCTCTACATCGGCCTCGCCCAGTGTCTCGCTGGTGAGCAGGGCGAGTGCCTCATCCACGTGGCGCACCGCGTAGATTCGAAACGTGCCCGCCGCCATCGCCTCGCGCACCTCGCGCTTGAGCATCAGGTGCTCGACGTTGGTGGCCGGCAGGATCACCGCCTGGCCGTTCAGTTCGCCCCGCGCGCGGCAGACATCGAAGAAGCCCTCGATCTTCTCGTTGACGCCACCCACCGCCTGCACCTCGCCGTGCTGGTTGATGGAGCCGGTGACCGCAAACGCCTGGTCGAGACCCACCCGGGTGATGGCCGAGACCAGTGCGCACACCTCGGCCACCGAGGCGCTATCGCCCTCGATGCCGCCGTAGGACTGCTCGAAGGCGAGGCTCGCCGACAGCGATAGCGGCGCCTCCCGGGCATAGCGGCCGGCCAGGTAGCGCGACAGGATCATCACCGCCTTGGAGTGTATGCGTCCACCCAGGCGCGCCTCGCGTTCGATATCAACCACCTGGCCACTGCCTGGCCGCGCTGTGGCGGTGATGCGGGTGGGCTGGCCGAAGGCGAAGTCACCTAATGCCAGCACCGAGAGGCCGTTGACCTGCCCCACCACGTGCCCCTCGGTGGCGATCATATGGGTGCCGCGGGTGATCTGCTCATGGCTGCGCTCGCGGATACGCCCGGCTCGCCACAGCTGTTGGGCCACCGCCTTCTCCACATGCTCACGCTGGATCACGCTGGAACCCGCCACGGTGGCCCAGTGATCGGCCTCCATCAGCAGGTCATGCAGGTCGCGGTGGCGTGCGGTCAGGCGCTGCTGGTCATCGGCCAGCCGACTGGCGCGCTCGATGGTCGCCGCCACGCCGCTGCGATCCAGCGGCGCCAGGGCCGCCTCCCGAGCCAGGGTGGCAACCATCCGCGCATAGAGGGCCAGGCTCTCTTCGTTGCGCTCAAGCTCATCCTCCAGGTCCACCTGCACCTTGAACAGCTCCAGGAACTCCGGGTCGTGTTCGCAGAGCAGGTAGTAGAGGAGCCGCTCGCCGAGCAGCACGATCTTGACGTCCAGAGGGATCGGCTGGGGCTCCAGGCTCACGGTACTGATCAGCCCGTAGGCCTGCTCCAGCGACTCAGTGCGAATCTCGCCGGCATGCAGGACCCGCTTGAGGGTCTCCCAGGCGCCGGGCTGGGTCAGCAGCCCGCGGATATCCAGCACCAGATAGCCGCCGTTGGCGCGATGCAGGGCGCCGGCGCGGATGAGCGAGAAGTCGGTGAGCAGGGTGCCATTGTGCACATGGTGCTCGATGCGCCCCACCAGGTGCTGGTGGCCCGGCAGGTCCTGGTAGATCACCGGTGCGCCTTGGGTGTCGGCGTTGTCGACCAGAAGGTTGATGTAGAACCGACTGAAGATCGCCTCCGGCGGTATCTCGGGATCATCGGCGGTAAAGGCCTCGGCGTGCTGCAGGATCGCCTCGCGAATCGCCGTCAGGTGCGCGATGACGCCCTCCTCGGCCTGGTAGCGCTCCTCCAGCTCCGCCAGCGGCGCACCGATGGCGCTCTGCAGCACCTCCTCGTTGAGCTGCTGGACCTGCTCGCGCAGCTCCTTGGCCAACCGCGGCATACGGCGGATCGTCTGGGTCAGCTTGCGCTGCAGAATCTCCACCGTATGCTCGATGCGCTCGCGCTCCTCCTTGGGCAGCTTCTCGTACTCCTGGGGCGACATCATCTTGTCGTTGTCGCCGTCGGCGGGGGCGAAGGTGAAGCCGTTGGGGGTGGAGAGCAGCAGCACGCCCTGCTCGCGAGCCTCGCGGCGGATCGCCTCGATGGCATCGCGCTGGCGCTCGCCCATGGCCTGCTTCATCTCCTGCAGGCGATTCTGGTACTCGTCGCTCTCGAACACCGCCGGGATCGCCCCACGCAGCTCGTCGGTCAGCGCCTCGATATCGCCGCGCAGCTGGCGCCCCAGCCCCCGGGGCAACTCCAGATAGAGCGGCACCGAGGGGTCCTCGAAGTTGTAGAGATAGCACCAGTCCGGCGGCGATGGGTCGTTACTCGAGCGCTCGTTCAGGTAGCGCCCCACCAGGTTGTGCTTGCCGTGCCCCGGCTGGCCGAGCACGAACAGGTTGAAGCCGTCGCTGCGGATCGCCGTGCCGAAGGCCAGCGCCTCCCGGGCCCGCTCGTGGCCGGCCAAGAGATCCAGCGACTCCAGTTCGCTCGAGACCTCGAAGGTGAACGCCTCCTCCGAGCACGCCTGAAACACCTGCGCCACACCCAGCGGCTCGACCATCATCCTCTCCTGTTGCAACATCCATGGCTGATATCACAACCATGGAGCAGGAGCGAGCTTGCCGCCAGCACCCAGGTCAAGAATGCTAGACTACGCCGCCAACGGGACCCCAAGGAGAACAGCGACATGGCCTTGATCATCGGCCTCACCGGCGGCATCGCCTCGGGCAAGTCCACCGTGGCGCGCGCCTTCGAGGCACTCGGTGCGCCCTGGGTGGACGCCGACGACGTCGCACGCGAGGTGGTCGAGCCCGGCGAGCCGGCCCTGGCCGAGATCGCCGCGCGCTTCGGCTCTGAGGTGCTCAACGCCGATGGCACCCTCAACCGCCGGGCGCTGCGCGAGATCGTCTTTCAGGATGAAGGAGAGCGGCGCTGGCTGGAGTCAGTGACCCACCCACGCATCCGAGAGCGGCTGATCGCCCATCTCGAGCACCTGGCGGAAAGCGGTGCACCCTATGTGCTGCTGGTCTCGCCGCTGCTGTTCGAATCCGGCCAGCACCAGATGGTCGACCGCGCCCTGGTGATCGACGTCCCCGAGGCACTGCAGATCCAACGCACCGCCGCCCGGGACGGCGTGGACGAAATCCAGGCCCGCGCCATCGTCGCCGCCCAGATGCCGCGCGCCGAACGCCTGGCCCGCGCCGACGACGTGCTGGATAATGGCGGCAGCGAAGCCCAGATGCGCCGCCAGGTCGCCGAGTTGGATCGGCGCTATCGAGAGCTGGCGTCTCAGTCCTCTTTGGGATCAGACCATTGGGCTTAGCACGGTGCCGCGCCCTTGGGGTCTGACCCCGCTGCTGCGTGTTGCACCCACAATCTGATATGACTGAGCAACAACAACGTGGGGGGGTCAGACCCCAAGGGCTACACCGATCTCTCTGGCATCCGCTAGAAATATGTAGCCTCTTGATTTAGATGTAAAACTCTGAGGGCATCTCTGGATCTGCCCCTTATGTACTCACCAACTAACCCTCCCCCCCGGAGCCCCATGACCGATTCAAACCGCCCCCTGGAAGTCGCCTGTCCCCAGTGCCGCAAGAAGGTCCAATGGCGCGAGGACAACCCCTACCGCCCCTTCTGCAGCGAGCGCTGCCGGCTGATCGATCTCGGCGCCTGGGCCGATGGCAGCCACCGCATTGCCGGTGAGCCGGCCATGGACGAGACAGAGATCGACGAGATGATCATGCGCGCCGAACGCGCCTTCCAGGACGATCAATAACCATGACCGCGCCCCACATCCAGCCACCGGAGTACCGCCTGCTCGCCGAGCTTGAGGCGGTCTTCGACGCCCTGATCGAGGGCACCGCCGAGGTCGCCGAGGCGTATGCCCGCTCCCCCGGCGCCTGCTGGATCTTCAGCGAACCCGAGCCGGTCGAGCATGACCGTGCCGAGGAGTGGCTGCGCGGGGCGCTGCAGGATGTCTGGTATCAGGATGGCCAGGACGGTCGCGCCACGCGTGCGCATATCGGCCTGGTGGCGGCGAGTGAGAGCGTGATGGAGGCCGTGGCGGCGGCCAATACGGCCAAGGCCGAGTTTGCCGCCCTGACCGCCAAGATTCGCGACCAGGTGCCGGCGCTGATCCCCGAGGCCAAGGCGGTGCTGCCCTTCCGCCACCCCGCCCTGCACGACCACCTGCGTGGCGAGGGGCTGGCCCGGGTGCACCTCAAGCAGTGCTGGCGGGCGATTCCCGCAAGCGAGGCGCCGTTGGCCCGGGTGCGTCTGGCCTGGTATTCGAGCGGGCGCTCGATCAAGAAGCTGACGGTGCGGGAGGCCGAGCAGAAGCTGCTGGCCCTCGACAGCGACGCGCCGCATATCCGCATCCAGCTGCGCAAGCTGGCCGGCCTGCCCAGCGGCGAGCCCCTGGCCCAGGTGCAACGCCAGGCCCCGCTGATGCGCGCTAACCTCTTCTATCGTGAGCCCCTCGACGACGGCCGCACCCGCCGCGCCATGAACGTCGCCCTGCCGCTGTTTATCCCCGCGCCCGACGGCCGCCTGCCCGACCACAACCTGCCGCCACTGCAACCACCCGAGGCACGCACCCGCGCTCGCCGCCGCGACGAACGCCTCGAGGACGAGCCCTTTCTGCCCAGCCTGAGGGTCTACCGTTATCGGTAGGGACCTAACGGTCTTCGCAATTGGGCCCGATCCACGCTGTAGGAGGGATCAGTTCGGCTTTCCGGCTTCGCAGCGTGACTCCGTCTGTTAGCTTGTAGGAGGGGTGCTTTGCATCGCGACTGGAGGCCGAAGGCCTCCCACAGTAGCCGCTCGTAATCAGGCAACATCATCAGGGCATCTATCGGCGCCAGTCGCTCGGGGAACCCGGCCTCCCACAATGAACCACGGCCTCCCTCTACTCACTGCCTAACTGGTTCACGCCAGTGTGCGATGAATCTTTTTCTTGCTGCTCCCCGAACTGCATCCCCAACACCCGCCCATCGACCCAGCGCAGCAGCCACAGCTGCGAGAAAAGCACCAGGAAACACCAGAACAGCGCCTTGATCATGGCCATATCCTCAAGGGAGACCCCCCGGCCTCCTCAGCAATGATCATAGCCCCCCGCTTGATATCGAGCTAGATAGCCGGCTAATAGAATTTGCACATCTGTCCGGGGTAATCGATAGCCCACAAATGTGCAGGGCCGGCATGGCGCCGGCCCCGACCTCGTATCAACTGGTTCAGCCCATCTTCGTGGGAACTGGGTCGACAGGCTCACCCGGGCTCTCATCGCCCCGCTCGACCAGGCTGTCGCGAATCTGGCGCAGCAGCAGGATATCCTCCGGCGGCGCCGCCGGTTCGGTCGGCGCCGCGGCCTCCTGGCGACGCAGGCGGTTGATCCCCTTCACCAGCAGGAACACTGAAAACGCCACGATCAGGAAGCTGATCACGTTATTGACGAACAGCCCGATATTCAGGGTAACCGCACCGTCGGCGGCGGCATCAACCGGAGTGGCATAGGGCCCCTCACCCTTCAGCACCAGGAAGATATTGGAAAAGTCGACCCCGCCCATCAGCAGACCGATCGGCGGCATCAGCACGTCATTCACCAGGCTGGTAACGATGGTGCCGAAGGCGCCGCCGATGATGATGCCCACCGCCATGTCGACCACGTTGCCGCGAACGGCAAATTCCTTGAACTCCTTGAACATCTCTCGCCCTCCCTGTGGATGCGGCCATCCCACCGCTCCTGCGACGGTGCCGACAAGCCAGGCCGGTTCAGTATAGTTTGAAAGATGCCGTCGACGGCGCTGATTTATCTTCTGGAGTCAGCCCCAGAGTTCGACTTAGCCCTTTGAAGCTGATCGCCCTTGGGGTCTGACCCCGTTGCTGCGTGTTGCGCCAACACTCTGGAATGGTTGAACAATCAACTACATGGGGGTCAGACCCCAAGGTCTAACCTGTCACAATCTCTCGGCCACCCTTGCCAGGATCTGCCGGCTTACCCGGCCGACCAGCGGCGTGGCGGCCTTGTTCACCGCCTTCTCTAGCAGCTTGTTACGCAGCTTGTAGGTCAGGGTCAAGTTGACCTCGGTGCCACCCTCCACCGCTCGCAACCGGTAGCGCCCCTGGTTTTCCACCCCGTCCAGCGATGCCCAGGCCAGCACTTCCGGCGCGCGACGCTCGGTAATCTCCACGTCGAAGTGCCAGTCGCGCCCCACCGCATGCACATGCCAGCGGTAGCGCTCATCGCCCAGCGCCTCGATGCTGTGGATCAGGTCGGAGTAGTCGGCGAAGTCCTCCACCCGCTCCAGCAGCGCGAAGACCCGCCCCGGCGGCGCCGCGAGAATGGCGGAGTGTTCGATGGTGGCCATGGCGTGCTCCCTGCAACGGTGATCGAGGTCAACGGCAGAGTATCGCAGCTTGCAGGCACCTTGGGAAAACCGCGGAGAGAGTCGATCAGCCCTCGCCAAGATCCACCCCCAGCGTTACCGTCATCTCATGCCCTTTCTGGGCCGCCCAGGCCATAAGCGCCTCACGCAGCGCCTGCTGGGCGTGGCGCTCGCCGTGCACCAGGCGGATATGCAGTGGCGGGCGGCGAATGCGGCGCACGAAGTTCAGAAGGTCCCGGGCATCGGCGTGGGCGGAATAGCCCGAGACCGTCTCCACCCGGGCGCGGATATCGATGCGCTCACCGTCCAATTCTACCCAGCCGCCCCGGGGCCCGTAGCGCTGGATATCGCGCCCCAGCGTACCGGCGCCCTGGTAGCCGGTAAACAGCACGCAGTGGCGCGGATCGCCCAGCATGCGCTTGAGGTAGTTGACCACCCGCCCGCCGCTGACCATGCCACTGGCCGCGATCACCACCGCCGGGCGATGGCTCTCGGCCAGATAGGCCACCGTACGCTCGTGCTCCTGGTGCGAGCTAACGATATAAAGATTCTCGAAGCTCAAAGGATGCCGCCCGGCGCGCAATCGGACATGGGCCTCGGCATCCCACCACGGCTTGAGCTCGCGATACACCTCGGTGAAGCGCGCCGCCAGGGGCGAATCGACGATGATCTCGAGCCCCCGCCAGCGCGGGCTATCCGCCTGGTGGATCAGCATCTCCATCTCGTAGAGCAGCTCCTGGGTGCGGCCGATGCTGAACGCCGGGATCACCACCGTGCCGCCGTTCTCCAGCGCCCGGTCGATGGCCGCCTTAAGCCGCCCACGGCGCTGGCGGCGATCCTCGTGGCGCCGGTCGCCGTAGGTGCTCTCCAGCACCAGGCTGTCGCATCCCCACGGGGCCTGGGGTACCGAGAGCAGCGGCGCATAGGGCGCGCCCAGGTCGCCGGAGAAGATGGTGCGCTGGCTGCGACCACTCTGCCGCTCGAGCACGTCCACCTCCACATAGCAGGAGCCGAGGATATGCCCCGCCCGGCGCAGCGTGACCCGCACCCGGTGGCGCTCGTCATCCACCAGGGTGTGCCACTCCCGGTAGCGCAGCGGTACCAGGCGCCCCTCCACCTCGGCCAGGAAGCGTTCAATCAGCGCTCGATCTCGGGTAAAGCCGATCTTCAGCGCATCCTCGATCACCAGCGGCAACAGCCTGCTTGATAGCACCGAGCAGAGTATCGGCCCGCGATATCCCGCCGCCAGCAGGTAGGGCAGCCGGCCGATATGGTCGATATGCACATGGATCACCACCAGCGCCAGCTCGTCATCGACCGAGAAGCGCACCTGGAGCTGCTCGAAGCCATCGACGTGGTCGGCATCCTGGCCCTGAAACAGCCCGCAGTCGACCAGCAACGCGAGGTCATCACTGATCTGCAGGCGAGGGCAGCTACCGGTGACGCCACTGGCGCCGCCGTGGTGTTCAATATAGGGGTAGTCGGGCATTGCGCTGGCCTCCTTGCCGGGGGAATCGCCTTTAGTGTAGGCGACAGGCAGGGGGCAAGCGGCCAAGGGGTCAAGGGGTCAAGGGGTCAAGGGGTCAAGGGGTCAAGGGGTCAAGGGGTCAAGGGGTCAAGGGGTCAAGGGGTCAAGGGGTCAAGCAACAAGGCTGGAACAGCAACAAGCCGCCGACCATGGATCGGCGGCTTGTTGGGGTCTTCCAGCTCTGTCAGCCCGCGATGCGGGCCGGAGACTTACGCCTGAGCGGCAGTCTTGGCCTTGGTAGCCGGAGCGGCTTCCTTGGCGGCCTTGCTGGTAGCGGTGGCGGCAGACTCGGTGACCTGCTTGGCGGATTCCTGGGCCTGCTTGACGCTGCCTTCGGCCAGCTTCTGGCTCTCCTGCACGAACTCCTGCTGCAGGGCCACGACCTTCTCGGCATCCCCTTTGAGGCGCTCGCTCAGTTCCTGGGCTACCTGCTGCTGGCCTTCCAGGTAACTCTTCAGGCCTTCGGCGTCGTTCACCTGCACCAGGTTACGCAGCTGCGTCAGACTGGTGTCGGTGTAGGCCTTGGTTGCCTCGAGCTGGGCGTTGACCAGCTTCTCGGTGTAATCGACCGAAAGAGCGGCGAAGGCGCGGGCCGGGGCCAAGAAAAGCGAGTCGAACTGGGCGGTGTCGAACTGCTTGGTGTCGAATGCGAATGCGTTGATCATATCGAGATACTCCGGTTCTGGCTGATGGGAACGGGATCTCTCATTCAAGGCCCCGCTCTGCTGCAATGCACAATAGCACCACTTAGTGCTGCGTTGCAACATCAACGACAGGGGTTGTGCGTGGCAAGCAGGAGCGTAAACGCCAACGGCCGGCATCTCTGCAGGTCGCTGGCGCGTTCATGCCTGAAGGCCAGGTGCGGAAATGGGAGTCTGTCCCGGACTAGCCTTACGGTGCGGGGTCAATTGCAATCAATAATTCTGTTACTGCAGTATTGCAATCGCCGCCAGAATCCCGATGATCGCGCCACCACGATCAACAGCAAAACATACCCTGCCCCAACTCAACGAGTTGAGGCAGGGTCCTCCACAGAGTTGAAATCCCGTCGGTGTCGGCGCGCCGCCGGCTGGGCGTGAGAGAGGTTGGAGGCTAGAATGGGGCATATCGTAAAGCCAGCATGGCATTTGCCATCCGGGGGCTGATGGCCCCGCCCCAACAGCGCGAGACACCATGAACGATTACCGCAGCCCACCCCAAGCCCCGCTCAAGAGTACCCAGCCTGATACCAGCGGGCTGCGCGGCCTGGCGCGGCGGCTCGTGGCGGATGGGCGGTTCTCACACGCGGCCGCGGTGCGCGCTGAGGAGGAGGCCCGTGAGAGCGAGGTCTCGCTGCTGGAGCATGTGATCGATACTGGGCTGGTCTCGGCCCGCCAGGCCACGCTGACAGCGGCCTGGGAATATGGTCTGCCGATCATGGATCTGGATGCCATCCGCGCTGAGACGCTGCCCAAAGCAGAGCGCTTTCCCGAGAAGATCCTGCGCAAGCTCAAGGTGCTGCCGCTGATCCAGCACGGTCACCGCCTTACCGTGGCGGTGCCCTACCCCTCAACCCTGGCCCAGCTCGACGAACTGCAGTTCGCTACCGGCCTCACGCCGGAAGGCATCCTGGCCCCGGTGGACCAGTTGGTGCCCGTGCTGGAAGGGTATCTCGCCAACAGCGAGAAGAGCATGCTCGACTCGCTCAAGGGAGTAGACGACGCCATCGGCGAGCTAGGCTACGCCGATGATGACGGCAGCGGCGAGGTGGATATCCATGCCGACGCACAGTCAGCCCGTGAAGATGCGCCGATCATCAAATTCGTCAACAAGATCCTGCTCGACGCCATCAACCGTGGCGCCTCGGATATCCACTTCGAACCCTACGAGACCAGCTACCGGGTGCGCTTTCGCATCGACGGCATGCTCCACGACGTTGCCCATCCGCCCTTCGCCATGCGCACTCGAATCGCCGCACGCCTCAAGGTGATGTCGCGGCTGGATATCTCCGAGCGCCGTCTGCCGCAGGATGGCGCCATCAAGCTGCGGCTCTCCAAGTCACGCTCCATCGACTTTCGCGTCAACTCGCTGCCCACGGTGTACGGCGAGAAGGTGGTGCTGCGTATCCTCGACCCCACCTCGGCGCAGATCGGCATCGAGCAGCTCGGCTTCACCCCCGAGCAGAAGGCGATGTACGAGACGGTGCTTGACCAGCCCCAGGGCATGATCCTGGTCACCGGCCCCACCGGCAGCGGCAAGACGGTGACGCTCTACACCGGCATCAATATCTTGAACGAGGTGGAACGCAACATCTGCACCGCCGAAGACCCGGTGGAGATCAAGGTGCCCGGGGTCAACCAGGTCAACGTGCTGCCAAAGATCGGGCTCGACTTCGCCAGCGCCCTGCGCGCCTTCCTGCGCCAAGACCCGGACGTGGTGATGGTCGGCGAGATTCGCGACCTGGAGACCGCCGAGATCGCCGTCAAGGCCTCCCAGACCGGCCACCTGGTGCTCTCCACCGTGCACACCAACTCGGCGGCGGAGACGCTGACGCGCCTAGCCAACATGGGCCTGGCGCCATTCAATATCGCCAGCTCCGTGAGCCTGATCATCGCCCAGCGCCTGGCCCGGCGGCTGTGCAAGCACTGCAAGCAGCCCGCGGACATCCCCCACGAAGTGCTGGAGGAGCAGGGCTTCACGCCTGAGGAGATCGCCGGTGCCACCATCTTCGAACCGGTGGGCTGCAAGCACTGCACAAAGGGCTTCAAGGGCCGCGTGGGCATCTACGAGGTGGTGCCGATCAGCAACGCCATGAGCCAGCTGATCATGCGCAACGGCAACTCCATGGATTTTGACACCCAGGCCCGCGAGGAAGGCCACCCGGACCTGCGCCGCAGCGCCCTGCTCAAGGCGATGCAGGGCGTGACCAGCCTGGCGGAGGTGTTCAGGGTGACGAAGGATTAAAAGCTGGAAGAATGCCCTGCACGGCAAAATTGTAGGAGGGAGGCTCCGCCTCGCGACTGGCGCCGCCAGGCGCCTTGGGGGGAGTTGCCAAACATAGGTGGGTTTACCGGGAGGCCTGCGGCCTCTGATCGCGATGCAAAGCATCCCTCCTACCAGACAGCAGCCCTTCAAGCCTTCTCCTTGAAGCTTGCGCCTTGTAACTTGTAGCTAAGAAGAACTCAGGGAACAGGGAACACACCATGGCCACGGCACGCAAACTCAGGGCTCACCAGAAGACCAAGCTCTACCGCTGGAACTGGACCGGCAAGGGACCCGGCGGGCGCAAGGTGGGTGGAGAATTGATCGCCGCCCAGAAACAGGAGGTCGAGCGAATCCTCGGCGGCCAGAACATCATCGTCAAGAACGTGCGCCGCAAGGGCGGGATCGGCGGTGGCATGGGCAAGATCAAGCCCCGCGACATCATGTTGTTCGCCCGCCAGATGGCCACCATGATCCGCGCCGGCGTGCCTATCCTGCAGGCCTTCCAGGTGGTGGCGGAGAGCATGAAGAAGCCTGCCATGAGCGCCCTGGTGCAGGAGCTGATGAACGATGTTGGCGCCGGTGCCAGCTTCTCCGAGGCGATGCAGCGCCACCCGCAGCACTTCGACAAGCTGTTCTGCAACCTGGTGGCGGCTGGCGAACAGTCCGGCTCGCTGGATCGCATGCTCGAGCGCGTGGCTACCTACAAGGAGAAGGTGGAATCGCTCAAGTCCCGGGTGAAGAAGGCGCTATGGTACCCCGCCGCTGTCATCGCGGTAGGCATCGGCGTCACCGCCCTGCTGCTGATCAAGGTGGTGCCGCAGTTCGAGAGCCTGTTCCACGGCTTTGGCGCCGAACTGCCGGCCATGACCCGCATGACCATCTCAATGTCGGAGTTCGCCCAGGCCTACTGGTGGTGGTTCATCGTCGGCGTGGCGGCCTTTATCTTCTTTATCCGCACCGGGGTGAAGAAATCCGAGAGCTTTGCCTACCGCATGCACGCCTGGTCGCTGAAGATCCCGGTGATCGGCCAGATCCTCGACAAGTCTGCCGTGGCACGCTATTCGCGCACCCTAGCCACCACTTTTGGCGCCGGCGTGCCGCTGGTGGAGGCGCTGGACACCGCCGCCGGCGCCACTGGCAACAAGGTCTATGAGCGCGCCGTGGGCCAGATCCGCGAGGACGTCGCCACCGGCCAGCAGCTCGCCTTCGCTATGCGCATGACCGAGCAGTTTCCGCCGTTGGCGGTGCAGATGGTCGGCATCGGCGAGGAAGCCGGTTCGCTGGACGCCATGCTCAACCGCGTCGCCGACTACTACGAGGAGGAGGTCGACAACATGGTCGACACCCTCACCTCACTGCTCGAACCCTTTATCATCGTGGTTCTCGGCGTACTGGTCGGCGGCCTGGTGATTTCGATGTATCTGCCGATCTTCGAGCTCGGCTCTGTCATCTAACAAAGCCGACCAAGCGGCTATCGAATTGTAGAAGGGAGCGGTCCGGCGTTCCGGCTCCGCCTCGCGACTGGCGCCGTCAGGCGCCCCGGCCGTTCCACCGAACCTCCTTTTGGGGTCAGACCCCAGCGGAGGGACCACCGCCAGAATCGTGCACCCTGACAACACCTGACGTCCTGGCCGGGGTCTGACCCCAAAAGGGGCGGCAGGCACCTAACCCCTTGCTTCCTTGAGGCCCTGTTTTGCTAGACCTCCCCACCTCCCTGCTCTTCCCCCTGGCGGCCTTCGTGGGCCTCTGCCTGGGCAGCTTCCTCAACGTGGTCATCGCCCGCCTGCCGGTAATGCTAATGCGCGGCTGGCGAGCCGAAGCTCGCGAAGCCCTGGAACTGCCCGAGGAACATAACGAGCCGTTCAACCTGCTTACCCCACGCTCCATGTGCCCGAGCTGCGAGCACCCCATCGCCTGGCACGACAATATTCCGGTCATGGGCTGGCTAAAGTGCCGCGGACGCTGTGCCAACTGCCAGGCGCGTATTAGCCCCCAGTACCCGCTGGTGGAGCTGGCCGGCGGTGCCCTGGCGCTCGCCGTGGTGGTACTCTTCGGCGCCACCTGGCAGGGTGTGTTTATCCTCGGCGCCTGTCTGGCGCTGCTAGCCATGGCGGTGATCGACCTGCGCACCCAACTGCTGCCGGACAACCTCACCCTGCCGCTGCTGTGGGCCGGCCTGCTCTACCAGCTGCTGTTCCAGCCGCTGATGCTGTCCAGTGCCGTAATCGGCGCCATGGCCGGGTATCTGGTGCTGTGGAGCTTCTACTGGGCCTTCAAGCTGATCACCGGTAAGGAGGGCATGGGCTATGGCGACTTCAAACTGCTCGCCGCCCTAGGCGCCTGGATGGGCTGGCAGTACCTGCCCCTGCTGCTGATCCTCTCCGCCGGCGTCGGCGCCGTACTCGGAATCCTTATCCAGCTGGCCGTGCCGCGCTTGCGAGGCGCCCCCATGCCTTTCGGCCCCTATTTGTCGCTTGCCGGCTGGATTACCCTGTTGTCGGGAGAACCGCTGATGGCGCTGTATGGGCGGCTTTTCGTACTGTAGAACGTCGGAGTCTGTCAACATAGTTGGCACATGAAATGGTTCTGGCTCTTTAAAACCCTGCTGCCTGTGGCACCGGGTCCCTCTCGGGATTCAGGTGCACTACCTCTGGCAGGCTGAGTTTCCGGATGTCACCCGACCAGCGCTCCGGGTGACGTTGCTTCGCCGCCTCGAAGACCTCCCGGCGCTGCGCCAGGATGCCTTTGGCCTCGCCATTATGGCGCTGGCTCGGCGTGACGTAGCGAAGGGCGCTGTGCCGGTGCTGGTGGTTGTACCACTCGGTGAATTGCTGAACCCACTCCTGGGCCTTGGTCAGGGTCGCGAAACCGTCGGCGGGGAAGCTTGGCCGGTACTTCTGCGTCTTGAAGGCCGAAAGCCGCACTAGAGTATAGGTGTCGGGTCCCGTGTGATTGACCACCCTTTTGGTAAATAACTCAGGACGAATGGACCTCTCCTTCATCGCTGCAATCGGTGACTGTGAAGTGGTCCCCGAAATTCGGACCAGGCGCTAAGCTCTGATCAGACCGACCAGGAGACCCTGATCATGAGCAAGAAACGTCGGCAGTACAGCAACGAGTTCAAGGCCAAGGTGGCCTTGGCTGCGCTGAAGGGCGACGAGACCACCTCGGCGCTGGCAGCTCGCTTCGAGCTACATCCCTCCATGGTGAGCCAGTGGAAGCGTGAACTGCTGGACAACGCCGCTGACATCTTCAAGGGCAGCAGCGGCAAGGCCGCCCAGAAGAGCCAGGAGGAGATCGATACTCTGTACCGTGAGATCGGTAAGTTGACGGTAGAACGAGATTTTTTATCTCGCAGGCTCGATCGTTGAGCCGGGCCCAGCGCCTGGCCATGATCGAGCCGCCATCTTCCGCTACCCCGAGTCTGAGACGGCAGTGTCAGCTGCTGGGCATCAGCCGTTCCTCACTGTACTACCAGCAGCGCGAATGGCTGGCCGAGAATCTGGTGCTGATGCGCCTGATCGATGAGCAGCACCTGCTGACGCCGGTCTACGGATCCCGCCGGATGACCGTCCACCTCAACCGGCTGGGGCACCGGGTCAACCGCAAGCGGGTGCGCCGTTTGATGCGTCAGATGGGTCTCCAGGCCGTCTACCCGCGGCCACGGACCAGCCTGCCGGGCAAGGGCCACCGGATCTACCCCTACCGGCTGCGCGGCCTGACGATCGACCGGCCGAACCAGGTGTGGGCGACCGACATCAGCTACATTCCGCTGGCACGCGGGTTCATGTACCTGATGGTGGTGATGGACTGGTATAGCCGCCGTGCCCTGTCGTGGCGGGTCTCCAGCACTCTGGACACGGACTTCTGTGTGGATGCGCTGGAGGAAGCACTGGCCCGTCACGGAGCGCCCGAGATCTTCAAGGGGTGCCAGTTCACCAGCCAGGCCTTCAGCGGTGTCCTGGAAGCTCACAGCGTCACCATCAGCATGGACGGCAAGGGCTGCTACCGAGACAACATTTTCGTGAAGCGGCTCTGGCGCAGCGTGAAGTACGAGTGTGTCTACCTGAGGGCCTTCAAGGACGGGGCCCACCTGAAGCAGGAACTGGGCCGTTACTTCGCCTGGTACAACCAGGAGCGGCCCCATCAGGGATTGGACGATGCAACACCGGATGAGGCGTACTTCCCACAACCAGTGAAACAGGCGGCCTGACGCCGATGATGATCCGATCCGAGCTTAGATGACCTGTCAGGTGGTCCGAAGGATGGGGTCCACTTCACTGATGGTGCAGCGCCGTTGCCTGCTAGTGTTGAGCGTATCCAGGGTATCGATAATACACCTCTTATCGGTCGAATCTTTTAAAATCAACCGCTTACGAGAACGCCAGCTGCACTTTTGCAGCACCTGCTGCACAAATTCACCCCTTTGCGCGAAAGCGGATTTCCTGCACTTTTGCAGATCCGCCCCAGATGGTCCCCCTTCCCACATCTGCACTTTTTCACCCTCTGGCGCACAAATGCAGCCATATTAGCAAAACCCGATTCTCTGCACTTTTGCAGATCCGACGACTCAATTACCCGACTGACGCTCCACGGGCATCTGCACTTTTTCACCGGCCGACGCACAATTGCACCCACTTCAGCAAAACCCGAATTCCAGCACTTTTGCTGCGCCTGCTGAAAAAGTGCAGCCCATCGACCACCACTCGGTCTGCACTTTTTCAACACCGGACCACCGACGACCACGTTACGATCTGAATTTGTGCAGCCTGTGGAGGCACATATCACATAGATAAATCTCATCAGGATTGGCTATCTGATAGCCAACCCTACTAACGACTCAGCCATCTCTTCAGCGGCACAAAACTCCATCCATGTGCGATGCACCATCATCCGATGACACATTGGCTCACCTCCAGATTCGGTCGGCATGTTGCGCTCGACCCCGGCAACCCGGAGACTAGCGGTTACAAATTGCTACAGCCCCAAGGCTCTATAGGTCTGGAACATCATGACAGCCAACACCATGCCAGCTGCCCAGGACACCAACGCGTCCCACACTGGGCCAGAGGACGACGACCAAGCCCCCAACCCGCGCCTGAGAAAGGCGTTCATCGTCACCGCCTTCGTCACTTTCACCGTGCTGCTGCACGTCACCTTCCCCAACCTGGGCGGCACCGGGCTGCGCATGCCCCACAACGCCGCGGTATGGATGGGCTTCGGGGTGATGATGGCCATCGCCATGTGGCCGGCGAGCCGCGGGGTGATCCGCTTCAGCGCCTTCCACAAGGGCCTAGGCCTGTTACTGCTGGCGCTATGGCTGCCCTTCCTGTGGAGCTGGAACGAGGCCTCGTTGATCGCCCTGCCCCGTATGCTCACCGTCACCGCCGGCGCCATCCTGCTGCTGGGTATCGCCCAACTGCAGTTCACCCGCCGCGATTGGTGGTGGATCGGCATGGCGATCTTCTCGGGGGTGCTGCTGGAGACCGCCTTCGGCTACGTGCAGCACTTCGTGCTGCAGCCAGGCAACTGGCTTGGCTACCCCGTCGAGAGCGGGCGCCCCTATGGCGTCTTCCAGCAGGTCAACGTAATGGCAAGCTTCCTGGCCACGGGGTTGGTGATCTCCGCCTGGCTGTTCGCCGAGGCGCGCAGCAACGTAGAGCGCGGTATCACCTTGCTGGCGCCGCTATTCATTCCGTTTCTGCTGCTTACTATCGCCTCGCGCAGCGGTTTCCTAGGCACCCTGATCGCCGTGCCGCTGGTGATGGGTTACCTGTGGCATCAGGATCGCGCTCGCTTCAGGCAATGGGGCACCGCCCTGATCGCCGGCATCGTGATCGCCGCAGCGCTGTTCCTGCTGACCACGGAAGGTGGCGGTGCGGTGGCACGCAAGCTGGAACAAGGTGGTGGCGAACGGATTCCGGTGTACCTGCATAGCCTGAAGATGATCCTGGAGGAACCCCTCACCGGATGGGGTTATGGCCGTTTCCAATTCGAATTCCTGCACAGTTTCGCCGACTGGCGTGCCGCCCTGCTGCAGAACCAACCGGAGATCGTCGATCCGATCATCACTCAGACGTATGCCCATCCGCATAACGAGCTGCTCTACTGGGGCATCGAAGGCGGGTTGTTGCCACTGCTTTCGCTGGTCACCTTCGGCGGCTGGGTGCTTTGGAAGCTAGTCGCGAAAGAGCAGAAGGGAGACAGGTTGGTACTGGCCGCCCTGCTGCTGCCGCTGCTGATTCACAGCATGCTGGAACTGCCCTTCTATCATAGCCAGGTACACTGGCTGGTGTTTGTGTTGCTTTTGGGGATGGCGGCAGGGAAATGCTGGCAAGAAAAAAACAAGAAAAACCTGTACACATCTGGAATTCGCGCCAGTGGAATAGCCGTACCATTAATAGTAATATTGTTTATGGCAAGTCATAACTTTACTCTTTGGAAAGTAAAAAACCATATTGAATCAGGGCAAAATAAAATTTATGGGTTTTCCATCATAGACAACCCATTTGGAACCCCTATGATGCTTGACTTAATATTAATGAGCCAACATCTACGCTCGTCACTAGACATCAAAGATAAAGATTCAATTTCGTTATTTATAAAATGGGCAAATAAAAACAAAAAAATTATGCCATCCCCTGAGCTTTACGGAAATATAATTATTGCAGAAAGTCGTCTCTACCAAAATCAATCAACCACAGGCAAGGAAGCTAATAGGCTTTTCCCGAAAAATAAAAAAATAAAGGCCGCACACGAAGCCACAAGAAAAGGCTGGGCATTGCCCAGCCAAAAATTACACGACCAGAGCGGAAAGCTTACTTACGACAAGAAGTGGGCAAATATTTATCTTCCAATGAGCCAACAGAACAAGGCCAGCCAGTGATAGCTGCATTACTAGCATCAAGGGTAGCAAACAAGTTAAAGGTGTCTGAAGTTATTGCACTAGCAACTCCAGACCCTTTCATAGTCACTTGTATAACACCAACAGCCGAAGAGCCGGACCCACTAGTCGAAGTTGCAAGCGATTGCACATATTTTCCAGCAGGGTCTGTGGCTGTTCCATAACCAATGGTAGTTGGCCAGCTACCCGTAGACAAAAAAGTTTCAGACATGTCGACTTTCAACCCTGAAGCCAAGGATAAGCCTTCGGTAACTTGAGACCTTGCAACATAGTCCTGATATCTGGGAATAGCAATCGCAGCAAGTATACCAACGATCGCTACCACAATCATCAGTTCAATCAGGGTAAAACCACCCTGACCGCGCTTCGCTTTCACTAATTCGTTTGTCTTCATCGTCTTTCCCCTTCTCCTGTCCGTCCGGCCCATGGGCCCTTCGGGTTGTCGTGGGCGGCCAGCCACCCGATTAACACCAGCGATGCCGTCACGTTCAGCACCTGAGGTTACATTAAGTTACGATCCACCACCTTGCAAGGCTCAGCTTAGCTTTTGTGGGGTATTCATCATGTCTTGGATCGGAGTGGGGCGGCAAAGCGTTGTTATATGGGGGGAAATCGGAGCGTTGGCTTGTTAGCTAGGCACATCGTTTGATGGCAGTTTTTGACGTGACCCACCCACTGTCGCAATGCATACGCGGGGTTGCAGCTCGCCGAAGGCATTCCATGGCTCGTAATCTCTGCGCGCTACCTACTGGAAAGCGACACCACGATGCTACTCTGTACCGATAAGCGGGCCTTATCGCCAATACGCCGCAGCCCCCGTCCTAGAGCCTCTCGTGGCCGATGGCGCCGTTACCGGCGCTTAGATCTCGACACGCTCGTTTCAATGTTCCCAGCTGACAGCCAGGCGTCCCAGGGCTTCATAGACCGCCCGTTCGGTCTTGCGAAGCTCGGTGGCAGAGGGCACCCACTCCTGAAGCTGCCCCCGGCGCTGATGGCGCGCCAGGTAGTGGGTCGGCGCCGGCACCGGCAGCAACCCGGCCTGCTGGAAGTGGTGGATGGCACGCGGCATATGTGAGGCCGAGGTGACCACCACCACCTGGCTGCCCTCCCCCAGGGCATTACGCACGGCTTGCGCCTCCAGGCCAGTGTCGGTCGGGGTGTCGAGCACCATCAGCCGGTCCTCCGGGACACCGAGTTCAGCTCCCGCGTCGGCATAGCCCTGAGCGACCGGAGCGATGTCGGGGTCACGGCTGGCACCCGAGACGATCAACGGCAGCTCAGGTCGCTGTCGCCAGAGTCGGATGCCTTCCATCAGCCGCATGGCCGAGCTGTCACTCAAACGGCCCACCGCCGAGCGCGGCGAGTCGGGCTCCCAGCCCCCGCCCAGCACCACCACGGCCGCTAATACGTCATCGTCGGGCAAGGTGTCCAGTGCCGCATAGCGTGATTCCAGGGGGGCAAGCAAGCGATCCGCCACCGGCGGCCAGCTGGCCAGGAACAGAACGCCCAGCCCTAGGCCCATCAGCGCGACACCCCACCGCCGTTGCCAGCGGAACAGGAGAAGCCCCAGGAGACCCAGCCCCAGACTCACCGGCAGCGGCATCATCAGGTTCGCTACCAGGACCTTCAACAGGTCGTACATCAACACGCTCCTTGGTGGCCAGCTCATCGCCTTCGGGCTATCGACGAGCTACCTGACACGGGAGCTCCTCCCATGCCCGGTCACCCAGCCGTACCTTCCCGATCAGGTCGTTCTGCCTGTCAGTCCAGAAAGGCGGTGATGCCGTCGTCGTCGAGCGCCTCGTGTACCGCATCCAATGCAGCCTGATCCGTGGCGAAGCGGTCGTCCCACACATGGGACGTGCCAGTCTCGTTGACCACTTCCAGCACCCAGCTGGCCTCCTCCTCCAGCCGGTAAATATCAATCTGCAGGATATGACTATCGCGGGTGATGGTCTGGCTCAAGGAACTCTGTATGAGTTGGGGTTCGGGTTCGGTGCTCATAAGGGTCTCTCGGGGGTAGGTGGACGCGTTGCGCCGATCAGCATGATAAGGGGAAGGACGGCTGGCAAGGCTCCCTGAGTGTCAGGGGCATTCATTCACTTGCGATTCTGGTCGATCTCGCCTTGCAGGGCCTGCATCAGCTCCTCGATGCTATGGATGCCCTGGGCCTTGAGGAACTGCTCCATGTCCAGGGGCTGGCCCTGCGTCGGGCGCGGCTGTGCAGATCCGCTGCCCAAGCGCCGAAAGCTCGCCTGGAAGGGCTCGAGCATGAAGGCGATCTCGTCCTCATCCAGCGCCTCGGGATCGAATTGGCCACCGATCGCCTCCAGCAACTCCTGACCATAGGCATCCTTCTCACCGGCTGCCGCCGCCTTCAGGGCCGCATAGCCTCCTGTGCCACCGATATCTTCCGGCGGACAGGCCATGTCACCGTCGATCAGCCGAGGGCAGGGGTCACTCTCCTCCAGCCCTGTTGCCTCAACCACAATGCGGTGCTCCCAGCCATCGCCGAAATCATAGAGGTAGTGGAAGATGCCACCCTTGGCACGGGCCGCCAGTGACTTCAGCTTGGCATTGCGTGCCTGTGCGATGGGGCGATCGCTCCACTCGTCCGGCTCGCCGTAATAACGGTCGTTGCACTCGAATTCGTAGAGGTGGCAGTCTCCCCAGCCCAACACGTCCTGGATGAGCTCGTGAAGACGATGCAGGTTTATCTGCTCGGGCACCACCATACGGCGCCAGACCAACGGATCGGTATCAAGCAGTTCGATTCGCAGGCGAATATCGGGCACAGCGACTCTCCAGCATTCAATGTCATGCCATGGTAACGCGGGAGTTCCACGGGTGTAGAGTGGCCCACTCCCAACTGGACGGTACACTGATGCCAACCGGCTCCATTGGCGATCGCGCGCAAAACCTGAACTGGCCATCACCGTGCGTACCTTGGCTGATTCGGCGGCATCAACACCACCGCCCAGGCCAGGTAGCCGGCGAGGGCCTGGGGGTAGGCGAAGAAGGCGTAGCTGAGCCCGAAGTCGAAGAACATGACCGGGAGCAGCAGTCCCGCCATGGCCAGGCTGCGGCGTGATGCCGGGAGCCCAGGCCAGGCACGCAGCACCGCCCAGAGCGGGGTCAGGTAAAGCCCCATAACGATCAGCAATCCGGGCAGGCCGCGTTTCACCCAGGCCTCCAGCAGGTCATTGTGGGCGTGCCAGTGGCGGGCCACCGTGGGAATCAGCGCGCCCTGCTCCACCCGCTCGCGCATGCCTTCCCGATAGCCTGCCAGGCCGTGTCCCAGCAGCGGGCGCTCGGCGATTAACGCCAGGCTGCCCTTATAGATCTCTACACGGGTGCCGATCGAGCCACGGGCCTCCCCCGCCAGGGTGTCCTGCACTTCTGAAACGGCAGCCGCGACCCGGCTCTGCACGCCGGTCTGGGGCAGCAGCACAGGCACAGCAAGGAGACCCAGTGCGAGCATGCCCGCCACCCAGCGACGGCACACAGACCAATGACACCACCACAGGCGATAGAGGAGCCAGGCAACCACCGGCAAGGAGAGCCAGCCGCCACGGCTGCCGGAGAGAAGCGACGCCAGCACACTGCCCAGGGCACCGGCCACCAACCAGGCGAGCCAGCACCGGCGATGTGGCTGCGTTGCGGCCCAGACCAACCCCACCAGGCAGCACAGCCCCGCCAGTAGCGACAGGTTTCCGTAGAGAATCGCATGCAGGGGCGCATGGCCAACGGCCCGAGACATCCCCTGTATCCCATGTTGCCAGAGCGCCCAGCCGCCGGTGCCCAGCCCGGTGAGCCCGATGCCCCACCACCAGGCGGCCTGGCACGGCACCACGAGCGGGCGAACCCAGCTGGCCACGCTGGCCATCAGCAGCACGGCCACGAAGGGCAGCGCGTCGCTCTCTTCGACCTGCAGCAGGGCAGTGCCCCACCAGAGCAGTGCCATACCGGCCAGCAGCAGCGGCAACCGCCAAGGCAGTGGCGATGAGGCAACCACGGCACGGAGCGCCAACGCCAGCCCCAGAAGGAAGAGCATGCCCAGTGCCCAGGTACCGCCATCAGGGAGCAGCAACGGCATCAACGCCACCAGCGGCAGGCTGGCAGCGGTCAGCCACATCAAATAGCGGGACTGGGAGGCGACGGCCTTTCGGTCAGTCTGGAAGTTGCTCTCAGCGGGCAGCACTCTCGCTCCCCGCCCCGGCTACTCGCCGCAGCGCCGACTGGGCATCGTCTATTAACGCCTGAAGGTGCTCCGTGTCGCGGAAGCTATCGGCGTAGAGCTTGTAGAGGGGTTCTGTACCGCTGGGGCGCAGGGCGATCCAGCCATTGTCGGTGGTGAGCTTGATGCCACCGATTGGGGCCAGGTTGCCGTGGGCGGCGTTGAGGCGCTGGTGGAGCGGGTCGCCGCCAAGGGTCTCGAGGTCGAGGGCGGTGGCGTCGAGAGTCTTCAGCGCCTGCTGCTGCTCGCGGCTGCAGGGGGTGTCTACCCGGCGGTAATGGGGTTCGCCGTGGCGGGCGACCAGCTCAGCGTAGCGCTCGCTGGGGCGCTGGCCGGTCACCCCCATCAGCTCCGCGGCGAGCAGGCAGAGCAGGATGCCATCCTTGTCCGTAGACCAGGGCCGGCCATCCATGGTGAGAAAGCTCGCCCCGGCGCTCTCCTCGCCGCCGAAGGCTAGCTCGCCGCGATGCAGCCCTTCCACGAACCACTTGAACCCCACCGGCACCTCGAAGAGGGTGCAGCCGTGGCTGGCCACCACCCGGTCGATCATCGAGGAGGAGACCAGGGTCTTGCCCACCTTGAGCGAGCGCTCCCAGGCCGGGCGGTGGGTCAGCAGGTAGTCGATGGCCACCGCCAGGTAGTGGTTCGGGTTCATCAGCCCCGCCGCATCGACGGTGCCATGGCGAGCGGCGTCCGGGTCATTGCCGAAGGCCAGATCGAAGTCGGTCTTGCGGGATAGAAGCCCCGCCATGGCCGCTGCGCTGGAACAGTCCATGCGGATCCTGCCGTCGTGGTCCGGCGGCATGAAGGCGAAGCTCGGGTCCAGCGCGGTATTCACCACCTCGAGGTTGAGGCCCCAGCGCTCGGCGATGGCCTGCCACACCGGCAGCGTAGTGCCGCCCATGGGGTCCGCGACCAGGCGCAAGCCCGAGCGGGCGATGGCGTCCATGTCGATGGCCTCCCCCAGGGCCTCGACGTACTCGCCCAGCATGTCCTGGGGTACGGCCAGGGCCCGGGCCTCGTCCGGCGTCGCGCAGGCAATCGTCGCCGTCCCCGCAGCCAGCAGGCGGTTGGCCTCGCCCTCGATCCAGCCGGTGGTCCGGGTATCCGCCGGGCCGCCGTGGGGCGGGTTATACTTGATACCGGCATCTTCCGGCGGATTGTGTGAGGGGGTCATGATCAGCCCATCGGTCAGGGCCGCCTCGCGGCCGCGGTTATGGCACAGGATGGCGTGGCTGACCAGGGGCGTGGCGGTCAGCGCCGTATCGCGCTCGATGCGCACCTCCACCCCGTTGGCCACCAGCACGCCCAGGGCCGTCTCCCAGGCCGGGCGGGGCGCAGAGCGCATGGCTGTCCTGGCCCTGGAACAGCGGCCCGTCGATGCCCTCCCGGCGGCGGTAGGTAACCACCGCCTGGGTGATCGCCAGCAGATGGTCGCAGTTGAAGGAGCCCGCAGTGGCGCGGCCCCGATGGCCGGAGGTGCCGAAGCTGACCGCCTGTGGGGCGATGCCTGTCAGGCTTCTTAGAACGTGGGATCAGGCGGCTTCGTGATCCAGGCTAGCGGTAAAGTCGAGCTTGCGGTGGGCGTGAAAGGCGCTGATCTCGGCGTCCACGATGGGCGATCAGCGGTCGTTAAGCATCGCCACCTTCTCGGGAACGATATCCAGTGCCAGGACCCGGTTGTTCTGGGCCAGATCGTGGCGTTGGAGAGGCCAACGTAGCCGGTGCCGACAATGGCGACTTTCATCTTGATTCCTTTGTTTCGTTACCAGAGCAACGCAGACTATCGATAGCCATTCGGGTTCTGCCGTTGCCAGCGCCAGATATCACCCATCATCTCCGCCAAACCGCGTCTAGCCTTCCAGCCCAGCTCCCGCTCGGCAAGGGTCGCATCTGCCCAGCAGGCGGCCACGTCGCCCGGGCGGCGCGGTTCGATGCGGTAGGGCACCGCACGCCTCGAGGCCTGCTCGAAGGCCTTCACCACCTCGAGTACGGAGTATCCCTGGCCGGTGCCCAGGTTCCAGGTATGCACACCATCGCGTTCAGCCAGAGCATTCAGGGCGCAGAGGTGCCCTTCGGCCAGGTCCATCACATGGATGTAGTCGCGAACGCCGGTGCCGTCGGATGTGGGGTAGTCGCTGCCATAGACCGTCAGGCGCTCGCGGCGCCCCACGGCCACCTGGGCCACATAAGGAAGCAGGTTGTTGGGTATGCCCTGGGGGTCTTCACCAATCAGCCCGCTCGAATGGGCACCGACGGGGTTGAAGTAGCGCAGCAGCGCAATGGACCAGGCGTTGTCTGACACGGCCAGATCGCGCAGCACCTCCTCCAACATCAGCTTGGAGCGCCCGTAGGGATTGGTGGGCTGCCCGGTGGGGAGGCCTTCATGCAGCGGCATGGGGTGGCTATCGCCATACACCGTGGCAGACGAGCTGAAGACCAACCGCGTGACGCCGGCGGCCTGCATGGCCTGGCAGAGCACCAGGGTGCCTGCGACGTTGTTCTCGTAGTAGGAGAGTGGCTGCTGAACGCTCTCTCCTACCGCCTTGAGCCCAGCGAAGTGAATCACTGCACTGACCAAATGCTCGCGGAACAGCCGATCCAGCAGAGCGCGGTCGCGGATATCCCCCTCGACAAAGAACAGAGAGCGTCCGGTCAATCGCCCCACCCGGCGCAGCGACTCACGGGAGGCGTTGCAGAGGTTATCCAGCACCACCACCTCATGCCCCGCCTCCAGCAGGGCCAGCACCGTATGGGAGCCGATATAGCCGGCGCCGCCGGTAACCAAAACCGTCATGAATCGTCCTTGTTCTCACTGGCCAACTCCATCACCTCCCGCAGCACCCGGCAGGTCTTGTCGATCTCCGCCTCGGTCAGCGTGGGGTGACAGAGAAACATCAGACTGGTCTCCCCCAGCTCTCGAGCTACCGTTAGCGGCTCTTCAGGCCGCCATCCAGTGCCATCAAACGCCTTCTCCAGGTACACCTCCGAGCAGGAGCCAGAGAAAGACGGCACGCCACGGCTGATGATCGCGCTCTGGATGCGGTCACGATCCCACCCTTCGGCCAGCTTTTCCGGCTCCACGAACACATAGCACTTATAGGCGGCATGCTCGATATGCGCAGGAATCTCCGGCACCCTCAGGCCATGGCACTCAGCAGCCGTCTGCCAAATGCGCCGGGCATTGGCCTGACGCGCCGCCTTCCACTCCGGCATACGCGCAAGCTGAATGCGCCCGATGGCGGACTGCATCTCAGTCAACCGCCAGTTGGTGCCGAAGCTCTCGTGCAGCCAGCGAAATCCCGGAGGGTGCTCGCGCTCGTAGACCGCCTCCCAGCCCTTGCCGTGGTCCTTGTAGGCCCACATGCGCCGCCACAGCGCCTCGTCGTTGGTGGTGACCATGCCTCCCTCCCCACCGGTAGTCATGATCTTGTCCTGGCAGAACGACCAGCAGCCCACGTAGCCGATGCTGCCCACGCTGCAGCCGCGATAGCGGGCACCGTGGGCTTGGGCGCAGTCCTCGATCACAGTTAGGCCGTGCTGCTCGGCCAGCGTCATCAGGGCATCCATCTCACAGGGCCAACCGGCCAGATGCACTGCGAGAATAGCCCGAGTGCGCGGCGTGATCTTCACCGCCACCGTCTCGGCGGTAATGTTCTGGGAATCGCGGTCCACATCGGCAAACACCGGTACCGCCCCGGCGGTGACTATGCTGGAGGCCGAAGCCAGGAAGGTGCGCGAGGTGACGATCACCTCATCACGCCCCCTACCTTCCCCTTCGCCGATGCCCAGCCCCTTCAGCGCCAGGTCCAGCCCCGTGGTGCCGTTGGCAACGGCAATGGCGTATTCACTACCCGCAAAGTCGGCGAACTCGCGCTCAAACTCGCGCCCTTCCTGACCGGTCCAGTAGTTCACCTTGTTGGAGAGCAGCACGCGCTGCACCGCATCGGCTTCTTCTTGAGTAAAAGATGGCCAAGGTGAGAAAGGTCCATTTAGCATTTAATGAAACACCGTATTCATAATGTACCGAATGTCGCGCCGTAGCGACCAGTTACGAATGTACTCAAGGTTAACCTGGACCTTGTCAGGCCAGATCACTTCTTGGTTATAGGTTTCCGGATCGTTCTGGGCTGCCAGCAACTCTTCTTCATTCCGATACTTGAGCGTGGCCGGCCCGGTAATGCCTGGTCGGATCGACAACATGGCCCGTTCCTCGCCTTGCAGTTTATCTGCATAACCAGGAACATCCGGCCGAGGACCAACGAAGCTCATGTCACCCAATAGTACATTCCAAAGCTGTGGCAACTCATCAATCTTGGTGCGACGAAAGAAAGCTCCCAGAGGAGTAATACGGGGATCTCCCGAACGAGTGACCGTAGTTGTCAGTTTGCCATCAGGACGCATTGTCTTGATCTTTACCACAGTGAAAAGACGGCCGCCTTTCCCAACGCGTTTCTGGACAAAAAAACCATTGCTGCGAGTATCGAGGCTAGCTGCGAACCAGGCCAGCAAAATCAGCCAACCACTCAAGATCAGCCCAATGGCAGACAACATCACATCGAAGACCCGCTTCAAGAGAGACTGGCCTAGGCTTAGCCCCGACGATTCAACCACAATAGCCATAGCGCTCCAGTGTCCTTCCGATCAACGCCTCAAGACCCGCGACTTCATCCTCTTCCAATGAGGCTCGCCCTTTACCGATGCTGCGGCTGGAAACTCCCGAAACGGATTCCCGAATGGTCACGTCGCTTACCTGGAGTCCAAGAAATTCGACCAGCCGCCTCAGCTCTCCTTCGGGATCACGTACGAAGTCCTCGTAACGCACACGGATAACCCGTTCATCGGGCATCTTGGCGAAGGCCACCTCGGCGTTCTCGACGCAGCGCTGCCATTGAAGCGCGCACACCTCGTTGAGTGTATGGCGCTCAAGAATCTCAGGCATGCCGTCAAGGGCTGGCCCCCAGAACGCCAGGCGCTGTTCCCGGGAAAACAGCCGATAGGCGCGGCTCCACAGGTAGCGCGTGCCGTAATACGGCAGATCCGTCAGGGGAACGAACCGCACCTTCTCCATCAAGTACGGAATGTCCAGCTTCGCCTGCCATCGCAACTTGGCCGAGCCGGTGGTATCGAGTCCATCGCGGTAGATGTAGATATATCGGGCATCCGGCACGGCGCGATCGGTGAAGGGCACGCGCAGGCTGTTGGCGCAGGTCTTTTCGACCACTGTATGCGCCCCATAACGCTCGGAGACCCACCGGAACTGCTTCTGCATATAGGCTTGTACAGCAGGCGTGGCACGCTCAGCAGGGATCTCGTCGGAGGGATAACGAACATTGCCATGGCGCCAGAGGTAATTAATCTCGTCGCAAGGCCAGGTAGCCACGCCATCAAATTCACAGAGCACGTCGCGCAGCATGTTGGTGCCGCTCCGGGGGGCACCGATGATGATCACGTTATTGGATGTCACTCCCTTTCCACCTCGCTTGATTGCAGCAATTCGACCCACTGCTTGAGTACGACATCCTCGGAAAAGGTGTTTTTTGCCTTTTCTCTGGCCCGAGCGCGCATGTCCGCAGCTTCAGAGCGATCATCCGCCAGTCGAATCAATAATTCTGCCAACACCTGGCTGTCACCGACCGGAACCGTGTGGCCATATCCACCCGCACCCACCTCAGACGCCAGTTCACTCTCGGGCTCCACGGCCACGATCAAGGGGCAGCCCTGCTCCAGATAAGTCATGGTCTTGCTGGGATAGGCATAGCGATAGACGCCGGCCGACAGGCTGACAAACCCTGCATCGGCGCGTTGCATGGCTGCCTTGGCAATCTCCACGGGTTGGTGGCCAAGGAAGCGCACACGGGCCCCGAGCTCATTACTTCTCCGCTGAAGGCGCTGCTTGGCAGCCCCCTCACCCATCAGCACGAACTCGATGTCCTCTCGCTCCTTCAGCAAGCCCATGGCTTCCACCACGGTATCGAGCCCCTGGAAGCGGCCAATATTTCCTGCGAACAATACCCGGAAGGTCTCATCGGACCACTCGAACGGAAGTTCATCAGGCAACGTTTTTTCAGCGGGCAGGCTGAAGTTGTTGAGCACCTCGATGGACAAGCACTCGCCACCCCGTCGCTCTCTTAACGTTTTCTCCATGTCGCGTGACAGGACAACGACGGGATCGGCCCGCCGGCAGTTCCAGTTATCGAGCCTGCCAAGCACGCCGTAGACCAGCGGATGCGCGAACTCGCCCGACACCTTGCCTACTTCGGGGTGAAGATCCATACAGTGATAGATGAAACGTGCCCCGGTCAGCTTTGCGGCCAGTGCAGCGGCAGCTCCGCCCAGAACCGGCGGTGCCGTGGAGATCATGATCACATCGGGCCGGCGCGTGATGGCGCGCAAGATCACGGCACCTCCAAGGCGGATGGCGTTCACCATCCTCGTCAGTGGCCGGCCAGCCTCGCTAGGCAGGGAAAGGCGGGTGACGCTGATGCCATCGACATCATCGCGGCGGGATCGCTTGGCGTTGTCCAGCTCTCCCTTGTAGGAGGGCTGGGAAGACAGCACCTCCACCTGGTGGCCTGCATCACGCCAACTCGCCACGATGCGACGCAACATGGCTGCGTAGGGCGGCGTGTCCGGCCAGTAATAACGGTGTACAGCCAGCACTCTGAGTGGCCTGGTCGATGCCGCGGTATCAGCCGATGCTTGCGTGTAAGTTTCAGTTCCAGTCATAGCGACTGAACTCATCCATGTTCCGCCAGCGGTTAGCCAGCTTGGCTGTGCCGGTGATCAACCGCACCACCCGCTCGGAGGTATTGCGCACCTGGTAGGCCTCGGGCACTTCCCGCTCGTTACCGGAGAACACCTCCCGCGACGCCGTGGCGATGCGTACGCCATCCAGCAGCCCTTCCTTGCCGAGGCCAGTGAGGGCAATGGCACCGGTATCCAGCGCTTCCGGGCGCTCGATGGAGCGGCGCAGCGTTACCGCCGGGAAGCCGAGGATCGATGCCTCTTCGCTGATGGTGCCACTATCGGAGATGGCGCAACAGGCCTGCATCTGCAGCTGGTTGTAGTCGAAGAAGCCGAACGGCTTGAGGAAGCGAATGCCTCCTTCTTGTTCGCCTTCCCCGGCCAGCCCCAGCTTCTCCAGGCGATTGCGGGTCCGCGGGTGGGTCGAGACCACCACCGGGTAGCCATGGTGCTGGTGCAGGGCTTGCATTGCCTCGACCACCTCACGCAGGTTGTCGCGGCTATCCACGTTCTCCTCGCGGTGCACGCTGACGATGAAGTACTTGCCGGCCTCGAGACCCAGGGTCTCCAGAATGGTGGACGCCTGGATCTCCGGCAGCATGTGCTCCAGCACCTCGCGCATGGGCGAGCCGGTAAGATAGATGAAGCGATGCAAGAGCCCTTCGCTGATCAGGTGGCGCCGAGCGTGCTCGGTATAGACCAGGTTGAAGTCGGCCAGGTGGTCGACCAGCTTACGGTTGATCTCCTCCGGCACGTTGGCGTCGAAGCTGCGGTTCCCCGCCTCCATGTGGTAGGTGGGTATCTTCATACGCTTGGCCATCAACGTGGCGATGGCGCTGTTGGTATCGCCCAGCACCAGCACGGCGTCAGGCTTCTCCTCCAGCAGCACCTGCTCCGTCTTGATCAGGATCTCACCCAAGCTGCGGCCCAAGGATGAGGTATTCACGTCGAGGAAGTAGTCCGGACGGCGTACGCCCAGCTCCTCGAAGAAGACGTCATTGAGTTCGTAGTCATAGTTCTGGCCGGTGTGGACGATCTTATGATCGACCACCTGATCCAGCGCTGCCATCACCCGTGAGAGGCGAATGATCTCCGGGCGAGTGCCCAGAATAGTCATGACTTTAAGTTTTTTCATGGCAGTTCCAGATTCGTTCAGGCTTCGGTACCCACCGGGCACGAAAAAGTATCCGGGTTGTCCCGGTCAAAGATTTCATTGGCCCAGAGCATACAAACCAGCTCCTCTTCGCCTACGTTGGTGATGTCGTGGGTCCAGCCCGGAACAGTTTCCACAATCTCCGACTTGGAGCCATGGGTAAACCGCTCGTAGAACTCCCCGGTGAGGATGTGGCGGAAGCGGAAGCAAGCCTTGCCCTTGATCACCAGAAACTTCTCGGTTTTCGAGTGGTGGTAATGGCCGCCACGGGTGATGCCCGGATGGGCGGTGAAAAATGAAAACTGGCCGGCGCTTGGGGTTTTCAGCATTTCCACAAATACACCGCGGTCGTCTCTGTGCTGAGGCACTGTGTATGTGAAGCACTCCGGGGGCAGGTAACTTACGTAGGTGGAATAGAGCGCCCGCACCAGCCCGGTGCCTACCGGCTCGGTAATCAGGTTATCGCGGGTGGCTTTGAAACGGTTCAACTGGCTGGCCAGCTCGCCTACCGTAATCTGGTAAACCGGTTCCACCTCTACAAACGGGCCACTCTGTGGCTCGCCACTCAGCAGGCTGAGAAAGCTCGCGATCACATCGTCCACGTACACCAGGTTGATCACCGCATCCGGGGCATTAATCTGTACCGGTATATCCCGGGCGATGTTGTGACAGAAAGTGGCCACCGCCGAGTTGTAGTGGGGCCGTGCCCATTTTCCGAACACGTTGGCCAAGCGGTAGATGTACATCGGGTTGCCGGTGGCTTCGTGCAGTGCTAGCAGGGCCTCTTCTGCTTCGCGCTTGCTGTTGCCGTAGTCGTTATCCCGCTCGGCCTGAATCGACGAGCTATAGATTACCGGAATGCGCCGGCCTGTGGCATGCACTGCATTACACAATGCCTGGGTCAGCCCGGCATTGCCAGTAATGAACTCGGCCGGGTCTTGCGGTCGGTTGATGCCTGCCAGATGCACAATCCAATCCACGCCGTCCAGCAGGCCGGGCAGGTCATGCTCGGTGTGTTCCCGGGTGAAGGGCACCACCTCAAAACCACCCTTCTCCTGAAGGTGGATTTGCAGGTTCTTGCCGATAAAACCGTTAGCGCCGGTTACTAGTACTTTCATCACTCAGTCCTCCGGGCTCTGGTACTCACCCCGCTCCAGGGCGCGAATGAATTCCAGGTTACGCAGCAAGGTTTGCATACCGGCTACATCCAGGCGTTCGGTATTGTGGGAGTTGTAATCCTCGGTGAGGGTGATCCTCTCCTCGCCTTGCTCCACAAACTTGCCGTAATTCAGATCCCGCAGATCCGGTGGAACGCGATAGTAATCCCCCATATCCTGGGCGCAGGCCATTTCTTCCCGACTGAGCAGGGCTTCAAATAGCTTTTCACCGTGGCGGGTGCCAATCACATTGATGGGGTGGTCCGGATTACCCACCAGACTGGTTAGCGCCCGGGCTAGGGTTTCGATGGTTGCCGCTGGAGCTTTCTGCACGAACAGGTCACCATTCCTGCCGTGTTCGAAGGCGTACAAAACCAGGTCCACCGCATCCGCCAGGGACATCATGAAGCGGGTCATGTTTGGGTCGGTAATCGTGAGGGATTGGCCGGCTCGAATTTGGTCCACAAACAGCGGAATAACCGAGCCACGAGAGGCCATCACGTTGCCGTAGCGAGTGCCGCAGATCACGGTTTTTTCCGGGTCCACATTGCGGGACTTGGCCACCATCACCTTCTCCATCATCGCCTTGGAAATACCCATGGCGTTTATGGGGTAAACCGCCTTGTCGGTACTCAGGCACACCACCCGCTTCACTTCGTTCTGGATGGCCGCCTCCAGCACGTTCTCGGTGCCGATGACGTTAGTTTTCACCGCCTCCATGGGGTGAAACTCGCAGGACGGAACCTGCTTGAGCGCGGCGGCATGAAAAATAAAGTCCACACATCGGATCGCGCTCAGAACACTATTGTAGTCCCGCACATCGCCAATATAAAACTTGAGCTTGGGATTAGCGTAGCGCTTGCGCATCTCATCCTGTTTTTTTTCATCCCGGCTGAAGATGCGTATTTCTTCGATGTCGGTATCAAGGAATCGGTTGAGAACGGCGTTGCCGAAGGATCCGGTGCCGCCTGTGATAAGAAGGGTCTTATTCTTAAACAAACAAAATCTCCCAATAGTCAAAAAATTTTATCAACTTCTACGTCCTCGATGCCTGACCAATTCAGCATTAACAATTTCGAGGTATCGCTCGGCCCGCTCTCTTGCATTGGAAAAATTAACCGCATGATTTCTAGCTAATCTCAGCCTAGCTGTGTCTGTACCGTGCCAATTACGGAGATACTCACTAATTACGTCGGCTGCATTCTCAGGGTCAAGAGGATTAAAGTAGAAAGCAAAGTCACCACATATATCCTTAACAAAACGCCTGTCTGAGGCGAAAAGCGGCTTTTCCATCGCCATGGCCTCCAACGGCGTAGCAGAAAAACACTCCAGCAGGCTAGGAAAAATAACAGCATCAAGAGCTTGGTAGAAACTTGGACACTGAGTAACTGAAAGGCTACCTACGTTCGTGACAGAAGACTTAAAGCCTTCAGATTTACCCTCCCATTCGTATTGATTAAGTGTAACGAAGAAATCAACGGAAAGACTGTACTTTTCCAATAAAATACGCTTTATTTCAGGGAGTATAACAGTATTTTTATGAGGATAGTCCCTGCCAAGAAAACCAACTTTGAAGTTCGAACTGCTGACATCATCCTCCAACGACTGCCAAACCCCCGACTCAAAGTAAAGAGATGAAATGCAGTTGTTGGCCACATACACAGTGTCAGGCGTAGCAATTCTCTCTCTACAAATACCTTCCCTAACATGCTCCAACTCAACGACAAGCGCATCTGAATTTTTAAAGAAAACCTTTTGAACAAGGTATTTAAGCTTGGATTTAATGCGGCTTAGCGGAGATAAAACAGTGTACGCGGAATCATCAAGAATCCATAACTGAGCAAAACCAACGATATTTATATAATCTCTATTCCGGAAATAATTTGGGCCAAATATTGTAAAAACAAGATCAAAATCAGAAAGACAAGAGTTCAGTGGAGAAAAAAAACCCATCAGCCCATAAACATCTACAACTTCGACAAAAGGTAATCTCTCTACAGGTACGCCAAGCCTAACTAGAGAATCACTTACAGAACTTGATATCCAAATCTTAAAATCAAGATCAGAATCTTCAATGCTTACTATTTCAAATACAAATGAAGCGGCAACTTGCACGCCACCTCCTGTATGAAGATTAGATGCATTTATTAGCACCACCTTTGAGCCCTCTATTTCCTAAAAATTCAAAAATTACCAATTTAATTAATTAACTAAATCACATTGATGAACTCTGCCCTAAAAGTCAAATATGTTATATTTTTACTATGTGCCGGCTCCCGTGTTATTAACCAATCGCTTGGTAAACTAGGGAAAACGCATGAAAAATCCTACACCGCGAGAATGTCTGCCAGGTAGGTCTCATCCAGCGCGACTTTCGCCTGCTTGCGCCGGATACCACCTTTGAAAGATGTCTCGCCTTTCAAGTGATTCAAAGCGATATGTCGGACCCTGGCGGAACCTGTCAACCTGATTCGGACAGATCGTTAAAAATTAATGTCGATTTCGTCGCGGTGGCGGAACCTGCCGCGGATAGCGTCGGGAAGTTCACCACACTGTAGGGGACCGGGTCGTCGTCATCGGGCTGTACCGGATTGATCGAGACACTGGCCGGTGGCATCGCCACCTTGGGGCGTCCACGTATGAACCGCTCAGGGTGCGCCTCCAAGCTGTCATCGAGTGCTCGCTGGCGGACCTCGACAATCTCGCGATATCTGGTCTTGAACCTGCTTTCGCTGAAGGGGTTGTCGTTACTGACCCGCGGCCGGGTATGACTGCACGTGACCCCGAGCTCTCCCATGAGGTCCAAATAGCTCCGGGCGATCATCGGCGAGCCTCGATCTCGATCCTGGTGGAGCGTCAGCGCTCCGTGCGGGATTCCGTAGCGATCCACGGCCTCCTGGAAGAGCTACTGAGCCAAGGCGGCATTCTCCTTGTGGGAGACCATCCAAGCCACGATGAAGACAGTACAGGTCCAGCACCACGTAGAAATTGAGGTAGACGCCGTGTCGCTGCGTGGGCAATTTGCTGATGTCCCACGTCACGCCTTATTGGCGGCCCTTGCCGTGATGCGTGGCACGGCATGGTGTTGAGGCGCACGCTGAGGTCGGCGGTCACCGCTCTCCTTGGCCTCACGCAGCTGCCGATACCACGTGCTGAGCGAGCCAGGGAAAACGCATGAAAGATCCTACACCGCGAGAATGTCTGCCAGATAGGTCTCATCCAGGGCCGCCTTCTTCTGTTTCCGCCGAATTCCGCCCTTGAAACGCTTCTCCCCTTTCAGGTAATTCAAAGCGATATGTCGGACCCTGGCGAGGTTTTCTGCCGCCCGTCCGCGATGGATTTTGCAGGCATCCTCACGCAGTGCCACGTCCAAGGACCAGTGGAGCTTCGCCTCAATATGCCAGTGCTGACGAGCCGCCTCGGCGAGCTTCTTGGCGCTCAGATCGGCAGAGCTGATGTAGTAGCGGATCATCGGGGCTTCGGGCACCTCATCGCCTTCCTGGCGGAAACTCATCACCACGCCTACCGATTTCAGGCCCGGCCATTCATAGCTAAGCTTCTGAAATTCTTCAGTAACCTCGCTGACAATATGGTATCTGGTCTCTTGCCGGCCTCGGTTCTTCTCATCCGTGACATAGGCGTCACCCTCGAAGCTGGCGACCTTGGCCATGGGGAATGCGGCCTCGAAGGCGTCAGCCAAGGCCGGCTGGTTGCCCTTCACGGACAGCAGGTAATCGGCGCCCTTCTGCAGGATCTGAGTGGCGATCTTCTTCTGGCACCCCATGGCATCGATCGTCACCAGACAGCCTTGCAGGTTGAGAAGCTTGAGCAGCTCGGGAATCGCCGTGATCTCGTTGGATTTCTCCGCCGTCTTGACCTGGCCCAGCACCACACCATTCGCCGCACTGAAGGCGCTGACCATGTGGATTGCCCCTTTGCCCTTCCCTCGGCAGTACGAGCCGCGCAGGGTCTTGCCATCGATGGCCACCACCGCGCCCTCCGTTACATCGTGGCAGGCCTTCATCCACTCGGCGAATGCGCTTTGCAGCTGCTCGGCATTTACCAGAGCCATGACCCTGGCCAAGGTGTCATGGCTGGGCACGCCAGCCTCAAAATCGCCGTATTGACGGAGAAAATCGAGCTTCGCGTGGCCAAAATCCTCGATTTCGTCCCAACCCTCGGCACCACAGATCACCGCACAGACCGTCAAAAACAGGATATCCGACAGCTGATGCTGCACTTTCCACGCCTGGCGGAAGTCGGGAACGATCGATAAATGGTGCATAAGGGATGGTGTCAGCATCGGGTCATCCATGAGCAAAAGCCGCTAGATGACCACATTAGCTCCTACTGGTAAAGCACTACGAAGCCCGTCGTAGAGCGGTTTTTCGTGCGTTTTCCCTGGCGAGTGGTGCCACGATCTGGAGTATCAAGCGGGCTCTTGGTCGGCACCGCGTCGCGTCGTGCTGGTGGTGCAGGAACGCCCCGATGACCTGCTGCTGCATGCCTTCTTTTTGGTCACCAACCTCGGCAAGTTCGACTGGCCGCCGGAGAAGGTCCTGGCGCTCTACCGCAAGCGCGGCAGCGCCGAGGCGCACATGGGCGAGGTGAAGTCGGCGCTCGACGTGCACCTCTCGTCGACTGATCGCGGCGCCTCCACCGTTCAGGACGTGATGGCACGCAACGAGGTGAGCCTGCTGCTCAGCCTCTACGCCTACCAGGTCCTGCATGGCCTGCGCTGCCTGCTGGAGCGGCAGACCCGGCAAGGCTGGAGCCTCAGCCGGATGCGCGAGCAGGTGCTGAAGGTCGCCGCCACGCTGAGGCTGCACGCTCGGCGAATCACCGTTCATCTGGGTGCCGCCGCCGACAAGTGGTGGCCGACGCTGCTGAAGGGGCTGCCGAAGCTGACCGCACTGAGCTGACGCTCCTGCGAGACCACCACAGCATCAGAAAGCGAGCGACCGGAGCGGCGGTCGGCGATCGCGGCTGCTTGGACGGCCGCAATTGATTCCAAAGAGCTATAAGAAAGCGGGAAATAGTCCGCATTCTGGCATTACTCAACGACCATTCGCGCTGAAGAAGCCAATCTTGATGAGCGATGCCGCCAGCCAGTACTTTCAGACCGCCCGATCAGCGCCCTCGTGAATGAGGCGGGATGATCTCGAACGCCTGGCCCACTGGCTGGTGCAGCAGGGCATCACCACCGTGGCCATGGAGTCCACCGGTATCTACTGGATTCCGGTGTTCGAGATCCTGGAAGAGCGTGGCCTGGAAGCGCTGCTGGTCAATGCCCGTGACGTCAAGAACGTGCCGTGTCGCAAGACGGATGTCAACGACGCTCAGTGGCTCCAGCGCCTGCATGCCTATGGCCTGCTGCGTGGTAGCTTCCGGCCTACCCAGGAACTGGCCAGCCTTCGCGCCCTGGTCCGCCATCGTGAACGCCTATTGGCCTATGCCGCCTCGCATATTCAGCACATGCAGAAAGCGTTGATGGAGATGAACCTGCAGCTCCACCATGTCGTCAGCGACATCACCGGCAAGACCGGCATGCAAATCCTACGGGCCATCGTCGCCGGTGAACGCGACCCGGCAGTGCTGGCCAGCTATCGCGACCGCCGCTGCAAGTCGAGCGAGGCGACGATTCGCGAGGCGCTGGTGGGCCACTACCGTGAGGAACATGTGCTGGCCCTGCGTCAGTCCTTGGCCCTCTACGACACCTATCAAGACCATGTGGCCGACTGCGATAGGCATATCGAGGCGGCGCTGACCGCCCTGGCGGACAATGCGCCGCTGCCACCGGCACCTTTACCCCCGCCGCGACGCGCTGACACCAACCACAATGCGCCGACGTTCGACCTGCGTGGGCGGCTATTCCGGGTGCTGGGCGTTGACCTGACGCAGGTGAATGGATTTGGGGCCTATCTGGTGCTCAAGTTGATTGCCGAATGCGGCATCGACATGGCCAAGTGGCCGACACCTAAGCACTTCACGTCCTGGTTAGGGCTGTCGCCAGGTAACAAGATCTCCGGCGGCAAGCTGCTGTCATCGAGAACCAAGCGCACCAGGAGTCGAGCGGCGGCCCTGCTGCGGCTGGTAGCCAATGTCATCGGGCGAACGGAGACGGCGCTGGGTGCCTACTACCGTCGGCTGGCGAGCCGCATTGGCAAGGCCAAGGCGGTGACGGCCACGGCACGCAAGCTGGCGTTACTGTTCTACAACACATTACGCTACGGCTGGAAATATCAGGACCCTGGGGTAGACCATTACGAGGAGCGTTACCGGCAGCGGCTGGTGAGCAACCTCCATCGGCGGGCGAAGTCACTGGGGTACGAACTGGCTCCGGTGCAGGCCCCCGAGCAGCGAGTTTCTTAGGAAGTTGGCCTCGTTCCGGTAGCCGCGTGCGCGTGACCGAGCCGCCTGGAACAAGCCGTTCATCCCTTCCAGTCGCGCGTTCGTCAGCCCCGAGATCCAGCGCCTGACCACCGCGTCGGTGTGCCGCTCCAGCGTCTCCAGAGCTTTTCCCATGGGCTTCAGCAGTGGCTTCTCCGAGACCGCCGCCTTCATGACCTTGAGGTAGTTCGTGATACGCCACCGGGCCGCTCGCGGTGTCGGTGCCTTCTGGATCCAGCGCAGCTTCTCCTTGATCACCCAGGCATCGGACGTGGCGCTCTGGTCAGCCACCAGTTCCTGGAGCGCCGCCAGCTGCTTGGGTGTCAGGTTCTCGTTGTCCAGGCTCTTCAGCAGGGCCCAGCGCAGCGACTTGGGGTGTCCCTGCTCCCGGCGCTCCTTCTTGCGTACCTCGTCCAGCCGCTTGGTGAAGGTCTGCACGATATGAAACCAGTCGACCGTGACCTCGGCCCTGGGAAGATGCTCGGCCACGCCGCTCAGGAAGGCCTGTGACATGTCACAGACGACCTCGACCACGTTGTCCGGATCGCCGCCATGAGCCGCCAGGAAGGCGCTGAAGGCCTTGATGGTGTCCTTGCCGTGGCCGGGGACGGCGAAGATCACCGGCTCCTGCTTGCGCCGCATGTCGAGGAACACCGTCACGTAACGCTGGCCACGTCGGGACGCGGTTTCGTCCACTCCGACGGTGGCCACGTTGCTCAGATCCAGCTCCCCCAGCATGCGGCCAACGTAGTGGTGCACGATGCGCCACAGCCGCTTGTCGGAGATCTCCAGCTGCCGGGAGACGGCCAGTACCGGCATCTCCTTGACCAACGACATGGCGGCTTGCTCGAACAGCAGGGTGAAGTCTCTGCCCGGTCGCGCCCAGGGCACCTCGATGCGTTTCACACCATGCTCGGGGCACTTGGTGCGAGGCACGCGGGCGTGCAGGTAGCAGTGGTGCTGGAAGAAGTTCAGATGCCGCCAGGTCTTGTCGGCGAAGTCGTGAGCCGGGCAGGCCTTGCCGCAGTCAGGACAGGGGTAGAGGCTGCCCCGCTCGGCCTCGACGTAGAGGTCCAGCCGGTGGGGTGACACGGCGGTATCCAGGTGCTGGTCCTTGAGGATCCAGGGCGCTTCCAGGCCCAGGCCGAGGGTCAGAATCTGGGTGCCGTCCATGCCATGTCTCCTGTCGTCGTGGAGGCCATATCCTGGCCCAGCTCAGGGGGCGAATTCCACACCCAACGACGAAGAGCCCACATTAGCTCCTACTGGTAAAGCGCTACGAAGCCGTCGTAGAGCGGTTTTTCATGCGTTTTCCTTGGAGAGTGAGCGTCGACGTGGTGATTGTGCTCCTCTGAGTCCTCCAGCCGCTCAGAGACGAATTGATCAGAAGTTCCTTGACGGTGAATATTAATAAGCTTTCTTTAAAAACCACCTGAGAGCACGAATCACGAAAAACAAAATCACCAAAAAAACTGCGGGATAAACTGCCCACTTGAGAAGGTTCATAAAGTCAGACCGTAAGGATTGAATTAGGGCTACATGGAAAAATACAAAAAATAAAAAACATGCTAAAGTATTAATCTTAACAACTAAATTAAAAATAAAAGAATGATACACTGCAACTAAAAAATGCATAAGAGCTACTGCGTACCAACTTCCAGCGTAAATTGCTTCAGCTAAAAACCCAAAATCTCTCCCAACCCAACCAAGTTGGTTGTGCATTTCTAAAACTAGCGGCTGGCCACCTACATAATACCCAAATATAAAATGTGGGAATATTGCATTCACCACTGCTGAAAAATAGCTTCCAAACCCTTGAACTCCATTTGAACTAATATATTCGATCATGGATCCAGATACGTAGACTGTTGGCATAGGAGAAAGAAGTCCTGAAAAAAAGTGTCCCAAGTTAACACCTTCCACCCCTCCTAATATAGCAGACCAACCTACAACAGACCGAGAGATTCCTGCGTAAGCAATAAATAATATAAAAAAAACAAACGAGCCTAAATAAAATATCCCAATACCGCGATTATTTAACTGAAAACAACGTACTGAAAAAACCAAAAAAGATAGCAAAGGCAATACGAGCTCCCTTCGGGAACCATCAAAAGAAACAAATACAACAGCCATAAACAATATACAAAAATTTAAAATAAATGCAAACTTTTTAGATTTAGAAAATGCATTAAAAACCCAAAAAATCAGAATCGGCAATAAATATTTTATAAATAAAAGACCCGAGCCAAACTGCTCTCGGTACCCTCCATACCACCACTGATATCTATTTAGATCACCAATATAAAAAGAAACACTATATATTAAATATGCCAAATAAATAAAAGAAACAAAATATACGAAAAGAACTATTTTTGACCTTGGGAATAATCCGAGAATAAAGTTTAAAGGCCCTCTAACAATATCTCTACTTTTTGTTTTTATATTTTTTGAGAATACATAAAAAGTAAGGCTGTAAATAAAACCCGACAACGCACTATATAAAGATATTTTTCCCAACTGATCTATCGGGAAACCGTACCAATAATCTATACCAAAAAGTTCATAGATGAGCGGCTGAAGATAGTAGGACTGTGAAAACAAATAGGCAACAAAAAGGTATGAAAGAAACCGCAACCCTCTAAAAAAAAATAAGGGCCAAAACCAAACAATAATATTACATATTAAAATTACACTCATTATAAGCTATAGCCTATTTTTTGGCATTGTTAAAAACAATTGGGAGGGCGGTCTCAAGTTCCAAGCGCAACGCTATTGCCCCCCCCCTTATTCATGAGGGCGGCCTGAAAACGAAGATAGTCGGGTAGACCGAGCGATTGCTCGACCCGGCCCCCCCACAGATCCGGACGCGCGCAATTAACGCATCAGGCTCTTCAACCATCAGTTTCGCTGAAGGATCAGCATGGGTGAACGATCCTCGCCTTGGGAAACGGCAGTAACTTAAAGAGTTGAAGCGCATTCCGCCACACAATCCTTGCCTTCTAGGATCGCCGGCTCAGCCATTTGATCCAGCACCACTTCCCCCACTGTCAAGCTAGTTGGAGGTGTGCCCTCAGGGAAAACGCATGAAAGATCCTACACCGCGAGAATGTCTGCCAGATAGGTCTCATCCAGCGCCGCTTTCTTCTGTTTCCGCCGGATTCCGCCCTTGAAACGCTTCTCCCCTTTCAGGTAATTCAAAGCGATATGTCGGACCCTGCCGAGGTTTTCTGCCGCCCGTCCGCGATGGATTTTGCAGGCATCCTCACGCAGTGCCACATCCAAGGACCAGTGGAGCTTCGCCTCAATATGCCAGTGCTGACGAGCCGCCTCGGCGAGCTTCTTGGCGCTCAGATCGGCAGAGCT
Source organism: Halomonas sp. C10-5 (assembly GCF_057169305.1). Classification (NCBI taxonomy): domain Bacteria; kingdom Pseudomonadati; phylum Pseudomonadota; class Gammaproteobacteria; order Oceanospirillales; family Halomonadaceae; genus Halomonas; species Halomonas sp. C10-5. The sequence goes on from NZ_CP175665.1 coordinate 1,860,464, forward strand.
GATGTAGTAGCGGATCATCGGGGCTTCCGGCGTCTCATCGCCTTCCTGGCGGAAACTCATCACCACGCCTACCGATTTCAGCCCCGGCCATTCATAGCTAAGCTCCTGAAATTCTTCAGTAACCTCGCTGACAATATGGTATCTGGTCTCTTGCCGTCCTCGGTTCTTCTCATCCGTGATATAGGCGTCACCCTCGAAGCTGGCGACCTTGGCCATGGGAAATGCGGCCTCGAAGGCGTCAGCCAAGGCCGGCTGGTTGCCCTTCACGGACAGCAGGTAATCGGCGCCCTTCTGCAGGATCTGAGTGGCGATCTTCTTCTGGCACCCCATGGCATCGATCGTCACCAGACAGCCTTGCAGGTTGAGAAGCTTGAGCAGCTCGGGAATCGCCGTGATCTCGTTGGACTTTTCGGCCGTCTTGACCTGGCCCAGCACCACACCATTCGCCGCACTGAAGGCGCTGACCATGTGGATTGCCCCTTTGCCCTTCCCTCGGCAGTACGAGCCGCGCAGGGTCTTGCCATCGATGGCAACCACCGTCCCATCGGTGACGTCATGACAAGCCTTCATCCACTCGGCAAAGGCGGTTTGAAGCTGCTCGGCATTCACCAGCGCCATCACCCTGGCCAGGGTGTCATGGCTCGGTATGCCAGCCTCAAAATCACCGTACTGGCGAAGAAAATCCAGCTTTGCGTGGCCAAAATCCTCTATCTCGTCCCATCCCTCCGCACCGCAGATCACTGCACAGACCGTCAGGAAGAGAATATCCGACAGCTGATGCTGCACTTTCCACGCCTGGCGGAAATCGGGAACGATCGATAGATGGTGCATAAGGGACGATGTCAGCATCGTGTCATCCATGAAAAAAACCGTTAGATGACCACATTAGCTCCTACTGGTAAAGCGCTACGAAGCCCGTCGTAGAGCGGTTTTTCATGCGTTTTCCCTGGCCTCGTTCTTGCGCGCAAGCTCCTTCTCCAGCGCTTTGATGCGCTTGCGCTGCTGCTTGGCCTCGTCGGCCTCACGCTGGCGTTCCGAGTGCGAGAGACTAGCGGCCTGCTCACAGTCATGCCGCCAGCGCTCCAGCTGTTCGGGATAGATCCCCCGACGGCGGCAGTATTCCGCGGTTTCCTGGGCGTTCATCGAGGCGGTTTCGAACACGGCTCTGAACTTGTCCTTGGACGACCAGCCATCGGCGCCCTTGCCCAGGGCATCCGGCAGGCAACGCCCCCCGGCACGGGCTTCCTTACGCCACTTGTAGACGGTACCCAGTGAGATCCCTTCCTGCTCCGCGATCACCTGCGGAGAGAGGTTCCCCCACTGTCAAGCTAGTTGGAGTGTCAGCGGCTGTTAGACTCTGAACGATGTGGGGCGTGACGAGGTTCCGATGAAGTACTCAGACGAGCGCCGGGAAGCCATCCTCAAGAAGCTGCTCCCGCCGCATAACCGCACGGTGGCGGAGGTGGCCCAGGAAGAAGGCATCTCCGCGGCAACGCTGTACACCTGGCGCAAGAAGGCTCGGCAAGCAGGCCGCCTCCTGCCGGACCAGAGTGATGACCCTGAGGGCTGGAGCTCTCAGGACAAGTTCCACGCCGTACTGGAAACGGCGGCCCTCAGTGAAGCCGAGCGTGCCGAGTACTGCCGGCAGCGGGGCCTCTACCCCGAGCAGATCCAGCGCTGGCGGGCGAGCTGCGAAGGTGCCAACGACCGGAGCGATGCCGCTTCGAAGCAGGTCAGCGAAGCCCGCAAGGCGGAGCGCCAGGAGAACAAGGAGCTCAAACGTGAGCTTCGCCGCAAGGAGGCTGCTCTCGCGGAAACCGCGGCGCTGCTAGCGTTGAGAAAAAAGGCCCGAGCGATCTGGGGGGACGAGGACGAATGATCAGCACTTCAGATCGCCAGGACGCCGTACAGCTGATCGATGAAGCCCGCGCCGCAGGGGCCCGCCTACAGGCCGCCTGTGCAGAGCTCGGCATCGGTACCAACACCTACCGTCGCTGGGTGCGGGGCGATCAGGACCGCCGGCCTGAGGCCGTGCGGCCTGTGCCGCGCCACGCGCTGTCGCCTGAGGAGCGTCAGCAGGTGCTGGAGATCTGCCATCGTCCCGAGTTTGCCAGCCTGCCGCCGGGGCAGATCGTGCCGCGGCTGCTGGACGAGGAAGGCCTCTATGTGGCGTCAGAGTCCAGCTACTACCGCATCCTCCGGGAGCATGGCGAGCAGCACCATCGTGGCCGGGCTCGTGCCCCACGTCCCAAGGGTGATCCACAGAGACACCGCGTAACGCGCCCAAATGCCTGTTGGAGCTGGGACGTGACATACCTGCCGACCCCGGTGCGTGGGCAGTTCTACTACCTCTACATGATCGTCGACATCTACAGCCGCAAGATCGTCGATGCCGAGGTCTTTGACCAAGAGTCCATGGCCAACAGTAGCGAGGTCATCCAGCGCGCTGTGTTGCGCGAGGGCTGCATCAATCAGCCACTGGTGTTGCATGCCGACAACGGCTCCGCCATGAAGGGCTCGACGCTCCAGGCGACGCTGCAGCGGCTGAACATCACCCCGTCGTACAGCCGCCCCCGAGTCTCCAATGACAACGCCTTCTCGGAGTCGCTGTTCCGGACCTGCAAGTACCGGCCCGACTACCCGGTGGATGGCTACGAGAACCTGACAGCGGCGCAGCAGTGGGTAACCGGCTTCGTGCACTGGTACAACCACGAGCACCGCCACAGCGCCATTCGGTTCGTTACCCCGGGTGAGCGGCATGCTGGCCAGGATGATGAGGTGCTGGCCAGGCGAGATGCCATCTATGCCGAGGCGAAACGACAACATCCCGGTCGGTGGAGCGGTGCCACTCGGAACTGGACACCGCGCCGGACGGTCTGGCTGAACCCGGACCGGGAAGACCCGCTGGTTCAACGCGATCAGCGATTAGAAGCCGCCTGATTCCAGGTTCCAACAAGCTTGACAGGCATCGGGTTGTGGGGAGGCAGCAGCTTGGTGACCACGGCTTGCCGGCGATCCTCGGAGTAACGAGGCATGGGTGTCTCCTTTCGCCCCCTGATCGGTTTATAAGAACAGGGTATCAGAGGGTGCGACACTCATTCTGACACTGGGGGGGGGCGGTTCCCTCGGGCTACTCGACCTGGTCGTGAACAACGTCCGGCTTCAGGATGGGGAGCAGGTAACCGATCAGTCAGACAGGGGCCGCCTAACCTAACCACCATCCACCAGATTTGACTATAACACCTTCACGTCTAAGCAACATATTTTTTGCCATATAAAAAGAAGACCGAAACTATTGACATCTTAACAATATGTAAAAAAAACAAAGCAAAGCAGCTCATCTTCAAGAAAAACAAAAGATCAACACCCAATACAATTGAAAAATAACAAACAAATGTAATTATTAATAAAAAAAAGAAATCTATAATCAACAGTTCTTTTTGAAAACCAAAAACATTTGCTATAGCTTTGTATATTGGAGAAAAAGAAAAAGCACTAATCAAAGGAAAAGATATTAGAAGAGCAAAAGCTTCGGACCCTATCCACTCTCTGCCAAAAACCAAGGCGAATAAATTCTCGCTAAAAAAATATAAAGTGAAAAATATTGAGAGACTTATCGCCAATCCGATTGCTCCAACTTTAGCTAAAAAAATAGAAGAGTTAACGCCCTCTTCTCTCGCTCTTGCAACCTCATTAAATGTATAGTTTGATATGCTCATCAAGAAGGGGTAAGCCGGAGTTCTTATTGCCATAATTGCTAGAGACAAAAAACCCACTTCTTTAGCTTCGCCAAAAAAAGGCGCCATAAATATGATATGCCAGCTTAAAAAAATTGAGATAACATTTGAAAAGGTTAAATGCAGAGAAAAATCTTTATATTTTAAAACATAATGAGAGAGAGACCAGAAGCTTGGTACTATAGAGAAAAAAATCCGTTTAACTGGCCAAAATCTTATTGAATATAATATCGCTAAAAAGTTTCCAGCTATAGTGCCCAAGACCAATGATTCTGCAACAGGTTTAACAGTACCTAGCAAAACTTTTGAAAAATTGCTAGACAAAGACAATATTATAGACTGGATCGAGAATCTCATGTATCTTTTTTTTCTTACGCTTAAGGTTGAAAATACTAAATACAACCCTCCCCCCATAAGCAAAAAATATAAATAAAGAGAGTGCGCAGCGTTTAAACCATCAAGCATATTAAAAAACATGCTTAAAAAAAAGAAAATGATGGAAAAAAAACCTGACACAAAATTTACTAGTAATATTGAGGCACTCCCTATATTAAAAAACTCTTCATCCTGATCTACTGCAATCATCGCATGCGTCAATGATAACGTAACGAATGGCGAAATTATCAGAGCTGTCGAGGTCAAAAACTGGTAAAGTCCAAGTTCTTCAGGGCTATAAATCCTTGTTACTATTGGCATAAGCGACAATGATGCCAATTGAACCACTATATTTCCTGAAAACAACTTAGCAAGGCTTTTAGCAATCACAGTATTAGCTTATTCTACGAAGGAGTTTTGTGAACCACCTAGCAAACCGGTATATTTTATAATACCCTTTAAAACACTTTGAAGAAAAAAATATTGAGTAGTTCAAAACCCTACTAAAGAATCTGCGCCTTGATATTGAAATTCTTTCAGCTACATTCAGCCCACTCTTAATATTTAAATCTGTAGGTTCAAAAAACAAATCTGAGGGCTCTTGACTTTGTAGAATTCGACTCACACCAGTATTCAGACCTGTTCCATCGTTCCCTCTTGTGGCCGTTATGGATACTGGCGGATACAATGCAAGATAGTTATTTTTCTGCATTAATATATCATGAATGATATCACCAGGCATAAAGTCGCCATTCCAGATCAAAGGTAGTGACCTTGCAGAGGCAGGGTGATTATTTTCGAATTCTCTAAAAAATTTAAAATCCTTGAAGCAGTCTTTAAGAACTTTGGAGTCTAACATACTATATATTTTTTTGTCTTTATCGCTCCATTTTGCAAAGCCATATGGAGAAAATTGGTTCATTGCAAATGGTTTTCCATTTTCACTTCTTATGTTGGGCGGAAGATAACCACACACCGCCACTACTTTTGGGTCTTCCTTAAAATTCGCCAGCCCAGCATTCATGAAACGTAAAAAACCCTTGCCAACAATTACATCATCTTCAAGCCGTATATGCGTTGGGTGGATGTCTGAAATCGCTCGTCGTGCCTGATGAGAATTATTAAATGATCCAATATTTTTATTTCGGTTAAACGCAATAACATTATAGAAACCCTCTATAGACCTAATATATTCTCGCACCTTTATCACATCAACTTCGTCTTCCTCTCTAGCGGGAGCATCAGAAGCAATATATAACACTGTATATTTAGATTCCGGACATCTTAAAAGACTTTCAACACATCTTTTGAGATGTTGATGGCGATTATATACGGTGATCAATACTGGAGCATATTCCATTAATTTCTCGATTTTAATGTTCTTCAATTTCCTAAATTCGAAATTAAATATGAGGACAAAATAAGATTATGAATTACTTTTTGGGTAAAAGGCGAACTGGATGCCATAGAAAAATGTGATTTTTAATATAAGTCAAGTAATATTGTATCTAAGGCAGACAATCATAGTTAACAGCTAGATTTAACTTATCTTGAAATTACATGTACGTTTGTTAAATTACTGACCCGCTTGATTGACTAACCAAAGAAAGTTTATCCTAGCTTATTCATGAGGCCGACCTGAATAAAAAGATCGCGGATGGTATTCTCTTGAAAATTCAGTGTGTTCCGCAAAGAACCCGGCTGCGCAGTCACACCGGTCTACAGAAGCTGGCAGCACCGCTCCTGAAGCGGCCACGCGGCCGGCCACCCAGGGAAAACGCATGAAAGATCCTACACCGCGAGAATGTCTGCCAGATAGGTCTCATCCAGCGCCGCTTTCTTCTGTTTCCGCCGGATTCCGCCCTTGAAACGCTTCTCCCCTTTCAGGTAATTCAAAGCGATATGTCGGACCCTGCCGAGGTTTTCTGCCGCCCGGCCGCGATGGATTTTGCAGGCATCCTCACGCAGTGCCACATCCAAGGACCAGTGGAGCTTCGCCTCAATATGCCAGTGCTGACGAGCCGCCTCGGCGAGCTTCTTGGCGCTCAGATCGGCAGAGCTGATGTAGTAGCGGATCATCGGGGCTTCGGGCACCTCATCGCCTTCCTGGCGGAAACTCATCACCACGCCTACCGATTTCAGGCCCGGCCATTCATAGCTAAGCTTCTGAAATTCTTCAGTAACCTCGCTGACAATATGGTATCTGGTCTCTTGCCGGCCTCGGTTCTTCTCATCCGTGACATAGGCGTCACCCTCGAAGCTGGCGACCTTGGCCATGGGGAATGCGGCCTCGAAGGCGTCAGCCAAGGCCGGCTGGTTGCCCTTCACGGACAGCAGGTAATCGGCGCCCTTCTGCAGGATCTGAGTGGCGATCTTCTTCTGGCACCCCATGGCATCGATCGTCACCAGACAGCCTTGCAGGTTGAGAAGCTTGAGCAGCTCGGGAATCGCCGTGATCTCGTTGGATTTCTCCGCCGTCTTGACCTGGCCCAGCACCACACCATTCGCCGCACTGAAGGCGCTGACCATGTGGATTGCCCCTTTGCCCTTCCCTCGGCAGTACGAGCCGCGCAGGGTCTTGCCATCGATGGCCACCACCGCGCCCTCCGTTACATCGTGGCAGGCCTTCATCCACTCGGCGAATGCGCTTTGCAGCTGCTCGGCATTTACCAGAGCCATGACCCTGGCCAAGGTGTCATGGCTGGGCACGCCAGCCTCAAAATCGCCGTATTGACGGAGAAAATCGAGCTTCGCGTGGCCAAAATCCTCGATTTCGTCCCAACCCTCGGCACCACAGATCACCGCACAGACCGTCAAAAACAGGATATCCGACAGCTGATGCTGCACTTTCCACGCCTGGCGGAAGTCGGGAACGATCGATAAATGGTGCATAAGGGATGGTGTCAGCATCGGGTCATCCATGAGCAAAAGCCGCTAGATGACCACATTAGCTCCTACTGGTAAAGCACTACGAAGCCCGTCGTAGAGCGGTTTTTCATGCGTTTTCCCTGGGGACGGTGTCAGCATCGGGTCATCCATGAAAAAAGCCGTTAGATGACCACATTAGCTCCTACTGGTAAAGCGCTACGAAGCCCGTCGTAGAGCGGTTTTTCATGCGTTTTCCCTGCGATGCCTGTCAAGCTTGTTGGAACCTGGAATCAGGCGGCTTCTAATCGCTGATCGCGTTGAACCAGCGGGTCTTCCCGGTCCGGGTTCAGCCAGACCGTCCGGCGCGGTGTCCAGTTCCGAGTGGCACCGCTCCACCGACCGGGATGTTGTCGTTTCGCCTCGGCATAGATGGCATCTCGCCTGGCCAGCACCTCATCATCCTGGCCAGCATGCCGCTCACCCGGGGTAACGAACCGAATGGCGCTGTGGCGGTGCTCGTGGTTGTACCAGTGCACGAAGCCGGTTACCCACTGCTGCGCCGCTGTCAGGTTCTCGTAGCCATCCACCGGGTAGTCGGGCCGGTACTTGCAGGTCCGGAACAGCGACTCCGAGAAGGCGTTGTCATTGGAGACTCGGGGGCGGCTGTACGACGGGGTGATGTTCAGCCGCTGCAGCGTCGCCTGGAGCGTCGAGCCCTTCATGGCGGAGCCGTTGTCGGCATGCAACACCAGTGGCTGATTGATGCAGCCCTCGCGCAACACAGCGCGCTGGATGACCTCGCTACTGTTGGCCATGGACTCTTGGTCAAAGACCTCGGCATCGACGATCTTGCGGCTGTAGATGTCGACGATCATGTAGAGGTAGTAGAACTGCCCACGCACCGGGGTCGGCAGGTATGTCACGTCCCAGCTCCAACAGGCATTTGGGCGCGTTACGCGGTGTCTCTGTGGATCACCCTTGGGACGTGGGGCACGAGCCCGGCCACGATGGTGCTGCTCGCCATGCTCCCGGAGGATGCGGTAGTAGCTGGACTCTGACGCCACATAGAGGCCTTCCTCGTCCAGCAGCCGCGGCACGATCTGCCCCGGCGGCAGGCTGGCAAACTCGGGACGATGGCAGATCTCCAGCACCTGCTGACGCTCCTCAGGCGACAGCGCGTGGCGCGGCACAGGCCGCACGGCCTCAGGCCGGCGGTCCTGATCGCCCCGCACCCAGCGACGGTAGGTGTTGGTACCGATGCCGAGCTCTGCACAGGCGGCCTGTAGGCGGGCCCCTGCGGCGCGGGCTTCATCGATCAGCTGTACGGCGTCCTGGCGATCTGAAGTGCTGATCATTCGTCCTCGTCCCCCCAGATCGCTCGGGCCTTTTTTCTCAACGCTAGCAGCGCCGCGGTTTCCGCGAGAGCAGCCTCCTTGCGGCGAAGCTCACGTTTGAGCTCCTTGTTCTCCTGGCGCTCCGCCTTGCGGGCTTCGCTGACCTGCTTCGAAGCGGCATCGCTCCGGTCGTTGGCACCTTCGCAGCTCGCCCGCCAGCGCTGGATCTGCTCGGGGTAGAGGCCCCGCTGCCGGCAGTACTCGGCACGCTCGGCTTCACTGAGGGCCGCCGTTTCCAGTACGGCGTGGAACTTGTCCTGAGAGCTCCAGCCCTCAGGGTCATCACTCTGGTCCGGCAGGAGGCGGCCTGCTTGCCGAGCCTTCTTGCGCCAGGTGTACAGCGTTGCCGCGGAGATGCCTTCTTCCTGGGCCACCTCCGCCACCGTGCGGTTATGCGGCGGGAGCAGCTTCTTGAGGATGGCTTCCCGGCGCTCGTCTGAGTACTTCATCGGAACCTCGTCACGCCCCACATCGTTCAGAGTCTAACAGCCGCTGACACTCCAACTAGCTTGACAGTGGGGGCCTGGGACGTGATGGCACATAATGAAGTGAGCCTGCTGCTTAACCTCTACGCCTACCAGGTCCTGCATGGCCTGAGCTGCCTGCTGGAGCGGCAGACCCGGCAAGGTTGGAGCCTCAGCCGGATGCGCGAGCAGGTGCTGAAGGTGGCCGCCACGCTGAGGCTGCACGCTCGGCGAATCACCTTTTATCTGGAGGCCGCCGCCGACAAGTGGTGGCCGACGTTGCTGAAGGGGCTGCCGAAGCTGACCGCACTGAGCTGATGCTCCTGCGAGACCACCACAGCATTAGAAAGCGAGCGACCGGAGCAGCGGTCGCCGATCACGTTTGCTTGGACGGCCGCAATTTATTCAAAAGAGCTATAAGAAAGCGGGAAAAAGGCCTAGCTATGGCATTAATCAACGGCCACTCGCGCTAAAGAGCCCGGTTCTGATAAGCGACCCCGTTAGCCAGAACCTTCAGACCGCCCGATCAGCACCCTCGTGAATCAGGCGGGTTCATGACATCTCCAGTATGCAGATGCTGAGATTGCGCTATCGCGCAGATTGTTAGGAGTTATTATAGTTATCGCCCATTGCCTGTTTCATAAGGAAGCAATGTAACACGTCAGATCTTCTGATATACTATTTCAGCATTGGCAAACGAATACTCCTTTAAGCGCCACTGGTTTTTATTGGTAAATGACGTATCACCACAATATTCTGGCGCTGAAAGAATACCACCCTGGTCAACCAGCCGGCGGGTGATTTCGTTGTAGTAGTACTCCGGCCGCTGGCAAAAATCCTCATACTGAACGACAAGCTTCTTGTGGTCTGGCAACGCAGCAATGCCCTGTTCTACCGAGCGGTTGATGGCCGCGATCTGACCGGCTACGGATTCGAGCGGGTCGAGGCTCTTCAGCTCCGGGTATTCTTTTATCTTGAATGAATACCAGGTGTTGATGTCGCCGTACTGTCGTTTTCGGGCTTCCAGGGCAGACTGGATGTTGAAGACTGGGTCGCGGCGAATCCAGATAAAAAGTGGCATTTCGAACTGTTCGGCCAGCTCCGGTATGTTCTGATTCATGATCATGGCTTTCATGGCGAACGGCTTTTCGAAGATGTTTGCCAGAGCGTTCAGTTCGTCCCGGAAGCCTGCCAGGTTGGCGTTTAACCTTAGCTCATCCGCTGGCATGTAATCCAGTTCGTCGAACGGCAGGAACCGGCGCCAGAAGTACCAGAACTCGTTCGGAGCCAACGCGCCCTTGGTCTTTCCGTTGTCGGAGCTGAAGTTAACATCGGAATTGAAGTCCAGAATTTCGTTGCGAAAGTTGTAACGAGGGTCCGTCAGCAGTTGCTGGATTTTTGCGCCTACCAGAGGTGCCCCAAAGAAGCGGGAAAGCATATTGGTTGGGTAAGCTACGAGGCCGGTATTGGCGAGCCATTGCATGAATAGGGTGCTACCAGAGCGATGAGGCCCCATTAAAAAGATTTTAGAGAACCGCTCGCCTGAATTTTTCAGATATTTTTTATTAGTATCTGCCAGATTGCCATTCAGATCTTTTAGCAATTCCTCGAGAGCGGAAACCCGTGCGTATTTTTCAATCCGTTTTTCTGGAGCTGCCATTTTGGAACCTTTTACTTTATTGCAATCAGGCTGATTAGCCTGTCCATATCGTCTTCGTTGTAGCGCTGATCACAGGGCAGGAACAAGCCGTTCGTGACGAGATTCCATTCGAAAGAACCTTCCTCCACTCGGCCCAGCACCTCGGGCCAATAGGTTGGCACAAATATACGCCCTTTAATTAGATCTGTCCTACTAACTGCTTTCACGCTCGGCAGAAACGGATAACACAAGGGCGCGGCAGTTTCGTCAATATTGAGGTTCAGCTGATTGTATTGGCCCAGGCGCTCGTGAAGATACCGAGCGTTACTGGTTCGTGTTTTTCTCGCCCTTTGATAATCGACTGACAGAAGCAGGCGCTCCGTCAAACGCGACATCCCTTGCACGGGTAATTTCGAGATCGCTCGTTCAGCCTCGAGATAATGCTGATAAGCCGCTTCCGGGCTTTTCGTGATCCGACTGATAAGATGAACCATTCGGGATTCTGAAGATTCATCCCGCTGCTCTGGCTGCTTAATCCGAGGGTCGGTTGAATAGAGCAAGCCCCCATCTGGTAAACCAAAGAACTTTCTTGGAGAATAGATGGTTGCAAGAGCTTCAAACTGCCCACCAAACAGAGCCTGAGAATTGTCTATAACGACGTTATCAGCACCATACTGGTCTATGATTTCACGCGCCTGCCGAGTACATACACCAAAGTAATTTACGTATAAAAGTAATGAATCCCGATTTAGGGAAAAGTTACCCTTTACGCCAAAATCATCAGTCAGATCGTAGGAATACAGCTCAACATCCTGACCACTCAATACATCAATCATCGTATTGCAGAGATAACGTGGAAGCCAGACACTCTTTACATTTAGCTGACCTACCAAGCTGGCAAACGCTGCCCTAGCAGAATTGAACTTGCAGGCAGTATCAAGCCAAAGAGCGCTACGTTTCGGTAGCTCCAGTTCAAGATAACCGCCAAGAGCTTCAGTCGACAATGACACGAATATCCCGCTCCATATTGTCGACCATATCCAGCATTTCTTCTTGGCTTGGATACTTCAGAATCATCGTGCCCAAGGTATCATGGGACCCGCTAAATACGTTTACCTGGGTGCCCGGCCTCACTTGAACATTTTGTTCTACGATGTATTCTTTGGCTCTTTCGGATAGAGACAGCTCTTTGAATTTCCCGTCGTCAATAGCATGCACCATGTAACTTGACCAGAACCCATTAATTGGCTTCATTGTCAGCCCTGTACAGGGCAAGCCAAGCGCCGCATCTACCGTGTACTTGATCAAGTCTACACCTGTTGCGTACCGAATAACTTCGGGGATCAAGCAGCCGCCGTTCCGTGGGCCAAGCTCAAGAAAGTAAAACTTCCCATCTTCGGAGAAGACAAAGTCAAAGTTCAGTGCGCCCGTTTTCATTTCCAGCAAGGTTAAAAGCCGCTGTGTTTCCCGATGGGCTTCATTCAGCAGGTCTTCGTTATGCGATGTGGGGAATGTTTGACCGATAGGAACCAAGCCATTGCAAAGTTTATCGAAATGCTCGTCCGCCCAACACCTGAACACCAGCTCTCCATCCAGCACAAAACCATCGCCGGCAACCTGATAGCCCTGACGTACAATTTTCTCCTCAACGACCACTTTCTTTTCACGCGAAAAACTCAACGCGTGTTCAAATGCTGCGCTAAAGTCCTCAGCATTTTGCAAGTGAGTCACGCCTTTGCTGCCAGATGAGTCTACGGGCTTTACAAAGGCCGGTACGCCAATTTCATCCAGCCATAACTTGGCTTCGTATTCGTTATAAAAAGCTTTTGAGCGTGGCACGTTGAAGTTGTGCTTAGCTAGGAAATCTCGGAACAGATCTTTCCGGGCAAGAATCTCCACTGACTCATACGGGTTGCCTGGCAAGTCCATTTTTTCTGCTACATAGGCTGCGGTAGGCGCGGCAGGGTCTGAGGCATAAGCTAAGACGCCATCAATTTCCTCAGTCTGCGCCACTTCCAGCACAGCATCCTTGTCCGTAGTCGAAATGTTGTAGTACTTGTGTGCAAGCTTGTGGCCGGGGTTTTCCGGCAAGTAATCCAGAGTGATAACGTGATGGCCTTGCTCAAGAGCGTACTTAATTGGCGGAATCTGAGTGGGCGCGCCACCAAGGAAAAGAACCTTTTTCATCCGTTAGTTACCTCTGTCACGATGCCTGTGATTTTATCGATACTGTCAATAGAAAGGTTGGAATAGATCGGCAGGCAAAGTATCCGATTGGCAATATCTCTGGAGACGGGCTGGTCGGCCTCCGCACCCAAACACGCCACCGATTCCAGGGTCGGATAAAAATACCGCCTCGCCAGAATGCCATTCTCCTTCAGCGTGGCCGCCACTCGCACAGCCTGTTCCTCGCTGTCAAACACCACCGGGAAATAGGCGTAGTTGTATTGCAGTGCTTCCGGCTTGGCTTGCTGTTGCAGGGCCGGGCTCAGAGCCTGTTCATACCGGTGCCATACAGCCACACGGGCTGTCAGGTTGTCTTCCATTTCATCCAGCACACACAAGCCCATCGCCGCCTGCAGCTCATTCATCTTGGCGTTGATGCCCAGCTCTTCGATGCTCTCTGGCCCGGTGATGCCGAAGTTGATCATTTTCTTCGCCCGCTCCAGATCTTCATTGCGCTTGAAGATAATGGCCCCGCCCTCGCCCGTGTGGAACAGCTTGGTGGCGTGGAAGCTGAGGGTGGCGGCATCACCGTGCTTGAGCAGGCTTTCACCCTTGTAGGTCACACCAAAGGCGTGGGAGGCATCGTAGATGACTTTCAGCTTGTGCTTCTGGGCGATGGCGCCGATGGCCTCAACATCGCAGGTGTTGCCGAATACGTGCACGGGCACGATAGCCCGGGTGTTCGGGGTAATGGCCGCCTCAATGTTGGCCGGGTTCAGACACCAGGAGTTCGGGTCTATGTCGGCAAATACAGGCTGCACGCCGTCCCATTTCAGGGAGCTGGCGGTGGCGATGAAGGTAAACGGGGTGGTGATGGCTTCCGACTGTGCGCCCGGAGTTGCATCACTCACGCCCAGGGCGCGATAGGCGATCTGCAAGGCCAGGGTTCCGTTAGCAACCAGCAGAAGGTTTTCAACGCCCAGGTAGGCTTCCAGCCGCTTGGTGAGCTCTTGCACCAGCTGGCCATTGTTGGTGAGCCATTGGCGGTCGTAGATGCCATCTATGTAGGCTTTGAGCTTTTCCCGGTTGGGCAGGTAGGGCTTGGTGACGGGGATCATGGTGGGCAACCGTTGGTGAAGGGAGGCGCTGACACGGTTTATTCGTCTTCGACCAGAGAGAGCAGATACTGCCCATAGCCGTTCTTGGCCAAACGCTCGCCGGCGTCCACCATCTCGGCGGTGCTCATCCAGCCGTTACGCCAGGCGATCTCTTCCAGGCAGGCGATCTTGTAGCCCTGTCGCCGCTCGATGGTTTCCACGAACTGGGCGGCTTCCAGCAGGCTCTCGTGGGTGCCGGTATCCAGCCAGGCAAAACCGCGGCCAAGCTGCTCCACGTTGAGGTCGCCGCGTTCCAGGTAGGCCTGGTTGACGCTGGTGATCTCCAGCTCACCGCGATGCGACGGCTCCACACCCTTGGCAATCTCGATCACGTCGTTATCGTAGAAGTAGAGACCGGTGACCGCGTAGTGCGACTTGGGCTTGACCGGCTTCTCCTCGATGGAGATAGCGCGCTTGCCGGCATCGAACTCGACCACACCGAATCGCTCCGGATCCTTCACCTGGTAACCGAAAACCGTGGCACCGCTGGCTCGTGCCGAGGCTTCTTTGAGCTTGGGTGAGAAGCCCTGGCCATAGAAGATGTTATCGCCCAGCACCAGGCAGACGCTGTCACTGCCGATAAACTCCTCGCCGATGATGAAGGCCTGGGCCAGGCCATCGGGGCTAGGCTGCTCCGCATAGGTCAGCTCGATGCCGAACTGGCTGCCATCTCCCAGCAGGCGCTGGAAGCTCGGCAGGTCTTCCGGGGTACTGATGATCAGCACCTCGCGAATGCCGGCCAGCATCAGCACGGAGAGCGGGTAATAGATCATCGGCTTGTCGTAGATCGGCAGCAGCTGCTTTGAGACGCCCATGGTGATGGGGTAGAGCCGGGTGCCGGAGCCACCGGCGAGAATGATGCCTTTGCGTGCCATGGTGATTCCTTTCTGTGTTCTGTGTGCTGCCATCGCTTCGCGAAGGATCGCGCAGGATCTGCGCTCCTACACGTTAGTGGTCGTACCCAGCCTCTCGCGCTGGTAGCTGCCGTCCTGCAAGCGACGGCACCACGCCTGGTTTTTCATGTACCACTGCACCGTCTTGCGGATGCCGGACTCGAAGGTCTCTTCCGGCCGCCAGCCGAGCTCGCGCTCGATCTTGTCGGCGTCGATGGCGTAGCGCAGATCGTGGCCGGGGCGGTCGGCCACGTAGGTGATCAGGCAGGCATAGGGGGAGTGCTGCGACGGGGCCAGCTCATCCAGCAGCGCGCAGATGGTATTCACCACCTCGATGTTCTGCTTCTCGTTATGGCCGCCGATGTTGTAGGTCTCCCCTACCTCCCCTTCCGTCACCACCTTGTAGAGGGCACGGGCGTGGTCTTCCACGTAGAGCCAGTCACGGACCTGCTCGCCCTTGCCGTAGACCGGCAGTGCCTTGCCTTCCAGGGCGTTCAGGATCATCAGCGGGATCAGCTTCTCGGGGAAGTGATAGGGCCCGTAGTTGTTGGAGCAGTTGGTGATCAGCGTCGGCAGGCCGTAGGTGCGCTGCCAGGCGCGCACCAGATGATCCGAACTGGCCTTGCTGGCCGAGTAGGGTGAGCTGGGGGCGTAGGAAGTCTCTTCGGTGAAGAGCCCTTCGGGCCCTTCCAGGTCGCCATAAACCTCATCGGTTGAGATATGGTGGAAGCGGAAGGCATCGCGGCGCTCGGCATCCAGACCGTTCCAATAGGCACGGGCCACTTCCAGCAGCGTATAGGTACCCACGATATTGGTCTGGATGAACTCCGCCGGGCCATCGATGGAGCGGTCCACATGGCTCTCGGCCGCCAAGTGCATCACCGCGTCAGGCTGATGCTCACGGAAAACGCGTTCCACTTCGGCGCGATCGCAGATATCGACCTGCTCAAAGGCATAGCGGTCGCTGTCTGCCACTTCCGCCAGAGACTCCAAATTGCCGGCATAGGTGAGCTTGTCGACGTTGACGACGCTGTCAGCGGTATGGCGGATGATATGACGAATCACGGCCGAGCCGATAAAGCCCGCGCCGCCGGTGATCAGGAGTTTCATGGCTATATATCAGTGTCGCTAAGATTGAGGAATCGCAATTCTGAATTGAAGAAATAAACGCAGTAATTCGCGGTAAACAGGACGTCATCACAAGAGTGGCAACTGGGTCACGAATGGCCACTGGCAGCGTACTGCCGAAACACCTGGGCCCGCCAATTGGCGGACTCGGGCGTTTCGTCAAAGGCCCCGCCATTTGGCGGGGTGGTGCCGCATTGTGGCGAAAGCGATTTATCTAACCTATTGATTTGGCGAGATATTAGCGATAAGGGAAGGCTGCCGGAAAGGTCGAAAGGCAGTATTAGGCACTCAACCCATGACGATGACCAGTTGCATCAGCGTATGTTCGCGTCTGCAAAGGAAGCAATGCTTTACGTAGTGGCGCGACCGTTTCGTTCAGCCCCCACCGTCTGCTGGGAGAATATCGCCCTTGGTTGGGGAGGGCATAGCTTCCCAGCAGTTGTTCATGGAAATACCGGGTAAGCTGTTGCAGATGTTGTGCGGTATCTCGGCGACACACTGGATACTGACTAAGCAGTTCTAACACGCAAAGCGTACGCTGAAATGCCTCACGTGGCATCACGCTACGCAGCCATTCCAGTTCGGGTTGCGTCGGGCGATATCCGAGATACCAGACGGCCTCGGCTAGCCGCCTCACGTCATCGACAGCATACTCGAGTGGGCGCGAGCCGACCCGATACAGGCGTTTGCGTGTAAAGGAAAGCGTCATGACTCCCCCCCACAATGGTGATATTCGTCAAGTACTACTTTCAGGTTGCCCAATATACGGATTTCGTCGCCAACGAAATAGCTGATCGCTTCCCGAGCCAATCGCTCAAACTCGTCGATGTCAACATAAGGAAGCTGGAGCAGCGCCTGGATATCATGCTGGTCACGGTCGCCAAAACGACCGAGCTTGGAAATTGCCACATCCAGAGCACTGGCAATGTAGACCTCCACGTTGGGAACGCTCGTTCTCGTCATCAGCCGAATGACGCGGTCCTCGTAGTCTTCATGCAATGGGCCAAGTGTTGTGTTGAAACTGGTATCCAGCTCTAATATCTGCGGCATTCCCTCTTCATTCGAAAACACGTAGGCGTCGTCATTCAGTAGAGCAACGATTTCAGACTTATCGGCATAGCCGTAAGACGCCACCTCAGCATCCACGTCCGCACTACCGCGCGCTTGCGTATGAATATGGACCGCACACCCGCCAAAAATAATAACTTGGAAAACGCCCTTGTCACCAGAGGCGAAGACTGGCTCAAGAACATCGAAAAAGGAAACTAAAGCAATTCCCAATGCCGTGTCAGGCTCAATCGTGGGCTGGTTTCTCGCTTCTATCGACACGCTAATCCCTAATCGACTTTATCCTAAGTTTAGCTTACTTTCGGCTGTCGAGGCTGAAGCATTGTGATCTCTTTAAAAAGGTGCTTGGCGAATTTCGTGTCGTTGTGCTTGTAACGCTGATCAAGCCCAGTTTCTTTGAGTAGAGCATGCACGCGCTCTAACTCTTGCTTAACGGCGTAAATGGCGGAACGATACAGTCGCCCCTCAAGATCTTTGAAGAAGCTTGTTAGCCGTGCATAGCGCCGGGTTTCTAACTTGAACCCGAAATAGCGATCTCGCGGAGAGATTAAAGCATCGTGATTCACCCGATCAAGGCTGTTGCGACTAAAATATTACCCCCTGTTCACGGGCAATACGGTGAATCGGCAACTCCTCGAGGTTGGGGGCCGCCAGAATCACATCCACCTTGCGACCCTGCGTGGCGCGCATGATCTTGACACTGAGCCAGGCCGACAAGCGCGCAGGGTGCTCAACCGCTTGATCGAGTTCCACCATGAGGTCGATATCACCGCCCTTGGCGGTGTCATCGAGGCGGGAGCCGAAGAGCCGAACGACGGCCCTTTCGCCACAGTTTTCGGCAACCACTGCCTTGATAGCATTAATGTCAGACGAAGATAAGCGCATGGTAAAAGGATCAAGATGTTTTCAACTGTTCTACTTGCGAAACAAGGCTACTAGCAAATTTCTTCAAGACCGAGAGATTGTCATGTGCCGTCATCAATGAGACGTATAGGACGTCTGAATCCTCGATATATTCGTGGATCATCTTGTTGCGAAGCTGTCGCAAGTTGACCCATTGATCAGCTGAGTTCAGCCAACCGTACTTTTCCGCCTTGTTGAGGTTGATCAGTAAAGCACTTGCAGGCTCCCCCAGCGCCTTAAGAAGAGCCGGCAAGAGCTTATCGCCAACGGTATCCTGAAGGCGACAGAAACAGCTAGTGAAGGCTTCGATCCTCAAGGCTAGTGCGGGATTGTTATCCAAACCTTCAACTGCTTCACGGGTCAGAGGCGGGATGAATGCCTGCTCATCGGCATACTCGAGGTGATTAATTTCCTTACCGACGACCCTCACGAGAAACGACAGTCTTTCGGCGGTTTCCGGCGATAGAGTCATTGCTTGCTCCTCACAGCCGGATGCCCTTCTCCCGGGCGATGTCATGGATCGGGAAACGCTTCAACCCAGGAGCATCCAGCAGAACATCGATCTTCTGCTCGCCGAGCTTCATGATGATCGCCCCTTCGAGACGCGCACAGTCCCAGGCAGGGTTCTCAACGGGCTGGGTGACAGTGACCATCAAGTCGATGTCGCCACCCCTGGCAGCGTCATCAACGCGGGATCCGAAGAGACGGACCTCGGCTTCTTTGCCAAATATTTCCGCGGCGGACGCCTTGATGACATCAATTTCGTGCTGATTCAGACGCATAGCTCAGTGGTTGAAGATCTCATCGAGTGTGTTGGCGGTGAGGATCCTGGCTACCCAGGTATCCAGCTGTTCGTCACTGGCTTGCTTCAGGCGCTCATCGACCCAGGCGGGAAGCTCTCCAAACTTTACATATATCTGCCTTCGGAGAGCACGTCTTACCCCTTGCTTGATGCCGCTATCTATCCATTGTTCCATAAGGGTTTTACGAGTCGGTGCATATTCGTATTCATCTTCAAGCAGGTCCTCCATCGTCTCGGCAAAAAGCATCTCATAAAGCCATTGCGAAATCTGTAAATCGCTCGCAATGTCTAACTTCCTGATGGCCCACTCAGACAAACAACCAAATCGATCAACCAGTGTTTTTCTCAGGAGATGGCGCGCACCCTCTCGCCAGATTCTTTCTGCCCATTTTTCCAATCTATCTGCTGACTGTTCAGATAGCTCCCCACTGATGTCAGGATTGTCACGCAGCGCATGCACCTCTGCCAACGGCAACCCACACACCTGAGCAATCTCTTTTTCACCCCAAGCGCCGGCCTTTAGTTGCGCTACTGCTAGTTTCCTAGCAGCTCCTAATCTTCCTTGCAGCCATCCTATCAGCCATTCCCTATGCTGAAACCTGATTGGTTCATGCATGACCTTCTGAATTATTGTTGGGAATTGATCTGACATTCAGCGCCCCCTTCTTACACAGAAAGCCTGGGCAACGTGGAAAGATTCAGAATAATTCAGTCAGCGCTCTAGCTCATGCCGCAAAGCGGCGATTTCGGCCTGCGGTAGACCGGTGGCGTGGGCGATGGTGGCGTCGTCCAACTTGGTCGTCTTAATCAGGTTGCAGGCGGTTTCGCGCCGGGCCTTTTGCTCTCCCAAAGATATGCCTTCCTGATGGCCTTCCTGATGGCCTTGCTGATGGCCTTGCTGCCAGGCTTGCTGACGTTCTTTCTTCGCCCAATTCTCGAGGTTTTCTGCCAACATCTCTTTATCCTCCACCACACTGTTGAGCCGATCCAGGTTGAACCCAGTACCCAGCCACTGAAGATGTCGCTTCAGCCAACGGGTCACGATCTCGTCGGTACGCCGCATGTTCGGATCGGCCTGGATGATGGCCACGATGCGATCTACCGCACGCTGCAGCGCCTGCCGGTCCCCCGTGGCGTTCTCGATGCCGAACACGCCGCTAAGCGGCGTGGGGCGCTCGGCCAGCTCCTCATCAGTATAGCGACCCTCGTCGACCAGATAGTAGCGCAGGTGCGGCTGATAGACCCGTAGGAAGGCCGGGGGTTCCGGCTGAACCATGTGATAGACATCCTCGCATGCCGTCCAGGGCCGCGTGCCGTTGTAGAGCACAATCGGCAGCACCGGCGGAAACCCCTTGGCGGGCGTGGTCTGCCGTGTCTTGAGCAGATGGTCATAGAAGCAGGCCACATAGTGCAGCAACCGAATCGGCATGCGCTGGTCCACTGAGGATTGGAGCTCGAGCAGGATGTAAAGGAAGACCCGCTGGGAGACACCCTCCCAGCGGGCTTCGACCAACCATACAAGGTCCTCGAGCCTCTCTTCGAACAGTGGCGTGATGTAGTTGCCGCTGTGGTTCTTCAGGGTGGTGAAGTCCATCAGCTCGGCGATTTCGCTCGATACAAAGCCTTCAATGAGCTGTTGACGAACTCCGGGTGGCTGAAGAGCTCCTTGTACCCCGTGTCGTGGTGTTTAGCCATGGCGTCCACCCCCTCGGCATCTATACTGTCTTTTTTTCCAGCATAGCCTAAGCCGAGCAGTAAAGGGGGAGCGCCATGGCTTGTGATATTCCCAACGGGCCAGGGAAAACGCATGAAAGATCCTACACCGCGAGAATGTCTGCCAGATAGGTCTCATCCAGCGCCGCTTTCTTCTGTTTCCGCCGGATTCCGCCCTTGAAACGCTTCTCCCCTTTCAGGTAATTCAAAGCGATATGTCGGACCCTGCCGAGGTTTTCTGCCGCCCGTCCGCGATGGATTTTGCAGGCATCCTCACGCAGTGCCACATCCAAGGACCAGTGAAGCTTCGCCTCAATATGCCAGTGCTGACGAGCCGCCTCGTCGAGCTTCTTGGCGCTCAGATCGGCAGAGCTGATGTAGTAGCGGATCATCGGGGCTTCCGGCGTCTCATCGCCTTCCTGGCGGAAACTCATCACCACGCCTACCGATTTCAGCCCCGGCCATTCATAGCTAAGCTACTGAAATTCTTCAGTAACCTCGCTGACAATATGGTATCTGGTCTCTTGCCGTCCTCGGTTCTTCTCATCCGTGATATAGGCGTCACCCTCGAAGCTGGCGACCTTGGCCATGGGAAATGCGGCCTCGAAGGCGTCAGCCAAGGCCGGCTGGTTGCCCTTCACGGACAGCAGGTAATCGGCGCCCTTCTGCAGGATCTGAGTGGCGATCTTCTTCTGGCACCCCATGGCATCGATCGTCACCAGACAGCCTTGCAGGTTGAGAAGCTTGAGCAGCTCGGGAATCGCCGTGATCTCGTTGGACTTTTCGGCCGTCTTGACCTGGCCCAGCACCACACCATTCGCCGCACTGAAGGCGCTGACCATGTGGATTGCCCCTTTGCCCTTCCCTCGGCAGTACGAGCCGCGCAGGGTCTTGCCATCGATGGCAACCACCGTCCCATCGGTGACGTCATGACAAGCCTTCATCCACTCGGCAAAGGCGGTTTGAAGCTGCTCGGCATTCACCAGCGCCATCACCCTGGCCAGGGTGTCATGGCTCGGTATGCCAGCCTCAAAATCACCGTACTGGCGAAGAAAATCCAGCTTTGCGTGGCCAAAATCCTCTATCTCGTCCCATCCCTCCGCACCGCAGATCACTGCACAGACCGTCAGGAAGAGAATATCCGACAGCTGATGCTGCACTTTCCACGCCTGGCGGAAATCGGGAACGATCGATAGATGGTGCATAAGGGACGATGTCAGCATCGTGTCATCCATGAAAAAAACCGTTAGATGACCACATTAGCTCCTACTGGTAAAGCGCTACGAAGCCCGTCGTAGAGCGGTTTTTCATGCGTTTTCCCTGCCCAACGGGCAGCTGATCGAGCCTGATGAGGCGGTGGTGGAGTTCGAACGCCTTCCCCAGGTGGTGAAGCGCCTGTCGGCCCGGGCGCGCCGCCATATCGCCAACAGCGTGTCGAAGAACACCATTCGCGGCATGCGGGCCGACCTGCGCGTCTACCAGCATGCAGGAGGCCTGCTGCCGGCGGATGAGTTCGATATCGCCAACTTCATTGCCGACCAGCGAGCCTTGGGCAAGAAGCCCGCAACACTTGAGCGCTATCTCAACTCACTGCACATGTGGCATCGCTACATGAACCTGCCGTCCCCGGTGAGAAGCATGCCGGTGCGCTCAGTGATGCGCGGCATTCGCCGTTCGGCCGGTACCCGCCAGAAGAAGGCGCCGCCGCTGTTGCTTGAGGACCTGAATCGCCTGCTGGATCACATCGATCGTTCGACCCTACGCGGCAAGCGCGATAGCGCCCTCTTTGCCCTCGCCTTTCACGGCGCCTTTCGTCGCAGCGAGGTGGTGGCGCTCTACCTGGAGGATATCCAGTGGGAGGCCGGGGGCGTTCTAGTTGGTCTGCGGCGTAGCAAGACCAACCAGAAAGGCGTTGAGGAGACCAAGGCAATCCTCCGCGCGCCTGCTGCGCTACCCTACTGCCCCGTGCGGCTGCTTGAGGCTTGGCTGGCGGCATCTGGCATCCAGCGCAGGGCGGTATTTCGCAGCCTCACCCATGGTGACAGGCTGGGTGCCGGGCGATTGACCGCTAGCGTGGTCGCCCAGCGCTTGGCGCACCACCTGGAAGCCGCTGGCATGGCCGACCGTGGTTTCTCACCTCACAGCTTTCGCGCCGGTTTCATCACCGAGGCCCATCGTCGCGGCAAGGCGGCAGAGGATATCAAGCGTGTCAGCGGTCATCGCTCCCAGAGCACCTTCGAGCGCTATATCCGGCGTAGCGATGCTTTCGAAGGTCACGCCGGAGATTTCTACGGCGGCGTGAAGGAGCCGTCATCCCAAGTGTTTTAGCGGTGACGCTGTGCCGGTGGGGATCGTCGGTCGCCAACTTGGCGAGGACAGAGGGAAGAGGCCCAAAGCCAGACCGATGCCGGCTGGTTCTCTAAGGATCCTGAGGCTGTCTACCGCCTACTCTCGCTGTGCTCCTGTAAGGCGTTCAGGCACGCTACCGCCCCAGGGTGTCCGAGGCGCATCCCTGAGGCCGTTGGGCTTGACGCCTTAACGTGACGCGCAAGCATATCAAGCTGTACACCTGAAGCCACCCCTCCCTGGCGGCTCGAAAACAAAATTAAACCGGGCTTATCAAGCAGTTAAAGCAAGAACCACAGCAATCTTAAGCCGGGAATGTTAGCACAGACGGAGACCCTCATCTATGCGATTGCGGCTCGACACGGACAATGTCAGAGATCTCTTACAAACTAGCTACACCGCCCGGTTGCCTGGATCTCCCGTGGGATGATCGTCCATCGTGCCCGGCCAGGCGAAAAAATCGCCTCTGAAGCCAATAATAGCCTCTGGACGAAGCGCCGCGAATGTCGAAGGCCACGGGAAACTCTGTGACTGTGCATCGCTACACTGCCGACACTGACGCTGGCTTTGTAAGAGAATACTGACAGGAAACCGGGTGGGAATCGTCTATCACAGTAGAGATGTCCATTCTAAGCTGGCGAATGGCCACCATGGAGGGAGCCGTATGCCACCTTTGATCACGTTGGAACGAGACCCTGAAGGGGCCTTCATCATCTGCTGCTTACAGTGCGGCAGCGTTGAAATGGGTCTGGGACAGCATCCTTGGCAGGAATTCGTTGTCGAGCCACAGCCCAACTCTCTCGCCTTGATTACGTGCACCCACTGCCATGCAGAGACAAGAACGCAGAACCCCCGGCTGCTCGATTGTGCAAAGTGATATAAAACAGCCATCCTTGCCGAGCCTTGGCCATTTTATAGAGCGACAATTACTCTGGCCGGCCGACGACAACTACTGTGACCGGTTGCCCTAAGCTTGACCGCTTGTCCCGACCCACCAGGGAGCCGGTATGGCGGTCACCAGCCAACAGGTCACGCTCTATATGTCGCAACGTCAACAAGGCCAGACCCAGGAGGTCGCCGCCGCCAAGGCCGGCCTCTCCGTCAGAACCGCTCGCCGCCTCGAACGCCGGGCTGAGTCCTCCGAGCCGCCGGCATCACGGCACTGGCGAACCCGGCCCGACCCCTTCGCCGATGTGTGGGAGACCACGCTCGTCCCCCAGCTGGCCGCCGCCCCGGGCTTGCAGGCACTGACCCTGCTGGAGTGGTTGCAGGAGCAGCACCCCGGCCAGTACCCGGACAGCCTGCTGCGAACCCTGCAGCGCCGGGTCAAGGGCTGGCGAGCCGCGCACGGCCCGGAGAAAGAGGTAATGTTCCCGCAAACCCATGGCCCCGGGCTGCGCGGCCTCTCCGACTTCACCGAGCTCAAGGGGATTGTCATTACCGTGGCAGGGGAGCTGCTTGATCACCGGCTCTACCACTTCCGCCTGGCCTACAGCGGCTGGTGTTATGTCCGGGTGGTGCTCGGTGGCGAGAGCTACCCGGCGCTGGCTGAAGGCCTGACCCGTGCGCTGGAGCGGCTTGGCGGTGTCCCCGCGGAGCACCGCACCGACAGCTTGTCGGCGGCCTTCCGCAACCTCGGCCGGGAGGCGGAAGCCGACCTCACCGAGCGTTATGCTGCCCTGTGCGCTCACTACGGCATGACGGCCACCCGTAATAACCCAGGGCGCGGCCATGAAAACGCCAGCATCGAGTCGCCACATGGCCACTTCAAGCGGCGCCTGCAACAGCGCCTGACGCTGCGCGGCTCCCAGGACTTCGCTAGCCTCGATGACTATCAGGCCTTCCTCGATGAGGTGACCACCGCGATCAACCGCCGCAACGCGGCCCGGATCACCGTCGAGCGTGGCGCGCTACAGCCACTGCCCAGCCGGCCCGGTACCGACTACAGCGAGGTGACGGTGCGCGTCACTACCTCCAGCACCATCCAGGTGCGC
Source organism: Halomonas sp. C10-5 (assembly GCF_057169305.1). Taxonomy (NCBI): domain Bacteria; kingdom Pseudomonadati; phylum Pseudomonadota; class Gammaproteobacteria; order Oceanospirillales; family Halomonadaceae; genus Halomonas; species Halomonas sp. C10-5. The sequence goes on from NZ_CP175665.1 coordinate 1,885,111, forward strand.
AAGGTGCTCTACTCGGTGCCGTCCCGGCTGATCGGCGAGAACCTGCGGGTGCACCTTTACGATGATCGCTTGGTGCTGCATCACGCACAGCAAGCATTGCTGACGCTGAGGCGGCTGCATGCCACGCCGGAAAGCGGCCGGTTGCGGGTCATCGATTACCGCCATGTGATCGGCTGGCTGGTCCGCAAGCCCCGGGCGCTGGCGGGGCTGACGTTCCGCGACGACCTGTTGCCGAGTGCGGAGTGGCGCGAGCTGTACGCCCGGCTGACCGCCGCCTTGCCGGTCGCCGAGGCCTGCAAGCGCATCGTTGGCGCTCTGGCGTTGGCCGCCGAGCAGGACCAGGCCGAGGCGATCGCCAGTTACTGGCTGGGCGCCCTGGCGCGCGGGAAGAGCCCGACGCTGGCCGAGCTCCAGGCCCGCTTCGCCGCCACGCCGAGCGCCACGCTGGTTTTCCCCCAGGTGACTCAGCATGACATCGCCAGCTACAACCATCTGGTGCCCAGCGTGCCGACCACAGAGGTGTGCTGCCATGCCTGATGCCCAGACGCTGCCGCTGCTACTGCGACAGCTCCGCCTGCCCACCATGGCCGCCTGCTGGCCCCAGCTGGAAACCCGCGCCCGAGCCGAAAACTGGAGCCTGCCACAAACACTGGCCGCCCTATGCGAGCACGAGCTGGCCGAGCGTGAGCGACGCCGGCTGGCCCGGCACCTCAAGGAGGCCCGGCTGCCGGTGGGCAAGACGCTGGAGTCCTTCGAGTTCGACGCCATCGCGGCCGAGCAGCGCCGGCAACTGAGCGCCTTGGCCGGCGACACGCAGTGGGTCGACCAGGCTCACAACCTGCTGCTGTTTGGGCCCTCCGGCGTCGGCAAGAGCCACGTGGCGGCCGGGCTCGGGCATACGCTGGTCGACCAGGGTTACCGGGTGCGCTACGCCACCGCCTCAAGCCTGGTCCAGGAGCTCCAGGCTGCCAAGCAGGCACTGCGCCTGAGCGACGCCCTGATCAAGCTCGACAAGTACGCCGTGCTGGTGATCGACGATATCGGCTACGTCCAACGCAGCGAGGCCGAGACGTCAGTGCTGTTCGAGCTGATCGCCCATCGCTACGAGTCGGCCAGCCTGATCATCACCGCCAACCAGCCGTTCAGCGCCTGGGACAGTATCTTCCCCGACAGCATGATGGCCGTGGCCGCCATCGACCGGTTGGTGCACCACGCCACGCTGATGGAGCTGAGCGGGGAGAGCTACCGTAAGCGTGCTTATCAACGACAATTACAAGGAGGAAAAGCTGGGTCGTCGGACTGACGACAACTACCCCACCCAACCGGCCATTTTAATTGTCGCCAAGCGGCCAAAGTAGTTGACGTCGCATAGCCATTTGGACTCAGAAGGGCCATGCCAACGGTGTTAGGACAAAGGCCCCGGCGCTGCGGGCTATGTTAGGCGGCTAGGGAAACACTGCATAAATCCCGCTACAGCTGCCTGACAGCCGTCGGCGGGGTAAAATCGGGCTACCCTACCCTGTCACCACCTGATGGACTGTTTCCTCCGTATATGGAGTGCTCGTCATAGATATGGTCAGCAACTTGGTCTACCGGCCGCCTGCATGCCAGCGGGAGGCTGACCCGTGAACCAAGTACTTCGTCGTAGACTAGGTCGCCTGACGATCGCCATCACCGCCGCAGCTCTCGCTGTGATGTTGTGGTGGGTGTGGCATTGGCAGTTAGAGCGTGTCACGAATGAGGCACGTCGGCACGCCGATTCGCGCCTAGCGCTCTACACCAGCAGCCTCAACGGGGCGCTGGAACGCTTCACCTATCTTCCAGGACTACTGGCTCGCCATTCCCTGGTCCAGGCGGCGGTTGTCGATGAGGTCGGCGTTTTCACTGAGCAGGTCAATCGATACTTGGCCCATGTGGCCGAGAGCTCGGGGGCCGAGGCCATCTTCCTGATGGATGATGAGGGTGTCACCATCGCTGCCAGCAACTATGCCAGCGATGCCAGTTTTCTCGGCCACCATTATGACTTCCGACCCTATTTCCAGGATGCCATGGCCGAGGGTCAGGGTGAGTTCTTTGCCATCGGCAGCACCACGGGGCGAGCCGGCTATTTTGTCTCTGCCGCAGTTCAGGGAGGGGCCTCGGGCCGCCCCGGTGGCGTATTGGTCGTCAAGATCTCTCTGGAAGCTCTGCAGGACAGCTGGCGACAGGCAGGCGAGCAAGTGCTGCTCTCCGATACCAACGGCGTGGTGATCCTTTCGAGCCGCCCGGAATGGCGTTATCGTCGACTGGACGATATCGGTGTCAATGCCATGGAGGAGATCCACGAACAGCGACAATTCCTGAAGACACCGCTGCGCCCTCTTGGCGAACGCCTGCCTGACGGCTCCCTGCATGTTGGCGACACAAGCACTGGAGACCTGGGTGAACGCTACCTTGACCTGACCCTACCCCAGACGACCCTCGACTGGACCATGCACTACCTGGTGCCCGTCCGACCACTCTACACCGTCGCACGCAATGCTCTGCTAGCTGCCTCAGGCACCACCCTGGCCCTGCTGCTACTGGGCCTCTGGCTACGCGAGCGCCAGAAGCGTCAACGTCTGCGTGACCGAGAAGCGCGCATCATTCAGGAGGCCAACGAGCGCCTCGAGGCAAGGGTAAAAGCGCGTACGCAGGAACTCGAAGCGGCCCAAGCGGAACTGGTGCAAGCTGGCAAGCTCGCGGCACTGGGCACCATGGCGGCAGGTATCGCTCACGAGCTGAACCAACCCCTGGCCGGCATCCGGACCTATGCAGTTAGCGGGGCTCGTCTGCTGGAGCGTGGCCGTGAGGCCACGGCCATCGACAACTTCCGCCATATCCACGACCTGTCCGACCGCTTGGCGACTCTGATCCGACAGCTCAAGATCTTCGCTCGCAAGGGCGGAACGCTTGAATCTGTCGACCTGGTCGCAAGACTACAGTTTGTGCTTGAGCTGCTCAGGGATCGCCTGGAGCGTCAAAAGGTCGAGCTGCATCTAGAGCTGCCCGAGGACTCCACGGCATGGGTCGCCGGGGATAGCGTCCGCATTGAACAGCTTCTTACCAACCTGCTGCGCAACGCCCTGGATGCCCTGCGCGATACCCCGTCCCCGCGTCTTGACGTCCGCGTGGACTTGACCCCCGAGCAGGTCGAACTGGCCGTGGCGGACAATGGGCCTGGTATAGACGAGGCGACCCTCGAACATATTTTCGACCCTTTCTACACCACCAAGGAGGTGGGCGACGGCCTCGGCCTGGGGCTGTTCATCGCCTATGGGATCGTTCAGGATCTCAAGGGTCGCATCCGCGCCGAAAACCGCCCTGCCCACCTCGGCGGCGCCGTTTTCCATGTCATATTGACGCGGGTAAACGGCGAGTCATCACGGCAACCTGGCAACAAGGACATCCCGACATGAGCGAGCTACCCGTCTGGCTAGTCGACGACGATCCCGGGGTACGGGAGTCGCTGACCCAGTGGTTCGAGCTTTGTGACTTGGCGGTGCGCACCTTCGCGAGCGGCCAGGCAGTTCTTGACGAGCTCCGGGCGGGCTCTCCCTGCGGCGTGCTGATCTCCGACGTCAAGATGCCCGGTCTCGACGGCCTGCAACTCCTGCAGGCTGTAAAGGACACCGATGATGACCTGCCCGTATTGCTGATCACTGGCCATGGCGATGTGCCCATGGCGGTGCATGCCATGCGGCAGGGGGCCTGGGATTTTGTCGAGAAGCCTTACGATCCGGAGCGACTCGAAGAACAGGTCCAACGGGCACTGGAGCGCCGCCGCCTGGGACAGGAGAACCGCCGATTGCGCCAAGCGCTGCGCCAGGGCGGCCTGGCGGCGCGCTTGATCGGCGAGGCGCCGGGCATGCAGCGCCTGCGCGACCAGATCGCCAACCTCGCCTCGACTCGCGCCCATGTGCTGATACATGGCGAAACCGGCAGCGGCAAGGAGGTCGTGGCGCGTTGCTTGCACGAATTCGGTCCCGGCGAAGCCACACCTTTCGTGGTCCTTAACTGCGGGGCCATTCCCCCGGAGCTAGTCGAGTCAGAACTTTTCGGCCACGAGAAGGGAGCCTTCACCGGTGCGCTAGAAAGCCGCGTCGGCAAGCTCGAACACGCCAGCGGCGGCACCCTCTTCCTCGACGAGATCGAGTCAATGCCACTCGCCACTCAAGTGAAGTTGCTGCGAGCACTGCAGGAGGGTGAGGTAATGCGGGTGGGCAGCAACCAGGTCATCAACGTCGATCTTCGCGTGGTGGCGGCGACAAAGACAGACCTCCTGCAGCAGGCGGCTCTCGGTGAGTTTCGCGAGGACCTGTACTACCGGCTGGCCATCGCCGAATTGAGGATCCCTCCCCTGCGTGAGCGCCGCGAAGACATTGCCACGCTGTTCATACACTTCAGCCGCCAAGCAGCAGAGGTTCATCAGCGCCCCCAACGCGAGGCCGATGGTGAGCTACTCGCGGCGCTTGGGCGCCATCACTGGCCCGGAAACCTGCGCGAGCTGCGCAACGCGGCGACGCGCTTCACGCTCAACCTGGACATCCCTTACCTTGAGGTCGCGTCCGGGGAGGCAACCGAAGGATCACTCGCCGATCAAGTCGCCGCCTTTGAGGCCTCCTTGCTGCGTGCAGCGCTGACTCGTCATCGTGGCAACATCCAGGCGGTACTTGAAGAGCTCGATCTGCCGAGACGGACCCTCAACCAGAAGATGCAACGCCACGGGCTGCGTCGCGAGGCGTTCTGCGGGCAAGCCGATACCTCCACGGTGGCCACCGGGAACGTCTGAAGGTTCAACTCCAACCAAGCCATCCGGCCAGGGATGAGAACATCAACCTCCCCCACCATCCCACGCCATATCGCTTTCGATGCCACGGGCGATATGGCAATGCTACCTGCAGGGCTGCTGTTGCATCGGCAAAAAATGGCCGACACCCCTCTGCATGCAGGCAAGAACTTGCCGATGCCGCCCTCCTCCCTTTACCAAAAAAAACTTAACCAACTGATTTAATTCTACTTATATCTTTCTGGCAGGCCATCTGCTTATAAACTGACGCAACACAATAATCGCTAACTTTCCTCAAGGGAGACATGGCATGCATAAGCGTCAGTTCCTCAAATCCGCCATCGGCCTGGCCTCCGCCGCGGCTCTGGGCATCTCCGCCTCCTCCGCACTGGCCCAGGAATCCCACCAGTACATCATGGGCACCGCCACCACTGGGGGGACTTACTATCCCGTCGGGGTCGCGCTTTCCACCCTGGTCAAGGTCAAGCTCGAACCCGAGACCGGCATTGCCCTGTCAGCCATCAGCTCCGCTGGTTCCAGTGAGAACCTGAAGTTGATGGACGAAGACCAGGCCCAGTTCGGGATTCTGCAGGGGCTATATGGCGCCTATGCCTGGGAAGGTGACGGCCCCGTGCCCAAGGCGTACAAGAACCTGCGCAGCGTGTCCATGCTGTGGCAAAACGTTGAGCACTTCGTGGTTGAGGACGACGTGGTCGACTCCGGCACCATCGACGACATGACTAATCTCTACGGCGAGTCGTTCTCGATCGGTGCACGCAACTCCGGTACTGAAGGGTCAGGTCGCTACATCCTCGGTCAGCTGGGCATCGAGCCAGACGAAATGGATATCGCCTACCTGGGCTATGGTCCGAGCGCAGACGCCCTGCAGAACGGCACCATCGACGGCATGAACATTCCCGCAGGTGTACCTGCCTCGGCCGTGACCCGTGCCTATGCCAATGCCGACGGCGATATCACCACACTGGACTTCACTGAGGAGCAGCTGGAGAAGGTCAACAGCAAGTTCGAGCTTTGGTCCGCCTACGACATCCCGGCAGGCACCTACCCGAACCAGGACGAGGTTATCCATACCATCGCCCAGCCCAATATTCTGGCGGCACGCGCCGACGTTCCTGAAGATGACGTTTACGCCATCACCAAGGCGATGTACGAGAACCTGCCGTTCCTCAACAACATCCATCCCGCGACCAAGGCGATGGCTCTTGAGAAAGCGATCGTCGGCCTGCCGATGCCCCTGCACCCGGGGGCGGCACGCTTCTTCGAAGAGCAGGGGCTGGAGATCCCCGAGCGCCTGATCGCAGAGTAACCCGAGACCCGCACCGGGCGTCCGGCCACTGGCTGGGCGCCCAGCCCTCCTTCCAACGGACGGTGCTGCGCTCGATTGCGACGCTGCCGCTCCCCTCATGACGCACGCCGCTATCAGGAGATCGCCGTGAGCAACTCAACCCTCGATTCCATCCGTGATGAGGATGCACAAGAGGCCGATGAACGCCTATCGCATCCATGGCTGGGGCCATTTCTCATTGCCTTCGCCATCGTTATTGCCTGTGCTCATATCTATTTCAACACCTTCTCTACGCTATCCACGCTATGGACGAGCGCCATGCACTTCGGCCTGTTCGGCGCGCTATGCGCCCTGGCCGTCCCTCTGGCACGACCTCAACATGCCGGGCCACGGCGGGCGGTGTTCGCCATTGATATTCTGCTCGCAGTGGCCGCTATCGGCTGTGCTGTCTACTTGATGGTGTTCGAGAATGCCCTCTATGAGCGTGGCGTGACCTTCATCGCCTCGGACTGGATCGTCTCGATCGTTGCGGTGGGGCTGATCCTAGAATTCGCAAGGCGCACCACCGGCTGGTTCATTCCCGTACTGAGCGTGATCGCGCTGACCTATGTGGCCTGGTGGGGGCAGTACGTCGGTGGCGTATTCAACTTCCCCGGCTTGTCGTGGGAAACGGTGCTGTTCCGCAGCTATATCGGCGGCGAGGGCATGCTGGGCTCGATCGCCCGGATCTCCTGGTCCTATGTATTCATGTTCATCCTCTTCGGTGCCTTCCTGGTCAAATCAGGCGCCGGGGAATTCATCATCGAGCTCGCACGTTGTGCCGCGGGACGCTTCATCGGCGGCCCCGGCTTCGTGGCGGTGTTTTCATCGGGCTTGATGGGCTCGGTGTCAGGATCTGCCGTGGCCAACACCGTCTCCACCGGTGTGATCACGATCCCGCTGATGCGCAAGGCGGGTTTTCCGGCGCGCTTCGCCGCTGGTGTTGAGGCCTCTGCCTCGACAGGTGGCCAATTGATGCCACCGGTCATGGGGGCTGGAGCCTTCATCATGGCTTCCTATACCCAGGTCTCCTACCTGACCATCATCGGTGTCGCGGCACTACCAGCACTGCTCTACTTTCTATCCGTCGCCATGTTCGTGCGCATCGAAGCCAAGCGCAGCAACGCCCAGCACCTCGACGACCCCGATGCACCGCGCATCGGCGAGGTTCTCAAAAACGGCTGGCACTACCTGCTGCCGCTCGTCGTGCTGGTGGCAGCACTCGTTTATGGTTTCACACCGACCTATGCGGCGGGCATCGCCATCGTCTCGGTGATCGTCGCCTCCTGGCTTTCCAAGCAACCGATGACGCCGAAGTTGATCGTCGAGGCGTTGGTTCAGGGAACACGCAACATGATCACCACAGCGATCCTGTTGATCACCGTGGGCCTGATCATCAACGTGGTCTCGACTACCGGTATCGGCAATACCTTCTCGCTGATGATCACCGACTGGGCGGGCGGTAGCCTGCTGATAACCATCGTGCTGATCGCCATCGCCTCACTGATCCTCGGCATGGGTCTTCCGGTCACCGCGTCCTACATCGTGCTGGCTACGTTGTCGGCGCCTGCGCTGTACAACCTCATGGCCCATGGCCAGCTTCTCGACCTAATCGTCGCCGGCAACCTGCCAGAACAGGCCAAGGCGGTATTCATGCTGGCTGCACCGGATCAACTGCAAGCCCTGGCGGCACCGATGAGCCTGGCCGAGGCCCAAGCCCTTCTCGATGCAGTACCCGATACCTTCACAAGCCAGCTCTATGAGCAGGCACTGTCGCCACACTTTTTAACCATGTCGCTGGTCGCGGCACACATGGTGATCTTCTGGCTTTCGCAGGACTCCAACGTCACCCCGCCGGTGTGTCTGACCGCTTTCGCCGCAGCGGCGATCGCTGGCACGCCGCAGATGCGCACCGGCCTGACCGCATGGAAGATCGCCAAGGGGCTTTACATCGTACCGCTGCTCTTTGTCTGGTCACCGTTGATCACCGGCACGCCGCTGGAGATGACCATCGTGTTCGCCATGGCGCTGTTTGGCATCTACGCGATCATCGCAGGCCTCGAGGGGTACCTCGAACACGAGCTGACCTGGTGGCTGCGGTTGCTGATGTTCCCGATCGGCGCCCTGATGCTGTGGCCGCACGGCATGCTCACCATCGACCTGGTCGGCTTGGGTATCTTCGTTGCCATATTCGTGTGGAGCGTTCACCAGGGACGCCACCAGGCTGGACATATCGCCCGCACTGCTTAAACGGCCAGGCGTGCTGGCGAGATCACCATCAAGTGGCTAAACCCTGCAACTCTCCTTGAAGCAGAGTTGCAGGGGGCAGCACTCGCCAGCAAATGAAACCACACTGCTTCGGCCCCGTCAGGTCATGACGGAGCCCGTACAGCAGGACAACGAGGAATTAGGACGGCATGTACGATTTCATCATTATCGGCGGCGGCATCTTGGGCATGTCTACTGCCATGCAACTCCAGCAGGCCTATCCAGAGCGCAGAATGCTCCTGGTGGAAAAGGAGTCCGAGGCGGCCCGCCACCAGACCGGACACAACAGCGGTGTGATCCACGCCGGGGTCTACTACACGCCGGGAAGTCTCAAGGCGCGTTTTTGCCTGGAGGGCAATAAAGCCACCAAGGCCTTCTGCGAGGCCCACGACATTCCCTACGACAGCTGTGGCAAGCTGCTGGTGGCTACCAACGAGCTGGAGATGCAGCGCATGCAGGCGCTGTGGGAACGCACCGAGGCCAACGGCCTGGAGCGTGAGTGGCTAGAGCCCGAGGCACTCGCCGAGCGTGAACCCAACATTACTGGGCTTGGCGGCATATTCGTGCCCTCCAGCGGTATCGTCGACTACGCGGCAGTGACCCGCGCCATGGCTGCCGAGTTCGAGCGCACAGGGGGTGAGATCCGCTATGGGGCGGAGGTCACCGACCTGGATGAGCGGGAGCAAGAAGTGGTAGTGACCACCAGCGCCGGCGACTTCACCGGGCGCTATCTCGTCACCTGCTCAGGCTTGATGGCTGACCGGGTGATCCGCATGTTGGGCCAGGATCCGGGGTTCAGCATCTGCCCCTTCCGCGGTGAATACTATCAGCTGCCGGAACAGCACAACGACATCGTCAACCACTTGATCTACCCGATCCCGGACCCCTCCATGCCCTTTCTGGGTGTCCACCTGACGCGAATGATCGATGGCTCCGTGACCGTAGGCCCCAATGCCGTACTGGCCTTGAAGCGCGAGGGCTATCGTCGGCGCGATGTGTCTCCTCGTGACCTGACACAGATGCTGACCAATCCCGGCATCCTCAAGGTTCTGGCTAGGAACCTGCGCCCGGGCCTCTCGGAGATGAAGAACTCTCTGCACAAGCGGGGCTACCTTGAGTTGGTCCGCAAGTATTGCCCGAGCTTAACCCTCGACGATCTCACCCCCTATCCGGCCGGAGTGCGGGCTCAGGCAGTGTCTCGCGACGGGACGCTGGTGGACGACTTCCTGTTCGTCAACACCCCTCGGACCGTGAACGTCGGCAATGCGCCTTCACCGGCTGCCACCTCGGCAATCCCCATCGGGGCGCACATAGTTGAGCAGGTGAAGGCACAAGTCGAATCTATATAGTAGATGCCGGAATCAAGAGTATTAGTGCTGGCTTCAGACCACTGCACAGTCGATTGACCGGGCGACGAGGCATGACTAAGCGTTTGGAAGTCAATCCATCATGCGAACCGTGATAACGTCGCATTCAGGGGCTTTACAGATATAAGACCAGCTGCTACTGTATATTCATCGAGTTAAATAGCTCGATCGGGATTGACAGCCCGAAATCACAAAGGCGCACAGGCGCCACTGCCATGGTAGGCGCTTTTTCTCTGCCTTCCATGTCTATGGCGGCGGTGCGTGGGAGACCTTCGGGTCTGCCGGGTTCCTTTGTGTCCGGTCTGTCAACCCGCGTACCGTCGCCTCCATTGATTGACAGCAATGTGGGCGACTTCTATCACAAAGGAAGTCTTACCCATGAACTATTCAATCGCACTCCCCCACCGCAGTGATCGCCGCGCGCGAGCTGCCGCCCACCGCGCCATGGCATTCGCCGCCCTCTCCTCCAACAGCAGCCTTCGGGTTCGCTATCGTCGCTACAACGCTCACATGCGCAAGGCCGAGTCCCTATCTCGTGCCGCGGATGCCATCTCCCTGGAGGCAATTCAGGAGGTGAGCCAATGAGCCCGCGTGTCGATACTGCCACCACCCTCCCTCGCCAGAAGCGCCACCTGAGTGACCCGCTGAGTCGGATGATCGCGGAAGCCTTGGATCATCAACTGCTCTGCTATGCGGAGTCAGAGTGCACCTTCAGTATTCCCGAGGTACGCGACCAGTTGCTCAAGCTGCCGGAACTTGAGCATGTAGATAGCAACGCGCTGCGCTTCCGGGTCCGTGATCGTATCAAGACGCTAGAAAAGCTCGAACTCGCCAAGGAAGTCGGAATGCAGGGCAAACGGCGGCGCTTGTTCCGGATGACCCTACCAATGACGCCCGACGGCGAGACTGTCTCAGAGCCGACACCTCCCTCTTCTGATACTGCTATTCCCTCACCCTCTGACGACACAACATCGATTCTCGATCATCTCGAACAGGAACGCGGTTACTTGCAGAGCGCCATGCACGTGGCGATCAGTGAAGCCGAGCACTACCGGAGCCTGATCGCTCAGTTTCCCGACGACCGCCGGCTCATCACGCCTCTGCTAGAACAGGCGTTAGAGCGTAGTGGCCAACTGCAGGGAAAGTGGGAAGCCAACCTCAAGGTGCGTCGCTGCGTTTCCCATCAGGTAGACCCGTCTAACCAGTCCAGCATGGCGGAGGGCATGGCATGATACTACCGACTTCTCACCATGACGCCGATCAGCAGACTCTGCCGCCGCTGCGTGACTGGCAGGCCCAATGCCTTGAACAGGCGTTGTCGACTCTTTCTCCCCAGCACCCGCACTTCCTGTGTCAGGCCACGCCCGGTGCCGGGAAGATGCGCCTGGCGGCCGAGCTCACACAGGCCTTGATGGCCCGCGGCGATATTGATCATGTCCTGTACCTCGGCCCGACGCGGGCCGTGGTCAGTGCCGCTATAGAGACCCTGGAGGCTCGCACCGGACATCCGGTAAGCGGAGAGCTGGGCGCTGTCGGGGCGGGACTGACCTATCAGGCCCTCACGGGACGCTTGGAGGCCCTGAAACACCTTGGGCAACGGCATCGCGTCCTACTGATCTGGGACGAGAGCCATCACGCCGCGGGCCACGCCGGTGGCGAGGGTCCCAACCAGTGGGGCATGGCCCTGATGGCGCTGGAGCGTTACATGACCTATACCCTGGCGCTGTCCGGCACCCCGTGGCGCACTGACGGAAGCTGCCTCCCGCTGCTGCGCTACCTGGAGGTCGCGGAGGACTCTCAGGATCCCCACGCCGGAGAGCCCGCCGGCATGGGAACGCCGGCAAACAGCCACACATCGCCAGCCTCCCCTTCACAGGTACTGCTGCCCGACTTCGTGTATACCCTGCAGGATGCCATCCGCGATAAGGTCTGCCGCTTTCCACGGGTGCAGTTGGTCGATAATCGCGCCATCGAACTCAGCCGGTTTCACCCACGGACTGGGCGTCAGGAAACCCATCGCTATACCAGCATCCCCCAGCTGCTACGCCACCCCGCCGTCGATTACAGCAGCCTGGTCCGCTTGGGCGCCCCCATGCAACGCCTGTTGGCCCTGGGCAGCCGACAGCTGAGCGCCCTTCGTCAACAAGACCCTCAGGCAGCGGGCCTGGTGGTCGCCGCCGACATTGAACACGCCGAGGCGGTGGCTCAGGAGCTGGAGGCGGATGGCCACGACGTCTGCCTGGTGACCAGCCGTGATCCCCTCGCGCATGCCCGCCTGGCGGAGTTCCGTCAGGCAACGACACCTTGGATTGTCGCGGTAGGCATGGTGGCCGAGGGCGTCGACATTCCGCGCCTGCGTGTCGGCTGCTATCTGAGCCATATCCGTACCGAGCAGCATTTCCGTCAGGTACTCGGCAGAATCATCCGGCGGCAGGGAGACACGGACCCGGATTGCTACTTCTATGCCTTGAACGACAGCAGGCTGGCTCATATGGCGCGGCGGCTGAGTAATGACCTGCCCGACGATCTGGCCACTGTCGCGGTCGATAATGGCCCCTCAGCACCCATGGGAGGACATGGTGCAACTCCCCCCGGGGACGCACCGCCGACACCTCAGGCGGCAGCGTCACCCGCGGCTGCAGACGATGCACCCACTGCCAGTGCGGACGCGAACACCTCGGTGAGCTGGGGGACATCCGATGCTCAGCAGACAGTCGGCATTGCACCCGATGTCGAGTTCTCAGAGGCGTTCTTCGAGCGCCTGATCGCCTTGCGGCTGACGACTTGAGAGGGGCTGATCATGAGTCACCACGATAAGCATGACCCGGCGACCATTCATCGTGCCAACCCATACGATCAGGGTGCCGTTGTCCTGCCCACCGAAGGGCTATCATCAGAAGCACGCCGGCTTCTGTCAGCCAGCGTCACGCCCAACACCGTGCGGGCATTGCGCTCGGACCTTAAGGTCTACCAGAAGGCCGGCGGCATGCTACCCGCTACCGAGGTCGACATTGCCAATTTCCTGTCGGCACAGAACGAGGCTGGCAAGGCAGTAGCGACACTGCTTCGGTACGCCAACTCGCTCCACATGTGGCACCGCTACCACAACTTGCCATCTCCGGTGAAAAGCATGGCGGTGCGCAGCGTGATACGGGGCATCAAGAAATCGCGGGATACACGTCAGGCCTCAGCACCGGCACTACGGCTCAATGAGCTGCATCAGCTGCTGGATGTAATAGATCGCCAAACTCTGCATGGACTGCGGGACAGCGCGTTATTCCTGCTTTGCTTCTATGGTGCCTTCCGGCGTAGCGAGGTCGTCGTGATTGCCTGCGAGGATCTTGACTGGCGTCCCGAGGGAGTCATCGTCACGCTCCACCACAGCAAGACCAACCACACCGGGCGCATCGAGACCAAAAGCATCATGCGTGCGCCGCCCGGTACAAGATATTGCCCCGTCACCATGCTGGAACGCTGGCTAACCGCCTCAGGGATTACGAAGGGTGCGATATTCCGGGCCATAACCACCAATGGCCAGCTCCTCAATGGCAGTCGCTTGGGTGCGCAAACGTTGGCAAGGCGCATGAGGAAGAGCCTCAAGGCAGCAGGCCTGACGAAAAAAGGGTATTCCCCACATAGCTTTCGGGCGGGATTCATCACCGAGGCCCATCTTCGCGGCAAGAGCGATGTACAGATCAAGCGGGTCAGCGGACACCGCGATCAGAGAACGTTCGAGAGGTACATTCGCATTGCCGACGCGTTCGAGAACCACGGTGGCGACTTTTTCGGTTTGTGAGCTCATACGTTTCCAACTAACCCAGCGAGACGTCGTCAAGACGACCGGGGCCCCACCCCGGTCGCCCCTGAAAGGCAACGCCTGGCCCACCGAGCCATGCATGCTATGTTCACGACACTCCCCAATTCCTAAACAGGAGGCTGCCTTGTCCGCCACCGGGAACAAACGCTTGCCCATCGGGATCCAGACCTTCTCCGAGATCATCGAAGGGGGCTACTACTACGTCGACAAGACACCGGTGATCGAGCGCCTGGTCCAGCAGAACAAGTACTATATCCTCTCCCGCCCCCGGCGCTTCGGCAAGAGCCTGCTGCTCGACACCCTGCACTGCCTGTTCCGGGGGCGCCAGGCACTGTTTGAAGGTCTATATATCCACGACCGCTGGGACTGGGAGCAGACCCACCCGGTGGTTAGGCTGAGCTTCGGCAGTGGCGTCATGCGCAACCGCGAGGAGTTGGATGCGCGCATCCGCCATCAGTTGCGCAAAAACCGCGAACATCTCGATCTGCCTACCAGCCCCAAGACGGATATCCCCGGTGAGCTCTCGGACCTGCTGGAGCTCGCTCACCAGGCAACTGGCCAGCCGGTCGTCGTGTTGATCGACGAGTACGACAAACCCATTCTCGATAACATCATTGACCCCGAACGCGCCCGCGAGCTGCGTGAGGGACTGAAGAACCTTTACAGCGTCTTGAAGGACGCTGACCCGCACCTGCACCTGGTGCTGATCACCGGGGTCTCCAAGTTCAGCAAGGTCAGCCTCTTCTCGGGACTGAACAATCTCAACGACATCACTCTGGATGCCCCCTTCAGCACGATTTGCGGCTATACCGATGACGACATTGACACAGTCTTTGCGCCCGAACTGCCTGGCCTGGACCGCGACACTATCCGTACCTGGTACAACGGCTACCGCTGGGGCGATGCTGAGGTCGCATCGGTGTACAACCCCTTCGATGTGCTGCTGCTATTCCAGAAGCGTGAGTTCGGCCCCTACTGGTTCGAGAGCGCCACGCCAACATTTCTCGTAGACATCCTCAGGCAGCGCGGGGTCTTTACGCCTGAGCTGGAGCAGTGGGAGACGGAGTACGAACTGCTCAGCCAGTTCGATGTTGATGATATCAGTACCGACGCCCTGCTCTTTCAAACCGGTTATCTCACCATCCGGAATGTCGAGGAGCCTATGCTAGGCTATCGCCAGTATACGCTCGGCTTTCCTAACCGTGAGGTAGAGACCAGCCTGAATCACGCACTATTACCCGCCCTTGGCGTGGAGGATGGTCCGACTCAGCGCCGTAGCTTGTTCAAGCAACTGCAGCAGAACAACCTGGCAGGCCTTGAAGCCCACCTCAAGGCGCTCTTCGCCAGCCTGCCCCACGACTGGTACCGTAATAATCCGATCGCCAAGTACGAAGGACACTATGCCAGCGTCTTCTACAGCCACTTTGCTGCCCTGGGGCTCGATATCACCGTGGAAGACGCCAGCCACCACGGCCGAGTGGACATGACGGTAGCCGCCTTCGGCCACCTGTACCTGTTCGAGTTCAAGGTGGTGGAGCAGCTGCCCGAAGGCAAGGCGTTGGATCAGATACATGCCCGCGGCTATGCCGACAAGTACCGCGCCGCCGGCAAACCGATTCACCTGATCGGGGTGGAGTTCTCCCGGGAGCAGCGACAGATCGTGGCTTTCGATATCGAGACGCAGAGCGCGCCATGACAACAACGGCGTCCGATCCGTTCGAGTACCACGGAGACGGTTTTTTCGTTCGGTAAGCACCGGAACCGCCCTCATCGGCCATCACGACGTTACACGGCCGGGCGGGGCACCTCCCTGCTCGCCTTCCAGGCCAGCCCCGTCGCTCACGATGCCCCGCATGCTATCCTCAGCCCACGACTCTGCCCCATGCTGCTCGCTCACAGGAGGCTGCCTTGGCCACCACCGGGAAGAAACGCCTGCCCATCGGGATCCAGACCTTCTCCGAGATCATCGAGGGGGGCTACTACTACGTCGACAAGACCCCGGTGATCGAGCGCCTGGTCCAGCAGAACAAGTACTATTTCCTCTCCCGCCCCCGGCGCTTCGGCAAGAGCCTGCTGCTGGATACCTTGCACTGCCTGTTCCAAGGGCGCCAAGAGCTCTTCGCGGGGCTGTATATTCACGATCGCTGGGACTGGCAGCAGACCCACCCGGTGATTCGGCTGAGCTTTGGCGATGGCGTGCTCACCAGCCGCGAGGCTCTGGATATCCACATCCATGAACTGCTCGACGCCCAGGCTGAGGCGCAAGGCGTCTCCCTGCATAACACTTCCATTGCCGGCCGTTTTCGGGAATTGATTCAACACACTCATCAGCGACACGGCCAACGGGCAGTGGTGCTGATTGACGAGTACGACAAGCCGATCCTCGACAATATCCTGTCGCACGAGCGTGCCCGGGAGCTGCGTGAGGGACTGAAGAACCTCTATAGCGTGATCAAGGACGCGGACCCACACTTGCACTTGGTGCTGATTACCGGGGTCTCCAAGTTCAGCAAGGTCAGCCTCTTCTCGGGACTGAACAACCTGCGTGATATCACTCTGCTGTCAGAATACGCGACGATCTGCGGATACACTGATGATGACATTGATAGCGTCTTCGCCCCAGCATTGCCCGGTCTGGACCGCGACACTATCCGCACCTGGTACAACGGCTATCGCTGGGGCGGTGCTGACGTCACTTCGGTTTACAACCCCTTTGACGTGTTGCTGTTATTCCAGAATCGTGAGTTTGGCCCCTACTGGTTCGAGAGCGCCACGCCAACATTTCTTGTAGACATCCTCAGGCAGCGTGGGGTCTTTACGCCTCAGCTGGAGCAGTGGGAGACGGAGTACGAACTGCTCAGCCAGTTCGATGTTGATGATATCAGTACCGACGCCCTGCTCTTTCAGACCGGTTATCTGACCATCCAAAATGTCGAAGAGCCTATGCTGGGCTATCGCCAGTATACGCTCGGCTTTCCTAACCGTGAGGTAGAGACCAGCCTGAATTACGCGCTATTGCCTTCCCTTGGCGTGGAGGATGGTCCGACTCAGCGCCGTAGCTTGTTCAAGCAACTGCAGCAGCACGACCTGTCAGGTCTGGAAACCCATCTCAAGGCTCTCTTCGCCAGCCTGCCCCACGACTGGTACCGTAATAATCCGATCGCCAAGTACGAAGGACACTATGCCAGCGTCTTCTATAGCCACTTTGCCGCCCTGGGGCTCGATATCACCGTGGAAGACGCCAGCCACCACGGCCGAGTGGACATGACGGTAGCCGCCTTCGGCCACCTCTACCTGTTCGAGTTCAAGGTGGTGGAGCAGCTGCCCGAAGGCAAGGCGTTGGATCAGATACATGCCCGCGGCTACGCCGACAAGTACCGCGCCGCCGGCAAACCGATTCACCTGATCGGGGTGGAGTTCTCCCGGGAGCAGCGACAGATCGTGGCTTTCGATATCGAGACGCAGAGCGCGCCATGACAACAACGGCGCCCGATCCGCTCTAGAACCACGGAGGCGACATTTTCGGTCGGTGGGCCCGACCGGCACTCATCGGCCATCACGACGTTACAGCGGCGGGCGAGGCACCTCCCTGCTCGCCTTCCAGGCTAGCTCCGTCACTCACGACGCCCCGCATGCTATCCTCTGCCCACGGCCCTGCCCCATGCTGCTCGCTCACAGGAGGATGCCTTGGCCACCACCGGGAAGAAACGCCTGCCCATCGGGATCCAGACCTTCTCCGAGATCATCGAGGGGGGCTACTACTACGTCGACAAGACCCCGGTGATTGAGCGCCTGGTCCAGCAGAACAAGTACTATTTCCTCTCCCGCCCCCGGCGCTTCGGCAAGAGCCTGCTGCTGGATACCTTGCACTGCCTGTTCCAAGGGCGCCAAGAGCTCTTCGCGGGGCTGTATATTCACGATCGCTGGGACTGGCAGCAGACCCACCCGGTGATTCGGCTGAGCTTTGGCGATGGCGTGCTCACCAGCCGCGAGGCTCTGGATATCCACATCCATGAACTGCTCGACGCCCAGGCTGAGGTGCAAGGCGTCTCCCTGCGTAACACTTCCATTGCCGGCCGTTTTCGGGAGCTGATCCACCACACCCATCAGCGACACGGCCAACGGGCAGTGGTGCTGATTGACGAGTACGACAAGCCGATCCTCGACAATATCCTGTCGCACGAGCGTGCCCGGGAGCTACGTGAGGGACTGAAGAACCTCTATAGCGTGATCAAGGACGCTGACCCGCACCTGCACTTGGTGCTGATTACCGGGGTCTCCAAGTTCAGCAAGGTCAGCCTTTTCTCGGGACTGAACAATCTCAACGACATCACTCTGGATGCCCCGTTCAGCACGATTTGCGGATATACCGATGACGACATTGACACAGTCTTTGCGCCCGAGCTGCCTGGCCTGGACCGCGACACTATCCGTACCTGGTACAACGGCTACCGCTGGGGCGATGCTGACGTCACTTCGGTCTACAACCCCTTCGATGTGCTGCTGCTATTCCAGAAGCGTGAGTTCGGCCCCTACTGGTTCGAGAGCGCCACGCCAACATTTCTCGTAGACATCCTCAGGCAGCGCGGGGTCTTCACCCCTCAGTTGGATCGGCTGCAGGCCAAGGCCCAGCTGCTCGGACGCTTCGATGTTGACGATATCACCACCGAGGGGCTGCTGTTCCAGACCGGCTACATCACCATCAAGCACATGCAGGAGCCCATGCAGGGCTACCGACTCTACACCCTGGGGTTCCCCAACCTGGAGGTGGAAAGCAGCCTCAACGATCTGCTGCTCCCCGTGCTCGGGATTGACCATAGTGAGGCCCAGATCCACCAGCTCGGCCTGATGGACGTCTTGCAGCGCCACGATCTAGCGAGCCTCGAGACCCACCTCAAGGCTCTCTTCGCCGGCTTGCCCCACGACTGGTACCGCAACAACCCGATCGCCAGGTACGAAGGCCACTATGCCAGCGTCTTCTACAGCCACTTTGCCGCCCTGGGGCTCGATATCACGGTGGAAGACGCCAGCCACCACGGCCGAGTGGACATGACCGTAGCAGCCTTCGGCCAACTCTACCTGTTCGAGTTCAAGGTGGTGGAGCAGCTGCCCGAGGGCAAGGCGTTGGATCAAATACATGCCCGCGGCTATGCCGACAAGTACCTTGCCGCCGGAAAGCCGATTCACCTGATCGGGGTGGAGTTCTCCCGGGAGCAGCGACAGATCGTGGCATTCGATACGGCCGCACTCGAGCCTTAAGCATGGTAGATGGGCTTAGCGAGCCAACATGCCGCACTCCCCCCCCACCACCACTCGACAAACACGACTACGTCACCGGGGCGAAGAGAAGCGCCAGGTCCTCCTCATCGAACAGCGCGCCTTCGCTACTTTGCTCGGCGCCGCCTTCGAGGATCGATGCGGCGAGGTCTGACTTGCGCGCCTGTAGGTCGAGGATGCGCTCCTCCACGGTGCCGGCACACACCAACTTGTAGACGAACACCGGGTTCTGCTGGCCCATGCGGTGGGCACGGCCGGTGGCCTGGGCTTCCACCGCAGGGTTCCACCAGGGGTCGTAGTGGATCACGGTATCCGCGGTGGTGAGGTTGAGCCCCGTGCCGCCCGCCTTGAGGCTAATCAGGAACACCGGGATCTCGCCCTGCTGGAACAGTGCCACACGCTGGGTGCGGGTCCTTCCAGGAGTGTCGCCGGTCAGCGTGGTGAAAGGGATGCCGTCCTTCTCGAGCGCTTCACCGATCAGCGCCAGCATTTCGGTAAACTGGGAGAAGATCAGGATACGCCTCCCCTCCTCCACCAGCGGCGGGACCAGCTCACGTAGCTGATCCAGCTTGGCGGAACGCTTCGTCTTGCGCGCGCTCTCCAACTTGACCAGTCGCGGGTCGCAGCATACCTGGCGCAGCTTGAGCAGCGCATCAAGCATGACGATGCCGGAGGCAGCCAGGCCACGCTCGGCCACTGCCTGCTGGACCCGTTGATGCTGGGCCAAACGCAGGCTCTCGTAGAGCTCACGCTGGGCGCCATTCAGGGTGACCTCGCGCCGGGTCTCGGTCATCTCCGGCAGCTCGGTGAGCACCTGCTGTTTGGTCCGGCGCAGCATCAGCGGGGCAATGCGTCGCGAAAGACGCTGACGTAGCTCGACATCGCCCTCCTTCTCGATGGGGGTGCGGAAACGTTGACCAAACCACTGCTGACTGCCCAGGGCGCCTGGGGCCACGGCATCGAGCTGGGCCCACAGCTCACCCAGGTGATTCTCCAGTGGCGTGCCGGTCATGGCGACGGCGCGACCGACGTTGAGCTCGCGCACCGCGCGGGCAGTCTGGCTGGCGGCGTTCTTGATCGCCTGGGCTTCGTCGAGCACCAGAAGGCCGAAGTCGTGGTTACGCAAGCGTTCGAGATCACGGATCAGCAGCGCATAGGTCGTGACGGCCAGGTCCGCACCGGGCAGCGTCTCTTCGAACTGCCGCTCACGCTGGGCACGGCCGCCCTGCAGGGCCACCACCTTGAGCTCAGGAGCAAAACGCTCGGCTTCGGCACACCAGTTGCCCACCAGACTGGTGGGTGCCACCACCAGGGTGGGGCGGGTCAGCGCGCCGCGGGCACGCTCGTCGAGGACATGCGCCAGCACCTGCACGGTCTTGCCCAGCCCCATGTCGTCGGCCAGGATGCCGCCGGTGCCGAGCTCGGAAAGGAAGCGCATCCAGGCGATGCCGCGGGCCTGGTAGTCACGCAGCTCGCCGGTAAAGCCGTGGGGAGCCGGCAGGCTGGCGGGCAGTGCGCGCAGGCGGTTGGCCAAGGCGGTGACGTCCTCACGGCCCGCCCAGCGCTCGTGCTCGGCAAGCGGCGCGACCTTCTCGGCGGCGGTCACCGGTAAACGCAGCGCTGCCTCCGGGTCACTCTCGTCGCTGAGCCAATCCAGGATCGGCGCCATCAACGACCGCAGCCGCGAGAGCGGCATTACCAGGCGACGGTTCTCCGGCAGAGCAAGCGTCCAGCTGGCACCCTCGGCTTCGTCCTCTGCGGGCTCCAGTGGGAAGTCCGGATCCCTGAACAACCGACGCAGGATCGGCAGCAGATTGAGCCGCTCCCCTTCCACCTCGATATCGAGTGCCAGGTCGAACCAACCATTGCCTACCGGTTCCAGCTCGCCGTACCAGTCATCCGGCTCGAGGTAGGTCGGTTCCTCGGGAAAGTCGTCGCTGAAGTAAACCAGGCAACCGGCCTCACGCAGCCTGGCGATCATCTCCCACCACTCGTCGGGCCCGGCCAGGTGGGTCGGCCACTCAGCGGCGCTCCTCGGTGGCGTTCCCTCCACGGGCAGAAGCAGTGTCCACTCGGGAAGGTCGAGATATTCAGGCACCGCCTCAATCTGACGTAGGCGTTCCAGAGTCACCATACCGGGCGGCAGGGTCCGCACCAGGGCCAGCTCCGCCTTACGGTCGCGCATCACAGTGAGGCGTTGGCCGTCACGGAAGGCCTGGTGGGATTCGCCCTCCTCCGGCGGCACCTCGATACCGTCGTAGTCGAAACCTATGATGGCGGCCCCCACCTCGATCCAGCGCGGCACCATGGCGCCATCTCGATAGCCCAGCTGTCCGGTGGCCACTTGCATGGTGACCTTGAGGCGGGGCGCCACACCCTCCAAAGTGCGCTCCTCGACTTCCTGGGGTACCGGAAGGCGCTCCGCCAGGCCAGGCACCTGATGCAGACGCTCGGTGAGCCAGCCGCTCATCTCCGGAGGCAGTGGGGGCACGCGGCGCAGGCGCATCAGCAGATTTGGATCACCCTCCAGGCGCCCGAAAAGACCATTTTTCTCGTCGAGATAACAGAGTTCACTGCCAGCACGCACGATCGCGGCTTCATGGGAGATGACATCAGTGGGCTCGGCATCTGCGTAGAGGTGCTGGTTGCCGTCGGCATCAGGCTCCCAGGCCAGGGTCAGCCGACAGGCCTGGCCCGGGTCAAGCATTGTGCCGGTCTGTTTGGGATGGAACAGCAGCGGCGGCGTGTCGCTCTCCAGCAGCGACCACAGGGCCCGCGCCTGGAAGCCGTGGGTAACCCGGCTCCACAACTGCTCATATCCGACGCTGGAGAACTGGCGGCGCTGCTCGCCAAGCATCAGCATCTCCAACCCCTCTTTCTGTGCCGACACCAGCCCTTGAGGGGGCCTGGGCGTCAGGCTACCGTCACTTCGCAGCATGATAGGGCGTGGCTTGACCCAGCCGTTGCCACGCGAGCGTTGCTTGGTTGGCCGCACCCAGACCGGTGACACCTGAAGCACAGGGTCACGAGGGTTCGAGTCGATATCCAGAAACAACGCCAGGCGATAGTCGTCTTCCAGCTCCTCGACGTAGCGCTTGCCACCAAGCGGCGTTTGGAGCTCGGCAAGCCACGACTCCCAGCGCTGCTCGAGTAGCGCCGAGTCATTCCGGGGCGGAATGCCGTCGGCCTCCATGTCGTCGATGAAGCTCTGGATCACCGCCACCGCATGTTTGCACTGACGCCCCACCGGGCAACTGCAGTCGCTGACCACGCCCATAGAGTGGTTGTCAGGGTCTACAGCCAGACTCGTGAGATAGCGACTGCGCCCGCTTCCGTCCACCTGCGCCCGCAAGACCAGCATCTCTCCCTCATGTTCGAGACGGATTCCCCGACGCACCCGGTCCTGCCGCGCGTAGCCGCGCCCACGGGTCAGCGAGCGCGCGTCGAAGCTACGCTGCCACTGGATATCCTCCAGGGTGTGGTAGAGCGTCGGGGCAGCATCGTCGAGATGAGCTTCAGCCACAGGGGACTCCTCAAAGCATGAAAGCGAGGCCAGTATTGGACCGAAACGCCATACCTCCCGCAACCCTGCCCAATCCCCGTTAATTCATGAGGCCGGCCTGAAACGACGGTAGCGGCATATATTCTTCCGAAATTCAATGCATTAGACCCAGAACCTGAACCAAAAGAGCCATCCGCTTTGGGTAAAACCCTTAGGATTGTTTTACATGATGGCTGAGCATCGACAGCCATGGCGGCCGGGTCAGCATGAGGGAAAGCGAGAGACCTTCAGGCAGGACACGCTAAGAGATTGGGGGACTACCCGGTAACCGGCTTGCACGCGACCGCTGAGGCTGAGGATGTGGCCGGCTAATTGGGGGACGGATAACGAGGTGCCGACCCCAGCATGTCGAAATTAAGGCTCATCATCCTCTGCCCCCAGAAGCGCTTTGATGCGTTCACCATCATTGATGGCCGCTCTCCACAAGTCATTCCAGCTATCCGGTGGGTTACCGTTGTTGAGCATCTTGCGGAATACAACGTAAGCGTCCTGTTTGCTGTCATAGGCGCGCTTGGTGGATTCGTCGTTGACCCAGGCGTAGATGAGGATCTTGCTCGCAAGGTCGTAGCGAAAGAACAGCCGGTACTGCTGGTAGAACTTTGCCCGGCACCAATGGGTGTGCTCAGCCCCAAGGGTGTTTCCTTGGCGATACTGAGGGCCTGCTGGGTCCTGTG
Organism: Halomonas sp. C10-5; assembly: GCF_057169305.1. NCBI lineage: Bacteria > Pseudomonadati > Pseudomonadota > Gammaproteobacteria > Oceanospirillales > Halomonadaceae > Halomonas > Halomonas sp. C10-5. The sequence goes on from NZ_CP175665.1 coordinate 1,908,228, forward strand.
GAATGTCGCTCTTGGCCAGCTTCACAATCGCCGCCAGACGCTTGGTGGCCGGTTTGCTGCGATATCCGAGTGGATCCTTTTCCTGGAGTCGCTTCACCTTACTGGTGAGCGCATCGACCTGCTCCAGGAATAGCGGATGTGCGTAGATCGTCCATCCGTTTATCTCCAGAGGACTCATGTGTCGTCGTCGTCTTCTGGCAGTTCCTCATCGAGGTCTACCTCAATGCCCGCCGTCAGGCGTTCGGCCTCGGTAAAGGTGCTGGCAGTGACAGAACGAATATTTTCCGGGTGCTCCTGCAGATCGCGCTCAAGGAAGGCCAGGAAGCTAGCCATCACGGGGTCTTGACTGGACTCATCGCGGGCGCGAGTGAGCACCACTTCCCCATTGGGGCGAATCATGTAGTGAATCCGATCGCGGCGCTTCAGCTTCAGCGCACGACGAACAGATGCCGGAATGGTCGTCTGGTAGCGATCCGTCAGGGTGGAGTCATCCTCAATGGCCGTGTTCATGATTGGCCTCCGCTCAATGGCAATGCAACAGCAATGCAACAGCAATGCACTTAAGGTAATGCAATCGCATTGCCTCGTCAATGGCAGGGAAAGCAATCAATAGGTCTCCGGTGCGACACCCTATTCTGGTGTGGCTCCTATATGCGACCTTTCTGTAAAGAAAACGAAGGTTTGTTTTCTACAAAGTGTCGAGATGTCACGACAAGACGGAGAGCCGCCCCATTGTGCTGATGGAACTCCCCCGGCTAGCCCGGTGGAGCGCCTGAAAGGCTCGGTGCAGGGGTACCAAGAGCCGTTAGAGCCGGTGGGCATCGATGACTGGGAGGCGTTGGGTCTTGAGGATGACATGGCCACACGGGGAGGTGGCGCATGATCATCGGCTATCCTGGATATTGCATCAGACATGAAAGAAGCGGCTGAAAATCGGTTATGATTCAAGCTCCTACACCAGAATCAACCGCTACAGCCGTCATGACAAAATGTACCACGCCGTCCGCTTCCTTTCCACGCTGCAAAGGCCGTCAGGTCATCGCCCGTTTCGATGGCGGTGATGTCACTTCCGACGGCGGTATCCTGCTGCTGAGGCAGCTCGATCGCGAGATGGGCCTGACCCGCGCCGTCGCTCGCCGGCTCAGCGACGAGCGCGACGCTCAGCGCTGCCTGCATCGCACCGAAACCCTGGTCCGCCAGCGCGTGTTCGGCCTGGCGCTGGGCTATGAGGATCTCAATGACCATCAGGCCCTGCGTCACGATATCGCCCTGCAGACCGCCGTCGATACCGATGGCGTGCTGGCCAGTCAGTCCACCTTGTGCCGCTTCGAGCAGCAAGCCGACCGGGACTGGGCGATCACCATCCACGAGGAGATGATCGAGCAGTTCATTCGCTCGTTCCGGCGGCCACCCAAGAAACCGCTCTACCTCGACTTCGATGCCACCGACGATCGGGTGCATGGCCAGCAGCTCGGGCGGCACTTCAATGGCTACTACAACCACTACATCTTCCTGCCGCTGTTCGTGTTCTGGGGCGACCAGCTGCTGGTCAGCTATCTGCGTCCGGCCTCGCTGGATGCCGCTCACCACGCCGGTGCCATCCTCGCCCTGTTGGTCCGGCGGCTGCGCCAGGCGTGGCCTGAGGTGAAGATCGTGTTCCGCGGCGACAGCGGCTTCTGCCGTCCGCTGATCCTCAACTGGTGTGACCGCCACGGCGTCGATTACATCATCGGCCTCGCCGGCAATAAGCGCTTGGCCAAGCTGGCTCTGAACATCGACTACGCGTCGGCCATCCGCTTCGAGAAGAGCTGGGAGAAGGAGCGTGTCTTCGGCTTCATCGAGTACGCTGCCAAGAGCTGGAAGGAGCGTCGACGAAAGGTCATCGTCAAGTCCGAGACCAGCCGGCGTGGCTTCAACACCCGCTATGTGGTCACCAGCCTGCGCGGCTGCAGCGCCGAGTGGCTCTATGACCACCGCTACTGTGCCCAGGGCAAGATGGAGAACCGTATCAAGGAGCAGCAGTTCCTGTTCTCCGACCGCACCAGCTGCCACGAATGGTGGCCCAACCAGTACCGACTGCTGCTGTCGGGGTTGGCCTACCTGCTGCTGGAGCGACTACGCCGGATCTACCTCAAGCGCACTGCCTTCGCCCAGGCCCAGGTCAACACCCTCCGCCTGAAGCTGCTGAAGATCGGCGCTGTCATCACCCGCAACACGCGCACGATTCGGCTGATGTTGAGCAGCCAGTACCCGGAGCAGGACCTCTTCCTGAAGCTGGCCAGCAAGCTGGTGCCAGGATAGCGCCGCGGCGTGCTGTCCCCAGCACAGAAAAGACATGGGGGTTGGGGCAGTGCGTCCTGAGCGCAGAAAATTGATCAAGAAATAGCTAATCTCAAGCTCGGAACGCCATCGTCCTCACCGAGCCTGAGATCTGGGAGCGTCTGGCCGGCCCAGTGCAACATCCAGGCCGAGCTCCTTGCGGGCAAATGTCTTGAGCCTATGTGGTCTCACGCCAATCAGTTGGTAGGCATCTCTCAACAATAACCGCCCGCTGAGCGCCTCACTGGCGACCGCCTGTGCCAGGCGTTTACTGACACGACCAGGCACCACCCGAGAAAAACTCCCTCCCCCACCCTCTTCCCTATTGCGGTGAGCTTCCAGCCGATTGACCACATATCGACGGTAGTCCTGATCACCAATCAGTTCGAGCTCCCGGGCCCGGCGAGCAATCACCCACTGGCTCACATGAAAATGCGCGGCCAAGGGAGCCAGGTTGGCTTTCCAATCCTCTACCTCCTGCCACAGCGGCAAAAACTCCTGCTCTGGCACCAGAAATTCTGCCGCGACCGCGTTGCACAGTGTCTCGATGCGTCTGCGGTTGGCTGGATCTCCATCGGAAATCCCGGACTCCCCTAACCAGATATGAGCCAGCTCATGCACAAGCGTGAACAGTCGAGCTTCAGGCACGTCCGCAGTATTGATGAAGATCACCGGTGCGACGGCGTCGGCGATGGCGAAGCCGCGAAACTCGTCAACACTCAACACACGGCGCGTATTGTTGCCCACAATACCACTGCGCATGACAAGAATGCCCAGCCGCTCGATGCGCTGAACCAGGTCGCGGAAGTAGTCGTCCCAGCGGCCTCTCTCCGGATGAGGCGGCACCTCCAGCCACTCCCGCATGTCAGTCACGATCGCATCGGCTGTCATGCTGCTCCGGGCACGCCCCACAACCGCTGCAGCACTATCATCCATCGCGACCTGATAGTCGCGATACCAGATTTGCCGGCGCAGCACATCACGCATTACATCCTTCAGGTCCACGCTGATTTCGCGCGGGGCATGGTCGCCTACCGTGCGGAGATCAGGAATGGGTAGATCATCCTCGGGGGGCTCGCGCAGGAACAGGTAGCCGAAAGGGACGTGAACTTGCTGAGCAAACTGCTGCGCCTGACGGAAGGTCGGTCGGTCCTCACCGGCCTCCCAGGCTGAGACCTTGTCCTCAGACTGCTTGAGTTTTTCGGCAAGCACAGAGGTGCTAAGCCCTGCCCGCTCCCGGGCCCAGCTCAACATTTCGGCATTGATCAGCGCCTGTCCCATCACAGCCCTTATACATGTTCAGACATACAGTTTTTTGCTGATTAGAGTGTAGCGCGAACGCCGTGCCGCGACCTGCAACCACAGCTCAATTTGCCACACCATAGCTTCCAGGCTGTCTTGACGCGCTGACCGAGGGCATCAGCACCACCGCCCAGGCCAAGTAGCCGGCGAGAGCCTGGGGGTAGGCGAAGAAGGCATAGCTGAGCCCGAAGTCGAAGAACATGACCGGGAGCAGCAATCCCGCCATTGCCAGGCTGCGGCGTGACGCCGGTAGCCCAGGCCAGGCGCCCAGTACCGCCCACAGCGGGATCAGGTAGAGCCCCATGACGATCAGCAATCCGGGCAGGCCGCGTTTCACCCAGGCCTCCAGCAGGTCGTTGTGGGCATGCCAGTGACGGGCCACCACGGGTATCAGCGCGCCCTGCTCCACCTGCTCGCGCATGTCTTCCCGAAAGCCTGCCAGGCCGTGTCCCAGCAGCGGGCGCTCGGCGATCAACGTCAGGCTGCCCTTATAGATCTCCACGCGGGTGCCGATCGAGCCACGGGCATCTCCCGCCAGGGTGTCCTGCACTTCTGAAACGGCAGCCGCAACTCGGCTCTGCACGCCGGTCTGGGGCAGCAGCACAGGCAGAGCAAGGAGACCCAGTGCGAGCATGCCCACCACCCAGCGGCGGCACACAGACCAATGACACCACCACAGGCGATAGAGGAGCCAGGCAACCACCGGCAAGGAGATCCAGCCGCCACGACTGCCGGAGAGCAGCGACGCCAACAGGCCACCCAGAGCACCGGCCACCAACCAGGCGAGCCAGCACCGGTGATGTGGCTGCGAAGCGGCCCACACCAGTCCCACCAGGCAGCATAGCCCCGCCAGTAGCGACAGGTTTCCGTAGAGAATCGCATGCAGGGGCGCATGGCCATCGGCCCTAGACACGCCCTGTATTCCATGTTGCCAGAGCGCCCAGCCGGCAGTGCCGAGTCCGGTGAGCCCGATACCCCACCACCAGGCTGACTGGCACGGCACCACGAGCGGGCGAACCCAGCTGGCCACGCTGGCCATCAGCAGTACGGCAACGAAGGGCAGCGCCTCTCTCCCCTCACCCTGCAGCAGGGCAGTGCCCCACCAGAGCAGTGCCATACCCGCCAAAAGCAGCGGTAGCCGCCAGGGCAGTGGCGATGAGGCAACCACGGCACGGAGCGCCAACGCCAGTCCCAGGAGGAAGAGCACTCCCAGGGCCCAGGTACCGCCATCAGGGAGGAGCAGTGGCATTAACGCCACCAGCGGCAGGCTGGCAGCGGTCTGCCACCTCAAATAGCGGGACTGGGAGGCGACGGCCTTTCGGTCAGTCTGGAGGGGGCTCTCAGGGGGCAGCACTCTCGCTCCCCTCCCCAGCCACTTGCCGCAGCGCCGCCTGGGCGTCGTCTATTAGCGCCTGAAGGTGCTCCGTGTCGCGGAAGCTTTCGGCGTAGCGTTTGTAGAGGAGTTCTGTGCCACTGGGGCGCAGGGCGATCCTGCCATTGTCGGTGGTGGGCTTGATGCCGCCATCCTCCGACGGATTGTGCGAGGGGGACATGATCAGCTCCTTGGGAATGCCATCGGCGGCTTCAATCCATGCCTGGGCCTGGATATGCAAGGTATAAGGGGCCCGCTTGCCATCTTCTGGATCGTTGGGGATCGCCACCGTCATTTCGACCATGAACTGCCTGGGATCGTCCTGCTGGTCTTTGGCGAAACCAACGGCAATATCGGCCACCAACTTCACTCTTTCAAAGTCGAAGGGTGGCGCCCAATAGCCCTCCGCCTCGGTCAGATCCACTGCCGATTATATCAGCATCCTCTTATTCAATAGCTACTTGTGTCAGCCAGCGCAATGCCTACGGCACATCCGCCGCCAGTCGAATCAGGCGGTCCATAGCCTCGGACTGAGCCAAATCATCGTTCTCATACGTGGAGAAGGCAACCGGACCGCCGCCGAACAACCGTGCAGCCTGAGCCTGGGAGATGCCCAGGCGGTCGCGCAGTGCACGCAGCTCGGCCCCGTCAACAGGCCATCCACCTCCTTGCGGAAGGCCAGCATCGTGCGCTTGTTGTCGCACGCCTGCTGGCACCATTCACTTTTTTGTAACGTCCCTGTTGCAAAACCGAACGGAGCAGGTCCGCAACATCATCAGATTTTGCGCGGGATACCCGGTACTTTCAGTACCGGGAGGGATAGCGCGTCGCCCGCAGGGCGACCTGTTACGCCACCACCTGCCCCGCTCCTTCCTTGGGTTGAATGGATGAGGTGAGGTGGTAGCCGTAGCCATCACCGCGTTGGATCAGCAAGCAGTGCTTGTGCGAGATGCCTTGCACCGCTCCCTACTCGGTCTGAATGTTGAAGCGGCCTGTTTTCCGAACAGCGACACGGCCCGTATGGATGCCGGCCTTCTTGCCGGTGGGCACGATGGCTTTCACCATATTACCTTGGCCGCCTCGGCCACGGCGATGGAGCTCGCCTGGTGGATGCCGGCGGTGATCGAGCGCAGGGGGCTTGATTGGGGGGCGTAGTGGCGGCTCCGGTCAATCAGGAGGTCGGCTTACCGGCCCCTTGCAGGTATCCTATGTGCCAAGACACGGGTGCTACCGACCCACTGCGGCAGATTTGGCGCTTATCGACCATGCGCAGCAGCTGGCGAGCCGCCCTGTAGGCAAGGCACACGGCGAGGGCAAGAGCATGAAGCCCGCCGGCGTCAATGAACTGCTGGTGGCCTCTCAGCACACAGCCACCTATGAGGCCGACCGCTGAACACGAACTGAACTGGATAAACTAGGCGAGTTACCCATGGTGGAAGCCGATCATCCCGAGATTCCTGCAGAGCTCGAAAGCAGCATCAACGCCTTCCTGGAGGCGTCATTACGGCACATCCTTCAGTACGAGAGTGCCGACGCCTACTTCGCAGCGCTTGATGAGATCGCCCGACGTAGCGGTGTTACCGAATGGTTCGATTCGCAGATGCCCTACTGGTCGATTGCACGCAGCCTATGGGACAACGCTCCGCTCCCCTCGCGAGGCTTCCGACCGGATCCGCTACCCCAGTCGAAGCGCAACGATCCCTGCCCCTGCGGCTCGGGCAAAAAGTTCAAGCGCTGCTGCCAGCCGCTACAGCGTGAAAACCTTCTAGACCTCGACGACGAGTTGCCGGTGTTGCAGATCGCCGCGTCACTCTTCACCGCCAAGCAGCGCAAGGAGGCCGCCAGCAAGGCGCCGCCTACGCTGCGGCTGATACTCGCCGAGCGGGAACTGGAGGCCAGCCACCCCGGCAAGGCGCGCACCCAACTGTTGCAACTGCTCAAGCAGGGAGGCCTGAATCCCGACCTGCAGGCCCAGGCCGTCCACCTGCTAGGCGACGCCTATAATGCCCTCGGCCATCACTCGGCCGGCGAGAAGGCCCTGAGCGATCTGCTCCCCAGCCTGAAGCCGGCGGCTGCCGCCGAGGCGCTTCACTGGCTGACCGGACAGGCCCTGGTGGATGGACGCCCCGCCGAAGCCCTACTACACCTCCACCAAGCCGAGAAGCTGGACCCCGACAACCTGTCCAACGGTCTCTTCAGGGTGGCTTGCCTGCGTGACATCGGCGCCGATACAGATGCCCAGCGAACCGCTCAGGAGTGGCTGCCGGTTGCCCGTGAGCTGGGTCTCGCGGACGCCATCGACTTCTTCGAAGAGCAGGCTAGCCTGGCCACCCTGCCAGACGTCATCCCCGATGACGCAGATGAGCCCGAAGCGTTGTCAACGGACGCCGAGGAAGACGACCGCCTCATGGCCATGTTCGGCGCGCCGGATGAGCTCCTGAAGCCGATTGCCGGCCTGCTGAAGGCCGCACTCCGCCAGCCCCTCTACCCGGTCAGTTTCGAGCCGGGCCCACCCGGGCCTGATGGCGATGACACCCAGTGGGGGCTGATCCTGCCTTCCCAGGTCGAGCAGGCCCAGGCGGCCTACTACCAGGCTGATGACAGTCAGGATCCGCTGAATCCCGACCTCATCCGACAATACCCGGCGCTGCTGCAAAGTCTCGACTTCCTGCAACAGCTCGACGCCTTTGCCGGCATTGCCTTCAGTACCGCTCACGAGCAGTTCAACAAGGCGCTGCAGCGGCAGCAGGAGCGATTGATTGCCCATGTGCTGGACGCGCTGCCCGAGGACGGCCAGCTGCCCTGGGCCTGGCTGGAACATCGCCCCCTGCTCAGGCTGATGATGCAGCACGCCGTCGAGCAGGAGAACCATAGCGCCGCCATTCGCGGCCTCTCAAGGCTGCTGGATCTCTGCCCAAACGACAACCTGGGCGTGCGCGCCCCACTGGTCAACGGCCTGCTCCGCGCGGGACAGGATGAGCAGGCCCTGGTCATCTGTGAGCGATTTTCGGACGATATGCTGGCAGAGACCCGTTATGGCAGGGTGCTGGCTCTGGTGCGGCTCAACCGCCTGCATGATGCCGAAAAGGCCCTTTCCCAGGCCTATCGGGCGCTCCCCAAGGTGCTCAACTTCCTGGTCGCCAACAAGTGCAAGCAGCCAAAGCTCAACCCCCAGGGCATGACGATCGGCGGCCCCGACCAGGCATGGTATTACCGCCAGGAAATGCGCGACCTCTTCCAGGCTACCCCGGGCGCTCTTGGCTGGATGGACAGCATCAAGAAGCGGCTCACATAACTCTGCTATTGTTGACGACGAGCGCCCCAACCGGAGGTTGCCTTGACCCGAACCCGCAAGAAGCTGCCCATCGGCATTCAGACCTTCGCAGACATCATCGAGGGTGGCTACTACTATGTCGACAAGACCCCGCACATCCACCGCCTGGTGCAAGAGGGCAAGTATTACTTCCTCTCGCGGCCGCGGCGCTTCGGTAAGAGCCTGCTGGTGGACACACTGCGCTGCCTCTTCGAAGGCCGCGAAGCCCTGTTTAACGGACTATATATTCACGACAAATGGGATTGGCGAGCTCAACACCCCGTCATCCGCCTGAGCTTCGCCGATGGCGTTATCAGTGACCGTGAGGCACTGGACCAGCACATCAACGAACTGCTGCAGGCCGAAGCCACACGCCATTCCGTGACCTTCGACAACATCTCCATTGCCGGCAGATTTCGCGAGCTGATCCACAAGGTCCACCGGCAGCACGGCCAGCGTGTCGTCATCCTGGTAGATGAGTACGACAAACCAATCCTAGACAACCTGCTCGCGCCCGACCGCGCCCGCGAGCTGCGCGAAGGGCTCAAGAACCTCTATAGCGTGCTCAAGGATGCCGACCCACACCTGGCCTTCGTGCTGCTCACCGGCGTCTCCAAATTCAGCAAGGTCAGCCTCTTCTCCGGGCTCAACAACCTGCGTGACATCACCCTGAGCGAGCCCTATTCATCGATCTGCGGCTATACCGACGAGGACATCGACAGCGTCTTCGCCCCAGAGCTTCAGGCACTCGACCGTGACCAAATCCGTGCCTGGTACAACGGCTACCGGTGGGGCGGCCAGAACGTCGCCTCTGTCTACAACCCCTTCGATGCGCTGCTGCTGTTCCAGGAGCGCAAGTTCAGCCCCTACTGGTTCGAGAGCGCGACGCCGACCTTCTTGGTCGAGGTGCTCAAGCAGCGCGGTGTCTTTACCCCAGCCCTAACGGCTTGGCATAGCCGACCGGCACTGCTGAGCAGGTTCGACGTTGATGATATTGCCACCGAGGCGCTGCTGTTCCAGACCGGCTACCTGACCATCAAGGCCGTACGCGAGGAAATCCCGAACCGCCCGATCTATGCACTGGGGTTTCCCAACCAGGAGGTAGAAGCCAGCCTGAACGAGGCGTTGTTGCCGGTACTAGGCATCAACAACGACCACCTCGATGAGCTGATGGTTCGACTGCCTCGCCTACTGAAAACCGCCGATCTACCAGGCCTGGAGACCCATCTCAAGGCGCTCTTCGCCGGCCTGCCTCATGACTGGTACCGAAACAACCCGATCGCTCGCTACGAGGGACACTACGCCAGCGTCTTCTACAGCCACTTCGCCGCATTGGGGCTTGCCATCACGGTGGAGGACGCCAGCCACCATGGCCGCGTGGACATGACTGTCGACGCTTTCGGGCACCTCTACCTGTTCGAGTTCAAGGTGGTAGAGCAACTGCCCGAGGGTAAGGCGCTGGAGCAGATCAAGGCCAAGGGCTATGCTGACAAGTACCTCACCTCCGGCAAGCCCATCCATCTGATCGGGGTGGAATTTTCCAGCGTCGAGCGGCAGGTCGTGGCGTTTGAGGAGGAAACGCTCAGTTGACGAGCACACGTTTGACCGGCTCTGCAACGAGGTTCATCGCCCACTCGGCAGTGACAGATCTGCTCACACTATTAATTTTGATCGGCCACTCATATCGAATCCTTTATTATTGAACCCTCCGACGATTCATTCGAAGAATAGAATCGCGGATTCTTACCCCTCTCACGCACTCTGTTGCCAGAGCGAGGAGAGCGATACCGGAGTTCGCGGTGTGCCGGTCGACTTCTGCGAGCCGGCACGGGGCGCTGCCTTGCGGCGACACCCCTGGTAGTAAACATGGCCTCGGGCGGCGATGTTATAGGCCGCGTTCAGATCGGCGTGGTAGCGCTTGCCGGAACTAAACGTACACTGGCTGTAGTTATCTCTGTCGCGCCTTACTGGCCCTGATCCGTCGAAGGCGTGGCGGGACGTACCGCGGGCATATACCGCCACATAGCGAAGCCCCACCTCGACGGCCTTGCTGTCGAGGCGTGTCACCAGTTGGCGATGAAACCAGCGGTGAAACCGCGCCTTCATCGGTGTCCGTTTTTTACCCGCTTTGGGTCGCCAGCCCTTCAGGTTTTCGACTGCAATGGCCTGGCAGTGATGATCAAGCGCTAGATTCACCAACTGCCGACTGATCTGGTGGGCTTGATTGTCTGCCAGATGGGTTAGCCGTTGGTGGTCGCGGCGGCAGAAGCCGGGCGGCAGCCGGCTTCCGTGCCGCGTGTGCTTTTTGGCGGCCTGGCGAATACGGGCCATCAGTCGACACTCCCGGTCTTTATCCGTGCGCGAGATAAAGCCGCGCGCATGGACAGTGCCTTGAGTATCAACCACCGCCCAGGTGGCCGCCGTATTAATCCCTACATCAACCGCTAATACCCGCTCAGGCGCACCTTTTACTGGCTTCGGTGGCTCGAACTGTTCCGGTAAGGAAAGCTGCCACTGTCGCCCATTCGTGGTCAGCAGTGGCGACTTGGCCTTGCCTTTCCCTCGAAACCGGCAGGTGCCTTTCAGCCCAAATCCCATCCAAATCCAGTCATTCTGCCAATGCACCTTGATAAAGGCATGGCTGGCATCGGTGTTGAGCTTGGCACACTGGCTGCCGTAAAGACTGGGGAAGGTTTTCGTGCTGGCCGTTAGGCGCGGTGGTTTGGCGTTGCGTATTCCGACGAACGTGACCGGTCATTCCGGGGATCGTGACCGATCTGCTCACCGCTCTCTCGCTGGCTCTGGTTTTGTAAGCTGACCGGTCACGATGGGTCAACTTCTGCCGCTTGCGGGGCGGCGTTCTTGCGCATCGATTCTCCTCTGAGTGTCAGGCGGTGGGCGCTGTGCAGCAGCCGGTCCAGAATGGCGTCGGCCACCGTCGCGGCACCGATGTAGTCGTGCCAGTGCTCGATGGGCAGCTGGCTGGCAATCAGCGTCGAGCCCCGGCCGTGCCGGTCCTCGATCACCTCCATCAGGTCCTGGCGCTGCGGGGCGGTCATCTTCTGCATGCCCCAGTCGTCGAGGATCAGCAGGTCGGTCTTCTGCAGCTGGCCCATCAGCCGGGCGTAAGAGCCGTCGCCTTGAGCGATGCGCAGCTGCTCGAACAGCCTCGGCACCCGCAGGTAGCGCACCGAGTAACCTTGCCGGCAGGCCTGGTTGCCCAGCGCGCAGGCCAGCCAGGTTTTGCCGCACCCGGTGGGGCCGGTGATGCACAGGTTGAGTGACTGGCCAATCCACTCGCCGCTCGTCAGCGGTGCCATGCGGCCCCGCTCCAGGCCGCGGGGGTGGCGGTAGTCGATGTCCTCGACGCAGGCCGTCACCCGCAGCTTGGCGGCCTTCAGCAGCCGGTCGAGGCGACGGTTATCGCGATGCAGAACCTCACGGTCGAGCAGCATGCCCAGGCGATCCTCGAACGGCAGGTCGTAGGTGTCCGGCTGGGTGAGCTGGTGAGCCAGGGCGTCGTGCATGCCGGTCAGCTTGAGGTGGCGCAGGGTGTCGAGCAGGGGCTGGGTCATCATCGGTCGTCTCCTCGGGTCAGTGGTAGTACTCGGCACCGCGCACGTTGGTGTGGGGTGGCAGGTCATCGAGGGCCTCGGGGAGCGTCAGCATCGGCTGCTGATCCAGCCCCTGCTTGAGGATCGAGGCGATGCTGCTGTAGCGCGTGGTGGGGATCGCCAGGGCATGCGCGCAGGCCTGCTCCAGGCGGTCCTTGCCGTAGCGCCGGCTGAGCTGCAGCAGGCCCAGGCAGGCACGGTAGCCATGCTCGGGATGGGGGCGGTCCTGCAGTTGCCGCTGGGTCATCTCAAGGGTGGCGACGCCAATGCCCTTCGCCCAGCCCAGAAAGCGGCTTGGCGACCAGTCGCGGTGCGCCTGGTGGCGCTTGGGCATGTGCTCGGCCAGGGTCGAGAAACGCCCCGGCGCGTGGCGCGGGTGCGCCGCCACCCGGTGCCCCTTGTGGAACACCTCCAGCATGGCGTGGGTCAGGCGCACCTCCAGCACCTGGCCAACCAGGCTGTGCGGGACGCTGTACAGTCGCTTGTCGATGTCGAGGTGGTAGTCGATGCCAGGCTTGGCCTTGCGCCACTCGGCGTACTCGTAGGGCGTCTCCGGCAGCGGGCGCAGCACTGGCCGGTCGATGGCCTGGAACAGATCGCGCCGGCTCTCCTCGCGGCCCTGGAAGGGTCGGCGGTTGAGATCCTCCAGCAGCTCGCGGATGGCCTGGTTCAGCGAGGCCAGCGTGAAGAAGGTGTGGTGGCGCAGGCGAGCCAGGATCCAGCGCTCCACCAGCAGTACCGCGGCCTCCGCCTTGGCCTTGTCCTTGGGCTTGTAAGGCCGCGCCGGCAGCACCGCGATCTGGTAGTGCCGGGCCATCTCGGCGTAGGTCGTGTTGAGCTGGCTCTCGTAGCGACACGCCCGCGTCACGGCGCTCTTCAGGTTGTCGGGGACGAGTAGTTCGGGGACACCGCCCAGGAACTGGAAGGTGCGCTGGTGAGAAGCGATCCAGTCGGGCAGCGCCTGGCTCCAGGTGGCCTCGGCGTAGGTGTAGCTGGAGGCGCCCAGCACGGCAACGAACACCTGGGCCCGTCGCTCCTCGCCGGTGGCCTGGTTGATGATCGGCACGGTCGGGCCGCAGTAGTCGATGAACAGCTTCTCGCCGGCACGGTGGACCTGGCGCATGCTGCGCCGCTGGCGTTCCCGCCAGGCGCGGTAATGATCGCAGAATCGACTGTAGCGGTAGGCCTTGTCGCCATGGACCTCGACGTACTCCGCCCACAGCAGCTGCAGGGTGACGCCCTTGCGCTTGAGTGCCTGGTGGACCTGGAAGTAGTCCGGCGCTGAGAAGCGCACTGGCGGCGATTTGGCCGGGAACAGCCGCGCCTCCAGCGCCGCCTCGTCGGTGCCGTCGGGCAACGGCCAGCGGATGCCGGCCACCTGGGCCAGGCTGACGTACTTGCTGACCACGCCCTTGGAGAGGCCGCAGGCCCGGGCAATCTTCTCGTGGCTGAGGCCGGCGTCGTACTTGAGGCGCAACACCTCGGTGATGGTTCGCATGGGAATCCTCGGTGCTGGCATGTCCCTCTCCTGGAGCGCAGGCAAAAGGAAGGGTATGCCGTAAAAGTCCGAATCATTCCAGCGAGTTAGGTGAGATTCCGGGAACGTGACCGATGATTCCGACATCGTGACCGCGGATTCCGGGAAAGAGGCCGAAATCGGTCACGATGAAATGGAATGGCCGGTCACGTTGGCCCGGAATGGTCGGTCACGATAGATCGGAACGGGCGGTCACGATGCCCCGGAATACGCAACCTGGCGTTACGCTCCGTCACCTGGTGCAGTCGTCTTCTGAAAATGACATTAGAGGGGCGGTCGGCAAGCGCAAAGAAAATGACATTATAGTATCGATAAAAGCCATTACCGATGCCATAATATCGCCATGAAAACGCGACACGTCACTCTCAGCCCTAAGGCCTCCCTCTCCCTGCGCCTATTCGCCGGACTGATCGAAGAGGGAAGGCGACGTAAGGGGTGGACCCGCGACGAGTTCGCCGAGCGGGTTGGTGTCGGCGTGGTCACGATCCGCCAGGTCGCCAAGGGCTCCCCCCGAGTCGCCATCGGAACATACTTCGAAGCCGCGGCACTGGTCGGCGTGTCGCTGTTCACCGATGACCCGGACACACTGAAACGCGAACAGGCGATCCAGCGGGAGCGGCTGACACTGCTCCCCAAGCGAGTTCGCCGTCAGCCCCAAGAGCCCATCGATGATGACTTCTAGCCGACGCGCCTACGTCTGGATCTGGCTTCCCGAACAGACATTCCCCGTGGTCGCCGGTCGCATCGACCGCGATGACCAGGATCGTTATCGCTTCACCTATGGTCGTCGCTACCTTGAGCGGCCTGATGCGATCAGCCTCTTCCCCGACGAGGTTCCCCTTCGGCCCGGAAGCCAGGAGCAGACCAACGGTGCTCTACCCTCCTGCCTGCGTGACGCCTCCCCGGATGCCTGGGGGCGTCGCGTCATCATCAACCTTCTGACAGGGCAGAAGGGCGATGCGGCTGATGGTGTCGACTTCAGCGAGCTAGGCTACCTGCTCGAATCCGGGTCGGACAGGATCGGTGCGCTGGACTTCCAAGAATCTGCCACCGATTACCGGCCACGCGAGAGCCAGACTGCCTCCCTGGATGAGCTGCAGGAAGCCTCAGCGTATGTGGAGGCAGGAGAACCGCTGCCTCCGGCCCTGGACCAGGCCATTCAGCACGGCAGCAGTATCGGTGGCGCCCGACCCAAGGCCCTGCTGGACGATCGGGATCGCAAGCTGGTGGCCAAGTTTTCTTCCAGCACTGACCTCTACAGCGTGGTGAAGGCGGAGTTCGTCGCCATGCGGCTGGCCAAGCAGACGGGTCTCAATGTCGCGCCCGTCGAGATGGCCCGCTCACTGGGCAAGGATGTCCTACTGGTGGAACGCTTCGACAGAGTGAAGACCCCTGACGGCTGGGGTCGGCACATTGTGCTCTCGGCCCTTACGCTGCTCGGTCTGGACGAGATGATGGCCCGCTATGCCAGCTATGAGGATCTCGCCCATCGAATCCGAGCCGAGTTCGACCAGCCAGGGCAAACGCTGCGCGAGCTGTTCGGCCGCATCGTCTTCAACGTGCTCTGCGGCAACACCGACGACCATGCCCGTAACCATGCGGCTTTCTGGGATGGCGGGAGCTATCGACTGACGCCGGCCTACGACATCTGCCCTCAGTCACGTACCGGCGGCGAAGCCACC
Organism: Halomonas sp. C10-5; assembly: GCF_057169305.1. Classification (NCBI taxonomy): domain Bacteria; kingdom Pseudomonadati; phylum Pseudomonadota; class Gammaproteobacteria; order Oceanospirillales; family Halomonadaceae; genus Halomonas; species Halomonas sp. C10-5. Next base: position 1,923,367 of record NZ_CP175665.1, read on the forward strand.
CAGGCGATGCTGCTGCATGATCAAGAACGCCGCAGTCAGCTGGTCCACTGCCTGGCCGCCGCGGAGCGGCTCGGCCTGAGCCAGACTCAGGCCCGTGAGATCATCAATCACCAGATCGCGACCATCCATGAGCACTGGGGTGCTATCTGCGATGAGGCCGACCTGAGCCCAGTCGACCGCGACTTCCTGTGGGGCAGGCAGTTTCTGAACCCGTTTGCGTTGGAAGGCTATACCGAGGCATGAGCTGACCTTCTCCCGACCAGAGCACGGGCATCAGTGTCAAAAGGCGGCCGCACTGCGTGTCAGGAGTCGGTTGCACGGTCACGGGCTGGCGGTGTCAATGGCCAAGTAAACTGACCCAGTATCGGCCAACGCTTCTGACCCACCCCCGAGGTGGCAGCGCTGCCACCTACCGTGTCGGCTCAGCCAAGGGTCGGGACGGAGATGTGAAGGACTGGGGAATGATTCAAAAGATCAAAGCGTTATACGATGACGGACAGGGCCTGTCGATCCGTGCCATCGGCCAGGAGCTGGGCATCTCCCGCAACACCGTCCGTAAGTACCTGCGTCAGGACGAGGCCACCATCGAGGCGGCGCAGTCGAACCGCGAGCGCGAGAAGAAAGTCGACGCCCGCCGCGACTACATCGTCTGCCTGCTGCGCACCTTTCCCCAGCTGAGCAGCGTCAAGGTCGCCCGCAAGCTGCGCGAGAAGGTCGGCGAGTTGACGGTCTCGGAGCGTACCCTGCGTCGCTACGTGCAGCAGGTGAAGAGCACGGTGGCCAGCAGGTTGTGACGCGTGTGCGACCCGTCATGGATATCGTCGCGGTGCCGCCAGCGCCGGATGGTCGCGGGGGAGGCGCCATACTGGCGGGCCAATTCGCTATCCGTGAGGCTGGAGGGCGCCGCCTGGATCTCGGACCGGATCTTCGGTGTCGTGGTTGCCTGCTTATGCAGCTTGATGTCCATGAACCTGCTCCCGAATGAATTGCTGTAGAAGCACTCAGGCTGCCAGCAGAGGATAACTCCTCTATATCATTTGATCATCCGGGACCTTGCAGGTGGGGAGCAGTCAGCTAGCGTTAGGCGCCTGCCGGGATCTCAGTCTGACGACCTTCTGGCCGTCAGGTGGCTGAGTCAACGGCGCCTCCTGGTTGGGAGTCTGTTCTTCCCAGACCACGTCAACGAGCTCGCTCTGGGGCTGGTATCCCAGCGGGGCCTTGACCAGCAATTCACGGATACGCGGAGCATCAAAAGCCTGGCAGGCGTTAAACAAGACCTCGATAAACGCTTCCAACTCTTCCCAACTCAGGGATGTCTCGCTGGCAGTCATTATCCGCGAATGGCGGGTAGGGCGAACATTATCGCCAATCAACAGCTCTTCGAAGAGCTTCTCACCCGGACGCAAGCCTGTGAAACGGATCTCGATATCGCCACCAGCTCGATCGGTTCCGTCACTAACCGGATAGCTAGGCTCTAACCCTGAAAGACGAATCAGATGCCCGGCCAGCTGAGCGATCTTAACCGGTTCCCCCATGTCGAGCACGAAAACATCGCCGCCTCGGGCCATGGCCCCTGCCTGGATCACCAGTTGGGCGGCTTCGGGAATGGTCATAAAATAGCGGGTGATGTCAGGGTGAGTCACTGTTACCGGTCCGCCGGCGGCGATTTGGCGGCGAAACAGTGGTACCACGGAGCCACTGGATCCGAGCACGTTGCCGAACCGGACCATGCTGAAGCGGGTAGCCTGCTGAGCCCGCGCCATGGACTGACAGCACAACTCGGCGAGGCGCTTGCTCGCCCCCATCACATTGGTGGGCCGCACCGCCTTGTCGGTGGAGACCAGAACGAAATTCTCTACCCCAGCCTCCACTGCTGCCTTTGCGGTTTCCAGAGTCCCCATGACATTGTTGCGCAGCCCCTCCACTATGTTGTGCTCCACCATGGGCACATGCTTGTAGGCGGCGGCGTGGTAGATCGTCTGCACCCGGAACGCACTCAGAATTTTCTGCACACGACTACGGTGCTGCACAGAGCCCAACAGCGCCCTCACCGGGCAGGTTATGCCCTCCTCGCGCGCAATCTGCTCGAGATCCTGCTCAATCCGATAGAGGCTGAACTCAGAGAGGTCTAACAACAGCAGCTTGGCCGGGGCTTGGCGCAGAATCTGGCGGCACAGCTCACTACCAATAGAACCTCCTGCACCAGTCACCATGACGACTTTGCCAGTTATGTTGGCACCCATCAGCTCAGGCTCAGGCGGCACGGGATCACGGCCTAGTAGGTCTTCCACTGATACATCGCGCAGGTCACTGATCTTCGCGCGGCCAGCCACCACGTCAGCCATGCCGGGAATGGTCTGCACCGGCACATCCAACGTCTCAAGATGCTCAATAATTTCACGACGCCGGGCTCGAGGGGCACTGGGGATAGCCAGCAGGATTTTTTCGATGCCGTAGTAATCGATCAGTCGCTGGATATCGTCGGGCAGGTAGACCTTCAGGCCCTGAACGAAGGCACCCTCAAGGCTGGGCGAGTCATCCATAAAGGCAACTGGCTCGTACTCGGAGCCATGGCGCAGTGACATCACCAGCTGACGCCCTGCCGCACCTGCGCCATACACGACAACCCGTGTCTTATACCGAAGCTGGTTGCGGAGGTAGAGACCACGCAGGGCAAAGCGCACACCACCGATCGTGATCATCGCCAACATGGCATAGATGAATGGCACCGAACGCGGCACCGGCAGGCTAAACAGGTAGTTCACCACTACCAGAGTCAGCGATGAGCCGGCTACCCCGGCCAGGATCGCCTTCACCGCTTTCATGCTCATGTACCGGATGACCGCACGATAGAAGCCCAAGCGAGTAAAGATGGCCAGACTCACCGGGATGATCGCCGGAAGCACTGCCCAAACCATCGGATCGCTAGCAAATACCCAGCTGTCCAGACGCAGCAGCATCGCAAGCAGATAGCTCAGCGTGATCAACGCGGCATCCGCCAGCAGCTGGATTGCCCGTTTTTGCGCCCGTGGCAGTCGAAACAGGGGGGTGAGAAGACGCATCAGCACAGGATGTGGGCCTCTGATCCTTGAGGAGGGTTGAATAGCACCAGGCTGGCGATTCTACCAGCCGACAGCCCGGGCTTCAGTTTTCTTGACTGGGAAAATGGCTACACAGGATGTAAGCCATGGATTACAAACACCGCCATTCACACCATGCCGAGGTGCTGCAGGCAAGGAGCGCCCGGCCCACAACCCCACAACGGCACGACCTCCTCACGTCTTTCGATCTCGTTCGCGTAGGCCCGACGGTGCCTTCCACGAGCCCCATAACCCGCGCCGGCCCTCTTGATCAGCATGCGCTGGCCCAGACGTTGCATCGACCACACCCACACCGAGTCGGTGGCCGCTAGAAATTTTTTTTCGCCCGTCATCACAAATCCGGCGAGTTGGACCCCTGTATTTAAGGTAGGACAAAACGGGAGTTCAGCATGCAATCCATACACCATACGAACGCAATTGTCGGACGTGGCGGTCAGGCTCACTGCGCAGACCACCATCAACCCGAGATATCGCGTACCACGCCGAATCTCAGTGGATGGCGGCACATCATTACCGGGTGCAGTATTCCCGACGAGCTGACTACAGGCACTGGTCTGAAACAGCACATCTCACTCCCTTACATGGGCTGCATAAAAAACATGCCCAATCTGGACATGGGGGTAAAGTAATGAAAAAATTTGATTTCCAACCAATACCAGGCATCGACTTTTATTTGGTGCTCAGGGAGGCTTACGCACCCACTAGTGACGTTTTTAGCGGACAGGAAAATCCATCACCGGTCGGCAAGGAAGGCGTGCGTCTTACGACACCACCGTTCAGGATTGTTAACGATGACGGAAGCAGGCCTTTCTTAAATCCAGACGTTGTCAGGGAACAGTTTCCGAAAGACAAAAACGGAGAGATTAAGAAACTCCCCAAGAGTTTCTATGTATTGGAGTACCACCCGGATGACAACCCTAACATTCCGCGCAAGCTAGTCGAGTTTATTGTTAAAACATTACAAATGTCCATGCATGAGAAAAAAATCCACAATGAGCTCTTATGGAAAATTGCAATCAACAGAATTGAAAATGACCCTGATCTAAAGGAGTCTATTGAGGCAGCGATATTTGACAACAAAGCTCTAGACGGACCGAAATACACTCAACTACTAAATTCGGCCAAGATAGAGTATCGGTCGATTGCTGAGCACCTTAAGCACCTTAAGCACCTTAAGCACCTTTCTAAAATAGAAAATAATTCAGCAGCCTGCGCAAAAGAGAAAAATGAAGGTGACCCCAAAAAAAACAATAAAACGGCAAAAAAGAGATCGGTAAAGAAAAGAAACAATGCAATAAAAAAGCTAACACCTGAAACAGGTGTAGACACTGCGATTATCGCAGAGCCTGGGACTGAGGCCGCGCCGCAGGCAACAGAGCCTAAGGCAACAGAGCCGGAGGCAATAGAGCCTAAGGCAACAGAGCCGGAGGCAATAGAGCCTAAGGCAATAGAGCCTAAGGCAACAGAGCCGCAGGCAATAGAGCCTAAGGCAACAGAGCCGCAGGCAACAGAGCCGGACGCAACAAATCCGGAAGCAGAAGGACCGGAGGCCAGAGTAAATACCAAGCCTAATAAAAAGAAAGAAATAGACAAAAATCAGCTGAATCTAGCGTTTTAACATTATGGAGTTATGACTCGAAAAAACGGAGGAAGCATGTACGATCCTGACAACGCTCAATTTCCGCATGAGATCACAGATGCATGGATGGAAAAGATCAAATCATCCGGGCTGAGTGACGTAGCCGCAGAAAATTTTTTGGAGATTGTTGGCTATTCGCAACCTCCCGTTGCTGCAGAATCCTTTACCTCCTCGATCCCTCTGTTTGAAACGGACACCAAAACCGTTGATAGCACTATCAGCGCAGAGATCGTGGCTTATCTGAACAGTGATGCGCTGCCACAAGCACTCCCAAGGCGGCTCGCCACAAAATATCCTGTATTTTACGCCATCGTAAGCCAAAATTTTCTAGGCGACGCGAAATGTGTTAAGAGCTCCATCGCGCGCCAGTTGATACGCGAAATTTTCATCATCGAAGAAGTGGAAAGTATATCACGTCATAAATTTTATACTGACCTGATCACCACACGACACATGGTAATGGCAGTAGTACAGTCAGAAATACCACCCCCTTCACTACCAGTCGATCCGAAAAGTTTCTTTATCAGCAGCCTTGATAGCGACATCCTGTATCAGAAACGGGATTCTATGCGGGAATACTATGAAAAATTTTCACTGCTCATCTCGGGGCAGCGAAAACCGGGTGAGCGAGAGAGGCACGGACACGGCGGAGGCCGCGCGATTGGCGAAAAAAACCGGAAAAAGCGTCGCAAAGACCCGTGGCATGACAAACAGCTAACTCATCTGGCCGATGCTGACCCTCCCAAGCGTGAACGGGTGCAGCATGGCAAGGAAAAACCCCCAGCCGAGCGGTCCAGTAACACCTCACTGGCCGATCAAGAAATGGCAAAAACAGGGTTAAAAAGGACGTTTGATACTGCAGGACCGTCTGGTGGCGACAACGATGACAGTACCGAGATAGTATATTTCAAACGCTCCACGCCATCCCTGCTATCTGTTAATGATGATAAACAGATGGCACGCCGCTGGTCCTCCAGCATTGGCACCAGTTCATTGCCTGCAACATCCGATGTACACAGACTGGTTCCCGAGGTTATCAAGGAGATCGTGAATATTCCGCTCTCCCCATTATCGCGTGTGCTCGCGACACTCGTATTAGCCACGGGAATCTCTGTGAATCGGCTACGCCTCACCATTGTATCAACTGACCGCGATGATCATGACGCCCGCCAACCTATCTGGGATCCTCGGACCGGAACTCTCACCTATGTACTGCAGGCGACTGGCACCACGAAAGGTGAAAAGCAGTGGATCTCGCTGTCGCTACCTGAAACCTTCACTGATTTTTTATCAGAGCAAACCACTCTCACACCGGGTGAATATATATTCAAGGGTGCGCGACGAAAACTTGATAGTGAACTAAGACGCCATTTCAAGAACTTTCCCGGCATTACTCCCACAGCGTCCCGCCTGGGTGCCAGCAGCTGGTTATTATGTCGGCCCCATGCGCTGGATGATTGTGCCGCCATGACACTCACCGGCGACCTCACACAGTCCATTGCGGCCCCAGCTACCTATCGGGAAATACCAATGGCGGAGCTTCAGGAAATATTTGATGCGGTATTGAATCATCTGGATCATCTGTCCAGCCACCCTGCCAAGGGTATTAACAAGACCCTGACTGGCCACAGCAATATCACTGACTCCGACACCATCGGTTCGACGAAAGCGGCGCCAGCACATGTATTTGTCCCCATATTCAAGAAAATAAAACAACATATCACGACGCAACTGCGTGAACTCAGCATGCACTACGGCCAAACTCCTCCACCTACCGATATTTTATTGGCGCTTTCCCGGTGGTTAGCCTGTCATACCCAACTGGCCTGGCACCTGTCTACGGGTGCCAGGCCAATCGGCCCCTCCAGCCAGAACCGGTTAGGCTCACACTACCAGTGGATCGCCGACAAGAACTCGACCCTGGCACAGGAGTTCCGCACCATCCCTCTGCTGCCTGAAATCCGAGACGATGTCCGCCAGTATCAAACGTGGACATCCCGGCTCTTGTTACAACTGGAGGAAGCGGGCTTCACACTCAACGATAAACGGGAAGGACGGCGAGACACGCCCAGCTGGTTAGAAAGGCAAGGCAAACGAATCGTCATCCGAGACATGACCTGGGCGGACCTCAGGACCAGTCTCCCTGACGATTTGGCCCCACTGGCTAATAACTGTGCACGGCACTCACTGGCGACACATTTAAGAGGAAGGGTCAGCGAGCCCTATATCGACTATCTGCTGGGACATGCTCGCGATGGAAAAAGCCTGGCGGAGCCTCATGCCACAACAAACTTAGGAAAATGCAGCACATTACGCAAGGAGATCCAAACATGGCTGAAGAGCTGCGGATTTAAAACCATTAAATGGGAGATTCTGCGATGACAGCATTAAACACAGATCGAATTCTGTCTTTGCTCAACGCCGAAGAGCACAAGGTGGTCTCAGCCAGATCAGTGACTGACACCACGTTCATTCTGAAGACCGTCGTGGGCGACGAATTACAAGACAGCGTGGACATTCATCCCGACACCTCCCGGGCAGCCGCACTAAGGCTCTACCAGTGGAAAAAACAGCACCAGCTAGCCATCAGCAAGCATGGCGCCATGAGGCGAGTCAATCGCGTGTTGGAGGCATTGAACACCCTCCCCAACGTCGAGGCGAAATTACTCCCGCTACCGGTACCCGCGCCACGTCAGACGGCGCACCCGGCCACCGGGCGCGATATGGCACTCGCCGATAGCATCATGGCCCTGGATCAACACCTGTTGAAGTGGTGCCAGAACGACACCTCCATGGATGCCTGGCTGTTGGTATTCGTGCTGCGCCTGATGCAACACCTGGGCATGAGCCGCTCCGTGGCAGTCGCGACATCGGCGATGTTGACCACCGACCATATCAACGGCCGCTGGTTACTGATTCCCTGCGCGCCGGAAGAGCCCATCTCCGGCGCTCACTATCGTATCCCACTTCCCAGCAGCATCTGGATCCCGCTGCGCCACCTGCACACCCTCGCCAAGAAACGCGACACCGTCTGGCTGGTGGCGAAGACCCCGGCGTGTGACTCGCTCACTCACCAGCAGAAAGTGAAGGACGTGACCCGGCGACTCGGCAAGGTGTCAAAGCAAGCCATCAAGGCACTGGCCCAACAGGACGAGGCGCATCGCTGGACCCAGCTAACCAACTGGACATCGCTGGCCGACGCCTGCCAGTACACCAACGTCCTGCGTGGCCACACGCCCGTGTGGAGCACCCTGCTCAACCGCTACCCCCTGCCGACCTGCACTGACATGCCCCTGACCACGGACAGCGAGGTGGCGCATCTCTATCACCCCGGGGCCCTGCGTGGCCGCCTCCCCGATCGCGACTCCAGCCGTCAGGCACTCGAGTGGCTACAGTCAGCCGCCGACGCGACACCCAACAAGATCACTCAAGCCCCCGGCGCCACCGAGATCGCCACCGACCACCTGCCCGTGGACTGGTCGGCCCGTGCCAGGGGGATACTGCGGAAATTCCTCACCGACGTCGGACGCATCGGCAAGAAGCGACTCAACACGGCCGCCGTCGAGCCGAGGATGCGCCAGCTGCTCGAACAGTATGACCAACAGCTGCAGGCCTTGATCGGCCACGCCGGCAGTTACCCGCAGTGGATATTGCACTACTGCTACTACAAGCTGTGCCGTGAAGGCAACGTGGTCAAGTCGGTGAGCAATGAGGTGTCGCTGCTCATGCCCATCACCCTGATGCTGGATGAGGCCGTTCTGGACATCAGCGACTGGGATGATGAAACCGTGACCGAGCTGCAGATCGCGGCGGATTCTGGCGGCAGGTGGCAGCCGCGGACACGACGCAACTTCATCGCGTCATTGCGGACGTTCATCCGTTTCTGCCAGGAGCATGGAAAACTGGATGGCGTGCATCTGCCAGGGGTGGACAATTCGCCGCTGTCGCCGAGCACCTTGCGCACGCGCATTCTGACCCCGGACCATTTCCAGACTGTCTGGACACCGTTGACGCAGAACGTCCCCGACGGCGACCCGCGTCAGGCCATGGCGCTGGCCTTCGCACTGGGCTTCTACGGCGGCTTACGTGCCTCCGAGGTGCTGTCACTGACACTCAACGACATCGTCATCGACACGCGCGACGCGCGGGACCACGACAGTTGCTGGGTGGAGATCCTCGACGGGAAATCCGAGTGCGCACGACGCCGGGTGGCCCTGCACATCATGGCCCCTCCCCCGGTGGTCGCGCTGCTGCGCGGCTGGATACGCACCCGCCGCGCCCGCTTTGCGAAGGTAGCGCTTGGCGACATCGGGCTGTTGGGACCTGACGCCTCCCCCGATGCCTATACCTATGCGGGATTGATAACACCCCTTATCAACTGGTTGCGCGCGCTGCTCGGTGGGGACATCGATTTCCACGGCCTGCGCCACGCCGCCGTCTCCTGGACGCTGCTGCGCTTGCACGCGGCACAACACCGCGACTTCGTGGCTCAGCTGGTACACCAGCACCACTGGATGTTTGCCCCGGACGTCCTCGACAGCACGCTTGCGCACTTCTGTGGAGCCGAGGGTCAGGCGACGCTGGAGCGTGGCACCCTGTGGCTGCAGGTGGCCAAATGGATCGGCCACAGCCACCCCTCCACCATGCTCTCGCACTATGCCCACGTACTGGGGATCATCCATGGCCATGTCCTGGCCACCCGATAGCAAAAGGACCTCACCCCCGGATGCTGCTCGGGGGTGAGGTCCCTTTGTCGGTCTGTCCGCTCAGCCGGCCAGCGTCAGTCTCGTGCCAGCGCCGGCCACGTTGTCACTTATAGGAATAGTTGTAGTAACCATACCCATAGTACGTCGCGGCCTTGTGCTCCATGGCGTTGAGGATGACGCCCTTGAGACTCACCCCCGCCGTCTGCAGACGGCGACTGGCGATCTCGAGCTCCTTCACCGGGTTCTGCTGGAAGCGCGCCACCATCAGGCTGGTACCACACTGCTTGCCGACAATGGCGGCGTCCGTGACGGCGAGAATCGGCGGCGTATCGACGATGACCAGGTCATAACCGGCGCCGGCTTCCTCCAGGAACGCCGTGAAATGGGCATTCATCAGCAACTCGGAGGGGTTGGGCGGCGCCTTGCCGCGTGACACGTAGTCGAGACCTTCCACCTTGGTCTGGCGAATGACATCCGCGTACTCCGCTTGTGCGGACAGCAGATCGGACAGACCGCCCTCCACCGGCTGCTTGAAGGCATGGTGCACGTGCCCCTTGCGCAGATCGGCATCCACCACCAGCACCTTGAGACCTGCCTGGGCACACACTGCGCCCAGGTTGAGCGAGATGAAGCTCTTGCCGATGTTCGGACTGGGGCCGGTAATCATCAGCCGGTTGTTGCTGGCCTCCATCATCGCGAAGTGCAGACTGGTACGCAGGCCACGCAGAGCCTCTATCGCATTGTCTGACGGCGCTCGGTCGGCGAGGAGCCCCGCATTGATGGTCGCGGCCTTCTTGTCTCGACGGTGTTTCACCCGCCGCACCAGTTTATTCTGCTCCTCGGAGAGCGGCACGGTGGCATACACCGGCATGCCGGCTTCCTCGATCTGTTCGGGAGATTCCACCCCCCGACGCAGCAAGCCACGCACCAGCACGAAGCCGACACTGAGCATCCCGCCAAGCAGCGTGGCCAGCACCACGATCAAGGGCTTCTTGGGCTCGATCGGGGCCTGCCCCACGAGCGCTTCATCGATGATCCGCACATTGCCGACGGTACCCGCGCGCGCCACCTCCAGCTCCTGGATCTTGTTGAGCACGTTGACGTAGATCGCCTGGGTCACCTCCACATCACGTGTCAGGCGCACCACTTCCTGTTGGGCGGCAGGCAGTTCGTTGACCCGCTCGTTCAACTGGGCACGCTCCTGCTGCAGCTGGCGTTTCTTGCGCAGCAACGTCTCGTAGGCAGGATGGTTGGGGGTGAACCGCTGAGCCAGCTCCGCCTCCTGGAACTCGAGCTCGTTGAGCTGCTGCTCCAGGGCAATGAACTGCTCAATTGCCGCCTGGGACTCGCTGGAGAGGTCGACGCTGTCCATTTCCACGCGATAGCTGTTCAGCGCGTCTTCCGCCTGGCTGAGCTGGGCACGCAATTCCGGTGCCTGCTCACGCAGGAACTCCAGGCTCTGTTGGGCCTCCGCCGACTGGCGCTCGACATTCTGGGTGAGGAACGTCTCGGCCACGGCATCCAGCGCCGTACGAATCTCCTCTCTATCGGTGCCGGTCAATGTCAGCTGCAGCATGCCGGTGCTGCTGTTGCGTCCACCCCCTATCTCACTCACCGCGAGCCGCGACTTGAGGTGATTGATCGCCGCCGGCACGGAGCGCTTCTGCAGCACGAACTCGGCCCCCGCGGAAGCTTGCCAATCGGCGACGCGCAGCTGAATCTCGCCCTGGGCCAGTTCCACCAGGGTGCCCCGCTGCCCTTCTCCCAGACGCTCTTCGTCATGCCAGAGCGAGTAACGCTCGGGCCCTTCAATGCGCAGTGTCAGTGGCAACCCTTGCCACGGCCGAGTCGCCTCGAAACGGCCTAACTGAAGGGACTCGCCCGCCCAGATCTCAGCCGCCCCTTCCCGGAAGCCTGGCCGCTCTACGCCGTTACGGCGAAAGAAGCCGCCCACCACGGGCAGCTCTACGGGACTGACCACGGTGTCGAGCCCGACCCGCTCGACAACCTGCCCCAGCACCATCCGCGACTGCAGGATCTGGACTTCTGCGGCGGTGCTGGATTCGCTCTCCTCCCCGAACACCTCGGCGAGATCACCCAACGGGCTGACGGACGAGCGCCGCTCCACCTGCACCAGCGCATCGCCCTGATACACCGGGGTGGCCAGCAAGGCATAGGCGGCACCCACCACCGCAAACAGCACGGTGACCGCCACGATGAGCCATTTATGGTCAAGCAACAGGCCGAAGAGACGGCCTAGATCAATTTCATCGTCCGCGGCAGCAGGCGTCGGGCGCTGTGATGGCTGGTCTGTTTCGCTCATGATGAAGGGTACGGCATCCGTTGGGAGTGAATCCTTGTGCTGACAATGCCTGGGAGCTAGAGGCGCTTCGCCCAGGCATTGGTGGCATCTTTGAGGAGGTGATGAACGTGCTCGAAGGCATCGCGGCTTTTACGGTAGGGATCGGGTATCTCAGGCTCGTCAGGTAGCCAGCGTCCCAAGGTCATGGTCTTGCCCAGCGCCTGGGGGGACAGCTCACCGACCGCCCGACGCTGGCCTTGGCTCATGACCAGGATCAGGTCGGCGTCCTGGAGCATCTCGACCGTCAGCTGCCGGGCACGGTGATCCGCCACCGCCAGGCCGTCAGCCTCGGCAAGCTGACGCGCGGTGGCATCCACCCCCTGCCCCACCAGCGCCCCCAGTCCCGCGGACTGAATTCGCTTTTGAGGCAATGCTCGGCACAGCATGGCCTCGGCGACGGGGCTACGGCAGATGTTGCCGACACAGACCACCAGAATGTTGTCAAACATCAGTTCTGTGCCCGGTCCACGTCATCCACGGTTTCCGCCGCGACCCCCGGCAAGCTGATGGACGGCAAGAGGAGACTGATCACACGGTTCCAGCGGGCAAGCGGTGCGCTGGTCACATAGACCACATCCTGCGGCTCCAGCGTAAACTGGCTGCCCAGCGAGAAGGCCATCGCATCGCTGACGTCCAGCTGATAGACAGTGGCCACCTGATTGACACCTTGCGCCGGCGGGTTCGGCCGGATGACAAAGATGCCAGAGGCCTCGGCGCTTCGCTCGTCCATGCCGCCGCTCTGGGAAATCGCATCGGTCAGGGTCAGCCGTTCGTTGCCAACCGGAATGTTGCCGGGGCGATTGACCTGACCCATCACCGAGACCCCCTGGTTCTCGGCGCTGGGTACATGCAGAACATCCCCGTCCTGCAGCAGGCGCTCATGGCGTTTGTCGCCCTCTCTCAACAGGGCATACAGGGAGAGACGCTCTTTCTCGCCATCGCGGGTCAGGATGACGTCATGCCAGTTTGCGGTGTTTTCGGCACCACCTACAGCGCTGATCGCCTCGGTCAGGGTCAGCGGCACCGTGGTGATCGGCACACGCCCCGGCTCCTCAACAGCACCGCTGACATAGACCTTCTGAGAGCGGAAATCTGCCACCCCCACATCGACCTGCGGCTCCATGATGTACTCGGACAGGCGACGGGTCAGCAGGCTGCGGACCTCTTCCAGGGTCAGGCCTGCGACCTGCAGGCGGCCCACGTAGGGATAGAAGATCGTGCCATCATTGCGTACCTGGTTGCCCGCCTCGGCCGCGCTGCGCTCGGACCCGGCAGGAATCGTCAGCTCGGGGTGGTCATAGACGATGATGTTGAGCACATCCCCCTTGCCGATGCGGTACTGGTAATCCTCCAGTGCCTGGACAACATCTGCCGGCATCGCCGCGGCGGCGTCAACGGATTGGCGGTAGGTAGCCACCAGGCCTGGCGTGATGGGCTCGATATCCACGAGTTCGGCAATCGGCGCTGCCTCATAGCGGTGGTCGATGTGCCCGCCCGGGGCCAGCGAACAACCACTTAACCACAGGATCCCGCTCAGGGTGACCGCTAGCTTGATGGGGGTTGCATTCGGCATGGCATAGAGCCTGTCGTGAAAGTTTGAATCGGCTTGGCTCACGTGCTCGACGAGAGTGCTTGGTACTGGGTTCTGTCGGCATGTGGCAACATGCAAATATCTGGTAGAAAAGCAAAGAAGCGATTCCAAGGCTGGGGATGATACATGACGAGCGGATGTCACCTCTACCTGTCCGAGTCACCCCGGCACAAGATGTCGGCGATTTCCTACACAGCGACGAGAGATCCTTGACAAGCTGCCACGATCGCAAAAGATTACAGGTCACAGGCAAGACAAACAGCGCGAAAGCCATTACCCTTGGGGTGGAACGCTTTGACACTCGGGTCGACAGGCTTACTCGAGAATCACAAGAAGGAGGGAATGCACGATGAAAAAAGGTATTGCTCTGGTCGCGATCGCTGGCATGCTGACCACACCGCTCGCCATGGCTCAGGATAGTGCCCCCGATTCCGCCGCGCAGGCACCGGCGCCGCAATCTGCACCAGCCAGCGGCGGCGCATCTGGCCTCGCCAACGCTCTGGGCGTCAGCAACGCTGCCTTGACCGTTGGTATCGGTGCCGCAATCGCCGTTGCGGTTGGCGTTGCAGCATCAGGTGGTTCATCGTCGGGCACCACTGGCACCAACTGAGTGGAGTCGCGAATACCGTTTATGAGACACGGCAGCATGACCCTGCAGAGCCGCCCTAGGGCGGCTCTCTCGCGTCTGAGCCAAGCCTCTTTGCTCGGCGCAATGCTCGCTGCTTTAGCGGGATGTACAAGCACGGGGGCCTCCCCCCTGCTATCTGTATTCAGCGATGCTCTTGTCCCGGCTGACGATGCCAGCGAAAGGGCTGCCGAGATTCCTTATGCCAGCCTGATCGTCGATGCCGGTGATCGTCAGGGCCTAATAGTGCTGGGTGCCCAGGCTAATGCCGAAACCTACTGGCCCACCGGTAATAGTGGGCTTATTACCCTGCGACACGAAGGACTGCATGTGACCGTCGGCTTGGTCGCTGACCTGCTGGACACCCACTACAGTGGGTTGGCCGAATTCGAGGTGCCTTGGAGGGCGGAGGCTCCTGTCTCATTCGCGGTTACTCGCGCCTGGCAAGATGCCGAAGGTCTTCCTCAACGCCTGACTGCTCAAGGCAACCTGCATTGCGGGCCGGCCCAACCCTACGAGTTACCGCTGGCCACCCTGACCCTGGAACCATGCGAGATGACGCTGCACTGGGAGAACGGCGCCACCACTGAGGGGCAGCTGTGGCGCGAGCCCCAGAGTCGGCGGCTATGGGCCGGTGAGGAGCAGCCCTGGCCCGATGGCCCTACGATTCGCTGGGAGGTGGCCAGACAATGGTGGTGAACCCGGTACGCCCCGCACTAGCCCTGACCCTCGGTCTGCTGCTGGCCCCCTACGGCGCCTTGGCCCAGCCGGCAGAACCCTCGCCGGAGGCGCGTCTTTCCGATGCCTGGCTCAGCACCCTACAGCAGACAGATCAGCAAGTAGCCTGGCACCACGCCTTTGCACTGCGCGAAGAGACAGCCGGAGGTCTGGAAACCCAGCGGCGGCGCCTGGCTGCCGAGTTGGCACCACTGATTCTCAGTGCTCTGGCCAACGGTCAAGCCAGCCTGGCAGCGGGGCTCACGCAATGGCGTGAGACGCTGGAGAGTACCCCTCCCCTGCCCGCCCGTACTCCTGGCCGCCATGACCTCCCCTGGCTGGGTGCTAATCAACGTTACGATCCGGTGCTATCGCGGATTCGCTCGTGGGGGTACTGTGCGGTGCCCGACTGGATCGAGATGTGGCACCTGGGGGGTATCTCACGCGTGACCTGGCAGCCGGGGCTCGACCTCAATCAGGCACTCTCTGGCCTACCTGATCTGGCCACCCAAGAGGCAGAACAGGCGGTGGTTATCACACCGGCCGGAAAGCAACATACCCGTGGCATCGCCGCCTGGAACCGTCAGGCAACCTCGCTTACTCCAGGCAGCCGGATAATGCTCAAGTTACCCCACCATGTCGGTGAGACAAGCGGCATACGGGAGCTGATCAACGAAAGGCTGCCAGCGTATCTGGCTACGCGGTTGCCCGGGGACTCGTGCATAGTGCAGGAAGCAAGGGAAGAAGGATGATTTCAGCTACACGCTGCAAGCGGCATGAGGAAATGGATCGAGTGGCCAGGAGGCCAAAAGAACAACGGACTCAGGGAGCAAGGACTGCCCAACGTGGGCATGGAGGATCAGCCGCTTGGTGGTTTGGCAGCCTGGCGGCTTGCAGCTCGCTCCTGATAACTTCCTCTGCCCTTGCCGACGGCTTGGCCGGCGACCTTGGCACCGGACAGAGCGATTTCGGTGGCGTAGGCCTGATGCAGACGCCAACGGCGCGCATGGTGCCTCTGGGTACCATGAGCGCGAGCTGGAGCCGCACCTCGCCCTACCGCCGCTACAGCGTATTCTTTCAGCCTACGGAGTGGCTCGAGGGTGGCTTTCGCTATGTAGAGGTAGAGAACCGCCAGTATGCGGCCTCCGACGAGGAGCGTCCCAACCTCGACAAGGGCTTCGATATCAAGCTGCGCCTACTCCAGGAGAGCCGTTACTGGCCACAACTTGCCTTGGGCCTGCGTGATGTCGGTGGCACCACCCTATTTGGTGCTGAGTACCTGGTGGCCAGCAAGCGCTGGTACGACCTCGACTTCACCCTGGGGCTGGGGTGGGGGTATTTGGGCAACGCCTCTGACGTCGACTCACCCCTTGGCTGGCTACACGACCGCTTTGACGAACGCCCAGGCGATGCTGGCGGAGACCAAGGCGGTGAGTTTGCCGTCGATGCTCTGTTCCGTGGTCCCATGGCGGTATTCGGTGGCGTGGAGTACCAGACCCCCTGGGATCCGCTGGTGCTGCAGCTGGAATACGAAGGGAACGACTATGGCAACGAGCCCCAGGCCAACAACCAGGAGCAGGATAGTCGCCTGAACTATGGTGCACGACTGGCATTGACGGATGGACTGGAACTCCGTGCTGGTTGGCAGCGCGGTGATACCGCTATGGCAGGGGTTACATATAACCTCGATTTGGCAGGACTGAGCCAGATCAAGCGTGACCCACCGCCCGCCGACCCAGCAGCCCCGGCTCGCTCAGATTGGGGGGCCGTAACACGGGAGCTTGAGCAGAACGCTGGCATCGCTGTATCTGAAATCAAACAAAACGGTCGCGATCTGACCGTGACTGGTGAGCCAGTCACTTACCCCTCACTCATGCAAAGCGAAGTGCGTGCCGGGCGGATCCTCAACGCCCAGGTCGACGATGACATAGAACGCTTTCGCTTCCGTTGGGAAAACCGCGGTCTTGCGTTACGTGAAGACGTCCATCAACGCGAGACGTTGGTGGCAGCGACTCGCGATGCGGACCGAGCGGGCGATCACCTTTATGGTATCTACGCTCATGCTGAGCTTCGTAAACCTTCTGGTGACGTCCTTTATGCCTCGCAACCCCAGCGTTTCACCTGGAACCTTGCCCCGAGGCTGGACCAGAACTTCGGCGGCCCGGACGGCTATCTCTATCGACTGATGGCGGTGCTCGATGCCGAATACCGAACAGACCGCAATGGCTGGTTCTCCGGCCAGCTGGCCTGGACCGCCTTCGACAACCTGGATGAGTACGAGTACATCGCCGATTCCGAGCTGCCCCGCGTGCGCACCTATATCGGCGACTACCTGAGCGAGTCCACCGTGGGCATCGAGAACCTGCAATACACGCGCACTGCCAAGCTCGGCGACGACTGGTTCGCCATGGGCTACGGCGGACTACTGGAGATGATGTACGCCGGCGCCGGTGGCGAATTGCTCTATCGCCCGTTCAACAGTCCGCTGGCGGTAGGCCTGGATCTCAACTGGGTGCGGCAACGCGACTTCGATCAACGCTTCGGCCTGCGCGACTACGATGAGTGGACCGGCCACCTGACCGGTTATCTCGAGACCGGCATCGAGGATGTGCTGGCGAAACTCAGCGTGGGGCGCTATCTTGCTGGCGATGTGGGCACCACGCTGGATCTGTCGCGGGAATTCGACTCCGGCGTGCGGGTTGGCGCCTGGGGCACCTGGACTGATGCCGATGACGCCTTTGGTGAAGGTGGCTTCGATAAGGGCCTTTACTTATCGGTTCCCTTCGATGCCATGTTCACTCGCTCCAGTCGTGATCGCGCCGAGATCGCCTGGCAGCCCCTCACCCGGGACGGCGGCGCCACTCTGAACCGTCGCTACTCGCTCTACGACCTGACGGAAGAGCGCGACCTGGGAAGGTATTGGGAAGAACACAGCAGCGCCTTGGAGTAACAAGCTGCTAGAACAGCAGGAAAATTGGAAAACGGTGTTCGACTTTCGTACACTGATACCGTACACCTAGGATGGGTCACACCAAGGAGATGACATAATGCGTTTCAATCCCGTAATGGCAGCTACCGCTGCCCTGACGCTCTCACTGGCCGCTGGCCAGGCCATGGCCTATCAGGCCGGCGACGTCTATGTCCGCGGTGAGTTCACAAAAGCCGACATCAGTGCCGACGAGTTTTCTCGCGAGAACGCTTTTGGACTGGCCGGCGGCTACCTGTTTCATGACAAGTTGGGCGTGGAGCTCGGCATCGGTGAGGATGTCGAGCATGACTACGCGCTTGAGACCGGCGAGTCAGGCGAGCTCGATCGCATGCCGGCCAACCTGCTGCTGCAGTACTATCCCCTGGGCGGTGTATCAGCGGCCCGCGTGCAGCCCTTTATCGGCGTGGGCGTGAACTATACTCGCTTCTCCAGCGTCAGCGGCGCTGATATGGATGTGGATGACGACTATGGCTTCGCAGGCCAGCTCGGTATGGATCTGATGATCACCGACAACCTCAGCGCCACTGCCATCGCGCGTTACACCGAGGTCGATGCCGAGTTCGAGCAGGCCGGCCAGACCGTGGACGACCTGCGGCTCGACCCGCTGACCGTCGGCGCGGGTGTCACCTACCGCTTCTAAGCGGCACTCGCTTCAGGCTCACAGCGCCGGTCACTCACTGTGTCCGGCGTTTTTTTGGTTCTTCGCAGACTGGCGTGAAAGCAAAGTACTCTTGGGCGAAGGCGGGATAGAGAAACGGCGGTAAATCCGAGTAAGCTGATGTTCACCACAAACGTCTGCTCACGGATACCGCCGTTGCCATGGATGCTACCCCTAATATGGGGAGGACTCCATCCCATTGCGTACGGCTGTTCGACCCGGCCCAATCCACATGAAGTGGCGCAGAACCTCAACGTCACGGTTCCGGACCCGACGTTTTATTGATGCGACAGATACGTCAGCAACGGAGCCTCCCCCACGCGCACTAGCTCGATGCCAGGTTTCCACCGTGTCCCTTTCGAAGGCCCCACAGCACCGCCAGCAGGAAAGCAAACATCATGCTACCGCTGTTATGGGCAAGAAACGCCTGCGACAGGCCAAAGTCGATATACGCCACCGATAGCAGCACCCCGGCAATGGCCAGGCTACGCAGCTCAAGATTCCGATCCGCTAACTGGCGACCAAACAGGCGCATCGGAACCAGGTAAAGTGCCAACAATGCTATCAAGCCAATCACGCCGCGCTTGGCTAGCTCGTTGAGAAACTCGTTGTGGGGATGCCCGAAGGTGTTTGCCACCTTGGGGTGAACGATGCCCTCATCTCCCAGTGCTTCCATACCTTGACGATATCCGGTTTCCCCCCAACCGGTCAGCGGCTTCTCCATAATCAGATGGGTGGCGCCCTTCCACATCTCGAAACGTGCACCCAGAGAGCTAGTACGACTGCCGCCCTCGATATAGCGCTCGATATCATCGAACGCCTGAAGAACACGCGGCTGTACGCCGGTTTGCGGTAAGGCATACATCAGCACGCCACCAACCAGGACAATAGCCAGGGCGGCTACCTTGAATCCAAGGGCGAGATCACGACCATAGCCTCGGTAGAGCACCAGCAGAATGAACGGGATACCCACCCAGCCACCACGACTGCCGGAAAAAAGCGAACCCATAATGCCGAAAAGGGCCCCTAGCGCCATGAAAGTCAACCAAACGTGGCGGTGACGCTGCATATAGGCCCATCCAAGCCCGGCTAGACACAGAATACCGAGCAACATGCTCAAATTGCCGAACTGGATTACATGAGTATGACCAGACGCACGATCGACACCAATGATGAGCTTTTGCCCGGCAGCCCAACTCCCAGCCCCCATCGCACCGGTGGCAAGACCGCTCCAAAACCAGCTCAAGCGTGGTGGGTATGCCATAACCAATAACATCGCGGGAATCGCCAGAATAAAGCGAGATGGATTATCGACACCCGACCAGCCTTGGCCATCCCACCACGCCTCGACGATGCGTATAACCGCGTAGAACGTGAGGGCCGCCATGATGGCCAGATCTTGTCGACCCAACTCCAGGCGAGGCCTCTTCACCAACAGCACCACACTGCCCAAGAGCAACATGGCCGCACCCAGTGAATAGCCGGAATCCACCACCAAGGCAAGGGCGCAGAAAAGGAAGACCGCGAGGCTGGTGTAGCGCTGGGGCGGTGATATATAAGTCGAGGATGCAGGCGATCCAGTGTCGTGGTGAGTGGACATGAAGGCAAAATGCTCGGTGGTCGGGAATTCCAGGGGCCAGAAACAGAAATGGCCGGCACAAGGCCGGCCATTCTAGCACGCGTGATTCCTGTCGTTCGCTACTCTGCGTAGCCTTGCGGATTGGCTGACTGCCAGCGCCAGGTATCCGCCATCATGTCATCGAGGTTCTTCTCGGTGGCCCAGCCAAGCTCGCGCTCTGCCTTGGCAGCATCCGCCCAGAACGCCGGTAAGTCGCCGGGGCGGCGGTCACCGAAGCGATACGGCACCTCTACACCCGTCACGCCCTTGAAGCTCTTGACCATCTCCAGTACTGAAACACCCTGGCCGGTGCCCAGGTTATAGACGGAGACACCTGGCGCCTCCAGTGCCTTCAACGCCTTGAGGTGCCCTACTGCCAAGTCCACCACATGCAGGTAGTCCCGCTCGCAGGTGCCATCCGTTGTCGGATAGTCGTTGCCGAAGATAGTCAACTCATCGCGGCGGCCCACAGCCACCTGCGCGATAAAGGGCATCAGATTGTTGGGGATACCCTGGGGATCCTCCCCGATCAGCCCAGAGGGGTGCGCGCCGATGGGATTGAAGTAGCGCAGCAACGCCACAGACCAGCGCTTGTCGGCCGTAGCCAGGTCTTCCAGCACCTTCTCCACCATCGCCTTGGAGGTGCCATAGGGGTTGGACGTGGTGCCGCGCGGCATGCTTTCGAGATAGGGCACCGGCGCCTCGCTGCCGTACACGGTCGCCGAGGAGCTGAAGATGATGCGGTGCACGCCGGCAGCCGCCATCGCCTCGCACAGCACCAGGGTGCCATTGACATTGTTGTCGTAGTAGGCAAGCGGCATGTCCACGCTCTCTCCCACTGCCTTGAGACCGGCGAAATGGATCACCGCCTCGATGGCATACTCAGCAAAGACACTATCAAGCGCTTGCCGATCGCGGATATCACACTTGACGAAGTGCACCACTCTCCCGGTGATGCGCTCCACACGCCTTACGGACTCTCGAGAGCCGTTGCAGAGGTTATCAATGACGACGACCTCGTGACCCGCGTGAAGCAGTTCGACCACGGTGTGGGAGCCAATGTAGCCTGCGCCTCCAGTCACCAGTACCTGCATGGTTACCATCCTTGAGTAGATCACTGTGCGTTGGGGTGAAAGAACCCTCGCCACACGGTAAGAAAGAGAATCTTGAGATCCAGCCACACCGACCAGTTGTCGATATACCAGAGGTCGTGCTCGATACGCATCTTGAGGTCGGTATCCCCCCGCCAACCATGCACCTGGGCCCAGCCCGTGATACCGGCATGCACCATGTGTTTCTGCATGTAGCCGGGAATCTCGTGCTTGAAGCGTTCGACGAAGACAGTGCGTTCGGGTCGGGGGCCGACCAGCGACATATCCCCCTTCAACACATTGATCAGCTGTGGCAATTCATCCAGGCTGGAGCGTCTCAGCAGCCGTCCTACAAGCGTCACTTTCTTGGTGGCGGCGCCACCCCAGCGGACGCTATCCGCTTCATTGTCTACAGACATGCTGCGAAACTTCAGCATCTGAAAACGATCGCCGTTCCAACTCATGCGCTCCTGCCGATAGAGCACCGCCCCGGGCGAAGTCAGTTTCACCGCCAGGGCAATCAATAGCATCAGGGGAGACAGCAGTATTAGCGCCAGGCCAGCGAGCAACTTATCTTCCACTGCCTTGATCAAGCGAGCCTTGCCGCTCATCGGGCTGCAGCTCATATCGAACAGGTACAGTCCGGCCACGGTCGAGATATCGTGATTGAGTAACCGCAGCCCCTTCATGTCCGGCATGTAACGAACATTACCGACACAGTGATCCAGGTTACTTAGAATCTCCTCGACCAATTTGCCACGAGCCAGAGGCAGACAAACCCAGACCTCATCACTTACGATGCTGCTGTCACGCTGCCTATCGAAGGCGCGACAATCGGGCACATCAATCTTGTGGCAACTTCCCTCGTTCATCAGCCGAACGGCACTGACATCGAAGCCTGCAGAGGGCTGAGTCATGATATGTCGATGCGCGATCAGGCAGGAGTTGAGATCACCAATGAGGACAATGCTCTTACGATTCTTCCCCCGGCTACGCAGCCGATTTAGTATCGGATAGGCTACAGTGCGCGCGCCGACGCTTAGCACCAAGGCATTAGTGAGCCATAGCCCGAGCCAGAGGCGTGAGAAACGCTCACCGGTCTTGGTGAAGTAGAGGTAGGTGAAGATGACCCCGCCCAAGATCACGAATGCATGGACGATACGCACCACCAATTCGACGCGAACCGCACCGCGCCAGGAGCGATATATCCCGCATGAGCCGAAGATGGTCAGCCCCAACAGCATACCCGAGAGCATCATCCACTGGTAGCGCTCGACCATGTCGACGAGGTAACCGAAACGCATCCAGTAAGCCATGAAGCCCCCGGCGATCAGCGCGAAGGCATCAGCAAGGCGCGCGGCTACATGCGAGTAGGCATCGAACCCCGAAAGAGTCTTGGCCCTGGCCATCAGGGATACCGCCTTGCCAGCTCATCGTGGGAGCGGCCCGGATAGCGACTCAACCCATCACGCAAGGCCTCCCAGCAGAGCCGCAGATACTGGCGCTTATCGGGGTAATGGCGCACCGCTGAAATCCAACTTAGCACTTTTACTGGAAGAACCAGTGGGAACCAACCACCAGCCGCTATCCGGTACATCACCAGGCCATTGCGATAGGTGTAGTAGGCCTTCCATAGCGGAGAATAGCGCACCACTTCTCCCTGGAAGGTGGAGCAGTCATGCACGAAGCGCACGCCCGGCAGGAAGACATGGCGCCCTCCCCCCTTGCGTAAGCTCAGGGTATAGATTATGTCATCGCCGTAGATGAAGAGCTCGCCCCTCGGCAAGCCGATACGCCGTACGGCATCCGCACGCACGAAGCAGCCCACAAAGGACGACGAATCGATCTCGACTCGCCGCCCCGCTGTATAGTGGCGATCGGCCAGATGAAAGCCCTCTCGAGACTGTCCGGTAAATACTCCTAGGGCAGTACGCCACAACAGCTTGCCATGCCAGAAAGGGTTCCAACTCGGACGGTTCATTTCGCAGATTCGCCCATCTGGGTAGTAGACTGCCGCCGCGGCCCCGTCGACGCCTTCAAGTTCCTCTTCCATGAAGGTACCCAGAGCCCCCGGTGCCGGGCGAGCATCATCGTCGAAGCACACCAGCCAGTCGGGCTGGAAGGCCTCGAGCGCCTCGCGGAAACCCAGCTCGAACCCCCCGGCACCGCCGAGGTTTTGATCCGGAGTGAGAACATGCAGGCGTGGGTCGTTCTGGTCGGCCAACCATTCGCGGCTGCCATCGGTGGAGCCGTTATCCACCACTACCAGCCCTGCAACGGGCTCGTCGAGTACCGCCGCCACCCCCTGCTTGAGGTGTTCGCGGCGGTTGAAGGAAACGATCACCGCCACCAGTCGCATGGCGGCCGATGGCGGTGTCTTGATTGGTTGATTGTCAGGCATTCCGTTTGCTAGTCACTATGTTCGTGAGCCCGGTCTAGATCTCGACGAAGAACGTCGGCACGGGCTCGTCATTGTTAACACGTTCGAGGAAACCCTGGGCGGTATCTAGCGCCTCACGAATGGTCACGTCCATATCGAGATAGCGATAGGTGCCCAGGCGCCCCACAAAGGTCACCTTATCGTGCTGCCTGGCCTTCTCCACATACTGAGCGAGCAGCGCCTTCTCATTCACCAGCCGGATAGGATAATACGGCACGTCCTCCGGCTCACAGGCCCGACTGAACTCTCGGTAGCACACACTGGCCTCGTGCTCCTCCCAGGGCGAGAAGTGCTTGTGCTCGGTGATGCGGGTATACGGCACCGTTTCCTCGCCATAGTTCATCACTGCGCAGCCCTGGTAGTCTCCCTGGTGGGTGAAGCGCTCAAAATCCAGCGTACGGTAGCCCAGCCGGCCCAGCTCGTAGTCAAAGAAGCCGTCCAGCGGACCGGAGTAGAACACATGATCGTACGCCTCCACCTGGCTGCGTTCGAAGTGGGTGTTCAGGTGCACAGTGATGTTCGGGTGATCGAGGATGCCCTCCACCAGACGGGTATAGCCGCGCTCCGGCATGCCTTGGAAGCGGTGGAAGAAATAGTTGTCGTTGTAATTGAAGCGCACCGGAAGCCGCTTGAGGATGCTGGCCGGCAGCTCGCTGGGATGGCAGCCCCACTGTTTCTGTGTGTACCCCTTGAAGAAGGCCTCGTAGAGATCCCAGCCCACGAAGCGCAGCGCCTGCTCCTCGAAGGTCTGCGGATCCTCGATGGAGGTATCGGCCTGGGCCTCGATGAAGGCACGGGCCTCGTCCGGGCGCATGGTCTTGCCGAAGAACTGGTTGATTGTGTGCAGGTTGATCGGCAGCGAGAACACCTGCCCTCTGGAAGTCGCCTTCACTCTGTTCACATAGGGCTTGAAGGGCATGAAGCGATTGACGTAATCCCACACCTCCTGATCGTCGGTATGAAAGATATGCGGGCCGTAAGAATGCACCATTACTCCGGTCTCGCCATCACGCTCAGTATGGCAGTTGCCGGCGATATGAGAACGCGCATCCACAATGGTGACTTCGTGTCCAGCCTCGGCGAGTTTGCGGCCTATTACCGCGCCGGAGAAGCCGGCGCCTACCATCAAAATATTTCTACTAGCCAAGTAGCCTCCGATATAGCTGACTCATCCTATTCTTATATTCATATTGATCACGAAGAAAAATCAACCGATCTTTCTGCCATTCAATAACATAGCTGTATTTTTCTGGATTAATTATCATGTCGGAAATAATTTTTGCTGCCTTTTTCACTGCCTGCCTGGGGTTTCTTGGCAATAACATGTCGGGGTGTACCATCTCAGCTTGCTGCCCTACATCCGTAGCGACGAAGGGAACACAATAAGATGCTGACTCATAACTGACTAGTGAAACCCCCTCATTCTCGCTTAGCTGCAGTACGCAACTAAGCCCACCATACATCTCATCCTTTTCATAACAATTTTCTTTCAGGCAGATATTAATCCGCCCAAAACCCGGGAAACTCTTAAAGTATTTTAAATATGGGCCATAACCAAAAATATAAAAGTTAACAACACTACAAAATGATTCCTCTCGCAGGCAGCGGTCTAGATTCTTCAGAAAGAAAGGAATTAGATATGGCCGTTTCTGCTGAGAAAGTCGACCAATCACACCTATTGAAAAAACTTCATTACTGACTTTTTCAACATTGCAAAATGGAGGAGTAATTGCCGTACGAAAAATAGAATCTCTAACAACACCATGATCTTCAAAGTAGTCAGACAACCCTTGAGATATAGGATTACGTATATCAATCTTATCGCCTGCGTTCAGAGAACGACGAGGAAATCCTCCATCAGAAATCTCAATAATATGGGTTGAATCAATTACACTGGCTTCCGGGAAAAGCGACTTCAATTCATCCAAGTGATCATAGGCATAGTATGAATGATGGATATGTATTGCTTTTACGGCCCCCTCGGAATTACGAAATCTCTCCATAATTGAAGAGATAGGACTTACCTCCTTCCAAATTAGAACAGCATTTGATGAAATGTCCATAAATTTTTTTTCCCACCCACCCTCACCAGTAGGAAAGTCCACCAGCCACACAATTTTGAATCCTTCTTCGCGGGCAAGACGAGCGCACTCAAGAGCATAATATTCCGCTCCGCTTGGAGAAAACCAATGAATAGCGAATAGGCATATTGGAGCCCTTCCGGCTCCTATCTCATCAGAAGGAAGAGTTAAAGGCTGAAAATAAGCCTCCGGAGCCGACACTCTACACTTCCATTCATTTCCTTTTTTAATTTTTAAATAACGAAATAAATTAAGCAGCCAATCATAGAATAAGGGGAATTTCAGAGAAATTTTCCTTCTCATTTCTTAACGCCATATTTCTTAAGCATGGAATTTATTTGAAATACTTTAGAGTACGCACTTCGCTTTACAACATACCTGAGAGCCAACCCATTATTATAAAAGCGATGCCGCTTCCTAAATCTCAAAGAGATATTCACAAGCTTATATACCAAGAAATTAACTACAATCTTTTTTGTCAACACGTCCTTGTATCTAGCACTAACCCAAGCCGCTTCCCGAGCACCTTTTTCGTGCATGGTGCAATGCTCCTTTTCAGCCAAATCATAAAGAAACGACTCGACTTTATAGTTAGTAAAGCATTTAGACCCAGATCGGAATGAACTCGACATTTTTTCATTAGAAATTTCGGGAAATGGGATACCTGGAATTAAGGCGTGAAGCCGATGGGGAATTGACCGCCCATATTTAATGATCGACAGATAGGCAACACCAAAAATCCCTAGAGAGTTAAATGCAACAAACTCGCGCCAAGACGCATCCAAGATGGCACGCCTTAGGGAAAAAGATAATTTCTTAGAAAAAGTAGCGCCCGCAATATTTACTTGATCTGAGCCTAAATCAGCGACATTGCCTACCGATGCGAGCCAATTATAATCTTTAAACTCAGGAAATCTATTAACAGCGGAGAGGCACGACAAGGCGTAAGGCATCAATGCCTTATAGCCAAAGTCGGGATAAAGTTCTGTGACTAGTGAAAAAGATTCGGAAAAATCGATAATCCCTTTCTGAAGTTGTGCTAAGGCCGGATCATCCTTTAATTCGACACCCCGCGATGTCTGCTCCTCTGACTTGAGCACTGGATAGACGCTTCCATCGATGTCGCTCTTCTCAAGACGTAAGACAGTGCCATGTGGTGCACGAACAGCAGCTTCATAAATAAATACGGTGTCAAAGCAGGAGTATCCATTCCATTCCAGATGCCCCTTATCCGCCAAAGACCACTCCTTCCAGCTGCCAGGCAACTTCCGGTGATGGGCTTTTTCGTTCAAGGCTAGATAACAGCCTGTCATGAACTCTGGCTCGTGACCTGCTATCTGTAATCCCCTGAATAAATTATCTTGAATTTGCCCCCCCCAGCCGACATCCACAACCATCACACGCCCAGTACCGATCAGTCCAACCTCTTTAAGGTACTGAGTATAGAGATCTCGGTGCTCACTAGCCTTCTGAGCTATAAGCTGATTAAGTTCCGTGTCCTCGGAGATGCGGATAAAAGGCGGCCACTCCAGGAAATTTGGCGGCAGCGCCTGATCATATAAAATACCATTTCTTTTGCACACCTTCTCCAAAAACTCTTCTGACAAAGAAAATGGAGACAAAATGTTCTTAACTGTAAAATGAGAAGTATTCGAGAATATATCAGCAAGATGGCGAAGACTTAAACCCGTATCAACAGAATAAAGCAAGCTTATTATACGTGATCCCGCAATGTAACTTGAAGGAGGAGTGCTGTCCTTGAGAGATGATGCCAAAACATCATAGATACGTTTTAATGCATACCCCTCGCGGGCTAAAAAAAACACCTTCTCTATTTTGTGAAATTTTGCTTTTTCAATAACATCAGCGACAAAGGACGTATAGGCTGGTCCTAAAAATTTTCGCCCTATCGAATAAGGGAGGCTAGAGCTTTCAGTGTAAAAAGAGCCAAGTTCAGCGGAAAGAAATGCTTTAGCGCACTCATCCTGGCAATGATCATAGTCATAATCTAACGAGGCACGACGCCTCAAGTAAGGTGTCTCATGCAGCCATACGCTGTGCATCCCAGCTGATTTGGACTTCAAATAATCCGACGTGACATTATCTCCAATATGCACAACCTGTTCGGGAGCCACCGCCTCGGATCTTAAAACCACTTCAAAAAGCTGCCCAGTCCTTTTCAGTTTCTTATATTCGGATGAAACATAGCGCCCACTAAAAAACTCAAGAACACCAAACTTATCTAGAATACGATCAATAAAATACCCTGGGAGATACATATCCGAGCAATAAACTACGCGAATGTCGCGCTTTACAGCATGACGTATCAGCTCAATCATACCTGGGTCGCAATATAGCACCCGTTCCTCGAGCTCAAGTTCATATTCAACTACTTCATTGGCAATCGTATGAGCAATATTTCTCTCGAACCCTACTAATTCCATCCATACGGGAAAGAAATCCTCAACATGAGTTTCCTGATCAAGCCCAGATTCAGCGTTTTTATTGGCACAGCGAAGATAGGCTTCTCCCCGCGCGTGCTTTACTTGATCAATCGTAATATCTAGACCGCAAGCATCCGCTTTGGCAACAACGAACCTATCTACTGTGTCCAATACTACTTGAGGCGGACAGGAACGATGCAGAATCGTGTCAAACACATCGAGTGAAAAAACACTAATATCTTGCTTGGAAAAAATATTAACAACCTGCTTAAACACCGAATCAAAGCTGGACACTGGCTACCCCTCACACACAGCTTAAAAATTTGCTGACCAAATTTTCATAATGCGAAATATAATTATCGACCATAAAATTTACATCATACTTTTTAACCGCATCATTACGTGCCGCAATACCCATCCGCTTTACCCGACCAGCATTTAAGTCATTCTCAATGATCCTTGCTAGCCCACCCACATCCATCTGTTCTACTAGATGCCCGTTAGCACCATCCATGATCATTTCAGGGATTCCGCCCGTCTTGAATCCATATACGGGTGTTCCGGAGGCCAAGGACTCCATTACAGCGAGGGGCTGATTATCTGCCAGCGAACAAAACAGGAAAATATCAGCTGTAGAGTACAGGGAGGCCATGACCTGTTTGTCTGAAACATACCCGGCGTAGAACGTATCAAACTCAGAGAATAGTTTTTTGGCTTCATCAGATACATTTCCGGCAACGATGACTACCGGATTTAAGTGCTTAAGCTTTTTCAAAACCTGAAGCGAAAACTTGATACCTTTCCTTTCATCGAGAATATCCCCTGATGATAGGAGTACCTTTATTCCTCGCTTGCTGCTGATTTTTTTACCAACATCGCTTGTGGCAGATGGTGTAAAAGCGCTGGTATCAATGCCGTTAGAGATGACCTTAATATCATGATCCACCAAACCACTACCATGGATAAAATCTGCCATCCATTGTGATGGAGTGACCAAATTAATCCTCCTAGTCTTGTGGAGGCTTTTTTTCATATAATGGCCAATAAAAGAGAGGTCTATCTTTGAGTCCATAGGCCACTGCCCTTTTTGCGGACATGACACACATGTGCTTTTATATTTCTCACACCCCATAGGGTAAAGACAGCCTGCAGTTACAGCTGAACAGTCATGTATCGTCCAAACTACTGGAATCTTCTTAGAAATATATTCAAGAGTTAAAGGTGATATGGCTGAAGAAAGGTCATGAAAGTGTAACAGATTATAGTTTGAACGTTGATCATGACGCCGTAGTGGGAAAATCTCATATGGCATCAGCTCCGGGACAAAGAGCTTCTTTGTAATAAGGTGAAGCTTTCTGATTTCTCTTTCATATTTTCCATACAAAGGATATCGGTTATCTTCATACCCCTTACCCGCCCAACTCGTGAGATGATGAGAAAAATAACCTCGGTTATGTAGCCCATTGTATAAAAGTTCCGCTACTTGGCTAGCTCCTCCTCCAAATGAATCCGCTTTACTGACCTGGGCTACCCTCACAAACACCTCCTCTTAAAAATTACCGAGTTTTCCTTGATTCCCAAAGTTCTACTATGACCTTCGCCATTAGCTCACTAATTCTTTCTGGATTCATTTCAGCAGATTTCGCATCTAAAAATGAACTGAAAATTGGCTTTTCTTTTATATCATACTCCTCTTCTATAAGTTTATTAGTTCCTTGATAGATTGACAATATTTTTTCTTTCTCCTCCTTACCAAGCAAGGTATGATTTCTTTCTATATCCGTCAAACAATCCGATAAGGTTTCTCTTATAAATTCATTCATTTCTCTCCTTTTTTCCAAGTCCATTGGAACCCCATTTACGACTCTGAAAATTTCAACTTCATATGGAGAAAGTTTCTTGTTTACATCCCCCGCCGGAGACTTCTCCTTCCCATCCATTTTATAATTGATCCCATGACAGAAATCAGAAAATATACTACCGCCAAGAAACTTTTGTTTTTCGTAAACCCTAGCAATTATATTTTTTTTCCCTACCTTTTCTGACCACAAGCCAAGAAGATAATAGTAGTCCAGCGGTGCCACTGTCTTTCCTATTGGCATCCCCACACCATGATTTTTAATTCTCTCATTATAAATCGACTCATAATACTCATCCTGCCTTCTTAGATAAACTAAAACTTTTATATTCGGAAGCCTGAATCCAAGACTTTTGAAAAAATCAATTGTCTTTCCTACTGCAAGAGGCGATTGATATCTTGGTGCCGAAAAATTTTCAGATGAAATAATTAGTGTATGCGCCTTGCTTTTCTTTATTATGTCATCTAACTTTCTCTTCACCTGATCATCATTATCTTCTATGGCCCAAGTGACTGAGTAGTGGGGCCCCTCCTGATGACACAACTCTTTGGGATATAAAAACCCTGCTGCCTCCATTTTCTTAGAGTTTAGGTATAAAAACCTTTGCAGTGCTGTTGTGCCGGTCTTTGGAGTTCCAATATGTATTATAACATTCTCCATTGCACTAATCCTTCTTCCCCAACAATTTTAGCACCTTCTCTACCCTACTCTCTCCCATTTTATTACTTAGCTCCACGATCGTTTCTTCTATAGAATTTGTTTTCTGTGTTAATGAATAATATTTCTCAAGATTCTTCTCAACCGCTTCATTGATGCAATATACATCCTTGCAAATAGAATCTAGTTTTTTATCAACTTCCGATATTAAATTACAAAGTTTCTTAAGCTTGTTTTCATTATCTAAAATAGAGCTATTGATCTCGCTCAATTTTCCTTCACTATTAAACAGCCCTCTGTCAAAATTCGCCTTGCTTTCACATAAGTCTTTTATTAACTCTGCTGATGCATACATTTCAACAGGACGCTCATTTGAGCC
Source organism: Halomonas sp. C10-5 (assembly GCF_057169305.1). Taxonomy (NCBI): domain Bacteria; kingdom Pseudomonadati; phylum Pseudomonadota; class Gammaproteobacteria; order Oceanospirillales; family Halomonadaceae; genus Halomonas; species Halomonas sp. C10-5. Next base: position 1,954,324 of record NZ_CP175665.1, read on the forward strand.
CCCCCTACTTTTCAATACTTCTTGCCATGTATCATCAAGGACATTCGATGAGAACAGTTTCTCGATTTCCTTATTTCCATCATACAAATCATCATATATTTCCTGGCATTGATCTTTTGTTAAATACCCTTCTTTGCCAAAATACCCTTTCTCTTCAAGCTCTTTGTTTGTATATGGGAATATATATTTATCTCCATGAACCCTTCTGCTATTGAGGTAATTGAAGGCTCTTATTATTTCTACACCTTCTTTAGATATCCCCACATTCGACACAGCTCTATTTACCTTTGAAAACTCACTACCATCGTATGGAAAACCCAAAAAATTTATTAAATCTTCCTCCACACCCTCTTTTTTATAATGCTCGTAACATCTTACGCTTAAATCTTCACCAAATTCTTTAACCCAAGGCTCCAAATATTGACGGTAATCCAAAGCCCCTTTATTTTCCGAAAAATATTCATCAAAAGATCCATAATAGCAAGTGTGCGCCCCTTTAACTGCCTCTACATAGCATGACTCGATCCAGTCACATTGATTCCTCAGATAAACTATAGGCTTTATTTTATATCCCGCAAAAAGTTCTTTGGCATATTTCGCAAAATTGGCACCGCACACAATATTCCCAAAAATGGGTTTGTTGACAAAAAGAAATTCTGTACTTATCAGCAAAGAGTCACACTGACTCTCCTCCGCTTCTTCATTTAATATATTTCTTATTGTATCTACTGAGCCGATATGTTCAGAATGCGGAAAATCCCAAATATGGTCATTTATGCGAGGTTCAACAAGTGGTCTTAGGATAATATGATGGGGAAGCTCTTGATAATGATCAAACTTTGGGTAAAGCACCCCTCTTTTTATAAGTTTCTCTCTATTCAAGCTAAAAAAGCTTTGCACTGCCGTAGACCCAGTCTTGTGAGCACCAACATGAAGATATATAGTTTTCATTTTTGTGCCGACTCTAACTTGATCTTCCTTCCACAAGTTCTATCTATCTGATGCTGAGAATGCGAAACCAAAACGACAGTTTGATTTGAATGGATTTTTTTCATCATCTCAGACTCTGCTTTCTGCTTAAAAGATTGGTCTCCGACACTTAATATCTCATCAAGCAAAAGGACATCAGGGCTCATATACATCGCTATCGAAAACCCCAACCTAGACCGCATGCCTGACGAATATGTCTTTACAGGCTCATACATAAACTCTCTAAGTTCAGAAAACTTAGAGATATCATCTAACCTTGCTTCTACTTGTTTCCTTGTATAGCCCATCAACATACCTCCCAGAATGGCGTTATCAATACCCGGCAACTCGGGGTCGAATCCCGCTTGGAGTGTCAGTAGAGAGGCGGTTACTCCATGGTTAATCACTACGCCGCTATCCGGTTGAATGATGCCGGCGATGACTTTGAGCAACGTGGATTTGCCAGCGCCGTTGCGTCCCACTATACCCAGTGACTCGCCACGATGAATATCGAAGCTGACTCCCTCCAACGCCTGGTAGTACTCAGGCTTGCGAAATAATCCGCCACGACGCTTGTAACGAACACCCACATCCTTCAATGAAATAATTATCTCGCTTCGTTGACCTGACATTACTCAATCACTACCTTGGGGAATACCGGCTCTAGCCGGTGGTAAAGCCATAGCACGATACCGAGGCCAATCAGCGAGCCCAGCACCACCCAACCCAGCATGCTCCACACGGGCCATTGGTTCTCGACGAAGATCTGCCGATATTGAAAGAGGATATTGGCCATGGGGTTCGTGAAGAACAGCGACTGCCATTCTTGAGGGATGCGATCCACGGTATAGAATATGCCGCTGGTGAACAGCAGGAACTGGATGCCGGTAGGCACTAGGTTGCTGAGGTCGCGGATAAAGGGAATGATCATCGCCACCAGGCAGCTTACCACCACCATCAGCAACAGCTGAGACAATACCACGGGTACGAAGGCCAACCAGTGGATGGTCGGTGGCAGGTCATAGAAGATCAGGAAGGCCCCGAGCATGGCAAATACCAGCAGTTGTTTGCCGGTATTCTGCACGATGCCTACCAAGGGGAAAAACAGCGGCGAGATGCGCACCTTGTGCATCAGCCCCTTGCCACCGACGATGGAGTTGGAAGTCTGGCTCACCGTCTTGGCAAACCACTGGAAAGGCACTAGGCCGGTCAAAAGGTAGGCGATGAAACCGGGTCCTCCGCGCTCCATCAATACGCCGAAGACGATATAGAACACCGTCATATAGAGCACGGGGTCGAGAATCCACCACAGGTAGCGCAGGTGATTCTTGCTGGCCTCGCTCTTGAGGTTGAGGCGCGCCTTGGTCCAGACAAGATCCGCGAAAGTCCGCCAGTTACGCCGCTGGGGCGGGGTGACACGGTGTTCGCCCTCCTCTTCGCTGTCGTCGTCACTCTCGTTATCCGTCAGGCTCTCCAGCCAGGCGTTTCCATACTCGCGCGCGAGCTGCAGCTGGCGCGCCAGAGGCTCGTTACCCAATTCGCGAGCTGCGTCCGCGGCGCGTACGAAGCCCTCTGCATGCTCGGGAAACCGCTCCCGTACCAGAGCCCAGCGTTCCAATGCCTGATGCCAGTCCTGGTCCTGCATGGCCAGTTCGGCATGTTGGATCCAAACCTTCGGCTTGTCCTGAAATGTGCTACGAGCACTCTCGTTGAAGGCTTCCGCCTGCGTTCGATCTCCCCGACGCGAGGCTACTTCAGCGGATTTCAACCAAGACTGGAGATTTTCCGGTTCTCGAGTTCGCGCCTCCGCTGCCCAGGCCTCAGCGTCGTCCCATAGCTCGCGATCGCAAGCCAGGCTGATAAGCCCAAGAATGGGGCCAAGGCGCGCGGGAAAGCGTTGCCTTGCCTCATTTAGCAGCCGTGCGGAAGCATCAAACTCTTCCTGTCTTCGGTGGGCCGCCGCAGCCTGCACCCAGGCCGCTTCTTGCCGTGGGTAGACCTCACGGACAATGGCCCACCTCTCGGTAGCATCCTGCCAATTTCTGTTGCGCATGGCGAGTCTTGCCCAAGCAAGCGCCGCATCCGGCGGTGGCAATGCATCCGTTACATTGCCGGTATTTTCGGAGCTGTCATTCATCGGCGTTTCGGCTCGTACCTGCTGTATTCTTCACAAAATGCATTTTCCGGTGGCTGTTATCCCAAATAGTCTGCACACCTAACCACTGGGAGAAGCTTAGGAGCGACTGAGCACGCTACCGCCCAAGGATTGTTCCGGGCGGTTCCCATGCCCTGAAAACACTGGCTGCCACCCGAAACCCTCGCCCGGGCAGCTGTGTATTACGCTATTCTAAGGGCGCTATACCTGCGTCACCAACGACATAGACTTTGCTGTGTGGCTCCTCAAAGTATTCATGTCTGCAGATGGCAACAATCACCGAAGAGCGATAAGCAGGCCGGCCTCGCTGGCGAGCTGCGCATTGGCGGCATTCCAGCCTTGCACATTGCCACAATCGAAGGAGCGACCACGCATTCGGTAAGCCTCCACGCGGCCACCTTCCTTAAGGTAGCGGTCGATGGCATCGGTCAGCTGAATCTCATTGCCGGCTCCGGGCGGGAGGTCAGCAAGCAGTTGCATCGCGCGATGAGGCAGGATGTAACGCCCGATCACCGAAAGTTGCGAGGGAGCAGTTTCAGGTGAGGGCTTCTCTACCACTCCACGCATAGCCCGGCTTTCCCCGCTGACAGGCTCTTCCCCACCGCAATCCACTATCCCGTAGCGGTTCACCTCTTCTTCCGGCACGGCCTCCACCATGATCTGCGCAGCACCGGATTGCTGCCATATTGCATTCATGGCACTGAGGTCATTGCCACTTTCACCCGGTTGTGGCTTGACCAGCACGTCGGGGAGTAGCACGGCGAAGGGCTCACCCTCACCCAACAGGTGAGCGGCACAGTGGACGGCATGCCCCAGCCCTTTCGCCTCCGGTTGGCGTACGGTGGTGATCTTGAGCTCAGGTGGTGCGATCTCCCTGACCATAGCCAGGATCGCGTCCTTGCCGCTCTTCTCGAGGCTCGCCTCCAGTTCGAAATGCGTGTCGAAATGATCTTCGATCGAGGACTTTCCAGTGCGTGTAACCAACAGGATCTCGTGGATTCCTGCAGCCAATGCTTCTTCTACCACATGCTGGATGATGGGACGATCAACTACCGGCACCATCTCCTTTGGGATAGCCTTGGAGATAGGCAGAAGGCGTGTCCCGAAGCCTGCTACCGGGATGATGGCTTTGCGCACTTGCGTCATGTTAATAATTCCGTTGGGGGTTCGAAAAAAGGATCAACTAGGACAGCCAGGCGCGAAGTCATCGAATAACGCTTGCGTTGAGAGATCATCAACCATCTCCGCAGCTTCGGCCTGTGCGCCGCTGAGGCGCAGATAAACTGATTCGGCGAGGCGCTTGCCCAGTTCGACACCTGGCTGGTCGAAGGGGTTGAGATTCCACAGCAGTGACTGCACAAACACCTTGTGCTCATAGAGTGCCAACAACATTCCCAGCGAATAGGGCGTCAGCCGTTTCAGTAGAAACAGCGAGTGGGGATGATTGCCACGGTAGCCATGTGACAGATGCCCCCGCAGGGAGGGAGGGATCGCTTGATCGCCTAGTGCCAGCAACTGTGACTGCGCCAGGCAGTTCGCCAACGTCAAACGCTGTTGATCCTGAAGCGGCTCCAGCATATCTCCGTCTTCGTTCTGATAGCGCTCGGTCACCGCCAGCAGATCAGCACTCACCGTATGACTGCCCTGATGCAGTAACTGGTAGAAGGCATGCTGGGCATTAGGGCCGAGGTCACCCCACAAAATGGGACAGGTGCGACTCTCTACCGGTGAACCCTCGCGTGAGCAGCTCTTGCCGTTGGACTCCATCTCCAACTGCTGGAGATAGGCAGGCAACAGGGCGAGTCGGCTGTCGTAGGGAAGCACCACATGAGTGGGTATCTCAAGGAACTGGCTATTCCAAGCTCCGATCACGGCGGTCAGCACAGGGAGATTGTCATGTGCCGGCGCCTCGAGAAAGTGGCGATCCATGGCATGCGCACCATCCAGCAGGGCCTCAAAGGCTGGCATGCCGATCTGCACGGCCAGGCTCACCCCGATTGTTGACCACAGGGAGAAGCGACCGCCGACCCAAGCTTCGAACTCTAGCTGATGCTCAGTGGGAATGCCGAACTCTGCCATCCTGTCAGGTCGCGTAGAGACGCCCAACAGCTGGTGCTGACACACGGACTGCTCATCGAGTCCGACGCCATCACTGATCCAGGTCAGCGCCGTACGAAGATTGAACAGCGTATCGACGGTGCCAAAGGATTTGGAGGCAACGACGACAAGGGTGACGGCTGGGTCCAGGGTACGCATGAGGGGAAGCAGCTGGCCGCCATCCATGCAGGAGACAAAATACACATCTATGGATCCCTGCTGGCACTCCTCGGAGAGGGCCTGGCTGGCCAGGCGCGGCCCTAGATCCGAGCCACCGACACCGATATGTATCAGGTGGCGGATAGGTTTGCCTGTAGCACCTTGCCAATCGCCAGACCTGATCCGCTCTACCAAGTTGGCCATCTTGGCTTTTTGGCTCTGCACCGCTTCAACAGCCGGCTCACTTCCAGCAGGAGCCGGCTCGTCCGTTGGCCATCTAAGCGCCGTGTGCAAGGCTGCCCGCCGATCGCTGACATTGACCGGCTTCCCGGCGAAGAGAGCGCTGCGCTGGTGATCCAACCCACACAACTCAACCCACTCGAGCAGCAGCTCGAGTGTCGGCAAATCCAGCTGTTGCTTGCTGGCATCCAGGCTTACAGGGCCCACCTGCCAACGTAACGCATCAACCCGCTCCCGGTTCGATGGCTTGTCCGTTTTAAGCCAACGACTGAGTGGCACCTCACTATGCGCGGCGGCCTGGTACCTTAAGCGGCTAACAATTGCGCTCAACGGTTCGTTACGGGCTGCTTGCGCCAAGGCTGTCACTACCTCGGCCATCCTTGCTTCCTCGATGTCGCGTATCCAGTTCAGGCGATAGGCGGCAAAGTATACATGGCACGCGGTTCTGGGCCCAACACTGCACGAAAGGCACTCAATCCGGCACAGGCAGCCCGCGCCGCTCTCCCCTCCGGCGGCACGTAGTCGAGTTGCGTAAAGTAGGAGGCGACCTACTGGACTCAGAGCACGCGCCCCAAGCAAGCCGCCATGTAGGTTTGATTAGAAAGGAAACACCAGCGGCGTCAGCACCAACACCCCGGCCGAGTAGGTGAGGCTCACCGGCAGGCCGGTCTTGAGGAAGTCGCTGATCTTGTAGCGGCCGGGGGAGTAGACCATCAGGTGGGTCTGGTAGCCGTAAGGGATCAGGAAGCAGGCGCTGGCCCCGTAGGCCACGGCCATGATGAAAGGCATGGGGTCGGCGCCGAAGGCCTGGGCGGTGGTCCAGGCGATGGGGAAGGCCAGTGCCGCAGCGGCGTTGTTGGTAACGGTCTCGGTAAGCAGCAGGGTCATCAGGTAGCAGCCCACGAAGGCGGCGTAGATGCCGTAGCCGGAAAACAGCGTCTGCATGCCCTGGGCGAGCAGGGCCGCGGCGCCGGAGCTCTCCAGCCCCTGGGCGATGGCCAGCGCCGAGCCGATGATCAGCCACAGCTCGAAGGGGAAGCGGCGGCGTAGCTCGGCGGGGCTGAGCACCTTGCCGGCTACGAGCCCGGCCATCAGCAGTAGCAGGCCGTGGAACAGCGGTAACCACTCCAGGGCCGCCAGGCCGATCACCGCCGTGAAGCCGGCCAGGGTCAGTATACTTTCGGTCCGCTTGAGTTGCGGGCGCTTGAAGCTGCCACTGAGCAGGTGGAAGTTGCGCTCGATGTTGCGGTGCTGGCGAAAGTCGCTGCCCACCGCCAACACCAGGCAGTCACCCACGCGCAACGGGATCTGCCCCAGCTGCCCCTCCAGGCGCTTGCCACCCCGACGGATGCCCACCACACCGGCGTTGAACATGCTGCGGAAGTCCACGTCCTGCAGGGTCTGGCCGGCCAGCTCCGATTCATGGGAAATGACCACCTCCACCAGATTGGTGGCCAGCAGGTCATCGGCCTGGTGGCCAAACAGGTTGAGCCCGGGAAAACGCTGTAGCGCCTGCACCTTGCCCACCTCGCCGGTGAATACCAGCGTATCGCCGGCCTGCAGGATCTCCTCGGGCCCCACCGGACTGATCAGGCGCCCTTCCCGCTCGAGCTCCAGCAGGTAGAGTCCCTCGAGACTGCGCAACTGGTTCTGCTCGATGCTCTTGCCCACCATCTCCGAACCGGCCTCCAGATCGGCAGCCAGGAAATAGGAGAGTTTCTCCGCGGTATCTTCCGGCGGATGCTCGGGTAGCTTGCGCGCCCGCCACAGCAGTACCCCGAAGGTGAGCAGTGCCACGGGGATACCCACCAGACTGAACTGGAACATGCCCAGCTCGAAGCCACCACTACCCAGGGCGAAGGAGTTGACCACCAGGTTGGTAGAAGTGCCTACCAGGGTGGTCATGCCGCCGAGGATGGAGGCGTAGGAGAGCGGGATCAGCAGCCGCGAGGGGGCGATGCGCTTCTGACGCGAGATGGCACCCAGGAAAGCGGCCACCACGGCGGTGTTGTTGAGAAATGCCGAGAGCACGGCGCTGGCCCCCATCAATCGGGCAGTGGCGGTCTTCTCGCTGCCTGTGAGCAGGCGCTGGGAGAGCCAATCGAGCAGCGGGGTGCGTTCGAGGGCCAGAGAGACCAAAAGCAGAAGCAGGAGGGTGGCCAGAGCCGGGTTGGTGTACTGCGCCAGTAGGGTGGCAGTATCAACCAGACCCAGCAGCAGGTAGGCGCCGGCCAGGCCGACGAAGGCGACGGCCGGGCGCACCACGCCACTGATCAGCAGGCCGAGGAGTCCGGCAATGGAGAAAAGCACGGCCCAGGTCATGACGCGTCGTCCTTGAAGCTCTTTGCAGTGTGGTAAGGAAATCCAGCTTGTGGGAGTTTACTTGGCCTTTTATGATATTGTCGATAACGCGCTTCGGTCATTTGCAATTGTCAGCAGATGTTTCGTTACAGAACATAAGGTTATGCCAACTAATGAGCGCAAAACATTTGTCGCCTGACAAGCTCAATGAGCGCCGATTGCAGGCCGTAAGGTTGCGACTGGATGGTCACACCGTCGCCGAGACCACCACACGCACTGGCTTGTCGGCGCCGACGGTGTCGGCCGCCTGGAAGGCCTTCCGCGAGGGCGGCTGGGAGGCTGTGCCGGTTCGCCCGCGGGGTCGCAAAGCAGGCCAGGCGGCTCGGCTGGATGCCATGGCGCAGGAGGTGCTGGATGAATGCTTGCGCAACTTTCCGGAGACAGCGGAGCCGGCCTGGAGCAGTCGCGCCCTGGCCGATGCGCTCACGGAGGCGGGGCATGACGTCTCACCGCGCGCCATCGATCACTGGCTGGAGGCACGCGACCTCAAGCCGGAGCCCATGGCCCTGGAAGCACTCGAGCGCAAGCGTGGTCAGGCGGGGCGCTGGTATCGCCAGCAGGTCGCACCAGTGCTCGAGGAAGTCGGCAAGGTCGGTGACAGCCTCTGGCAAGGTGGCGTGCGTATCGCCCGCCCCTTGCAGAGGGAGACGGAGGAGGCCACGCCGCCCGAGCCGCCGCTTTACCAACTCTATCTACACGGCAAGCGTGGCGTGCTGTATAGCCGAGTACTGACGACACCGCCGATGGTCGCTGACTACCTGGCGCTCTTCCAGCGCCTGCTCGACCAGGCCGAGGGAAAGCCTGTGGCGCTGATCTTTCATGGCGCCTATTTCCGGGCGGCACCGGCCATTGGCGACTGGTTGTCGCAGCATCCGGAGGTGCGGCTGATGATGGTGCCGCCGGACACAGCCCGGAGCTTTAAGCCGTAAGCTGTCGATCCGCCGCTGCGCGGCGAAAACCTGAAATCCTTGATGTCAGGTTTTCATACAGCTCAAGGCTTACGGCTTACAGCTTCTTAACCAAGGACTAAGAAACATGACGACATTGACACACCTCGAAAAGCTCGAGGCCGAGAGCATCCAGATCATGCGAGAGGTGGTCGCCGAGACCGAAAATCCGGTGATGCTCTACTCGGTGGGCAAGGATAGCGCGGTGATGCTGCACCTGGCACGCAAGGCGTTTGCGCCGGCGCCACCGCCCTTCCCTCTCCTGCACGTGGATACACGCTGGAAGTTCCGGGCCATGTACGAGTTCCGCGACAAGATGGCCGAGGAAACCGGCATGGATCTGATCGTGCATATCAACCCCGAGGGGATCGAGAAGGACATCAACCCCTTCGACCACGGCTCGGCGATCCACACCGATGTGATGAAGACCGAGGGCCTCAAACAGGCACTGGACAAGTACGGCTTCGATGCCGCCTTCGGTGGTGCTCGCCGCGACGAAGAGAAGTCGCGTGCCAAGGAGCGGGTGTTCTCGTTCCGTACCGCCCAGCACCGCTGGGACCCGAAGAACCAGCGTCCCGAGCTGTGGCGGCTCTTCAACACCCGCAAGCACAAGGGTGAGTCGATCCGTGTCTTCCCGCTCTCCAACTGGACCGAGCTGGATATCTGGCAGTACATCTACCTGCAGAACATCCCCATCGTGCCGCTCTACTACTCTGCCGAGCGCCCCGTGGTGGAACGCGACGGCACGCTGATCATGGTCGACGATGAGCGCATGCCGCTGGAACCGGGCGAGGTGCCGATGATGCGCAAGGTGCGCTTCCGCACCCTGGGCTGCTACCCGCTGACCGGCGCCATCGAATCCGAGGCCGATACCCTGCCGGCAATCATCCAGGAAATGCTGCTCACCAAGACCTCCGAACGCCAGGGCCGCGTTATCGATAACGACAGCGCTGCCTCCATGGAAAAGAAAAAGCAGGAAGGATATTTCTAATGGCTCATTCCTCCGACATGATCGCCGGCGACATCGAGGGCTACCTGAAGTCGCACGAGCACAAGGGTCTGCTGCGTTTCATCACCTGCGGCAGCGTCGACGACGGCAAGAGCACCCTGATCGGGCGGCTGCTGTTCGAGTCCAAGCTGCTGTTCGAGGATCAGCTGGCCGCCATCGAGGCGGATTCCAAGAAGTGGGGCACCCAGGGCGGCGAGATGGATTTCGCGCTGCTGGTGGATGGCCTGGCCGCCGAGCGCGAACAGGGCATCACCATCGACGTGGCCTACCGCTTCTTCTCCACCGACAAGCGCAAGTTCATCGTCGCCGATACGCCGGGGCATGAGCAGTACACGCGCAACATGGTCACCGGGGCCTCCACCGCCGATGCCGCCATCCTGATGGTGGATGCGCGCCAAGGGATCCTGCCGCAGACCCGCCGCCACAGTTTCCTGATGTCGCTGATCGGCATGCGCCATATTGTGGTGGCGATCAACAAGATGGATCTGGTGGAGTACTCGAAGGATCGCTTCGACGAGATCGTCGAGGAGTACCGCGAATTTGCGAAACAGCTGGGCCTCGAGGACATCACCTTCATCCCGATGTCGGCGCTCAAGGGTGACAACGTCATCGAGCATGGCCACCATATGCCGTGGTATCACGGCCCCACGCTGATGGCCTACCTGGAGACCGTGGAGGTGGACGAGGAGCGCCTGCAACGTCAGCCGTTCCGCATGCCGGTGCAGTGGGTCAACCGCCCCAACCTGGATTTCCGCGGCTTCACCGGCATGATCGCCAGCGGCAGTATCAAGCCGGGCGATGCCATCCGTGTGCAGCCTTCCGGCCAGTCCAGCACCATCAAGCAGATCTACACCTTCGACGGTGATCTGGACGAGGCGATCGCCGGCCAGTCGGTGACCCTGCTACTGGAGGACGAGATCGATATCTCGCGCGGCGATGTGATCTCCGGTGTGGATCAGCCCGCCGAGATCGCCGACCAGTTCGAGACCAGCCTGGTATGGATGCACGACGAGCCGCTGTTGCCGGGTCGCCCGTATCTCATGAAGCTGGGCACCCAGACGATGTCGGCCACGGTCACCGACATCAAGTACCAGGTGAACATCAACACCCTGGAGCACACCGCGGCCAAGCAACTCGACCTTAACGGCATCGGCGTGTGCACCCTGAGCCTGAACAAGGCGGTGGCCTTCGATCCCTACAAGGAGAATGCCGACACCGGTGGCTTCATCCTGATCGACCGGATGACCAACAACACCGTCGGCGCCGGCATGCTGAACTTCGCCCTGCGGCGCAGCCAGAACATCCATATGCAGCACGTGGATATCGACAAGCAGGCACGTGCCCTTTCCAAGGCGCAACAGCCGGCGGTGCTGTGGTTCACCGGGCTCTCTGGCGCCGGCAAGTCGACCATCGCCAACCTGGTAGAGAAGAAACTGCACGCCGCCGGCCAGCACACCTACCTACTGGATGGTGACAACGTGCGTCACGGCCTCAACCGCGACCTGGGCTTCACCGACGCTGACCGCGTGGAGAACATCCGTCGTGTGGGCGAGGTGGCCAAGCTGATGGTCGATGCCGGCCTGATCGTGCTGACCGCCTTCATCTCGCCGTTCCGCAGCGAACGCCAGATGGCTCGCGACCTGGTGGAGGAAGGTGAATTCATCGAGATCTTCATTGATACCCCGCTGAATGTCGCCGAAGACCGTGATCCCAAGGGGCTCTACAAGAAGGCCCGCCGCGGCGAGCTGAAGAACTTTACCGGCATCGACTCGGCCTACGAGGCACCGGAGACCCCGGACCTGCACATCAAGACCACCGAGATGAGCAGCGACGAAGCCGCCGATGCCATCGTCGAGATGCTGCGTAAGCGCCAGCTGATCTCCTGAGCAGCGTTTGCGGGTCAGACACCGGCGGGGTTTTGCCGGGGTCTGACCCAAGAGCGCGGGTCACCGCCACTGGACAAGGAATTCCCATGGATTTCTCTACCCTGCTGAACGACGTGCATAGCATCGCCCTCAAAGCCGGCGATGCCATCATGGCCGTCTACGCCCGTGACTTCTCCATCGAGGAGAAGGAGGACAAGAGCCCGCTGACCGAGGCCGACAAGGCGGCACATGACGTCATCGTCGCCGGCCTGAATGCCCTGCCCGAGGGCATCCCGGTGCTCTCCGAGGAGGATGCCGAGGGTTTCGCCGGCGCCGATGCCAACGGCCGCTACTGGCTGGTCGATCCGCTGGATGGTACCAAGGAGTTCATCAAGCGCAATGGCGAGTTCACCGTCAACATCGCCCTGATCGAGAACGGCAAGCCGGTGCTCGGCGTGGTGGTGGCCCCGGCGTTGGAGGTCAGCTATCTCGCCGCCCGGGGCGTGGGGGCGTTCAAGGTGGCGTGGGATGAGGAGAAGAGCGGCGAGCGCACGTCGATCCGCGTGGCCGGCAAGCCCGCCGAGGGCGCCACCTGGCGCGTGGTGGGCAGCCGCTCCCACCCCAGCCCCGACCTGGCCGAGTGGCTGGAGCAACTCGGCAACCACGACATGGTGCCCATGGGTAGCTCGTTGAAGCTCTGCCTGATCGCCGAGGGCAAGGCCGACGTCTACCCACGCCTTGGCCCCACCTGCCTCTGGGACACCGGCGCCGCCCAGGCGGTGGTGGAGCAGGCCGGCGGCCGCGTGGAGACCCTGGAGGGCGAGGCACTTTCCTACGCCACCCCCGCCGAGAAGCTCAATCCCTACTTCGTGGTGTGGGGCGAGAGGTAGGCGCCGGAACCACCAACCCCGATTATGGCCGCATATTCCAAAAAGAGATCAAAAGATAGATATTAATTTCTTTTTTATCTGTCAAATGCCCTCTACTCTAGGGGAAATCGAGTAGACGGAGTGACCCAATGGGATCTGCGGCCTTACAGCAAGAGATCGATATCGACCATGCCAGCGCGCTGCTCGAATCGCAGTCGGCGCAAGCACGTATCGAGTGGGCGCTGGAGAACCTGCCTGGCACCTTCGTGCTCAGCTCCAGCTTCGGCATCCAGTCAGCCGTGCTGCTGCACCTGGCGACCCGTATCATGCCGGACCTGCCGGTGCTGCTGGTGGATACCGGCTATCTGTTTCCCGAGACTTACCGTTTCGTCGACGAGCTGACCGAGCGGCTGAATCTCAACCTCAAGGTGGCCAGGCCAGTGCTGTCGCCAGGGCATCTGGAGATGCGCCACGGCAAGCTCTGGGAGCAGGGTCAGGAAGGCCTGACACGCTATAACCGGCTGATGAAGGTCGAGCCGATGGAACGGATGCTGAATGAGCTGCGGGTGGGCACCTGGTTCGCCGGGCTGCGCCGCCAGCAGTCCAGCACCCGGGAGCAGCGCCCCGTCGTGGAGCAGCGGGGCGATGGCCGCTACAAGGTCTATCCGCTGATCGACTGGCACAGCCGCGACGTGCACCGTTACCTGACCGAGCATGACCTGCCCTACCACCCACTGTGGGAACAGGGCTACACCTCGGTTGGCGACTGGCACACCAGCCAGCCGCTGCAGCCCGGCATGACTGAAGAGGAGACCCGTTTCTTCGGCATGCAGCGGGAGTGTGGGTTACATCTTTAGCAGTGAGCCGAAAACTCTGGGCAAACCCTTGCGATCTGCCGCCCCAACGACAAGAAACCGTGTTCGCTTGGGGCACCAGCACCTTAGCCCCAAGTTCTACCCCGCCTCAGTCGCTGCCGAACAGATCCCGCGTGTACACCTTGTCTGCCACATCGGCGAGTTCTTCCGCCATGCGGTTGCTCAGGATCACATCGGCCTCGGCCTTGAAGGCCGCGAAGTCGCGCAGCACTCGGGAGCCGTAGAAGGTCTCCTCCTCCAGCACCGGCTCATAGACGATTACCTCGATGCCCTTGGCCTTGATGCGCTTCATCACCCCCTGCATGGCGCTGGCCCGGAAGTTGTCGGAGCCGGTCTTCATGATCAGTCGGTAGATCCCCACCACGCCTGGCTTGCGCGCCAACACCTGCTCGGCGATGAAGTCCTTGCGAGTCCGGTTGGCATCCACCACCGCCTGGATCATGTTGCTCGGCACATCCTGGTAGTTGGCCAGCAGCTGCTTGGTGTCCTTGGGCAGGCAATAGCCGCCGTAGCCGAAGCTGGGATTGTTGTAGTGCTTGCCGATGCGCGGGTCCAGGCCCACGCCTTCGATGATCTGACGGGTGTCGAGGCCGTGGGTCTCGGCGTAGGTATCCAGCTCGTTGAAATAGGCCACGCGCATGGCGAGATAGGTATTGGCGAAGAGCTTGGTTGCCTCGGCCTCGGTGCTGTTGGTGAAGAGCACCGGGATGGCCTGCTTCTCGGCGCCCTGCTTGAGCAGCTCGGCGAAGGTCTCGGCGCGAGCCGAGCGCTCGCCGACGATGATCCGCGACGGGTGCAGGTTGTCGTAGAGCGCCCTGCCCTCGCGCAGGAACTCCGGCGAGAAGAGCAGGTTCTGGGTACCGAAGCGCCGGCTGGCCTCCACGGTGTAGCCCACCGGCACGGTGGACTTGATCACCATCACTGCCGCCGGGTTGATGGCCATCACATCCTGGATCACCGCCTCGACGCTGGAGGTGTTGAAGGTGTTGGTCATCGGATCGTAGTCGGTGGGCGTGGCGATGACGACAAAGTCCGCGTCGCGGTAGGCAACCTGCTTGTCCAGGGTGGCCGTGAAGTCGAGCTCGCGGTGGGCCAGGAAGTCGCTGATCTCGGCATCCTCGATGGGCGAGCGGCCCGCGTTGAGCGCCTCGACCTTCTCGGGAACGATATCCAGCGCTACGACCTGATTGTGCTGGGCGAGCAGCATGGCGTTGGAGAGGCCGACGTAGCCGGTACCCGCGATGGCGATCTTCATGGGGAATCCTTTCAAGCCGTGAGGAACAGTCAGCGCCACATTATACGGGCCCAGGGACGAGTTGTGTGGCCTTGCTCACTGCCCGCGGCCGCGCGAAGCAGGCTGAGAGGTCGCCGAAATTCTAACCAGCGCCTGCCGTCGCTCTGCTATAAGTGAGTGTGCCGCTCCAACAACAACGGTGAATGGATGCACCTGCCTTACCGCCCAGCCCGCGCCGTCCTAATGCCGCGGGTTCGGCCGATGACCATCGCCCTGCTGGCGACGCTGCTGGCCACCGCTCCCCTCGTCTCTCCACTCGCCTTGGGGGCGGCGCCGGTGCGCATCGGCATCTACCACAACCCGCCCAAGATCCAGTCAGGCGAGGATGGCGAGCCCAGCGGCATCTTCGGCGACCTGGCGGTCGCACTGGCCGAGGAGAACGACTGGCAGCTGGAGCCCGTGACGTGCACCTGGCAAGAGTGCCTGGCGATGCTGGAAGCCGGCAAGCTAGATCTGATGCCGGACGTGGCCTGGACCGCGACGCGTGCCGAGCGCTTCACCTTCCATCGGGTGCCAGTGCTGCACAGCTGGTCGCAGCTCTACCATCGCCCAGCGCTCGAGATCGAGGGTATGCTCGACCTCGCGGGGCTGCGCATCGCGGTACTGGAGGACTCGATGCAGCAGCGCTCCATGGCACGGATGCTCGAGAGCTTCGGCATCGAGGCCAAGCTGGTGGCGCTGGAAGGCTTCCGGGAAGGCTTCACCAGCGTGCAGCAGGGGACGACGGACGCGGTGGTGAGCAACCACCTCTTCGGTGGCTGGCAAGCCCCGCGCTACGGGCTGACGGCCAGCCCCATCATGTTCGAGCCCTCACGGCTTTTCTTCGCCGCCCCGCCGGGCCGGGATACAACACTGCTGGAACAGGTGGATGCGCAGCTCCTGAGCTGGAAGCGCCAACCCGGCTCCCCCTACCACCAGGCCCTGGAGAGCTGGCGAAGCGGCGACGGGCGGCGCCCGGTGCCGAAATGGCTGGGCTGGGCGCTGATCGGCTCCAGTGTCCTGATGGGCCTGGCGATGGTCGGCAACCTCAAGCTGCGCCGCCGGGTGCAGGACCACCTGGCAGCCATCCGCCAGGTGCGCGAGGATAACCGCCGCTTGACCCTCTACGACTCCCTCACCGGCCTGCCCAATCGTCGTCACCTCATGGAGCAGCTGCACCGGCGACTCGATACGCCTCCTGCGGCGCACCGCTACACCGCCCTGCTGCTGATCGACCTGGACCGCTTCAAGCGCATCAACGACACCCGCAGCCACCGCGAGGGGGACGAACTGCTGTTCCAGCTCTCCGAGCAGTTCGAGGAGGTGCTGGGCGGCACCACGACCTTCCTCGCCCACCTGGGCGCCGACGAGTTCGCCGTGCTGGTGGACGACCTCGGCCAACGTGCCGACCAGGCCGCCCAGCGGGTCGAGCGGCTGGGTGAGCGGTTGCTCTCCGCCATCGTCGCCGCTCAGACGCCGGAGGTGGCCGACCTGGGCATCACGGGCAGCGTCGGGGTCTCGCTGTTCGATGGCGAGGCGCCCTCCCCCGACACCGCCCTGCAGCAGGCGGACATGGCGGTGGGCCAGGCCAAGGCCGCCGGCGGTAACCGGCTGCGCTTCTTCGACGATGCGGTGCAGGCCGCGGTGAATCGCCAGGTGCGACTGGAGGCGGACCTGCGCCGCGCCCTGCAGCGCGACGAGCTCAGGCTCTTCTACCAGGTCCAGGTGGACGAGCGCGGCGAAGTCTCGGGCCGGGAGGCGCTGCTGCGCTGGGCACACCCGCAGCAGGGAATGATCTCGCCGGCGGAATTCATTCCGCTGGCCGAGGAGACCGGGCTGATCGTGCCGATCGGGCGCTGGGTGGTGGAGACCGCCTGCCATCGTCTGGCCGAGTGGGCCAGCGATCCCGTACAGGCCGAGCAGGCGATCTCGGTCAACGTCAGCCCGGTGCAGTTCAGCGAGGAGGCATTCGTCGCCGAGCTCAGGAAGATCCTGGACGCCACCGGCGCCCCACCGCGGCGGCTGGTACTCGAAGTCACCGAGTCACTGCTGATGCAGAACCCGGAGTGCGTCAGCCAGCGGCTGAGCGAACTGCGCGACCTGGGCGTGCGCCTGTCACTGGACGACTTCGGCACCGGCTACTCGTCGCTCAACTACCTCAAGCGGCTGAGCCTGCACGAACTGAAGATCGATGGCAGCTTCGTCGCCGGTATTCCCTATGACCCCGCCGACATGGCCATCGTCGACACCACTCTGACGCTGGCCAACCGCCTGGGGCTCGAGGTCACCGCCGAGGGCGTGGAGACCGAGGAACAGCACCACTGGCTGAAGGCCCGTGGCTGCCAACGCTTCCAGGGCTTCCTGTTCGGCAGGCCGGAGCCTCTGCCCCCATTGGGGGCAACCCCGAAATAGAATCCCGGGTATGCCCCCAATCCGAGATTAATGCGCGATATCCACCGCCCTCGGCTGGGCGCGGTCGAGCAGGCTGTGCCAGCGGGTGAGGATGGGAGCATCGCTGTAGCTGACTTCAGCGAGGAGTTGGCGGAACTCCTGACGGACGCCGGCGTCGGCGGGGTCGATCAGGGTAAGCCAGGCCTCCAGGGCGCCGATCTGCTGGTGGAGGTTGCCGTCCTCGCGGGCGTGGGTCAGGGCCAGCTGGATCAGGGCGACAAGCTCCTCGCGGGGATGACCCAGGCGGTGGCGCACACGCACCAGCTGCACGGCGAGTTCCGGCACGAACAGCGTGGTGCGCTCGCGGGCGAGGACCAGCGCCTGGTCGAGGTAGTCCTCGGCGCGTCCGAATTCGCCCAGGGCGATGCAGGCGTCCACCAACCACAGCGAGGGCCGGGTGTAGGGATCGCGGCCGGTGAGCTCGGTGAGCTCCTCCTGGGTGGCCTCGATCTGGGCAAGGCCGTCGCGATCGCCGGCGATGGCACGCTGCCAGCCGAGCACGCCGCGAGCGGCCATCTGCCACAGGTGCAGGTCGGGAGTCCCTGTCAGCGCCTGGGCACGCTCGGCGCGAGCCGCTGCCAGGTGCACGTGGCCCAACTGCCGGTAAAGTGCGGCGGCGTACATCAGCGCCATGGCTAGGCTGCCAGGGTGGCCGATGCGTTCGGCAAGGCGAGTGGCCGACTCCACCTGGGTCTCGGCGCGGCGGTAGTCGCCCCGCAGGCAGAGCGCCCAGCCCTGGAAGCAGGCCGCCGCCACCTGGGGGTGGTCGGAGAAGGGCAGCCACTCGATCATCATCGGTGATTCGAGCGGATTGATCTCGTCGAGGTGGTCATAGGCGAGCGGGATACGCCCGGCCCAGTACTCGCAGCTGGCCTGGGCGTACTCGGCGAGGCGCGAATAGCGTGGATCCTCGAGCTGCCTGGCGATGTCTGCCAGCGCAGCGGCTAGCCGGAAGGCATCGGCATGGGCGTGACGCTGGCTGCAGCCCACCCACAGCCCCCACTTGACCAGGAAGGCCTGCTCCAGATCGACGCTCTCACCCTCCTCGGCCAGCGCCTTGATCAGCTCGCGGGCACGCACGAAGCTCTCGTGGGCGGTGCGCGAGCCGTGCCCCTCCAGGGCGAAGGCGGCCTGGCCGCGCACGGTGAGCAGGCTGATCTCGCGCTCGGCCTGGCCCGCCACCTGGCGCAAGCTGGCCAGGCCCAGGTCGGCCATTTTCATGGCAGTACGGTTAGCGCTGACCTTGAGTGCCTCGCGGGCGGCGAGCTCGTAGTAGCGCGCGCCGCGGGCGTACTGGCCGCTCCGCCGCAGGTGGGTGGCGAAGTCTCCCGGGTGGCGGCCGATCCACATCGGGAAACGCTCCTCGATGAGCTCGACAACCTGGCGGTGGATGGCGGTACGCACGTCCCGCGGGCAGGAGAGGTAGGCCGCTTCCTGCAGCAGTTGGTGGGTGAACTGGAACTCGCGGCCGGCGTCATCGCCCTCCACGGGCTCGATGATCTCCAGGCGGCGCATCTGCTCCAGGGCCTGGGTCAGGCGCGCGCCTTCGAGCTCGCTGCACTCGGCCAGGAAGTCGTAGCGGAAGCGCCGGCCCAGCACCGCGGCCACATGCGCCACTTCGCGGTCGCCGTCGAGCTGGTCAATGCGGCTGGCGAGCAGGCCGAGCAGGCCGTGGGGCAGTTCGTCGAGCTGCACGCTGCGCCCTTCGCGGCGGTCCATGTCGACGCGGCGCACGATCTCCTGAAGGTACAACGGCACGCCATCGCAGCGTTCGATGATCTGGCCGCGCAGCCGTGGGCTGAGGTGCAGCCGATAGCGGCGGGCCAGCTGGGAGAGCAGCCGCGAGGACTGCATGGCATCGAGCTTGCCGAGGGTAATCTGGTGGTCCCAGTGCAGCTTGGCGGGCAGACCTTCGCGGCCGTGGTGACTGGCCACCAGCATGAAGCCGCAGTTGATCGGCAGGCGTGCCTGGAGGCCGGCCAGCACCTTGACGCTGGGCTCGTCGAGCCACTGCAGATCGTCGATCATCAGCACCAGAGTGCGCTCGGCGGCAATCTGGCCGATCAGGCGCTGCACCAGGCCGACCACCAGCTCCACTGCTTCGCCGCTCTGGGTAAGTTCGGCCCCGGCACGGGCCTCGCGGGCGCCCAGCGCCTCCTCGAGCAACTCGCTGGACAGCTCATCGAGTGTCGGTATTTCTAGCCGCTGACGCAGGGCAGCCAGGCTCTCGGCATCCAGGTCATGCCCCAGGTGCCAGCGCAGCAGCTTGCGTGCTACGCCATGGGGCTCCTGCACCGAGAGGCGCGTGGTGGGCTGCCAGCAGATGGCAGCGTCGCGGCTCTGCTCAAGCTGACGGAAGCCCACCATCAGCGCCGACTTGCCCATCCCCGAGGGGCCACGGACCAGCACGCTCTGGCGCAGGCCGATGCCGGCGCGGGCCAGGGCATCGCGCAGGGTGCGCAGGTGTGTCTCGCGGCCGATCAGGCTGGGAGGCAGCGCCTCACGCCCGCCATCATTCGCCCCCAGCACGAGAGCGCGCAGCCGCACGCGGCCGTCGCTGGCCACCAGCCGCGAGCTCAGCCGCGGCTGCAGGTCCAGCGCCGGCGGCATGTGCTGGCTGGCCTCCTGGGAGATCACCAGCTCGCTGCCTTCGGCGGCGCTCATCAGATCCAGGGAGCCTTGGGTAACCTGACCCAGCGGGTCGACCAGACGACGCTCGGGCAGGTAGATCACGCGACCGCTGTTGAGGCCGGCGGCGAGCTTCACCCGCGGCGGCTCGCCCTCCCCCGTCCAGTGACGCGCGGACTCCTCCGGCAGCATGCGCCGACAGTGCTCGTAGAGCGCCACCAGCTCGGCCAGCTGATGCGCTGGACCGTGGGTGCCGAAGCAGGCCAGGCCCAGGCCACCGGTGGCGCCGGGCAGCCAGAAGCCGCCCAGGTGGTGACACTGCTCCTCCAGCCAGCGCATCAGCTCGAACTGCAGCATCAGGCAGGCACGGCTGGAGGGACGGGTCGAGAGGTCGGCCTTGAGACGCAGCCGTATGGCCATCACCGAAAGCTGACGCTGCTCGATCTCGTCCTCGCGCAGCGGCGAGCTGTCCGCCGCCATGGTGCGCGAGAAACCTACGCTGCCGGCGCCAGCGGTGTCGGCCTGAACATCGGACCAATAGCGGGCCAGCTGCAGGAAGCCGGCCTCGGGCTGCTGCCCCGAGAGCGCCAGGAGCTGCAGATAGGCGTTGTACTGCTCATGAGCTGCGGCCAGCTGACCCTGCTCGGCGAGCTGGCGGACCAGTCGCTCATGGAAGGGCCCGTAGCCGGAGAAGCGGTTGACCAGACCTTCGAGCAGCTCATCGGGCACGCTCTCATAACGTTCGAGCAGCGCCTCCGAGAAGCGGATCACGCGCTGACGCCAGTCGTTGCGAACCTGCACCAGCCAGCGTTGGAACTCAGGGCAGTTAGTGATCTGCAGCTCTTCTACCAGGTCGCCCTGATAGTGCTGGAGCATGGAAGCCAGGGTCGGCAGGTCGCGCTCGCCGTCGAGCAGCTGCTGGATGTCGTGGAGGTCGAGACTCCAGCTCTGGGGCAGCTGGAAGGCGATGGTCTGGCGCGACACCACCAGAACCTCGTCGGCGTGATCGCCCAGCGACTGGCGGAGGCAGTGCAGCGCGTGACGCAGGTTGGTGCGCCCCGAAGAGAGGCCCTGGTCGGGCCACAGCAACTCGGCCAGGGTGGCTCGGCTAACCGGCTGATGGTGCAGCAGCAGGTAGACCAGTAGTGCCTTGACCTTGTCATAGCTGAACTGGGTGAAGGTGTCCTCGCCGAGACACAGCGAGAAGTGGCCGAAGAGTGTCAGCCGAGCCGAAGTGGGGGTATCGGCGACGTCGGAAGCATCCCGCATCATGGTATTCCTGCGTCCTGAGCGGCAGGCCGGGATCAGGCCGGCACACCGCTGTGAAAACGAAAGGCCGTATCCGGCTCTTGTATCAGCGCCGCCTCGCGCTCGGCGAAGAAGGCGATTCGGGACTCGACCGGCGCGGTACTCAGGTGCTGAGCCAGCATCAGGTAGTCCTCATAGTGGCGGCCCTCCGACTTAACCAGAGTGCGATAGAACTTGGCAAGCTCGGCATCGAGGTGGGGAATCAGGCGGGCGAAGCGCTCGCAGCTGCGCGCCTCGATCAGCGCGCCGATGATCAGGATATCGATCAGCCGCTCAGGGTCGGCGGGCCGCACATGGCGGCGAAGTCCCTCGGCATAGCGCGAGGCGCTCAGGTGCCGGTAGGCGATGCCACGAGCTTCCATCAGCTTGACCACCTGCTCGAAGTGCAGCAGCTCCTCGCGGGCCAGCTGGCTCATCTTGGTGAGCAGCAGCGGCTGATCGACATAGCGGTAGAGCAGGCTCATGGCGGTGGAAGCCGCCTTCTTCTCACACTGGGCGTGGTCGATCAGCAGTAGCTCGGGGTTCTCCAGCGCCCACGCCACCCATGCATCGGGCGTGCGGCAGCCCAGAAATTCCAGCAGCTCGGCAGAAAGCAGCGCCTCGGCATCGGCCACGGCAGCATCAGACACGGCAACAGGCTCGGTCAGGGTCTCGGACATGATCGGTTCGCGTCTCACCGGGTGAAGATAACGTTAAAACGTCATGGTAGCGCGAACCGAGACCGGATAGGAGAGCGTTAGACCTTGGTGGCAACCGCCATGCCATATCCCGTTGACACCTCCCCACATCCGGCCAGGATTGAATGGCACACCTTCCACAACCTCAAGGAGCCGCACCTTGGAACAGTGAGCAGTGTTCAAGACCAATCGCAGCCAGGCGGTTCGGCTCCCGAAGGCCGTCGCCCTGCCGGAGGACGTCAAACGTGTGGAGATCATCGCCATCGGCCGCACACGGATCATCACTCCGGTCGGTTGGTCGTGGGAAAGCTGGTTCGATGGCCCAGGCGTCTCGGCGGACTTCATGTCGGCACGAGACCAACCCGCCGAGCAGGAACGCCAGGCATTCTGAGGCCTGTGGAAGGAGGCCAGCGAGGCATGGCAGGAAGCCGGTAACTCTTGCGGTGGGAGGCCGGGGATCCCCAGCGAATCGACGTCTCGACGAATAGAAGCCGGTGGCCTGCTCGTTAAACACCTCTGAGCCTGGCAACACTACCTGGGCTCTGCCGGTGCCCTCGTCCGGCAGAGCCGGCCTCCCACCATATGCACAGGGCAGCTGGCGGCAGGCTGCTCCCTTCGCGCGGCGAAGCCGGCTTCGTATCAGATGCCTATACCTGCTGGAAGGCTACTCCCCTGCCCTGTAGAGCTTCTGAATGCTGGAGAAGTCGATGGCGCCATTGCCCTGGGCGCTGTGCAGGGCGAAGAGG
This sequence comes from Halomonas sp. C10-5, assembly GCF_057169305.1. NCBI lineage: Bacteria > Pseudomonadati > Pseudomonadota > Gammaproteobacteria > Oceanospirillales > Halomonadaceae > Halomonas > Halomonas sp. C10-5. Next base: position 1,976,953 of record NZ_CP175665.1, read on the forward strand.
TTGCGGGCCTGTGAGCCCATGGGCACGGTGGCCTTGGAGCCCAGCGCCAGTTCCCAGGCGAGGCCGAGGTCCTTGGCCATCAGGTCGGTGAGGAAGCCGCCCTGGTAGTCGCGGCTGGCGGCGGAGCCTTCCATTACGCCGGGCCAGGGATTGTAGACGTTGAGCGCCCAGTTGCCGCCGCTGCTCTGCTTCATGATCTCGGAAAGCACCGCCGGATCCATGCCGTTCTTGACGCCCAGCGCCAGGGCTTCTGCGGTGCCGCTCATCAGGATGCCGAGCAGCATGTTGTTGCAGATCTTGGCGACCTGGCCGGCACCACTGTCGCCGGCGTGGAAGATGTTCTTGCCCATGGCCTCGAGCACCGGCTTGGCCTGCTCGAAACCGGCCGCCTCGCCACCGACGATAAAGGTCAGGGTGCCAGCCTTGGCGCCGCCCACGCCGCCGGAGACCGGGGCGTCGAGCCAGGTCAGGCCCTTCTCCTTGGCCGCAGCGGCTACCGTGCGGGCATCCTCCGGGGAGATGGTGGACGCGTCGATGATCAGCGGCTTGGCTTCCAACGCCTCGAGCAGGCCGGGGGCACCGTCGCGGCCCAGGTAGAGCCCCTTGACGTGGACGCCGGCGGGCAGCATCGAGATGACCACTTCCGCCCCTTTGGCCGCGCCCTCGGCGCTGTCGGCGCGCTTGGCACCCTCGCTCTCCAGCGCCTGCATGGCGCTCTCGACCAGATCAAAGACGGTGACATCGTGCCCGGCGTTGACCAGGTTGCTGGCCATGGGCGAGCCCATGTTGCCGAGACCGATAAAGGCGATTTTCATGGTTGGCTCCTTGTGATTATTAAGTGATAGGCGGGGTCAGGCCCCCCTGTTTACTGAGGGGCCTGACCCCGAAGGGCACTACCCCACCCGATGACCCCAGCCAAGATCACGCAGCGGGTGCTCTTCGCTGGACCAGGGGGACTGGAACATGGCGTCGATGAAGGTCTGCGGGACGCTAGCGACGTCGCTGTAGGTCCACTGGGGATTCTTGTCCTTGTCGATCAGTAGCGCGCGCACGCCTTCGGTGAAGTCGCCAAGCCGGCCGCACTGCACCGAGAGCACCAACTCATCGCGGAAGGCGTCGGCGAGACTGGTATGAGCGTGGCGCTGGAGCATGCGCCACACCAGGTGGGCGCTAATCGGACAGCCGGCGGCGAGGCGCGCGCGGTTGGCGGCGAGCCACTTGTCGTTGCTGTCGTCGGCCAGGATCCGCGCCACGGCGGTCTCGACGTCGACATTGCCGACCAGCGCCTGAAGGGTGTCCTGATGCGGCTGCACCTGTCCCGCCGGGGCCTGGTCACGGGCCTCGAAGCGGTCGAGCACGGCCTGAACAGCGGCGCGGCGAGCCTGGGCGCTGCGATCGCCGAAGTCGGCCTCACCCAGGGCCTCGAGCACTGCTGCACGCCGTTCGCGGGGCACGAAGCGGTCGGCCAGGCCCACATCCAGGGCGTCACGGGCGTTGAGCTGCGCGCCGGTGAGACCCAGGTAGGCACCCACCCCGGGCGGCATGCGATTGAGGAACCAGCTGGCCCCGATGTCCGGGTAGAGCCCGATGGTGATCTCGGGCATGGCGATCAGCGTGGTCTCGGTGACGATACGGTGAGAGGCACCGGCGGTCAGCCCGAGACCACCGCCCATCACGATACCGTCGGCCCACACCATCACCGGCTTGGGGTAGGTGTGGATGCGGTAGTCGAGGCGATACTCCACGGTGAAGTAGGTAGCGGGAAGTTCACTGTCACGACCCGAGCCGCGGTTCTCGCCCTCCTCGGTCAAGGCACGGTAGAGGGCGACCACATCACCGCCGGCGCAGAAAGCCTTCTCGCCGCTGCCCTCGAGCCATACGGCGACGATATTACGGTCCACCGCCCAGGCGTCGAGCTTGGCTTCGAGCTGACGCGCCATCTCCAGCGACAGCGAGTTGAGCGAACGCGGGGCGTTGAGGGTGGCGACGCCGATAAGTCCACCGCAGGCGGTGGGCAGCTCGTCGAAGATCACGGGAAGATCCGACATCCTGGACTCCTTGTTTTTTAAGCGAGCTTATTGCAGCGATTCGATCACACCGTCGGCGAGCAGGCGCCGGGCAACGATCAGGCGCATGATCTCGTTGGTTCCCTCGAGGATCTGATGCACGCGGGTGTCGCGCACCAGCCGCTCCAGAGGGTACTCGCGGATATAACCATAGCCGCCATGCAGCTGCAGGGCCTCGTTGCAGACATGGAAACCCATGTCGGTGGCAAAGCGCTTGGCCATGGCACAGTGGGCGGGGGCCTCGGGGTCGTTGTTGTCCAGGCGCCAGGCGGCCTGGCGCACCATCAACCGGGCAGCGGTGAGCTCGGTGGCCATGTCCGCGAGCTTGAACTGCAGTGCCTGAAACTGGTTGAGCTCGCGACCGAACTGCTTACGCTCGGCCAGGTAGTCGCGAGAAAGCGTCAGCGCCTGCTGGGCGGCACCGAGCGAGCAGCTGGCGATATTCAGGCGGCCGCCGTCGAGGCCTTTCATGGCGAACTTGAAGCCTTCGCCCTCCTCACCCAGGCGGTTGGTCACCGGTACACGCACGCCATCGAAACTGACCAGGCGGGTCGGCTGGCTCTTCCAGCCCATCTTCTCCTCGTTCTTGCCATACTCGATGCCGGAAGCATCGGCAGGCACCACGATGGCGGAGACACCGCCGGCGCCGCTGTCCGGCGCGCCGGTGCGGGCCATCACCACCAACACCTCGGTGGCCCCGGCACCGGAGATGAACATCTTGCTGCCGGAAATGACATATTCGTCGCCCTCGCGAACCGCCTTGGTGCGCAGGCTGGCGGCGTCGGAACCGGCACCGGGCTCGGTGAGGCAGTAGGAGCCGAGCGCCTCACCGGCTACCATGGCGGGCACCCAGGCCTCGCGCAGGGCATCGTCGCCCCAGTTGGCGATCATCCAGGCCACCATGTTGTGGATGGTGAGATAGGCGGTGGTGGCGACGCAGCCCTGGGCGAGCTGTTCGAAGATCAGCGAGGCGTCGAGGCGCGAGAGTCCCAGCCCGCCGTGCTCCTCCGGGGTGTAGATGCCCAGGAAGCCGGCCTCCCCGGCGCGGCGGATCACATCGACGGGAAAGTGGGCATTGGCGTCCCACTCGGCGGCGTGATCGCTGAGCTCGGCCCGGGCGAAGTCGGCGGCGGCCTGAGCCAGCGCCTTCTGGTCGTCGGTCAAGGAGAAGTCCATGGAAGGTTCCTCGTCGTCTCGTTGTTATGAAAAGTCGCCATCAACATTCTTGTGACACCACAGTGATGTGCTTCGCGGTGCGCTGCAATGGCACCAACCTAGCACTTGCTTGGTTTATCCCATATCACCCCATGGTCGAACAAGCACTTTACGTTAACGTAAACCTCGGCTAGTGTTGCCAGCAGGCGGGCGAGCAACGCTCCGCTTGCCAATAAAAACGGAAGACGCTCATGACTCAACCACCCTCCACCCCGGCTCCCGCTACCGCTCAGGATGGCCCCCTGCCCCGTCAGCGGCGCACCTACAGCATCGGCGAGCTGGCCAAGATGTTCGAGGTGACCACACGCACCATCCGCTTCTATGAGCAGGAGGGCCTGCTGGCCCCGGAGCGGCGTGGTCAGACTCGCATCTACAATGAGAAGGATCGCGTGCGCCTGAAGCTGACCCTGCGTGGCAAGCGCCTGGGCTTCTCGCTGGCCGAGATCCGCGAGGTGGTGATGATGTACGACGCCATGCCCGACGGGAATCGGCGTCAGCTGCGGCGTCTTCTCGAGATCCTGGCCGACAAGCGCGCCAACCTGGAGCGCCAGCTGGAAGATATCCGGCTGATGCAGCTCGAGCTCGACGATGTCGAGCGCCGCGCCCGGGACGTGCTGGCAAGCCTCGGTGATCAGAAGGACTGAGCCAGCCACCCGCCAGGATCATGAACGTGGTATCCCAACGCCCAACAATTCCAGGCCACAACAATCGCGAGACACGCTCATGACACGCCAACACAATCCGATCAGCTACGTCAGCGGCATCAGCGACACCCCACTCAAGGGTCAGACCATCGGTGACTGCTTCGACGACACCGTGGCCCGCTTCCCGGACCGCGACGCTCTGCTGAGCCGCCACCAGGGTCTGCGCTACACCTGGAAGGAGCTGCAGGCGGCGGTGGACGAGGCCGCCCGTGCCCTGCTCGCTCTGGGCGTGAAGAAGGGTGAGCGGGTCGGTATCTGGTCGCCGAACTGCGCCGAGTGGACCATCACCCAGTTCGCCACGGCGAAGATCGGCGCCATCCTGGTCAACATCAACCCCAGCTACCGCACCCATGAGCTGGAGTACGCGCTCAAGCAGTCCGGTGCCGCAACGCTGGTCCTGCAGGGCATGTTCAAGACCTCAGACTATGTGGCGACCCTGGCCGAGCTGGCCCCGGAGCTGCGCGACGGTGGCCCCGGCACCTTCAAGAGCGCCAAGCTGCCCGAGCTCAAGCGGGTGATCTGCCTGGATGCCGACCGCGCGCTGACCGGCATGTTCAGCTGGCAGTCGATGCTGGCCCATGCCGATGAAGTCTCCGCCGAGCACCTGGCCGAGGTGCAGGCCACCCTGCAGTTCGACGACCCGATCAATATCCAGTACACCTCCGGCACCACCGGTGCACCCAAGGGGGCCACCCTTTCGCACCACAACATCCTCAACAACGGCTTCTTCGTGGCGCGCACCATGGCGCTCACCGAGGAGGACCGCATGGTCATCCCGGTGCCGCTCTACCACTGCTTCGGCATGGTGATGGGCAACCTGGGCTGCGTGACCCACGGCGCCACCATGATCTACCCGGGCGACGGCTTCGACCCCGAACAGACCCTGCGCGCGGTCTCCGAGGAGAAGGCCACCGCCCTCTACGGCGTGCCCACCATGTTCATTGCCGAGCTGGAGCACCCGGAGTTCGAGAACTTCGACCTTTCGAACCTGCGTACCGGCATCATGGCGGGCTCCATCTGCCCCATCGAGGTGATGCGCAAGGTGATCGACCGCATGAACATGCAGGACGTCACCATCTGCTACGGCATGACCGAGACCAGCCCGGTAAGCTTCCAGACCCAGACCGACGCCCCGCTGGAGAAGCGCGTCACCACGGTGGGTACCATCCATCCGCATCTGGAGGTGAAGCTGGTGAGCCCGGAGACCGGCGCCGTGGTGCCCCGCGGCGAGACCGGCGAGCTGTGCACCCGTGGCTACAGCGTGATGCTCGGCTACTGGAACAACCCCGAGGCCACCGACAAGTCCATCGACGAGGCCGGCTGGATGCACACCGGTGACCTGGCGACCATGGATGACGAGGGCTACGTGGCCATCGTCGGGCGCATCAAGGACATGATCATCCGCGGCGGCGAGAACATCTATCCCCGCGAGATCGAGGACTTCCTCTACACCCACCCGGCGATCTCCGACGTGCAGGTGATCGGCGTGCCTGACGAGAAGTACGGCGAGGAGGTGATGGCCTGGGTCAAGCTCGCCGACGGCCAGGAGCTCGACGAGGAAGGCCTCAAGGCGTTCTGCAAGGGCCAGATCGCCCACTACAAGGTCCCGCGCTACGTGAAGTTCGTCGACGAGTTCCCGATGACCGTCACCGGCAAGATCCAGAAGTTCAAGATGCGCGAGGAAGCGACCCACGAGCTCGGCTTGAAGTAGACACCGAGCGGCCTAGGTAAGAGTCGAAAGCAGATAACAAAACCCCACGAGCCTCTCGGCCCGTGGGGTTTTTTATAGCTTGCGGCTTAAGGTTTACAGCTCCCGGGCTGCGCCCGGGTCACATCCCCTTGGGCGCAAAGATCCCCGGGGCGTTGCGCCAGTAGCCCTTGATATCCATGCCGAAGCCGAACACATAGCGGTCGGCGACTTCCAGGCTGCAGTAGTCGGCCTTGAGGCCAGGCACTGCCTTGCGGTCGTGCTGCTTGTCGACCAGCACCGCGGTGGTGATGCTGGCCGCTCCCGCCTCACGGCAGTAGTCGAGGATGGCGGCCAGGGTCGCTCCCTCGTCGAGGATATCGTCGACGATCACCACATGGCGCCCGGCCATGGGGACCTCCGGCGAGACACGCCAGAACAGCTCGCCGCCGCGGGTCTTGCCGCGGTAGCGGGTGGCGTGGATGTAGTCCACCTCCAGCGGGAAACCGAGGCGGGTCAGCAGGTGGCCAGTAGTGATCAGCCCGCCGTTCATCACGCAGTAGAACACCGGCAGCTTGTCACCCAGGTCACGGGTGATCTCCTCGGCCATGCGGTCGAGTGCGCGCTCGACCTCCTCCTGGCTGATCAGGCAATCGGCGCTGGCCATCAGCTCGCGCATATCGGTCAACGACTGATGGATCTCGGGGTCGAGTCTGGACATCGGCAACAAATCTCGTGGTTGAATCGAATGTGGGGGCAGCCCCCTCAGCTTGCTTTGGGGTCTGCCCCCATGGCCTCGAGGTGGGCGTGCAGGCGGCGCCAGCGGGAGAGCGCCGGCAGGCTCTCGAGTGCCGGGCGGGCACGGGCGAAGCGCAGCTTCGACAGGCGCGGCGCAGGGCGGTGATCACGACAGGCGTCGAGCACCTCCAGAGCGGCCTGCCGATCATTGCAGACCAGCAGCATGTCGCAGCCCGCGGAGAGCGCAGCCAGCGCCCGCTCGCCGGGAGAGCCCGCCGAGGCCGCACCGGCCATGCTCAGGTCGTCGGAGAAGATCACCCCCTTGAAGCCCAGGCTCTCGCGCAACATGCCCAGCCAGGCGGGCGAGAAGCCGGCAGGACGTGGGTCGAAGGCTGAATACACCACATGGGCGGGCATCACGGCGTCGAGCTGGCCCGCCAGGCGTTCGAAGGGCACCAGGTCGTGGGCGCGCAGCGCCTCCAGCGAACGTTCGTCCACCGGCAGCTCGTGGTGGGAATCCGCCGCCACGCTGCCGTGCCCGGGGAAGTGCTTGCCCACCGCTACCAGGCCGGCCTCGTGCAGGCCATCGACGAAGGCTCCGGCCAGTGCCGCCACGGTCTCGGGGTAGCTCGAGAAGCTGCGATCACCGATCACCGTGGAGGTGCCGCCATCGACATCGAGCACCGGGGCAAAGGTGATATCGATACCACAGGCAGCCATCTCCATGCCCAGCAGCCAGCCGGCATCCTGGCACAGGCGTCGGGTGACCTCGGGGTGGCTGGCGACGTCGCGACCCAGACGACGCATGGTGGGCAGGCGGGTCACACCCTGGCGAATGCGCTGCACTCGCCCCCCCTCCTGGTCGATACCGATCAGCAGGTTGGGGCGCACGGCACGGATCGCTTCACACAGTTCGCGAACCTGGGTGGCAGACTCGACATTGCGGGCGAACAGGATGACCCCACCGACCTCGGGCCGACACAGCAGCTGGTGTTCGTCGGGCGTCAGGCGCGTTCCCTCGAGGTCGAGCATCACCGGACCCAGCGGCTGGGGCTGCGGGTGAGACCGGGGGTTGCTGTCAGTCATGTCAGGCCTCCTGAGCGCCGGCCGGCGCCGGTGCCGGCAACGGCGCCTGCATGGCGGCGACCACCACGGGACGCAGGCGACGAACGAGGTCACGCACGGTGACATGCTCGTCGTAATCCTTCTCGGCGATATCGCGCAGGGCATCGAGGCCCGAGAGCGTGAAGATCACCGTGCCGAGCATGAAGTGCAGGCGCCAGAAGCGTTCGGCATCGGGAAGCTCCGGGGTCGCCTGGCGGATCAGGGCGGTAAAGCGGGTGAAGACCCCGCCGTACTCCTCCTGGATATAGCGCCGCAGGTGGCCCTGGGCCTGGCTGTAGGCGAGGCCCAGCAGGCGCATGAACACTTTGAGGCTGTTACGCTCCGCCGGCACCTCGAGCACGCAGCGGGCCATGGTCTCGAGCAGCTCCTCCAGCGGGATGGTCTTGCCGGCGTAGCGCGCCTCGAGCTCGTCCAGAGCGCGGTGAAAGCGCTCGGTAAAGGGATCGAGGTAGCGTGCGAAGACCGACTGGATCAGCGATTTCTTGGAACCGAAGTGGTAGTTCACTGCCGCCAGATTGACCTTGGCTTTGCTGGTAATCGTGCGCAGCGACGTCTCGGCGAAGCCACGTTCGGCGAATAGCACTTCGGCCGTGTCGAGGATCCGGGTGACGGTATCGTTCTGTGCCATGGATGGAGCGCCTGGTTATAAACAATTGTTTCAAACGTGGCTCAATTCTACGTCAGACGCACGTTACGGCTCAACGCTGGCCCCACGCAGCGTTTGAAACGAGGTGAAATATGACTGTACGGAACAACATGCTGTATACTTGATCAATACGGTTACGCCATCCGCACTGGAGGACCCATGGCTCGCCCCCTGACACAGCGCCAGCAGAACGTCTACGACTTCATCGTCAAGACCATGCACGAGCTCGGTTACCCGCCGACACGCGCCGAAATCGCCCGCGCCCTGGGCTTCCGCTCGCCCAATGCCGCCGAGGAGCACCTGCGTGCCCTGGAGCGCAAGGGTGCCATCCGCATGATCGCCGGCACCTCACGGGGCATCCGCCTGCCCGCCCAGGAAGCTGAGACAGATACCGCCAGCGAGGAGCCATCATCCCAGGGCCTGCCGATCATCGGCGAGGTCGCCGCCGGTAGCCCGATCCTGGCCGCCGAGCATATCGATCGCTACTGCCCGTTACCCCCCGAATACTTCACGCCCCGGGCCGACTACCTGCTGCGCGTTCGCGGCCTCTCGATGAAGGACGTAGGGATCCTGGAGGGTGACCTGCTCGCCGTGCACCGGACCGACCGGGTGCGCAACGGTCAGATCGTGGTGGCACGCCTGGAGGAGGAAGTCACGGTCAAGCGCTTCGAGCGCAAGGGCCACCGGGTGACCCTGGTAGCAGAGAACCCCGAGTTCGCTCCCATCGAGCTGGATCTGCGACATGATCCGCTGGAAATTGAGGGTATCGGCGTGGGCGTGATTCGTGGCGGTAACGGTCAGTCGCTCTCCTGAGCGCAAGATCCTCCACGCCGACTGCGACTGTTTCTATGCGGCAGTGGAGATGCGCGACAACCCGGCGCTGCGCGACATCCCTTTGGCCATCGGCGGGAGTGTCGAGCGGCGCGGGGTGATCGCTACCTGCAACTATCCGGCACGCGCCTTCGGCATCCATTCGGCGATGCCCACGGCGCGCGCCCTGCGCCTTTGTCCTCACCTCACCCTGCTGCGCGGTGACTTCGACAAGTACCGCGAGGTCTCCCGCCAGATCCAGGCGATCTTCCACGAGCTCACCCCGCTGGTAGAGCCACTCTCGCTGGACGAGGCCTTCCTCGATGTCACCGGCGTTGAGCGTTTCTCGGGTAGCGCCACCTGGATGGCGCAATGGATCAAGCAGGAAAGCCTCAGGCGCACCGGCATCACCGTTTCGGTGGGTGCAGCACCCAGCAAGTTCCTGGCCAAGATCGCCAGCGACTGGGAGAAGCCCGATGGCCTCACGGTGATTACCCCCGAGCGTGTCGATGACTTCATCACTGCCCTGCCGGTGAAGAAGCTCCATGGCGTCGGCCCAGCAACCGGGGCAAGGCTGGATGCGCTGGGCATCAGTACCTGCGCCGAGTTGCGTGAACTGCCCCTGGAGCGGCTGGTCGAGGAGTTCGGCAAGTTCGGCAAGCGCCTCTTCGAGCTGGCCCGCGGCATCGACGACCGGCCGGTGAGGGTCGAACGTGAGCGCAAGTCGGTGAGCGTGGAGACCACCTTCGCCCACGACCTGCCCGACCTGGCTCACTGCCGGGAGGCATTGGTGCCGCTCTGCGAGAAGCTGGAGGAACGTCTGGCCCGCCACGGCCACCCGCCCCTCTCCGGTATCGTGATCAAGGTGCGCTTCGACGACTTCAGCCTGACCACCCTGGAGAGCCGGGGCCTGGCACCGACAGCGGAGAATTATGCGCGCCTGCTGGAACAGGCCTGGGAGCGCGGTCGCCGGCCGGTGCGCCTGCTGGGTGTCGGCACCCGACTGGTGGAGGCCGACGCCCGGCGCCAACTCAGCCTGGAGCTGTGACTTCCCTGTGGGGCCAGACCCCAAAGTCTCTTAGGACCTGCCCCAAGGGGGAGTTTCCTGTAGCCCAACCCACACGCCGCCGACCAAAGTGCAAGGCCCGGCAGCATGGGCCTCGCTTAACATTGTCGACAGTCTCGCGTAGAATCGCCGCCACCTGAGACGGGAGTTCACACCCCTGTTCCACGCGCCAGAGGCTTGTTCCGGCGATGCTTTTCTTGCCGGGTCGCGACACTCTGGCCCCACTAGCAATGAGGGCCCTAACGTGCTTGAAGCCTATCGCCAACATGTCGAGGAGCGTGCCGCCGAAGGCGTGCCGCCTAAGCCGCTGAACGCCGAGCAGGTCGCCGCCCTGGTCGAGCTGCTGAAGAACCCGCCGGCTGGTGAGGAGGAGTTCATCCTCGACCTGCTGACCAATCGCGTACCCCCGGGCGTCGATGAGGCTGCCTACGTCAAGGCCGGCTTCCTGACCGCCATCGCCAAGGGCGAAGCCGAGTCGCCGCTGATCGACAAGATCCACGCAGTCAAGCTGCTGGGCACCATGCAGGGCGGCTACAACATCGTCTCCATGGTCGAGCTGCTCGACGAGGCCGAACTGGCCAAGGAAGTGGGCGAGCAGCTTAAGCACACCCTGCTGATGTTCGACGCCTTCCATGACGTGGAAGAGCGTGCCAAGGCGGGCAACGCCGTGGCCAAGGATGTCATTCAGTCCTGGGCCGACGCAGAGTGGTTCCTCTCCAAGCCCGCCCTGGAAGAGAAGATCACCCTGACCGTGTTCAAGGTGCCGGGCGAGACCAATACCGACGACCTCTCCCCCGCTCCGGATGCCTGGTCACGCCCCGATATCCCGGTGCACGCCAACGCCATGCTCAAGAACGAGCGTGATGGCATCGAGCCCGAGGAGCCCGGCGTCAAGGGCCCGCTCAAGCAGATCCAGGAAGTGAAGGCCAAAGGCTTCCCGGTCGCCTATGTCGGTGACGTGGTCGGTACCGGCTCCTCGCGCAAGTCCGCCACCAACTCGGTGCTGTGGTTCTTCGGCGACGACATCTCCAACGTGCCGAACAAGCGCGCCGGCGGTTTCTGCTTCGGCGGCAAGATTGCCCCGATCTTCTTCAACACCATGGAAGATTCCGGCGCCCTGCCCGTCGAGATGGACGTCTCCAAGATGGAGATGGGCGACGTCATCGACGTCTACCCCTACGAAGGCAAGGTCTGCAAGCACGGCACCGACGAGGTGCTGACCACCTTCGAGCTCAAGACCCAGGTGATCCTTGATGAGGTGCGCGCCGGTGGCCGTATCCCGCTGATCATCGGCCGTGGTCTGACCACCAAGGCGCGTGAGTCTCTGGGCCTGGCCCCCTCCGACGTCTTCCGCCTGCCGGAGCAGCCCGCCGACACCGGCAAGGGCTATACCCTGGCCCAGAAGATGGTCGGCAAGGCCTGCGGCATGGAGGGCGTGCGCCCGGGCATGTACTGCGAGCCGAAGATGACCACCGTGGGCTCTCAGGACACCACGGGGCCGATGACCCGTGACGAGCTCAAGGACCTCGCCTGCCTCGGCTTCCAGGCCGACCTGGTGATGCAGTCCTTCTGCCACACTGCCGCCTATCCGAAGCCGGTCGACGTGGATACCCACCACACCCTGCCCGACTTCATCATGAACCGCGGCGGCGTCTCGCTGCGTCCGGGCGACGGTATCATCCACAGCTGGCTGAACCGCATGCTGCTGCCGGACACCGTGGGTACCGGTGGCGACTCCCACACCCGTTTCCCGCTGGGCATCTCCTTCCCGGCAGGCTCGGGCCTGGTGGCCTTCGCCGCCGCCACCGGCGTGATGCCGCTGGACATGCCGGAGTCGGTGCTGGTGCGCTTCAAGGGCAAGCGTCAGCCTGGCGTCACCCTGCGTGACCTGGTCCACGCTATTCCCTACTACGGCATCAAGAACGGCCTGCTGACCGTCGAGAAGTCCGGCAAGAAGAACGCCTTCTCCGGTCGCGTGCTGGAGATCGAGGGCCTTGAGGACCTCACCGTCGAGCAGGCCTTCGAGCTCTCCGACGCCTCCGCCGAGCGCTCCGCTGCCGGCTGTACCATCACCCTGTCCGAGGACAGCGTGAGCGAGTACCTGAAATCCAACATCACCCTGCTCAAGTGGATGATCGCCAATGGCTACGGCGACCGCCGTACCATCGAGCGCCGCATCCAGGGCATGGAGGAGTGGCTGGCCAACCCGAGCCTGATGCGCGCCGACAAGGACGCCGAGTACGCCGAAGTCATCGAGATCGACCTCGAGGAGCTCAAGGAGCCGGTACTCTGCGCGCCGAACGACCCTGACGACGCCCGCCTGCTCTCCGAGGTGGCCGGCGAGAAGATCGACGAGGTGTTCATCGGCTCGTGCATGACCAACATCGGTCACTTCCGTGCCGCGGGCAAGCTGCTCGAGAAGCAGCCGGCCGGCAGCCTGAAGACCCGCCTGTGGCTGGCCCCGCCGACCAAGATGGACCAGCACCAGCTGACCGAGGAGGGCTACTACGGCATTTACGGCCGCGCCGGTGCGCGCATGGAGATGCCGGGCTGCTCGCTGTGCATGGGTAACCAGGCCCGCGTTGCCGCCAAGAGCACCGTGGTCTCCACCTCCACCCGTAACTTCCCGAACCGCCTGGGCGACGGTGCCAACGTCTACCTCGCCTCCGCGGAACTGGCGGCCGTGGCCGCCGTGGAAGGTCGCCTGCCTACCGTCGACGAATACCGCCGTTACATGGGCGAGTTCGACGCCATGGCCGGCGAGATCTATCGTTACATGAACTTCCACGAGATCGAGGAGTATCAGAACGCCGCTTCCAACGTGATTCCGATCGCCCAGGAAGCCTGATACGCGGTATTCTGATATCCTCAGGTTCGACTCCGATGCTCGCAACATCGTAGGCCACCGTCCGCGGTGACCCGGGTTCTCCCCGAAGTCGATGAACGAAGCGCCCCGCAAGGGGCGCTTTTTTTAGGTTCATCGCAGACTGGCGTGAAACCAGTCGGTAGGAGGGAGCGGTTCGGCGGCCCGACTCCGCATCGCGACTGGAGGCCGAAGGCCTCCACGGATGACGCCACCCAGATTGGCAACACCACCGGGGCGCCTGACGGCGCCAGTCGCGAGGCGGAGCCTCCCTCCTACAATGCCATCTCCAGCCTGAGTGCCATCGGCGACGAGGCGACAGCCTCGATCAGTAGCGGTAGGATGGGTGTTCATCCTCTCTTGCTAAAGGAGCCCACCATGGACCAGGACACCTTCCAGCACAGCATTCGCAAGCTGCTCAAGAACGTCGGCGTGACCACCCAGCAGGAGATCGAGAAGGCGGTGGCCGAAGGTCTCGAGGCAGGCCACCTGCAGGGCAACGAGCGTCTTCCGGCACGGGTCACCGTGGAGGTGGACGGCCTCAGCCTGGCACTGACCTTCGACGGGGACATCACCCTTGAGTGAGGCCGTGATCCGTGTCGAGGGGCTCGGCAAGAGCTTTGCCGGCGGCTTCGAGGCGCTGCGCGACATCGACCTGGAGATCCGCCGTGGCGAGATCTTCGCCCTCCTCGGTCCCAACGGAGCGGGCAAGACCACCCTGATCAGCGTGATATGCGGACTGGTCAACCCCAGCCGTGGGCGGGTGCTGGTCGATGGCTATGACAACGTGCGCCAGTTCCGCGAGGCTCGGGCGCGTATCGGCCTGGTGCCCCAGGAGCTGACCAACGACGCCTTCATCAAGGTGTGGGACACGGTGAGCTTCAGCCGCGGACTGTTCGGCAAGCCCCCCGATCCGGCGCATATCGAGAAGGTGTTGCGCTCGCTGTCGCTGTGGGAAAAGCGCCATAACCGCATGATCACCCTCTCCGGGGGCATGAAGCGCCGGGTGCTGATCGCCAAGGCGCTGGCCCACGAGCCGGAGATCCTGTTCCTCGACGAGCCCACCGCCGGGGTCGACGTGGCCCTGCGCCGCGACATGTGGGAAGTGGTGCGCCAGCTGCGCAACAGCGGTGTCACCATCATCCTCACCACGCACTATATCGAGGAGGCTGAGGAGATGGCCGACCGCATCGGGGTGATCCGCTCCGGTGAGCTGGTGCTGGTGGAGGACAAGCAGGCGCTGATGCAGAAGCTGGGGCGCAAGGAGCTGACGATCCACCTGCGCGACCCGCTGGTGGAGGTGCCGCAACGCCTCTCGGGCCATGGCTTGACGCTGACCGAGGAGGGCCACGCCCTGGTCTACACCTATGACGCCGAGGCGGGCGAGGACGACGGTACCGGCATCGCCGAGCTGCTCGCCGACCTGGAGGGGGCCGGCATCGCGGTCAAGGACCTGCACACTCGCCAGAGCTCCCTGGAGGAGATCTTCGTCAGCCTGGTCAAGGAGACAGCGTGAACCTCGAATCCGTGAAGACCCTCTACCTGGCCGAGATGGCGCGCAGCCTGCGTACCGTGCTGCAGAGCATCGTCTCGCCGGTGCTCTCGACCTCACTCTACTTCGTGGTGTTCGGCGCCGCCATCGGCTCGCGAATCAGCGAGGTGGACGGTGTGAGCTACGGCGCCTTCATCGTGCCCGGGCTGATCATGCTGATGCTGCTCACCCAGAGCGTCTCCAACGCCTCCTTCGGGATCTTCTTTCCGCGCTTCTCGGGGACCATCTACGAGGTGCTCTCGGCACCCATGTCCTACTGGGAAGTGGTGGTCGGCTACGTGGGAGCGGCGGCCAGCAAGTCGCTGATCCTGGGCCTTATCGTGCTGGCCACCGCACGGCTGTTCGTGCCCTACTCCATCGAGCATCCGCTGATGATGGTACTGTTCCTGGTGCTGACGGCGGCGACCTTCAGCCTGCTGGGTTTCATCATCGGCATCTGGGCCGACGGCTTCGAGAAGCTGCAGCTGGTGCCACTGCTGGTGATCACCCCGCTCACCTTCCTCGGCGGCACCTTCTACTCCATCGATATGCTGCCGCCCTTCTGGCAGGCGGTGACCCTGGCCAATCCCGTGGTCTATCTGGTCAGCGGCTTCCGCTGGAGCTTCTACGGCATAAGCGACGTCAGCCCGCTGGTCAGCCTGGCCATGATCCTGCTGTTCCTGGGGGCGGCCATCGCCCTGGTGGCCTGGATCTTCCGCACCGGGTACCGCCTGAAGCCGTGACAGCGAGGTGAGCCGCCGCCGGACGCCACGCGGCGGCTAACCTCGCTCACACCGCTGTCTACAGCTCCAGTTCTTCGCGCACCAGGGTCACGTCGAACTCGACGTCGAGGTCGATGCTGTTATCCGCGTCGTGGGAACTCTGCATCGATTCCACATAGGCCAACGAAGTGCTGACCCGCCCCTTGGCGCGCCCGCTGTCGCCCTCGAGTTCCAGCACCTCGAGCTCGATGGGCACCTCCGTCTCGGTACCATAATGCGGCACCATGCTGGGTTCGGGAAAATAGGTCACCGAGGCGGCACCTGGCGACCCCTGCATCACCATGAAATCGATGCTCAGCGTGCCCTGGGTCGCGAACTTCTCCTCCCGATGCCCCTGGATGGTGACGTTGAGCATGCCGGGCATCAGCTCGTGGTAGTTGGCCGTCGAGCCCTCGGCATGGGTCACCACATGCCACTCGCGCTCCTCGCCATCCAGGCTTCCGTGGATCTCGTTGGCCAGAGCCTGCGCCGAGGCCAGGGTCATGGCGCCGGTGCAGAGTGCCAGGCCGATTGATCGTCCGAGGTGTCTCATGTCGTATTCCTTGTTGGGTTGCTTGAACGCCCGGGCCACGGCAACCGAGCTACCAATCCGGCCTCGGCCAGGGTTCGCGGTCCTGGGTTTCCCAGACCCGGGGCGACTCTCCTGTCCCCGTGTCCGCCGCCATCAGCCGCTGCCACAACGCCTTGATGTCGTCGTCCATCAGCTGATCAAGATAGATCACCAGGTCAACACCGTCGTCCTGCCCCAGCCCACGCTCCACCAGCACCTCCATGAAGGACGCGCCGGGCGGCACGCTTTCGGGCCACTCCGGGGGGGTGCCAGTGACCCGGACCGCTATCGTCGCGCTGTACGAGCCCGAGGCGCTCCAGTCCCGCTTCCAGCAGCGCGACTTTAAGGTGCAGTGAGCTTGGAGTGGGCTCAAGTGGCGTGGGCGCCGGCCAGTCACGGGCCTGTTCATTCAGCGAGTCCGCGGTCGAGCACGGTGCATTGAGCAAATCGGCCGCGCATCCTACGCATCGACGCGAAGCGTGATGCGTTAGTTAAGCGGCTGCCCGAGCTTGCGAGGGTCGTCCTGGTTTTCGATGTAGCGAAGCAGCGTTTCGATGCTGGCCCGGCCGCCGACACTGATCAGGGCATAGGCCCGGTTCCAGAAGTAGGGTTTCCAGTAGTAGGGCGCCAATTCGGCCGCGAACTCTTTGCGCATGCGACGGGCAGTGACGGATTTCAGGTTCTTTACCAGATCGGACGGTTTCACGGTCGGCGGCACCTCAAACAGCAGGTGCACATGGTCGGCTTCGCCGCCAAACTCGACCAGCTCGCCGCCCCATCGGGATAGCAGGTCGCGCAGCATCTCTTCCAGACGCTCCAGCATCGGCCCCGTCAAGCACTTGTGGCGATACTTCATTGACAGCACCAGATGATAATAAAGCCTGTAGGCACTGTGGTTGCTTGTACGAAGCCTTGAAATTTCCATTCTATGCACCGACTATATGAGTCATGACAAAGGCGATGATACGCACGGACAAGTGGCCACTACAAGCCACGACGCAGCAGCGATACCTGATGCGTTTGACGCTGGCGGAGTACCGTCAGTTCTGCCGTGCGTTGTCGGTGGTGGTCCTGGCCAACTGGCCGTCGCTGCAGCAGGCCCCCAGCTTTGCCGCTGCCGTGGAGCGGCTGATGCACCCCACCAGTAAAAATCCCTCGCCTCGCCACCACTACTTCGCCAAGCGTTTCTATAAGTTTCCGTCTTACCTGCGCCGAGCCGCCATCGAGTTCGTTAAGGGCCAGGTATCGAGCTACCTGACCCGCTATCGGGCCTGGCAGTCGGGAGATCGCCAGCGGAAAAATGCCCAGCCACCGCGTTTCAACCCCGTGGCCGGCTGCTATCCGGCGATGTATCGCGGGCAGTTGGTCAAGTTCGATGCCGACTTCACCACCGCCAGCCTGAAGCTGTGGGATGGCAAGGAGTGGCTGTGGCATAACGTTGCGATCAAGGCGGTGCGTCAGCGCCATCTTCTCGGCACGGTGAAGTCACCCACCTTGGTGCTCAATCGACGCTGCCATCTGGCGGTGCCGGTGGCGTTGGCGCCTCAATCCCTCCCTGACCAGCAGCGCGTATGCGCCGTGGACGTGGGGATCAATACGCTGGCCACGGCCAGCATCGTGACACCGGACGGCACTGTCGCGGCGAGGAAGTTTTTCCACCCCGCCGCGGACATAGACCGTCGTGACAAGCGCGCCACGCTGATTCGCCGCAAGGCGCGCAAGACCGCCAGGCTCTCGAAAGGGTTCGGGCGGACATGGTATCGCAAGGCCCAGCACATCAACGAGGACATCGCCCAGCAGACCTCCCGTCGACTGGTCGACTTCGCGCTGGCACAGGGAGCCGATGTGATCGTGCTGGAGGACTTGAAAGGCTGGCGACCCAGGGCGGGCAGGAAGCGGTCGGGGCTGCGCCAGCGCTTCCATCAGTGGCTGCATCGCCGGCTGGCCACGCTGATCGAGCAGAAAATGACCGAGGCCGGTGGCCGGGTCGTCTACGTCTATGCCCGGGGCACGTCTTTCTGGGCTTTCGACGGCTCGGGTCGCGTCAAGCGGGACAAGACGCAGCACGAACTGGCTACCTTTCCGAACGGCAAGCAGTACAACGCTGATCTCAACGCCAGCTACAACATCGGTGCCCGCTATTGGGCCTGGAAACACAAGCTGACCCGCCGCAAGGACGGGCAGTTGTCAGCGGGCAGAAGCTCCCCTGGCAAACCGAGAACACCGGTCACGCTCTCAACGCTCTGGCGGCGAAAGCCTGAAGCCCCGCATCAATGCGTCGCATGATGCGTGGGAGTGTTCACGCAGAAAGCACCTTCGAGGGGAATGTCGCGGCGCGCCGCATGGGTGATATCGGCCACCTGACCCATGATCGGACGAGTGATGAATCGCCAGGCGATATGCTTCCCGTCACCGAAGTCCTCGGCGGTTGCCACACGCGACTCCCCGTGCTGGGCTATCAGGCCCTCACGGCGTGCCGGCCCGAGATTGAAACGGGCGACCTCCACCAACTCCACCGGAATCGGTGCCTGTCCTTGCGGGGCAACGCTCGCCCTGGCGTAACGCAACCGCACCCGTGAATGGGGCAAGTCCGCCTCTTCTATCATCAACACCAGCAACGCCTTGGTGAGCGGACCGGTTTCGGCATCCGGATGGAAGATGCTCGACCCACTATCGTCATCTAGCAGCTGCCGGACCTCGGCCTGCAGCGCCTCGGCATCCTGGTGCTGCCATTGGGCTTCAGGCAGGAAGGCTCTAGCAATCGCCTCGGTGGACGTGGCCTCGCCAAGCCTCGGATCGGAAGACATGCCATTCATCTCGCCTGCGGCAAGCGAGCCGACGCTCAGCCCTGTCGCCGCTATCCCGACCCCTCCCGACCCCTATCCAGCACCTGAATCCACGCATCGGGTTCTCCTTCTCTCGGCCAGGTCCGGCCGTTGCACACAAGCCAGCACATTGCCGAAAGCTTAAGACAGCCTGGCGATGCAGGCCCCGTTCGGATGAAGGGGGCCCGCCGGCCCCTCAGTTGCCTATGCTGATCGTTGCACCCTGTTTCCCGACGCATAGACATTCGGAGGTACTGGATGGCCCGCCTCAATCAGCCGCGCTCCCTGTTGCCCACCACACTGCTGCCCGCCGCACTGCTGCTCGTTTCGGCGCCTGCCATGGCCGAGCGTGTGGGCGTGCTGGTGCTGGATGCCTCGGGCTCCATGTGGAACCGCATGGACGGTGACATCACACGCATCGAGGTCGCCCGCGATGTGATCGACGAGTATCTGCATGACCGCGACCCGCAGCTGCCGCTGAGTGTGCTGGCCTATGGCCACAATCGCCGCGGCGACTGTGGGGATATCGAAGTGATCGCCGCCATGGCCCTTCAGGATGCCGATTCCCTGGCCGAGCAGGTACGTGCACTGAATCCCCAGGGCATGACACCCATCGCCGAAAGCCTGCGACTCGCCTCCGAGCAGATACCGCGTACCGCCGAGGCGGCCGATATCATCCTGGTGACCGATGGTCTGGAGACCTGCGAGGGCGATCCCTGTGCCGTGGCGGCACGGCTGGCGGAACAGGGGTTGGCCATTCGCGCCCACGTGGTCGGCTTCGGGCTCAGCGACGACGAGATCCAGCAGCTCTCCTGCGTGACCGAGCAGACCGGAGGAGAGCTCTTCCAGACCCACTCCGGCGCCGAGCTGGCCGGCGCGCTCTCTCGCGTGGAGGAGGTGGCCGCCGAGCCCGAACCGGAACACGAGCCAGAACCCGAACCGGAACCTCAGCCTGAGGAGGCCACCCTGAACACACCCGCGGAGATTCCCGCCGGTAGCGAGTTCGAGGTGAGCTGGGAGGGACCCGACGATAAGCGCGACTACATCACCATCGTCCCCGCCGGGGCCCCGGAAGACGCCTACGAGAGCTACCAGCGCACCGGCCGTGGCTCGCCGCTTTCACTCACCGCCCCGGATGCCCTGGGCGAGCACGAGGTGCGCTATATCCATAATGCCACCAAGCGGGTGCTGGCCAGCCAGACGGTGACCCTGACCCCGATCAGCGCCGCGGTGCAGGCGCCGGAGGATATCCCTGCTGGCAGCGAATTCGAGGTGGACTGGGAGGGCCCCGACAATCCCCGGGACTACATCACTATCGTCCCCGCCGATGCGCCGGAGGATGCCTACGAGAGCTACCAGCGCACCAGCCGCGGCTCGCCGCTTTCGCTCACCGCCCCGGATGCCCTGGGCTCCTACGAAGTACGCTATGTGGTCCAGCAGTCCAAACGGGTGCTGGCCAGCCAACCGGTAACCCTGACCCCGGTCAGTGCCCATGTGAAGGCGCCTGAGGAGATCCCTGCCGGCAGCGAGTTCACCATCGAGTGGGAAGGCCCCGACAATCCGCGTGATTACATCACTATCGTGCCCGCCGGGGCACCGGAGGACGTCTACGAGAGCTATCAGCGCACCAGCCGCGGCTCGCCGCTCTCCCTTACCGCCCCGGACGCCCTGGGCAATTACGAGGTGCGCTATGTGGTCCAGCAGTCCAGACGTGTGTTGGCCAGCCAACCGGTAACCCTAACACCGGTCACGGCCTCGCTGATGGTAAGCGAGCCCATCGTGCCCGGCGGCGAATTCGAGGTGGAGTGGCAAGGCCCCGACAACCCCCGGGACTACATCACCATCGTCCCTGTGGGAGCACCGGAAGACGCCTACGAAAGCTACCAGCGTACGAGCCGAGGATCACCGTTGACGCTGGCAGCACCGGAGGCCCCGGGCGACTATGAGGTACGCTATGTGATCCAGCAGTCCCGGCGCGTGCTGGCAAACGAGCCAGTCAGCGTCGGCGCCGGTGAGGTCAGCCTGAATGTCGAGGGCAGCGCCGAGGCGGGCGGCGTGGTCAATGTGGCCTGGCAGGGCCCTGGGCGCTACGAGGACTTCATCCAGATCGTGGCGGCCGATGCCCCCGACGATGCCGAGGCCATCCGCGAGGCACGCGCCAGCCAGGGTAGTCCGCTGCAGCTGTTTGCGCCGCCCACGGCGGGAGAGTACGAGCTGCGCTACAGAGCCAGCGACAGCGGTGAGATCCTGGGCCGCCAGCAGTTCCAGGTGAAGTAGCCGCCGACACGGCCCGCACTACAGTTCCAGCAACTACGACAAGCCCCGGCAGGGTGGCCGGGGCTTGTCGTAGTTGATCTCACGTTGATCTCACCTTGGTGACAGAAGCTGCCCACCAAGGTGAGATCAAGGCTATCGGGCGGCCTGCTCACGCAGGGCGTCGAGATCCCACGCTTTGAGCAGCGCTACTGCGGGATCACTGGATTCCAGTCGCTGGCCATCGACCTGAACGAGGATACGGCCATCCATCAGGAAAGAGACCTCGGCGCTGCCACGCTCCGGCTCCCACTTGACCAGCGCCGAGTCACGGCCGATGCGGATACGCTCCATATTGGGCTGGGCGGCGATCAGCGCCGGGTTGTTGAACATCGCCGACATCGCCTGGATCATGGGGTTGTCGATCATCAGCTTGGCGGTAAGCCGTCCTTCTCCGCCCTCTTGCTGGTATTCACGCTCCAGCATGCTGCCACCACCACCGAACATCGCCGCGGCACCACCGCCGCCGCTGGAGGCTACCTCGGCGGCACTCCACCCCTCGGGAGGCTCCGGGAAGGTCTCGCCGATGCGCCCCGACATCAACTTGCGAATATCGCTGATGGCGAACTCCAGCTCGGTGATCGCCGCGCCATACTCCTGTTCCTGATAGAGCTCCAGGCCCAGTTCGATCTGCTCCACGACCTCATCCGACTGCCCCAGGGCAGTGGAGGAGGCACCCAGTGCAGCGACCAGGACTCCTGTCGTCATCCAAGTGATGCCTGCTTTCATGATGGTTCTCCTTGTTGCTGTGGCGCCCATGCATGGCGAGTCCGCCGAGAGTTGGCAGGTTAAACGCAGGTTAGCCACTTTCTGCCGACTCGCCCCCCTTCGTTTGCAGGGGGACATGGCCGGCGCTTCGACTAGGCTGAGGGCAGGCCCGGGGAAAGGAGGAACGATGTGAAGGCAACGCGGATAGCCCTGCTGCTCTGGGGAGTGCTGCTGACCGCACCATCCCTCGCCGCTGCCCCTCTGCCACCACCCTCGGGGGAGGTCGTCCTGACGGTCAGCGGCGAGATCGGCCTGACCAACGTGGATGACGAGGCACATCTGGATGCCGACATGCTGGCGGCCCTACCCCGTGAACGACTGACGACGCATACCAGCGTTACCGATGGTCCCCAGACCTTCGAAGGCTTTCTGGCCCGAGACCTGCTGGATGCCCTGCATGCCGAGGGTGAGACGGTGACGGCCCTGGCCCTCAACGACTACCTGGCCGAGATCCCCGTCGCGGACTTCGAGCGCTATGACGTCCTGCTCGCCGACACCATGAACGGCGAGCGCCTGACCCGGCGCGACAAGGGGCCACTCTGGATTGTCTATCCCCGAGACGATCACGACGAGTTGCAGGACATCCGCTACGACTATCGCTGGGTCTGGCAGCTGCACCGCCTCGAGGTCGAGTGATGACCAGGCTGCGTGCCATACCGCCCTACGCCGTTCCCAGCCTGGTGATCGTGGCCCTGACCGCTTTCCTGGCCTTTGCCTTGGTACGCCTCTTCCAGGTCGAACAGGCCATGCGCGTCAACGTCGACGAGAACATGCTATGGGTCGTCACCCAGGCGCAGGTGGCCAGTCACCGCCTGGACCAGGCGGTCAACCGACGGGCACTGGGCAACAGCGCCGAAGACCCCGAACTGCGCCTGGACATCCTCTCCAGCCGCCTGACCCTGATGGATGATGGCCCGCAGCGGCGCTATCTGGCGGCCGAGGGGCTGGAGCCGCGTCTCGACGAGGCGCTGGCCCGGATGCAGGCCTTGCGCGAGACCATCACGACAACACCTGGCGAGGCGCGGTTCGCGCCCGAGCGACTCACACCTCACCTGGATGCGCTGATGGCCAGCCTCAACCGCATTGCCAACCGGGTGATGATGGCCGAGTGGGAGAGCACCGGGTCACGCCTGGATACCTATCGCAACAGCCTCGAGAAGGTCATCGCCGCCATCGTCGGCATCGGTCTCAGCGGCGCGATACTGGTCATGCTGCTGGTCTCCGCCCTGCGCCAACGACGCGCGGCCCAGCGCGGGCTGATGGCCCATCGTGACCGCCTGGAGGAGGAGGTGGAACGGCATATCTACCGCTACCGACAGGCCGCCGAGGCCCTTGCCCAGGCACTCGACCGCGAACGCGGCGTCAGCGAGTTCTACCGTAGTTTCGCGGCCATGGTCTCGCATCAGTTCAGGACCCCGTTGGCGGTGATCGACTCCGGCCTGCAACGGCTGCTGCGCCGTCATCACCAGTTCACCCCGGAGCAGCGCAGCGAGCGCTATACGCGGCTGCGCGAGGCGGTGGCCCAGATGACTCGCCTGGTGGAGTCCTCGCTGACTGCGGCGCGACTCGACGGCAAGCAGGTCGAACCCAGCATGGGCCGCCACTCCCTGAGCGGTATCGTCGACCACCTCTGCCGCCTGCAGTCGGAGGCCACCGGCACACAGCGCCTGGAAACGCAGCATGGCACACCGGAGCCCTGGGCCTGGTGCGACCGCGCCCTGACCGAGCAGGTACTGGCCAACCTCGTCAACAATGCCCTGAAATATTCGCCCGGGGATCGGCCGGTGCGCATCACCACCGCGCGCGAAGGCGGCCGGGTAATCTGCCAGGTCACCGACTTCGGTCCCGGGATTCCTGCCGATGAGCAGCCGCAGCTGTTCGAACGCTTCTACCGCGGCAGCAACGCCACGGGCACAGACGGCACCGGCCTGGGGCTGAACATCGCCCGTCACCTGGCACGCATCCAGCACGGCGACCTGACACTGCACTCCACGCCGGGTGAGGGCACCCGCGTGACCCTGTGGCTGCCCGCCGCGGATACCAGCGAGGCCAGCGATGAGCAGCCCTGAGCCCAAAACCCGTCCGCCGCTGATCCTGTGTGCCGAGGACCAGGAGGACCTGCGTGCGGATATCTGTGATGAGCTGAGGGAGTCCGGCTATGCCGTGCTCGAGGCGGCCGATGGTGACGCCACCCTGCAGCAGCTGGATGCCTGTACCCCGGACCTGATCCTTTGCGACATCAACATGCCGGGCCTCAACGGCTACGCGGTGCTCGATGCCGTGCGAGAACGCCGACCTCACCTGGCAGATACGCCCTTCGTGTTCCTGACCGCACTCTCCGACCCTCGAGACGTGGTCGACGGCAAGCGACTCGGCGCCGATGACTATCTGGTCAAGCCCATCGACTACGACCTGCTGCTGGCCACCGTTGCCGCCCGCCTGCGCCAGGTGCGGCGCATGCGCGACAAGTCCAACCATGAGTTGCAGGAGCTGCGCGAGGCCATGGCGGCACTCCACCATGAAGCCTCACAGCAGGCCTTCCAGGCAGCCACCCGCGCCCTGGATCTGGTCGCTCCCGGCATGGTGCTGCTGGACGGCGAAGGCCGCATCACCTTCGCCAATCAGCGCGCACAACAGCTGGCAAGCGAGAGTGACGTGCTGGCATTGAACGCGACGCTCTCGGCAAGCGGGTCCATGGCCCGTCGCCTGCGCGAGTGCATCACGGCGGCGACCCAGGCCAGCCGGCAGGGAGAAGAGCCGGTCTTCTCCCTGCGCCTCCCCCATCGACCGGGGGATCACGGCCTGCTGGTACTGGTCTGCGCCCTGGGACAAGCGACGGATGCCGCCGGGACCGAGGCCAGCGTGGTGGCGCTGCTGTCAGCACCGGACCAGCGGCCACCACTGCCGCACGGGGTGCTGGCCAGCCTGTTCGGGCTGACCCCCACCGAGACCCGTATTGCGCTGGCCTTGCTGGAGGGGCTGCGCACCGAGGAGATCGCCGAGCAGATGAGCGTCTCCCCCACCACCGTGGCATTTCACCTGCGCAACCTCTTTCAGAAGACCGACACCCATCGCCAGGCCGACCTGATCGCCCTGCTGATGGCCGGTTCGATGACTGCCTATCTCGAGGGGCGCTGATGCGACATCGCCTATCGGCAAGGCACCGCGACAGGTATCATCCGGCTCCTCGTCCACCACCGCGGGAGCCCACATGCCGATTCTCAACGCCATCGTTCATCGCATCGAGAAAGCCGGCGACGCCCCGGCCCGCCTGCTGGCAGCAAGCGAGCCTCTGTCCTCCTCGGATACCCTGGAGGCCATGCTCGAGGGCCTGACGCGGGCCTACCACGCCAAGAGCAAGGCCTGGGGCCACTTCAGCGATACGCCAACGGGGGCCGGCAACGCGGAGGGTGAGGAAGCCGACGCGCCCGCCTCTGTGCTGGCCACGGAGATCACCGACTACCTCGCGGATAAGCGCGACTTCGTTACCCTGACGCGCGGCATCGCCGAGCGTCTGGCCAGGCTGCTGGACGCGCACCTTTCGGTGTCCGGCGATCTGATGGTGCTGGATACCCGCTTCGGCGATGCGCGCTTCCTGACCCTGGCCCTGCTGCACCATCGCGAGGGGTTCGCCATCGACGATGCCCTGCAGCCGGTGCCGGCACGCCAGCTCAACCTGACGCAGATGAGCCTGGCCGCTCGGTTGGATATCAGCCAGTGGCAGAGCGGCGATTCCCGGCAGTACCTCTCCTGGACCCGCGAGCGCGGCGGCAAGGCGCTGGCCGAGGGGTTCGCGGCGCTGCTCGGCGGGGTTGAAGGCGTCGATGCCCCGGGAGAGACCCGCACCCTGCTCAAGGCCTTCAGCGACTATGTGGAGAAGGAGGATCTGGCCGAAGAGGCCAGCCGCGAGAAGACCGAGACGCTGGTCGACTATGCCAGCGAGCAGGCCAGTCGCGGAGAGCCGGTGACCCTGGAGGAGCTCTCGGGCCTGCTCGACGAGCAGCAGCCCAAGGCCTTCTACGACCACATTCGTAACGCCGACTACGGGCTGTCGCCGGAGATCCCGCCGGACAGGAAGACCCTCAACCAGTTCAAGCGCTTCACCGGCCGCGCGGGCGGGGTCTCGATCAGCTTCGACTCCCACCTGCTGGGCTCCAGCGTGGAGTATGACGAGCACAGCGACCGGCTGATCATCAAGCAGGTGCCCAAGCAGTTGAAGGAGCAGCTCAAGCGCCAGGGATAGCCGTGCACCTCCCTGGCAGCAGGACTCACACGAGGTGGGGCTGTAACCACTGACGCAGCTGTGACCCCTGCATGGCGCCGGCCTGGCGTGCCACCTCGCGCCCGCCCTTGAACACGATCAGGGTGGGAATGCTGCGAATGCCGAAGCGCCCGGCCAATGCCTGTTCCGCCTCGGTGTCGAGCTTGGCGAAGCGCATGCGCGGCTCCAGCTCGCGGGCCGCCTCGGCGAAGATCGGTGCCATCATCTTGCAGGGACCGCACCAGCCGGCCCAGAAGTCGACCACCACCGGCAGTTCGCTGCGCTCCACCAGGGCCCGGAAGTTGGCCGAGGTCAGCGCCACCGGCTCGCCGGTAAAGAGTGGCTGCTTGCACTTGCCGCAGGTGGGACCGTCGTTCAGGCGCGCCCGGCTGACGCGGTTGACGGCATGGCAGTGGGGGCATCCCAGGGTCAGGGCATCGGACATGATGGGGTCTCCAGATAGAAAATCGTCCCTCTCGAATATGGCGCCTGCCCGCCTCCCCTTCAAGCGACATGCCGTCGCGCCTTCCTGTGGCCACCCCGAGTTGCCATGCGGGCACCTTGCCCGACTGCTATGGTCGGCGCATGCTGCCCTCCTTCCCTGTCTGTCGAGACCCGCGATGCGTTCACGCCCCGACCCGCGCGTGCTGCTGCGCCTGCTGAGCCTGCTGGCCCCCTACCGATGGCGCCTGACCCTGGCCGCCCTGGCCCTGCTGCTGGCCTCCGGCAGCGTGCTGCTGCTTGGCCAGGGGCTGCGCCTGGTGATCGACCGTGGCTTCATGGCCGCCGACAGCGCCGCCCTGGGGCGCACCCTGGGGGTGATGCTCGCTGTGGTGGCGGTACTGGCGATGGCCTCGGCGCTGCGCTACTACCTGGTGACCTGGATCGGCGAGCGGCTGGCCGCGGACCTGCGCCGCCGGGTCTTCGACCACCTGTTGACCCTGGAGCCGGGCTTCTTCGAGAGTGCCCAGGCGCCGGGCCAGGCCGCCGGGGAGATCACCTCGCGGCTTACCGCCGATACCAGCGTACTGCAGAGCCTGTTCGGCTCCTCGGTCTCGTTGGCCCTGCGCAACCTGCTGATGCTGATCGGCGCCGTGGGGCTGATGCTGGTGACCCAGCCCTGGCTCTCGGCCATCGTGCTGCTGGGTATCCCCGCCACCGTGCTGCCGATCCTGTGGTTCGGGCGACGGGTGCGGCGGCTCTCCCGTATCAGCCAGGATCGGGTGGCGGAACTCGGCCGCTATGCCGGCGAGGCCCTGTCTGGTATCCGCACCGTCCAGGCCTTCACCCACGAGACGCTCGATCGACGCGACTATGCCGGGCGCGTCGAGGAGGCCTTCGCCAGCGCCGTGACGCGCACCCGCCAGCGCGCCATGCTGACGGGGCTTGCCATGCTGGCGGTGTTTGCGGCGGTGGGCATCATGCTGTGGCAGGGTGGCCAGGCGGTGCTGGCCGGCACCATGAGCGCCGGCGAACTCTCGGCCTTCGTCTTCTATGCGGTGCTGGCGGCCGGTGCCGTGGCGACCCTGGCCGAGGTGGCCGGGGATGTCCAGCGGGCGGCGGGGGCCGCGGAACGCCTGCTGGAGTTGCTGGATACCCGCCCCGCCATCGCGCCACCGGCCAGCCCCGTGCCGCTGCCCCGACCGCTCGCCGGCGAGATCCGCCTGGAGGGGGTGGGCTTTACCTATCCGGGGCGCGATACCCCGGCACTGGCAGCCTTCGATCTGACCATCCAGCCGGGCGAGCGGGTGGCGCTGGTGGGCCCCTCCGGCGCGGGCAAGAGCACCCTGCTCACGCTACTGCTGCGTTTTCACGATCCCGACACCGGCACCCTGCGACTGGACGGCATCGACCTGCGCGACCTGGACCCGGGCGAGCTGCGCTCGGCGCTGGGCCTGGTGGCCCAGGAGCCCGT
The DNA here is from genome assembly GCF_057169305.1 of Halomonas sp. C10-5. NCBI lineage: Bacteria > Pseudomonadati > Pseudomonadota > Gammaproteobacteria > Oceanospirillales > Halomonadaceae > Halomonas > Halomonas sp. C10-5. The sequence continues at coordinate 2,004,818 of NZ_CP175665.1, forward strand.
GCTCTTCACCGGCAGCGTGGCCGACAATTTGCGCTATGGAGACCCCGACGCGGACCTCGAGACGCTGCGCTCAGCGGCCCGGGACGCCAACGCCCTGGCCTTTATCGACGCACTGCCGGAGGGATTCGATACCCCGCTGGGCCCCGGCGGCGTGCAGCTCTCCGGTGGCCAGCGTCAGCGCCTGGCAATTGCCCGGGCGCTGCTCAAGGACCCCCGGGTGCTGCTGCTGGATGAGGCGACCAGCGCCCTGGATGCCGAGAGCGAACGCCTGGTGCAGCAGGCGCTGGACCGGTTGATGGTGGGGCGCACCAGTCTGGTGATCGCCCACCGCCTGGCCACGGTAGTCGCCGCCGACCGGTTGCTGGTGATGGACGAGGGACGCCTGGTCGCCGCCGGTCGCCACGCCGAGCTGATGGAGACAAGCCCACTCTATCGCCATCTGGCCGAGCTGCAGTTCGGCAAGCGTTCACCGGTGGCTCATGAGTGCGACATTCCGCCCGACACTGGACGGTGAGGGAGTTGACCCAGATCACGGTGGCGGATCGGTCCGAGCCCTAGCATATCGCGCTACCGAATACCCTGATAACCACGTTGAGGTTTGCGCGATGCACAAGGATTGGAAGAAGACTACCCAGGACCTCTCTGCCCTCATGCAGGCGGTACGCAAGGGCGTTCCCGAGGTCGCCAAGGGCTTTACGCAGATGGCCAAGGGGGCCAACGTCGATGGCGCCCTGTCCCATAAGCACAAAGAGCTAATGGCCCTGGCCATCGGCATCAGCACCCGCTGCGAGGGCTGCATCGCCTTCCACGCCAAGGCGGCCGCGGATCTCGGTGCCAGCCGCGACGAGATCATGGAGACCATCGGCGTGGGTATCTACATGGGTGGCGGCCCGGCCTTCACCACCGGCGCCCAGGCGCTGGAAGCCTACGACACCTTCGCCGCCGAGCGCGGCTGAGCGGGCTAGCCGAACAGCCCCAGCTGGCGATCGACCAGAGCGGCGAAGGCGTCGCCCACGAAGGGCAGGATGGCATCCGCCACAGGTTGCAGCTGGCGGCTCATGTAGTGGTCGATATCGATGGGCGAATGCCACGCCTCCAGAGGCTGCGGACCGGCCACGGTGATCACGTAGCGAATCCAGCCACCACGCTGATAGCGGCGCGGCCGGCCCAGCCGATCATTCTCGGCATCGGCCAGGCGGGCCGCCCGAACATGGGGCGGCACGTTGCGTCGGTACTCCTCCAGGCGACGCCGCAGACGCTTGCGGTAGACCAGCCGCTCATCCAGCGACGCCCCTCTGGCGCCTTCGATAAAGGCAGCCACGTAGCCACGCACGTAGTCCCGGTACGGTTCATCCTGGAAGATGCGCCGGTATAGCTCGCGCTGAAACTGTTGCGCCAGTGGCGTCCAGTCGCTGCGTACCGTCTCCATGCCCTTGAAGACGATCCGCTCCTCCCCTGCTGGATCGCACACCAGTCCGGCATAGCGCTTCTTGCTGCCCGCTTCGGTACCGCGGATGGTAGGCATCAGGAAGCGTCGATAGTGGGTCTCGAACTGCAGCTCCAGGGCACTGGCCAGGCCATATTCGACCTCCAGATGGTCGCGCCACCAGGCATTGACGTGGTCCACGAGTGCCTTTCCGATTGCTGCGGCGTCGGCCTCCTCGCGGGCCCGCCCGAGCCAGACGAAGGTAGAGTCGGTGTCGCCATAGATAACGGTATATCCCTTATCCTCGATCAGTTCACGCGTCCGTCGCATGATCTCGTGCCCGCGCAAGGTGATCGACGAGGCGAGACGTGCATCGAAGAAGCGACAGCCCCGGGAACCCAGTACGCCGTAGAAGCTGTTCATGATGATCTTCAGCGCCTGTGAGAGCGGCGCGTTGCCCTCCGCCTTGGCCACCTCGCGACCCGCCCAGACCCGCTCGACGATGGCCGGCAGTGCATGGCGGGTGCGCGAGAAGCGGGCCTCACGAAAACCCGGCACCGAGGCTGCGTCAGAGGGCTCGGCCAACCCCGCCACCAGCCCCGCCGGGTCGATCAGGAAGCTGCGGATGATGGAGGGATAGAGACTCTTGAAATCCAGCACCAGCACCGAATCGTAAAGCCCCGGACGGGAGTCCATCACAAAGCCACCGGGGCTCTCGGCCGCCTCTCCCTCACCGAGGTTGGGTGCCACCCATCCCAGCCGGTGCAGCCGTGGCAGGTAGAGGTGGGTAAAGGCCGCCACCGAGCCGCCGCTGCGGTCGGCGGGCAGGCCGGTCACCGTGGCCCGCTCCAGCAGGAAGGTCAGCAGCTCGGTCCTGGCGAAGATGCGAGTGACAAGCTCACAATCCTTGAGGTTGTAGCGGGCAAGCGCCGGCTTGTCCTCGGCGAACATGCGCAGGATATCGTCGAGGCGCCGGTAGGGATCTTCGATCGCCTTGCCCTCGCCGAGCAGTGTCTGGGCCACGTTCTCCAGGCTGAAGGAGGGGAAGCTCCAGGTGGCCGAGCGCAGCGCCTCGATGCCATCGATGATCAGCCGCCCCTCGGCAGCGGCAAAGAGATGGCTGGGCTGGTGGCCATGGGCGCGCAGCTCGAGTTGTGCCCCGCCGCGCCCGAGCCTCAGCGGCACTCCCAACTGACGGGCATGCTCGTTCAGCAGACGCAGGTCGAACTGCACCAGGTTCCAGCCGATGATGGCATCGGGATCGAACTCGGCGAACCAGGCGTTCAGCCGTTCGAGAAGCTCGCCTCGGGTGGCGCAGTAGTCCAGACAAAAATCCCCCTCGCCTGACTCGCCGTTGGCCGGCCCCAGCATGTAGACCTGGCGCTGCCCGCAGCCTTCAAGGGCAATGGAGTAGAGCTCGCCCCGGGCGCTAGTCTCGATATCCAGCGAGACCGTGCGCAGGCGCGGGCGGTAGTCGGGGGCCGGGCGCAGGCGCGCCTCGACAAGGCCACCCTCCCCGTCCAGAGACCCCTGCACCTCAACGGGCGCGGTGATGAACCGCTCCATCAGATAGCGCTCCGGAGGACGGATGTCGGCCTCGTAGAGCGTGACGCCAACCTCCTGCAGGCGACGCTCCGCCGCCTGCAGCTGACGATAGTGCCGCGCATATAGCCCAAGGACCGGTCGGTGCCGAAAGTCTTTCAGCTCGAGGCCACGCAGCTCGAGACCCGCTTCGCTAGCGACCACCGCTTCGGCCTCGGCACGCTGCTCAGCCGGCAGGAAGGCCACCGCGTGCTGCACCGGTAGGGTGACGCACAGTGGCCCCTCATCGGTGGCCAGCCACAGCCACACCCGGATGCCCTCGGCGGCATCCTGCCAGTGGCTCGTCAGGATGAATCCTTGTCGACTCGGCAAAGGGCTACCCCAGGGCGACCAGTCGCCGCAGTCCTGCCGCGGAATCCGCCATGGCCAGCCAGGTCACGGCGCCGAGATTCAAGGCGACGCACCCCCAGAGGATCGTCCCGAACGGCTGCTTGCGCGTCTTGTGGCGAAACCAGCGCCGCGCCAACAGAGCGCCGGGCCAGCCTCCCACCAGGGCGACAAGATGCAGGGTCGACTCGCGGATGCGTCGCCGATCTCGGCGCGCCGCGGCCTTGTCGATGCCATACAGGCCCAGGGCCACCAGGCTCGCCAGCAGGTAGAGACCAATCATCAACATCATGGCACGTTCACTTCGACGGTCAGGTCGGGCGAGAACAGGGGCAAGTCGAACTCATCAGGATAACCGCCAGGGTTGGCGATGATACGCGTACCACCTGATTCGAAGTCCACCGGCTCGTGCACATGGCCATGGATCCACAGATCCATCCGGCCCATCAGCTGCGGCAGATGCGAGGCGAAGGCCGGAGAAGCCGCATCACCGCGGTAACGGGGCGGAATGCACTCGGCCAGGGGCGCATGGTGACTAATCACTACCCGCGGACCATCGAACGCCTGTGCCAGTTCCCCTTCCAGCCAGGACAGCGCCTCGGCATGCAGGCGTCGGCTCTCCGCCGGGGAGAACACCACCCCGTCGGGCTGCTCGATGATGTGGAAATCCGGCATGAAGGCCAGCACCCTCTCCTCGGTGAGTGCCGGATCGTGATCCGGCTTCCCCGCATAGAGATCGAAATCGGTCCATAGCGTGGTGCCATGAAAGCGCACGCCACCCAGGGTCAGGGTGCGGTTGTCGAGCAGATGGATACCGAGACGGTCTGCCTCGACCTCCAGCTCCCTGCGCAGTTGCGGCATGCTGCTCCGATAGAACTCGTGGTTGCCGGGGACATAGAGTATCGGTGTGCCGGCGAAACGCTTCGCCGCCCACTCGAGACCACGGGTCTTGCGCGAGATATCGCCGGCGAGGATCACCACATCGCACGCCTTGTCCGGCAACTCTCGCTTCTTGTCGAAACATTCGAGATGCAGGTCGGAAAGTATCCTTAAGCGCATGATCGGTTCCCTTTGCAACGACCGTTCGTGCCAGTGTGATACACGCTTGGAGCAAACTCCACTGCTCAGCCGGGGGCATCCGGCAGGCCCGATCGCGCTCATGCCGAATTGGCATGGCCTGGAAAGTGCGCGCCGATACCGCAGCGCAGCATCACGTGCTATAAGGAAGGAGCTTTCCCACCCTTCCCTTCCTTCCCAGGACACACTGCCATGCCTACCGGCTGTCACCCTTCAGCCTGGCCGCGGAACCTCCGCCGGCCGGGTCAACTGCTGTCCGTCGTTCCCGTTCTGCTGCTTGCCAGCGCTCCCGCCCATGCCGCCACCGGCCCCCTGGACCTGACCGGGTCGCTTGCCGGGTTCGTGGCGGTGGCGCTGTTCATCCTCGCCTATGCACTCGTCATGGGCGAGGAGAAACTGCATATGCGCAAGTCCAAGCCGGTGCTGATCGCTGCCGGCCTGATCTGGGGCCTGATCGGCTGGGTCTATGTGCAGGCCGGCATGCCCACCGAGGCCGAACATGCCTTCCGCGAGACGCTGCTCGAGTTCACCGAGCTGATGCTGTTCCTGCTGGTGGCGATGACCTATATCAACGCCATGGAGGAGCGCCGGGTGTTCGATGCCCTGCGCGCCTGGATGGTGCGCAAGGGCTTCAGCTATCGCCAGCTGTTCTGGATCACCGGCGGCCTGGCCTTCGTGATCTCCCCCATCGCCGATAACCTGACCACCGCCATGCTGATGTGCGCAGTGGTGATCAAGGTGGCCGAGGGCGACAAACGCTTCATCAACATGGCGTGCATCAATATCGTGGTAGCGGCCAACGCCGGCGGCGCCTTCAGCCCCTTCGGCGATATCACCACCCTGATGGTGTGGCAGGCCGGCATGGTCAAGTTCTACGAGTTCTTCGCCCTGCTTGGCCCATCGCTGGTCAACTTCCTGGTACCCGCCATCGCCATGAGCCTGTTCATCGGCAATCGTACCCCGGAGGGTGTGCAGGAGGAGGTAGAACTCAAGCGTGGCGCACGCCGCATCGTGCTGCTCTTCCTGCTCACCGTGGCTACTGCCGTGGCCTGCCACAGCCTGCTGCACCTGCCTCCGGTACTGGGCATGATGACGGGCCTGGGCTACCTGCAGTTCTTCGGCTTCTTCCTGCGCCGTACCCTGCCCCGCTCACTGGAACGCAAGCGCGCCCGCTACACGCGCCTGGGCGACGACAAGCGCCTGGCCCAGCTGGGTAGCGTGGTGCCCTTCGATGTCTTCAACCGTGTTGCGCGCGCCGAGTGGGACACCCTGCTGTTCTTCTACGGCGTGGTTATGTGCGTGGGGGGCCTGGGGTTCATGGGCTATCTCGGCCTGCTATCCGAGGCGCTCTACACCGGCTGGGACGCCACCTGGGCCAACATCGCCCTGGGCCTGATCTCGGCGGTGGTGGACAACATCCCGGTGATGTTCGCGGTGCTGACCATGCAGCCGGAGATGTCCCACGGCCACTGGCTGCTGATCACCCTGACCGCCGGCGTCGGTGGCAGCCTGCTCTCCATCGGCTCCGCCGCCGGGGTGGCACTGATGGGCCAGGCCCGCGGCTACTACACCTTCGCTGGCCACTTGCGCTGGGCGCCGGTGATCGCCCTGGGGTATGTCGCCAGCATCCTGGTGCACCTGTGGCTCAATGCCGGGAGCTTCCAGGTCTACGGGTAGCAACGGGTTGCCGTGATTTTACTCGGACCGCATGATGAAGGCCGCCTCAGGGCGGCCTTCCGTTTGCCAAGGAGAGTGATATGCCCCACCCCACGCTCGGCTTCATCGGCCTCGGCCTGATGGGCGTCCCCATGACCCGCCGCCTGCTCGATGCCGGCTTCGAGGTCACCGTCTGGAACCGCACCCCCGCCAAGGCAAAGACGTTGGGCAGCGCCGGAGCCAGGGTCGCCGACTCCATCGGCGAGCTGGTGCAGGGTGTGGACGTGGTGATGCTCTGCCTGGCCAATACCGAGGTGGTGGAAACCGTGGTGTTCGGCGAGGGCGGCGTGGCGGAGCATGGCCGCCAGGGCCAGACCCTGATCGACTTCTCGAGCAGCGACCCGGAGGCGACCCGTGACTTCGCCACCCGGCTCGAGTCGCGGTGTGGCATGAGGTGGGTCGACTGCCCCGTCTCCGGGGGCGTGGCCGGCGCCGAGGCGGGCAGCCTGGTGATGATGGCCGGCGGTGAGGCGGCGCGGATCGACGCCCTGCGCCCGCTGCTCGCCCCACTGGCCACGCGGGTGACCCATATGGGCCCGGTGGGTGCCGGCCAGGTCACCAAGGTGTGCAACCAGATGGTGGTGGGCTGCCAGGCCGCGGTGCTCGCCGAGATGGTGGCACTCGCCGAGGCCAGCGGCGTCGAAGCAGGCCGGTTGACCGAGGCGCTGGCAGGCGGCTTCGCGGACTCCACCCCCTTCCGGATCCTCACCCCGCGCATGGCGGCCAGCGACTTCGCCGACCCGCCCTGGCACCTGCGTACCCTGCTCAAGGACCTGGACATGGCGGTGGCCCAGAGTCGGCGCAGCGCCAGCGCCACGCCCATGAGCGGCCTGGCCGCCCAACTGCTGCGCGCCCACGCCACCCGCGGCCATGCCGAACACGACCCGGCGACCCTGGTGGAGGCCTACCGCCCTCGACACTGAAATATTCACTCACCTCCTTGAATGAGGACTTTTCGGAGGCATAAAAAAGGTATAATTTCTACTCATGACCAGCTTCGAGTATGACCGTCGAAAAAGCGAGGCGAATCGGGACAAGCACGGCATCGATTTTGTCGAGGCGCAGCTGCTCTGGCAGGACCCCGACCTGCTCGAGATACCGGCAAAGTCGACCGATGAGCCTCGTTACGTGGTCATCGGCAGGATTGGTGAGAAACACTGGTCCGGCATCATCACCTACCGTGGGGCTCGAATACGCCTTATCTCTGTCAGGCGGGCCCGCAGCAGAGAGGTTGAACTCTATGAAGGCGACTGAACTCGACAGGCGCTTCGATGACGGTAACGACATCACCGAAGAGCTGGATCTGGACAACGCCAAGCGCCCCCTCAGGAAACAGAAGCGCGTCAATGTCGACTTCCCTACCTGGATGATCGACTCTCTGGATCGCGAGGCAGCTCGGCTGGGGGTGACACGACAATCGATCATCAAGATCTGGCTGGCCGAGAGGCTCGAGCAGCATCAGCCGCATTGATCCACCACCATGGCGGCCTTCCTGCTCTCCGACGAGGCGGGCTTCATCACCGGCCAGAACCTGGTGGTGGACGGTGGCATGACCCGCAGGATGACCTATGCGGAATAGTGCACCGCCAGCCAGACCGTCGCCTGCTGAGGATCCGTCCACTTCACACGGTGCCGGCAGTGGGCCGGGATCGTGAGATGGTCGCCCGGCGCCAGCTCGACCTCCTCCCCCGAGGCGAATGCCAGCACCGTCCGCCACTGCAGCACCGTCACCCACTCGTGCTGCGGCTGGTCATACCAGCCCTCCTCCGGCGAGGTGTGGCCACGGGAGACGATGCGCTCGATGCGCACGTCCTTGCCGGCCGCCAGCTCATCGAACCGCTCCGCCTCCAGGGTGAGGGGGATCGAGGCGAACAGGTTGTCGGTCATGCCGCAGGCTCCTTCTGTCTTCGTACACCGGGTCGATATCCTAACCGACTCGCCGCCGGTCCGATGCCGTCAACCGCGCATTTGTCCCCGCCTCGGCCCTTCCGTACACTCGTTCGAATCCCTTTGACCCGCTGACGACAAGCCGAGGCAAGACCCATGGCGTTTGATTCCACTTCCACCTATGTGGCCACCGAGGCCCTCAAGCAGGCGGTCAACGCCGCCGTGACCCTGGAGCGTCCGCTGCTGATCAAGGGCGAGCCGGGCACCGGCAAGACCCTGCTCGCCGAGGAGCTGGCGGCATCATTAGGCACCGAGCTGCACACCTGGCATATCAAGTCCTCTACCAAGGCGGCCCAGGGGCTCTACGAATATGATGCGGTAAGCCGCCTGCGCGACTCCCAACTTGGGGTCGAGGGGGTGGAGAACGTCGCCAACTACATCAAGCCCGGCAAGCTGTGGGACGCCTTCACCGCTGACGAGCGGGTGGTGCTGCTGATCGACGAGATCGACAAGGCCGACATCGAATTCCCCAACGACCTGCTCCAGGAGCTGGATCGCATGGAGTTCCATGTCTACGAGACCGGCGAGACCATTCGCGCCAAACACCGCCCGATCATCGTCATCACCTCCAACAACGAGAAGGAGTTGCCCGACGCTTTCCTGCGCCGCTGCTTCTTCCACTACATCGAGTTCCCCGACCGCGAGACCATGCAGGCGATCGTCGACGTGCACTTCCCCGAGATCGCCCCGAAGCTGGTCGGCGAGGCGCTGGAGGTGTTCTTCGAGCTGCGCCAGGCACCGGGACTCAAGAAGAAGCCATCGACCTCGGAGCTGGTGGACTGGCTGAAACTGTTGATGGCCGACGACCTGGCCCGGGAGGCGCTCTACCAGCGCGACCCCGCCAAGGCGATCCCGCCGCTGGCCGGGGCACTGGTCAAGAACGAGCAGGACACCCAGTTACTGGAGCGGCTGGCCTTCATGATGCGCCGCCAGGGCAACCAGAGGCGCTGACCCATGTTTATCGGCCTGTTCGAGACCCTCAAGCGCGCCGGGGTGCCGGTATCGCTGCGCGAGCTGCTCGACCTCCACGCGGTGGTGGAGCGCGGCGTGGTGTTCGCCGACATGGAGGCCTTCTACCGCATCGCCCGCACCGTGATGGTCAAGGATGAGCGCCACTTCGACCGCTTCGATCGCGCCTTCGCCGCCTGGTTCGAGGGGCTGGAGAACCTCGACGCCGCCATCGAGGCGCTGATCCCTGACGACTGGCTGCGCCGGGAATTCGAGAAGCAGCTCTCCGCAGAGGAGAAGGCGCAGATCGAGTCCCTGGGCGGGCTCGAGAAACTGATCGAGACCTTCAAGCAGCGCCTCGAGGAGCAGAAGGAGCGCCACGCCGGCGGCAACAAGTGGATCGGTACCGGCGGCACCAGTCCCTTCGGCGCCTATGGCTACAACCCCGAGGGGATCCGCATCGGCCAGGATGGCTCACGCCACCGCCGCGCGGTGAAAGTATGGGACGAGCGCCGCTTCCGCGACTACGACGACTCCCTGGAGCTTGGCACCCGCAATATCAAGATGGCGCTACGCCGGCTGCGCAAGTTCGCACGCCAGGGGGCTGCGGAGGAATTCGATGTCGACGCCACCATCCGCGAGACGGCCCGGGACGCCGGCCTGCTCAACGTGCAGATGCGCCCCGAACGCCACAATGCGGTGAAGGTGCTGCTGCTCCTCGATGTGGGCGGCTCCATGGATGACCATGTCCGCACCTGCGAGGAGCTCTTCTCCGCGGCACGCGCCGAGTTCAAGCACCTGGAGGCCTACTACTTCCATAACTGCCCCTACGAGGGGCTGTGGCGCGACAACTCCCGTCGCCGACATGAACGCATCCCGACCTTGGACGTGCTGCACACCTATGGCGATGACTACCAGGTGGTGATCGTCGGTGACGCCGCCATGTCACCGTACGAGATCACCCATCCCGGCGGCAGTGTGGAGCACTTCAACGACGAGGCCGGGGCCGTGTGGCTCAAGCGCCTGGCGGACAAGTTCCCGCGCCTGGCCTGGCTCAACCCCATGCCGCCGCGCGCCTGGGACTACACCCACTCCACCCAGCTGATCCGCCAGCTGATCGATGACCGCATGTACCCCATGACCCTTGAGGGGCTGGAGAACGCCATGCGGGAGCTGGCCCGGTAGGCTATTTATACCCTATACGGGCTATTTATCATAAAAATAACCCTTGAGGGCTATTAGATTGAAAAATAGCCCATTAGGGCTATACTCCAGGCAGGCACCTCCGGAGAATAACGCCATGCCACAGCGCATCGCGGTGCTGACCGGCGACGTCATCGACTCGCGCAAGGTCGAGGACCGGCCCCGCCTCTACCGTCTGCTGGATGACAGCCTCGCCGAGCTGGCCTCTCGGCACGGCGGCCACGGCGAACGCTTCCGGGGCGACGGCTTCCAGCTTGCTCTACCGCAGGCGGCGCCGGCCATGGAAGCGGCGGTGGCCTTGCGAGCGGCGCTGATCGAGCACTCCGAAACCCATCAGCGGTGGGATGCCCGGATAGCCGTGGCGGCCGGGCCAGCCGAGCACGGTATCGCGGCGGCCGACGGCGCCACCTTCGTCGCATCGGGGCGCGCCCTGGATGCCCTGGCCGATGGCGTCGCCCATCTCTCGCTGACCCGGCTCGAGGCACCCGAGGATCACGGCCTCGCCCTGCTGGTACGCTTTATCGACGACATGATCGACGGCTGGTCGCCCTACTCCGCCGAGGTCGTCGGCCTGAGCCTGCGCCATGACGCCTCCCAGCAGGCCCTGGCCGAGCGTCTCGGCATCCGCCAGCCCAGCGTGCACAAGCGCCTGCGTGTCGCCCGCTGGGCCCTGCTCTCCGACTCCCTCGACTACCTGCGTGAGCGCCTCGCCGAGCAGGAGGAAAGGCCATGAGCTTCGATCCCCTGTCGCTGCTTATGGGGCTGCTCCTCGCCCATCTCGTGGGCGACTTCCTGCTGCAGCCATCCGCCTGGGTGGCGGAGCGCTATCGACTGCGCCACCGCTCGAAGCACCTGCTCCAGCATGCCGGGCTGCATGGCCTGCTCGCCGGGGGCGTGCTGCTGACGGCAAGTGCCGCCCAGCCCAGGGGGCTGGCCGTGGTGGCGATCGGAAGTCTGGCGTTGGCCGCCAGCCACTGGCTGATCGACCTGGTTAAGGCCCGGCTGCCGGCCGGCGAGCTGCGCTGGTTCCTGCTCGACCAGGCCGCCCATCTTCTGGTGCTGGTGGGGCTCTGGCTGGCCTGGCTGGGCAGCCTGTCACCGCTGCGAGAGCTTGCCGCCTGGCTGGTCTCGCCGACGGTACTGGGGACAGCGGCCGCCTACCTGCTGGTAACGCGACCGCTGTCCATCGCCATCGCCCTGATCATGCAGCGCTGGAGCGAGCAACTCGAGGAGACCGGCACCCTGGTCAGCGCCGGGGCGCGCATCGGCGTGTTGGAGCGGCTGCTGGTGCTGACCCTGGTGCTGCTCGACCAGCTCACCGCGGTCGGCTTCCTGCTTGCTGCCAAGTCGGTGCTACGCTTCGGCGACCTGCGCGACTCCCCCGACCGCAAGCTTACCGAATACGTTCTGCTCGGCACCCTGCTGAGCGTCTCCACCACCCTGGTGCTGGGCATGCTGGTGCGCCTGCTGCTGTTTCAGGCCTGAACCAGCCGCTCAGGCGCCCACGGCCTCGGCACCTTCCTCCTGGAGGCTGCGCATATGGCCATCACGCTCCACGGCGATATGCCACGACAGCGCCTGCTCCAGGCAGTGCGGCGTGTGACCGCCACGCCGACAGGCCTCCTCGAAATAGCGACGCAGCGCCGGGCGATAGAGTGGGTCGGCACACTGCTCGATCACCCGCTCGGCGCGCTCCCGCGGCGCCAGGCCACGCAGGTTGGCCAGCCCATGCTCGGTCACCAGCACATCCACATCGTGCTCGGTATGGTCCACGTGGCTGACGAAGGGCACCACGCTTGAGAGATCACCGCCCTTGGCCACCGACTTGGTGACAAACACCGAGAGCTGGGCGTTGCGGGCGAAGTCACCGGAACCACCGATGCCATTCATCATCCTGGTGCCGCCCACATGGGTAGAGTTGACGTTGCCGTAGATATCCACCTCCAGCGCCGTGTTTACGGCGATGATGCCCAGGCGGCGCACGATCCCCGGGTGGTTGGAGAGCTCCTGGGGGCGCAGGATCAGGCGATCGCGATAGACGTCCAGGTTCGACCAGACCCGCTCGCCACACGCCTCGGAGAGGGTGATGGAGCAGCCGGAGGCGAAGTCGAGCTTGCCGGCATCCAGCAGGTCGAAAGTGGAATCCTGCAGCACCTCGGAGTACATGGTGAGGTGCTCGAAGGGACCCTCGGCCAGCCCGCTCATCACCGCATTGGCCATGCTGCCGATGCCGGCCTGGAGCGGCAGCAGGGAGGGGGCAAGACGCCCGGCCTCGACCTCAGCGGAGAAGAAACGGATCAGGTGATCGGCGATATGTCGGGTATCGGTGTCCGGTGGCAACACCGTGGAGGGACTGTCCTTGCCCCGGGTGACCACGATGGCGGCAATCTTCTCCGGATCGATCGGTATATAGGGCGTGCCGATGCGCGAGTCCGGCGCCACCACCGGAATCGGCGGACGGGTGGGCCGCATCTGGGGGATATAGATATCGTGCAGCCCCTCCAGCTCGGCGGGCGAGTCGAGGTTAAGTTCGATGATCACCTTGTCGGCGAGGATCGCGTAGCTGGCCGAGTTGCCCACCGAGGTGGTGGGCACGATCCCGCCCTCCTCGGTGATCGCGCAGGCCTCCACCACGGCCACGTCGAGCTCGGCCAACTGGCGGTTGCGCAGCAGTTCCACCGTCTCGGAGAGATGCTGGTCGATAAACATCACCCGGCCGTCGTTGATGGCGCGGCGCAGGGTGGCGTCGACCTGGAACGGCATACGCCGCGACAGCACGTTGGCATCGGTGAGCAGCTTGTCCAGGTCGTTGCCCAGCGAGGCCCCGGTCATCAGGGTGATCGAGAACGGGTCCAGGGCGGCGCGCTCGGCCAGTGCCCGCGGTACTTCCTTGGCCTCTCCGGCCCGAGTGAAGCCGCTCATGCCCACGGTCATGCCATCTTCGATCAGGGCAGAGGCCTCTTCGGCGGAGCACAGCTTGTCCTGCCAGCCGGGCCAGCGGCAGCGCGCTTCGATGGAATTCCTGTCCAGCTTGTCCAAGGTCGTCTCCTTTCACGATCCGCGGCGAGGCCGCAGAATTAGATCACGGCATGATGATTTCATGCTTTCTTTTAGCTTGCTATAGATAAGCGTGATCAAGTTGATCCGCATCAAGGCCCAGCGCAACGCCGGGCCACGGTGCGACGGCTTTTGCCGCGCCCCCGGCTTCGCCGTACAATGCCTGCAACATTGCCGCCCTTGCGGCCATCCCGTTTGACCACCGAGGACACGCCGGACCCATGCGCGCCACCCAGATGCTGATCGCCACCCTGAAGGAAACCCCCGCCGATGCGGAAGTCATCAGCCACCAGCTGATGCTGCGTTCAGGCATGATCCGCCGCCTCACCTCCGGCCTCTACACCTGGCTGCCATTGGGGCTCAAGACCCTGCGCAAGGTCGAACGCATCGTGCGCGAGGAGATGGATCGGGCCGGCGCCCAGGAGGTGCTGATGCCGGCGGTCCAGCCCGCCGAACTGTGGCAGGAGTCCGGCCGCTGGGAGCAGTACGGCCCCGAGCTGCTGCGCCTCAAGGACCGCCACGATCGCGACTACTGCGTGGGCCCCACCCACGAGGAAGTGATCACCGACCTGGTCCGCAAGGAGATCTCCAGCTACAAGCAGCTGCCGGCCAACTTCTACCAGATCCAGACCAAGTTCCGTGACGAGATCCGCCCGCGCTTCGGAGTGATGCGCTCGCGCGAGTTCATCATGAAGGATGCCTACTCCTTCCACGTCGACGAGGACTCCCTCAAGGAGACCTACCAGGCGATGTACGACGCCTATACGCGGATCTTCACCCGCCTGGGACTGGACTTCCGCCCGGTGATCGCCGACAACGGCGCCATCGGCGGCACCGGCTCCCACGAGTTCCACGTGCTGGCCGACTCCGGCGAGGACGACATCGTCTTCTCTACCGGCTCCGACTACGCGGCCAATATGGAGAAGGCCGAGGCGCTGCCGGCACCGCTGGGCAGCGATGCCCGGCGCCCCACGCCCGGCGAGGAGCTGCGCCTGGTGGATACGCCGGATGCCAAAACCATCGCCGCCCTGGTGGAGCAGCACGGCCTGCCCATCGAGAAGACGATCAAGACTCTGATGGTCCACGCTGCCGAGGGCGGGCTGATCGCTCTGCTGGTGCGTGGCGACCATGAGCTCAACGAGGTCAAGGCCGAGAACCTGCCCGAGGTGGCTGCCCCGCTCACGATGGCCAGTGAAGAGGAGATTCGCGCCGTGGTGGGTGCCGGTCCCGGCTCCCTGGGCCCCGTTAACCTGGACATGCCGGTGATCATCGATCGCAGCGTGGCACTGATGAGCGACTTCGGTGCCGGCGCCAACATCGATGGCAAGCATTACTTCGGCATCAACTGGGAGCGCGATGTGGCGCTGCCCAAGGTGGCCGATATCCGCAACGTGGTCGAGGGCGACCCCTCGCCGGACGGCCAGGGCACGCTCTCCATCAAGCGGGGCATCGAGGTGGGCCACGTCTTCCAGCTGGGACGCAAGTACAGCGAGGCGATGAACGCCACCGTGCTGGGCGACGAAGGTCGTGCCATTCATCCCTGGATGGGCTGCTATGGTATCGGGGTGACCCGCGTGGTGGCGGCTGCCATTGAGCAGAACCACGACGACGCCGGCATTATCTGGCCAGACCCCATCGCCCCCTTCCATATCGCGCTGGTGCCGATGAATGCCCACAAGTCGCAGCGCGTGCGCGAGGAGTCGGAGAAACTCTACGCCGAGCTGACCGCCGCCGGTTTCGAGGTGCTGCTGGACGACCGCGACCTGCGCCCCGGCGTGAAGTTTGCCGACCATGAGCTGATGGGCCTGCCCCACCGCCTGGTGGTCGGGGATCGCGGACTGGACAAGGGTGAACTGGAGTACAAGGGACGCCGTGACAGCGAAGCCACCATGGTGCCGGCCGCGGAGATCCTCGACTTCCTGCGCCACAAGATCCAGCTCGGCTAGTTTCATCTTGGCCAGGATGCGCCGCTCACTTGCCGCCATGCTGGCAAGCAGCCTGCTGGCGGCGGGTGTAGCGGCCGATGACGGCGATTTCCTGGCATCCCTGGCGGCCGATAGTCGGCCGCTGCTGGTCCAGCCGCTGCCGGATACCCCACATACGCTGCGCACCACCCTCGACGAGACCCTCTCCATCTCCCGTGACCCGGCCGAGGTGTGGGCCGCACGCCAGTGGTTTACCGCCATGGAGCCGGCGCTGTCGCGCCATGTGAAGGATCCAATGCTGCGCAGCGAGCTGTTGCGGCGGGTCTATCACGAGGCGACGCTGGCGGGGCTGCCTCCCGAGCTGGTACTGGCCCTGATCCAGGTGGAGAGTGCCTTCCAGGTCGAGGCGGTTTCCTCCGCCGGCGCGGTGGGACTGATGCAGATCATGCCATTCTGGATCCGCGAACTGGGCCTTCCCGCCGACGACCTCAAGGACCCGTGGCGTAACCTGCGCTATGGCTGCACGATACTCGCCCACTACCTGGCAGTGGAGCGCGGCGACTTCACCCGGGCCCTGGCCCGCTACAACGGCAGCCTGGGCAAGACCTGGTACCCGGAACGCGTGATGCGGGCCTGGCAGCGCCACTGGCGCCCCGCCGAGGAGCGCGTCACGGTCCAGCGATAGGTGCTGACTGCTGCTCGGCGGCAGCCACCAGGCCGGCATCGGCAAGCCCCGCCAGCAACCAGCCGACATCCTCGCTGACCGACTCGAGCGGCTCGCCGAAGTGTTCGGCCAACAGCTCCCCCAGCTCCTCCCCGCTGAGCGGCTCCTGACACAGCAATCGCCACACCGCCTCGCCGGTGGCGTTCAAGCGGTGAATGGCACCGCTGGCGGGTTGAATCAGGAACAGCTCACGACCGAGCGGGTAGCTTCTCGCCTCGCGAGTCGCCAGCCAGCGCCGCCCTGCAGGGACCGGGCCGCTAAGCGGCGAGGCCTCAGGCCTGGTCACCACGAACCTGTCGCTCTCGCCCTGGCCAGCCTCACTTTCGTCACCCTCGAGCACGGCGCCCAGGTGGCGGGCCGCTGCCAGCGGCTCGGCATAGCGCAGCAGCAGGCAGGGAACGCGCTTCATCAGCGGCAGCAGGTGTGCCATGAGCGATTCGGGGGCGGCATGCCGGGCAAAGTTCTGGGAGAGCAGCTGCAGCAGCCCCTCTCCCGGCTGGAGCCGGACGACCTCGGGAATGCTCGCCTGATCGTCACGCTCCAGCAGCACCAGTGCCCCCACCGGACCCGATTCGCCATGGCGAGCCAGGGCATTCCCGGGCGGCAGCACGAAGCGATAGCGGGCATCCTCGGGGCCGGCATGGGCCTCGGCATAGTCGAGCAGCTTCGGAGCCAACGTCTCGGGCAGCGGCAGGCGCAGCCGAGGCGCGATGCCCAGGCCCACCCCCTTGCCTTCCCGTGTCAGGCCCAGCACATCATCGCCGAACAGCCGGTAACCGGCCGCGGCAAAGGCCACCGCCAAGGTGCTCTTGCCGGCGCGATGGCTCTCGGGAAACAGTACCAGGCGGCCACCCACCTCCACGCTGGCGCAGTGCAGGCCCAGCAGCGAGCCATCCCGATCGAGAAGATCGCCACCCAGATCCGCGATCAGGCTGCACACCGCCGAGGCCGGCGTCGGCAGTTCGAGACCTCGGGGCAGCTGGGGCGAGCGCTGCAGATAGCCTCCGCGACTGCGCCGCAGGCGGATGGCCGGTGCCAGACCCCGGGCACGCGCGACAGAGAGTGGCCAACCCGGCAACGCCTGGCCCAAGGCCGCGACGACCTCGGGCGCCTCCTGCACCCGCAGAATGCGTCCGAGGCCGGGCAGGGAAATATCTTGGGCGTCGACCATTACCAGCGGCGATCGGGGCGACCGAAGACGATATCCTCGACGATGGTCACCGGGTCTTCACGATAATCGCGCAGCCGGCGACGGTCGTGCTCGTATTCACGCCGCGAGTAGTAGCGGTCGTCCCGGCGATAGCGCTCATCGCCGCGGCGATAGTGGCGCTCCTGGCGGGCCCGCTCATGCCGCCGATAGGCGCCGTCGTAGCGGCTGGGCCGGGAGCGGCTGGGGCGCGACCAGCTAGGCCGGGAGCGGCTGGGACGCGAACGGCGGCGCCCATCCCAGGCCTGGGCCTGGCCGACGCTGAACAGCGTGGGGGCAACATAGGCACCAGCCAGACCCACGCCGAGGGTGGCGAGGAGCCGGCGCCGACGCCGGCGATGGGTCTCGGCGGCCTCGATTTCATGATCGTGGTGTGACATGGGAACCTCCTGCGGCTCGGCGAGCAGTGTCTTGCTCGAACACTGTTCATCCTAGCCACTGAGGCCTCGAGATGCCGCTGCCGGAGAAGCGTTGTCAATTTGTTCCACGGGCGTTGCCTAACCGCGACACTAACTGATCACACACGAAAAAAAAGGCCGACCCGTGAAGGTCGGCCCACTGGGGGGAAAGACTCCCCCCTCCCCTGACGACTCGTGCTGCGGCTGGCTTCAGTGCTTCTTGCGGTGGTCCCGCACGATGAAGGCAATCCAGCCACCCATGAAAGCGATCATCATCGCGACGGTGACCAGCCCGAAGATTACGGCGTCATCCAGATACATGGTGGTGTCCTCCCCGACTCGATGTGATGGGTGCACTATAGGCCGGGAAGGCAAGGAGAAACCTGACCTGAATCAAGTTACGACCCGGGGGCTGACGAGAGAGGGAGCGTAATTGATTCAGGTCAGTTTTCAGGGGAGCTTCTTGTCCTCGACCTGGGTGTGATCGGTGTCGGGGGGCAGGGGGTGGCCCTTGGCCAGCTCGGCACGAGTGGCATCGCGCACCGACAGCACCTCGAGGGTGTAGCGCAGGGTGTGGCCGGCCAGGGGGTGGTTGGTGTCGATCAGTACGCTGTCATCGCGCACCTCGATGACGGTGACGATCTCGGGACCATCATCCCCGGGCGTCTGGAAGCGCATGCCCGGCGTGAGCTCAGGAACCGGGAAGGCGTCACGCCCCACCTCGCGTTGCAGCGCCTCGTCGCGCAAGCCATAGGCCTCGGCCGGCATCAGAGTCACCGTCAGCTCGGCCCCGGTGTCCTGGTCCTCCAGGGCACGCTCCAGGCCGGCGACGATATTGTGGTGGCCATGCAGGTACTCGAGGGGCTGCTGGCGAGCACGGGAATCATCGAGGACCTGACCGTCGGCGTCGCTGAGGACATAGTGCAGGGTAACGACGCGCTGAGGGGCAATGGTCATGCGGATCTCCTGAATGGGGGTATCGCGGGTGAAAGCCGGCGGCGGTGACCGGCTCAGTTGCGGCGCAGATTGGCCACCGGCATCTCCAGGCGCTGCTGGCGATGCAGCAGGTTGAGCAGCACGATGGCGCGCTCCTCGCCCTTGTGGCTCTCGAACACTGCCTGCAGCTCCTTGAAGGGGCCTTCGGTGATCTGCACCGGCTCGCCGGCATGGAAGTAGAGGTTGGCATCCTGGTCGCGCTCGCTGCCCTTCTCGCGCAGCGTCTCCACCAGGGCATCATCCACGGCGATGGGCGTCTCGCCGAAGCTGACCAGCTTCAGCACGCCTCGAGTCGAGCGGATGGGACGCCAGTTGCTCACCAGCCGGTCGAGGCGGATGAACAGGTAATAGGGAAACAGCGGCTCGACCACCCAGGTCAGCTTGCCGCGGCGCTTCTTCTGCACCTCGAGCACCGGATGAAAGACCTCGAAGCCCTGATTGACCAGGTTTTCGGTGGCGCGGAAGGATTCGCCGCCCTTGCACTGGATCGCATACCAGCGAGGTACCGCTGCTTCACCTTCGTCGCGGATCACATCGCTCTCGTTCATGTCTCTCCCTCACGCTGCACGCTGGTATCGCTGCCGGGGCTCTGCAACAATCGGCTGCTGCCCTGCGCGACCCGTCTCGCGGGCCGGGAGCCCGGCGAAAGAGGCAAGGATTTTAACACCGTTGCAAGGAGAGCCCCATGCCGACGCCTACCGTCCAGAGAAGCTGGCTAGCCTCCCTGGCGATCTACCTGCGCGCCCCTGTCATCACCATGCTGTTCCTGGGCTTCTCCGCCGGCCTGCCCTTCCTGCTGGTGTTCTCCACGCTCTCGGCCTGGCTGCGCAGCGACGGCGTCGAGGTGGCGGCGATCGGCTTCTTCGCCTGGATCGGCATGCTCTACTCGATCAAGTTCTTCTGGGCCCCGGTGGTGGACCGCCTGCCACTGCCACTGCTGACCCGTCACCTCGGCCAGCGCCGCGGCTGGATGTTGCTGGCACAGGCGCTGATCGTCGCCGGCCTGGTGGGACTCGCCGGGGTAGACCCGGTGGGTCACCTGCCGCTGGTGGCCGCCTTCGCCCTGCTGGTCGCCTTCGGCAGCGCCACCCAGGATATCGCCATCGACGCCTTTCGCATCGAGTCGGCGCCGGAGGACATCCAGGCGGCCATGGCCTCGACCTATATCATCGGCTACCGCGGCGGCCTGCTGGCGGCCGGTGCCGGGGCGCTCTACGTCGCCTCCTGGCTCTCCTGGGAGGCCGCCTACCTGACCATGGCCGCGCTGGTCGGCATCGGCGTGGTGACGGTTCTGGTGCGCCCCGAGCCGGAACGCCTTTCCCTGACCAGCCAGCTGATCCATGAGCCGAGGGTTCGTGCCTTCCTGCGGGCCAGCCGCGGCAAGCCCAGGACGCTGCGGCGCCTGGGCGCCTGGGGGATCGGTGCCATCGTCTGCCCCTTCACCGATTTCTTCACCCGCTATCGGCATAAGGCCCTGTGGCTGCTGATCTTCGTGGCGGTATTCCGGATCAGCGACCTGGCCATGGCCTCCATGGCCAACCCGCTGTATATCGACCTGGGGTTCACGCTGACCGAGATCGCCAACGTCACCAACGCCTTCGGCATTGCCATGAGCATCGCCGGGGGCATGCTGGGTGGGCTACTGGTGGCGCGCTATGGCATCGGCCCCATCCTCGTGCTGGGCGCCACCGCGGCGGCGCTGACCAACCTGCTGTTCACCGCCCTGGCGCTCACCGGCCAGAGCCTGCCGCTGCTGGTGATGGCCATCATCGGCGACAACCTGGCCAACGGCCTGGCCAGTGCGGTGTTTATCGCCTTTCTCTCCAGCCTGACATCGCGGGCCTACACCGCGACACAGTACGCGCTGTTCTCGTCGCTGATGACCCTGCCCGGCAAGTTCCTGAGCGGCTTCGGTGGGCTGGTGGTCGAGGTCGAGGGCTACGCCACCTTCTTCATGATCTCCGCCGTCATGGGGATTCCGGCGGTGCTGCTGGCGCTATGGATCAGCCGCGACCGGGAACTGGTGCCGGCGCCGGTTGTACCGGCAGCCGCAAGCCGTAAGCCGTAAGCCCTTTGCACCACGGGCGCTGGAAACCGCCCCCATGGGAGCCCGATTTATCGGCGATGCGCCTCGCCATCCAGCCACCCCTGCAGCCAGGCGAGCGCCCCCGGGGTCGCCCGCCACTGGTCGCGCATCAGAGTGCGATACTGCCAGGCCTCGGCGCGGCTGCCGGGCTCGGCGGGGTCATCATCGCTTCCCGACAGTGGCCGTGGAGTGTCGGCACACAGCAGCTTGAGCGCGTGGGCGTTGTGTGCCTGGGTCTCGGCCAGTGCCTGGCCGGCCTCCTCGGGCCGATCGAGGCGATAGAGCGCCAGGGCCCGCCCCATCAGCACGCCCAGTGCCGGCCCCTCGGCCTCGGCTTCGGGCGGCTGCTCGCTGAGTGCCAGGGCATCGCTGTCGCGACCATCCCGCAGCAGCTGGTCGAGTACCAGCTCCCGCAGGCCCAGGCTGTCATGGTTGTCCAGGACCAGCAGGCGTTCGGCCAGCTGGCGGGAACGTTCGCGGGCGCCGCGCTCCATGCCCACCACCAACGCCAGCCCCGTGCGCAGCAGCAGGGCATTGTCGGCATCCTCCCAGGCCAGAGTGCCGGGGCCTTCGGCCGCCACCTGTTCGAGCCAGCGTTCCAGCCGGCTGGCCAGCGGCACGAACAGGCTGGGAGCCATCCACGGCAGGCTGCCGAAGCGCGTGGTCAGCGCCAGAGCCAGCTCCTGGACCACCGCCGGGGCATCCAGCCATTCGGGGTGGCTGCACAGCTCGGGGAGCCACTCCGCAGCGCTCGGCCAGGGGTCATCCTCGAGCCCCAGCGGCGAGTCGGAGACGGCAGACACGGGAAACACCTGGCGCCAGGCGGCGTGCAGGGTGTCTTCTCGGGCAGTGGTGTGATACTCGAGCCGGCCTTCCGGGGTACATGACACGGCCAGGCGCGGCGCGATGGGCAGCTCCTCGAGGAGCGCCTGCAGGGAGGCCAGCGGCTCGGCCAGGTCCTCCTCGGCGTTGAGCAACTGTTCGGCCAGGGTGGCGCCGGGGTTCTCGGCCAGATCGGCGAGGAACTGCAGCTGATCGGGGTCCAGGTCGCCCCGGCGAGCCAGGCGCCGGAACCAGAAGCGCGCCCGTTCGGCGGCCTCCTCTTCATGCCCTTCGTGGAGCAGCAGCATGGCCTCGATATAGGCCAGGGTGGGCGAGTCGGGCAGCGCCTGCTGGGCGCGCACGAAGGCGGCGCGGGCGCTGTCCAGGTCGTCGTTGTCGAGGTGCATCAGGCACAGCCGCTCCAGTGCCACTCCACGCAGGAACAGCGGACCGTGCTCGAGCACGGCATCGAGCAGGCTCTCGCGCTTGCGATGGAAGCCGCGCTCCTGGTAGAGGTCGATCAGGATCTCGAAGGCGGGCTCGGCCTGTTCCGGCAGCCGCGACCAGTCGCCACGCTCGAACAGCGACTCGAGGATCTGCTGGGCGCGGCCACGCTGGCCGGTCTCGGCGGCGATCAGGCCCGCCTCGAGCAGCGCCTGGGCCGGGGCCCGGCCACTCGCCAGCGCCGCCTTGAGGGTGTCGCCCTTCCAGTCGCGCAGCGAGAGCATCCACATCAGGTGATCCGGCACCGAGCCGGGCAGTGTCACGGCGCCACAGCAGTGCTTGGTCTTGCGGCCGGAGTCGCACCAGCAGGGTTCGTTACGCCCCGGGCGCGCCAGTGGCTCGCAGCGGAAATCCAGGCGCGCCAGCGGCGCCTGGGACCACAGTTCCGGCGCCAGCGCCTGGGCCAGCGGCAGATCGCCGCCCACCAGCGCGGGTCCCTCTTCCCGAGCCCAGGCCATCAGCGTCGGATAGCGCTCGTCCTGGCGAATCGCCTTGAGCGCTCCCGAGGCAAATCCCAGCAGCTGTTCGACCCATACCGCCAGCATTGCGCACTCCACCGTCCGGAAAACGGCACAGTCTACCAGTCCGCACGGGGGCTTGGCAGCCGCTTACTGCCGCGCCCACGCCAGCAGGGGGGCGGTGCGCGAACGCATGTCGAGTCGGGCGCCGAGGCGCACCAGGTTCCAGTAGTGGCCGTTGAGCGTGCGCGACAGCAGCAGGGTGTCGGCGGGAGGCTGCAGGCGGTCCATGGCCGCCCACACCTTGGGGGAGAGCTCGCGCAGGCGACGGTGCACCCGCACGTCGCCGAAATCCTGCTCGCCGGGGGCGAAAAGCGCCGAGACCGCCTCGGCGGATTCCCTGTAGAGCGCCAGCGGCGCACCCTGCCCCTGACGGCCGCCCAGTTCGAGCAGCGCACTGTCCATGGCCATCGGGTCTCCGACCAGGGTAGCCTCGAGCAGGCGCATCATCGCCTTGAGCCGCGGCTCAGGCACAGGTATGACCGCACCCAGATCATAGATCACCAGTCGCCCCTCGGCGTCGGCGGCGAAGTTGCCGGCATGCGGGTCGGCGTGCAGCTCGCCATGGGTGAAGAGTTCCTCGGTGAGCCAGTCGGCGAGGGTCTGGGCGATACGCTGTCGGGTGGCATCGTCGGAGGCCTCCAGTTCGCGCAGCGGGGTGCCAGGCACATGGCGCATCGCCAGCACCCGCTCACCCGAGTAGTCAGGCAGCGGCTCGGGGATCACCAGTCCCGGCCAGTCGGCGTAGCGCTGCCGATAGCGTGCCAGCGCCGCAGCCTCGGCGTGGTAGTCCAGCTCACCGCGCAGGCTCGCCGCCAACTCCTCGAAGAGCGCATCGAGTCGCGCCTGTGGCACCTTGAACCAGCGCCCCAGGCGCATCAGACGCCTGACCTGGGCGAGATCCCCCTCCAGCACCTCGGCAAGGCCGGGGTACTGCACCTTGAGTACCAGCGTCTCGCCGTCGAGAGTCACGGCGCGGTGTACCTGCCCCATGGAGGCGCTGGCGAAGGGGCGCGTCTCGACCTCGCGAAACACGTCATCGATATCGCCGTAGTGGTCATCCAGGGTGCGGCGAATCGACTCCCAGGGCATCGGTTCGGCCTGGCGTTGCAGCCGGGCCAGCTCCTCGGCGAGGTCCGGCGGCAGCAGGTCATCCCACTGGGACATGATCTGGGCCAGCTTCATGGCCGGCCCCTTGAGCTCGGAGAGCCCCTCAAACAGCGCCTCGCCCAGGGCGCGCCAGTCGGCCTGGCCGCCCAGCCGGGTGCGCAACAGCGCCCCACCGGTGCGTGCCCCCAGTCCCAGCAACCGCCTCGTCCTGCCTCGCTCACGCATCGCCTGCTCCGCCGAAGAATAGTGTTACAACAATTGTACACCATGATTGCGACGTGACACCTGGCCAATCACCACGAACACTGGAAGAATGTCCATACTTCACCGCTGTCGAGGCCACCATGCGCCTGATCATCGCCGAGAAGCCCAGCCTGGCCCGGGCCATCGCCGACGCCCTGCCCGGCTCTCCCCGCAAGCAGGAGGGGGCGATCGCCGTGGGCGATACCACCGTGACCTGGTGCCTGGGCCACCTGCTGGAGCAGGCACCACCCGATGCCTATGATCCCGCCCTCAAGCAGTGGCGCCTGGATACCCTGCCGATCCTGCCCGAGCGCTGGAAACTCACGCCTCGCCCCAAGGCCCGCGGCCAGCTGGCGGCGATTCGCAAGCTGCTCAAGACAGCCGGCGAGGTGGTGCACGCCGGGGACCCCGACCGCGAGGGTCAGCTGCTGGTCCAGGAGGTGATCGAATACCTCGGCTGGAAGGGTAAGGTATCCCGACTGCTGGTCAGCGACCTCAACCGTCCAGCGGTGCAGCGGGCGCTTGCACGCCTGGAGGACAATGCCCGCTACCAGCCGCTCTACCGCGCCGCCGAGTCGCGCTCCCGCGCCGACTGGCTGTATGGCATCAATCTGACCCGGGCCTGGACGCTGACCGGTCGCCAGGCCGGCCATGATGGTGTGCTCTCGGTGGGCCGCGTGCAGACTCCGGTGCTGGGCCTGGTGGTGCGCCGCGACGCCGAAATCCGCGACTTCACGCCCCGGCCCTTCTTCGTGCTGTGGGCCGACCTCGCAGTGGCGCACGGTGAGCTGCGCGCCTGGTGGGCCCCCGGGGAGCACCATCCGCTCGACGACCAGGGGCGCCTGCTGGCCCGGGAGCCAGCAGCGACCCTGGCCGAGCGCCTGCCGGGAGCCGCAGGTCGCCTGGTGGCCCTGGAGACCCAGCAGAAACGCCAGGCCGCCCCTCTGCCCTACTCGCTGTCGGCACTGCAGGTCGACGCCGCCAGGCGCTACGGCATCTCCGCCAAGATCGTCCTGGACACCTGCCAGGCGCTCTACGAACGCCACCAGCTGATCACCTACCCGCGCTCCGACTGCCGCTACCTGCCCGAGGAGCACTTCGCCGCCGCCCGCAGCACTCTGCAGAGCGCCTGCCGGGAGGATGACACCCTGCGCGGGTGGCTTTCCGGCGCCGACTTCTCCCGTCGCTCCAGGGCCTGGAACGACACCAAGGTAGGCGCCCACCACGCCCTGGCGCCCACCGGGCGCCCCATGGACCCGGCGCGGCTCTCGGCCACCGAGGCCAATGTCTTCCGACTGATCGCCCGCAATGTGCTGGCCCAGTTCTACTCGCCCTTAATCACACGCGAGGTGAAGGCCGAGTTCCGCATCCTCGAGGAAACTTTCCGCGCCCGTGGCCAGGAGATCCTCGACCCCGGCTGGAAGCCGTTGTTCACCACCCGCGACGAGGCGCCGCCTCTGCCGCCCCTCACCGAGGGCGAGGCGTGCCGGGTCCAGGAAGCCGGCGTGGAGGATCGCGAGACCCGCCCGCCCGAGCCTTTCAACGACGCCAGCCTGATCAAGGCGATGATGAACATCGGCCGCTACGTGGACGACCCCGCGGTCAGGCGCACCCTGCGCGAGCACGATGGCCTGGGCACCGAGGCGACGCGTGCCGGCATCATCGAGACCCTGGTCGAGCGTGGCTACCTTGTGCGTCAGGGCAAGGCGCTGCGCGCCACCCGCCTGGGCAGTGCGCTGATCGCCTCGCTGCCCGAGGCGGTCGGTCGTCCCGAGCGCACCGCGCTATGGGAGCAGCGGCTCACCGCCATCGCCGAGGAGGCCTCCGCCCCCGCCCCCTTCCTCGACTCGCTGATCAGCGACCTGCATGCCCTGCTCGGCGCCGCGGATGCCGGCCGTTTGCGCCAGGCGCTGCATAACGCCGAGGGCGAGGAGGCCAAGGCACCCCAGCGGGCGTCACGACGGCGCGGCACGGGACGCGCGACGAGCAAGGGCAGCAAGCGCCGTGCGCCGCGACGCCGCAAGGAGGGCAGCTGATGAGTTGGCAAACCCACTGGATCATCGGCCCGGGCGCCATCGGTCGACTGCTGGCCCTGCGCCTCATCCGCGACGGCCATGGGGTGACGCTGATCGGTCGCCGGCCCCTCCCTGGCCAGCAGACCCTTGTCACACCCGAGGGTGAAGCGTCGACTCTCGAGGTCACCACCCGAACCGGCCCGCCCCAGGGTTTTCCGGATGTGGTTCACCTGACCACCAAGGCCTACGCCGCCGAGGCGGCCTATGCGGCCCTGGCCGGGCACCTTCCTGCGCACACCCCGATGGTGCTGTGGCAGAACGGATTCTTCACCCAGCCACGCCTCAGCGCGTGTCACCCGGGGCCGGTGCTCTGCGCTACCACCACCGAAGGCGCCTATGTGGAAGCGGATGACCGGGTGGTTCACGCAGGTCACGGCGACACCGCCATCGGCTCGCTGGACGGCGGTCATGCAGCCCTCGCCGAATCACTGGCTGGCCTGCTGAGCGACGCCGGGCTGCCGAGCCGGGCGGTGCCCGATATTCGGCAACGGCTATGGCAGAAGCTGGCGGTCAATGCCGCCATCAACCCGCTGGTGGCCCACTACCGCATTCGCAATGGCGAGCTGCGCGATGCGCCCTACCGAAAGGAGGTGGAGGGGATCATCGGCGAGGTGGCAGAGGTGATGCAGGCCGAAGGGATTGCCCCGCCCAGCGGCACGGGACTCGAGGGCTGGCGGGCCCTGGTCTGGAAGGTGGTGGAGGCCACCGCTGCCAACCGTGCCTCCATGCTTCAGGATATCCTCGCGGGCCGGCCCACCGAGCATGCCGCCATCCTCGGGCCGCTGGACGAGGCCGCCAGGCGCCACGCCCTGGCCACCCCGCGGCTGGAGGCGCTGCAGCGGCGACTGGCGAATCCCCGGTGAGCTTGCTAGCCTAGATGAATCTCATCGCTACTCGCCCTGCGGCTTGACCCCTTGCGGGTCAGGCCGTAGCGCAAGGACAGGGACCCATGAAATCCCGCCACACCTTCGCTGTGCTGCTGGCCTGCCTTGCCTTCACCGCCTCGCTCGGGGCTGTCGCCGCCGAGGATGGTAACGACGACATCGTCGAGATCGTCACGAAAGCCAAACGAGGCAATGGGGTAAGCCCCGCCTACGCGGGTCAGCCACAAGACCTCATGCGCCTGGAAAACGGCGTCGTCATCGACGGCCAGGACATCGAAACCCCGGACGGTTTCACCTCCGGCTTTCGCCTGATCGCCGGCTTCAGTCCTTTCCAGCTTCCCAAGCTCGATCTGGGTGCCGAATTCAGTTACCGCGAGAGCAACGAGGTCCCCACCCGGCTCGGCGACCAGCAGTTGCTGGTCAACACCGTCAGCCTCGGCGGCAGCCTGGTGGCGGGCGTGCGAATGGGGCGCTTCGGCCTATATGCCAAGTCCGGTCTGGTCGGCTGGGAAGGCGACGCGGTGATTCCTCGCGGCGATTTCGATGAGGCCGGCACCACCCGAGTGCAGGGCTTCGGGGCGCGGCTGCAGTTCCCGGGCTTCACCAGCCGCCTGGAGCTTGAGGAGTACGACGCCCCCGATATGGCCCACCTCAACCTGCTGACCGCCTCGGTCAATATTCCTTTCTAGAGCCTGAAGAACGCCCGCTGCGCGGGCTTACAGCTTGAAGCTGGAAGAAAACCCAAACCAAGGAGTCCAGGTTTTTTCTTCCAGCTTTCAGCCGCGCAGCGGCACTCTTCCAGCTTACAGCTCTCGGCGAAGCCGGATTACCCCGTATTACGCAGCCCCGCCGCAATGCCTGCCATGGTGACCATCAGCGCTCGGGAGAGATCGGCGCTGATCGCCCCGTCGGCATCGCGGTTACGCTGTAGCAGCTCCGCCTGCAGGCCATGCAGCGGGTCGATATAGGGATTGCGCACGGCAATCGCCTGATGGATCAACGGGGTCTTCTCGAGCAATTCCTGCTGCTCGAGGATCTCCAGCAACACCGTGTTGAGGCGCTCGAAACGGTCGCGCAGGCGCTGACCCAGCGCCTTGAGGGCAGGCTCGTCGACCAGGCGATGCTCATAGTAGGCGGCGATGCCCACATCGGCCTTGGCCAGCAGCATCTCCAGCATGTCCAGATAGGTACCGAAGAAGGGCCAGCGATCGCGCATCTCCTGAAGCACCTCACGGCCACCCTCCTCTGCGAGCCGCGTGGCGAAGGCCTCGCCACTGCCCAGCCAGGCCGGCAGCATCAAACGGATCTGGGTCCAGGCGAAGATCCAGGGGATCGCCCGCAGGGTCTCCACCCCGCCATCCTGGCGGCGCTTGGTGGGCCGCGAGCCCAACGGCAGCCGGCCCAGTGAGCCCTCCGGGGTCACCGCCCGGAAGTAGGGGACGAAGTCGGGATCCTCGCGCACCACCCCGACGTAGGCGCCATGGGCGATCTCGGCCAGGCGGTCCATCTCCTCACGCCACTGGGGCTCGGGATCCGGCGGGGGCAGCAGAGTCGCCTCCAGCACAGCACAGGCATAGATCTCCATGGAGCGCAGGGCAATCTCCGGCTGGCCGAACTTGAAGCGGATCATCTCGCCCTGCTCGGTCACCCGCAGGCTGCCGTTCACCGAGCCCGGCGGCTGGGACAGGATCGCCGCGTGGGCCGGGCCACCACCGCGGCCCACGGTGCCGCCGCGACCATGGAACAGGGTCAGGTCGACATCGTGTCGGCGGCACACCGCCACCAGGCTCTCCTGGGCGCGATACTGGGCCCAGGCGGCGGCCAGCTGGCCGGCATCCTTGGCCGAGTCCGAGTAGCCGATCATCACCTCCTGACGATCACCGGTGAGGAGGCGATAGCCAGGCAGCGAGAGCAGGCGGTCGATGGCATCGCCGGCATGGTTGAGGTCATCCAGGGTCTCGAACAGCGGCGCGATGGGCAGCTTGACCTCGCCCCCCACCTCCTTCATCAGCAGCGCCACGGCGAGTACGTCGGAGGGCTCTGCCGCCATGGAGATGACATAGGTACCGAGTGCCTCGGCCTGCTCGCCGGCGATGACCCGGAAGGTGTCGATGACCTCCCGGGACTCCGGCGAACACTCCCAGCGCCGGGGAATCAAGGGTCGACGCGAGGCGAGCTCCTCGAGCAGGAAGGCCTGGCGCTGCTCCTCGCTCCAGTCACGATAGTGGCCCAGCCCCAGGCCATCGGTAAGCTCCTCGATCACCTGGGCATGGCGGCCCGCCTCCTGGCGGATATCGAGCTTGGTCAGGGTGACCCCGAAC
Organism: Halomonas sp. C10-5; assembly: GCF_057169305.1. Lineage (NCBI taxonomy): Bacteria > Pseudomonadati > Pseudomonadota > Gammaproteobacteria > Oceanospirillales > Halomonadaceae > Halomonas > Halomonas sp. C10-5. The sequence goes on from NZ_CP175665.1 coordinate 2,033,934, forward strand.
ACCGCGACCCGGCGCAGGGTGTCGAGCAGCGCGCCGTTGGCGATGGTGTCGAGCCCCACGTCGCACAGCGAGCGGTAGCAGGCGAGCAGTGGCGCATAGAGCTGGTCGCGACTCTCGATGATCGGGCCGCCATCGTAGGGCTTGCCGTCGAGGCTCGCCTTGGCCCAGTCGCGGGTCGCCTCGACTCGCGCCAGCAGCCGGCGCAGCAGTTCGCGATAGGGCTCCCCGGCATCACCGACTTCGGCCTTCAGTGCGCTGTTGGCCTTCCACATGGAGAGCTCGGCCTTGAGCTGCTCGAGGTCGCGCAGGTAGAGGTCGGCGGCCATCCAGCGCCCCAGCAGCAACACCTCCCGGGTCACCCGGGAGGTGACGTTGGGGTTGCCATCACGATCGCCGCCCATCCATGACGCGAAGCGGATCGGCGCGGCGTCCAACGGCAGGCGCTCGCCGGCGGTCTCCAGCAGCAGGTTGTCGAGGTCACGGTGAAAGTCGGGCACCGCCTGCCATAGCGAGTTCTCGATCACCGCGAAGCCCCACTTGGCCTCGTCCACCGGCGAGGGCCGCTCGTGGCGAATCTCGTCGGTATGCCAGGCCTGGCTGATCAGCTCCTCGAGGCGCCCCTTGGCCCGCGCACCACGCTCGGGATAGTCCGCCGAGGACTCGATGGCGGTCAAACAGTCGTCGATGGCGTCGTACTTCTGGATCAGGGTACGCCGGATGACCTCGGTGGGATGGGCGGTCAACACCAGCTCGACCCGCATGCCGGCCAGGCTCTCCACCAGCTTGCGCGGCGAGTTACCGGCACGCCGTGCCCGCTCCACCAGCTCCGAGAGCACCGGCTGGGTTCCCGGACGATAGTCCTCGACCCGCCGGAAGCGCGCCCGGTAGTGCTGCTCGGCGATATTGGCCAAGTTGAGGAACTGGTTGAAGGCCCGGGTCACCGGCAGCAGGTCGCGGTCGGGCAGGCGACGCAGGTAGTCGATCAGTTCGCGCTGGGCCGCCTCATCACCCTGGCGGCCGCGCTTGGCGAAGCCACGGATTGCCTCGATCCGGTCGACGAAGCCATGGCCCAGGTCATCGGCGATGGTGCGTCCCAGGCTGTCACCCAGGATACGGACGTTGTCGCGCAGGGATTCATGCAGATCGTGACTCATGGCCGAGATTCTCCGGAAGATGGGGCGACATCGAGGCGTTCGTCTCGCTTGGCGGCCTGCCAGTGACGCTCCATGGTTTCGAGGTCGGCAGCGCCGGGGCTGTCACCTTCGGCGGCCAGGGCAGCCTCCACGTGACGGAAACGGCGCTCGAACTTGGCATTAGTGGCGCGCAGGCACTGCTCGGGGTCGGCCTTGAGGGTGCGGGCGAGGTTGGTCACCGCGAATAGCAGGTCACCCACCTCCTCGGCGGCGTGGTCGCGATCCCCGGCGGCCAGCGCCTCCTCCACCTCGTCGAGCTCCTCGCGAATCTTGGCGATCACCCCGCGGGAGTCAGGCCAATCGAAGCCCACCCGGGAGGCGCGCTTCGACAGCTTGGCGGCACGAGAAAGCGCCGGCAGGGTGCGCGGGACATCATCCAGCACCGACGCCGCGGCGCTATCGGCTACCGACGCCGAGCCAGATCCCGAGGCGTCCTCTCCCTGGGCAGCCCGCGCGGCACGCTCCTCCGCCTTGAGCGTCTCCCAGCGACTGTTGACCTGACGGGACTCGATCTCCGCGGCGGAAACGCCCGGCGGGCGCCGCGAGGCCAGGGTGCCTTGCGGGAAGACATGGGGATGGCGGCGCAGCATCTTGGCGGTCAGCGTATCCACCACATCGTGGAAGTCGAAGCGCCCCTCCTCATCGCCGAACTGGGCGTAGTAGACCACCTGGAAGAGCAGGTCGCCCAGCTCGCCGGGTAGCTCGTTCCAGGCGCGGCGTTCGATGGCATCGGCGACCTCGTAGGCCTCTTCCAGGGTATGCGGCACGATGGAGTCCCACCCCTGCTTGAGGTCCCAGGGGCAGCCCTGCTCGGGGTCGCGCAGCACTGCCATCAGGGTCAACAGGTCATCGAGAGAGTGGCGACGACTCATGACTTGCGCTCCTTGTTCTTGCGCTTGCGTCCACCACCGCCACCGCCTGTGCCACTGCGCAGGCGGCGCACTTCGATGACATTGGGCAGCTGCTGGATCCGCGAGAAGAGCCGGCCGAGGGTCTCCAGGCCATCCACCTCCACGGTGATCTGCAGGCGGGCGATGCCGTCGTCGCTGTCGGTCAGGGTATTCACCGCCAGCACGTTGACCTTCTCGTTGCCGAGCACCCCGGTGACATCACGTAGCAGGCCGGAGCGGTCCCAGGCCTCCACCTCGATATTGACCGGGTACTGGGTGCGGGCCCGCTCGCCCCACTCGACCTCGATGATGCGTTGCGGCTCCTCCATGCGCAGCTGGAGGATATTGGGGCAGTCCTGGCGGTGGACGGTGACGCCGCGCCCCTGAGTGATGAAGCCGACGATGGGTTCGCCGGGCACCGGATGGCAGCAGTTGGCCATGCTGGTCTTGAGGTTGCCGACTCCGAGCACGGTGATATCGCTCTTCTCCCCCTTGACCGGGGAGCGCTTCGGCTTGGCCAGCAGGCGTTCGAGCTGCTCCTGGTCGTCGTTCTCGCCGAACAGCTGCTGGGCCTGGTGCAATACCTGTCCGATGCGCAGGTCGCCCGCCCCCAGCGCCGCATACATGTCCTCGGGGGTAAGGTAGTTGACCTTGCGGGCCAGGGTATCGAGGTCCATGCCCTCGAGATCGAGGCGCTTCATCTCACGCTCGAACAGCGCACGCCCCTCCTCGATGTTCTGGCCGCGAGCCTGGTGCTTGAACCAGGCCTGGATCTTGGCGCGGGCACGGGAGGTGCGCACATAGCCCAGGCTGGGATTGAGCCAGTCGCGGCTCGGCCCACCCTTGCTGGCGGTGAGGATCTCCACCTGCTGGCCGGTCTTGAGCTTGTAGGTGAGAGGCACGATGCGCCCATTGACCTTGGCACCTCGGCAGCGGTGGCCCACCTCGGTATGTACGCGATAGGCGAAGTCGATGGGCGTGGCGATGCGCGGCAGGTCGATGACATGGCCGTCGGGCGTGAACACATAGATGCGATCCGGCGCCACGTCGCTCGACAGTCCCTCGCGCAGATCGCCGAAGTCGCCGACCTCGTCCTGCCACTCCAGCACCTGGCGCAGCCAGGCGATCTTCTCCTCGTAGCTGGTGCTCTTGGCCTTGGTGTCGTGGCCCTTGTAGCGCCAGTGGGCACACACCCCGAGCTCCGCCTCCTCGTGCATGGCGAAGGTTCGGATCTGGATCTCAAGTACCTTGTTCTCGGGGCCGATCACCGCGGTATGCAGCGACTGGTAGCCGTTCCTCTTGGGGTTGGCGATATAGTCGTCGAACTCGTTGGGCACGTGGTGCCAGCGCGAATGCACCAGTCCCAGCACGGTGTAGCAGTCGGCTACCTCGGGGACCAGGATGCGCACCGCGCGGATGTCGTGGACCTGGGAGAAGTCGATGCGCTTGCGCTTCATCTTCCGCCAGATCGAGTAGATATGCTTGGCGCGGCCATCCACGTCATAGCGGGGAATGCCCTGAGCCTCGAGCATCCCCTTGAGGGCATCCACGACCTCGGCGATATAGCGGTCGCGATCCAGGCGCTTCTCGGCCAGCTGACGCGCGATGGCCTTGTAGTCATCCTCGTGGAGGTAACGGAAGGAGAGATCCTCCAGCTCCCACTTGAGGTGACCGATGCCCAGCCGATGGGCCAGCGGCGCGTAGATGTCGAACACCTCGCGGGCCACGCGCAGCTGCTTCTCGCGAGGGGCGTCCCTGACCTGGCGCAGCGCGCAGGTGCGCTCGGCGATCTTGATCAGCGCCACGCGCACGTCATCGATCATGTTGACCAGCATCTTGCGCAGGTTGTCCTGCTGGTCATGCTGACCCATGTCATGGCTGGGCAGCTGGGTGGCGCTGATCGCCGCCATCTGCAGTACGCCGTCGATCAGGCCGGCCACCTCGCGGCCGAACTGCTTGCCGACCGCCTCCAGGCCGATCAGCCCCTCGCGTACCGCACGATAGAGCACCGCGGCCTCGAGCACCGCCTGGTCGAGCTTGAGCTCGCCCAGGATATCGGCCATCTCCAGACCCATGCGAAAGCTGGAGCCATCCGCCAGCCAGGCGCGATGAGGACGCTCCGACTCGCGATCCAGCCGTTCGGCGAGACGGCAAGCCTCGACCATCTCGACCGGGTCGCGCAGCCTGACGTCCTCCTGCAGGCGCTCCACCCACAGCTCGATATCCACGCGCCCCGTAGCGGTGAGGGGCTGGTCCTCACGGACTTTAACCATCGGGTGATGCTCCTTGGCGCTGCCGCTGTGTCCGCGAATGTTCGAACAGCAGCATCGATTCCAGGTGTGAGGTGTGCACGAACATGTCGGCCACGGCGATGCGCGTGACCCGATAACCACCTTGCAAGAGGTGTGCCGCATCCCTGGCCAGGGTCGCCGGATCGCAGGAGACGTAGAGCACACGCGGCACCGGCGCAGCCACCAGTGCTCGAGCGGCCTCCTCGGCACCGTCGCGGGGCGGGTCGAGCACCACTACCTCGGGGGCAAGCTCGGCCAACAGCGTGGCCACGGCGCCCGCCTCCGCCAGGTCGGCCTGGCGGGCCACCAGACTCAGGCTCGGCGCTCGGGCATTGGCCCGGGCGTTGTGCTCCAGGCGCTCGACCATCGACGGGCTGCCCTCCACCGCGGTCACCCGGGCCCCGGCAGAGGCCAGCGGCAGGCTGAAGTTGCCGACCCCGGCAAACAGGTCCAGCAGCGGCGCGTCGGCGAGGCCATCGAGCCAGTCCAGCGCGGTGGCCACCATCCGGCGGTTGACCTCGGCATTGGCCTGCAGGAAGTCTCCAGGGGCGAAGCCAAGGTCGAGCTCTCCCCCCACCCCCGGCACGCGACAACTCAGCGTCGGCCTGGGGGTCAGCCACTCGAGCTCGGGGGCGTCGCGTCCTGTCAGCCTGGCCAGGTTCAGCCCATGCTCCGCACCGAAGGTCAGCCAGGCTTCGCGATCGGCGGCATGCTCCTTCAGCTGACGCACCACCAGCGTGACGCCCTGGTCACTGGCTAGCAACTCCAGATGGCCCACCTGGCGTGGCGCCTGGAGCGAGGCCACCTGACGGTGCAGGGGCACCAGCAGAGCATCGAGTTCAGGCACCAGAATGGTGCAGTGCTCGATATCCACCAGGCGATGCGAATGCCGCGCCCGAAAGCCCAGGTGGAGCTGGCCCTCGGCATCAATCTTCACCCCCAGCCGCGCCCGACGACGGTAGCCCTGGCCGGCACCGGCCAGCAGCTCGGGTTCGCCATCCACCACGATGCCCTGACGGGCCAGCAGGTCGACGAGTACCGCCTGCTTGTGGCGACGCTGGGCAGGTACCGCCAGGTGCTGAAGGTCGCAGCCACCACAGCGTGCATAGTACGCACAGGGCGGCTCGACACGCTCCGGCGTGGCCTCCAGCACCTCACGCACATGGGCCTCATCGAAGCGCTTGCGGGTCCGGTGGACCGCCACCTCGACCCGCTCGCCGGTCAGTGCGCCCTCGACGAACAGCGCCTTGCCGGTGGCGTCGTGGGCCACCCCGCGACCGTCATGGGCCAGCCGCTCGATCCGTAGCCCCTGGGCCTGATCATCGCCCGGGGCCACCGGCTTCGATTGTGGCTGGCGGCCCTGCAGGCCGGAGACACCCGACCGCTCACGGCGCGGCCGCCGTTTGCCCAGCATCGCCATGGCTCAGGCCTCCGGGGCGAACAGGCCGGTGGAGAGATAACGGTCGCCGCGGTCGCAGACGATGAACACGATCACCGCGTTCTCCACCTGTTCGGCGACGCGCAGGGCACCGGCCAGGGCACCGCCGGAGCTGACCCCGGCCAGGATGCCCTCCTCCCGGGCCAGGCGACGCATATGCTCCTCGGCCTCGCGCTGACCGATATCGAGCACCCGATCGACGCGGCTGGCGTCGAAGATGCTTGGCAGGTACTCCGCCGGCCAGCGGCGGATCCCGGCGATGCTGGCGCCATCCTCGGGCTGCAGGCCGATGATCTCGACCTGGGGATTGCGCTCCTTGAGCGCCTGGGAGACACCCATGATGGTGCCGGTGGTGCCCATGGAGCTGATGAAGTGGGTGACCGTGCCGGCAGTCTGCTCCCAGATTTCCGGCCCGGTGCCCTGGTAGTGGGAGAGCGGGTTGTCGGGGTTGGCGAACTGGTCCAGCCGCTTGCCTTCGCCACGGGCGAGCATCGCCTCGGCGACGTCGCGAGCCTCCTCCATGCCGCCCTCCTTGCTGACCGTGATCAGCTTGGCCCCATAGGCGGCCATGCACTGCTTGCGCTCCTCCGAGGCGTTCTCAGGCATGATCAGCACCATGCGATAGCCCTTGATGGCCGCGGCCATGGCCAGGGCGATGCCGGTATTGCCCGAGGTGGCCTCGATCAGGGTGTCACCCGGGGCGATCTCCCCGCGCGCCTCGGCTTGTTCGAGCATGGAGAGGGCCGGGCGGTCCTTGACCGAGCCCGCCGGGTTGTTGCCCTCGAGCTTGGCCAGCAGCACATTGTTGCGGCCAGCACCGATCCGCTTGAGGCGTACCAGCGGAGTATGGCCGACGACATCCTCGATGGTGGGAAAATGCATGCAAGCATCCTTCTCTAAAGGTATTTTCAACATTATATCCGCGCGACTCCGGGGTGGACAGGCATCCTCGGGTCGCCTGGCGTTTCGTGTCTCCCACATCGAGAGTTCCTATGACGCTGAAGCTGCGCCTGCTGCTTATCGCACTGGTACTGCCCATGTTGCTGATGGTCAGCGTGGCGGTCATCACCCTGCCCCTGCACCGAGGAAACCATGAGGCGCAGCTTGAGGCCGAACTGATCCGGGCCGCGGGCCTGACCGAGCCCGGCCTGGTAGCCGCACTGCGGGCCAATGACACCCAGGCCCTGGAGGAGCGCGTGGGTCGCCTGCTCGACCTCCAGGAGGTAAAGGCCGTGGCCGTCATCGACGCCGATGGCACGCCACACGTGGAGGTCGGGCGCCTCGAGGCGGGCATCCCTCTCGTCGACGCGCCCGGCATGCAGCGCCATGGCGACGGCCACTGGCGCATGACCTTCCCCCTCGAGGAGGGCAGCTCCGGCGAGCGCCTGGTAATGGATATCGATGCCAGCGGACTGCTGCTCGAGCACTACCGACAGCTGGGTGGTGCCGGACTGTTGCTGATGCTGGGCGCTGGTATCCTGACGCTGGCCACAACCGCCACCTACCGCCGCCTGCAGCGCCCCCTCGATGAGATCGATGCCACCCTGGAGCAACTGACCACTGGCAAGCCTGCGGCCCCCCTGCCGCCCTCGCCTCCCGAGCTCCCCCCGCTGGGCAGCCGTATCAATGAACTGGCCACGCGACTGCAGGAATCCCGCGAAGAGATGCAACGCCAGATCGCCCAGGCCACGGCAGAGCTGGAGGAGTCGATGGAGACCGTCGAGGTCCAGAACATGCAGCTCGACATGGCCCATCGGCGCGCCGTGGAGGCCAACCGGGTGAAATCGGAGTTCCTGGCCAACATGAGCCATGAGATACGCACACCGCTCAACGGCATCGTCGGCTTCTGTCGACTGCTGGGACGTTCGCGGCTGGATGCCCGCCAGCAGGAGTGGCTGGAGCACGTCAACCGCGCCTGCGGCAACCTGCTGCTGCTGGTCAACGATGTGCTGGACTACTCCAGGCTCGAGGCCGGCAGGCTGGAGCTCGAGCGGATGCCAGTGGAAATGGTGGAACTGGTCGACGAGGTACTGGCCCTGCAGGCCCCCATGGCCCAGCAGAAGGGGCTGGAACTGGTCGGCATGGTCTATGACGACGTACCACCGGTACTCCACGGCGACCCGATGCGCATCCGCCAGTTGCTGACCAACCTGGTCAGCAATGCAGTGAAATTCACCGAGCGCGGCGAGGTCCTGGTGCGGGTAATGGTGGAAGAGACCGAGCCCGGCCGTGTCACCCTGCGAGTCAGCGTCTCGGATACCGGCATCGGCCTGTCGGCGGAGCACTGCCGTCGGCTCTTCGACGCCTTCCAGCAGGCCGCACCGAGCCACTCGCGGGAGTTCGGTGGCAGCGGACTGGGGCTCTCCATCTGCCGCCAGCTGGTGGAGCAGATGGGTGGCGAGATCGGCGTGGAGAGCGAGCCCGGCTGTGGCAGCACCTTTACCTTCACCCTGCCGCTAGCCGGCGAACCCGGGATAGAGCGGCCGGCGGAACTGCAGCTGGAGGGCGTAAACATACTGCTGGAGGAGCCGCACCCTGCCACGCGGCATGCCCTGCAGCATCTGCTGCGGTGCTGGGGAGCACAGCCGCTGGAGGCCGGCTCGGCACCCAGCACCACACCGCAGCTGCTGGTGGCCAGCCTGGGCGCTCCGCCCTATCTTCCCGAGCAGTTGCGCCACTGGCGCACACGCCTGGCAGAGTTGCCCTGCCCGGCCCTGTTGCTGTGTACGGCCAGTCCGCTGGACTTTCCCGACCTGACCTTGCCCCACGGTGGCGAGATCCTGGCCAAGCCGCTGGCACGCCGCACCTTCGCCGCTGTTATCGAGCGCCTGTTGCTACCGCAGCGGGACACTGACCCGACCGGCGCGCAAGACGTACCGAACGCCCCTGACACCTGCCTGCGCCTGCTCGCCGTCGACGACAACGACGCCAACCGCCAGCTGATGGGCGAGCTGCTCTCCGGCCCCGGCATGGAGGTCACCCTGGCCAGCAGCGGTGAGCAGGCCGTGGCCCTGGGCAGCCGGCAACACTTCGACCTGGTGCTGATGGATATCCGCATGCCGGGCATGGACGGGATTCATGCCAGCCGTGCACTGCGCCGCCTCGGGGGCCAGTGGAGCCGTACACCGATCATCGCCGTGACCGCCCATGCTCTGGAGGATGAGCGGCGACGGCTGTTGGCCAATGGCTTGGATGATGTGCTTATCAAGCCGCTCGACGCCGAGGACCTGGCCGCCCTGCTGACGCGCCACCTGGGCGGTGCCCCGGCGCATCTCACGTCTCCCCCCACGCCCCCTGCCCGGCCCGACACGACGGAGCTGCGTGCAGTGGATCTGACGCTGGGTACGCGCCTGGCCGGTGGCCGTGAAGCCCTGGCCCGCCAGCTACTCGACCAGTTGGCGGCCTCGCTCGACGAGAGCGAGGCCAGCATACGTCGGGCCCACGCCGAGCAGGATGACGAGGCACTGCTGGACGCCATCCATGCCCTCAACGGCGCCTGTCGCTACTGCGGTGCCCCGCGGCTGGGGTTGCTCGCCGAAACCATGGAGACTCGCCTGCGCACCCGGGGTCGCGAGGCCTTGACACCGCTCATGGAGGACCTGTTCAGCGCCATGGGGGAACTACGCTGCTGGCGAAGCGAGCACCCGCTGGAGCCTTATCCCTCCAGCACCACGAAGGCCACCGCGAACTCCACCTCGTCGGAAAGCGACAGGTGAGTGGCTCGCACCCCCGCGGCACGCGCCAGCTCGTGAGCCTTGCCGGCGAGCAGCAGCGAGGGCCTGCCGAGGGTGTCATTGACCACCTGGATCTCGGTCCAGCGCATGCCGTTCCTCAGTCCGGTGCCCAGCGCCTTGACGAAGGCCTCCTTGGCCGCGAAGCGCTTGGCCAGGAAGGCCGCAGGCCGGACCTGCTCGTGGAGCCGTTCGCGCTCCAGCTCCCCCAGCAGGCGCCCCGCCAGGCGTACGCCCCGGCGTGACAAGGCCGCCTCGAAGCGCTCCACCCTGGCAATATCGGTGCCGATGCCCAGAATCATGGTTCAATGCACACGGTCGTCGTGGTCGTGCGCATGCTCGTGGTCATGGTCATGCTCCTCGAGGGCGGCGACGAAGCCTGCCTCCTGGCCGGCGATCGCCAGGCGCTTCATCTCGGCCACCGCCTCCTTGAGGCCAACGAACAGTGCCCGGGCGATGATGGCGTGACCGATATTGAGCTCATGGATGCCCGGGATGGCGGCTACCGCTTCCACGTTGTGGTAGTGAAGCCCGTGGCCCGCATTGACAGTCAGGCCGAGTTCCATGGCCATCTCGGCGGCCGCCGAGAGCCGCACATGCTCACGGGTCGCCGCATCGCCTGTGGCCTCGGCATAGCCCCCGGTATGCAGCTCGACCACCGGCGCGCCGGCCTTGGCGGCAGCCTCGATCTGCGCGGGTTCCGGGTCGATGAACAGCGACACCTCGCAGCCCGCCGCGGCCAGGCGACGACAGGCGATGCGGATCGCCTCGAAGCCACCGACCACATCGAGACCACCCTCGGTGGTCAGCTCCTCGCGCTTCTCCGGCACCAGGCAGACGTGGGCCGGGCACACCTCTTCGGCCAGGGCGATCATCTCCTCGGTCACCGCCATCTCGAGGTTCATGCGGGTGTTGAGCACCTCGGCCAGCAGGCGCACATCCCGTTCCTGGATATGCCGGCGATCCTCGCGCAGGTGGACGGTGATGCCATCGGCGCCGGCCTCCTCGGCGAGCAGCGCCGCCTGGACCGGGTCCGGGTAGCGGGTACCGCGAGCCTGACGCAGGGTGGCGATATGGTCGATATTGACGCCGAGAAGGATACGGGGGGGATGCATGGGGTCTCCTTAGACAAGCCTTAAGCCGTAAGCTGTAAGCCATAAGATGGAATGGCATCTTATAGCTTACAAGTTACAGCTTACAGCTCCGGGCGAAGCCCGGCGCGCCGACGCTCGGCCAACTGGCGCATCAGCTCCCGGGAGCGCAGTGGGCGCGCGCCCAGCAGCGGTGCCAGGGCGGCGCGGGCCACCGCCTTGGCAGGCCCGGCGAGCCCGGGCGCGGCCCAATCACCGGCAGCGAGCAGACGCAGGGTCCGCCCGTCGAGGCCCGGCTGACCGGGTCGGAAGGCGCAGCTGGTGGCGTCATAGACATAACGTGCCTGAGGGTCGAGTTCGCCACCCTCGGCGTCGATGAAGCGCGGGGCGGCATCCAGCGCCTCGAGCAGCGAGAACTCCAGGCAGCGCAGGGCACCGGCGCGGGAGTCGGGCCGCGGCAGCGCCTCGAGCAGCGAGGTATAGAAGGCAAACACCTCGGCCACCGGCAGCTCCACCGGCAGAACGCGTGTCAGCAACTCGTTGGCATAGAGGCCGCACAGCAGCCCTTCCCCGGCCAGCAGCGCCACCGCGCCTCGGCTCTCCATCAGGCGCAGGCGCTTGAGTTCGCTCTCACCCACCCAGGTCACGTGCAGCGGGGCGAAGGGCTGCAACCGGCCGCGGGAGCGTGAGCCGGGGCGCTGTACACCCTGGGCCACGGCCCGCACCCGCCCGTGGTGCAGCGTCAGCAGCTCCACCAGAGCACTGGTCTCGCGGTAGGGCCGCTTGTGCAGCAGGAACGCCGGTTCGGGGGTCATTCAGTCGAGGTCGTAACCCAGGCTCTTGAGCGCCCGCTCGTCATCGGACCAGCCGCGCTTGACCTTGACCCAGAGGTTGAGCATTACCTTGGCGCCCAGGGCACGCTCCATGTCGAGCCTCGCCTCGCGACCGATGCTCTTGATGCGTTCGCCGTTCTCGCCGATGAGGATCTTCTTCTGCCCCTGGCGCTCGACCAGGATCAGGGCGCTGATATGCACCACCCTGCCCTCGTCGCGGAACTCCTCGATTTCCACGGTCATCTGGTAGGGGAGCTCGTCGCCCAGCTGGCGCATGACCTTCTCGCGCACCAGTTCCGCGGCCAGGAAACGTTGGCTCTTGTCGGTGATCTGGTCCTCGGGGAAGAAATGCACGCTCTCCGGCAGATACTTGGCCACCTCCGCCTCCAGCTCCGGCACATTGGTACCGTGCTTGGCGGAGATCGGCACGATGGCGGCGAAATCGCGGCGGGCGCCCACCGACTCCAGCCAGGGCAGCAGTTCCGCCTTGTCCTTGAGACGGTCGACCTTGTTGACGGCCAGGATCACCGGCGCCTTGACGTGCTCGAGGCGCTGCAGGACGACCTGGTCCTCCTCGCTCCAGCGGGTACGGTCGATGATGAACACCACGCAGTCCACGTCACGCAGGGCCTGGGTGGCCGCCTGATTCATGAAGCTGTTGATCGCCTTGTTGCGATCGCGAGTCTGAATGTGGATGCCGGGGGTGTCGACGTAGATGAACTGGGCCTCACCCTCGGTCTTGATGCCCATCACCTGATGGCGGGTGGTCTGCGGCCGCCGCGAGGTGATCGATATCTTCTGGCCGAGGATGCGGTTCATCAGCGTGGACTTGCCGACATTGGGGCGGCCAACGATGGCCACGAAACCACAGGTCTGGGTCATGACCGGACTCCTTTCGGCTCGAGTTGCTTGAGGGCCACTTCGGCCGCCTGCTGTTCGGCATGCCGGCGGCTGGAGCCGATGCCAGTGGTGTGCTTCTCCAGCAACTCGACATGGCAGTCCACAGTGAAGGTCTGGGCATGCGCCTCCCCCTCCACGTTGACCACCTCGTAGCGCGGCAGCGGTACCTGGCGTGACTGCAGGAACTCCTGGAGACGCGTCTTGGGATCCTTCTGGGTATCCTGCAGGCTGATCTCTTCCAGACGCGCGGCATACCAGGAGAGTATCCGGGCGCGTACCGCCTCCATGCCGGCATCAAGGTAGATGGCACCGATGATCGCTTCGACAGCGTCGGCAAGGATCGACTCGCGGCGGTGACCGCCACTCTTCATCTCGCCGGAGCCGAGCCGCAGGTGCTCGCCGAAGCCCATCTCGCGGGCCAGCTCTGCCAAGGTCTGCCCCTTGACCAGCCGGGCACGCAGGCGTGACAACTGCCCTTCCCGGGCCTCGGGGAAGCGCCGGAACAGGGCCTCGGCAATCACGAAGTTGACGATGGAGTCACCCAGAAACTCGAGGCGCTCGTTGTTCTGGCCACCGAAGCTGCGGTGGGTCATGGCAAGCTCGAGCAGCGAGGAGTCGACGAAGTCATGGCCGAGACGTCGGCTGAAGGCGTTGAGGGTTTGGCTCACGAAAATCCTGTTGTCTGATTCTGTCGTCTGTTTCTGATGGTGAATCACAGCGCGCTCAGTGGATACGTCGCATGCTGGTGAAGCTGGGCAGGCCGCCGTCCCAGTGCATCCAGACGGCGAAGGCACGACCCACCACGTTATCCTCCGGCACAAAGCCCCAGTAGCGGCTGTCGTTGGAGTGATCGCGGTTGTCACCCATGGTGAAATAGTGACCGTCGGGAACTACCAGCTCACGCATCTGGGGCCCGGGATCCCGAGGGTTATTGTAGATGCGGTGCTCCACCTCGCCCAGCTGCTCGGCAAGCATCAGTTCACCGGGTGCCTTGGCCGGCCCCTCGGCCAACAGCGCCTTGGGCACCGCCTCGCCATTGATGTAGAGCTGCTTGCCCTCGTAGCGGATGCGATCGCCCGGCAGTCCCACCACGCGCTTGATGAAATTGACCGATGGCTCGCTGGGGAAGCGGAACACCATGACATCGCCACGCTCGGGCTCGCCCAGGTCGAGGATTTCGGTATGCACCACCGGCAGGCGTAGCCCGTAGGCAAACTTGTTGACCAGGATGAAGTCGCCGATCTCCAGGGTCGGCTTCATGGAGCCCGAAGGGATCTGGAACGGCTCCACCACGAAGCTTCTCAGTACCAGCACCACCAGCAGTACCGGAAAGAAGGAGCGGGCGTAGTCCACCGGCCACGGCTCCTTCATCACCTGTTCGCGGGCATGGGGCGTCAAGCCTTCGGTGGTGCCGGCCTCGGCGGCCTGCAGGGACTGGCGGCGTGCCGGACGCCACCAGAGGAAGTTCAACAGGGTAATCACGCCGGTGACGGCGACGGCGATCACCAGCAGCAGTGAGAAGTCCATGGTGGTTGTCGGTTCCTAGTCGTTGACCCTGAGTACGGCGAGGAAGGCGTCCTGGGGAATCTCCACCCGGCCCACCTGCTTCATGCGTTTCTTGCCCGCCTTCTGCTTCTCGAGCAGCTTCTTCTTGCGCGACACGTCGCCGCCATAGCATTTGGCGGTGACATTCTTGCGCAGCGCCTTGACGGTGGAGCGGGCCACCACCTGGCCGCCGATGGCCGCCTGGATTGCCACATCGAACATCTGGCGCGGGATCAGCTCCTTCATCTTCTCCACCAGCAGGCGGCCGCGGGAGTGGGCATGGTCGCGATGGATGATCACCGCCAGGGCATCGACCTTGTCGCCGTTGATCAGCACGTCCAGGCGCACCAGCTTGGCGGCCTCGAAGCGCTCGAAGTTGTACTCCAGCGAGGCGTAGCCCTTGGAGATCGACTTCAGGCGATCGAAGAAGTCCATCACCACCTCGCTCATCGGCAGCTCGTAGGTGAGCTGGATCTGGCTGCCCAGGAACTGCATGTCCTTCTGGGTGCCGCGGCGCTGCTCACACTCGGTGATGACGTTGCCGACGAACTCCTGGGGCACCAGGATGCTGGCCCGCACGATGGGCTCGCGCATTTCTTCGACGTCGGCCATGTCGGGCAGCTTGGAGGGGTTGGCGACGTAGATCACCTCACCATTCTTGAGCGCCAGCTCATACACCACGGTGGGCGCCGTGGTCAGCAGGTCCAGGTCATACTCGCGCTCGAGACGCTCCTGGATGATCTCCATGTGCAGGGTGCCGAGGAAGCCGACCCGGAAGCCGAAGCCCAGGGCATCGGAGTTTTCCGGCTCGTACTCCAGGGAGGCGTCGTTGAGTGCCAGCTTCTCCAGGGCGTCGCGGAAGTCCTCGTAGTCGTCGGCACTGACCGGGAACATGCCGGCATAGACCTGGGGCTTGACCTTCTGGAAGCCGGGCAGGCGCGCCACATCCGGGGTCTTGGTGTGGGTGATGGTGTCACCCACCGGTGCCCCCTGGATCTCCTTGATGCCGGCGACGATGAAGCCCACCTCGCCTGCGCGCAGCACACCGGTCTCCTTGCGCAGCGGGGTGAAGATACCCACCTCGTTGACCTGCCAGTCGCGACTGGTGGACTTGATGCGGATCTTCTCGCCCTTCTTCAGGGTGCCATCGAAGATCCGCACCAGCGAGACCACGCCCAGGTAGTTGTCGAACCAGGAGTCGATGATCAGGGCCTGCAGCTGACCCTCGGGATCTCCCTTGGGCGGCGGGATATCACGCACCAGCCGCTCGAGCAGCGCATCGATGCCCATCCCGCTCTTGGCCGAGGCCTGGCAGGCGTCGGTGGCGTCCAGGCCGATGATCTCCTCGATCTCGTGGGAGACCTTGTCGGGGTCGGCCTGGGGCAGGTCCATCTTGTTGAGCACCGGCAGTACCTCGAGGCCCTGCTCGATGGCGGTGTAACAGTTGGCCACCGACTGCGCCTCGACGCCCTGGCCCGCATCTACCACCAGCAGCGCCCCTTCGCAGGCGTACAGCGAACGCGACACCTCATAAGAGAAGTCGACGTGCCCCGGGGTGTCGATGAAGTTGAGCTGGTAGGTGTTGCCATCCGGCGAGTGGTAGTCGAGGGTCACCGACTGCGCCTTGATGGTGATGCCCCGCTCACGCTCCAGGTCCATTGAGTCGAGCACCTGCTCCTTGAGCTCGCGTTCGGTCAGGCCGCCGCAGGTCTGGATCAACCGGTCGGCCAGCGTGGACTTGCCATGGTCGATATGCGCGATGATCGAGAAGTTGCGGATATGCTTGAGCTTGTCGGAGGAGGTGTCTTGGGACATCGATGGACTTCTACCTGATGGGGTTCGGGCCGGGGCCGGGCGCAGCAGCGCGGGCCAGCGGCCAGGATGGGCGCATTGTACCGGGATGCTGGTGCCAGATACAGCAGCCCGACGGGAGGACCGTCGGGCTGCAATGGCGTGGCGTGAAGGAGAGGGTCAGTCGCCGGCCAGGCGCAGGGCCACGAACAGCGAGCGCCCATCACGATAGAGGCGCACCGGCACGGCGCGATCCGTAGGCAGCTCACTCACCAGAGAGACCAACTGTGACGCGCTGGTGACGGCCTGGTGATCGATGCTGACCAGGATGTCGCCGGGCTGCAGGCCCGCCGCCGCCGCGGCACCACTGGGGTCGACCTCGGCGATGCGCACGCCGCCCTCGATGCCCAGGCGCTCGCGCTCGGTGGCATCCAGCTCGACAACGGAGATACCCAGGCGCGCCTGCTGGCTGTCGCGGCTCTCGCCGGCGGCGGCACTGCCGCTGTCGGGCCAGTCACCCAGGGTCAGCTCGAGGGTTTGGCGCTTGCCGTCACGCATCAGCTCAAGTTCGACGTCGCTACCCGGCGCGGTGCGCCCGATCAGCCGTGGCAGGGTGCTGGAGTCATGCACTCGCGCACCATCCACGGCGAGGATGACGTCGCCGGCCTGCAGGCCGCCCTCGGCCGCCGGACCCTCGGGGTCGATGTCGGCGATCAGGGCACCACGCGGCTCGTCCATGCCGAACGACTCCGCCAGATCACGCGACACCGGCTGGATCATCACGCCCAGCCAGCCGCGGCGCACCTCACCATCGCTGCGCAACTGGTCGGCCACGTCCATGGCAACATTGATGGGAATCGCGAACGACAGCCCCATGAAGCCACCGCTGCGGGTGAAGATCTGGGAGTTGATACCCACCACCTCGCCGTCGAGGTTGAACAGCGGCCCTCCGGAGTTGCCCGGGTTGATGGCCACGTCGGTCTGGATGAACGGCACATAGGCATCGCGTGGCAGGGTGCGGTCGATGGCGCTGACGATGCCCGCGGTGACCGAGTGGTCGAAGCCGAAGGGCGAGCCGATGGCCGCCACCCACTCGCCGACCTTGAGGTCATCGGAGTCGCCCAGACGCAGCGTCGGCAGGTCGCCGGCGTCGACCTTGAGCACTGCCACATCGGTGCGCTCGTCGCTGCCCACCACTTCGGCGGCCAGTTCGCGACGATCATTGAGACGCACCAGGATCTCGTCGGCGCCATCGACCACATGGGCATTGGTCATGATGTAGCCGTCATCGCTGATGATAAAGCCGGAGCCCAGCGACTGACGCTCCTGGGGCCTTCCGGGCGTCTGGCCCGGCGGCATCGGAAAGCGGTCGCCGAAGAAATGCCGGAAGATCTCGGGTATCTCCTCATTGCCGAACCCCTGGAAGGGGTTACGGCTCTCCACCATGCGGGTCGTCGAGATGTTCACCACGCCGGGAGCCGCCTCCTCGACCAGTTCGGTGAAGTCTGGCAGCTCACGGGCCATGGCGCTCTGCCAGGCCAGCAGGGTTCCGGCCAGCAGCATCCACAGGGAAAAGTGTCGCAACGTTCGCATCATGTTGGCTCCTGCGTGGTTTTGGTTGGGCAATGCGAAGATAACGGGGGAACGGCATCGACTCGCCAGGGGGATCAGGAGTCGGCGGCTTCCCAGTTCAGGGTATCGGCGACCTGCAGCAACACCCGCGGCGGCATCTCGCCCATGACCACCACCTGGCGGGGGGCGCCGCCCAGCTCGCGGTGACGTACCACGGCATGGGAGACGCCGAGCCGGTGCAGGCCGGGGGCCAGGGGTTCGATACCGTCGAGGGGCGAGACGAAGACACTGAAGGTAGAGAGACCATCGCTGTAAAGACGATGGGTCACATCACTCGCGTGACGTCCGCTGCGGGTTTCCACGGGCTGCGCCCTGAAGCCGGCGGGCAGCCAGCCGGGGCTCCAGGCATCACGAGGCGCCTGGCGGGGAGCATCGACGCTCACCTCACCCTGGTGCAGCCGCGGCTGCTCGAGCACCGTCAACTGGAAGGTCTCCACGGCGCGACCGGTCTCGTCGAGCAGGCTCTGCTTGAGAGTCAAGCCGGTATCGACGTCGAGCCACAGTCGCTTGCCGTAGCGGAAGCTGTCCAGCGGCGAGATATCCAGGCGGCGGGCACGCCGGTTGGCGATGCGCTCCTCGCCCCCCAGGCTCAAGCGATAATGTGATGTGATACTGGACGCGATGCCCTCAGGCGTCGCGGGGGCCTCGTCGCCTCCTGACCAGCCCAGGCGGCCGATGCGACTGCGCCGCTCGAAGGCCATGGGAGGCCCATCCAGGAAACGGGCATGGCCCCGCTCGAGGCCGCCATCCACTTCATGACTCAGCACGAGGGTGCGCACGCCGTCGAAGCCGATACGCACCGCATGGGCATCGTAGCGGTAGCAGTGACCGGCCCAGAGGCTGAGCTCATACCAGTCGAGTGCGCTCTGCGGTGCAGGCTCCTCTGCGAGGACGCGGCAGTCGAAACGGTCCGCATCGGGGGTCGCTTCCAGTGCGACGGCCGGCAACGCGGCCGCCATCAGGCACGGCAGGATACCCGCGGCGCAGCTGCGTAGGACGCGCATCGCCTGCCTCCCGTTCAGCGCTGACCGAGACTGTCGCCACCGCTGGCGCGCAGCAGCGGCATCCAGGAGTCACCGCTGCGGTAGGCGGCCCCCTCGGCATGGCGGTCCAGGTAGGATTGCAGCAGACGTGCCTGCTCCTCGTCGGCCATCAGCGACTGTCGCTGGCTGGGCGCCATGAACATCGGCGTGCTCGGCATACCGGAACCCACGGTCATCAGGCCGCTACCGTCACCCTGGGGCAGTTGGAAGAGCGGCAGCTCGGCCAGGGAGGGGCGCTGGGACCCTCCGCCGGAGAGACCGGCGGGAGACGCCTGGGAAGTCCCCTCTCCGGAAGCCAGCTCGGTTGACGCGCCCTCCCCGGGCACCCCGCCACCGTTGTAGAACTGCACACCGGTAATCACCATCAGCGACACGGCGGCAGCGATGCCGGCACTGCGCGCAAAGGGCAGTGACCGACGGACAGCGGGTGGTGCAGCGTCGTCCTCGCGGGCCGGCGCCGGCTCGCTCTCGAGACGCGCCAGGATACCCGCGGAGAGGTCGACGCTGACATCCACCTCCGACTCGCGGCGCATCAGGCTGCGCATGAGGTGATAGCGTCGCCACGCCTCGGCAGCATCCGGTTCGTCTTCCAGCGACTTCAGCACGCGGCGAAGCTCGAGCTCATCCCCCTCGTTGTCCATCAGGGCAGAAAGCGATTCCCGTGCGTTCTGACTCATTCTCAACACCTCAGCCTGGCAAGGCCGTGCCTTGCATCCGTTATCAGCCAGATATCGGCATTCGCGGGAGCTGCTCTGGGAATGCCGACATCCTGAACCGCCAGTGGCGGATCGAACACTGCATGTGACGCCAAAGGCGCCGGACAGTTCAGCGAATCAACAAGAAATCGGCAATTTTCTGGTGCACTTCACTCATCGACCGTCTCACGATTGCGTGCGGTGGTGACCAGCGGCTGAATATGCGCATCGACCGCCTCACGTGCGCGGAAAATCCGCGAACGTACCGTGCCTACCGGGCAATCCATGATATTGGAAATATCCTCGTAGGAGAGGCCATCCAGCTCGCGAAGCGTGATCGCCGTGCGCAGGTCATCGGGCAGCGCCTCGATCGCCTCGAAGATGGCCGCCTCCAGCTGGTCGCGGGCCATGGCCGCCTCGGGGGTCTCGGTATCTGAGAGACGCCCGCTCTGGTCGAGGATCTCGGCATCGACGATATCCAGATCGCTGCCCGGCGGACGCCGTCCCCGGGACACCAGATGGTTCTTCGCCGTATTGATGGCAATACGGTACATCCAGGTATAGAACGCACTCTCGGCGCGGAACTTGCCCAGGGCACGATAGGCCTTGATGAAGGCCTCCTGGGCCACATCCTGCACTTCGGCATGATCGTGCACATAGCGACCGATCAGGCCGATGATCTTGTGCTGATACTTCTTCACCAGCAGGTCGAAGGCGCGAGTATCGCCCTTCTGGGCACGCTCGACGAGCTGCTGGTCGGTTTCCCTGGCACCCATCTAGCCCCTCCCCGTCATCAGGCGACGGGAGAGGCGGCGTCGTCCGGAAGGCCTTGAAACTTCAACTGCGTGGCTTGCTTGCATAGCGTCTACCTGGAGCCTGGGCGGATGGGGGTCGATGACCGTCAACAAGAGTCGCACAAGTGTTCCCTTTTCCAGTTCATCCATCAAGCGGTGGTCGTTAGCGGACGCGGGCGCTGTGACAATGCGCATACCCCGGAGGTTCCCGCGATTGATCCGCCGCACCCCGCCCGGTGTATAGTAGGCGCACAAGAATCACGCCGTCAGGCCCTCAGCGCAGACACGACAGACAAGGTACTCGAATGACAGATCAGCAGGTCAGCAACCTCAACGTCCTCTCCCAGGACGTGCTTATCACCCCGGAAGCCCTCAAGCAGGAGATTCCGCTTACCGACGCCGCCGAGAAGACGGTCATCGAGGGGCGCCACACCATCCAGCGCATCCTCGACGGCGAGGATCCACGCCTGCTGGTCGTGGTCGGCCCCTGCTCCATCCACGACGTGGACGCGGCCATCGACTACGCGCGCCGCCTGCGCCGCCTGGCCGATGAGGTGAAGGACAGCCTGTATATCGTGATGCGCGTCTACTTCGAGAAGCCGCGCACCACCGTGGGCTGGAAGGGCCTGATCAACGACCCCCACCTCAATGGCTCCTTCGAGATCGAGGAAGGGCTGCATATCGCCCGCAAGCTGCTGGTGGAGCTCGCCGAGATGGGCCTGCCGCTGGCCACCGAGGCACTCGACCCGATCTCGCCGCAGTATATCCAGGACTGCATCAGCTGGTCGGCGATCGGTGCGCGTACTACCGAATCCCAGACCCACCGCGAGATGTCTTCGGGCCTCTCCTGCCCGGTAGGCTTCAAGAACGGCACCGACGGCAGCCTGGATGTCGCGGTCAACGCCCTGCAATCGGTGGCGCATCCCCATAACTTCCTGGGCATCGACTACAAGGGCCGGGTGGCGATCATCCGCACCCGCGGCAACGTCTACGGCCACGTGGTGCTGCGTGGCGGCAACGGCAAGCCCAACTACGACAGCGTCAGCGTGGCCCTGGCCGAGCAGGAGCTCAACAAGGCCGGCATCAAGCCCAACATCATGATCGACTGCTCCCACGCCAACTCCAACAAGGATGCGGCGCTTCAGCCGCTGGTGCTGGAGAACGTCACCAACCAGATCCTCGAGGGCAACCGTTCGATCATCGGCTTGATGGTCGAGTCCAACATCGGCTGGGGCAACCAGAAACTGACCGAGGACCTGAGCCAGCTGAAATACGGTGTCTCCATCACCGATGCCTGCATCGACTGGGAGACCACCGAACGGGCCTTCAAAGAGATGGACGAGAAGCTGGCGCCGGTACTGGCCAAGCGCATCGAGGCCTGATCGAGCCGCCCGGCACAACCACCCAGCGGTTCCCGGTACCGTGCACGAAAACCCCGCGCCACTGCTGTCGGCGTGGGGTTTTCTTCAGGTAAGAACTCACACTCCCTAGAGCACCAGCTCAGTCCATACCGGGGCGTGGTCGGAGGGCTTCTGCATGCCACGCAGGTCGTAGTCGATACCCGCGTCGGTCACCCTCTCGGCCAACGGGGCGGTCACCAGGATATGGTCGATGCGCAGGCCACGCTTCGGCTCCCGGTCGAAGCCCTTCGAGCGATAGTCGAACCAGCTGAAGCGGTCGTCCACCGTCGGATAGCGCAGGCGGTAACTGTCAGTGAGCCCCCAGGCCTTGATCCCGGCGAGCCACTCGCGCTCCACCGGCTGGAAGCTGGTCTTGCCCTCGCGAAGCCAGCGCTTGCGGTTGGCCTCGCCGATGCCGATATCGATATCTTCGGGCGAGATGTTGAAGTCGCCCATCACCGCCAGGCGCTCGTCGGGGCGGTGGGCGCCCTCCAGCAGGCGCCGGAGCTGGGCATAGAACTCACGCTTGTGGGGAAACTTCAGCGGGTGCTCGACGTTCTCGCCCTGGGGGAAGTAGCCGTTCCACACCGTCAGCGGCTCACCGTCGGCCAGGCGCAGCACCACGCCGATCATGCGCCGCTGGGACTCCTCGCCGTCATCCGGGAAGCCGTAGTGCACCGCCTCGGGCTCACCGCACTGGGCGACATCAATCATCAGGGCCACTCCGTAGTGGCCCTTCTGGCCGTGGTAGACGACCCGGTAGCCCAGCGCTTCCACCGCTTCGCGGGGAAACTCGGCGTCCTGCACCTTGGTCTCCTGCAGGCCGATCACGGCCGGCCGCTGGGTAGCCACCAGCGCCTCCAGCTGATGGAGACGCGCGCGAATGCCGTTGATATTGAACGAGACCAGGCGCATCAGTTCGACGGGCCTCCCTGCTCCGATCCCTGGCCGCCTTCGTGCTCAGGGTGAATGGCGATCTCCTGGCCAGCCTCCTGGCGGGCCTGCTTGCGGGCAGCCTGCAGTTTGCGCTGCTGACGCTTCTTCTGAGTATAGCGGGTCGACGAGGTCACCTGATCGGGATTCTCGTGGCGCCACTTCTTGTAATCCTTGCGTCGACCGGTGCGAATCTGCACCTTGTCGGCCAGCGAACGGGTCTTTTTGCGACGTGTCATGGGGAAACTCCTCTGCTTTGGCGCGCATTCTACCAGCCCTTCGCGGTGAGACGCGCCCTTCGTCGCATAGACTGGTACAATGCCCGTTTGCATCACACGACTACCCTATCGATACGGAAAGACAGCAAGCCTATGAGCGAGTCGGAACAGACCACGGCCCCGGCCGAGAACCGCAAGCCCAAGCGTCGTCGTCGCAAGCCGCGCCGTCGCCAGTCGAACTGGGACCTGCGCCAGTTCCAGGTACCCCCGGTGGCCGGCAAGTGGCGCTTTCACGACTTCGACCTGCCCCTGCCGCTGATGCGCGCCATCCATGCGCTAGGCTTCGAGTACTGCACGCCGATCCAGGCCGAGGCCCTCGGCCACACCCTGCTCGGCGGCGATATCGTCGGCAAGGCCCAGACCGGCACCGGCAAGACCGCCGCCTTCCTGATCTCGATCATCGCCTACTTCCTCGAGGAAGAGCGTCCCAACGGCCAGAAGAACGGTGCGCCGCGCTCGCTGATCGTGGCGCCGACCCGGGAGCTCGCCCTGCAGATCGAGAAGGATGCCAAGGCACTGGCCCGCTTCACCGATCTCAAGGTGGCCAGTGTCGTCGGCGGCATGGACTACCAGAAGCAGCGTGACGCCCTGGGCGGCAAGCTCGACATCCTGGTGGCCACGCCGGGGCGCCTGCTCGACTTCCATCAGAAGCGCGACGTCGACCTGACCCAGGTCGAGGTGCTGGTGCTCGATGAGGCCGACCGCATGCTCTCCATGGGCTTCATTCCCGACGTCAAGCGCATCATCCGCCATACGCCGAAGAAGGAGGAGCGTCAGACCTTCCTGTTCTCGGCCACCTTCACCGAGGACATCCTCGAGCTGGCCAGCCAGTGGACCCATGAGCCGGCCCACGTCGAGATCGCGGTGACAGTCGACAACGCCGCCGATATCGACCAGCGCGTCTACATGGTCGGCGATGCCGACAAGCAGCGCCTGCTGGTCAAGCTGCTGCAGCAGGAAAGCTTCGATCGGGTGATGGTGTTCGGCAACCGGCGTGACCTGGTGCGCAAGCTCGACGACCTGCTCCGCAAGGCGGGGATCGACGTGGCCATGCTCTCCGGCGACGTGCCTCAGAACCAGCGCATCGAAACCCTAGAGAAGTTCCGCGCAGGTGAGATCCAGGTGCTGGTGGCCACCGATGTGGCCGGTCGCGGCATCCATATCGAGGACGTCAGCCACGTGATCAACTACACCCTGCCGGAAGACCCGGAGGACTATGTCCACCGTATTGGCCGCACCGGCCGGGCCGGCGCCAAGGGCGTATCGATCAGCTTCGTGGGCGAAGAAGATGCCTTCTCGCTGCCCGAGATCGAGCGTTTCATCGGCGACAAGCTGCCCTGCGAGCATCCCCCCGAAGGACTGCTGTAGCCGCGATGCTCGACGAGGCCCTCAAGCGCGAGATCCAGACAGCCTACCGCCATGCGCTGGAGGGCCTCGGGCTCACGCCTCGCTATGGCCAGCGCCTGATGATCGCCGAGATCGCCCGCACCCTGGCAGGCATCGAGGCCGACGACTCCGGCAAGCGCACAAGCGACGAGCATGTCTGCGTGCTCGAGGCGGGCACCGGCACCGGCAAGACCCTGGCCTATCTGCTGGCCGCCCTGCCGGTGGCCAAGGCCCGCGGCAAGCGGCTGGTGATCTCCACCGCCACGGTGGCGCTGCAGGAGCAGGTGCTTCACCAGGACCTGCCGGCGCTCAAGGCCCACAGCGGGATCGACTTCAGCTACGCCCTGGCCAAGGGGCGTGGCCGCTATGTGTGCGTGGCACGCCTCGACCAGGCCCTCGATGGCGGCGAGGAGAATCCCACCCTGTCGATGTTCGAGCAGGCCCTGGACAGTGGCGGCGATGACTTCCAGGCCCTAGTCAAGACCCTGGGCGACGCCTACGGAAGTGGCCGCTGGGAGGGGGATCGCGACAGTTGGCCCGAGGCGATCAAGGATGAGCACTGGCGTCGCCTGACCGTGGACCACCGGCAGTGCACCAACCGGCGCTGTGGCCACTTCGGTGCCTGCGCTTTCTTCCGTGCCCGCCGCGACATGGAACAGGCCGATATCATCGTCGCCAACCACGACCTGGTGCTAGCCGATCTCTCCCTGGGCGGCGGCGTGGTACTGCCCGACCCGGGTGACTGCATCCACGTCTTCGACGAGGGGCATCACCTGCCCGACAAGGCCCTCAACCACTTCACCTATCGCTTCGGCGTGAATTCCGGCCTGCGCTGGCTGCGCAATCTCAGGAAGTCGCTCAGCGAACTCAACGCCGCCCTGGGCGTACAGCCCACCCTGGCGCGGCTGCTGGCCAGCCTGCCCCAGGCGATGGATGCCGCCGAGCCACGACTCGGCGAGGCCTTCGCCCTGGGCCATCAGCTGGCCGGGCGTCCCCAGGGGCTCGGCGACGCCGAGGAGTTCCACCAGCACCGCTTCGAGATGGGACGCGCCCCGGAGGCACTGCGCGAGCACGCCGCGGCGCTGGTCACGCTGTTTGCCGAGCTCTCCCGCACCCTCGAGAGCATGGCGGATATCCTGCGCGAGAGCCTCGACCCCGAGAAGCACACTGGCCTGCCTCGGGACGCCGCTGAGGCGTGGCTGCCGCTGGTGGCGCTGCTCCATGGCCGCGCCCTGGAAGCCCACGCCCTGTGGCAGGCCTTCAGCGAGGTCGATCCCGAGGGAGAGCCACCGCGGGCGCGCTGGCTGACACTAGAACGTTTCGGCGGTGAGCCGGAGCTGACCTTCGCGGCGAGCCCCGTGTCGGCCGCCCACACCCTGGCCAAGAGCCTGTGGGGTACCACCTTCGGCGCCGTGGTCACCTCGGCGACGCTCACCGCACTGGGTCGTTTCGAACGGCTGCAGGAGCGCGCCGGACTGGCCAACCGCTATCGCTACCAGCGCCTACCCAGTCCCTTCGACTATTCGCGGGCGGTGCTCAGCGTTCCCCGGGAGGCCGTCGACCCCGCCGATCGCGAAGGCCATGAGCGTGCCATCGTCGACTTCGTACAGGGTCTCGACACCCGGGAAGCAGTGCTGATGCTGTTCTCGTCCCGGGCCCAGCTGCGCGCCGTGGAGAAGGCGTTGCCCAGGTCCCTGGCCGAACGGGTACTGGCCCAGGACCGGCTGCCCAAGCGCGAGCTGATCAACCGCCACCGCGAGCGGGTAGATGCTGGGGAAGGCAGCATCATCTTCGGGCTGGCGAGCTTCGCCGAGGGCATCGACCTGCCCGGCGACTACCTGACCCATGTGGTCATCACCCGACTGCCCTTCGCGGTGCCCGACGATCCGGTGGGCGCGACGCTCGCCGAATGGATCGAGAGCCGCGGTGGCAATCCCTTCATGCGCATCAGCGTGCCGGACGCCTCCATCAAGCTGGTCCAGGCCTGTGGCCGTCTGATCCGCAAGGAAGCCGACCACGGCCGCATCACCCTCCTCGACCGGCGCGTGCTCACCCGGCGCTACGGGCGGGCACTGCTCGACTCGCTACCGCCCTTCGTCCGCGAGATCGACGGGGTACAGCAGGCGCCGTAAGCCGTAAGCCGTAAGCCGTAAGCCGGGATCTTGCCACCGAGATAAGCGGTGGCAGCGGTTGATATGCCCCCGTTTTTCTTAAAGCTTAAAGCTCACAGCTTATAACTCCGGGCGCAGCCCGGCGCGGTCCAGTGCCTGCTCGGCCAGCCGATCACGTCCCCAGGCATGGGCGAGCTGACCAAGCCTCGCCCAATCGTCGCCGGCCCCACTCTGCTTGGCCACCCGCTGCCAGGCGGCCAGGGCGCGCTCACGGTCCCGGGCCCGCTCCCAGGCCTGGGCCAGCAGCCGCCGGTTCGCCTCGCTGTCCTCCAGGGTCCCCTCTGCCAGGGCGGCCTCGAGATGCTCGGCGGCCCGGGCCGGAGTACCTCCGGCCAGATGCAACTCGACCAACCGGCGAAGGTCATCGGCCCCGGTGAATACGCCAGCCCGCCAGCCCGCCTCCCAGATCGATGCCGCCTGACCGGTATTGCCGGCACGCTGTGCCAGGGCTGCAGCAACTCGCCAGCGTTCAGGGTCGCGGCTCGTGGCGAGCCCGCTACCCAGGAGCGCCAGAGCCTCTGCCTCGTCCCCGGCGCGGCGCAGCACCGTGACGGCCAGTTCCCGCTGCCCCTCATCCAGTTGCTCAGTCATGCCACGCGCATGCCGCACATGCTCGGCGGCCAGCTCCCACTGCTCGAGTTCGGCCCTGGCGCGAGCCAAACGCCAGTGATCCCGGGCTTCGCCCGAGTGGCCCTCGAGCCACTCGGCCAGCAGGTTGGCGCCATCCCGGGTCTCGCCCGCGGCCAGGCGCAACCCGGCCTCGTCGTGCTGCCAGCGATCGCGATGATCCGGCTCGATGCCGGATACGCGACGCGCCTGGCCGAGGTAGTCGGCGGCCAAGGAGAGATCCCCGTCACGTGCCGCCGCCCCCGCCGCCAGTTGCAGATAGAGAGCGCGAGCCCAGCGATCGGCGGCATTGCCCCCGGCCAGACGCTCGGCCTGGGCCACGGATCGCTCCCTCACTGCCGCCAGGTCACCGGCCTCCAGGCGCGCCTGGAGTCCTTCGAGATCGGCGATGAACGAGGCCGGTAGCGGTGGCGCCGACCAGGCCGCGGTGGCGACCCCAAACCAGCTAGTGACCAGCAGCGCAACAGGCAGGAGAACTCTCGACATGGCATTACCTCAGCTCGAATTCCAGGCGCTGGCGAGCGCGACGCAGCCCCTCAGCGGATTCGAAGCGCCAGCGTGATACGGCTCGCTTCGCTGCCTGGTCGAAGACATTGGATGGCCGGGCGGAGAGCACGCGGATGCTCGAGGGGTCGACGCTACCGTCGGCTCGAATCACGAACTCCACCTCGACATGCCCCTCGAGGCCGCGGCGCTGGGCCCGCGCGGGATACTCGGGCGGCACCCGACTGGTGGGCGCAACCTGCCCCACATCCACCGGCGCATTGCTGGCCGCTTCGGCCTGTGCAGGTTCAGAGGGCGCGGACGATGGCGCCGAGGATTCCTGGCTCGGCTGTGGTGCCGGGCTCGCCTGGGGTTCGGGCTCTGCCTGGGGGCGGGGTTCCGGCGGAGAGGCAGGCTGCGACGCCGGCTCCGGGCGAGGCTCGGGCTGAACCTCGCTCAATTCCGGCAGACGCGTATCCAGTTCCGGCGGCTCGGCGTTCTCCGGCGGCAGCTCGGGTTCTGGCAGCATCACCTCGCTGCGGGGCAGCGGGGCCGGCTCCGGCAAGGGAGGCGGCGGCGCCGGCTCCACGGGCGCCGGGGGCTCGGCATCGGCGGGCGGCTGAGTCGCCTCGGGCTCGGCTGCCTCGACACTGGTCAGCGCCATGCTCATTTCCATGACCTCGACCTCAGCCTCGGGAGGCGTAACCAGCAGCGCCAGCAGCCAGAACAGCAGCAGCGCCAGTCCCAGGCCGGAGAGCACCGAGACAACAACCCGTGTCATGAGGCGCCTCGCGTGGCGGCCACCGCCACGTTCTCCACTCCCGCCTGGCGCAAGCGGTCCATCACCTCAATCAGAAGGCCCGTGGTGGCCTCTCGATCGGCCTGGATCACCACACCGCCATCGTCGCTGACCAGGGCGGCCACCTCGTCACCCACCCGGTGCACGTCCACCGGTTCGCCATCCACCCAGACGGCTCCCTCCGGCGTGATCGCCACCATCAGCTGGGCATCCGGGCGCGGTGTGGCAGCACTCGACTCGGGACGTTCTATCTCCACCCCGCTCTCCTTGATGAAGCTGGTGGTGACAATGAAGAAGATCAACATGATGAAGACCACATCGAGCATCGGGGTCAGGTTGATCTCTCCGGCATCCCCCGGCTCGCCGGCAACGCTGCGACGTCTACGCATCACTCTCCTCCACGGCACGGGCCAGGCGGTCATGCAGCCGTTGGTCCTCGCGCCGGATGATCTGTTCCAGTCGACTGGTGAACAGCAGTCCCACCACGGCCACGGCCATTCCGGCCAGGGTCGGCAGAGTCGCCCGGGCGACCCCATCGGCCATGGCGCGGGCTTGGTGAGTATCGCTCAATGCCAAGCTGTCGAAGACGCTGATCATGCCGGTGACGGTACCCAGCAGGCCGAGCAGTGGACAGAGCGCCACCAGCAGCTTGAGCCAGGGTAACGGCCGGCGCAGTCGCGCGATCAGCTGGCGGGTCCACACCTCACGCAGGGTCAGGGCGCTCCAGCTGTGGTGGTCAGCGCGCGCCGTCCAGCGCCGGATCAGGCGCTGGCGGGCTCCCCGGTAGGCGAGGCGGAAGAACAGCACCCGCTCGAGTGCCAGGCTGAAAAGCAGGGCCGCTACCGCGGCGATGCCGACCAGCACCACGCCACCGGCATCGATCAGCCGTGCGATCGGCTCAAGCCAGGGCATCAGCACGGCGCTTGTTCCTGGACGCGACGGATGAGGGTTGGCGGTGCTCGAGGGTTTCGGCCAGGGCGGCACTAGCCTGGCCCTCGACAATGCCGGCCAGCTGGCGGCTGCGCCCGGTCAGGGCGGTATGTGCAAACAGCAGCGGCACGGCGGTAACCAGTCCCAGCACGGTGGTCACCAGGGCCTGGCTGATACCACCGGCCATCAGCTGCGGATCGCCGGTGCCGAACACGGTGATCGCCTGGAAGGTAACGATCATGCCGGTCACCGTGCCCAGCAGGCCGAGCAGCGGAGAGACCGCGGCAAGCAGCTTGACCAGCGGCTGACCGCGCTCCAGGCGTGGCATCTCGGCCAGCACCGCCTCGTCGAGCCGCGCCTCCAGCGCCTCGGGCACCGGCTCGTCGCTGAGTGCCCGGAAACGCAGCAGCACACGGCCCAGCGGGTTGTCCTGACGCAGGTCGGCCAGGTCACGACG
Source organism: Halomonas sp. C10-5 (assembly GCF_057169305.1). Lineage (NCBI taxonomy): Bacteria > Pseudomonadati > Pseudomonadota > Gammaproteobacteria > Oceanospirillales > Halomonadaceae > Halomonas > Halomonas sp. C10-5. Next base: position 2,063,265 of record NZ_CP175665.1, read on the forward strand.
CTGACGCCTTACCACCAGGCTGACACGGAGCAGATAGGCATACTGGGCCAGTGCCACCAGCAGGCCGAATGCGCCGAGCCCCACCACGACATAGCCCACAGCACCCCCCTGATGGAAACGCTCCACCAGGCTGGGGCGTTGGCCCAAGGCCGCCAGAACATCGCCACCGGTGGGGTCCAGCACGACGGTCTCGGCGTTGCCGGCCTGAAAGGCGCTCAAGTGCTCGCTGACCTCAACCGGCGTCCGCGCCAGCGTGGAGAGTACGCCCTCCTCGGCCCCACGCTCGAGCAGCTCGCCGCCACTGAATGCCGCCAGGTCACCCAGGCGCACCACCTCGCGGGGGCGGATCTCGCCGTTGCTGCCGGCAACAGGAGCCTCTAAGGCCCGAATGCGGCCAGTCTCGGCGGTCAGCGCCATCAGCGCATCGCCCAGGGTCTCGAGGTGTTCCGGACGCAGCACCTCGGCATCATCCAGGCGTGGCGGTAGATCAGGGCCTCCCAACGTGATCCAGCTCTGTCCCAGGGAGTCACGCAGCTCGCCGCTGTGCCGGGCCAGCACGTCCAGTACCGCCGCCAGGTCACCCCCCTGCTCGGCCTGGCGTTCATCCAGGGCCGAATCCCGTGCCTGCAACTCGGCCTGACGTGACTCGAGCTCGGCACCTCGTGCTTCGGCCGCGGCGTGCACCTGGCGGGCCTCGTTCAAGGCAGACTCCAGCGCCTCACGATCCTCGACCAGCGCGGCAAGTCGGGCGGCGTCCCGGGCCTCTGCGGCCTCGCGCTCGGCGCGCAGCGTGGTCAAGGGATCCTCCTGAGCGGCTGCGGGCAGTGCCGTGACCAGCAACAATGCGGTCAGGGCTATCGCTACCATGCGCCCGGCAGCAGATGTGACGGTCGTCATCATGAGGCATCCCCCTCGTTGGCCGGCATGATGGGGCGGGAAACCGGCAGGGTCAGCAGTTCCGGTGCTCGCTGGTCGCGGGCGATGCGCAGGCCATGGCGCAGCTCGACGCGGGCCGCCTCATCCAGCGCTTGCCAGCGCTTGGCATCGCTGCGCCAGACCGCACCCTCTCGTCCGTCGGCGGTCAGGTAGTAGAGCCCCACCCGCCCCAGGCGCAGGAAGTCCACCTCGCGGCGCTGCTCGCCCTGCCCGAGAGTACCGCGCCAGGCGTCGAGCTCGCGGCCGTAGTCCAGCTCACTGCGCCAGGCGGCAAGCAGATGATCCAGGCGCTCCGCGGTGGTAGTGTCGGGGTCCGTCATGCCTTTCTCGAGGCCCTCGGCCCGGGCCAGGCGCTCTTCTCTCAGGAACGGCAGATCGCCTTCGACCCATGTGGCCAGGCGCCTGGTCAGCGCCTGTTCGACCTCGGGCAACGTCTCACGCGTCTCGGCCAGGGTATCTAGTGCCGCTTCCCGAGCATCCAGCTGTTGCGCCTGGCGTTCGAGCCGTGGCGCCAGGGTGTCGCTGCGCGCCTCGAGCCGGCGGGTAGCGGCTTCCAGGCGACGTAGCTCGGCCAACATCTCGCGACTGGCGTCGTCGGCGGCATCGATCCTTTGCTGCAGCTCGGCCTGGGCGCGCTGGGCCTCACCGGTGGCTTCCAGCAGCTCCTGGGCCATCAGCGGGGTGGCCGCCAGCATCAAGCCGGCGGCCACCCCGATCAGCAGATGTCCGGTCCTCTTCACGTCAGGCTCCCTGAGCGATCTCGAATGACGCCGGATCATCGCAAAAATGATAACAATTATCAATGACGAAGATCAGAAGGCCCAGTCCTCATCCTCGGTGGCGACCGTCCGCCCGATGACATAAGCCGAACCGGAACCGGAGAAGAAGTCGTGGTTCTCGTCAGCCCCCGGCGAGAGTGCGGCGAGGATGGTGGGATCCACGTCGCACAGCTCCTGGGGAAAGAGACCCTCGAAGCCCAGGTTCATCAGTGCCTTGTTGGCGTTGTAGTGGAGGAACGCCTTGACGTCCTCGGTCAACCCCACCTCGTCGTAGAGCGACTCGGTGTAGGCCACCTCGTTGTCGTAGAGCGCCAGCAACAGGTCATAGGCGTATGCCTTGACCTCATCCTGGCGCTCTGGGCTCGCCTCGGCCAGGGCCTGCTGGAATTTGTAGCCGATGTAGTAGCCGTGCACCGCCTCGTCGCGGATGATCAGGCGGATCAGGTCGGCGGTGTTGGTCAGCTTGGCGTGGCTCGACCAGTACATCGGCAGGTAGAAGCCCGAGTAGAACAGGAACGACTCCAGGAAGACGCTGGCCACCTTGCGCATCAGCGGGTCCTCGGCGCGGTAGCGCTCGAGTACCAGCTCGGCCTTGGTCTGCAGCGCGGGGTTCTCCTCGCTCCAGCGGAAGGCGTCATCCACCTCGCGAGTGGTGCATAGCGTCGAGAAGATCGAACTGTAGGAGCGTGCATGTACCGCCTCCATGAAAGCGATATTGGCATAGACCGCCTCCTCATGGGGGGTGCGCGCATCGGGCATCAGCGTCGGCGCCCCGACGCTGCTCTGGATGGTGTCGAGCAGCGTCAGTCCGGTGAACACCCGGATAGTGAGCCGCCGCTCCGGCTCGCTCAGGGTGTTCCACGACGGGATGTCGTTGGAGAGCGGCACCTTCTCGGGTAGCCAGAAGTTGCTGGTCAGGCGGTTCCACACCTCCAGATCCTTGTCGTCCTCGAGCCGGTTCCAGTTGATGGCCTGGACACGGGTCAATCGCGATGTTGCCGTCGTCATGTCGGATCCCTCCGTCAGAGTGTGCACGAAACGCAGCCTTCTACCTCGGTGCCCTGCAGGGCACTCTGGCGCAGGCGCACGTAGTAGAGCGTCTTGATCCCCTTTCGCCAGGCATAGATCTGGGCACGGTTGATGTCCCGGGTGGTGGCGGTATCGGGAAAGAAGAGCGTCAGCGACAACCCCTGGTCGACGTGCTCCGAGGCCGCGGCGTAGGTGTCGATGATCGCCTCGGGTCCGATCTCGTAGGCGTCGCGGTAGAACGCCAGGTTGTCGTCGTCCAGGTAGGGTGCCGGGTAGTAGACCCGCCCCAGCTTGCCCTCCTTGCGGATCTCGATGGGCGAGGCCACTGGATGAATGCTGGAGGTGGCGTGGTTGATGTAGGAGATCGATCCGGTGGGAGGCACCGCCTGCAGGTAGCGGTTGTAAAGCCCGTGCGCCATCACCGACTCCTTGAGGGCCGCCCAGTCATCGCGAGTCGGCAGCACGATGCCGAGACGCTCGAACAACGCCCGGGCGCGTTCGGTGCTCGGTCGCCAGTCACGCTCGGTGTACTTGTCGAAGAAGGCACCGCTGGCGTAGGCGGAGGCCGCGAAGCCGGCGAAGCTCTCGCCGCGCTCCATGGCCAGCCGGTTGGAGGCGCGCAGTGCATGGTAGGCCACGCAGGCAAAGTAGACGCTGGTGAAGTCGAGCGCTTCCGGTGAGCCGTAGTGGATATGCTCCCGGGCCAGGAAGCCATGCAGGTTCATCTGACCCAGGCCGATGGCCCGGGAGCGGGCATTGCCGTTAGCCACCGAAGGCACCGAGGCGATGTCGGTCATCTCGGCCACCGCGGTCAGGCCGCGTACGGCGACTTCGACGCTGGCTCCGATATCCCCGCCATCCATCACCCGGGCGATATTCAATGAGCCAAGGTTACAGGAGATGTCCTCTCCCACGCGGCGGTAGCCGAGATCCTCGTCGAACTCGCTGGGCGTGTTGACCTGCAGGATCTCCGAGCAGAGGTTGCTCATGTTGACCCGGCCGGCGATGGGATTGTCGCGATTGACGTTGTCCTCGAACATCACATAGGGATATCCCGACTCGAACTGCACCTCGGCCAGGGTCTGGAAGAAAGCCCGGGCGTCGATCTTGGTCTTGCGGATGCGCCGGTCGTCAACCATCTCGTGGTACTTCTCGGTGACGCTGATGTCGCCGAAGGGCACGCCGTAGACACGCTCCACGTCATAGGGCGAGAAAAGGTACATGGGCGCGTTGCGCCGGGCGAGATCGAAGGTGATGTCGGGGATGGTGACCCCCAGCGAGAGGGTCTTGATGCGTACCTTCTCGTCGGCGTTCTCGCGCTTGGTGTCGAGGAAACGCAGGATGTCGGGATGGTGGGCGTTGAGGTAGACCGCGCCCGCCCCCTGGCGGGCGCCCAGCTGGTTGGCGTAGGAGAAGGCGTCCTCGAGCAGCTTCATGATCGGGATGATGCCCGACGACTGGTTCTCGATCTGCTTGATGGGGGCCCCCGCCTCGCGGATGTTGCTGAGCAGCAATGCCACTCCGCCACCGCGCTTGGAGAGCTGCAGCGCCGAGTTGATGCCCCGACCGATGGACTCCATGTTGTCTTCGAGGCGCAGCAGGAAGCAGGAGACCAGTTCGCCGCGCTGGCGCTTGCCGGCATTGAGGAAGGTGGGCGTGGCCGGCTGGAAGCGCCCGCCGATGATCTCGTCCACCAGCGCCCGCGCCAGGGCCTCGTCACCGCGGGCCAGGGTCAGCGCCACCATGCACACCCGGCCCTCGAAGCGCTCCAGGTAGCGACGCCCGTCGAAGGTCTTCAGCGTATAGCTGGTGTAGTACTTGAAGGCGCCGAGGAAGCTCGGGAAGCGGAACTTCCAGGCGTAGGCCTGCTCGAACAGCGCCTTGACGAAGCCGGGAGCATAGGCCGCAAGCACCTCCGGTTCGTAATACTCCTGCTCCACCAGGTAGTCGAGCTTCTCCTCCAGCGAATGGAAGAACACGGTGTTCTGGTTGACGTGCTGCAGGAAGTACTGGCGCACCGCTTCGCGGTCGCGCTCCAGTTGCAGGCGTCCGTCGGTACCATACAGGTTGAGCATGGCGTTGAGCGCGTGGTAATCCAGCTCACGCGCGGCGGCCTCCCCCTGGCGGGGCGGCGGGGTCAGGATAGTCGTGTCCAAAACTCTCTCACTCCCTTGCGAACCCGGGTCACGTCCTCGTCCGTGCCCAGCAATTCGAATCGATACAGCAGCGGTACGCCGCACTTCTCGGCGATGATGCGCCCGGCCAGCCCGTAGGCGGCGCCGAAGTTGGTATTGCCAGCGGCGATCACCCCCACCAGCAGCGCACGGTTATCGGCCTCGTTGAGGAAGCGGATCACCGGCGCGGGCACAGCACCCTTCGCCTCGCCCCCGCCGTAGGTGGGCGTCACCAGGATAAAGGGGCGTGTCACCGCCAGACTCGGTGCCTCCCGCTCGATCGGGATGCGCCGAGCGGGCAGGTCCAGTTTCCGGATAAAGCGATGGGTATTGCCGGAGCGGGTCGAGAAGTAGATCAGCTCCGGTGGCAACGCCGAGACGGCCGCCACACTCACGCCTGGGCCAGGTGGCCGAGGCGATCCGGACGGAAGCCGGACCAGTGCTCGGAGCCGGCAATCACCACCGGCAACTGGCGGTGGCCCAGGGACATCACGCGCTCGCGGGCCTTCGGGTCACGCTCCAGGTCGATCAGGCGGTAGGCGATGCCCTGACGCTCCAGGGTGCGGCAGGTGGCGGTGCACTGGGGGCAGGCGGGACGGGTATAGACCTCGATCTCCATGGTGACACTCCCTGTTGGCAGGAAAACTATATATGGCGTCTACAGAGGCAAGGATACACCATATATAGAATTCGTCACCCTTTAATTACCATATGTTGTGGTATAGATAGGGACGAGGCACAAGAAAAGGAACAAGGGGCGAATATAAAAACAGCGCCGCGACCCTAAGGCCGCGGCGCTGCGTGGTGAGACCGGAAGTCGGTCAGTCGATCAGGCGGTGGCCGCCTGGTAGCGACGCTCAACCTCGTCCCAGTTGATCACGTTGAAGAACTCGGCGATGTAGTCCGGGCGCTTGTTCTGGAACTTGAGGTAGTAGGCGTGCTCCCACACGTCCAGCCCCAGCACCGGAGTGTTGCCGTTGGAGATGGGGCTGTCCTGGTTCAGGCTGTTCTCCACCACCAGCTTCTTCTCCGGAGTGACGCAGAGCCAGGCCCAGCCGCTGCCGAAGCGACCCAGAGCGGCCTTTGTGAAGGCATCCTTGAAAGCCTCGAAGCCACCCAGCTCGCTGTCGATGGCCTCGGCCACCTTGCCCTTGGGCTGACCGCCGCCATTGGGCGACATCATCTGCCAGAACATGGAGTGGTTGGAGTGGCCGCCACCGTTGTTGATCACCGCCTGACGCTTCTCAGCCGGCACCTTGTCCAGATCGGCCAGCAGCTCGTCGACCGGCACGTCTTCCAGGCCGGTGCCCTCGAGAGCAGCGTTCAGGTTGTTGACGTAGGTCTGGTGGTGACGCGAGTGGTGGATCTCCATGGTCAGCGCATCGATGTGGGGCTCGAGCGCATCGTAGGCATACGGGAGGTCAGGGAGGGTATGTGCCATGTTGATCATCTCCTTTTGGTGGCTTTCATTGTGCTGCAACTCATTGAGATGCGGTCGCCGCATAGGGATTTCAACCGCACCGCACGCACTTTTTATCCTCCGGCCACCCTACCCCAGCCAGCGCGAATCCGTCTAGCGCAAGCCAGATGGCAGAAGGCCGGCCCCTGAGGGAGCCGGCCTTCTTGACGACGCCTCGAGGGGTCGCCGTTACAGCTTGCTCTCGAGTTCCGGAAGAGCCTCGAAGAGATCCGCCACCAGGCCATAGTCGGCGACCTGGAAGATCGGTGCCTCCTCATCCTTGTTGATGGCCACGATCACCTTGGAGTCCTTCATGCCGGCCAGGTGCTGGATGGCACCCGAGATGCCCACGGCGATGTAGAGGTCCGGGGCGACGATCTTGCCGGTCTGGCCCACCTGCATGTCGTTGGGAACGAAGCCGGCGTCCACCGCGGCACGCGAGGCGCCGATGGCCGCGCCCAGCTTGTCGGCGATGCCGTCGAGCAGCTTGAAGTTCTCGCCGTTGCCCATGCCGCGACCACCGGAGATGACCACCTTGGCGGCACCCAGCTCGGGACGGTCGGACTGGGCCAGCTCCTCCTTGATGAAAGTGGACTGGGCGTTGTCGGCCACGAAGTCCACGGCCTCGATGGCGGCGCTGCCGCCCTCACCCACCGCATCGAAGCCGGTGGTGCGCACGGTGATCACCTTCAGCGCGTCCTCGCTCTGCACCGTGGCGATGGCGTTGCCGGCGTAGATCGGGCGCTTGAAGGTATCCGCGGACTCGACGGCGATGATCTCGGAGATCTGCGCCACGTCCTTGAGCGCGGCGACCCGGGGCAGCACGTTCTTGCCGGTGGTGGAGGCCACCGCCAGCACGTGGCTGTAGTCTCCGGCGAGCTCAGCGATCAGCGCCGCGGTGGGCTCGGCCAGCAGGTGGGCATAGGCGGCATTGTCGGCCACACGGACCTTGCTGACGCCGTCGAGCTTGGCGGCGGCCTCGGCGATGGCGGAGACGCCTTCGCCGGCCACCAGCACGTCGATATCGCCGCCGATCTGTTGTGCCGCCGCGACCACATGGGCGGTGGCGCCGGCCAGGGCGCCGTCGTGATGTTCGGCCAGAACCAGAATGCTCATGAGATCACCTTCGCCTCGTTCTTGAGTTTGTCGACCAGCTCGTCCACCGAGCCCACCTTGACGCCACCCTGGCGCTCGGCCGGCGGCTCGACCTTGAGCAGCTTGACCTTCGAGGCCACCTCGACACCGAGGTCCGCCGGGCTCTTGACGTCCAGCGGCTTCTTCTTGGCCTTCATGATGTCGGGCAGCTTGGCGTAGCGCGGCTCGTTGAGGCGCAGGTCGGTGGTGACGATGGCCGGCAGGGAAAGCTCGACGGTCTGCAGGCCGCCGTCGATCTCACGGGTCACCTGCACCTTCTCGCCGTCCACATCCACGGCGGAGGCGAAGGTGCCCTGCGGCAGACCGGTCAGGGCGGCGAGCATCTGGCCGGTCTGGTTGTTGTCGGTGTCGATGGCCTGCTTGCCGAGGATCACCAGACCCGGCTGCTCCTCTTCCACCAGCTTGGCCAGCGCCTTGGCCGCCCCTAGCGACTCGACGCGCTCGTCGGTCTCGACATGGATGGCACGGTCGGCACCCAGCGCCAGCGCGGTACGCAGCTGCTCCTGGGCGGCCTTGGGACCGACGGTGACGGCGACGATCTCGGTGGCTACACCCTTTTCCTTCAGGCGCACCGCCTCTTCCACGGCGATCTCGCAGAAGGGGTTCATGGCCATCTTGACGTTGGTGAGATCGACGTCGGAGTTATCCGGCTTGACGCGGATCTTGACGTTGTAGTCGATGACGCGTTTGACCGCGACGAGTACTTTCATGATTTCCTCGCTTGGTTCTCGGAAGTTGAACCATCACAAATCCAATGGTGCGGTACTGCCACTGCCGACCGCACCTTCCTGGAACAGCCGCATAGAACGGCGTGGCATGCTCTTATATGTTTCATGCAAGCGTTTGATAGGCGCTGCATCGAAAAAACTGCCCCAATGTGCCATACCCTTGCGCACGGCAACAATCCCAATATCGGCCCCTCCCCGGAATCCCTGGCCGGCATGACACCGTGATTGCTCGATCGCAGGGGGTGACCTCGTTGAACTATTATGCCTATCATGGGGACAGGCTAGAAGCAAACGACCGTTTTAAATCGTTTCGACGTTGGTGGCATGGACCTCAGCGTCGACTCGGGCAGCGAGGAGAGAGCAGATGGAAGAACAAGTCGAACGCGAATCCATGGAATTCGATGTGGTCATCGTCGGCGCCGGGCCCTCGGGCCTGGCCGCCGCGTGCCGGCTGATGCAGCAGGCGAGCGAGGCGGAACAGGAGCTCTCCGTATGCGTGGTGGAGAAAGGATCCGAGGTGGGCGCCCATATCCTCTCCGGTGCCATCTTCGAACCCCGCGCCCTGCAGGAGCTGTTCCCCGATTGGGAGGAGCGTGGCGCCCCGCTGACCACCCCGGCCAGCCGCGACGAGGTCTACCTGCTCAAGGACGCCGAGAAGGGTCAGAAGCTGCCCAATGCCCTGGTGCCCCCCTCCATGCACAACACCGGTGGGGACATGCCCCGCTATGTGATCAGCGCCGGCAACCTGTGCCGCTGGCTGGCCGAGCAGGCCGAGGGACTGGGCGTGGAGATCTTCCCCGGCTTCGCCGCGCAGGAGGCGATCGTCGAGGAGGGCGTGGTCAAGGGCATCCTGATCGGCGACATGGGCGTGGGCGCCGACGGTCAGCCCAAGGATGGCCATATGCCGGGCATGGAGCTGCGCGCCAGGTACACCCTGTTCGCCGAGGGTGCCCGGGGCCATATCGGCAAGCGCCTGATCGAGGAGTATCGCCTCGACGCGGGCAAGGACCCCCAGCACTACGGCATCGGCCTGAAGGAGCTGTGGGACGTGCCCGCCGAGCAGCATGAACCCGGACTGGTGCTGCATGGATCCGGCTGGCCCCTGGACAAGCACACCCATGGCGGCTGGTTCCTCTACCATGGCGACAACCAGCAGGTGGTGGTAGGCCTGATCATGGACCTCTCCTACCAGAATCCCTGGCTCTCGCCCTTCGACGAGTTCCAGCGCATGAAGCACCACCCGGTGCTGGCGAAACATCTCGAGGGCGGCAAGCGGGTCGCCTACGGCGCCCGGGCCATCGCCAAGGGCGGGCTGAACTGCCTGCCGAAGATGACCTTCCCGGGTGGCCTGCTGATCGGCTGCGACGCTGGCACCCTCAACTTCGCCAAGATCAAGGGGTTGCACACCGCCATGAAGTCCGGCCTGGTGGCCGCCGAGACGGTATTCGAGGCGATCAGTGCAGGCGATGAAGGAGGTCAGGAGCTGACGGCCTTCACCGACAAGTGGGAATCCAGCTGGGCCTTTGCCGAGCTCAAGGAGAGCGCCAGCTTCGGGCCGGCGATCCACAAGTACGGCACCGTCTTTGGCGGCGCCTACAACTTCGCCGACCAGCTGTTGCGGGGCAAGCTGCCCAACGTCCACGACACCACTCCGGACCATGCCGCACTGAAGCCGGCCAGCGAATTCGAGAAGATCGACTACCCGAAGCCAGACGGCAAGCTCTCCTTCGACAAGCCCTCCTCGGTATTCCTCTCCAACACCAACCATGAGGAGGACCAGCCCTGCCACCTGAAGCTGGCCGACCCGGAGTTGCCGATTCGCGACAACCTGCCGGAGTACGCCGAGCCGGCCCAACGCTACTGCCCGGCCGGGGTCTACGAGGTGGTCGAGGGGGACGACGGCAAGCCGCGGTTCCAGATCAACTTCCAGAACTGCGTGCACTGCAAGACCTGCGATATCAAGGACCCGGCCCAGAACATCACCTGGGTGGCGCCGGAGGGCGGCGGCGGGCCGAACTATCCGAATATGTAAGCTGAAAGCTGGATAACAGCCTGAACAAGACCGCCTCCGGGGAAAACCCCGGAGGCGGTCTTGTTCCAGCTTCAAGCTTTCAGGAGCGAAGCGACGCTCTTCAAGCTTGAGCCGGGCTTAGGCTCCGGTCGCCACCGGGCGCACCGGGTCGCGGATCCACTCGCTCCAGGAGCCAGGATAGAGACGTGGCAACGGCCTGCCCGCCACGGCATAGGCGAGAATAGTGTGGCAGGCGGTGACCCCCGAGCCGCAGTAGGCCACTGACTCATCGGCCTGGGGCAGCTCCTCGGCCAGGCGGCGCGGGTCCTTGAAGCGTCCGTCCGCGCCCAGGTTCTCGGCGCTGGGGCGGCAGATTGCCCCCGGGATATGGCCCGCCACCGGATCGATGGGCTCGGCCTCACCGCTGAAACGCTCTCGGCTGCGGGCGTCCAGCTTGAGACCGCGCCCGGAGAAGACCGCATCGGCCCCCATCCAGGCCACGTCACGGTAGGCGGGAGACCAGTCGCCGGGACGCGGCGCCACGCCATCACCTTCGCGCAGCTCGCCACCGTGCCCCAGCCAGGCCTGGATGCCTCCGTCCAGCACCCTGACATCGGGGTGACCGGCCCAGCAGGCCAGCATCCACCACGCCCGTGCGGCTGCCAGCTGCCCGCCCATGTCGTCATACACCACCACCGGCACATCCGGCGCCACTCCCAACCTCTGGAGCGTCGCGGTAAAAGCCTCCTGGCGCGGCAGGGGGTGTCGCCCGCCCTCCCCCGGCGGTCCCGCGAGGTCGCGATCCAGGTCGAGGTGGTGGCTGCCCGGCAGATGGGCTTTCCACCAAAGGCCGTGGCCAGCGTCGGGCTCCCCCAGGCGTGCCCTGCAGTCCAGCAACCGCGGGGGACGCGCCCCCTCCAGGGCCTCTTCCAGCTCCCAGGCGGCGATCAAGGGTTGGCTCATGGGCGTTCTCCGTTGAGCAGTTCGATAGGCGCCCGACGTGCGATCAAGCGCCGTCGGCCGGCATGGTGAAAGCGCACCTCGATCACCGGATTGTCCGGATCCCCCTCCACCAGGTCGATCTCGCCTTCACCGAACACAGCATGGCGCAGGCGCTGGCCCACGTCGAAGGTGCGATAGTCACTCCCGCCCTCGGCGACTCCCGGGTCGCTGCCGACCAGCGGCAGCTCCTCGCCCAGCCTGGCGAGATAGTGACGTACTAGCCCGGGGCGGGACACCTCGAGGGCCCCTTCACCCATCCCGTCCAGTCGCCGGGCCAGGCGATCACACTCCTCCCAGGCACTCTCGGCAAGGAAGCGGCTGGGTCGGTGGTCGCCACCGTCATGCAGCAGCAGCAACCGCTCCCGGGCACGGGTGATCGCCACATAGAAGAGCCTGCGCTCCTCCTCGAGCCGTTGCGGGGAGAGCGGGTTGTCACGGGTATAGTGGGGGAAGTCCTGTTCGTTGACGCCGGCAAGGGCCACCAGGGGCCACTCCAGCCCCTTGGCACCGTGCACGGTATTGATCAGCACGCCATCGTCACGGTTCTCCACCGGCCGGCTGAGCAGCTCGACGAAGGCCTCGGTATCGTTGCCCAGTTCGCTGGCCTGCTCCTTGAGCACGTCGAGCAGTCGCACGTCCTCCTCGCCCTTGTCGCGCCGCGCCGCGGCACGCTTGAGCACCTTTTCGGCATCGACCTCGGCCACTACGTGCTCGAGCAGCTCGGCCGGGGGACGGGCCGCCAGCCGCGGCAGCTCACAGAGCAGCGCCCAACGCTTCTTGAGGGTGCGCTTCTGGTGGGGTCTCAGGGGGGCCAGCAGCGGATCATGGGGCTCCGGCCAGCGCTGGCTCTCGGCCAGACGCAGGGCCAGCGCCTCGAGCCGCTCGCGAGCCACGAAGGGGGTCGGCTGGCCGAACAGCAGCGCCAGGTGCGCGGGGTCACGCAGTAGCCCCGGCTCACGCGCCAGGCGCAGGTAGCCGGCCAGCGCCTGGACCAGGGGCAGACGAAAGACGAAGCGGTCCTCCCGAGCCAGGCGAAAGGGGATCCCCTCGCGCAGCAGCGCCAGCTGCAACGGCACGGAGAGGGCCCAACTGCGCACCAGCACACAGGCCTCATGCAGCGCCCGCCCCTCCCGCTGCCAGGCCGCCAGGCCATCCAGCAGGCCGCGACTGCCCTGGCCCGCCGCGATCCGGGTCAGCGGGTTTCCGGGAGCCGCCAGGCACTGCTGGTCGGGGCGCCGGCGATTGGCTTCGATGGCGTGGTTGGCGGCCAGCGCCAGGGCATGGCCGTGGCGGAAGGTGGTGGAGAGCGGATAGTCCACGGCCTCTCCAAAGGTGGCGGTGAAGCGCTGGAGCATGGTCTCCGGATGGGCGCCACGCCACTCGTAGATGCACTGGTTGGCATCCCCCACCGCCATCACCTCGGCACGCTCGCCGGCGAGCAGCGCCAGCAGCCGCTGCTGGGCGACGTTGATGTCCTGATACTCGTCGATGATCACATGGTCGAGGTAGCCCTGGATGCGGCCGCGCAGGCCGGCATCCGCTTCCAGCGCGCGCAGGGGACGATAGAGCAGGTCGGCATAGCCCATCAGCCCATGCTGCTCCAGCAGCGCCTCGACCTGCTCGAAGGCGGCCGGAAAGTAGCGGGTCTCCTCACCGTAATCCAGCCGCTCGTGAAGCTCGCCGGCGGGAACCATCTCGGCCTTGACCAACGCACAGAAGTGGGCGAGTGCCTCGAGCCGCTCCGAATCCAGCGCCGACTCCCTGGAATCGGCATCCTGGTCGCCCAGGGTCAGCTGAGTGGCCTGGCGCAGCAGGCGCTCGAGCTGCCAGTCGGCGGTAAGCAGCTGGCGGGGCGCCAGCGCCCCCCAGCGGGTCAGGCTGCCACTCAGTCGGTGGCCCAGGGAGTGGAAGGTGCGCACATCCGGCAACCGCTGGCCCGGAGGCGCCATGGCTGCCAGGCGCGCCTGGAAGTCCTCGCGTGCCGACCGGTTGAACATCAGCACCAGGATACGCTGCGGTGCCACCCCCCGTTCGAGCAGGTGCAGCACCCTGGCCACCATGGTGGTGGTCTTGCCGGACCCCGCCACCGCGGCAACACGCGCATGCCCGGCGCCGTGCTCGACCACGGCACGCTGCTCGTCGGTCAGCCGCACGCCGTCTCGCCGTCAACCAGGCCCAGCGGATGCCATACGCCTCCGCTATGGAGCCCCAGGGCTTCACGGCCGTCATCCAGGGTAAAGGAAGCGGCCTCTTCGACCAGCCGATAGAAAACGTTGCGCCCAAGGCGTGCGGCCAGGCCGAAGCGCACCGGGACCTCGGGCACGCACTCACCGGCAGGGGTCTCGCTGAGGGTGAAGGGATGGCCGGCATCCAGCGCCAGGCGGTCACCCATGTTGGTGGTCAACCACCACAGGCCGTCGGCGCCAGGCTCGGCGTCGACGATCAGGAAGGGGCGATCCTCGACACGGATCAGCTGCTTCTCGGCCGGGGTGACCAGCGCATGGCGACCGTCGGCTTCCCGGCGCAGGATGGTGGAAAGCAATCGCACCAGTCGTGGGCGGGACATGATGGTCCCTTCGTGTATCCAACGCCCGTCGGCGGCGATCACCAGGTCCATCTCCCCCTCGTGTTCGGGGTGCCAGTCACCCACCGGGGGGATCTCACCCTCGGGGTCGATCTGTGCCACCAGCGGCTCCAGGTCCATCGCCTTCCTCCTACGTGACCAGCCCGGCACCCTGCAGGATGCCACGCATCTCCTCGGAGACCTCGGGGACGGCGGCACGGAACAGCCGATAGAAGTTGGCGGTGGTCTGCATGGCGACCTCCTCCACGCTGATCCCGCGCTCGGCCGCAATGCACTCGGCCACTTCCACCACCCAGCCCGGCTCGTTGGGCTTGCCGCGATGGGGCACCGGGGCCAGATAGGGGCTATCGGTCTCGATCAGCAGCCGATCCAGGGGTACCTGCCTGGCGACCTCGCGCAGCGCCTTGGCACTGTGGAAGGTGACGATCCCGGAAAGCGAGATATAGAAGCCGTGGCGTACCGCCTCACGGGCCATCTCGAGGTCCTCGGTGAAACAGTGCAGCACACCGCCGATAGCGGGATCGGTGTGCTCGCGGATGAGCGCCAGCGTCTCGTCGCGCGCCTCGCGAGTATGGATGATTACCGGCAGCTGGAGCTCCCTGGCGGCGATCAGCTGGCGGCGAAAGCGCTCGCGCTGCACTTCCCGAGAGGGCACCGTCTCCGGCGCCTTCTTCAGGTAATGATAGTCCAGCCCGCACTCGCCGATGGCTACCGCGCCGTAGCGGTCGGCAACCGCCTTGATCGCCTCCACGTCGGGCTCCTCGTCGACCCGGTGCAGCGGGTGGATCCCGGCGGAGATCACCACGTCATCGTGTTCACGGGCGATGGCGGCGACACCGGGCACCTCATCCAGGGTGACGCCGATGGCCAGGAACTGCTTGACCCCGCGTGCCCGGGCAGCATCCAGGGTGGCGGCGAGGTCTCCGCCGTGGGTGGCGGGATCGAGGCGATCGAGGTGACAGTGGGAGTCGACAAACATGCGGTATATCCGGATGACAGATGAATGGCTCGAAGCTCGAAGCTCGAAGCTCGAAGCTGATTAAAGCGTATAGGTCGGCGTACCCTTGTCGAGGTGCCCGGCGAGCAGGTTCTCGATGCGGTCGCGCACGGCCTGGTCGGCGGCACTGAAGTGGATGCCCACCCCGGGCATCCGCCGGCCGGTGACGCCTTCCGGCGAGACCCACACCACTTGGCCGGTGACCGGTACGCGCTCGCTCTCGCCGGGCAGCGTCAGCAGCAGGTAGATCTGCTGGCCCAGTTCATAGCGCTCGCGAGTGGGCACGAAGATACCGCCCCGCTCGAGCGCCGGCATATAGGCCGAGAGCAGGGTCTGGACGTCCTGGATATTCAGCGACAGAGCCTTCTGGGCGGCCATGGGCCCCTCCTTCAACGTTCACGGGCGGCGCATCATGAGCGCAACAGCGCGGACCAGCGCACCAGCCAGGCTTCCAGCACCAGCTGCGGGTTGGGGTTGCCGCCGGCCGCCAGCAGCCTGCGCTCTTCACGGGCGTAGTCGAGCAGGCGGAACCAGTCACGCACCCGGGCGTTCTTGACCGCCTGACGGTAGAGCGGCAGCAGGTCGGGATTGCACAGGCCCTCGGCATCACCGGAAAGCCCCAGGCGAATCAGATCCTCGAGCCAGGCGATACCGTACCACAGGATGGCGTCGATGGACTGGCGATCGAGTCGGGCGGCCTCGGCCACGGGCTCGCCCCCCCGCACCAGCGCCTCGAAGGTCTCCACCAGCTGCTGGCGCAGGGCCCTGGCCTCGGGCTCGGCCAGGCTCAGCGCCTGCAGCGGCAAGCCACCGGCCACCGTCAGCCAGAAGCGCGCCTCCTCCTCGTCGCCGAGGTGCTCGGTGAGCCAGGGCAGGCAGTTGGACGCGGCGGGGGGCGCCAGGCTCCAGTGCTGGCAGCGCGAGCGAATGGTAGGCAACAGACGGGACGGGATATCCGAGAGCAGCAGGAAGAGGGTCCGCTCACCAGGTTCCTCCAGGCTCTTGAGCAGCGCGTTGGCGGCGGCCACGTTGAGCGCCTCGGCCGGGGCGATGAGAATGACCCGATAGCCCCCCTGCTGGGCGGTCTGGGAAACGACATGGTTGATCTCGCGGATGGCGTCGATGCGGATCTGGCGCTTGCCCTCCTCGAGTTCGACGCTCATCAGATCGGGATGGTAGCCGGAGGCCAGCATGCGGCAGCCATGGCAGCGACCGCAGGCCACCGCACCGGGTTCGGCGCACAGGGTCCGGGCGGCCAGGGCATCCACCAGCGAACGCTTGCCCACCCCCCGCGGCCCGGAAATCAGCAGCGCGTGGGGCAGTCGGCCGCTGTCGGCCAGGCGGGTCAGCTCGGCGAATCGGCCAGCCAGCCAGGGCAGCGGTTCCAGGGTGGTGATCGGCGTAGAGTTCAGCTCTGCCATGCGGCCACCCGTGCCTCGAGCACACTCTCGATCTGTTCGGCGACCGCCTCCCGTGAGCGGGCCGCATCGATGACGGCGAAGCGTTGCGGTGCAGCGGCGGCACGCGCGAGGTAGGCCTGGCGGACCGCCTCGAAGAACTCGGCGCGCTCCTGCTCGAAGCGGTCACGCCGCTCGCCGCGCTGATCCAGACGCTGCTGGGCCGCCGTCATCGGCATGTCGAGGAGCAGGGTCAGGTCGGGGGCCAGGCCCCGCTGGACGAAGGCCTCGAGCTCGGCGATGCGCGCGCTGTCGATGCCGCGCCCGCCGCCCTGGTAGGCGAAGGTGGCATCGGTGAAGCGGTCGCACACCACCCAGGCGCCGCGCGCCAGAGCCGGACGGATCACCTGTGCCAGGTGCTGGGCACGGGCGGCAAACACCAGCAGCAGCTCGGCGTCATCATCCAGCGGTTCCGGCTCATCGGGGTCGAGCAGCAGGCGACGGATAGCCTCGGCGCGTGGCGTGCCGCCGGGCTCGCGGGTCTGGACCACCTCGAACCCACGCGCCTCGAGCCAGCCAACGACCCGCTCGAGATTGGTGGACTTGCCCACACCCTCGCCCCCTTCCAGGGTAATAAAGCGTCCGCGCTCGGCCATATGAATCTCCTTACTGGCGATTACGGATATACCGGTTCACCGCATTATTGTGCTCGCGCAGGGTGCGCGAGAAGTGGTGCGTACCATCGCCCTTGGAGACGAAGTAGAGCGTCTCACCGGGCAGCGGGTCGACCGCGGCTTCCAGCGAGGCCCGCCCCGGCAGTGCAATCGGCGTCGGCGGCATGCCGGCGATGACATAGGTGTTGTAGGGCGTGGCCTCGCGCAGGTCGGCGCGGGTGATGTTGCCCTCGTAGCGCTCCCCCATGCCGTAGATCACCGTGGGATCGGTCTGCAGGCGCATGCCACGCTCCAGGCGACGCTTGAAGACCCCGGCGATCTCACGACGCTCCTCGGGGGCCCCCGTCTCGCGTTCAATCAACGAGGCCATGATCAGCGCCTCGTAGGGGGTATCGAACGGCAGGTCATCGGTGCGCTGGGCCCAGACCTCCTCGAGGGTCTCCTCCATGCGCGAGAGCGCCTGCTCGAGAATCTGCAGGTCGCTCGCGCCCTTGTGATAGAGGTAGGTATCGGGAAAGAACCAGCCCTCCGGATGTTTGCCCTCGCGGTCGAGCAGTGCCATCACCTCCTCGGCGTCGAGCCCCTCGGTACGGTGCTCCAGCTTGGGCGCCGCATCCAGAGCGGCTCGCATCTGGCGGAAGGTCCAGCCCTCGGGAATGGTCAGCGGATAGCTCACCAGGCGATCGCTGCCCAGCAGTTCGAGCAGTTCGCGGCCGCTCATGCCGGGCTCCAGCCGGAACTCCCCGGGGCGCAGTCGCGGCAGGCTCTCAGGCTCGAGGCGCGCCAGCACACGGAAGGCCCAGTCATCCTCGATCACGCCCCGGGCCGCCAGGTCGCCAACCACCCGATGGTAGCCGGCCCCGCGGGGCACCTCGTAGAGCATCGTCTCGCTGATCGCGATGGGAGCCGTAAGGCGCGACTGCCAGTAGCGATAGCCACCGAACAGCGCCGCCGCGACCACCATGGCCAGCACAAGCAGGAAGATCAGCACTCGCCGCATCGGAGTCCTCGTGAGTCAGTAGAGTTCAGGGGCAGGCGTAGCCCAGCAAGGCGTGGGCCTCGGCCTGAAAGGTGCGATGCGTGGCCCCGAGCGACCAGCGACGTCGTTCGACACCGGCGGCATCATCGAGGCACACGACCGGCCAGACGCCCTGCACGGAGTTGCCAAGCCACACCGCCTCGGCATTCGTCAGCGCCTCGTCCCCCGCCTCGACCTCGTGGATATCGAGATGGGAGATCAACGCCTCGCGCAGGGTCCCCGCCACACCGCAATGTGCGAGGCGCGGGGTCTCCAGACGACCGGCGCGTTGCCAGAAGAGGTTCATGGCGGTGGCCTCGACCAGCCGCCCCGCGTCATCGCGGAGCAGCCCCTCGGCGATCGCATCATCGTTCCACTCGGCGCGTGCCAGCACATTCTCGAGACGATTGAGGTGCTTGATCCCGGCGAGCAGCGGCTGGCTGGCGAGGCGTAGCCGACAGTGACGAACCCGCACCCCCTTCTGCCAGCGCGACTCGGCGGGGGCGAAGTCGGCGAACTGCCAGCGAAGCCGCGGTTCGGGGGCCGCCGGCGGGCGATAGCCACGCCCGCCGCTGCCCCGGGTGAGAATCAGCTTGAGCACCTCGAGCCCAGGCCCCGCCTCGGCCAGGGGGGCGGCCAGGTCATGCTCTGCCGGCATGGGAATGCCCAGAACATGGCATCCCCGGGCCAGCCGCGCCAGGTGTTCGTCCCACAGTAGTGGGCGGCCAGCCCTGACCAGGATGGTCTCGAAGAGGCCATCACCGTAAGCGGCGCCGCGATCGTCCAGCGGCCAGGCAGCCTGCTCACTCACACGCGGCTCCACCCGCCTCAGACCCGGGTGAAGACCAGGGTGCCGTTGGTACCACCGAAGCCGAAGGAGTTCGAGAGTGCCACGTCGACCTTCATCTCACGGGCGGTGTGGGGCACATAGTCGAGCTCGCAACCCTCCTGGGGGTTGTCCAGGTTGATGGTGGGCGGCGCCACCTGGTCTCGGATCGCGAGAATCGAGAACACCGCCTCGACGGCGCCGGCCGCCCCCAGCAGATGACCGATCATCGATTTGGTGGAGCTCACCGCCACCGACTTGGCCGCCTCGCCCATCACCTTCTGCACCGCCCGGCTCTCGGCCAGGTCGCCGGCGGGGGTCGAGGTGCCGTGGGCGTTGATATAGTCGATCGAGGACGGGTCGAGACGTGCATCCCGCACGGCGTTGGCCATGGAGAGAGCCGCACCGCTGCCGTCCTCGGGCGGGGCGGTCATGTGATAGGCATCATCGCTCATGCCGAAACCGGCCATTTCCGCATAGATGGTCGCTCCGCGCGCCTTGGCATGCTCATACTCTTCCAGCACCAGCACGCCGGCACCGTCGGAGAGCACGAAGCCATCGCGGTCGCGGTCCCAGGGCCGACTGGCCGCCTGGGGATCATCGTTACGCGTGGACAGCGCCCGCGCCGCCGAGAAGCCGCCCAGGCCCAGCGGGGTGGTGGCCATCTCCGCACCACCACAGACCATCACGTCGGCATCGCCATAGGCGATGGTGCGGGCACTGTAGCCGATGTTGTGGGTACCGGTGGTGCAGGCGGTGGTGATCGCGATGTTGGGACCGCGGAAGCCATGCTGGATCGCCAGGTTTCCGGAGATCATGTTGATGATCGACCCCGGCACGAAGAACGGCGAGATGCGCCGCGGCCCACTCTTGAGCAGGGCACTATGGTTGTGTTCGATCATCGGCAGCCCGCCGATGCCGGAACCGATGGCCACACCGATGCGGTCGGCGTTCTCTTCCGTGCACTCGATGCCGGCATCCTGGATCGCCTGAGCCCCGGCCGCCACCCCATACTGGATGAACAGGTCCATCTTGCGGGCTTCCTTAGGATTCAGGTAGGGACTGATATCGAAGTCCTTCACCGAACCGCCGAAGCGCGTGTTGAAGCCGCTGACATCGAAGTGCTCGATGGGGGCGATACCGCTGTTGCCGGCCACGATGTTGCGCCAGCTCTCTTCCACGGAATTCCCCACCGGCGTGACCAGGCCCAAGCCGGTCACCACTACCCGTCTACGTGTCATCAGCGTTCCTCCAGGCGTCCAGGATGATTGCGGCCCGACCGGGCCGCCTGTTTCGGCGCATTATAACGAGTCTCCCCGCGAGATGCCGCCCCGGCGGCGCACATGAGAACCGTCCGGGTGCGAAAAAGCCGCCCCTTGGGGCGGCTTTCCAGGGGCCGTTCCGGCGAGGACGGCCCCGAGCATCAGCAAGCGGTATCGACCGCCACCAGACTTACTGGTGGGCGTTGACGTAGTCGATGGCTTCCTGAACGGTGGTGATCTTCTCGGCTTCCTCGTCGGGAATCTCGGTATCGAACTCCTCCTCGAGCGCCATGACCAGCTCGACGGTATCCAGGGAGTCGGCACCCAGGTCCTCGGTGAAGGAGGAGCTGTTCTGGATGTCCTCTTCCTTGACGTTCAGGCGCTCGGCCACAACCTTCTTAACGCGCTCTTCGATGGTGCTCATTATGACGTACTCCAGTCGTTCACATTGGCCGTCCAGATGACCAGCCGTTTGGGGTTCCAGATCCGCAAGCCGGAAGCTGCGGGGTAGTGTATAGAGCCCCCGGGGCCGGCGCAACCGCCGGACCCGGCACCTCTCAACGCATGTTCATGCCGCCGTTGACATGCAAAATCTCGCCGGTGATGTAGCTGGCTGTCTCGCCGGTAAGGAAGCCCACCGCCGCGGCGATCTCCTCGGGCTGGCCGAGGCGCGCCAGCGGAATCTGCGTGAGCAGTGCCTTGTGCTGCTCCTCGGGCAGCGCCTCGGTCATGTCGGTGGCGATGAAGCCGGGCGCCACCGCATTGACGGTGATAGCACGCGAGGCCACTTCACGAGCCAGAGCCCGGGTGAAGCCCTCCATGCCCGCCTTGGCGGCAGCATAGTTGGTCTGCCCCAGGTTGCCCATGCTGGCCACCACCGAACTGATGCTGACGATGCGGCCGAAGCGCGCCCGGGTCATGCCGCGCAGGCAAGCCTTGCTGACGCGATAGACCGACTTGAGGTTGGTGTCGACGACGTCGTCCCACTCCCCTTCCTTCATGCGCATCAGCAGGTTGTCACGGGTAATCCCGGCATTGTTGACCAGGATGGTCGGTGCGCCGAACTCCTCGGTAATCGCCTTGACCAGGCCGTCGACGCTGGCCTGGTCGGTGACATCGAGACGCCGACCGGCACCCTGGATGCCCTGGGCCTTGAGGTCGGCATCGATCTTCTCGGCGCCGGCATCGCTGGTCGCGGTACCGATCACGATGCGCCCCTGGCGGCCAAGCTCGTGGGCGATGGCCCGGCCGATGCCGCGGCTGGCCCCGGTGACCAGGGCGACTCTGGTTTCGCTAGTCATGGAAATTACGCCTTCGTCCTGTGAAAAGAGATCAACCGTGGTTGGCTGCCACGCCGCGCGCCAGCTCAAGGGCCGCATCGAGGCTGTCAGGGTCATTGACCGCTAGGCCCTTGCTGCCGCGGGCGATACGCTTGCCCAGGCCGGTGAGCACCTTGCCAGGCCCGCACTCGATGAAGACCTCGGCACCGCGCTCGCTCATGGCCTCGACGCAGGAAGTCCAGCGTACCGGGCGATAGAGCTGTTCGATCAACCGCGTGCGCAGGGTCTCGACATCGGCATGAGCCTGGGCATCGACGTTCTGGACCACGGTGTATCGCGGTGCCTTGAGCGTCACCTCGCCCAGTGCCGCGGCCAGTCGCTCGGCGGCCGGCTCCATCAGGGCACAGTGGGAGGGGACCGAGACCGGCAGCGGCATGGCCCGCTTGGCACCCGCCTCCTGGCAGGCAGCGATGGCACGCTCCACGGCAGCCTTGCTGCCGGCAATCACCACCTGGCCAGGAGCATTGTAGTTCACCGCCGAAACCACATCGCCCTGAGCCGCCTCGGCACAGGCCTGCTCCACCACGGCGTCATCGAGACCCAGGATCGCCGCCATCGCGCCCTGCCCCGCCGGCACTGCGGCCTGCATGGCCTCACCACGCAGCTTCACCAGCCTGACCCCCTCGGCGAAGGGCATCACCCCGGCGCAGACCATGGCGCTGTACTCGCCGAGACTGTGGCCGGCCATGGCACCAGGGCGCGGCCCCTCGAGCTCCTGCCAGATGCGCCAGATCGCCACACTGGCGGTGAGCAGCGCAGGCTGGGTACAGGCGGTGGCGTTCAGCGCCTCGGCGGGTCCCTCCTGGACCACCTGCCATAGGTCATAACCGAGGGCCTCGGAGGCTTCCTCGAAGGTCGTGCCCACCACGCTGTAGCGCTCCGCCAGCTCCCGCAGCATGCCGACCTGCTGGGAACCCTGTCCGGGAAACACGAGGGCGAGCGGTTGAGTCATCTTGGTCACCTTTGCTTTTATTGCCTGTCATCGTCGCCGGCCGCACCGACGCGAGAAGTAGAGTGCTGTGGGGCGCCGCCGAGTTCCCGCGCCAGACGCCGCGGGAGATCATGCTCCACCTCCTGCACGGCGCGCAGCACGGCATAGCGGAAACCATCGGCGTCGGATCCTCCATGGCTCTTCACCACGATGCCGGCAAGCCCCAGCAAGCTGGCGCCGTTGTAGCGAACCGGATCGAGCTCACCACGCAGGCGACGCAACGCCGGCCTGGCGAGCAGGCCCACCAGGCGGCTGCCCCAGTGCGCCTCGAAGGTGGCCTGAACCCGGGACACCAGCATGCGTGCCAGGCCTTCGCTGGCCTTGAGCACGGCATTGCCGACGAAGCCGTCGCAGACCACCACATCGACCCGTCCGGCGAAGATACCATCCCCTTCGACGTAGCCGTGGTAGTCGAGCTCAGGCAATTCGCGCAGCCGGGCGTCCGCCTGGCGAACGCTGGCGGTGCCCTTGATGCCCTCGACACCGACATTGAGCAGCGCCACACGAGGCCGCGCCAGGCCATCCACATGGCGCGCCATTACCTCGCCCATGCGGGCGAAGTCCACCAGGCGGTCGGCTGAAGCCTCGACGTTGGCCCCCAGGTCGAGCAGGTAACAGCGTCCCTGCTCGTGCGTGGGAATCGCGGTGCTAATCGCCGGTCGGGGAATACCGGCCACGGTCCCGAGCGCGCGTCGACCCAGGGCCATCAAGGCCCCGGTGTTGCCGCCACTGACCCCGGCACAGGCCTCACCCGACACCAGGCAGTCGAGCATGCGCGCCATGCTGCTGTTGCGACCATGGCGCAGCGCCTCGGAGGGGCGCTGCCCCGGGGCAATCTCATCGGGGGCATCCACGACCTCCAGACGCGAACCGGCCGCGGCGAGACGCCGCGGCAGGCTGGCAATCTCACGCTCCAGTCGAGCCCGTGGGCCGAACAGTCGCAGCGCGAGACGGGTGTCCTGGAGGGCTGCCCCGGCGGCACCGCGCACTGTGGCACGAGGTCCGAGGTCCCCCCCCATCGCATCAATAGCGATCCGCATGAAGGGGGTCAGGAGCCAGGGGTCACCGCAGGTCGCGTCGTCGACTTAAGCGTCGACGACCTTGCGACCACGGTAGAAGCCATCCGGAGAGACGTGGTGGCGCAGGTGGGTGGCACCGGTCTCCTTGTCCTGGGACAGGGCCGGGGCGCTCAGGGCGTCGTGGCTGCGACGCATGCCGCGCTTGGAACGGGTCTTGCGGTTCTGTTGAACTGCCATGGGATGTCACTCCAGAGTGAATCGGTAATGAATCAGGATTTTCCCTTGAGGTGCCGGAGCACGTCGAAGGGGCTGGCTGCGGGCTCGCTGGATGCCACGGCATCCTCCCCGCTGGTCAGCTGGTCGCGTGAGACCGCACAGTCGGCCTCATCGTGGTAAACCACCTGGGGAAGGCTGAGGATCAGTTCATCCTCGACCACCGTCAGCAGGTTCAGCTGTTCGTCTTCCACCAGCACCGGCTCATGGGTGCTGGGCAACTCGGCCGCAAGGGCGTCACTGGTGACCATGCCGAGCAGAAACTGGCTCTCGACGTCCTGCGCCATGGGGCGCAGGCAACGCCGGCAGGGCAGCTGCAGCGTGGCGCGCAGCCGCCCGTGGATCTCGCGACGCCCCTGGGGGTCGACGCTGAAATCCAGCCACACCTCGACGTCGCCATGCTGCTGACCGACCGCTTCGGCCAATCGCGCAAAGGCGTCCAGGGCCATCAGCCCTTCCAGGTGCTCGGCGCGGGCGGCGAGCTTGTAGGGCTCGACCCTGCCAGGGAGTCGTGTGGTCAACATAGGCGCGCAATGATAGGCACTCCCCCCGCCCCTGTCAAAGCCGCCGTGGCACTTGGCTTCATGCTAACCTGCGGCGCTATCGACACCCTGGAGACCCCTGCATGCCACGCCTCGTCCTCGCCTCCGGTTCGCGCTGGCGACGCCAGCTTCTCGACCGCCTCGGCCTGCCCTATGCCTGGCAGAGCCCCGACATCGACGAGACCCCGCGTCCCGGCGAATCTCCCAGCGGCCTGGTACACCGCCTGGCTCTGACCAAGGCACAGCACCTGGCAGACGAGTGGCCGCAGCACCTGATCATCGGCTCCGACCAGATTGCGCTGTTCGCAGGCGAGGTCCTCGGCAAGCCCGCCGACCTTGCCGCCGCTCGCGCCCAGCTGGCACGTTTTTCCGGCAACCGGGTGCGTTTCGTGACCGGCCTGGCGCTGGTGGATACCCGCCACGGCCGTCATCGAGTCTGCCACGAGACCTATGACGTGGCGTTTCGCGCGCTCAGCGAAAAGGAGATCGCGAACTATGTGGAACGGGAGAAGCCGCTGGAGTGCGCCGGCAGCTTCCGTATGGAGGGGCTCGGGATCACCCTCTTCGAACGCCTTGAGGGCGACGACCCCAACACCTTGATCGGCCTGCCACTGATCCGACTCTGCGCCCTGCTCCGTGAGGCGGGCCTGGACCCGCTGGGACCCGCAGCCTGAAGCCGCGGCTTTTCCGGCGACAAGTCTCTGAGGGGGCGCTGCGAACCCCTCCCTGGGCGCTACCGATGCCATCCATGGCATAGCCCCCCCTCTACGACTTGTCCCCGGCGCCGCTCGGATCGGTGCTGCCAGCCTGCTCGGCGCTTGAAGCTCAGCGCCCTAAGGTAGCTGGTAACGCACCGGCGACTCGGCCCGCGGCAGCCCCAGCCACTCCATGGCCACCCGGCCAAACTGGCGCGACAGGCGCTCGAAGGGATCCAGGCGCGGGGTGTAGTCGCGCAGCCTGGGCTCGGAAAGCCGTTCTCGCGCCAGGGTATCAAGACTACCCAGGGCGTCCACCAGGCCGAATTCCAGGGCCTGCTCACCACTCCAGACGAGGCCGCTGAACAGCGCATCGTCATCACTCAACCGCTCTCCTCGCCCCTCGCGTACCGCGGCGATAAACTGGTCATGGGTGCTCTCCAGCACCGACTGCCAGAACTCACGCTGCTCCGGAGCCACTTCCGAGAAGGGGTCCAGGAAGGCCTTGTTGTCTCCAGCGGTGTAGACCCGACGCTCGACGCCCAACCGGTCGATGGCCTCCTGGAACCCGAAGCTCGAGTAGATCACCCCGATGGAACCCACCAGGCTGGCCGGGGCGGCAATGATCTCATCGGCACCGGCAGCAATATAGTAGGCACCGCTGGCGCCAATATCCTCGATCACCGCGATGATCGGCTTGTCGCCCTCGCCGCGCAGCCGCATGACCTCGTCGAAGATGCGCTGGGACTGCACCGGGCTACCCCCGGGGCTGTTGATATGCAGCACCACCGCCTGGCTCTGCTCGGCTTCCCAGGCGCGCTTAAGCCCGGCATTGATGCGCTGCGCACTGGCGGTACCGTCGGCATCGATCACTCCCTCCACCTTAACCACGCCCAGGTGCGGACCCTCCGCCCCACCCACCGCGGATGGCCCGGCCAGCAGGCCGTAGAGGGTCACCGATAGTGAGGCCGCGATCAGCGCCGCGAACAGGAAGCGGAAGAACAGCTTCCAGCGGCGTGAACGACGCTGTTCGGCGAGCACACCGTCGATCCAGCGCCCCATCATCGCCGTCTGCTCGAGACGCTGACGCTCGCGCAGTGCCTCGGCATCCTCGGCGGCAGGCAGCTCTTTCGCATCGCTCGCCCGGCGCCGTTCCCGGGCCTCGTCGCGACTCAGCTCGGGCCCCTGGGTCCAGGGGTCGCGCCCTTCCTCATGCTCGTTGCGGTCATCGGACATCGTCTATCTCCCCTGTAGCCAGTCGAACAGTTCCGGCACTGCTTCAGCGGTGAAGGTCGGCAGGCTCGCCGACAGGCGCTCGGGCGCATGCACACCCCAGGTAACCGCCACGCGATCCATGCCGATGGTGCGCGCCATCTCCAGGTCATACTCGGTATCACCCACCATGACGGCCTCCGCCAGCGGCACCTCGAGCTCGGAAAGCAACTGCTCGAGCATCAGCGGGTGGGGTTTGGAGCGGGTCTCGTCGGCGGTCCGACTGGCGTGAAACCAGTGCCCGCTGCGACTCTCCCGGAACACGCGATCGAGGCCGCGGCGGCTCTTGCCGGTGGCCACCGCCAGGCGTTGCCCGGGCCGCATATGAAGTTCCGCCAGCCCACCCTCCACCTCGGGGAAGAAGGACATGGGCGTGTCGTTGCCTTCCACGAAATGCCAGGCATAACGGCTGCGCAGCAGTTCGGCGCGCTCCGCATCGATGCCCGGACACAGGGAAGCGATGGCCTCGGGAAGCCCCAGGCCGATGATATTGCGGATGCTCTCCGGCGCGAGCTCACCCCAGCCGGCGTCCCGCGAGGCCGCCTGCATGCAGGCGACGATCCGCGCCGCGGAATCCATCAGGGTCCCGTCCCAATCGAAGATCACCAGTCGATAGCGCATGTCGTCTCCTCAGAGGGCCTCGCGGGCGCGGGTCAACACCGACTCGAGATCGTCGGGCAGCGGCGCGCGGATACGCACTTCACGACCGCTGGTCGGTTCGGGAAAGGCCAGCGACTCGGCATGCAGGAACAGTCGCGAGAGGCCGAGCCGCGCGGCAAGCTGCTGGCTCTCCCGGGTACCATACTTGTCGTCGCCGAGCAGCGGGTGTCCGGCGTGGGCCGCATGAACGCGGATCTGATGGGTACGACCGGTGACCGGCTCTGCCTCCAGCAGGCTCACCTTCGGAAAGGCCTCACGCACCGCGAAACGAGTGCGGGCCACCTTGCCTTCGGCATCGACGCGCACGCGGCGCTCGCCGTTGGCCAGGGTGTAGCGATCCAGGCGAGCCGCCACGAAGTCACGGCGTGCGGGCCAGCGCCCCGCCACCAGCGCCAGGTAGCGCTTGTCCATCTGCTGCTGCTTGAGCGAGGTGTTGAGCGCCAGCAGGGCGGGCCGTGACTTGGCCAGCAGCAGGCAGCCCGAGGTATCGCGATCCAGCCGGTGCACCAGCTCCAGGAAATCGAGATCCTCGCGCACCTGGCGCAACGCCTCGATCAGGCCGATCTTGACCCCGCTGCCGCCGTGCACGGCCAGCCCCGAGGGCTTGTTGATCACCAGCCAGTCACGCCCCTCCACCAGCACACTGCCGGCCAGCAGGTTGCGCAGGTTATCGCTCACCTCGCGCACCGCCTCACGCGGCGACAGCTTCAGCGGCGGGATACGCACCAGGTCCCCCGTGGCGAGGCGGGTATCGGGCTTGACGCGTTTCTTGTTCACACGCACCTCGCCCTTGCGCACGATGCGATAGATCAGCGCTCGCGGCGCTCCCTTGATGCGCGTCATCAGGAAGTTGTCGACCCGCTGGCCGTCCTGTCCTTCCGTGACCTCTATCCACTGTACGTCGCGCCCTTCGGCCATGCCGAGACTCCACTGCTCAGAACCTGCGAAAGGGCGCATTCTAACGCAGTGTTCGCCCCGCCGCGCCAATTGCTGGTAACCGTGCTTGCTGTTATATTGCCAAGTCGCTCCAATGGGCATCATTGCACCCGCAAGGCGCCTGCCCGACAGACACGCAGGCCGGAGCGAAAAGATCAGGCCGCGACGACGCCAAGACGTCCCGCCGCCCGTTGCAAGAGACAAGCGATACAGCGATAAACGCGCCACGCCCGGATCCCCCCGCCGCTACCCCAGTCACGGAGCGACGGCAGGCCACGGGACACGTTCAACAGCGTGCCGGAGGCCGGCGTAGGCGAATCGATGAATGCCAGGTGTTGGCGGTGACCGCAGGGCCGGATGGGTGACGCCCGCCGAGACATGTCCTGCCCCCGCCCCGTACTCAACAGGCTCATGCCGCGGCGCTGCCCCACCGGGAGCGACGCGGTCGGACGCAGCTGCGCATCCGTGACATGCGCTGAGCACAGGCACGCAGCACACAGCGGTTCGCCACGTCGCGCTCGCCGGCGCCATATAGTGCGAGTCAACATGAAACGGATGCTCATCAATGCGACCCAGCCCGAAGAGCTGCGCGTCGCGCTGGTCGATGGACAACGCCTCTACGATCTGGACATCGAATCCGGTGCCCGGGAACAGAAGAAAGCCAATATCTATCGGGGCAAGATCACCCGCATAGAGCCTTCCCTCGAAGCCGCCTTCGTCGACTTCGGCGCCGACCGTCACGGTTTCCTGCCCCTCAAGGAGATCTCCCGCGAGTACTTCGTCAAGGATCCCGATGGTCGCCCCAGCATCAAGGAGGTGCTGAAAGAGGGCCAGGAGGTGATCGTTCAGGTCGACAAGGAAGAGCGTGGCAACAAGGGCGCTGCCCTGACCACCTTCATCTCCCTGGCTGGCCGCTTCCTGGTGCTGATGCCCAACAACCCCAAGGCCGGCGGCATCTCGCGGCGCATCGAGGGCGAGGAGCGCAGCCAGCTCAAGGAGGCCATGAACCAGCTCAGCGTACCGGACCGCATGGGTCTGATCGTGCGCACCGCGGGCATCGGCCGCAGCCCCGAGGAGTTGCAGTGGGACCTCGACTACCTGGTTCAGGTGTGGGAGTCGATCACCGCCGAGGCCGGCAAGCGCCCTGCCCCCTTCCTGATCTACCGCGAATCCAACGTCATCATCCGCGCCATGCGTGACTACCTGCGCCAGGATATCGGCGAGGTGCTGATCGACAGCCCCGCGGTACACGAGGAGGCGCTGGCCTTTATCCGCCAGGTGATGCCCTCCTACCAGCAGAAGATCAAGCTCTACGTCGACGAGGTGCCGCTCTTCTCGCGCTTCCAGATCGAGTCGCAGATCGAGACCGCCTACGAGCGCGAGGTGAAGCTGCCTTCCGGGGGCTCCATCGTCATCGATCATACCGAGGCGTTGGTCTCCATCGATATCAACTCGGCGCGCGCCACCCGTGGCAGCGACATCGAGGAGACGGCCCTGCAGACCAACCTGGAGGCGGCCGACGAGACCGCTCGCCAGTTGCGCCTGCGTGATATCGGCGGCCTGGTGGTGATCGACTTCATCGACATGAGCCCAGCGCGCAACCAGCGCGAGGTCGAGAACCGCATGCGCGACGCCCTCAAGCTCGACCGGGCTCGAGTGCAGATCGGCCGCATCTCGCGGTTCGGTCTTATGGAGATGTCACGCCAACGTCTGCGCCCCTCGCTGGGCGAGACCAGTGGCGTGGTCTGCCCGCGCTGTAACGGCCAGGGCACCATCCGCGACGTGCGCTCCATCTCGCTCTCCATCATGCGCCTCATCGAAGAAGAGGCGATGAAGGAGCGCAGCGCCCAGATCCGCGCCATCCTGCCGGTGCCGGTGGCGACCTACCTGCTCAACGAGAAGCGCAAGGTGCTGGCCGATATCGAGCGTCGCCAGGATGTCCGGGTCGTGCTGCTGCCCAACCCCGATATGGACACCCCCCACTACGACGTTCAGCGCCTGCGTGACGACCACGTCGAGGAGGACGGCAGCCAGAAATCCAGCTTCGAGCTCCCCCTCGACACCGAGGTAGGCAAGGAGCCCGAGGCCTCCTTCGGAAAGCCGGTGCAGCGCGCCGAAGCCGCGGTGAAGACCGTGATTCACCACGAACCGGCACCTGCCTCCCTGCTGCAGGAAGCTCCGGCGCAGAAGGAAGTTCCGGCGCAGAAGGAAGCGCCGGCCGCCCCCACCAAGGCCGCCGCGCCCCGGCGCAGTGCCCCACCGGTGGCCGTGGAGTCCCAGGGTGGCGTCCTCGGGCGTCTGGTCAAGGGGCTTTCCAAGCTGTTAGGTGGCGATGAGGCGCCATCGGGCGACACCGCCAGGAAGTCGACTCCCGCTGCGGCTCCCACAGGCAGCGACAAGAGTGAGCGCAAGTCCGCCCCCCGTGAGGAGGAGCGCGGAGGACGCAACACCCGTCAGCGCCGCCCGCGCAGCGAGGAGCGGCGTGGCGCGCCGCGCCAGGACAACGAGCGCACTGACGGCAAGGCGGAAGGCAACGACAACCGTGACAACCGCGGTAGCCGCGGCGGCCGTAACCGTGCCCGTCAGGACAGCAATCGCCAGGAAGAGAGCCGCCAGCCGCGACAGCAGGACGCCACGAAGGGACGCGACGACAACCGCCGCCAGAACGGTGGTGAGAAGCGCGACCCGCGTGCCACCCAGAAGCCGGCCGAATCCCAGAAGCAGGATGACACCAGCAAGCCGGCCGACGCCAGGAGCGATGCACCGGTCGATGACGGCAAGCCCAAGCGGACGCGCAACAACCCGCGCAACCGCAGCCGTCAGCACGCCATCAGCCCCAAGGTGCTCGAAGAGCAGCAGCGATTGCAGGCGGAAGCCGCCAAGGCCGCTGACCAGGGCGACGCCAGCCAGGCCGAGCCCGTGAAGGCTAAGGCCAAGTCCGAGACACCCAAGGCAGAAGCTCAGAAGGCAGAGCCCAAGCCCGAGACGCCCAAGGCCGAAGCCCCGAAGGCAGAGCCCAAGTCCGATGCGCCCAAGGCCGAAGCCCCGAAGGCAGAAGCCAAGCCCGAGGCAACCAAGGCCGAAGCTCCGAAGGCAGAAGCCAAGCCCGAGGCGCCCAAGGCTGAAGCCCCGAAGGCAGAGGCTCCGGAAGCAGAAGCCAAGCCCGAGGCAACCAAGGCCGAAGCTCCCAAGGCAGAGTCCTCCAAGTCCGAGGCACCCAAGGCCGAAGCTCCCAAGGCAGAAGCCAAGCCCGAGGCACCCAAGGCCGAAGCACCGAAGGCAGAAGCCAAGCCCGAGGCGCCCAAGGCCGAAGCCCCCAAGGCAGAAGCCAAGCCCGAGGCGCCCAAGGCCGAAGCCCCCAAGGCAGAAGCCAAGCCGGAGGCGCCCAAGGCCGAAGCCCCGAAGGCAGAGTCCAAGTCCGAGGCACCCAAGGCCGAAGCTCCCAAGGCAGAAGCCAAGCCCGAGGCACCCAAGGCCGAAGCACCGAAGGCAGAGTCCAAGCCCGAGGCGCCCAAGGCCGAAGCACCGAAGGCAGAGTCCAAGCCCGAGGCGCCCAAGGCCGAAGCACCGAAGGCAGAGTCCAAGCCCGAGGCGCCCAAGGCCGAAGCCCCGAAGGCAGAGCCCCAGCCCGAAGCATCCAAGGCCGAAGCCCCGAAGGCAGAGTCCAAGCCCGAGGCATCCAAGGCCGAAGAGCCCAAGGCCGAGAGCCGTGCCAGCCGCCGTCGCCGCCGTGCCCACAACGACCCGCGGGAGATCCGCCGTCGTGAGCAGGAGGCCAAGGCCCAGGACAATCAGCAGCGCTAGGCGGGTGGAAGGCGGAGCCGAGGCTCTGCTTTCCGCCCCACCAACGACAGCGCCCGCAGCCTTGGCTGCGGGCGCTGTCGTTTATTGCTCTCGGCCAGGGAGCTCTCAGGGGCTCTCGCTGGCCAGCCGTGGCTCGCGCTCCAGTAACACACCGAAGCGCTCGCGCACGCTATCGGCGACACGCCCGGCAAACCCCAGCAGCTCCTCGGCACTGCCGCCACCGAAGTGGACCAGCACCAGCGCTTGTCGCTCGTGCACGCCGAAATGGCCCTCTCGCCAGCCCTTCAGGCCACAGCGGTCGATCAGCCAGCCGGCGGCCAGCTTGACGCGGCCGTCCGGCTGGGGGAAGTGCGGCATCTCCGGAAATTCGGCCAGCAGGCGCTCGGCCAGTTCGACCGCTACCAGCGGGTTCTTGAAGAAGCTGCCGGCATTGCCCAGCAGTGCGGGGTCGGGTAGCTTCTCCCGGCGGATGGCACACACCGCCTCGGCCACCTCCAGGGCAGTGGGCGAGGCCCCCGTGCGGCTCGCGAGATCACCATAGCCGAGACGCGGCTGCGCCAGACGAGAGACACGCAACACCAGCCGGGTAATCACCACGCGTCCCGCCAGCGCCCCCTTGAAGACGCTGTCGCGATAACCGAAGGCACACTCCGCCGGCGAGAGCACCGCCTCACGCCCATCGTCGAGATGGATCAGGTGCACCGCCTCGATGACATCGCTCAGTTCCACGCCGTAGGCGCCGATATTCTGGATCGGTGCGGCGCCGCAATGGCCGGGAATCAACGCCAGGTTCTCGGTACCCCAAAGGCCAGCGGCGGCCAGCGCCATGACCAGCTCGTGCCAGTTCACCCCGGCCTCGGCATGTACCAGCACCGCGCCCTGCTCGCCCTCCTCCTGCCACCAGTCGGCCATGGCCGGCTGAATCACCAGGCCCGGCAGGCGCGCTGGCAGGATCAGGTTGCTGCCGCCGCCCAGCAGGGTCAGCGGCCAGTCATGCGCGCGCGCCTCGGCCAGCACCTCTCCGAGCTGCGCGAGGCTGCCCGGTGCGATAAAGCGTTCGGCCACACATGGAAGGCCCAGGGTATTGGCCTGGTTCAGCTCGTGGTCGCGCTGGATCGACGCCATCAGCGCGGCGTCTCCAGGCGCGCGGCGATCTCCTCCAGCAAGCCGTCGGCGGCACGCTCGACCAGGTCGAGGACCTCCTCGAAGCCATCCTCGCCGCCATAGTAGGGGTCGGGGACGGCGGTGTCCGGCAGATCGGCGAACTCGAGGAACAGTCCCATATGGACGTCGAGACCGTCGGGCGCCCGTTCGTGCATGGCCTGCAGGTTATCGTGGTCCATGGCCAGCAGATAATCGAAGGCGTGGAAGTCGGCGGCGCTCAGCTGTCGGGCGCGCAGCGCCGAGAGGTCAATACCGCGCCGGGAGGCCGCCTCCCGGGCGCGCTGATCCGGCGCCTTGCCGACATGCCAGGGGCCGATGCCACAGGAGTCGACCGCGACCCGGTGGGCCAGGCCACGCTCTTCCAGCTTGCGGCGAAAGACCCCTTCGGCGGTGGGCGAGCGGCAGATATTACCCAGACAGACGAACAGCACACGCATCAATGGCCTCCCGATTCAGCATCGTCGGTTGTCAGCAGGGCCCGCACACGGGCCAGGTCCTCGGCGGTGTCCACCCCCGCGGGATGGGGCTCCCGGGCCAGCGCTACCTGGATGGCGTGGCCATGGTGCAGCGCACGTAACTGTTCGAGCTGCTCCAGGCGCTCCAGGGGCGACGGCAACCAATCGCGGTACTCGGCGAGAAAGCCAGCGCGGTAGGCATAGATGCCGATATGGCGCAGCCAGGCATCAGTCTCGAGCAACTCGGGCCGCGTGGCGAAGGCATCGCGATCCCATGGGATGGGTGCCCGCGAGAAGTAGAGCGCGCGGCCATCCAGGGCTCGCACCACCTTGACCACGTTGGGGTTGAACAGTGACTCCACCTCGCTGATCGGCTCGGCCAGGGTAGCGATGGAAGCCCCGGGATCATCGAACAGTCGCTCGGCGACCTGATCTATCAGCGCCGGGGGGATCAGCGGCTCGTCGCCCTGGACGTTGACCAGTACGGCATCGTCATCGAGCCCCAGGCGCTCGGCGACCTCGGCCAGCCGGTCGGTACCGGAGGGGTGGTCCGCGCGGGTCATCACCACCTCCGCTCCCAGCGGCGCCATGGCCTGCTCGATACGCGGATCGTCGGTGGCCACCACCACCCGAGTCGCCCCGCTCTCCCTGGCACGTCGCCAGACGTGGGCCAGCATCGGCTCACCGGCGATCTCGGCCAGTGGCTTGCCAGGCAGCCGTGACGAGGCGAAGCGTGCCGGGATGACCGCGATGAACTCCCTGTCGCCCGCCATCAGGCCTCTCCCGTGCGTCCGGGCGAGTCATGCAGCTTCTCGTCGACGGAGAGCTGTCGCGCCTCCTCGGCCAGCATCACCGGAATGCCATCGCGGACCGGATAGGCCAGGCCATCGAAGAGGCAGTGCAGTTCATCGGCCTCGCGGTGGTACTTGAGCTTGCCCTTGCACAGCGGGCAGACCAGCATGGCCAGCAGTTCCTTGTCCATCGTATTCACCTCACTTCGGGGGATGAGCCGACATCTCGCCGGCTCGCGAATTCGTGTCATAGTTCCCGGGCACCCAGCGGACCCTCAGCGCCGACAGCCGCTCGTCGAGCCAGGCGACGAAGGCAGGCTCGGGGGCGGCCTCCACTTCCAGCACCCAGCTCTCCCCGGGGGCCAGGTCACGGCACTTGACGGCATCCTTGGCGGTCATCACCAGCGGCCGATGATCGGCGAAGCGTAGCTCGTCGGCACGGAAAGCATGATGGTCACCGAAGGGGTGGGCCATCACTTCGATGCCGAGCCCCTCGAGGGTCTCGAAGAAGCGTTCCGGTCGGCCGATGCCGGCCACCGCATGCACCGGCCCCGCGAAGGGTGGCGCCGCGATGGGGTAGCGCCGGCCATCGCCGAGGCGACGCCAGGCGGATGGCACCAGCGTCATGCGCCGGGCGGCAACGGGCAACGTGCGCTGCGCTTCACCGTTGACCAGGATGGCATCCACGCTCTCCAGGCGCGACAGGGGTTCGCGCAGTGGCCCCGCCGGCAGGCAGCGGCCATTACCGAAGCCCCGCGCACCATCCACCACCACCAGCTCCAGGTCTCGTGCCAGTGCCAGGTGCTGCAGGCCATCGTCGCTGACCAGGATATCGCAGCCGGCCTCCAGCAGCCGGCGAGCGCCGCGCGGACGGTCGGGATCCACCACCACCGGTACCCCGCTCTGGTCAGCCAGCATGCGCGGCTCATCCCCGCAAGCCGCGGCCGGCGTCGAAGGCTCCACCAGCAGCGGATAGTCGGCGCACTTGCCGCCATAACCCCGCGACAGGATACCCGGCCGCCAGCCACGCTCGGCCAGGTGCTCCACCAGCCAGGCCACCAGCGGCGACTTGCCGGTGCCACCCAGGGTCAGGTTACCGACCACGATCACCGGCACCGGCGCCCGCCATGCCTGGCGGCGCCCGCTGGCATAGGCAGCGGCGCGACGCCGCACCACCCAGCGGTAGAGCGCCTCCAGCGGGCGCAGCAGCCCCAGCCAGGCATCCCCCCGGTAGGCAGCGGTCAGCCAGCGCTCGCCCAGCCCGCTCATGCCGGCCTGGACTTCCGACAGCGCAGGCAATGCTGCGCTGCGGCCAGGGTCGCCGTTCCGCCATCCTGCCTACGCTTCATCCCGGGTCGGCCTCCTGGAACTGCAGGCGATGCAGCGCTGCATAGGCACCATCACGGGCCAGCAGTTCGGCATGGCTGCCCTGTTCGATGATCTCGCCCTGCTCCATGACCAGGATGCGATCGGCGCGCTCGATGGTGGAGAGGCGGTGGGCGATCACCAGGGTGGTGCGCCCCTTGCAAACTTCTTCCAGTGCCGCCTGGATATGACGTTCGGACTCGGTATCCAGCGCCGAGGTGGCCTCGTCGAGGATCAGCAGCGGCGCATCCTTGAAGATCGCCCGGGCGATGGCCAGGCGCTGACGCTGCCCGCCGGAGAGCATCACGCCGTTGTCACCGACCAGCGTTGCATAGCCCTGGGGCAGTCGCTCGATGAACTCATGGGCATGGGCGGAGCGTGCCGCCGCCTCGATGGCCGCCGGGTCGGCGTCGTCCACGCCGTAGGCGATATTGTCGGCAATGCTCGAGTTGAACAGGGTCACCTGCTGGGAGACCAGAGCGATCTGGCGGCGTAGCGGTGCCAGTCGATAGTCATCCAGCGGCACATCGTCGATCAGCACGCGCCCGGCACTCGGACGATAGAAGCGCGGCAGCAGGCCGACCAGCGTCGACTTGCCGCTGCCCGAGCGCCCGACGATCGCCACCATCTCACCCTCGGCCACCTCAAGGTCAATGCCCTTGAGCACCTCCGGCTGGCCATCGGCATAGCGGAAGGCGACCCCCTCCAGGGTCACGCGACCGGCAAGTCGCGAGGGCTCGTAGGTACCCTCGTCGCGCTCGGGAGGCTGCTCGAGCAGCCCGAACAGCTCCGACGAGGCGGCCAGGCCCTTCTGGATCTCGCTGTTGATCTCGGTCAGCTGACGCACCGGCTTGGCCATCAACGAGGCGGCGGTGATGAAGGCCACGAACTCGCCGGCGGTCATGTCGGCCATCAGCGCCGGCGACATGGCCAGCCACACCAGTACCGCCAGGGCCAGGGCCACCAGCAGCTGGATCACCGGGGTGCTGATTGCCTTGGTCAGCGCCTCCTTCAGGCTCTGCTGGCGGTTGTAGTCGCTGGCCGCCGCGAAGCGGGCCTTCTCGAACTCCTCGGCGCCGTGGGTGCGCACCACCCGGTAGCCGGAGAGCGCCTCGGAGGCGACGTGGGTGACCTCTCCCATGGAGGCCTGGATACGCCCCGAGATGCGCCGGAAGCGCTTGCTGGTATAGCTCACTACCCCGCCGATCAGCGGGGTGACCGCCAGGAACAGCAGCGTCAGCATCCAGTTGGTCCACAGCAGGTAGCTGACCAGGCCGATCACGAAGAGCCCCTCGCGCAGCAGGATGGTCAGTGCCTTGGTGGCAGCCCCGGTGACCTGCTCCACGTGGTAGGTGACCCGCGAGATCAGGTGGCCGCTGGAGTGGCTGTCGAAGAAGCGCCCCGGCAGGTGCAGCATATGGTTGAAGACATCGCAGCGCAGCGCGTGGACCACGTTACGCGCCACGTTGCTCATGTAGTAGGTGCCGAGAAAGGTACCCAGCCCCCGGGCGGCGAACATCCCCACCACGAACAGCGGCAGGAACAGCCGAAAGGCGGCGTCGGGCTCCTGGATGCCGTCGATCAAGCGCTTCATCATCTCCGCCAGGGCGGTGCTGGAGGCGGCATAGATGGCATAGCCGAAGATGGCCAGGGCGAAGGAGCGCCAGTAGGGGCGTACATAGCCCAGCAGACGGCGATAGAGCGTCACGCCCGACTGCTGGGAAGCGTGTTGGGAAGTCCCGATGGGGGTCACGGCGTCTCCGCTGATCTGGGAAAGGAATCGCTCGACGAACTCTCGGTAGTCGCTAGCCGCACGCGCTGGATACCCTGCTGTCCGGCTAGATCGAGGGCACGCACCACATCCGCATGGCGGGCTTGCGCATCGGCCTCCACCACCAGACCATGCTCGCGGGCCTGTTCCGCTTCGGCGGCCAGCGCCACACCCAGCGACTCGGGGGCCAGTTCACGCCCTGCCAGCCGATAGACGCCCTCGGCGGTGACCACCAGGGTCACCGGCGACGGCTCGGCGGCGACGCCACTGACCGACTCCGGCAGGGTGAGTTCGAGCGCCTGCCGAGTCTCGAAGGTGGTGGAGACCATGAAGAAGATCAGCAGCAGGAACACCACATCGATCAGCGGGGTGAGATTCACCTCCACCGGGTCACGGCGGCGCCGGGGGAACCTCACGGGCGTTTCACCTCGGGAGCGAGCCGGCCATCGGCCTCGACGCGCTCGGCGTCCCGGGCCGGCTCCTGGCGCTCGGCCAGCGTGAGATCGTCGCCATAGTGGGCCAGGAACTCCACCACCTGACCGGCCTGCTCCTCCATGCGTACGGTGATATCCTCGACACGCCGCTGGAAGTAGCGGTGGAACATCAGCGCGGGGATCGCCACGGTGAGGCCGGCCGCGGTGGTCACCAGGGCCTGGGAGATGCCACCGGCCAGCTCACCCGCACGGCTCGCCCCTTCCGCCGACACGATCACCGCGAATACCTCGATCATGCCCACCACGGTGCCCAGCAGGCCGATCAACGGGGCGATGGCGGCGATGGTGCCCAGCG
The DNA here is from genome assembly GCF_057169305.1 of Halomonas sp. C10-5. Taxonomy (NCBI): domain Bacteria; kingdom Pseudomonadati; phylum Pseudomonadota; class Gammaproteobacteria; order Oceanospirillales; family Halomonadaceae; genus Halomonas; species Halomonas sp. C10-5. The sequence continues at coordinate 2,101,163 of NZ_CP175665.1, forward strand.
GGCTGAGGAAGCGCTCCATGTCGTGGATCACCGCGGTGGCGGCCTCGGTCAGACGCGCCCTGACCTGCTCGTGGCCGAGCCGGGCATTGCGCAGCCCGGCGGCCAGCACCCCGCCCAGCGGCGAGTGACTCTCCAGCCAGTAGAGATTGACCTGGCCGCGGGTGATCAGGGTGCACACCTCCTGGCCCAGCCCGCGCGGGGCGATGCGCCCTGCGCGCAGGGTCCACAGGCGCTCGATGATGATCACCGTGGCCAGCAGCGAGCAGCCGAGCAGCGGAAGCATCAGCCAGCCCCCGGCGATCAGGGCCTCCATCATGTCCATGCGCACATCCTCTCCGGTGGCCGCGGGAGTCCCGCCGCGTTTACGGCGATTCTAACGCAAGGTGCCCGCAATCGACACCGGGCCGAGCCGTCTCGGGAATCGGCAACTTCTCACCGACGAGCCGGAAGGTCAGCGCGCCGTCCAGGCCAGTGCTCCACTGGCAGGCCCCGGCGCATACCGCCCGCTGTCCACCCACAGGCGCACTAGAATCAGCACATCCACCGCCATCGTCCGGCAGCGCAGCGCCAGGCCGGCCAACAGCACCAGGCACAGCCCCTCGACGAGGCCCGGCGGCGGACTGCCACCCAGCCCGATGCCCGACAGCACGGCGAGGGCCAGGAGAAGCGCCCATCCTCTCGGCATGGCCTGGCTCCGACAACAGGGGCCAATACCCCGCGGCGTGGAAGGCCGCGGGTGCGGTCACGCGACCTTGTATGGATAATAGGCCAGGTCACGATGCCGCGAGCCATTGCCATGCCGCGCCGCCTGCTACAGCGCTACATGCCACACCCCGATGCCCTGAGGCGACAGCGCTCGCTGCGCTTCATGGACGGCCTGATCGGTAATCCTGCGTTGTGGGTGTTGAGTCGTCGCAGCGTGGCCAACGCCTTTTCGGTGGGCCTGTTCAGCGCCATGCTGCCGATCCCCCTGCAGATGGCCGTGGCGGCCTGCGGCGCCTGGGTGGCGCGCTGCAACCTGCCGCTTGCAGTGGGCCTGGTCTGGGTCACCAATCCGCTGACCATGCCGCTGATCTTCTATGCCAACTACCGCCTCGGGGCCTGGGTGATGGATATGCCGGCAAGCGATGCCCCCGAGCGCCTCTCCCCCCAATGGATTGCCGAACGGCTGGGCGACATCCTCCCCGCCCTGGCGCTGGGTTCGCTGGTCACGGCGCTGGCACTGGCGCTTGCCGGCAACCTGGCGGTGCGACTGCTGTGGCGCTGGCAAGTGTCGCGCAGCTGGAAGGCCCGCCATCGCCGGCGGCGCAAAGCCGGCTGCGACGACGCCCTGTAGTCCTCCACGCGCGACGCCATCCTGCCCCACCTGCAGCCCCACAATGCAGGCGGCCGCCTCGAGAGGCGGCCGCAGGCACAGCGAACGGGACGGGCTCAGCTCGCGGTCGAGGCCCCCGGCTGTTCGCTCAGCCGCCCCTCGTCGAGGCGCATGACGCGATCCTGATGGGCGGCGAGGGCCGGGTCGTGGGTAACGATGACGAAGGCACAGGCGGCAGTACGGGCCAGCTCATCCATCAGCGCCAGGATGCCGGCCGCGGTGTGCTGGTCCAGATTACCGGTGGGCTCGTCCATCAGCACCAGGCTGGGGTCGGTGACCAGCGCCCGGGCGATGGCCACCCGCTGGCGCTCACCGCCGGAGAGCTCGCCGGGCTTGTGGTCGGCGCGCGATGCCATGCCGACCTTCTCCAGCAGCTTCAGGGCACTGGCCACGGCAACCTTCTTGCGCTGACCCCGCACGATCAGCGGCAGGGCCGCGTTCTCCACCGCGGTGAACTCGGCCAACAGATGGTGGAACTGGTAGACGAAGCCGATATGGCGGTTGCGGAAGCGCCCCAGGGCGGCCTCGCCGAGGTTGAGCAGCGACTCGCCGGCGATACGCACCTCACCACGACTGGGCCGGTCGAGCCCGCCCAGCAGGTTGAGCAGCGTGGTCTTACCGGAGCCGGAGCTGCCGACGATAGCCACCCGCTCACCGGCATTGACTGTGAGGGAGAGCCCATCGAGCACGGTAATGTCCTGGGGGCCCTCGCGATATACACGGGTCAGGTCGTGGCACTCCAGCATGATCTGCCCGGCGGTGCGTTGCATGGCTGTCTCCTGGTGGGGGCTAGAGGCGTGGCGGGCATCACTCATAGCGCAGCACCTCCGCCGGCTGCACGCGGGCGGCGCGCCAGGCCGGATAGAGGGTGGAGAGGAAGGTCAGGACCAGGGCCGCGGCGACGATGTTGCCGACATCCTCCCAGTGCAGCCGCGAGGGAAGGTTGCTGATGAAGTAGACGCCGGCATCGAGGAACTGGATGCCGAACACCGCCTCGACCCAGTCGATGATGTCGGAGATGGTCAGTGCCAGCAGCACCCCGAGCCCCACGCCCACCAGGATGCCGATCACGCCGATGGCCAGGCCCTGAACCACGAAGATGCCCATGATCGAGCGCGGCGTGGCACCGATGGTGCGCAGGATGGCGATATCGGCGTGCTTGTCGGTCACCACCATCACCAGGGTCGAGACGATGTTGAAGGCCGCCACGGCGATGATCACCGTAAGCAGCAGCGCGATCATACGCTTCTCCATCTGGATCGCCTGGAAGAGGTTGCCATGGGAGAAGGTCCAGTCGTAGCCACGGTAGCCCGGCCCCAGCTCGTTGACGATCGCCCGGGTCTCGGCGCTCGCCGCGAACAGGTCATCGAGCTCCAGGCGCAGGCCACCCACGGCGTCACCCAGGCGCGCCAGGGTCTGCATGTCATCGATATGGGCATAGGCCAGGGCAGCGTCGAGATCGGCTCCGACGCTGAAGATACCGCTGACGTTGAAGCGCTTGAGCCGCGGAAAGACTCCGGCCGGGGTGATCGAGGCCTCGGGCACCAGCAGGGTGACCCGGTCGCCGACCCCCACCCCCAGACGCCGCGCCAGGATCGAGCCGAGCACGATATTCCACTCGCCGGGCTCGAGGTCGGCGAGGCTGCCCTGCTGCATGTTCTCGCCGATGATCGATACCCTGTCCTCCCACTCGGGATGGATACCATTGACCATGGCGCCTTCGTTGCTGCCGCCCACCGAGAACATGCCCTGCTGTTCCACGTAGGGGGCGGCGCCGATCACCCGCTCGCGCTCCATCAGGCGTTCGGCCAGCGCCTCCCACTCCACCATGCCGGTACGCGACTCGATCTTGGTGTGGGGCACCATGCCGAGGATTCGGGTACGTAGCTCGTGATCGAAGCCGTTCATCACCGAAAGCACCAAGATCAGCACGGCCACGCCGAGCATCAGGCCCAGCATGGAGGTCAACGAGATGAAGGAGATGAAGTGGTTGCGGCGCTTGGCGCGCACATAGCGCAATCCGATCAGGAAAGGCAGTCTATCCAGCATTGATGGCGTTCCTTGTCAGCGGGCGCCCTGTAGCAAGGCAGCGGGCGCCCATGGTAAGGCTTTTGCCGTGACGCTGCATCGCCGGGGAAGGCTAATCCACGCGATTTGCACGGCTCTCGCCGACGACGGCCTCGAACTCGGGATGCGGCTCGGGCATGCCGATGCAGGCGCCCTGGGCGAAGTCAACGCCCAGGGCCTGCACCTTCTCCAGTACTGCGGCACTGTGCACGAACTCCGCCACCGTGGCGATGCCCATCTCGCGGGCAAATCCCACGATGCCTCGAACCAGCGTCTCGGCACCGGCGTCGCTGTCGAGCTGACGTACCAGGCTGCCATCGATCTTGAGCAGGTCCACGTCGAGACGCAGCAGATGCTCGAAGTTCGAGTAGCCGCTGCCGAAATCATCGATGGCGATGCGCACCCCAAGCGCCTTGGCCCTGGCGATGAAGGCGCTGACCGCGGCATAGTTGTCGATCCCCTCGGATTCGAGGATCTCGAAAATCAGCCTGTCACCGACGCCTCTCTCGGCCACCCGCGCCACCAGCGCTTCGCTGATCTCGGCATCGACGATATCCTCGCCGGACAGATTCAGGGAGAATTCGTGGGGACTCTCGGCCAACGCCGCCAGGCAGCGATCGATCATGGTCAGCGTCAACCGGCGGTAGAGCCGGCTGCGCCGGGCCACCTCGAGGAAGACGCCGGGACTTACCGGGCTGCCCTCTTCATCCAGCATCCGCACCAGGCATTCAAACTTGCCGACCCGCCCGCTCGCTACCTCGAGAATCGGCTGGAAATAGGCCACTACTCGACCATCATCGAGGGCCTCGGCCAGCCGATTCGCCCAGGCCAGGTTTCGCTCGTAGTCGCGTCGCACCCGGGTCGCCGGGTCATAGAAGGCGTAGGGCCGCTGCGCCACGCGGGCCTGCTTGAGGGCGATGTTGGCCGATGAGAGCAGCGCCTCGTCACCATCGCCGCCATTCACCAGCTGCCAGCTCGAGGCCACGCCCAGGGTCATCTGCAGCGGCAGTTCCTGCCCCCGCCAGTCGAGCCGCAGGCCGTTCAGGGAGTGGTAGAGGGAATCGACCGTGGCATGCAGGGTGTCATCTGCCACGGCGCCGGGAAACCACACCGCCTGTTCGTCTCCGGGCATGCGATAGAGCCGACAGTCGCGCCAGCCGCTCTCCTTCAGCAGCTCCTCGAGACGCTCCGCAACGCGCTGGATGACCCGGTCGCCGCAGTGGTGGCCGAAGAGGTCGTTGAACTGCTTGAAGCCATCGACATTGACCAGCATCAGCGAGCCCGCGCGGCCAGCTTCGAGATCGGCCAGCAGTCGCGCGCGGTTGGGCAGCCGGGTCAGTGGGTCGGTGTAGAGGGTACGCAGCTGGCGAAGCAGCCCCGCCACCAGGAACAGGACTACCCCGGCCAGCAACAGCAGGACCAGACCGATACCGATCAGCAGTTGCAGGTTGACCCCGCGCATGGGAGCCAGCACGGCATCGATCTCGGCCTGGGGCACGGCGATGCCGAACACCATGCCGGCGCGGGTGGCGTCATGATAGAGCGACCAGGGCTGCCCCGCGAGGGTGAGATCGCGCTGCGCCATGCCATCCATGGCGGCCAGTTCACCGGCCTGGTGGTGCAGCTCAAGCGCCGACACCTCCTCGATGAGACGCTGGGCACGCTGCATGTCCGCGGCACGGGCCAGGCTGGAAAGGTTGCGATTCTCGCGATCGACAAGGAACGCGAAGGTGCTCGGTGTGACCTGCACATCGCTGACCAGGCCGATGATGTCGTCGGCCACCCAGTCGCTGGCGGCCATGCCCAGCACGCGACCCGCCGCATCACGGATCGGCGCACTGACGCTGATCACCGCATCATCGATGCGCGGCTTGAAGTAGGTGGCGGTCCAGTGAGGCTGGGGATTGCCCTCGCCCCAGTCAGCGAGGCGGGCCTGCAGCCACTCCGCCTGAGCCCAGCCGGACTCCAGTGGCTCGACCACCACACGCTGCTCCTCGCGACGCGCGAACATCGCGACGGGTCGCGCCGACCGGGTCAGCCACAGGGTAGCTCCCCGGGCGTCGGGAAACTCGGCCAGGGCCTGCTCCAGGGCCTCGGATACCCTGGCCTCGTCCGCCTCCATCTCGGCAAGCAGCACTCCCGCCCGGGCCAGCCCAAGGCTGTTCTGCTCCATGCGCCGATGGTGGGCATCGATGCGGTCAAGGTTGGCGTGGAAAGTATCGACGATCTGCCGCTCACGCAGCTCCGCGAGCGCACCCTCCGCATAGCGCAGATTGAGGGTCGAGAGCAGCCACATGCCACCGAAGAACAGCGCCACCAGCAGCGCCAGCAGCAGCATGATCAGGGGGCGACGCCCGAGGACAGGGCGCTGGCGTCTCACCGGGTGCCCTCGGCGCCCGCACCATCAGGGGAGGCGGTGAGTGCCTCGAGCCGCTCCCTGGCCTGGTTATCGCCGTTGCTCACGGCACGCCGGTACCAGCGCAACGCCTCCTCGCGCTCGCCTGCCAGCTCGGCCATGCTGCCCATGTGTCGCTGGGCACGGGGATCGTCCTGTTCGGCGGGAACCCGACAGGCCTCGCGAGCCTTGCCCAGGTTGCGAATGGTGAACAGCAGGTAGCAGTCGTTGGCCTGGCGCCGATCCACCGCCTCCTCGACGCGCTCGTCGCGCTCCGCCAGGGGCTCAACCAGCGTATCGCCCGCGTCGGGTGCGGTTACGGCAGTGGCCCTCCGCGCCTCCTGCTGTCGCACCCGCGTATAGAAGGCATTGACCTCGGCGGGGCAGGAGTAGAGGTAACCACGCCGATAGCGGGCCAGGGTCTCGCGGTTGGCAGGACGCTCGGCATACTCGTCGGCGATGGCCGCACAGCGACGATCACGCTCTCGTGAGATGTCGGTCAGCACCTCGGCGTAGCGTGGATCCTCGGCGTGCTCCTCGAGATAACGGGTCAGCGGATCGATATAGGGCTGCTCGAAGAGCGCCTGGCGCTCCTCGCGAAGTTCGCCGGCCAACGCCACCTGTTCGGCATCATCCCCCCCGAAGAGACCGGCCAGGCGCTGGCCCTGGGCACTGATGACCTCTCCGGAACGGGTCAGCCACTCGTTCGAAGTGCTGGCCACCGTTTCACGGTCGGGAAGCGCGGTACAGCCACCGAGCGTCAGGCCCAGCACGGTGATCACGGAAAGCAGGGTACTGGCGCGCATGCGACTCCTTAGCGACCCCGGAACGGTCGACGTTGCCATCAGGATACCACCGCCCGGGGCGAAGACCAGCAAGGGCTGTGCCGTCCTGTGCGCTTGCATAGCGCGACCGGGCCGCCTACATTCGCCGCCTGACACCTCACGATCTGGACCGACCCGATGGCCATACGCCTGCTCCCCGAGTGGCATCCTCAGGATGCCGTCCAACTGACCTGGCCCGGCCCGGAGAGCGACTGGGCACCGATGCTGGAGCGCATCGAGGCGACCCTGGAGTCGATGGTGGTGGCCATCGCCCGCTACGAGAGTTTGCTGATCAGCGTGCCCACCACGCTTGTCCGCACCCACCTCGCGCGACGCTTCTCCCTGCTGGGTGTCCCTGCCGAGCGGCTGACGCTGGTGGTCGCCGAGGCGGACGACACCTGGGCCCGCGACCATGGCCCCCTGGCCGTGGAGTGCGACGGCAAGCTGGTACTTAACGACTATGTATTCACCGGCTGGGGCGGGAAGTTTCCCGCCGCCAGGGACAACACCCTGACCCGCCGCCTCGCCGCAGCCGGCGCCTACGCCTGCCCGGTCAGCGAGCGTGGCCTGGTACTGGAGGGCGGCGCCATCGAGAGCGACGGCGAGGGTACCCTGCTCACCACCGAGGCCTGCCTACTCAACCCCAATCGCAACCCCGGGCTCGACCGCCGCGCCGTGGAGGAGTGGCTCCACGCGGACTTCGGCGTGACGCGGGTGCTTTGGCTGTCCCACGGGCACCTGGTGGGCGACGACACCGACAGCCACGTGGATACCCTGGCCCGCTTCTGCGACCCGGCCACCATCGCCTACGTGCATTGCGACGACGAGCAGGATCCCCACTACCCGGCGCTTGCCGCCATGGAGGCGGAGCTCAAGGCGCTGCGCCGCGCCGACGGCCAGCCCTACCGTCTGGTGCCCCTGCCCTGGCCCAAAGCCTGCCTGGATCCCGAGGACGGCCACCGCCTGCCGGCCACCTATGCCAACTTCCTGATCATCAACGGCGCCGTGTTGGTGCCCACCTACGGCGACGCCGCCGACACCCGGGCATTGAATGCCCTGGACGAGGCCTTTCCGGAGCGGGATATCCTGCCCATCGACTGTCGCAGCGTGATCCGCCAGCACGGCAGCCTGCACTGCCTGACCATGCAGCTGCCCCGCGGCAGCCTAAGCAAACAGGCCTGAAAACTGTCTTATAGCCACACTAGCAGGGGCGCTGGGGACAAGCCGAAGAGGAGGTCCTACGCCAGGGGTGAGGAGCGAAGCTCCGAACGGGCTGACCATGGATGGTCAGCACCGGCCCTGCAAGCGGCGCAGGATGCGAGAGCGCCGCAGGGCGTCGGTAGCGTACAGGGAAGTATTCACAGCGCCCCCTCGGAAACCTATCCCCGGATAAGCCTCGAGCAAAACATAACGAGGAGAACTCAACATGTCCCGTCATCTGAAGGTCGGCCTGGTCCAGCAGCCCGCCTGGCCCGACAAGGCCAGAAGCCTCGCCGAGAGTGAGGCCGGCATCCGCGAGCTGGCCGCTGCCGGCGCCGAGCTGGTCATGCTCCAGGAACTGCACGCCACCCACTACTTCTGCCAGTACGAGGACACCGAACTCTTCGACCTGGCCGAGCCGCTGGATGGCCCCACCGGGACCCGCCTCGCGGCACTGGCCGCCGAGCTCGATATCGTGCTGGTCGGCTCGCTCTTCGAGCGCCGCGCCGCCGGCCTCTACCACAACACCGCAGTGGTCTATGACCGCAAGCTGGGTGCCGTGGGCCACTACCGCAAGATGCATATCCCCGACGATCCGGGCTTTTACGAGAAGTTCTACTTCACGCCGGGGGACGCCGATGGCACCGGCCAGGGCTTCGCCCCCATCGACACCTCGGTAGGCCGGCTCGGCGTGTTGGTGTGCTGGGACCAGTGGTACCCGGAAGCGGCGCGCCTGATGGCCTTGGCCGGAGCGGAGCTACTGCTCTACCCCACCGCCATCGGCTGGGACCCCGCCGATGACGATGACGAGAAGGCGCGTCAGAAGGATGCCTGGACCCTGATCCAGCGCAGCCACGCGGTGGCCAACGGGGTGCCGGTGGTTGTGGCCAACCGCGTCGACCACGAGCCCGACCACTCCGGGGTCGGCCGCGGCGTCGACTTCTGGGGCGGCAGCTTCATCGCCGGCCCCCAGGGGGAGCTGCTGGCCCACGCCGGCACCCAGGCCGAGCGCCTGCTGGTGACCCTGGACATGGACCGCGGCGAGGACGTACGGCGGATCTGGCCCTACCTCAGGGATCGCCGCGTCGACGCCTACGGCGACCTGACCCGCCGCTACCGCGACTGAGACCGGAACAGCGGGCAAGCCGAGGGCACCGGGGGCAGGCCGAGGAGGAGGTCCGAGGACCAGGGATGGCCGAGGTAGCGTACAGGGACGTATTCACAGCGCCTCCTGGCAGGCCTGCCGCCGGTGAAGCCCGGCGACGAGCCTGTTTGGCTGCTGTTTACTCGTCCTCCTCGGCGCCGGGCAGCACCCAGTTGAGCACGATACCTACCAGGGCGGCCAGGCTCACCCCCTGCAGGGTGAACTGGCCGCCACCCACCTGCATGCCACCGATGCCGAACACCAGAATCAGCGAGATCACCACCAGGTTGCGCGGGGCGGTCAGCGAGTGGCCGGCACGCACCAGGGTGTTCATGCCCACCACGGCAATGGAGCCGAATAGCAAGGTCATGATGCCCCCCATCACGGGCCCGGGGATGGTCTGCAGCAGCGCTCCTAGCTTGGCGATGAAGGCCAGGGCGATGGCGGTGCAGGCGGCCACCAGCATGATGCGCGGGTCGAAGGCGCGGGTCAGGGTCACCGCCCCGGTCACCTCGGAATAGGTAGTGTTGGGCGGTCCGCCGAACAGCGCCGCGGCGGTGGTGGCCAGGCCATCACCGAGCAGGGTGCGATGCAGGCCCGGCTTCTGCAGGTAGTTCTGGCGCGTCACCGAACCGATCGCCACCATGTCGCCGATATGCTCCACCGCCGGGGCGATGGCCACCGGGATCATGAACAGGATCGCCGCCCAGTGGAAGCTAGGCGCAGTGAACTCGGGGATGGCCAACCAGGCAGCCTCGCGCACCGGCGAGAAGTCCACCAGCCCCATCATCAGCGCCAGCACATAGCCAGTGACGATGCCCCCCATGATCGGGACCAGGCGCACAATGCCACGCCCGAAGACCGCCAGCACCAGAGTCACCAGCAGGCTCGTCATGGACAGGAACAGTGCCGGGCCGTAATCGATATGGTCGCTGGTCTCACCGGTCGCCATGCTCACCGCCACCGGCGCCAGAGCCAGGCCGATCACCATGATCACCGGTCCCACCACCACCGGCGGCAACAGGCGATGCAACCAGGCGGTGCCCTTGAGGCGCACGGTCTGGGAGATCGCCACGTAGACCAGGCCGGCGGCCATCAGCCCGCCCATGGTGGCCGACACACCGAAGTTGGCGATGGAGCCCTGGATCGGCGCGATAAAGGCGAACGACGAGGCCAGGAATACCGGCACCGTCAGCTTCGTCACTCCGTGGAACAGCAGCGTGCCGATACCCGCGGTAAACAGGGCCACACTGGGATCGAGGCCGGTGAGCAGTGGCACCAGAACCAGGGCGCCGAAGGCGACGAACAGCATCTGCACGCCGGTCAGCAGCGTGCGTGGCAGGGAGTCGGCGGGTCGCTTGACGGCCGCTGAAGAGTCACTCATATGATAGGTCTCCATAAAAACGCCCCTGGAGCAATGTCTCAGGGGCGTGATGACAGGGTCGAAAAGGGTCAGCGCGTGCCGAAGATCTTGTCACCGGCATCACCCAGGCCGGGGACGATATAGCCATTCTCGTCGAGTCGCTCATCCACCCCGGCGGTATAGATCTCGATGTCGGGGTAGGCATCCTGCACCCGCTTGATCCCCTCGGGTGCCGCCACCAGGACGATCACCTTCATATGTTTGCAGCCACGTTCGCGCAGCATGTCCAGGGTCGCCACCATGGTCCCGCCGGTGGCCAGCATGGGGTCGATGACGATGGCCATGCGCTCGTCCAGGTCATTAGCGAACTTGGCGAAGTACGGCACCGGCTCGAGGGTCTCCTCGTCGCGATAGAGACCCACCACACTGATCCGCGCACTGGGGATCAGGTCGGTGACGCCGTCGAGCATGCCCAGGCCGGCGCGCAGGATAGGCACGATGGTGACCTTCTTGCCCTTGAGCAGCTGTACCGGGATCTTGTTGCCGCTCCAGCCGTCGATCTCCTGCTCCTGGAGCTCAAGGTCCTGGGTCGCCTCGTAGGTGAGCAGCTTGGCCAGCTCACCGGCCAGTTCGCGGAAGCTCTTGGTGCTGATGCCGGCTTCGCGCATCAAGCCCAGCTTGTGCTGGACCAGGGGGTGCTGGATGGCGTGGACGCTCATGGGGAGACCTCTTGGACGGCGGAGAGTACGTGGCGACTATCGTGGGATGGACAGCAACGACAAATTGCCGGCCATTCTAACCGCATCCCGCGTTGACGTTAAGGCGCTCACTCATCGGGACGATCGGGCAGCTGCCAGTCAATGGGCTCGCGGCCGTGCTCGACCAGAAAGGCGTTGGCCCGGGAGAAGTGATGGTTGCCGAAGAAGCCGCGGTGGGCGGAGAGTGGCGAGGGGTGAGGGGACTCCAGCACCAGATGGCGCGAGGTATCGATCAGTGCCTTCTTCTTGCGGGCCGGGCTGCCCCACAGCAGGAACACCGAGGGCTCGGCATGCTCGCTCACCGTGGCGATGGCGTGGTCGGTGAAGGTCTCCCAGCCGCGGCCACGGTGCGAGCCGGCATTGCCCTGCTCCACCGTCAGCGAGGTGTTGAGCAGCAGCACCCCCTGGCGCGCCCAGGATTCGAGATTGCCGTGATCCACCGGCCTGAAACCCACGTCCGCCTGCAATTCCTTGTAGATATTGACCAGCGACGGTGGGATGCGCACACCTGGACGCACCGAGAAGCACAGCCCGTGGGCCTGGCCCGGTCCGTGGTAGGGATCCTGGCCGAGGATCACCACCTTGACCTTTTCCAGGGGGGTGAGTTCGAAGGCGCGAAACCACTCCGAGGAGTGGGGGTAGATCACCTTCCTGGCGGCCTTCTCGGCGGCCAGGAAGTCACGCAGCGACTGCATGTAGGGCGCCTCGAACTCGGCGTCGAGCCACTGCTGCCAGCTGGCGGGTAGCGGTGCTGCCATCCCTGCCCTCCTCGCCTCAGCGCTTGACCTGGTCGGCCAGCGGCTCGACGTAGGCCACGCCCATGTCCCAAGGGAACTGGATCCAGCAGTCCTGGGCCACCTCGGTGAGGTATTGGTCGACCAGCGGCTTGCCCTCGGGCTTGGCATAGACGGTGACGAAGTGCGCCTTGGGCAGCATCTCGCGAACCTTGCGGGCGGTCTTGCCGGTGTCCACCAGATCATCGACCAGCAGCCAGCCCTCGCCGTCATGGTCGACGCCCTTCATGACGTCCAGCCCGCCCTGATCCATGTGGTCGTAGCTCTTGATGCACACCGTATCGATCAGGCGCACGTTGAGCTCCCGGGCGATCAGTGCCGCGGGGATCAGGCCGCCACGGGTGATGGCGACGATGCCCTTGAAGTCACGTTCCACCAGGCGGTGGCAGAGCTCGCGCACGTCGCGGTGCAGCTGATCCCAGGAGACGGTGAAATGCTGGTGGTAGCGGTTGCTGCTCATGGAATCATTCGTCCTCGGTGAAGGAACAGACGGCAAAGACGCCGTAGCCGGCCTCGCGGATGCGCGCCGAGCCGCCGAGGTCCGGCAGGTCGACGATGGTGGCGGTCTCCACCACCTGACCGCCGCTGCGGCTGATCAGCTTGGCGGCGGCCAGCATGGTGCCGCCGGTGGCGATCAGGTCGTCGACGATCAGGATGCGGTCGCCCGCCTTGAAGGCGTCGGAGTGCAGCTCCACCTCGGCCTCGCCGTACTCCAGGGTGTAGGTCTCGCTGATGGTGCGAAACGGCAGCTTGCCCTTCTTGCGCACCGGCACGAAGCTGCAGCCCAGCTCGTAGGCCAGCGGCGCGCCGACGATGAACCCGCGGGCGTCGATGGCCGCCACGGCGTCGATATCCATCTCCTGATAGCGGTGCACGAAGCTGTCGACCAGCTTGCGGAAGGCGGCACTGTTCTGCAGCAGCGGCGTAATATCGCGGAAGTTGACCCCCGGCTGGGGCCAGTCGGGGACAGTGCGGATGACGGACTTGATGTAGTCGCCGTAGATGCTCATGGCGGGTCTCGGTAGTGAATGATCAGTCGAGGAACAGGAACTTGGCGGCAAACAGCAACGCCAGCACGACCACCGCGGGATTAAGGTCACGGAAGCGGCCGGAGAGCGCCTTGATGGCCACGAAGCTGATGAAGCCCAAGGCGATCCCCTCGGCGATGGAGAAGGTCAGCGGCATGGCCAGGGCGGCGATCAGCACCGGTGCGGCATCAGTGGGGTCTTCCCAGTTGGCATGGGCCAGGCTGCCGGCCATCAGCACCGCCACATAGAGCAGCGCACCGGCGGTGGCATAGGCCGGAATGGAGCCCGCCAGCGGCGCGAAGAACAGGCTGATCAGAAACAGCACGGCCACCACCACGGCGGTCAGGCCGGTGCGCCCGCCCGAGGCAATGCCGGCGGTGGATTCCACGTAGCTGGTAGTGGTGGAGGTGCCCAGCACGGCGCCGGCCATGGAAGCGGTACTGTCGGCCATCATCGCACGGCCGATGCGGGGCAACTTGCCCTCCTTGTCGAGCAGCCCCCCCTTGTGGGCCACGCCGATCAGCGTGCCGGAGGTATCGAAGAGGTCGACAAACAGGAAGGCGAAGATCACGCTGAGCATCGCCACATCGAGTGCGCCGGCCAGATCCAGAGCCATGAAGGTGGGGGCCATGGATGGCGGCATGGACATCAGGCCGCCATACTCGTTATGGCCCAGCACCATGGCCAGCACGGTGATGCCAAGGATGCCGATCATCACCGCACCGGTGACCCGCATGTAGGAGAGCGCGGTGATCACGAAGAAGCCCAGCAGCGCATACAGCGCCGACGGTTCGGAGAGGTCACCCACCGCGACGTAGGTGGCCGGGTTGGCGACCACGATGCCGGCGTTCTTCATGGCGATCATGGCCAGGAACAGTCCGATACCGGCGGCGATACCAAGGCGCAGGGAGAGCGGGATCGAGTTGATGATCCACTCGCGGACGCGGAAGATGCTGAGCAGGAAGAAGGTCAGACCCGAGAAGAATACCGCACCCAGCGCCGCCTCCCAGGTGTAGCCCATGCCCAGCACCACGCCGTAGGTAAAGAAGGCGTTGAGCCCCATGCCCGGGGCCTGGGCGATGGGATAGTTGGCCCATAACCCCATCACCAGACAGCCCAGTGCCGCGGCCAGGCAGGTGGCGACGAACACCGCACCGTAGTCCATGCCCGCCTCGGAGAGGATGCTGGGGTTGACGAAGATGATGTAGGCCATCGTCAGGAAGGTGGTGAACCCCGCGATGACCTCCGTCTTGACGGAAGTCTTGTGCTCGGAGAGCTTGAATTGACGTTCGATCAGGCGATTCAGCATGGTGTCGTTCCTGGGCGCATGGACGGTGCTGCGATCCTGGGTGCGGAAAAGCCGCACATGGTACCCAAAGCCTCGCGGCGATGCGAGGCAGCGGTGTCTGCCAAGTTAAGCAGCTGACGGTAGCGGCGTCAGCCGCCGCCGCCAACGCTAGATGCCGCGGGTCTCCAGCACACGCTCAACCGTCTCGACGATGGCCTGGGTCTGGGGGTCGATCTCGATGTTGACCCGATCGCCGGGCACGCGCTCGCCCAGGATGGTGCGGTGCAGGGTCTCGGGTATCAGGTCGACGCAGAAGCGCGGGCCATGCTCGGCCGTGGCGCGACGCACCTCGCCGATGGTCAGGCTCGCCCCGTCGACGCCGATATAGCCCTTGTCGAACAGGAAACGACCCAGGGCATGGGGCAGTTCGAACCACAGCCGCCGATTGTTGGGCGCCTCGTCGAGCTCGACCAGTTCGGCCTGGGCCATGACGTGTCCCGACATGGCGTGCCCGCCGATCTCGTCACCGAAGCGCGCAGCCCGCTCGATGTTGACGCGGTCGCCCACCGCCAGCTCACCGAGATTGGTGACGCGCAGCGTCTCGCGCATCAGATCGAAGCTGACGCGCTCGCCATCGATGGCGGTCACCGTCAGACAGACGCCGTTATGCGCCACCGAGGCACCGATCTCCAGCCCCTCCCCCAGATTCTCGGGCAGCACGACGACATGGGTACGGAAGGCTTCGGCCTCCTGAATGGCCACCACCTCGGCGGTGCCCTGCACGATGCCAGTGAACATGGCGTCTCCTTGACTACGGGTGCCCCACACAGGGAGCAGGAAGAAGCACGAGTGTAGGGAATTCCCTCCCTTCCCGTCCATTTCCGCCATGAACCACAAGATCCACCATAAAATACAAAATGAACAAAGGATATTTCGGGATCAAGGCCGCCTGGTCAGACGGGCTCTCGGCGAGATTGACAGGCCCATAGCCTACCCCTATCCTTGCCGGCTACATTGAATGGCGCCGATTTGAACCCGGCTTGCGGGCGCCCGCGGCATGACTCGGTCATGGCGTGAAGTGCAGCTAAAAGGGTGTGTCCAGCGTTGATGGCCACCCGTCAGGGTGGCCTTTTTTTTGCCCCCGTCCTGCACCGCCCGCCTCGGCGCCCACAGCGGTGGCATCCATGATCCGACTCGACAACGTTTCCAAGACCTATGTGCTCAAGGGCCGACACGGCGGCATCGCCAGGACCGTGCCGGCGCTCAAGCACGTCGACTTCCACGTGCCCGCGGGCCGCATCCACGGCGTGATCGGCCTCTCCGGGGCCGGCAAGTCGACACTGATCCGCTGCGTCAACCTTCTCGAACGCCCGACCACCGGCACCGTCACCGTTGACGGCCGCGAACTCACCGGCTTGTCCCGCCAGGCGCTCAACCAGGCGCGCCACGGCATGGGCATGATCTTTCAGCATTTCAACCTGCTGACCAACCGCACGGTCTTCGCCAATGTGGCCCTGCCCCTGGAGCTGATGGGCATGCCGCGTGCCGAGATCAGCGAGCGGGTCACCCCGCTGCTGGAACTGGTGGGACTCGCCGACAAGGCCAGCCAGTATCCGGCCCAGCTCTCCGGCGGCCAGAAGCAGCGCGTGGCCATCGCCCGGGCACTCGCCAGCCGTCCCAAGGTGCTGCTGTGCGACGAGGCCACCTCGGCGCTCGATCCCCAGACCACCGGGTCGATCCTGGCCCTGCTGCGCGACATCAACCAGAAGCTCGGCCTGACCATCCTGCTGATCACCCACGAGATGGAAGTGGTCAAGTCGATCTGCCATCGGGTGAGCCTGATCTCCGACGGCGAGCTGGTCGAGGAGGCCGACGTGGGCGACTTCTTCACCGCCCCGCAGACGCGACTGGGCCGCGAGTTCCTCAACGACTTCCTCAAGCTGGAACCGCCGCGGGCACTGATCGAGCGACTCGAGGCGTCCCCGGGCCACAACACCCACCCGGTGGTACGCCTGGCCTTCCGCGGCGACGCCGTGGCCTCGCCTCTGGTGTCGCGCCTGGCCCGGGAGTGTGGCGTCGATGTCAGCATCCTGCAGGCCAAGGTGGAGTCGATCCAGGAGCGCACCCTGGGCCTGATGATCGCCGAACTGATGGGGCCCTCCGAGAAGACCCGCGAGGCCCTCGACTATCTCGAATCCCACGACCTGCAGGTGGAGGTGCTTGGCCATGTCCAGCGCAATGCTTGAACTGATCCTCGAGGCGACCCTCGACACCCTCTATATGGTAGCCATCTCCGGGGTGATCTCGGCCCTGGTGGGCATCCCACTGGGGGTACTGCTCTATGTCACCCGCCCCGGTCAGGTGCTGGCCCAACCGGCACTCAACGGCGCGCTGGGAATCATCACCAATATCGGCCGCTCGATCCCGTTCATCATCCTGATGGTGGCGATCATCCCCTTCACACGCATGCTGGTGGGCACCTCCATCGGCACCAACGCCGCCGCCGTGCCGCTGACCATCGCCGCCATTCCGTTCATCGCCCGCCTGGTGGAGGGCGCACTCAACGAGATCAACCCGGGCCTGGTCGAGGCCGCCCAGTCCATGGGCGCCACACCCTGGCAGATCATCCTCAAGGTGCTGCTGCCCGAGGCACGGGGTGGCATCTTCACCGCCCTTACCGTCACCATCGTGACCCTGGTGAGCTACTCGGCCATGGCCGGCGCCGTGGGCGGCGGCGGCCTGGGCGACCTCGGCATCCGCTACGGCTACAATCGATTCAACCCCACCATCATGTTGATCACCGTGGCGATCCTGGTGGTCATGGTGCAGGGCTTCCAGAGCCTGGGGGACTACCTGGTAAGGAAGAGCGACCACAAGTAAGGAAGACACCGTTAAATAACATATTGATATTTAAAATATCAGGCTTATTCCTTTAGTATCGTACCGACACAACAGAAGGAGCGATTCCATGCGCAAGACACTGCTCGCCACCCTGCTGGCCTCCACCCTGCCCGTCGGCAGCGCCCTGGCCGATGATCACGCCATCAAGGTCGGCACCGTCGCCGGCCCCGAGACCCAGGTGATGGAAGTCGCCGCCGAGATCGCCGAGCGCGAGTACGGCCTCGAGGTGGAGATCATCGAGTTCACCGACTACGTGACACCCAACGCGGCACTGGCCGACGGCAGCCTCGACGCCAACGCCTACCAGCACGAGCCCTACATGCGCTCCATGGTCGAGGACCGCGGCTACGACTTCGCCATCGCCGGCTACACCTTCGTCTACCCCATCGGCGCCTACTCCGAGAAATATGACAGCATCGAGGCGCTGCCGGACGGTGCCACCATCGCCCTGCCCAACGACCCCTCCAACGAGGGACGCGCGCTCATCCTGATGCACAACCTCGGCATGCTGGAGCTGACCGACCCCGAGAACCTGGAAGCCACGCCGCTGGATATCGCCGCCAACCCGCGCGACTTCGAGTTCCGCGAGATCGAGGCCGCCCAGCTCCCGCGCGTGCTGCCCGACGTCGATATGGCCTTCATCAACAACACCTTCGCCCAGCCCGCCGGCTTGACCCTGGAGGACGCCCTGATCAAGGAGGGTCCGGAGTCACCCTACGTCAACCTGATCGCGGTACGCGGCGGTGACGAGGAGCGCGAAGCGATCCAGCAGCTGGTCAAGTCCTACCAGACCGAAGAGGTCGAGGCCAAGGCCGAGGAGCTGTTCGGTGCCCAGGCGGTGCCCGGCTGGAAGTAAGGTAACTCGATTGCCTGGCGGCAAGGTGTGCCGGGGGCAAGCCGGAGAGGAGGTCCTACGCCAGGGATGGCGTCGGTAGCGCCCAGGGAGGGGTTCACAGCGCCTCCTCGGCGGTCCGGCGCTCCGGGGCTTGCCGCCGGATCAGCACCGACAATGCCAGAGGGCCGGCCGCAAGGCCGGCCCTGCTGTTTCAAGGAGCCAAGATGACGCCCGACTATTCCCTGCTCAACCGCCAGCTGGCAGCCCTTCTCGACACCCGCGACTGGCTGACCAACAGCGCCCAGACCTGTGCCTTCATCATGCAGCAGGTCCCCGATCTCAACTGGGTCGGGTTCTATCTGCAGCGCCAGCCGGAGCTGCTCTCCCTGGGCCCCTTCCAGGGCAAACCGGCTTGCCACCCAATCCCCTTCGCCAAGGGAGTGTGCGGGGCAGCCGCACGCACACGCACCACCCAGCGCGTGGATGACGTCCACAGCGTGGCCGACCATATCGCCTGCGACGCCGACTCCAGCGCCGAACTGGTGGTGCCGGTCGTGGTTGCGGATCGACTGTGGGGCGTGCTGGACCTGGACAGCCCACGCCAGGGGCGTTTCACCGACGAGGACCAGGCGGGCATCGAGGCCCTGATGGCCACCTTCATCGAACGCACCGACCTCGCCTGAGCCTCGGCAGCCAGGCAGGAGGTACAAAACAAATCGCCCCCGCAGCAGGGCTGCGGGGGCGATTCTGTATCTGGTAGGACCAGGCGGATTTGAACCGCCGACCTCCACGATGTCAACGTGGCGCTCTAACCAACTGAGCTATGGTCCTGAAGCAGGTGTCACCGGGCGAGATTTGGTAGGACCAGGCGGATTTGAACCGCCGACCTCCACGATGTCAACGTGGCGCTCTAACCAACTGAGCTATGGTCCTGAATCTCCGCTGCGACAAGACTTCGTCGCGGCAACGGATGCGTATTCTACCCATCCGGCCCGGGAATGCAAGCCCTGATGTCACCCGCCAATGTCGGCGAATCAGCACCTTGAACGGTTTCACGCTACTCGGTACGCACCCGTTCGATGGCCTCCTTCCAGCCTCCATAGAGGCGCTCGCGTTCTGCCTCGTCCATCTGCGGCGAAAAGCGACGTTCACAGCGCCACAGCGCGGCGACCTCGTCGAGGTCACGATACCAGCCGAGCCGAAGCCCGGCGAGATAGGCAGCACCCAGAGCCGTCGTCTCCAGCACCGTGGGGCGGTCCACCGGAACGCCCAGCATGTCGGCGAGGAACTGCATCACCCAGTTGTTGGCCACCATGCCACCATCGACCCTGAGGATGCCCGGCGTGGCGGACATGTCATCGTCCATGCAGACCTGCAGGTCGCGGCTCTGGTAGCAGACGGCCTGGAGGCCGGCGGCGACGATCTCGGCGATACCGGTATCGCGGGTCAGGCCGAAGATCGCCCCGCGCGCCTTGGGGTCCCAGTGCGGTGCGCCCAGGCCGGTGAAGGCCGGCACCAGATAGACGCTATGGCCGCTGCGCGTCTGGCGCGCCAGGGCCTCGGTCTCCGCGGCGTCGGCAAACAGCTGCAGACCGTCGCGCAGCCACTGCACCGTAGCTCCGGCAACGAAGATGCTGCCCTCCATGGCGTAGGTGGGCTTGCCGTTGAGCCGATAGGCCACCGTGGTCAGCAAGCGGTTGCGCGAGGTCTCGGCGACCTCGCCGGTGTTGACGATCATGAAGCAGCCGGTGCCGTAGGTGCTCTTGCCCATGCCGGGCGTGAAGCAGGCCTGGCCGACCAGCGCGGCCTGCTGGTCACCGGCCACCCCGGCGATGGGCAACTCCTCTCCCAGCCAGCGGGCATCGACATGGCCGAAGTCGTCGCTGGAGTCCTTGACCTCGGGCAGCAGGTTTTCCGGGATGTCGAACAAGGCCAGCAGCGCCTCGTCCCAGCGCTGCTCATGGATATTGAACAGGGCGGTGCGCGAGGCATTGGTGGCATCGGTGGCATGCACCCGACCGCCCGTCAGCCGCCAGATCAGGAAGCTGTCCACGGTGCCGAAGGCCAGCTCTCCCCGCTCGGCCCGCTCCCGCGCACCCGGGACCTCATCGAGCAGCCAGCCGAGCTTGGTCGCCGAGAAGTAGGGGTCGATCAGCAGCCCCGTGCGTGACTGGACATCCTCCAGGTGGCCCGCCTCACGCAACTGCCGGCAAGCCTCGTCAGTGCGGCGATCCTGCCAGACGATGGCGTTGTAGAGCGGCTCGCCGGTCGCCCGGTCCCACAGCACGGTGGTCTCGCGCTGATTGGTGATGCCGACCCCGGCGATCGCCTCCGGAGCGATGCCCGTATCGGCGAGCACTTCGCGGCAGGTGGCGAGCACGGACTCCCAGATATCCTCCGGATCATGCTCGATCCAGCCATCGTGGGGAAAGTGCTGAGAGAATTCGCGCTGCGCCGTGGCCACAGCCTGACCATCACGATCGAAGAGGATGGCGCGGGAACTGGTGGTGCCCTGATCGATGGCCAGGAGGTATGAAGCCATGGCAAGCATCCTGTTGTGGCTCTAGCGGCATGCAAGTTTCGCAGCCAAACGCTAATGTTCGTTTATGATCATCCAGACTACTCCAGCCAATCGCACTGCTCAAACCCCCAGACACCTGAGACACTGAGACTTTGGATGAAGACTCAGGTGCGCAGCAGTCCCTGCAGCGACCGTGACGATGTCGTAGAATCCGGCGAACCTAGGAGATCCCATGAACCAGCAGCAACGCCAGGACGCCATCATCGAACTGGTGCGCCGCCAGGGCTACGCCAGCATCGAGCAGCTCACAGAGCATTTCACGGTCACCCCACAGACCATTCGCCGCGACCTCAACACCCTCTCCGCCGAGGGGCGTATCCGCCGGGTCCATGGCGGCGCGGGCCTGGAGTCGAGCACCGTCAACACCGCCTACTCGACCCGCAAGACCCTCAACCTCGAGGCCAAGCAGCGCATCGCTGCCCTCCTCGCCCGGCACATCCCCGACCACTCGTCACTGTTCATCAATATCGGGACCAGTAACGAGGTGATTGCCAAAGCACTGCTCGACCACCAGGGGCTGGAAGTGATCACCAACAACCTCAATGTAGCGGCGATTCTCCAGCACAAGGAAGACTTCAACGTGATCATCGCCGGCGGCCAGGTCCGCTCCCGGGACGGCGGGATCATCGGCGAGGCGACCATCGACTTCATCAACCAGTTCAAGGTCGACTACGGGATCATCGGCATCAGCGGTATCGACGAGGATGGCTCCCTGCTGGAGTTTGATTATCAGGAAGTGCGAGTCGCCCAGGCTATCATCCGCAATTCCCGCAAGATCTTCCTGGCCACCGACCACTCCAAGTTTCAGCGCAACCCGGCGGTCCGCCAAGGCAACCTGGCCCAGCTTGACGCCCTGTTTACCGACTGCGCCCCACCCGAGGCCATCCTGCGCCTGCTCAAGCAGCACGATGTGACCTTGCACATCGCGTGAAGCCGCGCGACTCCTCTTCATTACCTCCAAGCGCCCTCGGGAGCACGCCAGACGAACCACCGACGCTCCTTGATGTTCGTTTTGATTTCACATATTTTCGAATTCAAACATAACATCGAGGTCCAGCTAGTTCCGGACGGGAGATTCCATGAGCGACAAGTCGGACGAGGTACTCGACCTCTTCGTGATTGGCGGCGGCATAAATGGTACCGGAATTGCCAATGATGCCGCAGGGCGCGGCCTTTCAGTGGGCCTGTGCGAACAGGGAGACCTCGCCGGCGCCACCTCCTCGGCCAGCAGCAAGCTGATCCACGGCGGCCTGCGCTACCTGGAACACCACGAATTCCGACTGGTGCGCGAGGCGCTGCGAGAGCGCGAGGTGCTGCTTGCCAAGGCCCCGCACATCATCTGGCCGCTGCGCTTCATCCTCCCCTACCGCCCCCACCTGCGTCCGGCCTGGATGCTGCGCACCGGACTCTTCCTCTACGACCACCTAGGCGGCCGGCGGGCCCTCCCGGCCTCCCGGGGACTGCGCTTCGATGCCGGCTCCCCGCTGCTGGACGACATCCACCGAGGCTTCGAATACTCGGACTGCTGGGTCGACGACGCCCGCCTGGTGGTGCTCAATGCACGCCAGGCCCACGACGCCGGTGCCGAGATTCTGGTCGGCACCCGCTGCGTCGCCGCCCGGGAGGTGGCGGGCCTGTGGGAGCTCACCCTGGAGCGGCAAGGTGACGGCAAACGCTTCACACGCCGGGCATGCACCCTGGTCAACGCCGCGGGCCCTTGGGTCGAGGGCGTGGTGCGTGAGCAGTTACGGCGACCCTCGCGCTATGCCGTGCGCATGATCCAGGGCAGCCACCTGATCGTGCCCCGCCTGAACCATGACGAGCGCGCCTATATCCTGCAGAACACCGACCGGCGCATCGTCTTCGTGCTGCCCTACGAGGAAGACTTCAGCCTGATCGGCACCACCGACCGGCGCTATCAGGGCGACCCGTCACGCGTCGAGGCAACTGCGGAGGAGATCGACTACCTGCTGTCGGTGGTCAATGCTCACTTCCGCACCCAGCTCTCCCGGGACGCCGTGATCCGCACCTTCTCCGGCGTGCGTCCGCTGTGCGATGACGAATCGGCCGACCCCTCGGCCATGACGCGGGACTATACCCTCGACCTCGACACCTCGGGGGCGCCGCTGCTCTCGGTATATGGCGGCAAGATCACCACCTACCGCAAGCTCGCCGAGGCGACGCTGACACGTCTCGCTCCACACCTCCCCGCCAGGGGTCAGGCCTGGACCGAACACACTCCGTTGCCGGGGGGCGACATCGAGAGCCAGGCCGCCCTGAGCGCCGAACTGCTGGACGCCTACCCTTGGCTGGGCGAGGAACGGACGGCGCGCTTCGCGCGCACCTACGGCAGCCTGTGCCGTGAGTTCCTCGAAGGCGCGCGCCGGGAGGAGGACCTTGGCGAGGCCTTGGGCGCCGGCCTCACCGCCGCCGAGGTCGACTACCTGGTGGCGCGGGAGTGGGCGCGCACTCCCGAGGACATCCTGTGGCGGCGCACCAAGCTCGACGTACGCGTCACCGCCGCCGAGCGGCGGCGCTTGGCCGACTACCTCGCCGAGCGGACCGGCCTCAGGGCCTCCTCAGTGGCGTGATGCTCGCCGGCGCCAGCGGCTCCCGCTCACGGTGCCGGGCCAGGTCGCGGCCCTCCAGGGCGGTGAGCAGGATCTGCAGCGGGTCGCCGTGACTGACCAGCAGCAGGGTCTCGCCGGCATGGGCTCGCTCCAGTTCCTCGATCACCGCCATCATCCGCGCGGCCACCTCGACCACCGACTCGACGCCGGCGTAGCGGTGGGCGGAGTCGCGGGAATCCCGTGCCCAGACCTCGGCATAGCGCGCATCCCTCTCCCCCTCCAGGTCGCCGAAGTGGCGTTCCCGCAGGCGCGTGTCGGCCTCGAGCCCCAGCCCGAAGTGGCGAGCGATACGCTCGGCAGTCTCGGTGGTGCGCAGGAAGTCCGAGTGCACCACGCGCTGCGGCCTCGCCCAGCGCCACCCTGCCAGCACCTCGACCAACTGGTCGCGCCCCCGCGCCGAGAGGCCGCAGCCTCCTACCCCGCGCGCTGGCGTACTGACGATCCTGCCCGCTAGGTTGGCCTCGCTGTGCCCGTGACGCATCAGCAGGTAGTGGTTTTTCAGGGACTGAGAGGCGAGGGAGAAGCCGTTTGACATGATATTGTCACCAACCCTAAATTGATGAGGCGATTCGGAAATAATCATCGATGCACGTTGCGTGTCGATAACCGAACATACCCAAGGACAACAACAAACGCGAGGTACGCCATGCCCAGTCCCCACACCCTCTTCGCCCTGCTGCCCCTGGCCCTGCTGATGATCGGTACGGCCCAGGCACAGGAGTGTGAACGCGGCGCCCTGGACGCCATCTACTGCGACGAGAACGGCGATATGGTGGCCGACCGCCCGGCGGATGAAGCCGAGTGGGCCGACCCCGACACCCTGATCTTCGCCTATACCCCGGTGGAAGACCCGGCCATCTACTCCGACATCTGGCAGCCCTTCATCGACCACCTCGAAGAGGTGACCGAACGAGACGTGCGTTTCTTCGCCGTACAGTCCAATTCGGCCCAGGTCGAGGCGATGCGCAGCGGCCGCCTACATATCGCCGGTTTCTCCACCGGCCCGACACCCTTCGCCGTCAACCTGGCCGGGGCCGTGCCCTTCGCCTTGATGGGATCGGACGACGGCCGCTTCGGATACACCCTGCAGCTCTATACCCACGTCGACTCCGGCATCGAGGAGGTGACGGACCTAAAGGGCAAGCGGGTCGCCCACACCTCGCCCACCTCCAACTCCGGCAACCAGGCACCGCGCGCCCTCTTCCCCGAGCTCGGTATCGTGCCGGATGAGGATTACGAGGTGGTCTATTCCGGCAGCCATGACCAGTCCATGCTCGGCGTGGTCGCCCGGGATTACGACGCTGCCCCGGTAGCCTCCGAAGTGGTGGAGCGCATGGCGGCGCGCGGCCTCTACGACCCCGACGACGTCCGTCTCCTCTACGAGTCCGACAGCTTCCCGACCACCTCTTACAACTATGCCCACAACCTCCACCCGGAGCTGGTCGAAAAGATCGAGGATGCCTTCTTCAGCTTCGAGTTCGAAGGCACCGAGCTGGGCGAGGAGTTCGAGGGCGTCGAGAAGTTCATCCCCATCAACTACGCGGAGCACTGGAAGGTCATCCGCACCATCCAGAGCGCCAACGGCGTCGAGTACACTCCCGACAACCTTCAGTA
This sequence comes from Halomonas sp. C10-5, assembly GCF_057169305.1. Classification (NCBI taxonomy): domain Bacteria; kingdom Pseudomonadati; phylum Pseudomonadota; class Gammaproteobacteria; order Oceanospirillales; family Halomonadaceae; genus Halomonas; species Halomonas sp. C10-5. Next base: position 2,125,960 of record NZ_CP175665.1, read on the forward strand.
ACCACGCCCGCTCGACCGCCCATGCCGCCCTCGTGGCCGGTATGGGCGTCGCGACGCCGCGTCCAACGAGAAGCCGCGATGCTAGAGATCTCCAACCTGGTCAAGCGCTACGGTCAGGATGAGCCCGTGCTCAAGGGGCTCGACCTGGCTGTCGACGGCAACAGCGTGGTGGCTATCGTCGGTGCCTCGGGCGCCGGCAAGAGCACCATGCTGCGCTGTATCAACCGCCTGGTGGAGCCCACCTCGGGCTCGATCAAGCTCAACGGTACCGAACTGGTCAACCTGCACAACCGAGAGCTTCGCCGCGCCCGGCGCAAGATCGGCATGGTGTTCCAAGGCTTCAACCTCATCGATCGCCTCACCGTTATGGAGAACGTGCTGGCCGGCCGGCTTGGCTATGTCAGCCTGTTCCAGGCGGTGAGTCGCCGCTATCCCCAGGAGGATATCGAGCGAGCCTTTACCCTGATGGAGCGGGTAGGCATCGCCCACTACGCCAACAAGCGCGCCGACGAGCTCTCCGGTGGCGAACGCCAGCGGGTCGGCGTGGTGCGCGCCCTGATGCAGGAACCGGAGGTACTGCTGGCCGACGAACCCACGGCATCGCTGGACCCGCGCACCTCCGAGCAGATCATGGTACTGCTGCAGAGCCTGGCCAGCGAGCTGGCCCTGCCGGTGCTGATCAACATCCACAACGTGGCCCAGGCCAGGAGCTACACCGACCGCATCGTTGGGCTGCGCCACGGCACCATGATCTTCGATGGTGCCCCCGTCGACTTCGACAAGGCGGCCCTGGACGCCATCTACGGCGGCATCGAGTCGCCGGAGGACGAGACCATCACCCCTCAGGCCGACCCCGGAAAGCGTGAACGGGAGATTCGCCATGACTCGCCCTGAAGCCAGCGGGGGAACGACACCCCGAACCTGGCGCAAGCCCCCCTTCATCGCCAACCCCATCCTGCGCTATGGCGTGCTGGCAGTGGTGGCTGTCTATCTCGTCTGGGCTCTTGGCACCCTGCCCTTCAACTGGGAGCGCATCAGCGAAGGGCTGCCACGCGCCGCGCGGATCTTCGGCGGCGGCTTCCCGCCGAGCTTCTCGCGCTTCGACCTGCTGCTGACCGGCTTCACGGAGAGCCTGCAGATCGCCGTCCTCTCCACCCTGCTCGGGGTCCTGCTGTCGATTCCGTTCGCGGTGATGGCTGCGCGCAACATCGCACCGCTGCCCATTTACCTGCTGGGACGCGCGGTGATCATCATCTCGCGCAGCTTCCATCCAGTGATCGTCGCCATTCTGTTCGTCGCTGCCGTCGGCTTTGGTCCCTTGGCGGGCATCCTGACGCTGACGCTCTACTCCATCGGCTTCGTCGGCAAGCTGCTCGCCGAGGAGATAGAGGAGATCGACTGGGGCCAGGTCGAGGCCATGCGTGCCACGGGCGCCGGCTATCTGGCCACCCTCCACTATGCGGTCTTTCCCCAGATCCTGCCGCGCCAAGTGGGGCTCTCCATGTACCAGCTCGACAGCAACCTGCGCGCCTCCGCGGTGGTGGGGATCGTCGGCGCAGGAGGGATCGGCAGCACCCTGATGAACGCGTTCGGGCGATACGACTATGACTTCGCATTCGCCATCCTGCTGGTGATCATTGCGGTGATCCTGGTCAGCGAGGGCGTGAGCGGCTGGGTAAGGAAGAAGATATGGTAGAGGACGCCGACCTGCTGGCCGATCGCATCTGGCGACGCCACAATCCCCGGGAGCAGCTCATCCGTTACGGCGTGATGCTGTTGACGCTGATGCTGGTCGTCTGGGCTGTGCGCGACATCGACATCTTCTGGCCCTGGGTATGGGATGCCCCCAATCAGATCTCGAGCCTGGGCGCCCGCATGTGGCCGCCGGACCCGAGCCGCCTCGGCGAGATCGTCAGTGCCATGATCGAGACCGTGCATATCGCCACCCTGGCCACCATGCTGACCATCTTCATCGCCCTGCCGGTCTCCTACATCGCCGCCCAGAACACCACGCCTAACCGCGCCTGTCTGTGGCTGGGACGCTTCATCCTGGTATCGAGCCGCTCGGTGAACACCATCATCTGGGCGCTGCTGTTCGTAGCGATCTTCGGCCCAGGCGTGCTGGCCGGGATACTGGCCATCATGTTCCGTTCGGTGGGCTTCATCGGCAAGTTGATGGGCGAGGCCATTGAGGAGATCGACCGTCGCCCGGTGGAGGCCATGGAAGCGACCGGCGCCTCCAAGGCGAAGGTCATCGCCTATGCCGTCGTGCCCCAGGTGATGCCGGCCTTCTTCGCCATCGTCATCCTGCGCTGGGACATCAACATCCGCGAGTCAACGGTGCTGGGGCTGGTCGGGGCCGGCGGTATTGGCGTGATCCTGCAGGGCTCCATCGACACCTTTGCCTGGCAGACGGTAGCCACCATCCTGATCGCCATCATCGTGCTAGTGCTGATCGGCGAGGCGATCACCGGCCTGCTGCGCCGCCGTGCGCTGTAGGTGATGACGCCCCGAGCGAGCCAGGTGAGTCGAAGCGGGGTATGCTGGCACCATCGTCCGCAAGGAAAAATGCCTAGTGGTCTCCATTGCGTCTGCCCTGCTTGCCTTGCTGCTGCTCGGCATCACCCTCGTCGCCAGGCTGCGCGTTACCTGGTGGTGGATTCGTGTTGCCGAATTCCCTCGAGTACAGCTGGCCACCGCTGCCCTGCTGCTGCTGCCCCTCTGCGTATTAGCCGAAGCCCCCTGGTCGTGGATCGGCTCGGGGGCCTGCCTGCTGGTCATCGCGATCCAGCTCGCCTATATACTCCCCTGGACCCCGCTATGGCCGGTGCAGGTGAAAGCCGCCCGACCCGGCCTCGATGAGCGCTGCCTGACACTGCTTGTCGCCAATGTCCTCACCCCCAACCGTAACGCCCGAGCGCTGATCACGCAGATCCGCGAACACCGCCCCGATCTGGTGCTCACCCTGGAGTCGGATGACTGGTGGCAGGAGCAGCTCGATGCCGCCCTGAACCAGGAGTGGCCCGAAGCGGTGCGGATTCCGCTGGACAACCTCTACGGCATGCACCTCTACTCGCGCCTGCCCCTGATATCGCCTCGGGTGGAGTGGCTGATCCAGGATGATATTCCCTCGATCCATACCGGCGTTCGCCTGCCTTGCGGCGACGAGGTCCGCCTCCACGCCCTGCACCCACGCCCGCCGGCCCCCGGCGAGAGCGAAGAGTCACTGTGGCGCGATGCCGAGCTGCTGCTGGTGGGCAAGGCGATCCACGAGGACCCGGTGCCGACGCTGGTGGCTGGCGACCTCAACGACGTGGCCTGGTCGCGAACCACGCGACTGTTCTGCCGTGTCAGTGGCATGCTCGACCCGCGTCGCGGACGTGGCATGTTCAGCACCTTCCACGCCAGTTACCCGCTGCTGCGCTGGCCACTGGACCATGTCTTCACAAGCGAGCATTTCACCCTCAAGGCCATGCGAAGCCTGCCACACATCGGTTCCGACCACTTCCCGATCCTGACCACACTCTGCTTCCGGCCCGCCCGAGCCGACGAGCATGACACCCCAGAGGCGGACGCCGAAGAGCACCGCGAGGCCCACAACACGGTCCACGAGGGCAAGGAGCGCGAGCAGCAGGAGTGAGCGCTATTCCGGTATTCCGCCCCGCGTCAGCGCCGCCGGGTCAAGCAGGCGCTCCAGCTCCTGACGGGAGAGCTCGGTCTGCTCCTCGGCCACCTCGATGATCGGCCGGCCGGCCTGGTAGGCCTGCTTGGCGATGGCCGCCGCGGCGTTGTAGCCAATCACCGAGTTCAGCGCCGTCACCAGGATGGGGTTGCGTGACAACGGCTCGGCGAGATTCTCCTCACGCACCCGGAAGGTGGCGATGGCGCGGTTGCTGAGCAGCCAGGCGGTATTGCTCATCAGGGTGATCGAGGTCAGCAGATTGTGGGCGATCAGCGGCAGCATGACATTGAGCTGGAAGTTGCCACTCTGCCCGGCCACCGTGACCGCCGTATCGAGCCCGATCACCTGGGCAGCGGCCTGGGCCGCCGACTCGGGGATCACCGGGTTGACCTTGCCCGGCATGATCGAGCTGCCCGGTTGCAGGGCCTCCAGCTCGATCTCGCCGAGCCCGGCCAGGGGGCCAGAGTTCATCCAGCGCAGGTCGTTGGCGATCTTCATGATCACGCACGCCAGGCCACGCAGCTGTCCTGAGAGCTCCACCGCCGCATCCTGGGAGGCGAGGCTGGCAAAGAAGCTGTCGTTGGGAGTGAAGGCGAGCCCGCTCTGCTCGGAGAGCCGGGCGGCCATGCGCTCGGCGAACTCGGGGTGGGCATTGATGCCGGTACCCACCGCCGTGCCCCCCTGGGCCAGGCGGCAGAGCCTGACCAGAGCACTATCCAGGCGCTCGATGGCCTGTCCCAGCTGACTCGACCAGCCACCCAGTTCCTGACTCATGCGCAGCGGCATGGCGTCCATCAGATGGGTGCGACCGGTCTTGACCACGCCGTCGAGTTCGGCGGCGCGGCTGTCGATGGTCTCGCGCAGGTGCACCAGGGCCGGGCGCAGGCGATTCGTCACCTCTAGCGCCGCGGCGACATGGATGGCGGTGGGAATCACGTCGTTGCTGGACTGCCCCATGTTGACGTGATCATTGGGCCCCACCTCCAGCCCGTCCCGACTGGCCAGGTTCGCCAGCACCTCGTTGACGTTCATGTTGCTGGAGGTGCCGGAACCGGTCTGGAAAACGTCCACCGGGAAGTGGTCATCATGCTCACCACGAATCACCGCCTCGGCGGCGGTGGCGATTGCCTCGGCGCGCTCGTCGTCGAGCAGCCCTAGCTCGGCATTGACGCGCGCCGCGGCAAGCTTGATGCGAGCGATGGCGTGAATGAAGGGCGTCGGCATCGCCTGACCCGAGACCGGAAAGTTGTTGACGGCGCGCTGGGTCTGCGCCCCGTAGAGGGCATCCGCCGGGACCTCCAGCGCCCCCATGCTGTCGCGTTCGCTGCGTGTCGCACTCATCGCCTGGCTCCTCTTGTTGGCCGTGTATCTCTCACCGACACCATGGTGCCGCGAGTGGCATTCGGCAAGACCAAGCGCGAGCGAGCCTGGGAAAGATGCCGATCGATATCGATGTTGCACTGCACAAGACGCTCTGCTATTGTGCATCGCAACAGAGCACAAGACGCTCCCCTACACTCAGTGAAATCAGGAGGTTCCACCATGATGAACGCCTTCAACTTCGACACAAAGGCTTTCGACACCAAGCAGGTCGAGTCCATGTTCTTCGCTCCGGCCCGCGCCTACGCCAACTTGGCCGTGGACTACAGCGAGAAGCTGGCCCACGCCCAGCTCGAGGCTACCAAGGCCTACACCGACACTGGCCTGGCCCAGCTGCGCACCCTGATGAACGTCAAGGATGCCGAAGGCCTGCGTTCCTACATGGAAGGTCAGCAGAAGGTCGCCAAGGACCTCGCCGAGCGCATAAAGGGCGACGCCGAGAAGGTCGTCTCCCTGCAGCAGGACTTCGTCCAGCAGAGCCAGAAGCTGACCGAGGAGAACGTCAAGCAAGCCCAGGCGACCGCCACCAAGGCCGCCCAGTAAGCTTGACCTCGGGGCGCCTCCGGCGCCCTGCTCCCCCGGGAGATCCCCCGAACCGCCGCTCCTTGCAGGGCGGCGGTTTTCGTTGATAGCGGCATGCCCTTTGGCCTGGCTTTACGCTACCCTTGGCCGAGGCACGGGGCGCCTGCAGACATTGAACCGGATAGGGAGGTCATCATGAAGCGCTACTTTCCCCTCGTCTTCGCGGCACTGGTGCTCGCCGGCTGCGAAGTCGTTCCCCCCGCGCCCACCGAGCGCATCGAGGTCATCGAGCGGGGTGAGACCCAGCGTGATGCCCAACAGGAGGCTCGTGAAGCGGAGCGCGACACCACTGCCTCACGCGCCAAGAGAGAGGTCGCCTATCCCGAGGCCGAGTACGCCAAGCTCGAGAAACACGGCAGTGCGGCAGTCAGCGGGCGCCTGACGCTGAGCGGACGTGCGGTGCCCAATGCCGGCGTCTCGGTGGCGCCGGTGACCAGCTACTCCGCCGAGGCGGCCGAGAAGGCGCTGGCAGGGGTTGCCGTGGAGCCCGCCGACCCCAGGGCACGGGAGTACACCCACACCACGCGCACCGACGGCAACGGCTACTTCCGTGTCTCCAACCTGCCCGCAGGGGAGTTCTACGTCTCGGGTGCAGGCCCAGACCCGCAGACCGGCGAACCCAGGGTGGTGATCCGACAGGTCAGCCTGAGCAAGAGCCAGCAGCTCGAGGTCGACCTCAGCCGCTGACGGTGTGCCGCGGCATGGCGATCGCCCAAAGCAGTGGACCGGCAGGCCGCGGACGCAGACCCGGTTAGCATTATCTCTGACAGCCTCCTAGGCTTGGAAGCAGCTAGTGCGCTCCACGGGGCTCGTTTGCTGTCACAGGAGGATCCACATGGAGAGGACACCCCCCACAACCGCCGCCGGCCTGGGCATCGCCCTGTTTGCCAGCTTGCTCACCTTACCCAGCGCCGTCGCCGCCACCAGCCTCGAGGAGCTACGCGAACGCGGCCATATACGAGTGGCGGTAGCGGACGAAGTCCCCTACGGCTATCTGGATGCCGAGGGCGAGGGACGCGGTGCTGGCCCCGATGTAGCCCGTCCGCTGCTCGAACGGCTGGGCATCGAGCGGATCGAGTGGCAGGTCGTCGACTTCGAGGATCTGATCCCGGGGCTCGAGCACGGAGAGTTCGACATGGCCGCGGCGGAGATGGCCATTCGCCCTGAGCGCTGTAACCGGGTCCTCTTCTCGGAGCCCAACACCTCCTATGGCGAAGGTCTGCTGGTACAGGCCGCCAACCCCCACGAGATCACTGCCTACGACCATTTTGTCGCACGCGATGACATCCGTGTCGCGGTGCTCGCGGGAGCGACCCAGGTCGACATCCTCGCCACCATGGGCGTACCGGAGGATCGGCTGGTCGTGATCGACACCAACGCCCAGGCCATCGACACGATTCTCGACGGTAGCGCCGATGCCTATGCCGGTACAGGCCTGACGGTCAGCCAACTGGCCGAGCAGGATACCCGGGTGGAGGTCGCCCAGAACTTCGTCGACCCCGAAGTGGAGGGGGAGTTGGTACGCAGTTGGGGCGGGTTCGCCTTCTCCCCCGGCGCCGAGTCGCTACGCGACGCCTTCAACGAGGCGCTGCTCGACTATCGCAACACCGGGGCCTGGGAAGAGACCCTGAGTGGCCACGGCTTCACCCAGGATGACATCCTCAATGCCTTCCGCTTCGATACTGAATGGTTGTGCAGCCGCCAGTGATCGCTACCAGCCCAGCGCCAGCTTGACGAAGGGAATGGTCAGCTTGCGCTGGGCGGAGAGCGAGGCACGATCGAGCTGCTCCAGCAGGCGGAACAGCTCGTCGAGCCGCCGCGGCCCGCGGTGCAGGATATAACGCGCCACCTCGTCGCCGAGCTGCATGCCGCGCCCCCGGGCACGCAGCTGCAGGGCGGCCAGGCGCCCGCTGTCGTCCAGGCCCTGAACGTGGAAGGTCACCCCCCAGGTCAGGCGCGAGGCGAGGTCGGGAAGCTTCACGGGTAGCTGGCGCGGTGGCGCCTCGGCGGCTACCACCAGCCGTTTGCCGGCATCGCGCAGGCGGTTGAAGGCGTGAAAAAGCGCCTCCTCCCAGCGCGGTCGTCCCACCACCCGATCCAGGTCATCGATGGCCACCAGATCCAGACGCTCGATATCCTCGAGCATCAGCGGGGGGAAGTGGCCGAGTTCCTCCAGCGGCAGATAGAGGGCACGCATGTCGCGATCCGAGGCCGCATGGCAGGCGGCCTGAAGCAGGTGGCTGCGCCCCACTCCCGGCGCCCCCCACAGATAGAGAAAGGGCTCGCCCTCGGGCTCGAGCTGGTGAGTCAGCCGCCCCACCAGGGTGGCGTTAGGGCCAGGATGGAAGTTGACAAAGGTGGCATCGTCACGCAGCCCGACGCCCAGTGGCAGCTGCGCGGGCGCACGGCTCATGGCGACTCCTCGTCGTGGCTTCGTTGCGTCTCGTCATACAAGGCACTGTTCTTGTAGCGGGTATTGAGCTCGCGCAAGAGTACCATGATCACCGCCGCCGCCGGCAGCGCCAGCAGAACCCCGGTGAAGCCGAACAGGTTGCCACCAGCCAGTACCGCGAAGATCACCGCCACCGGATGCAGGCCGATCTTGTCGCCCAGCAGTTTGGGTTGCAGCACCACGCTCTCCACCACCTGACCGAAGCCGAACACGCCCGCCACCCCCAGCAGCAACCACCACTCCCCCCCCTGGAAGAAGGCCACCAGGCCGGCCACGCTGATACCGACAATCACGCCCAGGTAGGGCACGATGCTGGCCAGCCCCGAGAGCAAACCGATCAGCAGGCCGAAGCGCACCCCCAGCAGCGTGAGGCCGATGGCGTAGATGATCCCCAGGCAGAGCATCACGATCAGCTGGCCGCGCAGGAACGCCGAGAGCACCTCGTCGCACTGGCCCGCCAGGCGGATCACGGTATCCTCCCAGCGCCGCGGCAGCCAGTCGCGCACCTTGGCGACGATGATGTCCCAGTCGAGCAGCAGGTAGAAGGTGACCACCGGAATCAATGCCAGGTTGCCGATCCAGCCGACCAGAGCCAGGCCCGAGCGCGACACCTGGGAGAGCAGGGTCGCGGCGAAGGTGCCGGTCTCCTTCCAGTTGTCCATCACCGTCTGGCGCAGGGCATCGATATCGGTGGAAAGGTCCATGCCGGTCAACGACTGCACCTTCGGTACCACCGTCTGCTGTACCCACTCGAGCACTGCCGGCAGCGACTCCACCAGCTGGGCGAGCTGGCGACCCAACACCGGCACCACCAGCAGCAGCGAGACCACAATGACCAGCGTCAGCAGCAGGAACACCAGCGACACCGAGAGTCGGCGCGACAGGCCCAATGCCTCCAGGCGGTCGGCCAGGGGGTCACCTAGATAGGCCAGCACCATGCTGACGAAGAACGGCATCAGCACCGGCTCGATGCTGATGAAGAACCACAGCGCCAGTGCCGCCACCCCGGCCGCGATCCACCACTGTCTGCGCATTGCTACCTCCTTGTCCCGCGACCGCCGACGGGCTGCCAGCCGTTCGCCGTGATGCTACAATTCCGCCCCAGACTTGCCTACCGCGTGGCGGCCTCCGCCACGCCGACCACCCGACAGGACTCCCGATGACCGACTCCTCCTCACGCCCCTCGCTCAGCTACAAGGACGCCGGCGTCGATATCGACGCCGGCAATGCCCTGGTCGACCGCATCAAGGGGGTCGCCAAGCGTACCACTCGCCCGGAAGTGATGGGCGGACTGGGCGGCTTCGGCGCCCTCTGCGAACTGCCCACCGGCTACCGAGAGCCGGTGCTGGTCTCGGGCACCGATGGCGTCGGCACCAAGCTGCGCCTGGCCATGGACTTGGGTCGCCACGACACCATCGGTATCGACCTGGTGGCCATGTGCGTCAATGACCTGGTGGTGGCCGGCGCCGAGCCGCTGTTCTTCCTCGACTACTATGCCACGGGCAAGCTCGATGTGGACATCGCCGCGGACGTGGTCGACGGCATCGGCGCCGGCTGCGAAAAGGCCGGCTGCGCCCTGGTGGGCGGCGAGACTGCCGAGATGCCCGGCATGTACGAGGGCAGCGACTACGACCTGGCGGGCTTCTGCGTCGGCGTCGTGGAGAAGTCCGAGATACTCGATGGCCACAAGGTGGCCGAGGGCGACGTACTGCTGGGCATGGCCTCCTCCGGCCCCCACTCCAACGGCTACTCTCTGATCCGCAAGATCCTCGAGGTCTCCGGCGCCGCGCTGGACACCGAGCTCGACGGCGAGTCCCTGGGCGACGCCCTGATGGCGCCGACGCGCATCTACGTGAAGCCGCTGCTGTCACTGATCAGGGAGAGCGGCGTGCCGGTGCATGCCCTCTCACATATCACCGGCGGTGGTCTCACCGAGAACCTGCCCCGGGTGCTGCCCGAGGGCCTCGCCGCCCGGGTCGATATCAGCGCCTGGCAGCGTCCAACAGTCTTCGAGTGGCTGCGTGAGCAGGGCAACGTCGCCGAGGAGGAGATGTACCGCGTGCTGAATTGCGGCATCGGCATGGTCATCGTAGTCCCGGCCGAGAAGGCCGACCAGGCCCGCGCCCACCTGCAGGCCCAGGGTGAGGCGGTCTACCGTATCGGCGAGATCGTCGCCGGCGAGAATGGCGGCGAACGGGTGATCCTGGAGAACCTTTCGGCATGAGCGAGCACTACGAGAGCGATACCCTGCAGGACTTCACCCCCGAGGCTGCCGATGCCCGCCGGGTGGTGGTGCTGATCTCCGGCAACGGCAGCAACCTGCAGGCGCTGATCGACGCCCAGAGCCACGACGCCCTGGGCGGCGAGGTCGTCGCGGTCGTCTCCAACGAGCCGGACGCCTACGGGCTAACCCGCGCCAGGGAGGCGGGCATCGACGCGGTGGTACTGCCCCACCGCGAGTACGAGAGTCGCGACGCCTACGACGGCGCCCTGATCAAGGTGATCGAGCGCCACGAGCCGGATCTGGTGGTACTCGCCGGCTTCATGCGCATACTCACCCCGCGCTTTGTGCAGCGCTTCCTGGGTCGCCTGATCAATATTCACCCCTCGCTGCTGCCCGACTACCAGGGCCTGAACACCCACGCTCGGGCGCTGGCCGACGGTGTCGCCGAGCACGGCTGCAGCGTGCACTTCGTCACCGAGGAGCTCGACGGAGGGCCGGTCCTGATGCAGGCCGTGGTCGAGGTCGCCGAGGACGAGACCGAGGAGAGCCTCAAGCAGAAGGTGCATGCTCGCGAGCACCTCATCTACCCCATCGCCGTGAAGTGGTGCCTGGAGGGTCGCCTGCAGTTCACCGGCGAGGGCGCGACCCTGGACGGCACCCCGCTGCCGCTGCACGGAATGCGCATGTCCCACGCCGACGCCGCCGAGGAGCTGGACGAGGATCTCGAGGGATAAGCGGCCAAGTAGCAAGGCGTTCAGCGCCACTGAAAAGCCCCGCAGGCTGAGCGCCGGCGGGGCTTTCTTGTCACTTGCACCTTGTCACTTGAACCTGGCCGAAGGCCCTCAGGTGCGCGGCAGGGTCACGCCTCGCTGCCCCATGTACTTGCCACCGCGGTCCTTGTAGGAGGTCGCGCACACCTCGTCGGACTCCAGGAACAGCATCTGGGCCACGCCCTCGTTGGCGTAGATCTTGGCCGGCAGGTTGGTGGTGTTGGAGAACTCCAGGGTCACGTGCCCTTCCCACTCCGGCTCCAGCGGCGTCACGTTGACGATGATGCCACAGCGCGCATAGGTGGACTTGCCCAGGCAGATGGTCAGCACGCTGCGCGGGATGCGGAAGTACTCCACGGTACGCGCCAGGGCAAAGGAGTTGGGCGGAATCACGCAGACGTCACCCTTGACGTCGACGAAGCTCTTGTCATCGAAGGCCTTGGGGTCCACCACCGCCGAGTGGATGTTGGTGAACACCTTGAACTCGTCGGCACAGCGCACGTCGTAGCCGTAGCTGGAGGTCCCGTAGGAGATCACCCGACGCTCGTTCACATAGCGAACCTGATCGGCCTCGAAGGGCTCTATCATGCCCTCCTGCTCGGCCATGCGGCGAATCCAGTTGTCGGACTTGATGCTCATGGAACCTTTTCCTGCTGCGTTGGAATCAGGGGCCTAGGCCCGGGGCCGCCATGATAGCGACCCCGGGCCCGGGCGTCACGCCGGCGGACACACTGAGAATCACTCGCTGAACGAGATGCTCGGGCCTTCGTCGGCCTGGACCTGCACCTGCGCGGCAACCTGGCGCGCCATGTCGCGGAAGGTGGCGGTCACCTCGCCCTCCGGGTCGGCGACCACCGTGGGCCGGCCACCGTCGACCTGCTCGCGGATGGAGAGGGTCAGCGGCAGGCGACCCAGCACCCGAGTCTCATACTCCTGGGCGATGCGCTCCCCGCCACCCTCGCCGAAGATCGGCTCGGCATGACCACAGTTCGAGCAGATATGCAGCGACATGTTCTCCACCACCCCGAGCACCGGCACGTTGACCTTGCGGAACATCTCGATCCCCTTGCGGGCGTCTAGCAGGGCAATGTCCTGAGGCGTGGTGACGATCACCGCGCCATCTACCGGCACCTTCTGAGCCAGGGTCAGCTGAATGTCGCCGGTGCCCGGCGGCATGTCGATGAACAGGTAGTCCAGGTCATCCCAGACGGTCTGGGTCAGCAGCTGCTGGAAGGCCCCGGCTACCATCGGTCCGCGCCACACCATGGGCTCGCGGATATCGACCATGAAGGCCATGGACATGGCCTGGATGCCATGGGCCTCGAGCGGGCGCATGCGATTCTCGCCGGCCGCCTCGGGACGCACGCCCTCCCCCACACCGAGCATCTGAGCCTGGCTGGGGCCGTGGATGTCGGCATCCAGGATGCCTACCCGGTACCCTTCCGCAGCCATGGCCAGGGCCAGGTTCACGGTGACGGTAGACTTGCCGACGCCGCCCTTGCCGGATGCCACGGCGACGATATGCTTGACCCCTTCGATCACGTCCTGCTCCTTCGCTTGTAGAATCACCGCGCCGGCGCGAGACCGGCACACTGGAAATCAGTATACGCCTTGCTTGACGGCGACCGAACCTCCCACACCAAGACGGCGGACCCCGAGGCCCGCCGTCCTGTCATGCTGTCAGGGCACGAAGCTTTCAGCCCTGATCATCGTCCTCTTCGGCCGTCGGCTCGGCTTCGCTGTCTGCCGCCTCGCCGGCCTCTGCATCACCACCGAGGTTCGTCTCGGTCTCTGCCGACTCAGAATCCCCGCTGGAATCCTGGCTGCTGCCAACCTCGAGCGACTCGAGTTCGCTGCGCCACGTCGCCAGCTGCGACTCCAGCCCACGCAGCTGGGCCTCGCGACGCTCGACCTCGCTCTCCACGGCGGCCTGCTCGTCACGGCCGATGCCGATGGCCAGCTTGAGGTCCTCGAGCTGGCCCTGTGCCTCCTGGACTGCCTGCTGCGCCTGGTCACGCTCATCGCGCAGCGATTCGAGTTCCTGAGTCAGGGCATCGCGCTCCTCGCCCAGGGCCGCGAGGCGCTCCTCGAGCTGGTCGCGTTCGGCCTGGCTGGCCTCGACCTCCTCCTGGAGTGCCGCATGGCGCTCTCCCGCCGCATCGATCTCCCCCTGCAGGTTCTCCAGGTCCGCTTCTGCCTGCTGACGCGCCTCCTCGGCGGCCTGGCGCTCCTCCAGCGCCGCCTGGCGGGCCTCTTCGGCCTTCTGGCGCTGGCCCTCGGCCTCCTGACGGGCAGCCTCGGCGGATTCGCGCGCCTCCTCGGCATCGCTGAGCGCCTGCTCCACGGTGTCGCGCTCCTCCTTCAGCTCCGCCAGGGTTGCCTCGAGACCCGACTGCTCCTCTTCGAGCGTGGCAATATTCGCCTCGAGGGCCTCCCGGGACCCCTTCAGCTCCTCGAGTCGCGTCTCGGCAGAGCCGATCTCGGCCTGGATGGCCTCCAGGCGCTCGCTGGCCTCGGCCTCACGTGCCTCGACGTCGGCCTCCAGGGTCTGTCGGCGCTGCTCGAGTTCGGCGATCTGCGACTCGAGCGCCTCGATCTCCTGGCTGGCCTGGTCGTGCTCTTCCAGCTGGGTGGCCAGTGTCTGATTACGCGACTCCAGCACGGCCATCTCGGCCTCCAGGGCTTCGCGCGCCTCCTTGTGGGTACCGGCACTGCTCTGGGCGATGATCGCCCAGACGACGCCAACGGCTGCGATGCCGGCGAGGCCGCGCACGCGGTTATCCTTGAACGGTGATGTCTGCGGGGTTTCCGACATGGATGCATCCTCGTTGAGTCGGCCCGGGGGCCGGTTCCGGATTCGGGACCGGTCGGCGGGGGCCGAGCAATAGTGGGGCACTCGAGTTCAGCATACAGAGCGATACCCAGCGGGGAAAGGGACGCGGTGGACCGCCCCTCGCGACTCAGAAGCGCTCGTCGCGTCGCAGGTAGCGCCACTCTCCAGCCGGCACCGAACCCAGTGACACGCCCCCGACACGCAGGCGGCGCAGGCCAACCACCGTGAGCCCCACGGCACGGCACATCGGTTCGAGCTGGCCGGGCACCATGCCCTTCATGGCGAAGCGCAGGCGGGTCTCGCTCTGCCAGCTGACCTTGCCCGGGGCCAGGCGGCGCCCCGGCACCGCCGAACCATCGCGCAGTGCTGCAAGCCCCTGCTCGTCAAGGGTACCGGTCACTTCCACCAGCCACTCCTCCTCCAGCCGCGAGCGCTTCTCCTCCAGGCGTCGCACCACGCCACGATCCTGGGTGAATACCAGCAGGCCCGCTTCGGCGGGGCCCAGCGGCAGCAGGGTGACCAGTCCACGGAAGTGTGCCTTGAGCGGCGGCTGTCCGGCGGGATCCTCCGTCCAGTGGTTGGCCTTGCGGATCAGGCGCCTGGCCAGGTCCTCGCCCTCGGCGACGCCGATATCGGCTGGGCAGTTGAACAGCAGTGTCGCCGGCGGAATCTCCAGCGGCCGGGCCCCAGGGATCAGCTCGATTCGCTGGTCGACGACCTTGAACTGGGGCTCCTCGACTATCCGACCGTCGACGCTCACCCAGCCCCCGGCAATATAGAGCTCGGCCTCGCGGCGAGAACAGGGCAGCTCGCGGGCCAGCCGCTTGGAGAGGCGTTCGCCACTTTCGTTGTTGCTCATTCCTGCTCCTCTGCCGAAGCGTTCCGATCCACCATGCTCTGGGGCCTCTGCCCCACCGCTACCGCTGCCGACATCTCAGTAGGCCAGCCAGATGCAGTGCCTGGCCCCCTTGCCGGGACGCTGGGCGCGCACCGTGACCGTCTCGACCAGCAGGCCGACCCGCCGCAGGCGCTCGGTAAAGGCCGGATCCTGGCCCGCCGACCACACGGCGAGCACCCCGTCGGGACGCAGTGCCTGCTGGGCAGTGGCCAGTCCCTCGGGCGAATAGAGCCAGTCATTCTCGCGCCGTGTCAGCCCCTCGGGGCCGTTGTCCACGTCGAGCATGATCGCATCGAAGCCGCCGGGCTCTCGGCGCAGCAGCTCGCCCACGTCACCCACGCTGACCCGTGTGCGAGGGTCGGCCAGAGGGTTGCCCGCAGCGGTACCCAGCGGGCCACGGTTCCACTCCACCACGCCCGGCACCAGCTCGGCGACCACCACCTCGGCATCCGCCCCCAGGGCCTTGAGCGCCGCGGCCAGGGTGAAGCCCATGCCCAGCCCACCCACCAGCACCCGGGCCTGTGGGCGGTCGGCGATTCGCCGACAGGCCAGCTCGGCGAGGGCATCCTCGGAGCCATGCAGGCGGGTATTCATCAGCTCGCCGGGGGTCCCGGCGATGCGGATGGAGAACTCATCGTTGCGTTGCAACAGCCGCAGCTCGCTGCCCTTGCCGGGAATGCTTGCGGTACCGATCGTTTCGAACTTGGCCATGGAGTCTCTTATCGGAAGTAAGGTGGGGAGGCATCGGACAGACGGTTCGCCGTATTATGCGGGTCCCGGCGGGGGGTTGCCATGCAGCCATGGCGCAGCACGCGGATAGTTGCCGCCTGCGTTGACGCCCGGCGCCAGCACGGGCGTATGATGCAGGAACGCCCATGGATGGCCAGGCCGATGACATCTCCTTACCCTGCGCGCCACCTTGCCCTTACCCTGCTGCCGCGCATGGCGCGCTTTCTGTGGCGGGTGATCTGCGCGTTCCTGCGCAACCGGGGGATCCTGCTCGCCGGCGGGGTCGGCTACAACATCCTGCTCTCCATCGTGCCGCTGTTTGCGCTGCTGGTGGTCCTGCTGGCGGGCGTGGTCGATGAGACGCGCCTGCTCGAGGTGCTCTCGGTTCAGGCCCGTCACCTGGCGCCGGCCCATGCCGAGGTGCTGCTCGAGGCGGTGCGCGCCCTGCTCGAGTCGCGGGAGGTGATCGGCCTGCTGGGTTTCCCGGTTCTGCTGCTGTTCAGCTCCTTTGCCTTCCGCATGCTCGAGGATGCCCTGGCAATCATCTTCCATGCGCCGGATGCCCAGCACCAGGGACGCAGCCTGTGGGTATCGGTACTGCTGCCCTACGCCTTCATGGTGGTGCTGGGCGCGGGCCTGCTGGCGCTGACCCTGGTGGTCAGCCTGCTGAGCGGCCTCAACGCCCTCTCGATCGCCCTGGCGGGGCGCGAGCTGCCGCTGTCCGGACTCTCCGAGCCGCTGCTCAACCTGACCAGCTTCGTCGGGGTCTTCCTGCTGTTCAGCGCCATCTACAAGGTGCTGCCGGTGGTGCGCATCGCCCTGCGGCGCGCCCTGGTGGGCGGCTTCGTGGCCGCCCTGCTGTGGGAAGGCGTCCGCCTGCTGCTGGTCTACTACTTCGCCAACCTCTCCTTCGTCAACGCCGTCTACGGGTCACTGGCGACCCTGATCGTGGTGCTGCTGAGCCTGGAGGTGGGCGCCATCATCCTGCTGCTGGGTGCCCAGGTGATCGCCGAACTGGAGCGCAATGCCCGCCTCGGCCTGCGCTGGCACATCGATCCGCGGCATCAGGCCGTCACCCACGTGGACTGATGCCCCGAAAGGCATGAGCCTTGCCCACTGGCTAGAAAGTCGATAGCCCCGTCGCCTCCATCAGCCGATAGCGCATCCGCTGCCAGAGGGTGGTGTCGTCGAATGCCGCAAAGGGCGCACTGGTGTTTCGCTCGGGAGTGCTGTTCCAGCGCTCCTCGAAGAAGGCCGCCGCCTCCTGGAGGGCCGGGGTGTCCGTCGGGCCCACCATGCGCACGCTGGTTTCGAGGTTGAGATCGTCGAGGTTGCGGCGAGTGAAGTTGGCCGAGCCGAGGATCATCTCGGCCTCGCCGGCATCGGCCGGGCGGCGCAACAACAGCTTGCTGTGGCACTGCTCGCCGCGGGTGATGCACCAGCGAACCTCGATACCCGCTGAATGCAGCTCGTGTGCCACCGGCCGGTTGGGAATGCCGCTCTTCTCGAGGCCGAAGGCATCGCGGTTGGGATCGAGCAGCACCCTCACCATGGCGCCACGTGCCCGGGCCTGCTCGAGTGCCTCGATCACGCCACGGTGGGCCAGGTAGAACACCGCCATGTCGAGGCGGTCACCAGCGCCGCTGGCGGCAATGGCCGCCACCAGGGCATCGCGGATTGCCCCCTCGGTCAGCAGCTGCAGTCTGGTGCCTTCGGGCTCCGGCTCCTTTACCGGAGCAGGCTCGGGGCCGGGCAACGCCACGCCGGACCAGGCCGCCACGGGCCGCTCGCTGGCAAGCAGGTCCAGCGCCGCCGCTCCCTGGAAACGCAGAGCCACGTTGCCATGCCGGCTGCTGGCATCGTGGGGGTTGGCGGAGGTCACCAGGCCCGCCCAGCCATCGCCCTGATCCACCACCAGGGTCTTGCGGTGATTGGCGTTGAAGTTGAGCAGCGACAGGTAGCTGCGCAGGGTGACCCGCCCCGGCCCCAGGGCATTGGGCAGCCAGCCCCCGTCGCTGTCATTGCCGAACCAGCGCGGGCCCAGGTGCCACAAGCCCGACCAGAGAGGATTGGAGGCGCGCAGCCGGGTCAGGTCGCTCTCCACCACGGCAACGCCCGCCCCGCGCAGACGCTGGAGGTGGTCGAGTTCGAGGCCACCGTAGAGGGTATTGAGCGGATCGGTGATCAGCACCGCCTGGAGCCCGGGATGGCGGCGCTTCTGCTCGAGCAGAGCCTCAGTCAGCTGCCGGGAGAGCGGGCGGAAATCTTCGCCCTCGGCACTGCCGGCGAAGTCATTGAACAGGAACATGTCCGCCACCACCATACGCCTTGCCTGGGCGATCATGGCGAGCATCTCATCGAAGATCGCCTGGTCGAGGTGGCGCTTTCCGGCGACGTCGTACCAGGTACTGTCGGCCACGAAGCGAGCCTGCTCGGCAGGCCGCTCGGGAAAGGCCACACCAATCCCCGCGGGAAGTGGCTTGAAGCGCTGCCAGGCCCCCATGCCACCCCACGCCAGCAGCGCTACCATCAGGATGATCCCCACCACACGCCCTCTCCCTCGCCTGGCCATCTCTCGCCCTCCCTGCCCGAGCTCCCTAGCCAGTCCAGCATACGCCGCGGGCCACAGGGATGCAGCGCGGACGAAGCGAAAGCGGGGGCGCCGACCCGGTCGACGCCCCCGCTGGGCAGCACCTCGAACCCGTGGTTCAGTCTCCCTCGGGGCCGCCCGTACCGGTGGTGACCTTCATGCGTCGACGCAGCAGCGGGCCGACGATGTAGGGCAGGATCAGCCCCAGGCCGGCGAACACCCACAGGCCGATGGCCAGGCCGCTGTCCCACAGGATGGTCCAGTCACCGTCGGAGATGTCCATGGCATGGCGCAGGTTCTTCTCCATCTCTGGCCCCAGCAGCAGGCCGAGGATGACCGGCACCAGCGGGATCTCCAGCTTGCGGAAGATATAGCCGGCGACGCCGAAGGCGACCATGAAATAGAGATCGAAGGTGGTATTGCTGATCGAGTAGATGCCCACGAAGGCGATCATGGTCACGATCGGCAGCAGGAACATCGGTGGCACCGACAGCAGCTTGACGAAGATCCCCACCAGCGGGATGTTCAACAGCAGCAGCAGGAAGTTGCCGATGAGCAGAGCCGCGATCACGCCCCAGACGATGTCGGCGTTCTGGGTGAACATCAACGGGCCGGGGGTGATGTTGAGCGAGATCAGCAGCGCCAGCAGCACCGCGGTGGTGCCGCTGCCTGGCACACCCAGCGTCAGCATGGGCACCAGCGCGCCACTGGAGGCACCATTGTTGCCGGCTTCGGGGCCCGCCACGCCGCGCGGATCGCCCTGGCCGAAATAGCCCTTCTTGCCCACCACCTTCTTCTCGAGGGTATAGCCGATAAAGCTGCCCAGGGAAGCGCCGGCACCGGGCAGCACGCCAGCGATGAAGCCAAGCACCCCACCGCGCAGGCTGGAAGGCAGGATATTACGGATATCGGCCCACTTCAGCGACAGCTTGTTGACGGTCATCTTCTCCTTGCCGCCACCGGCCTTCTCCTCGATGAAGAACAGCAGTTCGGAGATGGCGAACAGGCCGACGATGGCGATGATGAAGTCCACCCCCTCGTAGAGCTCCAGCACGCCGAAGGTGTAACGCTGCACCCCGGTGTTGTCGATGCCCACGGTGGCGATCATCAGGCCGATGCAGGCCGCCACCACGGTCTTCATGGGATTCTTGCCAGTGATCCCGCCCAGGGTGGCGAAGGCCAGCAGGAAGAGCGCGAAGTACTCGGCGGGGCCGAAGGTCAAGGCGAACTTTGCCAGCACCGGAGCGAGCAGGATCAGTCCGACGGTCGCCACCAGGCTGCCGATAAAGGACGCCACGGCGGAGATCGCCAGGGCCTCCGCCGCCTTGCCCTGCTGGGCCATGGGATAACCGTCCAGGCAGGTCATCATGGCCGGCTCATCACCAGGGATATTGAGCAGGATCGACGAGATCCGCCCGCCATACATGGCCCCGGCATAGACCGAGGTGAGCATGATGAGGGCGGTTTCCGGGGCGAGGCCCAGGGTGAAGGCCAGAGGAATGAGGATCGCCACCCCGTTGGCCGGGCCCAGGCCCGGGAGCGCGCCGATCAGGGTACCCAGGAAAGCACCCAGCAGCGCAAACATCAGGTTATGGGGCGCCAGGGCCACCCCAAAGCCGTCGATCAGGAAGCTGAGGGTCTCCATCAGCTCACCTCCAGGAAGGAAAGCACGCCCAGCGGCAAGGCCAGATCAAGGGCGAAATTGAACAGCAGGAATACCACCACGCCCGATGCCGCACCGGTCAGGTAGGCCCGCACGGGCGCCGACCCCATGCGCCAGCAGAGCGTGCCGACCGCCAGGGTGGTGCTGAGGATGAAACCCAGCGGCTGCAGCAGCGCCGCGTAGAGCACCAGCACCACCACGGCGATCACCAGCTCGATGCCGGTGCGGCTCCAGGGCCAGGCGTTGTCGGGGTCGGGACGCACGATCATGTAGAGGCTGGAGAGGCCCAGCACCACCGACAGCAGCAGGGGGAAGGTCTCGGGACCCACCGCTTCGCTACCGCCGAAGGGAGCGGGGAGCTGAGTGGCGCCCCAGCCGTACGCGACGGCCAGGACGATCAGCAGGATGCCGAAGATACGATCATTCATGGTTGTCACTGGATCAGTCCGATGTCCTTGGAAAGCTGCTCGATATCGGCGATCTGCTCCTTGACGAAGGTCTCGAACTCACCGGCAGTCATGTGGAACGGCATCAGGCCGTTGCTGACCATCAGCTCCTTCCACTCATCGCTGGCATAGACGGTATCCATGGCGTCGATCCAGTACTGACGCGACTCGTCGGAGATATCGGTGGGCATGTAGAAGCCGCGCCAGTTGGGTCCCACGGCATCGATACCCTGCTCCATGGCGGTGGGAATGTCGTCGAACTCACCAGGCAGACGCTCCTCGGAAAGCACCGCGAGCACCCGGAGATCCCCCGACTCCATGAAGCCCTGAGCCTCGGAGATATCGCCGGTGAATGCATCGACGTGGCCACCGACGACCTGGGTCATGGCCTCGCCGCCATTGTTGTAGGAGAGGTAGGGGATCCGCGGCAGCTCGTCGACCCCGGCCGCATCGGCGGTGATCAGTACCTTGAGGTGGTCCCAGCCGCCCTTGGCACTGCCACCGGCGAACTTGACGCTGCGCGGGTCCTCATCGATGGCCTCCATGAGCGCCGGCAGGTCCTGGTACTCGGAGTCGGCAGACACGGCAATCACGCCATAGTCGGCACCCAGCGCCCCGATCCAGTTGACCATGTCGGCATTCATGCCAGGAAACTGGCCCTGGGCCAGACGCGTGGTGGTGGCGGTCGAGGCGGCGACCAGCAGCTGTTCATCTCCGGCGCGCTTGCTCACCACATGGGCGTAGGCCACCCCACCGCCGGCGCCGGCCATGTTGATGGTCTGGACATTGCCGGGAACAAGATCCAGCTCCTGCAACACGTTACCCACACTGCGGCAGGTGAAGTCCCAGCCACCGCCGGGGTCCGACGGGGCAATGCATTCCACCTTGCCCTTGGGCTCGAAGGCCATGACGCTGCCGGCACTTACGGTGAGCGCGGCAACGGCAACCAGCTTGAGAGGCGTCTTGATCGACATGGTGATGTCCTCGGGTTTGTTGGATGGTGTTGAAGGACAATCCCGGCGGCCTTGCCGAGTGCTTTCAACTGGCTTACAATTCTGTAAGGCAGAACTACGTTCTTCAGGGTAGAAAGCTAGAGGGCGTCACGCAGGCCGTCAACGCTGCGCGGACAAATTACGACCAAAGTTTGAGAAGGGGGTTTTCCCCGAGGAGTCGTTTGAGTATGGCCCAGGATCGTGTGGAGGCCGTCGAACGCGCGCTGACGGTGCTGGAGGCGTTCGACGCCGACCGCCCCGTCATGAGTCTCGCCGAGCTGGCCAATGCCACCGGTTTCTACAAGAGCACCCTGCTGCGACTGCTGGGATCGCTTTCGCGCTTCGACTATGTGCGCCGCGACGCCGATGGCCTCTGGCAGCTGGGCGAGACGCCTGGCCGCCTGGCGCGGCGCCAGGATCCCCTTCGCCTGCTCGCCGCACGTGTCCAGCCGGTGCTCGACCGACTGGCAAGCGGACTTGGCGAAACCGCCTCACTGCTGGAGCAGGCGGGAGGACAGATCGAGTGCCGGCTGGTGGCACTGCCTGCCAGCGCGCTGCGCCACGACTTGCGACCCGGCGCCACCTGGCAGACCATCACCCGAGATTCGCCCTGCCCGGCCATTGCCGGTGGCGTCATGGTCGCCCACCTGCTGCCGGGATCCCCCCCACGCTGGCTGGCACTCTCCGGCCCCGAGGGGCGCCTGGTCCTCGCCGATGCGACCCGGGCCCTGGCCGACGCCAGCGCTGGCCTGGAAGCACCGTCCGCAGAGGAGCCGGTGAAATGACACTGCTGCTGGTGGAAGACGATGCCCTGCTGGCCGAATCGCTGCTGGCACTGCTGCACGACCACGGCCACCGGGTCGAACACCTGGCCCGCGGCGACGCGGCGCTGGCGCGGCTCGCGGATCACGAGCACGGCATCGACCTGGTATTGCTCGATCTCAACCTGCCCGGCGCCGGTGGCCTCGAGGTGCTGGAGGCGCTGCGCCGACACGACCGTGAGACCCCGGTGCTGGTGCTGACCGCGCGTGGCGCCGTGGAGGATCGCGTGCGCGGCCTGGACCTGGGGGCCGACGACTATCTGGCCAAGCCCTTCGCCCTGGACGAGCTGGAGGCCCGGGTCCGCGCCCTGCTCAGGCGCCACGCGCGCGCCACCCGTCTGACCCTGGGGCCGCTCGAGTTCGACGCCACCACCCTCGGCTTCACCATCGACGGTGCGCCCTTTCCCCTCCCCCCCCGCGAACAGCGTCTGCTGGCCTGCCTGCTGCGCCACGCCGGCGAACCTGTGGAGAAAGCGCGCCTCGCCGAGGAAGCCTTCGGTGGCGAACCACTGGGCGACAACGCCATCGAGGTCTACGTACACCGGCTGCGCAAGCGCCTGCCCGCAGAGCGACTGGCACTCAGGACCGTTCGCGGCCTGGGCTACCTGCTGGAAACCGGGCCGTGAACCCTGCCGGCAGCCTCTACGGTCGCCTGCTGGCCTGGCTGACCCTGCCGCTGCTGACGCTGGGTGCCCTGCTGCTGCTGCAGGCCTGGCTCGAGGCCCGCGCCACCGCCGACCGTGCCTATGATCGCCTGCTCGACGCCGCCACCCTGGCGATCGCCGAGCAGGTGCAATGGCAAGATGAGCGTCTCTGGCTCGATCTGCCGCCAGCCGCCCTAGAGATGCTCGCGGGTGACGCCCAGGAGCGGGTCTTCTACTCCCTGGTGGACCAGCAGGGCCGCCACATCACCGGCAACGCCAGGCTGCCGGAGCATCCCGGCGCCAGCGCTACCAGCGGCGACACCCTGCTCTACCGCGATATCGAGCGGCATGGCATGGCCCTACGCCAGGGCATCCGTCGCACGCGTCTCGAGGACTGGCGCAGCGGGGAGCCTTTCGAGGTACGGGTTGCCCACACCCGTGAAGGGCGCGATGCGCTGCGCCTCGAGCTGTTGCGCAGCAACCTGGCCGGCATCCTGGCCATGGGAGCGCTGGCGGTCGCTACCCTGCTGCTGGCGGTGCGAGCGGCGCTGAAACCGCTGACCCGACTGCGCCACGCCATCCGCGCCCGGGACCCGCGCACCCTGAAGTCGCTTGACCTGGAGCTGCCCCGGGAGCTCGCCGAGCTGCGCGAGGCGCTCAACGAACTGCTCGCGCGCATGCGCCGGGTGCGAGCCAACCAGGAGCGCTTCATCGGCGACGCCTCGCATCAGCTGCGCACGCCCCTGGCGGGCATCACCGCGCGTGCCGAGCTGGCCCTGCGTCGCCAGGAACCCGAGGAGTGGCGTACCGCCCTGGAAACGGTTCACTCCACTAGCGAGAGGACCGCCCGCCTGGCCATGCAGCTGCTCTCGCTGACCCGACTCGACAATCCCGAATACCGACCGAAGTTGCATCCCGTCGATCTCAATGACTGCGTACGCCAGGCGGTGCGCGACCACTGGGTGGCCTGTCATCAGGCCGGGATCGACCTGGGCGCCGACTGCCTGGCATCGCCGCTGCCTATAGCGGCGAGCGAGTGGCAACTCCAGGAGGCCCTGGCCAACCTTATCGACAATTCACGCCGCTATGGCGCTCGCCGCATCACCCTGGGCGTCCTCAGCGACCCTCCGCGTCTCTTCGTCGAGGATGACGGGCCAGGCATCCCGGCCGAGCGACGCCTGCTGGTCCTGCGCCCCTTTCATCGCGGACGCGACGACGGCGAAGGCTCGGGGCTGGGGCTCGCCATCGTCGACGGTATCGCCCGCAACCACGGCGCTCGACTGGATCTCGCCGAGAGCGACTCGGGGCGCGGGCTGCGGGTGGAGATGCGTTTCCCGGAGGTCCCGACATGAAGTGCTCCGCCCTCGCCCGCCTGGCGCTTCTCGGCGCCCTCTGCCTGCTGCCGGTGGTCGCCTGCGCCGAGCAGCTACTACGGCTGCCCGCCGACACGGATGCCGGGCCCGCCCGCCCGCTGGTGATTCATGCCGCCCTGGACCTGCCCCAGGCGCGCCCGCTGCTGGAAGACTTCCATCGCCGTCACCCCGGCATCGACCTGATCTATCGCAACCTCACCACCCTCGAGCTTCACGAGCGTTTCCTCGACCATCCCGACGAGGTCGACGTGCTGATCTCCTCGGCCATGCCCTGGCAGTTCGCGCTGGCCAACGATGGTCATGCCCGACCGCTCGACAGTCCGCACCTCGAGGCCTGGCCGGCCTGGGCACGCTGGCGCGATGAACTGATCGCCTTCACCTTCGAGCCCATCGTCATGGTGGTTCACCGCGAACTGGCAGACATTGCCGAGCCACCACGCAACCATGCAGAACTGCTGGCGATGCTGAATACCCATCGCCAGGCACTCGCGGGACGGGTGGCCAGCTATGACCCGGTACGCAGCGGGGCAGGCTATGCCTATGCCATGCAGGAGTCGCAGCTCTCGCCGCGCTACTGGGACCTGGTGGCTGCGCTGGGCGGCGTCGAGGCCGAGCTGGTGGAGACCACCGGGGCGATGCTCGACGGCCTGAAGGAGGGGCACTTCCTGATCGGTTACAACTTGCTGGGCAGCTACGCTGCCCCCTGGGTAGCGGCGGCTCCGGACCTCGAGATGATCATCCCCAATGACTACGCCCTGGTCACCCAGCGCCTGGCTTTGGTGCCCCGCCAGGCGCCCAACCCGCAAAGTGCGGAGCTGTTCATGAACTACCTGCTGAGCCTGGAGGGGCAACGCACCCTGGCCGAGGAAACCTCGCTAGGCGCCATCCACCCCGCCTTGACGGGCCCGGGAACCGCCACCCAACTGCGCGAGCGACTCGGCGACGCCCTGCGTCCACCAGGCCTGGGGCCGGGGCTGCTTGCCGGTCTCGACCGACTCAAGCGCCAGGCGTTACTGGCTCGCTGGCAGCGCGAATTTCGCCGCGAGGTCGCCACTGACGACAGCGTCGCGGCGGACTAGCCGCAGCGCTCGGCGGTCTCCCAGCCGGCGGTGCCGGCCCGAGTCGCCTCGAACCAGGCCAGGCGGTCATGCAGCGCCACTACCCCACCGACGATGATCAGGGTGGGCGGCTTGACGCTGACCCCGGCGAGTTCTCCCGGCAGGCTCGCAAGGCTCGCCCGGTGCACTCGCTGGCGGGCCGTGGAGCCCTGTTCGATAAGCGCTACCGGGGTCTCGCCCGGCAGACCGTGGGCGACCAGCTGGCGACAGATCTCGGGCAGGCCGTGCAGCCCCATGTAGAACACCAGGGTCTGTCCTCGGCTCGCCAGCGCGGGCCAGTCGAGGTCGGCACTCCCGTTGCGCAGATGACCGGTGATGAAACGCACCGACTGGGCGTGGTCGCGGTGGGTAAGCGGGATGCCGGCGTAGGCGGCACAGCCCGAGGCGGCGGTGATGCCGGGGATCACCTCGAAGTCGACACCGGCCTCGGCCAGGGTCTCGAGCTCCTCGCCACCGCGCCCGAAGATGAATGGATCGCCCCCCTTGAGGCGCACCACCCGCTTGCCCTGGCGCGCCCAGTCGACCAGGGCCTGGTTGATCTCGGCCTGAGGCAGGCTGTGGTCGGAGCGTGCCTTGCCGACATACAGCCGCCGGGCGGCGGGATTGGCCATGGCCAGCACCTCGGGACTTACCAGGCGATCATGCAGGATGACCTCGGCCGCCTCAAGGCGCCGCAGTGCCTTGAGGGTGAGCAACTCAGGGTCGCCGGGGCCGGCACCCACCAGACTGACGATGCCATGTGGCTCGGCTTGCCCCGCCCCCCCTTCTTGCGGGTCTCTCTCGACACTCATTCGACGCCCTCCCGTGTTGGGGTGCTGTCAGACAGGGTACGCCGTAACCGCGGGCTTGCCAGCTCTCCCGCCAGGCTGATGACCAGCAGCAGTCCCAGCAGGAAGGGCCAGTGCGTGGCGAACTCCACGGATACGATGCCCAGGGCATCGACGAAGATCACCAGGATCCCCAGTGGACTGACATAGCGCACCATGTAAAGCCACAGGGCATGCCAGGCCGAAGACAGCCCCAGCTCCTCGCGCATTGGCGCCGCACGCAGCACGAAACCGATGAGCAGCGCCGTGCCCAGGCCGCCCAACGGCATCATCCAGCGCGAGGTGAGGTAGTCGAGCCAGTCGAACAGGTGGCGACCGGCCAGGGTCCAGTCGGCACCGACATTGAAGGAGAGCATGGCCAGGGTGCTGATCACCCACAGCACACCGCCCGCCACCCAGGCAGCGGCGCGGCGCGAGAGCCCCTGGCGGTCGCATAACCAGGAGACGGTGGCCTCGACCATGGAGATCGACGAGGTCAGCGCCGCCATGGAGAGCATGGCGAAGAACAGCACGCCGAACAGGGTGCCCAGAGGCATGGCCTGGAAGGCCAGCGGCAGACTCATGAAGATCAGACCCGGGCCCTCGCCGGGATCCATGCCATTGGCGAAGATCGCCGGAAAGATCGCCAGACCTGCCATCAGCGCCACCAGGGTATCGGCTACCGCCACCGTCAGGGTGGTGCGGGCGATGGAGGCCCCTGCCGGCAGGTAACTGCCATAGGTGAGGATGGCGCCGGAGGCCAGCGACAGGGTGAAGAAGGCGTGTCCCAGAGCCGCCAGCAGGCCCTCGCTGGAGAGTGAGCCCGCATCGAAGACGAACAGGAAGCGCAGGGCGTCGGCGAAGCCACCGGAGAACACGCCATACAGGATCAGCACCAGCAGCATCACCACCATGCCGGGCATCATCCAGCCGACACTCTTCTCGATGCCGCCCTGTACCCCCTTGCCGACGATGAGCATGGTGACCACCGTCACCAGGGTGCTCCACAGGCCGAGGTTCAGCGGACTGGCGTTGTTGGCCGCAAAGATCGCCACCATGTCATCGACACTGCCACCCGCCAGGCCACCGCTGAGCATCTTCCACAGGTAGGAGAAGGACCAGCCGGCCACCACCACATAGAAGCACAGGATCAGGAAGCCACAGAGCATCGCCATCCAGCCCAGCAGCGACCAGGCCGACGAGCGCCCGGATTCGGCGGCCACTCGGCGTACCGCATCGATGGGACTGCCGCGTCCGCGTCGCCCCAGGGCGATCTCGGCCATCATCACCGGCACCCCCACCGCCAGGATGCAGGCGAGATAGACCAGCACAAAGGCGCCGCCGCCATACTCGCCGGTCATGTAGGGAAACTTCCAGATATTGCCCAGGCCCACCGCCGAGCCGGTAGCCGCCAGCACGAAGCCCCAGCGGCCCAGCCACTGGATACGGGGTTGCGTCGTCGTCATCTTGTGCCCGTCGGTTGAGGAGTCGCTGCCACGCCGCGTGGCAATACTAAAGGCGCATATTGTGCCGGATTTTTCCCTCGCTGACAGGCTCGACTATGCTCAATGGACGAGATCTCTGGACTCGGAGCCTGTCATGACCAGCAACCCTCGGATCGGACCCATCGCCCTGCCCGACACACGAGCGCGCCGCGTCTTCCAGGAACTGCTCGAGGGGTCCGGCGTCACCCTCAACGGCGATGCCCCACAGGATCTGCGTATCTACCACCCCGACTTCTTCTCGCGGGTACTGCATCAGGGGACCCTGGGTCTCGGCGAGTCCTACATGGACGGCTGGTGGGAGTGCGAGCGCATCGACGAGATGGCCTGCCGGCTACTGCGCCACGGCCTCGCCGAGCGCGCCCATACCCCATCGGAGCGCTTGATGTACCGTCTGCAGGCCGGCTTCTTCAACCTGCAGAGCCGGGCACGGGCCTATATCGTCGGCGAGGCCCACTACGATCTGGGCAACGACCTCTTCGAGCGCATGCTCGACCCCACCATGTGCTACTCCTGTGGCTACTGGAAGGAGGCCGATACCCTGCACGAGGCCCAGGTCGCCAAGCTGGAGCTCGCCTGTCGCAAGCTCGCACTGGCACCGGGCATGCGCGTACTGGATATCGGCTGCGGTTGGGGCAGCTTTGCCGAACACGCCGCGCGCCACCACGGGGTCGAGGTGACCGGCATCACCATCTCCCGGGAACAGGCGGCGCTGGCCCGCGAGCGTTGCGCCGGCCTGCCGGTGACCATCGAGCTGATGGATTATCGCGACCTAACCGGCCGCTTCGACCGCATCGTCTCCATCGGCATGTTCGAGCATGTCGGTCATCGCAACTACCCCACCTACTTCGCCACCGTGGAGCGGCTGCTGGAAGCCGAAAGCCTCTTCCTGCTGCATACCATCGGCTCCAACCACTCCGAGATCACCGCCGACCCCTGGATCAACAAGTACATCTTTCCCAACGGCGTGCTCCCCTCGGCAATGCAGATCGCCCGTGCCAGTGAGCCGCACCTGCTGATGGAGGATTGGCAGAACTTCGGCCCCGACTACGACCGCACCCTGATGGCCTGGCTGGCGAATTTCGACACTCACTGGCCCGAGATCGCCCATCGCTACAACGAACGCACCCGGCGCATGTTCCGCTACTACCTCACCGTGTGTGCCGGCGCCTTCCGGGCACGCCATCTGCAGCTGTGGCAGGTGGCCTTCTCCCGCGACCGCCTGCAACGCTACGATGCCCCCAGATAATTCCAGCGACTCGTGACTCCGGTCAGGCATCACTCGCATTGTCGGCAATCGCTTACATCCTATGAAGGAGTTCCGGGGGGCATAGCCTCGCTGAATCGGGGTAAACTGTGCCATGACCTGGCCGCACCTCGACGGCAGGCACCATAACGACATCACTTCCTGTACGCAGCAGGACACTGAAAAAGGAACCCCGCATGACGTCAACGACTGTCATGCCGGGCGGGAGAGAGCTTGACACGGCACCGGTCGACCGGCTGCCCGGAGTCATCTTTCAGCTGCACCGCAGCCACGCTGGGGAGATGCACTTCCCCTACCTGGCGGGGGCCGGCGTCCGCCTGATCGGCATAGCTCCGGAACACCTCGCCATGGACGCCCGCCCCGCCCTGAACCGCCTGTCGGATGAGGATTATCCGCGCCTGATGGTGGCGCTGGAGCGCTCCATGCGCTGGCTGACGCCACTCAGCACCCGCTTCCGCCTGCCCCTCAAGGGTCGTGGCACCCGCTGGGTCGCCCTGCGCGCCCAACCCACACCCACGCCAGACGGCGTGCTGTGGCACGGCATGATGATGGATATCTCCGAGCAGGTCAGCGAAGAGGCCCGCCTGCGCCGGCTCTCCGACACCGACGACCTGACCGGGGTGGCCAACCGCCGCCGACTGATGGCGCGCCTGGAGGAGGCGGTGTCGCTGAGCAACCGCCACGCCACTCCTCTGTCGCTGATGATCCTCGACATCGACCACTTCAAGGCCATCAATGACAACCACGGCCATCTGCAGGGCGATGAGGTACTGCGTGAAGTGGCGCACCTGTGCCGGGAAACCCTGAGGGAAGAGGATATGGTAGCCCGCATGGGCGGCGAGGAGTTCGCCCTGCTGTTACCAATGTCGTCTCGACACCGGGCGCTGACGCTGGCTAAACGCCTGTGCGGCGTCATCGCGGCGCATGATTTCGACGTGGAGAACGGTATCACGGTAAGCATCGGCGTCGCCGAACATCGCATCGGCGAGGATCATCGCCAGCTCATCGAGCGCGCCGACCGCCAGCTCTACGCGGCCAAGGGCGATGGGCGAAACCAGGCCATGGCCGATGCCTGAGCGGTGAGGACATTCCCGGTCGGGATCGGCTATACTGGACATACATCCATGAAAAACTGATCGCATCATGATCGACGAGACCCTCCAGCGCGTCTTCGGCTACCCCGATTTTCGCCCCGGTCAACGCCCGGTGATCGAAGCCGTGGTGGCCGGGCGCTCGGCGGCGGCGATCTTCCCCACGGGCTCCGGGAAGTCGCTCTGCTACCAGCTGCCCGCCCTGCATCTACCCCACCTGACCCTGGTAATCTCGCCGTTGCTGGCGCTGATGCAGGACCAGCTCGCCTTTCTTGCGCGCCACGGCATCCCCGCGGCCAGCATCGACTCCGGGCAGAGCCGCGAGGAGGCCGCCGCGGTCATGGCCGGCGTCGAGCGGGGCGAGATCCGCATCCTGATGATCTCGGTGGAGCGCCTCAAGAACGAGCGCTTCCGCGCCTTCATCCGCCGGGTGCCGATCTCGCTGATGGTGGTCGACGAGGCCCACTGCATCTCCGAATGGGGCCACAACTTCCGCCCCGACTACCTCAAGCTCCCCGACTACCAGCGCGAGTTCGGTATCCCCCAGGCGCTGTTGCTCACCGCCACCGCCACCCCGCGGGTGATCGACGACATGCGCGAACGCTTCTCCATCGAGGCCTCCGATGTCACCGCCACCGGCTTCTACCGAGAGAACCTCGACCTGACGGTGGCACCGGTGCCCGCCGACACCCGCCCCCGCGCCCTGGCCACCTGGCTCAAGGAGCGCCGGGGCGATGCCCCCTTCCCCACCATCGTCTACGTCACCCTGCAGCAGACCGCCGAGCGACTCGCCGGCTACCTGGGCAAGGCCGGCATCACCGCCACCGCCTACCATGCAGGCCTCGACGCCGAGCGGCGCGAGGCGATCCAGCGCGACTTCATGGCTGGCCACAGTGACTGCATCGTCGCCACCATCGCCTTCGGCATGGGCATCGACAAGGCCAATATCCGCGCCGTGGTCCACTTCGACCTGCCCAAGTCCATCGAGAACTACAGCCAGGAGATCGGCCGTGCCGGGCGCGACGGCAAGCCCTCCGAGTGCCTGATGCTGGCCGGCCGCGACACCCTCGGTGTGCTGGAGACCTTCATCTACGGCGACACCCCGGAGCAGCACGGTATCCGCCGGGTGATCGACGAGCTACGCGCCGCCGGGCCGCGCTGGGAGCTGACCCTCAACGCACTTTCGCAGCATGCCAACATCCGGCCGCTGCCGCTCAAGACCCTGCTGGTGCAGCTCGAGCTGCGCGGCATCCTGCGCCCGCACCACGCCTACTTCGCCGACTACCGCTTCAAGCTGCTGTGCGAACCCGAGAGCCTGGTCGCCCGCTTCCAGGGCGAGCGTCAGGCCTTCGTCCAGACAATCCTCGACGCCTCCCGCAAGGCACGCACCTGGCACGAACTGGATTTCGCCAGCCTGGAGGCCCTGGGCCGGGAGCGTGGCCTGGACACCACTCGCAGCCGGGTGATCACCGCGCTGGACTACTTCGTCGACAAGGGCTGGCTCGAGCTGCAGAGTCGCCAGCTCACCGAGGTTTATGAGGTCGAGCAGCCCGAGCTCGACCCTCAGGCATTGAGCGACGAGCTCCACGGCTATTTTCGCGACAAGGAGGGCGCCGAGATCACTCGCCTGCATGCCATGCTCGAACTCTTCGAAAGCGAGCGCTGCCTGAGCCGCCGCCTGGCCGAGTGGTTCGGCGATGACCGCGCACCGGAACAATGCGGCCACTGCTCGGCCTGTCGTGGGCAGCCCGCCCGGTTGCCGCCGGCCGCCGAACGTGCCCCGCTGACGGGTCGCCATCCCGACGAACTCCTCGGCGAGTTCCGCACGCGTCTGGCCGACCAGGGCGACGGACACCCAGACACTCCGGACCTGCTGGCACGCTTCCTGTGCGGTATAACCACGCCACTGTTCACCCGTCTCAAGGCACGCCGGCTGGCAGGCTTCGGCGCTCTGGAGGGAACCCCCTACGCCGAGGTGCGCGAGTGGCTGGCCGTGCATGGCGCGAGTGATTCAGCGCAGTAGCCCCCGGCGCTGCAGGGCGCGCATCAGCAGGTGAACGGGCAGGAAGAGCAGCAGTGGCCAGAGGCCCATCAGGGCGACAAGGTAGAGCAGCGGGTCCACCAGGGTCTGGGGCTCGCTGCCGAAGGGGCCTCGGGTCCAGTTGACGTTGCGCGAGGGGTCGGTGAGCAGGAAGCTGGCCGGGATCACCAGCCAGGTGAGCCCCGTCTGCCAGACCAGGGCGCGTGGCTCATAGCCCAGCTGCCAGGCCGAGAGCCCCGCAACCGCCGGCAGGATCAGGTGATAGAGCGATAGCAGCCGGGTCAGCAGCGGCTCCTCGCCGTCAAACATGTACTCGGTGCCGCCGATGGGGTGCCAGCCGATCAGCGCCGCGGTCCCCACGTCCAGCGCCCACAGCGTCCCGACCAAGGCCACCGCCAGCCACTGCATGGAGAGCAGCAGGCGGCTCTCACGCCACAGCCCCACCAGGATCAGGAAGTTGGCCAGGTTGCACAGCCAGAAGTAGTTCTGGGGCCCCAACAAGAGCCAGAAGGTGGGCGCCCAGGCGACGATCCAGGCGGTGAAGGCGAACTTGAGCCAGAGGGGAAGTGAGTCGCTTGCAGTGTCGGGCATTCCAACTCCCTTCAGGCATAAGGCATGCCTCTTGAGAGTGACAGCGGCTGGCATACGCTGCAACGCTTGACGCCTCGCGCCGCCTGCACGACCTTTCGGAGTGAATCCCCGACTAGGAGACGACCATGAGCCAGCTTTCCAGAGAGTCCTGCGAGGCCTGCCGCGTCGGCGCCCCGACGGTCACCGAGGAGGAGGTCAAGGCACTCGGCGCCGAGGTGCCCGAGTGGCAGATCGTCGAGCGCGATGGCATCATGAAGCTCGAGCGGGTCTTCACCTTCCCCGACTTCCGGCAGGCGCTGGCCTTCACCCAACGCGTCGGTGAGCTCGCCGAGCAGGCGGATCATCACCCGGCCCTGCTGACCGAATGGGGAAAGGTCACCGTGACCTGGTGGTCACACAAGATCAAGGGCCTGCACAGGAACGACTTCATTCTTGCCGCCAGAACCGACGAGGTAGCGAAATAAATGTTCGAACACATTGAGCGGGTTCCCGGGGATGCCATCCTCGGTCTGATCGAGGCCTTCAAGAAGGACACCAATCCTCAGAAGGTCGATCTCGGCGTCGGGGTCTACAAGGACGCCCAGGGCAACACCCCTGTAATGCGCGCCGTCAAGGAAGCCGAGGCCCTGCTGCTCAAGAACGAGACCACCAAGACCTACATCGGCTCCCACGGGGCGCCGGAGTATGGCGCGGTGATCCTGCCCATGGTCCTGGGCGAGGCCTCTCCGGTACTCGAGGCCGGTCGCGCCAGCGCCACCCAGTCGCCCGGCGGCACCGGCGCCCTGCGTCTGGCGGCAGACTTCATAGCCAAGAAGCTGCCCGGCAAGGGTATCTGGGTCTCCGACCCCACCTGGCCCAACCATCACGGCATCTTTACTGCCGCCGGCATCGAGCTGCACAAGTACCCCTATGTGGACGCCGACAACCGCCTCGACTTCGACGGCATGCTCGCGGCCCTCAAGCAGATCCCCGAGGGCGATGTCGTGGTGCTGCACGCCTGCTGCCACAACCCCACCGGTTTCGACCTGTCCCGTGAGCAGTGGCAGACCGTGCTCGAGGTGCTGCGTGAGCGTCGCCTGCTGCCGCTGGTGGACTTTGCCTACCAGGGCTTCGGCGAAGGCCTGGACGAGGACGCCTACGGGGTGCGCCTGCTGGCCGAGAATCTCGACGAGGTGATCATCACCAGCTCCTGCTCAAAGAACTTCGGCATCTACTGCGAGCGCACCGGCTGCCTGATCATGGTGGCGAAGGACGCCGAGCAGATGGAGAACGTGCGCTCCCAGATTGCCATCGTGGCCCGCGAGAACTACTCCAACCCGCCGGCCCACGGCGGGGCCATCGTCAGCGAGATCCTGAACTCCGCCGAGCTCGCCGCCATCTGGCGCGAGGAGCTCACCGAGATGCGCGACCGCATCAACACCCTGCGTCGCGACTTCGTCGAGGCCCTCAAGCCCTACGGCCTGGACCAGAAGTATGCACATATCGCCGAGCAGCGCGGCATGTTCAGCTACACCGGTCTGACGCCGGAGCAGGTCGACCGCCTGCGCGACGAGTTCGGCATCTACATGGTGCGCTCCGGCCGCGCCAACGTGGCGGGCTTCTCCCACGAGAACCTGCCCTACCTGGCCAAGGCGGTCGCCGCGGTCAACTGATCGCCGCCATGCAAGCCAGTCAAGACGCCCGGGCCCTGCCCGGGCGTCTGCGTTTGGGGTAGAATCCCCGCCTTCCAGACCCATCGAGTCCATTGCCGCCGGGGCCCGGGGCGCCGCGTGGCGCCCGTGGAACAGCGCTGATTGACCGATCAGTCAGGTATCGACCAGACTGCCTCTCGGCCTTGTTCCAACTACCCTACAACCAAGAGGCTTTCCCATGGCGGCTTCCCCTGCACACTCCCCAGTGCACTATCCCTGGTTCAAGAAGGAGGACACCGACGCCTTCTTCGCCCTGTTCCAGAACAACATCGCCAACTTCGTGATCATCGCCATCACCATGCTGGGCATGGAGTTCCCGGCATCGATCGTCTTCGGCCAGGTGCTGCCCGGTGCCGCCGTGGCTGTGATGGTGGGCAACTTCTACTACGCCTGGAGTGCGGCGCGCCTGGCCCGCAAGGAGAACCGTGCCGACGTCACCGCCCTCTCCTACGGCATCTCGACCCCGGTGATGTTCGTCTTCCTGTTCGGCGTGCTGCTGCCGGCCAAGCAGCTCACCGGCGATGCCGAGCTGGCCTGGAAGGTTGCGGTGGCCGCCTGCTTCATCAGCGGTGCCATCGAGGCGGTAATAAGCCTGATCGGCCGCTGGGTGCAGTACCACCTGCCGCGGGCGGCGATGCTGGGGGCAGTCGCTGGTGTTGCCTTGACCTTTATCGCCGGCGAGATGCTGTTCAAGACCCTGGAGATGCCGGTGATCGGCCTGCTGGTGCTGGCGATCATCATCGTCGGCCTGGTGGCCCGGGTGGCGATGCCCTTCCGCCTGCCCGCCTCGCTGTTCGCCATCGTGGTGGGCACCGCCATGGCCTACCTGATCGGCGACGCCGGTGGCGAGCGCTTCAGCGATGCCTTCACCCACCTGGGCTTCTACCCGCTGCTGCCCAACCTGGCCTGGTTCGAGGGCCTGGGGCTGCTGTTCACCGGCATGCTGGCGGTACTTACCGTGGTGCTGCCGATCACGCTGTACAACGCCATCGAGACCATGAACAACGTCGAGGCCATGGAGGCCGCCGGCGACAAGTACGACGTTCGCGAGTGCCAGGCCGTGGACGGCGTGGGCACCATGCTCGGCGCCCTGTTCGGCGGCGTCTTCCCGACCACCGTCTATATCGCCACCGTGGGCGCCAAGTGGATGGGCGCGGGTCGCGGCTACAGCATCCTCAACGGCGCGGTCTATGCCCTGGCCACCATGTTCGGCCTGATCGCGGCACTCGCCGCCATCATACCGGTCTCGGTGGTAGCGCCGATCCTGGTGTTCGTCGGCATGTCGATGATCGCCACCGCCTTCCAGTCCAACGATACCCGCTACTATCCGGCGGTGGCCCTGGCCATGCTGCCCTATTTCGCCAACTACGTGATGACCCGCTTCAACCGCGCCGCCGAAGAGACCGTGGCCGGCATCTCCAGCGGGGTGGTGCCCCTGGGCCAAGGAGCCATGTTCACGGCGATCTTCCTCGGGGCCATGACGGTGGCGGTGATCGATCACCAGTTCCGACGTGCCGCCGCCTTTGCCGCCGTCGCGGCCGGATTCTCCTTCGTGGGGCTGATGCACGCGCCTAAACTCGCCTTCAATGCCGCCGGCGACTACACCCTCGGCTACCTGGTGATGGGCGCGCTGTTCCTCTACTTCGCCTGGCAGGAGAGCCGCCAGGCAGTAGGCGCCCCCATCTCCCGTCCGCGCTGAGCGGCATCTCGAGCGCCACACGCGACTCGCCCCGCCATTTGGCGGGGCGAGTCGTTCAGGGCTGCCGAGTGGCTCGGCGAGGCATCACTTCCAGAAGTCGCGGATCGAGGCGACCCCCTGGGCGCCCACGGCACGGGCGTGGTTGGCGTCATGACGGGTCATGCCACCCAGCGCGAAGACCGGCATGGCGGCGCGCTCTACCAGCTCCTGGAAGTCGTGCCAGCCCACGGGCGGCACGTCGGGATGCGACGGCGTGGTGCGCAGCGGAGAGAGAGTCACGAAGTCACAGCCCAGCCGGCCGGCCTGGTCGAGCTGGCGGCGGTCATGGGTGGAGGCGGAAAGCCACTTCCCCTCGGCGATCGGACGACGTTCCAGTTGCATCAGCCGCTCACTGGTGAGGTGGATGCCGTCGGCGTCGACCGCCTCGAGAAGCTCCGGCTCGCCGTTGAGCAGCAGGCGGGCGCCATGCTCCCGGCAGAGCGAGAGCGCCGCCTGTGCACGCTCCCGATAGGCGACCTCCTCCAGCGTCTTGGCGCGCAGTTGCACCAGGCGTACGCCATCCTCCACCAGGGCGCGCTCGAGGCGCTGGGCAAACAGAGCATCGTCCTCCTCCTCGCCGGAGATGAGGTACTCGGTGGGCAGCATCACCGCGCGAAGGATCGGCAGGTTGGCCGCAGGGAAGGGGTAGTTGACCAGGTCCTTCATCGGCACCCAACGCACCGCCTGACCCTCGCGACCGAAGGGTTCACCGGAGAATTCATGGACCTGCCATACATCGAGCAGGATATGCTTGTCGGGATACTCGTGGTGGATGCGGATCAGCGGCTGGGCACGCTGGATCTCCACGCCCAGCTCCTCGTGGAGCTCACGCTTTAGCCCACCCAGGCCCGTCTCGTAGGGGGCCAGCTTGCCACCAGGAAACTCCCAGAGCCCACCGTGATCGACGTTACTGGGCCGCCGAGCGATCAGCACTTCGCGCCCGTCGGCACTGATGATGGCCGCCGCCGCCACGTGCACCCTTCTCTTGACCATTGCGTTCATTAACCCTTCCAACGTTTCCGCGCACCGCGGCGCGGGGTCTGTGTCTGACCGGATAGCCCGGATCTGGCAGTATGCCGACGCTCAGCTGCGGTAGTCGGCATTGATGCTGACATAGTCATGGGAGAGGTCGGTTGTCCACACCGTGGCACTCTCCCCTCCGCGGTCGAGCGCGATGCGGATAGGTATCTCCTCGCGCGCCATCACCGCGCTGCCGGCCTCCTCGGTATAGCCCGGGGCACGCCCGCCACCTTCCACCAGGCGCACCTCGCCCAGGTCAATGGTAACCCGCGACACGTCAAAGTCGGCCACCGGCGCACGCCCCACCGCGGCGAGTATCCGCCCCCAGTTGGCATCCGAGGCGTACAGTGCCGTCTTGACCAGCGGCGAGTTGGCCACCGTGAAGGCCACGTCGAGTGCCTCCTGCCGACTGGTAGCACCATCGACCTGAAGGGTCACGAACTTGGTGGCGCCTTCACCGTCACGAATGATCGCCTGGGCCAGCTCGGTCATCACCCGCTGCAGGCCATTGCGGAAGATGGCGATCGCCTCCTCGCCTTCCACCTGCGGGCCGCGCTGGGTGCTGATCAGCACGCAGGCGTCGTTGGTGGAGGTGTCACCATCCACGGTGATGCAGTTGAAGGAGCGCTCGACGGTCTCGCGCAGCAGCCCGTCGAGGAGCTCCTGCTCGAGGCTGGCATCGGTGGCCACGAAGCTCAGCATGGTGGCCATGTTGGGCTGGATCATCCCCGAACCCTTGGCGATGCCATTGATGACCACTCGCTCCCCGGCGATCTCCAGGGTCACGCTGGCGCCCTTGGCACGGGTATCGGTGGTCAGGATCCCCTCTCCGGCCTGATGCCACGCCTCGGCACCTTCGTCGAGGCTGTCCAGCGCCGCAGGCAGGCCGGCCAGCAGCCGCTCCATGGGCAGCGGCTCACCGATCACCCCGGTGGAGAACGGCAACACGCTCTGCGCGTTCACTCCGGCCAGCCTGGCCAGTTCGGCACAGCTGGCGCGGGCGTCGCGCAGCCCGATCTCACCGGTACCGGCATTGGCGTTGCCGGTATTGATCACCAGATAGCGTGGTGCCTCGCCGCTCGCCAGGTGCTCCCGGGCTACCGTCACCGGAGCCGCGCAGAAGGCATTGCGGGTGAAGGCCCCCGCCATGCGGGCCCCCTCGGGACTCTCGATCACCACCAGGTCCCGGCGGCCAGGCTTCTTGATGCCCGCCATGGCGGTGCCCAGCCGAATGCCGGGAATCGCCGGCATCGCGGGAAAGCTTGCGTCACCCACTGCCATCGTCTCGTCTCCTCTTGCATGGGCCAAAGGCCATGTTCAGCTCAGCTTGCCGCAGCACTGCTTGTACTTCTTGCCGGAGCCGCAGGGACAGGGATCATTGCGTCCCACCTTGGGCCCTTCGCGGCGCAGCGGACGACCATCGGCCCCCGGTGCCACCGGTGCCTCGTCATCGTCATCCCGGGCAGCTTCGGGCGCATCGTGGCGACTCGCCGCGGTAGCCTTCTCGCGCTCCAGAGCCTCGCGACGCTGGCGCTCCAGCTCCTCGACCTCCTCCGGACGCCGCACCTGTACATGGCTGAGGATGCGCGTCACGTCGGCCTTGATATTGGCCAGCAGGTTCTGGAACAGCTCGAAGGCCTCGCGCTTGTACTCCTGCTTGGGATTCTTCTGGGCATAGCCGCGCAGGTGGATCCCACGACGCAGGTGATCCATGGACTGCAGGTGCTCCTTCCAGCGGGTATCCAGCACCTGCAGCATCACCTGCTTCTCGAAGCGACGCATCAGCTCGGCGCCGGCCTGCTCCACCTTGGCCTCGTAGGCCTCGCGGTGAAGGGTCTGCAGGCGCTCGCGCAGCTGCTCCTCATGAAAACGCTCATCCTCCTTGGACCACTGCACCACCGGCGCATCCAGGTTGAATTCGGACTTGAGGTAGTCCTGAAGCCCGGGCAGGTCCCATTGCTCGGGCAGGCTCTGGGGCGGCACATAGTCACTGATGGCGAGGTCCATGACCTCCTCACGGATGCCGGCCACCGCGGCGGATACCTCTTCGGCGGCGAGCACCTCGTTGCGCTGCTCGTAGATCACGCGACGCTGGTCGTTGGCCACGTCGTCATACTCGAGCAGCTGCTTGCGGATATCGAAGTTGCGACTCTCGACCTTCTTCTGGGCGCGCTCCACGGCATTCGACACCATCTTGTGCTCGATCGCCTCGCCGTGCTCGAGACCCAGCGCCTTCATCATGCGCTGCACCCGGTCAGAGCCGAACAGACGCATCAGGTTGTCTTCCAGCGACAGGAAGAAGCGGGTCGAGCCCGGATCACCCTGGCGCCCGGCGCGACCGCGCAGCTGGTTGTCGATGCGCCGCGACTCGTGGCGCTCGGAACCGATCACGTGCAGGCCGCCGGCCTCGAGTACCGCCTCGTGGCGGGCCTGCCACTCGGCCTTGAGCTGCTCGATCTGCGCGGCACTGGGGTCCTCCAGCTTCGCCGCCTCGGCTTCCCAGTTGCCGCCCAGCACGATATCGGTACCACGACCGGCCATGTTGGTGGCAATGGTGACGGCCCCCGGGCGGCCGGCCTGGGCGATGATCTCGGCCTCGCTCTGGTGCTGCTTGGCATTGAGTACGTTGAACTTGAGGCCGCCCTTCTTCATCAGGTTGGCCAGGTACTCTGAGGTCTCGATGGAGGCGGTACCCACCAGCACCGGCCTACCCGCCTCGGTCTCGGCCTTGACGTCCTCGATGATCGCCTCGTACTTCTCCTCGGCGGTGAGGTAGACCAGATCATTGAGGTCGCGGCGGATCAGCGGCTTGTTAGTGGGGATCACCACCACGTCCAGACCGTAGATCTGGCGGAACTCGAAGGCCTCGGTGTCGGCGGTACCGGTCATCCCCGCCAGCTTCTCGTAGAGGCGGAAATAGTTCTGGAAGGTAGTGGAGGCCAGGGTCTGGCTCTCGCGCTGGACGGTCACACCCTCCTTGGCCTCCACCGCCTGGTGCAGGCCCTCGGACCAGCGCCGGCCGGGCATGGTACGGCCGGTGTGCTCGTCGACGATCACCACCTGACCGTCGCTGACGATATAGTCGACATCCTTGTGGTAGAGATGGCGGGCGCGCAGCGCCGAGTGCATATGCTGCAGCAGATTGAGGTTCTGGGCGGCGTAGAGGGAATCCTCCTCGCCCAGCAACCCCTGCTCGCGCATCAGCCCCTCCACCCGATGGTGGCCGTTCTCGGTGATCTCCACCTGCTTGTGCTGCTCGTCCAGGGTGAAGTCACCGCTGGCGGGATCCTCCGGATCCTCGCAGGGGACCAGGTGGGTAGCCAGGCGGTCCACCACACGGTAAAGCTCGGTATTCTCGTCGACCGCCCCGGAGATGATCAACGGGGTACGCGCCTCGTCGATCAGGATCGAGTCCACCTCGTCGACGATGGCGTAGTGGAGGCCACGCTGGACTTTGTCCTCCAGGGAGAAGGCCATGTTGTCACGCAGGTAGTCGAAACCGAACTCGTTGTTGGTGCCGTAGGTGATGTCGCAGGCGTAGGCGGCACGCTTCTCCTCGGGTGTCTGGCCGGCGTAGATGACACCGACGCTGAGCCCGACGAACTCGTAGAGGGGGCGCATCCACTGGGCGTCTCGCCGCGCCAGGTAATCGTTGACGGTCACCACATGCACGCCCTTGCCGGGCAGGGCGTTGAGATAGACCGCCAGGGTCGCCACCAGGGTCTTGCCCTCGCCGGTCTTCATCTCGGCGATGCGGCCATTGTGCAGGGTCATCCCG
This sequence comes from Halomonas sp. C10-5, assembly GCF_057169305.1. Lineage (NCBI taxonomy): Bacteria > Pseudomonadati > Pseudomonadota > Gammaproteobacteria > Oceanospirillales > Halomonadaceae > Halomonas > Halomonas sp. C10-5. The sequence continues at coordinate 2,166,682 of NZ_CP175665.1, forward strand.
CCGACCATCTGGACATCGAAGTGGCGCATACCCATGACCCGCTTGCTGGCCTCGCGCACCGTGGCGAAGGCCTCGGGCAGCAGGGCATCCAGTGCCTCGCCTCCCGCCAGGCGTTCGCGGAAGGCATCGGTGCGCGACGCGAGGGCCGCATCGTCGAGTCCTTCGAGCTCATTCTCGAGCACATTGACGCGTTCGACCTGGCGGCTCATGCGTTTGACTTCGCGGTCGTTCTTGGAGCCGACGACCTTGCGTAACAGGGAATTGATCATGAAGTGTCCGTCATCTGCGTATGGCATAGCGCCGGCCGCCCGGGGCGGCCGGCCATGGTCAGGGGTTCAGCTTGCCCACGCAGGGGGAGGACCGCGGCGGGTCAGGACGTCATGGGCGGCGGTGGCCTGCAGGATGGCCACACGTGGAAGTGCGGGCATGCCGCCACTAGGTGTCACGCTGGCCCGCCGCAGCAGCGGCCAGCCCCGCATCCGACGGCGCGCCTTGAGCCGCGAGCTGGCTCGAATCAGCGCCGGGGCCAGGATGCACACCTGAACCAGCCGCTCGGCCTGCCGCGTCAGGTCACCCTGGGCAAGGCCAGCAGGGAGCAGGCAGCTCACCAGCAGGCCGGCCAGCCACCAGCGCGCATGACGCCGCGATGGCGCGGGCCTGGCGGGGGGGGCTGGCGAGTGGCTGAGGGTCACGGCCATGCTGTCGAGGGGCTCCCGGGCGTGCTAGTCTGACGGGCGCTGAAGGCCCATCGCGTTCATCGTCTGGCCCGCCTGGCGCGGGACGAGAGAGTCAAGCCCATGAGTATAAAGGTTAAGCGCTTTCGCGCCCAGCCCATGTCCCGGCTGCTGGCAGGGCGCGGCGAACTCGGCTCGCTGATGCGGATGGCGCGACTGATCGACCTCGCCCAGGCACACCTGCGCGCCCACCTGCCCGAGGAGCTTGCCGAGCATCTGCACGTCGGCGGCTTTCGCGACGGCAAGCTGACCCTGATCGCCGATGGTGCCGCCTGGTTGACCCGACTGCGCTATGAACAGCCTCGCCTGCTGGAACTGCTGCACGAGTTGCCCGGTTTCGAGGCGGTCCAGGGGTTCAACCTAAAGGTCAGGCCCGTGCGCCCACCCAAGGCACCGCTACGCCAGGTCCGCCACCTGCCGACACGGGCCGCCGACGAGATCTCCAGCTGCGCCGCCGATACCGAGGACCCAAGGCTCAGGGAAGCCCTGGAGCGGCTCGCCTCCCATGCCGAACGCAAGGACGAGCCGTAAGCTGTCAGCTGGAGCGCGGCATAAAGCAAACCGCCCCCGTGGCATGACCACGGGGGCGGTTCTCTTACAGCTTAAAGCTTATGACTTACAGCTCACGGACGCAGTCCATGCGGTCAGGCCATGGCGGGAGCGGCATAGGAAATCGGGGCGACCTCGCTCTCGTCTTCGAAGGTGACGATCTCGTAGGCATCGGGCTGGGCCATCAGGGCGCGACACAGCTGATTGTTCAGGGCATGTCCGGACTTCACGCCATGGAATTCGCCGATCAGGCTGTAGCCCAGCTGGTAGAGATCACCGATGGCATCGAGCACCTTGTGCTTGACGAACTCGTCGTCGTAGCGCAACCCGCCCTCGTTGACGATACGGTAGTCGTCCACGACGATGGCGTTGTCCAGGCTGCCACCCAGCGCCAGGTTGTTGGAGCGCAGATACTCCAGGTCACGCATGAAGCCGAAGGTGCGCGCCCGCGACACCTCCTTGACGAAGGAGGTGGTGGAGAAGTCCACGGCGGCGGTCTGGGTCTGGCTCTCGAACACCGGATGGTCGAAGTCGATGGAGAAGCCTACCTTGAAGCCCTTGTGGGGGCGGAAGGTGGCTTCCTTGTCGCCATCACGCACCGTCAGCTCGCGCTTGATTCGCATGAACTTCTTGGGGGCGTTCTGCTCGCTGATCCCCGCTGACTGGATCAGGAACACGAAGGGGCCGGCGCTGCCATCCATGATCGGCACCTCAGCGGCACTGAGATCCACATAGGCGTTGTCGATACCCAGCCCGGCCAGCGCCGACATCAGGTGCTCCACGGTGGCGACTTTAGCGCCGGCATGGGTCAGGGCTGTGCACAGGGTGGTATCGGTCACCAGTTCCGCACGGGCCGGAATCTGCACCTCGGGATTCAGGTCGGTGCGCACGAAGATGATGCCGCTATCCACGGGCGCCGGCCTCAAGGTCATGTAGACCTTCTTGCCGGAATGCAGGCCGACGCCGGTGGCGCGGATGACGTTCTTCAGGGTGCGTTGTCTGATCATGGGCAGTGGCCAGGCGGTTATCGGATTATCAAACAGTGTTCACTATAGCACCAAACGAGCGTTTCAACAAAGAAAGCTCGTTCGGTGCGGCACATGGCCCCGATAGCCTGCCTCAATCGGCCTGACGACGCAGGAACGCCGGAATATCGAGGTAGTCATCGAGCTCCTGGGAGCGGCGCTTCTCGGGGCGCGGCTTGGGGGCCTCCTCGGGCTCGGTACGGGCCGCCGCGGCGGAGGACTGCCGTGCAGCGATACCCGGCTGGGCACTGCGACGGTAGTCGCCGCCCGCCTCGACCCGCTTGGCACTCTCGCGGCTCGATGCCTTCTTCTGGGCACCCTCGAGACCGGCGGCCACCACGGTGACGCGCAGCTCGTCGGTCAGCTCCATATCGATGGAGGTACCCACCACGATGGTGGCATCCTGGGAGGCGAACTCCTGGACGGTGGCACCCACATCGTTGAACTCGCCGATGGAGAGGTCCGGGCCGGCGGTGATATTGACCAGGATACCGCGGGCGCCGTGGAGGTCGATGTCCTCCAGCAGCGGGCTGCGGATGGCCTTCTCGGCGGCCTCGCGGGCGCGGTTCTCGCCGGTGGCACTGCCCGTGCCCATCATCGCCATGCCCATCTCGGACATCACGGTGCGTACGTCGGCGAAGTCGACGTTGATGATGCCGGGGCTGGTGATCAGCTCGGCGATCCCCTGCACGGCCCCCAGCAGGACATCATTAGCGGCACTGAAGGCGGAGAGCAGACTGGCGCTCTTGCCCAGCACCGATAGCAGCTTCTCGTTGGGGATGGTGATCAGCGAATCGACGTGCTCCGAGAGCTCGCGCATGCCCTCCTCGGCGGCGCGCATGCGCTTGGGTCCCTCGAAGGGGAAGGGGCGGGTCACCACAGCCACGGTAAGGATGCCCAGCTCCTTGGCCACCTGGGCCACTACCGGGGCTCCCCCGGTACCGGTGCCGCCGCCCATGCCGGCAGTGATGAACACCATGTCGGCACCCTCGAGCAGCTCGGCGATGCGCTCGCGATCCTCCATGGCGGCCTGGCGCCCCACCTCGGGGTTGGCACCGGCTCCCAGCCCCTTGGTGATCTCGTTGCCGAGCTGGAGCACGGTCTTGGCCGCCACTCGCTTGAGGGCCTGGGCATCGGTATTGGCGCAGATGAACTCCACGCCCTCGATGCTGCTCTCGACCATGTGGTTGACGGCATTGCCGCCGCCGCCGCCCACGCCGATCACCTTGATGACCGCGCTGCTTGAGGGTGCGCTATCTACCAGTTCAAACATTTGCCCCGTCTCCTGAACCGCCGCTGGCGATCCTGTCAGAAATTTCCTTTCAACCAGCCCTTCAGCCTCGTCAGCGCCGAGAGTCCTTCCCTGTCACCGCGACGTGCGGTGTCCTCGCGCCGGGACTGTGCGGACATCATGCTGCCCTGTGCCTGTCGACCGTGCCCCTGCCGTGTCTCTTGTAGAGCGTAATGTAACAAACCGACTCCGGTCGAATAAATCGGGTTGCGCACCACATCGGCCAGCCCGCGCACGTTCTGCGGGCAGGCGATGCGCACCGGCATGTGAAAGATCTCCTCGGCCAGCTCCACTACACCCTCCATGCGGGCGGTACCACCGGTCAGCACCACACCGGCGGCCACCAGGTCCTCGTAACCGCTGCGGCGCAGCTCGTCGCGAACCAGGGTAAAGAGCTCCTCGTAGCGCGGCTCGACTACCTCGGCGAGAGCCTGGCGCGAGAGGTCGCGCGCCGGACGGTCGCCGACGCTGGGCACCTTGATCATCTCGTCGCTAGCGGCCAGCTGGGTCAGCGCACAGGCATACTTGACCTTGATCTCTTCCGCATGCTGGGTCGGTGTGCGCAGCGCCATGGCGATGTCGTTGGTGACCTGGTCGCCGGCGATGGGGATCACCGCGGTGTAGCGAATGGCACCCTCGGTGAACACCGCGATATCGGTGGTACCACCACCGATATCGACCATGCAAACCCCGAGCTCGCGCTCATCCTCGGTAAGCACCGCCATGCTGGAGGCGAGCTGCTCGAGAATGATGGCGTCGACCTCCAGTCCGCAGCGGCGCACACACTTCTCGATGTTCTGTACCGCATTGAGTGCCGCGGTGACCAGATGGACTCGCGCCTCCAGGCGCACACCAGACATGCCCAGCGGCTCGCGGATGCCTCCCTGGGCATCGATGGCGAACTCCTGGGGGAGCACGTGCAGCACCCGCTGCCCTTCGGAGATGGCCCGGGCGCGGGCCGAGTCGATCACGCGGTCGATATCCGAAGGGGTGACCTCGCGCTCCTTGATCGCCACCACGCCATCGGAGTTCATGGAACTGATATGGCTGCCCGCGACCCCCACATAGACCGAGTGGATGTCGCAGCCGGCCATCAGTTCCGCTTCTTCCACGGCACGCTGAATCGACTGCACCGTGGATTCGATATTGATCACCACTCCCTTCTTCATGCCACGGGAGGGATGCGAGCCGATACCGGCGATCTCGATGCCACCGTCATCGGTGGGCTGCCCCACGATCGCCACCACCTTGGACGTTCCGATATCCAGCCCGACTACCATATTGGACGCATTGGATGGACCTGCCATGAGTCGGGGAGTCTCCTCGAACCTGGCCCGCTTGCCGGGCCTGCATCACGAAAATGAACCTGGGGCCAATTATAGGAACAACTGAGCGTATTCCTCCACCCCGGAACGAAAAAGCCCTCCCACGATACGGCGATTTTGTCGTGAAAGAAACAGGCGTATGCCCTTTGCCATGCGTGTTTCACCGGAAAATGAGCTCAGCCCTCCTCCTTGCCATCCTGCTCGAGAGGATCGCTTTCGCCGTGCCATGCCACAGCCACCCCGTTGGGGTATCGAAGGTCGATGTAGCGGATATGCGACGCCTGCTCCTCCAGCTGTCGACGCCAGGCAGCGGTCAGGCGCGCCAGGCGCCCCTCGCGGTCGCTGCGTCCCAGCATGACCCAGACGCCGTCATCGAGCTGGAAGCGCCAGGCGCCACGCGGCTCCAGGCGCAGTTGGGTCAGCTCGAGCCCCAGTTCGGCGAAGCGAGTGGCGAGGCGCTCATGGTAGGCGAGCACCTCGGCACCGCTCCCGCGGGGACCGGCGAGATCGGGAAGGTCGCCGGGAGGCGACACCGGGCCGAGGGCGAAGGGCTCCCCCTCTGGATTGAGCAAATAGTCGTCGTTCCAGCGTGCCACGGGCACCTGTTCCACCAGCTCCAGGGTCAGGGCATTGGGCCATTCGCGACTGACGCGTGCCTCGGCGATCCACTCCACCGCCAGAGCCTGCTCTCGCAGCTCGGCGACATCCACCGACAGCCAAGTGTGACCACGTAACAGCGGCGTCAGCTCGCTGCGCAGGTATTCGGCGCTGACGTGCTCCAGGTCACCGCCGATCGAGACGCGCTCGAGGGGGCGGTCGAGCCATAACCAAAGCGCCCTACCGCCTGCACCGAACAGCACCACCAGCAGCAGCACGCCTAGCCATCCACCGCGCTGGCTCATGCCGAACGACTCTCCAGGGTAGCGGCGAGGATACGCAGCACCAGTGCCTCGAAGTCGATGCCGACATGGGCCGCGGCCTGGGGAACCAGGCTATGGTCGGTCATGCCCGGGGAGGTGTTGACCTCGATCAGCCAGAAGCGTCCCTGGGCATCGCGCATCACGTCGACACGCCCCCAGCCCTCGCCACCCACCGCGGCGAAGGCCTGGCGGCAGAGCTCACCCAGCTCGGCCTCGTCGCTCTCCCCCAGCCCGCAGGGCAGGTGGTAGAGGGTCTCGTCGGAAAGGTACTTGGCCTCGTAATCGTAGAAACCACCGGCGGCCTCCACGCGGATCGCCGGCAACACCTCGTCGCCGAGCAGCGACACCGTGTACTCCTCACCCTTCACGAAGCGTTCAGCCATCACCCGGGCATCGAAACGCGCCGCCTCGTGGTAGGCCTCGGCCAGCGCCTCGGCGCTTTCCACCACACTGATGCCCAGTGTCGAGCCTTCGTGAACCGGCTTGACGATCAGCGGCAACCCCAGGCGCCCGACCACGGCCTGCCAGTCAGCTTCCGGTCCCAGCATCTCCGCCTCGGGGGTGGGCATGCCGAGTGCCTGCCACACCAGCTTGGTGCGCTGCTTGTCCATGCCCAGCGCCGACGCCAGCACGCCGCTGCCGGTATAGGGAATGCCCAGGAGTTCGAGCGCTCCCTGCAGGGTGCCGTCCTCGCCGCCACGCCCGTGCAGGGCGATGAACACGCGATCTGGGGCCAGCGCCTCGAGCCCCACCAGTCCGCCATCGGCGGGATCGTAGCCGACGGCGTCGACACCGGCGCGGGTAAGCGCCGAAAGTACCGCCTGTCCACTCTTCAGCGACACCTCACGCTCGGCGGAGTTGCCACCGAAGAGCACCGCCACGCGCCCCAGATCTGCTACCAGACTCATAGCGTTACCTCCTCGAATGCCAGCGCCGCCTCGGCCAGCGCCAGGGAGATGCCACCGATATCACCGGCCCCCTGGGTGATCAGGATATCGCCGGGCCTGAGCACGCGTCTGAGCAGCTCGGGCAGCTCCGCCTTGTCCTGAACGAAGATCGGGTCGACGGCGCCGCGCTGGCGGATCGAGCCGGCCAGGGTACGCCCCTCGGCACCAGGAATGGTCGCTTCGCCGGCACTGTAGACATCGAGCAGCAGCAGGGTGTCGACCCCACCCAGCACCCGCACGAAATCCTCGTAGAGATCGCGGGTGCGGGTATAGCGGTGGGGCTGATAGAGCATCACCAGGCGCCGCTCGGGCCAGCCGGCACGCACCGCCTCGATCACCATCTCCACCTCGCGCGGATGGTGGCCGTAGTCGTCCACCAGCATCACCTCTCCTTCCCCACCGGGAGCCGGGAAGTGGCCATGGACCTGGAAGCGGCGCCCTACCCCCTGGAAGCCGGCCAGACCACGCAGGATGGCGGCGTCATCCACGCCAGCATCGCTGGCCACGACAATGGCGGCCAGGGCATTCAGGGCGTTGTGGCGGCCGGGCATGGCCAGCCTCACCTCGAGGGGAGCCAGTTCGCCGGGACGGCGGGCGGTGAAGCGCGCCTCACCCTCTGCCTGGACGAAGTCCTCGACACGGTAGTCGGCATCCTCGCTGAAGCCGTAGGTGACGAACTGGCGGCTGACGCGGTCGAGCAGCCCGCGCACATGCTCATCGTCGATGCACAGGATGGCCAGTCCGTAGAAGGGCAGGTTGTGCAGGAACTCGATGAAGGTGCCCTTGAGTCGCTCGAAGTCGCCGCCGTAGGTGCTCATGTGGTCGGCGTCGATATTGGTGACGATGGAGACCATGGGCTGCAGGTGCAGGAAGGAGGCGTCGGACTCGTCGGCCTCGGCCACCAGGTAGTCGCCCTCCCCCAACCGTGCGTTGGTCCCGGCGCTGGTCAGCCGACCGCCGATCACGAAGGTGGGGTCGAGCCCACCCTCGCCGAGCAGCGTCGCGGTCAGGCTGGTGGTAGTGGTCTTGCCGTGGGTACCGGCCACGGCGATGCCATGGCGGAAGCGCATCAGCTCGGCAAGCATCTCGGCACGCCGCACCACCGGTACACGATGCTCATGGGCCCAGATGATTTCCGGGTTGGTATCGTCCACCGCGGTGGAGACCACCACCACGTCGGCGCCGGCAACGTGCTCGGCGGCATGACCGATCGCCACGCGGATCCCGCAGCGGCGCAGCCTCGCGACCACCGGCGACTCGCGCAGGTCGCTGCCGCTGACGGTGTAGCCCTGGTTGGCCAGCACCTCGGCGATGCCGCACATGCCGGCACCGCCGATGCCCACGAAGTGGATGTTGCGGATACGGCGCATGCCCAGACCGCGACCATGGCGGGCGGGCTCGGCCTGGCCGGGCATCGGATGTGATCTGCTATCGCTCAAAGCCTGTCTCCATGCAGCCGGCCACCAGGCGCTCGACGGCGTCGAGATGGGCGCAGGCGCGAGCCCGCGACGCCATGGTGGCGAGGGTATCGGGGTCGAGCAGTGCCGCCAGCCGGTCGGCCAGCGACGCTGCACTGAGTTCTCTCTGGGGCAGCAGCTCAGCGGCGCCCTCCTCCACCAGCGCCCTGGCATTGGCGGTCTGGTGGTCGTCCACGGCGTGCGGGAAGGGCACGAACAGCGCCGGCTTGGCCGCAGCGGCGAGCTCCGCCACGGTCAGTGCCCCGGCCCGGCACACCACCAGGTCGGCCCAGGCGTACGCGGAAGCCATGTCATCGATAAAGGCGGTGACCTGCGCGACGACGCCCAACCGTGCGTAGGCATCACGGGTGGCGGCATCCTTGTCACGACCGGCCTGGTGGTGAACATCGGGTCTGAGCTCCTCGGGCAGCCGAGCCAGGGCCGCCGGCAGGCCCTCGTTCAACGCCTGGGCGCCCAGCGAGCCGCCGACCACCAGCAGACGCAGGGGACGCCCGGCCATCTCGTCACTGCCGCGAGGCGCATCGCCCAGGCGCGCGATCTCGTCGCGCACCGGGTTGCCGATCACCTCACCGCGGCCCTGGAATGCCTGGGGAAAGGCCGCATAGACCCGCCGCGCCAGCCGCGCGAGGGTGCGATTGGTAAGCCCGGCCACGGCGTTCTGTTCGTGGATCACCAGCGGGCGACGCGACAGCCAGGCGGCGAGCCCGCCGGGGCCGCTGGCGAAGCCGCCCAGTCCTACCACCAGCTGGGGGTCGAAGGCACGGATCACCCGCCACGCCTGCCATACCGCTCGGCTCAGGTTGAAGGGCGCCAGCAGCCAGCCAGCCGCGCCGTTGCCGCGCAACCCGGCCACGGCGATGCGATGGAGGGGAATGCCTGCCTCGGGCACCAGGCGGTTTTCGATGCCCCGCGGGCTACCCAACCAGGCCACCTCCACGCCGCGCGCCTGCAGGCCACGGGCCAGGGAGAGCGCGGGGATCACATGACCGCCGGTCCCCCCGGCCATGATCAGGGCCCGACGGGGAATGGATTCGCTCATGGCTCGACTCCTTGTCTGGCCAGGGAGGGCGCGCCGGCAGCCACACGCGGGGCCGCTGGGGAGCGGCGCCGCTGTTCACGCCGCGTCTCGATATCCACGCGCAGCAGCATCGCCACCATGCAGGTACATACCAGCAGACTGGACCCGCCGTAGCTGAGCAGCGGCAGGGTCAGCCCCTTGGTGGGCAGCATGCCGCTGCTCACCGCGATATTGATGAATGCCTGGGCGCCGATCACCAGTGCGATGCCATAGCTGAGGTACGCGGAAAATGCTCGACCCGCCAGCTCGGCACGCCGCCCCACCGCCATGGCACGCCACACCAGCAGAGCGAAGAGCCCGATGACGCAGACCGCACCCAGCAGCCCGAGCTCCTCGGCCAGCACCGCAAAGACGAAGTCGGTATGCGCCTCGGGCAGGTAGAAGAGCTTCTGGACGCTGTTGCCCAGACCCACGCCCAGCCACCCACCGCGACCGAAGGCGATGAGCGCCTGGGTCAGCTGGTAGCCGCTGGCGAACTGGTCGGCCCAGGGATCGACGAAGCTGGTCAGTCGCGCCAAACGGTAGGGCTCGGCGATGGCCAGCAGGGCGCCTCCGGCGGCCACCAGCAGCGCCAGCAGCAGGAAGCGCCCCCAGGGCGCACCGGCCATCAGCAGCATGCCCATCACGCAGCCGGTCAACACCACCACGGCGCCGTAGTCGGGCTCCATGATCAGCAGGACCCCATACAGGCCAAGCACTACCAGCGGGCGCAGGAAGGCCCCCCAGTGGCGACGCACCTGGGGCAGGAAACGCTCCAGGTAGCCTGCCAGGTAGACGATGAGGAAAAGCTTGGCGAGTTCCGAGGCCTGCAGGTTGAAGGGCACACCGGGAATCGACAGCCAGCGCTTGCTGCCGTTGACCTCTCGACCCACCAATAGGACCAGCGCTAGCAGCAGCACCCCCAGCAGCAGCAGCAGAGGCCCGTTGGCCCTCCACCAGCCCAGCGGCACGCGCAGCACGCCGGTCGCCACCGCCACCGCCAACAGCAGGAAGATGCCGTGACGAATGCTGAAGTACCAGGGGTTACCGGTCAGGCTCGCCGCCACCCCGGTGGAGGCGGAGGTCACCATCACCCAGCCGATCAGCAGCAGCGCCAGGGCGGCCACCAGCAGCCAGCCGTCGAAGGGGTGATCGCGGGTCGAGAGGCCCTCACGGAGTCTTTCCAGACGGCTCATGCCCCCTCCTGCGCCAGATGATGTTGGACCCAGTCACGAAAGGCATCGCCACGCACCAGATAGTTGGGGAACTGATCGAGGCTGGCGCAGGCCGGCGAGAGCAGCACGGCATCTCCAGGGGCGGCAAGGCTCGCGGCCCGCGCCAGGGCCGTAGCCAGGTCGGCGACCCGGGTCAACGGCAAGTGCCCGGCGAGAGCCGCCTCGAGGCGCCCGGCATCGGCGCCGAACAGGATCGCCTCGCGGCCGAAACGCGCCAGTGGCTCGGCCAGGGGCGTGAAGTCGGCGCCCTTGCCCACGCCACCGGCCAGCAGGATCAGTCGGCCATCGAGGGTGGGTCCGAGCCCGGCGATGGCCGCCAGGGTCGCACCCACGTTGGTGCCCTTGGAGTCATTGATCCAGCGCACGCCGCCCGCCTCGGCGACCAGCTCGCTGCGGTGGGGCAGCCCCGGGAAGCGTTCGAGCACCGCCCGCATGGCGTCCAGCGGAAAGCCGAGCCGATGACCCATGGCCAGGGCCGCCAAGGCATTGGCCTGGTGGTGACGACCTGCCAGGCGCATGGCGGCGACAGGCATCAGCGCCAACTCGCCATGCATCAGCCAGTCACCATCGTCACGGCTGGCCACGCCCCAGTCGTCGCCCTGCGGCTGCCCGGTGGTGAAGCGATCGACCACGGGCAGATCGCTCGAAGGCCAGGTCAGGGGATCGTCGGCATTGACCACGGCGTGGCGTGCGCCCCGGAAGATGGCGAGCTTGGCGGCACGATAGCCGGCCATGTCGCCATGGCGGTCCAGGTGGTCCTCGGAGAGGTTGAGGAAGGCGGCGCTCTCGGCGCCCAGGTGCGGCGTGGTCTCGAGCTGGAAGCTGGAAAGCTCCAGCACGTAGAGCCCGGCATCGGGCACCTCGGCGAGCAGATCGAGAGCCGGGGTACCGAGGTTGCCTCCCACGGCCACCCGCACCCCCGCCTCACGGGCCATCTCACCGACCAGCGTCGTCACGGTGGACTTGGCATTGGAGCCGGTGATGGCGGCGATTGGCGCTCGGGCCGCGCGCACGAAGAGCGCGATCTCGCCGATCAGTCGCGGCTCGCCGGTGGCGGGATTGATCCGCCCGGACAGCGTCTCGAGCCCCGCCGTGTGCGGATCGATGCCGGGGCTCAGCACCACCTCCTCGACCGCCTCGAGGTCGAGTGCATCGAGGGGGCCGAGGTGTAACGCGACCCCGGGATGGGCGGCCCGGAAGTCATCCACTCCGGGCGGCGCCTCGCGGGTGTCGGCGACCATGAAGGGCACGCCAAACCGCGCCAGATGGCGACAGATCGCGCGACCGGAGAGCCCCAGCCCCACCACCAGGGTGGTGCCGGGGGGCACCGGGATGACGGCATCATGCGTGGCGGTCGCGTCGTGTACCATCAGCGCACCTTGAGGGTGGCCAGCCCGATCAGCACCAGCACCACGGTGATGATCCAGAAGCGCACGATGACCCGCGGCTCCGGCCAGCCCTTGAGCTCGTAATGGTGGTGCAGCGGCGCCATGCGAAAGATGCGCCGACCGGTGAGCTTGTAGGAAGCCACCTGCAGGATCACCGAGACGGTCTCCATCACGAAGATACCGCCCATGATGAAGAGCACGATCTCCTGGCGCACGATCACTGCCACCACGCCGAGGGCCGCGCCCAGGGCCAGCGCCCCCACGTCGCCCATGAACACCTGTGCCGGATAGGTGTTGAACCACAGGAAGCCCAGGCCGGCGCCGGCGATGGTGGCACAGAACACGGCGAGCTCACCCGCCCCGGGAATCCCCGGAATCTGCAGGTACTCGGCAAACACCGCATTGCCGCTGGCATAGGCGAAGATCCCCAGCCCCATGGCCACCAGCACGGTGGGCATGATCGCCAGGCCATCGAGGCCGTCGGTAAGGTTGACGGCGTTGGAACTGCCGACGATCACCAGGTAGGCCAGCACCACGTAGAAGAGCCCCAGCGGCAGCACGAACTCCTTGAACAGCGGCACGATCAGGCTGGTCTCCACCGGCGAGGCGGCGGTGGCATAGAGCAGCACCGCCGCCGCCAGGCCGATCACCGACTGCCACAGGTATTTCCAGCGAGCCGGCAGGCCGCGCGGATTCTTCTCCACGACCTTGCGGTAATCATCGACCCACCCGATGGCACCGAAGCCCAGGGTCACGGCCAGCACGACCCACACATAATGGTTGGCCAGGTCTCCCCACAGCAGGGTACTGACGGCGATGGCCATCAGGATCATGGCGCCGCCCATAGTCGGGGTGCCCGCCTTGGAGAGATGCGACTGGGGACCATCGTCCCGCACCGCCTGGCCGATCTGCCCTTCGACCAGCCGGCGGATCATCACCGGGCCGAGCCAAAGGCAGAGCACCAGGGCAGTGATGGTGGCGAGGATCATCCTCAGCGTGAGGTATTCGAAGACATTGAAGGCGCTGAAGTACTGCGCCAGGAGTTCAGCCAGATAGAGAAGCATGTATCACGTTCACCGTGTTGTGTCCTCGCGCAGTGCCGCCACCACCTGCTCCATGGCGACACTCCGCGACCCCTTGACCAGCACGCTGGCGCCGGGGGGAAGATGATCCAGCGCGTGGCGCACCAGCGCCTCGCGGCCGTCGAAATGGCACCCGCCTTCACCGAAGGCATGGCTGGCGGGGCGTGCCGCCTCGCCCAGAGTGCCCAGGAAATCGATCCCCAGTTCCCGTGCGTGGCGTCCGATCTCGGCGTGCAACGCCGCGGACGCCTCTCCCAACTCTCCCATGGCGCCCAGCAGGCACCAGCGCGGCCCTGGCAGGCTGCCCAGGAGCTCGAGTGCGGCCTTCACCGCACCGGGGTTGGCGTTATAGCTGTCATCGATGATTCGGGTAGCGCGGATGCCCGCCACCACGGCCTGACGGCCGGCCATCGGCTCGACCGCCGCGAGCCCCGCCACCACGTCGCCGGGGGTGGCCCCCATGGCCAGGGCCGCCGCCGCCGCGGCCAAGGCATTGGCCACGCTGTGGCGCCCCATCAGTCGCAGCCTGACATCGCCAAGCTCATGGCCGTCGACGACAAGCGTGAAAGCATAGCGTCCGAGAGCGTCGGCGACCAGTGAGCGCGCCGTGACCCTGGCGCCTTCGGCAAGCCCGAAGTCGAGCACCTCGCGCGGGGCGGCCAGCCGGCTCCAGGTGGCGAAGTAGGCATCGTCGCGGTTGAGCACCGCCACGCCGTCTGGGGGCAGGCCGGCGAGGATCTCCGCCTTGGCCTGGGCGATCTGCCCCATGCCTCCGAACTCGCCGACATGGGCACCGGTAACGTTGGTGATCAGCGCCACCCGCGGCTCGGCCAGGCCTACCGTCCAGGCGATCTCGCCCAGATGATTGGCCCCCAGCTCCACCACCGCCTGGCGGTGGGCCGGGGTCAGCTCGAGCAGGGTCAACGGCGCGCCGAAGTCGTTGTTGAGGTTGCCGCGCGTGGCCAGCGTTGTCCCGTGGCGGTTGAGGATTGCCGCCAGCAGCTCCTTGACGGTGGTCTTGCCGCTGTTGCCCGTCACCGCCGCCAGCGGGCCACCCCATGCGCGACGACGGGCACGGCCCAACAGGCCCAGGGCGAGGCGGGTATCGGCCACCATCAGTTGGGGCAGCGGGTCATCCACTGCCCGCTCGACCACGGCGGCCACGGCCCCCGCCTCGCGGGCCTCGGCCAGGAGGTCATGGGCATCGAAGCGCTCGCCGCGCAGCGCGATAAAGAGCGCGCCCGCCGCGACCTTGCGGGTATCGGTGACGATCGCGTCCACCGGCAGGTCCTCGGCCGGGAGTGCGATCCCCAGGGCCTCGGCCACCTCGGCCAGGCTGGACAGCCCGCAGCGGTTCATCACGCACCCTCCCGGTTGCCGCGAGCCTCCAGCGCCTGCTCGGCCACCTCACGGTCGTCGAAGGGGTGGCGCACGCCGGCGATCTCCTGGTAGTTCTCGTGGCCCTTGCCGGCGATCAGCACCACATCGTCGGGACCCGCTTCGGCCAGGGTGCGACGGATGGCCGCCGCGCGCCCGGCGATATCCCAGGCCCGCCGACGGACCGCCTCGCTCAGACCGGCCAGCATCTGCTCGCGGATGGAGGCCGGCGCCTCGCTGCGGGGGTTGTCGTCGGTCACCACCAGGCGGTCGGCGTGGCGCTCGGCGGCGGCGGCCATGGGTGCCCGCTTGCCGGGATCGCGATCGCCGCCGCAGCCGAACAGGCACCAGAGCCGGCCCTGGCCGGGCAGGTGGTCGTGCAACGCCGACAGGGCGTTGTCCAGGGCGTCCGGGGTATGCGCATAGTCGATCACCACCGTGGGCATCCCGGGCCGTGCCAGGATCTCCATGCGCCCGGGCACCGGTGCGAGATGCCCCACCGCCTCGCACAGCGCCTCGAGGTCGTGCCCCAGCCCGAGCAGCGTGGCCATGGCCAGCAGCACGTTGTCGAGGTTGAAGCGCCCCACCAGCGGCAGCGCCAGCTCGCGCTCGCCCTGGGGTGTGGCGATCAGGGCGCGCTGACCGGTGGCATGGGGGAAGCGCTCCAGCACGCGCAGGGTCACCGCCTCGTCATGTCCGGTGGCGAGTACCCGCACGCCGGCGGGCAGGCCGGCCAGCATCAGCCGGGCCAGGGGGTCATCGCCATTGACCACGGCGAGCTCGAGCTCGGGCCTGCGAAACAGCCGCGCCTTGGCGGCGGCATAGGCGGCCATGCTGCCGTGGTAGTCGAGATGGTCACGGCTGAGGTTGGTGAAGACCGCGGCCTGCACCCGGCAGCCATCGAGGCGGCCCTGCTCCAGGGCATGTGAGGAGACCTCCATGGCCACCCGCGTGACGCCGTCGTCGGCGAGATCGGCGAGTGAGGCCTGCAGTGCCAGGGGCCCCGGGGTCGTCAATCCGGCGTCGACCAGTTGACCAGGGCGGCCATTGCCGAGGGTGCCGATCACCGCGGCATCGACGCCCAGCGACCGGCTCAGCTCGGCGATGTAATGGGTCACCGAGCTCTTGCCGTTGGTGCCGGTGACACCGACCAGCTCGAGGGAGTCGGGCACGCCGTAGAGCAGGCGGCCGAGCTCTCCCAGGCGTTCGCGCAGGCCTTCTAGCGGCACCACCCGCGGATCATCGGGGCATCCGCGGCCGCCTCCCGAGTGGCACAGCACCCGTAGCGCACCGCCGGCCAGAGCCTGGCCAATGAAGTCACGCCCATCCACCGTCACCCCGGGCACCGCGACGAAGACATCACCCGCCGCCACCCGCCGGCTGTCGGTCTCCAGGCGAGTCTCCCCCTCGGTCGAAGGAGCAAACGAGTGGTCGGGCCACAGCCGTGACAGGGTGGCATCGAGGCGGGAGAGCGTTATCGACATGGCAGGGCTCGCTTGGGGCGGTCGGTTGGCGGTCATTCGGCCTCCGGCAGGTCACGCTGGTCAGGCGGCACATCGAGCAGGCGCAGGGCACTGCCGGCGACGCGCGAGAACACCGGCGCCGCCACCGCACCACCGTAGTAGGAGTCACCACGCGGATGGTCGATCATCACCACCGCCACGATGCGCGGGTTGCTGACCGGGGCGATGCCCACGAAGAAGCCGCGATAGGCGTTCTCCTGGTAGCCCCCGGCGCCTGTCTTGCGTACCGTGCCGGTCTTGCCGGCGACCCGATAGCCCGGCACCTCGGCTCGCCGGGCACCGGTATCCGGTTCGACGACCTTATCCATCATTTCCAGGACCTGGCGGGCGACCTCGGGCGAGATGACCTGCTCCCCCGTGACGGGCTCGTCAAGGCGCAGCAGTGACGGCGGCAGCAGACGCCCCTGGTTGGCAATGGCGGTAAAGGCACTGGCCAGCTGGAGCGGCGTGACCGAGAGTCCGTAGCCGTAGGAGAGCGCCGCCCACTGGCTGCTGGACCAGCGCACCGGTGCCGGCACCTCCCCGGTCGCCTCGCCGGGAAAGCCGGTACCCGCTGCCTGGCCGAAGCCCAGGCGTCGGTAGAGCTGGGGCACCACCGGCTCGTCATAGCGCAGCACCAGCTTGGACATGCCGATATTGGAGGACTTCTCGAGGATACCGGCGAGGTCGAGCTCACCATAGTTGCGTATGTCGCGGATGGTGAAGCGGTCGATGCGCATCCAGCCGGGGGAGGTATCCACCACGGTGCTGGGGGACAGGCCGCCGGCATCGAGCATCGCCGCCATGGCCAGCGGCTTGACCACCGAGCCGGGCTCGTAGGGGTCGACGATGGCGCGGTTGCGCAGCCCTTGGGGATCGAGCCCGGCACGGTTGTTGGGGTTGTAGGAGGGCTGGTTGGCCATGGCCAGCACCTCGCCGGTGCGCGCATCCAGCATCACCACCACGCCACCGTCGGCATCGTGTTCGGCCACCGCGGCCTTGAGCTCGCGGTAGGCCATGTACTGGAGGCGCTGGTCGATGGCAAGCGTCAGCTCGCCGCCGGGCTTGGCCTCGCGCAGCACCTCGAGGTCACGCACCAGACGCCCGCGGCGGTCCTTGAGCACGCGGCGCAGCCCGGGAGTACCCGCCAGGTAGGGCTGATAGGCCAGCTCGAGCCCCTCCTGGCCCACATCATCGACGTTGGTCACCCCCAGCAGCTGGGCGGCCACCTCGCCGGCCGGATAGTAGCGCTTGTACTCGTCCTGACCGTAGACGCCGGGCACGCGCAGGTCGAGAACCCGCTGAGCCGCTTCTGGGGTCAGCTGACGGCGCAGGTACATGAACTCGCGCTCGGCATAACGCGCCAGCCGCTCGTTGAGAGCCTCCAGCTCCATGCCCAGCGCCGAAGCCAGCTGGACACGCTGGATGGGGTCATCGGGCACATCCTGGGGGTTGGCCCACAGGGTCACCACCGGGGTGGAGATGGCCAGCGGTTCGCCGTGACGGTCGGCGATCATGCCGCGGTGAGCAGGCAGCGAGTCAGTGCGCAGGGTACGGGCATCGCCCTGCCCCTGCAGGAAGGGGCGATCGACCACGTGCAGGATGACCACGCGCCCCACCAGCAGCCCCAGGCCGAGCAGCACCAGTCCCAGCATCACGACATAGCGCAGCCGCCCCATGGGCACGCCGGGCGGTCGACGACGCGGCGACACACCGCTACGAACTTCGGTACTCATCGCCGGATCACCTCCACCTCGTCCACGCCGGGCAGGCGCATCTCCAGGCGCTCCACGGCCAGGCGCTCGATGCGGGCCGGCGACGACCAGGCACTCTCCTCGAGGAGCAGCTGACCCCACTCGGTCTGCAGCTGCTGCTGCTCGCGTTCGAGCTGCTGCAGAGCGGCGTACTCCTCACGGGTCAGGTGGCTGATGGCGATCACCGCCAGGGCGCTGGCCAGACAGCCGGCCAGCAGCAGAAGCACCAGCAGCGCGCGCGGGTTCAGGCGCAGCGCCGAGGGCCAGGCGAGACGAGCGGTAAACGACCTTCCCTGTGTCATGCCGACTCCTTCAATGACCCATGAAATGTCACATGCTCAATAGCGCTTGCGCGCCACCCGCATCACCGCACTGCGCGCACGAGGGTTCTCCTTGACCTCCGCCTCCCCGGGGCGCCGGGCCTTGCCCACCGCCTCGAGGCGGCGCTCGAGCTGCTCGTCGCGAATCGGTATGCCCCGGGGCAGGTGGGTGTCACCCCGTACATGGTGCCGGATGAAGCGCTTGACCCGCCGATCCTCCAGGGAGTGAAAGCTGATCACCACCAGCTGGCCTCCCGGGGCGAGGGCCTCCAGGGCCGCCTCCAGCGCCGCATCGAGCTGCTCGAGCTCGCCGTTGACCTGGATGCGCAGGGCCTGGAAGACCCGCGTCGCGGGATGCTTGTGCTTCTCCCAGGCGGGATGAGCGGTCTTGACCACCTCGGCGAGGTCGGCGGTGCGCTCGAAACGCCGCTCGGCACGGCGCGCGAGGATCGCCCTGGCCAGGCGCCGGGCATAGCGCTCCTCGCCGTACTCCTTGAACACCCGCACCAGCTCGGCCTCGCCTGCGCGGGCGATGAAGCCCGCCGCGCTCTCGCCCCGGGTCGGGTCCATGCGCATGTCCAGCGGGCCGTCGCGCAGGAAGCTGAAGCCGCGCTCGGGATCGTCGAGCTGAGGCGAGGAGACGCCGATATCGAGCAGCACCCCGGCCAGGCGACCGTGCAGCTCATGGGCACGGGCGACCTCGTCGAGGCGGGCGAACTCGGCACGCTCGATGGTGAAGCGCGGGTCATCGATGGCGGCTGCCTCGGCGATCGCCTGGGGGTCACGATCGATGGCCAGTAGCCTGCCCCGGGGCGAGAGGCGCGAAAGGATCTCCCGCGAGTGGCCGCCGCGACCGAAGGTACCGTCGAGATAGGCACCATCGAGATCGTGGACCAGGGCATCGACCGCACCGTCGAGCAGAACGCTGGCGTGGCGAAAACCCCGCGGGGGTGTATCAGGGGCGGACTGCATGCGCTTCTCGATCCACGGTGGGGCGACGGAGGGTTCCGCCGCCGGACTGAAAACAGGGGGGAGCCGGCCGATAAGCCGGGTTCTGTCGAGGACAGTCATTCATCTAGGGGTCGCGTCACCACGACCCTCGAGCAACCTACCCGAACCCGGCGCGGGCCACGCCAGCGGGTTCCTATTTGGTCTTGCTCCGAGTGGGGTTTACCGTGCCACGCACTGTTACCAGGCGCGCGGTGCGCTCTTACCGCACCCTTTCACCCTTACCGGCCTCCCGAGGGAGACGTAGGCGGTCTGCTCTCTGCTGCACTTTCCGTCGGCTCACGCCGCCCAGGCGTTACCTGGCACTCTGCCCTGTGGAGCCCGGACTTTCCTCCCCCGGATCACTCCGGCGGCGACTGTCTGGCCGACTCCCGCGGCAAGGATACCAGTGCCCCGACACCCCCTCAACAAGCAGTGCATTCCAACGCGAGGGGCGCCGGGGGCAAGCCGAAGAGGGGATCCTATGCCAGGGTGAGGAGCAGTGCTCCGAACGGGCTGGCCATGGATGGCTAGCACCGGACCTGCAAGCGGAGCGGGACGCGAGAGCGAAGCAGGGCATCGGTACGCCCAGGGACGGGTTTACAGCGCCCCCTCGCAGGCTAGCCGACGGAACAGCCCCAAGCGACCTTGCCTCAGGGGGACGCCTGGTCTTTGAGGGTCTGGGCGTGGGCATACCACGCCTTCTTGGCGCCCCCCAGCACACGCGACGCCACCGCGGCGGCCTGCTTGACGCCGGCACCCTCGGCCAGCAGCGCCGCGAGCAGCGCCTCCCCCTCCACTTCGCCGCCGGCGCCCTTCTCGCGCGGCGGCGCACCGGCCACCATCACCACGAACTCGCCGCGGGCCTGGTTGGGGTCCTCCTCCATGCGCCGAGACAACACGGCGGCGCTGCCCTCCAGAAAGGTCTCGAAGGCCTTGGTCAGCTCCCGCGCCAGCACCAGGCGACGCTCGCCGAATACCGTCCCGATATCAGTCAGGGTGTCGCGAATGCGATGCGGCGACTCATAGAAGACCAAGGTCTCGCTGCGTGTCGCCAGCTCCTCGAGCTGCGCGCGACGCGCCCCGCCCTTGGCCGGCAGGAAGCCATGAAAGGTGAAGCGGTCGGTAGGCAAGCCCGCGGCCGAGAGGGCGGCGACCAGCGCACAGGCACCGGGTACCGGCACGATGCGCCGCCCCCGGGCGCGCAACTCGCGCACCAGCACGAAGCCGGGGTCGCTGATCAGCGGCGTGCCGGCATCGGAGACCAGGGCAATGGATTCGCCGGCGGCCAGGCGGGCGTCCAGCTGCTCGACCCGCGCTGCCTCATTGTGCTCATGCAGCGAGAGCATGGGCACCTGCACCCCCAGGTGGCGCAACAGGCGTGCGGTGTGCCGGGTGTCCTCGGCGGCGACCAGCGCCACCTCGGCCAGCACCTCGGCGGCACGCGGGCTCAGGTCGGCCAGATTCCCAATCGGCGTGGCGACCACGTACAATGAAGCAGAGTTCGGTTCTGACACGTCGCCTCCTCGGCGGGCTCCCGATACGACGGATGAAGAAAGGAAGGATGCATGCTCACACTCACACGCGGCCTGCTGGCCACCGCGCTACTCGCGCTGCTGCTGGCCGGCTGCGCCTACCAGCCGGGCATCGTCGAGCGCGTCACCGATGATGACCCCGCGAGCCTGCTCGAGCAGGCCCAGCAACAGGAACCGGACCAGGCGGCGCGCACGCGGCTGGATGCGGCGGACATCCTAGCACGCCAGGGGGAGCGCACCCAGGCACTCGAGATCGCCCGCAATATCGACGATGCTCGCCTGGCCGGCGACCAGCGGGCGCGCTGGGCGCTGCTGCTGGCCGATCTCGGCGAGAGCCAGGGCGACCCCCAGGCGGTGATCCGCGCGACCCAGGACCTCGACGGCCTGGAGCTGAATCGCGGCCAGGCACTAGCCCTGCGCGAACAGCGGGGCCTGGCCCTGCTCGAGGTCGATGAACCCCTTGCCGCCGCCGAGGCCCTGCTGGCAGTGCAGGCAGAGTCCGATGACGAGGCCCTCAACGACCCCATCTGGCGCGCCCTGGGGGGGCTCGATGGGCGCCGGCTGACCCGGCTCGGCGAGCAGGGTGATGCCCTGACCCGCGGCTGGGTCGAGCTGAGCGAGACGGTGCGCAGCGGCGGTGGCGATATCGAGCGCCTGTTCCAGCGCCTGGATGACTGGCGCAGCCGCAATCAGCGCCACCCGGCGGCACGCCGACTGCCGGCGGACCTGCTCGCCCTGCGCGAGCTGAGCGGCCAGGAGGTACAGCATATCGCCGTGCTGCTGCCCGAATCCGGCCCCCTGTCACGAATCGCCGAGGCCGTCGCCGAGGGCATTCGTACCCAGCACCGCCTGTCGAATGATGCCGATGTCCGCCTGAGCTTCATCGACGGCTCCTCCGGCAGCCTCGAGGCGCTCTACCGGGAAGCCGAGAATCGCGGCGCCCAGGTAGTGATCGGCCCCCTCGACAAGGACCGGGTCAGCGAGCTCGAGCGCCGCGACCGGGTGCCGCTGCCCACCCTGGCGCTCAACTACGGCAGGGGCGGCAGCAATAACGCCGAGGGGCTCTTCCAGTACGGCCTCTCCGCCGAGGACGAGGCCACCCAGGCCGCCCAGCGCGCCTGGCGCGACGGGCATCGCCGCGCCGCCCTGCTGGTACCTGACAACGACTGGGGGCGCCGTGTCGGCGAGGCCTTCTGGGATGAATGGCGTGCCCAGGGCGGGGAGGTCACCAAGGCGGTGCGCTACAACCCCGGCGCCGCCGCCACCGAAAGCACCCGCCGCGCCATCGCCGAGGCACGCCCCGACGCCCTGTTCATGCTGGCGCTTCCCGACTACGCCCGCCAGGTGCCGCCGACCCTGGACTATTACGGCGCCGGCGACCTGCCGGTGTATGCCACCTCGCACCTGTTCAACGGGCGGCTCAATCCGCGCCTCGACGGCGACCTGGACGACGTGCTGTTCCTCGACATCCCCTGGCAGATTCCCGATGCCGCCGTGGGCGGCGAGGACGCCCTGCCCTTCTCCGCGAGCTACCGCGCCCTGCGCGAGGAGGCGGACCCCAACCTGTTCCGCCTGAACGCCATGGGGGTCGACGCCTTCGAGCTGGCGCGGCGGCTGCCCCAGTTCCAGCTGGTGTCGGGCAGCGAGGTGTTCGGTGCCACCGGCACCCTGCGCCCGGGGCCCGACGGCCGTATCCAGCGTCAGCTGCCCTGGGCACGCTTTGTCAACGGCGTCCCTCAGCCGGTGCTGATCCCGGGGATCTTCGGTGATGAGCAGTCCCCGTGATGCCCGGGCCCGCGGCGAGGCCATCGAACGCCTCGTCGCGGCCTGGCTGGCAGAACGCGGCCTGACGCCGGTGGCCGCCAACCAGCACGCCAAGGGTGGCGAACTCGATCTGGTGATGCGCGACGGCGAGACCCTGGTCTTCGTCGAGGTGCGTCACCGGGCCGATACCCGCCACGGCCATCCCCTCGAGACCATCACCGCCACCAAGCAGCGCCGCCTGGTCCGGGCTGCGCGTTTTTATCTCCAGCGCAACCGGCTATCATGTGCCTGCCGCTTCGATGTGGTGGCCGTGACGGGCCAGCCCCCCCGAACTCGACATCCAGTGGGTGGTCAACGCCTTCGATGCCTACTAACTCGCCAGAGGAACCCGACTCAGAATGGATTTCCAGCAGCGCATTCTCGGCCACTTCAACGCCAGCATCGACACCAAGACCTACGCCAGTGAAGTGCTGCCGCCCTTCATCGAGGTGGCCAGCCAAATGATGGTCCAGTGCCTGGTCAGCGAGGGCAAGATCCTGGCCTGCGGCAACGGCGGCAGCGCCGGCGACAGCCAGCACTTCTCGTCGGAGCTGCTCAACCGTTTCGAGCGCGAGCGCCCCAGCCTGCCCGCCCTGGCGCTGACTACCGACACCTCGACCCTGACCTCCATCGCCAACGACTACAGCTACAACGAGGTCTTCTCCAAGCAGGTGCGCGCCCTGGGCCAGCCCGGCGACATCCTGTTGGCGATCTCCACCAGCGGCAACTCGGCCAACGTCATCCAGGCGATCCAGGCCGCCCATGACCGCGACATGACGGTGGTCGCACTGACCGGACGCGACGGCGGCAACATGGCCTCACTGCTCGGCCAGGACGACTGCGAGATCCGCGTCCCGGCAACCTCCACCGCGCGCATCCAGGAGGTCCACCTGCTGGTGATCCACTGCCTCTGCGACCTGATCGACGAACAACTCTTTGGAGCAAGCGAATGACGACACGTACCCCCCTGCTCAGCGCGCTGCTGTTATCCGCCGTCCTGGGCCTCGCCGGCTGTACCACAGTAACCAGCGTGACGCACCGGGGCACCATCGACGAGAACTACGGCAAGCGTACCGCCGGTGCCCAGGTCGAGGATCAGAGCATCGAGACCAAGATCTCTCACAACCTGGGTCGCACCGACGCCCGCCTGGGCGATGCCCGGATCAACGTCGACAGCTACAACGGCGTGGTACTGCTTACCGGCCAGGTCCCCAGCGAGGAGCTCAAGACCCTGGCCAACGAAGTGGCCAGTGACGTGCGCAACGTGCGCACCATTCACAATGAGCTCACCATCGCCGGTAACCTGCCCGCCAGCCAGCGGCTCTCGGATACCTGGCTCAACACGCGTATCCGCACGCATCTGGCCGCCAACGAGAGCATCGACTCGAGCCGCATCCGGGTGATCACAGAGAATGCCAGCGTCTACCTGATGGGCATCGTGACCCGTGCCGAGGCCGAGCGCATCGTCCAGGCGGTCTCGCAGCTGGGCGGCATGCAGCGTATCGTCAAGGTATTCGACTATATCGACTGACGGCTCTGGCACAGGCGCCCAAACGCAGGACGGCAGGCCCGAGGGCCTGCCGTCCTGCGTTTCCACACCTGACCGAGAACTACTTGATCACGCGCAGCGAGGGCCTGCCCTTGGGCGGGCGACGGTTGCCTTCACCCTCCTCGGCCGGAGGCTCCTCGCCTGCCGAGGCATCACCGTCGCTTTCCACCTCGGTCAACGTCGGCGCCTCCTCGTCGGCGGCATCGGCGGGCTGCGGCATCACCGGCTCATGGCCGAAGACCATGCCCACGCCATTCTCGCGACCATAGATGGCCACCAGGGCGTCGCTCGGCACCATCACCCGCATGGGCTGACCGCCGAAGCGGGCCCCGAAGCTGATCGCGTCGTTCTCCATGGAGAGATCGCGTACCGCAGTCGGCGACAGGTTGAGAACGATCTGGCCGTTCTGCACGAACTGCCGCGGCACCTCGACGTCGGGATGCTCCGCATCGACAACGATATGCGGCGTGAGATCATTGTCCAGCAACCACTGGAACAGGGCCCTGGCCAGGTAAGGGCGACTGGATAGGTTGGGACGACTGGAATCCATCGTCTGGCCCTCCTCCGTTGAACGGCCGCCCGCAGGCGACCGGAAGTGTATCAGCTACGCATCTCGCGCTCGCGCTCACTGAGCGAGGCCTTGAAGCCATCACGCTCGAAGACCCGCTCCATGTAGCCGAGCAGCGGCCCCACCTGCTTCTCGGGCAGCTCGATACCCAGTGCCGGCAGGCGCCACAGGATCGGCGCCAGGCAGCAGTCCACCAGGGTGAACTCCTCGCTCATAAAGAACGCCATGTCCTCGAAGATGGGCGAGATACCCACCAAGCTCTCGCGCAGCTCCTTGCGTGCCTTGTCCGCCTCCTTCTTGGCCCCCTGCTCGATCTGCTCCACCAGCGGGCACCACTCGCGCTCGATGCGATGCATCCAGAGGCGGCTCTGGGCACGCGCCACCGGATAGACAGGCAGCAGCGGCGGATGCGGGAAGCGCTCGTCCAGGTACTCCATCATCACCTTGGACTCGTACAGCACCAGATCACGATCCAGCAGGGTCGGCACGCTGTTGTAGGGGTTGAGGTCGGCGAGCTCCTCGGGGGGCTGGTCCTGGGTGACTTCCACGATGTCCACCGCCACACCCTTCTCGGCGAGTACGATACGCACCCGATGACTGAAGTGATCAGTACCACCGGAGTAGAAGATCATCGACGACCGCTTGGCCACTACACCCATGAAACAATCCTCGCATCAAATCGAACGACTATGATAGCACGCGGGACCCGCTCCGCGGGGGAGCGTTTCGCCCGGCACATACGTCGCGGGGGCGCATGGCCGATGGCCGTGCGCCCCCGCATTGTCCACCCGCGGTGGATCAGTGGATGTCGCGCCAGTACTCGCGCTTGAGCAGGTAGGCGATGACACCGAAGATGAAGATGAAGATCAGCACCTTGGGCGCCAGGGCCTGGGCCTGCAGCTTGGAGGGCTCGCCGACATAGGCCAGGAAGTTGGTCAGGTCGTAGACCGCTTCCTCGAACTCCTCGGGCTCCATCTCACCCGGCTGGGTCACCTGCAGGGTCTCGCAGGACTGGTACTTGCCGGTCAGCGGATCGAGCTCGGCCCCATCCACGGGGCGGTCGGTCTCGGCACACACCTTCTCCTGCACACCCTGCAGCGGCTCCAGCACGTTGGGCATGGCCACTAGGTCGAACACGGCGTTGTTCACTCCGGTACCGGTGCTAGGATCCTTGTAGAACGACAGCAGGTAGGAGTACACCCAGTCGGTGCCGCGCAGGCGCGACTCCAGGGTCAGGTCGGGCGGCGCCGCCCCGAACCAGGCCTCGCCGTCATCCTGGCTCATGGCGATATGCATCTGGTCGTTGAAGGCCAGATCGGAGGAGAAGATCAGGTTCTCCTCGACCAGGTCCTGGGGCATGTTCAGGTCCTCGGCGGCCCGCGCGAAGCGCTGGTGCTCGAGGGAGTGACAGCCCATGCAGTAGTTGGTGTAGAGCTGCATGCCTCGCTGTAACGACGCCTTGTCGTCCAGGTCGGGCGTCATGGAGTACGGCACGCTCGCCCCCCCCGCGGCCATCGCCGTCAGGGGCACCAGCGCGAAGAGCAGTGCGAACAGTTGCTTTTTCATTAGCCAGTCACCCTCTCCGGAACGGGTTTGGTCTTCTCCAGCCGGGTGTAGAACGGCATCAGCAGGAAGAAGGCGAAGTAGATGGCGGTGCAGATCTGGGCCACCAGGGTCCGACCATCGGTGGCGGGCAACACGCCCAGCACCCCGAGGATCACGAAGCTGATGGCAAACAGCACCAGCATCACCTTGGAGATCCAGCCCTTGTAGCGGATGGAGCGCACCGGGCTGCGGTCGAGCCAGGGCAGCACGAAGAGCACCGCGATGGCCCCCCCCATGCAGATCACGCCGAGGAGCTTGGCGTCGAGGCCGAACAGCGAGAAGTTGATGGCGCGCAGGATCGCGTAGAAGGGCGTGAAGTACCACACCGGCGCGATATGGTCCGGGGTCACCATGGGGTTCGCCGGCTCGAAGTTGGGCTTCTCGAGGAAGTAGCCGCCACCCTCGGGGAAGTAGAAGATCACCACCGCAAAGACGAACAGGAACACCGCCACGCCGACGATATCCTTCACCGTGTAGTACGGGTGGAAGGGGATGCCGTCCAGCGGCTTGCCGGTCTCGTCCTTCTTCTGCTTGATGTCGATGCCGTCCGGGTTGTTGGAGCCGACCTCATGCAGGGCAATGATGTGCAGCACCACCAGCGCCAGGATCACGATGGGCAGCGCCACCACGTGCAGGGCGAAGAAGCGATTGAGCGTGATACCGGAGATCAGGAAGTCGCCGCGCACCCACTGGGTCAGGTCGGGGCCGAT
The DNA here is from genome assembly GCF_057169305.1 of Halomonas sp. C10-5. Taxonomy (NCBI): domain Bacteria; kingdom Pseudomonadati; phylum Pseudomonadota; class Gammaproteobacteria; order Oceanospirillales; family Halomonadaceae; genus Halomonas; species Halomonas sp. C10-5. Next base: position 2,193,423 of record NZ_CP175665.1, read on the forward strand.
CACCGGGATGGCGGAGAACAGCGAGATGATGACCTGGGCACCCCAGTAGGACATCTGACCCCAGGGGAGCAGGTAGCCCATGAAGGCCTCGGCCATCAACGCCAGGTAGATCGCCATGCCGAAGATCCACACCAGTTCGCGGGGCGCCTTGTAGGAACCATAGAGCAGGCCGCGGAACATGTGCAGGTAGACCACCACGAAGAACGCCGTGGCGCCGGTGGAGTGCATATAGCGAATCAGCCAGCCCCACTCCACATCGCGCATGATGTACTCGACGGAGGCGAAGGCGCCCTCCGCGGAGGGGTTGTAGCTCATGGTCAGCCAGATACCGGTCAGGATCTGGTTGACCAGCACCAGCAGCGCCAGCGAGCCGAAGAAGTACCAGAAGTTGAAGTTCTTGGGGGCGTAGTACTTGGACAGGTGCTCCTGCCACATCTGCGTCGCGGGGAAGCGCTCATCCACCCAGCGCATGATGCCCTTCTCCGCCATCGCCTTGTTCGGGTTACCCATCAGGCAGTCTCCTCATCTTCGCCAACGACAATGATATCGTCGGACTCGAAGCGGTAAGGCGGCACCTCCAGGTTGGTGGGCGCCGGCACCCCGCGGAATACCCGACCCGCCAGGTCGAAGCGCGAACCGTGACAGGGGCAGAAGTAGCCACCCGGCCAGTCGTCGGTGCCCACGTCGTCGGCATCCGGCTCGGGACGGAACAGCGGTGAGCAGCCCAGATGGGTGCAGATCCCGATATAGACGCCAAGTTCGGGCTTGATCGCCCGCAGCGGACCCGTCACATAGGCGGGCTGCTGAGGAACCTCCGAATCGGGATCGGCCAGACGCGAGGCGTCGAAGCCCTCGGTTCGCTCGATCATCTCCGGGGTACGGTAGACGACCCACACCGGCTTGCCACGCCACTCCACGACCATGCGCTGACCCGGCTCCAGCTTGGACACGTCAGCCTTGACCGGCGCGCCCGCCGCTCTCGCCCTGGCACTCGGCTGCCAGGAAGCCACAAAGGGGACCGCAACCCCGACGGCACCAACCCCACCTACAACGGTGGTGGCACCCACGAGGAAACGGCGCCGACCCTTGTTCACGCCGTTATCTGCCATTTCAAGGTTTCTCCCATCAGCTTACCCGTTGATCCATCACGGGCATCATCCCCGCGAACACGGACACCAAATGCGGTACATGTTAAGAAATCGAGCCGCCCCGCACAAGGAAAAGGACCTTGACCAAGGTGGCATGACACACACAAATTGTTGACCCAGAACAAGAAACGCCCGGGTTGATAAACCCGGGCGTCGAAGCTTCCAAGATGGCTGGCGATCAGCGCTTGGAGAACTGCGGACGGCGGCGTGCCTTGCGCAGGCCGACCTTCTTGCGCTCGACCTGACGCGCGTCACGGGTCACGTAACCCGCTTCGCGCAGCGGGGCGCGGAAGTCTTCGTTGTAGACCATCAGCGCACGAGTGATACCGTGACGGATCGCGCCGGCCTGGGCGGAGCCGCCGCCACCCTTGACGGTGACGTAGACGTCGAACTGGCCGAGGGTGTCGGTCAGCTCGAGGGGCTGACGCACTACCATGCGACCGGTGACGCGGCCGAAGTACTGGTCCAGCTCACGATTGTTGACGGTGATCTTGCCGGTGCCCGGCTTCAGGAAGACGCGGGCGGTAGAGGTCTTGCGGCGCCCGGTACCGTAATACTGCTGTGTCATGGCGAAGATTCCCTCAGAGGTTCAGTTCTTGCGGCTGCTGGGCGGCGTGCGGGTGCTCGGCGCCGGCGTAGACCTTGAGCTTGGTGTACATGGCGCGGCCCAGGGGGCCCTTCGGCAGCATGCCCTTGACGGCGCTCTCGATGATACGCTCGGGGGCGTGATCGAGCATCTTGTCGAAGGTCATGGAACGCAGACCACCGGGGTAGCCGGTGTGGCGATAATAGGTCTTGGCCGCGGCCTTGTTGCCGGTGACCTTCACCTTCTCGGCGTTGATCACGACGATGTAGTCGCCGGTATCCACGTGCGGGGTGAACTCCGGCTTGTGCTTGCCGCGCAGGCGACGAGCGATCTCTGTGGCCAGACGGCCGAGCGTCTTGTCCGTAGCGTCGACGACGTACCAGTCGCGCTCGACGGACTGCGGTTTGGCAGTGAACGTCTTCATGGAATCTCACCAATCAAGTGTATTGGGTTCTGCCGCCGGCGGGCCGGCATGGAACCATCCCTATTCTTCTTGGTTGTCTTCAACAGGCGAAGACAACGAGTAGAGCGCGCGAAGTCTACACGAATCGACCCACCCGAGGCAATGCCAGCTGGAAGGCAGCATGATCCCACTAACTCTGGGGTCATGGTTTTTCTTCAAGCTTCAGGCTTCCAGGCGCGGAGCGCCGCTCTTCAAACTCCTGGCCCGGCGAAGCCGGGCCAGGTCAGGGCTTGTGGGGCAGCGCCAGGTAGTCGTGGGACTGCATCTCCTGCAATCGCGACAGCGTACGCTGGAACTCGAACTCGAGGCGGCCATCGGCATACAGCGCCTCGGCGGGCGCCTCGGCGGACATCAGCAGCTTGACCCCGCGGTCGTAGAACTCATCGACCATATTGATGAAGCGCCGCGCCTGGTCGTCGGTGGCCCCACTCATGCGGGTCACGTTGGAAACCAGCACCGAGTGGAACTCCCGGGCCAGCTCGATATAGTCGTTCTGGCTGCGCGGGCCGTCGCACAGCTCACGGAACTCGAACCACACCACATCGTCATGGAGCCGCCGGGCGTGCAGCACCCGATGGTTGACCTCCAGCGGCACATCGACCTCGCCGTCATGGCCGGCGATCTCGCGAAAACTACGCGCCAGCTCCACCTCGGCGGCCTCGTCGAGGGGCGAGTGGAAGATCTCGGCTCGCTCCAGGGCACGCAGCCGGTAGTCGATGCCCGAATCGACGTTGACGACCTCGCAGTGGCGCTCGAGCAGGTCGATGGCAGGCAGGAAACGTGCCCGCTGCAGGCCATCCTTGTAGAGCTCACCGGGCACGATGTTGGAGGTCGCCACCAGCACCACCCCGCGCTCGAACAGCGCCTCGAGCAGATTGGCCAGGATCATGGCATCGGTGATGTCCTTGACGAAGAACTCGTCGAAGCAGATCACCCGGGCCTCGGCGGCGAACTTGGCGGCGATCAGGCGCAGCGGATTCTTCTCGCCCTTGTAGTGTTCGAGCTCGTTATGCACCCGCTGCATGAAGCGATGGAAGTGGGTGCGCATCTTCTCGGGGAAAGGCAGCGACTCGTAGAAGGCATCTACCAGGTAGGTCTTGCCGCGCCCCACCCCTCCCCAGAAGTAGAGCCCACGGACCTCCGGCAGGACCGGCGCCTCGGGTTCACTGCGTGCACGCTTGCCGAACAGCCCGGCCACACGGGAGGCCAGACCACTGCCAGAGGCGGCGGGCTGGGGCGGCGTCGGCGGCGCGGCGAGCAGGTCATCATAGAGACGCTGCAGATGCTCCACGGCCTGCTCCTGGGCGGCGTCATACTGGAAGTCGTCACGTTCCAGATCGGCCCGATAGCGGGCCATGGGGGTCGGACGAATGTCTCGATGTACGGCACTCATGGGGGCGAAAACGGCCTGTTGCGGCTTCGACAGGCTGCATATTATACGCGCCTGAACCACGAAGCGCATCGCCACCCTCCGCCCGCGTTGACCCGGCAGCGGCGCTCGACCCTATAATGGTGCGCGCGGGGCCACCGCCCCACCAACGGATCCGCCCGCCGTATTGCCGGCCGCTGGATCGTTCACCGCCGCAGGGAGACCGACGTGGACGAGAGCAACATCAACTGGATTCTGGCCATCGCCTGCCTGCTGGCCGGTATCGGCCTGGGGGCACTGGGGTATCACCTGCTCAATGCCGGTGCCGATGGCATGCAGCGCCTGCGCCAGCGCCTCGCGGAGCGCGACAGGGAGCTCTCGGCCCTGCGCGACGGCCTCGATGAGCACTTCGACGAGGTCAGCCGTCTGGCGGCGACGCTGCGCCACGACAGCGAGGCGCTGGCCGCCCGTCTCGCCGAGGATGCCAGTAGCCTAGGGGGACGCACCAGGGGCCACCGCGGCCTGGCCGTGGAAGAGGCAGCGCCTCCCGCCGAGGCGACGAGCGACGAAGCCCTGGCGACGCCGCGTGACTATGCCGACGGCTCCGGCGGCACCCTCTCCGAGGACTTCGGCCTCAAGGACGACACCACCCGGGAGCCCGAGGCGCCCCGCTACTGAGCCGAACGTGAGCCCCCCGACGCCCCGCCCCACCAGCGGGGCGTCATGGTGTCGGGGTATCACGCCGGGTTGTCGATATCCACGAAGCGGTGTTCGACGCCGAACTCCTCGGCCAGCCACTCGCCCAACGCGCGGACACCGTCGCGCTCGGTGGCGTGATGTCCCGCACACAGGTAGTGGATGCCCAGCTCGCGGGCCAGGTGGGTGGTGCGTTCGGAGATCTCTCCAGAGATGAAGGCATCGGCCCCCGCCTCCCAGGCCGCGGTGATCATGTCCTGGGCACCGCCGGTGCACCAGGCCACGCGACGCACCTCCCCGGCATCCGGCGCCTCGACCAGCAGCGCCTCGCGCCCCAGCCGCTCGCTCACATGGCTCGCCAGCCCCTGCGCCTCCATGCCGGCGGGCGGCGTACCGATCCACAGCAGACCCTCGCCCAGTTCGCCGTCGGCACAGCCTTCCACCATAAAGCCCAGCCGGCGTCCCAGCTCGGCGTTGTTGCCCAGCTCGGCATGGGCGTCGAGCGGCAGGTGATAGGCGAGCAGGTTGATGTCATTGGCCAGCAGGGTCTGCAGCCGTCGGCGTTTCATGCCGGTGACCGCCACCGGCTCGTTCTTCCAGAAGTAACCGTGGTGCACCAGCACCAGGTCGGCCTCCCACGCCAGCGCCTCGTCGAGCAGCGCCTGGCAGGCGGTGACGCCGCTCAGCACCCGCCTGACCTCGTCACGCCCCTCCACCTGCAGGCCGTTGACGGTGTAATCCTTGAAGCGGTCGGGCTGCAGCTTGCTGGCGCAGGCCGCCACCAGCACATCGCGATGGGTCATCGTCTCCTCCGGACGCTGTGGAATGAAGGTGTTACCATGCGCCGATTGTAACCGTCGCCGCCCGGGCCCGGCGACCGACAACTGTTCGAAGTAATCGCCCAGACGAGGACCGAGCCCCGCATGCCGTACCGACCGCCGCGCCAACGTCTACGCTCACTTGCCCCCTACCTGCTGCCGGTGGTGATCGGTGTGCTGCTTGCCGTGGTGCTTCTCAACACCTTCCCGCAGCTCTCCGGACGCGATGCGGCCGACTCACCGACGCCGCCAGCACCCTCCCCGACCCTGCGCGAGCCGCTGGCCGTATCCCCCGATGTGGCGGCCCCCCGCGACGAGGCCGAGCGCCCCGCACCGGAACTGCGCCAGGCACCGCCACTCGCCCGCGAGCAGGGGCCGGCCAGCTACGCCGCCGCGGTGGAGCGCGCCGCCCCGGCGGTCGTCAACATCTACTCCTCGCGGGTCGTCGAGCGCGACCAGCACCCGCTGATGTCCGACCCCTTCTTCCGTCAGTTTTTCGGCGACGACATGCCGACGCGCCAGCGTATGCTCTCGAGCCTCGGTTCGGGCGTCATCGTCAGCGAGGAGGGCTACGTGCTGACCAACCACCACGTTATCGGCGGCGCCGACCAGATCCAGGTCGCGCTACGCGACGGCCGCGAGACCCTGGCCGAGGTGATCGGCACCGACCCGGAGAGCGACCTCGCCGTGCTGCGTATCGACCTCGACGACCTGCCGGTCATCGAGCTGGCCGACTCCGCCGAGGTGGCCATCGGCGATGTGGCCCTGGCCATCGGCAACCCCTTCGGGGTCGGCCAGACGGTCACCATGGGCATCATCAGCGCCACCGGCCGCAGCCACCTGGGTCTCAACGCCTACGAAGACTTCATCCAGACCGATGCGGCCATCAATCCGGGCAACTCCGGGGGCGCGCTGATCAGCCCCGATGGCGCCATGGTCGGTATCAACACCGCCATCTTCTCGCGCTCCGGCGGCTCCCAGGGCATCGGCTTTGCCATCCCCGCCAACCTGGCGCGCAATATCCTCGAGGAGCTGGTCACCCAGGGGCGCGTCATCCGCGGCTGGCTGGGGGTCGAGGCCCAGGAGCTCAACCCGGAGCTGGCCGCCTCCTTCGGCCTGCAGGCGCCGCGTGGCGTGATCATCGCCGGGGTGGTACCGGGAGGCCCTGCCGACCAGGCGGGCCTGCGCCCCGGTGACGTGCTGCTCTCGATCGAGGGCCGACCGATCCTCGATGCCCGGGAAACGATGTCCGACATCGCCGCGGTCGAGCCCGGCGATAGCCTGCCGCTCACCGTGGTACGCGGCGGCGAGGAGCTGGAGCTGACGGTAGAAGTCGGCGAACGCCCGCCCCCCGAGCTGCGCAGCCCCGAGTAGCCGCTCGGCCTCGACGTCACCCGGCCATTACCACTCCCCCACAACGCAGAGGGCCCCGCCATCCGGCGGGGCCCTCTGCTTACAGCCAGTCATTCATGCAGCTGACTGGCCGACTCACTCTCCAACCACGACCCACTCTCCCACCACGACTCACTCGGGGCCGCTCACTCCTTGATCCGGTACTCGGCGCTGCGCGCATGGGCAGTAAGCGATTCGCCGCGAGCCAGCACCGAGGCCACCCGGCCCAGCTCCGACGCCCCTTCGGGCGAGCAGTGAATGATCGACGAGCGCTTCTGGAAGTCGTAGACCCCCAGCGGCGACGAGAAACGCGCGGTGCCCGAAGTCGGCAGCACATGGTTGGGGCCGGCACAGTAGTCGCCCAGCGCCTCGGCGGTGTAGCGCCCCATGAAGATGGCACCGGCATGGCGCACCTCGGGCAGCCAGCCCTCGGGGTTGGCTACCGAGAGCTCGAGGTGCTCCGGGGCGATGCGGTTGATCAGCGTCATCGCCTCGGCGCGATCGCGGCAATGAATCAGCGCCCCACGCCGGGAGAGGGACTCGCGAACGATCGCCTGGCGCTCCAGGGTCGGCAGCAGCCGGTCGATGGCGGCCTCCACGGCGTCGAGGTGCCCGGCATCCCAAGCGACCAGGATCGCCTGGGCGTCCTCGTCATGTTCGGCCTGGGAGAAGAGATCCATGGCCAGCCACTCGGGGTCGGTGCCACCGTCGGAGACCACCAGGATCTCCGAGGGGCCGGCAATCATGTCGATCCCCACCTGGCCGAACACCGCACGCTTGGCGGTGGCCACGTAGATGTTGCCCGGACCGACGATCTTGTCGACCCGCGGCACCGTCTCGGTGCCGTAGGCCAGGGCGGCAATGGCCTGGGCCCCGCCCACCGTGAAAACCCGGTCGACCCCGGCGAGATGCGCCGCAGCCAGCACCAGCTCGTTGAGCACCCCGTCCGGGGTGGGCACCACCATGATGATCTCGCGCACCCCGGCCACATGGGCAGGAATCGCGTTCATCAGCACCGAGGAGGGATAGGCCGCCTTGCCGCCCGGCACATAGATGCCGGCGCGGTCCAGCGGCATGACCTGCTGACCGAGCACGCTGCCGTCCGCCTCGGTGTAGTGCCAGGACTCGGGCTTCTGGCGCTCGTGGTAGAGGCGGATACGTTCGGCGGCCTGGGCCAGTGCCTCGCGCTGCTCGGCGGGCAACCCCTCGTAGGCCTGGCGCAGGCGCGGGGCGCTCAGGGTCAGCTCGGCCATGCTCGCTACCGAGAGGCGATCGAAGCGGTTGCTGGCCTCCACCAGGGCGGCATCACCACGCGCCTTCACCGCCGCGAGGATCTCGGCGACCCGCGCCTGGACCTCACCGTCGGAGACGCCCTCCCAGGCCAGGAGATGGTCGAGCCGTCCCGTGAAGTCGGCGTCCGTGGTAGCCAGGCGGGCGATTCCGGAGGGGGCAGTGGTATCGGTCATGGCAGCATCCATATCGTGTCGGGCCTATCGAATCGGGTTCGCGCAGGCATCTCAGCCCGCGACGCCCTCGCGGCGTGCGGCAACCGCCTGCTCGAGGCGCTCTAGCAGCGGCTTGATGCGCGCATGCTTCATGGTCATCGCCGCCTTGTTGACCACCAGGCGAGTGGAGATCGGCGCGATCAGCTCGCGGGGCTCCATGCCATTGGCGCGCAGGGTATTGCCGGTATCGACGATGTCGACGATCTCGTCGGCCAGGTTCATCAGCGGCGCCAGCTCCATGGCGCCGTAGAGTTTGATCACCTCGGCCTGGATGCCCTGCTCGGCATACCAGCGTCGGGCGACGTTGACGAACTTGGTGGCCACCCGGCGACGCGCACGGGCCGGCTCGGCACCGCTGATGCCGGCGGTCATCAGCCGGCAGCGGGCGATCTCCAGATCCAGCGGCTCGTACAACCCCGCCGCGCCGTGCTCGAGGAGCACGTCCTTGCCGGCCACACCCAGATCGGCGGCACCCAACTGCACATAGGTCGGCACGTCGGTGGCACGGATCACCACCAGCTTGACGTCGGGCAGGTTGGTATCGAACAGCAGCTTGCGACTCTTGCCCAGGTCCTCCGCGGGCTCGACACCGGCATCGGCCAGCAGCGGCAGGGTCTCGTCCAGGATACGGCCCTTGGAGAGGGCCAGGATCAGTTGTTTGCTCATGCTCTCGCCTTGGTCAGGATGCAGGCTAGCCCGGTACGCGACGGATCCGTGCGCCCAGCAGCTGCAGCTTCTCCTCGATGCACTCGTAGCCGCGATCGATATGATAGATGCGGTCGACCAGGGTCTCCCCCTCGGCCATCATCGCCGCAATCACCAGCGACGCCGAGGCGCGCAGGTCGGTGGCCATCACCGGGGCACCGGAGAGCCGCTCGACCCCCTCGATCACCGCGGTATTGCCCTCCAGGGCGATCTTCGCCCCCATGCGATTGAGCTCCTGGACGTGCATGAAGCGGTTCTCGAAGATGGTCTCCACCACCCGGGAGCTGCCCTCGGCCACCGCGTTCATGGCCACGAACTGGGCCTGCATGTCGGTGGGAAAGGCCGGATAGGGTGCAGTCCGGATATTCACCGGCCGCGGCCGCTTGCCGTGCATGTCCAGCTCGATCCAGTCATCACCGGTGGTGATCTCGGCACCGGCCTCCTCGAGCTTGGCCAGCACCGCCTCGAGGATATCGGCGCGGGTGCGGCGCACCCGGACGCGTCCGCGCGAGAGCGCGGCGGCGACCAGGAAGGTGCCGGTCTCGATGCGGTCGGGCATCACGTCATGGTAGGCGCCATGCAGGCGCTCCACCCCCTCGATGGTGATGGTATCGGTGCCATGACCGCGAATGTTGGCCCCCATCTTGATCAGCAGCTCGGCCAGGTCAACCACCTCAGGCTCACGGGCGGCATTCTCGAGCACCGTGGTGCCCTCGGCCAGTGCCGCCGCCATCAGCAGGTTCTCGGTGCCGGTGACGGTGACGGTATCGAAGAAGATGGTGGCGCCCTTCAGACGGCCCTCGACCCGGGCGCGGATATAGCCGCCCTCGACGCGGATCTCCGCGCCCATGGCCTCCAGGCCGCGCAGGTGCAGGTCCACCGGACGCGAGCCGATGGCACAGCCGCCGGGCAGGGAGACGTCGGCGTGGCCGAAGTGGGCCAGCAGCGGGCCCAGCACCAGGATCGAGGCACGCATCTTCTTGACCAGCTCGTAGGGGGCATCGCAGTGCTTCACCTGGGAGCCGTCGAGCTGGATGGTCATCTTCTCGCCCATCACCGGCTCCACCCCCAGATGCCCAAGCAGCTCCAGGGTGGTGGTGATGTCCTGCAGGTGCGGCAGGTTGCCGATGGTCACCGGCTCGTCGGCCAGCAGCGTGGCACACAGGATGGGCAGGGCGGCATTCTTGGCGCCGCTGGCCCAGACCTCGCCATCGACCGGCCCATTGCCGGTAATGATCAATTTGTCCATGGAGGATTGGGGTCTCAGACGCCGGGATTCTCCGGCGCGCCTTGCCACTGCGCCGGGGTATAGGTCTTGATGCTCACCGCGTGCAGCGCACCGGAGGCGATCTCGTCGGAGAGCGCGCCATAGATCAGCTGCTGGCGTTTGACCGGCGACAGACCTTCGAAGAGCTCGCCCACGGCCACCACCTGGAAATTGCAGCCCTCGCCCTGGATATGGAAATCGCAGCCGTCGATACGCGACTCGAGCAGCCCCTTGACGTCACTGGGTTGCATGGTGAGGCACTCCTTGTAGTACTGAAATGAAAGCGCTGAAACGGGTCCGTCGACGACAGCCACCTCGTCGTCGACAGGCAATAGGGATGACCCATGGTAATGAAAAGCATCGCGCTTGGCGATTGCCCCGGCTACTCCCCCGCCGCCTCCAGTGGCAGCAGGCGCTCGAGGCCGGCCAGATCGGTGAGGCGCGAGAGGGACGCCGAAAGGTGCACCCGTTCCAGGGCGAGCCCGGCACGGCTAGCCGCACGGGCCCACTCCAGCAGCACGCTTAGTGCCGCACTGCTGACGCCGGCGACACCACGCAGGTCGAAGCTCACCGTCTCGCCCGAGTGGCGCTGCGCGAGCCAGCGACTGCCCGCCTCGGCGAGCTCGGCGGCATGCTCGAAGCCCACTTCACCACACACCACCAGGCATTCGGGCTGGGCCTCCAGGCGCAGGCCGTCGCGTGCCAGCAGGTCGCTCACGCGCCCTGCTCCAGCTCCTCGACACCCACCTCGGGCGCCCAGCCATCGATCACGGCGTCGTAGTCACGCGCATTGTCGCGCATCGCCTGATCGAACTGGTTGCGGAAGGTCAGCCCCAGGTTGATGCCGTTGACGATGACATTGACCACCCGCCACTCGCCACCGGTCAGGCGCAGGGAGTAGCTGACCGGGTAGACGGTGCCATCCTCGGCCACCACTTCCATGTCGACGCTGGCCTGGTCCTCGTGGCGCTGGGCCCGCTGGGTATCGAGCACACGCAGGTCGCGATAGTCGAAGGTCACCAGTCCCTTGGCGTAGGTATCGATCAGAGTCTGGCGGAAGGTGTCGACGAAGCGCGAACGCTGCTGCGGCGTGGCGTTGGCGAAATAGCGCCCCATAACGCTGGCGCCGATGTAACGGAAGTCGGCGATATCATCGAGGCTGTCGTCGACCAGCGCCTCGAGTTCATCCATGTTCTCCGCAAAGTGGTCACGCCGGCCCTCGATCTTGCCGGTCAGCGTCTCGACGCTGTGGCGGATAACTTCATCAGGGCTACGCTCGGGGGCGGCCTGTACGGTCAGGCTGAACAGCAGGCTCAGCAGCAACGTTGCCAGGGCCAGGGGATAACGGATCATGATCAACGTCTCCATGTCGGGGTCGATGAAAGGTCGGCTAAGACCAGGCGATCGGCGCCTAGTCGCTGACCATGTTTGACACGAACTGCTGGATGAGTTCTTCAAGCACCAGGGCCGACTGGGTGTCACGGATAGTATCGCCGTCGGCCAGGGCCTCGGGGTCGCCGCCCACGGACAGCCCCACGTACTGCTCGCCGAGCAGGCCCGAGGTCAGGATCGCCGCGGTGGTATCCCGGGAGAGCTGCCCCTCCAGCTCGTCGTCAAGCTCGAGCACCACCCGGGCATCGTACCAGTCGGTATCGAGCTCGATGGCCGCCACACGCCCCACGGTAACGCCGGCCATGGTGACCCGCGCCCGCGTCTTGAGGCCGCCGATATTGGCGAAGTTAGCCTCCAGTCGGAAGGTATCGCTGGGGGCCTGCATGGTCAGGCCACTGACCCGCAGGCCGAGGAACACCAGCCCGAGGATACCGGCAAGCATGAACAACCCGACCCCCAGCTCCATGGTTTTGCTGCGCTTCATCTAGTATCTCCACACATCAGGGCGATCGTTCGCCGCTCAGGCGAGTCCGCCGAACATCACGGCGGTCAGCACGAAATCGAGGCCGAGCACGGCCAGCGAGGAATAGACCACGGTACGGGTGGTGGCCCGCGAGATGCCCTCCGAGGTGGGCACCAGATCATAGCCCTGGAAGACCGCGATCCAGGTCACCACCACGGCAAACACCAAGCTCTTGATGATGCCGTTGCCCACGTCGTCGATGAAGTCGACGCTGGCCTGCATGTTGGACCAGTAGGAGCCCTCGAAGACGCCCAGCCAGTCGACGCCGACCAGGTAACCACCGTAGATGCCCACCACACCGAAGCCCACGGTAAGCAGCGGAAGGGCCACGAAGCCCGCCCACAGCCGCGGCGCCACCACCCGGCGCAGCGGGTCGACGCCGATCATCTCCATGCTGGTCAGTTGCTCGGTCGCCTTCATCAGGCCGATCTCGGCGGTCAGTGCCGAGCCGGCACGTCCGGCGAACAGCAGCGCCGCCACCACCGGGGCGAGCTCGCGCAGCAGCGATAGTGCCACCATCTGGCCCAACGCATCCTCGGCGCCGAAGTCGACCAGGATGGTATAGCCCTGCAGCGACAGCACCATGCCGATGAACAGCCCCGAGACCAGCACGATGGCCAGCGACAGCACGCCGACGAAGTGCATCTGGCGCACCCAGAGGTAGAGCCCCTCGCGACTCGGCAGCCCCACTGCGGACTGGGTGAGGAAGATACCGGCACGACCGAAGGCCTCGAGCAGGTCACAGCCGCGGCGCCCCAGGCGACGGATTCGCTGGATCATCGTGGACCTCCCGGGCTGAGCATGTCGGCGACGAAGTCCACCGCCGGATAGTGGAAGGGCACCGGCCCATCCGGTTCGCCGTGGACGAACTGGCTGACCCGGGGATCCTGGTCCACATCGAGGCTTTTGGGTGTGCCGTGGGCCATCACCTGGCCGTCGGCGATCACGTAGACATAGTCGGCGATGGTCAGGGTCTCCTTGATGTCGTGGGAGACCACGATGGAGGTCAGCCCCAGCGCCTGATTAAGACGCTTGATCAGCTGCACCAGCACGCCCATGGAGATCGGGTCCTGTCCGACGAACGGCTCGTCATAGAGGATCAGTTCGGGATCCAGGGCGATGGCCCTGGCCAGGGCCACGCGGCGTGCCATGCCCCCGGAGAGCTCAGCGGGCATCAGCTCCCGGGCACCACGCAGGCCAACCGCCTCGAGCTTCATCAGCACCAGGTCGCGGACCATGGTGCCAGGCAGGTCGGTATGCACCCGCAGCGGGAAGGCCACGTTCTCGAACACGCTGAGGTCGGAGAACAGCGCCCCGCTCTGGAACAGCATGCCCATGCGCTGGCGCATGGCAAACAGCGCCTTACGCGACTGGCGGTGCACATCCTGGCCCTCGATCAGCACCCGTCCGGCGTCGGGCAGCAGCTGCCCGCCGATCAACTTGAGCAGGGTGGTCTTGCCACTGCCGCTGGGGCCCATGATGGCGGTGATACCGCCACGCTGGATCGTCATGTCGACGCCGCGGAAGATCTCCTTGTCGCCACGCGCAAAATGCAGCCCCTCCACCACCACGAAGGGAGTGTCACTCATCGGCTCAGCCATCCCAGTAAAATTATCGAACATCGTATCCTAACTGCCCGACCAGGCGCTAGCCCGATGCCGCTCGGCGGCTTGCACCACTCCTGACCAACACGTTTAATGGCGCCTTTCCGAAACTGACCACCGTAACGAGCCGATATCCCATGCTGCTACCCTTGATTGCCGTGCTGCTGGGTCTTGTCGCCCTGCTGTGGAGCGCCGACCACTTCGTCGGCGCGGCGGCCGCCACCGCCCGCCGCGCCGGCATGAGCACCATGCTAGTGGGCATGACCATCGTCGCCCTGGGCACCTCGGCCCCGGAGATCGTGGTGTCGCTGATGGCCTCCCTGGATGGCATCCCCGACCTGGCCACCGGCAACGCCCTGGGCTCCAACATCGCCAATATCGGGCTGGTACTGGGCATCACCGCTCTGGTGGTACCCATCCCGGTACGCTTCTCCATCGTGCGCCGCGAGCTGCCCCTGCTGCTCGGCGCCACCGGCCTGGCCGGCTACGCCCTGGCCAACGGCCACCTGGGACGGATGGATGCCGCGCTGCTCATCGCCCTGCTGCTGTTCAGCCTGTGGTGGCTGTTTCGTGCCGACACTCCGGACGCCAAGGAGGAAGTGGCAGGCGAGATACCCGACATGACTCTGGCTCGCGCCCTGCTGTGGCTGGTGGTGACACTCGCGGTGATGGTGGCCGGCTCCCGCGGCCTGGTGTGGGGGGCCAGCGAACTCGCCCGCAGCATGGGGATCAGCGAGCTGGTCATCGGCCTGACCATCGTCGCCATCGGCACCAGCCTTCCGGAGCTGGTGGCCTGCGTGGCAAGCGCCCTCAAGCGTCACCACGATCTGGCCATCGGCAATATCATCGGCTCCAACCTCTTCAACCTGTTGGCGGTGCTGCCGGTACCCGGCCTGCTTGCGCCGGGCCCGACCGACCCCGCCGCCGGCGAGCGTGACTATCCCCTGCTCCTGGTGCTGACCTTGGTGCTCGGCGCCCTGCTGCTGTGGCATCGCCGCAACCACCTGGGCCGGCTCCCCGGCGCGGCACTGACCGCCAGCTACTTCGGCTACCTGATCTGGCTCGGCATGGCCAGTCTGGGCGGTGGCTCTTGAGTGAACCCCTCGAACAGGCAACAATCGTCGCCATGACATCCGATACCCCCTCGGCCGGCTCGGCCCTCCGTGACAGCGCCCGACGCACCCTGCACCTCGAGCAGCAGGCCATTGGCGCCTTGGTGGCGCGCCTCGACGACGCCTTCGACCGTGCCTGCGAGCTGATCCTGGCCTGCCGCGGCCGCGTGGTGGTCACCGGCATGGGCAAGTCGGGGCATATCGCCGGCAAGATCGCCGCCACCCTGGCCAGTACCGGCACGCCGGCTTTCTTCGTGCACCCCGGCGAGGCCAGCCACGGCGACCTCGGCATGATCACCCCCGGTGACGTGGTGCTGGCGCTCTCCAACTCGGGTGAGACCGCCGAGGTGACCGCCCTGCTGCCGCTGCTCAAGCGCATGAAGGTACCGCTGATCAGCATGACCGGCCGCCCCGCATCGAGCCTGGCCCGCCATGCCGAGGCACACCTCGATACCGGGGTCGAGCGGGAGGCCTGCCCTCTCGACCTGGCCCCCACCGCCTCGACTACTGCGGCCCTGGCCATGGGCGATGCCCTGGCCGTGGCGCTGCTCGAGTCACGCGGCTTCACCGCCGAGGACTTCGCGCTCTCCCATCCCGGGGGCAGCCTTGGCAAGCGGCTGCTGCTGCGCGTCGGTGACCTGATGCACAGCGGCAGCCGGCTGCCAAGGGTGCCGCTGGGCAGCCCGCTGCGCGATGCCCTACTGGAGATCACCCGCCAGGGGCTGGGGTTCACCTGCGTGGTAGCTCCCGACGGCCGCCTCGCCGGGGTCTACACCGACGGCGACCTGCGCCGCACCTTGGACCAGCACAGCGACCTGACCGACCTGAGCGTGGATGAGGTGATGACCTGCCCCGGCAAGCACGTCTCCCCGGAAACCCTGGCCGCCGAGGCGGTCAGCCTGATGGAAGACCACCGCATCTCCGCCCTGGCCGTGGTCGACGACGAGGGTCGCCCGGTGGGCGCCCTGCATATGCACGACCTACTCGCCAGCGGCGTGATCTGACCTTAACGACACGGAGTCTTCATGACGACCCATACCTCTCTCCTGCAGGATCCGCAGCTCACCGATCGCCTGCGCCGTATCCGCCTGCTGGCACTGGACGTCGATGGCGTGCTCACCGACGGCCAGCTCTATTTCCAGGCCGACGGCATCGAGATCAAGGCCTTCAACGTCCAGGATGGCCACGGCCTCAAGCTGCTCAAGCGTGCCGGCATCCAGGTCGCACTGATCACCGGCCGCGAATCGCCCACGGTGAGTCGCCGCGCCGCTGCCCTGGGCATCCAGCATGTCTTCCAGGGCGTCGAGAAGAAACTGCCGGTCCTGCGTGAGCTAATCGCCCGCCTGGGCCTGGAGTTCGACCAGGTCGCCTACTGCGGCGACGACATGCCCGATGTGGGCGCCATCCGCCGTGCCGGCGTGGGCATCAGCGTCCCCAATGCACCGAGCTATATCCAGAAGCATGCGGACTGGGTTACCGAACGCAGCGGCGGCCAGGGCGCGGCCCGCGAGATCGCCGACACCCTGCTGCGCGCCCAGGGGCACTGGGACGCGGTGATCGACACCTACCTCCACGGGGCCGGCTGAGATCATGGCCCTGCCGCGCCCCGGCTTCCGCACCTGGCTGACCCTGCTGCTGCTGGCGCTGGGCGGAGGCCTGGCGCTGCTCGACCTGCGCGACCCCAGCCCCACCGGCCAGGTACCGCGCGATGCCGCGGGCGAACCCGACTTCTACCTCGAGAATGCGCGCCTCACCCGCTTCGACAGCGGGGGCCGGCCCCACCAGCGGGTGACCACGCCGCGGCTGGTGCATACCCCGGTAGACGACGTGACCCGTCTGGAGACTCCGCTTGCCCGGCTCCACGACCGCGAGGGTCGGCTATGGCTGGCCGAGGCAGACAGCGGCGAGCTGGGGCCGGGGGGCAACCCGCTGCTGCTCGACGGGGACGCCCGCCTGCGCGCCCCCGCCGAGCGCTGGGAGCTCGAGACCGAGACGCTGCATTACGATGCCGACACCGGGCATGCCTGGAGCACCACCCCGGCTACTCTGCGTCAGCCCCCTCAGCGCATGAGCGGTGAGCGTTTCGACGCCTGGCTCCATGACAATCGGGCGCGCCTGACCGACAATGTGCGCGGCCACCATCCGCCCGAGACATCCGAGGAGTCCTCGCCATGAAGCGCCCCCTGCTACCCACGCTGACCTGTGCACTGCTGCTGGCGCTGGCTATCGCCCCGGCCAGTCAGGCTCAAAATCAGGATGCCAATGCCCCCATCCTGGTCGAGGCGGACCGCCTCGATCTCGACGATCGCGCCGGCACCGCCGTGTACACCGGCAACGTGGATATCCGCCAGGGCAGCATGCGCCTGACCGGCAACCGGGTGGAGATCCGCCGCAACGCGGCCGGCGAGCTCTCCCTGGCGACCGCCACCGGTGAACGGGCCTACCTCGAACAGCAGCCCGATCCCGCCGAGCCGGTCGTCAAGGGCTGGGGGCGCACCGTCATCTATCACGTGGCCGAACGGCGCGTGGAGCTGATCGATCGCGCCGAACTCCACCAGGGGGGCGACACCTTCGAGGGCGGCTACCTGGAGTACTTCCTCGACCGCCGCGTGGTGCAGGCACGCGCCGATGGCGAGGGCGTCGAGGGCAGCCAGCGCATCCGCATGACCCTCCAGCCCGAACAGCAGTAAGGACGCCATGAAGACCCTTTACGCCCATCATCTGGCCAAGAGCTACAAGCGCCGTCGCGTGGTGCAGGACATCGGCCTGTCGATCCGCCAGGGCAGCATCGTCGGGCTGCTGGGCCCCAACGGCGCCGGCAAGACCACCTCCTTCTACATGATCGTGGGGCTGGTGCGTGCCGATGCCGGCTCGGTGGCCATCGATGACCTGGACCTCTCCCGGGCCGCCATGCACGAGCGGGCCCGGGCGGGGATCGGCTACCTGCCCCAGGAGGCCTCGATCTTCCGCAAGCTGTCGGTGGCCGACAACATCATGGCCATCCTCGAGACCCGCAAGGACCTCGACCGCGCCGGCCGTCGAGCACGCCTGGAGCAGCTGCTCGAGGAGTTCCATGTCACCCATATCCGCGACAATCTGGGCATGAGTCTCTCCGGTGGCGAGCGGCGCCGGGTGGAGATCGCCAGGGCGCTGGCGACCGAACCCGCCTTCATCTTGCTCGACGAGCCCTTCGCCGGAGTCGACCCGATCTCGGTGGGCGAGATCAAGGGGATCATCCGCCAGCTCAAGGCACGGGATATCGGCGTGCTGATCACCGACCACAACGTCCGCGAGACCCTCGACATCTGCGATACCGCCTATATCGTCGGCGACGGCAAGATCATCGCCGAGGGCGATGCCGAGTCTATCCTCTCCAACCAGAAGGTGCGTGAGGTCTACCTGGGCGAAGACTTCCGCCTCTGACCCCCTGACCGACATAAACCTATAAATATATTCCGGCGTGCTCCGCGCATGGCATGATTATTGCTTGATATCGTGTTGCGCCACGCGACGACAGGCGCTAGGGTAGGGTTTTCCGACACGCCAGGAGGACGCCTGCCATGGCCATGAAGGCATCCCTGCAGCTGCGGGTCGGCACTCAGCTGACCATGACCCCCCAGCTGCAACAGGCCATCGCCCTGCTGCAACTCTCCACCCTGGACCTGCGCCAGGAGATCCAGCAGGCACTGGAGAGCAACCCGCTGCTGGAGCTCGATGACGAGTTCGGGGAGCAGCCCACCCAGGAGCCCGCGGAAGACGACTGGGCCAGCGAAATCCCCGAACAGCTCGCCACCGACAGCGACTGGTCGGACACCTATCAGGATTTGGGCTCACCTGCCGGCGGCGAAGGGCCCGACTTCGAGCGCCAGGCTCAGGGCCAGAGCCTGCACGGCCACCTCGCCTGGCAGCTGGCGATGAGCGACCTCGATCCCCGGGAGCGGCAGATTGCCGAGAGCCTGATCGATGCCGTCAACGATGCCGGCTACCTGGCCGCCCCGCTCGACGAGATCCGTGATGGCCTGAGGCAACAGGGACTCGCCGACCTGCGCAACCAGGAGATGGAGCAGGTCTTGCTGCGCCTGCAGCAGTTCGAACCCACCGGCATCTTCGCCCGCGACCTGCGCGAATGCCTGCAGCTGCAGCTCGCCCTGCTCCCCGACAACACCCCGCACCTGCCCCAGGCGCGGCGCCTGGTACGCCAGTTCCTCGAGGCCCTGGCCGGTGGCGACCGACGCCTGCTCAAGCGCCGCCTGGGACTGGACGATGAGGCGCTTGACGCGACCATCGCCCTGGTGCGTGGCCTGGACCCGCGCCCCGGCAGCGCCTATGCCAGCGTGACCGACGACTATGTGATACCCGACCTGATCGCCTTCCACGACCGCCATGGCTGGCACGTCGAGCTCAACCCCGAGGCCCTGCCCCGACTGCGCGTCCAGCCCGACTACGCGGCGCTGGTGCGCCGCGCCGACAAGAGCGACGACAACCAGTTCCTGAAGGATCACCTTCAGGAGGCGCGCTGGCTGATGAAGAGCCTGACCAGTCGCAACGACACCCTGCTGCGCGTCGGTCGCGAGATCCTGGCCCGCCAGCTCGACTTCCTCGAATGCGGCGAGGAGGCGATGAAGCCGCTGATCCTGGCCGATATCGCCCAGGCGGTGGAGATGCACGAGTCAACCATCTCCAGGGTCACCACCCAGAAGTTCATCCATACGCCCCGCGGGGTGTTCGAACTCAAGTACTTCTTCTCCAGCCAAGTCCGCGGCGAAGGCGATGGCGACGCCCACTCCAGCACCGCCATCCGCGCTCGCATCCGCAAGCTCATCCAGGAGGAGCCGCCACGCAAGCCGCTCTCCGACAGCAAGCTGGTCACCCTGCTCGACGAGGCCGGCATCCAGGTCGCACGCCGTACCGTGGCCAAGTACCGCGAGGCCATGGGCATCCCCTCCTCCAGCGAACGCAAGCGGCTGGCATGACACCGCGCGGCGCCGCACCGTGGCGCTCCAGAGATTACCCGGGAAGCCATGGGAATCCCCTCCTCCAGTGAATGCAAGCGGCTGGCATGACCCGCGTCATCACCGGCATCCAGAGCGTCGGCACGGGGGGTATGCAAGGCTGGAAAAAGGGTTACAATCGAAGCACAACCAACGAGCAAGGAGCGTGTCATGCAAGTCAACATCACCGGCCATCATGTGGAACTGACCGATGCCCTGCGTGACTATGTCAACGAGAAGCTGACTCGCGTAGAGCGCCACTACGACAACATCACCAACGTGCAGGTGACCCTGTCGGTGGAGAAGGAGCGCCAGTCAGCCGCCTGCACCCTGCACGCTGCCGGTGCCGACCTGCATGCCGAAGCTCAGGAGAACGACATGTACGCCGCCATCGATGCCCTGGCAGACAAGCTGGACCGCCAGCTGGTCAAGCACAAGGAAAAGGCCCAGGCCCGCGCCCAGGGCGCCGGCGCTCGCTGAGCCCACGATGTCGTCCCTCGAAACCATCCTCCCCCCGGAGCGCACCCTCTTCGATGTGCCCGGGGGAAGCAAGAAGCGGGTGCTGGAGTTCTTCAGCACCTTCATTGCCCAGAACACTCCCAGCCTCGACAGCCAGGAGGTGTTCGCGCGCCTGATTGCCCGCGAACGCCTCGGCAGTACCGGGATCGGCAACGGCGTGGCCATCCCGCATGCCCGCAGCCCCCACTGCAAGGCCCCCATCGCTGGCTTCCTCAAGCTGGCCGAGCCGGTGGATTTCGACGCCATCGACGGTGAGCCCGTCGACCTGGTGTTCGTGCTGCTGGTGCCCGAGGAGGCCGATGCCGCCCACCTGACCCTGCTGGCCCAGGTGGCAAGCATCATGAACGATGTCGACACCCGGACTCGCCTGCGCCGCTGCGCCAGCCAGCGAGAACTCCACGAGGGCCTTATCGAGGCCATCCGACGACAGGGCTGAGCAACCGCTCGGCCAGGACGACCAGGAGATCCCCCCATGCAGCTCGTGATCATCAGCGGCCGTTCCGGCTCGGGCAAGTCGATCGCGCTGCAGGCCCTGGAGGATCTCGGCTACTACGCCATCGACAACCTGCCGGCCATGCTGCTCGGCTCACTGGTCGACGAGCTGGGCAACCCCGAGTCTCCGCGCTCCTCCATCGCCGTCAGCATCGACGCCCGCAACCTGCCCCAGGCCCTCAAGCGCTTCCCCAGCCTGCTCGAGGAGGTGCGTGAACGCGGCATCGATTGCCAGGTGATCTACCTCACCACTGACGCGCGCATCCTGATCGAGCGCTACTCTGCCACCCGGCGCCGCCACCCCCTCACCCGCGGCAGCGAAATGACGCTGGCCGAGGCGATCGACTCCGAGGAGCAGGCGCTGGCCGAGATCCGCGACCTGGCCGACCTGGTGATCGACACCTCACGGCTGTCGGTGCACGAACTCCGCGGCCGCATCGCCGACCAGGTGGCCCGGCACCGTCCCGAGCAGCTGACCCTGACCGTGGAATCCTTCGGCTTCAAGCGGGGCGTGCCCCTCGATGCCGACCTGGTGTTCGATGCCCGCTGCCTGCCCAATCCCTACTGGGACCCGCGCCTGAGGCCGTTCACCGGCCAGGACCCCGAGATCATCGCCTTCCTCGAGGGCTACCCCCTAGTCCAGGCGATGCTCGAGGATATCCACGCCTGGCTGACCCGCTGGCTACCCAGCTACGAGGCCAGCCATCGCAGCTACCTGACCGTGGCCATCGGCTGCACCGGCGGACAGCATCGCTCGGTCTATATCGCCGAACGGCTGGCGATGCAGCTGGCACAGAGCCAGACCCATGTACGCCTGCGCCACCGCGAGCTGGGCACCCAGGACACCCTTCCCGGCCCCGACGCCACACCTCATCAAGGAAGTTGAGCGTGCCGCAACGCAAGCTGACCCTGACCAACAAGCGTGGGCTCCACGCCCGTGCCGCCACCAAGCTGGTGCAGTGCTGCCAGCCCTTCGACGCACGCATCCGCGTGACCAATGGCGCCATGCAGGGCGAGGCAGACAACATCATGTCGCTGCTGATGCTCGCCGCCCCCTGCGGCACCGAACTCACCGTCAGCGCCGAGGGGGAGGATGCCGAGGCGGCCCTCGACGCCGTGCAGGCGCTGTTCGAGGCCCGCTTCGACGAGGATGACTAGCTGCCGGCCACGGTCATCTCGTCGATCAGCCAGCTGCCGGTATGAATGCTTCCGCGGGTGTCGATATCGCTGCCCACGCCGGCCAGTCCGCGGAACATCGCCTCCAGGTTACCGGCAATAGTGAACTCCTCCACCGGGTACTGGACCCTCCCGTTCTCCACCCAGAAGCCTGCCGCGCCGCGCGAGTAGTCACCGGTGACAGCATTGACGCCCTGCCCCATCAGCTCGGTGACCAGTACCCCGCGCCCCATGCGGGCGAGCAGCTCGTCGCGTGAGGCCAGCGGCGCCGCGATGCGCAGGTTGCGGGCTCCGCCGGCATTGGCGGTGGTCTGCATGCCGAGGCGTCGCGCACTGTAGGCCGAGAGCATGTAGCTGGCCAAGCGCCCATTCTCGACAAAGACATTGTCGCGGGTCTGCACGCCGTCGTTGTCGAAGGGCGAGCTGGCCATGGCGCCGATCTCCATGGGCTTCTCCTGCAGGCTGAACCACTCGGGGAAGAGCACATCACCGAGGCGGTCGCAGAGGAAGGAGGACTGGCGGAACAGTGCACCGCCGGCGATGGCCCCCATCAGCGAGCCGACCAGGCCCGCAGCCAGGTTGGGGTCGAAGAGTACCGGCATGCGCCCGGTGGCCGGCCGCCGGGCGCCGAGGCGCCGCAGGGTGTGCTCGGCGGCGCTCTCGCCAACGCGCTCGGGAGCCAGCAGGTCGCGGGGGTTCCGGGCGCTGGTGAAGTCGTAGTCGCGCTGCATGCCGGCGGCGTCCTCGGCGATCAGCATGCAGGAGAGGGAGTGACGGCTGCCGCACTGGCTGCCCAGGAAACCGTGACTGTTGGCATAGACCCGCACCCCCTCGCCGCTGGAGAGCGAGGCCCCGTCGGAGCTCTTGATTCCCGCCTTGCCGCGACCGGCGGCCTCGCAGGCCAGTGCCAGGTCGATCGCCTCCTCGGTGGTCAGCGGCCAGGGGTGGTGCACGTCGAGATCCGGCAGGTGGGTGGCCATCAGCTCGGGGTCGGCGAGGCCGGCGGCGGGATCCTCGCCGGTGTAGCGGGCGATGGCGATGGCCTTCTCAACCACGGCACGAATGGAGGCCTCTCCGGCGTCGGTGGAGGAGGCACTGCCCTTGCGCTGCCCGAGATAGACGGTCACCGCGATGCCCTGGTCACGAGAGAGCTCGACGGTCTCCACTTCCCCTTCGCGCACGCTGACACCGACGCCCTGGTCGACGCTGGCGCCCACTTCGCAGGCGTCGGCACCGAGCTTGCGGGCCAGCTCCACGGCCTGTCGGGAACGGCTCTCCAGCTGGATCTGCTGGGCGGCGGCATCGAAAGCCTGAGTCATCTCTATCCTCCTTCGGCGGACCCAGAGGCCGCGCCTGTGATGTTCATTCTCAGCCCGGTGTAGCGGGCTGGTATACTGTCGGGACACCCAGCCCCCAACCGATGGAAGCGGCATGTCCCAGGAATCTCCCCGCGAGCTGCTCGACCAGATCCTTCAGCAGCCGGACAACGACGAACGCCCCAGCAAGTCCCAGCTCAAGCGCGAGATGCAGGCGCTGCAGACGCTGGGCGAACAGATCATCGCCATGACACCCGGCGAGCGGGCGCGCTTTCCGCTCTCCGACGACATGCTCGCCGCGGTGGAAGAGACCACGCGCATCCGCTCCCACGAGGGGCGACGCCGCCATATGCAGTACATCGGCAAGTTGATGCGTCGCGAGGACCTCGAGGCGATCCGGGCCGTCCACGACGAGATCGAGCAGGAGACGCTGCGCCGCGACCACGCCTTCCATCGCCTCGAGAAGTGGCGTGACCGCCTCGTCGACGAGGGCGACGCCGCAGTGGAGGCCTTCGTGGCCGACTACCCCGACGCCGACCGCCAGGCCCTGCGCCAGCTGATCCGCAATGCCCAGCGCGAGCGCGAGCGGGGCAAGCCCCCGGCCAGCGCCCGCAAGCTGTTCAAGCTGATCCGCGATACCGCGGGGCTGTAGGTCTCGCACTGCTCGGGGCTGATCCGGCGGCAAGCTTGCAAGGAGGCGCTGTGAATACCTCCCTGTACGCTACCGATTCCTTCCCTGGAATCGGACCTCCTCTTCAGCTTGCCCCCGGCGCCCCTCGCTCGATCAGGAAGCAGTACCACCCACGGTCAGCTCGTCGATCTTGAGGGTCGGCTGGCCGACGCCCACGGGCACGCCCTGGCCCTCCTTGCCGCAGACGCCGATGCCGCTGTCCAGCTCCATGTCATGGCCGATCATCGACACCTGCCCCATCACCTCGGGGCCGTTGCCGATCAGCGTCGCGCCCTTCACCGGGGCGGTGATCCGGCCATCCTCGATCAGGTAGGCCTCGCTTGCCGAGAACACGAACTTGCCCGAGGTGATGTCCACCTGGCCGCCGCCGAAGCTCACCGCATAGAGGCCACGTCTGACGCTCTTGAGGATATCGGCGGGGTCGTCCTGCCCGGCCAGCATGACGGTGTTGGTCATGCGCGGCATGGGCAGGTGGGCGAAGGACTCGCGGCGTGCGTTGCCGGTGGGCGCCATGCCCATCAGCCGGGCATTGAGCTTGTCCTGCATGTAGCCGGTCAGGATGCCATCCTCGATCAACGGGGTGCGCTGACCGACAGTGCCTTCATCGTCGACACTCATCGAGCCGCGGCGGTCGGCCAGGGTGGCATCGTCCACCACCGTCACCCCCGGCGCGGCCACGCGCTGGCCCATGCGTCCCGCGAAGGCCGAGCTGCCCTTGCGGTTGAAGTCGCCCTCCAGGCCGTGGCCCACCGCCTCGTGGAGCAGAATGCCGGGCCAGCCCGGGGCCAGCACCACCGGCAGCTGGCCGGCCGGGGCGTCGACCGCATTCAGGTTCACCAGTGCCTGGCGGACCGCCTCCTTCGCATAGCGCTCGGCCACGCCCTCGTCGCGCAGACGCGACATGGGGTAGCGGCCACCGCCACCGGCGCTGCCGCGCTCGCGACGGCCGTTGCGCACGGCGATCACGCTGACGTTGAAGCGCACCAGGGGACGGATATCCGCCGCCAGGGTGCCGTCGCTGGCACGCACCAGCACCACCTCATGGACCCCGGAGAGCGAAGCACTGACCTGGCTGATCGAGGGATCGGCGGCCCGGGCCACCCGATCCGCTTCCTTGAGCATGGCGACCTTCTCCTCGGCAGAGAGGCCGGAGAGCGGGTCGACCCCGGCATAGCGCGCCGTGGGTGCGACGGCGACTGGAACGCCCAGGCTCAGGCGCTTGCCGCTGCGCACGATGCCCGCGGCGGTTCGCCCGGTCTCGCCCAGGGCGTCGGCGGTGATCTGGTTGGAGTAGGCGAAGCCGGTCTTCTCGCCGGCCAGGGAGCGCACGCCCACGCCGCCGTCGATATTGTAGCTGGCCTCCTTGACCTCACCATCTTCCAGCACCCAGCCCTCGTGCCAGCTGCGCTGGAAGTAGAGATCGGCATAGTCGATACCCGGGCCCAGGGCGTGGCCGAGGCCGGCGTCCAGGTCATCCAGGGAGAGGCCGCCGGGAGCCAGCAGGATACCGGCGGCTTCATCTAGCAGTGCGTGTCTCGCTTGGGTCATTCTGCGCTTTCCACTGAGATCTGCGGCGCGGTCCAGGGACCGAGCACGCGATAATGAATTCGGGTCACGCTGTCGATGGCATCACCGAACAGGCGGTCGGCGATGAACAGGGCGCCGCCGACCATCGGGGCGCCGGCGATCACCGCCGCCAGCGGCAGGTTGCGGCTGACGGGTACCGTGACCCCCAGCCGCATGTCGAGTTCCCGCCGCGCCAGCTCGACGCTGCCATCCAGAGAGAAGCGGGTGGCGGGGCCCACGACCTCGACCGGCCCCCGCGTCTCGAGACTGCCACCATACAGGGTCGCCGCGCCAGTGACACGATCGAAGGCGGTGCCCTGTCCGGTCACGTCGGAGAAGTCCAGGCGCAGCCGACGCACCAGGTTGTCGAGGTTGAGCAGCCCCACCAGGCGTGCCGGGGTGGACTCCAGGTTGACGAAACGCCCGTCACGCAGCTCCGCCTCGACGCTGCCCCGGGAGCGCTCCAGGGCAAACTGCCAGGGCGCCCCCGGCCAGGCCAGCTGGCTCTTGACCCGGGTCTCGTTGCTTCGGATCACCGCCGCCTGCCCCAGACGCTCCAATGCCGTGCCCAGGTCGCGGCCGTCCAGGTCGAGGCGCGCCCGGGTCAGGCTGGCCGCGGAGCCGGCGGCCTCCCAGACCAGTTCGCCGCGGGCACTGATCTGGCCCAGGGTGAGCCCTAGGGGCGCGATGCTGAGTCGCTCGGGCGTGGCCCGCCAGCGCGCGGTGAGCGGCCCCAGGCGCTGGCCGGCGCGCTCGATATCGGCGACACGCAGGCGCCCGTCGGGCAGCTCGGCCACCCACTCGGGCAGCGGCTCGGGCGCCGGCGGGGTGGCGATCTCGTCGAACAGCGAGCCGACCTCGCGACTGCCCGGCAGCAGCGCATCCAGGGAGAGCCGCGTCAGACCGATATCCAGCGGCTCGGCGAGCTGGGGGCGATAGTCGAGATGCCCCTCCAGCAGGCTGCCATCCAGCGCCAGGCGCCAGCCACCACCCGACTGGGGACGTGCTGTGGTATAGAAGGAACCCAGACAGCGGTCATCGTGCTGCAGGCAGTCGCTCGCCAGGCGCACCTCGCGCAGGTTCAGGTCACCACCCGCCGCTCCCGAGCCGGTACCCACCAGGCCGGAGAGCGATTCACCCCAGGCGGCGGGTGACAGCCTCGGCAGATAGGCGTCGACCCACCAGCCCGCCCCGGTGGGCCAGCTGCCGGTGGCCGGGCGGCCCAGCCACACCTGCCCCTGGCCGCTGTCGCCACCCGGCAGCGCCCGCCAGCGCAGAGCCAGCACCTCGCCCAGGCTCCCATCCAGGCGCCCTTCCGTCAGGTCCATGTCGAGCCGCAGCGGGCGCGTCTCCCCCGCCGACTTGCCCAGCGGGGCGGGCAAGTCGGCGGCCAGCCCCTGGAGTGCGCTCTCCAGGCGCAGAGAGACGCTGTCGCCGATACCCAGCCGTCCGCGCCAGTCGAAACCGCCCGACAGCCGCTCGCCGAGGGCGGTGACGCCGCCCAGCTCGAGCAGCGCCTCCGGTGCGGCCGTGCCGGCAAGCTCGAGACCGCCCTTCAGGGTGTCGATATCGGCGCGCAGCGGCCCGCCCAGCGCCTGCCCCTCGATGCGCCCCTCGAGGCCGCCCTTCTCACCACGCTGGCGCCAGGCGAGCGGCCCCGCGAGATCGCGGAAAGCAAGGCCAAGGGGGCGATACTCCAGGCGCGGGAAGGCGGTCTCGGTGACGATATCCAGCTCGAGACCCTCGGGCTCGGCCAGGGGCAGCGCCAGGGAGAGCGTGCCCTCGGCACGCCCTTCGGCCTGCCAGGCATCCAGGGCCTGCATGCCTTCCACCGGCATGGCCAGCAGGAAGCGACGCAGCCCAGTCGCCTCGGCGGCCAGCTGGCCCTCCACCTCGAGGCGCTCGTCGGCCAGGCGCACCCGGCCGTCGTGTGCCTCCACGCCGAGGCTCTCGGCGTGGGTCACCTCGGCGTCGAGTACGCCGTCGTCGAGGCGCAACCGCCCCTCGATGCCCTCCAGCATCGGCCAGCCCGGGGCGATGGGCAGGCGACCATCGCGAATGGCGAGGTCGAGGCCGAAGCTCGCCGCGACGCGCTCGTCACTGCCCCCGGAGAGCGGCACATGCAGGCGCAGTGAGCCCTCGGGCACGCGCCCCGCCACGCCGTCGGCCAGCCAGTCGCGCAGATCATCACCGAGGATACCCACCGGCAGCCACTCGATAAGCGGCGTCTCCACGGCATCGACATCCTCGAGGGCCAGGGTCAGGCCGAAGCCGCCCCGGGCGCCACGGCCGGCGGAGAGACCGAAGCCGCCGCTGACCTCGGCGCCGTTCCAGCCCACCCTCAGGTCGCGGCCGCTGACCATGCTGCGCGGGCCATCATAGGCCCAGTGCACCTCGCCCGAGGCGTGCTCGAGTGCCATGGGACCGGCGAAGACCTCCGGAAAGTGCAGCGTGGCCGCGTCGTCGCCAACGAAACGCACCAGCCCGTTACCCCCATGGGCCTCCACCCACATGTCGAGGGGGCCGCCGCCCGGCGCCTGCTGCCAGGGCGAGACCTCCACCCCGCGCAGGGCGGCCCGCGCCTGCCACTCACCCTCCCGGAAGCCCAGGCCGAAGCCCATCACTCGCCCGCGCGGGTCGAGGCTGTCCACCACCCGGGCCAGGGCCTCGGGCAGCGGGACCCGGTCGCGCCAGGCGGCCAGCGACCCCAGGTCGAAGGCACTGGTATTGAGCCACCAGCCATCGGCATCGCCGCTCAGGTGCCAGCGATAGGGCAAGGCCGGGCCCCAGCGCGGCGCGGGGACATCTAGTTCGCCGACATCGGGGCTCTCGGCGTCGCCCTGGAACCACGCCTGCCAGCGGCTCTCCCCCTTCAACCACTGGCCACGTCCGGTCACGCTGTCGAGTTCCAGGTCATGGCGTTCTCCCGCCGCGTCCCGGTGGCTGACCGCCAGCCGCTCGATGTCCAGGGCCAGCCGGGCGTCGGCCAGGCTGCCGCCTTGCCAGCGCCCCCACAGGCTCGCCTCGCCACGCGCCTCATCGAGGCGCAGCGGCTGGCTGTTCCCCATCACCGCGGCCAGCTCCACCAGGCTGTCGAGGCGCAACTCGGCCTGCAGGGCGGCGCCGAAATCGCGGAACCCGGCCTGGCCCGGCAGCACCTCCAGTGCCACCTGCATGGCGACATCCGGATCGCCCACCAGATGCAGCTCACCCTCGAGGTGGGCGCGTCGGTCATCACCGGTCATCAACAGTCGTGGCGCCTCGAAGGCGACCCGCCGCTCACGGCCATGCAGTACCACGCTCACCCGCTCGGCCCAGGCGCGCTGGCGCAGCAGCACCCCGACCCAGAAATCGATGCGCTCCAGGTCGAGTTCGCCCTCGGGCTGCAGTTCGGGGGGCAGCTCGGCGGGATCGGGCCAGTGCCAGCCCCCGTCGGGGGTCTGGTAGAGATGAAGTGTCACGCCCTCGAGGCGCGCATCCTCCACCACCGGCAGCCCCTCACGCAGGCTCTGCCAGCTGTCCAAGCGCAGGTGGCCAGACCGCACCTCCAGCAGCGGCCTGTCGCCCTCGCGGGTGCGCAGGCTCAGGTCATCCAGGCTGAGGTGCGGGTCCAGATACGCCAGGCCGCCTTCCAGGGAGGAGATCCGCACCTCCGCCGCGAAGCGCGCCGAGAGCAGCGCCTCCAGCCGCGGCACCAGGCCATCGGCGAGGCCCAGCGCCAAGCGCGCCACCAGCACCAGCAGTGCCACCGCCGCCAGCAACAGCGCCAGCAGGGTCAGGGTCCAGCGAATCACCGGGCGTGTCATGGCCATGGGCTCACATCAGCACGATGTCGTACTGCTCCTGGGAGTAGTGGGTCTCCACCTGGAAGCGGATCGGCTTGCCGATGAACTCCTCCAGGTCGGCTACCGCCGCCGACTCCTCGTCGAGCAGGCGATCCACCACCGCCTGGGAGGCCAGTACCATGTAGGTCTCGGCGCTGTAGGCGCGCTCCTCGCGCAGGATCTCGCGGAAGATCTCGTAGCAGACCGTCTCGGGGGTCTTTAGGGTGCCTCGCCCACTGCAGGTCGGGCACGCCTCGCAGAGCGTCTGCTCGAGGCTCTCGCGGGTGCGCTTGCGGGTCAGCTGCACCAGGCCCAGCTCGGTGACCCCGGTACACTTGGTCTTGGCGTGGTCGCGTTCCAGCGACTTCTCGAGCATGCGCAACACCTGGCGCTGGTGCTCGGTATCCTCCATGTCGATGAAGTCGATGATG
Organism: Halomonas sp. C10-5; assembly: GCF_057169305.1. Classification (NCBI taxonomy): domain Bacteria; kingdom Pseudomonadati; phylum Pseudomonadota; class Gammaproteobacteria; order Oceanospirillales; family Halomonadaceae; genus Halomonas; species Halomonas sp. C10-5. The sequence goes on from NZ_CP175665.1 coordinate 2,223,009, forward strand.
ATGATGCCGCCGAGATTGCGCAGCCGCAGCTGGCGAGCGATGGCGGTGGCGGCCTCGAGGTTGGTCTTGAAGATGGTCTCCTCGAGGTTGCGGTGCCCCACATAGCCGCCGGTATTGACGTCGATGGTGGTCATCGCCTCGGTGGGGTCGATCACCAGGTAGCCGCCGGACTTGAGCTGCACCTTGCGGCCCAGCGCCTTGTGGATCTCGTCCTCGACGCTGTAGAGATCGAAGATAGGCCGCTCACCGGCGTAGTGCTCGATGCGCTCCACGGCATCGGGCATGAACTCCTCGGCGAACTCGATCAGCTTGACATAGTTCTCCCGGGAGTCGATGCGCACCTTCTCGATATCGTCACGCATCACGTCGCGCAGGATGCGCATGAACAGCGGCAGGTCGTCGTAGATCACGCTGGGCGCAGACGAGGTCACCTTGCGCTCGCTGACCTTGCGACACAACCGCAGCAGGAAGTGCATGTCGGCGGCGAGCTCCTGGACCCCCACCCCCTCGGCGGCGGTGCGCACGATGAAGCCGCCGGTCACCTCAAGGCTCTGCTGGGCCTGGGCCTCCTCGATCAGGCCGCGCAGGCGCTCGCGCTCGCGTTCGTCCTCGATGCGCTGTGAGACGCCGTGGTGGGGAGCATCGGGCATATAGACCAGGTAGCGCGATGGAACCGACAGGTGGGTGGTGAGCCGCGCCCCCTTGGAGCCGATGGGGTCCTTGGTCACCTGCACCACCAGCGCCTGGCCCTCGTGGAGCAAGTGGCCGATGGAGAGCTGCTCCTCGGCCGGGGTGCCGGGGGGCATCACCTCGTGAGCATGGATAAAGGCGGCACGGTCGAGGCCAATGTCGACGAACGCCGCCTGCATGCCGGGTAGTACCCTCACCACCCGGCCCTTGTAGATATTGCCGACGATACCGCGCCGCCGGCTGCGCTCGATGAAGGCCTCCTGGAGCACGCCGTTCTCCACCACGGCGACGCGGGTCTCCATCGGCGTCAGGTTGATCAGTACTTCGCCGCTCATGCGGAAATCCTTGTCCAGATTGCTTTGCGGCCATTATGACATAGAGACCCGGTCCCAAGGCGGAGAGATGGGGCGCGACCTCAGCCGAGGGCGCCATCCCACAGCGCTACCCCCTGGCGGCGCAGCAGTGCGGCGGTCTCGAAGAGCGGCAGTCCCACCACCGCGGAGTGGCTGCCGGCGATACGCTGGACGAACACCGCCGCCCGCCCCTGGATGGCATAGCCCCCCGCCTTGTCGGCGGGCTCGCCGCTGGCCCAATAGGCGGCGATCTCGGCATCGGAGATCTCGCGCATCGCCACCGTGGTGGCCACGCAGGCGTCGAGCAGGCCGGCGGGGCCGGTGACCGCCACCGCGGTAAGCACCCGGTGCTCGCGCCCGGCGAGCGAGCGCAGCATGACGGCCGCATGCGCCGGTCCCTCGGGCTTGCCGAGGATCGCGCCATCGCGGACCACGGCGGTATCGGAGCCGAGGGTCGGCAACGCAGAGAAGCGCGCGCCGGCCAGCGCCTTCTCCCGGGCCAGGCGCGTCACATACGCCTCGGCGGACTCGCCGGGGCGCGAGGTCTCGTCGATATCCACCGGGCGCACCGTCACCGGGACGCCGATGGTGGCCAGCAGCTCGCGCCGGCGCGGCGAGGCGGAGGCCAGGCAGAGCACCGGTGATGGGGTAGCGGTCATGAACAGGTTCCGGTCAGTCGCCGGCCAGGCGCCGCCCCAGGGCATTGAAGAGGGTGGCGAACCAGGGCCAGAGCAGCGCGCCGATCAGCGACGGTGTAAGGAAGGAAAGGTGGATGGCGAAGGGGCCGAGCAGGGTGCGCAACCACTGCTCCAGAAGCTGCACGCTGCCCAGCAGCACCAGCACCATCAGTGCCTGCTGAACCAGCGAGTAGGCACGAAAGCGCGGATAGACCAGGGCGCACAGGAAGGCCAGCAGCGACAGCAGTAGGGCGTTCTGGCCGAGCACCGCCCCCTCGATCAGGTCGAGCAGGATGCCCAGCACGAAGGCATGGAAGACGCCCACCCGATAGGGGGTCTTCATGCACCAGTAGACCAGCATCAGCCCCAGCCAGTCGGGCCGCCAGATCTGCCAGCCTTCGGCGAGCGGCATCACCTGAAGGCACAACGCCAGCAGCAGGGAGCACCAGATCCACGGCAGCGCCAGATTGGCGGCGGAGGGAACGGCCATCAGCGAGCCTCCTCGTCGACGTCTGGGGCGACCCCTTCCCCGGCGGCGGCATCAGCGGCCACCGCCCGGGCGGCCTCGATGGCCGTGGCGTGGATGTCGCCCTGCCAGCCGGGATCATCGAAGCGCAGCTGGCTGGGCGGGAAGAGCAGCAGGAAGTGACGCGAGCGCTGCAGTTGTGCCACCGGCGCGGCGGTGACCCGGGCGAAGGGCTCGCCCGGGTCGTGCACCACCTCGCTGACCCGGGCCACCGGGTAGCCCGGGGGGAAGCGCCCCGCCAGCCCCGAGGTGACCAGCAAGTCACCCTCGCGGATATCGGCGGTGTCGGGGACATGCAGCACGCTTAGGCTGTCATAGCGCCCACCGCCCTGGGCGATGAAGCGCAGGCCGTTGCGATTGACCCGTACCGGCAGCGCATGGCTCGCGTCGGCCACCATCAGCACCCGGCTCGAGTAGGCCGAGACCGAGGTCACCTGCCCTACCAGGCCGGCGGCATCCATCACCGGCTGCCCCACCTGCACCCCATCGCGACGACCGCGGTCCAGAACCATCTGGTGGGCGAAGGGATCGGGGTCCAGGGAGAGCAGCTCGGCGGTGATGAAGGGCATGTCGTGCTGGCGAGCGGCGGAGAGTAGCTCGCGCAGGCGCACGTTCTCGGCGGTGAGATCCGCCATGCGCTGGACGCGGTGAGAGAGTGTCAGGATCTGCTCGCGCAGCCGCCGATTCTCGTCGACCAGAGCACGCTGGTCGGAGAGTGCCAGCGTCGCCCAGCTCAGCACGCTGCTGGGCAGACTGACCACCCACTGGACGGGGGCCACCACCGTGGAGAGCTGGGCACGCACCTCCTCCATGCGGGTCAGCCGCAGGTCGGAGACCATCAGCCCGACCGCGACGATCGCGCAGACCAGCAGGCGATAGACGGGCAGCGGGCCATGCGAGAACAGCGGCTTGATGACGCGTCTCCCCGGGTCAGTCGCTGGACAGCAGCTCGAAGGTGTGCTGGTCGATCATCTCGAGGGCCTTGCCGCCGCCGCGTGCCACGCAGGTCAGCGGGTCCTCGGCGACGATCACCGGCAGGCCGGTCTCCTCGGCGATCAGCTTGTCCAGGTCGCGCAGCAGCGCACCCCCGCCGGTCAGCACCAGGCCACGCTCGGCGATATCGGAGGCGAGTTCCGGGGGCGACTGTTCGAGGGCGTTCTTCACCGCGGCGACGATGGAGGCCAGGGTCTCCTGCAGGGCGTCGAGGATCTCGTGGGAGTTGAGGGTGAAGCTGCGCGGAATACCCTCGGCCAGGTTGCGACCGCGCACGTCGATCTCGCGCAGCTCGCCGCCGGGGTAGGCACAGCCGATCTCCTCCTTGATGCGCTCGGCGGTGGCCTCGCCGATCAGGCTGCCGTAGTGGCGCCGCACGTAGCCGATGATCGCCTCGTCGAAGCGATCGCCGCCGACGCGAATCGACTCGGAGTAGACGATGCCGTTCAGGGAGATGATGGCGATCTCGCTGGTACCGCCACCGATATCCACCACCATGGAGCCCTGGGCCTCCTCCACCGGCAGGCCGGCGCCGATGGCAGCCGCCATGGGCTCCTCGATCAGGAACACCTCACGGGCACCGGCGCCCTCGGCGGACTCCTTGATGGCCCGGCGCTCCACCTGGGTCGACATGCAGGGCACGCACACCAGTACCCGCGGGCTCGGTGTCAGGAAGGTGCTCTGATGGACCTTGCGGATGAAGTGCTGGAGCATCTGCTCGGTGACGGTGAAGTCGGCGATCACTCCGTCCTTCATCGGCCGGATGGCGGTGATGTTGCCAGGGGTACGGCCCAGCATGCGCTTGGCGTCGGAGCCCACGGCGGCCACGCTGCGCATGTTGCCGGACTGGCGAATGGCCACGACCGATGGTTCGTCGAGCACGATGCCTCGGCCGCGGACGTAGATCAGCGTATTGGCCGTGCCCAGATCGATCGACAGATCGCTGGAGAACAGCCCCCTCAAGCGTTTGAACATGGAAGTCGTTACCTAGTGCAGTCCGGGAACCCTGTGCGGAGGCAAACGGTATCACCGCACCCCCTCAGCAGCAAGCGAAACCCCCGTGCACTGGCACATCGAGGCCCTGCCCGAGCGACGCCGAATATGGTACCTTCAGCGGCCTGATTTTCTCATCGAGGACACCCGACTCATGGCGCTTGAACACGCTGATGTGCTCAGGGCCGCGCATCTCGCCCGGCTCGGCCTCTCCGACGAAGACGCCGCCCACTACCTGGACGACCTCGGTCGCATCCTCGAGATGGTCGACCGCCTCCAGGCACTGGACACCGAGGGCGTTGCCCCCCTGGCCCACCCCCTGGACGCCACCCAGCGGCTGCGCGCCGACGAGGTCACCGAGAGCGACCAGCGCGACCATTTCCAGCGCTGCGCCCCGGCGGTGGAACAGGGCCTCTACCTGGTACCCCGCGTCGTCGAGTGAGCCACTTTCTACGGAGCCTCCGGCCCATGCATGACAAGACACTGACCGAGCTCGCCGCCAGCCTGGCGGCCGGCGAGTTCACCAGCCGCGAGCTGACCGAACATCTGCTCGGGCGCATCGAGCGCCTCGATGGCACCCTCAACAGCTTTATTACCGTCACCCCGGAGCAGGCCCTGGCCGCGGCCGACGCCGCCGATGCCGCGCGCTCCCGCGGCGAGGCCGGGCCGCTGACCGGCCTGCCGGTGGCGATCAAGGACCTGTTCTGCACCGACGGCGTGCTGACCACCGCCGGCTCGAAGATGCTGGCCAATTTCATCGCTCCCTACGATGCCAGCGTGGTCGAGCGACTCAAGGCCGCCGGCACGGTGAGCCTGGGCAAGGCCAACCTGGACGAGTTCGCCATGGGCTCCTCCAACGAGAACAGCGCCTTCGGCGCGGTGAAGAACCCCTGGGACACCAGCGCCGTGCCCGGCGGCTCCTCCGGCGGCAGCGCCGCCGCGGTGGCCGCGGGGCTGGCTCCCGCGGCCATGGGCACCGATACCGGCGGCTCGATCCGCCAGCCGGCGGCCTTTTGCGGCATCACCGGCCTCAAGCCCACCTACGGCCGGGTCTCGCGCTGGGGCATCATCGCCTACGCCTCGAGCCTCGACCAGGCGGGCCCCATGGCGCGCACCGCCGAGGACTGTGCCCTGCTGCTGAACGCCATCGCCGGCCACGACCCCAGGGATTCCACCTGCGTGGCCCGCGGCGTGCCCGACTACCGCGAGGAACTCGACGCGCCACTGGCGGGCCTCAAGATCGGCCTGCCCCGGGAGTACTTCGGCGACGGCCTCGACCCGGAGGTGGAGCGTGCGGTGCGCGAGGCGGTGGCGGTCTACGAGTCGCTGGGCGCTACGGTGCGCGAGGTCAGCCTGCCGCACACCCACTACGCGATCCCGGCCTACTACGTCATCGCCCCGGCGGAGGCTTCCTCCAATCTGTCGCGCTATGACGGCGTGCGCTTCGGCCACCGCTGCGAGAACCCCAGCGACCTTATCGACCTCTACAAGCGCTCCCGCGCCGAGGGCTTCGGCGAGGAGGTCAAGCGGCGCATCCTGATCGGCACCCATACCCTCTCCGAGGGCTTCTTCGACGCCTACTACAAGAAGGCCCAACAGGTGCGCCGCCTGATCCGCCAGGACTTCCTAGATGCCTTTGAGGAGGTCGACGTGCTGATGGGCCCGGCCTCCCCCACCCCGGCCTTCGACCTGGGCGCCCAGAAGGATCCGGTCTCCATGTACCTGCAGGACATCTACACCATCGCCGTCAACCTGGCCGGCATCCCCGGCATCAGCGTGCCGGCGGGCTTCGTGGGCAAGCGCCCGGTGGGGCTGCAGATACTGGGCACCCACTTCGCCGAGCAGCGCCTGCTCAACGTCGCCCACCAGTTCCAGCAGGCCACCGACTGGCACCTGCGTCGTCCCCAGCTTGTCGAGGAGAGCGCCTGATGCAATGGGAAACCGTGATCGGCCTTGAGGTCCACGTCCAGCTCGCCACCCGGTCCAAGATCTTCTCCGGCGCCCCCACCGCCTTCGGCGCCGAGCCCAACACCCAGGCCTGCGCCGTGGATCTGGGACTGCCCGGGGTGCTGCCGGTGCTCAACGAGCAGGCGGTGGCCATGGCGGTGCAGTTCGGCCTGGCGATCCATGCCGAGATCCCCGAGGTCTCGGTGTTCGACCGCAAGAACTACTTCTACCCCGACCTGCCCAAGGGCTACCAGACCAGCCAGATGTACCACCCCATCGTCGGCCCCGGCGAGGTAGAGATCACCCTTGAGCAGGGCGAGGCCAAGCGCATCCGGGTGCACCACGCCCACCTGGAGGAGGACGCCGGCAAGTCCCTGCACGAGGACTTCCACGGCATGACCGGCATCGACCTCAACCGTGCCGGCACCCCGCTGCTGGAGATCGTCTCCGAGCCCGACATGCGCTCGGCCAAGGAGGCGGCCGCCTACCTCAAGGCGATCCACTCCATCGTCACCTATCTCGGCATCAGCGACGGCAACATGGCCGAGGGCTCGATGCGCTGCGACGTCAACGTCTCGGTGCGCCCAGTGGGCCAGGCCGAATTCGGTACCCGCGCCGAGATCAAGAACGTCAACTCCTTCCGCTTCGTGGAGCGCGCCATCGAGTTCGAGGTGGAGCGCCAGATCGAGCTGATCGAGGATGGCGGCAAGGTGGTCCAGGAGACGCGCCTCTATGACCCCGAGCGTGACGAGACCCGCAGCATGCGTACCAAGGAGGAGGCCAACGACTACCGCTACTTCCCCTGCCCCGACCTGCTGCCCGTGGTGCTCGATGCCGCCTACGTGGACCACCTGCGCGAGATCCTGCCGGAGTTGCCCGACGAGAAGCGCGCCCGCTTCCAGGACGAGCTGGGACTCTCCGCTTACGATGCCGGCGTGCTTGCGGCCAGCCGCGAGATGGCGGAGTACTTCGAGGCGGTCAAGGACGCCTGCGGCGATGCCAAGCAGGCCGCCAACTGGGTGCAGGGGGAGCTCTCCGGCGCCCTGAACCGTGAGGGCCTGGCGATCCAGGACAGCCCCGTCTCCGCCGCTCAGCTCGGTGGACTGATCGCCCGGGTGATGGACGACACCATCAACGGCAAGGCCGCCAAGCAGGTGTTCCAGGCGCTGTGGAACGGCCAGGGCGAGAGCGCCGACGAGGTGATCAAGGCCAAGGGCCTCAAGCAAGTCACCGACACCGGCGCCATCGAGGCGATGATCGACCAGGTGATCGCGGACAGCCCCGCCCAGGTGGCCCAATACCGCGACGCCGAGCCGGAGAAGCGCGGCAAGATGATCGGCTACTTCGTCGGCCAGGTGATGAAGGCCTCCCGCGGCACCGCCAACCCGCAGCAGGTCAACGGCCTGCTCAAAGAGAAGCTCGACGCCCTGTGCTGACGACGGGGACGAAACTCGGAGCCCAGGAGGAGGTCCGACATGGCCGATGACGTCGGCGCACGGCTGCGCACCCTGCGCACCCTGCGCGGTATCTCCCAGCGTGAGCTGGCCAAGCGCTGCGGTGTGACTCACTCCAGCCTGTCGCTGATCGAGCAGGGCAAGGTGAGCCCCTCAGTCAGCTCGCTCAAGAAGATCCTCGACGCCATCCCCATGAGCGTCGGTGACTTCTTCACCATGGACCTGGAGAACGGCCGCCGGGTCTTCTATTCGGCCGAGGACCTGGCCGACGTGGGCGCAGGCGACGTCATCTACAAGCTGGTGGGCGCCGATCGTCGCGACCGGGCCCTGGCCTTCATGATTGAGACCTATCCCCCCGGCGCCGACACCGGCCGCGAGATGATCGCCCACCAGGGCGAGGAGGCCGGCGTGGTGCTGGAGGGAGAGATCGAGATCACCATCGGCGCCGAGTCGCGGATGCTGAAGGCCGGCGAGGCCTACTACTTCGAGACCAACGTGCCCCACCGCTTCCGCAACCCGGGCGGCGAGCCCTGCCGCTTGGTGAGCTGCGCAACCCCTGCCCGGGCCTTCTAAGGCCCGGGATCAGCCCTTCTTGAGTTTGTCGATCTCCTCGCGCAGCGCCTCCGCCTCCTCGGTGAGGGAGGCGTTGGCGCGCATGTCGCCGTTGCGAGCGGCGTGCATCGCCTTCTCGAGTTTCTGCTCGTAGGCCTTCTGCAGCTTCCTGGTCGGGTCCGTCTTGAAGAGTCCGAACATGGGGCATCTCCTCTGGGGGTGTTCCCACAGCCTACCCCTTTCGGCAGGATAAATCGATACAAGAGTTGTACGAATGATTCGCTTCAATATAACGAGGCCGGCGCCATGGCGCCGGCCTCGTCGTGTCGCGGAGGACCACGCGGCTCAGTTGGCCAGCGACATCCACACGCTCTTGAGGTCGGAGTACTCCTCCAGGGAGTGGTGGGACTTGTCGCGGCCGTTGCCGGACTGCTTGACCCCACCGAAGGGCATGGTCTGGTCGCCGCCGGCCCAGTTGTTGACGAACACCTGGCCCGACTGCAACCGCCGGGTCACCCGCATGATGCGGTCGATGTCCTGGCTCCACAGGCCTGCCGCCAGGCCGTAGACGCTGTCGTTCGCCAGGCGCACCGCCTCCTCCTCCGTGTCGAAGCCGAACACCGAGAGCACCGGGCCGAAGATCTCCTCGCGCCCGATGGCCATCTCGGGAGTGACACCGTCGAACACCGTGGGCGGAATGAAGAGCCCCTTCCCATCGATCTCGGTGGCCTCACCACCGGCGCGCAGTCGGGCGCCCTCCTCCTGGCCACGGCGGATGAACTCCAGCACCCGGCGGTGCTGGGTCTCGTCCACCATGGCGCCCATGAAACTCTCCGGGTCCAGCGGGTCGCCGGGCTGCATGGTCTCGGCCGCGGCCACTAGCTTGTCGATGAAGGCCTCGCGAATGCTGTTCTCCACCAACAGCCGGGAGCCGGCGATGCACACCTCGCCCTGGTTGTGGAAGATCGCCTCGGCGGCGTGGCGAGCCACCTTATCGAGATCCTTGCAGTCGGCGAAGACCAGGTTCGGGCTCTTGCCACCGCACTCCAGGTAGAGGCGCTTGAGGTTGGACTCGCCGGCGTACTGCATCAGCTGCTTGCCCACCCCGGTGGAGCCGGTGAAGGCGAGGCAGTCCACCTCCATGGAAAGGGCGAGCGCCTTGCCCACGGTGTGGCCGAAGCCCGGCAGCACCTGGAAGACGCCACGTGGCAGGCCCGCCTCCTTCGCCAGCTGGGCCAGGCGCAGCGCCGAGAGCGGCGACTTCTCCGAGGGCTTCAAGATCACGCTGTTGCCGGCGGCCAGCGCCGGAGCCACCTTCCAGGCGGTCATCATCAGCGGGAAGTTCCAGGGCACGATGGAGGCCACCACGCCCAGCGGCTCGCGCAGCACCAGCGCCAGGGTCTCCTCGCCGGTGGGGGCCACCTCGCCGTAGAGCTTGTCGATGCACTCCGCCTGGTAGCGGAAGCAGGCGATGGCGCCACTCATGTCGCCGAGCGAGCTTGCGATCGGCTTGCCCATGTCCAAGGTGTCGAGCAGGGCGAGCTCGGCCTTGTGGGCCTCCATCAGGTCGGCCAGGCGCAGCAGCGTCTTCTTGCGCCGGCCGGGAGCGAGGCGTGACCAGCCACCGCCATCGAAGGCGGCGCGGGCATGGCTCACCGCCACGTCGGCGTCGGCGGCGTCGCAGCTCGCCACCCGAGCCAGCACCTCGCCGGTAGCCGGATTGACGCTCTCGAAGGTCTCGCCGCTGGCGGCATCGACGAAGACGTCATTGATGAAGGCGCGGGTCTCGAGCCCGCTATCGGATTTGAGGGCGGCGGTCAGGTCGGCGGCGAGTTGCTGCCACTCGGCCAGGGTCTTGGGCATCTCGGGGCGACTCATGCGGAGGTCTCCTCTTGCTGATCGGTGGTGGTGTCGGCCAGTCGAGCCAGGGTAGCATCCAGGGCGGCGCGCGCCTTGTCGACGAGTTCGTCGATCTCGGCGTGGGTGATCACCAGCGGCGGCGAGATGATCATGGTATCGCCCACGGAGCGCATCACCAGTCCCGAGGCGAAGCAGAGGTCGCGGCACAGGTTGCCCACCGCAAGCGCCTTGTCGAAGCGCTCGCCGGTGGCGGGGTCGATCAGCTCCAGGGCGCCGATCAGGCCCAGCGAGCGCGCCTCGCCCACCAGCGGATGCTTGGCGAGTGCCTGCCAGCGCTGCGCCAGGTAGGGGCCGAGGTCGTCGCGCACCCGCTCGACCACGCCCTCCGCCTCCATCAGCTCGAGGTTCCTCTGCGCCACGGCGGCGCAGGTGGGGTGGCCGGAGTAGGTGAAGCCGTGGAAGAACTCACCGCCCTCCTCGATGAGGGTGTCGGCGACCCGGTCGCCCACCAGCACACCGCCGATGGGCAGGTAACCGGAGGAGAGCCCCTTGGCTATGGGCATTAGGTCGGGCTCGAGCCCGTAGTGGACGCTGCCGAACCACTCGCCCAGCCGGCCGAAACCGCAGATCACCTCGTCGGCCACCAGCAGGATGTCGTACTTCGCCAGCACCGCCTTGACCGCCGGCCAGTAGCTCGCCGGGGGGATGATGGCGCCGCCGGCGCCCTGCACCGGCTCGGCGATGAAGGCTGCGACGTTCTCCTCGCCGAGCTCGAGGATCTTTGCCTCCAGGGCCGCGGCACACTCGCGCCCGAAGGCTTCGGGGTCCTGGCCCTCGGAACGCCCTTCCCCGAACCGCCCTTCTCCAAACCACCAGGGCTGGCGCACATGGGCGATCTTCGGCACCAGGGGACCACCCTGCTCGTGCATGGGCGCCATGCCACCGAGGCTCAGCCCGGCCACGGTGGAGCCGTGGTAGGCGTTCTCGCGACCGATCACCCACTGCTTGTCGGGCTGCCCCTTCAGGGCCCAGTAGCGGCGCACCATGCGCAGCACGGTGTCGTTGGCTTCGGAGCCGGAGCCGGTGAAGAAGACACGGTTGATATGCGGCGGAGCCAGCCGGCATAGCGTCTCGGCGAGCTTGACTGCCGGCGGATGGGTGGTCTTGAAGAAGTTGTTGTAGTAGGGGAGCTGGCGCATCTGGGCGGTGGCGGCCTCCACCAGCTCCTCGCGGCCGTAGCCGAGGTTCACACACCACAGACCCGCCATGCCGTCGAGGATGCGGTTGCCCTCGGAGTCGATGATATAGACCCCCTCGCCACGCTCGATGATTCGGCTGCCCTCCTCACCCAGGGCCTTGAAGTCGGTGAAGGGGTGCAGGTGGTGGGCGCGGTCGAGCCGCTGGTAGTCAGAGGTCTGCATGGTCGACGACTCCAGGCTGGGGAATTCGGGCGGCCCGACGGGAGTGGCACGCCTCGGCGAAGCCGCGAAACAGGGCGTCATAGAGTGGATGCTCGGTGGGGTGCCACTCGGGGTGCCACTGCACGGCCAGGGCGAAGCCCGGGGCATCACCCACCGAGATCGCCTCGACCAGCCCGTCCGGGGCGTGGGCCTCGGCGACCAGGCCCGGCCCCAGGGTGGCGACGCCCTGCTGGTGCAGGGAGTTCACCTGGGCGTGGGGTTCGGGATAGAGCGCGGCCAGCCGGCCGCCAGGCACGATGGCAAGATCATGGCTCGGGGCGTACTGCTCCGCCTTCTCCCCCGCGGGCTCGCGGTGGTCGAGCATGCCCGGCACCCGCTGCACCGCCTGATGCAGGGTCCCGCCGAAGGCCACATTGAGCTCCTGGAAGCCGCGACAGATGCCCAGCAGCGGCAGGCCGAGATCCAGTGCGGCGGGAATCCAGGCCAGGGCTGCGGCATCGCGGTGGAGATCATCGCGGGTATTCTCCGGCTCCCGCTCGGCCCCGTAACGGCCCGGCTCGACGTTGGTATAGCTGCCGGTGAGCAGCAGGCCATCCAGATGGGCCGGCAGGTCGCCGGACACGGCGTCCTCCCACACCGGCAGGATCACCGGCGCCAGGCCGTACTCGCGCAGGGCGGCAAGATACTTGTCGGTGACCATATGCGCCGGATGGCCCTCCACCTCGCGGCGGCAGGCAATCACGCCCACCAGGGGTCGGGACGACATTGCGCTCTCCTCTCGTCAATGAATCTCTATGTTATGCTTTGTTCAACATAGCCTGTCCCGGGACGGATGCCAAGCGGGAGCCGAAAGGCCACAGGATACGATGGTAAACCATGAGTAAGCAGCGACCAGACGATGCCGATACCGCTGTCTGCGGGCCACGCATAACGTAAAGTATTTGACAACACCCAGGTGCCACCACAAAGATAGCACCAAGCCAAGCCAAACAAGGGACTCTGCCATCATGTCGCCACACGTCGCCTCCGAGGCCAGGGACTTCCTCGCTCAGCACCCCGAGATCGACGCCATCGACCTGCTGATCAGCGATCTCAACGGCGTGCTGCGCGGCAAGCGGGTCTCTCCCGAGAATCTGGAGAAGGCCTATACCCAGGGTATCAACCTGCCCGCCTCGGTCTACGCCCTGGATATCCTCGGCAATACCATCGAGGAGACCGGCCTGGGCCTCGACAGCGGCGACGCCGATAGAGTGTGCCGGCCGCTTCCTGGCACGCTGATGCCCACCCCCTGGCGACGCCAGGGCCGCCAGGCCCAGTTGCTGATGCATATGCAGGAGCCCGACGGTAGCGGCTTCTTCGCCGAGCCGCGCCAGCTGCTCGGCCGCCAGCTCGAGCGCCTCACGGCGCGTGGCCTGACCCCGGTGGTCGCCGTGGAGATGGAGTTCTACCTGGTGGACCGCCAGCGCGACGCCAGCGGCACGATCCAGCCGCCCTGCTCACCGGCGACCGGCGAGCGCGCCAGCCAGAGCCAGCTCTATTCGGTCAGCGAGCTCGACGAGTATGCGGACTTCCTCGGCGAGGTGCAGAGCGCGGCCGACATCCAGAGGCTGCCGCTGGATACCATGCTCAAGGAGTGTGCCCCGGGGCAATTCGAGATCACCCTGAAGCACGGCGCGGACGTGCTGGCCGCCTGCGACGCGGCGGTACTGCTCAAGCGGCTGATCAAGGGGGTAGCGCAGAACCATGGCTTCGAGGCCACCTTCATGGCCAAGCCCTACGGCCTCGAGGCGGGCAACGGCACCCACGTGCATATCAGCCTGCTGAACGAGGACGGCGACAACGTCTTCGCCGCCACCGACGGTGACTCCCTGGGCACTCCCAGCCTGCATCACGCGGCGGCCGGCCTGCTGGCGTTGATGCCGGCCAGCGTGGCGCTGTTCGCTCCGAACCTCAACTCCTTCCGCCGCTTCCAGCCGGGACTCTACGTGCCCATGGCGCCCACCTGGGGCTTCGACAATCGCTCGGTGGCGGTGCGCATCCCGTCGGGGCCCAACGCCGCCCGGCGGCTCGAGCACCGGGTGGCCGGCGCCGATGCCAACCCCTACCTGCTGCTGGCGGCCCTGCTGGCGGGCATCGACTACGGCCTCTCCAGGGAACTGACCCCGCCGCCGCCGATCACCGGCAACGCCTATGCCCAGGTCGAGCCAAGCCTGACCAATAGCTGGTGTCAGGCGCTCGACCTGCTGGAGGCAAGCGAGCCGCTGCGCGCGGCCCTGGGAGACGACTTCCTGACGGTCTTCCTGGCCAATCGACGTGCCGAACGCGATCTCGCCATGCAGCACGTCAGCCGTCTGGAGACCGACTGGTACCTGCGCCAGGTCTAGGCGCCTGCCGGACTCCAGGCTGCCTCACGGCGAGGGCCGGTCACATCCGACAGGCTTCAGGGCGCGAACACCACAGGCTCACACCTCGGTGGACTCGCCCTCCCGAACCTCGGGCTCGGCCTGCCACTGTACCTCGCCATCGATCACCGGTAGGCGCTCGGCCTGGGGAGCGGTATCGAGGCGTCGCGACTGCTCCTCGCCGTCAAGGCGGTAGGTGACGTCGTAGCCCTGGGTCTCCTCATGTTCCTCCATGACCGTGCGGCACTGCTCCTCGGTCACCACTCGCTCGCGGGTCTCGTAGCGCGTCTCGTAACGGGTCTCGTACTGGACCTGCGGCTGTGCCTGGGCATGCTGGCGGGCCTCGACGCGCTCCTGCACCTCGCGCCCGGCCAGGGCACCGCCGATGGCACCGGCCACGGTGGCGAGCTTCTTGCCACTGCCACCACCGATCTGGTTGCCCAGCAGGCCACCGACGACGGCACCGGCAGCACCACCGACGATACGGTGGGGATCCCGGCTGGCCGCCGGGCCACTCGGGGCCGGCGCCTCCACCGGAACCTGAACCGGCACCTCGACCGGCACCTCCTCGCTCACGACCCGCTCCACGTCCTCGCAGACCTCGCGGGGCCGCTCCACGGTACGGGTCACGGGCTGCACGGCCAGGATCTCGGCGTACTCCGGCCCGCGTGGCTGCTGTACCTGCCAGGCACCGAAGGCCAGCCCACCCAGGCCCAGCACGGCCAGCGCCGCACCGACGACTATCGACTTGCTCATCTGTCACCTCCTGAAGAGAGTGGAAAACCACTCGCTGAAACACCATCGGGCTCCAGGCGTGAGTGACCATGACTACTTGGGGCGATGAGAGGGGCAGCGCAATCCGGCGCCACCCGATGAAACCCAGTATAGGATGATGCGCCTTGTCGAGGGCCCGGTGGAGATGACTTCCACAGACTCTCCCTGGCCGTCGCCGCCTGGCGACAGCCAGGTCGGCAGAGACAGTCGCGGCGATCAGGCCAGGGGCTCGCCGGCGGAGGTGACAGCTCCGCCTTCCGGCTCGGCCACTGCGGCCCGCCGCGCCGCGAGCCCCCAACGCCTATCCAGCCAACGGCGGGCAGCTTCGACTCGATTGAAGGTGTAGACGTGCAGACCGACAAAACCGCCAAGGGGATCGCCGAGCCGCGGGGCCAGCTGTTCGAGCAAGCCATCGGGGTAATAGGGAGAGGGCCGCAGCAGTCGTGACATCCAGCCCGACCGGCGACGCAAGGCACGCACCGAGGGTCCCAACCCCAGACGCAGGGCGATGGCCAGCAGCCGCCTGGGCTCCATTACCCCGGGGATCCCGGCAACCACCGGCAGCGTCATGCCGAGCCGTCGCTGCCGCTCTCGCCAGGCCAGCAGCGGCTGCGCCTCGAAGCACAGCTGGGTCACGGCGTAGTCGGCCAGCGCTGCCTTGGCCTCCAGGTCGCACTGCAGCGCCGTCGCCTCGATGCGGTGATGCCCCTCCGGATAGGCCGGCACACCGAGCCGCGCCGGGCGCAGTTCACACCCAGCCAGGGCCTCGAGCAGCGCCCGACCGTGGGGAAAGGCTCCCACCGGCTGCTCGGTATCGCCGCCCACCACGAAGGCATCGTCGATCCCCAACTGCGCCAGGTGCTCCAGCAGTCGCTCGAGATGAGCGCGATCCTGGATCAGTCGAGCAGCGAGATGCGGCACCACGTGGAAGCCCTCCCCGACCAGCCACTCGCTGGCCTCCAGGGTCCGCTCCAGGCCATGGCGCGGCGAGCAGGTCACGCTGACCACGGCACCCTCGGGAAGGGCGCGGGCCGCCTCCTGCATGCCGGCAATGGGCAGCAGTTCGAAGCGAGTTGCCGTCATCGTTCTCACCCCTTGGGAATCGCCTTGGCGGGGTCGTGGAAGGGCTTCTCCACCACCCTGGCCTCCTGCAGGCCGGTATTGGCCTCGATGCGCAGCGCCGTGCCCAGCTCGGCGTACTCGATCGGCACCATGGCGTAGCCGATGTTGCGCTCCTGGCGCGGCGAGCGGGTGGCCGAAGTCACCTTACCGATAGGCGCGCCCCCCGCATCGAACACCGGGAAGAGGTCGATCATCGCGCCATCGGTAAAGTAGCCGACGCTGGGGCCGTCGATCTCCACCCCCACCAGCTTGCGCGACACCCCCTCGGCCTTGATGTGCTCCAGGGCGGCGCGGCCGATGAAGTCGTCGTCGCCGCGCAGGTCCACCATCCAGTCGTAGCCCATGCCCACCTCGAAGGGGTTGGTGTCGTACCAGATGTCGCAGCCGAAGGCGAGGATGCCGCCCTCGATGCGGCGGATATGGCAGGGGCCGATCACCTGCATGCCGTGGGGCCGGCCGGCCTCGAAGACCCGCTGCCAGAGCGCCTCGCCGAAGCGACTGGCCTCACGCAGGTAGATCTCGTAGCCGATCTCCCCGGAGTAGCCGGTACGCGAGATCACCACCGACATGCCGTCGAGGTCGGCCTCCATCAGGTGGTAGTAGGGTATGCCCAGCACCGCCTCGCCGAACAGGTCCACCATCACCGCCTTGGCCTTCGGCCCCTGGACCTGCACCGGCGCCACGTCCACCTCCTTGATGGTCACGTCGAGCCCGGCATTGACGGCGAGCCCCTGACACCACAACAGGATGTCGCTGTCGGCGAGCGACAGCCAGAAGCGGTTCTCCTCGATGCGCAGCAGCACCGGGTCGTTGAGGATGCCGCCATCGGGGGCCGTGACGAAGACGTACTTGCACTGCCCCACCTGGCAGTGGCGCATGTCCCGGGGAACCAGCCGCTGGACGAAGGCGAAGGCGTCGGGCCCGCTGATCTCGATCTGGCGCTCGACGCCGACGTCCCACAGGGTCACGCCCTGCACCAAGGCCCAGTACTCGTCCACCGGGTCGGTGTAGAGGCGCGGGTGGTAGTGATGGTTGTAGACGCTGTACTTGCGTACCCCGTGTCGCCGCGAGGCGTAGAAGAACGGTGACTTGCGGATGCGCGGATAGAGCAGGATTTCTGGCGCCGACGGAGTGTTCTGCGTGCTCTGGATGTTCTCGATGGCCTGAGTCATGACCGCCTTCCTCCACTGTCGCTTTACCGGGGACCGACACCCGCCGGCCGCCCTTGCCTTCGACACTAGCGCCTGGACCGAGCGGCCATCTCGCTATGGGCGTCGAGCTCTTAGCCGTGGGCGACAGGCCGCGGATGACCCTGTCGCCGCCAGGCAAGGGGGCGTCGCCGCGGGACAGCGTAATTCGTGAGACCTGCCTTATGCTGCGGGAAACCCTCGACGTGAGGAGCACGATCATGGCGGCACTCCCCTCGCAGGCAGACGCGGTGATCATCGGCCTGGGCGGCATCGTCGGCGCCTCGGTGGCCCATCACCTGATCGAGCAGGGCTGGACCAACCTGGTGGGGCTCGAGACGTCCGCCCTGCCTTCGGACATCGGCTCCACCGCCCACGCCTCCGATTTCTGCTTCATGACCTCCCATGATCGGCTCTCCTGCTATACCACCACCTACAGCCGGCGCTTCTACGAGGCGATGGGGCACTACCACAGGGTCGGCGGCCTGGAGATCGCCCGGGTCGGCGACGAGGCGCGGCTCGCCGAACTGCAGCGCAAGGTCGCCTCGGGCAAGGCCTTCGGCACCAAAGTGTGCATGGTCGACGCCGACGAGGTGGTGGCGCGCTTCCCGCTGCTGGACCGTGACCGGGTGCTGGGTGGCATGTGGGACCCCGACGCCGGCCTGGTGATCCCGCGCTCCCAGCGGGTGGCCGGCGAACTGATCGAGCGCGCCGTGGCAAGCGGCCACCTGCGCGCCTTCGCCGAGACCCCGGCACTGGATATCGATGTGCGGGACGGCCGGGTCTGTGGGGTCGAGACGCCCAGGGGCTACGTCGCCACCCCGCGGGTGATCATCACCTCGGGCATCTGGGGCCCGATCCCCGCCGCCATGGGCGGTGCGACCCTGCCGCTGATGCCGGTGGAGCATCCGCTGCTGCTTTTCGGCCCCTTCGAGACCTTCGCCGGCAGCGGCAAGGAGATCGGCTACCCACTGCTGCGCGACCAGGGCAACTCCGCCTACCTGCGCGATACCGGCGACCCGACCAGCACCGAGGGGGGCCTGCTGGAGTGGGGCTACTACGAGCAGCGCGAGCCGCGGCTGGTGGCCCCTCACGCCATCCTCCCGCGCGACCGGGCACGCCTCTCGCCCTCCATGCGCGACCTGGAGCTGGACCAGGTGGCAGAGGCCTTCGAGCGGGCTATCGAGCTCACGCCGATGCTCGGTGAACTGGGCTGGGACGAGAAGCACTCCTTCAACGGCCTGCTCTCGGTCACCTCGGACGGCGGTTCGCTGGTGGGCGAGTCGCCGGAGACCCGCGGCCTGTGGTTCTGCGAGGCGGTCTGGGTCAAGGACGGCCCCGGCATGGGCAAGCTGCTCGCTGACTGGCTGACCCATGGCCGCGCCGAACCCGACCCTTGCGGCATCGATATCGCGCGCTTCTACCCGGTGCAGAAGACACCCCACCATGTCGAAGGACGCTGTCGGGAGATTGCGCGGAAGATCTACGACCCGCCGGTGCACCCCCGCGAGCCCTTCGAGAGCGGGCGGGACCTGCGCCGCGGCCCCTTCTGGCCCCGCGAGAGGGAGCTCGGCGGTCACTTCATGGAGGCCGCCGGCTGGGAGCGCGCCCACGGCTATGCCGCCAACGAAGCGCTGCTGGAGCGCTACGGCGAGCGGGTGCCCGAGCGTCCGGCCGAGTGGGACGCTCGCCACTTCTGGCGGGTCTCCAATGCCGAGCACCTGGCGCTGTCCGACGACGTGGGCATGATCAACCTCTCCCACTTCGCCATCTACGACATCTCGGGCCGCGATGCCGAGGCGCTGCTGGAGTGGCTCTCGGTGGCCAAGATCGGCGGCGACACCCCCATCGGCAAGGGAGTCTATACCCACTTCCTGGATGCCGCCGGCGGCGTCCACTCGGACCTCACCATCGTGCGCCTGGCCACGAACGCCTGGCGGGTGATCTGCGGCGGCGACACCGGTCACCGCGACCTGATGTGGATCACCCGCCGCGCCGAGGCGGCCGGGCTGACCCGCTGGCAGCTGGAGGATCGCAGCGACGCTCTGGCCACCCTGGGCCTGTGGGGCCCCAACGCCCGGCGCACCCTGCAGACCCTGGCGGATGATCCCGAGGGCCTGGAGGACGCTCGTTTCCCCTTCGCCACCGCCCGTGAGATTCGCATCCAGGGGCTACCGGTGTGGGCCTTTCGCATCTCCTACGTGGGCGAGCAGGGCTGGGAGCTCTATGTGCCCTTCAGCTTCGGCCTGGCGCTCTGGGACCGTCTGTTCGACGCCGGCGTGACGCCAGTGGGCATCGAGACCTACGCCAACAGCCGCCGCCTGGAGAAGAGCCTGCGGCTGCAGAACGTCGACCTGCTCACCGACTACAACCTTTACGAGGCGGGTCTGGCACGGCCCAGGGTCAAGGCCGCGGAGTTCCACGGCAAGGCCGCCTACCTGGAACAGCGCGACCGGCCCTGCCAGCCGGCCACGCTGTGCACCCTGGTGATGGAGGCACACCACGACGACGCCGGCACCCCTCGCTTCCCGGTCGGCCAGTCACCGCTGCTCGACCCCCAAAGCGGCGAGGTGCCGGTGGACGCCCTGGGCCGGCGCTCCTATGTGACCAGCATCGCCTTTGGGCCCTCGCTCGGGCGCAACATCGCCCTGGCCTACCTGCCCGTTGGCTATGCCGAGGAGGGGCGACCCCTGCTGCTGGAGTACTTCGCCGAGCACTACCCGATGCGGGTGGCGGCCGTGGGCTACCGGGCCCTCTATGACGCGGAGAACGCCCGGCCGCGAGGCTGAGGCCTCAGGCTCGAGGCAGCCGGTCGTCGGCGTTTTCCAGCTCGGCTTGCCGCTGCTGCCGGTGCTTGCGCTCGCCGCTGGGCGAGTGGCCGAAGTGGTCGTGGTAGCACTTGGTGAAGTGGGGCGGCGAGACGAAACCGCAGGCAAGGGCCACCTCGGTGATCGGCATCCGCGTCTGCTGCAGCAGCAGCCGCGCCCGGGCCAGGCGCAGCTCCAGGTAGTACTTGAGCGGCGGGCAGCCCACGTAGCGCTGGAAGAGGCGCTCCAGCTGGCGCCGCGACAGGCCGGCATAGCGGGCCAGCTCGTCCAGGGCCAATGGCTCCTGGAGGTTGGCCTCCATCAGCGTGGCCACCTCCTCCAGCTTGGGATGGCTGTGACCCAGGCGCACCCGCAGCGGGCTGCGCTGACGATCGCCCACGCCGCGGATCCGCTCGTGGATGAACTCCTCGGCGATCGCCTCGGCCAGTGCCAGCCCCTGCTGGCGACCGATCAGGTTGAGCATCATGTCCAGAGGGGCGATACCGCCCGAGCAGGTGTAGCGGTCGCGATCCATGACGAACAGCCGGGAGGTGAAGGTTACCTCGGGGAAGCGTCGCGCCTCGTGAAGGCTGCCGATATGCTCCCAGTGCAGGGTGCAGCGATAGCCGTCGAGCAGCCCCGCCCGGGCCAGCACATAGCCTCCGGTGCATACGGCACCCAGGGGGATGTGCCGTTCGGCCAGGCGCCGGAGCCAGGTGAGCGTCGCGCGATCGCAGTGCGACTGCACGTCCACCCCACCGCACACCAGCAACAGGTCCAGTTGCGGCATGGGCTCCAGTGCCTGGTCCACCGCCGTGGGAAGGCCACTGCTCGCCGTCACCGCGGTGCCATCGCGACTCACCAGGTGCCAGGTATAGAGGGGGCGCTCGGCCAGATGGTTGGCCATGCGCAATGGCTCCAGTGCCGAGGAGAAGGCGAGTTGCGAGAATCCTGTCAGTAGCAGGAAGCCGATGTCATAGTGACCCTTGGCCGATACGGGAGCATCCATCACGCCTCCTGATCATCGCCAGCGCACGACCGCGGCGAGGTTGTCATCAGGCATAGCCCATCCCTTCGGCTTTCGGCAAGAGCAGAGGCACAGGAGGTATGTCGTTGCGCCCAAGGCCGCGGACGTCGGCAGGCAAGAGTATCGCGCGAGGCGCACGATACTGAACGCAACACGAGCACGACTCGCCGCTGCCCAGGAGAAGAGAGCGATGGCCCCACAAGCGAGCGAACCGGCGGCCGCCCCGTCGGCAAACAACCTGAGCATCGCCCGTGCGGCGAGACTCTGGCCCATCGAGGAGATCGCCCATCGCCTGGGCCTGCCCGGCGAGGCGGTGGAGCCCTATGGCCGCGGCATCGCCAAGCTCGACCTGACGGCCATGGCGAGCCTGGCCGAACGTCCTCGGGGACGCTACGTGGTGGTGACCTCGATGACCCCCACCCCGCCCGGGGAGGGCAAGACCACCACCGCCATCGGCCTGGTGCAGGGGCTCCAGCGCCTCGGCCACATCGCCACGGTGGCCCTGCGCCAGCCCTCCATGGGCCCGACGCTGGGGCTCAAGGGCGGTGCCACCGGCGGAGGCTATAGCCAGGTACTGCCCATGGAGCGCATCAATCTGCACCTCACCGGCGACATCCACGCGGTGGGAGCGGCCCATAACCTGCTGGCGGCTATGGTGGACAATCACCTTCACCATCGCCTGGCCCCCGAGCTGGATTCCCGCGAGGTACGCTGGCAGCGTGTCATCGACCTCAACGACCGCGCTTTGCGGCATCTGGTGATGGGCCTCGGCGGACGCAGCGACGGGGTCCCCCGCCAGGGCGGCTTCGAGATCACCGCCGCTTCGGAGGTGATGGCGATACTGGCGCTGGCCGACTCCCTGGCCGACCTGCGCCGCCGCCTGGGCCGGCTGATCGTGGGACTGGACCACGACGGCGAGCCGGTCACCGCCGAACAGATCGGCGCCGCCGGTGCCATGACGGTGCTGCTCAAGGAGGCGCTCAAACCCAACCTGCTGCAGACCCTGGAGCACGCCCCGGCGCTGATCCATGCCGGCCCCTTCGGCAACATCGCCCACGGCAACTCCTCGATCGTCGCCGACCGCATCGGCCTTCACGCCGGCGACTTCCTGATCACCGAGGCGGGTTTCGGTGCCGACATGGGCGCCGAGCGCTTCTTCAACATCAAGTGCCGGGCCTCGGGCCTCGTCCCGGATGCCGCGGTGCTGGTGGTCACGGTACGCGCCCTGAAGTACCACAGCGGCCGCCACCGTGTGATGCCCGGCCAGCCACTGCCCGCCTCGCTGCTCGGGGAATCCCCGGACGAGGTCCGGGAGGGTGGCGCCAACCTGCTCAAACAGATCGACAACGTGCGCGCCCACGGCCTCACCCCCGTGGTGGCGATCAATGCCTTCCCCGGAGACCACCCGAGCGAGCATGCCGCCGTCCGCGAGCTGTGCGCCTCGGTGGGGGTGCGCGCCGAAGTCTCCACTCATGTGCGTGACGGCGGCGAGGGTGCCATGGCCCTGGCAGAGGCGCTGATCGCGGCGATCGACGAGGCCGACACCACCGGCAACGGCTTCCACTTCCTCTACCCCGCCGAGATGGCGCTGGCGGAGAAGATCGAGCGCATCGCCACGCGCCTCTACGGCGCCGAGGGGGTCGACTTCGCCCCCGGCACACGCGATCGACTGGAGACCTGGCAGCGCCAGGGCTACGGAGCCTATCCGGCGTGCATCGCCAAGACACATATGTCGCTGTCGGCCGACCCGAAACGGCTCGGCGCCCCGACCGGCTGGCGGCTGCCGGTGCGCGAGGTGCGCCTTTCCGCCGGGGCGGGCTTCGTCTACGCCCTGGCCGGAAACATCCTCACCATGCCGGGATTCAGTGCCTCACCCGCCGCCACACGGCTCGATATCGATGACCGGGGAGAGATCACGGGACTCACCTGACATCCGCGGTAGGCGACGAACGCCTGGCGTTGACTCCCCCGGCAAATGACACCCATACCGGGCATCGGTCACAGGCAGCGGTGGAACAGTGTCTTGAGGTTCTCCACGGTCAGGGTCACCGGGTTTCCGCCACAGCTGGGGTCCTGGATCGCCATGGCAGCCAGGTCGTCGAGGCGATCCGGGGTGACCCCGACCTCGGAGAGGGTCCGCGGGATGCCCAGCCGATCATTGAGCTCCTGCGCGAAGGTCCGGAAGCCATCGAAGCCACCCTCGATACCCAGATAACCGGCCGCCATGTCGAACCGCTCGCGAATCATGTCGGCATTGAACTCGAGCACCGCCGGCATGCAGATCGCATTGGTGGTGCCATGGTGGGTGTTGAAAACGGCACCTATCGGGTGACTCATCGCGTGGATAGCCCCCAGCCCCTTCTGGAACGCCGTGGACCCCATGAGTGCCGCACTCATCATGTGCGCCCGCGCTTCCAGGTCGGTGCCGTCGGCATAGGCGCGCGGCAGGTACTCCTTGACCAGGCGCATGCCCTCCAGCGCGATGCCCTGACTCATCGGGTGATAATGCGGGCTGGAGAACGCCTCGACGCAGTGGGCGAAGGCATCCAGCCCGGTCCCGGCGGTGATCGGCCGGGGCATGCCGACCGTCAGTTCGGGATCACACAGCACCACCCTGGGCAGTACCCTGGGATGGAAGATGATCTTCTTCTCATGGGTGCGGGAGTTGGTGATGACGCTGGCTCGGCCGACCTCCGAACCGGTCCCGGCGGTGGTGGGCACCGCCACGATGGGGGCAATCGTCTCGGCATCTGCGCGCTTCCACCAGTCACCGATATCCTCGAAATCCCACACCGGACGCGTCTGGCCGGACATGAATGCCACCATCTTGCCCAGGTCCAGCCCCGAGCCCCCGCCGAACGCGACCACCCCGTCATGGCCGCCGGCCCGGAAGGCCTCGACCCCTGCCGCCAGATTCTGTTCGTTCGGATTGGGATCCACCTCGGCAAACAGGCTGCGGCCGAGGCCCGCTGCCTCGAGGATATCCAGCGCTGTCCGGGTGATCGGCAGGTCCGCCAGGCCACGGTCGGTGACCAGCAGCGGTCGGTTCATGCCCGCCTCGGCACAGGCCTCTGGTAGCTCCTTGATCCGCCCCGCACCGAAGCGGATAGCGGTGGGATAGGTCCAGTTTCCGGTCAGCATCATGTCGTCACCTTCTTGATCATGTTTTTGTTTTCTTTAAATAGTAGGACTTCGGCCTGGTCAGATTGTGGTAGCCGATCACCGACAGGCCACCGCCGCGCCCCGTGTCCTTGCAGCCGGTCCAGCACAGGCCCGGGTCCAGGTAGTCGGCGCGATTCATGAACACGGTACCTGTCTCGACGCGGTCGCCCACGCGCTGGGCCCGCTCGATATCTGCGGTCCACAGGCTGGCCGTCAGGCCGAACCGGCTGTCATTCATCAGCCGGATCGCCTCTTCATCGTCCGCCACCGGCATGATGCCGACCACCGGCCCGAAGCTCTCGTCACGCATCACGCGCATCTCATGGGTCACCCGGGTGAGGATCTGCGGCGTCAGGTAGGCGCCCCCATCATCCTCGGCCTTGCGGGCAATATGCGCCGTCGCACCAGCCGCCAGGGCCTCGTCGATCTGGGCACGTACCTCCCGGGCAAAGCGGATATTCGCCATCGGACCGATATCGGTATCGGCGGCCAGGGGGTTGCCCAGCTTGTAGCCCTCGACGATCGCAACCGCCTTGTCGACGAAGGCCTCGAAGAGGCTCTCGTGCACATAGATGCGCTCGATCCCGCAGCAGCACTGCCCCGAGTTGAACATCGCCCCGTCGATCAGGGTAGCGACCGCGGCATCGAGGTCGGCATCCTCCATGACATAGCCCGGATCCTTGCCGCCCAGTTCCAGGCCCAGCCCGGTGAAGGTGCCGGCAGCCGCCGTCTCCATGGCGCGCCCCCCGCCTACCGAGCCGGTGAAGTTGACGAAGTCGAAGGCCCGCTCGGCGATCAATGCCGAGGTGGTGGCGTGATCCAGGAAGACGTTCTGGAACACCTCCTCGGGCACCCCGACCGAGTGGAAGGCACGCGCCAGCCGCTCGCCGACCAGCAGGGTCTGGGTGGCATGCTTGAGCAATACCGTATTCCCCGCGATCAGGGCCGGGGCCAGCGTATTGATCGCCGTCATGTAGGGGTAATTCCAGGGGGCCACCACCAGCACCACACCGTGGGGAATGCGCTTGATGAAGCGCTTGACCGTGGCATCCTCGCCCACCGCGATATCGGCCAGCGCCTCCTCGGCGATGGCCGCCATATGGGCACCACGCTCCTCGAAGCCAGCGAACTCGCCACCATAGCGAACAGGGCGGCCCATCATGTGCGCCAACTCCGGCACCACCTCGTCGTTCATGGCACCCACGGCGGCGATGCCCGCTCGCACCAGCTCGATCCTTTCCTGGATCGGGCGGGCCGCCCAGCTCGCCTGGGCCGAGCGCGCCCGTGCGGCGGCCTGTTGCGCAGCCGCAAGCGACAGGGCTTCACGCTCGGCGTAGACCGACCCGTCGATCGGCGAGATGCATGTCAGGATATGACCCATCGTCTTCTCCAGTCTGTGGAAAGTGCGCCTCCCCTGCTCCCGTGCGCAGGGTCCCGGCCAACCTGGCGCTCGGTCACGAGCGCTCGAAGCCCCGTGCCACCTCGTAATCGGTCACCACCCGGTCGAAGTCCTCGAGCTCCACCTCGGCGGCACGGACGTAGTGGTCGACCACCGCATCCCCCATGGCCTCGCGCAGCATGGAAGACCCCTTCAGCGCGTGCATGGCATCGCGCAGGTTCTGCGGGATCAGACCCGTCTCTCCCTCATAGGTGTCCCCCTTGGCGGGCGGGGGAAGTTCGAGCCTCTCCTCGATGCCCTGGATGCCGGCGGCGAGCTGCCCCGCCATGGCCAGATAGGGGTTCAGGTCCGAGCCGCCGATGCGGCACTCGATGCGCACCGCCCGCGTGTTGTCGGCGCAGAGGCGAAACCCGGCGGTGCGGTTGTCGACCGACCAGACCGTTCGCGTAGGAGCGAAGGAGCCCTTCTGGAAACGCTTGTAGCTGTTGATATAGGGGGCCAGGAAGTAGGTATAGTCGGGCGCGTATTTCAGCAGGCCGGCCAGGTAGTGCTTCATCAGCGCCGACATGCCATGGGCATCGTCTGCGTCGAAGAAGGCAGGGGCGTCTCCCTGCCACAGTGACTGATGGATATGGGTGGAGCTGCCCGAATGGCCGTGGTGCCACTTGGGCATGAAGGTCACCGCCCTGCCCTGCTGCCAGGCGATCTCCTTGGTCGCATGCTTGGCGATGGTGTGATAGTCCGCCGTATCGAGCGCCTTCGCATAGCGGATATTGAGCTCCCCCTGGCCGGAACCGGCCTCGCCCTTGGTGCCTTCCACCGGTATGCCAGCCGCGTAGAGATGGTTGCGCAGGGGACGCAACACATGCTCTTCCTTGGTGGTCTGGAAGATATGGTAGTCCTCGTTATAGCCGCTGATCGGCTCGATATCGCGAAACCCGTTCCTGCGGATCTCGTCGAGGCTCTCCGCGAACAGGAAGAACTCGAGCTCGGTGGCCATGACCGCATCGAAGCCCAGCGCCTCCAGCCGTGCGAGCTGGCGCTTGAGGATGGTACGCGGGGCATGGGGCACCGGGTCGTGAGTGTGATGATCCAGCACATCGCACAGCACCATGGCCGTGCCTTCCAGCCATGGCACAGGCCGCAGCGTGGTGAGATCCGGTTTCATGATGTAGTCGCCGTAGCCGGCACTCCAGGAGGTGCTGGCATAGCCATCCGGCGTTTCCATCTCGAGATCGGTGGCCAGCAGGTAGTTGCAGCAATGGGTCTCGCCCCACCCCTCCTCCACGAAGTGACGCGCATGGAGCCGCTTGCCCATCAGGCGCCCCTGCATGTCGACGATGCAGACGAGCACCGTGTCCACCTCACCGCTTCCCACCTTGGCCTTCAGCTTCTCAAGGGCATCCAAAGCCAGCGCGTTGGTCATTGCCGACGCTCCTCATCGCATCCAGAAATCAATGCCTGCCCACATCAGGGCGGCGCCTTGCCAAGTAGAGATGCCCCGGCGCCGCCGGGGCATGTGACCCGATCAGGCATCGGTGTAGCGGTAGGGCCGCCCGGCCTTGCGCATATCGGCGTTGTACTGCTTGAAGATCTCGACCACCCTGGCCTTGGTCTCCGACTCCGCCGCGATCTCATCCCAGAATTCCTGGGCGGCGGCTTCCACCTGATCCCACTCGGCATCGGGAATCGAGGTGAGCTCCAGCTTGTCGCCATGGACACGCAGCTTGGCCTCGCCGCCCCAGTACCAGTGCTGGCGGTAATAGTGGGACTGTTCGCAACACACCTCGAACAGCAGGCGCAGGTCTTCCGGGAGCTCGTTCCAGCGCTCCATGTTGACGAAGAAGTGCCCGATCCAGGCACCCGAGATGTTGTTGGTCAGGAAGTAGTTGGTGACGTCGGCCCAGCCCACCGTATAGTCCTCGGTGATGCCGGACCAGGCGATGCCATCCAGCTCGCCGGTCTGCACGGCCACCTCGATGTCCTCCCAGGGCAGGGTCACCGGCACCACGCCGAACTGCGACAGGAAGCGTCCCGCGGTGGGGAAGGTAAAGATGCGCTTGCCCTCCAGATCCTTGAGGCTGCGGATCGGCTCCTTGGTGGCGAAATGGCAGGGATCCCAGGCACCTGCGCTGACATGCTTGACACCGACCTTGGCGTACTCCTCCTCCCAGATCTCCTTCAGCCCATACTGGTTGAAGAGCACCGGCACATCGAGGCTGTACCGTGACCCGAAGGGGAAGTAGCCACCGAAGACGGTGACCTCGGTGGGGGATGCCATGGAGTCGTCGTCCGATTGCACGGCATCGATGGTGCCGCGCTGCATCGCACGGAAGAGCTCACCCGTCGGTACCAGCTGGTCGGCATAGTAGAGCTCGATCTGCATGCGGTCCCCGGCGATCCGGTTGAACAGGTCGATGGCCGGCTTGGCGACATGCTCCGCCAGGGCGGCACCGGCATAGGTCTGCATGCGCCACTTGATGGTGGGCTCGGAGGAAGACTGGGCCATGACCCGTGAGGCCAACGGCGCGATGGCGGCACCGGCCGCTGCATTGATCAGAAACTTGCGTCTTGTTGTCATTTTCTCGCTCTCCTGGTGTTAACTACCGGATGTGACACGTTGTCGGCCCCTGGTGAGGCTCTTGTTGTTGGTTCCTGCCATGGTCAGCTCCCATAGATATAGCCCGGAAGCCAGAGTGCAATCTGCGGAAAGACCATCACCAGGCTGAGGGCGACCGTCATCACCAAGACGAAGGGGAGGATCGACCGATAGATATCGCGCAGCCCGATCTCGGGCGGCGCCATGGCACGCATCAGGAACAGGTTGTAGCCGAACGGCGGCGTCATGTAGGCGATCTGGGTGGTGATCGTGTAGAGCACCCCGTACCAGATCAGGTCGAAGCCGAGCGCATCGACCAGCGGGACATAGAGCGGCGCCACGATCACCAGCATGGCGGTATCGTCGAGGAAGGTCCCCATCACGATGAAGCTGAGCTGCATCAGGATCAGGATCATCCAGGGCGACAGCCCCAGGCGCTCGGTGAAGAGGTCCTCGATGGCCTTGACCGCGCCCAGCCCGTCGAAGATGGCGCCGAAGGCGAGCGCGGCCAGGATGATCCACATGAACATGCAGGTGATGGCCAGGGTCTGGCGCACCGATACCTCGAACACCCTACGGGTCATCCGCCCCTTGAGCGTTGCCGCCAGCAGCGCAGTCACCGCCCCCACGGCGGAACTCTCGACCAGTGATGTCCAGCCCTTGACGAAGGGCACCATCATCACGGCAAAGATGACCAGCGGCAGCAGGCCCGCCCTCAGCAGGCGCAGTTTCTCGGCCAGCGATATATCGCGCTCCTCGACAGGCAGGACCGGGCCCAGGGAGGGCTGCAGGCGGCAGCGGACATAGATATAGATGATGAACAGCGTCGCCATCATCAGCCCCGGCAGCACCCCGGCAAGCCACAGCTGCCCGACGGGCTGGCGCGCGATCATCGCGTACAGCACCAGCACCACCGAGGGCGGCACGAGAATCCCGAGACTGGAGCCCGCCTGGATGACGCCGGTCACCATGATCTTGTCGTAGCCCCGCCGCAGCAGTTCGGGCAAGGCGATCGTGGCACCGATCGCCATCCCGGCCACCGACAGGCCGTTCATGGCCGAGATGAGCACCATGAGTCCTATCGTCCCGATGGCAAGGCCTCCCCTGACCGGCCCCATCCAGACATGGAACATGCGGTAGAGGTCATCGGCGATGCGACTCTCCGAGAGCACATAGCCCATGAAGATGAACATCGGAAGGGTCAGCAGCGGATACCATTTCATCAGCTTCATCGCCGATGAAAACGGGATATCGACCCCGCCCGTGCCCCACAGCAGGACACCGGCCAGTGCACCGACGAAACCAATGGCGCCGAACACACGCTGGCCGGTAAACAGCATCAGCATCATGGCGCTGAACATCACGATGGCGATCATCTCGTACGGCATCAGTCGAGCACCCCGCGCAGACGGCCGATATCCTTGAAGAACTCGGCGAGGGACTGAAGGATCATCAGGAACACGCCGAGACATAGTATTGTCTTGATCGGCCAGAGCCAGGGTCGCCAGGCCGTGGGGCTGCGTTCCAGGAAGCCGAGCTTCTCTCCCGCCGCCGACGGGCCCTCGGTGAAGAAGGTAGCGATGAGGGACAGGAAGAAGTCGAACGGCTCGCTGCCGAAGTAGCCGAGCGAATAGGCCGTCGACACCAAGCCGCCATAGAGCAGCACGCCGAGATAGAAGATCAGGAAGAAGACCGTGATGGCATCGACCCAGGCCTTGGTCTTCGGGCTCCAGTCGCCATAGAAGAGGTCCATGCGCACATTCGAACCCATCTGGATCGAGTAGGGCCCCCCCAGCACGAAATAGGCCACCATGACAAATTGCGCAGTTTCCAGCGTCCACGCCGAGGGCGTCATGAACACCTTAGAGGTCGATGACCAGAGCAGTACCGCCATCAGGACGAAGATCAGGTACATCGCCATTCGACCGATGACACGGTTCATGGCGTCGATGGCACCGATATAGATCAGGATGGCCCTAGGCATCTTGCTGACCCTCCCGAGCCACCGACGCGATCCCCAAGGTGTCCAGCGCGGGCAGGATCAACTGCGACAGCTCCCGAGCCAGGGTGTCCTCCCCTTCCGGCGTGGCCAGCAGGTCATTGCGAATCTCGATCATCACATTCGCCAGCCCGTTGTCGATGCCATGCCGCTTCAGTGAATGGGTGACCCCATCCTCGGGTCCATAGGGGGCATTACGCTGAATCTTTCGATGCGGCAGGAGGTGGGATAGCGCCAGCATCGCATCGGCCATTCGCCGGTCGACATCATGCAGGATGCCGATCTCGACCGTGCGGGCCTGACCGTGAAAGCTCGGCGTGAAGCTATGGATAGTGATCAGCACCGTCGGGGCACGGCGCGACGCACGCTCGGCGATCACCCGAGCCACGGCGTCGCAGAACGGACGATAGACCGCCTCGACCCGGGCCAAGCGCTCATCTGCCGTCAGCTGGTGATTGCCCGGCACGTCGATGACTTCCACGCGCTCGGGCATCGCGCTTTCCGCCTCGGGAGGACGGTTGCAGTCGTAGACCAGCCTGGAGATCCGGCTGGCTACCAGCGGCGAATCCAGCATCGCCGACAGCGTCACGGCCACGGCCCTAGCACCGGGATCCCATGCCGCGTGACTGCAACGATGCTCGGGCTTCAGACCCAGGTCATGGTATCGCTCGGGGATTTGATGAGACGCATGTTCGCACAGGATCACGGCGGGGCCGCTGCCCTGACGGTTATGGATCTCGACACTCGGGGATGACGACTCGATTGCGCTGGACATCAGGACTCCTCCACGGTCCTGTAAAGATATAGACGTCGAAAAGTCGGGGTGTCAATATTTATTCAATCACCGTTTCAACGTCGATCCGCCCGTGTAATCGGGTAACCGATGCCTACCAGGAAGGACGCGTTATGAAGGACTCGTCATGACGACCGCCAACTCCCCCCCCACCGTGCGAGAGCTGATCCGCCAGCATTACCCAGCGCTCACGCAAGCGGAACGCAAGTTTGCCAACGCCCTGCTCGACAACTATCCAGCGGCCGGCCTGGCCTCCATCACCATCGTGGCTGGCAACGTGGGCGTCTCCTCTCCAACGGTGGCAAGGATGGTCAAGAAGCTGGGGTTCAAGGGCTACCCGGAGTTTCACCGGGCGCTTCTGGGCGAGCTGGAGGCAACGGGGGTCGGCCCTACCCAGAGGCGCGCCAACTGGTCATCCGAAGCCCCCGAGACCCATCTGCTCAACCGCTTCGCCCAGGCGGTCACGGGCAACATCCAGCAGACCTTCGCGCATATCGAGACGGAGCGGTTCGACCGGGCCACCGCTCAACTGGCCGATGCCGACCGGCGGCTCTACATCGTCGGCGGACGCATCACCCAGGCGCTCGCCGACTACGCCTTCACGCACTTCCAGGCGGTGCGCCCTCGCGTGACCCATATGACCTCGTCTTCCGGCACCTGGCCACACTACGTACTGGACATGGAGCCGGGTGAGACCCTGCTGATCTTCGATATCCGCCGTTACGAGACCAACCTGCTGCGGCTCACGGAGATGGTGCGTAAGCGTGACGTGCGCGTCGTGCTGTTCACCGACCAGTGGGGCTCCCCCATCTCCTCGCTGGCCGACTTCACCTTCAACTGCTGGGTCGAGATTCCCTCGGGATGGGATTCCAGCGTGGCGACCATGATGCTGCTGGAGACCATGATCGCCGCGGTGCAGGAGCAGCGCTGGCCGGAAGCCCGTGATCGCTATGAGCGACTGGATGAGCTGTTCGACATGACGAGCCTGTTCCGAAAGTTCAGCTGATCAACCGCCCCCGCCTCCCGCGCCGGTCATTGTCCCGGCATCGGTAAGGGGGGGAACGGTGCTTATATCCCCAACCTGTCGCGGGTCTGGTAATACCAGGCGCCGACGGCCGAGAGCGGCACCCGCAGCAGGCGCCCCCCCGGGAATGGCAACTGTGGCAGCCCGGCGAAGGCATCGAAGCGCTCCCCCTGGCCGTGCATCACCTCGGCGATCAGCTTGCCGGCGAGATGGGTGCAAGTGACGCCGTGGCCGGAATAGCCCTGGGCGTAGTAGACATTGCCGTTGACCACCCCGAACTGCGGCAGACGGTTCAGGGTCATCAAGAAGGTGCCGCTCCAGGCGTAGTCGACCTTGACGTCGGCGAGTTCGGGAAAGGTCTTGAGCATCTTGGGACGGATCACCGCCGTGATGTCCGCCGGGTCACTGCCGCCGTAGTTGACCCCACCGCCGTAGAGCAGGCGGTTGTCGCGGGTCAGGCGGTAGTAGTCGAGCAGGTAGTTGCAGTCCTCCACCGCCAGGCCATTGGGAATCAGCTGACGGGCCCGCTCCTCGCCCAGCGGCTCGGTGGTGATGATCTGGGTGCCGCAGGGCATCGACCTGCCCTCGATCTCCGGCAGCACCCCCTTGAGGTAGGCGTTGCCCGCCATCACCACCCGCTCGGCGCGTACCCAGCCATTGGCGGTGCTCACCACCACGGGCTCGCCATGCGCAAGGCCGGTCACCGGCGAGTATTCGAAGATACGCCCGCCGAGCGACTCCAGGGCGGCGGCCTGACCCAGCACCAGGTTGAGCGGGTGCAGGTGGCCGCCGCCGTGATCCACCAGGGCGCCAGTGTAGCGGTCGGAATTTACCTCGCGCTTGAGTGCCTCGCCTTCCAGCAGTTCGAGCTCGCGGTAGCCATAGCGCTCCCAGAGCGCCTGGTGCTCGCGCAGCCCCTCGAGCTGCTTTTGATTGCAGGCGGCGAAGAGGTTGCCGTCCCTGAGATCGCAGTCGATGGCATAGCGCTCGACGCGCTCGCGGATGATGCGGTTGCCCTCGAAGGCCATGTCGCCCAGGGCACGGGCGGTCTCGGCACCGTACTTGGCCTCGATCACGTCCATGTCGCGGCTGTAGCTGTTGACGATCTGGCCGCCATTGCGCCCGGAGGCGCCGTAGCCGACCCGCACGGCCTCCAGCACCACCACCGAGAGGCCCCGCTCCGCCAGGTGCAGGGCGGCGGAGATGCCGGTGAAGCCGGCGCCCACCACGCAGACATCACACTCGACCTCGCCCTCGAGGGCGGGGCGCTCGGAAGCAGGGTTGGCGGTGGCGGCGTACCAGGACGCGGCGTGATCGGGCTCGAACGAGACGGACATGAGACCCCCCATTGGAAATTTTATTCAACACCTATTCGCCATATTACCGACCTCGTCAGGAAAATGGCAAACATAACGGCACTATATATTCACCAAAAAAAAGACGCCGCCGGAGGTGCCCCCGGCGGCGTGATGGCGAGCGCGGCCAACCTCAGCGGCTGCGCGCCTCGTTCCACAGCTCCTGGAGCAGCTCCAGCTGCTCGCCACTCACCGAGGGGGTGAAATGCAAGTGCTCGCGGGCGGCCTCGTCGGGCATCACCGGCGGTTCGCGCAGGGCATCGTTGACCAGCGACAGGGCCGCCTCGTTGGGCGTGGTATAGAAGTTGTAGTTGGCCAGTCGGGCGGCCACCTCGGGACGCAGCAGGTACTCGATAAAGGCCTGCGCCGCCTCGGGGTTCGGGGCGCGCGCCGGGATCGCCAGCACGTCGACCCAGCGCTGGGATCCCTCCTCGGGGATGAAGAAACCCAGCTTGCCGTAGGTCTCGGGATCCTCGGCACGCTTGCCGGCGAGGTCACCGTTGTAGGCGACGCCGGCGTGAATCACCCCGTTGGCCACCTGTTCGATGGCCGCCGTGGCATCCACGAAGCCGACGAAGTTGTCTCGGCCGCGGGTCTCGATGACCTGCCTGGCCGCCGCTACCCAGGGCTCCTGCCCCACGCAGTCGAAGCCGGCCCCCTGGAAGGCGCAGGCGGTGCCGAAGGTGAACTGGGCGTCACCCTTGAGCAGCGCGAAGGGGTAGTCGCCGTTGACCTCGGGATCATAGAGCAGGCCCCAGCTCGGTGCCGGGTCGGGCCAGGTCTCGGTGTTGTAGACGATACCGGTGGCGCCCCACAGGTAGGGCACGGTATAGGCGCCCTCGGGGTCATAGCTGGGTGCGCGGAACTCGTCGAGGATATTGTCGTGCCCTTCCAGCGCCTCGCCCTCGGCGGCCAGGGGACGCACCAGCCCGGCGTCGATCAGCCGCGGCACAAAGTAGTCCGAGGGCACGATCAGGTCGTACTGGGCGTCGCCCCCGGCGGTGAGCTTGGAGAACAGTTCGGCGTTGGAGTTGTAGTAGTTCTGTACCACCTCCAGGCCACTCTCCTCCTCGAAGTCCTCGATGATGGCCGGATCCATGTAGTCCGACCAGTTGAATAGCCGCAGCTTGCCGTCGTCGGCGGCCGCGGCCACGCTCAGCGTGAGCAGGCCCAGTCCGGCGAGCGGCGCCCAGCGTCTTGGTGTCATCGGCATCGTCTTTCTCCCTGTTGCGGATCACCGGGCGAGTCGAGGCGCCCGGCAGTAAGCCTAGACCCTGAGCAGCAGATGCTCCCGCTCCCAGGAACTGATCACCTGGAAATAGGCACGATGCTCGGCGCGCTTCACCGCCAGGTAGCTGTGGGTAAAGCGCTCACCGAGGATATCGGCCAGGGGCTGGCAGTCGTGCAGCAGGTCCAGAGCCGGACCGATATCGTCGGGCAGCTTGTGGCCGCCGGACCAAGCGGAGCCGGTCATCGGCGGGCGCGGCTCCAACTGGCTGAGCATCCCCAGGTAGCCGCAGGCCAACGAGGCCGCCATCACCAGGTAGGGGTTGGCGTCGGCGCCGGCCAGGCGGTTCTCCACACGGGTCGCCTCGGGCGACGAGACCGGCACCCGCAGCCCCACCGTGCGGTTGTCCATGCCCCACTCCACGTTGATCGGCGCCGAACCGCTGCTCTCGGTGCGCATCAGGCGACGATAGGAGTTGACGTTGGGGGCCAGCAGCGGCATCACCGCCGGCAGGTACTTCTGCAGGCCGCCGATGAAGTGGTGGAAGAGCCGGCTGGGCTGGCCGTCGTCGCCGGCGAAGACGTTATGCCCGTCCTTGGCGTCCAGCAGGCTCTGGTGGATATGCATGGAGCTGCCCGGCTCGTTGGCCATGGGCTTGGCCATGAAGGTGGCGTACATGCCGTGGCGCAGCGCCGTCTCGCGCAGGGTGCGCTTGAACATCACCACCTGGTCGGCCAGTGCCAGCGGGTCGCCATGCTGGAAGTTGACCTCCATCTGACCCGCCCCCTCTTCGTGGATCAGGGTGTCCAGGTCGAGATTCATGGCCTCGCAGTAGTCGTACATCTCCTCGAACAGCGGATCGAACTCGTTGACCGCATCGATGGAGAAGGACTGACGGCTGCTCTCCTGGCGCCCGGTACGGCCGATGGGCGGCTCCAGGGGGTAGTCGGAGTCGGTGTTGGTCTTGACCAGGTAGAACTCCACCTCGGGGGCGATCACCGGGGTCCAGCCACGCTTGGCATAGAGCTCCAGCACCCGCTTGAGCACATGGCGCGGCGCCAGTTCCACCGGCTCGCCGGTCAGGTAGTAGCAGTCGTGGATGATCTGGGCGGTGGGATCCTCGGCCCAGGGCACCAGGAAGACGGCCTTGGGATCGGGCACCAGCTCCATGTCCCGCTCGGCGGGATTCCAGAAACGGATATCCTCGTCATCGGGATAGCCCCCGGTGACGGTCTGGATGAAGATCGAGTCGGGCAGGCGCGGTCGCCCGCCATTGAGATACTTGCCGGCGGGCATGATCTTGCCCTTGAGGATGCCGGTCAGGTCGCTGACCAGGCACTCCACCTCGGTGATACCGTGATTCTGGAACCAGTCGTTGAGGAGCGGCTGCTCCTGTCGGTTACTCATGGGTATGTCCTTGCTCATGGTAAGGCGGCCCCCGGCGCACCGGGGGCCGTCCGCTCAGCGTGACTGAACCTCCGACCAGAGCTGCTGGAAGATCTGCAGGGACTCGCCCTCCAGGCTCGGCGTGAAGCGCAGGCGTGCCATGTCATCCTCGCTGGGCTGCACCGGCGGCACGGTCAGCACCTCATCCAGGTAAGGCTCGGCGGCGGCATTGGGGCTGGCGTAGTAGTTGTAGTTGGAGAGCTGGGCGCCCACCTCGGCATCTAGGATGAAGTCGATAAACTTGTGGGCCATGTCGGGATTGGGGGCCTCGGAGGTGATCATCATCGAGTCCACCCACATCTCGGCCCCCTCGTCGGGGATCATGAAGTCCAAGGTTTCGAAGGACTCCGGGTCCTCGTCCTTGAAGAACAGGTAGTCGCCGTTGTAGGAGAGCCCGATATGGGTCACGCCGCGGGCCAGCTGCTGCAGCGCCGGGGTGCCGTCGGTGAAGCCGCTGAAGGTATCGCGCCCCTTGGTCTCGATCAGCAGGCGGGCGGCCTCCTTCCAGCCCTCGGGGTCGGTGCAATCGTAGCCGTGGCCGAGGTAGGCGCAGGCGCCACCCAGGCTGACCTGACCGTCCCCCATCAGCGCGAAGGGATGGTCCGGATTGACCTCGGGGTCGAACAGCAGCGACCAGCTCTTGGGCGCATCGGGGAAGGTCTCGGTGTTGTAGACCACCCCGGTGGTGCCCCACTGGTAGGGGGCGGTGTACTCGGCGCCCGGGTCGAACACCGGGTCCTGGAACTGCTCCATGACGTTGGCGAAGTTGGGAATCTTCGCCTTGTCGAGCTTCTGCACCAGGCCGGTCTCGATCAGCCGCGGCACATAGTAGTTGGAGGGCACGATGATGTCGTACTGGGAGACACCCCCGGCCTGGAGCTTGGAGAGCATCTCAGGCAGCGAGTTGAAGTAGTTCTGCACCACCTCGACGTCGTACTTCTCCTCGAAGGCCTCGATGATCTCGGGGTCCATGTACTCGGTCCAGTTGAACAGGTAGAGCTTGTTCTCCTGGGCCTGGACGCTGCTGGCGAGCAGCGCGGCGCCGACGGACAGGGCAAGTGCGGTCTTGTTGATTGTCATGATGACTCTCCTGGTTTCCCCGTGGAGTGAGGTGCCGGCTCAGGCCTGCCGGCGACGGCTGAACATCAGGCTGATGATGGCGGCGATGGCCACTGCGCCGATCATCAGGGTAGCGATGGCGTTGATCTCGGGCGACACCCCCTTCTTGATCGCACCCCAGATGTAGATCGGCAGGGTCGCGCTCTCCGGCCCCGCGGTGAAGAAGCTGATCACGAAGTCATCCACCGACAGGGTGAAGGAGAGGAAGAAGGCCGAGATCAGCGCCGGCTTGATGGTCGGCAGCATGAAGTGGATCACCCGCTTGGCCGGCGTGGCATAGAGATCCTTGGCCGCCTCGAAGAGCGTCGGGTCCAGACCCACGAAGCGCGAGTAGACGATCAGCGCCACGAAGGGGATCTGGAAGGTGACGTGGGCGATGATCATGGTGCCCAGGCCCGGCTGGAAGAGCCCGGTCAGGCGGTGGATCTGCACAAAGAAGGCCATCTCCGAGATGCCGAAGACGATGTCGGGCAGCACGATGGGCAGGTAGATCAGCACGATCAGCCAGCCCAGCTTGCGATGCCGGTGACGGTACATGCCGTAGCCGATCAGGCAGCCGACGCCCAGTGCGATCACCGAGGAGACGATGGCCAGCACCATGCTGTTGGCGAAGGCCGAGAGGATCTCCTCGTTGCCCAGCAGCCGCTCGTACCAGCGCAGCGAGAAGCCGGTAAAGCGTGCCGCGCTGTTGGAGGCGTTGAAGGAGAACAACATCACCACCGCCAGCGGCAGGTAGAGGAAGGCCAAGGTGAACCACCAGAAGCCGGTCAGGCCTCGCTTGAGCGTGCGCTTTCTCATATCACCACCTCCTCGCCGCCACCCAGGCGCTTGCCGATGCGACGCATGGCGTAGAGCCCGATGAAGGTGGCGATCAGCATCAGGATCGCGCCGGCCGCCCCCAGCGGCCAGTTGGCGCCACCGGAGAACTGGTTGGCCACCAGGTTGCCGAGCATCATGCCCTTGCCGCCGCCCAGCAGCTCGGGGATCACGTACATGCCGAAGGCGGGAATCGCCACCAGCACGATGCCGGCCAGCAGCCCCGGCAGGGTCTGGGGGAACACCGCGTGCCAGAAGGCGCGCACCGGCGAGGCGTAGAGGTCCTGGGCGGCCTCCACCTGGGCGGTATCGAGTTTCTCGAAGGCGGCGTAGAGCGGCAGCACCATGAAGGGCAGGAAGTTGTAGACCAGGCCCAGGGTCACCGCGAAGTTGGAGGGATAGAGCCCCATGTTGGGGGCGATCCACCCCAGACTCTCGGCCAGACCGGAGAGCGGGGTGCCCGGGGCCAGCAGGTTCATCCAGCCGAAGGTGCGGATCACCTGGTTGGTCCAGCTGGGTACCACCACCAGCAGCAGCATGATCGGCCGCCACTTCGCGCGACAGGTGCTGATGTAGTAGGCGATGGGGTAGGCGACGATCACCACCAGGCCGGTGGAGACCAGGGTCTGCCACAGCGAGCGCAGCAGGGTGTAGAGGTTGCCCGGGCTCCAGCCTAGGAAGCCGAAGCCCGCCAGACGCCGGAACGATTCCAGCGACAGCGGCATCTCCGGCAGGCCGTAGGGGCCATTGGTCATGAAGGCCACGCCCATCAGGTAAGCGCTGGGCAACACCAGAAAGATGATGATCCAGGTCGCCCCGGGGGCGACGGTGAACAGCAGGTGGCGACTCTCGCGCACCATGGCCCGGCTGCGGGCCGTCGGGGTCACGCCGGCGTAGGACATGGGAGACTCCTCATTCGCTCAGGGTGACCAGGTCTTCCGGGGCCACCTTGACGGTGACCCGGTCGCCCACCTCGGGCAGGCGCCGTCCACGGTTGTTCAGCGTGGCCTGCAGCGTGGTCTCGCCCACCTCCAGGCGATACTCGGCGTGGCTGCCGCGATAGAGCCGCTCGCTGACGGTGGCCGGCAGCTGGTTCTCACCGGCCTGCTCACCGGGCAGCAGGTCCAGGGTCTCGGGGCGGATCAGCAGCAGGTCGCCCTCCCCGGCCGCTTCGGCGGTAAGCTCGCCGAGCGACGTGGTCAGGCGGTCGCCGTCGCGGGCACTGATCGGGTAGAGGTTGTCATGACCCATGAAGCGTGCCACGAAGGCGTTGGTCGGGTGCTCGTAGACCTCCCGGGGCGGGCCCACCTGCTGGATCACTCCGCCGTTGAGCACGGCGATGCGGTCGGACATCACCATCGCCTCCTGCTGGTCGTGGGTGACGAAGACGAAGGTCATGCCCAGGCGCTTCTGTACCCGCAGCAGCTCCACCTGCAGCTGGCTGCGCAGGCCGGCATCCAGCGCCGAGAGCGGCTCGTCGAGCAGCAGCACGTCGGGCTCGTTGACCAGCGCCCGGGCCAGGGCGATGCGCTGGCGCTGGCCGCCGGAGAGCTGGTCGACGCGGCGGTCCACCAGGTCGCCCAGCTTGATGAATTCGGCGATCTTCGCCACCCGCGCCTCGCGCTCCCCGGGGGGCATGCCACGCATCTTGAGGCCGAAGGCCAGGTTCTCGCGCACCGACAGGTGCGGGAAGAGCGCATAGGACTGGAACACGGTATTGACGCTGCGCTTGTGGGGTGGCACCTCGGTGACGTCACGGCCGCCGATGGCCAGGCGCCCGTCATCGGCCTCCTCCAGCCCGGCGAGGATGCGCAGCAGGGTGGTCTTGCCGCAGCCGGAGGGGCCCAGCAGGGTGAAGAACTCGCCGGCCTCGATGACCAGATCGACGCCGTCCAGGGCCACGGTGTCGCGCCCGAAGCGCTTGTGCAGCCCCTGCATCTCGATGGAGGAGGCCTCGCGAGTCGACTCGGCGGCCTCGGCTCGCGAGGCCTCGGCGGCATCCAGGGTCAGGGTATCGTTCATGGCGTTGCTCTCTGTTGTTTTGGTGTCTCGCCGGCTCGTCACAGCCGGTCGCGCAGCTTGTAGAAGGTGGTCGCCAGTACCAGCAGCGGGGTGCGCAACAGGGCTCCCCCCGGGAAGCGTCGATGAGGCATGGCGGCGAAGGCGTCGAAACGCTCGGCCTGTCCGGCGATGGCCTCGGCCATCAGCCGCCCGGCCAGCCCCGCCAGGGCCATGCCGTGTCCGGAATAGCCCTGGGCATAGTAGATATTGCCGCCGAGGCGGCCGAAGTCCGGCGCACGATTGAGCGTGATGGCCACGTCGCCACCCCAGCGATAGTCGATGGAAATGCCCTCGAGCACCGGGAAGAGCCGCGCGATCTTGGCGTCCATGCGCGCCTGGATGCCCTTGGGCTCGCGGCCGTCGTAGCTCACCTCGCCGCCGTAGATGAGGCGACGATCACCGGAGAGGCGGTAGTAGTCGAGCACGAAGTTGGCATCCGACAGGGCGTCGTTGTGGGGCAGTACCTGCGCCGCCTGGTCCTCGCTGAGCGGGGCGGTGGCGATCATGTAGTTGGCGGCGCGCATCACCCGCCCCCCCATTTCCGGCACCAGCCCCGCCTGGTAGGCGTTGATGCCCAGCACCACGAAATCGGCGGTGACCCGCCCGGCGGCGGTGCGCACGCTGGCCGGCTGGCCACGCTCGATGGCCACGGCGGCGCTCTGCTCGTGGATGACCACCCCGGCCTCGCGGGCGGCGCGGGCCAGACCCAGGGTATAGTTGAGCGGGTGCAGATGCCCGGCAGCGGACTCATGCAGGGCGGCCGGGTAGGCGTCGGTGACCACCCGCTCGCGCAGTGCCTCGCCCTCGAGCATCTCCAGATCATGGTAGTCATAGTCCCGGGCCATGCGCTCGCGATGCTCGGCCAGTTCGCGCACATGGCGCGGCTTGACCGCCGCGTGCAGGTAGCCCCACTGCAGGTCGCAGGGGATGGCGTGGCGCTCGACATGCTCGGCGGTCAGGCGTACCGCCTCGCGACTGAGCTGCCAGATATCGCGGGCCCGCTCACGCCCCAGGGCCTTCTCCACGGTGGCCATGTCGGTGCCCAGCCCCGGCAGTATCTGCCCGCCGCTACGCCCCGAGGCGCCGTAGCCGATCTCGCCGGCCTCCAGCAGCACCACCGAGTAGCCACGTTCGGCCAGCTCCAGCGCAGCCGAGCAGCCGGTGATGCCGCCCCCCACCACGCAGACATCGGCGCGTACCTCGCCCTCGAGGGGCGGGCAGGCGCCGAGGTCGACGGCGATGGAATCGCGGTACCAGGAGATCGGCGGTGAGGCGTGGTCGGTCATGCGGGCTCCCCGGGGTTGGGCGCTGGGCGCCGGTGGCCATTGTCGTTGTTGTGAAGACGGGTGCTGCTGGGAATCAGTTTGACACCAGGCGACGCGTGGATGTCAAGTATTCAATAACAACGCCCAATCGATACGACACCCTTGCCGAGGCGCCCAGGCAACCGGCCCTGGCATCGCCACTGCGCCATGAAGGGCCGTACGTCGCGATCGGACAGGCGCTCGGCGCGGCGAGCCAAACGTCAAGAAATCACGATCACGATGTCGTCACGGGTTTGCCACAGGTGACGCAGGCAGGATCCCGCGGCACGCCGAAGCGACGCCACTCGCCGCTCAGGCCGTCGAAGGTGGAGAGCCCCCGATGGGGGGTGCCCGCACCGCTGAGCAGCTTGATCGCCTCCAGTGCCTGGAAGCTGCCGATCAGCCCCACCAGAGGCGCCACCACGCCACTCTCGGCGCAGGAGAGCGCCGCGTCGCCCTGACCATCCGGGGGATAGAGACAGGCATAGCAGGGGCAGTCGGGATCACGGGGGTCGAACACCGCCAGCTGACCCGAGAAGCGGATCGCCGCGCCCGAGACCAGCGGCACCCCGGCCGCGTGGCAGGCGGCGTTGATGGCGTAACGGCTGGAGAAGCGGTCGGTGCAGTCGAGCACCACGTCGGCGGCGGCCACCGCCGCGGCCATGCTCTCGCCCTCCAGATGCGTCGTGCGCGTCTCGATGCGACACCCCGGGTTGAGCGCCTGCGCCGCCTCGCGGGCCGACTCGGCCTTGTTGCGCCCCAGGTCCGCCTCGCCGTGGGCGATCTGGCGCTGCAGGTTCGAGAGCTCAACCTCGTCGGCATCGGCCAGGGTCAGCCGCCCGACACCGGCGGCGGCCAGGTAGAGGGCCACCGGCGACCCCAGGCCACCGGCGCCGATCACCAGAGCGTGGCCGGCAAGCAGGCGCTCCTGGCCCTCGATGTCGATGGCCTCGAGCATGATCTGGCGGCTGTAGCGCAGCAGGTCGCGGTCGTTCATGGGGGGATTCACTTGCTGTCGAACTCCTCGATATCGGGCACGTGGAGGGAGAACTCCTCCTTGACCTCCTCCATCACCACGTAGCTCTTGGACTCCTTGACCCCCGGCAGGGTCAGCACCACGTCGCCGAGCAGCTGGCGATAGGCAGACATCTCGGGAATGCGGCACTTGAGGATGTAGTCGAACTGCCCCGAGACCAGATGGCACTCCTGGATCTGGGGCAGGCGCGCCACGGCGCGGCGAAACTCGTCGAACACGGCCGGCGACTGGGTCTCCAGGCTGATCTCCACGAACACCAGCAGGTTGGCCTTGAGCGCCCGGGGATCGAGCACGGCACGGTAGCCGCGAATCAC
Organism: Halomonas sp. C10-5; assembly: GCF_057169305.1. NCBI lineage: Bacteria > Pseudomonadati > Pseudomonadota > Gammaproteobacteria > Oceanospirillales > Halomonadaceae > Halomonas > Halomonas sp. C10-5. Next base: position 2,265,449 of record NZ_CP175665.1, read on the forward strand.
CCCGGCGCGCTCCAGGCGCTTGACCCGCTCCAGGCAGGGGGTGGTGGAGAGTCCCACCTGGCTGGCGAGGTCGACGTAGGAGATACGCGCGTTCTCCTGCAGGCAGCGCAGGATCTTGAGGTCGATGCGGTCGAGGGAGCGGGACTTGGCTTTCATTGTAATGGGTGGCACCGGTCGGAAGAGTCATGAGCGCCGCCGCAACAGCAGAATCGACTGCTAATCACCCTGCATTACGGCAGCTGACGGAAATATCATCTGCCGAAGGTGTACCACAGCCTCGCATCCACGGCTATCAACGCTTGGTATGACTCACGCCGGCCGACGCCCCAGGCTGATGCGCTCATGGCCGGCGAGGTCGCGGCGGCTGGCCACCTCGGCGTAGCCCGCCGCGAGGAGTGCCTCACGCACCGCCTCGGCCTGGCGAAAACCATGCTCCAGTAACAGCCAGCCGCCGGGAAGCAGGTGCTCACGTGCCGCCCCCGCTAGGTGGCGCAGGTCGGCCAGGCCCTCGCCACCGGCAACCAGCGCCGAGCGCGGCTCGAAGCGCACGTCGCCCTCGGCCAGGTGCGGGTCGTCCGCGGCGATATAGGGGGGATTGGAGACCACGAGGTCGAAGCGGGCATCCTCGTCCTGCCCGGCCAGGGCGGCGAACCAGTCGCTCTCGCCGAACACGGCGTTCTCCAGGGCGTGGCGCGCGGCATTTTGTCGCGCCAGGGCCACCGCCTCGGGGCGGATATCCAGGCCCAGCACGCGCCAGCCGGGGCGTTCGCTGGCAAATGCCAGGGCGATGGCGCCGCTGCCGGTACCCAGGTCGAGCAGCCGCCCGCCAGGCGCCGTGGCCAGGGCCAGCGCCGCCTCGACCAAGGTCTCGGTATCGGGGCGCGGAATCAGGGTGCTTGGGTCGGTGGCCAGGGTAAGCCCCCAGAACTCGCGCTCACCGGTGAGATAGGCCACCGGCTCTCCCGCCATGCGGCGCGCCAGCAGCGCCCGAAAGCGCTCTGTCGTCTCGCCGTCGGCGTCGCGGTCGCCCCAGGTGTAGAGCCAGGTGCGCTCGACACCCAGCACATGGCAGAGCAGTACCTCGGCATCGAGGCGGGCCGACGGCGAGCCCGCCGCAACCAGACTCGCCGCGGCCTCGGCCAGCAGGGCGTCGAGGGTCACTCTCCCGCCCGCCACCTCAGGCCTCCTGCTGCAGGGCGGCGAGCTGTTCGGCCTGATACTCGTGGATCAGCGGCTCGATCACCTCATCGAGGTGTTCGCCGCCGATCACTTCGGCGAGCTTGTAGAGGGTGAGGTTGATGCGGTGGTCGGTGACCCGCCCCTGGGGAAAGTTGTAGGTGCGGATGCGCTCGCTGCGATCCCCGGAGCCCACCAGGGAGCGCCGGGTATCGGCCTGCTGCTGGCGCTGGCTGTCCACGGCGTGCTGCTTGAGGCGGGCGGCGAGCAGCGACATCGCCTTGGCGCGGTTCTTGTGCTGGCTGCGCTCCTCCTGGCACTCCACCACCACGCCACTGGGCAGGTGGGTGATGCGGATGGCGGAGTCGGTGGTGTTGACGTGCTGGCCGCCGGCGCCGCTGGAGCGGAAGGTGTCCACGCGCAGGTCGCCCGGATCGAGGTCGATGTCGCCCACCGCCTCCACCTCGGGCATCACCGCGACGGTGCAGGCGGAGGTGTGGATGCGCCCCTGGGACTCGGTGGCCGGCACGCGCTGCACGCGGTGGGCGCCGGATTCGAACTTGAGCCGGGCGTAGGCCCCCTCGCCCTTGATGCGCGCGATGACCTCCTTGTAGCCGCCCTGCTCGCCGTGGCTGGCGCTGATCACCTCCACCTTCCAGCCGTGCTTCTCGGCGTAGCGGGAGTACATGCGGAACAGGTCACCGGCGAACAGCGCCGCCTCGTCGCCACCGGTACCGGCGCGCACCTCGAGGAAGACGCCACGGCCATCGTCGGGGTCTTTCGGCACCAGCAGGCGCTTGAGGGTCACCTCCAGGGCGTCACGCTTCTCGCGACTCTCGGCCAGCTCGAGCTCGGCCAGCTCGCGCATCTCGGGGTCACTGTCGGAGGCGAGCTGTGCAGCGTCCTCGATATCGTCCTCCACGGCGCGATATTCCCGCCACGCCTCCACCAGGGACTCGAGCTCGGCATATTCTCGTGAGTAGTCGCGGAAGCGGGCCTGGTCGCCGATCACCTCGGGCTCCGCCAGCAGGGCGGCGAGCTCCTCGAAGCGCTCGCCGAAGGCGTCGAGACGCGCACGCAGGGAAGCTTTCATGAATCGGTCCTATCGGGTCTTGTCGGGGGTCGCCTCGAGCAGCAGCACGCTGGCCGCCTCGAGCAGGTCGTGGCGTTCTGCGGAGGCGGCCTCGCGCAGCGCCACGGTGGGGCCGTGCAGCAGCCGGTTGGTGAGCTGGTGGGCCAGGCGCCGCACCACGGCCTCGGGATCCTCGCCGCGACCGAGCCGCGCCAGGGCCTGCTCCAGGGAGTGGTCGCGCTGCGCCTCGCCACGGGAGCGGTAGTCATGGATCAGCTCGCCGCCGCTGCGGATGCGACGGTCATGCAGCCAGGCGCCCACGCCGTGCTCGATCAGCGACTCCGCCTGGTCGGCGGCCACCTGGCGGTGGCGGCGGTTCTCCGCGATCACCTCCTGAAGGTCATCCACCGTATACAGGAAGATGTCGGCCAGCTGGCCCACCTCGGGCTCGATGTCCCGGGGCACGGCGATATCAACCATGAAGATCGGCCGATGACGGCGCTTCTTCAGCGCCCGCTCCACCATACCCTTGCCGAGGATCGGCAGTGGGGCCGCGGTGGAGGAGATGACGATATCGGCATCGACCAGGGCGTCGGGGATGGCATCCAGGGTGATCGCCCGGCCACCCAGTGGCGCGGCCAGAAGCTCGCCGCGCTCGCGGGTGCGGTTGGCCACGGTAAGCTGGCTGACGCCCGCCTCCACCAGATGGCGGGCCACCAGCTCGATGGTCTCGCCGGCGCCGATCAGCAGCGCCCGGGCGCGGCCGAAGTCATCGAAGATGCGGCTGGCCAGGCTCACCGCCGCATAGGCCACCGACACTGGGTTGCGGCCGATGCCGGTCTCGGTGCGCACCTGCTTGGCCACGGCGAAGGTGTGCTGGAACAGGCACTCCAGTTCCTTGCCCAGACCACGCCCCAGGCGACTGGCCTGGTAGGCGTCCTTGAGCTGGCCGAGGATCTGCGGCTCGCCCAGCACCATGGAGTCCAGCCCCACCGCCACCCGCATCAGGTGGCGGGCGGCGTCGTTGTCCAGGTAGTGATAGGCGCACTTCGAGAGGTCATCGACCGGCAGGCCGTGAAAGCGGCCCAGCCAGTCCAGGATGGCCACCTCCCCTTCGGGCTCGGTCACGCAGTAGAGCTCGGTGCGATTGCAGGTGGAGAGGACGGCCGCCTCCTTTACCTCGGGCAGGCCACGCAGTTCGCCCAGCGCAGCATCCAGCTCGGCGGGGTCGAAGGCCACCTGCTCGCGCACCTCCACGGTGGCGGTTCGGTGATTGATTCCAAGGGCAAGCAGCGTCATGCGTCGGGCATCTTGAACGTGGGGTGTGCGGCCATTACGGCCTCGCGATCGAGGCGCCAGGATTCTATCACAGCCGAAAGGCGAAGGGCGCACCCCACCGCTGCGCCTTTGCCCACGCCGGCCGAGCCGTTATGCTGAGTCCACCGCACCGCAAGCGAGACCCCCATGGCCCGCGCCCCGCTTTCCCTGTTATCCCTGCCTCTGGCGATGCCGGCACTGGCCCTGTTGCTGGCCGGCTGTCAGGCGTGGCCGCTGGCCGACGACGAGGCCTCGCTGATGGAGGACCCGCTGGCCGGTGCCCCGCCCATCGAGCGCGGCCTCGACGCCGAAGGTCTGGCCGGGCTGCTTACCGCGGAGCTGGCCGGCCAGCGCGGCGACTACCAGCGCGCCGCCGAGGGTTACCTCTCTGCCAGCGAACGCTACCGCAACGCCGGCCTCGCGGAGCGCGCGGCCCTGGCCGCGAGCTTCGGCAACGAACGCGAACTGCTCGATCGTGCCGCCCGGGAGTGGCAGGGGCTCGCACCCGACAGCCCCGCTCCGGCGCGACTGCTGGCTGGTCTCGCCGTGCAGCGCGGCGACTGGGACGAAGCGTTGCGCCAGCGACTCGCCCTGGTTCGGGAGGGCGGCGACAGCGAGATCTCGTCGCTGGTCGAATCCGCCCTGGCTGCCAACGCCGACCCGACCCCGCTGCTGTCCAGACTGCGCGACTACCTGGCCACGGCGCCTGAGGATGCCCGCCGCCATGACGCCGAGCTCGCCACCGCAATGCTCGAGGTGGCCGTCGGAGAGACCGACGCCGCCGAACGACGCCTGGAGCGTCTCGGTGCCCGAGCCCCGGAGCTGCCGGCCCTGTGGCTGACCCGTGCCCGTCTGGCCCAGGAGGCGGACGACCCGCGAGCCGCCCGCAGCGCCGCACGCCGCGGCCTCGAGGTCTCGCCCGGCGATGCCCGCTTCATCCTGCTGCTGGCCCAGAGCGAGCTGCGCCTGGGCAACGTGGCCGCCGCCGAGGCGCAGACCGATGCCCTGCTCGAGGAGCACACCGGCGATGCCGCGCTGACCATCGGCCTGGCTCGCCTCTACCTTGATGAAGGGCACCTCGAGCCGGCGCGGCGTCTGCTGCTGCCGCTCGTGGAGTCCGTCGAGCCCCCCGCCGACGCCTTCCTGCTGCTCGGCGACATCGCCCGTGCCGAGGGCGAGATCGACAACGCCCTGCTTTATTACCGCCAGGTGCCGCCGGAGGAGGGGTTCCTGCTCAGCCGGCTGCGTGCCGCCGAGATGCTGGTCGAGGACGACCGGTTGGACGACGCCCGCCGCTTCCTGCGCAACGAGCGACTGCGCCACGATGACTGGTTCAGCGACCTGGTGGCCCTGGAGGTGGAGCTGCTCGATCGCGAGGATCTCGGCGAAGAGGCCGACGCCCTGCTCGACCGCGAGCTGGCACGCACTCCCAACGACGAGCAGCTGCTCTACCTGCGCGGAATGCGCGCCTGGGAGGCAGGCGACCTTGCGGGCATGGAGCGTGACCTGGAGCGGATCATCGAGCGCGCCCCCGACAACGCCATGGCCCTCAATGCACTGGGCTACACCCTGGCCGACCAGGGACCCGCATCACGCCTGGCGGAAGCCCGCGAACTGATCGAGCGCGCCCATGCCCTCGAGCCCGACAACCCCGCGATCCTCGACAGCATGGGCTGGTTGCATTATCGCGAGGGCGACCCCCAGGCTGCCCTGCCCTGGCTGGAGCGCGCCTATCGCGCCATGCCCGACCAGGAGATTGCCGCCCATCTGGCCGAGGTGCTGTGGGTGCTGGACCGCCGCGATGAGGCCCGCGAACTGGTCGGCGAGGCTCTCGAGCGCTTCGACGAACGCCCGCTGATCGACGACCTGCTGCAACGCCTCCCGGGGATTGCACCCCGATGACACGACCACCCGACCATGAGACCGCCATGCGACGCAGACACCCGCTTCGACTCACCGCCGCCCTGCTGCTGATGGCCCTGGCCGCCGGCTGCGCCCGCCAGGCTCCGCTGCCCGAGGGGGAGCGAGCCGCTGGTCAGTGGCAAGCCCAGGAGTCACGCATCGAGTCGCTGGATACCTGGCAGCTGGCCGGCAAGGCCGGGCTGCGCACCCCCGAGGACTCCACCAGCGCCAATCTCGACTGGAGCCAGCACCCTCACTATTATCGCCTGCTGATCAGCGGCCCCTTCGGCGGCGGCCGCACTACCCTTGAGGGCCGCGAGGGGCGCTTCTCGCTAACCAACGCCGAGGGGCGCTTCGAGGCCGAGACTCCCGAGGCACTGATGGAGCAGCAGCTGGGCTGGTCGCTGCCGCTCGGCGCACTGTCGGACTGGATCCGCGGCCTGCCCGGCGACGCCAGCGACTATCGGCTTGAGGAGGACGAGCTCGGCTTCCCGGCCCGCCTCGAGCAGGATGGCTGGGAGGTCAACTACCGCGACTGGATCCATACCGACGGCCTGTGGCTGCCACGCCGCCTGGTGATGACCTACGACGAGCTGCGGGTGACCCTGGTAGTCAACGACTGGCGCCCGGTGGTCGACGATGCCTGAACACGGAGCCGCGGGGACGACGCTCGACCTCCCCGCTCCCGCCAAGCTCAACCGCATGCTGCATATCACCGGGCGCCGCGCGGACGGCTACCACGAGCTGCAGACGCTGTTCCAGTTCCTCGACCATGGCGACACCCTGCACCTGACCCGGCGCGAGGATGGCGAGATCCGTCTGATGCCGGAAGTTGCCGGTGTGCCCCATGAGCACAACCTGATCGTGCGCGCGGCGCGTCGGCTCCAGGCCGAAAGCAACTGCCCACTGGGCGCAGACATCCGACTGGAGAAACGCCTGCCCATGGGCGGCGGCCTGGGCGGTGGCAGTTCGGACGCCGCCACTACCCTGCTCGGCCTCGACGCCCTCTGGGGACTGGGACTGTCGCTCGACCACCTCGCCGAACTGGGCCTGGCGCTCGGTGCCGATGTGCCGGTCTTCGTGCGCGGCCACGCCGCCTGGGGCGAGGGGGTCGGCGAGCGCCTCACCCCGGTGGACCTCGACACGCCCTGGTTCGTGGTGGTCCACCCCGGCATCGAGGTGGCCACCGCGGCGGTATTCCAGGCCCCCGAATTGACACGTCACACCCCCCCGATTACCATGGCGCGCGCCCTTCAGGGGGGAGCGTCACGCTGGCGCAACGACTGCGAGTCCACGGTCAGGTCACTCTATCCGTCGGTAGCCGCAGCCCTGGACTGGCTGGCGCAACGCGCACCGACCATGCTCACCGGCACGGGTGCCTGCGTCTTCGCCAGCCTGGCCAGCGAGCAGGAAGCCGACCGGCTGCTGGCCGAGATCGACGGCCGCTGGCAGGCCTTCAAGGCCCGCGGGCTGAACCGCTCTCCGCTGCATGACGTTCTGGATCGCTGATCGCACCCGATCCGAACCCCCGATGACCCAACACACTGCATAGGTGGCTGCGCGTGTCAAAATTGATGGTTTTCGCCGGGAACGCCAATCCCGAACTCGCCCGCAAGATCGCCGAGAGTCTGGACACCCGCCAGGGCAACGCCACGGTAGGACAGTTCAGTGACGGCGAGATCGCAGTCGAGATCAACGAGAACGTGCGCGGCAAGGACGTCTTCGTCCTGCAGTCCACCTGTGCGCCGACCAACGACAACCTGATGGAGCTGATCCTGATGATAGATGCCCTGCGCCGGGCCTCTGCATCGCGGATCACCGCCGTGGTGCCCTACTTCGGCTATGCCCGTCAGGACCGTCGCGTGCGCTCCGCCCGGGTGCCGATCTCGGCCAAGATCGTCGCCGACATGATGGTCAAGGCCGGCGTCGACCGGGTGATGACCATGGACCTCCACGCCGACCAGATCCAGGGCTTCTTCGACGTGCCGGTGGACAACGTCTACGGCTCGCCGATCCTGCTCGACGACATCGAGCGCCAGAACTACGAGAATCTGGTGGTGGTCTCCCCCGACGTGGGCGGCGTGGTGCGCGCCCGTGCCATCGCCAAGCAGCTCAACGCCGACCTCGCCATCATCGACAAGCGGCGTCCCGCGGCCAACCAGGCCCAGGTGATGCACATCATCGGCGAGATCGAGGGCCGCAACTGCGTGGTGGTGGACGACATGATCGACACCGCCGGCACCCTGTGCAAGGCCGGCGAAGCACTCAAGGACCACGGCGCCGAGCGTGTGGTGGCCTACGCCACCCACCCCATCCTCTCGGGCCCGGCGGTCGAGAACATCGTCGGTTCGGTGCTCGACGAGGTCGTCGTCACCGACACCATCCCGCTCTCCGAGCCCGCACGCCGCAGCGGCAGGATCCGCCAGCTAAGCGTGGCCGGGCTGATCGCCGAGGCGATCCGTCGGGTGAGCAACGAGGAATCCGTGAGCGCCATGTTCCACTGAGGGCAACCTCGGCAACAGGCGCCGGAAAGCGCCCTTCGGGGCATCCGGAAGCGTCAGGGCTCTGGTCGCGGTCCCTGACGCTTTCCTACTTCAAGCAAGAGGCAATTCCATGTCCGATTTTACTCTCAACGCCAGCGTTCGTAACGACCTGGGGAAAGGTGCGAGCCGCCGCCTGCGTCGTGCGAACGAGCAGGTTCCCGCCATCATCTATGGTGGTGAGAAGGAGCCCCAGCCGATCGCCGTCGAGAAGTCCGCCTTCTACAAGGCGATCGAGGAGGAGTCCTTCTTCTCCTCCATCCTGAACCTGGTGGTCGACGGCAAGAGCGAGCAGGTGGTGGTTCGTGACCTGCAGCGTCACCCCTTCAAGCAGCTGGTCACCCACGCCGATTTCCTGCGTGTGGATGCTACCCACGAGATCACCCTGAACGTGCCGCTGCACGTAGTGGGCGAGGACAAGTGCAAGGGCATCAAGGATCAGGACGGCGAGCTGCACGTGCTGGCCAACGAAGTCCAGGTGAGCTGCCTGCCCAAGGATCTGCCCGACTATCTGGAAGTCGACATCTCCGAGGTCGAGCTGGGCACCACCCTGCACCTCTCCGACCTGAGCCTGCCGGCCGGTGTCACCCTGGTCGACCTGACCCATGGTGAAGACCACGACAACGCCGTGCTCAGCATCGCCAAGCCGAAGGTGCGCGCCGAGGAAGACGAAGGCGAAGCCGCCGAGGGCGAGGAAGAGGGCGAGAAGGGCGAGGAGTGATCCTCACCTGCTCAGGGGCCGCGCCTGGCGCGGCCCTCCTGCTGATGATCAAGCGCCCCGGCGCTTGATTTTTTTTGGAGGTGAAACATGAGTCAGGTCAGAGCAATCATCGGCCTGGGCAACCCCGGTGCCGACTACGAGGCCACCCGTCACAACGCCGGAGCCTGGCTGGTGGAGGCGGTGGCACGACGCGCCGGTGGCGAACTGCGCGCCGACCGCAAGTTCCTGGGCCTGCATGCCAGAGTCCAGTTCGAGGGGCGTGACCTCCACCTGCTCAACCCCACCACCTTCATGAATCGCAGCGGCGGTGCGGTGGCAGCACTCTGCCAGTTCTTCAAGCTGGCACCGGATGAGCTGCTGGTGGCCCACGACGAGCTGGACCTGCCCCCGGGCAGCGCCCGCTACAAGACCGGCGGCGGCCACGGCGGCCACAACGGCCTGCGCGACATCATCAGCGCCCTGGGCAACGAACGCGGCTTCCATCGCCTGCGCCTCGGCATCGGTCACCCCGGGGACTCGCGCCAGGTGACGAACTATGTGCTCGGGCGCCCCGGCAAGGCCGAGCATATCGCCATCGAGGCCGCCATCGACGAGTGCCTGGCCACCCTGCCCGACGCCCTCGACGGAGAGTGGGCCCGGGCCATGAACCGGTTGCACAGCTTTTCCGCCTGAGGCCGAAAAGCCAGCCGCAAGCTCGAAGCTCGAAGCTCGAAGCTCGAAGCTCGAAGCTCGAAGCTCGAAGGCATCATGATCTGCCAGCGCAGGCGCAATGGCCCTTCTTCCAGCTTCCAGCCGCGAAGCGGCGCTATTCCAGCTTATAGCTTGCCCTCCAGTCGGGTAGAATGGTCGCCACTTTCCACTCGCGAACACGCTTTCCAGGACACTCCCATGGGTTTCAACTGCGGTATCGTCGGCCTGCCCAATGTCGGCAAGTCGACCCTCTTCAACGCCCTGACCAAGTCCGGCATCGACGCCGAGAACTTCCCCTTCTGCACCATCGAGCCCAACGTCGGCATCGTGCCGATGCCCGATCCGCGTCTCGACAAGCTGGCGGAGATCGTCAAGCCCCAGAAGGTGCTTCCCACCACCATGGAATTCGTGGATATCGCCGGTCTGGTCGCCGGTGCCTCCAAGGGCGAGGGACTGGGCAACAAGTTCCTGGCCAATATCCGCGAGACCCAGGCCATCGCCCATGTGGTGCGCTGCTTCGACAACGACAACGTGATCCACGTCGCCAACCAGGTCGATCCGCGGGCCGATATCGAGATCATCAACATGGAACTCGCACTGGCCGACCTCGACACCGTGGAACGCGCCATCCAGCGCCTGGTGCGCGTGGCCAAGGGCGGCGACAAGGAGGCCATCGCCACCAAGGCGATCCTCGAGCGCATCCAGCCCCATCTCGCCGAGGGCCTGCCGCTGCGCAGCTTCGGCCTGAACGACGACGAGAAGCACCAGCTCAAGGGGTTCGGCTTCCTGACGCTGAAGCCCACCATGTACATCGCCAACGTCAACGAGGATGGCTTCGAGGAGAACCCCTATCTCGACGTGGTCAACGAGATCGCCGCCGAGGAAGGCGCCGTGGTGGTGCCGGTATGCAACCAGCTCGAGGCCGAGATCGCCGAGCTCGACGACGAGGAGCGTGCCATGTTCCTCGACGAGATGGGCATGCAGGAGCCGGGGCTCGACCGCGTGATCCGCGCCGGCTACGCCCTGCTCGGCCTGCAGACTTACTTTACCGCCGGGGTGAAGGAGGTGCGCGCCTGGACCGTGAAGGTGGGTGCCACCGCCCCCGAGGCCGCCGGGGGGATCCACACCGACTTCCAGAAGGGCTTCATCCGCGCCGAGGTCATCGCCTACGACGACTTCGTCACGCTGGGTGGCGAGCAGGGTGCCAAGGACGCCGGCAAGTGGCGGCTGGAGGGCAAGGAGTACATCGTCCAGGACGGCGATGTGATCCACTTCCGCTTCAACGTGTGAGCCCCTCCTCGACTCCCCCGAGACTCACGCCCCCGGCACGCCACCGGGGGCGACTGCGTTGAGGCGTCGTGACCGCTACCGCGGCAAGGACTCCCCCGCCATGCCCGGTGCGTGCCACAATAGGATCATTGCCCCGACGACAAGGAGAGCTGCCATGCCCTGGAAGATCGACAAGCCCGACGCCGAATGGCGCGAGCAGCTGACCCCCGAACAGTACCGCGTTACCCGCGAGAAGGGCACCGAGCCGCCCTTCAGCGGCGACTGCCGGGTCACCGACGAGCACGGCATCTACCACTGCGTCTGCTGCAACGCTCCGCTGTTCGAGAACGAGCACAAGTTCGAGGCCGGCTGTGGCTGGCCGAGCTTCGATCGGCCCATGACACCGTCATGTGTGGAGGAGCATCTCGACACCACCCACGGCATGCGCCGCACCGAGGTGACCTGCGCGCGCTGCAGCGCGCACCTCGGCCATGTCTTCCCCGACGGCCCCGCCGACACCACCGGCCTGCGCTACTGCATCAACTCCGTGGCGCTGGACTTCCACGCCGGAGAATAGCCATCCATCCCATCCTGCCGCGGGCGCGCATCTGCTAAGATGGGCGGCCGAATCTTTTGAAGGCAGGAGAGGTCCATGCTCGGCTGGTACCCGGGACACATGAACAAGGCGCGGCGCCAGATTACCGAGGCGCTGCCGGAGATCGACGTGGTGATCGAGGTCCTCGACGCCCGCTTGCCCTACTCCAGCGCCAACCCCATGCTCGCCGAGCTCACCCGCCACAAGCCGGTGCTCAAGATCCTCTCCCGGGCCGACCTGGCCGACCCGGAGCGCACCCGTGAGTGGGTGGCCTATTTTGACGCCCAGCCCGACATGCGCGCGCTTGCCGTGACCACCACCAACGCCCGCGAGCTCAAGCGCATCCCCAAGCTCTGCCACGAGCTCGCCGGGGCGGTCCGCGCCGACCGCGACGTGCGGGTGATGGTGATGGGCATACCCAACGTCGGCAAGTCGACCCTGATCAACGGCCTGGCCGGCAAGAGCATCGCCAAGACCGGCAACGAGCCCGCGGTGACCAAGCGCCAGCAGAAGGTGCGCATCGGCGGGCGCGTGGCGCTGATCGACACCCCCGGGGTGCTGTGGCCCAAGATCGAGGACCAGGCCAGCGCCTACCGCCTGGCGGCCAGCGGTGCCATCCGCGACACTGCCATCGACTATGTGGACGTTGCGGTGGTCGCCGCCGCCGAGCTGGCCCGCCGCTACCCTGAGGCCCTCAAAGCCCGCTACAAGCTCAAGGCACTGCCCGATTACCGGGCCAACCCGGAGGCCGCGCGGGTCGAGGCCGACGGCCCGCTGCGCGTGGACCTGCTGGCCGTGGCCGGTTTCGACGGCCACGCCATCCTGGCCGATATCGCCGGCCGGCGTGGCGGCCTGCGCCCCGGCGGCGAGGTGGACCTGCATCGCGGTGCCGAGGTGCTGCTGCATGAGCTGCGCGACGGCAAGCTCGGCCGCCTGACCCTGGAGAACCCGGCAGACATTCCCCCGGAGCCCATCATCGAGCCGAACGGCGCCGATGACGCCGAGTCCCCGCACGACGCATAATCCTATCGCCCTCGCCGACCTGGACACCGAACGACATGGATACCACCCCGATCCGCAAATCGCACAAGCTGCACAACGTCTGCTACGACATCCGCGGCCCGGTGCTCGACCACGCCAAGCGCCTGGAGGAGGAAGGCCAGCGCATCCTCAAGCTCAACATCGGCAACCCTGCCCCGTTCGGCTTCGAGGCGCCCGAGGAGATCCTCCAGGACGTGATGCGCAACCTGCCCACCGCCCAGGGCTACTGCGACTCCAAGGGGCTCTACTCGGCGCGCAAGGCGATCATGCAGGAGTGCCAGCGCCGGGAGATCCCGGGCGTCGGCATCGAGGATATCTATATCGGCAACGGAGTCTCCGAGCTGATCGTGATGGCCCTGCAGGCGCTGCTCAACGACGGCGACGAGGTGCTGATCCCGGCCCCCGACTACCCGCTGTGGACCGCGGCGGCCAACCTCGCCGGCGGCCACGCCGTCCACTACCGCTGCGACGAGCAGGCCGACTGGGCGCCGGACCTGGACGATATCCGCGCCAAGATCACCGCCCACACCCGGGCGATCGTGATCATCAACCCCAACAACCCCACCGGTGCCGTCTACCCGCCGGAAGTGCTGCGCGAGTTGCTCGAGATCGCGCGCCAGCACGACCTGGTGGTGTTCTCCGACGAGATCTACGACAAGATCCTCTACGACGACGTGGAGCACGTCTCCACCGGGGCACTCGCCGGCGAGGACCAGCTGGTGGTGACCATGAACGGGCTCTCCAAGAGCTACCGCTGCGCCGGCTTCCGCTCCGGCTGGATGATCCTCTCCGGCAATATCGCCAAGCAGCGCGCCGCCGACTTCATCCAGGGACTGACCATGCTCGCCTCGATGCGCCTGTGCGCCAACGTGCCGGCGCAACATGCTATCCAGACCGCCCTCGGCGGCTACCAGTCGATCAACGACCTGATCCTGCCGGGCGGGCGCCTGCTGGCCCAGCGCGATATCACCCATGAAAAGCTCAACGCCATCCCCGGCGTTTCCTGCGTGAAGCCCAAGGGCGCGCTCTACGCCTTCCCGCGCCTGGACCCCAAGGTCTTCAATATCCAGGACGACCAACGGATGGTGCTCGACTTGCTGCTCCAGGAGAAGATCCTGCTGGTCCAGGGCACCGCCTTCAACTGGCCCGAGCCGGACCATGTGCGCATCGTCACCCTGCCCTGGGCCGACCAGCTGGGTGATGCCCTGGACCGCTTCGCGCGCTTCCTGTCGCGCTACCGCCAGTAGCGGCGCTTGAAACCCGCAGCGCCTGGCCGTATCTAAGCAACAGCTTGACCACGCCGCCCGTCCGGGCGGCATCCTTTCGATGATCGATGGAGATCCACCGACATGATGCGAATCCTGCTCTTCCTGGGCACCAACCTGGCGGTACTGCTGGTGGCCAGCATCACCCTGCGCCTGCTGGGCGTGGAGAGCTACCTCAGCGACCAGGGGATCAACTTCCAGAGCCTGCTGATCTTCTGCTTCATCTTCGGCATGGCCGGCTCGATGATCTCGCTGTTCATCTCCAAGTGGATGGCCAAACGCAGCACCGGCACCGTGGTGATCGAGACGCCCTCCAACGCCACCGAGAAGTGGCTGGTGGACACCGTGGCGGAGCTGGCAAGGGATGCCGGCATCAAGACCCCGGAGGTGGGCATCTTCCCGGCCCAGCAGTCCAATGCCTTCGCCACCGGCTGGAACAAGGATGACGCCCTGGTGGCGGTCTCCGCCGGGCTGCTCAACCGCATGCGTCCCGAGGAGGTGCGCGCGGTTCTGGCCCACGAGATCGGCCACGTGGCTAACGGCGACATGGTCACCCTGGCGCTGATCCAGGGCGTGGTGAACACCTTCGTGATGTTCTTCGCCCGGGTGGTGGCCCATCTGGTCGACGGCTTCCTGAAGAGCCGCAGCGACGGCGAGGGCGGCCTGGGCTTCATGGGCTACTTCGCGGTGGTCATGGTGGCCGAGATCGTCTTCGGCATCGCCGCCTCGGCCATCGTCGCCTGGTTCTCGCGCTTCCGCGAATATCGCGCCGACGCCGCCGGCGCCAAGCTGGCCGGCTCCGGCGCCATGATCAACGCCCTCGCTCGCCTCAAGGGCGAGACCGAGCTGCCCGACCAGATGCCCGACACCCTGCGTGCCATGGCCATCACCAAGGGCCAGACCCGCTCGCTGGTGGAGAAGCTGTTCGCCAGCCACCCGCCGCTGGATGATCGCATCCGCGCACTGAAGGAGGCGGCCTACCGCGAGTAACGACGATCCGCGGCGGGCCTACCCGCCGCTGTTCTCTGTACGGCCGCATCCGCGCACTGAAGGAGGCGGCCTACCGCGAGTAACGACTGACTCATGAGCGACACGCAGCGGGCCCGCCGATTGGCGGGCCCGCTGCGTTTCACCTCTCCATCGCGCTCAGGGCGTGGCGACCCGAAACCCGACCCCCACAAGCCAAACCGCCAGTTCGCCCTCCGCCTCTGGCAGCGCTACCTCGAGGGTCGCGAACTCCCGGCGCAGCGGATAGGCCGCCCGGCAGGCATCGAAGCCGGCGGCCATGCCCTGGCGGCGGCCCTCGCGGCGCAAGGCATCGTGGTCGCGGCGCGGGTCATAGACGGCGCGCATGGCCAGGGACGCCGCCTCCTCGGCGGAGAGCCCCGGGCCAAGCTCGAGCCGGGCGAGGGGCGGCGCCGGCAGCAGCTCGTCGAGGGTGACGCGGCACGGCAGGCCAAACGCCCGGCATAGCGCTCGGGTGACCTGGTGGGTGCCGCGCAGCTTGCCATCGAGGCTGTAGCCGGCGATATGCGGGGTGGCGAGCTCGACCAGGTCACGCAGCGCCGCGTCGATGCCGGGCTCACCCTCCCAGACGTCGAGCACCGCGGAGATATCGCCCTGCCCCGCCAGGCGCGCACGCAGCGCCTGGCCATCGAGGCAGTCACCGCGCCCGGCATTGAGCAGCACTGACCCCGGCGCCAGGGCGGCGATGCGCTCGGCATCGAGCAGGTGATGGGTGGCGTGCGGGCCCTCGCGCACCAGCGGAGTGTGCAGGCAGAGCACGTCGCACTCGTCGATCAGGGTATCCAGGTCCACGAAGTCGGCAGGCGCACCGCTGTCGGGTGCACTGAGGTCCTCCGCCTCTACCCTGGGCGGGTCGCAGGCCAGGCAGTCGATGCCCATGGCCGAGAGGCGGTGCAGCAACCGCCCGCCCACGTTGCCGGCACCGACCACCCCCACGCGCCGCTCGGCGAGCCGCCAGCCCTGGCGCTCGGCCAGGGTCGCGAGGCTCACCAGCACATAGTCGACCACCGCCTCGGCGTTGCAGCCCGGGGCGCTGGCGAAGGCGATGCCGCGTTCGGCCAGCAGCCGGGTATCGACATGGTCGGTACCGATGGTGCAGGTGCCCACGAAGCGCAGACACCGCGCCTCGGCGAGCAGCGTCGCATCGACCCGGGTGATCGAACGCACCACCAGGGCATCGGCATCGCGCAGGTCGCCGGGGGCGATCTCGCGTCCCGGGCGGCGAACCACCTCCCCCAATGCCCCGAAGCAGGCATCGGCGGCAGGCACATTGGCGTCGACGAGGATCTTCATGAACGTTGTTCGCCCCCAGCAAGCCATTACAATAGGCGCCAGCTTACCACTTCGCCGCCCAGGCCGGCACACAGCAGCACGCGGGAGTCTCCATGATCATTCGCTGGGAAACCGACCATGACTATGTGCTGGTGCACATCCATCAGGACATGTTCGGCGACTGGATATTCAGCCGCGCCTGGGGCCAGATCGGCACCCAGTTCGGCGGTCTCAAGCATCAGCTGGCCGACGAACGCGACCAGGCGATGATGTGGCTGGCCGACGAGGCCACCATCCAGGCCTCCCGGGGCTTTCGCAAGGTGCTGGAGGTTGAGGACCATAGCCCCGAGGGACGCGAGGCGGTCAGCCAGCTGTCGCTGCTCGAGACGTAAGCTGAAAGCTGAAAGGCAACATATCCCATTACCGTCGCGCTCAAGGGGTTTCTTCCAGCTTCCAGGAGCGAAGCGACGCTCTTCCAGCTCCCGACTACGTCGGGTCACCCCAGATAGCGCCTGCCGCCACGCACCGTCGCCGGCCGCGCTTCCCGGGGCTCGTCCTTGCCGGAAAGCTCGCGCAGGAGTGACGCCCAGGCCGCCTCATCCAGCCAGCCCCGGGCCCGCAGCCAGGCGGCGAGCCGTTCGGGCTCGAAGCCGCGATCGAGCTCGTCGCCCTCGCCATCGGCGAGCACCGGGATACGCACGCCATAGCGCGCCATGAGGCCCTCGTCCTCGCTGATCTCAACCCGCTCCAGGACTACCGGCTCGTGACACAGCCGTGCCAGCAACGCCTCCAGCTGGGTGCAGAGGTGGCAGCCCAGGGTTGTGTAGAGGGTCAACTGGATCATGCACCGCCCCCTTTCCGTGATTCCCGATGGCGGATCAGGAACACATGGTGCAGATCGGGGTTGCGGGAGCAGGATAAAGAGCGGATCGAAGGTCTCATGCCATTGCCTCCCGGTGGCGGATTAGGAACACATGGTGCAGGTCGGGGTTGCGGGAGAAATCCGGATCGAAGCTCTTCGCCGAGATCTCCTCCACCGCGTAGTGTTCGGCGAGGTCGGCGTCCAGCGTGAAGCGACGCTGGTTATTGGAGAACACCAGGGTTCCCCCGGGCGCCAGGCGCGCCATGGCCAGACGTACCAGCCGGCCGTGGTCGCGCTGGATATCCAGGGTATCTTCCATCTTCTTCGAGTTGGAGAAGGTCGGCGGGTCCATGAAGATCAGGTCGAACTCGGCCCGGGCACTCTCCAGCCAGCGCAGGCAGTCATCACGCACCACCCGATGTCGTCCCGCATCGAGGCGGTTGAGCGCAAAGTTGTCGCGGGCCCACTGCAGGTAGGTGTTGGAGAGGTCGATGCTGACGCTCTCCACCGCACCGCCCGCGCTGCCGCTGCCCAGGGCCGCCTGCACGGTGGCCGTCCCGGTGTAGCAGAACAGGTTGAGGAAGCGCTTGCCGGCCGCCATCTCACCGAGCATCCGGCGTACCGGGCGATGGTCGAGGAAGAGTCCGGTATCCAGGTAGTCGCGCAGGTTGACCCACAGCCTGGCCGACCCCTCGTGCACCTCGAAGCGCTCGCCGGTGGCGGCCTGCTTCTGGTACTGGTCGCGTCCGCTCTGGCGCTGGCGTCGCTTGACCACGACCCGTGCGGGGTCCACCTCGAGCACCTCGGGGATCACCGCCAGCGCCTCGAAGAGCCGCTTCTGGGCCTGGCCGGCATCTACCGACTTCGGCGCCGCATACTCCTGCACATGCACCCAGCCAGCATAGATATCCACCGCCAGCGCATACTCCGGCATATCCGCATCGTAGAGGCGGTAGCAGCTCTCGCCGCTCTTCTTCAGCCACTTCCTGAGCCGCTTGCGGTTCTTCTCCAGCCGGTTGGCGAACATCTGCGCCCCCTCCGAGCGGGACGGCGGCGTAGCCGTCTCCTCATCCTCCCGCTCGGGTACCGCCATCAGCAGCAGCTTCGTCTCCAGGGGACCGTTGCGCAGCGCATACTGCTTGTGGGCACGCAGGCCGATGCGATGGCCCAGGTCGGGGTTGCCGGTGAATACCGCCAGGCGCCAGCCGGGGAAGGCCGCGCGCACCCGCTCGCCCAGCCGGGCGTAGAGGGTCACTAGCTCCGGCAGCTCGCCGAGTCGCTCGCCGTAGGGCGGATTCGTGATCACCAGGCCCGCCGGCGCCTCCTCGAGCCCTTGCGGGCGGGCCAGCTCGGCGAGCCCCGCGCCCTGAAGCTCGATCAGCGCCGGGATGCCGGCGCGCATGGCATTGGCCTTGGCCGCGGAGAGCGCCGCCGGGCTCTGGTCGAAACCATAGAACCGCGAACGGCAGCGCTTGCGACCGATGCTGGCCCGCGCCTCGGCCTCGCGCCGGAGCTCTCGCCATGCCGCCTCGTCGTGCCCCGCCCAGCCGTGGAAGCCGAAGCGCTCCCGGGGCAGGTTGGGTGCCATGTCGGCGGCCATCAGTGCCGCCTCGATCAACAGGGTCCCGGCGCCGCACAGCGGATCGACCAGCGGCGCCCCCTGGCGGGCCAGCTCGGGCCAGCCGGCACGCACCAGCAGGGCCGCGGCCAGGTTCTCCTTGAGCGGCGCGTGCCCCACGTCACGACGATAGCCGCGACGGTGCAGGCTCTCGCCGGAGAGGTCGATACCCACCACCAGGCGACCACGGTGGAGATTGGCGTAGAGACGCAGGTCCGGCTGCTTGAGATCCACCGAGGGGCGCGGCAACTCCCGGGCCTGCAGGCGATCGACCACGCCATCCTTGACCGTCTGGGCACCGAAGCGGGTGTGGCGGATCTCCTCGCTGCGTCCATGGAAGTCCACCGCCAGGCTGGCACCGAGCGGCAGGTGCTGCTCCCAGGCCACCGCGGCCACCGCCTCGCGCAGCTGGTCGGGGGTATTCACGCCCTCCTCGCGGACCAGGCACAGGATGACGCGGTTGGCCAGGCGCGACCACAGGCAGAGCCGGTAGGCCGAGGCCAGGTCAGCCCGGGCATTCACCGCCCCCACGGTGCTCTTGCCGGGTGCGGCGCCAAGGGCTGCCAGCTCCTCGGCCAGCAGTTCCTCGAGACCGCGGGGGCAGGTCACCAATAGCTCAAGGGAGGACGTGGATGGGGTCGGATTCATCGGCAATCACCGCGAGGCAGTAGGGTAAATGTGTGCCATGTCAGGCAGGTGAACGAGCTGTTACAAATCGGTGGTCGACAACCCGGATCGGGATGGGCTATCAATAGGACAGTAGCTACTGAGAACACGCATGCGTTTCCTGTCATCGGGCCTGCCCTTTCCAGATTCTGGGCCCATGGCATGTTACGGCTCGGGCCGCTTCAATAATCCCCGAGCCAGTCAGATACCTTATCAAGAGGTAGTCCAATGAAACGACAGAAACGTGATCGCTTCCAGCGTGCCTATACGCATGGCTACAAGGCAGGTGTCTCAGGTCGCTCCCGCGATGACTGTCCCAGTCAGGACGTCAATCTTCGCGAATACTGGATGAGCGGTTGGCGTGAAGGTCGTGGGGATCATTGGGCCGGCATGACCGGTGTCTCCGGCATCCACAAGAACCCCATGGTGGTGTGAACCCGCTACCCGAACCTATCGAGGTTCACGCTTCCTCAAGCCCGCGGCAAGCCGCGGGCTTTTTGCGTGGGTACGCTGCGGCTCAGGCCCCGTCGCGCAGCGCCCGCGCGCACTCCCCTACCAGCGCCGGGCCGCGGTAGATGAAGCCCGAATAGAGCTGTACCAGGTCGGCCCCGGCCTCGCGCTTGGCCAGTGCCGCCGCACCGCTGTCGATGCCACCCACGCCGACGATCGGCATCTCGGGAAGCCGGCGGCGCAGCTCCCGGATCACCGCATTGGAGGCCTCGAACACCGGTCGACCGGAGAGGCCACCGGCCTCGTCGGCATGGGCCAGGCCCGCCACCGCTTCGCGGGACACCGTGGTATTGGTGGCAATCACCGCATCGATGGCATTAACCGCCAGGCAATCGGCCACCAGCCCCACTTCCTCGGCCTCCATGTCCGGCGCGATCTTCACCGCCAGGGGCACGCGGCGACCGCTGTCGCGGTCGAGGCGCGAGCCCGCCTCGCGAAGCGCCGAGAGCAGTCCGTCGAGGTGCTCGCCGAACTGGAGGTTACGCAGCCCCGGGGTATTGGGCGAGGAGATATTGACAGTGATGTAGTGGGCGTGGGCGTGCACCTTCTCAAGGCAGGTCAGGTAGTCATCCACCGCCTGCTCCACCGGGGTCGTCAGGTTCTTGCCGATATTGATGCCGATCACGCCGTCGAAACGGCTGGCCCTGACCTTCGCGACCAGGTGGTCGACCCCGGCGTTGTTGAAGCCCATGCGGTTGATGATGGCACCCGCCTCGGGCAGCCGGAACAGCCGCGGCCGTGGATTGCCGGGCTGTGGCCTGGGGGTCACGGTACCGACCTCCACGAAGCCGAAGCCCAGCGCGCCCAGAGCATCGAGGTGGTCGCCATTCTTGTCGAGTCCGGCGGCGAGTCCCACCCGGTTGGGGAAGCGCAGCCCCATCAGCTCTACCGGGTCCGCCACTCGCTCGCCCCCCAGGCGTGCCGCCAGCCCCACCCTGGCGGCCAGGTCCAGCCCGCGCAGGGTCAGGCCGTGGGCTGTCTCGGCGTCCAGACGAAAGAGCAGCGAGCGGGCAAGAGAGTACATGGCGTCTCCGGAGGGTGGCGGTCACGGGCGGGGCGTGAGTATAGCAGCGCCTCCCTGGGGAAACGACGTCACAGGGGGCAGCCGACGCCGATTTTGTGATCTACTGTAGCCAACCAAGAGACACCGGGGTGTGGAGCACCCGGAACACACCGCCGCGGAGCCAGGGAGATGCATATGGCCGAGACCACCGAAACCCTCGAGGACCGCCTGTCGCGCATACACCGTGCGCTGGGGGATGAGCATCTCGAAGCCGTCGATGCCGTGCTGGACGACCTGGAGCCGGCCGAGATCGCCCTGCTGCTGGAATCGCTGCCTCCCGCCGCGCGTATCCGCCTGTGGCAGCGGGTACCGGGCGAGGTCGACGGCGAGGTGCTGCTGCATGTGCACGACGAGGTGCGCAGCACCCTGCTGGACGACATGGACCACGAGGAGATCGTGGCCGCCGCCACCGGCATGGACACCGCCGACCTGGCGGAGATCTTCGAGGACCTGCCCCAGCAGGTCGCCGAGGACATGCTGCGCTCCATGGATGCCCTGCAGCGCGAACGCCTGGAGGAGACCCTCTCCTTCGAGGAGGACAGCGCCGGGCGCCTGATGCGCACCGACACCATCGCGGTGCGCAGCGACGTCAGCCTGGAGACGGTGTGCCGCTTCCTGCGCTGGAAGGAGTCGATCCCCGACAACACCCACCTGCTGATGGTGGTGGACCGCGACGGCCTCTTCCAGGGCACCCTGCCGATGGCGCGGCTGATCAGCCACCCGCCGGAGATGGCAGTGGCCGACCTGATGGACCACGAGGTGGACAGCATCCGCGTGGACATGAAGTCCCGCGACGTGGCCACCCTGTTCCAGACCCACGACCTGGTCTCGGCACCGGTGGTGGACGAAGCGGGCCTGCTGCTCGGTCGCATCGTCATCGATGATATCGTCGACGTCATCCGCGAGGACTCCGAGCAGGCACTGATGAACATGGCCGGCCTCGACGAGGAGGAGGACCTGTTCGCCCCGGTGCTGCCCAGCGCCAAGCGTCGCGCCGTGTGGCTGGGCATCAACCTGATCACTGCCTTCCTGGCCGCCTGGGTGATCGGCCGCTTCGAGGATGCCTTGGACCAGATTGTCGCCCTGGCGGTACTGATGCCCATCGTCGCCAGCATGGGGGGCATCGCCGGCAGCCAGACCCTGACCCTGGCGATCCGCGGCCTGGCCCTGGGCCAGATCAGCAGCACCAACAGCGCCTGGCTGCTGCGCAAGGAGGTCGGCATCGCCATCCTCAACGGTGTGCTGTGGGCCCTGGTGGTGGCGGTACTGGCACTGCTGTGGTTCAAGAGCATCGCCATCGGCACGATCATCGGCGCCGCCCTGGTGATCAACATGCTGGCAGCAGGCATCGCCGGCATCGTCATCCCGCTGCTGCTCAAGCGGGCGGGAATCGACCCGGCACTGTCGGGTTCGGTGATCCTCACCACCGTCACCGACGTGGTGGGCTTCATGTCCTTCCTGGGCCTGGCCACCTACTTCCTGCTGTGAGCCCTGACCGGCTCGAAACCTTGTGTCACCCACCTTCGCTCTGCCCATAACGAGGAACCCCGCCTGATGGCGGGGTTCCTCGTTGGTGGTGAATGGAAAGTGCTCAGAGATCGCGGCTGCTCTCGGCCAGGTCGACCAGTTCGCGAACCGCCACAGCGAAGAGCGGGAAGCCACCCTGGCCGCCGCTACCCACCTGCTCGAGCAGACGGCGCCAGCGCGCATGCATGGCATCATGCCGCTCGAGCCACTCGGCGACACGGGCCACGGCGTCGTCGGGCCCCGCCTCCATCTGCAGCACGCTGACCGTCAACGCCAGCTGCTGACGATCGATGTCGTCACGGAAGGTCTCGCGGGCCTGGGCCTGCCAGCTGTCGCGCACCTGCAGATCGGTGATCTGGCGAATCATCCACGGCAGCTCCAGGCGACTGCCGATCTCGTAGAACACCTCGGCCACCTGTTCCGGCGCTACATCGGCCTGGCGTGCGGCCTGGATGATACCCAGCCCGGCATACAGGCTCCCGGCGGCCGCCACGCTGGCCGCCAGTGCCTCGGGCACCCCGGAGTCCACCAACTCGTCACGACGCGCCTCCCAGCTCTCGCGCTCCTCGCCGCTAAGCCGCTCGCCGATACCCTCACGGATCGCCGCCAGGCGCGGGGCGAAGTAATCGATGCAGTCGTGGGTATCGAGGCCGACACGACCGCGCAGGAACCAGCGCGTGCTACGGCGGATCATCCGCATCAGGTCGAGCATCATCGAGTACTGCACGTGGCTCGGTACCCGGTTGTCCAGCGCCTCGATCTGCGACCAGGTCTCGCTCAGCCCGAACACCTCGCGGGCAATGATATAGGCGCGGGCAATCTCGGCCCGGCCGGCCCCGGTGGAGTCGATCAGCCGACGCACGAAGACGATACCCATGTGGTCGACCAGGTCGTTGGCCACCTGGGTGGCAACGATCTCACGCTTGAGGCGATGCTCGTACATCTCGTCGCGGTAGCGTTCCACCAGCACCCGCGGGAAGATGCGTTCCACATAGCGCACGATGACCGGGTCGTCGGGAACGTCGGAGACGATCAGGTCACCCTTGAGCACGCTCTTGGCGTAGGAGATCAGCATGGCCAGCTCCGGCAGCAGCATGCCCTGCTGGTTGGCGGCACGCTCCTGCAGCTCCTCGTCCGCGGGCAGGAACTCCAGCTCGCGGTCGAGCTGACCGGCGGCCTCCAGCTCGCTGATGAAGCGCCGGAAGGGCCCGACCCCCTGCTGCGAGAGCAGCTCGGCGAGATCCAGCGCCTGGGTCTGGCGATAGTTGTCGAGCAGCACCAGGTCGCTGACCTCACCGGTCATCTCGGCAAGCAGCTGGTTGCGCTGCTTGTCGGTCATGTCGCCGCGCTTGACCACCTCGTCGATGAGGATCTTGATGTTGACCTCATGGTCGGAGCAGTTCACCCCGCCGGCGTTGTCGATGAAGTCGGTATTGACCCGCACGCCCCGGGCGGCGGCCTCCATGCGGCCACGCTGGGTGAAGCCGAGGTTGCCGCCCTCGCCCACCACCTTGCAGTTGAGCTCGCGGCCGTCGATGCGCAGGCCATCGTTGGCCTTGTCCCCCACCTGGGCATCGGTCTCGTCGCTGCCCTTGGCGTAGGTGCCGATGCCACCGTTCCAGATCAGGTCGACTTCGGACTTGAGCATGGCGCTGATCAGCTCGTTGGGCGAGAGCCTGTCCTCGCGGATGCCGAAGCGCGATTTCATCTGCTTGGAGATGGGAATCGACTTGGCGCTGCGCTTGAACACCCCGCCACCCTCGGAGATCAGCGCGCTGTCGAAATCCTCCCAGCTGGAGCGCGGCATCTCGAACAGGCGCTTGCGCTCGGCGAAGGTGGCCGCCGCGTCGGGCTCGGGGTCGACGAAGATATGCAGGTGGTTGAAGGCCCCCACCAGTCGGATCTTGTCCGACAGCAGCATGCCGTTGCCGAAGACATCGCCGCCCATGTCGCCGATGCCCACCACGCTGAACTCGTCCTCCTGTGTGTTCACCCCCAGGCCGCGGAAGTGGCGCTTGACCGACTCCCAGGCGCCCTTGGCGGTGATTCCCATCTTCTTGTGGTCGTAGCCGTTGGCGCCCCCCGAAGCGAAGGCATCGCCCAGCCAGTGGTCATACTCGGCGGAGATCTCATTGGCGATATCCGAGAAGGTAGCGGTGCCCTTGTCGGCGGCCACCACCAGGTAGGCGTCATCGTCGTCGTGACGCACCACGTCGCGCGGCGGCACCACCTCGCCCCCCTTGAGGTTGTCGGTCACATCGAGCAGGGCACGGATGAAGGTCTTGTAGCACTCGATGCCCTCGCGCTGGAATGCCTCGCGATCGCCCTCGGGCAAGCGCTTGCAGACGAAGCCGCCCTTGGCGCCTACCGGCACGATCACCGAGTTCTTGACCTGCTGGGCCTTGACCAGGCCCAGCACCTCGGTGCGGAAATCCTCGTGGCGGTCGGACCAGCGCAGCCCGCCGCGGGCCACCTTGCCGCCGCGCAGGTGAACGCCCTCGACCCGCGGGGAGCAGACGAAGATCTCGAAGGCGGGACGCGGCTTGGGCATGCCGGTGACCTTCGAGGGCTCCAGCTTGAAGGCGATATAGTCCTTGACGCCACCATCCTCGCGGCGCTGGTAGTAGTTGGTGCGCAGGGTCGCCAGGATCAGCTCCATGTAGCGACGCAGCAGCTGGTCGTCGTTGAGGCTGGCCACCTCATCGAGCAGCCGCTGGATGCGCTCCACGCAGGCCTCCACCTCACCCTCGTCGGGGCGGTCGGCGGGGTCGAAGCGCAGCTCGAACAGCGTCACCAGCTCGCGGGTGATCTCCGGATAGCTGGCCAGGGTGTTGGCCATGTAGTCCTGGGAGACGCCGAAGCGGATCTGCTTGAGGTAGCGGGCGTAAGCCCTCAGCATCGCCACCTCGCGCCAGTCGAGGTTGGCGCCGATGATCAGCCGGTTGAAGGCGTCGTTGTCCGCCTCGCCGGCCCAGATGCGCTGGAAGGCCTCGATGAAGGGCTCACGCATCTCCTGGAGATTGACCTCGGTGCTGGTGTGGTGCTCGAGGTTGAAGTCATGGATCCAGTAGCTGGAGTCGGTGGCGCCGATCTCATAGGGACGCTCGCCAATCACCCTGAGCCCCAGGTTCTCCATCATCGGCAGCACATCGGAGAGCGGGATCGGCGCATCACGGTGAAACAGCTTGAGGTTGACCCCGCTGCCCTCCTCCTCCACCAGCCGGTAGAGCGACAGCGACAGCGCGTCACCATCATCCAGCTCACCGATATGGTGCAGGTCATAGACCGCGGTGCGGGCACTGAAGTCGTCGCGGTAGCTGGCCGGGAAGGCATCGCGGAAGCGATCCATCAGGCGGTTGGCCTGCTCCTCGCCGAAGCCGTCGATGCAGGCGGCCTGGAGGTCATCGCGCCAGTTGCGTGCCAGCTTGGACAGCTTGGCCTCGAGGCGCTTGATGTCATACTCGGCCGGGTGCTCGTCCTTGAAGCGCAGGATGAACTGG
Source organism: Halomonas sp. C10-5 (assembly GCF_057169305.1). NCBI lineage: Bacteria > Pseudomonadati > Pseudomonadota > Gammaproteobacteria > Oceanospirillales > Halomonadaceae > Halomonas > Halomonas sp. C10-5. The sequence goes on from NZ_CP175665.1 coordinate 2,291,081, forward strand.
ATGCGCGCCAGCACCGACTCCGAGAGGTAGGTATTGAAGTCGCCGAAGGTGGCATCGAGCTCCTCGCAGAGCATCTCCTGGATGCGCAGGCGCAGCTCGGTGGAGAACACGTCCCGTGGCACGAAGGCCAGGCAGGAGTAGAAGCGCCCCGGACGATCCTCGCGCACGAAGAGCCGCACGCGGCGTCGTTCGCGGATGCTGAGGATGCCCAGCGCCGTCTGCGCCAGCTCCTCGGTATCGATCTGGAAGAAGTCGTCGCGGGGATAGACCTCGAGGATCTGCAGCAGCTGCTTGCCGTTGTGCCCCTTGGGGTTGAAGCCGGCGATCTCCATCACCGACTTGAGCTTGCGGCGCAGGATCGGCACGTTGCGCGGCGACTCGTTGTAGACGGTGGCGGTAAACAGCCCCAGGAAGCGATGCTCGCCGATCAGCTGCCCCCGCTCGTCATAGCGGTCGATGGAGATGTAGTCGGGATAGGTGGGGCGGTGAACCCGAGCGTGGTGGGCACTCTTGGAGAAGCTCAGGAGCTCGGGAACCAGCACGTAATGGCCATCCTCGATGCCGAGTTCGGTGCGGATGCGCTCCCGATAACGGGGCTGGTCGAGGCGGAACACCCCGAGCTCGCTGCCCTTGACCTTGTCGAGGGTCTCCTTGCCGCCCTTCTCCTTCACCGCGTAGGCGTCGTATCCCAGGAAGGTGAAGTTGTCGTGGAGCATCCACTCCAGGAAGGTGATCGCCTCGGCATGGTCATCCGGATCGGTCTGCGGCGGGCAGCCGGCACGCAACTCCGCCAGGGCCTCCTCGACCTTGGCACGCATGGGGTCGAAGTCGGCCACCGAGGTGCGCACGTCGACCAGAACCTCCTCGAGGCTGGACTGCATCTCCTGCAGCATCTCGACATCGGAGTGACGATCGATCTCGATGACGATCAGCGATTCGCGCTGGGCAGGGGCAGCGGGATCCTTCGGCGAGGTCACCTGCTGCAGGCGATGGTCACGACCGCGCTCGGTGGCCAGCACGGCATTGTGAATGGCGTGCACGGTGATGCCACGCCGGTTGAGCTCGATGCGCACAGAGTCGACCAGGAAGGGCATATCCTCGTGCAGCACCGCCACGAAGGTGTGGGGCGACTGCCAGCCGTGCTCCTCGAAGTCCGGGTTGAATACCCGCACCTTGGGGTCGGCCGGATCGAACTGCTGCAGGAAGTGCCACACCGAGAGGGTAGCGCCATAGACGTCGTCGAGGCGACGATCCTCCAGGTCATCCAGCGGCACGGCGGCATAGAAGTAGTCGGCGAAGGCGCCGACGGCCTCCGCCTTGGCGGCGTCCAGCTTGGCGTTCAGACGCTCATGAAGCTGCTTGAGCAGATCCTGTCTGGCTTCGTCATTCGCAACGTGCTGCATCCATCACCTCGGCTACCGGCGGCCGCTGCTGCGGCCGGAAGTGTTCGACACGGCCCCGACGGGGCCCTGTCGCCAGCTTACGCGACTCCCGGAGCGTGACCCAGCCACTTGATGTTCTGCTCATGGAGCATGTCGGATGCGCATCGCCGTTCAGCGGCCCGACGCCGTCAGTCGCGTCGCTCGAGCAGCACACCGCACTCGCAGTGGTGGGTCCAGGGAAACTGGTCGAACAGCGCGAAGCGCGTGATCCGGTGGGTCTCGGTCAGGCGCTCCAGGTTGCTCGCCAATGTCTCCGGGTTGCATGAAATATAGACGATACGCGAATAGCCGCTCAGCTGGCGGCAGCTGGCCTCGTCGAGGCCGGCTCGGGGCGGGTCCACCAGCACGGTACCGAAGGCATAGTCATCGAGCCCCCACTCGGCGACACGGCGCCCCCCCTTGTCACCCTTGAGAGCCGCGGCGAACTCCTCGGCGGACATGCGTCCCACGGTGACATTGTCGATGCCGTTGGCGGCCAGATTCTCCCGGGCGCTTGCCACCGAGGTGCGCGAGATCTCGGTGGCAAGCACGCGCCGGAAATTCTCGGCCAGTGCCACCGTGAAGTTGCCGTTGCCGCAATAGAGCTCCACCAGATCCTCCGCCTGGCTGCCCCGGGTCACGTCCCGGGCCCAGGCCAGCATGGAGCGGCAGATCTCGGCATTGGGCTGGGTGAAGCTGTTCTCCACCTGCTGATAGACGAACTCGCGCCCCTCCACCTCGAGACGCTCCCAGACATGATCGCGCTCGAGCACCCGGCGCTGCTTGCGGGCGCGACCGATGATCATCACCCCGAGGCGCTCCTGCAGGCGCCGTGCCTCGGCCTCCCAGGCCTCGTCCAGCGGACGATGGTAGATCAGGGTGACCAGCGCCTCGCCGGAGAGGGTGGTCAGGAACTCAACCTGGAAGAGCCGGTGACGCAGCAGGTCGTTGTCGCGGATGGCATCGAGCAGGCGCGGCATGAGGGCGTTGATCTGCCGGCTGGCCACCGGGTAGTCATCCAGGCGGACCACCGTCTTCTGTTTTTTCTTCGACTCCTCGGCCTCCCCCTCGGTCTCCTGTATTTCGAACATGGCGTAGAAGAGGTCATCCCCCTCGTGCCAGATCCGGAACTCGCAACGCTGGCGATAGTGGCTGGGGGGCGAGGGATGGACCTCCAGGGCAGGCGGGGCGAAGCGAGCGAAGTCGCGGCGGATGCGCGCGGCCTTGGCCTCGAGTTGCTGGTCATAGCGGGCGGGGTCGACGACGGGAATGGCCAAGAAGCCTCCAGGGGTACCAGTGAACAGGAAAAGGGGAACGGGTCCCGGACATTCAGTCCAGGTGCAGCAGCTGCGGGGCGGCGAAGCCGAAGCGTGCCAGGGCGCTGGCCAGTGCCGCGTCGGGAGCAGTGGCAAAGCTCGCCCCGGGGCCCGCTGCGGGAGCCACGCCGGCCGCCACCTGGGCCGTGCGCCGGGCGATGGCCTCGCTGGAATCGACCCAGGCCGCCTCACGGGAGGCGGCGGCCGCCAGGGCGTCACGCAGCAGAGGAAAGTGGGTGCAGCCGAGCACCACGGTGTCGAGCTCGGGATCCTCCCACAGCGGCGCCAAGGCCTCTTCGATCACGGCGGCATCGGGGGCCTCGCCGGCCAGGCGGCGCTCCGCCTCGCGCACCAGGGGATCCGCCGCGACTCGCCGTACCGTGCAGTCCCTAGCGAAGGCCTCGATCAGGCGCAGCGTGTAGGGTCGCGCCACCGTGGCGCTGGTGGCCAGCAGGCCGATATGTCGGCTACGACTGAGGGCGGCGGCCGGCTTGATGGCCGGCACCGTCCCCACCACCGGCACCCGCAGGCGCTCGCGCAGGGCATCCAGGGCCAGGGTGCTGGCGGTATTGCAGGCCACCACCAGGGCCACACAGCCGCTGGCGACCACGGCGGCTTCGCATACCGTCAGGATACGCCGCACCAGCCAGGCATCCTCGCGCAGACCGTAGGGCAGCATGGCGTTGTCGCAGGCATAGGCCAGGGCCGCCTGCGGCAGCCGCGCGCGCAGGGCGGCCACCACCGAGAGGCCGCCCACGCCGGAGTCGAAGACCAGGATCGGACCCGCCATCATACTGCCCTCCGTCGCCCCGGGGAGGGGTGACACAGGCAGGACGATGGCGAGGTGATGAGGGTCGGGATGGGCATGACAAGGCGTTGGCCGCTGAGAGTGCCGGCCATTCTACCTCACACTCGGCGACGAGCCGAAGCGCTGACCCGACGCCAGGCAGGATGTGCTCAGGTCACCGGGTCGGGGGCATCGCGCAGCTCGGCATAGAGCTCGGGGTAGGCCTCCTGCAGCCGTTCGAGCTGCGCCTGGGCGCCCTCGGGAAGCGCCGCCGCGAGGGCCTTGAGGTCCTCGTCGTTGAAGTTCTCGCGGATCAGCGGAAACAGCAGCTCACGCTCGTCGCGCAGGTAGGCGCGATGGCTGTCCAGGTAAGCCTTGAGGTCCTCGGCGAAGCGATCCATGGGGACCACGGCATCCATCAGGATCATGTCCAGGTCGTTGGACAGGCGCTGCAGCCGGGATTGCAGCGCCCGGTAGTCCCTGGCCAGGCGCTCGGTCACCTCGTGGCTGGAGGGATCCAGCTCGGTGAGTCGCTCGGTGCAGACCTTCTCGAGCGGCTGGGTAAAGCCTTCCTGATAGTCGAGGATATAGTCGACGACCTCGCGGACCAGCTGGAAATTGGGACGCTCGCCGGTGGCGAGGGTCTTCTGCTTGAGCTGCAGAACGTGCAACATGCGCGCCATATTGGCATGATCCTGACGCAACTGGGTCAGCATGGGCATGTCGGGCCCTCCTGTATGGTACATGGGAGAAGGCACTCTCCATTGGATGCGCCATCCGGGACAGGGTTCATCGCGGAGCCCGCTCGGCCCCTCGACGTCTCCCCACTCTAGCAGCCCGACCGCCGACCTGCCGCTTCCCGATCAACGCAAGGAGCCGCCCATGGACCTTTTCGCAAGCGACCGCGACGATGACGCCCCGCTCGCCTGGCGCATGCGGCCGCGCCGCCTCGACGACTATGTCGGGCAGCAGGCGCTGGTCGGCCCCGGCAAGCCGCTGCGGCGCATGGTCGAGAGCGGCCTGGTGCGCTCGATAATCCTGTGGGGACCACCGGGCACCGGCAAGACCACCCTGGCCGAGATCCTGGCCGCCGAGTCCGGCGCCCACCTGGAGCACCTCTCCGCGGTGATGGCCGGCGTCAAGGAGATCCGCGCCGCCGTGGAGCGCGCCCAGGCGCGACAGTCCCAGGGGATGGCGACCCTGCTGTTCCTCGACGAGATCCATCGCCTCAACAAGAGCCAGCAGGACGCCCTGCTGCCCCATGTGGAGTCCGGCCTGCTGACATTGATTGGCGCCACCACCGAGAACCCCTCCTTCGAGGTCAACTCGGCGCTGCTTTCCCGCGCTCGGGTGCATGTGCTGACGTCACTCTCCGAGGAGGAGCTGGTGGAGGTGCTGCAGCGAGCGCTGGCCGACGAGGCGCGAGGCCTGGGCACGCGCCGTATCCACGTCGAGGAGGGGGTGCTCGGGGTGCTGGCCCGGGCCGCCGCCGGCGATGCCCGCCGCGCCCTGGGGCTGCTGGAGAGCGCCTGCGACTTTACCCAGGCCAATCCGGGGGGTGGCGAGACGCTGCGCCGGGAAGCCCTGGAGGCGGTGATCGGTCACCAGGCCAGTGCCTTCGACAAGCAGGGCGATCACTTCTACGATCTGCTCTCGGCGATCCACAAGTCGGTGCGCTCATCGCGCCCGGACGCCGCCCTGCTCTATATGGCCCGCTTTATCCAGGGCGGCGGCGACCCGCTGGACGTGATTCGCCGCCTGACCGCCATCGCCTCCGAGGATGTGGGCAATGCCGACCCCCGCGCCCTGCCGCTGGTGATGGCCGCCTGGGACGCCTACCTGCGCCTGGGCGATTACGAGGGCCAGCGCGCCATCGCCCACGCCGCGATCCATCTGGCGGTAGCCCCCAAGAGCAATGCCATCGACCGGGCCTGGCACCAGGCCAAGGCCTTCGCGGCGGGCCAGCCACAACTGGAGGTGCCGACCTATCTGCGCAACGCCCCGACGAAGCTGATGGAGAGCCTGGGCCACGGCCAGGGCTACCGCTATGCGCATAACGAGCCCCATGGCTACCCCGCCGGCAGCGGCCACGACTGCTGGCCCGATGAGCTCCCTCGCGAGCGCTTCTATCGTCCCACCGAGTTCGGCCAGGAGAAGCGCTACGCCCAGATCATGGCGTGGCGGGAGCAGCTCGACGCCGAGGCGGACGAAGGCGGCGAATAGCGCGCAAGGGGCAAGGGGCAAGGGGCAAGGGGCAAGGGGCAAGGGGCAAGGGGCAAGCAGGCTGCACAGCAGACGAAAAAAGGAGCAAGCCAAGGGGTTTCCTTGAAGCTTGCTCCTTGTGGCTCACTGCTGGCCGAAGGCCTCAGCGCGTATCGCGAATCACGTCGGTGCCATCCGGAATCTGAAAGTTGAAGCGCTCGTCGTCGATGTCGTCATTCATTTTCACCTCGCTGAAGGCGATGGCGGTGCGCTGGCCGGTGCTGTCGACCATCTCCAGGCCCCGCAGCTGCTCGCCGCGGAAGGTCATCTCCAGCTCCTCGAAGAGGGTGTCGGGATCCTTCGGCAACAGGGTGAAGCGCTCGGCGCTGCCCTGCTGGCTGCGTGTCACGTCGAAGCTCTCGACCAGTTCGTCGGCGCTGCCGGAGAGCAGCAGGGCCGGGGTATGGGTCACCCGCTGGTCCAACGCCTGCACGGTCGCCTGCTCCAGGTCGGGGTCGTAGAGCACGACCTCATCGCCGTCGGAGACCACCACCTGCTGATAGGGGGCATCCACCTCCCAGCGGAACCTGCCGGGACGCGACAGCCACATACTGCCGCGCGCCTCCTGCAGCCGCTCGCCGCTGGCATCGAGTATCTGCTGTTCGAAGGCGGCCTCGTAGGTCTGCATGGGCTCCAGTATGCGACTGAGCCGCTCGGCGCCTTCGCTGGCGATCGCCGAAAGCGGCATGGCGAGGCCAACGACGAGGGTGGCGAGGGTCTTCTTCACTGTCATGTCTGTCTCCCTGGGCGGTTCCGGTAGATCCTGACACTCGGACCCCGCGTGCACCACCGGGTTGCGTCCCCGGCGGCGTGTTCATGGTAGCTGCATGGTTACATGATGCTGTCGCCAGACAGCGACAGCAGGTTAGCCGCCGGCCGGCGGCGGTGCCAGCACCTCACGGGCACCATTGGTGCCCATGGTGGAGACCACCCCCGCCATCTCCATCGCCTCAACCAGACGAGCGGCGCGGTTGTAGCCGATCTTGAAGCGGCGCTGCACGGCCGAGATGGAGGCCCGGCGCGAGTCAGTGACGAAGGCTACCGCCTCGTCGTAGAGGGCATCCTGCTCGGCGTCATCACCATCTCCGCCCTCGGCCTCCAGTCCGGTCAGGGCCTCGGCGGAGACGCCGCCGGAGAGGATCTCCTCGATGTACTCGGGCTCACCGCGACGCTTCCAGTCCTCCACGACCCGGTGCACCTCATCGTCGTCGACGAAGGCACCATGGACCCGGGAGGGCATGCCGGAACCCGCCGGCAGGTAGAGCATGTCGCCGTGGCCCAGCAGGTTCTCGGCGCCTCCCTGATCGAGGATGGTGCGCGAATCGACCCGCGAGGAGACCTGGAAGGCCATGCGGGTAGGAATGTTGGCCTTGATGAGGCCGGTAACCACGTCCACAGAGGGGCGCTGGGTGGCGAGTATCAGGTGGATACCGGCGGCCCGAGCCTTCTGGGCCAGGCGCGCGATCAGCTCCTCGACCTTCTTGCCGACGATCATGAACATGTCGGCGAACTCGTCGATCACCACCACGATGTAGGGCAGCTTCTCGAGCACCGGCGGGCTCTGGTGCATCTCCCAGGGCTGGGGCTCCCACAGCGGGTCCGCCACCTGGGCACCGGCCCGCTCGGCCTCGTCGAGCTTGGCGTTGAACCCGGCGATGTTGCGCACCCCCATGGAGGCCATCAGCTTGTAGCGGCGCTCCATCTCGGCCACACACCAGCGCAGGGCGTTGGCGGCCTCCTTCATGTCGGTGACCACCGGAGCGAGCAGGTGGGGAATGCCATCGTAGACCGACAGCTCGAGCATCTTGGGGTCGACCATGATCAGCCGCAGCTCATCGGGAGTCGCCTTGAGCAGCATGGAGATCAGCATGGCGTTGACCCCCACCGACTTGCCCGAACCGGTGGTACCCGCCACCAGCAGGTGGGGCATCTTGCCCAGGTTGGCCACCACCGGGCCGCCGCCGATGTCCTGCCCCAACGCCAGGGTCAGCGCCGAGTCGGCCTGCTGGTAGCGGTCGGAGTCGATCACCTCGCGCAGGCGGATCATCGCCCGGTGGGGATTGGGAATCTCGATGCCCACCGTGGGCCGTCCCGGGATCACCTCCACCACCCGCACGCTCTTGACCATCAGCGAGCGCGCCAGGTCCTTGGCCAGGTTGCTGATCTTGGAGACCTTGACGCCGGCGGCGGGCTTGATCTCGAAGCGGGTGATCACCGGTCCCGGCCAGGTCTCCACCACCTCGGCCTTGACCCCGTACTCACGCAGGCGGACCTCGAGAAGCTCGGCCATCTCGGCTAGCTGTTCGCCGGAGTAGTTCTGCTTCTGGGGTTCCGGCGGGGTCAGCAGGCGCAGGCTGGGCAGGTCACCATCGGGCTCGGGCAGGTCATCCAGCGCCGGGCGCTGGTTCTGCAGGTGCTCCACGGTCCATAGCCGCATGCCCTCCTCCTCGGTGGCCTCCCTGGCCTGCTCGGCGGTGGCCACTCGCGGCGTCTCCGGCTCGTCATCGTCGCCAGCCTGCTGAGGCTCGGGCGGCTGGTGCAGCGCGGAGGCGCCGGGAGCCGGCGCCGGGGTCACGGCCGGCGGCACTTCGTCTTCCGTGGCCTCCTCGGCCACCGCCGGCTCGTCCCAGGTGAGCCTCGGCTCATCATCGTCCGTGCCGTCACCATCGAGGTGGCCGCCGCTCAGGGCCGGCTCGCGGCGCTGGTGACCGGCCGACTCCGACCGGTGGGTCTGCGCCGCGGGGGCGACCGACCCGACCGCCGGTTTCTCGTCCACCCGGCTCCGATCGGCCACCGGGGCCTCGTCGTCGCGGGTAGCCCTCAGGGCCGGCCCGTGCCAGGCCGCTGCCGGCTCATCATCATCGGGCAGCATGGGCTCGGGCACGCTCTCCGGCACTCGCCCCGGCGACGCCTGCCCGGCCTCGGGAGCCCCTGCAGCGGAGGGAGGAGGCGTCGAACCGCCGGTTGCGGACGACTCCGCGGCCGCATCCGCCGCGCCGACAGTGGCACCCTGGGTGGCGGCGCGAGCCATGCCTGCGGCACTGCCCGCGGCGCCGGCGGCCACGCCTGTGCCGTCAGTCGTGCCACGAGGTGCGGGTGAAGCGGAAGTTGTCGCCGTTGCGGAAGATGCAGAAGGCGCGGATTCACGCGCTGCATAGGCGGCGCCGGGCTGCTTGGCCGACGGTGTCCGCTCGGGCACTTCCCAGGGAATCTCGGTATTGCCGTCATCGCCGAAACCGGGCTCACGGCGCGGCGCGGAGGCAGCAGCCGACGCGGGCTGCGTGGCGCGCCGGCCTGGCAACAGGCGCTGCCACCAGCGCGGTCGATCGGTACCCTCCTCCTCCAGCGCCGAGTCGGCTTCGGCCTCTTCGGTGGCAGCGCTGCTGGCCGTCTCGGGCTCGGCAGGCGACGAGGCTTCCTGCCGAGTGAAGGCGAAACGCCCTGCCACCCAGCCCCACAGGCGCAGCGCCCCGCGGCCCAGCTCATCCATCACGCTGAACCAGGAGATTCCACTGAACAGCGGAAAGCCGCAGAGCAGGGCTGCCGCCGCCAGAAGGCCGCTGCCGCCCACGCCTACCATGGGCAGCAGGGCCCCCACCAGGCCTTCACCGAGGATGCCCCCCGTGGAGTAGGGCAAGGGGCCCTCCGGACGATAGAAGTGCAGCGCGCCGAGGGTGGTGGTCCCCAGCAGCAGCAGGATCAGCCCACCGCCACGCACTGCCAGCGCCGTGGCATCCCAGACCAGGCGAACCTGTCGGGAACGCAGCATCCGCCAGGCGGCAAAGCCCAGCATGCCCGGCCACCACAGGGCGCTGACGCCGAACAGTGAATAGAGCACATCGGCCAACCAGGCACCCACCGGGCCCATCCAGTTGGCCACCTCGGTCTCGGGACCACTGCGCGACCAGCCGGGGTCGGCTCCCTCGTAGCTGAACAGGGCCAGCAGCAGGAACACGCAGGTCGCCAGCAGCACGATCACCACGCCCTCGCGCGCCGCTCCCTGCAGCTTCACCCCGAAGCGTTTCGCCGATTCCCTGGCATTGGTCGCGCGATCTCGCCGCGACGCGGTCTGGCGCGACCCGGTCTGCTTATCGACACTCAACTGGTCATCCCCCTTGCGCCACGCCTGGCGCCTTGCGAATGCGTGGGGCCAATCATACCCGAGCGAGGGCGCCGCATCACAGTCGTCGCGGCTTGAGCGACGTTGCCGCGGGCGGCACACTGCCCACTCCACCGCAAGGATGCCGACGCCATGCTGCCCTGGCTGCCCCCTTCCCCCGTGCAGTTCCCCTCCGTGGACGAGGCGCTGCGCGACCCCGACGGCCTGCTGGCGGCCGGCGGGACACTCGCTCCCGAATGGCTGCTGGCCGCCTATCGCCGCGGCATCTTCCCCTGGTACAGCGACGACCAGCCGATCCTGTGGTGGAGCCCCGACCCGCGTATGGTGCTGTTCCCGAATGAGATTCGGGTACATCGCAGCCTGGCCAAGCGCCTGCGCAACGGCGGCTTCACGGTGACCGCCAACCGCGCCTTCGACGCCGTGACGGCGGCTTGCGCGGCGCCCCGGGAGGGCCAGCCTGGCACCTGGATCAGCGACGAGATGCGCACCGCCTACGCTCGCCTGCATGCCATCGGCGCGGCCCATTCAGTGGAAGTCTGGCGAGACGGGAAGCTGGTCGGTGGACTCTACGGCGTCGCCCTGGGACCGGTATTCTTCGGCGAGTCGATGTTCTCGTGGGTCGCCGACGCCTCCAAGATCGCCCTGGTGCGGCTGGCCAGCGCCATGTCAGCGGACGGCGGACGGCTGATCGACTGCCAGATGCACACCCCTCACCTGGCCAGCCTGGGGGCTCGGGATATCGCCCGAAAAACGTTCATCGGCTATCTTGAAGAGTGGCTGGGTTGCCCCGGTGATGATGACTCATCGACCCACCGCTGGACGCCCGCCTGCTGGTCTTTTGCGCCCCTCGCCGGGCCTGCCAGCGATTCCGACTGACTGCCCTGTGCCAGGGAGAACCGCCGTGAGCAGCAACACCCCCCGCCAGCCGACCCGGGACCTGCGTTTCTTCCTCACCGTGCCCCACGCCTGCAGCTACCTGGAGGGGCGCGAGGCCACCACGCTGTTCCTGGATCCCCAGGAGTCTCCTGGCCAGGGGGTCTATGACGCCCTGGCCCTGCTCGGCTTCCGGCGCAGCGGGCGCCATCTCTATCGCCCTCACTGCGAGGGCTGCAGCGCCTGCATCTCGGTGCGCATCCCGGTGGCGGAGTTCACCCCCGACCGCACCCAGCGGCGCCTGGCCAGGCGCAACGCCGACCTGACCCTCCATCTGAGGCCGGCCATCTATGACCCCGAACACTATGCGCTCTATGCCCGGTACATCCGCACACGTCACGCCGATGGCGACATGTATCCACCGAGCCACGAGCAGTACCGCACCTTCCTGACCCTCGATCAGCCCTATGCTCGGCTGCTCGAATTCCGCCTCGCAGGTCGCCTGGTAGCGGTTGCCGCCTTCGACCAGCTCGAGCACGGCCTCTCGGCGATCTATACCTTCTTCGATCCCGCCCGGGATCTGGAGCGGCGCTCCCTGGGTACCTACGCGGTGCTGAGCCTCGTCGACCTGGCGCGGCGCCGCGACTTGCCCCACATCTACCTGGGCTACTGGATACGTGAATGCCGCAAGATGGCCTACAAGCACGCCTTCCAACCGCTCGAGCGGCTGGAGGGCCGCCACTGGCGGCGGCTGATTTCCGTGTGACTGCAACCGCCCTTTCTTTGCCTTGCTGGCCGGCATGCGGCACAATACCGCGCTATTCTTGTACCCAGGGGCCACGCTGGCCCGCGGGTCGTGATTAACCAACAGCGAGGAATCGCCTATATGGCACGTGAAGACCATATCGAGATGGAAGGCGTCATCGTCGACACCCTTCCCAACACCACCTTCCGCGTCGAACTCGAGAACGGACACGTGGTGACTGCGCATATCTCCGGCAAGATGCGCAAGAACTATATCCGCATCCTCACCGGCGACAAGGTCAAGGTCGAGCTGACTCCCTATGACCTGACCAAGGGTCGCATCGTCTACCGCTCCCGCTGATCCCGGCGGTCGAGCGACTCGACCTCCCCTGACGCCGACACGACAACGCCCCGTCTCTCGACAGGGCGCTGTGTCGTGGGTGAGCGGCGGGCTGACGCCCGCCCGATCACGGTGCGTCGGCCATCTCCGACTCGGTCTCGAGGTGCAGTTCGCCCTCCTCCACGCTGACGTGGACCAATCCGCCGTGCTCGGAAAGCTCGCCGAACAGGATCAACTCCGCCAGCGGCTTCTTGAGCTTCTCCTGGATCAGGCGCGCCATGGGTCGTGCCCCCATGTCCGGATCGTACCCCTTCTCCGCCAACCAGGCGCGGGCCTCCTCGTCCACGTCGAGCTGGACTCGCTTCTCGTCCAGCTGGGCCTGCAGCTCCACCAGGAACTTGTCGACCACGCTGCGCACCACCGAGGTCGGCAGGGAGTGGAACTGGATGATGCCGTCCAGGCGGTTGCGGAACTCCGGCGAGAAGGTCTTGCGGATCACCTCCATGGCGTCGGTGGAGTGATCCTGGGTCTGGAAGCCGATGGAGCGCCGCGTAGCCTGCTCGACCCCGGCATTGGAGGTCATGATCAGGATCACGTGGCGGAAATCCGCCTCGCGGCCGTTATTATCGGTGAGCCGGCCGTGGTCCATCACCTGCAGCAGCAGGTTGAAGACCTCGGGGTGCGCCTTCTCGATCTCGTCGAGCAACAGCACGCAGTGCGGCTGCTTGGTGATCGCCTCGGTCAACAGCCCACCCTGGTCATAGCCGACATAGCCGGGAGGGGCACCGATCAGGCGTGACACCGTGTGCCGCTCCATGTACTCCGACATGTCGAAGCGCACCAGCTCGATGCCCATGATGTGCGCGAGCTGGCGGGCCACCTCGGTCTTGCCCACCCCGGTCGGACCGGCGAACAGGAAGCTGCCCACCGGCTTGTCCGGCGCCTTGAGGCCGGCCCGCGACAGCTTGATCGCCGCCGACAAGCTGTCGATCGCCTCATCCTGGCCGAACACCAGCATCTTCAGGTCGCGATCGATATTGGCCAGCAGCTTGCGGTCGGAACTGGAGACGCTCTTCGGTGGAATCCGTGCGATGGAAGCGACCACCGCCTCGACCTGGTCGGTATCGATGGTATCGACACGCATCTCCGGCGGCAGCAGGCGCTGGTGGGCACCCGCCTCGTCGATCACGTCGATCGCCTTGTCGGGCAGGTGGCGGTCGTTGATATAGCGATCCGCCAGGCGCGCCGCACTCTCCAGGGCACCATCGGTGTACTTGAGCTGGTGGTGCTCCTCGAAGCGCGAACGCAGACCCTTGAGGATGCGGATGGTGTCATCCACCGACGGCGCGGGGACGTCCACCTTCTGGAAGCGACGGGCCAGGGCGCGATCCTTCTCGAAGATGCCACGATACTCCTGGAAGGTCGTGGAGCCGATGCAACGCAGCTCGCCGGAAGAGAGCATCGGCTTGAGCAGGTTGGAGGCGTCCATCACCCCGCCGGAGGCGGCCCCGGCACCGATCACGGTATGTATCTCGTCGATGAAGAGGATGGCATTGGGCTGCTTGCGCAACTCGGCAAGCAGCGCCTTGAGACGCTTCTCGAAGTCACCGCGATACTTGGTGCCGGCCAGCAGCGCACCCATGTCCAGCGAGTAGACCACGGCGTCGCCGATCACCTCCGGCACATCCTCCTCGACGATACGCTTGGCCAGCCCCTCGGCGATGGCGGTCTTGCCCACGCCGGCCTCACCCACCAGCAGCGGGTTGTTCTTGCGCCGCCGGGCGAGGATCTGCACCACCCGCTCCAGCTCGTGCTCACGGCCGATCAGCGGGTCGATCTTGCCCATGCGGGCCTGCTCGTTAAGGTTGGTGGCATAACCGGTCAACGGGTTGGATGCTGTCTCGCCGCCCTCCTCGACCTCGTCGGAATCGGGCGACGAGGAGGATGGCGCCTGATCATGGCCGGACACCTTGGAGATGCCGTGGGCGATATAGTTGACGGCGTCGACACGCGCCACGTTCTGCTGCTTGAGGAAGTAGACCGCCTGGCTCTCCTGCTCGGAGAAGATCGCCACCAGCACGTTGGCACCGGTCACCTCGCTCTTGCCGGATGACTGCACGTGGAACACGGCACGCTGCAGCACGCGCTGGAAGCCCAGCGTGGGCTGGGTCTCGCGGTCGGCGTGATCCTCGGGAATCAGCGGCGTGGTGGAATTGATGAAGTCCTGCAGGTCGGACCGCAGCTTGTCGAGGTTGGCCCCGCAGGCGCGCAGCACATCGGCCGCCGAGGCGTTGTCGAGCAGCGCCAGCAGCAGGTGCTCCACGGTCATGAACTCATGGCGCTTGGAGCGCGCCACGGTGAAGGCCGTGTTCAGGGTCAGTTCAAGTTCTTTGCTCAGCATGGCAGTCCCCTTCTTGCCGCCCAGGGCATTGCGTCGGATCTTTCTCGGTCCGGCATCATCAACATCGGGTACAAACGCCACCGTTGCAAGCTCACTTACCAACGGCAGCCGATGGCACACCCGTCGCGACCATGTCCGGGGAGTCAGTCCGCCGCCTCGATATCCGAGAGCAGCGGATGCTGACACTCTCTAGCATATTGATTGACTTGATGACTTTTGGTTTCAGCGATGTCACGGGTAAAGATGCCACAGGTCGCCTTTCCCTGGGTATGCACCGTCAGCATCACCTGCACCGCGGTCTCGCTATCCAGGTGGAAGAAGGTCTGCAACACCTCCACCACGAACTCCATGGGGGTGAAGTCATCGTTGTGCAACACCACCTTGTACATCGGCGGCGTCGCCAGTTGAGGATCGGCGCTCTGTACCGCCAGATCGCCGTCCTCCTCCCCCGGCGCCGGGGGGCGCGTCATGCCGCACACCACTTCATTTCTGAACATAGGGCCCACTTTCCATCTCGACAAGCCGGCAGCCATTCGAGGGTCTCGACCGAGGTTGGACGTCACGCTGCCGACAGGGTTCACCGCCCCGCTTAGATACCAGGGCGAAACGTAAAGGCCCCCGTCCGCCGGATGGCGGACGGGGGCCCGGATCCCGCATCGCCACTTACATGTTGTCGGCGACTGCCTGACCGAACTCGGAGCACTTGAGCAGCTTGGCATCGTCCATCAGGCGATGGAAGTCATAGGTAACCTCGCCCCTGGAGATCGCCTTCTCCATGCCCTTGAGCACCAGATCAGCGGCCTCGACCCACCCCATGTGGCGCAGCATCATCTCCGCGGAGAGGATCAGCGAGCCCGGGTTGACCTTGTCCTGGCCGGCATACTTGGGTGCGGTGCCGTGGGTCGCCTCGAACATGGCCGTGGTATCGGAGATGTTGGCACCCGGCGCGATGCCGATGCCACCCACCTCGGCCGCCAGGGCATCGGAGAGGTAGTCGCCGTTGAGGTTCAGGGTCGCGATCACGTCGTACTCGGCCGGGCGCAGCAGGATCTGCTGCAGCATGGCGTCGGCGATCACGTCCTTGATGACGATCTCCTTTCCGGTCCTGGGGTTCTTCATGGTCATCCAGGGGCCGCCGTCGAGCAGCTCGGCGCCGAACTCCTCGCGGGCCAGCTCGTAGCCCCAGTCCTTGAAGGCACCCTCCGTGAATTTCATGATGTTGCCCTTGTGCACCAGGGTCAGCGACTCGCGGTCGTTGTCGATGGTGTACTGCAGGGCCTGGCGTACCAGACGCTTGGTGCCCTCGACGGAGACCGGCTTGACACCGATACCGCAGTTCTCCGGGAAACGGATGTTGGTTACGCCCATCTCCTCACGGAAGAACTTGATGACCTTGTCGGCCTCCGGGGTACCGGCCTTCCACTCGATGCCGGCATAGATGTCCTCGGAGTTCTCGCGGAAGATGACCATGTCGACGTCGGCGGGCTTCTTCACCGGGCTCGGCACGCCCTCGAACCAGCGTACCGGACGCTGGCAGACGTAGAGGTCGAGCTTCTGGCGCAGGGCCACGTTCAGGGAGCGTATGCCACCGCCCACCGGGGTGGTCAGCGGCCCCTTGATGGAGACCACATAGTCCTTGACGGCTTCCAGGGTCTCTTCCGGCAGCCAGGTATCGGCATCATAGACCTGGGTGGCCTTCTCGCCGGCAAAGACCTCCATCCAGTGAATCTTGCGCTCGCCGTTGTAGGCCTTCTGCACGGCGGCGTCGATGGCGATCATCATCGCCGGGGTGACATCGACACCGATGCCATCGCCCTCGATGAACGGGATGATCGGCTCGTTCGGCACGTTCAGAGTGTTGTCGGCGTTGGCGGTGATCTTCTGGCCGCCCTCCGGAACGACAATTTTCTGGAATCCCATTGAGAACTCCCCTGTAGTGGTGTGTTCAGTGGAGCGCGAAGTATAGCATCGCCCGCCCTACCCGGCCCATGACACACCCTTCGACATAACGACAAGGCCCCCGCCCGCCGGGTGGCGGACGGGGGCCAGAGTCGCCTCCTCGGAGGAGGCGTGACACCTCGGAGGGCGCTACCCTCAGGCCTCGGCAACCATGGCCAGGGCCTCGTTCAGTGTCTTGCTGGGACGCATCACCTCACGGGCCAGCTTGGAGTCGGCATGGTAGTACCCCTTGAGGTCCACCGGCTCACCCTGCACGCCATTGAGCTCCTCCATGATGGTCGCCTCCTTGGCCACGAGCGTCTCGGCCAGGCGGGCGAAGCGCTCCTTGAGGCCGGGGTCCTTGTCCTGGGCGGCCAGCGCCTCTGCCCAGTAGAGGGCCAGGTAGAAGTGGCTCCCGCGGTTGTCGATCTCGCCGACCTTGCGCGACGGCGACTTGTTCTCCTCGAGGAAGCGGCCGGTAGCCGTGTCCAGGGCTTCGGCCATCAAGGCGGCGCGCTCGTTGTCGAAGGTCTTGGCGAGGTGCTCCAGGGAGGCGCACAGCGCCAGGAATTCACCCAGGCTGTCCCAGCGCAGATGGTTCTCCTCGAGCAGCTGCTGCACGTGCTTAGGCGCCGAGCCGCCGGCACCGGTTTCGAACAGGCCGCCACCCTCCATCAGGGGCACGATGGAGAGCATCTTGGCGCTGGTGCCCAGCTCCAGGATCGGGAACAGGTCGGTGAGGTAGTCACGCAGGATGTTGCCGGTCACCGAGATGGTGTCGAGGCCGCGCACCACGCGCTCCAGGGTGTAGCGCATGGCGCGCACCTGGGACATGATCTGGATGTCGAGCCCGTCGGTATCGTGGTCCTTGAGATAGGTGCGGACCTTCTTTATCAGCTCGTTCTCGTGGGGACGATAAGGGTCGAGCCAGAACACCGCCGGCATGCCGGAGTCGCGGCAGCGGTTCACGGCGAGCTTGACCCAGTCACGGATCGGCGCGTCCTTGACCTGGCACATCCGCCAGATATCGCCCTCCTCGACGGTCTGGGAGAGCAGCACCTCGCCGGTCTCCAGGTCGGTGATGTTGGCCACACCGCCCTCCGGCACCTCGAAGGTCTTGTCGTGGGAGCCGTACTCCTCGGCCTTCTGGGCCATCAGGCCGACGTTGGGGACGGTACCCATGGTGGCGGGGTCGAAGGCGCCGTGCCACTTGCAGAAGTTGATCATCTCCTGGTAGATGCGGGCGAAGGTGGACTCCGGCATCACCGCCTTGACGTCCTTCATGCGGCCATCGGCGCCGTACATCTTGCCGCCGGCGCGGATCATGGCGGGCATCGAGGCGTCGACGATCACGTCGCTGGGCGAGTGGAAGTTGGTGATCCCGCGTGCCGAGTCGACCATCGCCAGCTCAGGGCGATCGTCATGGCAGGCGTGCAGGTCACGGATGATCTCATCACGCTGGGCCTCGGGCAGAGTCTCAAGCTTCTCGTAGAGGTTGGCCATGCCGTTGTTGACGTCGACGCCCAGCTCATCGAACAGCTCGCCGTGCTTGGTGAAGGCATCCTTGTAGAACATCCGCACACAGTGGCCGAACACGATGGGGTGCGAGACCTTCATCATGGTGGCCTTGACGTGCAGGGAGAACATCACACCGGTCTTGCGGGCATCCTCGATCTCGCGCTCGTAGAAGTCGAGAAGCGCCTTCTTGCTCATGAACATGCTGTCGATGATCTCACCTTCGAGCAGCGAGACCTCGGGCTTGAGCACCAGCGCCTGGCCGCTGTCGGTGATCAGCTCCATCTTCACCTTGCGGGCGCGGTCCAGGGTCATCGACTTCTCGCCATGGTAGAAGTCGCCGCCATGCATGTGGGAGACGTGGGTGCGCGAGGCCTGGCTCCACTCGCCCATGTGGTGCGGGTACTTGCGGGCGTACTCCTTGACCGCCTTTGGTGCGCGACGGTCGGAGTTGCCCTCGCGCAGCACCGGGTTCACCGCGCTGCCCATGACCTTGGCATAGCGCGCCTTGATGTCACGCTCCTCGTCGCTGCTCGGCTCATCCGGGTAGTCCGGCAGCGGGTAGCCCTGGCCCTGCAGCTCCTTGATCGCCGCCCGCAGCTGCGGCATGGAGGCACTGATATTGGGCAGCTTGATGATGTTGGCCTCTGGCGTCTTGGTCAGGGCGCCCAGTTCGGCCAGGTGGTCCTCGACGCGCTGGCCTTCGGCCAGATAGTCGGGGAACAGAGAGAGGATCCGCGCCGCCAGGGAGATGTCGCGGGTCTCCACTTCGATTCCGGCAGCATCGGTGAAGGCGTCGATGATCGGCAGCAGCGAGTGGGTCGCCAGCGCAGGCGCTTCGTCGGTGAACGTGTAGATAATCTTCGGCGTTTTGGACATGTTGGCGTTGATCTCTCTGGTCGCTGCGGTAGCAAGAAACGGGATCGCTAGCGCGCTCACGATGACTGGAACGGGGGACCCCGGGGTGCTCCCCCCAAGTTATGATCCGGCGGGGATGCGCTCGGCACCGCGCCGCTGGCGGAGTCTCGGCAGGCCTTGTAATGACGATGCACTGCCGGCAAGCGGGCGCATTATACCAGCCACCCCGCCCCGGCGTATGCGCAATAAGGCTGACGCGCCCCTGCCATCCCGCCCCGCTTGCCGGTAAGCTTGCCCCATGAGCAACCTCTATCTGCTGCACAAGCCCTACCGCATGCTGTCCCAGTTCACCGACCGCGAGGACGGTGACAGGGGGCCGCGCGCCACCCTGGCCGATGTGATCGACGTGCCCGGCATCTACCCGGCCGGCCGCCTCGACCACGACTCGGAAGGACTGCTGCTGCTCAGCGACGATGGCGAACTGATCCATCGCATCAGCCACCCCCGCCACAAGCAGCCCAAGACCTATCGCGTTCAGGTAGAAGGCACCCCCGGGGAAGACGCCCTGCAGGCGCTGCGGGCAGGCGTCGAGCTCGGCGACGGCATGACACTCCCGGCCAAGGTGCGCCGGCTTGCGGAGAGCGGGCTGCCGGAACGCAACCCGCCCCTGGGCCCCAGGCGCCACCCCGTGACCACTTGGTTGGAGCTGACCATCAGCGAGGGGCGCAATCGACAGGTAAGGCGCATGACCGCGCATGTGGGCCACCCGACCCTACGCCTGGTGCGGGTGGCTATCGGCCCCTGGCGGCTCGACGGGCTGGCCCCCGGGGAGTGGCGCCGCGAGACACTGCACGCCCCCTCCGCCACCCGCCGCACGCAAGGGCCCCGCCGCGGGGCACCCGGCAAGAGACCCACCGACAAGCAAGGAGGCAAACGATGAGCCACTGGCACCCCTATGTGACCGTGGCCTGCGTGGTAGAGCGAGCCGGCGCCTTCCTGATGGTGGAAGAGGAGCGCGGCGGCCCGCAGACGCTGTTCAACCAGCCCGCCGGCCATCTGGAGCCCGGCGAGCGCATCCCCGATGCCGCCCTGCGCGAGGTGGAGGAAGAGACCGCCTGGCGGGTCGGCATCAGCGACTATCTCGGCATGTACGTCTACCAGGCCCCCGACGGCAAGACCTTCCATAGCCATGCCTTCCTCGGCATGGCGCTGGCGCATATGGGCAATGATCTGGACCCGGCGATCCACGCCGTGCACTGGCTGACCCTGGAACAGATCGAGGCCCTGGATCGCGAGGGGCGGCTGAGAAGCCCCCTGGTGCTACGCCGCATCCGCGACGCCCTGGCCGGACGCTTCTACCCCATGGACGTGATTCACGAACGTTGAGCGCTCGGCGACCAGCGCCCGGATCATGTATAATCTCGCCCCATTTATGTCACACCGATTTCGAGGGCGCCCATGACCGCCACCCCAGGCAAGGTGATCGTCGGCATGTCCGGCGGCGTCGACTCCTCCGTCTCCGCCCTGCTCCTGCTCGAGCAGGGCTATGACGTCGAGGGCCTGTTCATGAAGAACTGGGACGAGGACGACGGCACCGAGTACTGCACCGCCAAGGAGGACCTGGCGGACGCCGAGGCCGTGTGCGAGAAGCTCGGCATCCGGCTGCACACCGCCAACTTCGCCGCCGAGTACTGGGACAACGTCTTCGAGCACTTCCTCGCCGAGTACCAGGCGGGACGCACGCCGAACCCGGACATCCTCTGCAACCGCGAGATCAAGTTCAAGGTGTTCCTCGAGTACGCCGAGATGCTCGGCGCGGAGAAGATTGCCACCGGCCACTATGTTCGTGAAGGACGGGTCCGCCAGGGGATCCGCGGCGAGGTCCGCCCGAGATTGCTCAAGGGGCTCGATCCCAACAAGGACCAGAGCTACTTCCTGCATGCCGTGCCCGAGGCCGCCATCGCCCGCACCCTCTTCCCGGTGGGCGAACTCGAGAAGCCCGAAGTGCGCGCCATCGCCGAGCGCCACGACCTGGTCACCGCACGCAAGAAGGACTCCACCGGCATCTGCTTCATCGGCGAGCGGCGCTTCCGCGACTTCCTGCAGCAGTACCTGCCCGCCCAGCCCGGGGTGATCGAGACCCCCGAGGGCGAGGTGATCGGCGAGCACATGGGACTGATGTACTACACCCTGGGCCAGCGCCAGGGGCTCGGCATCGGCGGGCTGCCCGACCATCCCGAGGCGCCCTGGTACGTGGCCGCCAAGGACCTCGAGCGCAACGTGCTCGTCGCCGTGCAGGGCAAGCACCACCCGCTGCTCTACACCGACAGCCTGGCCACCGAGGCCATGGAGTGGGTCGCCGGCGAGGCACCGCTGGCCGAGGGCCGCCTCACCGCCAAGACCCGCTACCGCCAGGCCGACGTGCCCTGCACCTTCCGCACCCGGCCGGACGGCGGCGTCGAGGTGGTCTTCGACGAACCCCAGCGTGCCGTCACCCCCGGTCAGTCGCTGGTCCTCTACGACGGCGAGATCTGCCTGGGCGGCGGGGTCATCCGCGAGACCTGGAACGCCGCGGAGGTGGCCGCATGACCGCCACCACGCCGATCCACCGCGTCCCCGACGACCCCACCACCCGCCAGGCCCTGGCCCTGGCCGGCGTCTTCCAGGCCGCCAGCCTGGTCGACGAACTGGCCCGCACCGGCCAGGTCGACCAGCGTGCCTGGGACACCCTGATCCGCGCCACCCTGGACACCAGTCCCGAGAGCTTCGAAGCGATCTACGGCGGCCACCCCAATAACCTTCGCCGGGGCCTCGAGGTGCTCGAGGGGGTGATCGGTCGCAAGCAGGCCAACCCGGTGGTGCTGCGCTACGGCTTCACCCTGCTGCTGCTGATGAACAAGCTGCGCCGCAACACCGCGATGATGGACGCCCTGGGCGAGAAACTGAGCCGCATCCAGGGCCAGGCCGAGCATTTCGGCGCGACCCACGAGAACGTCGTCGCCAGTCTCGGTGAGGCCTACCAGGAGACGCTCTCCACCTTCAAGACCCGTATCGTGGTCCAGGGCGACCCCTCGCTGCTGCAGAGCCGCATGATGCCGGAGCGGGTGCGTGCCTGCCTGCTGGCCGGCATCCGCTTCGCCCTACTCTGGCACCAGCAGGGCGGCCGGCGCTGGAAGCTGATCGCCCAGCGCGGCGCCCTGAAGAAATCCCTGGATCGGCTCTCCTGAGCCACTCTCCCCTACGCTGCACAACGCCTTCACGAACCGGAACACGCCCATGCAAGCCCAGCCGCACTCTTCGCTCCCCCTGTCCGCCCTGACCGCCCTCTCTCCCGTCGACGGCCGCTACGGCGCCAAGGCCGAACGCCTGCGTGAGCACTTCAGCGAGTTCGGCCTGATCCGTGCCCGGGTCATCGTCGAGGTCCGCTGGCTCGAGCGCCTGGCCGAACTGCCCGGCATCACCGAGGTGCCGCCGCTCTCCGCCGAGGCCACCGCCTTCCTCGAGGCGCTGATCCGCGACTTCTCGGTGGAGGACGCCGAGCGCATCAAGACCATCGAGCGCACCACCAACCACGACGTCAAGGCGGTGGAGTACTTCCTCAAGGAGCGTATCGCCGAGGTGCCGGAGCTGCACGCCATCAGCGAGTTCGTGCACTTCGCCTGCACCAGCGAGGATATCAACAACCTCTCCCACGGCGTGATGCTGAGCGACGGCCTCAAGGCGCTGCTGCCGGCGATGCACGAGGTGGCCGACCAGGTCGCCCGCCTAGCCCATGAGCACGCCGAGCTGCCGATGCTCTCGCGCACCCACGGCCAGACGGCGAGCCCCACCACCCTGGGCAAGGAGATGGCCAACGTCGCCTATCGCCTGCGCCGCCAGCTCAAGCTGATCGAGGGCGTGGAGATACTGGGCAAGATCAACGGCGCGGTGGGCAACTACAACGCCCACCTGACCACCTACCCCGAGGTGGACTGGCAGGCCAATGCCCGCACCTTCGTCGAGGGGCTGGGCCTGACCTTCAACCCCTACACCACCCAGATCGAACCCCACGACTATATCGCCGAGCTGTTCGATGCGGTGTGCCGCTTCAACACCATTCTCATCGACTTCGACCGCGACGTCTGGGGCTACATCTCGCTGGGCTACTTCAAGCAGAAGACCGTGGAGGGCGAGATCGGCTCCTCGACCATGCCCCACAAGGTCAACCCCATCGACTTCGAGAACTCCGAGGGCAACCTGGGGCTTGCCAACGCGATCCTCGGCCACCTGGCCCAGAAGCTGCCGATCTCACGCTGGCAGCGCGACCTCACCGACTCCACGGTGCTCAGGAACCTGGGCGTGGGCCTGGCCTATGGCCTGATCGCCTACGAGGCCGCGCTCAAGGGCATCGGCAAGCTCGAGGCAAACCCGGCGCGCATCGCCGAGGACCTCGACGCCAGCTGGGAGGTGCTCGCCGAGCCTATCCAGACCGTGATGCGTCGTTACGGCATCGAGAAGCCCTACGAGAAGCTCAAGGAGCTGACCCGCGGCAAGCGCATCGACCAGGCCGGCTTCGCCGCCTTCATCGATACCCTGGAACTGCCGGAAACCGTCAAGGCAGAACTCAAGGCGCTGACCCCGGCCACCTATATCGGCAACGCCGCCGAGCAGGCGCGGAGCCTATGAGCCCCACCACACCGCTGGCCATGCTGGGCGGCCTCTCTGCCGCCGAGTTCCTGCGCGACTACTGGCAGCAGAAGCCGGTGCTGATCCGCGGCGCCTTCGCCGACTTCCAGTGCCCGCTCTCCCCCGACGAGCTCGCCGGACTCGCCTGCGAGGAGGGCGTCGAGGCGCGCCTGGTCGAGGAGCACGGCGCTCGGGGTCCCTGGCAGGTCAGCCACGGCCCCTTCGATGAGGCGACCTTCGCGTCTCTCCCCGACCGCGACTGGACCCTGCTGGTCCAGGCGGTGGACCACTACGTGCCCGAGGTGGCCGAACTGCTCGAGCGCTTCGCCTTCCTGCCCCGCTGGCGCCTCGACGACATCATGATCAGCTACGCCCCGCCGGGGGGCAGCGTCGGTCCCCACGTCGACCAGTACGACGTCTTCCTGCTCCAGGGCATGGGGAGCCGCCGCTGGCAGCTGGGCGGCCGGGTGCCCGACGATGCCGCGATTATCCCCGGTATCGACCTGCGCATCCTCGAGCGCTTCGAGGTGGAGGCCGGCGACGACTGGGTACTGGAGCCCGGCGACATGCTCTACCTGCCCCCGGGCTGGGCCCACCACGGCGTCAGCCAGTCCGACGACTGCCTGACCCTCTCGGTGGGTTTCCGGGCCCCTTCAGCCGACGAGGCGATCGTCTCCTTCGCCGACTTCCTGGGCGACAAGCTCCCCGACTCGCTGCGCTACGCCGACGCCGGCATGGCCCCGCCCGCCGACCCCGGCGAACTCGATGACGGCGCCGTCGAGCGCATGCGCCGCCTGATCCTCGATACCCTGGACGACCCCGCCCGGCTCGCCCAGTGGTTCGGCCGAGTGATGACCCAGCCCAAGTACGCCGACCAGCTGGTGGCCAACGAGACGCCCACCGACCCGGCGGAGCTTGTCGCCGCACTACAGCAGGGCGAGGAGCTAGTGCACACCCCGGGCTCGCGCTTCGCCTGGCATGCCCTGGACGAGGGGCGCGCCACCCTGTTCGCTGATGGCGATGGCGCCGAGTGCGAGCTGCCACTGGCCCGGCTGATCGCCTCCCAGGCGGTGCTGGATGCCGAGCTGCTGGCCCACGAGGGGGCCGATGCACTGCTCGCCGCGCTGCTCGATGCCGGCAGCCTGGCCTGGGCGGATGAGTTTGAAGAGCAGTAGCAAGTAGAAAGTGGAGATCGGTACGTTAGTTTCACGCGAGGGGCGCCGGGGGTAGGCCGAAGAGGAGGTCCTACGCCAGGGATGGCGTCGGTAGGCTACAGGGAAGTATTCATGGCGCCTCCTCGAAGGCCTGCCGCCGGATCAGCCCCGACATGGGAAGGAATCACATGCAAGAAGCCAAGCTGCAGATACGCGAGGGACGCTGGGAGGCGCTCGGTCCCGAGGCCACCGAGATCCGTCGGGTGGTCTTCATCGAGGAGCAGGGCGTCTCCCGGGAGGAGGAGTGGGACGGCCGTGATGGCGAGTGCCACCACTTCCTGGCCCTCCTGGATGGCCGTCCGGTGGGCACCGCCCGCCTGCTGCCGGATGCCCATATCGGACGGGTCGCGGTGCTCGCCGAGGCGCGCGGCCATGGCATCGGGGCGGCGCTGATGCACGCCGCCATCGAGGCCGCCCGCCGCCACGGTCACACCGCCGTGGAACTCGCCTCCCAGACCCATGCCCTCGAATTCTACGCCCGGCTGGGCTTCGAGGCCCATGGTCCGGAGTTCCTCGACGCCGGCATACCGCACCGCAATATGCGCCTCCTGCTGGGTGACCGCTGAGTCACCCCTCCCACCTTCAAACGAAAAACCACTACAGGAAGCCTGCACCGAGAGGCTTCCTGTAGTCGAGCTACAACCCTGCCTTACCCTAAGGGGCGATTGTTGCGTCCCGTCACCATGGGCCATAGTGCTGGTCAAGGCGAGTGAGCAAACGCATGTTTCAGGCTCCTTCAGAACCGGCCTCATACATCCGTTTCAAAATCGCCAGTATTCGACCAAGGCAGCAGAGACAGGCCGCCTTCGATCGATGAAGCTGATTTCACTTCGCAGGTGCAGCATCGAGAGTCACCGGCAAGCGACCAACACCCCGAGCGATTACCCTCAGAGAGGATGGCCCCATGTCATACCAGGAAGATATCAAGGCACTGTCCCAGCTTCGTGAAGCCATGCAGGGCAAGTGGGCGGACATCAGCCCCGAGAACGCCGCCCGCATGCGGGCCCAGAACCGTTTCAAGACTGGCCTGGACATCGCCAAGTACACCGCGAAGATCATGCGCGAGGACATGGCCGCCTACGACGCCGACAGCGCCAAGTACACCCAGTCACTGGGCTGCTGGCACGGCTTCATCGGCCAGCAGAAGATGATCTCCATCAAGAAGCACTTCGGCACCACCAAGAGCCGCTACCTCTACCTCTCCGGCTGGATGGTAGCCGCCCTGCGTTCCGAGTTCGGCCCGCTGCCCGACCAGTCCATGCACGAGAAGACCGCCGTCTCCGGCCTGATCGAGGAGCTCTACACCTTCCTGCGCCAGGCCGACGCCTGGGAGCTCAACCACCTGTTCCGCGACCTGGAAGAGGCCCGTCAGGCCGGAGACAGCGCCAGGGTGACCGAACTCGAGAAAGCGATCGACAACCACGAGACCCACATCGTGCCGATCATCGCCGATATCGACGCCGGTTTCGGCAACGCCGAAGCCACCTACCTGCTGGCCAAGCAGATGATCGAGGCGGGTGCCTGCTGCATCCAGATCGAGAACCAGGTCTCCGACGAGAAGCAGTGCGGCCACCAGGACGGCAAGGTCACCGTGCCCCACGAGGACTTCCTGGCCAAGATCAACGCCGTGCGCTATGCCTTCCTGGAGCTGGGCGTCGACGACGGCGTCATCGTTGCCCGCACCGACTCCCTGGGCGCCGGCCTGACCCAGAAGATCGCCGTGACCAACGAGCCGGGCGACCTGGGCGACCAGTACAACAGCTTCCTCGACGGCGACGTCATCGAGAAGGCCGAGGACATCAACAACGGCGACGTGGTCATCAAGCAGAACGGCAAGCTGGTCAAGGTCAAGCGCCTGGCCTCCGGTCTCTACCAGTTCAAGCCGGGTACCGGCGAGGACCGCGTGGTGCTGGACTGCATCACCAGCCTGCAGAACGGTGCCGACCTGATCTGGATCGAGACCGAGAAGCCCCACGTCGGCCAGATCGCCGGCATGGTGAACCGCATCCGCCAGGCGGTGCCCGATGCCAAGCTGGTCTACAACAACAGCCCGTCCTTCAACTGGACGCTGAACTTCCGCCAGCAGGTGTTCGACGCCTGGCAGGAAGAGGGCAAGGATGTCTCCGCCTACGATCGCGCCAAGCTGATGAGCCCGGAGTACGACGCCACCGAACTGGCCAAGCTGGCCGACGAGTGGACCCGCAACTTCCAGCGCGATGCCTCACGCGATGCCGGCATCTTCCACCACCTGATCACCCTGCCGACCTACCACACCGCGGCGCTGTCCACCGACAGCCTGGCCAAGGGCTACTTCGGCGACGAGGGCATGCTGGCCTACGTGGAAGGGGTGCAGCGCCGCGAGATCCGCGAGGGTATCGCCACCGTCCGCCACCAGGACATGGCCGGTTCCAACATCGGCGACGACCACAAGGAGTTCTTCCACGGCGAGGCGGCCCTCAAGGCCGGTGGCAAGGACAACACCATGAACCAGTTCTGAGCATGGTGAAGCACTAGACGACTGGAACCTTGGGGAGGCTCACGCCTCCCCTTTTTTGTGTGCGCAAATTCTGTTACTGCCGGTGAATATCCACTTTCCTTGTCGTTTTAACGGGCTAGAATGAACAGCAATCGCCTACCCGGCGCTGGCAAAGCCTGGTAGCCCCGGGTAAACTCGGTGTAACAGAACAGTGTTCGCCCATTCGACAGGAAGTCATCGAAGCAACCGCTCTCGTTGAACGCCCCAGGAGGTCATGCATGATTCCCATGAAACGTCTTCTCCCCGTGCTCGCCATCGGCGCCTTGACGCTGGCCGGCTGCGCCAACACTGCTTCCATGGGCGGCAACGTCTACAGCAGCAACCAGGTCGGCGCCGAACAGAATGTGCGCTTCGGCACCATCCAGGCCCTGCGCCAGGTGCAGGTCCAGGCCGACAGCCGTGCCGGCGGCATCATCGGCACCGGCGGTGGCGCGGTGATCGGCGGCCTGCTGGGCAATCAGGTGGGCGGGGGCTCCGGGCGTACCCTCGCCACCGCCGCTGGCGTCATCGCCGGCAGCGTGGCGGGCAGCAAGATCGAGGAGTCCGCCAACCGGGTCAGTGCCTGGGAGATGGAGATCCGTCGTGACGACGGCATCGATATCGTGGTCGTGCAGAAGGCCGACCAGGCCTTCCAGGTCGGCCAGCGCGTGCGCCTGATCGGCAGTGGCAGCAACATCACCGTTGCCCCCTACTGACCGCCGACCGGACAATGCCGGTTTGAAATGCCGGCATAAGAGAGAAAGGCCCGCGGAGAGATCCGCGGGCCTTTCGCATAGAGCGTCGAATGGCCTGGCCAGAGGCCAGGCCAAGGGCTCAGTGGAAATCCACCTTGCTCATCGCCCAGCCACCCAGTTTGACGGCAACCAGCACCAGGATGCCAACCACGATGGCAGTCATCAGAACATCCACCGGACGCACCAGGGTGGTGGCACCGACCACGGCCAGGGCCAGGCTCCAGACCACGCTATTGTTGCCACCGGTCTTCATCGCCTGGGGCAGCAGGCAGTCCAGGGAAGCGCTCAGCGAGGACCAGCGCTTGAGGGAGAGAACGAGGATCGCAGCGAAGGCGATCAGCCAGATCACGACTTGGGTCATGGGGGTCTCCGGGTATCGAGTGAGCGTCGTTGGTAGATTCGGGTGGCCGCTAGGTTAGCCCCGGCACCGGGGTGACGCAACCATCCGAAGGTCGCCGATGCAGCGGGTGAACGAGGCTCAGGATGGTGGCGCCGATCCTGAAAATGGTCCATCGCCCCTGACAGCATCCGCCCGCCGCGTTACCATGCCCCGACATGCACTCACCGAAAGGTTCTTCAATAATGCAGATTGCGCAGAATTCCGTTGTCGCGTTCCACTACACCCTGACCAACGACGCAGGTGAAGTGCTGGACAGCTCGGAAGGCCGCGAGCCGCTGACCTACCTCCACGGCGCCGGCAACATCATTCCGGGCCTCGAGAAGGAGCTTGAGGGCCGCTCTGCCGGCGACAAGCTCAACGCTACCGTGACGCCTGCCGAGGGCTACGGCGAGAAGCAGGAGCAACTGGTGCAGGAAGTGCCGCGTGACGCCTTCCAGGGCGTCGAGAGCATCGAGCCCGGCATGCAGTTCCAGGCCCAGACCCAGGGCGGCCCGCTGATGGTTACCGTGACTCAGGTCGGTGGCGACACCGTCACCGTCGATGGCAACCACCCGCTGGCAGGCCAGACCCTGAACTTCGACGTCGAGATCGCCTCGGTGCGCGAAGCCAGTGAGGAAGAGGTCGAGCACGGTCATGTGCACGGCGAGGGTGGCCACGAGCACTGAGTCACTCAGCGAGCGACACCGCATCGTGAAGGGGCAGCCGATTGGCTGCCCCTTTTACGTCGGCAAGCCGGTGGCGAGTCAGCCGGCGGCGGCACTATCCGGAGGCCGCCGCCACAGCCAGATAGCGATGGACAGCGTCACACCCAGCACCAGCCAGGAACCCAGTGCCACCCCCCTCCAGCCGCCCAGGTGCCAGAACGGCTCCAGCCAGAACACCCCGAGGCTGGCGCCGGTGTAGTAGAACACCAGATAGAGTGCCGAGGCGCTGCCCCGCGCCTGGCGCGCATGCCGCCCCACCCAGCTCGAGGCCATGGAGTGGGCCACGAAAAAACCGAAGGCATTGATGGTCAGTCCCACCAGGATCAGCGGCAGGCTGTCGGAGAGCGTGACCAGGGTGCCCGCCATGAAGATGGCGATGCCCATCATCATGCAGGCCGGCTGGGAGAGATGGCGCACCAGCCGCCCCGAGAGGGATGAGCCGAGGGTACCGCCCAGGTAGGTCAGGAAGATCAGTCCCAGCAGAGTGGCACCGAGGTCGAAGGGCGGTGCCGCCAGGCGGAAGGTAATGTAGCTGTACTGGTTGATGAAGATCAGGAAGTTGAGCCCGCCGAGAAGGTACGCCGAGAGCAGGGTCGGGTTGCGCAGGTGGGCACCGAGATCCGAGACGGCACCGGCCAGCTCGAAGCGGCGCGGCGTGAAGCCCCGCGACGGTGGCAGCAGTTTCCAGAACAGTGCCACCCCTGCCAGGGTGATCAGCCCCACCGCCAGGAAGCCGGACGCGCTGCCGCCCAGCTCACCCATGCCACCGCCCACCACACGCCCGCTGATCCCCCCCAGGGTGTTGGCACCGATATAGAGGCCCACGGCGGCCAGCATGGCATCGGGCTCGAACTCGTCGCCCATCCAGGCGATGGCCACCGCCGGCAGGCCACCCAGCACGAAGCCCTGCAGGGTGCGCAGCACCAGCAGGGTCTCGAAATTGGGCGCCAGGGCCAGGGCCAGGGAGAGCAGTCCCGCCGCCAGCAAGCTGAGACGCATGATGCCGGCGCGGCCGATGGCATCCGACAGTGGCCCGAAGACCAGCAGCGATGCCGCCAGCGCCAGCGTGGCCAGCGACATCACCAACCCCACCACCAGCGTCGAGACACCGTAGGCCTCGCGCAGGTCAGGCAGCAGCGGCTGCGGCGCATAGAGATTGATGAAGACCAGCAGCGAGCCCAGGCTCAATGCCAGGGTTGCTCGCCACCAGGCGGGGCTGCGTATGCGAATCATGACAGACCTTGAATGGCGGGCGCCCTGCCCCCTCAGGCGTCGACGTCGGCCTGCAGGCGCTGGGCCAGGTTGGTCGGCTCCAGAGGACGCCGTGCCTGCCAGTAGTGGCGACGCCAGTAGCTGTTGTCGAGCTTGGAGATCATCACCCCTCGCGAGGAGGAGGCGTGCAGGAAGCGCCCCTCGCCGACATAGATGCCGACGTGGCGGTAGGTGCCGGGCGGCCGGAAGAACACCAGATCGCCCGGGGCCAGCTCATCGCGTGCAACGGGACGCCCCTGGCTCACCTGCTCACCGGTGGTGCGCGGCAGGGAGAGCTGGAAGGTCTCCTCGAAGACATTCTGCACCAGAGCCGAACAGTCGACCCCCGCCCGGGAGGTACCGCCCAGACGATAGGGAGTGCCCACCCAGCGCTCATGCTGGGCCAGCAGGGCCTGCTGCACCAGGGCGGGTGGCGGATTTCCGAGACGGCGTGCTTCGAGGATGGGATTGTCCACCGGCGACATCATGGGATCCCAGCCGCCGGGAAGTCCCGGCAGGTCACGGGCAAAATAGGGCTCCTCGACGTCGCGGGAAGCGCTCTCCCGTGAGGTCGAGGCACAGCCGGCCAGCACGGCCAACGACACGACAACCAGCAGGGTACGGCACAAGGGGTTGACGACCATCCTGCAGCGACCTCATTCCCCGAGCCGCTCCCGCCGGCATCAAGGATCCGGGGCGGGGAGCAACGCTGTGGCAGTGGCGCCGGTCAAGGCCGGTAGCACTGCCGAAGCGGCCTGTCGGCGGCTCGCTGTGATACGGGGCTCCCGACAGGTGGAGCCATGGCATATTCGGGAACGACTATAAACCAGCATCGCGTGGCTGGCGAGCCCCGCGCATCACCTCAGTGCAGCAGCCGGGCGTCGCCCGGCAGGGTGTCGATATGCATCGGCGCCCAGTGGCGCGGCCGAGCACCGGGAAATTCCAGGCTGGCCCAGGGGCCCGCCAGGGGCGGCGCGGCGCTGAGCCAGGCCACCAGTGCCTGACGCAGCCCCGCCAGGAAGCTCTCGCGCTCCGGCGTCTCACCCATGAAGAACGAGAAGCCGGCGTAGAAGCCGCGGGCGTAGGCATCCCAGCCGGAGTAGTGGGACGCGGCCAGGCCGTGGGCTCGCTCCAGCACCCTGTCGAAGGCCGCCGACTCCAGCCAGCCCAGCTGGCGACCGGCGACCGCCAGGTCAACCGCCTGGGCCAGATCCCAGGCCGTGAGGTCAATCTCGTTGCAGCCATCCTCGTTGTCGCGAACCCGTTGGAGGCGCAGCAGGTGGGTGCGCTCCTCGTCACTGCACTCGCCGCTCTCCAGGGTGGCGATCTCAGAGGCGAGGCGGGCCGAATTGAGCGTGTAGGGGGCATAGTTGATCTGGTACTCCTGGCGATCACCGTTCTCCAGCAGGAAGTCCAGGAACTCACCGAGCTCATCGGCGGAATGCAGGCCGTAGTGGCCATCGACCCACTCGCGGATGGCCACTGCCTCACGCTCGCTCTCGCGGTGCGGCACGCTCCAGGGCGGACTGTTGAGCGGCCCCACCAGTGACAGCGCGGTAAACTGTGACAGCCTCGGGCGAGGGCCGGGCTCGCGCCACTCATCGACCCGCCAGTCGAGCCAGTGGAACAGGCTGCCGGGATCCTCCAAGTGCCAGCGGATCTCCAGGGCGAGAGTCGGCTGGTCCTCCTCCGGGAGCAGCGAGTCCCAGCTGGCCCAGGCCTCCAGCAGGCGTCGGGAATCGGGGTAGAAGCGACACAGCGAGCCGCGCAGCGCCTCGGCCAGGGCCGCCAGCCCGTCGACATCGAAGGCCTCGCTGTCGAAGGCCATCTGCAGGTAGAAGGCGTACTTCTCTGCCATATGGATGGTCGCCGCATGATGGCTGGCCCGGCGCAGGCCATCACGCTGGGCCAGGGCGGCAGGCTCCGCCACCCCGAAGGGGGTCTCGGCCGGCGGCAGGGCCCCGTGGGCCGCATCGGCAGCGAGCTGGTTCAGGTGGTGGGCCTGGGCCGGCAGCCAGTAGCGTTCCAGCGCCGCGACTCCCTCTTCGGGATACAGGTCGAGATTCTCGGCCAGAAAACTCAGTGCATCGTCACGGCGCGCCGCGCTCACTGCCACCGGTGGTCCCTGGCGCACGGCGAGCTCCGGCTCTCGCACCGAAGCCAGAGCCAGCACCCAGTGGCGAGGATCGGCACGCCAGCCTCGCATCGCCTCGCGGGCAGGTGCCAGCCGAGCCTCGTCGACCAGCCCCTGAAGAGGCACTCGCCAGGGGCTCAGCGGCGACTGCAGCAACAGCCGCCAGTCGCTCTCGAAGGCGCCCAGCAGGTTGCGCCCATCAAACAGGCTGCGTCCGCGCTGGTAGGCCCTGGCCAGAGCCGACCAGTCGCTGTAACGGTGCTGGACCAGGTCGGCGGCGTGCAGGGCGAAGGCCTCGGCCTCCTCGGCCTCGAGCCAGCCCAAGCAGGCCCCCGCCCAGGCCAGGTCCACCAGGCGCAGCCAATCCCAGGCGGCCCACTCCAGCGGCTCACCCTGCTCCAGGAAAGCCAGCAGGGTGCGGCCATAGCGGCGCTCATCCGCATCCAGCCCAGCGCACCAGGCACGACGGGCATCGTGATCCAGGGCCAGCAGCCGCGTGGCATCGAGGTCCCAACCCTGACGATCCCCCTGGGCACCCAGCCAGAGCAGGACCCGCAGCAGGTCCTCGCGGCTGTGCACCCGCCAGTCCTCGGCGAGCCATTCGGCCAGTCCCGCCCAGTCGTGCTCGCCGGCGGGCAGGGCCAGCACCGGAGCGAAACCGGCACGCAGCCGCCAGGCCGCGGCGCCGCCGTGGCTCGGCCAGGGCGCGTCGGGGCGATCATGCACCGCCAGCCACTCGCCAAGACGCTCCCAGGTGATGCCATCCCCCTCGTGCTCGAGCACCGCCAGCGCCTCGCAGGCATCGGCGAAACCATCATCACCGCGCACCCAGCCATCGGCACTGCGCGCGCGGCGCAGGGCCTCCAGCCAGGCGTCCAGATCGCGATGATGGGCAACGATCTCGCCGGCCAGCCAGTGGGCCCAGGCACGGGCCTGAGACTCATCCAGCCAGCCCGCGGCGCCGGCCAGGGCCGCCAGTTCGAGGGCTGCCAGCAGCCGTGCCGGATCGGCATCGGCACCGCCGGTGTCCAGCGACTCCAGCAGCCGCCAGCCAAGCTCACCACGATCGGGCACCGCCAGGATCGCCAGGCGAGCACGGGCATCCTCGGGCTCCACACTGAGCGGGTCGGGGTCGAAGGCCCAGTCACAGAGCACCAGCTGCTGGGCCCACCAGGCGTTCAGGAGATCGATCAAGGCTCACCTCGATGTCGGGTCGCAAGGGTCGCACGCGCGGCAAAGGGGTATTTCGACATGCGTGTCGTTCGGCGTCAGGAAACCTGTGCGCCGTAATTGCAGGCGCCACGATTTCAGGCGGCATAGTGTAGCGGAAAGCACCGCTTACGCCGATGGCTTGGCGAGGCGTTTTAAATAATGCACACTGTGTAAATTATGCCAACAACACCCCCGGAGGACCCATGCCAGAGCTTCCCGATATCCTGATTCCCAGGGCCTTCATCGCCGGCGAGTGGCGCGATGCCGAGTCACGCTTCGCCGTCACCGACCCGGCCAGTGGCGAGGTGCTCGCCGAGGTGCCCGACCTTGGCGCCGACGCCACCCGCGACGCCGTGGCCGCCGCCGAAGCCGCCTGGCCGGCGTGGCGGAAGCGCACCGCCAAGGAGCGGGCCAACCTGCTGCGCGGCTGGTATGACGCCATCATGGACCATCAGGAGGCACTCGCCCGGCTGATGACCCGGGAGCAGGGGAAGCCGCTGGCC
Organism: Halomonas sp. C10-5; assembly: GCF_057169305.1. Classification (NCBI taxonomy): domain Bacteria; kingdom Pseudomonadati; phylum Pseudomonadota; class Gammaproteobacteria; order Oceanospirillales; family Halomonadaceae; genus Halomonas; species Halomonas sp. C10-5. The sequence continues at coordinate 2,325,009 of NZ_CP175665.1, forward strand.
GAGTCCCGGGGCGAGGTGGCCTACGGCGCCTCCTTCGTGGAGTTCTACGCCGAGGAGGCCAAGCGCGTGGCCGGCGAGACCCTGCCCAGCCACGGCGTCGACAAGCGTATCCTGGTATTCCGCGAGCCCATCGGCGTGGTGGCGGCCATCACCCCCTGGAACTTCCCGCTGGCGATGATCACCCGCAAGTGCGCCCCGGCGCTGGCCGCCGGCTGCCCGGTGGTGATCAAGCCCGCCGAGGCGACGCCGCTTACCGCCCTGGCGTTGGCACGCCTGGCCGAGCTCGTCGGCTTCCCGGCGGGAGTGATCAACGTGGTCACCGCCAGTCGCCCGGTCGAGGTCGGTGAGGTGCTGACCAGCGATCCGCGGGTGCGCAAGATCTCCTTCACCGGCTCCACCCCGGTGGGCAAGAAGCTGCTCGCCCAGTGCGCCGGCACCGTCAAGAAGGCCTCCATGGAGCTGGGCGGCAACGCCCCCTTCATCGTCTTCGACGACGCCGACCTGGACGCCGCCGTGGAAGGCGCCATCGCCTCCAAGTACCGCAACTCCGGCCAGACCTGCGTGTGCACCAACCGCCTGCTGGTGCAGGACGGCATCTACGATGCGTTCGTGGAGAAGCTGGCCGCCCGGGTGGCCGAGCTCAGGGTGGGCAGTGGCCTCGAGGAGGGCGTGGCCCAGGGGCCGCTGATCAATGCCGCGGCGGTGAAGAAGGTCGAGGCACACATCGCCGACGCCCTGGCCAAGGGTGGGCGCCTGGTCACCGGAGGCAGGCCCCACGCCCTGGGCGGCACCTTCTTCGAACCCACGGTGATTGCCGATGTCAGCGAGGAGATGCGGGTCGCCCGCGAGGAGACCTTCGGTCCTCTGGCACCGGTGTTCCGCTTCGCAAGCGAAGAGCAGGCCATCGCCATGGCCAACGCTACCGAGTTCGGCCTGGCCGCTTATTTCTACGCCCGCGACTACCGCCGCATCTGGCATGTCATGGAAGGGCTGGAGTATGGCATGGTGGCGGTGAACGAGGGGATCCTCTCCACCGAGCTGGCCCCCTTCGGCGGCGTCAAGGAGTCAGGCCTCGGGCGCGAAGGCTCCCACCACGGCCTGGATGAATATACTGAACTAAAATATGTGTGTGTCGGCGGCCTGTAACGTCCGCCACTCAACCACCAGGAGGCAACATGACCAACGCTGAACTCAACGACCTGAAGAAGCGCTACGTCGCCAACGGCGCCGCCAGCCCCGCCACCCAGTTCGCCGACCGCGCCGAGAACGCCCTGATCTGGGATGCCGACGGCAACCGCATCATCGACTTCGCCGGCGGTATCGGCGTGCTCAATATCGGCCATCGCCACCCCAAGGTGGTCGAGGCCGTCAAGGCCCAGCTCGACAAGGTGATGCACACCTGCCAGACCGTGATGCCCTACGAGGGCTACGTGAAGGTGGCCGAGCAGCTCAGTAAGATCACCCCAGTGCGCGGCCACGCCAAGGTGATGCTGGCCAACTCCGGCGCCGAGGCGCTGGAGAACGCCGTCAAGGTCGCGCGTGCCGCCACCGGCAAGAACAACGTGATCTGCTTCGACGGCGGCTACCACGGCCGCACCTTCATGACCATGGCCATGAACGGCAAGGTCGCCCCCTACGCCGCCGACTTCGGCAGCATGCCGGGCAACGTCTTCCGCGCGCCCTACCCGGTGCCCTACCACGGGGTCAGCGAGGATGAGGCCCTGCGCGGCCTGAAGATGGCGCTCAAGACCGACGCCAACCCCCGTGACACCGCGGCCATCGTGCTCGAGCCGGTGCTCGGCGAGGGCGGCTTCTACCCTGCCCCGGCCAGCTTCCTCAAGGCGATCCGCGAGATCTGCGACGAGCATGGCATGCTGATGATCATCGACGAGGTGCAGTCCGGCTTCGGTCGCACCGGCAAGATGTTCGCCATCGAGCACAGCGGTGTCGAACCGGACATCATCACCATGGCCAAGAGCATGGCCGACGGCATGCCGATCTCCGCCGTGGTGGGCACCGACGTGCACATGGACGCCTCCGGGGCCAACTCCCTGGGCGGCACCTACACTGGCAGCCCGGTCTCCTGTGCCGCCGTGCTGGCGGTGCTGGACGTCTTCAAGGAGGAGAACATCCTCGAGAAGAGCCAGGCCCTCGGTGACAAGCTGGCCAAACGCTTCGAGAAGTGGCAGCAGCAGTTCGACTGCGTCGACAACGGCCGCCACATGGGCGCCATGGCGGCCATCGACCTGGTCTCCGACAAGGCCAAGCACACCCCGAATGCCGACCTGGCGGCGGCGCTGTGCAAGCGTGCCCGCGAGAAGGGGCTGGTCCTGCTCTCCTGCGGCCTCTACGGCAACACCATCCGCTTCCTGATGCCGGTCACCATCGAGGACGAGGTGCTCGAGGAGGGCCTGGCCATCGTCGAGGAGTCCCTCAAGGAGCTGGTGGGCCAGCCCGCCACCGCCTGATCCCGGCGACCCCGCCTGACCTCACCGCCCGGCCAAGTGCCGGGCGGTGCTCGTTTTGAACGCTCAGCATCTCCCTACTTGCATGGATAACAGCCAGCCAGGAAGATAGCGGCGTCCACCGCGAGGCCATAGCGTGATACTCAGAACCCTCTCCCTGCTGCGCTCCCTACAGGGCGCCAGCCACACCGCCGACGAGGCCCGCGCCAGCGTGCAGCAGGCCAGCGACTACCGCTGGCTACGCGACCAGCTGCGCCACGGCACCGTGGTCGACGAGACGGCACGCCTCGCCGACGGCACCCCGGCGCTTGCCGTCGCCCTCGCCTACCCTGCCACCGCGAAGCGTCTGGCCGGGGGCAGCTGGCCCGAGACCCCAGAGGCCCGCGAACGCTGCCATGTGGCCGGCACCCACGCCTGCCGCGCCGCGGGCGCACCTGCCTACCGCACCCTGGAGAGCCTCTCCCGAGGTGTCGCTGAAGGCGCCATCTCCATACTGCGCGACGCCGCGCGTTTCCAGTACCTGCTGGAACGCGACGCCCTCGAGCTCGCCTGGCGGCGTCCGCAGCGACTGCCGACCGGGCTCGCCGCCGCCCTTCCCGAGTCATCCGGCACCAGCGGCTGGTTCCTGCTCACCCTGCGCGTGCCCGGCACCACACCGCCTCCCCGCCTCACCGGGGCCTGGCTCGACGAACGCCTCGACCGCTACCGACGCATCCTGCCCAGGCCGGGCTGAGCCCGCACCCGCCAGATTGTCACCGACTCGCCCATGGTCTACCGATACGTGCGGGCGGCGCCGGCGCGAGCACGCTGCATGCTCGGGGTGCCCCCTGCACCCCAAGCGGCAATTTGCCGCAATCCTGCTAGGCTGGAATAACGTAATACCCGAGCAAGGGACGACTCAGGCACCAAAACCACAAGCACAACAAGGGGCCGGCGCCAGCGGGAGGCTGGCGTTCGGTCCTGCCAGGAGCAGTGCCATGACAAAACTCCCCCCGAAACCAGGACTCGTGGCCTCCATGAGCTGTACGCCGAGAACCCCGAGGCAGCGGACCGCCTGCTGTGGAACCGCGAGGTCGACCCGGTGACCCGCCGCGGCTTCCTCAAGCGCTCGAGCCTGCTGGCCATGGCGGCCGCAGTGGGCGGCTCGATTCCCTTTGCCGACAAAATGCCTGGTGGCCTGATCCCAGCAGCCCTGGCGCAGAGCGAGGAGCCCTTCACCCTGGAGGGCAAGGAGGGCTTGACCGTCGTGAACACTCCCACGCATCATGCGACGCATTGATGCGGGGCTTCAGGCTCTCGCCGCCAGAGCGTTGAGAGCGTGACCGGTGTTCTCGGTTTGCCAGGGGAGCTTCTGCCCGCTGACAACTGCCCGTCCTTGCGGCGGGTCAGCTTGTGTTTCCAAGCCCAATAGCGGGCACCGATGTTGTAGCTGGCGTTGAGGTCGGCGTTGTACTGCTTGCCGTTCGGAAAGGTAGCCAGTTCGTGCTGTGCCTTGTCCCGCTTGACGCGACCCGAGCCATCGAAAGCCCAGGAAGACGTGCCCCGGGCATAGACGTAGACAACCCGACCACCCGCCTCGGCCATTTTCTGCTCGATCAGCGTGGCCAGCCAGCGATGCAGCCACTGATGAAAGCGCTGGCGAAGTCCCGACCGCTTCTTGCCGGCTTTGGGGCGCCAGCCCTTCAGGTCTTCCAGCACGATCACATCGGCTCCCTGTGCCAGTGCGAAGTCGACCAGTCGACGGGAGGTCTGCTGGGCGATGTCCTCGTTGATGTGCTGGGCCTTGCGATACCATGTCCGCCCGAACCCTTTCGAGAGCCTGGCGGTCTTGCGCGCCTTGCGGCGAATCAGCGTGGCGCGCTTGTCGCGACGGTCTATGTCCGCGGCGGGGTGGAAGAATCCACGCGCTGCGACAGTGCCGTCCGGTGTCACGATGCTGGCCGTGGCCAGCGTATTGATCCCCACGTCCACGGCGCATGCGCGCTGCTGGTCAGGGAGGGATTGAGGCGCCAACGCCACCGGCACCGCCAGGTGGCAGCGTCGATTGAGCACCAGGGTGGGCGACTTCACCGTGCCGAGAAGATGGCGCTGACGTACCGCCTTGATCGCCACGTTATGCCACAGCCACTCCTTGCCATCCCACAGCTTCAGGCTGGCGGTGGTGAAGTCGGCGTTGAACTTGACCAGCTGCCCGCGATACATCGCCGGATAGCAGCCGGCCACGGGGTTGAAGCGCGGTGGCTGGGCATTTTTCCGCTGGCGATCTCCCGACTGCCAGGCCCAATAGCGGGTCAGGTAGCTCGATACCTGGCCCTTGACGAACTCGATGGCGGCTCGGCGCAGGTAGGACGGGAACTTGTAGAAACGCTTCACGAAGTAGTGGTGGCGAGACGAGGGGTTCTTCTTGGTCGGGTGCATCAGCCGCTCCACGGCAGCGGCAAAGCTGGGGGCCTGCTGCAGCGACGGCCAGTTGGCCAGGACCACCACCGACAACGCACGGCAGAACTGGCGATACTCCGCCAGCGTCAAACGCATCAGGTGTCGCTGCTGCGTCGTGGCTTGTAGTGGCCACTTGTCCGTGCGAATCATGGTTCGAGTCATGGAAAAAGCCTAAGCCATTACCTGATATTTATCCAGCATTTGCCTTGACGTTCGCCAAGGCTCGCCGCTTAACTAGCGCATCACGCTTCGCGTCGATACGTAGGATGCACGGCTGACTGGCTCAACAACGCCTGCCACCGCATCGCGGTCCAGGTGGCCTAGGAGGTTCCCATGACGCCGTTACACACGCTCGCTACGACCTCCCTGGGGCTGGCCCTGCTGACCCTGCCGCTGGCAGGGATGGCACAGGAGACGCCTGAGAGCGACCCCGATACCGGCCTGGTGATGGCCGAGGGGTGGGAGACGGTGCGCAGCAACTGCACCGCCTGCCACTCGGCCAACCTGGTGACCCAGAACAGCGGCACTCGCAACCACTGGGAGTACCTGATCCGCTGGATGCAGGAGACCCAGGAGCTGTGGGAGTTCCAGCCCGAGACGGAGGACACCATCCTCGACTACCTGGCCGAGTACTACGGTCCCAAGGAGGATACCCGCCGTCCGGCGCTACCGCGCACGCTGATGCCGGATAACCCCTACCCGACGGTCGCCGACTCCGGCTGACGCGCCACCCATCCGCCGATGCATAAACAGGCCCCTCACGAGGGGCCTGTTTATGCAGGGAAGCCGACAACGGCTCAGGGTACCAGCACGGCGGCCCCGGAGAGGCGCCCCTCGCGCAGGTCGTCAAGCGCCTGGTTGGCCTGCGCCAGGGGATAGGCGCGAGTCTCGGTACGAATCGGCACCCCGGGGGCCAGGGCCAGGAACTCCTCGCCGTCGCGACGGGTCAGGTTGGCCACCGACTTCACGCTGCGCTCCTCCCACAGCAGGCGGTAGGGAAAACTCGGGATATCGGACATGTGGATGCCACCGGAGACCACCACGCCACCGGGACGCACCTGGGCGAGCGCGGTGGGCACCAGATCGCCCACCGGGGCGAACAGCAGGGCGGCGTCGAGGGGTTCTGGCGGTGCCTCGTCGCTGCCACCGGCCCACTCGGCGCCGAGGCGTCGGGCGAAGGCCTGGGCCTCGGCATCACCGGGTCGGGTAAAGGCGAAGACGCGCTGGCCACGGGCGACGGCCAGCTGTGCCAGGATGTGCGCCGCGGCACCGAACCCGTAGATGCCCAGCCGTTGGGTTGCCTCGCCACCGGCCAGGCGCCAGGTGCGGTAACCGATCAGCCCCGCGCAGAGCAGCGGTGCGCAAGCCTGGGCATCGTCGTCGTGCACGGGAAAGCAGTAGCGTGCATCGGCCACGCAATACTCGGCGTAGCCACCATCGCGGGTGTAGCCGGTGAACTCGGCGCGCTCGCAGAGGTTCTCCTCGCCGCGCCGGCAGGGGGCGCACTCGCCGCAGGTCCAGCCCAGCCAGGGCACCCCGACGCGCTGGCCGATCGAGGGTCCGCTCACCCCCTCCCCCAGTGCGGTGACCTCGCCAACGATCTCATGGCCGGGCACCAGCGGCAGGCGCGGTTCGGTCAGCTCGCCATCCACCACGTGCAGGTCGGTACGGCAGACGCCACAGGCCAGCACCCGCAGCTGTACCTCTCCGCCCCCCGGTCGAGGGCGTGGCAGGGTTTCCAGCACCAGCGGCTGGTCGGGGGCATGCAGGCGCATGGCGCGCATGGTCTCGCTCATCGGGAATCTCCTGTCGGCTGTCATCGTGGGCTCAGCCGACAGGATAGCCGAGGCGTCAGGCGACCACCTTGACCTCGTAGCCGGTGTACTTGCGCAGGTTGATCACACCACTATCGAGGATCAGGTACTGCCCCTTGAGGCCCAGCAGGGTGCCGGACACCTCCGGGCTCTTGTCGAGGTTGTGGGAGACCACCTTGGTGGGATACTCGAGCACCGGATAGTCGAGAGCCACCGGTGCCTCGTCCAGCACGCGGATGGCATCCGCACCGAAGCGTTCACGCAGGTTGGCGAGGCCGGCCTCGAGGCGCGCCAGCAGGCGATCCCGCTCGGCGGGCAGGTCGAGCGCCGCGGTCTCGCCCTTGAGCATGGCCCGCCAGTTGGTGCGGTCGGAGACCTCCTCCTTGAACAGCATCTCCACGAAGCCGGACTGCTGACGGGTATCCACGGCCAGGACAGGCAGCGCCTGGATGGCGCCCTGGTCGAGCCAGCGGGTCGGCACCTGGGTGCCGCGGGTAATCCCCACCTTGAGGCCCGAGGCGTTGGCCAGATAGACGATATGCGGCTGGAAACAGTGTCGCTCGGCCCACTCCGGCTCCCGGCAGGTGCCCTCGAAGAAGTGGCAGGTCTCCGGCTTGACGATGCAGGTATCGCACTGGGCGAGGCGCTTGAAGCAGGGGTAGCAGTAGCCCTGGGCGAAACTCTTCTTCGTCGCGCGGCCGCAGTGGGTGCAGGCGATGGCACCGCTCCAGGCAAGCGAGAGCGGCTTGCCAAGGCGTTCGTTGAGGTCGAGGCGCTGCTCGCCAGCGCGCAGGGTATAGCGGGCGGGCTCGCCGCCCTGCCCCGGGACGATCGCCATCTTGGTCAGGCAGCCCGTCACCTCGGCGGCCGCGGCGATGGTCTCAGTCACGGCCGGCATCCTTGGCCAGGCCGGCCAGCGCGGGATCGACATTCGCCCCACTGCTGGCGCCGCCGCAGGTGCGCCGTTCGAGGTAGCCTACTCGGTCGCTCTCGGGCACATTGTTCTCCACCTCGTAACGCATCACCGCCTCGAGGCACAGCTCGGTCTGCTCGCGGGTCAGCATCCGGCCGTCCGGCCACTTGCGCAGGGACACTGCCTGCTTGAGGCTCGCGTAGATGGCCGGGGTCATCTGCTGGATCATGCGCTCGAAGGTCATATCGCTCATGGAAAGTCTCTCTGTGTACATACGCAATGCGGTGACGGCGAGATCAGCGCTGCCGGCGTGCCCGCCCGGAATAGTACCAGCCCAGGGCCAGGCCCACGACCAGGCCGCCCAGGTGCGCCTCGTTGGCCACGTTGCCAAAGCCCACCGCTCCGGCCATGTCGGTCATGGTAAAGAGCATCCAGCCGAGCATGAAGACCACCAGCATCTGGGGCACGAAGAAGCCGCTGCCCGGCGCACGCCGCGACATCAGCCAGACATAGCCGAGCAGCGCGAAGTCCACGCCCGACATGCCGCCGAACAGCGCGGTGCCGGCGGCGTACTGGGCCAGGTTGGCACCGATCCCGGCGGCAAGCAGGATCGTTAGCATGCGCAGGCTGCCCTGCAGCGCCTCCACCTGGCGGCCGAAATACCACAGCCAGAGCATGTTGAAGATCAGGTGCATCCAGCCGAAATGCAGGAAGGCCGGCGACAGCAGCCGCCACACCTGGCCCGATGCCAGCGCCTCCGTCAGGCTGCCCACCGACAGGGTGCCGGCCGGGCTGATCCCCAGGGGCACGATGGCAAGCCCCGCGATCACCAGGTCACCGAACACTGCCATGGCGGCAAACACCAGCAGGCACAGGCCCAGGGTCGTCGCGGTGAGCGGTACCTGACGCAGCACCGATCGCAGCGAGTCGGCATTGCCGGGACGCAGCGGCGGCGTCTCGACCGGCAGCGGCTCGCCGCGCTGCCAGCGTCCCACCACCTCCAGTAGCGCCTCGTGCTGGGCCGGGTCGGCCAGCCACAGCAGCTGCCCCTCCGCTTCCTCGGTGATGCGATGGCCGATGCGCGCCGCCCACAGGGCGCGGCGCAGCTCTCGGGTGTCGGCATCGGCGGGCAGCAGCATCACGCGGTACATGGCATTACCTCGAGCGGCGGGAAGTTTCGGCAACAAGCGCTGGACGGACACGCATAAAAAATCCGGCGGAGGGGGCCGCCGGACAAGAGCAAGGGATCATTCAAGGGAACACCTACTCAGATGGCGGATCGGGTCGGGAGTTCAGCCCTCGACTCCGGAATTTTGTAACAGTTTGTATCAATCCAGATCGATCTCCCACGGCTGGGGACGCACCTGCTCTTCCCGGGGCACGCCCAGCCACACGAAGTGGTCGGCATCCAGGCGCGACTCGCCGCTCCAGCGATAGGCCACCAGGCGGCCGAACTTGACCGCGCTGTAGTCCAGGCAGGCGATATTGGGAGCCGGCAGCGCGGGAATGCCCTCGCACCAGTAGTGCCCGATGAACAGCGGCGGCTCGTCGAGACCATAATGGCTCAGGCGAGCTCGCTCCTCCGCCGTCAAGGGACGCTGTTCGAGGTCCCCCGGCAGGTTGTCGGGCTGGAACACCACATCGCCCCAGGTCTCGGGCGCCCGTGCCCAGAAGTGGGCGCGGAAGCTGCGCCGGGTGAAGCCATCTCCGGAGTGGATGTCCACGCCCAGCGGCAGGGGGATCTGGGTGCCACGCGTCAGGCGATCGAGGATACGAAAGGCCCGGGTACCGGGCGCCGTGGACTCGACCAGGAAGGCCTCATCCATGCGGCCATCGGGACGCCGCCGGTAGAGCTCGTCGACCAGCGGCTGGTCCCAGCAGGCGTGCACCACGCGCAGGCCATCGAGCTCCAGGCACAGCGGGATCTCCAGGAACCAGGCCAGGACATCGTCCCACTCCTGGGGATGGTCCTGATACTGCTCGAGAGTCTCGCGAATGATGCGGTTGTTGCGCGGGGTATGCTCGCGCAGCCAGTCGCGTCCCAATCCGGAAGGAGCACGCTGGCAGTAGGTCAGGGCATTGTACTCGTGATTGCCCATCACGATGTGCGCCTCGCCCTCCTCCACCATGCGCCGGGCGATCTGCACCGCCAGCCGGATACGCGGCCCCCTGTCGACCAGGTCGCCGAGGAAGATTACCCTGCGCCGCGGGTGGCGGTAGACCCCGCCGCGCTGGTGGTAGCCCAGCTTCTCCAGCAACGCGGCCAGGGTGGCGCCGCAGCCATGCACGTCGCCGATCAGGTCATAGCCTTCAAGCCTCGCCCGCTTGTTCACGTCAATCTCCCAGGCGGTGGCTCCAGCCCAGCTTGCTGCGCAGGACCTCGTAGAAGTTGTGCCCCACGGGATGCACCAGGTGCACCGTCTGGGGCTTGCGGCGAATCACCAGGACATCGTCGGGCTTGGCTACCGCCCGGGTCTGGCCGTCGCAGCTGATATGCGGGTAGGTCTGATTGGTCTCGCCGATATGGATGCGGATCTCGCTGGAAGAGTCCACCACGATGGGACGACTCGACAGGGTGTGCGGAAACATCGGCACCAGGGTCAACACATCCAGCCGGGGATGCATGATCGGCCCACCGCCGGAGAGCGAATAGGCCGTCGAGCCGGTAGGAGTGGCGATGATCAGACCGTCGCTGCGCTGGCTGTAGACGAACTGGCCGTCGAGGAACAGCTCGAACTCGATCATGCGCACCGCCTTGCCGGGGTGCAGCACCACCTCGTTGAGGGCATCGCCGCTGCCCATCAGGGTATCACCGCGGTAGAGCTCGGCATCGAGCAGGAAGCGCTCCTCCACCTCATAGTGCCCATCGAGCACCTCACCGACCCGCGCCTCCAGCTCGTCGGGAGAGATATCGGTCAAGAACCCCAGTCGGCCGCGGTTGACCCCCAGCACCAGGGTGCCGCTATGGCAGAGGGTACGCGCCGCTCCCAGCAGGCTGCCGTCACCGCCGACCACGATCACCAGGTCACACAGTTCGCCGAGCATGCGTCGACTGGCCTCGGGATGGCCATGGTCGAGCAGCACCGTGGCGGTGCGATCCTCGACGATCACATGCAGGCCGCGCTCGTCGAGGAAGCGCATCAGCCGCTTGAGGGTCTCGACCACCTTGGCGCTGCCCAGGCGGCCGATCAGGCCGATGTTGCGGAAGGGTGGCGTCTCGCGCCCCACCGGTGTTCTCTGTTGGGATGGCATTCGGGAGCCTCTCGCATCGCAGCGGCTCATTATGGCGAGCGACCCGGCCCCGGGCAAACCCGACCTCAGGCCGCTTCCGCCGAGCGCCGGCGCACCCACCACTCGTTGAGCAGCAGGGCCGCCAGGATGATGGCCCCGCCCAGCCCCAGCCGGGCGAGGTCGGCATCGCGGTTCCAGATCACCAGGTTGACCAGCAGCCCGGCCGGAATCAGCGCATTGTTCATGATCGCCAGCGCGCCGGCATCCACCCGCACGGCGCCCAGGTTCCACAGGAAGTAGCCGAGACCCGAGGCCACCAGGCCCAGCCACAGCAGCACCCCCCACTGCACGCCGGTGGTCGGCAGCGCGGCGGCGTTGCCGAGCAGGGCGAAGGCCGGCACCGCCACCATCAGGGCCCCGAGGTAGAACCAGGCGAACACGCTGTGGCGCGGCAGCGAGTCGGGAAGCTCGGCCGACAGCCGCCGGTAGCCCACCTGCCCTAGGGCGAAACAGAGGTTGGCCCCCTGCACCACCAGGAAGCCCAGCCAGAAGCCGCTGTCCACATCGGCGTAGCGGATCACCGCGGCACCCAGCACCGCCAGCGCCGCGGTCGCCAGGTAGAAGGGGGTGAAGCGACCGAACAGCGCATCGTCGAGCAGGGTGATATAGATCGGCGTGAAGATGGTGAACAGCAGCACCTCCGGCACCGACAGCAGCAGGAATGACTGGTAGAAGAACAGGTACATCACGCCCAGTTGAATCGCCCCCAGCCCCATCAGCAGCCAGCGCTGCCGTCCTCTCAACAGTCGTGGGCGCAGGAAGGGCAGGAAGACCAGCGACGCCAGCCCGACGCGCATCAGCACCGCAAAGTAGCTATCCACCTGGCCGGCCAGGTAGACGCCGATCAGCGAGAAGGAGAACGCCCAGAGGACGGTAACGCCAACCAGGAAGCCCATCAGTAAACCTCGTTACAAAGTAAGGTTTACCAAGCTTACACGGGGCGGCATACCACTGCCAAGCCGCCGGGGCCGGTCAGGAGTCAGCGAGGCAGCGCCAGGCGTACACCACCCCGGGCACCCAGCCCAGTAGGGTCAATGCCACGGCGACCAGCACCCGGCGCGCCGACTCTCCGGCCAGGCCCAAGGCCAAGGGTGGCAGCAGGAACGCCAGCACCTTGAGTGCCAGACGCAGCCTTGGCGGCTCCTCGTGAACGGTGCCCGACACCGCGGGAGTGGAGCGCCTGTCACTCTCCCCCCTCGGGCTAACGATGCCGACGGCGGCATCAGCGCGGACGGCCCTCTCGTGCTCCAGAGCCCGGCGATGGGCCTCGTGGTCGATCTTCTGGGTGATCGACTCGGCACCCTCGGCCAGATCGTCGTGGTAGCGCTCCCACTCTTCCCAGTCGTGGGGCGTGCCGGCCCGGGGGCGGTGATCGCCGGCCTCCCGGGCACGGGCCCAGGCCTTCTCCTCCAGGGTATTGGGTCGCTCGCGGTCGCGTTCGCCGTCGATTCCCTGCCTGGCGAGGTATTCGCGTGCATCCATGGGCGCTCTCCGCACGATGGGGAATGGTAAGAACTTGGAGGGGGTCAGGCCGCAACGGGTTCCAGAGACCACCACGAGCGTTGAAGGTCACTCGACGCTGCGAGGCGAACAAGCCGTCATGGTCGGCTATGCTAGGGGCAAACCGGCACAAGGAGACCCGCCATGCCCAGCAAGGCCCCAACCATAGTACGTGAGATAATGTCCCGCGACTGCTACCGGGTCACCGGCAAGACCTCGGTCTCGACGCTGGCCGAAGGCCTCTCGCTGCACCGGCTACCCGGCGTGCCGGTGGTCGACGACCATGACCACCTGATCGGCTTCATCTCCGAGCAGGACGTGATGGGCAAGGTGCTGGAGAGCGCCTACCTCAACGACGAACCACCGCTGGTCAGCGACCTGATGCGCCACGAGGTGCTTTCGGTGTCACCCACCAAGAGCATCACCGACCTGGCCCAGGAGATGCTCGGCAACAAGCCCAAGGTCTACCCGGTCGTGGAGCAGAACCGCCTGGTGGGCATCGTGACCCGCCGCGACGTGCTCAACGCCATCCTGCGCATGCGCCACCGCTGAGCGGCGACGACCTCGCCCCTCCCCCACGCGCTCGCCCCGTCCTAGACGGGGCGAGCGCGTTGGCGCCAGCCGCCCGGCCCCTGACTCGTCTCCCGGCAAAGTGCGATGACCAAAAAGAAGGCCGCCTCGAAGGAGGCGGCCAAGATGCGATCGAAACTGCCAGTGGGGCAACAGTGTTAGCGACTGCTATCGCGACTGGCTGTACAGGATCAGACAGCGGCTGGAGAAAAAGTTCGCGACACAACCGAATTTTTCTTGTCCCGCCGGGAATAGCCCTTGGTAAAACAGCCGCTTGGCGCCGCCACGCTGACAGCCCCGGAAAAACCACCGGCTCGGGCTTGCATGGCTAAGCGGTTGGTTTTACTATCGATTCGGTATCGCGGGTGTAGCTCAATGGTAGAGCAGAAGCTTCCCAAGCTTAAGACGAGGGTTCGATTCCCTTCACCCGCTCCAGTTTCTTACCGCCCTCCGTGGCCCTCCCGTCCCCGATACCGGGGTCACGATGGAGCTCGCCGTGGCCCTCTTCCTGCTCGTCTTCGCCGTCTGCCTGCTGATCTTCGCCAGCATGGTCGGCATCCTGCTGCTCTCCGGGACACCCCGCTTTCGTACCGACCCCGAGCAACTGCTGACGCTCTTCGACCAGGCCCTGGAAGGCCGCGTCAACGAGAGCGAATGGAATGCCATCATGGGCTATCCGATCCGTCACGACGACTATCTGGATGGCGTGCGCCGACGTGCCCAGCGCCTGATGGACGAGCACGGCAATCATGGTCGCGCCGCTCGCGGCAAGCCGCTGCTTGACGAGACGGGACATGGCGAGCTCGAGGCGCTACGCGCCCACCTGGCGAGCCGCCAGGCCCTGCGTGAGCGTCAACGCAGCGTGGAATGAGACATCCTGCCGCAAGGGGTAAGATGTCACTTCGCCCGCCAGCCTGAGGGAGGCCGCCATGCCCAGCGTGATCCGCCAGATCCCCCTCGATACTGCCACTCTCCACCATGCCCACGACTACCATCAGGTGGTAATCGGCCTGCGCGGCCGCGCGGAGTTCGAGATAGAGGGTCTGGGTGGCGCCATCTCGGCGCTTTCCGGCTGCATCGTGCCGGCCAACCATGAGCACTACTACGCCGGCACCGGTGACAACCGCCAACTGATCCTCGACCTGCCGGCCCGCTCGGCCGCCCTCACCGGCCCCCAGGGTGAGCTCAGCCGCCTCTTCGATGCGCCGCGCTTCTTCACGCTGGACGACCCGCTCAAGCGCTATCTGGAGTTCCTGCTGCTGGAACTCGAACACTCGCCACACGACGCCCAGCAGAGCGATCGTCTCGCCGCCACCCTGCTGGGCTGCCTGCACGGCCGCCTGGCGCGGGACGAGCCGGCGGCTCCCGCCAGGCTCGATCTGGCACGCCTGGATCGTTTCATCGAGGCGCACCTGGCCAATCGCCTCAGTGTCGCCGACCTGGCCCGGGAGGCCTGCCTCAGCGAGGCCCACTTCCGCCACTGCTTCCGCCGCCAGACCGGGCTCACCCCCTGGCAATACGTGCGTCGCCGACGCCTGGAGACCGCGCGCCGGCTGCTCGACGAGAGCCATCTGCCGCTGGCCGAAGTCGCCGCCCTGGCCGGTTTCAGCAACCAGAGCGCCCTCTCCCACGCCTGTCGCGAAGCCTATGGCCAGCCCCCCGGCCGGCTGCGCCGCCGCTCCAGCCTGTCGTCACGCCAGCTTGCCGGTGCCTTGGACTGACCCAGCACGAATTGCGACGAAAGTCTAATAAATACGGTCATTATCGGACAACTCCCGCGGTTCTCGCAACAAGACCCGCGGAATCCACAAGCAGCATCGCCGGGAGCGGCCTAGAGTCTGAACCCTGTCAGACGACGATGCGACCGGAGACCCCATGCTCGAAGCCACCACCATGTTGGATGCCGCCACCTGGCGGCAGGATCTGGACACTCTCTTCGCACGGATCAGCGAACACTATGTCGTCGACGAGGAGGCCTTCGTCGGTGAGCTCGTCCGGGTACTGAGTGCCGATGTCAGCCAGGCGCGGCGCATCGCCGACAGGACCGCCGAGCTGGTCCGCGAGGTGCGCGAGATGGACACCGCGGTGGATTCCATCGATGAGCTGCTCCAGCAGTACAGCCTCGACACCCACGAGGGGCTGATGCTGATGTGCCTCGCCGAGGCGATGCTGCGGATTCCCGACAAGGCCACCGCCGATGCACTGATCGAGGACAAGCTGGGACCGGCCGACTGGAAGTCACACCTGGGGCAAAGCGATTCCTGGTTCGTCAACGCCTCCACCTGGGGCCTGCTGATGACCGGCCGGGTGATCAACCTCGACCAGCCCAGAGATGGCCAGCCGGCCAGCTTCATCAACCGTCTGGTCAACCGCATGGGCGAGCCGGTGATCCGCCGCGCCATGCGTGAGGCGATGAAGGTGATGGGCAAGCAGTTCGTGCTGGGCCGCGATATCGACGAGGCGCTCAAGCGCTCCCAGCCGCTGTTCGACAAGGGCTACACCTACTCCTACGACATGCTCGGCGAGGCCGCCCGCACCCGCGATGACGCCGCCAGCTACTTCGACGACTACGCGCGTGCCATCGAGCGGGTCGGCAGGACCAGCAAGACACTGTCGGCGAAGACGCCTTCGCCCTCGGTCTCCATCAAGCTCTCGGCCCTGCACCCGCGCTACGAGTTCGGGCGCCGCGAGCAGGTCCTAGAGGAGCTGGTGGGGAGCGTCCGCAAGCTGGCTGCCATGGCCCGGGAGCGCGATGTGGCGCTGACCATCGACGCCGAGGAGGTCGACCGCCTGGAGATCTCTCTGGAGGTGTTCCGCGCCGTCTACGAGAGCGACACGGTCAGGGGCTGGGGCCACTTCGGCCTGGTGGTCCAGGCCTACGCCAAGCGTGCCCTGCCGGTGCTGCACTACCTCAATCGCCTGGCCGAGGCCCAGGGCGACGAGATCCCGCTGCGCCTGGTCAAGGGCGCCTACTGGGACACCGAGATCAAGGAGTCCCAGCAGCTCGGGGTCGAGGGCTACCCGGTATTCACCCGCAAGGCGGCCACCGATGTTGCCTACCTGGTGTGCGCCCGCTTCCTGCTCTCCGACGAGACCCGCGGGCGCATCTTCCCGCAGTTCGCCACCCATAACGCCCACACCATCTGCGCCATCCTCGAGCAGGCCAACGAGGCCACCCGCCCCTTCGAGTTCCAGCGCCTGCACGGCATGGGCGAGGCGCTCTACGACGCCGCCCTCACGCGCGCCCCCGAGGGCACCTACTGTCGCATCTACGCGCCGGTAGGCGCCCACAAGGACCTGCTGCCCTACCTGGTGCGTCGCCTGCTGGAGAACGGGGCCAACTCCTCCTTCGTCCACCAGCTGGTGGACCCCAGGGTCCCGGTGGAGTCACTCTGCGAGCACCCCGCCGATACCCTGCGCCAGCATGCCTGCTACGCCAACCCGCGCATTCCGCTGCCGACCGCTATCTACGGCGACAGACGCCGTAACTCCCGCGGCGTCAATCTCAATGTGCGCAGCCACTACCAGCCGCTGATGGACGCCATGGCCGCCTGCATGGACAGGGAGCACCACGTCAAGCCACTGCTGGCCTTCGAGGTCCCGGAGGACGCCGCACAGGTGCACCGGGTGACCTCGCCCTACGACCGTCGACAGGTGGTAGGCAGCGTGCAGTGGACCACCGCGGAACAGGCCGGCAAGGCCCTCGACGCCGCCTGGGACGCCTTCCCGCGCTGGTCCGCCACCCCGGTGGCCGAGCGCGCCGCCATCCTGCGTCGCCTGGCCGAGCTGATGGAGACCCATATGGCGGAGCTGATGACGCTCTGCTCACGGGAGGGCGGCAAGCTGCTCACCGACGGCGTCGACGAGATCCGCGAGGCGGTGGACTTCTGTCGCTACTACGCCATGCAGGCCGAGACGCTGTTCGGCGAACCCATCGTGCTGCCCGGCCCCACCGGTGAATCCAACCAGCTGGAGATGGGCGGCCGCGGGGTGTTCGCCGCCATCAGCCCCTGGAACTTCCCGGTGGCGATCTTCTGCGGCCAGCTGGTCGCCGCCGCGGTGGCCGGCAACACCGTGCTGGCCAAGCCCGCGGAGCAGACCTCGCTGGTCGCCCACCGGGTAGTGGAGCTGCTGCATGAGGCCGGCATGCCCCGCGACGTGGTCCAGCTGCTGCCCGGCGACGGCCCCACCGTGGGCAGCGTGCTCACCGGCGATCCCCGCATCACCGGCGTGGTGTTCACCGGCGGCACCGACACCGCCCAGGTGATCAATCGCGCCCTGGCCAACCGCGAGAACGCCCCGCTGCCGATCCTGGTCGCCGAGACCGGCGGGATGAATGCCATGATCGTCGACTCCACCGCACTGCCCGAGCAGGTGGTGGTGGACGTCATCCAGTCGGCCTTCCAGAGCGCCGGCCAGCGCTGCTCGGCACTGCGTGTGCTCTACCTTCAGGAGGATGTCGCCGACCGGGTGATCCGCATTCTCGAGGGCGCCATGAAGGAGCTGCGCGTGGCCGACCCCCGCGACCTGGGTACCGACGTGGGCCCGGTGATCGACGAGGACGCCCGCCAGGGGCTGCTGGCCCATGTGGAGAGGCTCAAGGCCGAGGGCCGACTGCTGGCCGAGACCCCGCTCGACCCGGCCGCGACCGAGCACGGCACCTTCGTCGCCCCGGTGGCCTTCGAGATCGACGGCATCGAGGCACTGGAGCGGGAACAGTTCGGACCTGTCCTGCATATCGTGCGCTACAAGGCGAGCGAACTGGAGCGGGTGATCGAGTCGATCAACGGTCGCGGCTACGGCCTGACCTTCGGCGTGCATAGCCGCAACGAATCCTTCGCCGAGGAGATTGCGCGGAAGATTCGCGTTGGCAACGTCTATATCAACCGCAATATCATCGGTGCCGTCGTCGGCGTGCAGCCCTTCGGCGGCCAGGGCCTCTCCGGCACCGGACCCAAGGCCGGCGGGCCGCATTACCTGCTGCGATTCGCCACCGAGAAGACAGTGACCGTGAACACCGCTGCCCTGGGCGGTAACGCATCACTGCTTGCGCTGGGAGACGAGTGAACCACACTCGTCTATACAACAATACTGACTGAAGGAATCGCCTGATGGTTGAAAACAGTGCCACCAATGGCCTCACGCCAGCGCCCGACCCGGGCGTGGCGCTCGCCACCGGTATCCAGACCGGCATGCCTACCAACAAGATGCCGGCGCAACATCCGGCCCAATAAACGGGAGAAACTGCTATGGCTATTGGTGTATGGATCAGTCTCTTTGCTTACTTTGCGCTCATGATCGCCATCGGCTTTTATGCAATGCAAAGGGCAACGTCTTCGTCTGAAGACTACATGCTGGGTGGCCGACAGCTCAGCCCTCAGGTGGCGGCCCTGTCGGCCGGTGCTTCGGACATGAGCGGCTGGTTGCTGCTGGGCTTGCCCGGGGCACTCTTTGTCTCTGGCCTGGGTCAGGCGTGGATCGGTATCGGCCTGCTCGTGGGGGCGTTCTTCAACTGGGTGCTGGTCGCACCACGCCTGCGCGAACAGACGGTTCACTATGGCAATGCGATCACCATTCCGGAGTTCCTGGCGAACCGCTTCCCGACCCGCGCCATGTCGCTGAGAACGGTATCCGCCATCGTCATCGTGATCTTCTTCGCGGTGTACACCGCGTCAGGCCTGGTGGCAGGCGGCAAGCTGTTCGAGAGCGCGTTTTCCGGCGTCATCAACATCGGGGGCATGAGCGACTACGCGGCAGGCGTTCTCATCACCCTGGGCGTGGTGCTTGCCTATACCGTCGTCGGTGGCTTCCTGGCCGTGAGCCTGACGGACTTCGTGCAGGGCTGCATCATGATGCTGGCCCTGGTGATCATGCCGGCGGTGGTGCTGTTTGGTGAAGGTGGCGGCGGTTTCGCCCAGGCGTCTCAGACCCTGAACGAGGTCGATCCCACACTGCTGACCTGGACGGAGGGGCTGACCTTCATCGGCTGGCTGTCTGCGGTCACCTGGGGACTGGGGTATTTCGGGCAGCCGCACATCATCGTGCGCTTCATGGCCATCCGCTCCCTGAAGGATGTGCCCACCGCCCGTAACATCGGCATGAGCTGGATGCTCATCTCCCTGGTCGGTGCGGTCTCGCTGGGCATCTTCGGCCGGGCCTATGCGATCCGCAACGGCCTGGAAGTCGAGGACCCGGAAACGATCTTCATCATCCTGGCGAACCTGCTGTTCCACCCGCTGATCACCGGCTTCCTCTACGCGGCCCTGCTGGCGGCGATCATGAGCACCATTTCCAGCCAGCTTCTGGTGTCATCCTCATCCCTGACCGAGGACTTCTACCGCCTGTTCCTGCGCAAGGAGGCGACCGACAAGGAAACCGTCCTGGTCGGCCGAGTCTGTGTCGTCCTGGTGGGCCTGGTTGCCGCCGTCATTGCGTCTGACCCCAACTCTCAGGTCCTGGGCCTGGTCAGTAATGCGTGGGCCGGTTTCGGTGCGGCGTTCGGCCCGCTGATCATCCTGTCGCTGATGTGGTCGCGCACCAATGGCGCCGGCGCCATCGCAGGCATGGTGATAGGCGCCGCCACCGTCATGATCTGGATCTCACTGGGCTGGAACGGCTCGTTCATGGGCGGACCCGGCGTGTACGAGATCATTCCTGGCTTCATCGCTTCCTTCATCGCCATCCTGGTGGTAAGCAGCGTGACTGCCGACGCCGGCGAATATCAGCACATCACGCGCTGACAGGGCACGAGAACGCTTCCAGCCTGCTGGAAGAGAGTGCAAGGGCTCCCACGGGAGCCCTTTTCTGTTGTCGTAGCATGCATCTCTGCGCATTACCCCGACAGGGCCCGTCCCGCCAGCAGCAGCGCAAACAGCCCCAGCGCCAGCAGACTCCAGGGCGGCGAGACCATCCGGCGCTGCCAGCGACGACGCGGTACCACTGCGTAGGGGCCCAGAAAGGCGGCACCCAGCGACCAGGCGCCCAGCAGGATCAGCGGCAGACGCCAGGCAAGCGGCAGGGCAGTGACCAGCTCCGGCCGCAGCAGCAGCCAGATCGCCAGGCCCGCCGCCAGCAGCAGCGCCAGCAGCACCGCTCCCCGGCCGTTTCGTGATTCCTCACGCCTCATGGTCTCCCCTCCTCTTCCGCCTGGCTTCAGTGAAGACGATTCGCCCCGTTCTGGCGACTCCTGCAGAGTTTCATCCGCGCATGTGGCGTTGGACTGCAGCGCAACTTATCTTGCGCTGGATCAATTCGAACACTGCAAGATGCCGCTAGAATGAACTTATCGTCAGCTGCGGCGTCGTGCCACAGCCTTCAGCCATCAGGAGCAGACCCATGCGCAAGAGTGCCCTCACCACCCTGATCGCGGCGAGCGTTGCCGCCGCTGCCGTCACCGCCAGCACCCAGGCCTTCGCTTACGGCGCCGGCGACTTCTTCACCCGTGTCGGCGTGGCCAAGGTCGAGCCCAAGAGCGATAACGGATCGCTGGCGAATGGAGCATTTGAAGTTGATGTCCTGGACGATAGCGCCTTCGCCTTTACCCTGGGCTACCGCTTCACCGACAAGCTGGGCGTCGAGCTGCTGGCCGCCGAGCCCTTCGATCATGACATTGAACTGAACGGCGCCAACCTGGCCTCCACCGAGCATCTGCCGCCGACGCTGACCCTGCAGTACTATCCGCTGGGCGGCACCGACGCCTATGTGCAGCCCTATATGGGCGTCGGCGTCAACTACACCAAGTTCTCCGACGAAGAAGTACAAGGTAGCACCCTGGAGCTGGATGACTCCTGGGGTGCCGCCGGCCAGCTGGGTGCGGACCTGCTGATCGACGACAACTGGGCCCTCAACGGCGCGGTCTGGTATATGGATATCGACTCCGACGCCAAGGTGGGCGGTGCCGACGCCGGCAAGGTCGAGATCGACCCGGTGGTGGTGATGGGTGGCATCAGCTACCGGTTCTGATCCGCAGACGACGCCGAACGCAGCGGGGCCCGCCATTGGCGGGCCCCGCTGCGTTATGGTCCGGCTATCCGTCGAACCGGTCACCGGATGGCCGGTTCAGTTCTCGGTGACCAGGCGGTCGATCTCCTCCACCGCCTGGCAGAGCAGCAGCCGGTCGCTGGCGCGCACCCCCTGCTGGGTGAGATAGGCCTCCAGCGCCGGGGCCACGTCGCAGCGTGCCGGCAGCGCGGCGCGCCGCTCCACCAGGGCGTCCAGGCGGGCGATAAACACGAAGCGCAGCCACTGGGGCAGCGCCATGGTATCGACGCAGAAGGGCTGCTGGCTGTCGAACGCCGCGGGGTCGGGCGTCTCCATGCGCCACAGGTTGGCGGCCTTCATGGTGGCCTCGAGCCGGCGCAGGGATTGGTCGAGTTCGTCGTGAACCGTCATCGGGGAAACTCCATGCGGGTGTGGGGCCATTATCCCGCCCCCGGCGGCGAGTGGCCACCCGTCGCACCGCTGTCCACTCCCCCATTCACAGTTTCCGTGAACGGGGCTGTGGATAACCGCTGGAAAGAGTCCGCCAGCCCCGATGTCATGGGCGCCGGCGGCCAGCGATCAAGATTTGACCATTACCCCGGGATCCATGGCGAACCTGCTGACAGCCCATCGATGCCGCGGTAGAGTGCACGCTCTGACAAGCGGAGATGCCATGCAACCCATCCACACCCTTCACGATTTCTTCGTGCGCAGCGGTGCCGAGGTGCGGCTCTACCACCTTGGCCGCCGCGTGGAGCCATGCGAGATGGCCACCCTGGCGGCTCTGGAGGATGACGCGGCGCCCTGGCCCGCCCCCTGGCAGGGCCAGGCCAGGCTGGGCCTGGTCTTTCGCCTGGGTGACATGCAGGACCCGCTGATATGGTTCCTGGCGCTGCCCCTGGATGAACAGGGCCGCCTCGACCCGGCATCCCGCGATGCCTTCGTGCAGCGGCTGCTCGAGACCCTGGGGCGCAGCGTGGAGAGCGTCGGCCGCGAGGATGGCCAGGCGGTGGATAACCTGATGAAGGACAATCCCCTGGCATTCACCCCCTCGTTGCCCTTCCAGGCCATGCTGCATGCCCGTGCCAGTCGCGACCTGGGCCGTCCGGCCAGCCAGCACCTGGAGCCGGTGGAGGCCTACCTGAGCGGCCAGCAGGCCCTCGACTGGCAGGCGCTCGGCCTCCAGGGGCTGGCAGACTTCGCGGTGCGCATGGGTGACGAGGAGCGCCGCCAGCTGGTCGCGCGGCTTCCCGACCTGCCCCACGCGGTACTGATCTCGCTGTGCTACTGCCTCGAGCATGTGGCCATCGATGGCGAGCTGGCCGCTGCCCTGCGCACCCGCGGCGAGGCAGCCGCCGAGGCCGGTGACGTGGAGGCCCTGTGTGCCTGTGCGCGCGCCGTCTCTGGAAGCGAGGCCGCCGGCGCCTGGTTCGACAGCCTGCTCGCCGATGCCCACGCCTGTGGTCCCGACCTGCTGGCGGCCATCGCCGCACGCGGCTGGCCCCTGCTCGAGGATGGCCAGCGGCTGCCGCGCTATCTGGAGCGCCTGGCCAGCTGCGAGCAGGCCGACTTCATGACAGTGGCCCGCGACCTGGCCCTGATTCCCAGGCTGCGACTGCCGGTGCTGATGACCCTGCGCGAGGCGCCCGCCGACTCGCCCATCGGCCAGCGGCTCGCGGCCCTGACGCGCTGAAGGCGAGAACGACCCATGACGATGATGAAGGAACTGCCCTATACCCCCAAGGCGGTGATCGGCCGCCGCGAGATGGTCGAGCTGCCGGAGATGCACCTCGTGCTGTGCGCCAAGGCGGATACCGGGGCACGCACCTCGGCGCTGCACGCCGAGGACATCGAATCCTTCGAGGAGGACGGCCACTTGTGGGTGAGCTTCACCACCCGCAGCGGGGGCCCCGAGACGCCGCCCCACGTCTTTCGCATGCACCTCCACGATCGCCGCAAGGTGCGCAGCTCCAACGGCCAGGAGGAGTGGCGCTACGTGATCCGCACGCCCATGCGCCTGGGCTCGCTGGAGTACCAGGTGGAGCTCTCCCTGACCGACCGGCGCAATATGCGCCACCCCATGCTGCTGGGCCGCCGCGCCCTGCGCCGCCTGCTGGTGGCGCCCGGCGCCGCCTTCCTGCACGGCGAACCCTGAACCGACCGGCCCATCGTCCCGGAGCTACTCGATGCATATCGCGCTGCTGTCACGCAATCGCAACCTCTACTCCACGCGGCGCCTGGTGGAGGCCGCCGAACAGCGCGGCCACACCGCCCGGGTGGTCGACACCCTGCGCTGCTACATGAGCATCGCCGCCCACAACCCCTCGATCCACTACAAGGGGGAGGAGCTGGAGCCCTTCGACGCGGTGGTGCCGCGTATCGGTGCCTCGGTGACCTTCTACGGCTGTGCGGTGCTGCGCCAGTTCGAGATGATGGGCACCTATGTGCTCAACGATAATGTCTCGATCACCCGCTCCCGGGACAAGCTGCGCTCCCTGCAGCTGCTGTCGCGCAAGGGACTGGGGCTGCCGATCACCGGTTTCGCCCACTCCCCCGACGACATCCCCGACCTGATCACCATGGTCAAGGGCGCCCCGCTGGTCATCAAGCTGCTCGAGGGCACCCAGGGCATCGGCGTGGTGCTGGCCGAGACCAATCAGGCAGCGGAGAGCGTGATCCAGGCCTTCATGGGCATGAAGGCCAATATCATGGTCCAGGAGTACATCAAGGAGGCCCGCGGCGCCGATATCCGCTGCTTCGTGATCGGCGACAAGGTGGTGGCGGCCATGAAGCGCCAGGCCGCCGATGGCGAATTCCGCTCCAACCTGCACCGCGGCGGCACCGCCAGCGTGATCCGCATCACGCCTGAAGAGCGATCCACGGCGATCCGCGCCGCCAAGGCCATGGGTCTGCGGGTGGCCGGCGTCGACCTGCTGCGTGCCAATCACGGCCCGGTGATCATGGAGGTCAACTCCTCCCCTGGCCTGCAGGGGATCGAGACGGCCACCGGCAAGGATATCGCCGGGTTGATCATCGAACACCTGGAGAAGAATGCCGCCCCGGCCCGCAAGACACCGCCTAAGCCCAAGGGGTAATTGCCAGTTGTGCACAGGCCAGGCCCAATGGGCATCGCGGATTCCACACTTATTCCAGTCCGGGGGTAGCAAAACAGTGTTTCCCCGGCCACAATCTGCGTCACCAAAGGGGGTGACCGCTCATGTTTCTCGACAATCGCCAGGTGGCGATGGACAGCGTGCTGGAAGCGCTGGCCGACAGCATCGACTACTTTCAGGACAATCTGGAGCGCCTGCGCCCTTCGCTGCGCGACGCCCTCAAGCCGCACTATGAGGCGCGCAGCCAGTCGATGCGCGAGCTGCAGGAGCTCGCCCGGGAGCATCTCAACATGCTGCCCCGGGACGCCGATGTCGAACGCGACGACTACATGTGGCTGTGGAGCCGGCTGAAGAGCTTCGTCGGCAACGAGAGCCAGGTGGTGATCGGGGAGCTGCTGGAGCAGGAACGCGTGCTGATGCAGGCCCTCTCCAACCTGATGACCCACCCCCTGCCCGATGCCCTGGAGCCGAAGGTGGAGGAGTGCTGGAAGGGCTGCCGGGCGCTGATCCGCGAGCTCTACACGCTACAGAAAAGCCGCACCAAGCGGCGCTGAGCACTCTTTTCCGAATGGCGCTGAAGGCTTATGTCCGAATGGCGCTGATGGCTCTGGGTGGCTCCGAGGGCTGCTGATCAGCGCCGCTGTGCTGGCGGTCCCGGCGTATCGCCGGCCCAGCCCTGCGGTGGCAAACGCTGCGGCACGATCACCAGCGGCTCTCTAGGGCCCAGGAAGTGGGGCTCACGCCCCCACAGATAAAGATCCCCCAGGGTGGCCAGGCGCGCCACCCACTCCCGCGCCGCCAGCCGCCACTGGCCCCTCACCTCCCCTGTCGATACCGCGCAGCCCTGGGCCTCGATGCCCAGCGCCTCGGCGATGAACAGCGCCCGTGGCAGGTGCCAGGCCTGGGTGATCAGCAGCGCACGCTCCACGCCGAATACCTGGCGGGCTCGGGCCAGGGTATCGAAGGTACTGAAACCGGCGTAGTCCAGCGTCATGGCGGTTTCGGGCACCTCGCGGCCGCGCAGGTCGCGCCACATGGTGATGGGTTCGTTGTAGGAGAGGGTGCGGTTGTCGCCGGAGAGCAGCAGGTGGTCGACGCGGCCCAGGCTCAGCAGCTGCGCCGCGGCGCTCATGCGCGCCTCGAAGTAGGGATTGCGGACCCCGCTGCGGGTCCAGTGGGAGGTGCCGAAGACGATGCCCACCCGCTCGGCACGGCACAGCGGCAGATCATGCTCGATACGCTCACGGGTCTGGCCCAGCACCCAGAGGTTGGCGACCAGCAACAGCAGTGCCGCCAGCAGCACCGCCGTGCCCAGCACCATCAGGATGGCCCGGAGGACCCGCCATGCTGCCAACTTCATCGGCATCTCCTGTTCCCTGTGCGCCCGGCACGTCCTGGTCGATCACCGCGAGGTGCCGCGGGCACAGGCCGCTAGAACATGCCGAGCTCGAGCTTGGCCTCGTCGCTCATCATCTCACGGCTCCAGGGCGGATCGAAGACGATCTCGGTATGCACCTTGCTGATCTGCGGGGCACCGAGGATCTTGTTGCGCGCGTCGGCGGCGATCACGTCGCCCATGCCGCAGCCCGGGGCGGTGAGGGTCATGCGGATGGTGACGATGCGCTCGCCGCTGATCAGCCGCTCGATGCGGCAGCCGTAGACCAGCCCCAAGTCGACGATGTTGACCGGGATCTCGGGGTCGAAACAGGTGCGCAGCTGGTCCCACACGAACTGCTCGATCTCCTCGTCGGAGGCGTCCTCGGGCAGGGTCGGGCGCGGCAGCGCCTCCAGGCCCAGGGCGTCGAGGTTGGCGCCCTCGATCAGGTAGAGGCGCCCCTCAAAGCCGACACTGACCGTGCTGCCCTTCGCCTGCATCACGCTGACCACGCTGTCCTCGGCAAGGGTCACGGTCTTGCCGAAGGGGATGGAGATTACCTCCACGTCGCGCTGCAGGGGCAGCTCCTGCCCCTTGTGGAGGCTCGCTATCTGCTCGATATCGCTCATGGCGTTCCTTTATCTGGCGGATTCCCTGTCCGACCGGGGCTTACCTGACCATGCCGATGACGCGCTCCAGGGCCTCGGCGAAGACGTCGATCTCTTCCAGGGTGTTGTAGGCGGCGAACGATGCCCGGCAAGTGGCGTCCACGCCGAAGTGGGCGAGCAGCGGCTGGGCACAGTGGTGACCGGTACGGATCGCCACCCCGAGTTGGTCGATCAGCAGTCCGATATCCTGGGCATGGGCGCCATCGACCACGAAGGAGAGCACCCCGGCCTTGTCCGGGGCGGTGCCCAGGATGCGCAGGCCATCGATGCGCAGGACCCGCTCGGTGGCATGGGCCAGCAGCCGCCCTTCCCAGGCGCCGATGGCGTCGAGACCGACACCGGCGACCCACTTTAGCGCCTCGCCCAGGGCGATCACCTCGGCGATGGCCGGTGTGCCGGCCTCGAACTTGTGGGGAAGCCCGGCGAAGGTGGTGCCGGCCTCGAAGGAGACCGTGGCGATCATCTCGCCACCGCCCTGCCAGGGCGGCATCGCCTCGAGCAGCTCGGCCTTGCCATAGAGCACGCCGACACCGGTGGGGCCGTAGACCTTGTGCCCGGAGAAGGCATAGAAGTCGGCATCGAGGTCGCGCACGTCCACCGCCTGGTGGGGCGTGGCCTGGGCGCCGTCGACCAGGATCAGAGCCCCGTGGGCATGGGCAACCGCCGCCATCGCCTTGACCGGGTTGACCGTACCGAAGGCGTTGGAGACGTGGTTCACCGCCACCAGCCGGGTGCGCTCGGTGAAGAGCTCACGGTAGGCGTCGAGGTCGAGAACGCCGCGTTCATCCACCGGGATCACCTTGATGGTGAAGCCGAGCTCGGCGGCCAACAGCTGCCAGGGCACGATATTGGAGTGGTGCTCGAGGCGCGAGATCAGCACCTCGTCGCCCGCCTTGAGGTTGGCGCGCCCCCAGCTGTTGGCCACCAGGTTGATCGCCTCGGTGGTGCCGCGGGTAAAGATGATCTCACGGGTCTCGGCTGCGTTCAGGAAACCCCGCACCGTCTCCCGAGTGCCCTCGAAGGCCGCCGTGGCCTCGTCTGCCAGGGTGTGCAGCCCGCGGTGAATATTGGCGTTGTAGCCGCCGTAGTAGGCGTCGAACGCTGCGATCACCTGGCGCGGGGTCTGGCTGGTCGCCGCATTGTCGAGATAGACCAGCGGCCTGCCATGCACCTGGCGGGAGAGGATCGGGAAGTCCGCGCGGATCGCCGCGACATCGAGACTCGGCATCGCCGCGGCACGGGTGGCCAGGTCGTTCATGGCAGGCTCCTCCTCATGGGCTCTCGGTTATTCATCACCCATGGCCACGGCGGCTTCCACCAGCCCGGCCAGGTTGAAGCGCTCGGGCAGCTTGCCGGCCACGGCGAGCTCCACGCGCTCGGCGATGGCGTCCAGGTTCACCTCCTCAAGCACCTCACCGGCGAAGGCCAGGGTCAGCAGGCCGCGGGCGGTCTGGCGGTCGATGCCGCGGCTGCGCAGGGCATAGATCGCCTCCTCGTCGAGCTGGCCGGTGGTGGTGCCGTGGGAGCACTTGACGTCATCGGCGTAGATCTCGAGCTCCGGCTTGGCATCGATCTCGGCACGGTCGGAGAGCAGAAGGTTGGCGTTGCTCTGGAAGCCCTCGATCTTCTGGCTGTCGCGCTTGACCACCACCTTGCCGTTGAACACGCCGTGGGCGCGGTCATCGAGGATGCCCTTGTAGTTCTCGTTGGAGAAGGTGTGGGGCGCGTTGTGGTTGGCCAGGGTGTGGCTGTCCACGTGCTGACGTCCCTGGCCGTAGAACAGGCCATAGAAGTCGCAGGTGGCGTTCTCGCCATTCAGCTCGCTGATCAGGTCGGTGCGCACCAGGGCGCCACCCAGGTTCAGGTTGAACGAGGTATAGCGACTGTCGCGGGCCTGCTCGACGTGGATCGAGGCCACATGCAGGTCAGCCAGCGGCGCCTCCTGCAGCTTGTAGTGGGTCAGGATGGCGTTGCGCTCGAGGATGATCTCCTCCACCAGATTGGTGAAGTTGGCCGCCTCTTCCTCGCCCACATGGTGCTCGACCAGGGTCGCCTGGCTGCGCCCGCCGGCCTGGACCAGGATGCGCGGATGGCTCATCACCGGCTGCTCGCCACTTCTGGAGAGGAACTGCAGGATGATCGGCTTCTCGACCACCGTGCCCGGCGCCAGGCGCAGCACGGCGCCCTCCTCCATGAAGGCGGTATTGAGCGCCGAGAAGGGCGAGAACTCGACCCCGGTGAGGCGCCCCAGCGGACCGCCCACCGCCTCGTGGTTCTCCTCCAGGGCCGCCGAGAGCGGCACCAGGCTGACACCCGCCGGCAGGTCGTCGAGCCGCGACAGGGCCGGGGCGAAGACGCCGTCGACGAAGGTCAGCCGGTGCGCATCGATGGGCAGGGTCAGGGCCGCCGCGCCTGCCTGGGAGAACTCGGCATCCTCGGCCAGGGCGAAGTCGCCCCGGGCGATGGCGCGCACGTCGGTGTACTTCCACGCCTCGTCGCGGCGGGTGGGAAAGCCCATCGCCTCGAAGCGGGCCGCACCGGCCTGGCGCCGGGCGGCGATCCAGGTCGGCTCCTGGCCCCGAGTCTCGAGGCGGCCGGCGCGGAACTCGGCCAGGCGGTCGAGAAAACGCTGTGTCTCTTCACTCATGCGGCAGACTCCTCCAGCACCCAGTCATAGCCACGGGATTCGAGTTCGCGCGCCAGCTCCGCGTCGCCGCTCTTGGCGATGCGACCATCGATCAGCACGTGGACATGATCGGGCACGATATAGTCGAGCAGGCGCTGATAGTGGGTCACCAGCAGGATGCCGCGGTCCTCGGCGCGCAGGCTGTTGACCCCGTCAGCCACCACGCGCAGCGCGTCGATATCGAGACCGGAATCGATCTCGTCGAGCATGGCGAGCTTCGGCTGCAGCACCAGCATCTGCAGGATCTCGTTGCGCTTCTTCTCGCCGCCGGAGAAACCCTCGTTGACGGAACGCTGCAGGAAGCTGGCGTCCATCTGCATCTCGGCGATCTTCTCCTTGATCAGCTTGAGGAACTCCGGAGCGGGCATCTCGCCCTCGCCACGGGCCGCGCGCTGGGCATTGAGTGCCGACTTGAGCAGGTAGATGTTCTTCACCCCGGGGATCTCGACGGGGTGCTGGAAGCCCAGCAGCAGGCCGGCCTGGGCGCGCTCCTCGACCTCCATCTCCAGCACGTCCTGGCCCTCGAAGGTGATGGAGCCGGAGGTGACCTCATACCCCTCCTTGCCGGCGATCACCGAGGAAAGGGTCGACTTGCCGGCCCCATTGGGGCCCATGATGGCGTGCACCTCACCGGCGTTGATGGTCAGGGAAAGGCCCTTGAGGATTTCCTTGCCCTCGACCGTGACGTGCAGATCCTTGACTTCGAGCATCGTGAATACCTTTTGATTCGAGAAAGCGATTGGCAACAGGGTGATCAGCCGACGGAGCCTTCGAGAGTGACGCTGAGCAGCGCCTCGGCCTCGACGGCAAACTCCATGGGCAGCTCCTGGAAGACGTCCTTGCAGAAGCCGTTGACGATCATGCTCACCGCGTCCTCCTCGGAGATGCCGCGGCTCTGGCAGTAGAAGAGCTGGTCCTCGCCGATCTTGGAGGTGGTGGCCTCGTGCTCCACGGTGGCGGTGCTGTTGCCGATCTCCTGATAGGGGAAGGTGTGGGCGCCGCACTTGTCGCCGATCAGCAGGGAGTCGCACTGGGTGAAGTTGCGCGCCCCCTTGGCCCGCGGGCCGATCTTCACCAGGCCACGGTAGGACTGGTTACTGCGCCCGGCGGAGATCCCCTTGGAGATGATGCTGGAGCGGCTGCCCTCGCCGATATGGATCATCTTGGTCCCGGTATCGGCCTGCTGGCGACCGTTGGTCACAGCCACCGAGTAGAACTCGCCCTTGCTATCCTTGCCGCGCAGCACACAGGAGGGATACTTCCAGGTAATGGCGGAGCCGGTCTCGACCTGGGTCCAGCTGATCCGCGAGCGATCGCCACGGCAGTCGCCACGCTTGGTGACGAAGTTGTAGATGCCGCCCTTGCCATCCTCGTCGCCGGGATACCAGTTCTGCACGGTGGAGTACTTGATGTAGGCGTCGTCCAGCGCCACCAGCTCGACCACCGCGGCGTGCAGCTGGTTCTCGTCACGCATCGGCGCGGTGCAGCCCTCCAGGTAGGAGACCTGGGCGCCCTCCTCGCAGATGATCAGGGTGCGCTCGAACTGGCCGGTGTTCTCGGCGTTGATACGGAAATAGGTGGAGAGCTCCATGGGACAGGTCACGCCCTTGGGCACGTAGACGAAGGAGCCGTCGGTGAACACCGCGGAGTTGAGGGCCGCGAAGTAGTTGTCGGTCTGGGGCACCACGCTGCCCAGGTACTGCTTGACCAGCTCCGGATACTCCTTCACCGCCTCGGAGATGGAGCAGAAGATTACCCCGGCCTCGGCCAGCTTCTCCTTGAAGGTGGTGGTCACCGAGACCGAGTCGAACACCGCGTCCACCGCCACGCCGGCCAGGGCGGCACGCTCGTGCAGCGGGATGCCCAGCTTCTCGTAGGTCTCGAGCAGCTTGGGGTCCACCTCGTCGAGGCTCTGGGGGCGATCCTCAGGGCGCTTGGGGGCGCTGAAGTAGGAGATCGACTGGTAGTCGATGGGCGGATAGTCAAGGTGCGCCCAGGAGGGTGGCGTCATCTTCAGCCACTTGCGATAGGCGTCCAGGCGCCACTCCAGCATCCACTCCGGCTCGCCCTTCTTGTTCGAGATGAAGGCGATCACATCCTCGTCGAGGCCGGGCGGTAGCGTGTCGCTCTCGATGTCGGTCACGAACCCTTCCTTGTAGTCGCGACGGACCAACTGTTCCATTTCCTGACTTGCCATGATCTCTCCCCTCCCGGGCGGTTGGGCCGGCGAGACGGGCTCGCCGATTGAATCCGATGAAACTTGAGTGGCTCAGGCCGTGTCAGCGGCCAGGCTCACGCTCTGGATGGGCAGCTGCACCGGCAGCTTGATCGGCGAGGCGCTGGCCAGATGGGCCAGGGTCACGCTGCCGAGCAGGGTGCGCACCCCCAGCGAAACGCGCTGCCAGTTGTCGGCCACGCCGCAGGTAGCGGCCAGGTCACAGTCGCCCTCGGCATGACTGCATTCGGTCATCGCCACCGGCCCCTCGATGGCGGTGATGATGTCGATGGCGGTGATCTCGGAGGCGGGCCGCGCCAGGGAGTATCCCCCCTGGGCACCGCGCCGCGACTCCAGCAACCCCGCCTTCACCAGCATCTTCAGCGTCTTGCTGACGGTGGGATGCGGAAGCTGGACCGCTTCGGCGAGCTCGGCCGCCGCCTGGGGCTGCTCGGGGTGACGGGCAATCTGGGCCATCACCACGGCGGCATAGTCGGTCAGCCGCGAGAGCTTGAGCATGACGAGCCTCCTGTCAGCGAGCGGCCCGGCGGAATACCGTGCCTCGATTGCGGACCATTTTAGTCCTGTATGAATTCGATGTGAAGCCCGCGAGACGGTTTCCCTGCCAAAGGGGCAGCTTTACAGCACGATAGGCACCATTCACATCAAGAACGCCTATCGTTCTCATTAGAGCTCACTATCGCGATCCTTGCCCCGCACCTGCTCATGCCTTCTTCACGAACTCGGACTTCAGCTTCATGGGGCCGACCCCGTCGACCTTGCAGTCGATATCGTGGTCGCCCTCGACCAGACGGATGTTCTTGACCTTGGTGCCCACCTTCACCACCAGGGAAGAGCCCTTGACCTTGAGGTCCTTGATCACGGTCACGCTGTCGCCATCGGCCAGCAGGTTGCCGTTGGCATCGCGTACCTGGAGGGTGTCATCGCTCTCGACGCTCGCTTCCCCGGACCACTCGTGGCCGCACTCGGGGCAGACATACTGGATGCCGTCCTCATAGGTGTAGGGGGAAGAGCAGGCGGGACAGACGGGCAGATCGCTCATGGCGGGCTCCTGACGGGGTGGCGGAAAGCCGCCAAGCGTACACCGCGGCGGCACGGGTCTCCAGCGGACACATGACGGCCACGGCCCGGCCTGGCAGGATTGACGCTCTTCATCGGTGAGAAGGAAGCAGCATGCAGGAGGGCCCGACCACGGTCTTCGGTGGCACCGGTTTCCTCGGCCGCGCCATCGTGCGCGAGCTGGTGGAAGCCGGCCGGGCGGTACGCATCGCCGCGCGCCACCCGCGCCTGCCCGACTGGCGCGAGCCCGGGGACCGCATCGAGTGCATGGCGTGCGATATTCGCGACGAGAGTCAGGTGGCCGCCGCCCTGGCGGGCAGCGTCGCCGCGATCAATGCGGTGGGCCTCTATGTGGAGCGGCGCCGGGCGGGCCCGACCTTCACCGCGATCCACGCGGAAGGGGCCGGCCGACTGGCGAGGCTCGCCCGGGAGGCCGGCATCGCCCGGCTGGTACATGTCTCGGGCATCGGCGCCAGCGCCGACTCCCCTTCCGCCTATGTGCGCGCCCGCGCCGCCGGCGAGGACGCCGTGCTCGAGGCGCTGCCCAAGGCGATCCTGCTGCGCCCCTCGGTGCTGTTCGGCCCGGATGACGCCCTGCTGGCCAACCTGGCCCGGCTGGTACGCCTGCCACTGGTGCCGCTGTTCGGCCGTGGCGCGACCCGGCTGCAGCCGGTGCATGTGGACGACGTGGCCCGCGCCGCGGTGCGGTTGAGCGGCTCTCGCCCGGTGGCGCGCCGACTCTTCGAGCTGGGTGGGCCCGAGATCCTAAGCTACCGCGAACTGGTGCAACGGGTGGCGGCGCAGCTGGAGCGTCATCCGCGGCTGGTGCCACTGCCCTTCCTCGCCTGGCGCCTGGCCGCCGCCCTGCTCGCCCCGCTGCCCTCGCCACCCCTGACCCGGGACCAGGTGTTGCTGATGCAGCGCGACAACCTGGCCGACCCGGACGCCGGTGGCTTCGCCGACCTCGGCATCGTGCCCCGCACCCTGCATGACTGCCTGCCGCGCTGCCTGCCCGGACACTGACGGCCCCCTGGGTGACGCAAAATGCGTCCCTGACGGACAGCGCACCGCCCGGACGGCTATGCTGGGGAGGCGGGCCCACCTCCAGTAGGGCCTCGGCAAACAGGGAGTCCCAGCCGTGAGCGACCAGAGTCGGGTGATCGCCTTCTATGACGAGCGCATGCTGGCCCACGAGCCGGATATCGAGGTGCCATTCCTCCCGGGGCGCATGGACACGCGAATCCGCTCGCTGCTGTCGGGTCTCGGTGTGCCCTGGAAGTACCCGGAACACCCCGCCCGGCTCACTGCCATCCGCCACTTCCTCGAACTCGAGCCGGTCCCCGGGGTGACCTTCGAGGCAGGGGTGGCCGCGACACGCGAACAGCTGGCACGGGTCCACACCCTCTCCTATCTCGACAGCATCTTTCAACTGCGCGGCGAGAGCGCCTGGCTGGACGTGGACACCACGGCGGTGTCACCCGGCAGCATCGAGGCCGCCGAGGTGGCCGCCGGTACGGCGATCGCGGCAGTGGAAGCGGTGGTCGAGGGACGCGCGGAGAGCAGCTTCGCCCTGGTGAGGCCGCCGGGCCATCACGCCGAGCCGGTTCGCGCCCGGGGCTTCTGCCTGTTCAACAACGTGGCGGTGGCCGCCGCCCATGCCCAGACGATACTGGGCTGCGAGCGAGTGATGATCGTCGACTGGGATGCCCACCACGGCAACGGTACCCAGGACATCTTCTGGGCCGACCCCGACGTGCTGCTCTTCGACATCCACCGCGGCGCGCCCTTCTATCCCGGCACGGGCAGCCTCGAGGAGATCGGGGTAGGCCTCGGTGATGGCACCAACGTCAACGTGCCGCTGCCGGCTGATGCCGGTGACGCTGCCTACCTCAAGGCGTTTCGCGAGATCCTGATCCCCGCCGCGCAGTGGTTCCGGCCCGACCTGATCCTGGTCTCGGCAGGCTTCGATCCCCACAGCCATGACCTGGCCTTGAATGTCTCCTATGACGGCTTTGCCGCCATGACCGGCATCCTCCAGGCCCTGGCCCGGGAGCAGTGCGGAGGTCGACTGGTCTTCGTGCTGGAAGGGGGCTACAACCTCATCTCCCTGTCACGCGGGGTCAGCGCGGTACTGCGCGTGCTGGCCGGCGAGGCGCCGCCGGAACCCGGGCGGCGCGGGATAGCCGAAGTGGAAGCCGCCGCTGCCTTCCATCGCGGCGCCTTCCTCGGCTAGCTCACTTGACCTCGACCTTGCGCCGAGTGGCCTTGTTGAGCTTGGGAAGGGTCAGCTCCAGGATGCCGTTCTTGAAGCTCGCCTCGGCCTTGTCGGCGTCGATATCGCTGGGCAACGGCACGCTGCGACTGAAGGAGCCGGTGGTAATCTCCGAGCGATAGAACTCGCCCTCCTCTTCCTTGCTCTCCTGCCGGTGCTCGCCCCTGACGGTGACGCTGCGGTCGCTGACCGACACCTCGAGATCCTCGCGCTCGAAGCCGGGCACCTCGGCCCGCACCACCACTTCGGCATCACGCTCGATCACATCGACCTTGGGCATGCCCTTGTCGAACCCGGCAAAGCGTTCCCACAGCGGGGGGTCGCGATGCAGCATGGGCATCCAGCCGCGATCGAAGACGTTATCGAAGAAGCGATCGAATTCATGCAAGGGACTGACACTCCGTGACTCCGTTTTCGGGGCCGGGGACGTTTCCTTGGATTTCTTGGCCATACTGACACCCTCCAGACGCTTGGCAACAGGTTGATGGCAGGACCCGGCACACGACCCTCTCGCGACTCTCGTCGCCAGGCCCGCACTAACAGGTTCGCCCAATCAGCAGCCTAGACCAGACCCACCCTTTCGCCTTGATACATGTCAACCATGGCTCCCTTGCCCCCACCGACAAGACAAGAGAAAAAACCATAACAACACTCCCCTACGGAAATAGTTGCCAACAGGGGTGGAAAATGAAGAATAGTCGCCCGAACCCATCGCAAATCAGGCGACTTTCATGGAATTCTTCAACCGACTGGTAGACGGCGGCAATGGCCTGCTGTGGGGCAGCGTACTGATCTACCTGCTGATCGGTGCCGGCCTCTACTTCACCGTGATGACCCGCGGTATCCAGTTCCGCTACTTCGGCCATATGTTCAAGCTGCTGCGCCACTCCCGTGAGGGGGACGGCGGCATCTCCTCCTTCCAGGCGCTCTCCACCAGCCTGGCGGCTCGGGTAGGCACCGGCAACCTGGCCGGCGTGGCCGTGGCCATCTACTTCGGCGGCCCCGGCGCCATCTTCTGGATGTGGATGACCGCCCTGGTCGGCATGGCCACCAGCTTCGTGGAATCCACCCTGGCCCAGGCCTACAAGGTCGACCACGGTGACCAGACCTTCCGCGGCGGTCCGGCGCGCTACATCGAGCGTGGCCTGGGCCTGCGCTGGCTGGCCGTACTCTTCTCGATCTGCCTGATCATTGCCTTCGGCCTGGCCTTCAACAGCGTACAGGCCAACTCCATCGCCCAGGCGATGCAGGAGGCCTTCGCCGTACCCACCTGGGCCATGGGCCTGGTGCTGGTCGTGGTGGTCGCGCCGATCATCTTTGGCGGCCTCAAGTCCATCGCCCGGGTCGCCGAGCTGGTGGTGCCGCTGATGGCGCTACTCTATCTGCTGCTGGCGGTGACCGTGGTGCTGCTCAATATCGGCGACCTGCCCGCAGCGCTGGGCACCATCATCAAGAGCGCCTTCGGACTCGAACAGGCTGCCGGCGGTGCGGTGGGCTACGCGGTGGCTCAGGCCATCATGAACGGCATCAAGCGCGGGCTGTTCTCCAACGAGGCGGGCATGGGCTCGGCCCCCAACGCCGCGGCCACTGCCACCACCCATCCGAACCATCCCGCGGCCCAGGGCTTCATCCAGATGCTCGGTGTCTTCCTCGACACCCTGGTGATCTGCACCGCCACCGCGGCCATCATCATCATGGCAGGCCCCGAGCTGCTGGCCAGCGACGAGGCCAACGGCATCCAGCTCACCCAGATTGCACTCTCCCGGCACGTGGGCGAGTGGGGTGGTCAGTTCATCGCCATCGCCATCCTGCTGTTCGCCTTCACCTCGGTGATCGCCAACTACTCCTATGGCGAATCCAACGTGGAGTACCTGGCCGGACCGCGCCGCGCACCACTGGCCATACTGGTCTATCGCCTGGCCGTGCTGGGAATGGTGATGGTCGGATCCATGGCAAGCCTGGGGGCCATCTGGAACTTCGCCGACCTCTCCATGGGCATGATGGCACTGATCAACCTGGTCGCCATTCTGCTGCTCTCCCCGGTGGCCTTCGCGCTGCTCAAGGACTACGAGCGCCAGCTCAAGGCGGGACAGGACCCCATCTTCGATCCGAGTCGCTTCCCCAGGCTGGCCGACAAGGTCGACCCCAGGGCCTGGCCCGGGCGCTGAGGCGAGCCCCTTAAGCGCCAGTTCACCACCGTAACGCAACGCCCACGCGTGGCGTTGCCTTTTGCCTCCGGGCGGCTAGAGGCCGACGCCGAACAGCGCCTGGGCAAGATGGCCGGTGAGGAAGGCCAGCCCCGCCGCGGCGCCCCCCATCAGCAGGGTGCGCACCCCGGAGGCAAGCACCGGCTGGTGGTAGACCAGGCTCTTGCCCATACCGATCAGGAAGAACATCACTCCGGCGAGGGCAAGGCTCGCCAGGAACTGGGTATTGGCGGCCAGGCCGGGCACGGCGTAGGGCAGCAGCGGTACCGCGCCCACCACCAGGAAGGCGACGAAAGTCACAAGCCCCGAACGCAGGGGGCTCAACCCCTCGGTCTGCAGGCCATGCTCCTCGCGCAGCATGGTCTCCACCCACAGCTCGCGGTCGCTGCAGATGGTCTCCACCACCTGCTCCAGGACCTCCCCCTTGAAGCCCTTGGCGATAAATATCTGGCGGACCTCCTCACGCTCGCCATCGGGGATCACGTCGATATGGTGGTGCTCGTCGCGGCGCACCCCGTCGATATGCTCGCGCTGGGCCTTGATCGCCTCGTAGTTGCTGATCGCCATGCTGAAGCCATCGGCGAGCAGGTTGGCGAACCCCAGCACCAGTGCCACCGTGGCCGAGAAGCCGGCACCGAAGGCGCCGGAGACCACGGCGAAGGTGGTCACGCAGCCATCGATGCCGCCGAGGATGGCATCGGGCAGGCTCTGCCCGGCATTGCCGCCCTGCAGCCGTCGGCGAATGGCCTCGGGATGATGCTCCTCCTCCAGATCGCCACGCTTGTGTCCTTGCATGCCGCTCCCCCCGATTCACCGATATCACCAACTCCAGCTTGGCATATCCAGTGACGCCAGGCAGCCACTGCTGAGTGGGGCCCGGTGCATGGTAAGCTGGGGCAACACCCTCACGGGAGCCTATCGCCATGACGCTGCTTCACGCCATCCTGCAGGTTGCCCTTTCGGCCGCCCCCTGGCTGTTGCTGGGGCTGACCATCGCCGGCCTGATCAAGGCGCTGCTCCCCGAGCAGCTGCTGCAGCGTTGGGTCGGTGGGCGCGGCGTGGCCAGCGTGACCCGCGCCGCCATCATTGGCGCCCCGCTGCCCCTGTGCTCCTGTGGCGCCATTCCCACCGCCCTGGCACTGCACCGTGGCGGCGCCGCGCGCGGCCCTACCACAGCCTTCCTGATCGGCACCCCGGGCATCGGCGTCGACTCGCTGGCCATCAGCTATGCCCTGCTTGGACCCTTCATGGCCGTAGCCAGGGCACTGACCGCCGTGATCACCGCCATTGCCACGGGGCTACTGGTCGGCACCACCGCAAGCGCTGCACCCGCCGCTCCCGCGGCAACACCAGCCGGCTCCGGCTGCTGCGCGAGCGGTAGCTGTGCCGGTTCGGGCAGCCTGCCCGAGGGTCCCGAGCCCCTCGCCCGGCGCCTGTCAGGCGGGCTGCGCTATGCCTTCAGCGATATCCTCGATGATATCAGCCGCTGGTTGCTCGTCGGCCTGGTAGTGGCCGGTGCTCTGATCGCCCTGGTGCCCGCCGAACAGCTCGCCGCCTTCGGCAGCGGGCTCCCCGCCATGCTGTTGATGGCAGTGATCGGCATTCCCATGTATCTGTGCGCCACCGCGGCCACCCCGATCGCTGCCGGCCTGCTGCTGGCCGGCGTTTCGCCGGGCACCGTGCTGGTCTTCCTGGTGGCCGCCCCCGTCACCAGCCTGGCTACCCTGGGGGTGCTGCGCCGGGAACTGGGGGGTCATGCGCTGATCGCCTACCTGGCCGGCATCCTGACCAGCGTGATACTGCTGGGGCTGGGCACCGATGCCCTGGCCAATGTCTGGCAATTGAATATCCCGGATCAGGTCGAGGGGGTGCAAGAGCTGCTGCCCGAATGGCTCGAAGCGGCGGCCTTGGTGGTACTGCTGATACTCGCCATCAAGCCGCTGCGCCAGTGGCTAGGCGCTAGGCTTCCCCAGCGCGCCTGATTCCCTCCCTCGACAACCATCATTACCCGGGCGCCGGTCATGGCGCCCGCCATGCAAGGAGAACCAACGAATGAGCGATACCCCCTGGACTTCCGCCATGCCCGAGGAGCAGTTCGAGCTGATGCGCGAGATCCTCGCCGCGCCGAGCCCCGTAGGGCTCGAAGGGGCCATGACCTACGGCGTGCTCAAGCCCCATTTCGAGCGGTTCGCCCCCGCGGGTTGGCAACTGCACCAGTTCAAGGGGCACGCCGGTGTGGTGCTGGACACCCACCCTGGCCGCGATGACCTGTTCAAGGTGATGATCATCGGCCACGCCGACAAGATCCGCATGCAGGTGCGCTCCATCGGCGAGGACGGCAAGATCTGGATCAACAGCGACTCCTTCCTGCCCAACGTGCTGGTCGGCCATGAGGTGACCCTGTTCAGCGAGGACCCCGAGGCACCGGGAAGCTACCGCCGCATCGAGGGCGGCACCGTGGAGGCACTGGGCGCCATCCACTTCTCCGACCCCGCCCAGCGCAATGGTGACAAGGGCATCAAGAAGGAGCAGCTCTACCTCGACCTGCAGATCCATGGCGATAACAAGAAGCAGCAGGTGGAGAATCTGGGCGTGCGTCCCGGCGACGCTATCCTGCTGGAACGTCCCATCCGCCACGGCTTCAGCCCGGACACCTTCTACGGCGCCTACCTCGACAACGGCCTGGGCTGCTTCGTCACCGCCGAGGTGGCGCGACTGATCGCCGAGGCGGGCGGCACCGAGAAGGTCAGGGTGATGTTCGCCATCGCCAGCTACGAGGAGATCGGCCGCTTCGGCAGCCGGGTGCTGGCCGGGGAGCTCGAGCCGGACGCCATCATCGCCGTGGACGTCAACCACGACTACGTAGCCGCACCCGGCATCGGCGACCGCCGCATGCAGCCGCTGGAGATGGGCAAGGGCTTCACCATGTCGGTGGGCTCCATCGCCAGCGAGCAGCTCAACCGCATCATCGAGAGTACCGCCCGCGAGCATGCCATCCCCATGCAACGCGACGTCGCCGGCGTCGACACCGGCACCGACGGCATGGCCGGCGTGCTCGCCGCGGTGGACTGCGTGGCCACCTCCATCGGCTTCCCGATCCGCAACATGCACACCATCTCGGAGACCGGCAACACCAGGGATGTGGTGGCGGCGATCCACGCCATCACCCGTAGCTTGCAGGCCCTGGATGCCCTGCCCGACCCGCACCGCGAGTTCCTCGACCACCATCCGCGCCTCGACCAGGCCGGTCCGCTGGGCCACCGTGGCGGCGAGAAACCGGCAGACCAGCAGAGCTGACCGGCACACCGCAACGCCTGTCGTGACACCGACAACAGGGCCCCGCATGCCTGGCATGCGGGGCCCTGTCGCTGGCGGCATCTATCATGCCGGCGAGGAATGATGCACTGGCGTCATGGGGAGTGTGACAACGGCATTCACATTCGCTCAGGAAATCCGTTGCAGGGGGCTATCATGTGCCCACAGTCACCAGCCAGTGAGAGCCTCATGCAACCCTTCCTCGTCGACGTCTATGCTATCCACCCCCACGGCCATGAGCAGCACCTCGGCGGCGGCATCTTCCACGCCACCAACGCTGGCGAGGCCGAGGAACTGGCCACCCAGGAATTCTGGCAGGCAAGGCTGGAGGATCAGGGCTTCGACATCGGCTTCCAGACCGACCAGCCCGAGACCGGTCACAAGGTGATGAGCCTGGAGAGCCTCAGGGCCTTCATGCCACGTCCCGCCTTCGCCTGAGCCGCACACAGCAACCCTTCGACCGCGCCGCCCTCTTGGGCGGCGCGGTCGTTTTGTATGGATTCATCACCTTGACCCGCTGGGGGTTACCACAACCCTTCCAGGGCCTCGGCCAGCAACGGCGCCATGGCGATGGCATTGCTCTGATGGGCAATACAGTCGGTACTCCACACTTCTCCTACGCCGGCCGAGCGAATCACCGCCAGGGCATCATCGGCAAACAGCGCATGGGTCAGGGCCAGGTCCACCGACGCCGCGCCCGCGGCAAGCAACGCCTCGGCGGCACGGGCCACGGTATGCCCGGAGCTCGCCACGTCGTCCATCAGCACCACCTGACGCCCCGCCACAGGGAGTTCGGGGAGCTGGATCGACACGTCACGATCGCCGTGGCGCACCTTGCGGCACACCCCGAAGTCGCCGCCGGTGACCGCGGCGGCCTGGGCCACCCATTGCCGTGCCTCCTCGTCCGGGCCCAGCAGCAGTGCCGCGGGGCGCTTCTCGGCCACCAGTTCGGCCAGGCGCGGTGCACCGGAGAGCGCGATGGCGTGCTCGAGGGGGATCGCCTGGTCGAGGCGTTGGATGCGATGCAGGTGCGGGTCCACGGTGACCACGGCATCGAACAGCTCGGCCAGGAAGCCACCGACGATGGTCTGGCTGACGATCTCGCCGGGGTGGAAGGCGATATCCTGGCGCATGTAGGCGAGGTAGGGCGACACCAGCACCAGGCGCCTCACGCCCTGGCGGCGCGCATGGCGAGCCAGCAGCAGCAGCTCGACCAGCTTGTCGTTGGGTCGATCCAGGCTGCGGTAGACCACCAGGCACTCGGGGACGCCCCCTTCATCACCGAAGGGCAGGGTCAGCTTGAGCTCGGCATCGGGGAAGCGGTGGCGCTCGACGGCCAGCGCCTCCATGCCGGCGGCGTCGGCCAGGCGCCGGGCCGCGGTGGCTTCGTCGGCGAAATGCAGCAGGGCACGTTCCTTGTCTCGACTCACGGGATCACATCTCCACGTTAAGGTGTATCAGCTCGTCACGCTGGCCCAGGGTCACGCCGCTGTCGCGCTCGCTGGACTGGTGGGCCAGCGACAGCTCATTGCGGAAGGCGGCATAGACGGTATACAGCGCCTGGCCGGCTTTGATCTCATCGCCGAGCCGCACCGCCATGTCGACTCCCGCCCCGACCGCCTTGGGCGCCCCGGCCAGCCTGGCGATGCGCGCCAGCTTGAGATTGTCGATGCCCACCACCACGCCATCCGCGGGTGCCACCACCTCGAAGTGGTGCGACGCCAGAGGCGGGTTACCCGGATCGAAGGGCTTCGCCCCCTGGGCCTCGATGATCGCCTGCATTTTCTCCAGGGCGCGGCCTGAATCGAGGATATCCCTGGCGATACCGAAGCCGTCCCCGCCGCGCACGTCGGGGTCGAACTCCAGTATCCGCCCGGCCAGGCGCAGCGCCTTCTGGCGCAGGTCCATGGGGGCGTCGGGATGGTTGGTCAGCACCTGCATCACGTCGCGGGCCTCGAGCATGGGGCCGATGCCGCGACCAATGGGCTGGCTGCCGTCGGTGATCACCACGTCCAGGGTCAGCCCCATGCGCCCGGCCACGAACTCGAACAGCTTGCGTAGCTGGCGGGCCTCGGGCATGGAGCGCACCTTGGCGTGGGGGCCCACGGGGATATCAAGCAGCAGGTGGGTGGAGCCGGCGGCGACCTTCTTGGAGAGGATCGAGGCGACCATCTGGCCCGGCGAGTCGATGGAGAGCGGGCGCTCCACCGAAATCAGCACGTCATCGGCCGGCGAGAGCTGGCTGGTGCCACCCCAGGCGAGGCAGCCACGATGGGTGCGCACGATCTCGCCCAGGGCATCGAAGGGCAGG
Organism: Halomonas sp. C10-5; assembly: GCF_057169305.1. Lineage (NCBI taxonomy): Bacteria > Pseudomonadati > Pseudomonadota > Gammaproteobacteria > Oceanospirillales > Halomonadaceae > Halomonas > Halomonas sp. C10-5. The sequence continues at coordinate 2,367,223 of NZ_CP175665.1, forward strand.
TCGACCTCGGCCAGCACCTCCATGGTGTCGGCGGTACCCGAGGGCGAGGTGATGGCCCGCGACGAGGTCTTGGGACACAGCAGGCCGTGGGCGGCGACGATGGGCACCACCAGCATCGAGGTCCGGTTGCCGGGGATGCCGCCGATGCAGTGCTTGTCGACCACCGGATGCTCGTGCCAGTCGAGGCGACGCCCCACCCGACACATGGCATCGCTGAGGTAGAAGATCTCCTCGCGATCCAGCTCGCCCAGGTCGCAGGCCACCACGAAGGCGGTCAGCTCGATCTTCGAGTAGCGCAGGTCGGCGATGTCCTGGATGATCGCCCGATAGTCGTCGCGGGTGAGGCGCTCGCCACGGATCTTGCGATGCAGGGCGGGAATCGATGCCGGCGGCTCGGCCTGGGAGACGCTCACCGGGCGCCCCTCCGCAAGTCCCAGCGAGGCGAAGGCGTCCTCGGAGAGGCCGAGCTGCTGGCAGTCGACGATGCTGGGGTCATCGACCACGTTGAGGCTGGCGAGGATGCGCTGGCCATTGGCGCGCACCTCCACCTTGGAGAGGGCCTGGAAGCCCTCGGCACGGTAGAGGTGGCACTCGCGATGCAGGTAGGCCACGTTCTCGCGATAGGTGTCGATACCCACCCGCTTGAGGACCAGCGGCGAGAGGGTATCGTCCAGCGGTGCCACCGCGGGGGAGCTCTTCTTCATGGCGACGTCCAGGGGGCGTGGCGGCCAGGCCCATGGCCGGACCATCACGGGTTGGGTGGTTACCTCCATCCTACCAGCCGCCGTGTCGGGGCGTCATGGCGTCGCGCGGGGCTTAACGAGGGTCGTCGGATCACGCTAGGCTGACGGCTTCCGACCAGCGGAGTACCGCCAGTGTTCGATGCCTACCTGGATCCAGGCCACTTCTGGGCCGTGGCCACTACCCTGATCGCGGTAACGCTTTGCATCATGCTGCACTACGAGGTGTCGATGCGGCTGTGGCGAGGACTGGAACGCGCCCATGGCACCCTGCGCCGGCGCTTCCTGATGCTCAGCTTCGTGCTGTTTGGCGCCCATGTGGCTGAGATCTGGATCTTCGGCGTGGCAATGGCCCTGCTCACCGAGCACCCCCTGGCAGGGCAGCTGGTGGGCCTCGAGACCGTCACCCTGCTCGACTACCTCTACTTCTCCGCCATCACCTACAGCACGCTGGGTTACGGTGACCTCTTTCCCACCGGGCCGATCCGCTTCATCACCGGCAGCGAGGCACTACTGGGTTTCATGCTGATCACCTGGTCGGCCTCGCTCACCTTCCTCGAGATGCAGCGCCACTGGTCGGCCCGCCGCGAACGCTGAACCGGGGTGCCGGCCGTGCCGTTAGCGCCACGGCGGTGTAGGCTCTGCCTGATGACATCGGCACAAGGAGAGAGGGATGCGTTTCGCGATCATGGGCAGCGGCGGCGTGGGCGGCTACTTCGGCGCGCGCCTGGCCGAAGCCGGCCACGAGGTCACCTTCATCGCCCGCGGCGAGCACCTGGCCGCCATGCAGCGCGACGGACTGCGAGTCTCGAGCATCGAGGGCGACCTGCATCTGACCGAGGTGAAGGCTACCGACGATCCGCGCACGGTCGGCGTGGTGGATGCCGTTATCGTGGCGGTCAAGGCGTGGCAGGTCAGCGCGGCCGCCGAGGCGATACGCCCCCTGGTGGGGGCCGAGACCCTGGTGGTCCCGCTGGAGAACGGTGTCGAGGCCGCCGATACCCTGGCCGAGGCACTCGGTAAGGAGAGCGTACTGGAGGGGCTGTGCGGGATCCTCGCCTGGCAGGAGGCCCCGGGGCATATCAGGCATGCCGGCGTCGCCCCCTTCATGCGCTTCGGCGAGCGCGACAACCACAGGAGCGAGCGCGCCGAGCGCCTCAAGGCCGCCTTCGATGCGGCCCATGGCGTCACCGCCGAGATCCCCGACGATATCCAGGCCGCGGTGTGGAGCAAGTTCCTGTTCATCTGCGCCATGAGCGGCATCGGGGCCATCACCCGCGCCCCCATCGGCGTGACTCGCCACCTGCCCGAGACCCGCGAGATGATCGAGCAGATCCTCACGGAGATCGTCGCGGTGGCCCGGGCGCGAGGCATCGCCCTGCCCGAGGATGCCGAGGCGAGGGCGCTGGGCTTCATCGATGCCCTGCCCGAGGCGAGCACCGCCTCCATGCAGCGCGACATCATGGCCGGCCGCCCCTCCGAACTGGAATCACAGAACGGGGCCGTGGTGCGCCTGGGCCGCGAGGCCGGGGTGGCCACCCCGGTCAACACCCTGATCCACTCGGCCCTGCTGCCCCAGGAGCGCAAGGCGCGGGAGGCAAACTGAGCCACCGCCACGCTCGCCAGCCATCACCCTGCCGGAGAGGCCGAGACGACACGCCCCTTACGGCAGGCGCCCCTGGCGTGCCAGGCGTCGCCTGACCCAGGCATCATAGCCCCGACGCAGCAGTGACTTGATGCCGGGGAGACCGATCAACCAGGCCAGGGGCCTGAGCCGCGACACCCGGCGCATCAGCAGGATATAGGCGTCGATGCCCTCGCTGATGCGCCCGTCCTCCTCCTCCACGTGCAGCGAGAGCAGCGCCGCCTCGGGGTCGACGCCCCTGGCCCGTAGTACCTGCTGATGCTCGGTCACGTCGCACCACTGAACCTGCGCGCCCGCCTCCCCGGCCCAGCGCTCGTAGCGGGCGCGGTCTCGCCGGCAACCGGGGCAGATACCGTCGTAGTAGACCCTCAAGACGTCGTTACGCCCCTCTGGCATGACAGACCTCCGCTTCCCCGTGCCGGCATGATGGATACCCTGCATGCCGGCCATAGCCAAACTCCAATTCCCGAGTGGCATGCTCTTGCTTCACAGTGGATCGCGACGCTTGCGAAGACAATGCCACAGACAGGAGAGATTCATGAGCCAACGTATTCTGATGGTCCTTACCTCCCACGACCGCCTCGGCGACACCGGCAAGCCCACCGGCTTCTGGCTGGAGGAGCTGGCGGCACCCTACTATGCGTGCCTGGATGCCGGTGCCGAGGTGGTACTCGCCTCGCCCGCCGGCGGCCAACCGCCGCTGGATCCCAGCAGCGACGCCGAGGAGAGCCAGACCGAGGCCACCCGGCGCTTCAAGCAGGATCCGGAAGCCCAGCAGCAGCTGGCCACCACCCGTTGCCTCGACGAGGTGAGCGCCGACGACTTCGATGCCATCTTCTACCCCGGGGGCCATGGCCCGCTGTGGGATCTGGTGGACAATCCCGACTCCATACGCCTGATCGAGACCTTCTGGGCCCAGCAGAAGCCCGTGGCAGCGGTGTGCCACGCCCCCATCGTGCTGCTCCATGCGCGCGACACCGACGGGGAGCCGCTCGTGCGAGGCCGCCGGGTCACCGGCTTCACCAACGGCGAGGAGGACGCCGTGGGGCTGACCGAGGTGGTGCCGCAGCTGGTGGAGGTGGCCTTGAAGGCCGCCGGCGCCGACTACTCCAAGGCAGATGACTTCGCGCCCTATACCTGCCGCGACGGCCGCCTGATCACCGGCCAGAACCCGCCCTCCTCGGAGCCTGTCGCCAGGGTGCTGCTGGAGGCACTGGCCGAGTGATCGCCTGACCACCTGGCAGCGCCCCACCCAGGTCAGGAAATGACGACGCCCCGGCATCCATCAGGATACCGGGGGGTCTTCGTCTTGACCGGAGATGATCAGCCGCGACGGTAGGTGCCCACCAGGCGGTTCATGCCCAGCAGGTGCGGTTCGACCTTGACCAGCAGGTCACGCAGCGAGAGCCCTTCGGGCAGGTCGTCGGTGGGCCTGTCCAGCGCCAGCACCCAGAAGTAGTAGCGATGGGTACCGTGCCCTTCCGGAGGCATGGGGCCGCCGTAGCCCAGCTTGCCGAAGTCGTTCTTGCCGCGAGTCCCGACCCGGGTTGCCTCCTCCAAGCTGCCGGTGGAGGCCGGAATGTTGTAGAGCACCCAGTGCACGAAGCCGTAGGTGCCATTCTGCACCAGCGGGGCGTCCGGATCGTGGCAGATCAGGGCGAAGCCCTTGGTGCCCTTCGGGGCGTCCTGCCAGACCAGTGCCGGCGAGAGATCATCGCCTTCACCCGTATGCTTGGCAGGAATGGCACCCCCGTCCTCGAAGGCGGGGCTGGAGAGTCGCAGGGTCGACAGGGCGAATGCCATGGATGATCCTCCTGATGAAAGCGAATAAGTGCCGATGTAGCCTGGGAAACAACCGAGGAGCTGTCAATATGCCCAAGCGTCTGCTGATCGTCGCCCATGCCCCCTCCCCCAACACCGCCAGGCTGCGCGAGGCCGCCGAGCGTGGGGCGTGCCATCCCGATATCGAGGACGTGGAGATCAACGTCAAGGCACCGCTGGAGGCCGGCCCTGAGGATGTGTTGACCTGCGATGCCATCCTGCTCGGTACCACGGAAAACCTGGGTTACATGAGCGGAGCACTCAAGGACTTCTTCGATCGCTCGTACTACCCCTTGCTCGAGGAGACCCAGGGCCTCCCCTGTGCCCTCTATATCCGCGCCGGACACGACGGCACCGGCACCCGCCGCGCCGTGGAGGTCATCATCACCGGCCTGCGCTGGAAGTGGGTGCAGGAACCGCTGATCCTGCACGGCGAGTGGCAAGAGGGGTTCGTCGATCAGGTGGAAGAGCTCGCCATGACCATGGCTGCGGGGCTAGAGGCTGGAGTGCTATAAGCTTATACGATTAAATTTCGTTTAAAGCGACTTTCATGTGCAGGACAGCTGCTATAAATCAAGTCAGCCCTTCTAAACGCAGGGAGACCCGGGCTGTCTCGACACCACCTTGGCCGACAATACCAACATAACAACTCAGCCTGTCGACCAGACGCAATGCGAAGTCACTCCCCTCGGCTTCCATCTGGCCCTGCTGGTTCGGGTGCCTCTGGCCGACTCACTGATGCGAGGTGAGTCATGAAAACCACTGCTCGACGGCTGGCCATCGGCATGGCCAGCCTGCTCCTCGGTCTTCCGCTCTCGGCCCATGCCGAAGCACCACTGACCATCGCCACCGCCAGCCCCGCCGGGGTCTATCATGTGGTGGGGCGCGCCCTGTGCCGAGCCATCGATACTCCCTGCCGGGCACAGCCAAGCGACGGCTCCAGCGCCAACCTGCGCGCCCTGCGACGAGACGAGCTGAAGTTCGCCCTGGCCCAGTCGGACCTTCACCAGTATGCGGTGCAGGGCATCGAGGGATTTCGCCATATCGGGCCGGACACCTCGCTGCGTTCGGTGTTCTCCCTGCACAGCGAGCCTTTCACCCTGGTGGTACGCCGAGACGCCGGGATACGAAGCTTCGAGGACCTCGAGCAGCGCTCGGTGAACATCGGCAACCCGGGCTCCGGGCAGCGCGGCACCATGCTCAGGCTGATGGATGCCCGAGGCTGGAGCCGCAGCAACTTCCGCCAGGTTCACGACCTGCCCGCCGACCAGCAGTCCATGGAGCTTTGCCACGGCAATATCGATGCCATGGTCTACACCGTGGGTCACCCCAACGCCTCCGTCGACCAGGCCATCCGGCTATGCAACGCAGAGATCATCGATGTACGGGGGGAGACCGTCGACCTGCTGGTGAACGCCTACCCCTATTTCACACTCGCCACGATTCCCGGCGGCCTCTATGGTCCCGACCAGCCGGCGGTGCACACCTTCGGGGTCAAGGCAACGCTGGTCACCCGGGCGGACACCGACGCCGATCTGGTCTACCGAGTGGTGTCGGATGTCTTCGAGGAGTTCATACGCTTCAAGGCTGCCCACCCCTCGCTGGGCACCCTGACGCCCCAGGCGATGATTCAGGAAGGGCTCAGCGCGCCACTGCATGAAGGCGCACTGCGCTACTACCGCGAGCAGGGATGGATCCAAGACGGGGTGCTGGTGGCCGAGGACAGCGCAACGCGTCCGCACACTGCAGATGCGCTGATCGTGGATTGACGGCGGCACCCCGAAAAGCAACGGCGGCGCCCCTTGGGGCGCCGCCGTTGCTTGGAGGCCAGAGTAGGAGCCTACTTAAGGCGCTCGAACACCGTGGCCACGCCCTGGCCCATGCCGATACACATGGTGGCCAGGCCCAGGGTGGTGTCGCGCTCGCGCATGACGTTGAGCAGGGTGGTGCAGATGCGCGCGCCGGAGCAGCCCAGCGGGTGGCCCAGGGCGATGGCGCCGCCATGCAGGTTGACCTTCTCCTCCATGACATCACGCAGCCCGAGATCCTTGAGCACCGGCAGCGCCTGGGCGGCGAAGGCCTCGTTGAGCTCCACGGTGTCGAGATCGTCGGCAGTGAGGCCGGCGGCCTTGAGCGCCTTCTTCGAGGCCGGCACCGGGCCATAGCCCATGATGGAGGCGTCACAGCCGGCCACGCCTGTGGAGAGCACCCGAGCGATGGGCTCGAGACCCAACGCCTGGGCGCGCTCGTAGCTCATCACTGCCATGGCCGAGGCGCCCACCGAGAGCGCCGAGGAGGTGCCTGCGGTGACGGTCCCGCCACGCGGGTCGAAGGCCGGCCTGAGCTCGGCCATCTTCTCCAGGCTGGCATCGGCACGGATCACCTCGTCGCGCTTGACCAGGGTGCGGAAGCCATTGGCATCGTGCCCCTCCACGCCGATGATCTCGTTGTCGAAACCGCCCTTCTCCATGGCCGCCTGGGCACGCTGGTGGGAACGCACGCCGAAGGCGTCCTGCTCCTCACGGGAGACACCATGCATCTTGCCCAGCAGTTCGGCGGTCAGGCCCATCATCATTGCCGCCTTGGCGACATGCTTGCTGGCCGCCGGATTGACGTCGACACCGTGGGTCATGGGCACGTGCTCCATGTGCTCCACGCCACCGATCACGTAGAAATCTCCCATGCCGGCCTTGATATTGGCCGCAGCGATATGCAGCGCGCTCATCGAGGAACCACACAGACGGTTGACCGTCTGGGCCGGCACGCTGCGCGGAATGCCGGTCAGGATCGCCGCGTTGCGGGCGATGTTCATGGACTGCTCCAGGGTCTGGTTGACACAGCCCCAGATCACGTCGTCAACCTCTGCCGGATCGAGGCCGGCATTGCGCTCGAACAGCGACTGCATGACGGCGGCGGATAGGTTCTCAGCACGCACGTGTCGGAAGGCGCCGTTCTTGGCCTTGGCCATGGCGGTACGCACACAGTCGACCACCACGATATCTCTCGGATTCAGACTCATTGCTTGCGACTCCTGTTGTCGTGGCGGGGATCAGGCCTGGTTCTGGGTGTCGTAGAAGCGCTCGCCGGCGGCGGCCATCTTGCGCAGCTTGTCGGTGGGCGCATAGAGGGCACCCAGCTCCTTGGCCAGGTCGTCGGCCAGCGCGACGAAGGCATCCACGCCCATGGCGTCGATGTAGCGCAGCGCCCCCCCACGGAACGGCGGGAAGCCGATGCCGTATATCAGCGCCATATCGGCCTCGGCCGGGCTGTCGACGATGTCGTCCTCGAGGCAGCGCACGGCTTCCAGGCACAGCGGCACCATCATGCGCGCGATGATCTCCTCGTCGCTGAATTCGCGGCTCTCCCTGGCCACCCCCTTGACCAGCTCGATGGCGACCTCGTCGCGCACCTTCTTCGGCTTGCCGCGGCGATCATCCTCGTAGGCGTAGAAGCCCTTGGCGTTCTTCTGGCCCAGGCGGTCGTTCTCGAACATCACCTGAATGGCGCTCTGGCTGTCGCCTTCACCCTTGGCGCCACCGCCCAGGCCGCCCATGCGCTCCGGGAAGCCCTCGGCCATCACCTCGCCGGCGTGCACCGCGGTATCCAGGCCCACCACGTCGAGCAGGTAGGCGGGGCCCATGGGCCAGCCGAACTTCTCCATCACCTTGTCGACCCGCGCGAAGTCGGCGCCCTGCTCCATCAGCAGGCTGAAGCCGCCGAAGTAGGGGAAGAGCACCCGGTTGACCAGGAATCCCGGACAGTCGTTGACCACGACGGGGGTCTTGCCCATGGCCCGGGCGTAGGCCACGGTGGCGGCCACGGCGGCGTCACTGGTCTGCTCGCCGCGGATCACCTCCACCAGTGGCATGCGGTGCACCGGGTTGAAGAAGTGCATGCCGCAGAAGTTCTCGGGGCGCTTGAGGTTCTGTGCCAGCCGCGTGATGGAGATGGTGGAGGTGTTGGAGGTCAGGATGGCCTGCTCGCTCACCTCGGCTTCCACCTCGGCCAGTACCGCCTCCTTGACCTTCGGGTTCTCGACCACCGCCTCGACCACCAGGTCGACGTTACCGAAGTCGCCGTAGGCGAGGGTCGGACGAATATTGGTGAGCCGCTCGGCCATCTTCTCGGTGGTGAGCTTGCCACGCTCTACCTGCTTGGCGAACAGCTTGCGCGCCTCCTTGAGGCCAAGCTCGATGGCGTCGTCCTTGATGTCCTTCATCAGGATCGGCGTGCCCTTGCTGGCACTCTGGTAGGCGATGCCGCCGCCCATGATCCCAGCGCCGAGCACTGCGGCCTGCTTGACCGGGCGCGCCTGCTTCTCGTAGCGGGCACCCTTCTTCTTGACCACCTGATCGTTCATGAACAGGCCGACCAGGTTGAAGGCCACCTCACCCATCGCCAGCTTGACGAAGGCCTTGGACTCGATGGCCTGGGCCCGGGCGCGCTCCTCGCCGGCGCCCTTCTGGATCACCTTGATCGCCTCTACGGGCGCCGGGTAGTGCGGTCCCGCCTTGCCGGCCACATAGCCCTTGGCCGTCTCGAAGGCCATCATCTGTTCGATAGGCCCCAGCTTGAGGGGCTGCTGCTTCTCGGTACGGCGGGCACGGTAATCCAGCTCGCCGGAGATGGCCCGGGCCAGGATGTCGCGGGCCGCTGCCTCCAGCTGCTCGGCCGGCACCACGGCATCCACGGCGCCCATCTTCAGGGCGACATCGGCCCGGTTCTGGGTGCCACCGGCGATCCACTCGATGGCGTTGTCGGCACCGATCAGGCGCGGCAGGCGCACGCAGCCGCCCCAGCCGGGGAGAATGCCGAGCTTGGTTTCGGGCAGGCCGATCTGGGCACTCTCGCTCATCACCCGGAAGTCGGTGGTCAGCAACACCTCGCAGCCACCGCCCAGCGCCAGACCATTGATGGCGGTGACTGTGGGGAACGGAAGGTCCTCAATGGCATTGAAAATCCCGTGGACCCGCACCAGCATCGACTCTAGGAAGTCTCCCCCCTTGCCGAACATGGCCTGGAACTCGGTGATGTCGGCACCGACGATGAAGGCCTCCTTGGCGCTGGTGAGCAGCAGGCCCGCCAGACCACTCTCACCTTGCAGCGCCTTGACCGCTTCATCCAACTCGGTGACCACCGCGCTGGAGAGCTTGTTGACCGACTCGTCCTGCAGATCGAAGGTAAGCGTGGCGATATCGTCATCTCCACGCACTACCGTGATGGCATTGCCTTGATAGATCATTCCGCGAATCTCCCGATTTCATACGGCCGTTTGAATGCGCACAGCTTGGTTCAGCCCGGCGCCTGCGTCAAGTGTCTCCGCCAACGCCTCGATCCGCTGTCGGTGGACGGCGACTCCATCTGCCGAGTGCTAGGCTGCTAGGATGCCAGCTGACCGAGTCGTCAGCCCAGCCGAGGCGCGAATGCCCTACCCCAACGATACGCCAGCCGCCAGCCGTGCCGCTCGCCTGCAGGCTCATGCCGAGGCATTGATCCGCCACCTGCGCCCCTGGAGCTGGCTTTGGCCGCCCATCGCCTTCGCCGCGGGGGTCGGCAGTTTCTTCCTGGTGGAGCGCCAACAGTGGCTCGGCGCGCTGCTCGCGCTGGGGATGCTTGGCGCCTGGCTGCTGCTTCTCTCAGAGAGCCTGATCGGACGGCTGCTGGCGCGACGCGGCTACCCCACCCTGCCGCGCACGGTGACCCAGTTCATCGCCCAGATGATCCACCAGGAGACACTGTTCTTCTGCCTCCCCTTCCTGCTCGCCACCACGGTGTGGCGCAGCGGCCAGGCGCTATTCACCCTGCTGATCATCGCCATGGCGTTGTTCTCCGTCCTCGACCCCCTCTACCACCGGATCGCCGAGCGGCAGCGCTGGTTCTACTTCGCCTTTCACGCCCAGTGCGTCTTCCTGGTGGTGCTGGTCACCCTGCCCACCCTGCTGCACCTCACCACCTACCAGAGCCTGCTGCTGGCCATCGCCGCCATGCTGCTGTTCAGCCTGCCGAGCCTCTTGCACCTCACCGCTGCAAAGCGTGGGAGGCGCTGGCTGATGGTACTGGTCCTGCTGCCGCTGCTGGCGGGAGCAGCTTGGGCGGGACGCATCTGGGTGCCACCGGCCAACCTGTGGATCACTGCAACCGCCCTCTCACCGGGCTTCGACGAGGCCGCCCGAGCGCCAAGTGGCGAGTTGCGCCTTACCCCCGAGGCACTGAGCAGCCAGGGGCTGTTCGCCTACACGGCAATCCGGGCCCCTCGCGGCTTGCGTGAGGAGATCCAGCATGTGTGGCGCCAGAATGGCCAGGAAGTGGACCGGATTCCGCTGGTGATCGAGGGGGGCCGCGAGGCGGGCTACCGCGCCTGGAGCCACAAGCAGAATTTTCCCGAGTCGCCCGCGGGGCGCTGGCGCATCGATGTGATGACCGAAGGTGGCCAGCGCATCGGGGTGATCCGCTTCCAGGTGGCCGAGGATGAGTCAGCCACCCTGGCCGATGGGCATCCGCGGCGGCCAGCGGGCTTGCCGGGGCTGGCATGGCGGCCCCACGTCCCGGACGATGGTGAGGCCGAGAGCGCAGACAAGGCATCACAGGAGGCCGCCATGGAGCAGACGCCGGGCGACCCCGAGAGTGGCGAGGGAGAGAGTGGCGAGGGAGAGAGTGGCGATAAAAGCGAGGTCAGCCCCGCCGATACACCCGTGCCGGCAACTGCAGGGAAAAGCGAATGATAAGCCCGCTTGCAATCCACGCAGGGGGTTCCGACAATCCAGGCAGATTTCCTGAACCGAAGGCCCAACGTCCATGCAAGAGAACATCGGATTCCAGCTCAGCCGTTTGCCCCGCCTGTGGCGTGCGGTCATCGACGAGCGCCTCGCCCCACTGGGACTGACCCAGACCCGCTGGGTCACGCTCTACCACCTGTGGCGGCTGGGTGATGGCCAGCCCCAGTGCGACCTGGCCCGCGCCATCGGCGTCGAGGCCCCCTCGCTGGTGCGTACCCTCGACCAGCTCTCCGAGCAGGGCCTGGTGGAGCGCCGCCCCTGCGACCAGGACCGTCGCACCAAACGCGTCTATCTCACCGCCGCGGCCACGCCGCTGCTCGAGCGCATCGACGACGTGGTGCGAGAGGCACGCAACGAGATGCTCGCCGGCCTCGATGAGTCCGAGGTGACCACCCTGACCGATTTGCTGTCACGCATCGAGGACAATGGCCTGGCGCTGCAGGCGCGGGGGGATGAGGCGCAGTGCTAGACGGCGGGCGGCGCCGGCGGCCCGGATGCTTGCGGGTCATCGGGCCGCCCTGCCAGGCCATCACGCAGGGCCTGGAAATCCTCGAGATAGGTAGAGAAGCGCTCATAGCCCTGGGATTCATGCCACCACAGGGTCAAGGCCCGGGTATCGGACTCCACCACCAAGGCGTCCTGGGGCAACCGCTCCAGCAGCCGCTTGAGCCTCGTCTCCAGCGCGTCGGGCAGGGGCCGCAACGGCTCCTTGCGCCAGCGCCAGTCATGGGCGAAGGGCTTGAGCGCTTCGGCCGCATGCGAGCCACGGACCAGCATGAAATCCGGCCCCGGCCGCTGCGGCAGGTAGGGCCAGCGATAGGCCGGCATCGGCACCTTGTCGCCATGCAGCGGCGGCACCTGCAGCGTCACCTTCAGCCCAGTCTGCATGGCCGCGTTGCGGAGTGCCGCAACGCGCTTCTGCCGCGGGCTGGGCTTTAGCCACATCACCGGCGAGATCACCAGCAGCATGGCCAGCACGATGAACAGCCAGATCATCGGCGTCTCTCCTTCGGGTTGATACGCAACAATGGATGCGAAATGGTTGATATAGACCGTTGTCTTGCCGGGTCAGCCGGCCTAGAGTGATGGCATCACCATAGACCGCACGACATCTGTCGAGGAGCCCTCCCATGAGCAACGAATATCGTCACGTCCTGGTCGCCGTCGACCTGACCAAGGATTCCCACCGGGTGCTGGAGCGCGCCGCCCAGATCGCCGACCGCAACCAGGCCAAGCTCTCCATCATGCACACCCTGGAGCCGCTGGGCTTCGCCTATGGCGGCGACATCCCCATGGACCTGACCAGCATCCAGGACCAGCTCGACGAGCATGCCAAGCATCGTCTCGCCGAGATCGCCGACCCGCGCGTGGCCAAGGAGGACCAGCATGTGGTGGTGGGCATGCCCGACACCGAGATCCACCGCTTCGCCGAGGAGCACGACGTCGACCTGATCGTGGTCGGCTCCCATGGCCGTCACGGCTTTGCCCTGCTGCTTGGCTCCACCTCCACTGGCGTTCTCCACGGCGCCCAATGCGACGTGCTGGCCGTGCGCGTGGGCCAGAAGGGCGAGAAGAGCGAGGAGTAATCGCCTACTGTCGCCCCATTTCTCTAGGCGCCCTCCGGGGCGCCTTCTTCATGCGTCACCGGACGCCTGGGCCTCCAGCTCCATCCACCGCTCCATGGCCGCATCGAGCTCGGCCTGCCGCGCGGCGAGGGCCTCCAGTGTAGCGGTCACCTCACTGGCCTCCCGCTGATAGAAGCCCGGGTCACCGACCTGGGCCTCGAACCCGGCGACCTCCCCTTCCAGACGTTCGATCTCCGCCGGCAGGCCGTCGAGTTCGCGCTGCAGCTTGTAGGAGAGCTTGGCGGGCTTCCTGGCGACACTCTTGGTAGCGGCCGAGGCCGACTTCTCCGCTCCCGCGGCCACAACCGTCGTGCCCCCCGATGGCGACGGCTCCACCACCGGCTCGACGTGCTGGCGCGCCGCCCCTTCCCAGGGGGCCGGCGGCAGACAGCCGCCCTGGCGCACCCAGTCACTGTAGCCACCCACATATTCGCGTACCCGACCCTCGCCCTCGAAGGCCAGCACGCTGGTGACCACGTTGTCCATGAAGGCCCGGTCGTGGGAGACCAGCAGCAGGGTGCCGTCGAAGTCGAGCAGCAACTCCTCGAGCAGCTCCAGGGTCTCCACGTCGAGATCGTTAGTGGGCTCGTCGAGCACCAGCACGTTGGCGGGCTGGGTGAACAGCTTGGCCAGCAGCAGGCGATTGGACTCGCCGCCGGAAAGCGCCTTGACCGGCTGCCGCACCCGCTCCGGGGTGAACAGGAAGTCCTGCAGGTAGCTCATCACGTGGCGGTCGCGGCCGCCCACGCTGATGCGGTCGCTGCCCTGGGCGACGTTGTCATAGACAGTCTTCTCGGGCTCCAGCCCGGCACGCAGCTGGTCGAAATAGGCCACCTGAAGCTTGGTCCCGAACTGCACCTTGCCCTCGCTCGGTTCAAGCTCCCCGAGCAGGATCTTGAGCAGCGTGGTCTTGCCGGCACCGTTGCGGCCGATGAAGCCGATGCGGTCGCCGCGCTGCACTTCCATCGACAGGTCGCGGATCACCGGCTCGCCGGCAAAGCGCTGGGTGACGTGCTCGAGGCTCACTACCCGCTTGCCGCTGCGCTCGCCGCTATCGACGGAGAGCGCGGCCTTGCCCTGGCGCTCACGGCGCTCGCTGCGCTCGCGGCGCAGCTGCTCCAGTGCCCTGACCCGGCCCTCGTTGCGGGTGCGTCGAGCCTTGATGCCCTGGCGGATCCAGGCCTCCTCCTGGGCGAGCTTCTTGTCGAATTCGGCATGCTCGCGGGCCTCGACTTCCAGCTCATGGCTCTTCTGCGCCTGATAGGCGGCATACTCCCCGGGATAGCGGCCCAGGCGCCCGCGATCGAGCTCGAGGATCGCCGTGGCCAGCCTCGACAGGAAGGCACGGTCGTGGGTAATGAAGAGCACGGCACCATTGAAGTCCAGCAGCTGCTCCTCCAGCCAGGCGATGGTGTCGAGGTCGAGGTGGTTGGTGGGCTCGTCGAGCAGCAGCAGATCGGGCTCGGCAACCAGCGCCCGAGCCAGCGCCACGCGGCGACGCCAGCCACCGGAGAGGTCTGCCATCTCGGCCTCGGCGGGCAGGCCGAGGCGGGTCAGCACCACATCGATGCGCTGGTGGAAGGACCAGCCGTCGATCGCCTCCAGCCGCGTCTGCAGCTCGGCCATGCGGCGCATGTCGGGCTCGTCCTCGTGGATCAGGTGGTGGTACTCGGAGAGCAGCTCGCCGGCCTCGGGCAGTCCACCCGCCACCATGTCGAAGATGGTCTGGCCGGAGGCCTCCGGAAGCTCCTGGGCCAGCACGCCGATCTTGAGCCCGGGAGCACGCCAGATATTGCCGCCGTCGGGCAGGATCTCGCCGGCCACCAGGCGCAGCAGCGTCGACTTGCCGGTGCCGTTGCGCCCCACCAGGGCCAGGCGCTCGCCCTTCTGCAGCACCAGGTCGGCGCCGTCGAGAAGTACATGGGTACCATAGGCCAGTTGCAGCTGTTCCAGACGTAGCAGGGTCACGCGGGGTCCTCCTCGATCGACAGGGCGCCCAGTGTAACTCAAGCGTGCCCGGACGTGGCCGTGGCCTCCGTCCGACGGGTAGAATAGCGCCCCCTGCCGCCCCCCACTGCACAGGAGCCAAGGCGTGGCCGACACCTTCGATGACTTCCTGCCCGAGGCGCTGCGCTTCACCTCGCCCAGCCCGCTGGTCGACATCGGCGCCAACCTGACCCATGACAGCTTTGCCCGGGACCTGCCGGCGGTGCTAGCCCGGGCCCGGGCGGCCAACGTGACCACACTGATCCTCACCGGCACCGATCGCGAGCACGCCGAGCAGGCGGTGGCCATGGCCCGCCGGTACACCGGCGACGGCCTGGCACTGCATGCCACCGCCGGGGTCCACCCCCACGATGCCAGCCGCTGGGATACCGGAATTGCCGCCGCCATGGCCGAGCTGCAGCGCCAGCCCGAGGTGGTGGCCGTGGGGGAGTGTGGCCTCGACTTCAACCGTAACTTCTCGACCCCCGCCGAACAGGAGCGCGCCTTCGAGGCCCAGCTGGGGCTGGCGGCGGAGAGCGGCAAGCCGCTGTTCATCCACGAGCGCGATGCCGGCCAGCGCATGCGCGAGATGCTGCATGCATGGCGCGACGCGATCGGCGATGCTGTGGTGCACTGCTTCACCGCCGACCGTGCGACGCTGTTCGGCTATCTCGACCTGGACCTGCATATCGGCCTGACCGGCTGGCTGTGCGACGAGCGCCGTGGCCACCACCTGCGCGAGCTGGTCGCGGAGATCCCCGCCACGCGGCTGATGGTGGAGACCGACTGTCCCTACCTGCTGCCGCGCAACTTACCTGCCAAACTCAAGGGCAGACGCCATGAGCCGGCGCTGCTGCCCTGGATCCTGCGCGAGATCGCCCACTGGCGCGGCGACAGCGAGGCCGAACTGGCGGCGGCTACGACCACAACGGCCCGGCGCTTCTTCCGACTGCCGGCCGACGCTTCCCGCGAGGCGAGCCGCGGCGACACGACACCATGAGGACACCCGACATGCCACCCAAAGGCGATGACACTTCGATCCCCGGCTTTATCGCCGTGGAGACCGGCGATGAGGGCGGGCTGCCGCTGGCGATCGCCTGGACGCTGCCCGATGGCCGCGTCAAGCACACCCTGATCCAGCCCGAGGACGAGTGGCTGGAGGCCGAGCTGGTCTCGCTGGGCGGCTACAGCCTCGAGGAACTCGGTAGCATGGGGGTAAGCCCGCTGGACGTGATCCGCGAGCTGGAAAACGACCATTTCAGCGCCACCCTGTTCACTGCCGGCGTCGGCGACGACGAGGCGGCCCTGTCACAGCTCTTCGATACCTACGGGCTGGATCCCTTCGTCGAACTGGCCCCCGCGGAGAGCCTGTATGATGACCTCGACCCCGGCGACTGGTCGCGGGCACGCGGCGAGCTGTTCGGCGAACTGGGCCTCGAGCCACTGCGCCCGGAGCATGAGGTAGAGGTGATGCTGCGGCTGCATCAGCG
Organism: Halomonas sp. C10-5; assembly: GCF_057169305.1. Classification (NCBI taxonomy): domain Bacteria; kingdom Pseudomonadati; phylum Pseudomonadota; class Gammaproteobacteria; order Oceanospirillales; family Halomonadaceae; genus Halomonas; species Halomonas sp. C10-5. The sequence continues at coordinate 2,383,306 of NZ_CP175665.1, forward strand.
GCTCAACGGCGGCGACGCGGACTAAAAGACCGGCTATCGCCCCAGCAGCTCCCGGGCACGCACCACGATGTCCTCCACGGCTGGCAGGGTCACGGTGGCGGCGCGCCCCAGGGGAATGAAGCTGTCCTCGGCGGTGAGTCGCATCACCTGCCTGCCGTCCAGGCCATGCTCCACCAGCCCGGTCACCAGCTCCTCGCTCGGCGAGCCGGAGCGACGGCACTCGTCGACGATCAGCACCCGCGCGCAGTCGGCCACGGCGGCATGCACGGCATCGTGGTCGATGTCGGTGAGCCAGCGCAGGTCGACGATGCGCAGCGCGACTCCCTCGGCCTGCAACCGCTCCGCGGCCTGCCGCGACAGGTAGACGCCGTTGCCGTAGGTGACGATGGCCAGGTCCCGGCCGGTGCCCCACTGGCCCAGATCACCCACCGCCAGGCGATGTTCGGGCCCCGGATCGGCGAAGCACCAGGCGCCGTCGCCCTCCCCGAGCAGGTCGCGGGTGTGGTAGAGGGCGATGGGCTCGATGACCACCACCACCCGCTGCTCCTCGTCGGCCAGGCGCACCGCCTCCTGCAGGAGCCCCACCGCATCGGCCCCGTTTGAGGGGCAGGCCACCAGCAGTCCCGGAATGTCGCGCAGCACGGCGATGGCGTTGTCGTTGTGGAAGTGCCCTCCGAAGCCCTTCTGGTAACCCAGCCCGGCGATACGCACCACCATGGGGTTGGTGTACTGCCCGCTGGAGAAGAAGCTGAGCGTGGCCGCCTCGCCGCGCAGCTGGTCCTCGGCGTTGTGCAGGTAGGCCAGGAACTGGATCTCGAGGATCGGCACCAGGCCATTCTGGGCCATGCCGATGCCGAGCCCCAGGATGCTCTGCTCGTCGAGCAGGGTATCGATCACCCGATGCGCCCCGAATCGCGCCTGCAGTTTCTGGGTCACCCCGTAGACGCCGCCCTTGCGACCGATGTCCTCACCCGCCATGACCAGGTGCGGGTAGCGGCCCATCAGCCGCTCCAGGGCGCGATTGAGACGCCGCGCCAGGGTGTCGGGGGTGACATCGACCGTGCCCTGCCAAGGCGCGATACGTGACGGCCGAGGCGGCGGCACGATACTCGCCATCACCTGCTCCGCACTCGTCAGACGCGGACGGCCGATCGCCTCCTCGGCACGGCGCGCCACCTGCTCACGCAGGTCATGATAGCGCTGGGCTATGGCGTCGCGACTCAGGACGTCGTGGCGGCGCAGCAGGCCGGCAGTGACCAGCAGCGGGTCGCGAGCCTCATCGGCCTGGATGCGCGCGGGAGAAAGATACGCCTGCTGGGCATCGGAGCCGGCGTGGCCGAAGAGGCGTACGCAGCGCATATGCAGGAACACCGGCCGCCGCCGGGTGCGCGCGATATGCACCGCCTCGCGTGCCGCCCGCCAGGTATCGAGCAGGTCGAGGCCATCGCAGGCCAGGTAGTGAACGCCGGGGCGTGACGTCATGCTTGCCGCGATCCACCCGGCGGGCGTGGGGGTCGAAATGCCGATGCCATTGTCCTCGCAGAGCCACACCAGCGGCATCGGCAGGCCCTGGTAGGTGCTCCAGGCTGCGGCATTGAGCGCCCCCTGGGCGGTGGAGTGGTTGAAGGTGGCGTCCCCGAAGCTGCACAGCACCACCCCGTCATGGGGCCATTGACCCGCGACTCCCAGGCGTTTCGCCAGGGCCAGGGAGTGGGCGGTACCCATGGCCTTGGGCAGGTGGGAGGCGATGGTGCTGGTCTGGGGCGGCACATTGAGAGCTCTGGAGCCGAGCACCTTGTGGCGACCACCGGAGATCGGGTCCTCGGCGGAGGCCACGAAGCTGAGCAGCAGATCGCGCAGCGGATCCTGCCCCGGCACCATGCGTGCGCGCTGGATGAAGAAGGCGGCATCACGGTAATGGAGGAAGGCGGGGTCGGTGTGTCGCAGCGCCATGGCCACGGCGGCATTGCCCTCGTGGCCGGCGCTGCCGATGGTGTAGAAGGCCTCGCCACGCGCCTGCAGACGGCGCGCCTGGAGGTCCAGGTGGCGGCTCATCAGCTGCGACTCGAACAGCTCGATCAGGGCCTCGGCGGAGAGTCCTGCCTGCGCCAGGCTCAGGGCCTGCTCGGCAGCGGGCCAGTCGTCCTGGCCCAGGGCCTCGAGGAAGCGTTGCTCCTGCGGGTGCGGATCGGGGTACACGGTGACTCCATCGGCCAACGATCAAGCCTATACCCTAGCCCGTCCGCGGCCGCTGCGAACAGCACCCGCCGGCTCACGCTTGCCAACGCTTCAGGCCGGCTCGACCTGCAGCCGGTCGCGGCCGGCCGCCAGCGCCTCATCGAGTGCTGCGCCGTCGCGGTAAAAGGTCGTCAGGGCAGTGCGCAGCGCCTCGGCCCGAAGTGGCAGGCCCTCGCTCAGGTAGCGCCGGGCACGCGCCTCGACCTTGGCATGGAAGGCGTCGCGATCCACTTCGGCATCGCCGTCGAGGTTGTCGACGCTGACGTGAAAGCGCAGACGACAGGCCCGAGAGAAGAGCAGTTCCAGCGCCTGGGGCGCCACCTCCACGGCCTCGAAATCACGCTGCTGGTGGGCGTCCCGACCGTCGGGCAGGTACCAGTAGCCGTAATCCTCCAGCTCGCGGCGCCGCGCGCCGGCGATGCACCAGTGGCTGATCTCGTGCAGCGCGCTGGTGAAGAAGCCGCGGGCGAAGATCACTCGATGCCAGGGGCTCTCGGCGTCGGCGGGCAAGTAGAGGGGCTCACCCCCCCCGCGTACCAGGCGAGTCTGGTAAGTCTCCTCGAACAGGCCGTCGAACAGGGCGATGATGTCCTCGAGGCGGTGTGTCACGCGGCCTCCGTGGTCATGGGTGAGGCGCCAGTATACCCGCCGCCAGACGGGTAAAAAACGCTCGGCCTTGCTAGCATGAGCGCCCTTCCCGGCCGCATGGAGCGCCCCCCTTGAGCCGCCCGCTTGCCACCCTTCTCGACACCGCTCGCCGCGAGACGCGCCCGCTGCTGGTACTGGCCCTGCCGATCTGCGGTGCCCAGCTGGCCCAGGCCGGCATGAGCGTGGCCGACGTGATGATGACCGGACGCCTGAGCGCCACCGACCTGGCGGCGGTTTCGGTGGGCTCCAGCCTGTGGCTGCCACTGATGCTGTTCATGACCGGTACCCTCATGGGGCTGACGCCCATCGTCGCTCAGCTGCTGGGTGGCCAACGCGGAGGCGAGATCGGCCCCAACGTGCACCAGGGATTGTGGGTGGCCCTGGCACTGGGGGCGCTGGCCGCTACCCTGCTGTGGTTCGCAGTGGGCCCGATCTTCACCCTTATGGACGTGCCCGAAGCGGTGGCGGAGCGCTCCCGCAGCTACCTCTTCGCGGTCGCCTTCGGCATGCCCGGAGCCGCCCTCTTCCAGGCCCTGCGCGCCTTCTCCGACGGCATGAATCACACCCGTCCCTCGCTGTGGATCAGCCTGCTGGGCCTCGCGGTCAATGTGCCCAGCAACTTCGTGCTGATCTACGGCGGCGAGGGTCTCAGCGACCTGCTGGGCAGCTGGCTGCCGGGCTGGATTCAAACGCTGCCAGCCCTGGGAGCCCTGGGCTGCGGCATCGCCACGGCGCTGTCGCTGTGGACCATGTGCCTGGCCATGGTGCTCTATACCCGCCACTCGCGAGCCTATGGCGAGGTCTCGCTGTGGCACGCCCCCAGCCCCCCTCGGCGGCGGATGATCGGCGAGCTGCTCTACGTGGGGTTGCCCATCGGCGTGGCGATCTTCGTCGAGGTCACGCTGTTCACGCTGATCGCCCTGTTCATCGCCAGCCTGGGTGAGATCACCGTGGCCGCCCATCAGGTGGCGCTCAACTACACGTCCATCCTGTTCATGCTCCCGCTGTCGCTGAGCATGGCGCTGACGGTGCGCGTGGGCAACGTGCTCGGCCAGGGCCGCCCGAGCTATGCTCGGCGGGTGGCCTGGCACGGCATCACCGTCTGCCTCGCCGTGGCACTGTTCAACGGCCTGCTGCTGCGCTTTACCGCGGAACCGGTGATCGGTCTCTATACCCGCGACGCCGAAGTGGCCAGCCTGGCCCTGTCGCTGGTGCTGCTGGCCATGATCTACCAGGTCTCCGATTCATTGCAGGTCAACCTGGCCGGTGCGCTGCGCGGCTACAAGGATACGCGTATCATCATGGTGATCACGCTGGCTTCCTACTGGCTGGTGGGCATGGCCGGCGGTCACTGGCTGGGGACCCGCGGCATTCCCGGACTCGTCGAGCCTCTCGGTGTGCACGGCTACTGGGTTGGCCTGATCGGCGGGCTCACCGCCGCCGCGGTGATGCTCGGCGAACGCTTGAGACGCATCGGCAAGGCGGTGGCCCATGGCGAACGCGACCCGCTCCATCCATGACATCCTACGCCGCGTCGGCGTGGGCATCGTCCTGGCGGTAAGCCTGGTCGGCTGCGGCGGCAACGACGCCAGTGACCGCCTGCTCCGCGACTACCAGAGAGCCCTCGCCGAGCGGCTCGACCTGGCACCTCCCGAGCACGCCGAGCCCCGCAATATCGGCGCCTTCCCCAAGCTGCGCGAACGCCGCGTGAGCATTCCCGAGACCCGCGAAGGCATGCTCGATATCTACGCCCTGCGCGAATGCCACATCACCACCCTGGTCGCCGAGCGCAACAGCACCCTGGGCCGCGTGGCGCCGGCCAGCCAGCGCTGGCAGTACGAACTCGAGCTGTGGCAGCGCCTCGAGTCATGCCTGTCGAGCGACGTGCCGGGGCGCCTCGCCGCGGATGATCTCGTCCGCCTCGAGCGGCTGGCCGTCACCAAGCGTGCGCAGCTGCGGCACGCCACCTGGAACGGGCTCTTCGGCTCCGAGGAATGGGCGCAGAGTTTCTCTCGGGTCAGCTCGACGCTGGAGCCGGAGGCCCTGGCGCCGCCGGACGAACAACTGGCCGCCCTCGACTACCTGCACGAGCTGAGCCGAGCCCCCTTCGAGACGAACCGGTCGCTGCCCGCCCCCGAGGCGCTTGAGGAGCACCTCCAGGCACTCCACCAGCGCCCCTACACGGCACAGCTGCTACGCACCCTGCTGCTCGCCGAACAGCGCCTCACGGAAGCCAATGCCCTGCTCGACCGGGCACTCTCCACTCACGGGCACTGCCCCACAGGAGACTTCACCGCCAACCTGCAGCAGAACCCCGAGGCCCGACGGCTCGCCGCCTGGCTGGAGGCGCTAGATGATGCGGCCGAGGCGTGGCTCACCGGCCTGGCACCTCTCTTCGCCAGCCTGGAGGCGCCGCCGGAGGCCGTGGAGGCGTACCGTCAGGCATGGCTCTCCCGCCAGAGCTCCGAGGCGCCGCTCGCCAGTTTTCGACAGGCTATGCAGGGCCACCTGGAGCGCCGCCGGCGCCTCGCCTCGCGCTGCTGAACGCTCCTGCCGGCGGCGGGCCCATGTCACGGGGCTTAACCTGCGGGTGGGTCTATGCTATTGGTGGTCACTGAGTGACGCAGAGCGCTTCCGCGCCGGCCCGGGGAGCCTGCCGCCCGGCCCGGTCCCGTGATCAAGCAGCACCTGGAGGGACACCATGGGAACCCAGCTGTCACCCCGCTCCGCCCGGGTCATCGACCTGGAAGCCAGGCGCCAGCGTCAGCAGGCCAGACGCCGCCTGATACGACTGGCACCGGAACTCGATGGGCTCGAGATGGTGTATCGCCTCGACTCCAGCGCCGAGACGCTGTACGGCATGCCACTGCTGGCCTGGGGCCTGCGCGAGGATGGCGAAGTGGTCGGCCTGGTGGCGTGGATGGAGACGTTGATGCCCTGCCAGCGCCTCGACGACGACGAGCATGGACGCTTCATCGGCTACCGCGACCCCGAGACCGAGGAGCTGTTCGAGGTGGCGCCGGAGCACAAGCTGATGGAGCTGGAGCATGCCGCCAGCTACTTCGACTACGAGGAGACCGAGCAGGTCACCCTGATCCAGCAGCTGCCCGAGATCCAGGGCACCCACGCGCTGTGCATGGACGCTGGCGATGCGCCCTGGCAGCTCAAGCAGGTTTTCGGCTGGCGCCTCTACAGCGATGGCAGCATCGAAGCGCTGCTCGCCGACGAGCAGCGGGTGGAGCAGACGCCGATCCTGCTCGGCGATGCCTGCCTCTACCCCGGGCACAGTCGCCATCGCCTGGTCTACTTCTTCCAGCGCCAGATCGCCAACCGCATCCGCCAGGAGGACCCCGCGACCCTGGAGGCGCTGGCCCTGATGGTGATACCGGAGGGCGATTGCGGTGCATCACCGGCCGGGCCAGGACAAGATTAGCCCAAACGGATAAAGTAGAGGTAGCTGTCGTCGAGCTGCTGTTGATGGACCAGTTCATGGCCCAGGAACTGGCAGAACTTGGGCACGTCGCGGGTGGTTGCCGGGTCGCTGGCGATCACCTTGAGTACCTCGCCCGTCTGCATGTCGCGGACCTTGTTGTGCATCAGCATGATTGGCTCGGGACAGTAGAGCCCGGTGGTGTCGAGCTCGGCGTGAAAGTCGGGTGTCTCAGCCATCGAGGACCTCGTGGTTGCTTTGGAAATCAGTCGGAGCCTGCAAGATGATCAAGATCATTATCGAACGCCGCATCATGCCCGGCCTCGAGGAGGAGTACGAGGAGGCCGCCCGCGAGGCGATGCGCCAGTCTCTGGGCGCCAGAGGCTTCGTGGGTGGAGAGAGCCTGGTGGAGCTGGGACATAGCGACCGGCGTCTGATGATCACCAAGTGGCGCGACCTGCGCGCCTGGAAGGAATGGTACACTAGCGAGACCCGCACCCGGGTGATGCAGCGCCTGCTGCCACTGCTCACCGAGGAGGAGCGGATCCGCATCTACGAGCCCACCGCCCACTGAGCATCACCCCCGCAGGCGCACATGTACCGTCACCTCTTCACGATCATGGTAGAGGTGACGGCAGGCAATCTCGGCATCGACCCTGGCAGTCTCCAGCGCCTCGGCGAGCCGCCCCAGGCAGGCCTCCACTTCGGGCCAGCGTCGCTTCATCGGCAACTTGAGATTGAACACCGCCTCCCGGCACCAGCGCCGAACCAGCCAGCGCTCCACCATCGCCTCGACCCGTGACGGCTTGTCGACGATATCGCAGACCAGCCAGTCGAGGCGATACGGTGGCTCCCAGGTGAAACCATCCTCATGCAGGTGCTCGACCTGGCCGGTGGCCATCAGCGCCTTGTCCATGGGGCCATTGTCGATGGCATAGACATGCATGCCGCGCTGCACCAGCTGCCAGGTCCAGCCCCCGGGCGCCGCGCCCAGATCCGCCGCCTGCATGCCCTGGCCCAGACGCTCGTCCCACTCATCGCGCGGCACGAACTCATGCCACGCCTCCTCCAGCTTGAGGGTGGAACGGCTGGGCGCCGACCTCGGGAAGCGCAGGCGACGGACGCCGCCCGGCAGCTCGCTGCGATTGCCGGGAAAGCTCATCCCCAGTTGCACTCGATCACCAGCACTCCACAGCAGGTGTAGACGACGACCACCCGCCTTGCGACGCAGCGCCTTGCGCTTCGTCAGCAGCGAGGCCAGAGGCCTCTCCAGGGCCTTGGCCAGCCCGGCCAGCGCCTTGCCGTCGTTGGTATCCGGGGTCTCCTGCCACAGGCTCTCGAAGCTCCAGCCGCTGGCCACCACCTGATCGATGATCGGTGTCAGCCGATCATCACGGGACAGCGTCAACAGCGGCAGCGCCACCAGGCTCTGTCTGGCGAAGACCAGCCCAGTCAGCGGCAGGTCTCGGTGCAGGCTATTGGCCGCCTCGCCTGCGGGAAGCAGGAAACGCACGAAGCCGTCGCCCTGTGTGTAGTGAGCCTCACCTTCTCTGCCGAGCGCCGCGACCTTGTCGGCAAGCTCGGCTGCCAGGTCGGGCTCGAAACCGGGGCGACAGTAGCAAAGCAGCTCTCCCGGGTATGTCATCGTCTTCTCCATGCCCCACCTTGTTCCTCGGCGTGCCTTGGCACTCGCCCTCCCCGGCCGGGTCGGCCGGCGGCGAAGCACCTTAGCACCGCCCTCCCCTGCAGGGAAAGCCACGGTAACACCCCAGACACCTTGCCACTTCACTACCTCCATTTCGTTTAAAAATCATTTATGAAGAATTATTTATGCATCAATCCAGTGCGGGAGTTTTCGGGATTTACAAGGGTGTTTGGCTCATAACAATGTCTAACGGGCGCATGGCCCATACATTTGCTGCATAACGGTGCATTGCTATATAGTCACTGTCCGTGGAAACCACTTTCAGATTGGCCCGCTGCGGCCGGCACATTCAACTCACACAGGACACCACGATGCCCTACGTTCACGAGACCCTGGAAAACCTGCGCAAGAGCAGCCCCGCCCAGACTGAGTTCTACCAGGCAGCGGAAGAGGTACTCGAGTGCCTTCGTCCGCTCTTCCAGCGCAGCCCCTACTACCACGACCACAGCATCATCGAGCGCATCGTCGAGCCGGAACGCCAGATCATGTTCCGCATCTGCTGGACCGATGATGACGGCCGCGTTCAGGTCAACAAGGGCTACCGGATCCAGTTCAACTCGGCGCTGGGCCCCTACAAGGGTGGGCTGCGCTTCCACCCCAGTGTCACCTCCGGCACCATCAAGTTCCTCGGCTTCGAGCAGATCTTCAAGAATGCCCTCACCGGCCTGCCCATCGGTGGCGGCAAGGGCGGCTCGGACTTCGACCCCAAGGGCAAGTCCGATGGCGAGATCATGCGCTTCTGCCAGGCCTTCATGTCCGAGCTGTATCGGCATATCGGCCCGAACACCGACGTCCCCGCCGGTGACATCGGCGTCGGCGGCCGTGAGATCGGCTACCTCTACGGCCAGTACAAGCGCCTGACCGGCCGCTATGAGGGCGTGCTGACCGGCAAGGGCCTGGACTGGGGTGGCTCCATCGGCCGCAAGGAAGCCACCGGCTACGGCGCGGTCTACTTCGCCCAGAACATGCTTGAAGCCCTCGGCAAGACCCTCGAAGGCAAGACCTGCCTGGTCTCCGGCGCCGGCAACGTGGCAATCTACACCATCGAGAAGCTCTACGAGATGGGCGCCAAGCCGGTGACCTGCTCCGACTCCCGCGGCACCCTGCATGACGCCCGCGGCATCGACCTTGACTTGCTCAAGGAGCTCAAGGAGGTCAAGCGCGCTTCGCTGGAGTCCTATCTGGAGCAGCACCCCGAAGCGACCTACATTCCGGCCGGCGAGTACCCCGAGGGTGGCCACGCGGTCTGGCGTATCAAGGCCGATGCCGCCTTCCCCTGTGCCACCCAGAACGAACTCACTGCCGACGACGCCCAGGCCCTGCTGGACAACGGCGTCTACTGCATCAGCGAAGGCGCCAACATGCCCTCCACCGCAGATGCCGTGGATCGCTTCCTCGAGGCGAAGATCGCCTACGGACCCGGCAAGGCCGCCAATGCCGGCGGTGTGGCGACCAGCCAGCTGGAGATGGCCCAGAACAGCAGCATGGAGCAGTGGCCCCTGGAGAAGGTCGACGACAAGCTCAAGGAGATCATGGCCAATATTCACCGCCAGTGCGCTGATACCGCCGAGGAGTTCGGCGAGCCCACCAACCTGGTGCTGGGTGCCAACATTGCCGGTTTCCGCAAGGTGGCCGATGCGATGATCGACCAGGGCGTGGTGTAAGACACACGCCCCTGGGCATCATCATGCAAAAGCCCGGACCACATGGTCCGGGCTTTTCTATTGTTGCCTGTATCGCCGACCGGCTCGGCAAGCGACGAGGCTCAGACGTCAGGGCTATCGCAGATAGAAACACCGCTCAAGGCTTCTCCGGCGACAGGCCTTCGAGGGGGCGCTGTGAACCCGTCCCTGGGCGCTACCGATGCCATCCCTGGCATAGGACCCCCTCTTCGACCTGTCCCCGGCGCCTTTCGCTATCGCCGCATGGCTAACTGCGATAGCCCTGGCTCAGACGTGAGGCATGAAACCACGGCGGGCATGCGCCGCGCACTGAGCTTCAGCCAGCTTGATCATTCCACGCCACACGCCGCGCAGAAGAGGCTTTACGACACGGCGCGAAGTTCCGCTGCGGTCCCAGATGGTAGGGAAGGCTTCAACCGACTTGATCATGACAAGGACCTCTGGCGCTATTGATAATGGCGAAGATTATACCTTGGTATAAAGACCAAAGTCTAACCTCGGCTATCAGAGCGAGGGCCGCGAGCTGACCTTCCCCTCCCCCGAACGCAAAAAGCCCCGAGCATCTCACGATGCTCGGGGCTTTTCTGAATAAGTGCCTGACGATGATCTGGCCGGCACTCCGGGACTCTCCATGGGGAGACCCCTAGAACGACGAAACCCCAGCCATAGGCTGGGGTTTCTGAATAAGTGCCTGACGATGACCTACTCTCACATGGGGAGACCCCACACTACCATCGGCGCTGAGCGGTTTCACTGCTGAGTTCGGCATGGGATCAGGTGGTTCACACTCGCTATGGTCGTCAGGCGAAAAACGATGATTCATGCTGACGAGACACGTCTCTTGCGTATCCGGTGTCGTGGGTCATCACAGACCCCTTGGGTGTTATATGGTCAAGCCTCACGGGCCATTAGTACCGGTTAGCTCAACGCCTTGCAGCGCTTCCACATCCGGCCTATCAACCAGCTGGTCTCGCTGGGCCCTTCAGGAGGCTCAAGGCCTCGGGGAGATCTCATCTTGAAGGGGGCTTCCCGCTTAGATGCCTTCAGCGGTTATCCTGTCCGCACATAGCTACCCGGCAATGCCACTGGCGTGACAACCGGAACACCAGAGGTGCGTCCACTCCGGTCCTCTCGTACTAGGAGCAGCTCTTCTCAAATCTCCAACGCCCACGGCAGATAGGGACCGAACTGTCTCACGACGTTCTAAACCCAGCTCGCGTACCACTTTAAATGGCGAACAGCCATACCCTTGGGACCGACTTCAGCCCCAGGATGTGATGAGCCGACATCGAGGTGCCAAACACCGCCGTCGATGTGAACTCTTGGGCGGTATCAGCCTGTTATCCCCGGAGTACCTTTTATCCGTTGAGCGATGGCCCTTCCATACAGAACCACCGGATCACTAGAACCTACTTTCGTACCTGCTCGACGTGTCTGTCTCGCAGTCAAGCACCCTTATGCTCTTGCACTCACTGCACGATTTCCAACCGTGCTGAGGGTACCTTCGTGCTCCTCCGTTACGCTTTGGGAGGAGACCGCCCCAGTCAAACTACCCACCACACACGGTCCTCGATCCGGATAACGGACCTGAGTTAGAACGCCAATGATGCCAGGCTGGTATTTCAAGGTTGGCTCCACCCGAACTGGCGTCCGGGTTTCCAAGCCTCCCAGCTATCCTACACAAGCAACATCAGCGTCCAGTGTGAAGCTATAGTAAAGGTTCACGGGGTCTTTCCGTCTAGCCGCGGGTACACAGCATCTTCACTGCGATTTCAATTTCACTGAGTCTCGGGTGGAGACAGCGTGGCCATCATTACGCCATTCGTGCAGGTCGGAACTTACCCGACAAGGAATTTCGCTACCTTAGGACCGTTATAGTTACGGCCGCCGTTTACCGGGGCTTCGATCAAGAGCTTCGCTTGCGCTAACACCATCACTTAACCTTCCGGCACCGGGCAGGCGTCATACCCTATACGTCCGCTTACGCGTTTGCAGAGTACTGTGTTTTTAATAAACAGTTGCAGCCACCTGGTATCTTCGACCGCCTCGTGCTCCGGCCGCAGGGCCTTCACACTAACGCGGCGTGCCTTCTCCCGAAGTTACGGCACCATTTTGCCTAGTTCCTTCACCCGAGTTCTCTCAAGCGCCTTGGGATTCTCACCCTGACCACCTGTGTCGGTTTGGGGTACGGTCCCACTGTATCTGAAGCTTAGAGGCTTTTCCTGGAAGCGTGGCATCGATGACTTCCTGACCGTGGTCAGTTCGTCTCGTCTCTCGGCCTTGAGGATCCGGATTTGCCTGAATCCTCAGCCTACTGACTTTCACCAGGACTACCAACGCCTGGCTCACCTAGCCTTCTCCGTCCCCCCATCGCAATACAGTGAGGTACGGGAATATTAACCCGTTTCCCATCGACTACGCCTTTCGGCCTCGCCTTAGGGGCCGACTCACTCTGCTCCGATTAGCGTCGAACAGAAACCCTTGGTCTTCCGGCGGGGGAGTTTTTCACTCCCCTTGTCGTTACTCATGTCAGCATTCGCACTCGTGATACCTCCAGCAGACCTCTCGATCCACCTTCATCGGCTTACACGACGCTCCTCTACCGCTCGTCATTCGACGAACCCGTAGCTTCGGTACCTGGTTTGAGCCCCGTTATATCTTCCGCGCAGGCCGACTCGACTAGTGAGCTATTACGCTTTCTTTAAAGGATGGCTGCTTCTAAGCCAACCTCCTAGCTGTCTGAGCCTTCCCACATCGTTTCCCACTTAACCAGGATTTCGGGACCTTAGCTGACGGTCTGGGTTGTTTCCCTTTTCACAACGGACGTTAGCACCCGCTGTGTGTCTCCCACGCGTCACTCACCGGTATTCGGAGTTTGCCTCGGGTTGGTAAGTCGGGATGACCCCCTAGCCGAAACAGTGCTCTACCCCCGGCGGTGCTACGTGAGGCGCTACCTAAATAGCTTTCGAGGAGAACCAGCTATCTCCGGGCTTGATTAGCCTTTCACTCCGATCCACAAGTCATCCAAATCTTTTTCAACAGATCCTGGTTCGGTCCTCCAGTTGATGTTACTCAACCTTCAACCTGCTCATGGATAGATCGCCCGGTTTCGGGTCTATTCCCAGCGACTGGTCGCCCAGTTAAGACTCGGTTTCCCTACGCCTCCCCTATACGGTTAAGCTCGCCACTGAAAATAAGTCGCTGACCCATTATACAAAAGGTACGCGGTCACATGACATGCATGCTCCCACTGCTTGTACGCATACGGTTTCAGGATCTATTTCACTCCCCTCTCCGGGGTTCTTTTCGCCTTTCCCTCACGGTACTGGTTCACTATCGGTCAGCCAGGAGTATTTAGCCTTGGAGGATGGTCCCCCCGTCTTCAGTCAAGGTTTCTCGTGCCCCGACCTACTCGATTTCACATGATCAGATTTTCGACTACGGGGCTGTCACCCACTATGGCCGCGCTTCCCAACGCGTTCGTCTAATCAGTCACATGCTTAAGGGCTGGTCCCCGTTCGCTCGCCGCTACTGGGGGAATCTCGGTTGATTTCTTTTCCTCAGGGTACTTAGATGTTTCAGTTCCCCTGGTTCGCCTCCCGACACCTATGTATTCAGTGCGGGATACCCAGCTTACACTGGGTGGGTTTCCCCATTCAGAAATGCCCGGGTCACAGGTTGTTTGCCACCTCGCCGAGCCTTATCGCAGGCTTCCACGTCTTTCATCGCCTCTGGCTGCCTAGGCATCCACCGTATGCGCTTCATCGCTTGACCATATAACCCCAAAGGGTCTGGTCCGCGATGACACACGACATTGCCGGATACGCTTGAGACGTATCTCGTGTTCCTTTCTTTCGAAAGGAACGTTTGTCAGCATGAATCACATTGTTAAAGAGCAGACTGTCAATCGACAGTCATAAACCGGTCATTGCGCTGTGCAAAGATGGCTTATGACTGCGGATCCGACCAGGTCAGACTGTGGGGATGGGAGATGGTGGAGCCTAGCGGGATCGAACCGCTGACCTCCTGCGTGCAAGGCAGGCGCTCTCCCAGCTGAGCTAAGGCCCCGAATTGGTGGGTCTGGGCAGATTTGAACTGCCGACCTCACCCTTATCAGGGGTGCGCTCTAACCAACTGAGCTACAGACCCGGCTTCCAACCACTGGGTCGGTGACCCAAACAGTCTTTTGCTCTGGTCGATCAGGTAATTCATTGTGAGCACTTGCCGACAGTCGGGGACATATCGGTAAGGAGGTGATCCAGCCGCAGGTTCCCCTACGGCTACCTTGTTACGACTTCACCCCAGTCATGAACCACACCGTGGTGATCGCCCTCCGAAGTTAGGCTAACCACTTCTGGTGCAGTCCACTCCCATGGTGTGACGGGCGGTGTGTACAAGGCCCGGGAACGTATTCACCGTGACATTCTGATTCACGATTACTAGCGATTCCGACTTCACGGAGTCGAGTTGCAGACTCCGATCCGGACTGAGACCGGCTTTTCGGGATTAGCTCCACCTCGCGGCTTCGCAACCCTTTGTACCGGCCATTGTAGCACGTGTGTAGCCCTACTCGTAAGGGCCATGATGACCTGACGTCGTCCCCACCTTCCTCCGGTTTGTCACCGGCAGTCTCCCTAGAGTTCCCACCATTACGTGCTGGCAAATAGGGACAAGGGTTGCGCTCGTTACGGGACTTAACCCAACATTTCACAACACGAGCTGACGACGGCCATGCAGCACCTGTCTGTGCGTTCCCGAAGGCACCAATCCATCTCTGGAAAGTTCGCACGATGTCAAGAGTAGGTAAGGTTCTTCGCGTTGCATCGAATTAAACCACATGCTCCACCGCTTGTGCGGGCCCCCGTCAATTCATTTGAGTTTTAACCTTGCGGCCGTACTCCCCAGGCGGTCGACTTATCGCGTTAACTGCGCCACAAAGGTCACAAGGACCCCAACGGCTAGTCGACATCGTTTACGGCGTGGACTACCAGGGTATCTAATCCTGTTTGCTACCCACGCTTTCGCACCTCAGCGTCAGTGTCAGTCCAGAAGGCCGCCTTCGCCACTGGTATTCCTCCCGATCTCTACGCATTTCACCGCTACACCGGGAATTCTACCTTCCTCTCCTGCACTCTAGCCTGACAGTTCCGGATGCCGTTCCCAGGTTGAGCCCGGGGCTTTCACAACCGGCTTATCACGCCGCCTACGCGCGCTTTACGCCCAGTAATTCCGATTAACGCTCGCACCCTCCGTATTACCGCGGCTGCTGGCACGGAGTTAGCCGGTGCTTCTTCTGTGGGTGATGTCCTCCCTCGAGGGTATTGGCCCCGAGGATTTCTTCCCCACTGAAAGTGCTTTACAACCCGAAAGCCTTCTTCACACACGCGGCATGGCTGGATCAGGCTTTCGCCCATTGTCCAATATTCCCCACTGCTGCCTCCCGTAGGAGTTCGGGCCGTGTCTCAGTCCCGATGTGGCTGATCATCCTCTCAGACCAGCTACGGATCGCGGCCTTGGTGAGCCATTACCTCACCAACTAGCTAATCCGACATAGGCTCATCCGATAGCGCAAGGTCCGAAGATCCCCTGCTTTCTCCCGTAGGACGTATGCGGTATTAGCCTGGGTTTCCCCAGGTTATCCCCCACTACCGGGCAGATTCCTATGCATTACTCACCCGTCCGCCGCTCGACGCCTGGAAGCAAGCTTCCATCGTTTCCGCTCGACTTGCATGTGTTAGGCCTGCCGCCAGCGTTCAATCTGAGCCATGATCAAACTCTTCAGTTTAAGATCATAAGTGCTTGAAGTAGCACCAAACTTGGCTCAAGGTTCAAACGTTCTCAAATAGATCCGAAGATCTATGACGAGTCGCTTGCCTTGATGGTTCAATGATATGGATCACCGAGCCATCGACAAGCGCCCACATGAATTACCTGATCGATTGTTAAAGAGCGGCTTCAAACCCTATTGGGTGAAGCGTCTCGCCTGCTGCCGGCCGGAGCGAACTCCGTGTCGCCAGCGCCCTGCGAGGAAGGCGTATTCTACCGATTCGCGTCAGCGTGTCAAGCGGTGGTTGGCGATGCGCTGCATCCCGTCCGTTTTTCCGCTGACCGCCTATCTCTTCCTGCCGAGATGGCTGCGAATCCAGTGGCGCACATTCTACCGAACGTGCCGTGATTGTCAATCGGAATGTTTCGAAGCGATTCGAAAAACTCCAAGCAGAACAATCACTTCTGCCACCTCCACCACCTGCAACGTGTGCCCGTCGCCGGCAGCGGATGCGTACTTTACGGCTTTCTCCGGCGGCGTGCAAGACCCTACAGATAAAAATGTAGTCCAGTTACACGCCAGGGGCCATGGCCCCGTTGGAAAGCATGTCGCTTCCTGCGCCATCAGATTACCAGCAGGTCCATGAAACGCTGAACAGGAGTCGACTCCAGTCTCTGCCGATCCTGGCAAAGCGCGAGTACCGTCTCGCTGCGCGAACGAGGGAACCGCGTCTCGAGGTTGCGCCGGAACTTGGCCTCCAGCACAGGGATACCTTCCTCACGCCGCCGCCGATGGCCGATGGGGTACTCCACGGCGACCTGGTCGGTAGAGGTGCCATTGGTGAAGAAGACCTGGATGGCGTTGGCGATGGAGCGCTTGTCGGGGTCCAGATAGTCACGCGTATAGCGCGGCTCCTCCACCACCTCCATCTTCGCCCGCAGGGCATCGATCTCGGGGTGTGCGGCGTGGAAGTCATCTTCGTAGTGTTCGGCGGTCAGCTCGCCAAGAATCAGCGGCACCGCGGTCATGTACTGCAGGCAGTGGTCACGATCCGCCGGGTTGGCCAGGTCGCCCTCCTTGGAGATGATACGGATTGCTGATTCATGTGTGGTGATCACGACCCGCTCGATCTCGTCGATTCGCCCCTTCACCTCGGGGTGCAAGGTCACCGCCGCTTCACAGGCTGTCTGGGCATGGAACTCCGCCGGGAACGAGAGCTTGAAGAGGATGTTCTCCATCACGTAGCTGCCGAAATCGCGCTGGAATCGGAAGCGGCGCTCCCACTCGGGCTTGGTGGCCAGGTCGCGGTTGGTATGGCTGAACAGCACGTCATAGAAGCCCCACTGGGGGGCGCTGAGCGCACCGGGGACGCCCATCTCGCCGCGCAGCGCGATATCCGCCAGGCGCACTGCTCGGGAGGTGGCATCCCCCGCCGCCCAGCTCTTGCGTGACCCGGCGTTGGGCGCATGACGATAGGTGCGCAGGCTCTGTCCATCGACCCAGGCGTGGGAGAGTGCCGAGAGCAGCTGCTCGCGATCGGCACCCAGCATCCTCGCCGCCACTGCGGTGGAGGCCACCTTGACCAGCACCACATGGTCGAGCCCCACCCGGTTGAAGGAGTTCTCCAGCGCCAGCACCCCCTGGATCTCGTGGGCCATGATCATCGCCTCGAGGACGTCGCGCATCGTAAGCGGCGCCTCGCCCTGGGCCACCCGCTTCTGGGAGAGGTGGTCGGCTACGGCCAGGATGGCCCCCAGGTTGTCCGAGGGGTGTCCCCACTCCGCGGCCAGCCAGGTGTCGTTGTAATCGAGCCAGCGCACTATGGCGCCGATATCCCAGGCCGCCTTCACCGGATCCAGGCGGAAGGAGGTGCCGGGCACCCGGGCACCATGGGGCACCACGGTGCCTTCCACCAGCGGGCCGAGGTGCTTGGTGCACTCGGGAAAACGCAGCGCCAGCAGGCCGCAACCCAGCGTATCCATCAGACAGTGCCTGGCGGTATCCCAGGCCTCATCGCTCTCGATACGGTAGCCCAGCACATAGTCGGCGATTTTCTGCAGCTCGGCGTCGTAGTCCGGCCGCACATTGGCTTCCACGGTACTCATGAACTTCTCCTGTCACCTTGTCGAGCAAACGCCCTTGATGCGTGACCCTCACTATAGAAGACGCCCCGGGTCCTGGACCCGGGGCGTCTTTATCTTTCGGCAGGCCCCTGACCAGGCAGGCCCTAGAAACTGTCGCCGGGGACGCGCACCCAGCCCTCCATCAGCACCCGGGCACTGCGGCTCATCACCGCCTCGTCGATCACCCAGCGACCATCCACCAGGCTCGCCTCGGCGCCGACCCGCAGGCTGCCCGAGGGATGCCCGAAGGTGACGGCGTTACGCTTGCCGCCGCCGGCGGCCAGGTTGACCAGGGTGCCCTCGATGGCCGCGGCCGAGGCGATGGCCACCGCCGCGGTGCCCATCATGGCGTGGTGCAGCTTGCCCATGGAGAGCGCGCGCACCACCAGGTCGATATCATCGGCCTTCACCTGCTTGCCGCTGGAGGCGAGATAGTCTGCCGGCGGCGCCACGAAGGCCACCTTGGGGGTGTGCTGGCGGGCCGCGGCCTCGGTCACCTCCTTGATCAGCCCCATCTTCACCGCCCCATGGGCGCGAATGGTCTCGAACTTCTCCAGCGCCGCGGCGTCGCCGTTGATCGACTCCTGCAGCTCGGTGCCGGTATAGCCGAGTTCGTCCGCATTCAGGAAGACGGTCGGGATGCCGGCGTTGATCAGGGTCGCCTTGAGGGTGCCGACACCGGGCACCTCCAGCTCATCCACCAGGTTGCCGGTGGGGAAGATGGCGCCCTCGCCGTCCGCCGGGTCCTTGAAGGCCACCTGCACCTCGGCGGCAGGAAAGGTGACCCCGTCCAGCTCGAAGTCACCGGTCTCCTGCACCTCGCCGTCCCGGATCGGCACCCGGGAGACGATGGTCTTGCCGATATTGGCCTGCCAGATGCGCACCTCCGCTTCGCCGTTCTCGGGAATGCGCGCCGGGTCCACCAGACCATTGCTGATCGCGAAGGGCCCCACTGCCGCGGAGAGGTTGCCGCAGTTGCCGCTCCAGTCGACGAAGGCCTTGTCGATGGCGACCTGGCCGAACAGGTAGTCCACGTCGTGGTCGGGGCTCTCGCTCTTCGAGAGAATCACCGTCTTGCTGGTGCTGGAGGTGGCCCCGCCCATGCCGTCGATCTGCTTCTGGTAGGGGTCGGGACTGCCGATCACTCGCATCAGCAGGCGATCGCGAGCCTCGCCCGGCACCTGCGCGGCCTCGGGCAGGTCAGTCAGCTTGAAGAACACACCCTTGCTGGTCCCGCCACGCATATAGGTGGCGTGGATCCGGATCTGAGGAACCTGGCTCATGCGCTCGCCACCTCCGAGGACTCCAGGAAGTCCTTGGCGAAGCGCTGCAATACGCCGCCGGCGGAGTAGATGGTGACTTCCTCGGCGGTATCCAGGCGGCAGGTCACCGGTACGCGATCGACCTCACCGGTCTTGCGGTGGATCACCAGCTCCAGGGTCGCGCCTGGCGCCGGCTTGCCCTCGACGTCATAGGTCTCGGTGCCGTCGAGCTGCAGGGTGTGACGGGTGGTGCCTTCCTTGAACTGCAGCGGCATCACGCCCATACCGATCAGGTTGGTGCGGTGGATGCGCTCGAAGCCCTCGGCGACGATCGCCTCGACCCCGGCCAGGGCCACGCCCTTGGCCGCCCAGTCACGGGAGGAGCCCTGGCCATAGTCGGCACCGGCGATGACGATCAGCGGCTGCTTGCGCTCCATGTAGGTCTCGATGGCCTCCCACATGCGAGTCACCTGACCTTCCGGCTCGATGCGTGCCAGCGACCCCTGCCGAACCTCACCGTTCTCGTCGCGCACCATCTCGTTGAAGAGCTTGGGGTTGGCCAGAGTGGCCCGCAGGGCGGTGAGGTGGTCGCCGCGGTGGGTGGCGTAGGAATTGAAGTCCTCCTCCGGCAGGCCCATCTTGTGCAGATACTCCCCCGCCGCGCTGTCCATCATGATGGCGTTGGACGGTGACAGGTGGTCGGTGGTGATGTTGTCCGGCAGGATCGCCAGCGGCCGCATGCCCTTGAGCTCACGCACGGCCGCCATGTTGCCCTCCCAGTAGGGCGGGCGGCGGATGTAGGTGCTCTGGGGGCGCCAGTCGTAGAGCGGACTCTCGGCCTTCTCGAAGGCGTCCAGGTCGAACATCGGGATATAGACCTGCTTGAACTGCTCGGGCTTGACGAACTCGCCGACGATGGCATCGATCTCCTCGTCGGAGGGCCACAGGTCCTTGAGGGTCACCGGGTTGCCGTCGTGATCGGTACCCAGCACATCCTTCTCGATGTCGAAACGCACGGTCCCCGCGATGGCGTAGGCCACCACCAGCGCCGGAGAGGCCAGAAAGGCCTGCTTGGCATAGGGGTGGATGCGGCCGTCGAAGTTGCGGTTGCCGGAGAGCACCGCGGTGGCATAGAGGTCGCGGTCGATGATCTCCTGCTGGATCTTGGGATCGAGCGCCCCGGACATGCCGTTACAGGTGGTACAGGCGTAGGCGACGATGCCGAAGCCGAGCTTCTCCAGCTCCGGCAGCAGCCCGGCCTCCTCCAGGTAGAGGCGCGCCACCTTCGAGCCGGGCGCGAAGGAGCTCTTCACCCAAGGCTTGCGCGTCAGGCCCAGTTCATTGGCCTTCTTGGCCAGCAGGGCGGCACCCACCACGTTGCGCGGGTTGGAGGTGTTGGTGCAGCTGGTGATGGCGGCGATGATCACCGCGCCATCGGGCATCTTGCCCTCCCTCTCCTCCGCCTGGGCCTTGTCGTAGTCCACGGCGATGCCGCGGTCATGCAGGGCGCTGGTGGGCAGGCGACGGTGCGGGTTGGAGGGACCCGCCAGGTTGCGCTCCACGCTGGACAGGTCGAAGGTCAGCACCCGCTCGTACTGGGCACCGGCCAGGCTGTCTGCCCACAGGCCGGTCTGCTTGGCGTAGGTCTCGACCAGCTCGACCTGCTCCGGCTCGCGGCCGGTCAGCGTCAGGTAGTCGATGGTCTGCTCGTCGATATAGAACATCGCCGCAGTCGCCCCGTACTCGGGCGTCATGTTGGAGATGGTGGCCCGGTCGCCGATGGTAAGGGTCTTGGCCCCCTCGCCAAAGAACTCGAGATACGCCCCCACCACGCGCTCGCGGCGCAGGAACTCGGTGATCGCCAGCACGATATCAGTGGCGGTGATGCCGGGCTTGGGCTTGCCGGTCAACTCCACGCCGACGATGTCGGGCAGGCGCATCATGGAGGGACGGCCCAGCATCACGGTCTCGGCCTCGAGGCCACCGACGCCGACGGCGATGACGCCCAGGCAGTCGATATGCGGGGTATGGCTGTCGGTGCCCACACAGGTGTCGGGGTAGGCCACACCGTCGCGGGCCTGGACCACCGGCGACATCTTCTCCAGGTTGATCTGGTGCATGATGCCGTTACCGGCGGGGATCACGTCGACGTTCTCGAAGGCGGTCTTGGTCCACTCGATGAAGTGGAAGCGATCCTCGTTGCGACGATCCTCGATGGCGCGGTTCTTGTCGAAGGCGTCCGCCTCGAAGCCGGCATGCTCCACGGCCAGGGAGTGGTCGACGATCAGCTGGGTCGGCACCACCGGGTTGACCTTAGCGGGGTCCCCGCCCTGCTCGGCGATGGCGTCACGCAGGCCGGCCAGGTCGACGAGTGCCGTCTGGCCGAGGATGTCATGGCAAACCACCCGGGCCGGGTACCAAGGGAAGTCCAGGTCGCGACGGCGTTCGATCAGCTGCTTGAGCGAGTCGGTGAGCATCTCCGGCTCGCAGCGGCGCACCAGCTGCTCGGCCAGTACCCGCGAGGTATAGGGAAGGGTGTCATAGGCACCGGGCTGGATCTCCTCGACGGCCGCACGCACGTCGAAGTAGTCCAGCTCGGTGCCGGGAAGCGGTTTACGGTAGTCGGTATTCATGGCGTGAGGGGTCTCTTGCAGGCGTCGGAGAAGGGGGAAGAAGGCCGGACGGCCAGGTCGGGCCGTCCGGGGGCGGTGATCGATCAGTCGCGCTGCTCGATCGGCACCCACTCGCTCTTCTCCGGGCCGATGTAGTCGGCACTCGGGCGAATGATGCGGTTGTTGGCGCGCTGCTCGAAGACATGGGCACACCAGCCGGTGACCCGCGAGCAGACGAAGATCGGGGTGAACAGCTTGGTGGGGATGTCCATGAAGTGGTAGGCGCTGGCGTGGAAGAAGTCGGCGTTGCAGAACAGCTTCTTCTCGCGCCACATCACCGCCTCGACGCGCTCGGAGACCGGGTAGAGCACGCTGTCGCCGACGTCCTCGGAAAGTTTCTTCGACCACTCCTTGATGATCGCGTTGCGCGGGTCGGACTCGCGATAGATCGCGTGGCCGAAGCCCATGATCTTGTCCTTGCGCTCGAGCATGCCGAGGATCTTGCTCTCGGCCTCTTCCGGGGACTTCCAGTCCTCGATCATCTCCATGGCCGCCTCGTTGGCACCACCATGCAGCGGGCCGCGCAGGGAGCCGATGGCGCCGGTCACGCAGGAGTGCATATCGGAAAGGGTCGAGGCGCAGACGCGTGCGGTGAAGGTCGAGGCGTTGAACTCGTGCTCGGCATAGAGGATCAGTGAGACGTTCATCACCCGGGCGTGCAGCTCGGAGGCCGGCTCGCCGCGCAGCATGTGCAGGAAGTGGCCACCCACCGACTCGTCGTCGGTCTCGGTCTCGATACGCACGCCATCGTGGCTGAAGCGGTACCAGTAGCAGATGATCGACGGCAGCACGGCCAGCAGGCGGTCGGAGACGTCCTGCTGCTCATCGAAGCTCTGCTCGGTCTCCAGGTTGCCCAGCATGGAGGCGCCGGTGCGCATCACGTCCATGGGGTGGGCATCCTTCGGGATCTGCTCGAGCACGGTGCGGAGTTCGGCGGGCAGGCCGCGCAGGCCCTTGAGCTTGGTGATGTAGGCGTCGAGCTCGGCCTGGTTGGGCAGCTTGCCCTTGAGCAGCAGGTAGGCCACTTCCTCGAACTTCGCCTTCTCCGCCAGCTCCTTGATGTCGAAGCCGCGGTAGGTCAGGCCCGAGCCGGTCTTGCCGACGGTGCACAGGGCGGTGGTGCCGGCGCTCTGGCCGCGCAGGCCTGCGCCACTAACGGGTTTATCAGCCATGTTCTCTCTCCTCTTGAATGGTGTTTCCGGCGTGGGGCGCGTCTCAGGCGTCGCTGCCCTTCTCGACGAAGAGGGCATCGAGCTTCTGCTCGAAGCTGTGGTAGTTGAGGAAGTCGTAGAGCTCGTCGCGGGTCTGCATCATGTCGACCACGTCACGCTGATGGCCGTTGTCGTGAATGCTCTGGTAGACCTTGAGCGCCGCCGCGTTCATGGCGCGGAAGGCGGACAGCGGATAGAGCACCATGCGGCAGCCCACCTCGGCCAGCTCCTGCTGGGAGAACAGCGGGGTGGCACCGAACTCGGTGATATTGGCCAGGATCGGCGCATCGACGCGCTCGCAGAAGGCGCGATAGTCGTCGAGAGTGTGCACCGCCTCGGCGAAGATGGCGTCGGCACCCGCCTCGATGCAGGCCTGGGAGCGCTCGATGGCGGCATCCAGCCCATCCTTCTGGAAGGCATCGGTACGGGCGATCAGGTAGAAGTCCGGATCGATGCGCGCATCGGCGGCGGCTTTGACGCGGTCGACCATCTCCTGCTGGGAGACGATGGCCTTGTTGGGACGGTGACCACAGCGCTTCTGGGCCACCTGGTCCTCGAGGTGCACGGCGGCGACGCCGGCACGCTGCATCTCCTTGACGGTGCGAGCGATGTTGAAGGCCCCACCCCAGCCGGTATCGATATCCACCAGCAACGGCAGGTCGGTGGCGCCGCAGATGCGGTGGGCGTCCTCGACCACGTCGTTCATGGTGGTCATGCCCAGGTCCGGCAGACCGAAGGAGGCGTTGGCCACGCCGCCGCCGGAGAGGTAGATGGCCTGGTGGCCCACGCGTTCGGCCATCATGGCGGTATAGGCGTTGATGGTACCGACGATGGACAGCGGGCGATTGGCCTCGAGGGCGGCGCGGAAGCGAGCGCCGGGAGTCTGCTGGGTCATGGTGTTTCTCCTGTGGTATCCGGTAAGGGGTCAGGCAGTGGTCTCTTCCAGCTCCCTGAGGGAAGCGGCGTAGCGATCAACGACATTGGCCCGGGAGGCGCTGACATGGCGTCGCATCAGCAGTTCGGCGAGCTCGGCGTCGCCGGCCTCGATGGCATCGACGATGCGATGGTGCTCGACGAAAGCGCGCTGGGGGCGTGAGCCACTGGCGCTGAACTGGGTGCGGTAGAGCCGCACCAGGTAATAGAGGTCATCGCAGAGCATGGTCACCAGCATGCGATTGTGGCTGCCCTGGACGATGCGGTAGTGGAAGTCCAGGTCACCCTCGCGCTGGAAGTAGGCTTCACCCTTCTTGAGGTCGGCCTGGCGCTCGTGCATCGCGAGCACCTCACGCAGCCCGGCGATCTCCTCGGCGGTCATGTGCTCGGCCGCCAGGCGGGCGGCCATGCTCTCCAGGGCCTCACGCACGTCGAACAGCTCGAGCAGCTCCTTCATGGAGAGCTTTACCACCCGGGCGCCGACGTGGGGCACCCGCTCGATCAGGCGGTGCGCCTCGAGGCGGCGCATCGCCTCGCGCAGCGGCCCACGGGAGATGCCATAGGTGCGTGACAGGCCAGGCTCGGTGATCTTGCTGCCGGGTGCCATCTCGCCGCGGACGATGGCATCCTGCAGCTGCTGGAAGACGCGCTCGGCGAGGGTACGCACCTCGGGGCTGGTCGATTCGGCTTCGGCTGGCTTCATGATGATTGTCGACAATTATGGGATGAGCGAAGAGTAGCCATTGCCCGTCCTCGGGTCAACATGGCGTCACGGCCGAACGGTACGTCTTTGGTTGTAGACAACCCAGCCTTGCCGGCTCCAGATGTCGACAATGCGGTCGGCAGCGTTGAGTCCGCCAGCGCCCCGCAACGAGGACAGCGGCGCCCTCGGCGCCTAGAATGGGCGCCCCCTCTGTATAGGCCCGTCCCGTCGATGAGCTCACCACTCCAGATCACGCCGCACCCCTATCGGCCCACCCCGCTCTCCGCCTTCGCGCGCCTGCGCCGAAGGCCCGGTGCCGTGCTGCTGGACAGTGGCCGTCCGGAGGCACCGGGGGGACGCTACGACATCCTGTCGAGCGACCCCCTGGCAGCGCTTGAGGTGGATGAGGCGGGCCGGGTCGACGGCGTGCCGGAGCTTCGGGACCTCTCCCCCTTTGCCGCCCAGCAGGCGCTGCTCGAGCGACTCCCCGCGACCCGGCCGCTACCGGCGAGCGAACTGCCCTTCCTGGGCGGGCTGATCGGCTACTGGAGCTATGACCTCGGCTATCAGCTGGAGCCGGTGGGGCAACGTGCCCGCCGTGCCGTGGCGCTGCCGGCCAGCCGGGTGGGCCTCTATGACTGGGCGCTGATCCAGGATCACCAGCGTGGCGAGGCCTGGCTGGTGGCCACTCCCGAGCGCCGCCGCCAGGCCCTCGAATGGCTGAACGCCGCTCCCGCCGCCGGGAACGACTGCCACCTGACGGCCCCGTTTGCCGCCGAGCTCGACCGCGACGCCTATCTGGACCGCTTCGATGCTGTGCAGCGCTATATCCGCGCCGGCGACTGCTACCAGGTCAACCTGGCCCAGCGCTTCAGCGCGCCCTACGAAGGCGACCTGTGGGCGGCCTATCGACGGCTGCGCACGGCCACCCCGACGCCCTATGCTGGCTTCATGGCCTGGCCCTCCGCACATGGCGAGCAGGCGATCCTCTCGCTGTCACCGGAACGCTTCCTGGCGTGCCGTGATGGCCAGGTGGAGACCCGCCCCATCAAGGGCACCCGACCACGCGGCGACACCCCGGGGAGCGACGCCCGCCTGGCCGCCGAACTCGAGGGGAGCCTGAAGGATCGCGCCGAGAACGTGATGATCGTCGACCTGCTGCGCAACGACCTGGGGCGCAGTTGTCGCCCCGGCACGGTACGAGTGCCACAACTGTGCGGCCTGGAGAGCTACACCAACGTCCATCACCTGGTCAGCGTGGTCACCGGCACGCTTGCCGACGGACGCACGCCGCTGGAGCTGCTGGCGGGCGCCTTCCCCGGTGGCTCCATCACCGGAGCGCCCAAGGTGCGGGCCATGCAGATCATCGACGAGCTGGAGCCGAGTCGGCGCAGTGTCTACTGCGGCAGCCTCGGCTATGTGGATACCCGTGGCCACATGGACACCTCCATCGCCATCCGCAGCGCGGTGGCGGACGGCGGCCGCCTGCACCTGTGGGGCGGTGGCGGCCTGGTGGCCGACTCGGAGGGCGAGGCGGAGTATCAGGAGACCTGGGACAAGATCCGCCACCTGATGGCGGCGCTGGCGGGATAGACGCCGCGGGGGATAGCTCAGCGCAGCGGCAGCTCGATCCCCTCGAACAGGGCTCGCTCGTGGCGCGGCCCGGCGGCCAGGGCGGCATCCACCAAGTCACGCTCCAGGTGGGGGGCAAACCCCTTGAGGAAGTCGTACATATAGCCGCGCATGAAGGTGCCGCGGCGGATACCGATCTTGGTAGTGGAACTCGCGAACAGGTGGCCGGCGTCCAGCGCCACCAGGTCGGTGTCGTGCTCCGGATCCACCGCCATGTGCGCGACGATCCCTACCCCGAGGCCCAGACGCACATAGGTCTTGATCACATCCGCATCGGCGGCGGTCAGCACCACGTTGGGGGTAAGTCCCCTGTCACGGAAGGCATCGTCGAGCTGGGAACGGCCGGTGAAGCCGAACACGTAGGTGACCAGCGGATGGCGCGCGATGGCCTCCAGGGTCAGCTCGCCCTCCTCGGCCAGGGGGTGTCCCTGGGGCACCAGGATGCAGCGGTTCCAGCGGTAGCAGGGCAGCAGCACCAGGTCGTTGAACAGCTCCAGTGATTCGGTGGCGATGGCGAAGTCGGCCTGGCCATCGCTGACCATCTGGGCGATCTGCTTGGGCGTGCCCTGCTGCATATGCAGGGCCACGTCGGGGTACTGGCGCGTGAACTCTCGGATCACCGGCGGCAGCGCGTAGCGCGCCTGGGTGTGGGTGGTGGCCACCGACAGGCTGCCGCGGCGTTCGTCGCTGAACTCCTGTGCCACCTCCTTGATATTGTCGGTCAGCCGCAGCACCTCGCCGGCCAGCTCGACGATCGCCTGCCCCGCCGGGGTGACCCGGGTCAGGTGCTTGCCGCTGCGGGCGAAGATCTCGACCCCCAACTCGTCCTCGAGCAGGCGGATCTGCTTAGAGATTCCGGGCTGCGAGGTAAACAGGCTCTGGGCAGTGGCCGAGACGTTCAGGTTGTGGCGAGTGACTTCCCAGACGTAGCGCAGCTGCTGTAGTTTCATGGCGACTCTCCCATGCCGCCCCATTCGGCTGGAGGGCGTCGAAGCGGTGAAAAAAGGAATATCAAATCAACTATTAATGCATTTATAGCATATAATGCCAAGCGCCGCACAAGCCGCAATAGACATTCTCGATTTGCCAGCACTCCGGCCGACCGCTAACATCGGCCGACCGGACAGGCGACCCGCAAGGGGCGCCTGCCAACCCGATCCGCTCGATGCAGCGCAACGCAACTGGAGAACACCATGGCCAATAACGTCGATGTCACCAACGCCAACTTCGAGCAGGAAGTCCTCAAGGCCGACACGCCGGTGCTGCTCAAGTTCTGGGCACCCTGGTGCGGTCCCTGCAAGGTGATGGCACCGGTGGTCGACGAGGTCGCCGAGGAGCGCAGCGGCAACCTCAAGGTGGTCAGCATCAATGTCGACGATGCTCCCGAGATCGCCGCCGAGCAAGGCGTCCGCGGCGTACCCACCGTGATGCTTTTCAAGTCCGGCACCAAGGTCGCCTCGCTGGTCGGCGCCCAGTCCAAGTCACAGCTCAGCCAGTTCATCGAACAGAACGCCTGAGCGGCACTGTAGTACGCCGACGCCACTACACCGTCGACATCGCCCCGGCCGAAGCCGGGGCGATGTCGTTTCAGGCCCCTTTCAGCCCCCCTCTTCGTCGTGACGCTCGGAAGGCCGGCGATCCGCCTCGACCACTGCTGGCTCGTCGCCCGGCCCCAAGAGATGGGAGATCCAGCGGGTCTGGGGGTGGCTGTCCAGGGCGATCTTCAGGGTCATGGTCAGCACCACCGACAGCAGCATGCCCACCGCGCCGAAGATCCAGCCCCATACCACCAGAGACAGGAAGGCCACGAAGGTGGAGAGCCCCAGCGCCTTGCCCATCATGCGCGGCTCGACGATATTGCCGATCAGGAAGTTGATGCCCAGATAGGCCGACGCCAGCAGCAGGGCATCGATCAGACCACCCTGGGGCGAGACCAGCAGAAGCATCACCGGCGGCACCGCGGCGATGGCCGACCCGATATTGGGAATATAGTTGAGCGCAAAGGCGAGCACCGCCCAGAGCAGCGGAAAGTCCACCCCCACCAGCAGGCAGGCGACCCAGACCAGGGCGCCGGTCACCAGGCTGACCACCGTCTTTACCGCCAGGTAGCGCTTCAGGGTCAGGCTGAATTCGCTGAAGCGATCCAGGCTGGGAGCCGGGTTGGCCAGGGCGAAGGAGAGCTTGTCGCGGAAATTGAGGGTCTCGAAGAGCATGAACACCGCCAGTAGCCCGACCACGACACTCTGCATCAGCAGGTTGCCTACTTCCCCGATCAGGGCCGGGATCCAGCCGCCCAGCTGTTCGGCATCCAGCAGCTCGGCCAGGCGATCGGTATCGATGGCCAGACCCAGGCGCGACAGGCCATCCAGCAGCCCCAGGTAGTAGTCATAGAGCTTCTGCTCGATGCCCGGCAGGGCATCGACGAAGGTGCCGAAGCTGTTGACCAGCAGCAGGCCCAGCAGCGAGATGACCCCGCCGATCACTATCAGGGTCAGCCATACCGAGAGGCGCAGCCCCAGACCATGGCGGTTGAGCCACAGTACCGGTGCGGTGCAGATCACCGCGATAAAGGCCGCCAGCAGCATGGGTACCAGCAGGCTGGCACCGGCCCGCATACCGGCCACGATCACCACCAGCGCCGCCAGCCCCAGCACCAGGTTCAGCGGTATGATGCCCGTCGTATCCTCGTCAGCATCCCTCATCAGCATCTCCCTAGCCGTTCATGGCCTTCATCATGCCCCTTCGCCAGGACGGCAACAATCGACAGCAATGTCTCCAGAACGCCGAACCCCCGCCGCCGGCGGGGGTTCGATGCACCCAGGCACTGGGCGAGGCTATAGATTGATCGCTTCCTGCCCCCCCATATAGGGACGCAAGGCCTCGGGCACGGTCACCGAGCCGTCGGCGTTCTGGTAGTTCTCCAGCACCGCTACCAGGCAGCGTCCCACCGCCAGGCCGGAGCCGTTGAGGGTATGCAGCAGCTGAGGCTTCTTCTGCTCGGGGCCGCGGAAGCGTGCCTGCATGCGCCGCGCCTGGAAGTCCTCGCAATTGGAGACCGAGGAGATCTCGCGGTAGGTCTCCTGGCTGGGGATCCATACCTCCAGGTCGTAGGTCTTGGCGGCGCCGAATCCCATGTCGCCGCTGCACAGGGTCACCACCCGGTAGGGCAGCTCGAGGGCCTGGAGAATCGCCTCGGCGTGGCCGCGCATCTCCTCCAGCACCGTGTAGCTGTGCTCCGGCTCGACCATCTGCACCATCTCCACCTTGTCGAACTGGTGCTGGCGGATCATACCGCGCGTATCGCGGCCATGGGAGCCCGCCTCGCTGCGGAAGCAGGGCGTATGGGCGGTGAGCTTCACCGGCAACGCCTTGGCGTCGAGGATCTCGTCACGGGCAAAGTTGGTCAGCGGCACCTCGGCGGTAGGGATCAGGTGGTAGCCACGCTCATCGTCCAGCCTGAACAGGTCCTCGCCGAACTTGGGCAGCTGGCCGGTGCCGCGCAGCGAGGCCTCGTTGACCATGTAGGGCACGTAGCACTCCTCGTAGCCATGCTCCTGGGTCTGCTTGTCGAGCATGAACTGTGTCAGCGCACGGTGCAGCCGCGCGATGGGTCCGCGCATCACCGCGAAACGCGCCCCGGTCAGCTTGGCGGCCAGGTCGAAGTCGAGGTCCCCCTTCAGTTCGCCCAGGTCGACGTGGTCGCGAACCGTGAAGTCGAACTCGCGGGGGGTGCCCCAGCGGTGCAGCTCGACGTTGTCGCTCTCGTCGGCCCCCTCGGGCACGCTCTCGTGGGGCAGGTTGGGAATGCCGCTCACCGCATCGTCCCACTCGGCCTGGACCTCGGCCAGACGCGTCTTGGCGCCATCCAGGCGCTCGCCCAGGTCACTCACTTCGTGGAGCAATGGCTGGATATCCTCGCCCGCTGCCTTGGCCTTGCCGATCGCCTTGGAGCGGGTGTTGCGCTCGGCCTGCAGCGACTCGGTCTCGGCCTGCAGCTCCCGGCGCCGGGACTCCAGCGCCGAGAGGCGTTCGGTGTCCAGGGCGAAGCCCCGCTTGGCGAGTCGTTGGGCGACCGTCTCGAGGTCGCTGCGCAGCAGTTTGGGATCGAGCATGGAATCGGTCCGTTGCAGTCGGTGATTGGAGGTGTCGGCCGCGGGGAGACGGCGGCAGGAAACAGGCTGACCATTGTAGGCAAAAGGCGAAAGTGGCGCCACGCGAACCGGCCGCCGGGATGCGCCCTCGGGCCCCGCGCGGTAAAGTAGGCCCATTCACGCTTCCTCACGAAGATGCCCATGATCGCTCGACTGGACACCACCGATGTCGGCACCGCCCCCGGGCTTGCCGCACCCTACCTGCGTTTTCTCGAGGCCCTGAAGGCCGCCGGTTTCGAGGGCGAGATCGCCCCGGACTATGCCGATCGCACGGTGCTGGCCACCGACAACTCCATCTACCAGCGCCTACCCCAGGCCGCGCTCTACCCCCGCCACGGCGAGGACCTGCAGCGCATCGCCCACCTGGCCGGCCAGGTCGAGCACCGCCAGGTGGTGCTCACCCCCCGCGGCGGTGGCACCGGCACCAACGGTCAGTCGCTCACCGACGGCCTGGTGGTGGACGTGTCGCGGCACATGAACCGGATTCTCGAGATCGACGTGGAGAACCGCCGGGTGCGGGTCCAGGCCGGGGTGGTCAAGGACCAGCTCAACGCGGCGCTCAAGCCCCACGGGCTGTTCTTCGCCCCCGACCTCTCGACCTCCAATCGCGCCACCATCGGCGGAATGATCTCCACCGACGCCAGCGGCCAGGGCAGCTGCGAGTACGGCAAGACCCGTGACCACGTGCTCGAGCTCGAGGCACTCCTACTGGGCGGCGAGAGGCTGGTGAGCCGGCCGGTGGCGGAGAGCGAGCTTCAGACACTGTGTGCCTCCGAGACCACCAGCGGCCGTGCCTACCGTATCGCCCGGGAGGTCATCGATACCCAGGGCGAGCTGATCCGGGCCAAGTTTCCGCCCCTCAACCGCTGCCTGACCGGCTACGACCTGGCGCACCTGAGAGACGACCGAGGCCGGCTCGACATGAACAGCCTGCTGTGCGGCTCTGAGGGGTCGCTGGGCTTGCTCGACGAGGCGGTGCTCAACGTGCTGCCGATCCCCAGGCACTCGACCCTGGTCAATGTGCGCTACGCCAGCTTCATGGATGCCCTGCGCGACGCCAAGGCGCTCAAGGCCAGTTCCGCCGCCCCCACCTCCATCGAGACGGTGGACGACCGGGTGCTGACCCTGGCCATGGAGGACTTCGTCTGGGACAGCGTGGCGGAGTTCTTCCCCGCCGGTGAGACGCCGGTGCGCGGCATCAACCTGGTGGAGTTCAACGATGATGACCCCGAGCGCCTGAGTGAGCGCGTCGAGGCCTTCTGTTGCCACCTGGAGAGTGACCACAGCGTCGAGCGCCTGGGCTTCACCCTGGCCGAGGGGCGCGGGCAGATCCAGCAGGTCTACGGGATGCGCAAACGCGCCGTGGGCCTGCTGGGCAACGCCAGGGTCGATGCCAAGGGCGAGAAGCGCCCCATCCCCTTTGTCGAGGACACCGCGGTTCCCCCGGAGCATCTGGCCGACTTCATCGCCGAGTTCCGGGCCGCCCTCGACGCCCGGGGCCTCGAGTACGGCATGTTCGGCCACGTGGATGCCGGGGTGCTGCACGTGCGCCCCGCCATCGACATGAAGGACCCGACCCAGGAGCGGCTGATCCGCGAGGTCTCCGACGAGGTGGCCGAGCTGACCCGCAAGTACGGCGGCCTGCTGTGGGGGGAGCACGGCAAGGGGGTGCGCTCGGAGTACGCACCGAGGTTCTTCGGCGAGCTCTACCCCAGCCTGCAGCGGATCAAGGCGGCCTTCGATCCCCACAACCAGTTGAACCCCGGCAAGATCGCGACACCGCTTTCCTCTTCTACCCCACCCGCCCCCGTGGGGAGCCCGCCCGAAGCCGCGGGATGCCCCCCCGACGCCGAGGGAGCAACCTCGCAAACCAGCACCGCCGATCAGGCGGAGGCGGTCAAGTGGGTGGACCCGGGGCTGCTGACCATCGATGGTGTGCCAACCCGGGGCCAGCTCGACCGCACCATCGACGAGCGGGTGTGGCAGGCCCACGCCGCCACCGTCTACTGCAACGGCAACGGTGCCTGCTACAACTACGATCCCGACGACGCCATGTGTCCGTCGTGGAAGGCCACCCGCGACCGCATCCACTCCCCCAAGGGGCGCGCCAGCCTGGTCCGCGAGTGGCTGCGCCTGCAGGGCGAGGCCGGCATCGACCTGGTCGAGGAGTCGCGAAAGAAGAAGGCCGAGGGTGCCTGGGGCTTCGTCAGGGACTTCCCGAAGCGGCTCGGCAACACCCTGGCCAGGCGGCGCGGCGAGAAGGACTTCTCCCACGAGGTCTACGACGCCATGGCCGGATGCCTGGCCTGCAAGTCCTGTGCCGGCCAGTGCCCGATCAAGGTCAACGTGCCGGACTCCCGCACGCAGTTCCTCGAGGTCTACCACGGCCGCTACCTGCGCCCGGTGCGCGACTACCTGATCGGCGGCCTGGAGTTCATGGTCCCGACCCTGTCGCGCATCGCCCCGCTCTACAATGCCGCCCTGGGCAACCGGCTGGTGGAACGCCTGCTGGCCGGCCCCGTCGGCATGGTTGACAGCCCCCGGCTCTCCCGCGCCAGCCTCAGGAAGCAGCTGGCGGCCTGGGGCGTGGCGGAGGCGACACCGACCTCGCTGGGCCTGCTCACCGATGCCCAGAAGGCGCGCAGCGTGGTGATCGTCCAGGACGCCTTCACCAGCTACTTCGAGGCCCGGCTGGTCATGGATATCGTCGAGCTGTTGAGCCGGCTGGAGTTCCGGGTCTTCGTGGCCCCCTACTCTCCCAACGGCAAGCCGCTCAACGTGCAGGGCTTCCTGGGTGCCTTCGAGCACACCGCCGCGAAGCAGGCCGAACGACTCGGGATGCTGGCCGAGTCCGGGGTTCCGCTGGTGGGCATCGACCCGGCCATGACCCTCACCTATCGCCAGGAGTACGTGAAGGCGCTGGGGGCCGACGCCGTGCCCGAGGTATTGATGCTGCAGGAGTGGCTGGCCGCTCTCCTGCCGACCCTTGCCCCCCGCCGACTGGCGGCGACAAGGCCCGGATACCGGCTGCTCTCGCACTGCACCGAGAAGACCAACGCCCCGGGCAGCCCCAAGGCCTGGCAGCAGTTGTTCAACGCCTTCGGCCTGGAGCTCGAGCTGGTCTCGACCGGCTGCTGCGGCATGTCCGGCACCTACGGCCACGAGGCGCGCAACCTCGAGACCTCGAAGACCATCTACGCCCAGTCGTGGCAGCCGGTGGTCGAGGACGAGGCCAGCGCCGGCCACCTGCTGGCCACCGGCTACTCCTGCCGCAGCCAGGTGAAGCGCCTGTCGGAGACTGCCCTGCCGCATCCGCTGCAGGCGCTGCTGGACGAGCTCAAGCGGCAGGGTTAGGGCCGCACTGCCCAAGCCGGGAGGCGCCAGGAACAGGCGCCTCCCGGGCGAGTCACTCGAGCAACTGCGGCATCACACGTATAGCGCAACCCATCGGTAGTGGCTAATCTGCAGAGTGGACCCCACCTGGAGCCTTGCCATGGACAGCCCCGCCGTACTCCTCACCGGCATCGGCCTGCTCTCCCTCGCCTGCCAGTGGCTGGCCTGGCGACTGCGGGTGCCCGCCATCCTGCCGCTGCTGATTACCGGGATCCTGGTGGGGCCGGCAAGCGGCCTGCTCGACCCGGACGCCCTGCTCGGCGACCTGCTCTTCCCGCTGGTCTCGCTGGCCGTGGCGGTGATCCTCTTCGAGGGCAGCCTGACCCTCAACCTCTGCGAACTGCGCGGCCATGGCCATACGGTGCGCCGGCTGGTCACCTGGGGCGCGCTGATCACCGCCGTGATCAGCACCCTGGCAGCCCACTGGCTGCTGGGGCTGACCTGGGGAATGGCCAGTGTGCTCGGCGCCCTGCTGGTGGTCACCGGGCCCACGGTGGTGCTGCCACTGCTCAAGACGCTGCGCGCCAGGGAGTCACTCTCCCGGATCCTGCGCTGGGAAGGCATCCTCATCGACCCGGTGGGTGCCATCGGAGCTGTACTGGTCTACGAGTTCGTGGTCATCGGCTCGGCAGGCGACCCTTTCACCCACACCCTGGCGCTGTTCGGCTTCACCCTGGTGATCGGCTTCGGCCTGGGCGGTGCCGGCGGCTACCTGTGGGGCTGTGTGCTGCGCCACCACTGGCTGCCACGCCAGCTACACAGCTTCGGCACCCTGATGGTGATGCTGGCGCTCTTCACCCTCTCCAACCAGCTGTTCCATGAATCGGGGCTGCTTACCGTGACCGTGATGGGCGCCTGGCTGGCCAACATGAAGCGGGTACCCACCGAGCCGATCATCGAGTTCAAGGAGACCCTGACGGTCCTGCTGATCTCCGGGCTCTTCATCCTGCTGGCCGCCCGCCTGCGGCTGGACCAGCTCGCCCTGCTCGGCTGGCCGGCATGGGCGTATCTCGCCGTGCTGATGCTGGTGGCCCGCCCCGTGGCGGTATGGTTGTGCACCCTGGGCAGCGGCCTCGAGTTCAGGGAGAAGGCGCTGCTGGCGTGGATCTCCCCCCGCGGCATCGTCGCCGCCGCGGTGGCCTCGCTGTTCGCGCTGAAGCTGGAGGAGCAGGGCGTGGAGGGCGCCGAGATGCTGGTGCCGGTCACCTTCCTGGTGATCATCGCCACCGTGGTGATCCAGAGCCTGCTGTCACGCCCCATCGCCAGGGCACTGGGGGTGATGACGCCACCGCCCAGCGGCTTCCTGATCCTCGGCGCCAACCCGGTGGCCCGCGTGATCGCCCAGGCGCTGCAGCAGGCCGGCTTCGCCGTGCGCCTGACCGACACCGACCGTGAGGCGCTGGAAGCGGCGCGCATGGCGGGTCTGCCCGTCTACTACGGCAAGCCCCACTCCGAACATGCCGAGAGCCATCTGGAGCTCACCGGCCTGGGCCACTTCCTGCCCCTCTCGCCCTATCGCGAGGCCAACGACCTGGCGGCGCTGCATTTTGCCGAGCAGTTCGCTCCCGGCAAGGTATTTCGCATCGAGGCCAGCAGGGATGACCAGGCCGAGCGCCAGCGTCCTCGAGACCTGGCCGAACTGCCGCGGCTGTTCGGGGAGAAGGTCAGCTGGGCCGACCTGGCCAGCCGGGTCGCCCGTGGCGCCGAGGTGCGCATGGCACGCCTGCATGAGGATCACGACTTCGCCGCCTATCGCCGCGACCACGACGACCGGCTGCTGGCACTCTTCTGCCTCGACGCCAAGGGACATGTGCGGGTAGCCAGCGACCGAAGCGAACTCGACCCGCAGCCCGGCGAGACGGTCATCTGCCTGATCGATCCGACGTCACCGGCGTTCTGACGCCCGAGTGACTCAAGCGGTTCGATTGCTCGGCGCGCCCGAGCCTACCTGACGCCATGCCCTGGCGGCGGCGAAGGAGATTGTCTCCGCAGTGCCGAGACAATCTCCTGCTACATCCTGAGGCACCAAAACGGCAGGGGCCGGCAGATGCCGGCCCCTGGGTTACTTGCCAGGATGACTCAGAAGAACAGCCGTCTAAGCGCCTGGCCGGGATCGGCCTCGCGCATAAAGGCCTCGCCGACGAGGAAGGCGTTGACGTCGTGCTCGCGCATGCGCAGCACGTCGCCGGGGGTGTGGATGCCGGACTCTGTGACCACGGTGACACCGCCGGGAATACGCGGCAGCAGCTCCAGGGTGGTGTCCAGGGTGGTGTCGAAGGTGTGCAGGTCGCGGTTGTTGATGCCCACCAGGGTGAGGTCCAGTTTGAGTGCCCGCTCCAGCTCATGGGCGTCATGGACCTCCACCAGCACGTCCATGCCCAGTTCCAACGCCTGGCGGTGCAGGTCAGCCAGCTGGGTGTCGTCCAGGGCCGCGACGATCAGCAGGATGCAGTCGGCGCCGATGGCGCGAGCCTCGCTGACCTGATAGCCGTGGGTGATGAAGTCCTTGCGGATCACCGGCAGCTTGCAGGCGTCGCGGGCCTCGATCAGGAAGTCCTCATGGCCCTGGAAGAAGTCGGCGTCGGTGAGCACCGAGAGGCAGGCGGCACCGCCCTCGGCGTAGCTGGCGGCGATCTCGCCGGGGCGGAACTCCTCGCGGATCACCCCGCGGGAGGGCGAGGCCTTCTTGATCTCGGCGATCACCGCCGGGTCGCCCTGGGCAATGCGCCGCGCCAGCGCCGCATTGAACCCCCGCGGCGCCCCCTGCTCGGCGGCCAGGCGCAGCAGCTCGGCCTCGGACACGGCGCGGGCGCGCTCAGCGACCTCCTCCTCCTTGCGCTGGAGGATGCGGGTCAGGATGGTCGGGGTACTGGAACCGCTCATGGGGTGACTCCTCTGGGGGGTGCGCTGAGAGAGCGAAGGGCGCTCACTGCAGGAAGACGCGGGTGAAATTGGCCAGTTCCTTGAGCTTCTCCAGGGGGAGCTTCGAGGCCTGGGCATCCTGGGCCAGTGCCACCCCCTCCTTTAAACTGTCGGCCACGTCGGCGGCATAGAGGGCCGCGCCGGCGTTCAGCGACACGATGTCCGCCGCCGGCCCCTCTCCCACCAGGGCCTGTTCCACCAGGCGCAGGCTCTCCTCGGCGGAGGCGACCCGCAGCGGATCCAGGGACTGGCGCTTGATGCCGAGCTCATCGGGAGTGATCACGTACTCTTGGATCTCGCCCTCCCTGAGCTCGGCCACCAGGGTAGGCTGGGCGAGGGATATCTCGTCCAGGCCATCCTCGGCGTGCACTACCAGTACATGGCGGCTGCCCAGGCGACGCAGCACATCGGCCATCAGCGGCACCAGTTCCGGGGCGTAGACGCCCAGCACCTGGTTGGGGGCGCCGGCGGGGTTGGTCAGGGGCCCCAGGATGTTGAACAGGGTGCGCACGCCCATCTCACGGCGCGGCGCGACCGCGTAGCGCATCGCCGGGTGGTGGTTGGGGGCAAACATGAAGCCCACGCCCACCTGCTCGATGCAGCGCGCCACCTGCTCGGCATCGAGGTCGAGGTGGATACCCGCCACGGCAAAGAGGTCGGCACTGCCCGACGAGGAGGAGACGCCGCGGTTGCCGTGCTTGGCCACGTGGCCGCCGGCGGCGGCGACCACGAAGCTCGCCGCGGTGGAGACGTTGAACAGGTTGGCGCCATCGCCACCGGTGCCGACGATGTCCACCACGTTGTCCGCCTGGAGGTGGACCGGCTTCATCAGTTCGCGCATCACCTGGGCGGCGGCGCTGATCTCCTCGGCGGTCTCGCCCTTCATGGCCATGCCCATCAGGAAGGCGGCGATCTGCGGGTCGCTGACCTCCCCGGTCATGATCTGGCGCATCACCTCATGGGTCTCGGCGAAGCTGAGGTTCTCGCGGCGCATCAGGGCCCCGAGGGCATCTCGCATCTGCATCATGGTTCTCCTCGAATCAGGCACGGCCCAGCGGCGCCTGGGGGCGACGCTTCAGGAAGTTGGCCAGCAGCTCGTGGCCCTGGCGGGTCAGGATCGACTCGGGATGGAACTGCACACCCTCCACATCCAGTTCGCGGTGGCGCAGCCCCATGATCAACCCCGGCGTGATGTCATTGTCATCGGTCCAGGCGGTCACCTCCAGGCACTCGGGAAGTGTCTCCCGCTCAACCACCAGGGAGTGATAGCGGGTCACCTCCAGGGGGTCCTCCAGGCCCGCGAAGACCCCAAGTCCCGAGTGGCGGATGGCCGAGGTCTTGCCGTGCATCACCTGGGGGGCGCGCACCACCTTGCCACCATAGACCTGACCGATGGCCTGGTGGCCCAGGCAGACGCCGAGTATCGGCAGGCGCCCGGCGAAGTGGCGGATGGCCTCCATGGAGATGCCCGCCTGGTCGGGGGTGCAGGGGCCCGGCGAAATCACCAGGTGGGTCGGGGCCATGGCCGCGATCTCGTCGAGGGTGATGGCGTCGTTGCGGTAGGTCTCAACCTCGGCACCCAGCTCGCCCAGGTACTGCACCACGTTGAAGGTGAAGCTGTCGTAGTTGTCGATCATGCAGACTTTCATGGGTCTCTCCGCCACCGGGCTATTCGAGGTTGTCCAGGCCACGCTCGGCCATGGCCACGGCGCGGAACAGCGCCCGCCCCTTGTTGAGGGTCTCCTGCCACTCCATCTCGGGCACCGAATCGGCGACGATGCCGGCGCCGGCCTGGACGTGCAGCTGGCCATCCTTGATCACCGCGGTGCGGATGGCGATGGCGGTATCCAGGTTGCCGTGCCAGGAGAGGTAGCCCACCGCCCCGGAATAGATGCCGCGCTTGACCGGCTCGAGCTCGTCGATGATCTCCAGGGCGCGGATTTTGGGCGCGCCGGAGACGGTGCCCGCCGGGAAGGTGGCGCGCAGGGCATCCATGGCGGTGAGGCCCGGCGCGAGTCGCCCGGTGACGTTGGAGACGATATGCATGACGTGGGAGTAGCGCTCCACCACCATCTCCTCGGTGACCTTCACCGAGCCGGTCTCGCTGATGCGGCCGACGTCGTTGCGCCCCAGGTCGATCAGCATCAGGTGCTCGGCACGCTCCTTGGGATCGGCCAGCAGCTCCGCCTCCAGCTCACGGTCCTCGGCCTCGGTGCGGCCGCGCTTGCGGGTGCCGGCGATGGGACGCACGGTCACCTCGCCCTCCTCCAGGCGGGTGAGGATCTCCGGCGAGGAGCCGGCCACCTGGTGATCGCCCAGGTCGAGGAAGAACATGTAGGGCGACGGGTTGAGGCTGCGCAGTGCCCGATAGAGGTCCAGCGGCGCGGCGCGATAGGGAATCGACATGCGCTGCGAGGGCACGCACTGCATGACGTCGCCGGCCAGCACGTACTCCTTGATGGTCTCTACCGCGGCCTTGAAGCCCGCCTCGGTGAAGCCGGAAGTGAAGTCGCCCTCCTCCACCGCGGCGCTGCCGGTGCCGGGGCTCACGGTGTTGAGGGTGGCGCTGCGCAGGCGAATCTCCAGCGCCTCCAGGCGCTCAACGGCGCTGGCATAGGCGCCGGGCTCGGCCGGATCGGCATGCGTCCACAGCGTCAGGCGACCGGAGAGGTTGTCGAACACCACCAGTTCATCGCACACCATCAGCAGGATATCCGGCACGCCCAGCGGGTCGGGCTTGGCGGCAGCGACCTCGCTGCGCAGGCGCGGCTCGATATAGCGGATGGTGTCATAGCCGAAGTAGCCCACCAGGCCACCGTCGAAGCGCGGCTGGTCGTCCAGGCGCGGCACCTTGAAGCGCGCCTGGAACTGTTCGATCCAGGCCAGCGGGTCCTCGACCTCGGCGGCGCCGTGGAGTTCGCCGTCGACGATATGGCTGATGCTGAAACCACGCACCTCGATGCGCTCGCGACAGGGCAGGCCGATGATCGAGTAGCGCCCCCACTTCTCGCCGCCCTGCACCGACTCCAGCAGGAAGGTCCAGGGCGCATTGGCGAGCTTCATGTAGGTGGAGAGCGGGGTGTCGAGATCGGCCAGTACCTCACGGGTGACCGGGATGCGGTTATAGCCGGCATCGGCCAGCTCATGAAAGCGTTCGGGGGTCATCATGCCCGGAATCCTCGATAAGACGGGTTGGCAATGGCAGGCGCCCAGGCGCCGCGGCTCAAGCGAGTGGAGTGAGCATCACCATCGCCAGCCGCCCCGGGCGGGCGACCGGGCAGGCAGGAAGGCGGCATGGGGGGCGCCGCTGGAGCGGGTGTTGTCCGTGAACATGCGGGTGGTCATCGAGGGGGTGTCCGCGTCTTATATCAATAACATATTGAAAAGGCTCTACCTTATAGCAATAGCCAAGCTCACGTTAAACGAGTTCCGCCAGCGATTCAACCACGCCATCCGGGCCGCTGTCGCGCACCGGCTCGCCGTGATTGTAGCCGTAGGGAACCGCCAGGGTGCGGAAACCCGCGGCCTTGCCGGCGGCGACATCGTGGCGTGAGTCTCCCACCATCAGGCACGCCCCAGGCGAAACATCGAAGTGGGCCGCGACAAGCAGCAGCGGTGCCGGATGCGGCTTCTTCTCGGGGAGGCTGTCGCCACCCAGGCAAAGGGCGAAGTGCGCGTCGAGCCCTACGCCCTTCAGCAGCGGCGCGATAAAGGCATGGGGCTTGTTGGTCACCAGCGCCAGGGGCAGGCCACGGTCGCGCAGGGCATCCAGGCACTCGCGCACTCCCGGGTAGAGCCGGGTATGGGCCCCGGGGTCGCGGCCGTAGTGGTCGAGGAAGGCGGCGTGAGCGCGCTCCAGCAGGGTGCTGTCCACTTCTTCGGCATCCACTGGCATGGCGCCACCAGATGAGGCGCCACCAGGCGAGGCGCCGGGGACTGATCGTAGAGGGGGTCCTATGCCAGGGATGGCATCGGTAGCGCCCAGGGAGGGGTTCACAGCGCCCCCTCGGAGATCAGTCGCCGGATCAGCCTCGCCGCTTCCGGCGAGTACTGCATGCCGCAGCGCGCGCCCCATCAATACCCGGGAGCCGTTGCCGACCCAGTCGCGCACCCGCGCCTCCCCGGCGACGGGCAGGCCCAGTTCGGCCAGGGCCGCGTCCACGGCGATGGCCAGGTCGGGCACCGAGTCGATCAGGGTGCCGTCGAGGTCGAAGGCCACCAGTTCGATGCCATCGAGAATGGGGTGCATGCTCGCTCCTTGTACTCTGTGGGGCCCCTGCCCCGTGGGCAGGCTTGGCGGAGTCCCCCTCGCCAGCAGCCAGTCCCGCTTCTGTGCCGCAGTAAGTCGCTTGATCCGGGCCTCCAGGCGCAGCGCCTCGCCGCGACTGCCAACCGGCTCGTGGTGGCGCAACGCCAGCGGGCCCTTGCCGCGCAGCGCCTTGGCGCCACGCCCCGCGGCGTGCTCGGCGAGACGTCGCGCCACGTCGGTGGTTATGCCGGTGTAGAGCGCACCGCCGGCGGTCTCCAGCAGGTAGAGGTGCCACACCGCCACCTTCTCCGCGGGACACTCGTCGGGCCTGGAACGGGTCCCGTTCACCGGCTCAGCGCACGCCGGCTAGCTGCTCGCGAAACTCGCGGATCACGCCGTCGTAACGGTGCGGGTCCGCCGCGTTACGCGCCTTGAACACCGCCGAGCCGGCCACGAAGGTGTCGGCGCCCGCCCGGGCGATCTCGGCGATATTGTCGACCTTCACCCCGCCATCCACCTCCAGGCGGATATCACGGCCGGAGGCATCGATGCGCCGACGCGCCTCGCGCAGCTTGTCCAGGGTGGCGGGAATGAAGGACTGGCCGCCGAAGCCGGGGTTGACGCTCATCAGCAGCACCATGTCGACCTTGTCCATCACATAGTCGAGATAGGAGAGCGGCGTGGCCGGATTGAACACCAGGCCGGCCCGGCAGCCACCGTCGCGGATCAGCTGCAGGGAGCGGTCGATATGGTCGGAGGCCTCGGGATGGAAGGTGATGATGCTGGCCCCGGCGGCGATGAAATCGCCGATCAGCTGGTCGACGGGGCGCACCATCAGGTGCACGTCGATGGGCGCGGTCACGCCGTGCTTGCGCAGTGCCGCGCAGACCATGGGCCCGATGGTCAGGTTGGGCACATAGTGATTGTCCATCACATCGAAGTGGACGATATCGGCGCCGGAGGCGAGAACATCGTCCACCTCCTCACCCAGCCGGGCAAAATCGGCGGAGAGGATCGAAGGCGCGATCTGGAAATCGCGGGTCGCGTCGGTCATGGCAGGGGTCCCGAGTCGATGACGAGAGG
Source organism: Halomonas sp. C10-5 (assembly GCF_057169305.1). Classification (NCBI taxonomy): domain Bacteria; kingdom Pseudomonadati; phylum Pseudomonadota; class Gammaproteobacteria; order Oceanospirillales; family Halomonadaceae; genus Halomonas; species Halomonas sp. C10-5. Next base: position 2,425,110 of record NZ_CP175665.1, read on the forward strand.
GCACATTCTACCAGACCGCCCCACCACCGGCAGGCGCCGGATGCCTCACCGCAGGACATGGCCTGAAATGGCACGAAATTACCCACCAATTCGAAATGAATCTCATGCGAGAGTGTCACAGTAGCCAGAGCTTGCCGCCCTCACCCCATTGGAGCCATTTCATGCTGATCAAGATCGCCAGACCCAGTGACCTGCACGAGTTCGATGTGACACCGGAATCCATCTACCTCTCCCGACGACGCTTCATGGGCGGCATGGCGAGCCTGGGTGCGGGACTCGCCCTTTCCGGCCAGGCCCACGCCAGCGCCGACTACGCGGACGTCCCCGATGGCGATGCGCCGGCCTGGCTGAAGGAGAAGATCGACGCCACCCGCTGGCAGGCGATTACCCCGAGCGACCCCGAGAAGGACAAGCTCGCTCCTTACGACGACGCCAGCGGCTACAACAACTTCTACGAGTTCGGCTCCGGCAAGTCCGATCCGGCTCGCCATGCAGGCAGCCTGGAAACCCAGCCGTGGAGCGTGGTGGTGGATGGCGAGGTCAACAACGGCGGGCGCCTGGCGCTGGAGGATCTCGCCAGGCCCTCGCAATTCGAGGAGCGCATCTATCGCCTGCGCTGCGTCGAGGCCTGGTCGATGGTGATTCCCTGGCTGGGCATTCCCCTCGCCGAGGTGATCAAGCGGGCCGAGCCCACCAGCAAGGCCCGCTACGTGCGCTTCGAGACCCTGGTCGACCCCGAGCAGATGCCGGGACAACGCTCCGCCTTCTCGCTGATCGACTGGCCCTACGTGGAGGGGCTGCGCCTGGACGAAGCCATGCATCCGCTGACGCTGCTTGCCCTGGGGATGTATGGCCGTGAACTGCCCAACCAGAACGGCGCCCCGCTGCGCCTGGTGGTGCCCTGGAAGTATGGCTTCAAGAGCATCAAGTCGATCGTGCGCATCTCGCTGGTGGCGGAGCAGCCGCTCAACTCCTGGCAGCAAATCGCGCCCGATGAGTACGGCTTCTACGCCAACGTCAATCCGCAGGTCGACCACCCCCGCTGGAGTCAGGCCACCGAACGGCGCCTGCCCAACAGCCTCTTCAGCCCCAACACCATCGATACCCAGATGTTCAATGGCTACGCCGACGACGTCGCCGAGCTTTATGCGGGGCTGGATCTGCGGGTGAACTACTGATGGCCACCCGGAACACATGGCGAACGTGGCGAGTGGGGGTATTCCTCGCGGCCCTGGCTCCGCTGGTGGTGTGGGGCTGGCAGGTGGCCAATAACGCCGCTGGGCCCGAGCCGGGGCGCTACCTGCTGCTGAATATCGGCACCGGCGCCCTGTGGATGCTGCTGCTCACCCTTAGCCTCACGCCATTGACCCGACTCACTCGCTGGAAGGGCTTCACCCTGATCCGCCGGCAACTTGGCCTGTGGACACTGGCCTACGCCACCCTGCACATGCTCAGTTACGCACTGTTCATACTGGGGCTTGACTGGGCCATGCTGGGCAGCGAGCTGGTCAAACGGCCCTACATCATCGTCGGCATGCTGGCGCTGATCGGCCTTGCCGCGCTGGGAGCCACCTCCAACCGCTGGTCGATGCGTCGCCTGGGCAAGCGCTGGAAGACCCTGCACCGGCTCGCCTACCCCATCCTGGGACTGGTACTGCTGCACTTCTTGTGGGTGGTACGCGCCGATCTCGGCGAGTGGGCGATGCATGCCGCCATCGCGGCGCTGGTCATGGCGACCCGCCTGCCGCCGGTGGCTCGTACACTACCCAGGATACGTTATCGCCTCGCTGGCACGTAGCGCCTGTCGCCTTGGCACTCCAGGGTGCTTCGCCGGCTCAGCGCTCCCAGGCCATCAGTGTCTCGCTCTCGCCGCTGAGCGGTTCGACACGTTCCTCCACGGCGCGAAAGCCCAGCCGATGGTAGAAGGAGACTGCACGCACGTTGCGTGAGTAGACACACAGGGTCAGGCGCTCGTGGCCGGCCATGGCGTGGGCCATCAGCCGCGAACCGTGGCCATAGCTCTGCACTTCCGGGTCGATGAACAGCGCCTCGAGGTGGTCGCCGTTGAGGGCGGCGAAACCGATCACCCTGCCCTCGACTTCCAGCACCGCGACCTCCTCGGCCTGGGGCAGGTTCTCTCGCGCCATGGCCTCGGCGCGGGACGACCAGAACGCCTCGGGAATGAAGGGGTGGGCACGGATCGAGGCACGCAGCCAGATATCGACCAGCCCGGGAATCTCCTCGGCGGTAGCGGGACGGATCATGTCTCGACTCCTTCGACGTATGACAACAGTGTAAGCGAGGGGGCGACGTCGTACCCTGAGCGAGTACCCGGCGCTATACTGCGCCCCGAACTCACCCTCGATACGGGAGCTTTCCATGCTGCGTCGACGCTTTCTTCGCCTTTCTCTGGCCCTGGTCGCCACCGGCTGGCTGGCCGGCTGCGCCGCACCCCAGACCCTGCAGCTTGACCCGAAACGCAGCGCCGAGGTACCGGTGACCGGCAGCGGCCAGGCGATCACGGTGATCGCCGCGGACGGTCGCGACAGCGAGGTGATCGGCACCCGCACCGGCAGCGCCATGTCCACCGCCACCATTACCGTCTACGCCCACGAACTGATGCCGCGCCTGCAGCGCGAGGCCGAGCGAGCGGTGCGCGAGATGGGCTTCGAGCCCACCACCCAGCGCGCCGAAGGACGCCCCAGCCTGACCCTGACACTCGACCACCTGGGCTATGCCCGCGGCCAAAGCCGCCCGGTGATCGGCGAGGCTCGCATGGAGGCGGTATTCGTCGCCGAGGCAGTCAATGGCGGCACGACCTATACCGGCACCTACACCTCTCGGCGCACCCAGAGCTTTGCCGTGCGTCCGGACCAGGAGGCCAATAGCCGGATGATCAACGACCTGCTCTCCGACGGCCTGGACCGTGCCTTCCGGGATCCCGAACTGGGCCGCCTGCTGGCCCGCTGAGGGTCAGTCGATGGGGCCGCGGCGCACCATGGCCCAGACATGCTCTTGGAAACCGCTGCCCGGCTCCGGATCACCCCGCTCCAGCAGGGTGATCTGGAAGTTGGGCTCGAACAGCTCGCGCACCTCCGCTTCCGGCACGTGGAACGGCGGACCGGCCAGTTCCTCTCCGGCGGTCCGGTTGAGGCTGATGAACAGCCCCCTGGCCCCGGGCGGAATCAGCTGGGCCAGATGGAAGGCGTAGCGTTGGCGGGTGGCGGGTGGCAGGGCGATCAGGGCAGCGCGATCGTAGAAGGCGCCGATCTCGGCCGCCTGGGCGATATGGAAATGGAAGAAGTCGCCACACCAGAGTTCGACATTGCCCTGGCGGCATATCTCGAACCCCGCCTGGCGATAGCGAGAGACGGGCTCGCCCCCCTCGTCGAGAAACTGCTCGACCGCCTGGGAGGCCAGCTCGATGCCCAGCACCGGGTGGTCGTGACGACCCAGCCAGCGCATGTCGTGGCTCTTCCCGCATAGCGGCACCAGCACCTTGACGCCGGGGCGCACGCCCAGCAGCGGCCAGTGATGGCGCAGCGCGGGATGCGGCGCGTCACGATGGAAGCCGATGCGCCCCTCGCGCCAGCGCGCCAGCCACTCGTTCTCCATGTCTCCCTTTACCTCCATGCACTCAGAACCAGCGATCGCGCTTGCGGCGGCGACGCGGCAGATGGGGGACGATCAGGCCGACCAGCAGGCCGGCACCGGCCACCCCACCGCCATACATGAAGTAGCGCATCAGCAGGTCCTGCTCCTGGGTGTTGAGGCGCGCCTCGAGCTCACGCACGGCCTGCCGGGAGCGTTCCGCCTCGGCATCCAGCTCGTGATTGCGCGACTCCAGCTCGGCGACCCGGGCCTCGCGAACCTCCAGGGTCTCACGCAGCGCGGCGGTGCGCTGCTCCCACTCCTCATCGATGCCGTCGAGTTCGGCATCCAGCTCGGCCACCCGCTGCTCCAGCTCGGGCAGGCGCACCTGGGCACTGGGGGCCTCCTGAATCTCGCGACTGAGCACCCAGACGTCGTCGCCACCGGGGCCGCGGACGCGGGTATAGTCGCCGCTGGTCTCCAGCCGCTCCACCGGCTCGCCGGCGGTGAGGGTGCCGACGATGCGGTAGCCATCGGTGGGACCGCTGCGCACATAGGTGGTCAGGGAGTCGGAGACCCAGACGGTATCGTTCTGTTCCTGGGCCGCCAGCGGCAGGGCCAGCAGGCCAAGTAGCGTACCCAGGCAGAGGCCCAGGCCGGTTCGTGTGCTGTGGTGTGTCGTCATGCCATGATCCTGACTGAAGCGTACTGACTGAAGCGGCGTGCCGGAAAACAGCCTGGCCCTGGGGCGGTCGCATCCCGGATACCCGGCAACGACGCCGCAATGGTTATTCACAGCTTCTGTGGACAACCGGCGGGACAACCCGGGGAAAGTCGTCCGCTGGCAGCGCCACACCGCCGCTTTCGGGTTGCTGATCATTACCTGACCAGAGGTCCGCCCCGACGACCGGGTCCGCTAGGTTAGCATACTCGCCCTGGCCAGGCGGCGGGCTGGTTCCGCACGGGCACGGCACGTATAATGGGCGCCTGTTTTCAACGATGGCCCGGACGGCCACCGCCATCCATTGCCGCGCCGCCGGCGGTCCGCCGCCGTGAGTGTCGCGCATCCCTGAACCCACCGGTGACAGACGTCGGGCGCCTGGCGCCACGACCCAATCCTTATGGCGAAGAAACTCTTCATCAAGACGCACGGCTGCCAGATGAACGAGTACGATTCCGCGCGCATGGCGGATCTGCTCGGCGAATCTCACCAGCTCGAGCTCACCGACGACGAGCGCGATGCCGACGTCATCCTGCTCAATACCTGCTCCATCCGCGAGAAGGCCCAGGAGAAGGTGTTCCACCAGCTGGGGCGCTGGAAGAAGCTCAAGGAGGCCAACCCCGACCTGGTGATCGGCGTGGGTGGCTGCGTGGCCAGCCAGGAGGGCGAGGCGCTGCGCAAGCGCGCGCCCCATGTCGACATGGTGTTCGGCCCCCAGACCCTGCACCGGGTGCCCTCCATGCTCGACTCACGACAGCAGGAGCAGATCTCGGTGGTCGACGTGACCTTCCCGGAGATCGAGAAGTTCGATCACCTGCCCAAGCCGAGCTCCGACGGCGCCACCGCTTTCGTCTCGGTCATGGAGGGGTGCTCCAAGTACTGCACCTTCTGCGTGGTGCCCTACACCCGCGGCGAGGAGGTCTCGCGGCCCTTCGAGGCGGTGATGGACGAGGTCATCCACCTGGCCGACCAGGGCGTGCGCGAGATCAACCTGCTCGGCCAGAACGTCAACGCCTACCGCGGCCTCAACCAGCTGGGCGACGAGATCGACCTGGCCGAGCTGATCAGTTGCGTGGCGGCGGTGGAGGGCATCGATCGCATCCGCTTCACTACCTCTCATCCGGTGGAGTTCTCCGACAGCCTGATCGAGGCCTATGGCGAGATCCCCGAGCTGGTCAGCCACCTGCACCTGCCGGTACAGGCTGGCTCGGATCGGGTGCTTGCCGCCATGAAGCGCGGCCACGGCGTGGAGGAGTATGTCGAGAAGCTCGAGCGCATCCGCGCGCTGCGCCCCGATATCAGCTTCTCCTCGGACTTCATCATCGGCTTCCCCGGCGAGACCGAGGCGGACTTCGAGGCCACCATGGACCTGATCCATCGCATTGGCTTCGATCACTCCTTCAGCTTCGTTTACTCGGCACGCCCCGGCACTCCGGCGGCCTCCCTCGAGGACGACACCCCGGAGGAGGTCAAGAAGCAGCGCCTGGCGATCCTCCAGGAGCGCATCAACCAGCAGACCATGCAGATCAGCCGGCGCATGGTAGGCACCACCCAGCGCATCCTGGTCACCGGCTTCGCACCGCGGGACCCAGGCCAGCTCTCCGGCCGCACCGAGAACAACCGGGTGGTCAACTTCCGTGCCCCCAACCCCACCGAGCTGATCGGCTACTTCGTCGACGTGGAGATCACCGAGGCACTGCCCAACTCGCTGCGCGGCGAGCTCGCCTCGCCGGAGATCTACTGAGCCAGACAAGGGGTATTGCTGCCGGGGCTGATCCGGCGGCAGGCCCCCGGCGCCCCTAGGCTCGAGCACCACATTCCGAACGCGATAGCCCTTCACACATTGCCCCGGCAAACGCCGGGGCAGTAAGCTGAACCTACACATTCATCATCCAGGGGACCCGCCCGTCTTGAGCCAGCCAGCCTCCCAGGCCAACCGCATCATCACCCTGACCCTCGAGCCCAACGACCCGCGCCGCCTGGCCAATCTCTGCGGCCAGCGTGACGAGCACCTCAAGCTGGTGGAGTCGCGCCTGGGCATCACCCTGCGCAACCGCGGCAATATCTTCCAGCTGGCCGGGCCCATCCACCGGGTCAAGGCCGCCGCCAATGTGCTCGAGCACCTCTACCGCGAGACCGAGGCCAGCGACCTGGAGCCGGATACCGTGCACCTCTTCCTGCAGGAGTCCGGCCAGCAGGCGCTCGAGGAGGACGAGGGAGATGCCGACACCGCCGAGGTGCTGATCCGCACCCCACGCACCCTGATCAAGCCCCGCGGCCTCAACCAGCAGGGCTATGTGCAGAGCATCCGTGCCCACGACATCAACTTCGGCATCGGCCCGGCGGGTACCGGCAAGACCTACCTGGCCGTGGCCGCGGCGGTGGAGGCCCTCAACCAGCAGGAGGTGCGCCGCATCCTGCTGGTGCGCCCGGCGGTGGAGGCCGGCGAGAAGCTCGGCTTCCTGCCCGGCGACCTGGCCCAGAAGATCGACCCCTACCTGCGCCCGCTCTACGATGCCCTCTACGAGATGATCGGCTTCGAGCAGGTGGCCAAGCTGATCGAGCGCCAGGTGATCGAGATCGCCCCGCTGGCCTACATGCGCGGGCGCACCCTCAACAACGCCTTCATCATCCTCGACGAGAGCCAGAACACCACCCGCGAGCAGATGAAGATGTTCCTGACGCGTATCGGCTTCGGCTCCACCGCGGTGATCACCGGCGACGTCACCCAGGTCGACCTGCCCCGCGGCCAGAGCTCGGGGCTGATCCAGGTCCTCGAGGTGCTCAAGGGCACCCCCGGCATCGGCGTCACCCACTTCGCCGCCAAGGATGTGGTGCGCCACCCGCTGGTGCAGCGCATCATCGAGGCCTACGACAGCTTCGAGGCCGAGCAGGAGGCCGCCGAGCGCGCCCGCAAGGAGGCCAAGGAGCAGGAACGCGAGGCCCTGCGTCAGGAGCGCCAGGAACGCCTGGAGCGTCTCGACCGCGAACGAGGCGAGTCATGAACCAGCCCTGGGTCGACCGTCAGGTGGCCATCGCTGCCGAAGGGCTGCCAGACCAGGCGGAGCTGGAGGCCTGGGTCGGCGCGGTGCTCTGCCGGCATGAGGTCGATGCCGACAGCGAGCTCAGCGTGCGCCTGGTCGACGCCGAGGAGAGCCAGGCGCTGAACCGCGACTACCGCGGCAAGGACCGCCCCACCAACGTGCTCTCCTTCCCCTTCGAGAACCCGCCCGGCGTCAGCCTGCCGCTGCTCGGCGACCTGGTGATCTGTCACCCGGTGGTGGTGGCCGAGGCCGCCGAGCAGGACAAGTCGCTGCACGATCACTACGCTCACATGGTGGTTCACGGTACCCTTCACCTGCTCGGCTATGACCATCTCGAGGATGACGAGGCCGAGGCCATGGAGGCGCTGGAGCGCGAGATCCTGGCCGAACTGGGCATCGCCGACCCTTACCGGACCGCACCCGAGGACGAGAGAACTGACTCATGAGCGAAGACCGATCGAGTAGCCAGGGCAACCGCTCCTGGCTCGAGAAACTGCTGGGGGCGCTCTCCAGCGACAGCGACGAACCCAGCTCCCGGGACGAGCTACTGGAGTTCCTGCGCCAGGCGGGAGGTCGCCTGAAGCTCGAGCAGGATGCCATGATGATCATCGAAGGCGCCCTGAAGATCAGTGACCAGCAGGTTCGCGAGGTGCTGATCCCGCGCTCCCAGGTCACCGCCATCGCCATGGACCAGCCCCTGGAGGAGTACCTGCCGGTCATCCTCGAGACCGGTCACTCCCGCTATCCGGTGATCGGCGAGAATCTCGACGAGGTAAACGGCATCCTGCTGGCCAAGGACCTCCTGCCGCTGCTGCGCAGCGGCCAGGAGAACGGCAGGCCCTTCCGCCTCGAGGAGGTGGTGCGCCAGGCACTCTTCGTGCCGGAATCCAAGCGCCTCAACAGCCTGCTCAAGGAGTTCCAGAGCACCCACAACCATATGGCGATCGTGGTCGACGAATATGGCGGTACCGCCGGCATCGTCACCATCGAGGATATCCTCGAGGAGATCGTCGGCGAGATCGAGGACGAGCATGACGCCGACGAGGAGGAGGATATTCGCGAGCTGGGCGACGGGCGCTACGCCATCCGCGCCCTGACGCCCATCGAAGACTTCAACGAACGTTTCCAGACCCACTTCTCCGACGAGGAGTTCGACACCCTCGGCGGACTGGTGATGCAGCGCTTCGGCCACCTGCCCGCCCGCGGCGAGCACGCCGTCATCGGCGGCTGGCGCTTCACGGTGCTCAACGCCGACAACCGCCGCATCCGACTGCTCGAGGCCGAGCCCTGCGACGAGGACGACGGCCTCGACGACAACGACTGACGCGCCTGCCACGGAGGGCCAAGATGCCAGCGTTTCGCCTCTCCCCCGCCATCGGCTGCCTGCTGGCAGCCGCGGCGGGTATCCTCACCACGCTTACCGCCTCGCCCTTCGAGCTCTGGTGGCTGGGCCCGGTGGCCGCGGGGCTGATCTACCTCGGCATCCACACCCTGACGCCCGGCCAGGCAGCCCTGCGCGGCTGGAGCTACGGGCTAGGGCTGTTCGGTTCCGGCGCCTCCTGGGTCTATGTGTCGATCCACGACTACGGCTATACCGGCGTGCCCCTGGCGCTACTCCTTACTGTGCTGTTCGTCGCCGGCCTGGCCCTCTTTCCCGCCGTGACCCTCTGGCTCTACCGCCGCCTCACCGGTCCACGGCTGGCCTGGCTCAGCTTCGCCGGTGCCTGGGTCCTCGGCGAGTGGCTGCGCACCTGGCTGTTCACAGGCTTCCCCTGGCTGCTGCTGGGCACCTCCCAGGTCGACTCCCCGCTGGCCCCCTGGGCCCCAGTGGGCGGGGTCTACCTGCTCTCGCTGATCACCGCACTGACCGGCAGCCTGGGAGTCGAGCTGCTGCGTCGCCGTTGGTGGGCCGCCCTCCCCGTCGCCGCCCTGTGGCTGGTGCCCCTAGTGCTGCCCGCCCAGTGGACGAGCCCCGCCGGCGAGCCGCTGCGGGTGGCGCTGCTGCAGGGCAACCTCGACCAGGCGATCAAGTGGACCGCTGAGGGCCAGCGCGAGGCCGCCAACCGCTACAGCGAGCTGACCCGCGCGCAGGACGATGACCCTGACCTGATCGTCTGGCCCGAGGCGGCGCTACCGATGTTCGAGCGCGAGGCGCGACCGATCCTCGAGCGGGTACAGTCCAACCTCGCTCCCGACACCGCCCTGCTCACCGGCATCCTGCAGCGCGACGGCGAGGGGCTCTACTACAACAGCGTGATCGGGCTGGGCGATGTGGAGGGCGCGTACCGCAAGACGCACCTGGTGCCGTTCGGTGAATACCTGCCCCTGGAGAGCCTGCTCGCCGGCACCATCGCCTTCTTCGACCTGCCGATGCCGGCGATGACACCGGGGCCGGAGGGCCAGGCGCCGCTGCGTGCCGCCGGCACCACCATCGGCAACGCCATCTGCTACGAGATCATCTACGCCGATCAGGTCGCGGCACAGGCGCGCCACGCGGCGCTGCTGCTGACGGTGTCCAACGACACCTGGTTTGGACGCTCCATCGGCCCCCTGCAGCACCTGCAGATGGCCCGCCTGCGCGCCCTGGAGAACGGCCGCCAGGTGATCCGCGCCACCAGCAACGGGGTCACCGCCATCATCGACGAACGCGGCCGCATCACCGCCCGGGCACCCCAGTTCGAAATCGCCAGCCTCACCGGCGAGGTGACCCCGATGCAGGGCCTCACCCCCTTCACCCGCACCGGCAGCTGGCCCACCTGGCTGCTCGCCGCACTGCTGGTATTGCCGGGGCTGCAACTTCGCCGCAAGCCGTAAGCCGTAAGCCGTAAGCCGTAAGCCGTAAGCCGTAAGCCGTAAGCCGTAAGCCAGATCTTTCGCGAGACATTGGGGACAAAACAAGAAGCGCCCAGCCGATGAGTCGACTGGGCGCTTCTACTTACAGCTTATAGCTTTAAGCTCCCGGGGAAGCCGGGGTTTCGCCCACCACCTCGGGAATGGTCATCTTGACGTAGCGCCCCGGGGCCGGCTCGAGGATGTCGAGTTCACCGTCACCGGGCTGGCGTGCCGGCACCATCTTCTCGGGGTCGGCGTAGCCGTTCTCGGTCATCCACGCCTGCCAGTGCGGCCACCAGGAGCCCTCGTGCTGCTCGGCGCCGGCCAGCCACTCCTCATGGCTCTCGGGCAGAGCGTCGTTGGTCCAGTAGCCGTACTTGTTCTTGTGCGGCGGGTTGACCACGCCGGCGATGTGTCCCGAGCCACCCAGCACGAACTTGACCGGCCCCTTGGGCAGCAGCGCGCCGTAGTAGGTGCTGTTCCAGCGGGCGATATGGTCCTCGCGGGTGGAGAGGAAGTAGCTCGGGGTGGAGATCTTGCGCAAATCTATCTTGACCCCATCGAGCTCGATGCCACCGGGCTGGACCAGGCGGTTCTCCATGTACATGTTGCGCAGGTACCAGCCGTGGGTCGCCGCCGGCAGGTTGGTACCGTCGGTGTTCCAGTAGAGCAGGTCGAAGGGGGCCGGCACGTCTCCCTTCAGGTAGTTGCTGATATAGAAGGACCAGAAGAGGTCGTTCTCGCGCAGCAGGTTGAAGCTGAAGGCCATGGCCCGGCCGTCGAGATAGCCGTCGCGCTCCATCTTGGCCTCGATGCCCTGCAGCACCGGCTCGTTGAGGAAGACGCCGATCTCGCCCGGATCGCGGAAGTCCTGCAGGGTGGTCATGTAGGTGACCGACTTCACCTTGCGCCCGCGACGGGTACTGGTCAGGTAGGCCACCGTGGAGGCCGCCAGGGTGCCGCCCACGCAGTAGCTGAGCAGGTTCACCGACTTCTCGCCAGTGGCCTGCTCGATCGCCTCCATGCCGGCGATGGGGCCGAGTTGCATGTAGTCGGCCCAGGTCAGGTCGCGCTGTTCGGGACCGGGGTTGCGCCAGGAGATCAGGAATACCGTATGGCCCTGGTCGACCAGCCACTTGACGAAGGAGTTGTCCTCGCGCAGGTCGAGGATGTAGTACTTGTTGATCCAGGGGGGAATCACCAGCAGCGGCGTCTTGTAGGCCTGCTCGGTAGTGGGCGCGTACTGGATCAGCTGGATCAGTTCGTTCTCGTAGACCACCGAGCCCGGGGTCACGGCGATGTTCCTGCCCACCTCGAAGGCGCTGCGGTCGGTCATGGTGACGTTCAGGCCCTCGGCGGAGTTGGCCAGGTCGTGGCGCAGCCGGGCCAGTCCATCGACCAGGTTCTGGCCACGGGTCTCCATGGTCTTGCGCATCACCTCGGGATTGGTGGTGACGAAGTTGGTGGGCGACATGGCGTTGACCATCTGGCGAGCGTAGAACGCCAGCCGATGCTTCTGGTCCACCGGCAGGTCCAGGCCGTCGATCAGCTCCTCGACCAGGCGCGAGAAGAGCAGGTACTGCTGCATGATCGCCAGGTAGTAGGGGTCGCTGGTCCAGGCCTCGTCCTTGAAGCGGCGATCCCCCTTGCCCGGCGTCACCAGCGGCTCGACCTGCTCGCCGGCCATGGCCCGCAGTCCGTTCTGCCACAGCTGGAACTGATCCTGCATCAGGCGCGCCTGGGTCTGCCACAGCTGGGGCGGATTGCCCATCAGCGACTCGGCCGCCGTCTGGAAGCTCTTCCGCATATCCTCATAGACCGAATCGGCGGCATCGCTGGGCACCATGCGCTCCAGCAGGTCGCCCATCAGGTGACGATACTCCTCGCCGATCTGCTGGAGCTGTGCATTCCACGCCTCCAGCTCGGCCTGTGTCGGTGCTTGAACCCCTGGCTGCATTGAACCCTCCGGTGCGTCGGCCACGCCATGCCGACTTCATATAGCACGATCCGCCGCCCTCACGAAGAGAGCGGCGGCCTGATCAGAAGCCCCGTCAGGGGCCGGATTGCGCTGCGCCCGCAGCGCTCATGACGCGCACTCAGCTCTTGCTGCTGCCGCCCCGCGAGGACTGTGCCTTGGCTGGCTCGGCCTTGTCGGCCTGACCGGACTGCTGCCTGGCGGCATCGCCCATCGCCTTGGCCTGCTCGGTGAAGAGCTTCTCCATCTCGGCCTTGAACTCCACGCTCATCTCGGAAAGCGCCTTGGCATCCTCCATCATCTGCTGAGAGAGCTGGTTCATCATCTCGGCCTGGCGGGTACCGAAGTCGCGCAGGCTGTCGGCATCCTGGACCTCACTGGCGTCGCGCATGCGCTCGGTGCCCATCTGGCTGTAGCGCTTCATGGATTCCATCTGGTACTGGGACAGCTTCTCCATGTTGTCCAGCATCAGGGAGTTGAGCTTGCGCATCGGCTCGAAGAACTTGCGGGTCTGCTCGTTGAAGCTTTCGATCATCTTGTCTTGCATGGGACCTCCTCCCGGACGGTGGTCAGTCGTGGACGGCCTGCCCACAATGTTGCACTGCACAAAGCGTAGTCTGCCACCGCCCTTGTTGCAAGATCATGTCGGCAAGAGGCTGGCAGGCGACTGGTCGCCATCAGCTCTCGCGCTTGGTCCGCGAACGGGTGCTGGAGGTCGAGGTCCCCTTGCTGGCCTTGGCACGACTGGAGGCCTTGGCGCTACCCGAGGGGGAAGCGCTGGCTGCCTTCGAACCGGAGTCGCTCCCCTTGCCCTCGGCTTCCGATGACCGGGCCTGGCCGGCTGACTGGCCGGCCTGCTTGAGCATGTCGAGCATCATCTGCTGATAGGTGCCGAAGCTGGAGAGCCCCTGGGACAGGCCCTGGGAAAGCCCCTGGGTCATGCCCTGCCCCATGCCGGCCTGCTGCAGGAAGGGCTGCATCAGGCTCATCGGGTCATACCCTTCGACTCCGGACTCCATCTGCTTCTGGATCCGGTCCAGCAGGTCCTTCTGGAAAGCCGCCACATCCGGCAGGCCCAGCGCCTGGCGGAACTCGTCGGGAGTGAGGTCAAACTCGACATTGATCTTCATATTTCAAGCCCTGTCCGTTGGTCTGTCCCGCAGTGTAGCAGCCCCTTCGGGCCGGCCCTCAACGGCATGGCCCCTGCGCCATACCCATGGCGTCACGACACTCAGCGCAGCACCGGCGTGGCCACGCTCACCTCGGCGTTCTGGGCGCGGTGGCGCAGCAGGTGATCCATCAGGGTCAGCGCCATCATCGCCTCGGCGATGGGGGTGGCGCGGATCCCCACGCAGGGGTCGTGACGCCCTTTGGTGACCACCTCCACCGGGTTGCCGTGGACATCGATGCTGCGCCCCGGCGTGGTGATGCTCGACGTCGGCTTGAGGGCCAGATGGGCGATGATCGCCTGGCCGCTGGAGATGCCACCGAGCACCCCGCCGGCATGGTTGGAGAGGAACCCTTCGGGGGTCATCTCGTCGCGGTGTTCGCTGCCACGGCTGGCCACGGCAGCAAAGCCGTCACCGATCTCCACACCCTTCACCGCATTGATGCTCATCAGGCCATGGGCCAGTTCGGCGTCCAGGCGGTCAAATACCGGCTCGCCGAGCCCCGGGGGCACGCCCTCGGCCACCACGCTGATCCTGGCGCCTACCGAATCCTGGTCGCGACGCAACTGGTCCATGTACGCCTCGAGCTCTTCCACGCGGTCCGGGTCCGGGCAGAAGAAGGGGTTGCCATCCACCGCCTCCCAGCTCTTGAAGGCGATCTCGATGGGGCCGAGCTGGCTCATGTAGCCGCGCACCATGATGCCCCTGGCCGCCAGGTACTTCTTGGCGATCGCCCCGGCGGCCACCCGCATGGCGGTCTCCCGGGCGCTGGAGCGACCACCGCCGCGGTAGTCGCGGATGCCGTACTTGTGGTGGTAGCTGTAGTCGGCGTGGGCGGGACGGAACTGGTCCTTGATCTTCGAGTAGTCCTTGGAGCGCTGGTCGGTGTTCTCGATCAGCAGGCCAATCGAGGTGCCGGTGGTCACCCCCTCGAAGACACCGGAGAGGATCCGCACCCGGTCGGGCTCCCGACGCTGGGTGGTATGGCGCGAGGTCCCCGGACGACGCCGATCCAGGTCGTGCTGCAGGTCCTCCTCGCTGAGCGGCAGTCCCGGCGGACAGCCATCGACGATGGCGCCCAGCGCCGGGCCGTGGCTCTCGCCGAAGGTGGTGACAGTAAACAGCTTGCCGAAGGTATTGCCGGACATGGGCGCTCCTCGAGTGATCGGGGTCGGTGAATCAGGCGAAGGACGCCGCATGGGCGTCGAGTTCATCGGCGGTGAGGGCGAACACCCCCTGGCCGCCGCGCTCGAAGTCGAGCCACAGGAAGGGTACCTCCGGGAAGGCGGCCTCCAGGTGGTGATCGGAGTTGCCCACCTCGACGACCAGTACGCCGCGGTCGGTCAGGTGATCGCGCGCCTCGCGCAGGATGCGCCGCACGATATCCAGGCCATCCTCGCCGGCGCCCAGCGCCAGGGCAGGCTCGTGGCGGAACTCCGCGGGCATGGTGGCCAGGTCGCGGGCATCCACATAGGGCGGGTTGGAGACGATCAGATCATAGCGGCCCGGCAGCGCCTCGAAGAGGTCCGATTGCACCGCGCGCACCCGCGCTCCGACATCGTGGCGGCTGATGTTCTGGCGGGCCACCGCCAGCGCCTCCTGGCTGATATCGGCGAGATCCACCGCGCAGGTGGGCAGGTGCAGCGCCGTGGCGATGCCGATGCAGCCGGAGCCGGCACACAGGTCGAGCACCCCCTCCGGCGGCTCCTCGGGGAACCAGGCGGCGAAGCCCGTCTCCACCAGCTCAGCGATGGGCGAGCGCGGGATCAGCACCCGCTCGTCGACGTCGAAGGGCAGGCCGGCAAACCAGGCCTCGCCGAGCAGGTAGGGCAGTGGACGCCGGCCGGTGATCCGTTCACGCACCAGGGCGACGATGCGGCTGCGCTCCATGGGCAGCAGGCGGGCGTCGAGCACCGCCGGGTCGACATTCCAGGGCAGGTGCAGCGCGCCCAGGGTCAGGGCCACCGCTTCATCCCAGGGCGAGTCGCTGCCATGGCCGTGAAACAGGCCGGCAAGGTGAAACTCGCTGGCCGCCCAGCGCAGGCAGTCGCGGAGGGTGACGAGCTCTGCGGCGAGCTGCTCGTCGGCAAGGGTAAGCGTTGAGGTCGGGCGCAGGTCGTGCTGATCGGCCAAGGGAGCACCTGAGGGTCGAGAGAAAGGGGGATTGATTGTAACCCGCCCCGCCGGTTCACAGCCACGCCACGCCGGGTATACTGGTCTCCCCCACGCCAACCGACAGCGCCCCATGAGCCCTGCCCCATGAGCAAAAATCGCCACCGCCCGGACGACGACGAGATCAGCGCCTTCCGCCAGGCCCTGCACCAGGCCGGGGTAAGGCAGATCAAGCGCAACCGCGCCGATCCGGGCCGCCCGCGGCGCGAGGACCCGTCTGCCGCGGCGCGCCGCGCCGCTGCCCAGGCGGCGGGCGACGACAGCGCCAGGGGACGCACCTCCGACGGCCGCGTGGAGGCGGTACGCCCCTCGGAGTACCTCGACTTCGCCCTGCCCGACCTGCCGTGGCGCACCCGCAGCCGCCTCAAGCGCGGTGAGATGGCCTGGGAGGCGGGTCTCGACCTGCACGGCTACACCCTGGACGAGGCGCGCGAGCAGTTGGAGGGCTTCCTGCGCGACGCCGCCGCAGAACGTCGCCGCTGCCTGCTGGTGGTGCATGGCAAGGCCTGGGGTGTGGACGGCAACTACCCGGTGATCAAGAGCCACGTCAACGCCTGGCTGCGCGAGTGGCCCGGCGTGCTGGCATTCTGCTCGGCCGTGGAGGCCGAGGGCGGTACCGGCGCCGTCTACGTGCTGCTGCGCCGTCGCGGCGAACGCTAGCACATGTCCTACGCGACCGGCGGCTTGTCGTCAGGCAGGCTGGGGCCGACGATGATGCCACGGCCGCCCCACCCCGGGTGGTTGCGACCCTCATAGCGATCCAGCGCCTCCACCGCCAGCTGACGCCCCAGGGTGATCAACGCCTCGGCACGATGGAACTCGTAGGCGCCGCACACCGTCTTGGGTACCTCGATCAGCACGTCCGGGGGATAGCCCGCCACCTTGTACTTGGCCAGCGCCGCCTGGGTGATATCGAAGGAGGCGAGCACCATGTCCAGTCGGCCCCACTGGCGACGGCGGCTGGCCACTTCGCTGGGCTCGTCTGCCTCTCCCTCGGTGCTGCCACCGGCACCGCCCAGGCCATCGAACCAGCGGCTGGCGGCGTTCTTCACCTCGTCGATCCAGGCGGTAAACTCGTTCCCCCTGGCATCGCGGGCGGCCTCACGCTCCCGCTCCTTGCGGGCGGCCTCGGGAGGCAGCAGCTCCTCCAGGGTCACCGGCCGTGGACTGTGGGCGGTGACGTTAACCGCCATCACCAGGTCGGCGTCGGACGACACGGAGGGAATGATCGGCAGCGGGTTGAGCAGGCCGCC
The DNA here is from genome assembly GCF_057169305.1 of Halomonas sp. C10-5. NCBI lineage: Bacteria > Pseudomonadati > Pseudomonadota > Gammaproteobacteria > Oceanospirillales > Halomonadaceae > Halomonas > Halomonas sp. C10-5. The sequence continues at coordinate 2,441,867 of NZ_CP175665.1, forward strand.
GTCGACCAGCACCTGCTGGCCGCGGTGCACCGGGGTGATCACCCCGGGCACGGCGATGGAGGCGCGGATCGCCTCGAGCAGCGGGCCGCTCTGGAACCACACCTCACGCTGGCGGGTCATGTCGGTGGCCACGGTGGTCACCGGGATCGCCAGATCCTCGATGCGGGCATCGCCTACCAGGCTCTCCAGCTTGCTCATCACCTTGTTGGCCTTCATGGCGCCCATGGGGCTCCAGGTCACGTCCACCAGGCGCAGCACGTCGAAGTAATCGAGTCGACACACCCAGTCGCGGTAGGCCGGCAGCTGGCCGGCGGCGTAGACGCCCCCCACCAGGGCCCCCATGGAGCAGCCGGAAATCGCCACGACCTGGTAGCCGCGACGCTCGATCTCCTCGATCACGCCGATATGCGCATAGCCACGCGCCCCACCGCTGCCCAACACCAGCGCCACTCGCTTGCCCGCGGCGGAGGCTGCCGTCCTGTCGCTCATTCGCCTGCTTCTCCTCGCTTCTCTGACCGTCCGGCATCGCGTGTCACCCAGGTGCCGATGGTCTCGGCTACCGCCGCCACCGCGTCGGGCTCCAGGTGCAGGTGGTGTCCTCCCGACAACACCCGGCGATCGAGCCCCGACAGTGCGGCGCGTGCCATCCGTGCCGCTTCCTTCTCGCCGAGGATACCGGTCTCGCCTTCAACCAGCAGCACCGGGCATTCGATTCCCGCCAGGCAGGCCAGCACCTGTTCGGGCGTCAAGCGCACCGGCGAGGGACGCACCAGGTGGGGGTCGGTACGCCAGCCCAGGCGCCCGTCCGGCAGCGCTGTCAGGTTGCGAACCACCACCGGGCGGATCGTGCCGGCATCCACCGGGGTCGCTCCACCCTTGACCCGCGCCGCCACGGCCTCCTCCTGATCAGCATAGCTCGCCCCGCCGGAGGGCGGGCGGCGGTGGCCCAGCAGCCCCCGGCGCAGCTGCCGGGGGGCCTCGCCGGGGGGCGTGGTCACCGAACCCAGGCCATCGATCAGCGCCAGCCGCACCACCCGCTCGGGCAGGGCCGCGGCGGTCAGGCAGGCGACCCCGGCCCCCATGGAGTGGGCCAGCAGGGTGACCGCTTCGAGTCCCAGTTCATCAGCGGCGTCGAGCACGTCATCGCAGTAGTCCCAGATGGCATAGTCGCCGGGCGAGTGGTGCGAGTGGCCATGGCCGGCGAAATCGATGGCCACCACCCGCACACCCAGCCGCTCGGCCAGCAGCGGCGCCAGGCGCGAGAAACTGGCGGCATTGTCCAGCCAGCCATGCAGCGCCAGCCACGGCGGGGCCCCCTCCTCCCCCCAGGCCAGTCCCGACAGGCGTCCTCCGGCCAGACGCAGGGCCTGTGGCGCGCTCATGCTGCCTCCCCGAGCAAATCATCCAGCACGGCCAGCAGGCCCTGCCGCGCCTCGTCGGGATGCTCCATGGGAAACATGTGGGTACCGGGCACCGGGTGCACCGGCACCCCGTGGCGTCGCAGGCGGCGGCAGCGACGCGGCGTCAGCAGGTCGGAATCCTCGCCGGCCAGTACCGCGTGGGGCACCCGCAGCCGGCGCGGCAGGTCCCCCAGGTGATCCGGCAGGTGGCGGAAGATCTCGACCTCGATATCCGGGTCATAGACCAGCACCGCCTGACCGTCGTCGAGCAGCCGGGTACCGCCCTCGACGTAATCGTCCATGGCCTGCTCGGTGAAGCGGCGAAACAGCCCGCGCCGGCGCAGGTAGTGGCGCATCGCCTGGCGATCCGGCCAGGTGGTGCGCCGCCCCAGGCTCTTGCCGGCGGGGGTGACGCGATCCGCCAGGCCCAGTTGCTTGGCGACCTTCATCCCCCAGGCATCCATGCCCAGCATCAGCGGCGGGTCGAGCATCACCACGCAGCGGAAATGTGCCGGCGCCGCCTCGGCGGCCATGGCCATCAGCACGCCGCCCATGGAGTGGCCCACGCCGATCACCGGTGTATCGAGATCCTCCAGGGCGTGGAGCAGCTCGTCGCGCAGCGCCAGCCAGTTGTGGCCCACCGGGAAATCGGGGTGGTGGCCGAGCCGATCCAGCGGATGGAGCACGAAACGCTCACCCAGCGGCGCCAGGAAGCTGCGATAGCAGACCCCGGGGAAACCATTGGCGTGGGCGAACAGCAGCGTGGGACGGTCGGTCTCGGCGGGCGTCATCGGCGTTTCCTGATCCGGGGAGAAGCGCGGCGCGGGTGGGGCGCCTGGTGGTAGCAGGCTAACGGGATTACCATGTTTCGCCAAGCCGCCCCCCAACCAGGAGCCCCCGTGACCGCCCGCAAGCCCCGTGATACCCGGATCCGCAATCGACTCTTCTTCGCCACCGTCCTCGCCGCCGTGGTGGTCGGCTTCTGGCTGGTGCGCTAATGGAGGCCCTGGCGATCTTCCAGACGACCCTGGAGATCACCCTGCCGGTTTTCGCCATGGTCTTCATCGGCCTGGGACTCAAGCGCGCCCGCTGGATCGATGCGGCCTTCGTCACCACCGCCTCCCAGCTGGTGTTCAAGGCCACCCTGCCGACGCTGATCTTCCTGAGCATCATCCGCGCCGATCTCGAGGCGACCCTCAACCCGCGGCTGCTTGGCGTCTTCGCCCTGGCCACCCTAGGCAGCTTCCTGGCGGTGTGGGGCTGGGCGGCGCTGCGCGTGGCCCGGGCCGACCGCGGCAGCTACATCCAGGGCGCCTTCCGCGGTAACTGCGGCATCGTCGGCCTGGCGCTGGCGGCGAGCATGTATGGCGACTACGGCCTCTCTGCCGGTGGCTTGCTGCTTGGCGTGGTGATCCTCACCTACAACGCCTTCTCGGTGGTGGCCCTGGCCACCTACCGCGACGAGGCCCGGGTCGACTGGCGCGATATCCTCGCCCATATCGTGCGCAATCCGCTGATCCTGGCCGTGGTGGCGGCGCTGCCGGTGGCTCTGCTCGCACCACCGCTACCCGGCTGGCTGCTGACCTCGGGAGAGTACTTCGCCTCCCTGACCCTGCCGCTGGCGCTGATCTGCATCGGCGCCACCCTCTCCTTCGGCGCCCTGCAGGCCTCCGGCGCGGTGGCGCTCAGCGCCAGCCTGATGAAGATGGTGGTGATTCCGATACTGGCCACCGGTGCGGCCTGGCTGGCCGGCTTCGAGGGACGCGAACTGGGGGTGATGTTCCTGTTCTTCGCCAGTCCCACCGCGGCGGCGGCCTTCGTGATGGCCAGGGCCATGGGCGGCAATGCCGTGCTCACCGCCAACATCATCGCCCTCACCACCCTGATGGCCAGCGTCACCATCACCCTGGGCGCCTTCGGCCTGCAGATGGCTGGCCTGATCTAGCGGCGGCGGGTCTCAGCGCCCGGGGCTGGTCTGGCGGCAAGCCTGCGAGGCCCGGCTCAGCCGAGATCGGCAGGAGTCATAAAGCGCGCCAGGCGGGCGCAGCCCGCCGCCCACACCTCGGCCTCGAGTTCCGCCACCCCGGCAGTGGGAAAGGCGAGGCCACGATCCGCTCGTCCCTCCACCAGCAACCCGGTGAGCGCCCCGACCAGCGGCATATGGCTGACCAGCAGCAGAGGCCGTCCAGATGGCTGTTCGAGCAGCCAGTCGGCCACCCCCTGAGGCGGGTCATCCGGCATGATCAGGGGGAGCGTCTCGATCTCTGCCTCCAGCGCCTCGGCCAGCGCCGCGGCGCTTTGCCGGGCGCGTCTGTAGGGACTCGCCAGCAGGCGCAGGCCGGCCAGGTCGTCGCGGTCGGCAAGCCAGGCCGCCATGCGTCGCACCTCCTGCTGGCCATGGCCGGTCAGCTCACGCTCGACGTCGGGGCGGCCCGGCCCCGCCTCGCCGTGGCGCATGATCAGCAGCCGTTCAACCATGCCCGCCCTCCTTGGCACCCTGCTTGTCGCCCTCCTGTTCGCGGTGGGCGCGCTGCACGTCCTCGCGCGCCAGCACGAACTCCACATCGCTGCTCTGCTCGCCCAGCATCAGCAGCCGTGCCATCTCCTTGGCCGGCACACCCCGGAACAGCACCTGGTAGAGCCCCTCGGCCAGCGGCATGTAGATGCCCTCGGCGCGCGCCTTGTCGCGCACCAGACGCACGGTGTTGACCCCCTCGGCGACCTGGCCCAGGGCATCCACCGCCTCGTCCAGGCTGCGCCCCTCGCCCAGGGCATAGCCGACCCGGTAGTTGCGTGAGAGCTGCGATGAGCAGGTCACGATCAGGTCCCCCACCCCGGCCAGGCCCAGGAAGGTCATGGGATTGGCGCCCTGGGAGACGGCGAAGCGGCTCATCTCGGCCAGCGCCCGGGTCATCAGCATGCTGCGGGTGTTCTCACCCATGCCCAGGGCCGCGGCCATGCCGGCGGCGATGGCGTAGATATTCTTCAGCGCCCCGCCGAGTTCCACGCCGAAACGGTCGTTGCTGGCATAGACCCGGAAGTAGTCACAGCCGAGCGCGTTCTGCACTCGGGTACGCGTCTCGGGGTCATCGCTGGCGATCACCGTGGCGGTGAGCTGCTTGTCGGCCACCTCGGAGGCGAGATTGGGCCCCGAGATCACGCCGATATGCGCAAAGCCGGTCTCCTCCTCGAGGATCTGGCTCATCAGCTTGAAACCCTCCTCCTGGATACCCTTGGTGGTGCTGACGAGTATCTGGTCGGGGGTCAGGAAGGGGCGCGCCTGGCGCACCACATCGCCAAAGGCCTTGGAGGGAATGGCCACCAGCACCAGCCCGGCGCCGGGCAGCACCTCGGCCATCTCGGTGGAGGCCACCACCGACGGATTGATGGCGTAGTCGGGCAGGTAGCGTCCGTTGACATGCTCGCGGTTGATCTGCTCGGCCAGGGACGGGTCGCGCAGCCACTGGCGCACCTCGGCCCCGTTGTCGGCGGCGATGCTGGCCAGGGCAGTGCCGAAGCTACCGCCGCCCAGCACCGCCACCCGCATGCGTTCCTCTGCCATGATGAACCCCGCAGGAAGTGTATGGATGGGGAGATTGTAGCGAAAAAGACGCCCGGACCGTGACCGGTCCGGGCGTCGGGGAGTGCGGCCCGAAGCGGGCCTGGTTGGACGGGGCGTCAGTCGATCAGCGGCAGCAGGTCATCGACACTCTTGCGCGCATCGCCATAGAACATCCGGGTGTTCTCCTTGAAGAACAGCGGGTTCTCGATGCCGGAGTAGCCGGTACCCTGGCCACGCTTGCTGACGAACACCTGCTTGGCCTCCCATACCTTCAGCACCGGCATGCCGGCGATGGGGCTGTTGGGATCCTCCTCGGCCGCCGGATTGACGATATCGTTGGAGCCGATGACGATCACCACGTCGGTGGAGGAGAAGTCGTCGTTGATCTCGTCCATCTCCAGCACGATGTCGTAGGGCACCTTGGCCTCGGCCAGCAGCACGTTCATGTGACCGGGCAGGCGACCCGCCACCGGGTGGATACCGAAGCGCACGGTCTTGCCCGCGGCGCGCAGCTTGCGGGTCAGCTCGCTGACCGCGTTCTGCGCCTGGGCCACCGCCATGCCATAGCCCGGCACGATGATCACGCTGTCGGCATCGTTGAGGGCGCTGGCCACGCCACCGGCGTCGATGGCGACCTGCTCGCCCTCGATCTCCGCCGCCGGCCCCTGGGTGCCACCGAAGCCACCGAGGATGACGTTGACGAAGTTGCGGTTCATCGCCTTGCACATGATGTACGACAGGATGGCACCGGAGGAGCCCACCAGGGCGCCGGTAACGATCAGCAGGTCGTTGGAGAGCGTGAAGCCGATGGCCGCCGCGGCCCAGCCGGAGTAGCTGTTGAGCATCGACACCACCACCGGCATGTCGGCGCCGCCGATGCCCATGATCAGGTGGTAGCCGATGAAGAACGCCAGGGCGGCGATCAGCAGCAGGGTCCAGAAGCCAGCCCCATTGAGATAGAGGATGGCGAACAGCAGCGAGAGCGCCGCAGCGCCGGCGTTGAGCATATGCCCGCCGGGCAGCTGCTTCGGCTTGCCGTCCACCTTGCCGGCCAGCTTGCCGAAGGCGATCACCGAGCCGGTGAAGGTCACCGCACCGATGAACACCCCCAGCACCACCTCGATCTGCAGGAACATCAGCTCGTCCGGCGCCTTGGTGGCCACCAGGCCGGCGAAGGCCGAGAACTGCTCGGTACCCGCCTCGACGGCGCGGGCCGCCAGCACGCGACGCCGCTCCAGGTCGGCGCTCCAGCCGACGAAGACTGCGGCCAGGCCGACGAAGCTGTGCAGCGCCGCCACCAGCTGCGGCATCTCGGTCATGTCGACCTTCTTGGCCACATAGACACCGATGCCGGCGCCGATGACCATCATCGGGATCATCCAGCCGTAGGCGCCGATACCCGGGCCGAAGGCGGTAAAGAACACCGCCACCGCCATGCCGACGATGCCGTACCACACCGCCCGCTTGGCCTTCTCCTGATTGCTCAATCCCCCCAGGGAGAGGATGAACAGTACACTTGCCGCGATCGCCGCGGCAGACACGAATCCTTGACTCAGCATGGGTTGTCTCCGCGGTTCACGATTTCTGGAACATGGCCAGCATCCGGCGTGTCACCAGGAAGCCGCCCACGATATTGATGGTCGCCATGAGCACCGAGATGGCTGCCATCAGCGTCACCAGCCCACTGCCCGAACCGATCTGCAGTATCGCCCCCAGGATGATGATCCCGGAGATGGCATTGGTCACCGCCATCAGCGGCGTATGCAGCGAGTGGCTGACGCCCCAGATCACCTGGAAGCCGACGAAGCAGGCCAGGGCGAAGACGATGAAGTGCTGCATGAAGGAGGCCGGGGCCACCTGGCCGAGCAGCAGCATCAGTGCGCCGCCCACCCCGAGCAGGGTCACCTGGCGCTTGGTCTGGGCCTTGAAGGTAGCCAGTTCGGCGGCCTTCTTCTCCTCAGGCGTCGGCTCCTTCTCCTTGGGCTTGGGCTTGGCCGCGGCGATCGCCTTCACCTTGGGCGGCGGCGGCGGGAAGGTGACCTCGCCGGCGTGGGTCACTGTGGCGCCGCGGATGACGTCGTCCTCCATGTCGTGGACGATCTTGCCATCCTTTTCCGGCGTCAGGTCGGTGAGCATGTGGCGAATGTTGGTGGAGTAGAGCAACGACGACTGGGTCGCCATGCGCGAGGGGAAGTCGGTGTAGCCGACCACCGTCACGCCGTTGTCGGTCACCACCTTCTCGTCGGGCACCGTGAGGTCACAGTTGCCGCCCTTCTCGGCCGCCAGGTCGACGATCACCGAACCCGGCTTCATGGCCTTGACCATGTCCTCGAGCCACAGCTTGGGCGCCGGGCGGCCAGGGATCAGCGCGGTGGTGATGACGATGTCGACCTCCGGGGCCTGCTCGCGGAAGCACTCCAGCTGCTTCTCGCGGAACTCGGGGCTGGAGGGGGCCGCGTAGCCGCCGGTCTCGGCACCGTCCTGGCTCTCGTCGAAGTCGAGGAACAGGAACTCGGCGCCCATGGACTCGATCTGCTCAGCCACCTCGGGGCGCACGTCGAAGGCACGCACCACGGCACCCAGGCTGGTGGCGGTGCCGATGGCGGCGAGACCCGCCACCCCGGCGCCGACCACCAGCACCTTGGCCGGCGGCACCTTGCCGGCGGCGGTCACCTGACCGGTGAAGAAGCGTCCGAAGTTGTTGCCCGCCTCGATCACCGCGCGATAGCCGGCGATGTTGGCCATGGATGACAGGGCATCCATCTTCTGGGCCCGCGAGATGCGCGGTACCATGTCCATGGCCACCACGGTGGCGCCCTGGGCACGGCACTTCTCGAGCAGTTCCTCGTTCTGGGCCGGCCAGAAGAAGCTGATCAGGGTCTGGCCCTGGCGCAGGTGCTTGACCTCCGCCTCCTCGGGCTCACGGACCTTGATCACCACCTCGGCGTCGGACCACAGCGCCTCGGCGCCGTCGACGACGCTGACACCGGCGTCACGGTAGGCCTGGTCGTCGAAGCCGGCGGCTACGCCGGCCCCGCTCTCGATCAGGCAGTCATGTCCAAGCTTCTGGATGAACTTCGCGCTGTCAGGGGTCAGCGCGACGCGCGCCTCGCCCTTGGCGAGCTCCCTGGGTGCACCAATCTTCACGTTGGATCTCCCGGTTGGTTATTGAAATCATGCATAGGGCAGTCCTTTTATTCATACCTGACAATGCCGCATTGCACAACCGTCGAATCTCCGTCGAAGGCGCTCGCAATGAAGCAGCATCACGCTGAAAAACTGGAATAAACCGACGCTGACCGGAAACCGGGAAAAAGGCAAGTGACAGAAGCGCGCAGGCCGCCCGAAGGCGGCCTGCAAGGGCGAAAAGGCTGGCTGGGTCAGGCGCTCAACATGGCGTTGAGGCGCTTGACGTAGGCGGCCGGGTCATCGAGATGGCCACCCTCGGCGATAATCGCCTGGTCGAGCAGGATATGGGCCAGGTCGGCGAAGCCCTCGCCCACGGCGCCCTCGAGGCGAGCCACCAGCGCATGCTCGGGGTTGAGCTCGAGGATCGGCTTGACCTCGGGCAGTGGCTGGCCGGCGGCCTCCATGATGCGGCGCATCTGGAAGCCCATCTCGTGCTCGGGCAGCACCACGCAGGCCGGCGAGTCGGTGAGGCGATGGGTCACCTTGACCTCCTGGACGGTCTCGCCCAACGCCTCCTTGACCCGCTTGACCAGGTCCTGCTTGGCCTTGGCGGTCTCCTCCTGGGCCTTCTTCTCCTCCTCGCCCTCGATCTCGCCGAGGTCGAGCTCGCCCTTGGCCACGTCGACGAAGCTCTTGCCGTCGAACTCGGTGAGGTGGCTCATCAGCCACTCGTCGATGCGGTCATGCAGCAGCAGCACCTCGATGCCCTTCTTGCGGAAGATCTCCAGATGGGGGCTGGACTTGGCCGCGTTGAAGCCGTCGGCGACGATGTAGTAGATCTTCTGCTGCCCCTCCTGCATGCGCTCGATGTAGTCGGCCAGCGACTGGTCCTGGGTGGCGCTGTCGGTATGCGTGGTGGAGAAGCGCAGCAGGCCGGCAATCTTCTCGCGGTTGGCGAAGTCCTCCGCCGGCCCCTCCTTGAGCACGCTGCCGAAGGTGTTCCAGAAGGTCTGGTAGGCCTCCTTGTCCTTGGCCAGCTTCTTGAGCATGTCCAGCGCCCGCTTGGTCAGCGCAGACTTGATCTTCTCGACCTGGGGATCCTGCTGCAGCAGCTCCCGGGAGACGTTGAGCGACAGGTCACGGGTGTCCAGCACGCCCTTGATGAAGCGCAGGTAGAGCGGCAGGAACTGCTCGGCGTCGTCCATGATGAAGACGCGCTGCACATAGAGCTTCACGCCCCGGGCGCCGTCGCGCTCATAGAGGTCGAAGGGTGCCCGGCCCGGCACATAGAGCAGGCTGGTGTACTCGAGCTTGCCCTCGACCTTGTTGTGGCTCCAGGTCAGCGGATCCGAGAAGTCGTGGGCGACGTGCTTGTAGAAGGCCTGGTACTCGTCGTCGGAGATCTCGCCCTTGGGACGCACCCACAGGGCGGTGGCCTCGTTGACCGTTTCCCAGGTGACGGTCTCGCTACCCTCGATCTCGTTGCCCTCCTCGTCGCGGGCGGCCTCGACCTTCGGCATGCGCACCGGCACCTCGATATGGTCGGAGTACTTGCGCACCAGGCTCTGCAGACGGAAGTCGTCGGCGAACTCCTGGGCGTCGGCCTTGAGGTGCAGCACGATCTCGGTACCGTGGGCCTCGCGCTCGATGTCAGCGACGGTGAACTCGCCCTCGCCCTGAGAGCGCCACTCGACGCCCTCGGCGTGGTCGCTGCCCGCCTTGCGGGTGCGCACCGTGACCTCGTCGGCGACGATGAAGCCGGAGTAGAAACCCACGCCGAACTGGCCGATCAGGCGGGCGTCCTTCTGCTGCTCACCGGAGAGCTGCTTGAGGAACTCGGCGGTACCGGAGCGGGCGATGGTGCCGAGGTTGGAGATCACCTCGTCGCGGCTCATGCCGATGCCGTTGTCGCGCACGGTGACGGTGCCCGCCTCGGCATCGTGCTCGATCTCGATGCGCAGCTCGCTGTCGCCTTCGTAGAGGGCGTCGTTGTCCAACGCCGCGTAGCGCAGCTTGTCGCAGGCGTCGGCGGCGTTGGAGATCAGCTCGCGCAGGAAGATCTCCCGGTTGGAGTACAGGGAGTGGATCATCAGGTGCAGCAGCTGCTTCACCTCGGTCTGGAAGCCGAGGGTCTCTTCATGTTGCGTGGCGGTAGTCATGTAGCGTGAACCCCTTCTTTCGACATGACGACGGTGGACGGGCCACCGACTCGGAACTGGCAGTCGATATGGGGTTGCGATGGCGCTTTTCAAGCCTCGAGCTGAGTCATTCCTGATGGTTCGCGGGATCCCCCAGCACGAAATGCAGTCGCGCGGTGGCCACCGGCGCGGCGACATCCTTCTGCCAGGCGGTGACCGTGACATTGGCCAGGCGTCGCCCCTCGCGCAGCAGCGAACAGCGGGCATAGGTAGGCACCAGGCGAGCGGTACGCAGGTAGTCGATGGAGACATCGACGACGCGCGGCAGGCGCGGCTCCCGGGAAGCCAGCATCAGGTCAAGCGTCGCCGCGGTCTCCATGAAGGCCGCTACCACCCCGCCATGCAATGCCGGCAGCATCACGTTGCCGACGTTGCCCGGCTGGGGGTCGAGGCGGAACAGCAGCCCCTCGCCCTGCGCCTCCAGTTGCGCCGATACCCCGATGCGCCGCGCATAGGGCATCAGCTCGAGCCATGCCGCCAGATCGCGATCGTCACGGGTCCTGGCCAGCCACTCCACACCATGAATACCCTCAGGCATGGTCATCCTCCTCGGCAAACAGCGCCTGGGCGAACTCCGGCGGCGTGTTGCGCGGCCCCAGCCGCACGAAGTTGCCGACGGCCCGGGCCACGTCACCCTGCCCCGACTGCCAGACCCGTCCCTCGGTGAACACCACCGAGGCGGTGACACGCAGCGCGCGCGCCTCCACCAGCAGGTCGAGGCCGGCCACCGCTGGACGGAAGTGGTCGACACGCAGGTCCAGGGTCGGACACACCTCCGGCGCCGGCAGCGCAGGCAGCACCGCCGAGCCGCAGGCGGTATCCAGCAGCATGGTCAGCACCCCTCCGTGGACCAGGCCGCGAGCGCTGTCGCCCAGCAAGTCCTCGTGCCAGGGCAGGCGCATGCGGGTCAGCCGTGGCGACGCCTCGAGCACCTCGAGGCCCAGCTCACGGGTATGCGGGATCACGTTGACGAAGCGGCTCAGGGCGCGCCGCCAGTCGGCATCGGTGGGGGAAGTCATGCGGGTCGGGTTCGCCTTGCTGGTCGATCAAACGATCGTATCAGGTCGTGGAGGCATCGTCCTCGTTCGCGTCCACCCCGCCCTCGCGCCAGGCGCGATAGGGACCAAGGGCGGCGTCCACTCGGGTCAGCAGCCAGCCCACGATCACCGCGTCATCGAGCACACCCACCAGCACCAGGAAGTCGGGGATCAGGTCAAGGGGAGAGACCAGATAGACCAGCGCGGCGAGCATCCACAGGATGGCCGCCCAGGGCACGGGGCGATAGCGACCACGCAGCACGTCGCCGAGCATCGGCACAAACAGCTTCAGGGCCCGGACGATCTGGCCGATCACCCGGGAACGCCCGCGCAGCCGCGTCATCAGCTTGCTGCCCTTGCCTGCCATGGGCTCCTCCTTGCCACTCCTGCCTAACAGGACTTCACGATAGGCGATTCCCGGTCGCGGCGACAGTCTCGACGCGTTGTCGTGCACGGGCGACACTATCCCCGAGCTCCCCCATCGGCGAGGATGGTGGTTTGCACGAGAATCGACGCTGGAGGGTTCCCATGTCCCTGCGCTTCCCCGTTTCCTGGCGCGCCCTGGCCGCCGCCACCCTGGCCTGCCTGCCTCTGCTGGCCCAGGCCGATGACCGCAGCATGCGCGAGGCACTGCAGGCCGCCCGGGCCGGCGACTGGCACAAGGTCGACGAGGCGGCCATTCGCGACCATGAGCTGGCCGGCTACGTGGCGTATCACCGCCTGCGTGACCGCTTGCCGGATGTCGAGCCGCAGCGGGTACTGGCATTCATCGCCGACCACGCCGACTCCCCCCTCGCCGACTGGATGCGCGGCCAGGCCATCGACGAGTATGGCCAGGCCGAACGCCACGCCTACCTGCTGGAAGTCGCCGACGGGGAACCCGAAGGCACCGCCCGGCGCTGCCACTACTACACCGCCCTGCTCGACCGCGACCCCGCCACGGCCGCCGAGGGAGGGCGCGAGCTGTGGCGCGTCGGCCGCTCCCAGCCCGAGGCCTGCGATAGCCTCTTCGACACCCTGCGCAGCCGCGGCGAGATCGGCGAACAGCAGGTCTGGGAGCGTCAGATGCTCGCCTGGCAGGCCGGCGAGAGTGGCCTGGCGAGCTATCTGGGTCGCCAGCTGGGCAGCCGCTGGCAGTCCGCCCAGGAGGCGATGAGCCGCGTGCAGGACGATTACGCCGCGATCACCCGGGTCCCCGCCTGCCTCGGCCCCGACTGCCGCGGCAGAGGCCAGTTCTTCGCCGCCGCCATGCATGGCTATGTGCGCGCCGATACCGAGGAGGCACTGAAGGCCTGGCGCCAGATCGCCCCGCGACTGCAGCTCACGGCCGAGCACCGCCAGGCGATCCAGCGCGACCTGATCTTCTATTCACTGGTGCGCGAGATAGACGCCAATCGCGCCTGGGTCGACGCCGCCCTCCCCGACCTGCCAGATCCTGAACTGCTCGAGCTGCGGGTACGCACCGCCCTGGCCGATCGCGACTGGCGAGGCGTCATCGACTGGGTCCAGCGCATGCCGGAGGAGACGCGTCGCGACGAACGCTGGCAGTACTGGCTGGGGCGCGCCTACGAACAGCTCGGCGACGAGGCCAGCGCCGGGCGTGCCTATGCCGCCGCCGCCGCGGGACGCAGTTTCTATGGTTTCTCTGCCGCCGACAGGCTGGGCCGCCCCTACGCCCTCAACATGGAGCGCAACACCTTCGACGCCGCCTACCGCGAACAGGTGTCTCGCTGGCCCGTGGTGAGGCGCACCGAGGCCCTGCTGCAGATCGACGAGCCGGGGCTGGCCGCCAGCGAGTGGTATGCGGCGGTGCGGCGGGCCGGTCCACGGGATGCCCGCGCCCTGGGCGACTATGCCCAGCGCCGCGGCTGGCACGCCAAGCTGGTGCAGACCACCATCGCCGGCCAGCTGTGGGACGCCCTCGAATGGCGTTTTCCCGAGGCCTATCGCGAGCACTTCATGGAGTGGGGTCGCAGGACGGGGGTCGACCCCTACCTACTGATGGGGATCGCCCGTCGCGAGAGCGCCTACAACCCCGAGGCGGTATCCCCGGCCGGCGCCCGCGGGCTGATGCAGGTCATGCCCGGCACCGCCACCCAGCTGGCCCGTCAGCTGGGCATCGCCGACCCCGGCGCCTACGGCGTGCTCGACCCGCAGACCAACATCCGCCTGGGCAGCACCTATATCCGCGACATGCTCGAGCGCTACAGTGGCAACCGCCTGGCCGCCACGGCGGCCTACAACGCCGGCCCCGGCCGGGTGGACCGCTGGCTCGCGGAGGGTGCCCCCCGGGAGTTCGACCTCTTCGTGGAGAGCATCCCCTTCCGCGAGACGCGCAACTACGTGCAGGCGGTGCTCACCTATCGGGCGATCTTCGAGAGCCTGGCCAACGGCGGCAACAGCGAGGGGGTCTCGATGCTCACTCCCGCGGAGAAGACGGTGCGCTACGACGGCTCGTTGCTGGCCAGGAACTGAAGCCGTAAGCCGTAAGCCGTAAGCCGTAAGCCAAGGTGTAGCCACCAGGGCTTGCGGCTGGGGTTCCTTACAGCGTAAAGCTGATCGCTTACAGCTCCGGATGCAGTCCGGTTTAGCCGGGGGAGCGCTCGAGCGCCAACTTGATACCGAAGGCAACCAGCACCGCGCCGGTCAGCCCATTGAGCCAGCGCGCGAAGGCGGGGCTGGCCAGCAGCCGCCCAGCCCCGCCCACCATCAGCGCCACCCCCACCTGCCAGATATTGGCGATCACGAAGTGCACCCCGGCCAGGAACAGCGACTTGGCCAACGCCGGATCCCCGGGCGCGATGAACTGCGGCAGGAAGGCCATGTAGAAGACCACGGTCTTGGGGTTGAGCACGTTGGAGAGCAGGCCCTCGCGCAGGGGCTTCCAGGCGGGCACCGCACGACGCTCGCTGCTCACCCCGGCCACCGGCAGGCCCTGGCCGCGGCGGGCCGCCAACAGGGCCTGAACCCCCAACCAGATCAGGTAGGCGGCGCCGGCCAGCTTGAGCAACCCGAAGGCCCAGGCCGACTGCAGTAGGATCAGCGAGATGCCCAGGGCCGAGACGGCGGCATGCACGAAGAGCCCGCAGCAGATCGCCAGGCTGGTCAGCACCCCATCTCGCACCCCGCCCCGGGCGGTGTTGCGGATCACCAGCAGGGTATCGACCCCCGGGGTGACCGAGAGCAGAGTGATGGCCACCAGGAAGGGCCAGAACTGGGCATCGACCAGCATGCTGCCCTATCCCGCGCGGCGTGCGTGGCGCATCGAGATCTGGTCGTTGAGGGTCCAGAAATCGTAGAGCACGCCCAGTCCCAGCAGACCGAAGGTCAGCAAATAGAGGATCCCGGTCAACCACTTGCCTTGATAGAAGCGGTGCAGGCCGAACACCCCGAGGAAGGTCAGCAACAGCCAGGCCAGGGAGTAGTTGATCGGCCCCGAGGTAAAGCGCAGGTCCGCCTGGCGATCCATGGACGGAATCAGGAAGAGGTCGATCAGCCAGCCGATCCCCAGCAGGCCGAGGGTAAAGAACCAGATGGTGCCGGTCACCGGCTTGCCGTAGTAGAAGCGGTGGGCACCGAGGAAGCCGAACAGCCACAGCAGGTAGCCGAGCAGCATGCTGTGGGTGTCACGCGAGGCGAGTGGGGTTGCAGTCATGGCGATCTCGAGGGTGGTGGAAACAGTGGCCCTGGCGCGCTGGACGCCCCCGGGCTTTCCAACTAGAGTGATCTTGCGGGCTCGGCATAGTCTCCCTGCGACACGCAGCGTGCGCAAGTCTGGCCGAGGCACCGCGATCGATGCACTGGTCGGCGAAAATGGGGGCAGTGAACGCTGCCTTCTCGCCTGCCAGGCACCGCGGCAACGGCGCGATCGACGCGTTGGCGCCGGCAACACCATCCGTATGTTAAGGAAATCGACAAATGGCAACTGGCACTGTCAAGTGGTTCAACGACACCAAGGGCTACGGCTTCATCTCCCCGGACGACGGCGGCGATGATCTGTTCGCGCACTTCTCCGAGATTCAGGCTGAAGGCTTCAAGTCCCTGCAGGATGGCCAGAAGGTCACCTTCGAGGTGACCCAGGGCAAGAAGGGCCTTCAGGCCTCCAACATCCGGCCCGCCGACTGAGCGTCAACTCGACGGAACGGCGCCGCCGAACCAACGAGCAAGGCCCACCAGGCGGTGGGCCTTCTTGCTGCTGGTGACGACATCCTGAGACGAACCCTCGGCGTGCGAGGCCCGGGCCGGCGGGGCGTTACTCCGCGACGGCCTCATCGGCGGTCGCATCCCCCTCCATGGGTTCGACGTCGAAGTCCTCGAATTCCGGCACTTCCCGCTCCATCTCCTCGAACTGCTGCTCCAGCTCACGCTGGGCCTCCTCGAAGCGACGCTCCTGCTCCTCGATGATGGCGTCGATATCCGATTCGCCCGCACCCTCACCGGCCAGCGGATCCTCACCGAGGGAAGAGTCGATGTCGATGCTGCTCTCGAAGTCGTCGCCCTCCATGGGTTCGGGCACCGAAGCCTCCTGCTCGGCCTGCTCGAACTGCTCGTCGATGCGCTGCTGGGCCTCCTCGAAGCGCCGCTCGGTCTCCTCGATGATGGCATCGACATCCTCGCGCGTGGCCTCGCCGGGCAGGGCGCCCTCTTCCTCCAGGGCGTCCTCGGGGGACTCTCCCAGGGAGTCGACATCGGCGGAGACCTCGGCGTCGGCCGACATGGTCTCCGACTCACCCTCCTCGGCGGGAGGCGCCTCTTCCGCGGCCTGCCCATCCGCACTCGAGTCATCCGACTCCGCGACGGCCGGCGCCTGCTCCTCCGCCGCCTGCTCCTCCGGCACCTGTTCCGCCGACTGTGACGCATCGCCACCGCCGGCCGATTCATCGCCGTTGCCGCAGCCGGCCAGCCCCAGAGCCAGCAGCGCGGCCAGCAGGGTCGGCTTCCAGAATGTAGTGATCATCCAAGCGTCTCCGTCACGAAAAGGGCTCATTGCAGCAGAGCGGCCCATCCCTCGCAAGCCGACTTATGCCTCATCGAGTGCGCCCAGCGGCAGCGGGACCCCCAGGGTCCAGGCCACCGCTCGCAGCAGTTCGGCCTCCCGGGGCTCGACCCGCCCATCCTGTTCCACACAGCAGACCATGGCGGCAAGCAGCGGTGCCCGCGCCTCGTTGCGCAGCCGCGCCAGGCGCTCCAGCGCCCAGTCCAGCTCGCGGGGAGTGGCAGGCTCTACGACCAGGTCCAGCGACACGCCCAGCGCCGAGGCAATCCGCTCCAGCGCCGCCTGTGCCGCATCTTGCTCGGGCTGCCCCGCCAGGGCCAGGGTCGAGAGCAGGCGGGAGAGCGGACCGGCCAGGTCGGCCAGGCGCCGGTCACGGTGGGCTCGGCGCTCCCCATCCAGCCCCGACCTGACCAGCCGGTGAAGCGCCCACTGCAGGGCACCCGGCGCCTCCTCGGCGGCCATCAGCCCATCCAGGCAGGCACGGAAGCGCGCCCCCTGGGCGGGGTTCAAGGCACGCAGCGCGGGAAGCGCCAGCTCGATCAGCGGCAGCCGGTCGCCAGGCGACAGGCCCGCCAGCGGCTCGGTCAGGGCCTCCAGCTCGACCAGCACCTCGGGCAGCGCCTGGCGCTCGAGCACCTCTCGTTGGGAGTCGCGGCTCGCCGGGTCGATCCCCATCAGGATGGCATAGACCAGCGCCCGGGCCGCGAAGGGCTCATGGGCCGCCTCGATCAGCCGCTCATCGAGCCCGGCCAGGCGCCGGCGGGCGCTGGCCAGCGCCGCATCGTCGGGGCGGCCGATACTGGCCACCGCGGCGGCCCCCAGAGCGGCCCCGTCCAGTGCCGCCCCGCCGAGGGGAGTGGCATGGGAGGGCGTGGCCGGCGAGGACGGAGGCTCAGGAGCGGCCCTGGGCGTCGGTGCGAAAGGTTCCGGCAAGCGGCCATCCCACCGCGGCAGCACGCGACGGATGCGCGCCTCCAGCGGCGGGTGGGTCGCCGTGAATCGGCTCAGGCTGCGCACGCCACTGCCGAAATAGAGATGGCTGAACTCGGCGGCATTGGCCGCCAGCAGGTGCGAGCCGAGGCGGTAGGCGGCCAGGGTCTGGAGGGCCCCGCCGATGCCTTCGGGGTTGCGGGTGTACTGCACGGCGCTGGCATCGGCCAGGAACTCGCGCTGGCGACTCACCGCCGCCTTGATCAGGTTGCCGCACAGGGTACCGGCGTAGCCCACCGCCATCAGCGCCACCCCCAGGCCCATGATCGCCACATGGCCACCGCGCCGGGAACCCCGGCGGCGCCCGCCGGCGAGCCCGCGCAGCAGGAAGCGGCCCGCCAGGCCGATCACCAGGATGCCGTGGAGCAGCGCCACCAGGCGCAGGTTGAGGCGCATGTCGCCATGCAGGATATGGCTGAACTCATGAGCAATGACGCCCTGCAGCTGATCTCGGTCGAGGTGCTCGATGGCGCCGCGGGTCACGCCGATGACGGCATCATGGGTGTCATGCCCGGCGGCGAAGGCATTGATGGCAGCGTCATCCAGCAGGTAGACCGCCGGCACCGGCATCCCCGAGGCGATGGCCATCTCCTCCACCACATGGAGCAGGCGCCGCTCGTCCTCATCCCGGGTATCCAGTGCCAGGGGACGCCCGCCCAGGGCCTCGGCCACCGCATAGCCGCCGACACGCAGCTGCAGGTGACGCACCAGGCCACCCAGCACCACGATGGCCACCACGCCACCCGCCACCAGGGCGAAGAGCCTGGGCTCCAGCGCCGCCGCCAGCGGGTCACCGGCGCCCATCCGCTCCGGGTTCATCACCACCACGGCCAGCGCCACCAGCACGCAGGTCAGCACTACCAGGACCACGACGGCGAGCAGCAACAGCAGGACCAGCCGAGCCGAGAGCCGCCGGGCACGGTCCTGGGCGGTAAAGAAGTCCATGCGGGGCCTCCGCTCAGAAGCTCACGCGGGGCGCGGCCTGGATATCCGCGCTGTCCTCGAACTCCAGCAGGGCGGCGTCCTCCTTGTGGCCGAAGGAGGCGGCCAGGATCACCGGCGGAAAGCTCTGCTTGTAGGTGTTGTACTGCATCACGGCGTCGTTGAAGGCCTGGCGGGCGAAGGCGACGCGATTCTCGGTGCTGGTCAGGGTCTCGGAGAGCTGCTGCATATTCTCCGAGGCCTTGAGATCCGGATAGGCCTCCATCACCACGTTGAGGCGCCCCAGGGCGGCACCCAACGCTCCCTCGGCACCGGCCAGCTCGGCCATGGCGGCGGCATTGCCGGGATCCGCGGCGGCATGCTTCAGGCCGACCTCGGCGGCATTGCGCGCCTCGGTCACCGCGGAGAGCGTCTCGCGCTCGTGGGCCATGTAGGCCCGCGCGGTCTCCACCAGATTGGGAATCAGGTCGTGGCGCCGCTTGAGCTGCACCTCGATCTGCGCAAAGGCGTTCTGGAAGCGGTTCTTCAGCGCCACAAGGCGGTTGTAGATGCTGACGGCATAGATCAGCAGGGCAACCAGCAACACGACAGGCAGGATCAGCGAAAGGTCCATGGCGGACTCCTTGTGGTAGTGGCGCAGTCATACTTGACGCATATCAAGGCAACATCACCGGCGGCCCATGCCGATGCCACCGCCAGGGTGATATGATCCCCCCATTCGGCGCCGGACACCGCCTGCCACAAGATTAGCAGGATGTGGCCACCGGGGCCGTCCAGGACATCGACGCCACACATTCAGGGAGCGGAACTTGGCCGGACCACTCAGGGACTTTGCCCACGCCTTCCTCCATGCCCTGCGTAACCTGCTGCCCATCATACTGGTGGTGGCGGCCTTCCAGGCCCTGCTGTTCCGTGAGTGGCCGGAAGGCGGCCTCGCCATGGCGGGTGGCCTGTTGATCGTCGCCGTGGGGGTGGCACTCTTCCTGCAGGGCCTCGAGCTCAGCATCTTCCCGGTGGGCAAGCGGCTCGCCAACCAGTTCGCCCGGCGCGGCTCGGTGCCGCTGCTGATGGCCTTCGGCTTCGCCATCGGCTTCTCGGCGGTGGTGGCCGAACCGGCGCTGATTGCCGTGGCCGAGCAGGCCCGGGAGATCAGCGGGGGGCGCATCGACGCCCTGACCCTGAGGCTGATCGTGGCCTGCTCCGTGGGGCTGGTGATGGCGATGGGTGTGCTGCGGGTGATCCTCGGCCACCCGATCCACTGGTACATGATCGCCGGCTACGTCACGGTGGTACTGGTCACCTTCTTCGCTCCCGCAGAGATCGTGGGCCTGGCCTACGACTCCGGTGGTGTCACCACCAATATCGTCACCGTACCGCTGATCGCCGCCCTGGGCATCGGCCTGGCCTCCTCCATTCGCGGTCGCAACCCGCTGATCGACGGCTTCGGCCTGGTGGCGCTGGCGGTCATGGTGCCGATGATCAGCGTCCAGCTCTACGGCATCCTGGTCTATGCCGATGCCGGCAACCTGGCCAGCGGGGCCGAGCTGGTCAGCACCGGAGGCGATACCGGCAAGCCCGCGGGACTGCTGGCCATGATCCTCGACCTGTTCAGCATGCTGCGCGACGTGCTGCCGATCATCCTGACCGTGCTGTTCTTTCAGTACGCCGTACTGCGCCACTCGCTGGCCAGCCCGCTCAAGGTGGGCGTGGGCTTCGGCCTGGTGATCATCGGCCTCTACGCCTTCGTGGTGGGACTCAAGCTGGGGCTCTTCCCCATCGGCAGGAGCATGGCCGAGCAGCTCATCACCTTCGACACCTGGCTGTGGGTCTACCTCTTCGCCTTCGCCATCGGCTTCGCCACCACCATGGCCGAACCGGCCCTGATCGCCGTGGGCCAGCAGGCCGAGGAAGCCGCCGCCGGCAAGATCCAGGGCAACGTGATCCGCCTGCTGGTGGCCTTCGGGGTCGCCATCGGCATCACCATCGGCGTCCATCGCATCATCAGCGGCGACTCGATCCACTACTACATCATCGGTGGTTACCTTCTGGTGATCGTGCTGACGATTCTCGCCCCCCGCTACATCGTGGCGCTGGCCTTCGACCTCGGGGGCGTGACCACCTCCGAGGTGACGGTACCACTGGTGACCGCCCTGGGTATCGGCCTGGCCGGCCAGATCGACGGACGCAGCGTATTGATCGATGGCTTCGGCCTGATCGCCTTCGCCTCCATATTCCCTATCGTGACCGTGATGAGCTATGCCATTCTCATGGAGCGAATGGCTCACAGAAGAGAGACAGCCCCATGAAGTTTTCCCTGCTGGTGGCCATCGTGCCAGAAGAGATGGAACAGGAGTGCATCGATGCCGCCACCGAAGCCGGTGCCGTGGGCATGACCCTGATGTCGGGCCGCGGTATCGGCGGCGAGCGCAAGAAGACCTTCTTCGGCCTGACCTACGAAGGCAGCCAGAGCGTGATGCTGATGACCCTCGAGAAGGGACTGTCGCTCAAGGTGCTCAAGGCCATCCGGGATCTCCTGAGCCCCTCCGGTGAGGACTCCAAGGGGCTAGTGATGACGCTGCCTGTGGAGCACCTCGGCGGAATCGACATGTCACAGATCAAGCGTTTCGAGGAGCGCCTCAGGCACGAAGTCTGACCTTTCCCCTACCAATGGAGTAACACGATGCTGGTAAAGGACATCATGATGCGCGATGTGGTGACGGTGTCACCCTTCGCCACTCTGCGCGACGCCCTGAGTCTGATGAAACAGCACAACCTCAAGTGCCTGGTGGTGGAGCAGCAGGATCCCCACGATGCCTGGGGGCTGATCACCTACACCAATGTCCTCAAGACCATCGTTGCCGAGAACGGCGATATCGACCTGATCAACGTCTACGACATCTGCGCCAAGCCGGCCATTGGTGTCGGCGAGTCACTGGACGTGCGCCATGTCGCCAAGCTGATGACAGACAGCGTGGTCAAGCGCGCCCTGGTGCTGGACGACAATCGTCTGGTGGGCCTGGTGACAATGGATGATATCGTGGGTACCGTACTCGATCTGATCGAGTAGCTACCGGAACCCGCACATGGAAGAGTTCTTCACCTGGATCGGCAGGACCCTCGGCGAGATCATCCGCTTCGTCGTCGACCTGCTGACCGGCTTCTTCGCCAATATCGGCGACTCCGCCCGCGGCTTCCTCCAGGGGCTGGCCGGCTCGCTGGGCATCTCCACCTCCATCGTCAGCCTGCTGATCCTGGTGGTCGGCCTGTGGATGCTGTGGAAGGCGTTCCGGGCGCTGACCCGCCGCGCCATCGTCGCCACGCTGATCTGGCTGCTGCTGGGCTTCGTGGTGTTGAGCTGGCTCATATATTGACCGCCATCCCGACGTGAAAGCGCCGCCCCGAGGGGCGGCGCTTGCCGTTGAAGACGCGGAGGTTCAGGCCAGGGCCTTTTCCACCACCTCATACACATTGGGCGAGAGCTCCTCGGCACGGATGCGCTCGAGCTCGCCCTTCATGAGCTCCTGGCGCTCCTCGTCGAAGCGAGCCCAGCGCGTCAGCGGGGTGATCAGCCGTGCGGCGATCTCCGGGTTGAGGCGGTTGAGCTCGATCACGGTGTCGGCCAGCAGGCGGTAGCCCGCGCCGTCGATACGGTGGAAGTTGACCCGGTTCTGGCCGGCGAAGGTGCCGATCAGTGCGCGCACCTTGTTGGGATTCTTCAGCGAGAAGGCAGGGTGCTGCATCAGGAACTTCACCCGCTCGAGCACGTCGGGTTGCGGGCGTGATACCTGGATCGCAAACCACTGGTCCATCACCAGCGGGTCATGGGCCCACTTCTCGCCGAAGGCCTTGAGCGCCGGCTCGCTGAGCTCGTCGCGACTGCTGTGGGTCAGCAGGGTCAGGGCATGGCGCACGTCGGTCATGTTGTGGTCGGCCTCGAACTGCTCGCGGGCCAGTTGCACGCCGTCCTCGTCCTCGATGGCCATGAGATAGGCGAGCGCCACGTTCTTCAGGCTGCGCCGGGCGATCTGCTCCGGCGTGGGCGCATAGGGGCTGTCGTCCTGGTTCTCGCGGTAGACGCGCAGGAAGTCATCCCGCAGTGCCGTGGCCAGCCCGCGACGCATGAACTCCCGGGCGGCGTGGATGGCGTCGACGTCCACCAGTGGCTGCTGCTCGGCGATGTAAGCCTCGCTGGGCAGGGTGATCATCTCGGCCAGCACCGCGCGGTCCTCGGGCTCCCCCTCCAGCAGGCCGCGGAAGGCCTCGGTGACCCGCGGATCCATCACCTTCTCTACACCGTTACGGTGCGCGGCGATCAGGTCGTCCAGGGCCAGCATGGCCAGGCGCTGGCCGGCATCCCAGCGGTTGAAGCCATCGGAGTCGTTGGCCAGCAGGAAGGCCAGGTCCTCGCGGCCATAGGGGAAACGCAGCTTCACAGGGGCCGAGAAGCCGCGCAGCAGCGAGGGCACCGGTGCCTCGGAGACGTCGGTGAACAGGAACTCCTGCTCCGCCTCGCGCAGGTGGATCACCGCATCGCTCCCCAGCGTTTCGCCATCCAGGGTCAGCGGCAGGTCACGGCCGCTCTTGGTACCCACCAGGCCCAGGCGCACCGGGATGTGCAGCGGCTGCTTGTCGAGCTGATCGGGGGTCGCCGGGGTGCGCTGGCGCAGGATCAGACGATACTCCGCCTTGGCGTAGTCATACTCGCCGAAGGCATCGATCTCCGGGGTACCGGACTGGGAGTACCAGTGCATGAACTGGGAAAGGTCCAGTCCCGAGGCCTCGGCCATGCAGTCGACGAAGTCCTCGATGGTCACCGCCTGACCGTCGAAGCGCTCGAAGTAGCGGTCGCTGCCACGTCGGAAGGCTGCCTCGCCCACCAGGTTGGCGAGCATGCGCACTACCTCGGCCCCCTTCTCGTAAATGGTCAGGGTGTAGAAGTTACCGATCTCGATGTAGTGGTCGGGGCGCACCGGATGCGCGGTAGGGCCGGCATCCTCGGCGAACTGGGCGGTGCGGAAGAAGGCGACGTCCTCGATGCGCTTGACCGCCGGGGAGTTGGTGTCGGCGGAGAAGCACTGGTCGCGGAACACCGTGAAGCCCTCCTTCAGGGAGAGCTGAAACCAGTCGCGACAGGTCACCCGGTTGCCGGACCAGTTGTGGAAGTACTCGTGGGCGACGATGCTCTCGACCCGCTGGAAGGCGGCGTCGGTGGCGGTGTGGGGATGGGTCAGCACAGCCGCCGAGTTGAAGATGTTGAGCCCCTTGTTCTCCATGGCGCCCATGTTGAAGTCGTTGACCGCCACGATCATGAACAGGTCGAGGTCGTACTCGCGGCCGTAGGCCTGCTCGTCCCAGCGCATGGCGCGCTTCAGCGAGGCCATGGCGTGATCGGTCTTGTCGAGGTTCTCCTCCTCGACCCAGATCTGCAGGGTCACCTCGCGCCCGCTGGCGGTGGTGAAGGCATCCTCGACCTTCTTGAGGTCGCCGGCCACCAGGGCGAACAGGTAGCTGGGCTTGGGATGCGGGTCCTCCCAGGTGACGAAGTGGCGGCCGCCCGGCAACTCGCCGCGTTCCACCGAGTTGCCGTTGGAGAGCAGCACCGGCTCGCCGGTACCACCGATCACCGTGGTGGAGAAGGTCGCCATGACATCCGGGCGGTCCGGGTAGAAGGTGATGCGCCGGAAGCCCTCGGCCTCGCACTGGGTGCAGTACATGCCGTTGGAAAGGTAGAGCCCCTCCAGGGCGGTGTTGGCCTCGGGAGCGATTTCCACCTCGGTGTCGAGGTGGAACACCTCGGGCACCCGGTGCACCGTCAGGTGCTTGTCGTCTACCGCATACTCGTCCGCCTCCAGCGGCTCGCCGTCGAGGGCGATGGCCTTGAGGGACAGCCCTTCACCGTCGAGCACCAGCGGCTCACCCGACTCACGCTCGGGGTGACGCGCCAGGTGCAGGCGTGCCTTGACCCGCGTGGCGGTGGGATCGAGGTCGAAGGTGAGGTCGGCATGGGTGACGCGGTAGGCAGGGGGACGGTAATCGCTCAGGTAGGTCGCCTGGGGATCGGACATGCGTGGTGCTCCTGTCGAGAATTGCGACCATTGTACGGCGCCGCGCCCCCCGAGCTCAAAGCACCCTCACAGGGCCGGCTCCGGCCGGGTGATGATCCAGGCCCCTAGCAGGGCGAGGCCGCCGATCAGCGCGAGCTTGAGCCACAGCAGGCTGACGGTCAGCGCCAGCACCAGCATGGAAAGGGCCAGCATGCCGGCGGCCAGCTGCTTGGCGTGGCGCGGGATGGCGCGCTCGCCCTCCCAGGCCAGCACCGCGGGGCCGAAGCGCGGATGCTCTCGGATCCAGCGGGCGAAGCCCGGCGACGCCTTCGAGGCGGACCATACCGCCAGCAGCATGAAGCAGGTGGTAGGCATGAGAGGCACGAAGACGCCCAGCACGCCGAGGCCGAAATTCAGCCAGGCGATCAGCAGGAAGGCCAGGCGGGGGATGGATGACATGGTGCAGCCTCCGGTGACGTCTCAGCCTTCATTGAAGACCAGCCGAGCAGGGCACGCCAATCGCCATGCCCTATGAACGCCATGGGCTCCGCTGCACCGGGGTAGCGCGGGCCGCTTTCGCCGGCCCCTCGATGCTCGCGAGGGGCGCGCGTGTCAGTCGCGGAAGTTGTCGAACTGCATCGGCAGATCGGGGCCCTGTTCACCGCGCAGCAGGGCCATCACTGCCTGGAGATCGTCACGCTTCTTGCCGGTGACGCGCACCTTCTCGCCCTGGATCTGCGCCTGCACCTTGAGCTTGCTGTCCTTGATGCGCTTGACGATATCCTTGGCCTCCTTCTGCTCGAGGCCCTGCTTGAGGTGCGCCTCCTGACGGGCACGCACCCCGGAGAGCACCGGTTCCTGGATATCGAGGCAGCGCGCATCGATGCCACGGCCGATCAGCTTGTTGCGCAGCACGTCGAGCATCTGCTTGAGCTGGAAGTCCACTTCGGCCTCGAGCTTCACGCTCTCACCCTCGAGCGCGAAGCTGGCATCGACGCCCTTGAAATCGAAGCGCGACTGGACCTCGCGGTTGGCCTGATCCACGGCGTTGCTGGCTTCGTGCTTGTCGAACTCGGAGACGATATCGAAGGAGGGCATGACGGCTCCTGGCAATGGGGGAAAGATCCAGGGATTCTATCAGCCCTGAGCCCCCGGCGCCGCAGGCTCCAGCGCCTTGACCATCTGCCAGGCGGCGCAGCCATCCTGGTAATACTCCGGCAACCAGCGCTCGAGCCGAAACCCCATGCGCCGGTAGAGCGCCAGCGCCGCACGGTTGTCGGCGCGCACCTCGAGCCCCAGGCGAGTGCAGCCTCGCGCCCGGGTCGCCCCTTCCAGGGCTTCGAGCAGTTGACGCCCGAGGCCCGAGCCACGGAACTCGGGGTGCACGCAGAAGGAGTAGAGCCGGGCGCGGGTACTGCCGTGACGGAACAGCAGGGTACCGTAACCCAGCAGCCGCACCGGGGTGAGCGCCTCGGCGTCGCGCTCCAGCACCCAGGTCTCGGCATGGGCGCGGTTGAGCAGGTGCCAGAGCTGGCGACGGCTGAAGCGGTCGCCGGTAAAGGCGCTCTGCTCCAGGCGAAAGAGGGCGTCGAGGTCGTGGCCGGTGGCCCGACGCAGCTGAATGGTCATGGGGCTCTCCAGAGGGTATCCGGCCGATTCTGAGCGTGCTCGGGGCCGATGTCAGCGAGGCAGGAGCATGAAATATTTTCACTCAGCTTCCGCCTTGCCGTGGCCGCGAGCCAGGCGCATTCTGGCCACAGTTCGGCCCGCCCCGGCCGCCCTCCTCCCTATCCGGTAGCCGCCACCATGTGCCCCTTGCGAATCGTCGTCGACCGCCTCGCCGACTGGCAGCCCTATTACCCCAGTGAAGACCTGATCAGCGCCGACGACTATCTTTCGCTGGACCGCCGCCACCGCAGCGGCGCCGAAAGCGAACGCACCACCCATGTGATCAACCTATGCGGTGAGCTCGACTACCTGGGCACCGGCTACTATGTGTCGCTGCTGGCCCAGGCCCGCGGCCAGCGGGTGCTGCCCACGGTGGAAACGCTCAACGAGCTGTCGCGCAAGGCGCTGATCGACCTGCAGCTCGATACCCTGACCCCGCTGCTCGGCGAACTGGCACGGCGCGGCCGGCTTTCCGGCGATGCCGTGACCCTGCGTGTGCTGTTCGGCGAGTGTCACCAACCCGGCCTCGAGCGCCTGGCACGCAAGCTCTTCGAACGCCTGCCCTGCCCCCTGCTGGAGGCCCGGCTGGTGCGCCGCCACGACCAGTGGCGGCTTTCCCGTCTCAAGCCGCTGCGCCTGCGCGACCTGGCACTCGAGGAGCAGGACCTCTTCGCCAGCGCCCTCAACCGCCACTCCCGCAAGGTCTGGCGCACACCCAAGGCGCGACGCCGCTACCGCTTCGACCTGGCGATCCTGGTCGATCCCGGGGAGGCGCTGCCCCCCAGCAACCGCGGGGCGCTGAAGGCCTTCATCCGGGCCGGACGCCGGCTCGGCATCGATGTCTCGTTGATCACCCGCCGCGATGCCGGACGAATCGCCGAGTTCGACGCCCTGTTCATTCGCGAGACCACCGCCCTGGACCACCACACCTATCGCATGGCGCGCCGTGCCGAACACGAGGGGCTGGTGGTGATCGACTCGCCACGGGATATCCTGCGCTGCACCAACAAGGTCTACCTGCACGCCCTACTGCGCGCCCGCGGGGTGCCGGCACCGGAGGGCGTACTGCTCAAGCGCGGTGACCGTCGCCCGCTGGCCGAACGCCTCGACGGCCTCGACTTCCCGCTGGTGCTCAAGGTCCCCGACGGCTCGTTCTCCCGTGGCGTGGTCAAGGTCACCGAGCTGGCCCAGCTGGAACACCAGGCGGGCCGCCTGTTCCACGACTCGGCCCTGCTGCTGCTCCAGGAGTGGCTGCCCACCGAATACGACTGGCGCATCGGAGTGCTCGATGGCCAGGTGCTGTTCGCCAGCCGCTACTACATGGCCCGCGGGCACTGGCAGATCTACGACCACTCCGCTGCCGGGGTGAGGAGCGGCGGCTTCACCACCCATGCCCCGGAGGAGGTGCCGCCGGCGGTGATCAGGGCGGCCCTCAAGGCCTGTCGGCTGATCGGCGACGGCCTGTATGGCGTCGACCTCAAGCAGGCCGGTGACCGGGTGGTGGTGATCGAGGTCAACGACAACCCCAATATCGATGCCGGCATCGAGGATGCCGTGCTCGGTCGGGGTCTCTATGAGCGCATCATGGCGGTATTCCTGTCACACATGGAGACACGGGTACGCCAGGGGAGCTGACGCCGGGCCACGGCTCGCGTATGCTGTCATTTTCCTCTACAAGCCTTGTACAGCATATGGAGCCCCGATGAGCGATCGCGATACCCGCCACAAGCAGTCAATGCAGAAACTCAAGGCCCACGTCGACGAGAAGGTCGCCGCCGCCACCGAACAGCGCGGCCTGCTGCTGGTCTTCACCGGCAACGGCAAGGGCAAGACCACCGCCGCCTGGGGCACCGTGACCCGCGCACTGGGTTACGGCTACCGCGTCGGGGTGATCCAGTTCATCAAGGGACAGTGGGAGTGCGGCGAGCGCGAGCGGCTGGTCGAGGACCCCAACCTCGAGGTCGCCATCATGGGTACCGGCTTCACCTGGGAGACCCAGAACCGCGAGGCCGATACCGCCGCCTGCCGCGAGGTGTGGGCCGAGGCGGAGCGCATGCTGGCCGACCCCGATGTCTACCTGGTGGTACTCGACGAGATCACCTACATGCTCAAGTTCGGCTACCTCGACATCGACACCGTGCGGCGCGCCATCGAGAACCGTCCCGCCGAGCAGAGCGTGATCGTCACCGGGCGCAATGCCCACCGCGAGCTGCTCGACATGGCCGATACCGTGACCGAGATGCAGGAGGTGCGCCACGCCTTCAATGCGGGCGTACAGGCGCGCCGCGGCATCGACTACTGAAATTCAATTAAATCAATAACCTGAAAAGATCCCCAAGGGCGGCGTTGCCGCCTGGCAACACCTTATCTAATTGATATAAAAGAACTTTCTCAGGCCTTGCGAGTCCTGTAGCTGCGCGGCGACGCTTCGGCCACGTCTCCGGCGAGATCGCCGCCCCGTTGATAGCACAATCCATTGATATAAAAGGAATATAAAAACATGGCCCGATAATTGCTCCTGTGAGTGGTCGCATGCCCCCGTAGACCTGCCCTCCCCGCGTCCGATGCCTGCGGGTGGGCCCTCAGCAAGGAGCAATGACGACCATGCGGATTACCATCTTCGGTTCCGGTTACGTGGGCCTGGTGACCGGCGCCTGCCTGGCCGATGTGGGCCACGACGTCCTCTGCGTCGACGTCGATGCCGACAAGATCGCGCGCCTCAATGACGGCGAGGTACCGATCTATGAGCCCGGCCTGGAGGGCCTGATCCGCCAGAACCGGGCGACCGGACGCCTGCGCTTCACCACCGATGCCGCCGAGGGCGTGGCCTTCGGCCTGCTGCAGTTCATCGCCGTGGGCACGCCCGCCGACGAGGATGGCAGCGCGGACCTGCGACATGTGCTCGAGGTGGCCAAGACCATCGGCCGCCATATGACCCAGTACCGCATCATCGTCGACAAGTCGACGGTGCCGGTGGGCACCGCCAGCAAGGTGGCGCGCGTGATCAGCGCCGAGCTCGGGCAGCGCCGTCTGCAGCTCCCCTTCGATGTCTGCTCCAACCCGGAATTCCTCAAGGAGGGCGCCGCGATCGAGGACTTCTCGCGGGGCTCGCGCATCGTGGTAGGGACAGATTCCGACCGCGTGCGCAGCGCCATGCGTGAGTGCTACGGCCCCTATAACCGCAACCGCGACAAGCTGATGTTCATGGGCGTGCGCAGCGCCGAGCTGACCAAGTACGCTGCCAATGCCATGCTCGCCACCAAGATCAGCTTCATCAACGAGATCGCCAACCTGGCCGAGCGGCTGGGAGCCGACGTGGAGGAGGTTCGCCACGGCATCGGCAGCGACCCACGCATCGGCTATCACTTCATCTATCCCGGCTGCGGCTACGGTGGCTCCTGCTTCCCCAAGGACGTCAAGGCGCTGGCGCATACTGCCGAGCAGGTCGGCCACCCCGCCGAGATGATCGCCGCCGTGGAGCGCGTCAACGCGCGTCAGAAGAGCCGACTGTTCGAGATGCTGTGCCAGGCCTTCAACGGCCAACTGGCCGGCAGGACCATCGCGCTGTGGGGCCTGGCCTTCAAGCCCAACACCGATGACATGCGCGAGGCCCCCAGTCGGGCGCTGATGGAGGCCCTCTGGGAGGCCGGTGCCCGGGTCCAGGCCTATGACCCCGAGGCCGCCGAGGAGTGTCGCCGCCTGTATGGCGACCGTGACGACCTGGTGCTCGCCGGCTATCGCGACGAGGCCCTCGAGGGCGCCGATGCCCTGGTGATCTGCACCGAATGGAAGGCCTTCCGCACCGTCGACTTCGAGGCGCTGCGAGCGACCCTGCGCGAGCCGGTCGTGGTGGACGGCCGCAACCTCTTCCCGCCCGAGTCGGTCAAGGCCGCAGGCCTCGCCTATTACGCCATCGGCCGGGGTGACTCCGTGCGTCCCGTACTCGCCTGAGGGGGAGTCGAGATGTCGAACACACCTGACGATCGCTCCGTCGCCAGCAAGGTGACGGAGGTCACTACCTTCATCCTCGGGATCGCCCTGCTGATCGTGGTGGTCGATGGCCTGCCGCTGGATGTCTTCTCCTCGGAATCGAAGAGCTTCTTCTTCGCCGTCGGGGCGGTGGGCATCTGGCGCTACAGCTGGTGGTTGATCCAGGCCGTGCGCTCGGTGTGGTACAACCGTCGGATCTTCCCGCGCCTGCGGGCCGAGGCGGATGCCCAGGGGGAGCAGGGCCTCCCCCCGGAGCTCTATGTGCTGTGCACCTCCTTCCGCATCGAGCCCGAGGTCAGTTTCCGTGTCTACGATGCCCTGGTACGCGAGGTCGCCGACTATGGCGTGCCCACCACCATCTTCGCCTCGCTGTCGGACCGCACCGACGTGGACATCATCACCCACGTCATGGACGACAACGGCTGGCCGGAGAACATCGAGCTGCGCTACATGTTCCAGAAGGGCGATGGCAAGCGCTCGGCCATGGCCGAGGTGCTGCGCGCCATCTCGCGACGCATGCCGGCGCCGGGCGCCCTGCTGGTTTCCATGGACGGCGATATCCGGCTCGAGCCGGGCACCCTGTCGCGCTCGCTGTCGTTCTTCAGCGTCCAGGATGATCTGGGCGCCCTGACCACCAACAACAGCGCCATCGTCACGGGAGGCGACGCCACCAAGGAGTGGTATGACATCCGCTATGCCCAGCGTCACCTGGTGATGAGCTCGATGTCGGTCTCACGGCGCCTGCTGGTACTGACCGGCCGCTACAGTGCCTTCCGGGCCGAACTGGCGACCCAGCCCGACTTCATCGAACTGGTGGAGAACGACCACGTCGACCACTGGCGCTTCGGCACCTTCAAGTTCCTCTCCGGTGACGACAAGTCGACCTGGTACTGGCTGCTGAAGAACGGCTGGCGGATGCTCTACATCCCGGACGTGCACGTCTCGGGCTTCGAGGAACTGCCCGACCGCAGGCGGTTCTTCAAGTCGACCACCGACCTGATGCGCCGCTGGTACGGCAACATGCTGCGCACCAGCAACCGCGCCATCGCCCTGGGACCAAGGCCCATGGGTCTGTTCACCTGGTGGAGCCTGGTCGACCAGCGGCTCTCCATGTGGACCACCCTGATCGGCCCCACGGTGGCGCTCCTGGTAACCCTGTTCATCCGCCCCTCGTTCATATTCGCCTATGTCCTGTGGATCCTTTTCACCCGCGGCATCGTGACGCTCATCCTGGCCTGGCAGCACGGACGCTACAGCCTGCTCTGGGTGCCCCTGATCTACTACAACCAGGTGTGGGGTGCGTTGCTCAAGACCTATGTCAGCTTCCGCTTCAACCGCCAGAAGTGGTCGCGCCAGGGCATCTCCGCGGGGGAACCCGACGACCCGGCGGCCGTGAAGCGCCAGCGGCGCATGGGCCATGTGCTCCACGGCTTCGCCTACGGCGTGCTGCTCTACGTGCTGGTGCTGGCCACCGGGGTTCTGCAGCCACCGGACCGCACCTCGCTGGCCACCCTGATCGGCGGCAGTCCGGCGGCGCAGTCGCGGGTGGACGACCGCTGGCTGTCGCTGGCCATCGCCGATGCCCCGGAGGGGGGCAGCGTGCAACTGCCGGCCGGTGACTTCCATCTCGACGACGAGCTGCTGGACACAATCGAGGGCCTCGACCGCCCCCGGGCCCGGCAGCTGCTGGGTGCCTCGGGGGACGCCACGCGCCTCTTCGTCACCGCCGAGCTGGCCACCCACCTGAGCGACAGCCGTGGACGACCCATCGCCGAAGCGGCGGTCTGCCCGCAGCCTGCCGGCTGCACCCTGACACTGAAGCACCACTCGATGCGCCTCAAGGGCCTGAGGATCCAGGTGGACTCCGGCCGTTCCGGCGACACCCTGGCGTCGGCCAACCAACAGAGCAAGGAGAAGGCAAAGGATGTCTGATCATTATCCCGACATGAACGGCATCGACCGCAACGAGCCGAGCCTGGGTCCGGTCGCCCACCGAGGCGAGGGACGCCATCACGAGAGAATCCACCACGAGCGGCGCGACGAGCGCCGCTTCATCCGCGTCTCGCCGCCCTTCCGGGTACGCCTCGAGGATGGCCAGGAGCTCCCCGGTGCCGATGTCTCGGTGGGCGGCTTCGCGGTGCGCACCTCACGGCCGCTGCGCCCTGGCGAGCGCCTGTCGGCCTCGCTGCTGCTGACCGCCGGGGCCACCGAACTGATCGTGCCGGTGCAGGCCGAGTGCCGCCATGCCACCGCCGAGCAGGGCGGGCGGAACTACGTCAACGGCTTCGAGATCACGGATATCGAACCACCACACCGCGAACTGCTGCGCCAGGTGGTTCGCAGCTGCCTGACCGGACGCCACCCCAGCATTGAGTCGCTGATGGAAGGCGAGGATCCGCAGACCCCGCGCAGGCGCAAGGCGGGCCACTCCTCGCCCCTGCCGCCGTCGCGCCCACCCAAGCCGCGGGGACGCTACCTGCTGCTGTTCACCGCCATCGGCGTCCTCGCGATCGCGGCCGCGGCCACAGCCTACCGCAACTTCATGTTGATCGAGCCGAGCTTCGCCGCGGTCACCGCCCCACGGATCGACATCCGCGCTCCGGGCCCCGGCATCCTCGAGGCCCACGACCTGCAGGCCGGCGACCGGGTCGAGCGCGACCAGGAGCTGACCAGCATCGCCAACAGCGACCTGGAGTCGGAACTGATCCTCTCCCGCGCCTCGCTCAACTACAACGAGCAGCTCATCACGAACCTGAAGGAGCACCTGGCGTCGGCCGGCGGCGGCCAGGTCAGCATCGCCAGCTCCGCGCGCCCCGAAAGCGGCGATGCCATGAGCTTCGAGACGGTGTCGCCGGAGATCGCCCAGGCACGCATCGAGCAGTTCGAGACGGCACGCGACCTGGAGAGTTCTCGCATCACCGCGCTGGAGGCACGCCAGGCCAGCAACGACATCTACAGCCCGTGCGAGTGCCTGGTGGCCTGGGCCCTGAGCAGCGCAGACGGCACCTATGTCAACGAGAGCGAGCGGATCATGACCCTGATCCGCACCGGTGAGGACGATGTCATGGTCGAGGCGCTGGTCCACATGGATGACATCGACCGCATCGAGCCCAACCAGACGGCCTATGTCTCGCTGCCCAACGCCTCGACCCCGATCCGCGCTCGGGTACGCAACGTGGCGCTCGACGTCGAGCGCCAGCCGCGCGCCGGCTTTCCCAGCTGGGTCCGCCAGCAGCAGAACGTGGCAAGCGTGCTGCTGGTGCCCGAGAAGAGCCTGCCCCCGGAAAGTGTCGGCAAGCCGGCAGACGTGCGCTTCACCGAGGCCCCGCTGCTGGGTGCCACCGCCGAGTGGGTCTGGCAGGGGATGCGGGCCGTGATCCAGCTGGGTGAGCGTGTCTATCGTGCCGCCACCCAGGAGGACGCCCCTCCCGAGGCGGGGTGATCCCCGACCACCGACGCCGCGATGCCTCGGCACCGCGGCCCTTCGTCAAGGAGACTCCATGCACATGACATCACCCGATTCCCGGCATCTGGCACTGCTCCTCACGGTCCTGCTGTCGGGCCTCGCCTCGTCGGGCGCCGCTGCCCGGGAAGACGAGGAGCCGTCACTCTCCTACCCGCGGGTCGAACCCTGTTCGGCGCGCTATCCGCTGGTGGCCACCCCGCAGCCGGACCTCACCGCCGAGGATGCCCGGGCAGGGGTGCGCCAGGGCTTCGGCACCCGGCGTGACTGGGGCGTCGAGGATAATGTCGAACTCCTCGAGGCCGACGCCACGGGCCTCGGCGAGCCGGGACTGCGCGTCCACTACCCCGAGGGCACCTCCTCCCCCGGAGACACGGAGCAGGGGGGCGCCGGCTTCTATGCTGCCCCAGCAGGCCTGACCGGGGCCGAGCGGGCCTGCCTCACCTACCAGGTGCGCTTCGAGCCAGGGTTCGACTTCGTCAAGGGGGGCAAGCTGCCGGGCCTCTACGGCGGCGATGCTCCCAGTGGCGGCGACGAGGTCGACGGCGAGAGCGGCTTCTCGATGCGCTTCATGTGGCGCGAGGCCGGCCAGGGGGAGCTCTACGAGTACGTGGCCAGCCAGGACGAGGAGTTCGGCGCCTCCGTGGGTCGCGGGCTGTGGAGCTTCCCCAGCGGGGAGTGGGTCACCATCGAACAGGAGCTGGTGCTCAACACGCCGGGTGAGGCCGACGGGCTGGCCCGGGTGTGGATCGACGGCGTGCCAGTGCTTGAGCAGGGCGGGATCCTCTACCGCACCACCGACGAGGTGGCCATCGACGGCCTGATGTTCTCGACCTTCTTTGGCGGCAGCGGCAAGGAGTGGCGCACCCCGTCCGACCAGCATGCCGACTTCGCCGCCTTCCGTTTCTATGCCCCCTCGCCCTGAGCGGGGCCGCCCCATCTCACAAGGAGTGACACCCGCCATGCCCCAGGCCCGTTTCGGACTGCCCCACCGCCCTCTCGCCGCCCTGACTTTGCTGTTCGCCGGGCTGGCGAGCGGCGCGGGCGCCCAGGAGAGGGAGGTCCTCACCATCGAGGAGCGCGAGGCGCTGGACCTCTCGGACTATCGCGTCACCGCCCCCGACGCCGGCTACTTCGACGTGGCGGCCCGCATGGAAGAACTCGCCGACACCGACAACGCCATCCTGCTCCAGGAGGTCGACCAGCTCGCCCAGGGCCCGAGCTGCCAGCAGATAATGGCGTACGAGCCCATCACCACCCAGCTTCGGGTTCCCGGCTACTACCCCAACCCCGAGGCATGGGAGCTCGCCTCGGAGCCGCTGTTCCAGTTCGAGGACAACGTCTCGATGCTGGCCGGCAGCTTCGTCGCCAGCGGCGACGACTACTATGCCGAGTGCCTGGTGCGCTTCCTCGACCACTGGGCGCAGCAGGAAGCCCTGACCGACTTCTACTACGACTCCGTCGAGCCCCAGGCGTGGTTCGCCACCGAGTCGATGATCTTCGCCGCCGCCATGGCCTACGCCAGCGTGCGCCCCTTCGTCGACGGCATGCAGGAGGAGCGTGAGCGCGTCGAGGCGTGGCTCAACGGCCTGGCCCACCAGCACGCCGATATCCCCGGTGGCGAGGGCAACAGCTGCTGCAACAACCACTTCTACCGTCGGGCGCTCTACGCCAGCATGGTCGGTGTGCTGACCGAGGACAACGAGCTGTTCCGCTTCGGGGTCAGCGCCATTCATGCCGCGCTGCATGACATGACCGAGGAGGGCGCCTTTCCGCTGGAGGTCTCCCGAGGTCGGCGCGCCACCCACTACCAGAACTATGGCCTGCTCTACCTGATCACCAACATGCAGGTGATCGCCCGCCAGGGCTACGACATCTTCGAGCTCGAGGTCGACGGCCGCACCATCCATGACGCCATCGACTTCCTGTTCGCGATCCTCGACGACCCGGCCGCCCTGGGCGACTACGCCCCCCTCGAGCAGTACACCGGATTTCTCAAGGATCCCCAGTACTTCACCTGGATGGAAATCTACCTCAAACGCTTCGATGACCCCCGCGTCGAGGACTTCATCCGCCGGGTACGCCCCCTCTACAACCGCAGTGCCGGCGGCTACATGACCCTCTACTTCATGGATCCCGATGCCCAGCACCATGTCGTGCTCGACGAGGAAAAGCAGGAGACCACGGCGTTCAAGGGACTGGGGCAGGAGTGATACCCCGATATCCGCCGTCATCCGAGAATCACCACGAGGCCCGAACCCCATGAAAATCATCCCGACCGCTACCCACGCACTGCCACAGGCTAGAGGACTTCGCCTGATGGCCTCGGCCAGCCTGCTGGTGCTGCTCGCCGGATGCGCCGTCACCGACACGACTCCCCAGGCCATCGCGCCCCTGCCCGAGCGCTACCAGGCCTGGTTCGAGGACGGCCAGCCGCGCAACCTCGAGTGGATGCACAAGCAAACCGTCGAGAAGGCCGACGAGGCGGCCGCCGCAGGCAACCCCCGTGAGGCGATTCGACTGCTCACCGGCCTGGCCGATCAGGGCTTTCCCCAGGCGCACTATGAACTGGGCAAGCTCTATGACCAGGGCGAGGCGATGGAGCGCGACCCAGGACGGGCGGCCGAGCATTACGCCCGAGCGGTGCGCACCCCCTCCTACATTCGCGGCCATGCCGCGCTCAACCTGGCGAAGCTCTATCGCGAGGGCGACTCCGTCGAGCGCAACGACCTGCTCGCCTACCACCTGCTGCGCCTGGCCATCGAAGAGGAGGTGGAGCGTGACGAGCGGGTGATGCTGGCGGAACTGCTGCGCGACGGCGGCGATGGGGTGCCGGCCGACCCCGAGCAGGCGGCCAGGCTCTATGCCATGGAGGCCGAGCAGGGGCGCGAGGAAGCGCTCAGGGCGCTGGCCGAGGCCCATGCCCCCGGCGGCTGGCTGGACGAGAAGCCCGAACTCGCCATGGACTACGCCCAACGCTACGCCGCGGCGCTGCGCAAGCGCGCCGCGGCCGGCGAGACCGATGCCATGCGGCGCCTGGCGAGACTGCATGCCCCCGATGGCCTGGTCGGCGACCAGCCTGATCAACGCCTGCACTGGCTACGCCAGGCGGCCGAGGCCGGCGATGAGGATGCGCTGGGCAACGCAGGTAACGCTCTGCTCGAGGCCGGGGAAACCCGAGAGGGGATCGCAATGCTCGAGGAGGCGGCCAGACACGGCGATGTCGACGCCATGAGCAAACTGGGCGGTTTGCTGGTCGACTCCGAGCAGGAGCCAACCAGGCCGGCGGAAGGCAAGCGCTGGCTCGAGAGGGCCGTTGAAGCCGGCAACATCGACGCCATGGAGATACTCGGGGCCACGCTGGTGGCCGAGGCCCGTCAGCGGCAGGAGGCGATGGGCTCGCTGGGAAGCGACGCCGATGTTGCCTCCCCCGACCTCGGCGAACCGGCCCTCTTCACCCCACCCGCGGCCCAGCGTGGCATCGCCCTGCTCGAGCGCGCCGCCGAGCAGGACCACGCCCTGGCGATGACTCGCCTGGGTGATCTCTATATGGCGGGCGAGCTGGTACCCAGCCAGCCCTATCTGGCCATCGACTACCTGGAGCGCGCACACGAGCTGGGTCACCCCTGGGCCACCCAGCAGCTGGGCGCCGCCTACCTCGAGGGCCGCGGCGTTCCGCAGGACGGACGCCTGGCGGAAGGCTTGCTTCGCGAGGCGGGGCAACAGGGTCAGGCGGGGGCCCTGCGCCTGCTCGGTGAAGCCCACCTCCAGGAGCAGGGGCCCCTGCCCTTCCACCCCAGCCGTGCCGAGTCGCTGCTGGAGGAGGCCCTCGAGGCCGGTGATGACACCGCCATGGCGGTACTCGGTGAGGCCTACCTTCGGGGGCCGCTGCCGGAGAATAGCGGCCGCGGCCTGGCCCTGCTCGAGCGCGCGGCGCGCAACGGCGACGCCAATGCCATGCTGGTGCTGGGTCGCGCCTATCGCGACGGCGACGGGGTCGGCCAGGACCTCGACGAGGCCACACACTGGCTGACGCGGGCCCGTGAGGCCGGGAGCATGGCCGCTGATGAGGTCATGGTCGGGGTCAACCGCAAGAAGGGGGCTGGCGGCGATATCAACGCCCTGATCGAGGCCGCTGAGCAGGGACACCCCGGGGCCATGGCCGACCTGGGACGCGCCTTCCGGGAAGGCCGGGGCGTGCAGGCAGATCCCCGGGCGGCCCGCCACTGGCTCGAGCAGGCCGCGAATGCCGGCCACACCGGGGCGCGCGCCGAGATCGGCGAGATGCTGCTCGACAGCGAGCCGCAGCGCGCCCTGTCGCTGCTGCAGTCCGCCGCCGACGCCGGCCACGAGGGGGCGCGCCTGACCCTCGGCCAGGCCTACCTGAAGGGTGATATCGTCGCGGCCGATGCCGAGCGGGGTATCGAATACCTGCGCCCCCTCGCCGAAGCGGGCAATCCCCATGCTGCCCGGGAGCTAGGCGTGGCCTATCAGGAGGGTCTGGGGGTGACGGCCGATCCCGAGCAGGCCCGGGAGTGGCTGGAAAGAGCCGCCGAGAGTGGCGATCTCGCTTCACGGGCCAACCTGGGCCGCGTGCTGCTGCGGGGCGAGGCGGGTATGCCCGTGGACACGGAGCGCGGCCAGGAGCTGCTGCAGGAGGCCGCCGACCAGGGGCACCCCGGGGCCATAGCCACCCTGGGCCGGGAGTACATACGCGGCGAGAACCTCGAGCAGGATGTCCGCCAGGGGGCCGACTACCTGTTGAAGGCGGCCGAGCAGGGCCACTCCAGTGCTCGTCTGGCGCTGGCCAAGGCCTACCTGGCGGCCAACGGCCTCGAGAATGCCAGCCGCGAGCAGGCCCTGGTGTGGCTCGATGGCGTCATGGAAGGCGACAGCAGCATGGCGCTGCAGACCCTCCACGAGCTGCTCTCCGACGAGAGTGCCGCCGAGGCGCTGGAAGTAGCGGCAGCGGAGTGATCCCCCAGCGCACCCCACTACGCGAAGGCCGGCCCCTTGGGGGCCGGCCTTCCTGTTTCCGGGCTGTCGAGAAGACGCTCAGCCGTCGAAGGGATTGCGCAGCACGATGGTCTCGTTGCGATCCGGCCCGGTGGAGATGATATCGATGCTCACGCCCACCTTCTCTTCCAGGAAGCTGATGTAGGAGCGAGCGTTGGCCGGCAGGTCCTCGACGCGCTTGGCACCCAGGGTCGACTCGCTCCAGCCCGGGAGGTCCTCGTAGAGCGGCTCGATGGCTTCATAGCCCTCGGAGTCCACCGGGGTATCCAGCACCTCGCCATCCTTGCTGCGGTAGCCGATGCAGACGCGGATGTTCTCGAGGCCATCGAGGACGTCGAGCTTGGTCAGGCAAATGCCCGAGACGGAGTTGATCTGCACGGCATGGCGCAGGGCCACGGCATCGAACCAGCCACAGCGACGCGGACGGCCGGTGGTGGCGCCGAACTCGTGGCCCTTCTCGGCCAGGTGACGGCCGTGATCATCGAACAGCTCGGTGGGGAACGGGCCGGAGCCGACCCGGGTGGTGTAGGCCTTGGTGATGCCCAGCACATAGTCCAGGTAGAGCGGACCGACGCCGGAGCCGGTGGCGGTGCCGCCGGCGGTGGTGTTGGAACTGGTCACGAAGGGATAGGTGCCGTGGTCGATATCCAGCAGCGAGCCCTGGGCGCCCTCGAAGAGGATGTTCTCGCCGGCGCGCCGCACCCCATGCACCAGGCCCACCGTGTCGGCCACCATGGGACGCAGCTCCTCGGCCATCTGCATGGCGCTGTCGAGGACCTCCTGGAAGTCCACCGGCGGCTCGCCGTGGTAGTTGACCAGCACGAAGTTGTGGTAGTCCAGCACCTCGCCGAGCTTGGAGGCGAAGCGCTCGCGGTGGAGCATGTCACCCAGGCGCAGCCCGCGGCGCGCTACCTTGTCCTCGTAGGCCGGGCCGATACCCCGCCCGGTGGTGCCGATCTTGGCCACGCCGCGGGCCTTCTCGCGGGCCTGATCGAGGCGCACGTGGTAGGGCAGGATCAGCGGACAGGCCGGCGACAGGCGCAGGCGGTCGCGCACCGGCACACCCTTGGCCTCCAGCTCGCGAATCTCCTTGATCAGTGCCTCCGGAGACAGCACCACTCCGTTGCCGATGACACACATCTTGCCGGGCCACAGGATGCCGGAGGGGATCAGGTGGAGGACGGTCTTCTCGCCGTCGAGCACCAGGGTGTGGCCGGCGTTGTGGCCGCCCTGGAAACGCACCACCGCATCGGCGGATTCGGTCAGCAGGTCGACGACCTTGCCCTTGCCCTCGTCACCCCACTGGGTGCCCAGTACGACTACGTTCTTGCCCATTGCTCTCTCGTCTCTCGTTGCCGCGCGGCGGCGGGCCGTCGCGCCAAGGTGGTATCCCAGTCTACAGTGTCACGGCCTGCCAGTGGCCATCGCGATGCACCAGCTGACGATTGCAGCGATGTTCGGAGGGCCCGGTGCGCTGTCCCGGCAGAGCCTGCACCACGCGCTCGCCCTCGGCGCGCAGCGCCAACACGGCCTCGGCCAGACCCTCGCCATCGGCCGGGGCCCAGATGCCGTCGCAGGGCGGTTCGGCGAGCGACAGCGTGGCCAGCTGCTTGAGGTCCATGGAAAAGCCGGTGGCCGGGCGGGCGCGGCCGAAGGCACGCCCGGTATCATCATAGCGGCCGCCCTTGGCCAACGCCTGGCCGTAGCCGGGCACATAGGCCGCGAACATCATGCCGGTGTGATAGGCGTAGCCCCGCAGCTCCCCCAGGTCGAGGTAGAGCGATACCTCGGGATGTGCGGCCAGCACGCCCTGCTGCAGGGCACGCAGCTGCTCGAGGGCGGCACCCACGGCGGCAGGCGCCTCGGCGAAGGCCTCGCGCGCCTCGTCGAGTACCTCCACGCCGCCGTGCAGGCGGCCGAGCGCCATGAACATCTCGGCCAGCCCCGGATCGCCGACGCTCGCCTCGACGCGGGCGGCCAGTTCTCCCGGCGACTTCAGTTCCAGGGCCTCGAACATCGCTCGCTCGGCATCGCCCTCGAGGCCCGAGGCCTCCACCAGGCTGCGATAGATGCCGATGTGCCCCAGTGCCAGGTGGATCTCACCGGCGCCAGCGGCGGTCAGCGAGGCCAGCGCCAGGTTGAGGATCTCCAGGTCGGCCTCGAGGCCGGCGTGGCCGAACAGCTCCACCCCGACCTGCACCGGGCTGCGGCCGCCCTGGTGCTGGTCGGGCGTGGCGCGCAGCACGTTGGTGCAGTAGCAGAGCCGCACCGGGCCCTGGCGCTTGAGCGAGTGGGCATCCATGCGCGCCACCTGGGGGGTGACGTCGGCGCTGATGCCCATCATGCGGCCGGTCAACTGGTCGGTGAGCTTGAAGGTCTGCAGCGCCAGGTCGGAACCGGTACCGGTGAGCAGCGAGTCGAGGAACTCCGCGGTAGGCGGCATCACCTGATCGTAGCCCCAGCGGTGATAGAGATCGAGCAGCGCACGGCGCAGCTCCTCCATGCGGTTCGCCTGGGGAGGCAGCACTTCGTCCATGCCGTCGGGCAGCAGCCAGCGGTCAGCGATGGTCATGTGAATCATCCTGCAAGGCAGTGAAAATGGCCGTGAAGTCTACGCTCCTGCCGAGGCGGCGAGCGTCTGACGTGCGCCTGGGCTTGCGCAGGGCTTGTGGATAGACGGCCACAAAAAAACCGGGCCACGCCCGGTTACAGGAGTTTACCACGTTTGCGTCGGGGATGAACCCCGGCCGGGCCCGCAGGCCCGGCCGGATGCCTTACTCCCCGTCGCCTGGCGTGGGGCTCTTCAGGTACTGGAAGAACTCGCTGGAGGGATCGAGCACCAGCATGTTGTCATCGCCAGCGAAGCTGTCGCGATAGGCGTTCAGGCTGCGCCAGAAGCTGAAGAACTCCTGATCCTTGCCATAGGCTTCGGCGAAGATGGCCGCGGCCTCGGCATCACCCTCACCGCGCAGGGTCTCGGAGCGCTCGTTGGCCTGGGCCAACAGCACCTGACGACGGCGGTCGGCGTTGGCACGGATGCGTTCGGCCTCCTCCTGACCCTGGGCGCGCCACTCGCGGGCCTCCCGCTCACGCTCGGAGCGCATGCGCTCATAGACCGCCGAGGAGACATCCTCGGGGAGGTCGATACGCTTGACGCGGATATCGCGGATGGCCACGCCCAGCTCATCGCGCAGCAGCTCATCGAGCTCCTCGGTGGGACCGGTCATCAGGTCATCGCGACGCTCGGCGATGATCTGCTGCAGGTCGAGACGGCCAAACTCGTTACGCAGGCTCTCGTCGACACGCGGCTGGATCAGCCGGCTGGCCATCAGCTCGTCACCGGCCGTGGCCTCGTAGTACTGAGTCGGATTGACCACCTGCCACTTGACGTAGGAGTCGACGATCACCGCCTTCTGCTCCAGGGTCAGGTAGCGGCTGGGCTCGGTATCCAGGGTCAGCAGCCGCGTATCGAAGGTACGCACCGTCTGGGTGATCGGCACCTTGAAGTGCAGGCCGGGCTGGATGTTCTCCTCAATGATCTCACCGAAGCGCAGCTTGACCGCACGCTCGGTCTCGTCGACCACGTAGAGGCTGTTGCTGGCCAGCCAGGCGACGGCCGCCAGGCCGCCGACAATGAGCAGGGAACGATTATTAATCATTTAGCGGCCCTCCCTGCGGATACCACCGGTGTTGCTGCTGTTGCTGGTGTCGCCGGAAGACGACGAGGCGCCCTGGGTGCCGCGCAGGCGCTCCAGCACCCTTGGGTCGAGCTCGCCCTCTTCGCCCTGCTGTGCGCTGCTGCTGCCGCTTCTGCCCAGCTGATCCAGGGGCAAGTACATCAGCGGCGCGTCGTTGGCGACATCGACCATCACCTTGGAGGTGTTGCCGAACACTTCGCTGACGGCATCGAGGTAGAGGCGCTCACGCATGATCGCCGGTGCATCCTCGTACTGGGTAAGCAGGGCGCTGAAACGGCTGGCCTGACCACGCGCCTCGGCGACTACCGATTCGCGATAGCCCTGGCCCTGCTCGACAATGCGCTGCGCCTGGCCCTGGGCCTCGGGGATGATGGCATTGGCGTAGGCCATGCCCTGGTTGATGGTGCGCTGGCGATCCTCACGGGCCCGGATGACATCATCAAAGGCATCGATGACCTGGTCCGGCGCCGAGGTGGATTCGATGTTGATGGTCTGCAGGCGAATGCCGGTGCCGTAGCTGTCCTGGTAGGACTGCAGACGACTCGCCACCGAGCTGCCGAGGATCTCACGACCGGAGGTCAGGATATCGATCATGTCGGTGCCGCCGACCACGTGGCGCAGGGCACTGTCCAGGGCGTTCTCGATGGAGAGCTGCGGGTCGCGCACGTTGAGCACGAAGTCACGCGGATCGGCGACCTGGTACTGGGCCGAGATCTCGACCTCGACGATGTTCTCGTCGCGAGTCAGCATCGACTGGGTCTGGGTCAGCGAGCGTACCCGGGTCACGTTGACCATGCGTACGTCGTCGATCAGCGGCGGATTCCACTGCAGGCCGGGGGTGACGACCTCCTGGAACTTGCCGAAGCGCAGCACCACGCCCCGCTCCGACTGGTCGACCAGGTAGAAGCCCGAGGCCGCCCAGATAGCCAGGGCCACCACGACCAGCAGGCCCGGCAGGGTGAAGGCATTGCGTGGCTTGCCACCCCCGCCCTTGCCGCCGGATCCACCCTTCTTTCCCCCGCGGCCACCCAGCATGCTGTTGAGCTTGTCCTGAAACTTCTTCAGGGCCTCGTCCAGGTCCGGGGGCTGATTGCCACCGCCCTTGCCACCGCCGCCGTTACCGCCGCCGCGACGACCGCCCCCACTCCAGGGGTCGTGCTGGTTGCCACCACCACCAGGCTCATTCCAGGCCATAGGTCTTCTCCACTATGCGTTGCTGCCCCGACCGGAGATGCCGGCCGGGGCCTCGGTTGCGATCCTGTCTTGTCCATGCCCCGTCTAGGAGGTCTCTTCCCACGCCTCACGCTCGCTCAGCGACGCCGGCAGGTAGTCTTCGGCCCGCTCGCCGAGCCGCGCCATCAACTGCAGGAAGTCGCGGCGCGGCAGCCGCACCTGCAGGTGTGTCTGGCCATCCTCGGCGAAGCTCTCCTCGCGCACCGCACCCAGCTCGTGCAGGCCAGCGCGCAGGCGACCCTGCTCGGGCTCCAGAGTCAGCGCGAAATCGATGACATCATCGGCCAGGCACTCCGAGAGCGCCTGCTCCAGCAGCTCAAGGCCCCTACCCTCGCGGGCCGAGAGCCACACTACCTCGGGGCGCCCTTCGCCGTCGCGCTCGATACGCGGGGCGCTGTCGAGCAGGTCGATCTTGTTCATCACCCTGAGTGTCGGCACCCCCAGGGCACCGATCTCGTCGAGCACCGTCTCGACCTGCTCCACATTGAGCTCGCGGTCGGGATCGGCGGCGTCGATGACGTGAACCAGCAGGCTGGCCTCGGCGGCCTCCTGCAGGGTCGCCTGGAAGGCTTCCACCAGCTTGTGCGGCAGGTGACGGATGAAGCCTACGGTATCGGCCATCACTACCGGCCCCACATCCTCGATCTCCAGGCGCCGCAGCGTCGGGTCGAGGGTAGCGAAGAGCTGGTCGGCCGCATAGACCTTCGATTCGGTAAGCGCGTTGAACAGCGTTGACTTGCCGGCGTTGGTGTAGCCCACCAGCGAGACACTGGGAATCTCGGCCCGGGCCCGGGAGCGACGGTTCTGGTCGCGCTGGCCACGCACCTTGTCGAGGCGCTTGTGGATCGCCTTGATACGCCCACGCAGCAGCCGCCGGTCGGTCTCCAGCTGGGTCTCGCCGGGACCGCGCAGGCCGATGCCGCCCTTCTGGCGCTCCAGGTGAGTCCAGCCACGCACCAGGCGGGTCGACATGTACTCCAGCTGGGCCAGCTCCACCTGCAGCTTGCCCTCATGGGTACGCGCCCGCTGGGCGAAGATATCGAGGATCAGGCCTGTACGGTCGAGCACCCGACACTTGAGCTCACGCTCGAGATTGCGTTGCTGGGAGGGGCTCAGGCCATGGTTGAAGATCACCAGCTCAGCGCCGTGTACGCCGAGCGCCTCGCGCAGCTCCTCGAGCTTGCCGGAACCCACGAAGGTGCGCGAATCGGGGCGCTTGCGACTGCCGGTCAGCAGGGTGGCCGGCACGGCGCCGGCCGAACGCACGAGTTCCAGGAATTCACCCGGATCCTCGCGCTCATGTTCGTCCTGGAAATCCACATGGACGAGTACC
Source organism: Halomonas sp. C10-5 (assembly GCF_057169305.1). Lineage (NCBI taxonomy): Bacteria > Pseudomonadati > Pseudomonadota > Gammaproteobacteria > Oceanospirillales > Halomonadaceae > Halomonas > Halomonas sp. C10-5. The sequence goes on from NZ_CP175665.1 coordinate 2,486,566, forward strand.
GCCGTCTCACCGGCGTCGGGGCGTTCAAAAAACAATCACTACCTCACTCATCTTCCTGCGGCGCGGCAGGATCCTGGGCCGGCAGACGCACGTTGCGCGACGGCACCACGGTGGAAATGGCGTGCTTGTAGACCATCTGGCTGACGGTGTTACGCAGCAGGATGACGAACTGGTCGAAGGACTCGATCTGGCCCTGCAGCTTGATGCCGTTGACCAGGAAGATCGATACCGGGATACGCTCCTTGCGCAGGATGTTCAGGTACGGATCTTGAAGCGACTGCCCTTTGGACATTTTACTCTCCCTGGATTTGTCTCTGGGGTTGGGTTATTGGGGTTTTGTGGGGCCTTTTCAAGCGGCCCGGCCAGTGGCCTAGGAAACACCGTATCTTACGCTAAGTGCCGAAATGGCGCACGAGTTTCAGTACCTCCGCCAGGGGGTCGTCGCCCAGGGTATCCACCCAGTGCAGCGCCTCCCAGCTGCGCATCCAGGTCAGCTGCCGCTTGGCCAGCTGCCGGGTCGCCACGATGCCACGCTGCTCGAGACCGGCGCGGTCGACCTCACCGTCGAGGTACTCCCATACCTGACGATACCCTACGCTCTTCATCGAGGGCAGCGCCGGCGTCAAATCGCCGCGTGATCGCAAGGCGGCGACCTCCTCGATCAAGCCACCCTCGAGCATGGCCGTAAAGCGCGTCGCGATACGCTCGTGCAACACGCGCCGTTCACCCGGCGCGAGCCCTATCGACAGCGTACGCCAGGGAAAGGTTTCCGGACGCTGTTCGGCCCACAGCTCGCTGAGGGTGCGCCCGCTGATACGAAAGACCTCCAGGGCGCGCAGCAGCCGCTGGGGGTCGCTGGGGTGGATTCGCGCCGCCGAGCCCGGATCGACGCGGCCGAGCTCCTGATGCAGTGCGGCCATGCCGCGGACAGCGAGCTCGGCCTCGAGTTCGGCGCGCACCGTCGGGTCGGAACTCGGCAGGTTGGCCACGCCGTGCAGCAGCTGCTTGAGGTACATCATGGTGCCGCCCACCAGCAGCGGCACCCGGCCGGCGGCACTGATCTCGCGCATCTCACGCAGGGCGTCCTCGCGAAACTCCGCCGCCGAGTAGGGATCGGCAGGATCGCGGATATCGATCAGCCGGTGCGGCGCGCGGGCCAGCTCCTGCGCCGAGGGCTTGGCGCTGCCGATGTCCATGCCACGGTAGACCATGGCCGAGTCGACGCTGATCAACTCCACGCCCAGGCGTTCATGGAGCTCGATGGCGAGATCGGTCTTGCCGGCGGCGGTGGGACCCATCAGCAGGATCGCGGGGGGGCGCTTATCGATCATGGGCCTACTGCCCTCGCATGAAGAGACGGTCGAGCTGCTTCATGCTCATCTCGGTCCAGGTGGGGCGGCCGTGGTTGCACTGACCGCTGCGCTCGGTGCGCTCCATGTCGCGCAGCAGGGCATTCATCTCCGCCAGGGTCAGGCGGCGATTGGCGCGCACGCTGCCGTGGCAGGCCATGCTGGAGAGCAGCTCGTTGATATGTGCCTCGAGGCGGTCGGAGCGTCCGTAGCGCTCGAGGTCGGCGAGCATCTCGCGTACCAGCGGCTCCACGTCGGCATCGGCCAGCAGCGCCGGCACCTGGCGCACCAGCAGTGTCTCGGGGCCGGCGATATCGAGCTCGACGCCCAGCCGGGCAAAGGCCTCGCGCTCGCTCTCCGCGGTGGCCACCTCCGCGGGGCTGGCCGCCAGCGAGACCGGCACCAGCAGCGGCTGGGCCTCGAGGCGACCACCATGGACCTGGGTCTTCATGCGCTCGTAGACGATACGCTCGTGGGCGGCATGCATGTCCACCAGGATCAGGCCACGCTCGCTCTGGGAGAGGATATAGACCCCGTGCAGCTGTGCCACGGCATAGCCCAGCGGCGGCGCCCGGGTGTCGTCCTGCTCGGGGAGCGACTCGCGCTGCGAGGCCTGTGCCGCCTGGCGCTCGGCCACGGCCAGGTCGGCCGCGGCACCACCGGCGCCGGGCGCCGCGGGCTGAGGCGTGAGCAGGGTCTCCTCGTGATCGGGATGCAGGTTGCGATAGCCCTCCATGAAGGCCCGCACCCTGTCGGGCGTCACCTTGCCCCCCTCCTCGCGATTCGGCAGCGACATGGGCTGCTGCTGCCAGCGCCCGGCAGACTCGGCCACCCGCTGCGGCGCGGCACCCGCCTCGCTGCTCCCGCTGGATCCCTGGTCGCCGCCTTCGTCGAACTCTTCGCCAGGCCCAACCCCCGGTTGGCCGGCCCGGGCCTCGCCGAGCGCCCGGTGCAGGCTGGAGAACAGGAAGTCGTGGACCAGGCGCCCGTCGCGGAAGCGCACCTCATGCTTGGTGGGGTGGACATTGACATCGACCACCGACGGGTCGACCTCCAGATAGAGAACAAACACCGGGTGGCGACCATGGAAGAGCACGTCACGGTAGGCCTGGCGCACGGCGTGGGCCACCAGGCGGTCGCGCACCACGCGGCCGTTGACGAAGAAGTACTGCTGGTCGGCCTGGGCCCGGGAGTGGGTGGGCAGGCCGACCCAGCCCCACAGACGCAAGCCGGAGGCCTCGAGGTCCAGATGCAGGGCGTGTTCGAGGAACGCCTTGCCGAGCAGCGCGGCGATGCGCCGTTCACGGCTGGCCACATCTTCCCCGGGGCGCAGCTGATGGACGGTCTTGTGGTTGTGGCGCAGGGTCCAGCCGATGTCGTAGCGGGACAGCGCCTGGCGGCGGAAGGCCTCCTCGACGTGACCGAACTCGGTCTTCTCGGTACGCAGGAACTTGCGCCGCGCCGGCGTATTGAAGAACAGGTCACGCACCGTCACCGAGGTGCCGCGGGGATGGGGCGCCGGGGAGACCCGCGGCTCCATGTTGCGCCCCTCCGCCACCACTCGCCAGCCGGCGGTGGGGTCCTCCGCGGGGTTGGAGACCAGCTCCAGGCGCGATACCGAACTGATCGAGGCCAGCGCCTCGCCACGGAAGCCCAGACTCGCCACGCCCTCGAGCTCCTCCAGCGACACGATCTTGCTGGTGGCGTGGCGCGACAGCGCCAACGGCAGGTCATCCTCGCCGATGCCGCTGCCGTCGTCGCGCACCCGGATCAACCGGGCACCGCCGGCCTCGAGTTCCACCTCGATGCGCGAACTGCCGGCGTCGATAGCATTCTCGACCAGCTCCTTGACCACCGAGGCGGGGCGCTCGACCACCTCGCCGGCGGCGATCTGGTTGGCCAGGCGCGGGTCCAGGACCCGGATACGACGCTGTTCTGACATATCACTCCAAATAAAGCCGTAAGCCGTAAGCCGTAAGCCGTAAGCCGTAAGCCGTAAGCCGTAAGCCGTAAGCCGTAAGCCAAGATGTCGCCGCCGAAACTCACGACACGGTTTTTTCTTACAGCTTAAAGCTTACAGCTCCCCGAAGGGGTCATGAACGGGGAATGCGCAGCACCTGACCGACCCGGATCACGTCACCATTGAGCTCGTTGGCCTGCTTGAGGCGGCCCACCGGCACGTTGTGGCGCGAGGCGATCTCGGACAGGGTATCGCCCGGCTGGATGCGGTACTCGTTGCCGGCGGTACTCCGCCCGTTGTCGCGCTGCCAGGCCAGCAGGCTGGCCGGTGGCGGATTGGTGCGGAAATGCTCCTCCAGGCCGGAGAAGACGGCCCGGGCCATCTCCTCCTGATGGGCCGGATCGCGCAGGCGCCGCTCCTCATCGGGGTTGGAGATGAAGCCGGTCTCGACCAGCAGCGAAGGGATATCCGGCGACTTGAGCACCACGAAGCCGGCCTGCTCCACCCGCGACTTGTGCAGGCGGTTGACGCGCCCCAGGCGATCCAGCACCTGACCGCCGATGGAGAGGGAGTCGTTGAGCGTCGCGGTCATGGTCAGGTCGAGCAGCACGCCGCGCAGCACCTCGTCCTTGTCCTTGAGCGACAGGTTGCCGTCCACGCCGCCGATCAGGTCGGCCTGGTTCTCGCTCTCGGCCAGCCACTGGGCGGTCTCGGAGGTGGCCCCGCGCTGGGAGAGCGCGTAGACCGAACTGCCGTTGGGGCGCGGACTATTGAAGGCATCGGCATGGATGGAGACGAAGAAGTCCGCCTTCTGTTCGCGCGCGATGTGGGTGCGCTGGCGCAGCCCCACGTAGTAGTCGCTGTCGCGGATCATCACGGCGCGAAAGCCCTCGGTGGCGTTGACCCGCTGCTGGAGGCGCTTGGCGATCTGCAGCACCACGTCCTTCTCGCGGGTCCCCGCGGGGCCGATGGCACCCGGGTCCTCGCCACCGTGCCCGGCATCGATGGCGATGATGATATCGCGTCGGGGGTGGGGCTGGGCGCGCTGCACCGCCGCCTCGGGCTCGGCAGCCGCGGCCGCGCCGCCTTGGTCGGCCTGGGCCTGGGCACGCTTGGCGGCGATCTCCTGCTCGCGGATCATCGCCTCGATGGGGTCGATGGGGTCCTCCACCGCACTCTCCCCGGGGTACTCCAGATCCACCACCAGGCGGTGGCCGTATTGGTCGTTGGGCGCCAGGGAGAAGTGCCGTGGGTCCACCTCGCGCTCGAGGTCGAGCACCACGCGCAGGCCGCTGCCATCCCGCACGCCGGAACGGATGCGACTGATGGCGCTGCCGGTCAGGTCGAGGCCGTCGAGATCGGCCCCCATGCGGCTATCATCCAGGTCGATCACCAGGCGGCGCGGATTGTCGAGGGAGAACACCTCGGCCCGGGTCGGCGATGCCAGGTCGAAGACCAGACGCGCATGATCGGGCGCCGCCCACAGGCGCAGGTTCTCCACCTCGCCGGCCTGGACCCCGGTCAGCGGGGCCAGCAGCAACATGCCCAGCGCCAGCAGACGATGCAGGGCAGCCAACCTCATGGGGTGCTCCCCTCGCGGCGATCATCGGCGAGCCGCCATTCGGCGACGGCGGGCATGGCGCCCAGGCGTGCCAGGGCGGCGCGACCATGCGCACTGTGCGCTTCCAGCCGGGCCTCGCGGCCACTGCCCACCACGCCAAGCTCGATGCGCAGGTCGGGATCGGGCAACCAGCCGGCTCCACGGGCGGGCCATTCGATCAGGCTCAGGGCGTCGTCGCCGAGCAGGTCGCGACCACCGATGAACTCCAGCTCCTCGGGGTCCCCCAGCCGATAGAGATCGAAGTGGTAGACCCGCACCCCGTCGAGCTCGTAGGGCTCCACCAGGGTGTAGGTAGGGCTCTTCACTGCGCCGCGATGGCCATAGGCACGCAGCACGCCGCGTGCCAGGGTGGTCTTGCCGGCCCCCAGCTCGCCGACGAGATAGACCCGTCCACGCCCCTCCAGGGCACGGCCCAGGCATTCGCCCAGGCCCACCTGGCTTTCTTCGTCATCGAGTCGCAGCCGCATCGCCCTCGCCCTTGCCATCTCACACGGTCGGGTTGACCAGAATTCGCGCATAGGATGCCAGATCGCCGGCCAGCAAACCACGCTCCTCGGCGTCTAGCGCGGCGAGATCCGCGGCCCGGGCGTGCACCAGCACCCCCAGCCGGGCGGCAGTCTCCAGTGGTACGCCCTGGGCCAGCAGGGCGCCGAGCATCCCGGAGAGCGCATCGCCCATGCCGCCGCTGGCCATGCCCGGGTTGCCGAAGGGGCAGACGGCCATCCCTGCGGGGCCTTCGATCAGGCTGCCCGCGCCCTTGAGGATGACCACGCCACCCCAGCGCTCGCGCAGCGCCCGCGCCGCCGCGGGACGATTCACCTCGACCTCGGCGGCAGTGCATCCCAGCAGGCGTGCCGCCTCGCCGGGGTGCGGCGTCAGGATCCAGTCATCACGGCGTGTCCCGGCGAAGTGCGTGGCCAGCAGGTTGAGCCCGTCGGCATCCACCACCAGCGGCTTGCCGGCAGCCAGCGCCGCCTGCAGCACGCCCTGCCCCCAGCTACCCTCACCCAGGCCCGGCCCTACCACCAGCAAATCGGCAAGGGTGGGCAACGCGCCGAGGTCGGCGGCACCGCGGACAGCGTGGGCCATCACCTCGGGACGCCGCACCAGGCTGGCGGTGACGTGCTCGGGCGCCGTAGCCAGACTCACCTTGCCCGCCCCCAGCCGCGCGCAGGCCTCGACGGCCAGCAACGCCGCCCCCCCGAAGCCGGGCGCTCCTCCCAGGATCAGGGCATGCCCACACTCGCCCTTGTGGGCGGTGCGGCGACGCGCCGGCAGCCAGGCTCGCAGCAGGCTCTCGTCGAGCAACTGAGCCGAGGGCACCAGGTCGGCCTCGGCCAGGGCGTCCACGCCCAGGTCGCGGAAGACGACCTCGCCGGTGTGGTCCGCGGCGGCGCCGGTGTGCAGCCCCACCTTGTCGCCGATAAAGGTCACGGTGGCAGCGGCGCGCACCGCCTCGCCGAGCACCGTGCCGCTGTCGGCATGCAATCCCGAGGGAATATCGATGGCCAGCACCGGCGTGGCGCTCGCGTTGACCGCGGCGATCGCCTCGCGGAAGTCGCCGCGCACCTCGCCATCGAGGCCGGTACCCAGCAGGGCATCCACCAGCAGCTGGCCGGTAAACGCCATACCGGGACTCCAGGGCTCAGCACCGACGCCGGCTGCGGTTGCCATGTCCGCGGCGAGGCGGGCATCGCCACTCAGCTCGTCAACCTCCTTGAGCAGGATGCGCTGCACAGCGAGCCCCTCCGCGGCGGCCAGGGCGGCCAGCACATGGCCGTCGCCGCCGTTGTTGCCGGCGCCGCACAGCACCGTCAGCGAGCGCACCTCGGGCCAGCGCTCCCTGAGGCACTGCCAGGCGGCAGCGCTGGCACGCTGCATCAGGGCGAAGCCCTCGAAGCCACGGGCGATGGTCCGCCGGTCGAGCTCACGCACTTGCTCGGCACGGTAGAGCGGGTGCAGCGATACGGCAGGATGGCTGTCGGCCATGCGGTGTCTCCCGGGTGGCAATGCTTTATCATGGCGATGGTTCGATGAACGCGCTTATCGAACAGTGTAAAGCCTTCGTGGCTTGCGCCAAGTGACGCAGGCCCCCTGCACGGTGTTTCCGCGATCATGTCTTCCTCGTCTGTCCACGCCGACGCCCCCGATCTGCATGCCCTGGCCGAGCGAATCAAGGCCTGGGGAGGCGAGCTCGGCTTCCAGCAGCTCGGCATCACCGATGTCGACCTGGCCGAGGATGAGGCGCGCCTCGCCCGCTGGCTGGATGCCGGCCGGCATGGCGAGATGGGTTTCATGGCCAAGCACGGTACCAAGCGCACTCGCCCCGCCGAGCTGGTGCCAGGCACCGTACGGGTGGTCAGCGTGCGCCTGGACTACCTGCCCGCCGAGGTGGAGACCCTGGCCACGCTGGAGAGGCCCGAGACGGCCTATGTATCGCGCTATGCCACCGGGCGCGACTATCACAAGCTGATGCGCAAGCGCCTGGCGACGCTGGCCAAGTGGATCGAGGCCGAGGCAGGGCCCTTCGGCTACCGCGCCTTCGTCGACTCGGCACCGGTGATGGAGCGCGCCCTCGCCCGCAAGGCGGGGCTCGGCTGGGTCGGCAAGAACGCCATGCTGCTCAACCCCCGGGCCGGCTCGCTGTTCTTCCTGGGCGAGCTGTATACCGACCTGCCGCTGCCGGTGGACCCACCCTTCGAGGGCGAGCACTGCGGCAGCTGCAGCGCCTGCCGCACGGCCTGCCCCACCGGCGCCATCGTCGAGGACCGAGTGGTGGACGCCCGGGCCTGCATCTCCTACCTGACCATCGAACTGTTCGGCGCCATTCCCGAGCGCTTCCGCGAAGCCATGGGCAACCGCGTGTTCGGCTGTGACGACTGCCAGCTGGTCTGCCCCTTCACCCGCTTCGCCACCCCCACCGCCGAGAAGGACTTCACGCCGCGCCACGACCTCGACCGCGCCAGCCTGCTGTCGCTGTTCGCCTGGGGCGAGGAAGAGTTCCTGGACAAGACCGCCGGCAGCCCGATCCGCCGCATCGGCTACGAGCGCTGGCTGCGCAACCTCGCCGTGGGGCTGGGCAACGCCCCCTGGAGCGTAGCCGTGGAGGCCGCACTGCGCGCGCGGCTGGCCTACCCCTCCGACCTGGTTCGAGAGCATGTGCGCTGGGCGTTGGACAGGCAGCGAGAGAAGCGGCCGCCGCTGATTGCGGCGAGCCGCAGGCCGTAGGAGCGCGATTCATCGCGCGAGCAGGGGCGCCTGCCGGCGCCAATCGCCGGATAAATCCGGCTCCTACAGCTCCGGGCGAAGCCCGGTTATTCCTCCTCGTCGCTCCACTGGCCCGGCAGGCGCAGGAAGGTCTCGCGGTAGTGGGCCAGCTCGGCGATGGACTCCTTGATGTCCTCCATGGCCAGGTGCACGTTGCGCTTCCGGAAACCCGCCATGGCGCCGGGATTCCAGCGCTTGGCAAGCTCCTTGAGGGTGGAGACATCCAGGTTGCGGTAGTGGAAGAAGGCTAGCAGCTCGGGCATCTCGCGCTCCAGGAAGCGGCGATCCTGATGGACGCTGTTGCCGCACATCGGCGAGGTGCCGGAGTCGACATGCTCGCGCAGGAACTCCAGGGTACGCCGCTCGGCCTCGGCGGTGTCGATATCGCTGGCCTGCACCCGCGCGGTCAGCCCCGACTCGCCGTGGGTCTTCGTGCACCACTCGTCCATCGCCTCGAGCAGGGCGTCGGGCTGCCTGACCGCGATAACCGGTCCCTCGGCGATCACGTTGAGCTCGGCGTCGGTGATCAGGGTGGCCACCTCGATGATGCGCTCCTTCTCCGGGTCCAGCCCGGTCATCTCCAGATCGATCCACACCAGGCGCTGCTTGCGGGGATCCTGCTTACTGTCTTTCGCTGACGCTTGCGAACTCATGGGGAAGCCTTCTCCTGCGGGGCCGGCTCGCAACCTCGCGACAGCCGGCGTCATGGATGAGTACAATGCCTTCATTGTACCGAGCATCAGGGCCTCATGAGCAAACGCAAGCTGAGCCGCCAGCAGCGCTGGCGTATCGAGAAGATCCAGGCCGAACGCGCCGAGCGTGCGACCCGACGTGATGTCCCGGAGGACGAGCTGCTCGCCGCGGGGGACTACGGCCCCGAGCAACCGGGCCGGGTGATCGCCCACTTCGGGCGCACCCTGGACGTGCGACCGGACGCCGATGGCGAGGTGATACGCTGCCACCTGCGCGCCAACCTCGAGGGCCTGGTCACCGGTGACAGGGTGGTGTGGCGCGGCAGGACGGATGCCGAAGGACGCACCGTGGAGGGCGTGGTGGTGGCCCGCGGCGAGCGTGCAAGCGTGCTCGAACGCCCCGATGCCCGCGGCCAGCTCAAGCCGGTGGCGGCCAATATCGACCAGATCCTGATCGTCTTCGCGGTGGAGCCCGAGCCACACCCCAACCTGATCGACCGCTACCTGGTGGCCGCCGAGGCCACCGGGATCCCTCCGGTGCTGGTGCTCAACAAGGTCGACCTGCTGCCCGATGACGGTGGCGAGCTGATGGCGCTGCTGCGTCGCTACGAGGGACTGGGCTACCCGGTGGTGACCACTACCACCGAGCGTGAGGGGGGCCTCGACACCCTGCATGCCCGCCTCGCCGGCCGCACCTCGGTGTTCGTGGGCCAGAGCGGCGTGGGCAAGTCGTCGCTGATCGACCGCCTGCTGCCCGACGAGGAACTTCGCATCGGCGAGCTGTCGAAGGATTCACGCAAGGGGACCCATACCACCACCACCGCACGGCTCTATCGCCTGCCGGAAGCGGAGGGTGCCGAACTGATCGACTCCCCGGGAATTCGCGAATTCGGCCTGATCCACCTCAACGAGCAGCAGGTCACCGAGGGTTTCATCGAGTTCCACCCCTTCCTGGGCCACTGCCGCTTCCGCGACTGTCGCCACCGCCAGGAACCCGGCTGCGCCCTGCTGGAAGCGGTGGAACGTGGCGAGATTCATCCCGAGCGCTTCGCCAGCTACCGCCGCATTCTCGACTCGCTGGAGGCGAGCTGAGGGCGCGCAGAGACCAAGGACCTGACACCAGGCCAGCCCCTGATACCGGAAAGGAGAGCCCCATGAGTTCCGAAGCCAACCTGCTGCCGCTGATTGTCGAGCCGGAAGAGCTCGCCGAGCATCTCGACGATGCCTCGCTGCTGATCGTCGACGTGCCGATGCGCGCCGAGAGCTACGCCGAGGGCCACGTGCCCGGCGCGGTGTTCCTCGACAAGGCCCGGCTGATGCGCGGCCAAGGCGAGGTGCCCTGCCTCGAGCCCACCATCGAGCAGCTCTCGGCGCTGTTCAGCGAGCTGGGCCTGACCCGGGACACCCACGTGGTCGCCTACGACGACGAGGGCGGTGGCTGGGCGGGTCGCCTGCTGTGGACCCTGGAGCTGATTGGCCACACCCGCTACTCCTATCTCAACGGCGGTATCCACGCCTGGCGCGAGGCGGACAAGCCGCTCGAAAGCGAGGCCAGCCGGCCCACTCCCAGCGAGTATGAGGCGGAGATCCTCCGGCCCGAGGTGCAGATCGAGCGCAGCGAACTGGTCGAGCGCCTGGACGAGAAGGGCTTCGCGGTATGGGACGCCCGCTCCCCCGAGGAGTATCGCGGCGAGAAGGGCGAGAACAAGCGCCTGGGCCATATTCCCGGCGCGGTAAACCTGGAGTGGACCCAGGCCATGGACCGTGAGCGCGCCCTGCGCATCCGCGACTATGCCGAGCTGATCACCGAACTCGAGGCGCTGGGCCTGACCCCGGATATGGAAGTGGTCACCCACTGCCAGAGCCACCACCGCAGCGGTTTCACCTGGCTGGTAGGCAAGGCGCTGGGGTTCGAGAAGATCCGCGGCTATGCCGGCTCCTGGAAGGAGTGGGGCAATCGCGACGATACCCCTATCGAATGACAGCAATATCCCTGTCGCTCACCACCCTGAAGCCCTTTTGAGAACTCACGCATAGTGTCCCTAGCCAAGCTGTTTGCCCTGATCCAGTACCCCCTGCCCCACCACCTTCTCTCGCGGCTGGTGGGTCGGCTCGCCGAGTGTCGCCAGCCGGCGATCAAGAATACCCTGGTGCGCACCTTCATCCGGCGTTTCGGGGTAGACATGGCCGAGGCCGCCGAGCCGGATCCGACGGCCTACGCCACCTTCAACGACTTCTTCACCCGGGCGCTGAAGGACGGCGCGCGCCCCATCGCTGAGGGGCTGGTCAGCCCTGCCGATGGGCAGCTCTCGCAGTTCGGCGCCATCGAGGCGGGCCAGTTGATGCAGGCCAAGGGGCACCGCTTCTCCGCCGAGGCGCTGCTGGGTGGCGACGTGGAGGCCGCAACCCGCTACCTGGGCGGCAGCTTCGCCACGGTCTACCTATCGCCCAGCGACTACCACCGGGTACACATGCCCCTCTCCGGCACCCTGACCGAGATGGTCTATGTGCCGGGGCGGCTCTTCTCGGTCAACGCCGCCACCACCGAACATGTCCCCGGCCTCTTCGCCCGCAACGAGCGCCTGGTGTGCCACTTCGATACCGAGCGCGGCCCCATGGCGATGGTGCTGGTGGGGGCGATGATCGTCGCCGCCATCGAGACGGTATGGGCGGGCCAGATCACCCCGCTGCCCAAGGGTGGCGTGCAGCGCATTCGCTTCGACACCCCGATCAGGCTCGAGAAGGGCGCGGAGATGGGCCGCTTCAAGCTCGGCTCCACGGTGGTGATGGCGTTCAGTGAGCCGGTGGACTTCGCCGACGGCCTCGAGCCCGGCGCCAAGGTGCAGATGGGGCAGTCGCTGGGGGCACTCCGACAGCCATAGCAAGGGGCGCCGGGGACAGGCCGAAGAGGGGGTCCTACGCCAGGGATGGCGTCGGTAGCGTACAGGGAGGTATTCACAGCGCCCCCTCGCAGGCCTGTCGACGGAACAGCCCCGAGCGGTGCAGATCGACGATGCCTGGGAATCTTGCTAGCAGCGCGGGGTGGCGAAGGCCATGACCTCGGCCACGCTCTCGTGGCCCAGCGCCAGCTGGATAAGCCGGTCGATGCCAAGCGCCACGCCGCTGCCCGCTGGCATGCCATGCTCGAGCGCCGCGACCAGGCGCCGATCCACATCCACCTCCGGCAGACCCGCCGCCCGTCGGGCGGCGTTGTCCTCGGCAAAGCGCACCGCCTGCTCCTCGGCGTCGGTGAGCTCGTCGTAGCCATTGGCCAGCTCCAGCCCCTCAAGGTAGAGCTCGAAGCGCGAGGCCACCCACTCGCCATCCTCCGGGTCGCGGTGACGTCTCGCCAGGGCCGCCTGGCTGGCCGGATAGTCCACTACCACATCGATGCCGCCCCGCCCCAGATGCGGCTCTATCTCGAGACTTATCAGCAGGTCGAGGCAGTCGTCGCGAGGGGCGTCGTCCATGGCAAGCCCGCCCTGCTCCGCCGCCAGCCGCCGCAGCGTCTCGATAGACACGGTGAAGGGGTCGATGCCCAGAGCCTCCCGGAAGAGGTCACGATAGCGGCGACGCCGCAGTGGCACGGGGCCATCCCCCGGTTCTCGGCCCAGCACCCGACGCACCAGCTCGGCGGTCTCCTCGATCAAAGCATCCAGGGTCAGGCCCGGGCGATACCACTCCAGCATGGTGAACTCGAGGTTGTGGCGCCGCCCCACCTCGCCGTCGCGAAAGCAGCGGGCCAGCTGGAAGATGGGTCCCGAGCCCGCGGCCAGCAGCCGCTTCATGGCGAACTCAGGCGAGGTCTGCAACCACAGCCGTTCGCGCCCGGCAGGCGTGGTGGCCTCGGCAGATAGCGACGCGAGATATACATCGGTGCTGCCGCCGTGGCCGAGCACCGGGGTCTCCACCTCCAGCACGCCGCGTTCGGCGAAGAAGGCGCGCACCTCGGCGATCAGCCGCGCCCGCTCGCGCAGGGTCACGATGGTCGCCGTGGGGCACCAGTCATCGATCATTCCCTACCCTCCTGAACGACGCTGGCCCCGCCCGTAGGAGCTGGATTTATCCAGCGATGGGCAGGGCCAGCCAATCGCGCGATGAATCGCGCTCCTACAGAGTGGTCGTCAACAGGCGTGTCGTTGAGAGATCAAGCCCGGCTGACGTACTCGCCGCTCCGCGTATCCACCTTGAGGACCTCGCCCTCGTTGATGAACAGCGGCACACGCACCACGGCACCGGAGGAGAGGGTCGCCGGCTTGGAGCCACCCTGGGCGGTGTCGCCCTTGAGGCCGGGGTCGGTCTCGGTCACCTCGAGTTCGATGAAGTTGGGCGGGCTCACACTGATGGCGTTGTCGTTCCACAGAGTGATGGTGTAGACCACCTGCTCCTTGAGCCACTTCTCGGTGTCGCCCAGGGCCTTCTTCTCCACCGGATACTGCTCGAAGGAGCCGTCGGTCTTCATGAAGTACCACATCTCGCCATCGTTGTAGAGATACTCCATGTCCAGATCCAGGACGTCGGCGCCTTCCAGGCTCTCGCCGGACTTGAAGGTGCGCTCCCAGACGCGGCCGGTCATCAGGTTGCGCAGCTTGACGCGGTTGAACGCCTGGCCCTTGCCCGGCTTGACGAACTCGTTCTCGACGATCGCACAGGGGTCACCATCGAGCATCACCTTCAGACCGGCCTTGAATTCGTTGGTAGAATAGTTCGCCATCTTCACTCACCCATGGATTTGAGCGCGTCACCGGAGCCCCGGCGGCGCACTGGGAAACGATTTTCGACGAGGGCATGCCTTACGAGGCGCAATCTCGTCAGCATTGACTGGTGCCGCATGATAACCCGAAGCCCCGACCAATTGCAGCGTCACGACGAAGGCGAAGAAAGCAACCAGAAAGGTTCGCAGCGAGAGGCGCCGGGGACGGGTCGAAGAGGAGGTCCTACGCCAGGGATGGCGTCGGTAGCGCCCAAGGAAGGGTTCACAGCGCCCCCTCGCAGAGCTGTCGCCGGGTCAGCCTCGAGAGAGGAAGCCGTGCCACTGGCGTTGCCGCCCGCCTGGCAGGCCCAGCTGGCCGGCGCCGTTCGCGACCCGCGCGAGCTGTGTCGCCGCCTGGGGCTGGACGAGCGCTGGCTGCCTGGGGCAGAGGCTGGCCATGAGCTCTTCGAAGTGCGCGTGCCGGAGGCCTTCCTGGCGCGCATGCGCCCGGAGGACCCCGACGACCCCCTGCTGCGCCAGGTACTGCCGCTGGGCGAGGAGTCCCGGCCCACGCCGGGTTATGTCGCCGACCCGCTGGAAGAGGCCGCGCATACTCCGGCCAAGGGGCTGATCCACAAGTACTCGGGCCGCGTGCTGCTGATCGCGAGCCCCGCCTGCGCGGTGAACTGCCGCTACTGCTTCCGTCGCCACTTCCCTTACGCCGAGAACTCCCCCTCCATGGCCCAGTGGGAGGCGACCCTCGACACCCTGCGTGACGACACCACCATCCACGAGGCGATCCTCTCCGGCGGCGACCCGCTGGCTGCCAGCGATCGGCGTCTCGCCTGGCTGGTCGAGCGCCTGGGCGAGATTCCGCACCTGAGGCGGCTGCGCATCCACACCCGGCTGCCGGTGGTGATCCCCCAACGCATCGACGACGCCCTGCTGGCGTGGCTCGGAGGCACCCGCCTGCAGAAGGTGATGGTGCTGCATATCAACCACGCCCACGAGATCGATGACGCCGTCATCGCCGCCTGTGCCCACCTGCGCGAGGCCGGGGTGACCCTGCTCAACCAGAGCGTGCTGCTGCGCGGGGTCAACGACTCGGTGGCGGCGCTGGCCACGCTCTCCGAACGGCTCTTCGAAGCCGGCGTGCTGCCCTACTATCTGCATGTGCTCGATCCGGTAGCCGGCGCGGCCCACTTCGACGTCCCGGACGACGAGGCCCGCGAACTGGTCGCGGGCCTCAGGGAGATGCTGCCGGGATTCCTGATGCCGCGGCTGGTCAGGGAGATCCCCGGCGAGGGGAGCAAGACGCCCTTGTAGGAGCCCGACTTGTCGGGCGATTGGCGCCGCAGGTGCCCGGCGGTGCCGCTGGCGCTGGGGAGGCCTACGGCCTCCATCGCCCAATGAATTGGGCTCCTACAGGAAACCGTTCACGCCAGTGACGCGGCAGTCACATTGGCCGCCGGTTCCTGGCTGGAGAGCTTGCGGTTGATGGCGCTCATCACCGCCTTCATGGAGGCGCTGGTGATGCTCTCGTCGGTGCCCACGCCGAACACCGCCTCGCCGTCGATGCGCACCTCCACGTAGGCGATCGCCTCGGCATCCGAGCCCTGGCCACGGGAGTGCTCGTGGTAGTCGATGATCTCCACGTCATGGCCGGCAGCGGCCAGCGCCTTGATGAAGGCAGCCAGCGGGCCGTTGCCCTGCCCCTGGAGGGTGCGGCGCTCGCCGCGCTCCTCGATGGTAGCCTCCAGGCTCACCGTCGGGCTGTCGGGCTCCGAGGAGAGGCGATGGCTGACCAGTCCGAAGGGCGAGGTCTGCTCGAGGTACTCGTCGGCGAAGGCCTGATAGATCATCTGCGAGGTGATCTCCTTGCCCGTGCGGTCGGCCACCTCCTGCACCACCTGGCTGAACTCGATGGAGAGCCGGCGCGGCAGCTCGATACCGTGCTCCTGCTCCAGCAAGTAGGAGACGCCGCCCTTGCCCGACTGGCTGTTGACACGGATCACCGCCTCGTAGCTGCGGCCCACATCAAGCGGGTCGATGGGCAGATAAGGCACGTCCCAGACGGCCTCCGGATGGGCGCGACGCTCGGCCATGCCCTTCTTGATGGCATCCTGGTGCGAGCCGGAGAAGGCGGTGAACACCAGGTCCCCCACATAGGGGTGGCGCGGATGTACCGGCAGCTGGTTGCAGTACTCCACCTCGCGCATGATCGGAGTGATATTCGAGAAGTCGAGCCCCGGGTGCACCCCCTGGGTGTACATGTTCATCGCCAGGGTGACGATATCCACGTTGCCGGTCCGCTCGCCGTTGCCGAACAGGGTGCCCTCGACGCGATCGGCGCCGGCCATCAGCGTCATCTCGGCGGCAGCCACGCCGGTGCCGCGGTCATTGTGGGGATGCACGCTGACGATCAGCGCCTCGCGATCCTTGATGTTGCGGCAGAACCATTCGATCTGGTCGGCGTAGTTGTTGGGGGTAGCGACCTCCACCGTGGCCGGCAGGTTGACGATCATCTTCTTCTCGGCGCTGGCGCCGAAGGTGTCCATTACCGCCTCGACGATCTCCCGGGCGAACTCCATCTCGGTGGTGGTGAACAGCTCAGGGGAGTACTGGAAGGTCCAGTTGGTCTGGGGAGCCTCCTCCATGCGCTGGCGGATACGCGCGGTGGCATCCACGGCGATCTGGATGCACTCGGGCTTGTCGACCCCGAACACCACGCGGCGGAACATCGGATCGGTGGCGTTGTAGACGTGGACGATGGCGTTTTTCGCCCCCTCGAGGGCCTCGAAGGTGCGATCGATCAGGTGGTCGCGGGCCTGGGTCAGCACCTGGATGGTGACATCCCCGGGAATGCGGTCATTCTCGATCAGCGAGCGTACGAAGTCATAGTCGGTCTGGGAGGCGGAGGGGAAGCCGACCTCGATCTCCTTGAAGCCGACCTTCACCAGCAGGTCGAAGAGGCGCTGCTTGCGCTCCTGGTCCATGGGGTCGATCAGCGACTGGTTGCCGTCGCGCAGGTCGACGCTGGTCCAGATGGGCGGCTGCTCGATGCGGCGATTGGGCCACTGGCGGTCGGGCAGGTCCACGGCGACGAAGGGGCGATACTTGGCGGCGGGATTGTCGAGCATCATGGCGGCGTTCTCCTCTGGATACGGGGCGTCAGGCGTGCTGGCGTTCGGAAACGGCAGCGCCCCGACGGCGGGGAGCCGGTCGGGGCGCTGCATGAAAGATCACGGTGCGGCAGGCAGCGCCCCGCTGGGGCGATACCAGTGCGACCTGGAAACAAGCTATGACGACGGGGATGGATGACATGGTACGACCTCTTGACGACCGGGGCTCCAACAGGGGAGCAGTGACTCGGCGATGCAGGCGGCATCGCCAGCGCTCAGGCTAGCGCTAGTAGTCGTAGGTCGAGGTCGTACGCGGTCAGGTTCATACCCCTAGAAAATCAGGCCTGGAGGACATTGTCAACTCCGTCGCTCCAGCAGTGCCTCCATGCGAGTCAGCTGGTCACGCAGCTCGCGCACGTCGCTGCGCAGCCCGTGGAGCTCGGCGGCCTCCCCCTCCCCGCTCTCGATCTCCATCTGCACGCTCTCCTTCTGCATCACGTCGAGCACGATGCCGATCATCATGTTGAGGAAGATGAAGGCGGTGAGGAAGATGAAGGTCAGGTAGTAGATCCAGCTCCAGGCATACACCTCCTGGGTGGCATACATCACGTCGGTCCAGTCCTCGAAGGTGGCGATGCGGAACAGCGTGAGCATGGCGATGGATATATTGCCCCACAGAAAGTCATCGATGTCCGCGAACAGGAAGCTGCCGATGGCCGCATAGATGTAGAAGATGATGAACATCAGCAGCGCCACATAGCCCATCCGCGGGATCGACTTGACCAGCGCCGCCATCAGCAGGCGCAGCTCGGGGATCATCGACACCAGGCGCAGCACCCGGAAGATGCGCAGCAGCCGCGCCAGCAGCACCATCTCCGAATCGTCCAGGGGGATCAGGCTGGCGGTGACGATCAAGAAGTCGAAGACGTTCCAGCCGCGGCGGAAGAAGTCCCGCAGGCGCCGTTCCGCGGCCATGCGGATCAGGATCTCCACCAGGAAGAACACCGTCACCGCCACGTCCAGGACCAGCAGCCACTGCTGGAAGCGATTGGTCTCCTCGTAGGTCTTGGCGCCGATCAGCAGCGCCGAGATGATGATGATGGCAATGACCGCGGACTCAAACAGCTTGTTGGCACGCAGCCGCTCGAAGCGGTCGCGCCATGCCTCGAAGACCGAGCTCACGACGCCGACTCCTCCAGGTCACCCTGGCGATAGCCGATCAGGTAGAGCACCGCATCGAGCCCCAGCGTCGAGATGGAGTGGCGCGCCTGGGCGCGCACCAGGGGCTTGGCGCGAAAGGCGATGCCGAGCCCGGCGGCAGCGAGCATCTTGAGGTCGTTGGCGCCGTCGCCCACGGCGATGGTCTGCTCCATGGCGAGCCCCTCGCGCGCGGCGATCTCGCCCAGCAGCTCTGCCTTGCGGTCGGCGTCGAGGATCGGCTCGCGGACCTCGCCGGTCACCTTGCCGTTCTCGATCACCAGCTCGTTGGCGTGGATCTCGTCGAAGCCGAGTTTCTCCTGCAGGTGGCGGGCGAAGTAGGTGAAGCCGCCCGAAAGGATCGCCGTGCGGTAGCCCAGGCGCTTGAGCTGGGCCATCAGCCGCTCGACGCCATCCATCAGCGGAAGCGACTCGGCGATCTCGGCCAGCACCGACTCGTCGAGGCCGGCAAGCTTGGCCATGCGCTCTCGAAAACTCTGCTGGAAGTCCAACTCGCCACGCATCGCCCGCTCAGTGACCTCGGCCACCTCGTCATAGACACCGTGGCGGCGCGCCAGCTCGTCGATCACCTCGGCCTTGATCAGGGTGGAGTCCATGTCGAAGCAGACCAGGCGGCGATGCCGGCGCCAGATGGAGTCCTCCTGGATGGCGATATCCACGCCGTGCATGGCGCCCAGCGCCAGCGCCTTCTCGCGCAGGGCGTCGAGGTCCACCTCCTCTCCGCGCAGCCAGCACTCCACGCAGGCGCCCTGGATAGCGTCGTCTTCGCCGGGCACGCCGCCGTCCAGCGGCTCGCGTCCGGAGAGGCGATGGATCAGCTCCACGGTCAGGCCATGCTCGGCGGTGAGCGCCCCCACCTCGGCCAGGATCCCGGCGGGCAGGTGCGGCGCCAGCAGAGTCAGGATCAGCCGCGGCTGGCTGGCCTGGCTGCTCCAGCGCTGGTAGTCCTCGGCGGCGACCTGGATCGCCTGGACGTCGAGGCCCAGCTCGTCCCCTGCCGCCGAAAGCGCCGCCTCGAGATCGGCCTCGTGATCGAGCCCGACCAGGGCCTCCAGGGAGAGCATGCCGAAGGTCACGCTCTGGTTGATGTCCAACAGCCGCGCGCCGCTGCCGGCCAGGGCCCTGCCCAGGCCGGCCAGTTGGCCCGGCTGCGCCGCGCCGGTGGCGCGAATCAGGATTCGTCGTGTCATGGTTGCCTCAGGAGCTCTCTCGTTTCCGCGGCTGATCCGGCGACAGGCCTTCGAGGAGGCGCTGTAAACCCTTCCATGGGCGCTACCGACGCCATCCCTGGCGTAGGACCTCCTCTACGGCCTATCCCCGGCGCCGCGGCACCATCTGGTCAGCTGTCGCCGTTCAGCGCTTCCAACCTGTCGACCTTCTGCAGCCCGCGGGGCAACTTGCTGCCGCGCCGGCCGCGCTCGCCGCGATAATACGCCAGATCGTCGGCCTTGAGGGTAAGGTGGCGCTTGCCGGCGTGCACCACCAGCGCCGCGCCTTCCGGCAGCACCACCAGATCGCGGACGAACTCCTCACGGCGCGACGCCCGCGGCCCCGGGATATCGATCATCTTGTTGCCCTTGCCCTTGGCCATCTCGGGAAGTTCCGCCAGGGGGAACAGCAGCAGGCGCCCCTCGTTGGAAACCGCCGCGACCAGCGCCCCCTCACCCTCCGGTACCGCCACCGGCGGCAGCACGTTGCACCCCTTGGGCACCGTCAGCACCGACTTGCCAGACTTGTTCTTGCCGACCAGCTCCTCGAGACGCGCCACGAAGCCATAGCCGCCGTCGGAGCCGAGCAGGTAGCGGGTGGACGGCGGTGCCAGCATCACTCCGGCCATATGGGCACCGGCGACCACGTTGACCCGGCTGGTGACCGGCTCGCCCTGGCCCCTCGCGCTGGGGAGGTTGTGGGCCTGCAGGGTATAGGCGCGGCCGGTGTCATCGAGCAGCACCAGCGGCTGGTTGGTCTTGCCCCGGGCGGCCAGCGCGAAGCGGTCTCCGGCCTTGTAAGAGAGCCCGGCGGGGTCGATCTCGTGGCCCTTGGCGCTGCGGATCCAGCCCTTCTCGGAGAGCACCACGGTGACCGGATCGGCGCCCACCAGCTCCACCTCGGAGAGTGCGCGGGCCTCCTCGCGCTCGACGATGGGCGAGCGGCGGGGGTCGCCATGGGCCTCGGCGGCGGCACGCAGCTCCTCCTCGATCAGGTCGGTGAGCTTGGCCTCGTTGCCAAGCAGCTCCTGGAGGCGTGCGCGTTCAGTCTCGAGCTCCTCCTGCTCGCCACGGATCTTCATCTCCTCGAGCTTGGCCAGGTGGCGCAGGCGCAGCTCCAGGATCGCCTCAGCCTGGCGGTCGCTGAGACCGAAGGCCTCCATCAGCGCAGGCTTGGGCGCGTCCTCCTCGCGGATGATGCGGATCACCTCGTCGATATTGAGGTAGGCGATCAGCAGGCCCTCGAGGAGGTGCAGGCGATCCTCCACCTTGCCTAGGCGATGCTCCAGGCGCCGGCGCACCGTGGAGCGCCGGAAGCGCAGCCACTCGCCGAGCAGGTCGGGCAGCGGCATGACCCGCGGTCGGCCATCGAGGCCGATCACGTTCATGTTGACGCGAATGTTCTTCTCGAGGTCGGTGGTGGCGAACAGGTGCGCCATCAGCGCCTCGATATCGACGCGGTTGGAGCGCGGCTCGATCACCAGCCGGGTCGGCTCCTCGTGGGTCGACTCGTCGCGCAGGTCGGCGACCATGGGCAACTTCTTGGCCTGCATCTGGGCGGCGATCTGCTCGAGCACCTTGGCGCCGCTGACCTGGTAGGGCAGCGCGGTGATCACTACGCTGCCCTCCTCGCGCACGTAGCGGGCGCGCAGCCTGACCGACCCGCGCCCGCTCTCGTAGAGCTTCCGCAGGTCCGCGCGGGGCGTGATGATCTCCGCCTCGGTGGGGAAGTCCGGTGCCGGCAGGTGCCTGACCAGGTCCGCAGTGGTGGCCTCGGGGTGGCGCAGCAGGTGACAGGTGGCCTCGACCACCTCGTTCACGTTGTGGGGCGGGATATCGGTGGCCATGCCCACGGCAATGCCGGTGCCACCGTTGAGCAGCACGTGGGGCAGGCGCGCCGGCAACACCACCGGCTCGTTCATGGTGCCGTCGAAGTTGGGGGTCCAGTCCACGGTGCCCTGGCCGAGCTCGGCAAGCAGCACCTCGGCGAACTTCGACAGCCGCGCCTCGGTGTAGCGCATGGCGGCGAAGGACTTGGGATCGTCGGGGCTGCCCCAGTTACCCTGGCCATCCACCAGCGGGTAGCGGTAGCTGAACGGCTGGGCCATCAGCACCATCGCCTCGTAGCAAGCGCTGTCGCCATGGGGGTGGAACTTGCCCAGCACGTCGCCGACGGTACGCGCCGACTTCTTGTACTTGGCGCTGGCATTGAGGGCCAGCTCGCGCATGGCGTAGACGATGCGCCGCTGCACAGGCTTCATGCCGTCGCCGATATGCGGCAGCGCCCGGTCGAGGATGACGTACATCGAATAGTCGAGATACGCCTTCTCGGTGTACTCGCGCAGCGAGAGGCGTTCGACGTCGCCCTCCGCCACCTGGATATCCATGGTCATACGGTATGCCCCTGATCAGGGTGTCCAAAATCGTTGGCTTTCTTACCTCGCGGCTAATCCGGCGACAGGCCCCGAAGTGTCGGACCATCGCGGAGGCGCTGTGAACCCTTCCCTGGGCGCTACCGATGCCATCCCTGGCATAGGACCTCCCCTCCGACCTGTCCCCGGCGCCGCTCGCCCTTGGCGCTTGTGGCTTGTGGCTATACCTCGATATCCGCCAAATTGCCGTAGTCCTCGAGCCAGCTCTTGCGGTCGGAGGCGCGTTTCTTGGCCAGCAGCATGTCCATCATCTCCATGGTGCCGTCACCGACCTCGCGGGTGAGTTGCACCAGGCGGCGGGTATCCGGGGCCATGGTGGTCTCGCGCAGCTGCAGCGGGCTCATCTCGCCCAGCCCCTTGAAGCGCTGCACGTTCACGGTGCCGCGCTTGCCCTCCAGCTTGCGCAGGATCGCCGCCTTCTCGCTCTCGTCCAGGGCATAGAAGACCTCCTTGCCCAGATCGATGCGGTAGAGCGGCGGCATGGCCACGAAGACGTGGCCGGCATCCACCAGCGCCGGGAAGTGGCGCACGAAGAGCGCGCACAGCAGGGTGGCGATATGCAGGCCGTCGGAGTCGGCATCGGCCAGGATGCAGATCTTGTGGTAGCGCAGCTTGGAGAGGTCGTCGCTGCCCGGGTCCATGCCGATGGCCACGGCGATGTCGTGGACCTCCTGGGAGCCGTAGATATCGTGACTCTCCACCTCCCAGGTATTCAGGATCTTGCCGCGCAGCGGCAGGATCGCCTGGCTCTCGCGGTTGCGCGCCTGCTTGGCACTGCCGCCGGCGGAGTCGCCCTCCACCAGGAACAGCTCGCTCTGCGCCGGATCCTGGCCGGAGCAGTCGGCCAGCTTGCCGGGCAGCGCCGGGCCCTGGGTGACCTTCTTGCGTGCCACCTTCTTTGAGCTCTTCTGGCGACGCTGGGCGGCGCTGATCACCAGCTCGGCCAATGCTTCGGCCTGGTCCACGTGCTGGTTGAGCCACAGCGAGAAGGCGTCCTTGACCACCCCGGAAACGAAGCCCGCCACCGTGCGCGAGGAGAGACGCTCCTTGGTCTGGCCGGCGAACTGGGGATCGAGCATCTTCACCGAGAGCACGTAGCTGACCCGCTCCCAGAGGTCCTCGGCGGTGAGCTTGACCCCCCGCGGCAGCAGGCTGCGGTACTCGCAGAACTCGCGCAGCGCCTCGAGCAGGCCGGCGCGCAGGCCATTGACGTGGGTGCCACCCTGGGGCGTGGGAATCAGGTTGACGTAGCTCTCCAGCAGCGGCTCGCCGCCCTCGGGAAGCCACTGGATCGCCCAGTCCACCCCGTGCTCGTCATCGGCGAAGTGGCCGATGAAGGGCGCGGCGGGCAGCACCTCATAGCCGTCGGTGGCCTGGGCCAGGTAGTCGCGCAGGCCATCGGCGTACTGCCACTCGCTCTGGGTGCCATCGGCCTCCAGCAGGCTCACCTTGAGCCCCGGGCAGAGCACCGCCTTGGCGCGCAGCAGGTGCTTCAGGCGCCCCACGGCCAGTCGCGGGCTGTCGAAGTAGCTCGGCTCAGGCCAGAAGCGCAGCACGGTGCCGGTATTGCGCTTGCCCACGCTGCCGATCACCGCCAGCTTGGAGACCGGCTCACCGTGTTCGAAGGCGACAGCATGGCGACTGCCGTCGCGCAGCACCTCCACCTCGAGGCGCCGGGAGAGCGCGTTGACTACCGAGACGCCGACCCCGTGGAGGCCGCCGGAGAACTTGTAGCTGGCGTTGGAGAACTTGCCGCCGGCGTGGAGTCGGGTAAGGATCAGCTCCACCCCGGAGACGCCATGCTCGGGGTGGATATCGATGGGCATGCCGCGGCCGTCGTCGGAGACCTCGATGCCGCCATCCTCGAACAGGCGCACGCTGACGTGGCTGGCATGGCCGGCCAGCGCCTCGTCGACGCTGTTGTCGACCACCTCCTGGATCAGGTGGTTGGGCCGGCTGGTATCGGTGTACATGCCCGGGCGCTTGCGCACCGGCTCCAGGCCGGAAAGCACCTCGATCGAGCTGGCACTGTATTGCGTCATGAGTCGTCCGGTTCCTTAGTGTTGGCTGGCCTGCCACTCCG
Source organism: Halomonas sp. C10-5 (assembly GCF_057169305.1). NCBI lineage: Bacteria > Pseudomonadati > Pseudomonadota > Gammaproteobacteria > Oceanospirillales > Halomonadaceae > Halomonas > Halomonas sp. C10-5. Next base: position 2,510,211 of record NZ_CP175665.1, read on the forward strand.
GCGGCAGGGCATGGCCGCCATGGGCCAGCACCGCCGGCAAGTGCCGGGAAAGCACCGTGAAGGCGTGGTCGGCCCCGGGGTGCAGCAGGGTCCGTGCGCCGCGATAGAGCGTGAAGGCATGCGCCGGGTCGAGCACCTCGTCGGCGCTACCCAGCAGCAGCAGGTAGCGCTCCGGGGTAACCGCCTCGGGCGTCAGTGCCGCCAGCTCGGCCAGGTGCTGGCGGCCGATGGTGAAGCGCTCGCCGGTATGCTCGTTGGCGAAGCGCTCGCCCACCCACTCGGCCACCAGATCCGCCGGGCGCACCGCCGGGTTGATCAGCACGCCATCGAGGTCGTGGCGTTCGGCCAGGCAGGTGGCCAGGAAGCCTCCCAGTGAGCTGCCCGCGACCAGCGGGCGCTCCCCCAGCTCGGCCAGGCGCGATTCGGCCAGCGCCAGCGCCGCACCGGGACGATGCGGCAGCTGGGGAGTGATACAGGGCACTCCCAGGGCCTCGCAGGCGCGGCGCATCAGCACCCCCTTGGGCGAGGCGGCCCCGCTGTTGAAGCCGTGCAGGTAGAGCACGCCGCTGGCCGGGCGACTCCGCCGAGGCGTACTCAGCATACCCCAACACCTGTATGGGTAGCCAGCATCATGGAGACTCCTCCGCCGCCCAGGTCGCCTCGATCAGCGCCCGCGTGGAGGCATCCATGGCCGCGAGCCCCTGGCGGCTCTCGAGGATACGCTGGGTCTCCCCGGCGATCTTCTTGCCCAGTTCAACGCCCCACTGGTCGAAGGGGTTGATACCCCAGATGGTCGCCTGGACGAACACCTTGTGCTCATAGAGCGCGATCAGCGCCCCCAGAGTAGCCGGGGTGAGCTCATCGAGCAGCAGGGTGCTGGAGGGCTGATTGCCGCGATAGCGCTTGTGCCCCGGTCGCGGGCCATCGTCGGCGATGGCGTCGTCGCCCAGCATCAGCACTCGGGACTGGGCGAAGCAGTTGGCCAGCGTCAGCCGGTGCTGGCCCTTGAGGTGCTCGCGAGTGGCGGCATCCTCGACATCGTCATAGCGCCTGAGCGGGGCGATGAAGTCGCACTCCACCGCCTGGGTGCCCTGGTGCAGCAGCTGATAGAAGGCGTGCTGGGCGTTGGGTCCGAGCTGTCCCCACAGCACCGGGCAGGTGGCGTAGCTCACCTCGCGACCGTCATGGGTCACCGACTTGCCGTTGGACTCCATCTCCAGCTGCTCGAGATAGGCGGCGAAGTACTCCAGGCGGCCATCGTAGGGGAGGATGGAGTGGGCGCGGATATCCAGGAAGTTGACGTTCCAGATCCCCGCCAGGGCCAGCAACACCGGCAGGTTGTCGGCCAGGGCAGCCTCGCGGAAGTGGCGATCCATGGCATGGGCCCCGGCCAGCAGGGCGCGGAAATTGTCCATGCCTACCATCAGGGCGATGGGCAGGCCGATCGCCCCCCACAGCGAATAGCGCCCGCCGACCCACTCCCAGAACTCCAGCCGGTGGGCCGGGTCGATGCCCCACTCGCCCATTTTCACGTCACTGGCCGAGACGCCGATGAAGTGCTGGCGCATGATCAGCTCGGCGTCGACGCCCTCCTCTCCAGCCAGGCGGCCCATCAGCCAGTCGCGGGCGGTATTGGCGTTGGAGAGGGTATCGATGGTGGTGAAGGACTTCGACGACAGCACGAACAGCGTGGTCTCGGGGTTGAGCCGTCGCAGGTAGTCGGCCAGCTGGGAGCCGTCCATGGTGGAGGCGAAGTGCACCTCGACCGAATGCACGTCATCCGGGCGGTAGTCGGCCAGGGCATGGGTCACCATCAGCGGGCCGAGATCCGAGCCGCCCACCCCCAGGTTGACCACATCGCGGATCGCCCTGCCGGTGGCGCCCCGCCACTGCCCCGAGTGAAAACGCTCCACCATGGCCGCCATGCGCTCAAGGGTACGATGCACCCCGGGCACCAGGTCTTCGCCTTCCACCACCAGCGAGGCATCGGCGGGCAGGCGCAGGGCGGTGTGGAGCGCCGGGCGATCCTCGCTGACGTTGACGCGCTCGCCGTCGAGCAGCCGGCCGATGGCCGCGGGCACCTCGGCCTGCTCGGCAAGAGCTAGCAGGCGCGCCAGGGTCTCGGTAGACCAGCGCTGCTTGGAGAGGTCGAGGGTCAGGCCCGCGGCGTGGCGGGTGAAGCGCGGCTGGCGATCCGGCTCCGCCGCGAACAGCTCGCGCAGATGGGTCTGGCCCAGGGTATTGGCATGCGCCTGCAAAGCCTGCCAGGCGGGGGTCTGATCGATCATGGCTCCTCCTTGGACGTCGTATGAACGGGCCTCCGTGCACCGCCCTACATCACAACGTAGAATGACGGATTTCCCTGCATGACTGGCTCGACGATGAGTGACGCATCTTACCGTGACGCGATCTTTTCGACACCCCTCGACCGGGTGGCACGCTTCTCCTTCGACGAGCGGGTCGTCGCCTGCTTTCCCGACATGATCCGTCGCTCGGTGCCGGGCTATGGGCAGATACTCGGCATGCTGGGGCTGATCGCCCGTCGTCACCTGCGCCACGGTGCCCGGGTCTATGACTTGGGCTGCTCGCTGGGTGCCGGCGGCCTGGCCCTGGCCGGCCAGCTCGCCCCGGACACCTTTCGCTACACCGGTGTGGACCTCTCGCCGGCCATGGTGGCACGGGCCCGGGAGACGCTGACCAGCGAGTGCCCCGAGCATGCCATGGAAGTGCTTGAAGGCGACATCCGGCGCCTCGATTACCAGCCGGCCGGCATGATCGTGCTCAACTTCACCCTGCAGTTCCTGCCTCCGGAGGACCGCGAGGCGCTGATGACGCGGCTCTTCGAGGCACTGGAGCCCGGCGGCGTACTGGTGCTCTCGGAGAAGATCCAGGCCTCCGACGAACAGGAGAACGCCTGGCTGGTGGAGCGCTACCACGACTTCAAGCGCGCCAACGGCTACAGCGACCTGGAGATCAGCCAGAAGCGCACGGCGCTGGAGAACGTGCTGGTACCCGACACCCTGGACGCGCACCATGCCCGCCTGGCCAGGGCCGGCTTCTCGCGCAGCCATACCTGGTTACAGCTGCTCAACTTCGCATCCCTGGTCGCGTTCAAGAACGAGGCCTTCAAGGACACCGCTTCCCCCACGTCACAGGAGACCTGAGGGTGCCGATACCCGCCGAACATCGCGACCTCTACCAGGCCTTTCTCGACCAGGGCCTCGACGCCTGGCTGGCCCGGCTACCCGAGCAGCTCGCCCGCGGGCTAGACCGCAAGCGCTATGGCGACCTGCCCGCCTGGGAGAAGGCGGTAGCCAAGCTGCCGATGCTTCCCGAGAAGCGCGAGGTGCGCCTGGATGCCGATACCATCACGGTGGAATGCGACCTCCCAGACAGCCGTCGCCGCCAGTGCGAGAACTTGCTCAGCAAGCTCACCCCCTGGCGCAAGGGGCCGTTCGAACTCGCCGGTATTCATATCGACACCGAGTGGCGTTCCGACTGGAAGTGGCAGCGTGTCGCCCCCCACCTGGCACCGCTGGCCGGCCGGCGCATGCTCGATGTGGGCGGCGGCAGCGGCTACCACGCCTGGCGCATGGCGGGGGCAGGGGCCTCCTTCGTGTTGGTGATCGACCCCTCGCCGCGCTTCTTCTGGCAGTTCCGGGCGGTACGCCACTTCGTCGGCGACGCCGACGACCAGCGCACCCACTTCCTGCCGGTGGGCATCGAGGAGGTCCCCGAGGAGCTCGGATTCTTCGATACGGTATTCTCCATGGGCGTGCTCTACCACCGCCCCTCGCCGCTGGAGCACCTGCTGCAGCTCCGCGGCGCCCTGCGTCCCGGTGGCGAGCTGGTGCTGGAGACCCTGGTCGTCGAGGGTGACGCCACCACGGTGCTGCTGCCCGGGGAGCGCTACGCCGCCATGCCCAACGTCTACTTCCTGCCCTCCTCCACCGCCCTCTGCCAATGGCTCCAGCGCTGCGGCTTTACCAACGTGCGGGTGGTCGACGAGGCACCGACGACGACAGAGGAGCAACGCACCACCGAGTGGATGACCTTCCAGTCGCTGTCCAACTTCCTCGACCCCGACGACCCGAGCCGCACCCGCGAGGGCTACCCCGCCCCGCGCCGGGCGGTGATCATCGCCAATCGCCACGGATAGCACCGGGAGCTTGCACCGAGCCATTAGGGTTGCGCTGCCAGGTATGGCAGAATCTGATATCCATTCCCCCAAGCAAGGAGAGCCTACATGGGTGTACTCGCATGGATTCTGTTCGGCCTGATCGCCGGCGTCCTGGCCAAGTGGATCATGCCCGGCAAGGACCCGGGCGGCATCATCGTGACCATCCTGATCGGTATCGGCGGTGCCTTCGTGGGCGGCTGGCTGGGCTCCATGGTCGGCATGGGCAGCATGGGCGACTTCAGCCTGGGCAGCTTCATCACCGCCATCATCGGTGCCCTGGTGCTGCTCGGCGCCTACCGCATGATCAGGAAGTGATTCGCCCGTCGCCGCCTCAGGCAGACACGCAGAAGCCGCTCCTCGGAGCGGCTTCTGCGTTTTCGGATGGAGCGCACCGCAGCGGTCGACCCGTCAGCGGCATCATCTTCAGCGCCGCAGGATCGTAAGCCACCGCCCCAGGTTGAGAATGCTGGCAAGCGATGCCGCCACATAGGTGAAGGCGCAGGCGGTGAGCACATGGCGGGCGCCGGCCATATCGCCCGGCGGGATATATTCCTTGAGCAGCGGCAGGGCGCGCTGGAAACTGGCGTCGAACTCCACCGGCAGGGTCACCAGGTGCACCAGCGCCGCGGTGCCGAAGCTGATCACCGCCGCGGCCACCACGATGGCGAGACCGCCGGGCAGCCGGGTCAGCAGGAACAGGAAGGGAGCGGCCATCATCAGCAGCGCGCCGAGCTTCTCGGCCTTCTGGGCCACCGCCACCAGCCGCGAGCGTGCCAGCAGCGGCGCATAGCCGCGGTAGTGCTGGATGGCATGGCCCACTTCGTGGGCCGCCACCGTCACTGCGGTAAGCGAGCGCCCGCCGTAGACCGTCGGCGAGAGCCGCACACAGCGCGCCACGGGGTCGTAGTGGTCACCCTGCTCGGTGCGCTCCACCCTGACGCCCTCGATACCCAGCCGGCGCAGCAGGTGCTCGGCCAGTTCCGCCCCGCTGCCGGGGTAATCGTCGCGGCCGCGAGCATGGCGCTTGAGCACCCACTGGGCCCAGACGTTGGGCAGCAGGAAGAGGGCCAGCAGCAGGGCAATAGCGAGAACAAGCATCGAGCGGGACTCCGGAGGTTCAGCCGAGATAGGGCAGAGCTACTGAAACATCTCCAGCAAGGTGGAATGCCAGATCGAAGGCGGAATATCCCCCATCTTGCTCAGCACCCTTCGCTTGTCGATACAGCGCAGCTGATCAAGCAGGACCCACGCTGGCTTACCCCGGAAGGTAAGGACCGGCCGACAGCCGAGAGGCTGCCCCTTGCTAGTCACTGGCGCCACGATGACTCTCGGAAGAACAGCGTTCATATCATCCGGGGAGATGATAAGTGCGGGGCGAGTTTTGCGGATTTCGGTGCCCACTGTCGGGTCGAGATTGACCCAGTAAACTTCACCGCGACGAATACCACTGCCACTCATCCTCACCGACCTCTGCTTCAATTCGGTCTTCCCACCCTCCCTCATCGCGCGAGGCATCATAGCCATCAAACCAATGACGGCGCGGTTCCTTGACGGCCTCCACTACCAGACGCTGCCCCTCAAGATGGATATCCACCTCGTCGTCAATACCCAGCTCAGCCAACATGGCAACAGGAATCAACACACCCTTGGAATTTCCAATCTTCCTGAGATGCGTACGCATGGGAAACCCTCCCGACAGACTGCATAAGTAATAACTTCGTTAGTACGCCTAGTCTACCACAATGTCAATATCACCGAATCATCACCCATGCGACTTCCTCGACCCCGAGGACCCCACCAGAACCTGCGGGGGCTACCCAGCCCCACGCCGGGCGGTGCTCATCGCCAATCGGGCGGGGTAGCGAGGTTCACTCCACCGTATCGGCGACCTGAAGCAGCGGCATCGGCGGGAAGCTTCCCAGGCGCCGGGCGACCCCCATGTTGATGACGATGGCGAAGTCGCTGACACGCCGGTTGCACCATCGATCGACACGCCGCTGATGAAGCGATCGCCGCTCTCGAGGTACCAGGGAGTGCCCGCCGACGCCCGATGCCGGCGGATGACCTCCTGACCGACCCGAGCCGGTGCCTCCGGCAGGCTGGAATGTACCACCCGGCCTTGACGTCCTCCCCTCCCTCAGTTCTAAAGGAAGCTGCCGCCTGCGGCGGGAAGGAAGGGGATTCCTACGGCGCTCAGGCGCGGCGTTGAGCCGCTCCTGAGTCGCTTCGGTGGGTTCCTGCTGCTGGCGGCCTTAGTGCACCACTCACTTCACAGGCTAACCGGGCGTGCCCCGCCCTTAACACATTGATGGCGCCGACATGATCGGCGTTGGCCTGATAGCCACATTCGACGCAGGCGAAGCAGGCCTGGCTGCACCGGTTCTCCGCGGCGACATGACCACACTCGGGGCAGGTACGGCTGGTGTTGTGCGGTGGCACAACGACCAGATGCGCTCCGCGCCAGGCCAGCTTGTAGTCGAGCTGGCGCCGGAACTCGTACCACCCCTGATCAAGGATCGAGCGGTTGAGGCCAGACTTCTGCCGGGTATGGCGGCCTGGCTGCTCGACACTGCCTCTGGCCGAGCGCGACATGTTGCCTACCTGCAGATCTTCCAGCACCACGAGCGCGTGGTTTTGGCTGATCGTGGCGGAAGCCTTGTGCAGGAAATCACGCCGGGCATTGGCGATGCGAGCCTGGAGTTTCTGGACGCGGGCCTTGGCCTTCTTCCAGTTGTTGCTGAACTTGACCTTGCGGCTCATGACTTGCTGCGCCTTGCGCAGCGCCGTCTGGTGCTTTCTAAAACTGTTGAGGGGTGCCAGGTAGCTGCCATCGGAGAGCGTGGCGAACCGCGCCACGCCCAGGTCGATGCCCACGGCACCGCCAGTCGGCGTCGGCACCGCGACCTCGCGCTCGGTCTGGATCGAGACGAACCATCGCCCCGCTGACTGGCTGACGGTGACGTTCTTGACCGTCCCCAGCACCTCACGGCTCTTGCGGAAGCGTAACCAGCCCAGCTTGGGCAGGTAGAGGCGGCGATTACCCTGATCGAGCTTGAGCTGTTTCGGATCGGGATAACGGAAGCTGTCGCGCTGCCCCTTCTTCTTGAACCGCGGGAAGTCGGCCCGCTTGGCGAAGAAGTTAGCGTAGGCGCGCTCCAGATCCTTCAGCGACTGCTGGAGGGGATGTGTCGGGCCATCCCGGAGCCAAGGTGTCTCGGCGCTATTGCGCCAGCCGGTGAGCTGCTTGCACAAGGCGGCATAGCTGAGCTTCTTGTCACCGGCTTCATACCGTTCCTTTTGCAACGCCAGCCCCCGGTTGAACACGAACCGGGCCATGCCGGCGAACTGGCGCATTTTCCGCACCTGCTCGCCGTTGGGCATCAGTTCGTATTTGAAGGCTTGAAGGCGTTGCATGGCGATCCGGTGACTGTAACTATATCCAGTATTATAGGACGCCTTCGGCGTCCGCGCTACCTCGGCGGCTCCATCCTTCCCCGCACTAAAAGTACGGGGCATGTCTCGCATTTTGGTCAGATATCGACTCGCTGCACTTGCGTTGTCAGGGTCGCACCGACCAGATCGACGACGCGATAGCCGGGACGCGCGACCGGGTCGACGGCGAAGGTCTCGCTGCCCGGCAGGAAGGGGTCGATGGTGGAGGGGCAGCCGTAGACCATGACCTCGCGCTCTCCCGCTGCATGGCGGCCCACGAAGGCCTGGTGGATATGCCCGCAGAGGATCGCCTGCACCCCGGTGAAGGGCGCCAGGGTCTCCCAGAATGCCTCGGCATGCCGCAGACCGATGGCATCCAGCCAGGCGGAGCCCACCGCCAGGGGCGGATGGTGCATGGCGATCAGCACCGGTCGCACAGGGTCGGCGGCGAGGCGCCGGGCCAGCGCCTCCAGAGCCGCCTCGCCGAGCTCGCCGTGGGGCTTGCCGGGCAGGTGGGTATCGAGCAGCAGGATGCGCCAGTTGCCGAGTGCCAGCTCCGCTTGCAACGGCCGGGTCGCGGCCATGGGTTCGATCACGTCGTGATTGCCGGGCAGCCACTCCCAGGGAGTCTCGAGGGCGTCCAGGGTGCGCCTGGCCAGGGCGTAGGAGGCGGGGCTGTCGTCGTTGCTGATATCCCCGGTGACCAGCACCCGATCCGGCCGTTCATGGTTGACGGCCGCCACCACCGCCTCCAGCTGGCGCAGCGGAACACCGCGCCGGCCGCGGGCCCGAGGATCGGCACACAGGTGACAGTCGCTGATCTGGATCAGGCGGGGCATGGCAGGACTCCGGGGGCATCAAGGGCTCAGGGTAAATCCGGGAGGCGAGTTCACGGCGACGCGTCAGGGCAACAGTCAGGGAAGTTCGGGCAGGTCCAGGGAGTGGCCGTGGGCCAGGCCGTGCTCCAGCCACTCACCGAGGAAGCGGTTGAGCTGCAGCTTCTCGTCCGGCTGGTGCATCTGGGCGTTGGGATAGCGGTAGCGACCGTGGAAATGGCGCTGGCGCTGGAAGTCGGTGACCTCGGCCATGCGTACATCATGATAGAGGTGCACGCGCATGCGTGGCGTCTCGAGGTAGTCGTCGAGGATGCCGCGCTGTGAGACCCTCACGATGCTGGTATAGGGTGCACGCTCCTGCAGCTTGAGGCACAGCTCACCGACGCGGCGGCCATGGCTCACCAGCTCCACCTCACGGGTCTCGCCCGGCTCCAGCTCGCCCATCAGGCGGACAAGCCGCAGGTAGTTGACGCTGCACTCGCCCTGCAGGCTCTTGAGGTCGGTCACATAGGCGTTTCTGTTCGGCACGCTACCTCCTCGCTCGCAATGAGGCCCGCTCGCCCGCCAGCCAGTGGAAGGCGATCAGACACATGGCATTGTCGAGTCGACCAGCCTGCAGGAGTTCCCAGGCCCGCGCAAACGGCAGCACATGCACGCGGATATCCTCGTGCTCCGCGTCCAGGCCGTGCACCCCGCCCAGGCCGCGGCTGTCGACCAGGCCACAGAACAGCGTGACCCGCTCGTCGCAGGCGCCGGGGCTGGGATAGTAGGCATGCAGTTCGATCAGCTCGCCCACCTCGCAACCCGCCTCCTCGAGGGATTCCCGGCGTGCAACCTCGGCGACACTCTCGCCGCGCTCCACCAAGCCTGCCACCACCTCGAGCTTCCAGGGCGAGGCCAGGTCGTCCAGGGCACCGGGGCGAAACTGCTCCACCAGCACCACGGCGTCGCGCTCGGGATCGTAGAGCAGCACGCCCACGGCGTCGTGGCGGTGGTGCACCTCGCGCACCATGGGCTCGCTCCAGCCGCCCTCGAACAGGCGGTGACGCAGGTGCAGCTCCTCGAGGCGGAAGAAGCCCTGGTGCAGGCAGCGCCGCTCCAGCAGTTCCACATCGGCGCGGGTGAAGGGCGCCGCCGGTGCCGGGCCGGGTACTTCTGGCGTGTCACTCATGGCGGTCTCCACTGGCGCAAAGACGCCCATTATCGTGACCCGAGGCGTGGATGCCAACCGCCGGCCTGGCGTCAGAGGCGTTGCTGCAGCGCAAGCGCCTCGTCGCGTAGTGCCTCGTCGGAGGCCTGGCGATCGGGGCGGGCCTCGCCCTCCACCGCCCGGCGGGCATGCTCCCGGGCCTCGTCCAGGCGCCCCTCCTCCTCGAGGAAGGCGGCATAGTAGAAGTTGACGTCGATGCCGTCGGGGCGAATCGAAAGCGCCTGCTCGAACATCTGCTCGGCGGTCTCGCTGTCACCGAAACCCATCAGCCCGCCCGGCACGCGATCGTAGAGGGCTCCCAGGGTGACATAGGCGGAGCCGTTATGGCCCTGGGGATCGAGCTCGACGGCCCGCTCCAGGGCCTTGCGGGCGCTCTTCGCGCTGGAGAGCGCCCCCAGGCCGCTGCGCTCGCGGGCCCATGACGCCTCGATGATGCCCTGCCACACCAGCGGCACCGCCGCCTCTGGGTGCTCGGCCACCAGCCGCTCGGCCTGGCCAGCGAGGGCCTTCAGGCCATCGCCGCGCTGGCCCTCGGGCTGCTCGGTAATCAGGCGTTCCCAGTGATTCTTCATGCCCTCCACGCGGGCCTCCCAGGCATGGGCAGCGGCCAGCGGCAGGACGGCGAGGCCGAGGCTCAGCCCCACGCCCATGGCGGTATTCAGCAGACGACGACGCGGCATATCGGATCTCCTTCGGGGTGTTGGTATTGTGCTCCCGCCCTGAAATGTAACGAACGTTTGAATGATTGGCCAGCGGCTTGGCCGCCTGGCCGCCATGGCGTATGTTCGCCGCCATAGCCCGGATCAAGAGGAAGAGCATGAAAGGCCGCAACATGACCCGCTGGCGCGATCCGGCCAAGGACCCGCGCCAGGAACCCAAGAGCAACCTGATCACCGCCGAGGGGGCCGAGCGGCTGCGCGGCATCCTCGACCATCTCTCGCGGGTGAAGCGTCCCGCCCTCTCCGCCAAGGTGGGCGAGGCGGCGGCCCTGGGCGACCGCAGCGAGAACGCCGATTACACCTACAACAAGAAGGAGCTGAACCGGGTGATCGCCCGGATACGCTACCTGACCAAACGCCTCGACGAGCTGACGGTGGTGGACCGGTTGCCGGCGGATACCGGAAAAGTCTACTTCGGCGCCTTCGTCACCCTGGAGGATGAGGAAGGCGAGGAGATGAAGGTACGCATCGTCGGCCACGACGAGATCGCCCCGGACAAGCGCTGGATCAGCGTCGATTCCCCCCTGGCCAAGGCGCTGCTTGGTAAGCCTCTCGACGAGGAGGTGACGGTGGCCGCCCCAGGCGGGGAGACCACCTACGTGATCACCGAGATCGACTATCGCAATCCGGGGAAATAGGCTGGTTGAAGAGCACCGTAGTGATATCGAGAGGGCCTGGAATGAGTATTTCCGCGAAGACCGTCAGCTTTGATGACTACACCATGTGGGTCGAACTCAACGACGGCCGGACGCTGGGCATTCCGCTGGCCTGGTTCCCGCGCCTGCTGCATGCCAGTCCTGCCGAACGCGACGCATGTCGTATCAGCTATTCGGGCAAGGGCCTGCATTGGGATGATCTCGATGAGGATATCTCCGTTGAAGGCCTGCTCGCCGGACGCGGTGACATCACGCAGCATCACGACCACGTCGCCTGATCAACGCCTGACCGCCCGGTAGACCCGGAAGCGGCGGTCGTCGGCGAGGATCTCGAAGCCACCGAAGGCGCGTTCGAGCAGGTCGGGATAGGGCAGGAAGGCGTTGGCGACGATGACCAGCGCACCACCGGGTCGCAGGTGCGCAGGGGCATCAAGGATCAACCGTGCCGCCGGCCCGTAGTCGATGGCCCTCTCCTGATGGAACGGCGGATTGCTGACGATGGCATCGAAGACCCGACCACCCAGCGCCGAGTAGACATCACTCTCCAGCGTTTCTCCAGACAAGGCCTCGCCGGCGAGCTGGTTAGCCGCCAGGCTGCGCCGGGTCGCCTCCACCGCGAAGGCGTTGACATCCACCGCGGTGACTCTTGCCCCCTGACGCGCCAGCCAGGCGGCCAGGATGCCGTCGCCGCAGCCCAGATCGAGGACATCGCCCGCAAGACCAATGGGCGCCCTCCCCTCTTCCGACAGGGTCTCGATCAGCAATCGGGTGCCGTCATCCAGCTTGCCGTGGCCGAATACCCCGGGATGGCTGGTCAGGGTCAGCCGCTCGCTGCCCAGCTCGGCATCGAAGGTGGTCCAGGCGGCATCGGGGTCGATGCCGACACGCCCGAGGCGGGTCTCGAACAGCGAGCAGCGCCGCGCACTATCGAGCTTGCGACAGCCCAGCCCGAGTGCCGCCAGCACCTTGAGCACCCGCCTGATGCCGCCCTGGTTCTCACCCACCAGCTGCAGCGGCGTGCCCTCGGGTAGCGTGGCGCACAGCCACAGCAGCCACCACTCGCCCAGGGCATGGCTCTTGGGCCAGAACAGCACCGCCCCGGCCGGCGTACCAACATCACCTACGGATCCCGCCGCAAAGGGCGAGAGCGCCGCGCGCCCGTCGGCCTGCCAGGCCTCGCGCACCATCAGGTCGGCACTGATCGCCGTGCCCTGCCCCGTCTCGAGCCAGGCATCCCGGGGCGGCGCCACCCACCACCAGCCGCGATAGTCGGCGGCCTGGCGCTCCAGCAGCTGACAGACAGGGTTCTCGGCACGAACCGTCTCGGCACTCATCTCGGGGACTCCTCGGTGGAAGAAGGCGATGCGCCGGGGCGCACCAGGGTATAGAGCAGGTAACGCCCCAGCCGCCAGTGGGGCTCGACCCGGCAGTAGCGCCACTCGAGCTCGAGCAGCCGCTGTCGGTCGGCGTCACTTTCCGGGGGCTTGCGCAGGTAGTCGTGGAACACCCGCACTCCCGCCACGCTGCGCACTTCCAGGCCCAGTTCTTCGCTCCAGGCCATGAGCTGGGCGTGGGTCAGCGGCGAGATCGGCGTCAGCCGCCGGCGCAGCCCCTTGCCCTCCAGGCGGTCATCCAGGGCCTTCTCCAGATTGCCCTTCACCACATTGGAGAAACGCAGGGCATCACGATTGAAGACCATCAGCGAGAGCTGCCCGCCCGGGGCCAGCAGGCCCGCCAGGGTGGCCAGCGCTCCCCGCGGGTCGCCCAGCCACTCCAGCACCGCATGGCAGGCGATCAGCGACCAGGGCCCGGCGGCACGTTCGGGCAGCGCCTGCAGCGGCGCCTGCAGGAACGTGACCTCGCGCTCCACCGATGCTTCCAGGAGCGCCTCCCGAGCTCGCTCAAGCATCTCGCCGGAGGGCTCGGCCAGGGTCACCGGGTGGCCGCGCCCGGCGAACCACGCCGCCAGCTGACCCAGGCCCCCACCCACGTCGAGCAGCAGCTGGCCACGGAGGTCGAGCATCTCCGGCAACAGGCGGTCGAGCAGCGCCAGGCGCAGCTCGCCGCGCACGCCACCGTAGAGACTGGCGGCAAACTTGTCGGCCAGGCCATCGAAGTGGCGATCGCCATGGACGGAGAGCGGAGATGCGGGAGTGGTCATGGGGCTACCTTGAAGAGAGATGCGGGCATTCTACCCGCAAGCCGCGCCGGGCTCATGCCCGTGATCCTTTCGGTCGCGTGATAAAATCGCCGGCTAATAGTTTCAACCTTCAGTATTCAACCCTCACTGTTCATCACACCACGAGGACCGCCCATGCCTCTCTCACGCTGGCTCTCCGGCCAGGGCTTCGATCTCGAGCGGCTGCGCTTTTCCCTGCGCACGGCCCTGGCTGCCTGCCTGGCCCTGAGCGTGGCCTGGGCGATCGGCCTGGAGCATCCCCAGTGGTCGGCGATGACCGTATGGGCCGCCTCCCAGCCGGTGCGTGAGCTGCTGGTCGAGAAGAGCCTCTACCGTGCCCTGGGCACCCTGGTGGGCACCGCGGTGGGCCTGCTTCTGCTGCTTGCCACCGGCGACAGCCTGCTCTGGCTGGTGATCGGACTGGCGCTCTGGGTCGGCCTGTGCGCCGGCATCGGCAACGCCCTGCACAGCATGATCGCCTACGCCACCCTGCTGTCGGGCTACTCCGCCTCCATGGTCGCCCTGCTTGGTACCGCCTCCGGCATGAATATCTTGGCGCTGGGAGCCGACCGGCTGCTGACCGTGCTGGTCGGCGTGATCATGGCGCTGGTGGTGGGGCTCGCGCTCACACCCCGTGCCTCGCGCAGCGCGCTCGAGGAGCGCGGCCGGCGCAGCACCGCACGGGTCCTCCACCTGCTGGCCCAACGACTGGGCCCGCAACCACGCGGTACCCGCCTGGCCCCCAACGAGCTGCTCTCCGATATCGCCATCCTCGAGGCGGAGCTGGAGCCCAGCGCCGCCGGTTCTCGGCGTGCACGCCATTCGGCGCGCTCCCAGCGGGCGATCCTCGCCGCCCTGACGGCAGCGTTGCTGTGGATTCGCCGTCGCGAGCACGGACAGCACCAGGCCGCCGCCCATGAGGCCGTGGCGGAGGCAGCACTCGCCATGGATAACGCCGAGCCCCTGCCCACGGTGGCGGCGCACCTGAACCGCGCCAGCCAGCTGGCCGAAGCGGAGGACCCGGCCCTGGGCGAGGTACTGGGAAGGATGGCCGCCACCCTGACCCAGCGCCAGCAGTTCCGCGACACCGGCCGCACCGACCGCGACGCGAGTCGCCGACAGGTGACTCGCCACCGTGACTGGATCCACGCCCGTCATGCGATGCTGCGCACCACCGGCGTGCTGCTGGTGATCGGCCTGGCCTGGGTGGCCACCGGCTGGTCCGCCGGTGCCTACGTGATGCTGGGTACCTCGGTGATGGTGACCCTGTTCTCCACCTTCGAGAACCCCGCCTGGATCATGCGCCGTATCCTGGCCTGGCAGGCGGTCGGTGCGCTGTGCGCGGTGGCCCTGCGTTGGCTGGCCTGGCCTTTGGCCAGCGCCGAATGGCAACTGATCGCCATGCTGCTGCCGCTGATCCTGGCCACGGTGGTGCCCTTCTCCCACCGCCGCACCCAGAACGGCTCCATGGACTATGTGATGATCCTGCTGCTGCTGTCGCAGCCGAGCCTGCCGCTCACCGGCACCTTCGCTCACTCCCTCGCCCTGGCCCTGGCCGTGGTGGCCGGCCCGCTGCTGGCGCTGATCGCCTTCCGACTGATCTTTCCCACCAATGCCCGGCGTCGCCAACGCCACCTCGAGGGGATGATGCTCCACGAGCTGGAAACCCTCGCCTCCCGCGGCGATAGCCAGCGCGAAGCGCTATGGCAGGCGCGCCTCTACCATCGGGTGATGCGCCTGGTGCACTGGGCCCACCTGCAGGGCGAGGCGACCCATCGGGTGGTCGACGCTAGCCTGGCGGCCCTGACCCTGGGCGAGACCCTCGAGGCGCTGCGTCACTATAGTCAGGAGCAGGGCCAGAATCAGGCCGACCCGGGCACCCGGCGGCGCCTGGAGGCCTGCCTGCGCCGTGTCGCCCGGCTGCGCCAGGCCCCGTTGGAAGCCGCCGCGGCCCTGGAGCGCCTGGCGCGCACCCTGGCACGCCGCCAACAGGTCGAGTTGGCCCGCCAGGCCAGGCACTCGGCCACGCTGCTGCGCGAGAACCGCGACTTCTTCCAGGGTGAGACCTGAATCGCGCCCTGCCTCGAATCAGTTACCGCTGGCCAAGAACGGCCTGCACCGCCCCAACGCAAGCGCCGCCAGCGATGGCTGGCGGCGCTATGTATCGCCTGTTCAGCAGGCTGAACGACGGTGCCTCTAGAAGGCGTAGTCCACCGCCAGCCAGACACTGCGTCCTGGCTCGTTCAGCGGCAGCTCCTCGCTCTCCGGATCGCTGCTGAGGAAGGGGTCGCTACTGGAGCGATTGCGGTTCAGGAAGTCGCTGTAGGTCTTGTCCAGCAGGTTGCTGACGCCGGTGCGCAGGGTCAGCGCCTGCCACTGCCAGGCGGCCTCGGCATCCAGCACCACATAGCCGGAGGTGGCGACTTCATCCGGGCCCAGGCGGTCCTGATCGTCGGAGAAGCGCGCGGTCAGGCCCGCCTCCCAGGCATCGGCCACGTAGAACTGGGAGAGCTGGCCACGCAGCGGGGCGATATCCGACAGCGCGCCACCGTCATCGAGGTTGTCGCCACGCACCCAGCTCAGCTGACCGCGGGTCTCCCAGTTGTGGGCCCAGCGCAGGTCGCCGGTGAGTTCCAGGCCATAGAGGGTAGCATCGATATTGCGATAGGTGCTGACCCCATCGGCATTCGCTGACCGGAAGATGTAGTCATCGACGCGGTCGGCGAAGGCCACCACCTCGAAGCCGGCCATATCCAGGCGGCGCTCGAAGCCCAGATCCAGCTGGTGGTGCACCTCGGGATCCAGCTCCGGATTGCCGACCCAGTCGTTCTTGGCGAAGTAGCGCTCGGTGGCGTCGGCATCGCGTTCGGCGCGGCTGAGGCTGGCGAAGACGCTGTCGGACTCGTTGAGGCGCTGCTCGCCACGCAGAAAGGCCCCCACCAGCCAAGCATCATGATCCAGATCGCCTTCAACGCCGTAGACCTTCTTGTAGAAGGCAGCTGCCGGCAACCCGCCGTTCATTGGATTTTCGGATGGATCGTTGGCCCCGTCGGCGCTGGCCTCGGAGTAGTCGAGGCGCAGGCCGCCGCTGACGATGGTGCGCTCGCCCAGGTAGTGATCCAGCTCGGCGAAGGCGCCGGCCTGGCGGGTAGTCACATCCGGCCAGGAGTTGAACATCAGCTTGTCGGTGGAATCGTTGATGATCTCGGCGTCGCGCTCGTTCTGCAGCACATTGACCCCGTAGCGCAGGTCGCTGTCGGCCAGCTGCTGCGTGAACATGCTCTTCCAGGTGAAGGTGTCGGACTCGGTGGGCGAGCGCATCTTCATCATCGGCTGGGCACGCAGCGAGTAGTTGTCCATCACATGGTCGATGGTGGTGTACTGCAGCCGATTCTCCATGCTCAGAGTATCGGAGAAGGCATGGTCGAGGCGCAGGCGCACGGTGTCGTTGTCGCTCTCGGGGGAGTCCATGCCGGCGCCGGCAAACTTGACGTCACGCTCACGCACCGCCTCATAGCCCAGGGCCAGCTCGGTATTCTCGCTGGGTGTCAGGCCCAGGGTGATGCCGCCGCTGGTGGTCTCGAAGCCGCTGTGGATGCGCTGGCCGTCGCCATCCTCATAGTCGCTGGCGTTCTGGTGCTCGCCGAACACCTGCAGGTAGCCCTGCTGGTTGCCGGCCTCCAGATTGGCGTACAGGCCGACACGCTCACCATTGTCGTCGTAGCTGGCGCCCACGCTGCCTTGCTGGCCGACCGCATCGCCCTGGAACTCCGGTGCACTGCGCTCGAACAGTACGGTACCGCCACTGCCACCGGCGCCATGCTGCAGGGTGGTCACCCCCTTGCTGACCGTCACGCGATCGATGCTGTGCAGCGGCGCATAGGCGGTGGGCGGATCCATGCGGTTGGGACAGCCACCGAACACATAGCCCCCGTCGATCAGGACATTCAGGGAGTTGCCCTGCTGGCCGCGGATCACCGGGTCGAGGCCATGGCCACCCATGCGAATGCCTTCGACGCCATTCAGGCGCCGCAGCCATTCACCGGCATCGGCCGCCGGTGCGGGTGAGGATTTGGGCGAGAGCGACAGCTCCCCGGGCACCTGCTGGGTGCCCTCCACCACGATGGTGGAGAGGGTATCGGTGCCCTGTGCCTGGGCAAGCGAGCCCCAGGCCGCGGCGGCAACAAGGAAGTACTCGTAGCGCCCCCTCGACGGCCTGTCGTCGGAACAGCTTTGAGCGGTGCTGGCATCTGGGATAACCCTATGACAGCGGCACCACGGTTCCCCTCGGCGGCGCATTTCCCTATAATGCGCCGCGTGTTGCCCCCTTAGCTCAGCTGGATAGAGCGTCCCCCTCCTAAGGGGAAGGTCTCAGGTTCGAATCCTGAAGGGGGCGCCACCTCGCCCTGCTCCACCGGCATGTCACCCGAGACTCATCTCCTCGGCCATCACCACCCGGTTACGCCCCAGCCGCTTGGCCCGATAGCTGGCCTGATCGGCACGCTCCATCAGCGCCTCCGGCGACTCCTCCTCCGCCGTCAGCATGGCCACGCCGACACTGGCCGAGACCACATAACGCTCCCCGGCATGCTCGAACACCATGCGTTCCAGCGCCTCGCGGATACGCTCGGCGACGTGCAGCGAGGCGTCATGGGGTGCCGGCGCCAGCAGCACGGCGAACTCGTCGCCGCCCAACCGTGCCACCTGGTCCTCCTCGCGCACCACCTCGCCCAACACCCGCGCCACCTGCTGCAGCAGCGCATCGCCGACCGCATGACCGGCACGGTCATTGACCGTCTTGAAGTGGTCCAGGTCGAGCATCACCAGCGCCCGGGGCGTCTCTGACGGTGTATCCAGGTGGCAGGCATCCGCCAGCCGACGCAGGAAACCCCGGCGATTGAGGCTGCCGGTCAGGGCATCGTGCTCGGCCTCCCAGCGATGGCGACGCTCACGCTCGTGGTAATCGGTGACATCGCGGATCAGGCCGACGAAGCCCAGCGGCCGCCCACCCTGCACCACCCGGCTGGCCTGGACATCGAGCCTGCGCCAGTCCCCCGTCGGCCCGCGGAGTCGGTAGTGCTGCTGCAGGGCCGAGCCCCGGGCCAGTGCCTCGCGCCAGCCGGCCAGGAAGCCGGCACGATCCTCGGGGTGTATGCGTCGCAGCCAGGCCAGCGGCCGATAGCTCGACAGCGAGACACCGGTCAGTCGTTCCAGGGCGGGGTTGAGGTAGCTGACATGGCCCCGGGTGTCGGCGATGAACATGCCCACCGGCGACGACGCCAGCACCGCGCGCAGAAAGGCTTCGCGCGCCTCCAGCGATGCATGCACCGCACGGCGCTGCCCCTCCAGGCGGTTGAAGGCCTCCTCCAGCTAGCGCAACTCCTGCATGCCGGTGGCCAGCTCCAGGCGCTGCGACTCGCCACGCCCGATCCGGGCGATCTGGCGCTCCAGACGGTGTAGCGGCCGCAAGCCCAGTCCCAGCAACCACCACAGCAGCGGCAGCATCAGCAGCACCGTGCCGAGACCCACCCAACGCAGCTCGGCGGCATAGCGCCGCAGCGGCGCCTTTACCTGATCCAGGGGCAAGTAGACCCCTACCACCCAGTCGGCGGCCCAAACCTGGCGAAACGACGCCAGGGCGGGCTCGCCATCGAGGGTCAGCGTGGTGCCACCGCCCTGCCAGCCCAGCAGGGCCTGGTCGAGCAGGGGGCGCTCTTCGAGATCCTCCAGCGGGAGCATCATGCGCTCAGGGTCCGGGTGGCTGATCACCTGGCCCTCGGCAGTCATCAGCAACACATGGCCAGCCTCGCCCAGGTAACGTCCACGCAGGTTGAGATAGGCCTCGCCGTCACGCAGAGCGGTGTTGCCGCCGAGAATGCCCAGGAACTCGCCCTGCTCACCGAGCAGCGGCTGCACCACCATCACCTGATCGATGGCGGTCTCCCCGCCGCTATAGGGCTCGGTGACCAGCGGGCGCCGAAAGGCCCGGACCTTCTTGAAATAGGGCCGCTCGGCAATGGTCGGCCCCCCCTCGGCAAAGGGCGGCCAGTCGGCAACCGGCCTCCCATCCGCATCGAACACCATCAGCCGGTCGAACATTGCCAGCAGCGGATGCTGGCCGCGCAGCCGTTCGACCAGTTCGGGATCGTCGAGATCGATCTCCTGAGCCAGGCGTGCCAGCAGCGCCTGGCGCTCGGCCAGCTCCCGGGTCATCTGGTCGGCGACCAGCCGCGCCTCATACTCCAGGTGCACCAGGTTCTCGTGCCGGGTCAGCTTGCCACCGCTCAGATGGCTGTAGGCCAGCAGCGCCGCCACCAGCGCCAGCCAGCCCATGCCAATGCCGAGCAGCAGGCGGGTACGCAGGGAGAGTGGAAGAAGGATGGGCAACGGGCGGCTCCAGGAGCGTCGTTCACTGGCGACATGATGCCACAGAGCCGAACCCCCTGAAGGTGAAACGGGCAACAGCGGTCAACGCTGGGGTCGAGGCCCAGAGACGAACGCTCGGGTGGAAACGTCGGATAGGAAAGTTCCTACAACTTTGGTCGCCTTGGGCATTCATGGCGTTGTCATCAACGCAGCGTCTCGCTACTTTCACCCTGACGTTTACGTCAGACGCATCGCCAATCCGCGAGATCGGCATGTATCGCAGGACCAACACAATAACGCCGCCCCTGCGCGGCCAGACGATTCAAGGAACAACGCACGTGACCCAATACAACAAGCTCAAGCAGGCATCGGTCTTTGCCGCCTCTGCCCTGGCACTGGCCGTGGCCAGCGCCTCCCACGCCGTGGATTTCGAAGTCGGCGACACCAAGGCCAGCGTCTACGGCTATGCCAAGCTGGATATCATCTATGACGTGGATGCCGATATGGGCAACCTCGTCACCCATAGCAAAATCAAGCTGGATGGCGAGCCGAGCCAGGACGGGCATTTCAATATGCACGCCTACCAGAGCCGCATCGGCTTCAAGACCGTGACCCCGGTCTCCGGCAGCGATCTGGTCACCCAGATCGAGGGGGACTTCTACGGCTCAGACAACAACTTCCGCCTGCGTCACGCCTACGGCTCCTGGAACGGCATCCTCGCCGGCCAGTACTGGACCAACTTCTACGGCTTCGTCGCCGGCACCCCGACTATTGACTTCCGCGGCCCGCCCGGGGTCGGCAACCAGGCACGCCAGCCGCAGCTGCGCTATACCGCCGGCAACTTCTCGGCATCCATCGAGGATCCGGACACTCTGGGCTCTTCAGAAACCACCGAAAATAATGTGGTCCAAACCTCAGCGGACGCTGCCAAGAGCGAACTCCCGGACGTAACAGCGCGCTATACCGACACCTCCGGTCCGTTCAAGTACTCCGCCTCAGCGGTGCTGCGTCAGCTCGAATTTGATGCCGAAGCCGATCCCAATGCCACCGTCAATGACGACTCCGCCTTTGGCTGGGGTATCGCCCTGGAAGCCGCTATGGCGGTCAACGAGGCTGTAACGCTGCGTGCCGGCGTGACCCACGGCGATGGTATCGGCGGCTATATGAACGTCAGCCCGCAGACATCTCCCGCCTATGTGGCCGACAACGGCGATCTCGAAACTCTGGAGAGCACCGGCGGGACCCTGGGCGCCAGCATCAAGGCCGGCCCGGGCACCATCAACGCCTCCTATAACGTCTCTACCGTCGACCTCGATGACGAGGATTACTACGGCGCCACTGATAACGACACCTTCGAGACCGCTTATCTGAACTATATCTGGTCACCGGCCGATCGCATCAGCTACGGTATCGAGACCAGTTGGGCCAGCCGCGAGACCAAAGGTGACCAGGACGGCGATGCCACTCGGATCCAGGGCATGGTGATGTACAGCTTCTAAACAAGCTGACCGATGGCGGGGCCCGCCCCGCCATGCTGGCGATAGCACCCGACAGTACAAGCAGAATGCTTCGATCCTTACGCCCCGGCCACTGGCCGGGGCTTTTTGCGTCGAGCCGGGGGCTTCCCGTCGCAAGGATGACCCCGGACAAAGCGTTAATTCTTCCTTAACCAGCTGTTTCAGCAGGATGAACTGCCCGACCCGACTGAATCTCCGGATCCTTCTACGTCTTGACTCATATCAAGCTTTTCCTTCGACTCGACTGTGGGCCCGGAGCGCCGGGGTGGTTAGCATGACAACCATCGGCGGCAAGCGGAATCATCAAGGGAACCCGCAGGCGTCGCCGAGTCGCTTCCGCCCACTGGGCGTCCCGCAAGAAGGAAAAGCCAATGACTGCTCCCATCCACCTCAAGCACGCCACGCTGCTCGCCGGCAGCACCCTGGCGCTGGCCATCGCCTCGGCCTCCCACGCCGTCGACTTCGAGGTCGGCGACACCAAGGCCAGCGTCTACGGCTACGCCAAGCTGGACATGATCTACGACGTCGACAATGAGCTCGGCGACCTGGCCGCCCGTCCGCGTATCCAGCTCGATGGTGAGCCCAGCAGCGACGGCCATTTCAATATGCATGCCTACGAGAGCCGCCTGGGCTTCAAGACCGCCACCCCCATGGGCGGCAGCAACCTGACCACCATGGTCGAGGTGGACTGGTTCAACAACGCCCCGGAAGGCGGCGACCTGCGCCTGCGCCACGCCTTCGGCAGCTGGAACGGCATCCTGGCGGGCAAGACCTGGACCAACTTCGGCAGCCTGCTGGGCAAGACCCCGACCATCGACCTCGCCCCCCAGCCGGGCCAGAGCAAGGTGGGCCGCAAGGCGCAGCTGCGCTACTCCTTGAGCAACTGGCATATCGCTCTGGAGAATCCGGACCCGGACGACTACGCCGATGGCGTCGCGGCCTCTAATCCCAGCGCCAAGAAGAATGTGCTTGGTGATGCCAAGTCAGCCCTGCCCGACCTGACCCTGCGCTATCAGAACCAGGCTGCCGGTATGCACTACTCTGCCGCCGCCATGGTCCGTCAGCTGGAAGTCGATGGCGAGGGGATGGATGACACTGCCACTGGGTATGGCCTCAACCTGGCAGCCCGCTATCCCGCCACCGAGGCGCTGACCCTGCGTGGCGCGCTGACCTGGGGCGACGGCATCGGCGAATATATGCAGAACAACCCCTCCGCACCAGGCTACTGGGATGGCGACAGCATCGAGACCGTCGAGGCCTGGGGTGCCAACGTGGGCATGAGCCTGGCCGCCGGTCCCGGTGCCATCAACCTGGGCTACGGCATCTCCAAGGCGGACCTGGATGATGCCTATGCCAACGGGTTTGCAACTGGCGATGGCGCCAACGAGCAGTTCGAGGCGGTGCACCTGAACTACATCTGGTCGCCAATCCAGCGCGTCAGCTATGGCATCGAGGCCGCCTACCATACCCGTGAGGTGGTCGACGGCCGCGACGGCGACGCGGTGCGCCTGCAGGGGATGGTCAAGTACAGCTTCTGAGCTGTCGGATGACGGCCCAATGATGACGGCCTGAACAGAAGAGATGGTTCGATCGATTGCGCCCCGACCAGAGACTGGCCGGGGCGCTTTTTGGTGGTCTCGATCGAATGGCGGAATGCGGGACCCGAGGGCCGAGCCCTAGCGGCGATCCAGCTGCCGCACCTCGAGGGCGTAGTTGTTGACGCCGGACTGCGAACCGCCGAACTTCTGTCCGTTGACACGAATGGTGTAGCGCCCCGGCTCCAGCTCGGTGCGCAGGTCGACGTCGCCATCGAAGCCTTCGCCGGCATCGCTTGCCACCACGCGACCCTGCTCGTCCAGCACCTCCACTTCGAGACGGTAGGTATCCTCCTGGCCACTTGGGTAAGTCGACGTGGTAATGGCCACGGTTCCCGCTTCCAGCACCTCGAAGCTGAGCACCTCGCCACGGGCACGGATCTTCACATCGGTTACGATCCGCTCGAAGCCCTTGTCGGGATCAGGCGCTGAGGCCGCAGAAGCGTCGCTCTCGGCAGTGGTTGCCTGGCTATCGGCAGCATCTGCTGCCGGCGCGGCAGGCTCTGCTGTTGCAGACTGGGTATCCGCCTGGGCCGGCTGCGACGCTTCGTCGGACTCACTGGCCCCAGGCGCGGCAATGGCGGCCACCACGTCCGGGCGACGCACGAAGGCGCTGCGTCCACCTTCGCGACTCTTGCCGCTAAAGGCGATGCCGTCACCGGCGGAGACGCCCTCCTCGACATCCACACCGGAGACTGTCACCGAGAAACTGTTACCACCGCGACGCACGGTACCGAACTTGTTGGCCTGCACCTGCAGCACATAGTCGCCGGGCTCCAGGCGCTGCTCGAAACTCAGCCCGCCGTTCTGACCGAGCCCTTCACTGCGGGCCAGCACGTTGCCCTGCTTATCGAGCAGCAGTGCCTCGATGCGATACTCCTCGGACTCACCGGTCGGCACGCGGCTCTCGAAGCGGTAGCTGCCGGCCTCCTTTACGGTGAAGTCGTGCTCCTGCACGCCGCCGTAGAGAAAGCTGCGGCTGCGGGCGTCATTATCGGCCTGCAGGAAGCCGGTCAGGTCGAGCTGCTTGCCCGACTCGCGGAAACGATCCTGCATCTCGCTGGCCAGCACCTGGGAGCTGGCCAGGGCGAGCCCCAGGGTCAGCAGGCCGGCGGTCAAGATAGGCTTGTTCATGGAACCTCGCTGATCACATGGAAAATAAAAAAGCCGACCCCGGAGGATCGGCTTTCGGTGTCGAAACCCATCGGGGCAGGGTCAGGCCCTGCGACCGAGAAGTTTAGAACATGTAGACCGCGCCAACGGCAACGCCGTCGTCAGCGTCATTCTCACGATCGTACCAGGCACCCTCGATGAAGGTGTACATGGCATCGGAGATGTTGTAGGTGGCACCGAGGACGACCTCGTTGTAGCTCTCACCTTCCTCGTTCGGCCAGTCACCGCTGGTGAAGGCATCGTCGGCAGTATCGACAAGCTCATCACCACCCACGTCGACGTACTGGTAGGCACCGTAGATGTCGCCCATGCCATAGCCGTAGCGGGCACCCAGGCCGTAGTAGTTAACGTCCTCGATGAGGTCGCTGTCAGACTGGAAACGCTCCAGCTTCAGGGCCACACGCAGGGTGTCCATAGCGTACTGAGCTGTGATGCCGTACTGCTCGCCAGCATCAAAATCCCGACCTGCATAAGGACCAGCAGTGTAAGTACCGTCATTGTTGTCGAGGTTGTCGTAGACAGCCGCGATAGAGAAGGCGCCGGCGGTGTACTTCAGACCACCGAAGAATGAGGCATTGCTGTCAGTATCGTTCTGGACAGAGTAATCTACGCCAGCGTTCGGACCTGCAGCACCGACCAGATCTGCAGTGCCATTATCTTCAGCGTCACCCTCATACTGGGTACCCACGGCGAACTGGAAGCCGGCCAGGGCCGGAGAGGTGTAGGCCAGCTTGTTGCCTTCGCGAGAATCCTCGATACCAACGATGTTCTGGTTGGAATCGGAGACGTCGAAGTACTCGTTGTTGGTGATCGGATCCTGGATCCAGTCGTCGATCAGCGGATCCCAGGAACCCAGACGAGCATCACCGAAGTTGCCCTTCAGACCCATATAAGCCTGGTCGCCGGTGTCGAGGCCGCCAGCACCCTTGATCTCGTCGGCGTCGCCTTCAAACTCGTACTTGAAGTAGCCGGCCAGGCCTTCGCTGATCATGTGCTCACCCTTGACACCCAGGGTAGAGCCGTTGTCGGCCAGCTCGTCAGTGCTCTCACCGTCTGCATCGTTGGTGTTCGCGTAGGCGAACTGCAGGTTGCCATACAGATCCAGCTTGGTGCCGTCCTGGTTGTAGACGGTGGCAGCCTGGGCGCCGGAGGCGACCATGGAAGCAGCAATAGCAGTCGCTAACAGTGTCTTTTTCATGATGACGTTCCTTTGACTAGCAGTCTGTTTCGATCGTTTTATGCCGACCGCTCTGGGGCGATTCGGCGGGCTTTGCCGGTCTGTGCCGGTTCGTAGCGGCAGGACTCCTCGCGGAGGGCGCCGATGCGAGCCGACTTCGACGAAGCCTTGTTATAGTCCAATGCTCGCAAGAGGAACCTTATACCGGGTTCTGGGGGAACGCAAGAAGAAAAAACACTGTTTTCCTTCGCGATGAGCCCATCCCATGGAACTTTCCCCTGCCTACGCAAACACTCGCCTCACGGCAGTTGCTGCATCATGCCTTGCCGATATGACGAACACAAGTCAACGCCCACCAACGCCGTTCGATAACGGCATGGCGAGCGATGAAGATTGAAAAAAGACTTGTCTGGCGGGGTGTTAGCGGCCATTATGCTTGGCCAGCAGGGCCGAGAGTTTCTCTTCCATGGTGACGGGTGCCGGCTCGGCACGCTCGCGGACGGGCCCGGCGCTGGCGCCCTGCCCCTGCGACAACGGCCTGCCCTTGGCGCCATCCTTCGGCTTGCCGTGGGCTCGGTCCTGAGACCCTGCCCTGGCCGGCTTGCCGCGCCCCTTGTTGTTCTGACGCCCCTGGGCCTTGCGACCTTGAGTGTTCCGCTTCTCGCCCTGCAGGCGGTCGAGCTTGCGGTGGGCGTGTTCGGCCGACTGGGCATCCACCTTGCCGGCGGGCTGGCCGTCGAGATCGATACGCTCGGCACCCTCGCGCACCGCCTTGAGGTAGCGCGGCAGGTTGACGTAGCAAGCCAGCGCCCGGCGCACCAGCTTCTCGGGCCAGGGCTCGCGGCTGGCCAGCACCTCGTGGATGCCGACCATCAGCGGGCGGGTATGACCCTTGAAGAAGGCCGAGGGATAGCGCGTGTACCATTCGTCGAGCAGCGCCTGGGGCGAGGGGGCCTCGCCAATGGCCAGGGAATCCTGGCGAGCGACCTGCAGCTCCTGGGGAGGCTCGGACTCTCCGGGGACCTGGTCACTGGTCAAGGGCTCGGTGGCGACCGATGACGCCGCGGCCGGCGAAGCGGCCTCCTCGCGGCGACTCTCCGCTGGCGGGTCGGCAGGAGCGGCATCGGGCGCCGCGGGCCGACGGCCGATGAGCGCCGAGAGCCCCTGGGAGCGACGCCCGGGGCGGAATCCGCCCTCGGCGGGCTCGCCGGCGGCAAGTCGCTCATGGAGATGGCGGTTGTGGGCCTCCAGCTCACTGTTCTGCTCGTCGAGTTCGCGGCACTCCTCGATGAGTTCCAGGCGTGTGGCCTCGGCCTCGGCCAGTTGCCGCTCCAGTTCGGCGAGGCGCTGAGCCAGCTCGCCCTGCACGGCCTCGGCGTGGCGGCGCGCCTCGCGCTCGAGGGTCAGGCGCTCCAGCAGCGATCGAGTGCGCCCATCCAGGGCGTCCAGCAGCGAGTGTACGCGTTGCTCGGCCAAACCGGTCTCCTCCCGCAAGCTCTGTGATACAGGCATCGCCTTCAAGTCTGTGCCAGATGCGTGCCCATGACAAATGTCGTCGGGTGCCGACATCCTCGCGGCGCTAACCTTCGCGACGACGATACTCGACGAAGTCGTAGGCGGGCTGCCCCTCGGCGGGATTGCCCGGCACGCGCTGGACCTCCTCCCACTCCGCGGGATCGATCTCCGGGAAGCGGGTGTCGCCCTCCGCCTCGATATCCACCTCGGTGAGATAGAGGCGGCTGGCGTGAGGCAGGGCCTGGGCGTAGATCTCGGCACCGCCCATCACCATGATCTCCTCGACGCCATCGATGATCGCCTGCTGGTCGGCCAGGACCAGGGCGGATGGCAGGTCGTGGCAGACCCGCACGCCGTCATGGGCGAACCCGGTGTCGCGGGTAACCACGATATTGAGCCGCCCGGGCAGCGGCCTGCCGATGGACTGGAAGGTCTTGCGCCCCATCACCAGCGGCTTGGCCTGGGTCATGCGCTTGAAGAACTTGAGGTCCTCGGGCAGGTACCAGGGCAGCTGGTTGTCGACGCCGATCACCCGCCGACGATCCATGGCGGCGATCATGGCCACTGGAACGAGGGTGTCATCGCTCAAGGGGTCTGACTGGTTCATACCGCCACCTCGGCCTTGATATGCGGATGGGGATCATAGCCTTCTATGGCGATATGCTCGATACGGAAGGCGAACAGGTCATCGATGCTCGGGTCGAGCACCAGACGCGGCGCCGGCCGCGGGGTGCGGGTGAGCTGCTGCTCGGCCTGCTCCAGATGGTTCAAGTAGAGGTGGGCATCGCCCAGGGTGTGGATGAATTCGCCGGGTGCGAAACCCGCCACTTGGGCGATCATCTGGGTCAGCAGCGCGTAGCTGGCGATATTGAAGGGTACCCCCAGGAAGATATCGGCGCTGCGTTGGTAGAGCTGGCAGGAGAGCCGCCCCTCGGCCACGTAGAATTGGAACAGGCAGTGGCAAGGCGGTAACTGCATCTCATCGACCTGGGCGGGATTCCACGCGGAGACGATCAGCCGCCGCGAGCGGGGATTGACGCGCAGCTGTTCGAGCAGGCCCGCGATCTGGTCGACGTGGCCGCCGCGCGGATCGGGCCAGCTGCGCCACTGATAGCCGTAGATCGGGCCGAGGTCGCCGTTCTCGTCGGCCCACTCGTCCCAGATCCGTACGCCGTGCTCCTTGAGATAGCCGATATTGGTGTCGCCGGCCAGGAACCACAGCAGCTCGTGGAAGATCGAGCGGGTATGCAGCTTCTTGGTGGTCAGCAGCGGGAAGCCGCGGGCCAGGTCGAAGCGCATCTGGTGGCCGAAGATCGAGCGCGTGCCCACCCCGGTGCGGTCGTCACGCTCGACACCGTGGTCGAGCACCTGGCGCATCAGGTCGAGGTAGGGCTGTTCCAGGGCAGGCAGGGTTGCGTCGGTCACGATGTTCTCTGGCTGATGAATGCAGGGACGAAATTCTACCGTATCGCGCGATAAATCGCGCTCCTACGGGGCGCCGATACGGGCATCGATGGGCTGGCGGCGCGACCAGGCGATCAGCGCCAGGCCACCGGCGATCATCGGCAGCGTCAGCAGCATGCCCATGGTGAACCAGCCGAAGGCCAGATAGCCGATATGGGCATCCGGTAGGCGGTAGAACTCGACCAGGAAGCGGAAGGCGCCGTAGAGCGCAAGGAAGAGTCCCGAAGCCAGGCCACGGCGGCGCGGAGTGGCGGTAACGAACCACAGCACCACGAACAGCACCGCGCCCTCGAGCAGCGCTTCGTAGAGCGAGCTGGGGTGACGCGGTTCGGGCCCGAGGCCGGGGAACGGCATGCCCCAGGGCATCTCGGTCACGCGGCCCGGCAGCTCGCGGTTGATGAAGTTGCCGATGCGCCCGGCGCCCAGGCCGATGGGCACCAGCGGGGCGACGAAGTCGGTAAGGGTCAGGAAGGCCAGCTGCTTCTTCCTGGCGAACCACCAGGCGGCGACCAGCACGCCGAGCAGGCCACCGTGGAAGCTCATCCCGCCATCCCAGACCCGCACGATCCACAGCGGGTCGGCCAGCCACTGATCGAGGCCATAGAACAGCGCATAGCCCAGCCGTCCGCCAAGCACCACGCCCAGAGCCGCGTAGAACAGCAGGTCGGCGATATCATCGGGGGTAAGGCCGATGCGCGCGGCGCGACGACGCCCAAGGAACCAGGCGGCGACGAAGCCCACTACATACATCAGGCCATACCAGTGCACCTGGAAGGGGCCCAGGGAGATCGCCACGGGATCAATATCGGGATACGAAAGCATGAAGGTCCTTTAGAGCTGGAAGCTTATAAAACGAAGGTCAGGCCGACACCGGCCAGCAGGCCGGCGAAGGCCAGGCGCAGCACCCTGGCCGGCAGGCGATGGGCGAGCCACACCCCGAGGCGGGCACAGGGAACGCTGGCCAACACGATACCCAGCAGGGCCGGCGACATCACGAAGCCCACGGCGCCGGCGGGCAGCAGGGCATTGCCCCAACCCAGCACCATGAAGGTAGCCGCCCCGAACAGGGCGATGGGAATGCCGCAGGCGGCGGAGGTACCCACGGCCTGGGTCAGCGGCGCGCCACAACGGGTCAGCCAGGGCACGCAGAGGGTGCCTCCGCCGATACCGAACAGCGCCGAGACGCCGCCGATCACCCCGCCGGCGGCGGCCATCACCGCCCGTCCCGGCGCCACGCTGCCGGGGCGCGGCCCGCGGGAGAGCGCCATGCGCACCGCCATCACCAGCACGAAGATACCGAACAGGGTGCCGAGACTGCCCGCGGAGAGCCCGTCGGCGACGAATACCCCGGCCACGGCCCCCAGCAGCAGCCCGGGCAACAGCGCCAGGAACCACTGGCGATGGATGCTGCCGCGGCGGTAATGGCCCCAGGCCGAGGAGGCGCCGGTGACCACGATGGTGGCAAGCGACGTGCCCACCGCCAGGTGCATGGTGACCTCCGCGGGCACGCCCTGCAGGCCGAAGGCGAAGACCAGCGCCGGCACGATGATCAGCCCGCCACCCACACCGAACAGGCCGGCCAGTGTCCCGGCGACGGCACCCAACGCCAGGTAGCCGATGAAGACCAGCAGCAGGCTCATGGGGTGCCGGCCTCCACCAGGCGCTCGGGCAGCCAGCGGGTGACCCGTTCGACCAATTCCTGGGGGCGATAGGGCTTGGCCAGGAAGTCGTCCAGCCCGGCCTCGGCGAAGCGCCGGCGATCGGCGTCGCTGGCGTTGGCGGTCAGCGCCACCAGCACGCTGCCATGGGTAACGTGGCGGGCACGCTCATGCTCGCGCCAGCGGCGGCTCGCCTCCATGCCGTCCATGCCCTCCATGAAGATATCCATCAGCACCAGATCGAAGTGCTCCTGCTCCTGAAGGGAGAGGGCCTCGGCCCCGGAGGTCACGGTGGAGACATCGAGCCCCTCGCGCTCCAGCACTTGCCGGGCCAGCATCAGGTTGACCGGGCCATCGTCGACGATCAGCACCCGCCCCTGCCGTGTGGCCGGAAGCGACGGCGGCGGCTCGGGTGCGCCGGCCAGGCCTTCGAGGAGTTCGGTCAGATCGGCGAGGCGCTCACGCAGCTCGGCAGCCATGGACTGCCCGGCCTCCGGGCTCGACGCCTGCTCGCCGGAGAGCTCCTCGAGACGCAGGCGCAGGCGCTGCAGTTCGCGCCCCATCAGGGTCAGGTAGTCCGACTTGAGCCGCGACTCCTCGCGGGCCCGTTCACGACCGGCCGCCAGGCGGGAGAGCCGCTGGTCACGATGCACCACGGCATCTTCCAGGTCGCACACCTGGCGACGCAGGCGCTCCTCGGCCGCCGAATGCTCGGCAACCGGGTCCTGCGCCAGGTGGCGATGGTCGGGGGACTCGGCGGGCGGTTCGGCCTGCTGGCGAGCCGGCCAGGGCTGCAGCACCACCAGCATCAGGTTGAGGCTCGCTCCCAGCAGCAGGGCCATCAGCCAGGCTGCCGAGCCGCCCGGGCCAAACAGCAGGATAGCGCCACCGGCCAGCAGCAGGAGCAGCTGGACCAGCAGTGCCATGACGATGAGTGGTGGAAGGCGCCGGGGGCGCCGATAGGCGTCTCGCATCCGTCATCCCTGGCCGTTAACGAGGTATCGCACGAGTGTACGCCGGCCCGTGGGCGCTGTCATGGCGGACGCTTCCCCGGCCGGCGCCGAGCCGCTAAGCTGGCCGCATGTGCCTGATTGCCTTTGACCATCGACCGGGCAGCGACTGGCCCCTGCGCCTGGTCGCCAACCGCGACGAGTTCCACGCCCGCCCCGCCGCAGTGCTGGCCGCCTGGGAGGACGCCCCCGAGATCATCGGCGGACGTGACCTGGAGGCCGGCGGAACCTGGCTGGCGGTACATAGACGCGGGCGCTTCGCGGCGGTGACCAATGTGCGCGACCCGAGCCTGCACGTGCCCGATAGTGCACCGAGCCGTGGCGGCCTGGTCTATGAAGCACTGATCCACCCCAACCTGGGCGGCTGGATGGCGCGACTGGCACGTGGCGAGGCACTGCGCTATGCCGGCTTCAACCTGCTGGCCGGCGACGGCGAACGGCTGTGGCATCTGCACCGAGGCAGGCAAGGCGCCGTGCTCCGCGAGGTGCCGCCCGGTATCCACGGCCTCTCCAACGCCGCCCTCGACACGCCTTGGCCGAAGCTGATCGACGCCCGCCAGGGCCTGGCCAGCACCCTGCGCCATGGCCGCTGGCCGGATGATGCCCTGGCGGCGATGGCCGACCCGCACCCCGCCGATGACCACGCCCTGCCGGATACCGGCGTGGGGCTCGAGCTGGAGCGCACCCTCTCCTCCCCCTTTATCATCGGCGAGCAGTACGGCACCCGCGCCATGACCTGGGTGAGCTGGCACGCCAGCGGGAGCATCGAGATCGGCGAGCGGCGCTTCGGGCCGGGGGGAGTGGCAGAGGGTGAGACGCGAATCCAGACGTAGGAGCCCGATTTATCGGGCGATTATTCGGCGTTGTCCAAAACATCGCGCGATAAATCGCGCTCCTACAGCAACGAGGCCGGGTCAATCCCGCGGCGGCAACAGGTGGGCGAGGTCCCACTCCCCCATGCGCTGGTCGAGATGGCGGCGCACCTCGCCGGGGGAATCGACGCGCAGGGTCTGGTCGACCAGCGTCCGCGCGTCTTTCAGCGATACGCGGCGAATGGCGGCACGCACCCGCGGCAGGCTGGGGGCGTTCATGGAGAGGGCACCGAAGCCCATGCCCATCAGCAGCAGCGCGCCGGCCGGGTCACCGGCGAGCTCGCCGCACACCGAGATCGGCATCTCGAGGCGCCGCGACTCCCGGGCCAGGGTGGCCATGGCGGAGAGCACCGCCGGGTGGCAGGCGTCGTAGAGATCGGCGACCCGCGGGTTGTTGCGGTCCACCGCCAGCAGGTACTGGGTCAGGTCGTTGCTGCCCACCGAGAAGAAGTCGGTCCGCGCGGCCAGGGCGTCGAGCTGGTAGAGCGTCGCCGGCACCTCGATCATCACCCCCACCTTGGGGCGCGGCACCACCACGCCCTCCTCGCCCAGCTCGACGATGGCGCGCTCGAGCAGGCGCTGGGCGGCGTCGACCTCGTCGACATTGGTGATCATGGGCAGCAGCACCTGCAGGTTATCGAGCCCCTGGGAGGCGCGCAGCATGGCGCGTAGCTGCACCATCAGCACCTCGGGGTGGTCGAGGGTCACGCGGATGCCGCGCCAGCCGAGGAAGGGATTGGCCTCCTCGATCGGGAAATAGGGCAGGTCCTTGTCGCCGCCGATATCCAGGGTGCGCATCACCACCGGCAGTGGCGCGAAGCTCTCGAGCTGGTCGCGGTAGAGGCGGGTCTGCTCCTGCTCACCGGGGAAGCGCTCGGTGACCATGAAGGGCACCTCGGTGCGGTAGAGCCCCACCCCGCTGATGCGTGGCTTGAGCGAGGCCACCGCGTCCACCGCCAGGCCGGTGTTGACCATCAGCGGCATGTCGTGACCATCCGGGGTGCAGCTGGGCAGGTGCTGCTCGTGCTCGAGCACTTCGGCCAGCGCCTCCTCCTCGGCGATCATGCTGGCGTAGTGGGTCAGCAGCTCCTGGCCGGGGCGGATAAACAGCCGCCCGCGGTGGCCGTCGAGGATCAGCTGGGAACCGGAGAGCCGCGGCAGCGGCAGGTCGACCATGCCCAGCACCGTGGGGATGCCCATGGCCCGGGCCAGGATCGCCACGTGGGAGGTGCTGGAGCCACGCACCGAGACCAGGCCGACCAGCTTGTCGCGGGGCACTTCGCCGAGCAGCGCCACGCTCAGCTCGTCACCCACCAGGATGGTGCGCTCGGGATAGACGCTGGGGGTCTGGGGCGTCTCCTCCTGGAGGTGAGCCAGCACTCGCCGCCCTAGATCGCGCACATCGGCGGAGCGCTCGCGCAGGTAGTCGTCGTCGACCCGCTCCAGATACTGCACGTGGCGCTTGACCACGTCGGCCAGGGCCCCCGGGGCCCACTGCCCCTCGCGAATGCGTTTCTCCACTTCCTGGGAGAGCGCCGCCTCGCTGAGCATCTGCTGGTAGACCTCGAACAGCGCCAGCTCCTGGACCGAGATGCGATTGGCCAGGCGCGCACCGGCGGCACGGATCTCCTCGCGCACCCGGCCGATCGCCTCCTTGAGGCGGGTGATCTCGTAGTCGACATCGGTGGGAATCAGGTCGGGCACGCTGTCGAGGTCGGCGGGCGGGGCGATCACCACCGCCTCGCCGATGGCCATGCCCGGCGAGGCAGCCACACCCTTGAACTGCACCTGCCCCTCGAGGCTCGGCCGGGTCAGGTTGCCGGTGGCCAGGGCATGGGCCAGCACGCCACCGAGCTGGGCCGCCATGGTCACCAGGAAGGCCTCGTCCTCCTCGCCGTAGCGGCGCTTCTCGGCCTGCTGCACCACCAGCACGCCGAGCATGCGGCGCTGGTGGATGATGGGCACGCCAAGGAAACTGGAGTAGCGCTCCTCGCCGGTGGACTCGAAGTAGCGAAACTGCGGGTGCGCCTGGGCGTCCTCGAGGTTGAGCGGCTCCTCGCGCCTGGCCACCAGGCCCACCAGGCCCTCGCCGATAGGCAGGGTCACCTGCCCCACCGCCTGGCTGCGCAGACCGATGGTCTCCATCAGCACCAGGCGATCGATCTCCTCGTCGAACAGGTAGAAGGAGCAGACATCGGTCTGCATCGCCTTGCGAATGCGTCGCACCATGGTGGAGAGCGCCGCGTCCAGGCTGCGGGCCCCGTTGACTTCCTGGATGATGCGGCGCAAGACCTCGAGCATGTCGAGCGGGTATCCCTGTTATCGTTGGACGTTGTGGTCGGGGGCTGTCGCCGGGAGCAGCCCTGGATCGTGGCAGCAGCCACGGCCGTGAGACTCGCTCCCCGGTGCGTGGTTCAACACGGTCTATCCTCGCGCAGGCCCGCAGGCTCGCCCTCGAGCGCGCCGTGAGGCTAGCCGTGCCCCAGCGCCAGGCGCTGGGCGCGCGGCGAGAGCTCCTTCAGGGCCCGGCGATAGACCTCACGCTTGAAGGGCACCACCTGGGCCAGCGGATACCAATAGCTGACCCAGCGCCAGCCGTCGAACTCCGGCTTCTCGGAGATATCCATGCATATCTGGCTCTCCTGGCAGCGGATCCTCAACAGGAACCACTTCTGTTTCTGGCCGATACATACCGGCCTTGAATGCGTGCGAATCATGCGTCGCGGCAGGCGATAGCGCAGCCAACCCCGGGTGCAGGCTAGAACCTCGACGTCACCGGCCGTCAGGCCGATCTCCTCATGGAGCTCTCGAAATAGCGCCTGTTTGGGTGTCTCGTCAGCCTTGATGCCTCCCTGGGGAAACTGCCATGCATTCTGCCCTACCCGACGCGCCCAAAGCAGCTGCCCGTGGTCGTTGGCGATGATGATGCCAACGTTGGGGCGAAAGCCGTCTGCGTCGATCACGGACTTCACCTTGTTGAATCCAGTATTGCAGCCATTCTTCCACAAGGCCGTGAAGCGCATCAATACGCCTTCCGCCGCAGTGATGCAGGGGAACACACCATCTGCCATAATCGCCGGCTTTCAACCCACCTTGTCAGCTACCTGGGGAGTTTACGTGAGCCTGGCCATCTTCGACCTGGACAATACCCTGCTGTCGATCGACAGCGATCATGCCTGGGGCGAGTTCCTGCTCGAGCAGGGCGCCGTCGACCCGGTGGCCTACCGCGAGGCCAATGACCGTTTCCTGGCCGACTACGAGGCCGGCACCCTGGATATCCACGCCTTTCTGGAGGTGGCGCTCAGGCCCCTGGCCGAGAACAGCCCCGAGCAGCTCGCCGCCTGGCACCAGCAGTTCATGGCCAGCAAGATCGAGCCGCATATCCTGGACAAGGGCGAGGAGCTGCTGGCCCGCCACCGCGCCCGCGGCGACACCCTGCTGATCGTCACCGCCACCAACCGCTTCATCACCGGCCCCATCGCCGAGCGGCTGGGCGTCGACGACCTGATCGCGGTGGAGCCCGAGATCGTCGATGGCCACTACACCGGCAAGGTGAACGGCACGCCCAGCTACCGCGAGGGCAAGGTGAAACGCCTGGAGGAGTGGCTGGCCGACAAGGACCAGACCCTCGACGAGGCCTGGTTCTACAGCGACTCCCACAACGACCTGGCGCTGCTGGAGATCGTCGAGTACCCGGTGGCCGTCGACCCCGACCCCACCCTGCGCGAGGTAGCCGAGGCACGCGGCTGGCGGATCATCAGCCTGAGGGACTGATCCGGACTCGGCCGGATCAGAGCTATACGCCGTAAGCTGTAAGAAAGGCGATTCGCGCCTTGAGAACATGAAAACCCCGCTCAGGCATGGCCTGGCGGGGTTTTCTTACGG
The DNA here is from genome assembly GCF_057169305.1 of Halomonas sp. C10-5. Classification (NCBI taxonomy): domain Bacteria; kingdom Pseudomonadati; phylum Pseudomonadota; class Gammaproteobacteria; order Oceanospirillales; family Halomonadaceae; genus Halomonas; species Halomonas sp. C10-5. Next base: position 2,545,655 of record NZ_CP175665.1, read on the forward strand.
CTTAAAGCTTACAGCTTCAAACTGGGGTTCAGCCCAGCAGATGCTCGACCGCGGCGCGCTCTTCACGCAGCTCCTGCTCGGTGGCGTTCATCCGCTCGCGGCTGAAGTCGTCGACGTCCAGACCCTGGACGATCTCGTACTTGCCGCCCTGGCAGGTCACCGGGTAGGAGTAGATGATGCCCGGCTCGACGCCGTAGCTGCCGTCGGCGGGAATCGCCATGCTGACGATCTTGCCATCGGTGCCCAGTGCCCAATCGCGCATATGGTCGATAGCGGAAGAGGCAGCAGAGGCAGCTGAGGAGGCACCGCGGGCCTTGATGATGGCCGCGCCGCGCTGCTGCACGGTGGGGATGAAGTCGTTCTCGTACCAGTCGCGCTCGACCAGCTCGGGAGCCGGCTTGCCGTCCACCTTGCAGTGGGCGATGTCGGGGTACTGGGTGGCACTGTGGTTGCCCCAGATGATCATGCTCTCAACGTCGTTGACGTGCTTGCCGGTCTTCTGGGCCAGCTGTGTCAGGGCGCGGTTGTGGTCCAGGCGAGTCATGGCGGTGAACTGCTTGGCGTCCAGGTCCGGCGCGTTGCAGGAAGCGATCAGCGCGTTGGTGTTGGCCGGGTTGCCCACCACCAGCACCTTGACGTCACGGCTGGCGTTGTCGTTGAGCGCCTTGCCCTGCACGGAGAAGATCGCCGCGTTGGCTTCCAGCAGGTCCTTGCGCTCCATGCCCGGGCCGCGCGGACGGGCACCCACCAGCAGGGCGAAGTCGGCATCCTTGAAGGCAACGTTGGCATCGTCGGTGGCGACGATCTCCTGCACCAGCGGGAAGGCGCAGTCATTGAGCTCCATGACCACGCCATTCAGGGCGTCCATGGCCGGGGTGATCTCGAGCAGCTGCAGGATGACCGGCTGGTCCTTGCCCAGCATGTCGCCAGAGGCGATGCGGAAAGCCAGGGAGTAGCTGATCTGGCCGGCTGCGCCAGTAATGGCAATGCGAACGGGTTCTTTCATGGTGGCTCCTTGGGTTGTCAACGCGCGGGTTGTCGCCGTGAGGACGAGCCGGGCGGGCGCCGGGCCCGCACTGGCCTGAAAACAAACCGCCAAGATGGTATGCCTGCACCGCACAAAACTCAATGCGACGTAGGGCGGGAGTGAGTGGTGCGACAAACGGCTGTATGAGTGTGCCTCTCGAGAATAGTATGCTGGCGCCTTCATGCCGCTGATGGATCACCCGCATGCCCCGCCGCCGTCTTCCCCCCTTCCCCGCCCTGCTGGCCATCGGGCTGGTCATCGCCCTGCTCGCCTGGCTGCTGCTGGGTGACATCCAGGGCTTTCGCGATGCCCCGCCGGAGGCCCAGCCGGCCGCCAAAGCCGACGCGCCGCGGGTCGAGGTGGAGCGCCGCGAGGCCGAGACCCATGCCCCCACCCTGATACTCCAGGGCGAGCTCGAGGCGCAACGCGAACTGGAGCTGCGCGCCCGCCAGTCCGGCCACGTGGAGGCACTGCCGGTGGCGGAAGGCAGTCGGGTCGAGGCGGGCGAGGTCATGCTGGCGCTGGCCCGTGAGGAGCTGCCCGCGCGCCTGAGCCAGGCCGAGGATGACCTGGCACTGGCCCGGGCGGAGCTCGCCGGCGCCGAGTCACTGCTCAGTCGCAAGCTGATCTCGCGCCCCGAATACCTGCGCCTGCAGGCCCAGGCGAGTCGCGCCACGGCCGAGCTTGCCGCGCTGCAGCGCCAGCTTGCCGACACCCGCCTTAAGGCCCCCTTCCCCGGCACCCTGGATCGGCTCGATGTGGAGCTCGGCGAACTGGTGCAGGTGGGCGAGGCCTGGGGTCGGCTGGTGGACGACTCGCGGCTCGTTGCCGCGGCCTGGGCGCCCCAGCGCGACGCCCTGGACCTCGCCGCCGGTCTGCCCGCCGAGCTGCGCCTGCTTGACGGCTCGCGACTATCCGGCGAGGTCAGCATGGTGGCCCGCCGCGCCGAGGAGGCGACTCGCAGTTTCCGGGTCGAGGTCAGCGCCGACAACCCCGAGCGACGTCGCCTGGCCGGCGCCAGCGCCACGCTGGCGATCACCCTGCCCGAGCGCCGGGTTCACCGACTCTCGCCTGCCCTGCTGGTGCTCAACCCCGATGGCGAGCTGGCGGTCAAGCACCTCGATGCCGACGACCGGGTGGTGCAGACCAGGGTCACCCTGGTCGATGCCGACCTCGAGAGCGCCCGGGTGGCCGGCCTCCCCGACCCGGTGCGGCTGATCACCCTGGGGGCCGGCCTGGTGGAGGTCGGCGAGCGCGTCACGCCGGTGGCCCCCGACAGCCTCGAGGGCGACACCGACGCAGCCACCGTCGGCACGGGGGCCCGCTGAGATGCGCCAGCTGATCGCGGCCGCTCAGGAGCGCGCCCGCACCACCCTGCTGCTGCTGACCGCCCTGCTGCTGGCGGGCCTCGGCGCCTGGCAGGCGATCCCCAAGGAGGCCAATCCGGACGTCGCCATCCCCATGATCTACGTGGCGATGAGCCTGGAGGGGGTCAGTCCCGAAGACGGCGAGCGGCTGCTGGTGCGCCCCATGGAGCAGGAGCTGCGCAGCATCGAAGGGCTGCGCAAGATGACCGCCCAGTCGAGCGAGGGTCACGCCTCCATCACCCTGGAGTTCGATGCCGGCTTCGACGCCGACCAGGCGCTCTCCGACGTGCGCGAGAAGGTCGATATCGCCAAGGCCGAGTTGCCCTCCGAAGCCGACGAGCCGCGCGTCGTGGAGGTCAACGTCAGCGAGTTCCCGGTGCTCTCCATCGGCCTCTCCGGCAACGTGGAGGAGACCCAACGGGTGGCCATCGCGCGACGCATCAAGGACGAGATCGAGGGCATCGCCGAGGTGCTGGAGGTGGATATCGGCGGCGACCGCGAGGAGCTGCTGGAGATCGTGGTCGATCCGCTGGTGCTCGAAAGCTACGGCATCGACTTCGCCACCCTGTTCAACCTGGTCAGCCGCAACAACCGCCTGGTGGCGGCCGGCAGCCTGGACAGCGGTGCGGGCCGCCTGGGCATGAAGGTGCCTGGGGTCATCGAGACCCTGGAGGATGTGATGGCCATGCCGGTAAAGGTGGACGGCGACCGGGTGGTGACCTTCGGCGACGTGGCGATCATCCGTCCCACCTTCAAGGACCCCGAGGGGTATGCGCGCATCGACGGCCAGCCGGCGCTGGTGCTGGAGATCTCCAAGCGCGCCGGCGCCAATATCATCGCCACCGTGGAGCAGGTCCAGGCACTCTTCGACGAGGCCGCCGGCATGCTCCCCGAAGGGCTCAAGGTCACCACCATCACCGACCAATCCGAGTTCGTCGAAGACATGCTCTCGGAGCTGCTCAATAACGTGGTCACCGCGGTGGTGCTGGTGCTGATCGTGATCCTGGCGGCCATGGGCGGGCGTAGCGCCCTGATGGTGGGGCTGACCATCCCCGGGGCCTTTCTCAGTGGCATCCTGATGATCTGGGCGGTGGGCTACACCCTCAATATCGTGGTGCTGTTCGCGCTGATCCTGGTGGCCGGCATGCTGGTGGACGGTGCCATCGTGGTCAGCGAACTGGCCGACCGCCACCTGCACCAGGGCATGGCGCCGCGCCAGGCTTGGCTGGAGGCAGCGACCCGCATGAGCTGGCCGGTGATCGCCTCCACCGCCACCACCCTGGCGGTATTCGTGCCGCTGCTGTTCTGGCCGGGCATGGTGGGCGAGTTCATGAAGTACCTGCCGGCCACGGTGATCCTCTGCCTGCTCGCCTCGCTGGCCATGGCGCTGGTCTTTCTGCCCACCCTGGGCGGCGTGTTCGGCGCTCGCGCAGCCTCTGCGGGCTCGGCGCCGGTGGACGCCACGGCCGGCGGCCGGCTCTATCGCACGGCGCTGTCACGGCTGCTCGCCCACCCGGTGCTGACCCTGCTGTTCGCGGTGCTGCTGATGGCGCTGATCTACACCGCCTATGCGCGCTTCAACCACGGCGTGGAGTTCTTCCCCAGCGTTGAGCCCGACACCGCCCAGGTGATGGTGCGCACCCGCGGTGACTTCTCCATCGAGGAGAAGGACGCCATGGTGCGCCGGGTCGAAGCGAGGCTGGGCGGCATGAGCGAGGTCGAGGCGCTCTATGCGCGCTCCTTCGCCAACCCCAACGAGCAGCTCGGTGCCGACGTCATCGGCGTGCTGCAGTTCCAGCTGATCGACTGGCACCGGCGTCGGCCGCTGACCGGCATCTTCGACGAAATGCGCCAGCGGACCGCCGACCTGCCCGGCCTGACCCTGGAGTTCCGCGAGCAGCAGATGGGGCCCGGCGAGGGCAAGCCGATCGTGCTGGAGATCGGCGGCCGGACGCCCGAGCTCGCCGACCAGGCGGTGGACCGGCTGCGCGAGCTGATGGGGGAGCTGGGCGGCTTCCGTGACGTCGAGGACAACCGCAGCCTGCCCGGGGTGGAGTGGCGGATCATCGTCGACCGCGAGGCGGCGGCCCGCTTCGGCACCGACGTGACCAGCGTGGGCAGCGCGGTGCAGCTGCTGACCACCGGGGTCCAGGTGGCCAGCTACCGACCCGAGGGGGTCGACGACGAGGTGGATATCCGGGTGCGCCTGCCCGAGGGCGACCGCACCCTGGACCAGCTGGGCCGGCTGAGCCTCAACACCTCCCGGGGGCAGGTACCGCTATCGCACTTCGTGTCGGTAGAGCCGGCTCCCAAGGTGGGCACCCTGCACCGCATCGATGGCCGCCGCGCCATTACCCTCGAGGCCGACGTGACCAGCGACGCTAGCGCCGACGAGCGACTGCGAGCCCTGCTCGAGGCCGCCGGCGAGCCCCCCGAGGGCGTGCAGCTGAGCGTGGCCGGCGAGCAGGAGGACCAGCAGGAGGCGAGCCGCTTCCTGGCCGGCGCCTTCATGGTGGCCATCGGGCTGATGGCGCTGATCCTGGTGACCCAGTTCAACAGCTTCTACCAGGCTGGGCTGGTGCTCTCGGCGATCGTCTTTTCCACCGCGGGGGTGCTGCTGGGGCTGCTGGCCAACGCCCAGCCCTTCGGCATCGTGATGGTGGGGATGGGCATCATCGCCCTGGCGGGGATCGTCGTGAACAACAATATCGTGCTGATCGACACCTACAACGAACTGCGCGGGGAGGGGCTCAGCCCCTTCGAGGCGGCCCTGGAGGCGGGCAGCCTGCGTCTGCGGCCGGTGCTGCTTACCGCGGTGACCACGGTGCTGGGCCTCACGCCCATGGTGCTGGGGATCAACATCGACCTGCTCGCTCCCAGCCTGGGGATCGGCGCCCCCTCCACCCAGTGGTGGACCCAGCTCTCCAGCGCCATCGCCGGCGGACTGACCTTCGCCACCGGTCTGACGCTGCTGCTGACGCCCTGCATGCTGGTACTGGAACCCCGGTGGAAAAAGCCTGAATCCAAGCAGTAGGAGGGAGACTGCGTCTCGCGACTGGAGACCGATACAGCGGCGTTGGGCCGTGTAATCGCGCGATCAATCGCGCTCCTACGAGGTACGGCTGGCGGCTTCCGCCCGGGCCGCATCCGGCGCGTGGCGGGCATGGATGCGCCCGATCAGCTGGTCTTCCAGGGAGAAGCGTTCGGTGAGGCCGTGGGCCAGGCGCTCCAGCCAGGCAGGCAGGCGGGCGAGGTGCTGGCGCACGCGGCCGGGGCTGGCGTACTCGGCATCGAAGTCGAGCACCAGCTCGGTGGACATCTCCAGGCGCTCCAGCAGGCGGTCGGCCAGGGTCAGGGCCGAGTCGTCCTCGAAGGCGCGGGCCTCCTCGCGCAGCTGGGGGTAGACCTCGAAGTGGCCGGCGCTGATGTAGTCCATCAGCAATTCGCTGAAGCCGTCGATGCGCTCCTTGGTCACCGCTTCCAGCTCGGCGTCGCAGGCCTCCTTGAGCTCGACGAAGTTGACCAGCAGCTCGCGGCGCTCATCCAGCCAACGATCGATCAGCTTGTGTACGCCGCCCCAGCGCTCCAGGGCGCTCTTGCAGTCTTCCAGCATGGGGCCTCCATTCGTTTGGTCGAGCAAGCTCGCGGGTACCGAGGGCGTCCAGCGCCCGGCCGGGTGAGCCTCAGAGTCGCGCTACCATCGACGGCTGTCAATCCTGCGACCGCAAACGTGGAGAACCCATGGCGTCAAGAGGACCATCGCGGCCTTTTCGATTGCCTGGCGCCGGCGTTTACTTGGTAGTCTATGTCGACGCCAACCACACCAAGCCACTGCTCAACAACAACACTCCCGAGGTTCTCCATGAAACAGCTTGCTCGCCTGGGTCTCGGCCTGCTCCTCGCCGGCGGCCTTGCCACCGCCCACGCCGAAGAGGTGAAGATCGGCATGATCACCACCCTCTCCGGGGGCGGCTCCCATCTGGGTGTCGACGTGCGCGACGCCTTCCTGCTGGCCATCGAACAGTCGGGTCGCGACGATATCGAGGTGCTGGTGCAGGACGATGCCCGCAAGCCCGATCTGGCGCGCAACCTGGCCAACGAGTTCATGCAGCGCGATGACGTGGACATCATGACCGGCATCATCTGGTCCAACCTGGCCATGGCCGTGGTGCCCTCGGTGGTGCGCCAGGGGACCTTCTACCTCTCTCCCAACGCCGGGCCCTCGGACCTCGCCGGGCGCATGTGCCACGAGAACTACTTCAACGCCGCCTACCAGAACGACAACCTGCACGGTGCCATGGGCGCCTGGATGCGCGAGCAGGGCTACGAGAACCCCATCATCATGGCCCCCAACTACCCGGCGGGTACCGATGCCCTGGCCGGCTTCAAGCACCTCTACGAGGGCGAGGTGGCCGACGAGCTCTACACCCAGATGGGCCAGACCGACTACGCCGCCGAGATCGCCCAGATCCGCGCCAGCGATGCCGACAGCCTGTTCTTCTTCCTGCCCGGCGGCATGGGCATCTCCTTCATGAAGCAGTGGCAGAACGCGGGCGTGGAGATGCCGGTGTTCGGCGCCGCCTTCTCCTTCGACGAGATCCTGATAAAAGCGGTGGGCGAGGCAGCCATCGGCGCCAGGAACACCTCGCTGTGGGCCTACGACCTCGACAAAGCCACCAATCACGCCTTCGTCGAAAGCTTCCGCGAGGCCTATGGCCGCATGCCGACCCTGTATGCCGCCCAGGGCTTCGATACCGCCAACCTGATCCTCTCCGCCCTGGAGAAGGCCCACCCCGACGACCAGGACGCCTTCCGCGAGGCGTTGCGCGAGGCAGACTTCGACTCGGTGCGCGGCGAGTTCCGCTTCGGCCCCAACCAGCATCCCATCCAGGACATCTATGTGCGCGAGGTGGTCGCAGGCGAGGATGGCGAGCCCACCAACCGCCTGCTCGGTATCGCCGTGGAAGATATCCAGGACGTCTACCACGTCGACTGCAAGATGTAAGTAGTAAGCGCGCTTTGCGCTTGTGAGTGGTGAGTCGTGAATGGCTGCCACTCACTATTCACCATTCACCATTCACCACGCACGGATCTTATCGCTTGTCAGCCACCCTGCTTCTCGAACAACTGATCAACGGCCTGCAGCTGGGCACCATGCTGTTCCTGATGGCCAGCGGCCTGACCCTGGTGTTCGGAGTCATGGGGCTGATCAACCTGGCCCACGGCTCCTTCTTCATGGTGGGCGCCTACCTCACCGCCGCGGTGACCTCCGCCAGCGGTTCCTTCCTGCTGGGCATTTCGGCGGGACTGCTGGGCGCCGCCGCGGTGGGTGCCGTGGTGGAACTGGTGGTGATCCGTCGCCTCTACCACCGCCCGCATCTTGACCAGGTGCTGGCCACCTTCGCACTGATCCTGATCTTCTCCGAGGGGACCCGCTGGCTGTTCGGCTCCTCGCCGCTGTGGTTGAACACGCCGCCGTGGCTGTCGGGCTTCGTCACCCTGCCCGGCGACGCCCGCTACCCGCTCTACCGCCTGGTGATCATCGGTGTGGGCATCAGCGTGGCGGTCGGCCTCTACCTGCTGATCTCGCGGACCCGGCTGGGCATGCGCGTGCGCGCCGGGGAGAGCGACCGCGAGATGATCGGCGCCTTGGGCATCGACATCTCGCGCCTCTACACCGCGGTGTTCGCGCTGGGGGCGGGGCTGGCCGGCCTGGCCGGAGCCATGGTCGGCGCGCTGCAATCGGTGCAGGTAGGCATGGGCGAGCCGGTGCTGATCCTCGCCTTCGTGGTGATCGTGATCGGCGGCATCGGCTCCATCAAGGGGGCGCTGTTCGGCGCCCTGCTGGTCGGCGTTGTGGACACCCTGGGTCGGGTCTTCCTGCCGCTGTTCTTCCGCGGCTTCCTGCCGCCTTCCGAGGCCACCGACGTGGGTGCCGCCCTGGCTTCGATGCTGATCTATATCCTCATGGCCGTGATCCTGGCCTTCAAGCCAAAGGGACTCTTCGCCGTCAATGACTGACCAGACGCCTTCCGGCACCCTCCCCGGCGACCTGCCCACCCGTCCACCGCGTCGCCTTGGCCGCCGGGGCACGGTGCAGCTCGTCATGCTCGCCCTGCTGCTGGTGCTGCCGGTGGCCGCCGACCTCACGGGGCACACCTACTACGTGACGCTCGCCTCACGGCTGACGCTGATCGCAATGGCCGCGGTAGGCCTCAACCTGGCGCTGGGCTACGGCGGCATGGTCAGCTTCGGCCACGCCGCCTACTTCGGCCTGGGCGGCTATGTGGCCGGCATCGGCGCCTACCACGCCTTCGACACCACCGCCTTCATGGGCATGCTCCCCGGCAGCGACAACCTGCTGGTGCTGTGGCCGCTGGCGATGCTGGCCTGCGGCCTGCTGGCGCTGCTGATCGGTGCCGTCTCGCTGCGCACCAGCGGGGTCTACTTCATCATGATCACCCTGGCCTTCGCCCAGATGGTCTACTACTTCGCCAACTCCTGGCCCACCTACGGTGGCCAGGATGGCCTGCCGATCTATATTCGCAACACCCTGCCAGGCCTGGATACCCAGGACCCGCTGACCTTCTTCCTGATCTGCTTCGCCGGCCTGGTGCTGGCCATGGCGCTCACCTCGCGGCTGATGGGCTCGCGCTTCGGCGCGGCACTCACCATGGCGCGACTCAACGACACCCGCCTGGCCACCGCCGGCATCAACCCCTATCCGGTGCGTCTGGTGAGCTTCGTCATCTCGGCGATGATCACCGGCCTGGCCGGTGCGCTGTATGCCGACCTCAACGGCTTCGTCAGCCCCAGCATGTTGAGCTGGCACATGTCCGGCGAGCTGATGGTGATCGTCATTCTCGGTGGCGTGGGCCGCCTCTACGGGCCCCTGGCCGGGGCCGTGCTGTATATCAGCATGGAGACCCTGCTCGGCGGGCTGACCGAGTACTGGCAGCTGTTCCTGGGCCTGGTGCTGCTCGGCGTGGTGCTGTTCGCCCGCCACGGCGTGATGGGCTGGCTGGCGGGGAGGGAGCCCCATGGCTGAGGCTGTGCTGGCCCTGGAGGGGCTCCACAAGCGCTTCGGCGCCCTGGCCGCGACCGACGACGTCTCGCTGACCCTGAGGCCCGGCGAGATCCACGCCCTCATCGGTCCCAACGGCGCCGGCAAGTCGACGCTGATCGCGCAGATCGCCGGCAGCCTGCGTCCCGACGCCGGACGCATCCTGCTCGGCGGCGAGGAGATCACCGGGTTGAGCGTCGCCGCCCGTGCCCGGCGCGGGCTGGGCCGCAGCTTCCAGGTCTCGTCGCTGGCCGAGCCGCTGCCAGCGATCCGCAACGTGATGATCGGTGTCCAGGCCCAGGCCGGCCACAGTTTCCGCTTCTGGAAGCCGGCGGAGCGCGACCCGCGCCTGATCGAACCGGCACTGGCGGCGCTTGCGCGCATGGGGCTGGCCCACCGCGCCTGGACGCCCGTGGCCGAGCTCTCCCACGGCGAACGCCGCGCGCTGGAGGTGGCTTGCGCCCTGGCGATGAAGCCTCGTGCCCTGCTCCTCGACGAGCCCATGGCCGGTCTCGGCCCCGAGGGCTCGGCGCGACTCACCGAGTTGCTCGAGTCGTTGAGGCTCGAGGTACCGATCCTGCTGATCGAACACGACATGCAGGCGGTGTTCCGGCTGGCCGAGCGCATCTCGGTGCTGGTCGCCGGTCGGGTCATCGCCCACGGTGATGGCGACACCATCCGTCGCGACCCGCAGGTTCGCGACGCCTACCTGGGAGAGTGACCGTCATGCTCAAGGTGGAAACCATCGAGACCCGCTACGGCCCGGCCCAGGCCCTGTTCGGGGTGGACCTGGCGGTGGAGGCTGGCCAGATGGTGGCGCTGATGGGGCGCAACGGCATGGGCAAGACCACCACCATCCGCTCGATCTTCGGGCTCACCCCACCCCACGCCGGGCGCATCACCTTCGAGGGGCGCGAGCTGCGCGGCCTGGCGCCCCACCGCATCGCCCGCCTAGGGCTGGGCCTGGTGCCGGAGGGACGACGCTGCTTCCCCAACCTGACGGTGCGCGAGAACCTGCTGGTGGCCGCACGCGCCGGCGAGTGGACACTGCAGCGGGTCGAGGCGCTCTTCCCGCGCCTGGGAGAGCGCGACCGCCAGGCCGCGGCGACCCTGTCCGGCGGCGAGCAGCAGATGTTGGCCATCGGCCGGGCGCTGATGACCAACCCGCGGCTGCTGGTGCTCGACGAGGCTACCGAGGGGCTCGCGCCGGTGATCCGTCGGGAGATCTGGCAGGCGATCGGCCGCCTCAAGGGCCAGGGCCAGGCGATCCTGATCGTCGACAAGAGCCTCTCGGAGCTGCTGCCCCTGGCCGATCGCTGCGTGCTGCTGGAGAAGGGCCGCAGCGCCTGGGCGGGCCCCGCCGAGGCGCTCACCGAGTCGCTGCGCGACCGCTATCTGGGAGTGTGAAACCCCATGACGGTCCTGGCCAGGCGTCCACTATCGAGATAGTGCTCGAGGATCGAGAAGTGGTCGTCGCCGGGCAGCACGGCCTGCTCGACCGCGATGCCCTGCTCGCCCAGGTGGGTGGCGTAGTCCGTCATCTGTCGGGTGAACTCGCCGGACTCCTCACCACCCGCCACCAGGCTCACTTTCGCCGCTACTCGGCTGGGCAGGAAGGCCGGGCTGAACTCGGCGACGTCGCGGCCATCGAGCCTGAGCTTGGGCTGTAGCCAGGACCAGGGGAAGGGGCCGAGGTCATACAGGCCACTGACGCATAGAGCTCCCCTGATCAGGTCGTTGGGCAGGCCGTAGACACCTTCCCAGTCGGTGGCCAATAACATCGCACACAAGTGCCCGCCGGCGGAGTGGCCGGAGACGCTGATGCTGGCCGGGTCGCAGCCCTCCTCGGCGGCGTGGCGATACGCCCAGGCCACGGCGGCGCGGGCCTGGCGCACGATCTCGGCGAAGCGCACCGTAGGACAGAGCGCATAGTTGACCACCCCCACCGAGATCCCGGCGGCCACCAGGTCGTCGACGATGAAGCCGAACTCCCGGTGGCCCAGCGAGCGCCAGTAGCCGCCGTGGAAGAAGAGGTGCAACGGCGCGCGCTCACCCTCCTTGCGATCCGCGGCGTGATAGAGATCGAGTCGCTCGGCCAGGCTGGGTCCGTAGGGCACGTCGCGGGATACGCGGTGGCGGGCAGCGTCGCTGCGTGCCCGCCAGTCGGCCACCAGCGCCGCCGGGTCGCGACCGATCATCGGATCGTAGGCGCGGTCGATGGCTTCCTGGGTGGCGAAGTCGCGGTAGAGCATGGCAATCCTCGACGGCAGTTCAGCGCTCGCGGAAGGCCGAGAGCAGCATGCCCAGCGGTGCCAGGGCCAGCACGATGAAGCCCACCAGGGTCCAGCCCGGCAGCGTGATGCCCAGGAACAGGAAGTCGATCTCGGCACACTCCCCGGAGCCGGAGAGCACCATGTTCACGACCTCCTGCAGCGGCAGGATATCCAGCATGTAGTCGAGGCCCGGGCCACAGCTGGGCACCTCGTCGGCGGGCAGCGACTGCAGCCACAGGTGGCGGCTCACCACGCCGATGCCGCCACCCACCGCGGCCAGGCCCAGCACGCCGTAGAGTGCTGAGCCGAGGCGACCGGCGGGGTTGTGGATGGCCGCCAGGGCGAACACCACGCCGGCACTTATCACCGCCACGCGCTGGAAGATGCACAGCGGGCAGGGTTCGAGGCCGACGATATGCTCGAGTCCCAGGGCCACCGCCATCATCAGGACACAGAAGGCCAGGCCGGCGAGGCTCCACTGGCGCACGGAGAGGCGAGACAGGGCACTCACTGGCTGACCCCATCGGTTACCCGGGATTCCCGGGCACGGGCGAAGTAGTCGCTCAGGAAGTCGGCGAAGGAGACGCGATCGGCGGCCTCGATCTCCGCCTGCTGGCGATGGGAGGTCTCCACCAGCTCGTCGAAGAGCCTCTCGCGGCCGGGGTCCATGGGCTCCTGGCGCAGCCGCTCGGCCTGCTCCCGGGCAATGCCCAGCATCGCCTCGGAAAGCTCCTCGTTACGCTCCTGCAGGCGTGCCAGCAGCTGGCCGGAGGGAGTCAGTGCGGGATCCTCCAGCCGCGGCAGCATGGCGGCCACGGCATCGGCGTGGGGCGTACCCTCCTCCAGGCGGTCGAGCAGCTCGGCCACCCGACGCATCTCGCCGAGGATCTCGCCGCCCCAGTCGGCCACGCTGCGCGGGGTGCCGGCGTGGCACAGGCGCAGCTCGGGATCGCGGCCGCGCTCCACCACCAGGCGCCGGTTATCGTCGAGGGTGTCGCACTCGGGATCGGGGATCCACGGGCTCTCGGACAGCAGGCACCACATCACGAAGGTGTCGATGAAGTGGATCTGGGGCTCGTCCACGCCCAGGGTGAGCAGCGGATTGAGGTCGAGACAGCGCACCTCGATATACTCCACCCCGCGGGCCTCCAGGGCCTGGCTGGGGGTCTCGTCGTGACGGGCCACCCGCTTGGGCCGAATATCGCTGTAGTACTCGTTCTCGATCTGCAGGATGTTGGCATTGAGCTGGCGCCACTCGCCATTCTCGTTGACGCCCAGCGCCTCGTAGGCGGGCCACGGCGTGGAGATGGCGTGGCGCAGGGTGTTGACGTAGTTGGAGAGCGAATTGAAGCAGATCTTGAGCTGCTCCTGCACCTTGTTCTGGTAACCCAGGTCCGACATGCGCAGGCTGGTGGCGTAGCGCGAGATCAGCGTCTCCTCGCCGTGGGCCTCGAGCTTCTCGGGGATCCGACCGTCGGGCAGGAAGCTGCGGTCGATGGCCGGCGAGGCGCCGAACAGGTAGAGCAGCAGCCAGCTGTGGCGGCGGAAGTTGCGGATCAGGCCGAAGTAGCGCGCCGATCGATAGTCGTTCAGCGGCGTGTCCTGGGCACCATCGAGATCACGCAGCAGCGTCCACAGGTCGTCGGGCAGCGAGACGTTGTAATGCACCCCGGCGATGGCCTGCATGATGCGCCCGTAGCGCACGTCGAGCCCCTGGCGATAGACCCGCTTCATGGTGCCCACGTTGGAGCTGCCATAGTCGGCGATGGGGATGCTGTCGTTGCCGTCGAGGCGCGCCGGCATGCTGCCCGGCCAGATCAATTCATCACCCAGGTAGCGATAGCTGAAGCGGTGCAGGTCGCCGAGGAACTCCAGGGCATCGGCGGGCCGACAGGTGACCGGCGTGATGTACTCGAGCAGCGCCTCGGAGTAGTCGGTGGTGATATGCGGATGGGTCAGCTTGGAGCCCAGCGCATGGGGATGCAGCGTCTGGGCGACGCGCCCCTCGGGGTCGACGCGCAGCCCCTCCTTCTCGAGGCCGCGACGCAGTCGGCTGAACTCACCCTGGCGGGCATGGCCCTCCAGGCGGGAAACAAGACTGGCGAGTGTATCGGACAAGGTAACACCCCTTGTGTTGGAAAGGCGCGATGGTAGGCGCCGAGGCGGCACGCCTCGCTGATAGTGATACGGGCGCCAAAGCGGCGCCCGTAAAATATGCTGATTATGGTGCCTGATGCGCCGGATTCAAAGTTTAGCCGGCTATTTACCAGGTCGATCGTAGATAGCCCTCACGCCGGGAAACTGCGATAGCCCTGGGCTATTGGCCAGTTGTTACTGCAGCTGTCCGTCAGCTTTTCTTCCTGGCCTTGAGCAACGCGGCCCCCAGGGCACCCATCTGCCCGCCCTGGCCGGCATCGCTGCCGCGCCCGGCGCCCTTGCGCGGCGGCTTCTGGCCGCCGCGGGCTTGGCGCTCGCCACCACCGCGGCGGGGCTTCTCGCCCTCCTCGCCCGGCTGGTCGTCGAGGCGCATGGAGAGCCCGATGCGGGCACGCTCCAGGTCGACGCTCATCACCTTCACCCTGACGATATCGCCGGCCTTGACCACCGAGCGCGGGTCCTCGACGAACTTGTCGGATAGCGCCGAGATATGCACCAGGCCATCCTGGTGCACGCCGATATCGACGAAGGCGCCGAAGTGGGTGACGTTGGTGACGCTGCCCTCGAGGATCATCCCCGGCTCCAGGTCGTTGAGGGTCTCGACCCCCTCACGGAACTCCGCGGCCTTGAACTCGGGGCGCGGGTCGCGGCCCGGCTTGTCGAGCTCGACCAGGATATCGGTGATCGTGGGCACCCCGAAACGCTCGTCGGCGAACTCGGCGGGCTTGACCGCCTTGAGGGTGGCGCTGTCGCCGATCAGGCTGGAAAGCTCTCGGCCACTCCTCTCCGCGATGCGCTCCACCAGGGGGTAGGCCTCGGGGTGCACGGCGCTGGCGTCGAGCGGGTTGTCGCCGTTCATGATGCGCAGGAAGCCGGCACACTGCTCGAAGGTCTTGGGGCCCAGGCGACTGACTTCGAGCAGCTGCCGGCGACTGGCGAAAGGTCCCTCGGCGTTGCGCCGCGCGACGATGGCTTCGGCCAGCGCCGGCGAGAGGCCCGCCACCCGCGAGAGCAGCGCGCTCGAGGCGGTGTTGAGATCGACGCCGATGGCGTTCACGCAGTCCTCGATCACCGCCTCCAGGCTTCGCGACAGCTGCACCTGGGAGACGTCATGTTGGTACTGACCCACACCGATGGACTTGGGCTCGATCTTGACCAGCTCGGCCAGCGGGTCCTGCAGGCGGCGGGCGATGGAAACCGCGCCGCGGATGGTGACATCGAGGTCGGGCAGCTCGCGGGAGGCATACTCCGAGGCGGAGTAGACCGAGGCACCGGCCTCGCTGACCATCACCTTGGAGAGCGAGCGCTTGCCAGCCAGCCGCTTGACCAGGTCGCCGGCGAGCTTGTCGGTCTCGCGACTGGCGGTGCCGTTGCCCACGGCGATCAGCGCCACGTCATGCTTCTCCACCAGCCTGGCCAGCTCGGCCAGCGAGGCGTCCCAGGCGTTACGCGGGGCGTGGGGGTAGATGGTGGCGTGCTCGAGGAACTGGCCGGTGGCGTCGACCACGGCAACCTTGCAGCCGGTGCGCAGGCCCGGGTCGATGGCAAGGGTCGCCTTCTGCCCCGCCGGGGCGGCCAGCAGCAGGTCCTTGAGGTTGGCGGCGAAGACCTCGATGGCCTCGAGCTCGGCGCGCTCGCGCAGCCGACCCAGCAGTTCGGTCTCGAGATGGGTGTAGAGCTTGACCCGCCAGGTCCAGCGCACCACGTCGCGCAGCCACTTGTCCGCGGCGCGCCCCTCGTCATGGACCTCGAAGTGTCGGGCGATGGCCACCTGGGCGGGATGGATCGGTGCCTCTTCCTCGCCGGGCAGGCGGATGGCCAAGGTCAGCACACCCTCGTTGCGGCCGCGGAACATGGCGAGCGCGCGATGCGACGGCGCCTTGGCGAGCTTCTCGTCGTGCTCGAAGTAGTCGGAGAACTTGGCGCCCTCGGCCTCCTTGCTCGGGATCACCCGGGCAGAGAGCTCTCCCTCGCTCCACAGCCGCTCGCGCAACCGCCCCACCAGCTCGGCATCCTCGGCAAAGCGCTCCATCAGGATCTGGCGCGCACCATCCAGGGCCGCCTTGGCGTCCTCGATGGCGGGAATATCACCTTCCGCGGGGCGCAAGTAGTTGGCCGCCTCGGCCTCCGGGTCCAGGGTGGGGTCGGCCAGCAGGGCGTCGGCCAGGGGCTCGAGGCCCGCTTCGCGGGCGATCTGGGCCTTGGTGCGGCGCTTCTTCTTGTAGGGCAGGTAGAGGTCTTCCAGGCGCTGCTTGGTATCGGCGGCCTGGATCAGCCCGGCGAGCTCGTCGCTGAGCTTGCCCTGCTCGTCGATGGCCGTCAGCACCGTGGCGCGGCGCTCCTCCAGCTCACGCAGGTAACCCAGGCGCTCATGGAGCTGGCGCAGCTGGGTGTCGTCGAGCCCGCCGGTCACCTCTTTGCGATAGCGGGCAATGAAGGGCACGGTCGCCCCGCCGTCGAGCAGCTCTAGCGTGGCCGAGACCTGCTGTGGACGAACGGAAAGCTCCTCGGCGAGGCGCGTGATGATGCGTTTGGTGGCGTCCATGTAACCCCTTCACTGATGCTCGAAAAACGATCGCGACAAGGTATCACAAACGCCGGGACGAGCCACGCACGGCCGCCGCCACCACGGGGCAGGCAACTTTAGTCCAAGCGTTCGCTTGGTTCTTGGACAGGCAGGCCAGAATCTGGCTAGAGTTTCTAGCCTCAGCACCTTTTACACCGTCGTGCAGCATCACGCTCGGCAGCAAGAACACGCTCGACAACGCTTTCGATAACGCTCTCAACAACAAGAAGGATCAGAACATGCCGACACCATCGAGTTCTCCGGCGCTGGAGCGCTTCCTCGCCGCCCGCGACTTCCTGCAGGCCAACCGCGAGGACTATGACACCGCCTATCGCGACTTCCGCTGGCCGACGTTCAGCGAGTTCAACTGGGCCTTGGACTACTTCGACGTCATGGCCCGGGACAATGACGCCCCGGCGCTGTGGATCGTCGAGGAGGATGGCCGGGAGGCGAAGCTTAGCTTCGCCGAGATGGCGCGGCGCTCCAACCAGGCCGCCAACTGGCTGCGCTCCCTGGGCGTGGCGCGGGGCGACCGGGTGCTGCTGATGCTGGGCAACGAGGTGCCGCTGTGGGAGGTGATGCTGGCCTCCATCAAGCTCGGTGCGGTGATCATTCCCGCGACCACCCTGCTGACCCCGGAGGATCTCGAGGATCGCATCACCCGCGGCCAGGTCCGCCACCTGGTGATCGGCCATGAGCATCTGGACAAGTTTGCGGGCCGCCAGGACGGCCTGACGCGCATCGCCGTGGGCGGCGCCGCCGAAGGCTGGCATGACTTCGCCGAGTCACACAACGCCAGCGACGCCTTCACCCCCGACGGGCCGACCCCCGCCGACGACCCCATGCTGCTCTACTTCACCTCGGGCACCACTTCCCAGCCCAAGCTGGTCACCCATACCCATCAGTCCTACCCGGTGGGGCATCTCTCCACCCTCTACTGGATCGGCCTGCAGAAAGGGGACCGCCACCTCAACATCAGCTCGCCGGGCTGGGCCAAACACGCCTGGAGCTGCTTCTTCGCCCCCTGGAACGCCGGCGCCTGCGTGTTCCTCTACAACTATTCGCGCTTCGACGCCGCCGCCCTGCTGAAGGTGCTGACGGACTACGAGATCACCACCCTGTGCGCACCGCCCACGGTATGGCGACTGCTGATCCAGCAGGACCTGGCCGCCCACCGAGTCGCCCTGCGCGAGGCGGTGGCCGCCGGCGAACCCCTCAACCCCGAGGTGATCGAGCAGGTGCGACGCGCCTGGGGCATCACCATCCGCGACGGCTTCGGCCAGACCGAGACCACCGCCCAGATCGGCAACTCCCCGGGCCAGCCGCTCAAGGCAGGCTCCATGGGGCGCCCCCTGCCCGGCTACCGGGTGGCGATGCTGGATGCCGAGGGTCAGCCGGCAAGCGAAGGGGAGGTAGCCCTGGCCCTGGGTGAGGAGCGTCCCGCCGGCCTGATGGTGGGCTATGCCAACGACCCGGAGCGCACGGCGGCGGCCATGCAGGGCGGCTATTACCGCACCGGCGACGTGGCAAGCATCGATGACCAGGGCTACATCACCTACGTGGGCCGGGCCGACGATGTCTTCAAGGCGTCCGACTATCGCATCAGCCCCTTCGAGCTGGAGAGCGTGCTGATCGAGCACCCTGCGGTGGGCGAGGCGGCCATCGTGCCCAGCCCCGACCCGGTGCGCAGCTCAGTACCCAAGGCCTATATCATTCCCGCCGCCGGCTACGAGCCCAGCGCCGAACTGGCCCGGGATATCCTCGCCTTCGCCCGGGAGCGACTGGCGCCCTACAAGCGCATCCGCCGGCTGGAGTTCGCCGACCTGCCCAAGACCATCTCGGGCAAGATCCGCCGGGTGGAGCTGCGCCAGGCCGAGGTACACAAGGCCAGCGATGAGCGCGGCGAGCTGGAGTTCCGGGAGGAGGACTTCCCCGACCTCAAGGAGTGAAACAACAAGCGCCGGATTAAGGTTGCAGACCTCCCACCATACGAAAGAACCCGGCACCGTCTAGGCGGTGTCGGGTTCTTTCATGCAACAGGGCCCCGCAAGGGCCCCGAGTGCTGTGCTCAGGTCAGGCTGGGGCCCGCCTTGACGATCGCGTCGCTGACGCCGTCGAACTTCTTGAAGTTGTCGACGAACTTGGCGGCCAGCTCCTGACACTGACGGTCGTAGGCGTCCTTGTCTTCCCAGGTCTCACGGGGGTTGAGCAGGCTGGAGTCGACGCCCGGCACCGCGGTGGGCACGTCGAGGTTGAGGCCATCGAGGCGCTGGGTCTCGACCTCGCGCAGCATGCCGGACTGAATGGCACTGATGATGGCGCGGGTAGTCGGGATGGAGAAGCGCGAACCGCCTTCGCCGTAGGCACCGCCGGTCCAGCCGGTGTTGACCAGGTAGACCTGGGCGTCCTTCTCTTCCACGCGCTTGATCAGCAGGTCGGCGTACTCACGCGCCGGACGCGGGAAGAACGGCGCGCCGAAACAGGTGGAGAAGGTGGCGGCCAGGCCCTCGGAGGAGCCCATCTCGGTGGAGCCCACCTTGGCGGTGTAGCCGGAGAGGAAGTGGTAGGCCGCGGCCTCCTTGGAGAGCACGGAGACCGGGGGCAGTACGCCGGACATGTCGCAGGTCAGGAAGACGATGGCGTTGGGCTCGCCGGCGCGGTTCTCGGGAACGCGCTTCTCGACGTGCTCCAGCGGATAGGCGGCACGCGAGTTCTGGGTCAGGCTGTCATCGGCGTAGTCCGGCTCGCGGCGATCGTCGAGGACCACGTTCTCCAGCACGGTGCCGAACTTGATGGCGTTCCAGATGACCGGCTCGTTCTTCTCGGAGAGGTCGATGCACTTGGCGTAGCAGCCGCCCTCGATGTTGAAGACGGTACCCGGACCCCAGGCGTGCTCGTCGTCACCGATCAGGTAGCGCGCCTGGTCGGCGGAGAGGGTCGTCTTGCCGGTACCGGAGAGGCCGAAGAACAGGCAGGTCTCGCCGTCCTCGCCGACGTTGGCGGAGCAGTGCATCGGCAGCACGTCGAACTCGGGCAGCAGGAAGTTCTGCACCGAGAACATCGCCTTCTTCATCTCGCCGGCGTAGCGCATGCCGGCAATCAGCACCTTCTTCTCGGCGAAGTTGATGATCACGGTGCCGTCGGAGTTGGTGCCATCGCGGGACGGGTCACACTCGAAGCTGGCGGCGTTGAGGATGGTCCACTCCGCCTTGGCAGAGGGGTTGTAGGCCTCGGGGCGCACGAACATGGTGCGGCCGAACAGGTTCTGCCAGGCGGTTTCGGTCTGCACGCGTACCGGCAGGTAGTAGTCCGGGTCGCTGCCCACGTGCAGCTCGGAGACATAGTGCTCCTTGCCGGTCAGGTAGGCCTCGACACGATCCCAGAGGGCCGCAAACTTCTCGGCGTCGAAGGGACGGTTGACGCTGCCCCAGTCGATCTTGGCGCTGGTGGAGGGCTCGTCGACGATATAACGATCCTTGGGCGAGCGACCGGTACGCACGCCGGTGCTCACCACCAGGGCGCCGTTGGCGGCCAGGCGGCCTTCGCCGCTGGCCACTGACCGCTCGATCAGTTCGGCGCTGCTGAGATTGACGTGGGCGTGAGAAGCTTGGGGTGTGGTCATGTCGATTCCTGGGCCGTGGGCCGATTCTCTCGTGTGCCTGGCGTCGCCGAAGACGCGGAAAAGCCGGGGGAGGGATCGCGACCGGACGGACGGTGGGCCGTCCTCTTTGAGCGGTCGCGTCTGAAAGCGGCGCCATTATGGCAAAAAGGACCGGGGCGGGAAACGCCCTTTTTAGGCGGAATTCATGTAGTTTTTCTACAACATGAAAGAATTTCGCCGCCGATATTCTTGTGCAGCGCAATATCGGCGGCGGTAACCAGGCTGATGACTCTGCTGAGCCGGCCCGGCACTGGCGATCAGGTGCTCAGTGCAGGGTCGCCGGCGGCTCGCTGGCACCGGCCAGCAGCGCCTCGACCTCCTCCGGTGAGAAGGCGTAGCGGGTGTGACAGAAGTGGCACTGGGTCTCGATGCCGCCCTGCTCCGCGACCACGTCGCGCAGTTCCTCGGCACCCAGCGTCACCAGCGCATCGGCGATGCGCTCCCGTGAGCAGGTGCAGCCGAAACGCAGCGCCTTGGGCTCGAAGACTCGCACCGTCTCCTCGTGGTAGAGGCGCTGGAGCAGCTCCTTGGGGGTAAGACCCAGCAGCTCCTCCTCCTTGACGGTCGCCGCCAGGTGCACGCTGCGCTCCCAGGCGTCGAGATCCTGGTTCTGGGACTCATCAGGCATGCGCTGCAGCAGCAGCCCGCCGGCGCGTCGGCCATCGGCGGCCAGCCACAGCCGGGTGGGCAACTGCTCGGACTGGGCGAAGTAGTCGGCCAGACAGTCGGCCAGGCTATCGCGATCCAGGGCGACGATGCCCTGATAGCGATGCCCCTCGCGGGGGTCCAGGGTGATCATGATCTGTCCCTCGCCCACCAGTTCACGGAAGCCGGCCTCCTCGCCGGGGATCGCCGCGTCCTCGGCCATGCGGGCGATGGCGCGCAGCTCTCCGCCGGGGTTGGATTCGGCCATCAGCAGGGCCAGGGCACCGCTGCCGCGCACCTCGATACTCAGGGTGCCGTCGAGCTTGACGGTGTCAGTGAGCAGGGCCACCGCGGCGAGCAGTTCGCCGAGCAGGTGATTCACCGCCGGGGGATAGGCGTGGCGATCGAGGACCTCGGAATAGGCCTGCTCGAGGGTGACGAGCTCGCCGCGCACGTTGGTGTTGTCGAACAGGAAGCGCTGGATCTGGTCGGTCATGGGACTCGTATCTGGATATGAAGTTGGGCGCATTCTACCAGCCTCACCCCTTCTCGCGGATACCCTGCCCCGGCAGGCGCTCACGGCCGTGGGGGCGCGAAAGCTCGAGGATGGGGCCGTGGGGCACGATCCGCGTGGGATTGATGGTGTCGTGGCTGTAGTAGTAGTGGCGCTTGATATGGTCGAAGTCCACTGTCTCCTTCACCCCCGGCCACTGGTAGAGCTCGCGCAGATAGTTCGAGAGGTTGGGGTAGTCCTCGATGCGCCGCAGGTTGCACTTAAAGTGGCCGTGATAGACGGTATCGAAGCGCACCAGGGTGGTGAACAGGCGAATATCCGCCTCGGTGAGCCACTCGCCTGCCAGGTAGCGGTGCTCGGCCAGGCGTGCCTCCATGCGGTCCAGCGCCGCGAACAGCGCCACCACGTGCTTCTCGTATACCGCCTGCTCGGTGGCGAAACCGGACTTGTAGACGCCGTTGTTGATGTGGTCATAGACATCGGCGTTGACCGCGTCGATGGTCTCGCGCAGGTCCTCGGGATAGAAGTCCAGGCGGTTGCCGGTGAGCTCGTCGAAGGCGCCATTGAACATGCGCAGCAGCTCGGCCGACTCGTTGTTGACGATCCGCCCTGCCTGCTTGTCCCACAGCGCCGGCACCGTGACCCGGCCGGTGTAGTGCGGATCGGTCATGGTATAGAGCTCGCGGTGATAGGCCACGCCGTTGACGGGGTCGCCGCTCGAGCCCTCGGACTCCTCGTAGGTCCAGCCCTGGTCGAGCATCAGCGGACTGACGTGGGAGAGGCCGACAAGCCCATCAAGCCCCTTTAGCCTGCGCATGATCATCACGCGGTGGGCCCAGGGGCAGGCCAGGGAGACATAGAGGTGGTAGCGCCCCGCCTCGGCGGGCAGTCCCGGCTGGCCATCGGGGCCGGCGCCGCCGTCACGGGTAATCCAGTCACGCAGCTGGGCGGACTCGCGCACGAACTCGCCACCGTGCTTGTCGGTGTCGTACCACTGGTCGTGCCACTTGCCGTCGATCAACAGGCCCATGGGGATCCTCCTCTGGTGGGCGACCTTCGCCGCCGATAGGTCGGTATTCCCCTAGCGTAGTGCGAAACTATCGACGCTTCAGCGCATATTCTGGGCGCTTTCATTCGATAGCATCGAATTCAATCTCGCCAGGAACGCGCTGAACCTCCGTGGTCAGGGCACCGGCCAGGAAGCGGGTCGCGGGTCCGGCGCGGTCGCGGTCGCGATGGATCAGCTGCACGGGGATCTCACGGATACCGCCGGCGGTGAGCGGCAGCGGCTGGAGGCGCCCGCTATCGAGTGCCTGGCGAATCCGCGTCTCCGGCAGCCAGGCGAAGCCGAGGCCACGCTCCAGCATGTCGATGGAGGTCTCCAGGTGGCTCAGGGTCCAGCGCTGCTCGGCCTTGAGCCAACCGGCATCCATGGATTGCCGCAGCGCCGAGTCGCGCACCACCAGCTGGCGGTGCTGCACCAGGTCCCGCAGGTCCAGCGGCCGCCCCAGCCGATGCAGCGGATGCTGCGAATGGGCAACCGCCACGAAACGCACGGTGGCCAGCGGTTCGCCCAGGAACCCCTGGGCGGAGAGGCCCGAGATCACCAGGTCGGCCCGGCCGTCGTAGAGCATCTCGATGCCGCCGTTGAGCACCGTCTCGTGAAGCTGTACCCGCACATGGGGATAGGCCGCGGAGAAGGTGGCCAGGGCGCGGGCCAGGGCATCGGGGGGAAACACCTGGTCCACCGCCACTACCACTTCGGCCTCGAGGCCCTCGGCGAGGCTGCCTGCCACCTCTTCCAGCGCCGCTGCACTCTCGATCAGCTGCCGTGCGCGGCGCAGCAGCATCTCGCCCGCCTCGGTCAGGCGCACCTGGCGCCCGGCCGGCTCCAGGACACGCACCCCGAGCTGCTCCTCCAGCTTGTGCACCGCATGGTTGAGGGTGGAGGGACTCTTGTGGATCGCCTCGGCGGCACGCGCAAAACCACCGTGATCGACGACCGCCGCCAACATCTGCCACTGGGCCAGGGTGACACGGGACATTTCGAACTCCTCGAACATACAAAGCGAAACTATGCGCTTAAGTTTCGAAAAAACCGACCTAAAATACCAGCGAGACATCAATCACCACGAGGCAATCCCCATGAGTTCCTCCCGACTCCGCCAGGTCCAGCAGCTGCAGCCGAGCCAGCCCAGCCAGGACGGCGACGGCGTCAAGATCCGCCGCATCCACGACTTCGGCGGCGGCCTGGACCCCTTCCTGATGCTCGATGAGCTTGGCTCAGAGCGGGCCGACGACTATATCGGTGGCTTCCCGCCGCATCCCCACCGCGGCATGCAGACCCTGACCTATGTACTCCACGGTGGCCTGACCCACGAGGACCACCTGGGACACTCCAGCACCATCCGCGCCGGCGATGCCCAGTGGATGCACACCGGCCGCGGCATCATCCATTCAGAGATGCCACTCACCGACAGCCAGGGCCTGCACGCCTTCCAGCTGTGGATCAACCTGGCCGCCAGCGAGAAGATGAGCGCCCCTACCTATCGTGACGTGCGCGCCACCGAAATGCCGCGGCTGGGCCGCCTGGCCGCGGACGCCCGAGGCAGCGAGCTGACCGCCCTGGGGGGACGCTGGCAGCGCGACGATGGCGAGGCCATCGAGGGGCCGCTGGATGGCCTGGCCGGCCAGGCTGGCGTGGCCCATGTCCGCCTGGGGCCGGTGAGCGAGCTTGCGCTGCGCGTCGATGCCCCGACCCTGCTGGTCTACGTGTTCGCGGGCGAACTCGAGGTCGGCGAGACTCGGGTACCGGCCGGCCAGCTGGCGCGCCTGGGCAACGGCAACCGCCTCATGCTATCCAGCGCCGAGGGCGCCGACGCCCTGTTGCTGGCGGGCACTCCCCACGGCGAGCCCATCGCTCATTACGGGCCCTTCGTGATGAATCACCAGCATGAGCTGGATCAGGCGCTACGCGACTATCGCGATGGCAGCTTCGCCGACGGTACGGCCTGAGCACCGACCGAAGGTTGCCGGCCGGGGTTGCAATCTCCGGCCAGCTTCGTTCCAATGGATACTTAGAAAACAGCGTTCACACCACCCTCTTCCACCCTGCGGATCGGCACGCTGGCTGCTCGGGGCGACACAGCTGTGTATGCATACAGCCTAGGCAGCACCCGCGCCATGGGTTAAGGTTCAGAAGCCTTTTTCTACCTTTATCTATATTCACTGGCCTTTACCCATGCTGCGAGTCCTCCATTCGCTGCCCCGCACGCACAAGCTATTGCTGTTACCGGTCGCCACCATGGTCACCGTGCTGGGCGCACAGAAGATCGTCACCACCTATCAGGATGTCCAGCGCGACTCCCGGTCGCTGGAAACCGTCGTGATTCCCCTCGACGCCGACGCCACCTCCCGCCTGCCCTCGCTGAGCCTTCAGCGCGGGCCCGTGGGTGACGCCATCGAACTGGCCAACCAGGCACTGGATGCCACGCGCCAGCGTGTGCCCATCACCCAGCTGAAGGTCAGCGAGGTAGTCGACCTCGAACTCATCGATGAGGCCGGTGCCGCCAGCGCAGGCACCGCGCCTCCGCTGCTGGCCCGCCCCGCCGATGACGCCACCCCAGGTGGCGACACGCCCCTGGTGATGGCCCAGGCACCGACCAGCAACACCCTGGACGAACACGCGGTGCGCATCGCCACCGAGATCGCGGCGCAGGATGCCGGCGGACTCGACCGCGGTGCCGTGCATATCGCCACGGTGATCGGCACCATCGGCAGCGGCATGCTCGACCATGATGGCAGCCTGGTGGCGGACGCCACCTCCTACGAGGAGATCCCCGAAGGCGAGCTGAGCATACTCGACGACGGACCGGTGCTGCTCGAGCAGGAGATCGCCGCGCGTGAGCCCTATGTCCCGGAGTGGGAGACCTATACGGTACAGTCGGGCGACGCCTTCGCGGTGATGGCCCAGAACCGCCTGGGCCTGGGCTACAACGAGGTCCTGGCCTTGCTGGATCAGCTGCCCGACAGGAACATGCTCGAGCGCTGGCGGGTCGGCACTCGCCTCGACTACCAGCTGGACGAGGATGGCAGCCTGCTCTCGCTGCGCATGATGCGCGACGCCCGCAGCGGCTTCGTCGTCGAGCGCGAAGGCGAGGCCTTCGAAGTCGCCAGCATCGAGCGCACCGGCGAGGCCGCCCAGCGCCTGTTCGCCGGTACCGTCAGCGGCAGCTTCACCCGCTCGGCCCAGGCCACCGGTCTCTCCAGCACCGAGGTCTCGCGCCTGACCCACGTGCTGGGCAAGAAACTCGACTTCCGCCGCGACACCCGTCGCGGCGATCGTTTTCAGGTGCTGGTCGAGTCCGACGTGATCGACGGGGAGAGCTTCGACCCGCGCATCCTGGCGGTCCAGTACGAGGGCGAGCGCACCGATCTGACCCTGGTCCGCAACAGCGCCGACAACAACTTCTATACGCCGGAGGGCGAGAGCCTCGACCCCGCCTTCAACCGCTATCCATTCGAGGGACGCTATCGGCTGAGCTCCAACTTCAACCCGCGCCGCAAGCACCCGGTGACCGGGCGCGTCAGCCCGCACAAGGGTACCGATTTCGCCATGCCGATCGGAACGCCGATCACCGCTCCCTCGGACGGCGTGGTCGAGTCCGTGCGCAGCCACTACGCGGCCGGCCGCTATGTGGTGATCCGCCACGACAACGGCTACCGCACCCGCTACCTGCACCTTTCCAAGCCGCTGGTCAGCCGCGGCGAGCGGGTGAGCATGGGGCAGCGCATCGCCCTCTCCGGCAACACCGGCCGCAGCACCGGGCCCCACCTGCACTACGAGGTACTGGTCAACGACAACCAGGTCGACGCCATGCAGGTCAAGCTGCCCGAGAACAAGAGTCTCGCGGGGGACCGCCTGGTGGCATTCCAGCGTGAGGCAGAGCCGCTGCTCGCCACCCTGAGGTCCGGCGAGGTCGGCCCGGTGGTGGCCAGCACCGCCGAGACGGATTCCGACGAGGAGGCCGACGAGGGCTGATCGCGCGTCGTCCCATCCCTGCTGTTCCGCTGCGCCCCGCCATCGTGCGGGGCGCCTCGATTGTGCCCCGCCCCCGGAGAGCCCCGTGTCATCCCCCCACACGCGTTCGCCCCGCCCTGCCCCGCCGCCCGAGAACCGCCTGACGGCCTTCCTCGGCGTGTTCCGCTACAGCCGCCGCGCCATGGTGCTTGTGTGGCAGACCTCGCGGGCACTCACCGTGGGCCTGGCGATTGCCACCCTGGTGGCCGGGGTGCTGCCGGCGGTAGCCGCCTGGCTCGGCCAGCTGATCGTCGACGCCGTGGTCGCCGCCATGGAGCACCACGAGGCCACCGGTGAGGCCGACTGGTGGCCGGTGCTGCGCTACGTGCTGGCCGAGGCCGGCGTGATCGCTGCCATCGCCCTGGCCCAGCGGGCGCTCTCCGCCCAGCAGTCGCTGCTGCGTGCCCTGCTCGGCCAGAAGGTCAACGTGATGATCCTCGAGAAAGCCGGCACCCTGAGCCTCGCCCAGTTCGAGGATTCGGAGTTCTACGACAAGCTTACCCGGGCCCGCCGCGAGGCATCGGTGCGCCCCCTGGGGCTGGTCAACAAGACCTTCTCCCTGGCCCAGAACGCCATCTCATTGATCAGCTTCGGGGTGCTGCTGGTGCAGTTCTCGCCCTGGGCGCCGCTGGTGCTGGTGATCGGCGCCCTGCCGGTATTCATCTCCGAGGCCAAGTTCTCCGGCGACGCCTTCCGGCTGTTCCGCTGGCGCTCACCCCAGACCCGCATGCAGATGTATCTGGAGACGGTGCTGGCCCGCGAGGACAGCATCAAGGAGGTCAAGCTGTTCGGCCTGGAACCGCTGCTGCTCGACCGCTACCGCAAGATCTTCGACACCCTCTACGCCGAGGATCGCCGACTCACGCTGCGTCGGGAGGGCTGGGGCTTCGTGCTCGGCCTGCTAGGCACCGTCGCCTTCTACGGCGCCTACGCCTGGGTGGTGGTGGAGACCATCACCGGCACCCTGAGCCTAGGTCAGATGACCATGTACCTGATGGTCTTCAAGCAGGGGCAGGCGGCACTCTCGGCGAGCCTGACCTCGATCAGCGGCATGTACGAGGACAACCTCTACCTCTCGAACCTCTACGAGTACCTGGAGCAGCCAGTGGCCCCGGAAGAGGGCAGCCTGACCGCGGGCACTCGCCCCGGGGACGGCATCCGCTTCGAGAACGTGGGCTTCACCTACCCCGGAGCCGAGACGCCCGCCCTCTCGGGCATCTCGCTGCACCTCAGACCCAGCGAGAGCCTGGCGCTGGTGGGCGCCAACGGCTCGGGCAAGACCACCCTGATCAAGCTGCTGACCCGGCTCTATGAGCCGAGCACGGGACGCATCCTGCTCGACGGCAACGACCTGCGCGAGTGGGACGTCCAGGCGCTGCGCCGGCGCATCGGAGTGATCTTCCAGGACTTCGTGCGCTACCAGATGAAGGTCGGCGAGAACCTCGGCGCCGGTGACGTGGCCGCCTTCGAGGACGAGGCCCGCTGGCGCGAGGCGGCCCGCCGCGGCCTGGCCGACGACTTCATCGCCGAGATGCCGGGCGGCTACCACACCCAGCTGGGACGCTGGTTCAAGGGGGGCCAGGAGCTCTCCGGCGGCCAGTGGCAGAAGGTCGCCCTGTCGCGGGCCTATATGCGCGAGAGCGCCGATATCCTGGTCCTCGACGAGCCCACCGCGGCCATGGATGCCGCCGCCGAGGCGGCGGTCTATGCCGACTTCCGCGACCACAGCCAGGGCAAGATGACCATCCTGATCTCCCACCGCTTCTCCACGGTGCGCGCCGCCGACCAGATCCTGGTGATCGACGGCGGCGAGATCCTCGAGCAGGGCGACCATGCGAGCCTGATGGCCGCCAACAGCCGCTATGCGCGACTCTTCCGCCTCCAGGCCAAGGGCTATGAGTGACTAAAGCGCCAAGGGGCGATCCAGCGCGCGCAGCAGGGCAGCGTCGCGCTCGTAGATATCCGGACGGAAGACCATCTG
Source organism: Halomonas sp. C10-5 (assembly GCF_057169305.1). Lineage (NCBI taxonomy): Bacteria > Pseudomonadati > Pseudomonadota > Gammaproteobacteria > Oceanospirillales > Halomonadaceae > Halomonas > Halomonas sp. C10-5. The sequence continues at coordinate 2,573,989 of NZ_CP175665.1, forward strand.
CCCGCCGGAGTCCGGGTGAACCGTCCAGTAGTGCAGGATCACCGGCATCGTCTCGGCCAGGGGCACGTCGCGGGTGCGCCCGTCCCTCAGCAGGGCGCGGAGGTCATGACCGCTGCCGGTATCGTCGAACAGCAACTGGGCGAACTCCAGCACCCCCTGCACGCGAATGCAGCCCGAGCTGAAGGCCCGCTGTTCGCGGGCGAACAGTGACTGAGCCGGGGTGTCATGCAGGTAGACCAGGTGGTCGTTGGGGAAGCGCACCACTACCTGGCCCAGGGAGTTGCCGGGGCCGGCGGCCTGGCGAATCATCACGTTGCCCGGGTTCGACCAGTCGACCTGGCCGGGGCTGAGGCGCTGCCCCGAGGGCGACAGTACCTGCATGTTCTGGCGCGCCAGGTAGCCCGGATCGCGACGCACCTTGGGGATCACGTCCTCGCGCAGGATGGTCGGCGGCACCGTCCAGGTGGGGTTGACGGTAAGGTGGGTAATCTCCGAGCGCAGCGACGGCGTGCGCCGATAGGGCTGGCCCACCACGATGCGCGAGCGCCATACTTCACCGTTGGGGCGGAAGTAGCTGAGCCGGTAACCGGCGATATCCACCAGCACGAAGGCCTCGGGCAGGCCATGCATCAGCCAGCGGGCACGCTCCAGGTTGAGGCGAATCTGGTCGACGCGCTTGCCCACCGGCACATTGAGGGCCGCCCGGGTGCGGGGCCCGACGACACCATCCGTTTCCAGCAGGTGGCGGTCCTGAAAGCGCTTCACCGCCGCTTCCAGATCGGCATCGAAACGCCGTGGATCCGGCGCCTCCAGGTCAGCCGCCGGCAGGATCGAGGGATCCGCCGCCATTACCTCCAGTTCACCGACCCGGGCCAGGCGTTCGCGCAGGATGGCCACGTCGGGGTGCGCCTCGCCCAGGCGCAGGGTCGGCCCGCCCTCGGGCAGCATCGGCCAGCCGCCCAGGCGCTGGATATGGCGATAGCGGGCCAGCCCCTGCTGCAGCCGCTGGTAAGGGGCATAGGCAGGGCGTACCGAATCGAGCAGCGCCGTGATCTCTCCCGCGTCCACCGCCCGCACGATCGCCCCCATGGGGGGCAACTGCGCGTTGATGGGTACCTCCCAGTCGGCATCGATGCTGTTGGGGTCGACCTTGCCATGGTGGAGGTGGCGCAGTGCCGTGAGCAGGGCGCGGGTCGCCCGGGTATCGAAACGCCCCCTGGCCATGTCATCGCCGGCCTGGGCCTGGCGAAACTCCGCCAGCAGGCGATCGGCGCCGTAGTCGGTGGGCTCCAGGCCATCCTCGGCCAGTTTCTTCAGCGCCTCGACCAGCGCCTCGACGCGTGACTCGCGGGTCCAGGCGGCCTGATAATCTCGCACCGCATAGAACGCCTCCAGGCTTCCATCACGCTGATCGAGGGCCTGCTCCACCGCGGTCACGGTGCGTTCCTGCGCTGCCGACTGCTGCGCCATGGCCATGCCGGACACCAGCATGATGCCCAACATCATCGCGCCTATCGCGACAGATCGCCGCATGTTCGCCTCCAGTATCGTTTATTGGTGACTGTTCCCCACCCTATCGGGCAAGGCTTCCCACTTCTCAGGCAACAACCGGCGACACGCCGGATTTACGCAAGCCTCCATGGGCAGAGACGGACAGCCCTTCCGCCTTCAACTGGATTATGCCTTGATGCTTGATGTTCAGCGCCGCGTTGATGTCCCGGTCGTGGAACGCATGGCAGGCGGGGCACTCCCACAACCGGACGCTCAGTGGCATAGCGCCCATCTTGTGGTGACAGATGTGGCAGGTCTTAGAGCTGGCAAACCACGGGTCGATTTTGACCAGATGCTTGCCCTGCTCCCTGGCCTTGTAGTCCAGCTTGGCGATCAAGGCATGCCAGGACGCATCGCCAATGTGCTTGGCAAGGCGGGCATTCTTCATCATGTTGCGGACCTTCAGTGTCTCGACGATCACCGCTTGGCTGTCGTCAACGATCTGTCGAGCGAGCTTGTGCTGGAAGTCGTTACGGGCATTGGCGACCCGCTCGTGAGCCTTGGCGACGAGTAGCCGTGCCTTGGCTCGGCGAGCGCTGCCCTTCTTCTTGCGGGACAGAGCCTGCTGTTTGCGCTTGAGGTTCTTCTGCGCTTGCTTGAGAAAGCGAGGGTTGGCGATCTTGCGTCCGGTGGAATCAATCGCCAGGTGTGACAACCCCATGTCGAGTCCGACGACCTTGGCAGCGTCAACGTCCATCAGCGGTTCTGTGGCGACGCGAGCCGTTTCAAAGAGCAGCGAGGCGTAGTGCTTGCCGGTAACCGTTCGGGTCAAGGTGATGCTTTTCAGCCTGCCCTCGGCCTGACGATGCACCTTGGCCTTGATCGGCCCGAGCTTGGGCACCTTGATCCAGTCGTCGCCAGCCTTGACGCCGACGCAATGATAGCTGGACTGCTTGCCCCGCTTGCGCTTGAAACGTGGATAGCCGGCCTTCTGCGAAGGGTCGAAGAAGCGCTGAAAGGCATGATCGAGGTTGAGGCACGCTTGCTGGAGAGCTATGGAGTCAGCATCTTTCAGCCACCCGTACTTGCGAGATTTCTTGGCTACCGGCAAGAGCTTTTTGATGTCGTGCTTGGCGCTCAACGACTGCCCGTGGCGCTGGTAGCGATGCGACATGATGCGAAGGCCGGTGTTATAGACGAAGCGCACCGTGCCGAACTGGCGATTCAAAAATTCCGCCTGCTCGGTCGTGGGGTAGATGCGTATCTTAGTAGCCTTAAGCATGATGAGCCATCGAAGCATGAATGCATGTACAGCATATGCCGCCGGACCCAATGCCGCAAATCCAGCAGCGCTATCGCACTGCCAGCTTGTTTCCACGCCCGAATGGGGGAGGGCTTTCCCAGACTATTGCTAACTTGGCCATCCCGGCTCGTCCCTACATAATAGCGAGAAACCAGGAGACAAAAACGATGATGCGATCGATCCTTCCCGCCTGGCTGCTCTGCGCGGCCGGGCTTATGGCCAGCGCGCCTGTCCTCGCCGACACGACCCTCGCCCAGGCCCTGCACCCCAGGGTGCTGGAGGGTGAACCCCTGGAGCAGACCCTCACCCGCCTGGCACCGGCGGCCAGCCGCAAGGTGCTGGCACTGGCCGCCAGCGCCCTCTCCTGCGCCGACCCGAATGCCGAGCGCCTGGCGGTCATCGACTACTCGCTGCCCTCCAGCGAACCGCGCCTGTGGGTATTCGACCTGCGACGCAAGGCCCTACTCTTCGAGGAGCTGGTCTCCCACGGTCGCGGCTCCGGCGATGCCCTGGCCTCGCGCTTCTCGAACACGCCGGAGAGCCACCAGTCGAGCCTGGGGCTGTTCCGCACCATGAACACCTACTATGGACGCAATGGCTATTCGCTGCGCCTCGAGGGCCTCGAGCCGGGCGTCAACCACCTGGCCTATGAACGCGCCATCGTGATGCACGGCGCCGACTATGTCAGCGAATCGTTCATCGAGCAGACCGGTCGCCTGGGCCGTAGCCTGGGCTGCCCGGCGGTACGCCAGGAGGTCACCACACCGCTGATCGACAGCCTCAAGGAGGAGCAGTACCTGTTCGCCTACTACCCCGACCCCGAGTGGCTGGCGAGCTCCGCCTACCTCGACTGCGACCGCGACCCGGGCCAGCAGCTCGCCATGCAGTAGCAACCGCTTTCCCTCGACGGCGAGAAGCTGCCATGATGCGTCGCAGCACCATGGCCTGACGACCGAACGAGGGTGAGCATGAGCGAGACCAAGCGGATCGACCTGGCACTGCAGGGCGGCGGCGCCCACGGCGCCTTCACCTGGGGCGTGATGGACCGCCTGCTGGAGGACCCTCGCATCGAGATCGAAGGGATCAGCGGCACCAGCGCCGGGGCCATGAACGGCGTGGTGATGGCCGACGCCCTGACTCGCGGCGACCGCGACACCGCCCGCCAGGCCCTGCATGACTTCTGGCAGGCAGTGAGCCGCGCCGGAATGGCCAGCCCCATCCGGCGCGGCCCGCTGGACATGCTCACCGGCAACTGGAGCCTCGACCACTCGCCCGGCTACGTGGCCATGGACCTGATGAGCCGGCTGGTCTCGCCCTACCAGTTCAACCCCTTCGACCTCAATCCGCTTCGGGATATCGTCGCCGAACGGGTCGACTTCGAGCGGGTGCGCCGCTGCCCCGATCTCAAACTCTTCGTCACTGCCACCAACGTGCGCAGCGGCAAGCAGCGGGTCTTCGCCCGGGAGGAGATGAGTGTCGACGCGGTGATGGCCTCGGCCTGCCTGCCCACGGTGTTCCATGCCGTGGAGATCGACGGCGAGGCCTACTGGGACGGCGGCTACACCGGCAACCCGGCGCTGATGCCGCTGATGGAGCACTGCGGCTCCCGGGACATCGTCATCGTCCAGATCAACCCCATCTACCGCGAGGAACTTCCCACCAGCGCCGCGGCGATCATGAACCGCCTCAACGAAATCACCTTCAATGCTTCGCTGATCAAGGAGGTGCGTATGATCGCCATGCTCCAGCGCCTGCTCGGCGACCACGGGGTCGATATCGGCTGCTATGCCGGCGCCCTGTTCCACCGCATCGCCGGCGACGAGGTGCTCGGTGAGCTCTCCATCTCGAGCAAGATGAATGCCGAGTGGCCCTTCCTCTGCCACCTGCGCGACGCGGGCCGAAGCACCGCCGAGGCGTGGCTGGCCGAGCACTTCGCGGCCCTGGGCAGCCACTCCACCCTGGATGTGGAGAGCGTCTACCGAGATACGGAATAAGCCTTGCGGCTTGCGTTGACCACCCGCGAGCCTCTCGTCTTGCTACGCCTCGCGGCGCCGGCCATGCTCGAACCAGCGGGGCACCCTGTTCCCCGCCGTTTGTCCAAGGCCACAGGAGGAGTTACCAGCGCTACTGACGCCGTCAGCCGCTGTCACCTTCCTGACATCGTGCGCTGACAGTGTCGACATCGGGGCGTCACATGACGTCCCTCTCGCGACAATCAGGAGAGCTGCGCCGATGGTACGCATCGACAAGAAGGCCACCCGGCTGTACGTGCTGGACACCAACGTGCTGCTGCACGACCCCGCCGCCCTCTACCAGTTCGACGAGCATGAAGTGGTCATTCCCATGACCGTGCTCGAGGAGCTCGACAAGCACAAGAACGGCATCCGCGAAATCGCCCGCACCGCCCGCCAGGTCAGCCGCACCCTGTCCGACCTCACCGCAGACGTCGGCCTCGAGCAGATTCGCGATGGCATTCCCATTCCGCGCCTCACCGGCCCCGAGGGTCGCCTGCGCCTGCTCTGCTACCCCGACCTCGCCACACTGGAACCGCTGGAAGACAGCCCCGACAACCGCATCCTCGCCGAGACCTGCCGGCTGCGCCGCGAGCGCGAAGACGCCTCGGTGATCCTGATCACCAAGGATATCAACCTGCGCGTCAAGGCCGCCGCCCTGGGCGTGCCGGTGGAGGACTACCTCACCGACCGCGCCTTCACCGACAGCGACGCCATGCTGGAGGGGGTGCGGGTCTACCCGGATGCCGGCAGCGAGCTGTGGAATGGCCTCGCCCTGGACGTCAGGGTCGAGCGTGACCACCACCGCGTGACCTATCACCTGGCCGGCGAGATCCCCGCCGACTGGCATCCCGGCATGCTGGTCGCCGACGGCGATGCCAGCTTCGAGGCCATCGTGCGTGAGGTGAGCGACCGGCGCGCCCGCCTGGAGCTGATCAGCAACTATCGTCACGGCGCCAGCGTGTGGGGGGTACACGCCAGCGACTGCCACCAGAACTTCGCCTTCAACCTGCTGATGGATGACGATATCGACCTGGTCACCATCGCCGGCAGCGCCGGCACCGGCAAGACCTTCATGACGCTGGCCGCGGCCTTCCAGCAGACCCTGGACAGCAAGCGTTTCGAGCGCATTGTCTTCACCCGGGCGCCCATCTCCATGAGCGAGGATATCGGCTTTCTGCCCGGCACCGAGGAGGAGAAGATGTCGCCCTGGATGGGGGCCTTCCACGACAACATGGACAACCTGCTGCGCAATGAGGACGGCGAGTCCAGCTGGGACAATGGCGCTACCCGCCAGCTGCTCGGCGCCCGGGTCCAGATCCGGGCTCCCGGCTTCATGCGCGGGCGGACCTTGAACGATACCTTCCTGATCATCGACGAGGCGCAGAACTTCACGCCCAAGCAGCTCAAGTCGCTAGTCACCCGGGCCGGGCGCAACACCAAGATCGTCTGCCTGGGCAACGTCGGCCAGATCGACACCCCCTACCTCACCGCCAACACCTGCGGCATGGCAGCGCTGGTGCAACGCTTCCGCGACTGGCCCCACGCCGGCCACATCACCCTCAAGAGCGTCGAGCGCTCGCGCCTGGCGCTGGCCGGCGAGGAGCTGCTGTAGCCGAGGACAGCTGCCGGAAACGCGGAAGGCCGGCGCCATCGGCGCCGGCCTTCCTGCTGGCGGATCGCGGCTGACGCCACTCAGCTGCGGCGGTTGACCGCGGCCTCGATCAGCGCCTCGCTCTCGCTGCCGGGCCCCTGCCTGAGTACCGTCTGGGCCTCGTGCCACAAGCAGATCGCCTTGCCGCAGGAGGCGCAGTGCACCACGTCGTCGGGGTTCTTCACCTGGGAGACCCGCATCAGGTGGCTGCCGCAGCCCGGGCAGGCCACCGGCAGGCGAAAGTCTTCGGAGAGTCCGGACATGCTGATGTACTCCTTGTGCTTGGGTAGAGTGTCATGATCGTGACGAGGTACGGAGTGAAATGCCAGCCCGCTCTCCTCACGAAGCTCCGGGATTCGGTTTCTGGACGAGCGCCTCGGGACCACACACCCGATTGCGCCCGGCCCGCTTGGCACAGTAGAGCGCGCGATCCGCCTGGGCGAGCCCCGACTCCAGCGTGCCCTCGCCCCCGAGCACCGCAAGGCCCAGGCTGACGGTGAAGCGCACCGTCGCTCCCTCCGACTCCAGTTCGATGGCGGCAACCGCCTGCCGCAGGCGCTCCAGCACACTCCAGGCTTCCTCGGGCCGGCTGTCCACCAGCACCACCACGAACTCCTCACCACCGATGCGCGCGAAGAGGTCGTAGGGCCGCAGGGATTCACGGCAGGTGGTGGCGAAAGCCTGCAGGGCCAGGTCGCCCACGGCATGGCCGTAGGTATCGTTCAAGGCCTTGAAGTGATCGAGGTCGAGCATGGCCAGCGACAGCGACTCGCCGCGGCGAACGGCACGCGCCAGGGCCGCCTCGCCTTGCTCGAGAAAGGCGCGACGGTTGAGGGCCCCGGTCAGCATGTCGGTTCCCACCAGCCGCTGGACACGCTGCTCGATCTGCTTGCGCTCATCGATGTCGATGAGCAGCCCATCCCACATCAGATCACCCTGGCCCCGCGCCAGGGGCGTGGCGCGGGCCTCGATCCAGCGCAACCCCTCGGGCAGCGAGAGCCGAAACTCCAGCTGCCAGGGGGCAAGGGATACCGCAGACTGGGCCAGGCTGGCCTCGAAGCGCTGGCGGTCGTCGCCGGGCAGCCGGCCGAGCAGGGCCGCGGGGTCATCCATGCACTGCTCCGGCGCCAGCCCGAAGAGCGAGCGCAGGGCCGGGCTGAGATAGAGGAACTCGAGGCGGCCGTCTCCGCCCTGGCGCAGCCGGAACAGCGCACCGGGCACCCGCGAGACGGTGCCCTCCAGGCGCCCCAGCAGTTGACGGTCGCGCAGCTCGCGCTCGCGCATGCCGGTCACGTCATACTGCATCACCAGCAGCCGCAGAGGCCCATCATCGCGCTGCAGCGGCTGGATCATGGTGGTCTGGTGACGCAGGGAGCCGTCGGCACGGCGGCACAGCAGCAGGCCCTGCCAGGGCCGCAGGGTGGCCACGCACTGCTCCAGGGCCCGGGCGAAGTCACCGCGCAGCGGGTCGATATCGAGCGTCACCGCGCGCCTGCCCAGCAGCTGCTCGGGCGGATGGCCGGCATGGCGTTCGAAGGCGGGATTGACCCGGCGCACCACGCCCTGGTCGTCGAGGAGCATCACGGTGCCGGGGTAGTGCTCCAGGAACAGCGCGTCGAGGCTCGGCTCTTCAGCCGACCCGCCACGCCACCAGCGTTGCCATCTCTCCCTGAGTGCTGCCATCTCCTCACCCCGAGGTTCCCTGTGCGGTAGGTGGGCCTCTCCGGACCCTTATGCCACCCTACCCCAGTTCGCCCCGGGACACACCCCTCGGCTCTGCCGGCGGCCCTGGCACCCGACGCCACGAGTCAGCAGGTGGCGTCGGACGACAACCGGGTGGGTATGCGGCTAGAGGCCCAGACGGCCCGCCACGTAGTCGGCGTCCTTGTCACCGCGGCCGGACAGGTTGACCAGGATATGCTGGTCGGCCGGCAGGGTCGGTGCCACGCGCATCGCCCAGGCCACGGCATGGGCGCTCTCCAGGGCCGGGATGATGCCCTCGACCCGGGACAGGGTCAGGAAGGCCTCCAGGCACTCGTCGTCGCTGGCGCTCTGGTAGTCCACCCGGCCCTGCTCCTTGAGGTAGCTGTGCTGGGGTCCCACACCCGGGTAGTCGAGGCCCGAGGCGATGGAGTGCACCGGCATGGGATTGCCCTCTTCGTCCTCCAGCACGTAGCAGGCCATGCCGTGGAGCTCGCCGGGCTTGCCGAGCGTCAGGGTCGCGGAGTGGCGCTGGGTGTCGAGGCCCTCGCCGGCGGGCTCCACGCCCACCAGGTGCACGCTCTCGTCCTCGAGGAAGGCGGTGAACATGCCCATGGCATTGGAGCCGCCACCCACGCAGGCGGTGACGTGGTCCGGCAGGCGGCCGTGACGCGCCAGGAACTGCTCGCGCGCCTCGCGACCGATGATCGACTGGAAGTCGCGCACCATCTTCGGGAAGGGGTGCGGCCCCACCACCGAGCCGATGGCGTAGATGAAGTGCTGCGGGTCCTTGAGATACTCCTCGAAGGCGCTGTCCACGGCATCCTTGAGGGTCGCCGTGCCACGCGTCACCGGGATCAGGGTGGCTCCCAGGATCTTCATCTTGGTGACGTTGGGATGCTCCTTCTCGATATCCACCTGCCCCATATGGATCTCGCAGGGGATGCCCACCAGTGCGCAGGCGGTGGCCAGGGCCACGCCGTGCTGGCCGGCGCCGGTCTCGGCGATCACCTTGGTCTTGCCCATGAACTTGGCCAGCAGCGCCTCGCCCAGGCAGTGATTGATCTTGTGGGCGCCGGTGTGGTTCAGGTCCTCGCGCTTGAGGTGGATCTGGGCGCCGCCCAGCTTCTCGGAGAGCCGTCGGGCATGGAAGATCGGGCTGGGACGCCCCACGTAGTCGGCGAACAGCTCGGCCAGCTCCTGCCGGAAATCATCGCGGACGCAGATCGCCTCGTAGGCGGCGTCGATCTCGTCCATCACCGCCTTGAGCTCGGGGGGAATCAGCTGGCCACCGAAGCGGCCAAAGTAGCCCTGGGCATCGGGGAGGTTGGCATAGGGGGAAGCGCTCATGGTATCAATCCTGCAGGCAAGAAAATCGTGGCAGATATCCTGCCCGCAGGCGACGAGGCTGTCGAGGCGACCTTCGGCGACGCCCGTGGCGATCCTTACCGGCGCCTCAGCGCGCCAGGCGCTTGCCCAGCCAGTGGCCGATGTCCGCCACCTGCTGGGGGCAGACCGCATGCGCCATGGGATACTGGCGATAGTGGGCCGGGTAGCCCAGGCGCTTGACCGTCTCGAAGCCCGCCTTGCCCAGCGCCTCGGGTACCACCGGGTCGAAGCTGCCGTGGTGCACCTCGATGGGCAGCTCGCGGTTGGCCTCGGCCAGCTCGATGCTCTCGGCGGTGGCGAAGTAGGTGGAGAGCGCCAGCAAGCCGCCCAGAGGCTGGTCGAAGGAGAGTGCGGTCTGGTAGGCCACAGCACCGCCCTGGGAGAAGCCGGCCAGGATGATCCGGCGACTGTCGATGCCGAGACCGATCTGCTCGCGAACCAGCGCCTGGATACGCTGGGCCGAGGCCAGCAGCTGCGCCTCGTCGACACGACGGTCGAGGCTCATCTCCTTGATGTCATACCAGGCGGGCATCACCATGCCGCCGTTGATGGTCACCGGCAGACGCGGCGCATGGGGCAGGATGAAGCGCACGCTGGCATCGCCCGGCAGCGACAGAGCCGGTATCAGCGGCTCGAAGTCGCGACCATCGGCGCCCAGGCCATGGAGGATGAACACGCAGGCGTCGGCGGGCTTGTTGCCCTTGGGGTCGATGATCAGCTCACCGGGTTCGCTCATGGGAATTCGTCTCCAGCGGGGAAAGGGCATCACCCTAGCGCAATGCGCCGAGGCTGGCCATCGGGGCCAGGGATCCAGACAGCAGAAAGGCCCGCCGTGGCGAGCCTTTCATCGACTGCAGGGCAGTCACATCATGATCGATCGACGTTCAGTCGATGAGCTTGATGTTGGAGGCCTGGAGGCCCTTCTTGCCCTGAGTGACCTCGAAGGAGACCTTCTGGCCGTCCTGCAGGGTCTTGAAGCCGTCGGCCTGGATCTCGGAGAAGTGCGCGAACAGGTCGTCACCGTTGTCGTCCGGAGAGATGAAGCCGTAGCCCTTGGTGTCATTGAACCACTTGACGGTACCGGTAGCCATTATCGAATTCCTCTAATAGCGTTTTGATTTTGCCGGGTAATACCCGAGTTGCAGTGGGTAAAACAAGAAACGTTCCCGGGAAAATCGAGGCGCTAGAGCGTTCGATGCCTACCTGGGGTGTTACGACTTGCTAACCAACTGCGCGCAGCATGCGCCCTCGGCGGGCGCACGTCAAACACTATTTGCCTCGCGTGACCGGAAAGTGACACGGCTCACTCCCCGGCCAGGATCCAGCGGGCCGCCTTCTCGGCGATCATCAGCGTCGGCGAGTTGGTATTCCCGCTGGTGATGGTGGGCATCACGCTGGCATCCACCACTCGCAGCCCCGTCACGCCGCGCACCCGCAGGTGAGGATCCACCACCGCCATGGGATCGTCGTCACGCCCCATCCTGGCCGTGCCCACCGGGTGGAAGATCGTGGTGCCGATATCACCGGCCAGCCGCGCCAGGTCGTCGTCACTCTGGTACTCGAGCCCCGGCTTGAACTCCTCGGGGGAGTACCTGGCGAAGGCTGGCTGGGAGGCGATGCGCCGGGTGACGCGCAGCGAATCCGCTGCCACCTTGCGATCCTCGGGTGTGCTCAGGTAGTTGGGTGCGATGGCCGGCGCCTGGCGCGGGTCGGCGCTCTTGATGCGCACCGAGCCGCGGCTGGTGGGGTTGAGGTTGCAGACGCTGGCGGTGATCGCCGGGAAGTCGTGCAGCGGCTGCCCGAACGCCGGGAGACTCAGCGGCTGCACGTGATACTCGATATTGGGATGGGTGAACTCTTCGCTGCTGCGGGTGAAGGCGCACAGCTGGGAGGGCGCCATGCTCATGGGGCCGGAGCGCTTGAGCAGGTACTCCAGACCGATCATCGCCTTGCCCACCAGGGAGTTGGCCATGGTGTTCAGCGTCTTGGCCCCCTTGACCTTGTAGACCGAGCGGATCTGCAGGTGGTCCTGCAGGTTCTCGCCCACCCCGGGCAGGTCCACCACCAGCGGAATCTCGTGCTCGGCCAGCAACCCGGCCGGGCCGATACCCGAGAGCTGCAGCAGCTGGGGCGAGCCGATCGCCCCGGCGGCCAGGATCACCTCGCGCCCGGCGCGAGCCAGCGACTCCTTTCCACCGCTCAACACGCGCACCCCACTCGCCCTGGGCTCGCCGCCCTCGTCGGCGACCTCCAGCCCCAGCACCTGGGTGGAGTGCCACAAAGTCAGGTTGTCACGCTTCTCGGCCCCGCGCAGGAAGGCCTTGCTGGTGTTCCAGCGGAAGCCACGACGCTGGTTGACCTCGAAGTAGTCGACTCCCTCGTTGTCGCCGCGGTTGAAGTCTCGCGTGCGCGGGATGCCGGCCTCCACAGCCGCGGTGGCGAAGTCGTCGAGCACCTGCCACTTGAGGCGCTGTTTCTCCACCCGCCACTCGCCACCGTGGCCATGGAAGGCGGCGTGCTCGGGGTCGGCATCACCGTCCTCATCCAGGCGATGATGGTCCTCGTGGCGCATGAAGTCCGCCAGGCAGTTCTCCCAGCGCCATTCGGGCTCCCCGGTGAACTCGGCCCAGCCGTCATAGTCGCGGGCCTGGCCGCGCAGGTAGAGCATGCCATTGATGCTCGAACAGCCGCCCAGGGTCTTGCCCCGCGGGTAGATCAACGAGCGGCCGTTGAGGCCGTCGTCCGGCTCGGTGCGAAACCGCCAGTCGGTACGCGGGTTGTCGATGCAGTAGAGGTAGCCCACCGGGATATGGATCCAGTGGTAGTTGTCGCGGCCGCCCGCCTCGATCAGCAGCACCCGGTTGGCCGGGTCGGCGCTCAAGCGATTGGCCAGCAGGCAGCCGGCGGTGCCGGCTCCCACCACGATATAGTCGAATTCCTGTTCCGCCATGGCGTGCTCTCACGTCGCATTCTGCGCGAGGCTATCCCGGCGACAGCTATGCGAGGGGGCGCTGTGAACCCCTCCCTGGGTGCTACCGATGCCTTCCTTGGCATAGGACCCCCTCTTCAAGCTGCCCCCGGCGCCTCTCGCCTGGGCATTGGGTGGCCGGACCTACTTATGGGTCGGCATGGCGAACTCGGCACCGGCATCGATGGAGTCTGGCCAGCGCTGCATGATCGACTTCTGCTTGGTGTAGAAGCGTACGCCCTCCTCGCCGTAGGCGTGGGTGTCGCCGAACAGCGAGCGCTTCCAGCCGCCGAAGCCGTGCCAGGCCATGGGCACCGGAATCGGCACATTGATACCCACCATGCCCACCTGGATGCGCCGCCCAAACTCGCGGGCCACGCTGCCGCTCTCGGTGAAGCAGCTCACGCCGTTGCCGAACTCGTGGGCGTTGATCAGCTCGATGGCGGTGGCCACGTCCGGCACCCGCACGCAGACCAGCACCGGACCGAAGATCTCCTCCCGATAGATGGTCATCTCCGGGGTGACGTGGTCGAACAGGGTGCCACCCATCCAGAAGCCGTCGGCGCACCCTTCGCCGGTAGCCGAGGTGTCGAACTCGCGGCCGTCGACCACCAGCTCGGCGCCCTCCTCCACCCCCTTGGCGATGTAACCGGTGATGCGCTCGTGGGACTGGCGAGTGACGATGGGGCCCATCTCGGCATCCAGCTGCATGCCATCCTTCACCTTGAGTGCACGTGCTCGCTCGGCCAGGCGCGGCACCAGCTCATCGCCCACGCCGCCCACCAGCACCGCCACGCTAATCGCCATGCAGCGCTCGCCGGCGGAGCCATAGGCCGCGCCGATCAGCGCATCCACCGCCTTGTCGAAGTTGGCGTCGGGCATCACCACCATATGGTTCTTGGCCCCGCCCAGGGCCTGGACGCGCTTGCCATGGCGCGCGCCACGCTCGTAGATCAGGTTGGCGATGGGTGTGGAGCCGACGAAGGAGAGCGCACGCACCTCGGGGTGGTCGATCAGCGCTTCCACGCTCTCCTTGTCGCCCTGCACCACGTTGAACACGCCATCCGGCAGCCCGGCCTGCTTGAGCAGGTCGGCGATCATCAGCGAGGCGCTGGGGTCGAGCGGGCTCGGCTTGAGGATGAAACTGTTGCCGGTGGCGATGGCGACCGGGAACATCCACATCGGCACCATGGCCGGGAAGTTGAACGGGGTGATGCCGGCCACCACGCCCAGCGGCTGGCGCATGGTCCAGTTGTCGATGCCGCTGCTCACCTGCTCGGTGTAGTCGCCCTTGAGCAGCTGCGGGATACCACAGGCGAACTCGACGATATCGATGCCCCGGGCCACCTCGCCCTGGGCGTCGGTGAACACCTTGCCGTGCTCCCGGGTGATCGCCTCGGCCAGGGCGTCCTTGTTGGCGTTGAGCAACTCGAGGAACTTGAACAGCACCCGTGCACGGCGGATCGGCGGGGTATCGGCCCAGGCCGGAAAGGCGGCCGCGGCGGCGGCCACCGCGCCATCGACATCGGCGGCGCTGGCCAGGGCCACCTGGCCGGTGACCTCGCCGGTGGCGGGGTTGGTGACCGGCTGGGTACGGCCGGACTCGCCGCCTGAAATTCGGCCGTTGATATAATGCTGGATGCTGACTGTGCTCATGTCTCGCCTCGTCTTGTCGTGCGGGTATCCCCGGGGGATGGGACAGGGAGCCCGTATCAAGGGGATGCAACCCTTCCAGACTAGCGCGCCGCCGGCCGGGATCAATTGAGAAATCCAAAAGCACAGTATAAGTTTTACTGATATCACTCGAGCCGGAGCACCCCATGGTGGACCTCCAGACCCTGCGCGCCTTCGTCAGCGTGGCCCGCGAGGGCAGCGTCTCCCGCGCCGCCGAGCGTTTGCACCTGACCCAGCCAGCAATCAGCCTCAAGCTCAAGCAGCTCCAGCAGGAGATGGGGCTGACCCTTTTCCGCCGCCGCCCCCAGGGGCTTGCCCTCACCGAGGATGGCGAGGCGCTGCTGCCCGCCGCCGAGAAGGCGCTGGCCACTGCGGCTGCCTTCGAGCAGCAGGCCCGGGCGTTGCACAGCACCCTGCGCGGGCGACTGCGCATCGGCACCATCGTCGACCCCGAGTTCATCCGCCTGGGGGCCTTCCTGCACCGGCTGGTGGAACGCGCCCCGCAGCTGGAGACCGAACTGCACCATGGCATGAGCGGCAGCGTGCTGACACGCCTGGGCCGCGACGAACTCGATGTCGGTTTCTACCTGGCGCCGCTGGGCGAGGGGCCCGGTGAGCAGGCCGACACCATCGCCCACCGCGAGCTGACCCACTTCGACTATCGCGTGATCGCCCCGGCGGGCTGGGGCAGTCGCCTGGACGGGGCGGACTGGGTCCGGCTGGCCGGCCTGCCGTGGATCGTCACACCGCCCGACTCGGTGCATCACCGCCTGCTGGCGGGAGCGCTTGCCCCCCTGGGGCTCACGCCGCGTGGGGTGGCGCGTGTCGACCAGGAAGCCTGCATGCTCGACCTGGTGCGCGCCGGCGTGGGGTTGAGCCTGGCGCGGGATACCCTGGCCATGACCGAGCGCCAGGAGCGCGGCCTGGCGCTTGCCGAGGGGGTCCACCTGCCCTGCGCGCTCTGCTTCCTGTGGCCCCGGGGGCGCGAGGAGGAGCCAGTGATCGCCGAGGCCCTCTCGACCCTGGAGGCGGTCTGGGGACGCCCCGGCGCCTGAAGGTGCCTTCGACATAGCGCCGGCGGCGGCGCATCATGGACACTTTTCCGTCTAATGATCTCCACGACCCTACCCATGAGCCACGACACCACCCAACTGAATCGCCAGCGCAACCACTTCGCCGGCCACGACGCCATCTGGCTGTTCGGCTACGGCTCGCTGATCTGGAAGGCCGACTTTCCCTATATCGAACGCCGCCCGGCACATATCCACGGCTGGGTGCGGCGCTTCTGGCAGGGCTCCCACGACCATCGCGGCACCCCGGAGGCCCCCGGTCGGGTCGTCACCCTGGTACGCGAGCCCGGAGCGGTCTGCCACGGCATGGCCTACCGCATCACCCCCGAGGTGCTGGCGCCGCTGGATGTGCGCGAGAAGAATGGCTATCTGCGCGAGGTGACCACCCTGTGCTTCGACGATGCCGCCGGCGACCACGCAGAGGGGCTGGTCTACCTGGCCGGCGCCGACAACGCCGCCTACCTCGGCGATGCGCCGCTGGACACCATCGCCGCGCAGATCGCCACCGCCCACGGCCCCAGCGGTCCCAACCGCGACTACCTGGTCAACCTGGCGGCAGCGCTGCGCGCCCTCGACGTCGAGGATGACCACGTCTTCGCCCTGACCGCGCGGCTGCCCGGGGCGCGCGACTGATGGAAGCGCTCGCGGCCTGGCAGTATCTGGCAATCGCCCTGATCTTCGTGTGGAGCGGCTTCGTGCGCACCAGCCTGGGGTTCGGCGGGGCGGTGCTGTCGCTGCCCTTCCTGCTGCTGGTGCTCGACCAGCCGCTGGTGTTCCTGCCGATCATCGCCATCCAGCTGCTGATCTTCTCCAGCTGGATCGCCTGGAACGGCCATCGCCAGCTGGTGGCCGAGAACGGCGGCCGCCCGCCAGCCGAGGGCAACATCGACTGGGCCTACCTGTGGCGGGCCATGAAGGTGATGATCGTGCCCAAGCTGATCGGGGTGGTGGGCCTGCTGACCCTGCCCGGCCACATCATGACCGCTATCATCTTCGTGATCGTCATGGTCTACGCGGTGGGCTATGTGCTGGACAGGCCCTTTCGCAGCAACAGTCGCTGGGTCGATGCCCTGCTGCTGGCGCTGGGCGGCTACGTCAGCGGCACCTCGCTGATCGGCGCTCCCCTGATCGTGGCGGTATTCGCCACCCACGTAGCCACGCACCAGCTACGCGATACGCTCTTCGTGCTGTGGTTCATCCTGGTGCTGATCAAGATGGTCTCCTTCCTGATCGCCGGGGTCGACCTGCAACTTATCCACCAGCTGTGGCTGCTGCCCTGCGCCCTGGTGGGGCACCTGCTCGGCGAGCGCGCCCACCGCTACCTGGTGGGCAGCCGCGCCAACCTCTACTTCCGGGTGCTGGGTGCCGTGCTGATCCTGGTCAGCGTGGTGGGACTACTCACCTCCCTGCGCTGAGCGCCTGAATGGCAGAGGGCCCGGCGCATCATGAGCCGGGCCCTCCTTATCTACTCTTGAGTCGCTGGCCGGGAGGCGCCCCGGGAGCAGTTCAGTCGCGCTCGACCTCGAGCACCTCGCCGTCGCGGATCTTCACTTCCAGCTCACGGTCGTCGGCGTCGTAGCCCTCGATATCGATGCGGCCGTCACGCTCGGCCTGGAGCTCCTCGAACTCGGCCAGGCCCTCGGCCACGGCCAGCGCCATGGCGTCGCGCACCTCGGCCTCGGAGAGGCCCCAGGCACCGCCTTCGCGCTTCTTGCGCTCCTCCTTCAGGCTCTCGCCGCTGGCCAGGTCGAAGCTCACCTCGGCCTGCCACTCGTCATCGAGCCAACCCTCGACCTCAACACGGTCGTCACGCTTCACCTCGATCTCATCAAAGGTCTGGAAGCCGAAATCACCGGCCTGGGCCAACACCTCGTCGAGGCGCTCGGTCGCCAGGCGCTCATCCGCGGCCTGGGCCAGGGTAGCAGCGCCCAGCAGGGCGGCCAGGGAAGCGGTCAGGATCATCTTGCGTTGCATGGTGGTGTCCTCATCTCTGCGGGTTGCCGGGCCATTACACACCCCCTCACCTTGCCTGAAGGTGAAGGCAGCGTTCATGCTCTGTTCATGTTGCCCCTGGCACCCTGAGCCCATGCTGACACGACACCCCCACACTCGCCCTCACCTGCGTCCCCGGCTGACGCTGCTGGCCGGCCTGCTCGCAGGGCTGCTGGTACAGTTGGCCGCCTCGTCTGCGCCGGCCGAGGAGCACTGGCAGGATCTCCACGAGGCAGTACGCGAAGAGAGGATCGTGGCGCTGCCGAGCCTGCTCGACTGGCTGGAGGCGCGCTTTGAAGGCCAGGTGCTGGAGGTGGAACTGGAGCGCGACGACGGCCGCCTCGCCTACGAGATCGAGATGCTCGGCCCCGACGGCCAGGTGGTGGAGTTCGAGTTCGACGCCGAGAGCGGTGAGCTGGTCGGCATGGAAGGGGTGAAGATCGATGCCATGCGCCGCCGCGAGGTGACACCATGAAGGTGCTGCTGGTGGAGGACGACCGCGCCCTGAGCGATGCGCTATGCGAGGCGCTGGGCGAAGCCGGGCTGCTGATGGAACGAGCCGAGAACGGCGGCGAGGCGGACTTTCTGGTGCGCACCGAGGCCTACGACGCGGTGATCCTCGACCTGGGCCTGCCCGATGGCGACGGCAGCCGCTGGCTCGCCGACTGGCGCGAGGACGGCATCGAGCTGCCGGTGCTGGTGCTTACCGCCCGCACCCGCTGGGCCGACAAGGCCGCCGGCTTCTCGGCCGGCGCCGACGACTACGTCACCAAGCCCTTCGAGACCGCCGAGGTGCTGTTCCGACTGCGCGCCCTGGTCAGGCGCACCCACGGCCACGCCCATCCGGTGCTGAGGATCGGCGAGCTCGCCTTCGATACCCACAGCGGCAGCGTCACCCTGGCCGGCCGCCCCATCAGCCTGACCGCCCAGGAGTCGCGCCTGCTCGCCTACCTTGCCCACGCCGCCCCCCGGGTGGTCAGCCGCAGCGAACTGGCCGAGCACGTCTACGACCGCGACCACGAACCCGACTCCAACGTCATCGACGTGCAGATCAGCCGCCTGCGCCGCAAGCTGGGCGCGGCACGCATCGAGACGCTGCGCGGCCAGGGCTATCGCCTGGTCGACACCGACGGCGCGCCATGACTCCGCGCCGCCTCTCCCTGGCCAGCCGACTGATGCTGGCGACGCTGGCAATCCTGCTGGTCTCGCTGCCGCTCGCCGGCATCGCCCTCTCCCGCCACGTCCAGGCCACCGCCACCGCCGCCTTCGATGAGCGGCTGGAATCGCTGCTGCAGGTGGTGGTCGCCGGGCTGGCCTGGGACGAGGTCGCCGGCGAGCTGGTACTGCAGCGCGACCTGGGCGAGCCACGCTTCACCCGGGTTTTCTCCGGCTGGTACTGGCAGGCCAGCGACGGCGGCAATCACACCCTCGCCTCGCGCTCGCTATGGGACCAGCGCCTGGCCACGGCTTCCCACCCGGAGATCGCCTTCCGCGACCTGCCGGGGCCTCGCGGCACGCCGCTGCGGGCCATCGAGCGTGACATCCGCCTCGCCCCCCTGGCCGAGTCATTGCACGTCGCCGTGGCGATCTCCCGTGAGCCGCTGGACACCGAGATCGCCCGCTTCAACCGCCTGGTAGCGCTCTCCCTGGCCGGCCTGGGCGCGCTGCTGTTGGCCGCCCTGGCGCTGCAGATCCGCTGGGGGCTGGCACCGCTGCGCCGCCTGCGCGCCGATCTGCGCCGGGTGGAGGATGGCGAAGCCGAGCGCCTGGATACCCGCCTCCCGGAGGAGCTCGCCCGCCTGGCCGCAGCCATGAACGGCGTGCTGGAGCGCGACCGCCGATTGATGGCCCACGCCCGGCACGCCGCCGGCAACCTGGCCCACGCCCTGAAGACCCCGGTCAGCGTGCTGACCACCCTGGCCGACGGCATCGAGGAGCCACGCCGCCGCCGCATCCGTGACGAGCTGGCGCGCATCGACGGCGCGGTGCATCACCACCTCGCCCGCGCCACCGCGGCCGGCGACGCCGGCCTGGCGCCGCGCATTGCGGTGGGCGAGGTGCTTGCCCCGATCGTCGAGGGGCTGGGCCGGCTGGCCGAGCGCCGCGGCATCGCCCTGCACGCCGAGCTGCCGGAACCGCTGTACCTGCGCATGGATGCCCAGGACCTGCAGGAGCTGGTCGGTAACCTGCTCGACAACGCCCTGCGCTGGGCCGCGGGGCAAGTCCGTCTGAACGGTGGGGAGGAAGCCGGCGGGGTGTGGCTGGCGGTGGAGGACGACGGCCCGGGCATGGACGCGTCTCAGCGACAGGCCGCCATGGCCCGCGGGGCAAGACTCGACGAGCAGCGTTCGGGAAGCGGACTGGGGCTGGCCATCGTCAAGGACCTGATCGAGCTGCACGGTGGCCGCCTGAGCCTCGAAGAGGCCGCGATCGGCGGGCTGTGGGTTCGGCTCTGGCTACCCGGCAGCGCGCTGCGCGAGCAGCCCTGAGCTCCCTCACCTCCGTTCGTCGACGCAGTCGTTACGGTCCTCGACCTGGATGGTCGCGTGACGGATGCCGTAGCGCTCCACCAGCAGCGCCTTGATCGCCACCAGGGTCGCCTGGCGATCCTCCCCCGCCTCCACAGCGGCATGCAGCGAGACAAGGTGGCGCGCCGGCGTCAGCGACCAGATATGGACATGGTGGACGTCATGCACCGCCGGCAGCGCCTCGGGAATCTCCCGGCGCAGGGTCGCGGCATCGGGGTCGTGCGGTGAGCCCTCCAGCAGGATATGTCCCGCCTCGCGGGTCAGCTTCCAGGCGCTCCTGAGGATCAGGGCCGCCACCAGCAGCGACAGCAGCGGGTCGATGGGGGTCCAGCCGGTGGCCAGGATCACCAGGGCGGCGACGATGGCCGCCACCGAGCCGAGCAGGTCGCCCAGCACATGCAGGGCGGCACCACGCATGTTGAGGTTGTCGCGATCGCCGCCGTGGAGGATGCCGAACACCACCAGGTTCACACCAAGCCCCAGCACGGCGATGGTCAGCATGGTGCCGCCCATCACCTCTACCGGCGCAAGGAAGCGGCGCACCGCCTCGATGGCGATCCACACCACGATGGCGATCAGGGTGATGCCGTTGACGAAGGCGGCCAGCGTCTGCACCCGGTGGTAGCCGTAGCTGCGCCTGCCGTCTGCGGGCCGCTGACTGATCCAGGCGGCGAACCAGGCCAGCGCCAGGGCGGCGGTATCGGTGAGCATATGCCCGGCGTCGGCCAGCAGCGCCAGCGAGCCGGAGACGATGCCGCCCACCACCTCGGCAACCATGAAGCCGCCGGTGAGCAGGATCGCCCAGCTCAGCCGGCGCCGGCTGTCGTGGGCGTGATGGGCATGGTCATGGGAGTGATCGTGGGACATGGGGCCCTCCTGTGGCGGGCCCCCAGCATAGCATCGGTCCTGCCCCCGGGGCTTACCTGGGGGCAGGCCTACGGGGAGGCGCTGTGAACCCCTCCCTGGGCGCTACCGACGCCATCCCTGGCGTAGGACCTCCCCTTCGACCTGCCCCCAGCGCCCCTGCTATACACCTATACGCCTGCTACCCGTGCGGCCTCGCGGCGCCGCTTGAACTCATAGGCCGCCGCCAGCAGCACCGTCACCAGGATCAGGATCAGCCCCAGGGCGTTGACCGCCGGGGTCAGGCCGGTGCGCACCTTGGAGGCGATGTAGACCGTCAGGGTGGTGTCGTAGCCGACCACGAACAGCGAGGTATTGTAGTTCTCGAAGGACTGCAGGAAGGCGATCACCGCCGCCGAGAGGATCGCCGGGCGCAGGTAGGGCAGCAGGATGCGCCGGAACATCTGCCACTGGCTGGCCCCGAGGTCCAGGGCAGCGCGCTCCATGGTGCGGTCGAAGCGCTGCAGTCGGGCGGTGACCATCAGCATCACGTAGGCGGCGATGAAGGTGGCCTGGCCCACCACGGTGAGGAAGATGCCACCGCCCACGCCCCACTGGCGCCAGAAGATCAGCGTGGAGATGCCGATGATCACCCCCGGGGTCAGCAGCGGCGAGAGGATCAGCGCATAGAGGAAGGGCTTGGCGCGGCTCTGCACGGTGTTGAGGAACAGCGCCGTGGCGATGCCGATGGGCACCGCCAGCAGCAGCACGCCCGTGGCCACGATGGCGCTGTTGGTCAGCGCCTGCCACATGGCGCCATCGGCGGCGAGCTCGCCGAACCACTTCAGGGTGGTGCCGTCCCAGGGAGTCACGGTGGGGAAGCGGCTGCCGTTGAAGGTCGCCGCGCCCATGACGATCAGCGGCAGGAAGAGGTAGGCGAAGAAGACCCCCACGTAGAAGCGCAGGCCCCAACCGAGCAGCCGTTGCGAGCTCATCTGGCGATATCCCCCAGGCCGACCCGGAACACCTTCATGACCAGCGACATGAAGCCGATGCACAGTACCAGCAGCAGGAAGGCGTAGGCCGCCCCCTGGTTCCAGTTGCCGCCCTCGAAGAACCAGTTGTAGATGATCTGGGTGAACCAGCGGCTGCCCGGCGAGCCGAGCAGTGCCGGCACCGCATAGCTGCCGGCGGCCAGCATGAAGGTCATGATGCAGCCGGTGGCGATGCCCGGCTTGGCGTGGGGAATCACGATGCGCCGATGGGTGCGCAGCGTGCCGGCGCCCAGGTCCCGGGCCGCACGCACCTGGTTGTCGTCGAGGCTCTCGATGGCGTTGTAGAGCGGGAACACCATGAACAGGATATAGGCATAGACCATGCCCACCATCACCCCGCCATCACCGCTGAGGAAGCGGATGGGGCGGTCGATGAGTCCCAGCATCAGCAGCAGCTCGTTGAGCGGCCCGCGGAAGGCCAGGATGATGAACCACGAGTAGGTGCGCAGGATCTCGTTGATCCAGAAGGGAATGATCAGCAGCAGGATGCAGAGTACCGCCTGCCGCGGGGTGGCCACCTTGGCCAGGTACCAGGCCAGCGGATAGCTCACGGCGAGGGTCAGCAGGGTCACCAGCACGCTGGACCACAGCGTCTTGAAGAAGATGGCGCGGTGGATGTCGTTGGCGAACAGGGTGGCGTAGTTGGCCAGTGTCCAGCCATCCTCGGGGCCGCCGCGATGGTCGGGCAGCAGGTTGGGGCGCAGCGAGTAGTCGATCATCTGCAGCTGCGGCAGGGTCACCATCAGGATCAGCCAGATGCCCAGCAGCGCCAGGATGGCCGCCGACAGGGGGCCACCGAAGCGGGCGGCGAGCTGTCTAAACATCTGCTGCCTCCACCACCTCGCCGGTGGCTTCGTCCACCCGCGGGCCGTCATCCCGGGGCAGCACCACCGTCTCGGCGGGATCATAGCCCAGGGTGATCGCCTCGCCGGGCACCAGTGCATCGGCGAAGCTTCGCGACACCTCGCTGCCCAGCTGAACCCGCAGCGCCTCGCCGGAACCCGCGAGGCGTGCCTGCACCATCAGCCAGGCGCCCTCGAAGCTGACCGACTCGACCTCCGCGACCAGGGTCGAACCACCCATGTAGGCATCGCCGGAAGTGCCGGCGGCCACTGGACGCAGCTGCTCGGGGCGCACATAGAGCGCCACCTCCGCGCCACCGCCCAGGCTCGCCTCGTCACCCACACGGCCCTCCAGCTCACCCAGGGTCCCGGCATCCAGGCGCACCCGCTCACCCAGGCGGTCGATCACCCTCGCCTCGATGCGGTTGTTCTCGCCGACGAAGGCCGCCACGAAGCCGGTGGCCGGCTGGCGATAGAGGGTCATGGGATCGGCCACCTGCTGCAGGCGGCCCGCCGACATCACCGCCACCCGATCGGACATGGTCAGGGCCTCACCCTGGTCATGGGTGATGTAGATGAAGGTGATGCCGGTCTTGCGCTGGATCGCCTTGAGCTCGCTGCGCATATGCTGGCGCAGCTTGAGGTCCAGCGCCGAGAGTGGCTCGTCGAGCAGCAGCACCCGTGGCTCCACCGCCAGCGCCCGGGCGATGGCCACGCGCTGCTTCTGGCCGCCGGAGAGCTCGGTGACCCGGCGCGACCCTACGCCCTCGAGCGCCACCAGCGCCAGCAGCCGTTCGGCGGTGGCGCGGCGGGTGCGGCGGGTGCGGCGGTCGACCCCGCGCACCTCGAGGCCGAACTCGATGTTCTCGAACACCGTCATCAGCGGAAAGAGCGCCAGGTTCTGGAAGATCATCGCCGTGGGGCGGCGATTCACCGACACCCCGGCCATGGGCTCGCCACCGATCGATACCCGGCCCTCGCTGGGCGTCAGGAAGCCGCCGATCATGTTGAGCAGGGTGGTCTTGCCACAGCCCGAGGGGCCGAGGAAGCTGAAGAACTCCCCCGAGCCGATCTCGAGCGACGTCTTGTCGATGGCGGTGAAGTCGCCGAAGCGCATCACCACTTCCTCCAGGCGGACGCTGCCGTCCATGGTCACCTCGCGGTCGAGCATTCGTCAGGCGGACAGATAGCGGTCCTGGTACTCGTTGCGCAGCGCCACGTACCAGGGCTCCTGGATCGGCCACCACCACAGGTTCTCGAGATCCTGCTCGGTGTAGGAGTCGGTGAAGAAGTTGCGCGTCGCCTCGGGCAGCAGCTCGGTGGCGCCCTTGGAGGTGGAGTTGTAACCGGTGGCCTCGACGAACATGGCGCCGGCCTCGGGGGTGTAGTACCAGTTGATCAGCTCGTAGACGGCATCCGGGTTGCGGGCATTCTTGGGGATGACGAAGCCCTCCATCCACGCCAGGGCGCCCTCCTTCGGCGCGCCGTAGGCAATATCGTCGCCCTCCTGGATCAGGCGGAAGGCGGTAGAGTCCCAGGTCTGGCCGATGATGGCCCCGTTGGTCCGGAAGGCGGCCTGGGCCTCGTTCTCGGTGTTCCAGAACTGCACCAGCAGCTCCTTGTGCTTGACCGCCTCCTCGAGGATGACATCGAAGTTGGCGCGCATCGCCTCCTCGCTGCGGTAGGAGTCGAGCAGCGGGTGGGGCAACCTGCCCTCACGCTCCAGCCACAGGCCGATCCCCACCAGCGCCGAGTGGCCGCGCACCGTGACGCCCTGGCCGTGCTCGGGATTCCACAGGTCGGCGTAGCTGAGGTTGGCGCGGTCGATATCGGCGTAGCGGCGGTGCCAGGTGATTGCCTCGGTGCCCCAGTCGCTGGGCGCGAAGTAGCGCTTGCCATCCACCACTCCGCCGGTCTCGGAGCCCGAGATGGCGCTGTCCAGGGCGCCGCTCCAGTTGATACGCGACTCGTCCAGCGGCTGGATGAGGTCGTAGTCGAGATAGCCCGGCACCCGGTCCACGGTGGGCATGATCACGTCGAAGCCCTCGCCGGCACTGGCGCGCAGCGAGTTCATCAGCTCGTCGTTGGTGCCATAGGGAGTGAAGGTCGCCGGGATGCCGGTCTTGTCGGTGAAGTCGGCCAGCATGGCGTCGTTGAAGTAGCCCGCCCAGGCGTAGATGCGCAACGGCTCCTGCTGGGCCAGGGCCCGATTGATATAGAAGGGAGTCGGCAGTGTGGCGGCCGCACCGGCGGCCAGCGAGCCCTGCAGGAAGCGGCGACGGGTGATCGACATGGAAAATTCTCCTCGAGCGGTGGGGTCCGAAGATGGTGCGACGTGCCGTACCCTTATGTCGCCCGGCCGTGACAGCCGGATGACGCCGACATGACGCCTGCATGACCGTTCAATCTGAATCTCCAATGTAGGCGATTCCCCACACCTCGCCAGTGGGACGCGTGAACACTCCCACACATCATGCGACGCATTGATGCGGGGCTTCAGGCTCTCGCCGCCAGAGCGTTGAGAGCGTGACCGGTGTTCTCGGTTTGCCAGGGGAGCTTCTGCCCGCTGACAACTGCCCGTCCTTGCGGCGGGTCAGCTTGTGTTTCCAAGCCCAATAGCGGGCACCGATGTTGTAGCTGGCGTTGAGGTCAGCGTTGTACTGCTTGCCGTTCGGAAAGGTAGCCAGTTCGTGCTGTGCCTTGTCCCGCTTGACGCGACCCGAGCCATCGAAAGCCCAGGAAGACGTGCCCCGGGCATAGACGTAGACAACCCGACCACCCGCCTCGGCCATTTTCTGCTCGATCAGCGTGGCCAGCCAGCGATGCAGCCACTGATGAAAGCGCTGGCGAAGTCCCGACCGCTTCTTGCCAGCCTTGGGGCGCCCGCCCTTCAGGTCTTCCAGCACGATCACATCGGCTCCCTGTGCCAGTGCGAAGTCGACCAGTCGACGGGAGGTCTGCTGGGCGATGTCCTCGTTGATGTGCTGGGCCTTGCGATACCATGTCCGCCCGAACCCTTTCGAGAGCCTGGCGGTCTTGCGCGCCTTGCGGCGAATCAGCGTGGCGCGCTTGTCGCGACGGTCTATGTCCGCGGCGGGGTGGAAGAATCCACGCGCTGCGACAGTGCCGTCCGGTGTCACGATGCTGGCCGTGGCCAGCGTATTGATCCCCACGTCCACGGCGCATACGCGCTGCTGGTCAGGGAGGGATTGAGGCGCCAACGCCACCGGCACCGCCAGGTGGCAGCGTCGATTGAGCACCAGGGTGGGCGACTTCACCGTGCCGAGAAGATGGCGCTGACGTACCGCCTTGATCGCCACGTTATGCCACAGCCACTCCTTGCCATCCCACAGCTTCAGGCTGGCGGTGGTGAAGTCGGCATCGAACTTGACCAACTGCCCGCGATACATCGCCGGATAGCAGCCGGCCACGGGGTTGAAGCGCGGTGGCTGGGCATTTTTCCGCTGGCGATCTCCCGACTGCCAGGCCCAATAGCGGGTCAGGTAGCTCGATACCTGGCCCTTGACGAACTCGATGGCGGCTCGGCGCAGGTAAGACGGAAACTTATAGAAACGCTTGGCGAAGTAGTGGTGGCGAGGCGAGGGATTTTTAGGCTCTTCGTCGTTGGGTGTGGAATTCGCCCCCTGAGCTGGGCCAGGATATGGCCTCCACGACGACAGGAGGCATGGCATGGACGGCACCCAGATTCTGACCCTCGGCCTGGGCCTGGAAGCGCCCTGGATCCTCAAGGACCAGCACCTGGATACCGCCGTGTCACCCCACCGGCTGGACCTCTACGTCGAGGCCGAGCGGGGCAGCCTCTACCCCTGTCCTGACTGCGGCAAGGCCTGCCCGGCTCACGACTTCGCCGACAAGACCTGGCGGCATCTGAACTTCTTCCAGCACCACTGCTACCTGCATGCTCGCGTGCCGCGTACCAAGTGCCCGGTGCATGGCGTCAAGCGTATCGAGGTCCCTTGGGCGCGGCCGGGCAGCGACTTCACCCTGCTGTTCGAGCAAGCCGCCATGTCGTTGGTCAAGGAGATGCCGGTGCTGGCCGTCTCCCGGCAGCTGGAGATCTCCGACAAGCGGCTGTGGCGCATCGTGCATCACTACGTCGGTCGGATGCTGGGGGAGCTGGACCTGTCCAAGGTGGCCACCGTCGGTGTTGATGAAACCGCCTCCCGGCGCGGCCAGCGCTATGTGACGGTGTTCCTCGATATGCAGCGCAAGCAGGAGCCGGTGATCTTCGCCGTCCCCGGCCACGGCAAGGACACCATCAAGGCCTTCAGCGCCTTCCTGGCGGCTCATGGCGGCGATCCGGACAACGTGGCCGAGGTCGTCTGTGACATGTCACAGGCCTTCCTGAGCGGCGTGGCCGAGCATCTTCCCAGGGCCGAGGTCACGGTCGACTGGTTTCATATCGTGCAGACCTTCACCAAGCGGCTGGACGAGGTACGCAAGAAGGAGCGCCGGGAGCAGGGACACCCCAAGTCGCTGCGCTGGGCCCTGCTGAAGAGCCTGGAAAACGAGAACCTGACGCCCAAGCAGCTGGCGGCGCTCCAGGAACTGGTGGCTGACCAGAGCGCCACGTCCGACGCCTGGGTGATCAAGGAGAAGCTGCGCTGGATCCAGAAGGCCCCGACACCGCGAGCGGCCCGGTGGCGTATCACGAACTACCTCAAGGTCATGAAGGCGGCGGTCTCGGAGAAGCCACTGCTGAAGTCCATGGGAAAAGCTCTGGAGACGCTGGAGCGGCACACCGACGCGGTGGTCAGGCGCTGGATCTCGGGGCTGACGAACGCGCGACTGGAAGGGATGAACGGCTTGTTCCAGGCGGCTCGTTCACGCGCACGCGGCTACCGGAACGAGGCCAACTTCATCGCCATGATCTACCTGATTGGTAGCCCAGTGGGCCGCCTGTTCGATCAGGCCAAATCCACGTGAAGTGACGAAGAACCGATTTTTACTGGTGGGGTGCATCAGCCGCTCCACGGCAGCGGCAAAGCTGGAGGCCTGCTGCAGCGACGGCCAGTTGGCCAGGACCACCACCGACAACGCACGGCAGAACTGACGGTACTCCGCCAGCGTCAAACGCATCAGGTGTCGCTGCTGCGTCGTGGCTTGTAGTGGCCACTTGTCCGTGCGAATCATGGTTCGAGTCATGGAAAAAGCCTAAGCCATTACCTGATATTTACCCAGTATTTGCCTTGACGTTCGCCAAGGCTCGCCGCTTAACTAGCGCATCACGCTTCGCGTCGATACGTAGGATGCGCGGCTGACTGGCTCAACGCGGCGCTTGCCGAGGTCCAACACATAAGCGAGGGTGGAACCTCGGCCCCGCGCGCCTGTCGGTGACGGGGTGCCCCAAGGAAACCGCAGACGATCTCGCCCATGGACGACGCTACCCTCCCCGCTGTGCTCGCCGGCCCGCTGCTGCGCCGCCTGGCACCCGACCGCCTGGTGCTGTGGCTAGCGGCGAGCCGCCCCCTCGCGCTGACCCTCGCCCTCACCCCGGCCGGCGAGGGGACGCGACGGCTGTCTCTGGACGACCACTGCCGGCGGGTGCCGGTGGGGCGCCACGCCTGGCTACATCTGATCGACCTGCCCCTCGAGACGCCGCTGCCGACCGACACCCTGATCGCCTACGACCTGCGCCTGCGCGACGCTGAGCGCCACCACGAGGGCGAAGGCGAGCGGAGCATCGCCGACTGGGGCGACCACCTGCTCGACGCCGAGGGCGAGCTCCCCGCCTTCGTGCTGGCCGACCGCCACCACCGGCTGCTGCACGGCTCCTGCCGCAAGCCCCACCACGACGGCGGCGACGGCCTGGTGCGCGCTGAAGCGTGGCTGGCCGAGCACCGCGAGGCCCCCGAGGAGCGCCCCGCCTGGCTGCTGATGACCGGCGACCAGGTCTACGCCGACGATGTCGCCGGCCCCATGCTGGTGGCCATCCATGCCCTGATCCGCCGCCTTGGGCTGTTCGACGAATCGCTGGAGGGCGCCGTGGTGGCCGACAGCCGGGCGCTGCATGGCGAGGCCGCCCATTACTACGATCGCGAATCGTTGCTGCCCGACGTGAAGAGCAGCGAGAACCTGCGCGAGCGCTTCTTCGGCGGGGTGCGCAAGCCGGTGTTCACCTCGGCCAACGCCCACAACCACCTGGCCACCTTCGCCGAGGTGGTGGCCATGTACTTGCTGGTGTGGTCACCCACGCCCTGGGAACTGATCGAGGTGGCAACGCCCGCGCTGGATGACAAGCACGCCGCTCTGTTCGCCGAGCAGCACGCGGTGATCGAGCGCTTCGTGGCCGGCCTGCCGGCCGCCGCGCGGCTGCTGGCGCGGCTACCGACCCTGATGATCTTCGACGACCACGACATCACCGACGACTGGAATCTCACCGCCGACTGGGAGCGCACCGCCTACGGCCACCCCTTCTCACGGCGCATCATCGGCAACGCCCTGCTCGGCTACCTGCTCTTCCAGGGCTGGGGCAATGCCCCCGAGCGCCTGGCCGAGCCGCTGGATGAGTGCGCCCGGCTGCTGCAGGACGCCACGGCGAACGACGGCTGGCTCGACGGCGATGCCCTGGATGCCGTGATCCGGCGCCTGCTGCGCTTCGAGGGCTGGGAGTACCAGATCCCGGGAGACCCGCCGCTGGTGGTGCTCGATACCCGCACCCGGCGCTGGCGCAGTGAACGCAGCCCGAAGCGACCCTCGGGGCTGATGGACTGGGAGGCGCTGAGCGACTTCCAGCAGGCGCTGCTCGGCCACCCCTCGGTGATCATCGTGTCTCCGGCGCCAATGTTCGGCGTCAAGCTGATCGAGGTCATCCAGAAGCTGTTCACCCTGGCCGGCAGGCCGCTGCTGGTGGACGCCGAGAACTGGATGGCCCACCGCGGCGCGGCCAGCGTGCTGCTCAACATCTTCCGCCACTCGCGCACCCCGGGGAACTACGTCATCCTCTCCGGCGACGTGCACTACTCCTTCGCCTACGACATTCACATCCGCCAACGTCGCCAGGGCCCGCGGCTGTGGCAGATCACCTCCAGCGGCATCAAGAACGCCTTCCCCGATACCCTGCTCGACTGGTTCGATCGCCTGAACCGCTGGCTCTACGCGCCTTGGTCACCGCTCAACTGGTTCACCAAGCGCCGCCGCCTGGCCATCACACCCCGCGACCCCGACCGCGCCAAAGCCGGCGAGCGGCTCTGGAACGGCAGCGGGATCGGCCTGGTCGACTTCGACACCCAGGGCCGCCCCCACGCGATTCGCCAGCTCGACGCCCGGGGCTTCGATGTCAGCTTCCCGCCGGCGGCTCAGGACGACGCCTGACGCCGGCGCCACAGGATGAGGCCGCCCGCCATCACCAGCCAGGTCATGGCCGCAGCGATGACGTCGTCGAGCACGATGCCGGCACCGCCCGGCACCGCCTCGGCCAGACTCACCGGCGGCGGCTTGGTGGCGTCGACTACCCGGTAGACCACGAAGGCAGAGGCCATCGCCCAGGGCTGGCGGGCTGCCGCCTGGCCCAGCACCGCCACCGGGAAGGCGACGATCTCGTCGAGCACGATGCGGCCATCATCCTTGCCGCCCAGTTCCTGCTCGACCAGGTGACACACAGGCACCGCAGCGAGCAGCAGTACCAGCGTCACCGCGATCTGTACCCGCCGGGTGCGGCCCAGCAGCCACCAGGCCAGCGGCAGCCCAAGCAGCGACCCGACGGTACCCGAGGCCCAGGGCGAGAGCCCCAGGCCGAAGCCGGTGGCCAGCGCCATCAAGGGCTCGACCATCAACCGGCCTCCCGGGCCTGGTACTCCAGTTCGGCGGTGACCTCGCCGGGCAGCGCCAGCGCGCGACCCAGTTGGTCGAGCCAGGCGCGCTCCATGGCGTTCTGCTCGTCGACCACCGCCACGCTGATCAGGTACATCTCGCGGGCAGCCTGGGGCGAATCGACCTGGGCCGCCAGTGCCTCGGCGTCCAGCGGCGCCTGGAGCTGACGCTCCACCCAGGCGTGCAGTTCGCTGTCCGCGCCCAGGGCGTCGATCTGGCCGGCGATCAGCTCACGCTCCTGGTCATCGATATGGCCGTCGGCGCGGGCCGCCATGATCATCGCCTGCAGCAGCTCCAAGCTGCGCTGCTCGCGGGCCTGACCGGCCAGTCGCTCCACCGGCTCGCCCTCGGCGGGCGATTCGCCCTGCTGCCCACCGGCAGCGCCGCGGGAGTTCTGCCACGCCTTCCAGGCCAGCATCCCCACCCCGGCGATGGCGCCATACTTGAGGGCCTTGCCACCCAGTTTGCGGCCGCGCTTGGAGCCCACCAGCAGTCCCAGGGCACCGCCACCCAGCAGGCTCTTGACGTCGAATCCTGAGCCACCGCCCTGGCCGGACCTGGTCTCGCCACCGCCCAGCTGGCGGGAGAGGCCGTCGAGCATGCCCTTGATATCCAGGCCGGAACCGCCCTGGCTACCGCCGGAAGAGTTGCCGGACTGGCCGCCGGCCTGCTGCATCAACTGTTCCAGTATCTTGCTGGCGTTCATCGCGCTCTCCTCATAACCACACACAGGAATGTATCGAGAGGGACTCTATCCCAGGCGCCAGGGTTTCGACATGCGTCTCGCCATGCATTTCGACATCAACTCTGCGAACACGCATCATGAAAGCTGGACCAGAACAGGAGCCGCCCCGCCATGAGTGTGACCCTCGACGACATCCGTAGCGCCGCCGAACGCATTCGGGGCAGCGTGGAGCGCACGCCCTGCCTGCTGTCGCATACCCTGTCACGCATCACCGGCTGCGAGCTCTACATCAAGTTCGAGAACCACCAGTTCACCGCCGCCTTCAAGGAGCGCGGGGCGCTCAACCACCTGCTGGCACTCTCCTCCGAGGAGCGTGCCCGCGGCGTCATCGCCATGTCGGCCGGCAACCACGCCCAGGCGGTGGCCTACCACGCCGCCCGGCTGGGCATCCGCGCCACCATCGTCATGCCGCGCCATACCCCCAACCTCAAGGTACACAACACCCGCCGGCTCGGCGCGGAGGTGCATCTCGAGGGCGAAGGCGTCGCCGAGGCCGGCGACTTTGCCCACCGCCTCGCGGCCGAGCGCGACCTCGTCTTCGTGCACCCCTATGACGACGAACGCATCATCGCCGGGCAAGGCACCATCGCCCTGGAGATGCTCGAGGACGCCCCGGACCTCGACGCCCTGGTGATCCCCATCGGGGGCGGTGGACTGATCAGCGGCAACGCCATCGCCGCCACCGAGCTCAAGCCCGGCATCGAGATCGTGGGTGTGCAGACCAAGCGCTTCCCCGCCATGCAGCAGGCCCTGGCCGGTGAGGAGATCCACTGCGGGCTGGCCACCCTGGCCGAGGGCATCGCGGTCAAGCAGCCCGGCAAGCTGACCCTGCCCATCGTGCGCGAGCGGGTGCGCGACATCGTGCTGGTGGACGAGCCCGAGATCGAGCGCGCCATCCTGCTGCTGCTGGAGATCGAGAAGAGCGTGGCGGAAGGCGCCGGCGCCGCGGGGCTCGCCGCGGTGCTGGCCGACCCCGAACGCTACCGCGGACGCAAGGTGGGGCTGATCCTGTGCGGCGGCAACATCGACATGCTGGCGCTCTCCTCGGTGATCCAGCGCGGCCTGGTGCGGAGTGGGCGCATCGTGCGCGTGCGCGTGGCGATTCCCGACGTGCCCGGCGCCCTGGCCGAGCTGACGCGGCAGCTCGCCGAGCAGCACGCCAACGTCATCCATATCGCCCACCACCGCACCTTCACCGACCTCTCGCTGCGCGCCACCGAGGTGGAGGCCACCCTGGAGACCCTCGGCAGCGACCACACCCGGGAGGTGATCGAGGCGCTGCGTCGGGATGGCTACGACCCGGTGCTGCCCGCCAACGAGGTCCATCCGGACGAGCGCTGGGCCGGCAGCGAGGGGTGAGCGGCCTTACCCCTTGGAGGCATGGCGCCCTTGGGCCTTCCGGCGTACCCTATGCGCACTTTCCAGCGGCAGCAGAAGAGAAGAGGCGATGAGCAGCAAGATCAGAGTCGAGGCCCCCCTGGTCATCCTCCACGGTGACGAGATGGCCCAGGTAGCCTTCGAGAAGATTCTCGATACCTTCGTGACCTCCCGGCTGGAGATCCCGCTGGTCGAGATCGACCTCTCCGCCGAGAATCGCCTGGTCACCAACGGCCAGGTGGTGGTCGATGCCGTGGAGGCGCTCAAGCGCCACGGCGTGGGCATCAAGAACGCCGGCATGACGGTCAACCGCGCCCAGCTCGGCGAACTGCTCGCCAAGCACCCCGACCTCGACGGCACTCGGCTGCACCCGCTGGCCACCAAGTCTCCCAACGGCGCCATCCGCAAGGGCATCGGCGGCAACATCACCCGCGAGGACATCCAGTTCCGCAACCTCAAGGTCAAGCGCCCCGAGTGGGTCGACCGCGACATCGTCGTCGACACCATGGAGGTGGGCGGCATCAAGGAGAGCTTCAACGAGCTCTCGCGCGCCACCGGCATCGTCAAGCTGATGTTCGTGGGTGCCAGCGGCGACCCGGTGGAATTGCACCGCCGCGAGGTCAAGAAGGGCGACCCCTGGCTGCTCGCCACCAACGACCTGGAGGACGTCAAGGCCTGGGCCCACCGCTTCTTCCAGCGCGCCATCGACGAGAAGCGCGACATCTACCTGGGCCTCAAGGACACCGTGATCTCCGGTTATGACGGGGTGATGCGTGCCGCCATCGAGGGGATCTACGACCAGCACTACCGCGAACAGGTCGGGGCCCTGGGGCTCAACTACTTCTACGA
Organism: Halomonas sp. C10-5; assembly: GCF_057169305.1. Classification (NCBI taxonomy): domain Bacteria; kingdom Pseudomonadati; phylum Pseudomonadota; class Gammaproteobacteria; order Oceanospirillales; family Halomonadaceae; genus Halomonas; species Halomonas sp. C10-5. The sequence continues at coordinate 2,607,315 of NZ_CP175665.1, forward strand.
GCTGATCGACGCCCAGGCCGCACGGATCGTCGCCAATCCGCCCGAGCGCGCCATCTGGGGCGTGCCCGACAACACCACCGGACGCAAGCTCCACAAGCTGGTGGAGCAGCTCAAGCGCTTCGGCATCCCCGACCGCAAGGCCCAGGTCTCCATCTCGCGCATGAGCGCCGGCGGTGGCGACCAGTACGGCAGCTTCAACGCCCCCGCCGACGAGGACGGCATCCTCAAGGTGATCGTCGACGGCGAGGAGAAGCATGCCCGCCACGTGCGCAAGGGCGACCCCATCCTGCTGATGTCCAACGACCACGAGGCAATCAAGGACTGGGTGCTGCAGGTGTTCCGCGACGCCTCGCGCAAGAGCAAGGAGGTCTACTTCGGCCTCAAGCGCGAGTACATGGAGTACGACGAGGTGTTCAGTACCGTGATCACCGACGTGCGCCGCGAGCTGGCCGAGAATGGCACCCCGCCACCCTCGTTCATGATCATGCGGCCCTCCAGCCAGCTGATCAAGATGATCACCGACCCGCCCCGCAACGCCCTCTACCCGGCGCAGAACCTGGACGGCGACATCTTCTCGGACATCTCCGCCGCGCTCGGCGGCAGCCTGGCCACCGCCAGCTCCATCATCGAGAGCAAGGACGGCACCATGCTGTTCGAGGCACCCCACGGCACCGCCCACGACCTCTACCTGAAGTACCTGGAGAGCGACGGCAAGGAGGCCCACTTCAACTCCTCCGCCCTGCTCTACGCCGTGGCCAACGCCCTGGAAACCCTGGGCGAGCGCGAGGAGAACGCCGCCCTGGTCGACTACGCCCACCGCCTCAAGTCGGCGCTGATCGACACCGTGGACGCTGGCATCATCACCGGCGACCTCAAGGGCAAGACCAACGCCCCGGAGAACGAGACCCTGGTCGACATGCAGGGCTTTCTGGACGCCGTGGCCAGCCGCCTCTGATCGTCACCCAGTCGCCTTCGACACCAACGGGGCCTGCCTTTGCGCAGGCCCCGTGTCGTTCGGCCACTCGCCTCGCGGGCCGAAAATGCCGATACTGACGGCCACCCTACCAGCCGGAGCCAACCCCATGAGCGAACACGAACGCACCATCATGGCCTTCGACGATCAGGGCCGCGAGGTGATGATCGACATCCAGGTCAGCGTGAAGGAGCTCGGCGAGCTGACCCATGCCGGCCCGGTGAGCGGCGGTCCCGCCCTGCGCACCCGCGAGGGACACCCGGTCAGCTACCTGGGCGGCGGCGAATTCTCGGTCACCCTGCCCGGCGAGGAGGAGTCGATCTTCCGCACCGACGACCCCGACTTCGCCTGAGCCCAGCCACACATCCCTACTACCCGACCACAGGAGGCCCCCATGGCCGTAATTCTACAGGTGCACTTTCCCTTCGATGGCCCCTTCGGCGAGGCAATGGTCGAGGCCATGACGCCGCTGGCCCGCTCCATCAACGACGAGCCCGGCCTGCTGTGGAAGATCTGGACCGAGGATCCCGCGGGCAAGCGGGCCGGCGGTGTCTACCTGTTCGCCACCCGCGAAGAGGCCGAGGCCTATTGCCGGATGCACACCGGCCGCCTGGAGGGCATGGGCGTAAGTGGCATCGAGGCCCAGATCCTCGAGGCCAACGAGGCGCTCTCGGCGATCAACGGCGGGCCGCTGACTCAGTAACCCCTTGCCACGCCTCCTGCCACAGGGAAACAGCCTCACCGCAGGCTGTTTCCAATAGGAAAACCCGACACTCGCCAGCAACGCCCTACCGACCGGCATGGAGTAGGCGATTCTTGATGACGCCCATTGTTTCCAATAGGAAACATCGTCTACTCTAGGCACTATGCTGTCCGGTTGCCGCTATCCTTGAGGCACGCCACTTCGTTTTCCCTGTTATCGGAGGCCCCCATGAGCGAGCTGAAGCGTACCCCACTCCATGACCTGCACGTCGAGCTCGGTGCCAAGCTGGTACCCTTCGCCTGCTATGAAATGCCGGTGCAATATCCACTGGGCGTGAAGAAGGAGCATGAGCATACACGCACGGCCTGCGGACTGTTCGACGTCTCGCACATGGGGCAGCTGCTGCTGCGCGGCCCCTCCCCGGCCGAGGCACTGGAGACCCTGGTACCGGCGGATATCGTCGGCCTGCCCGAGGGCATGCAGCGCTACGCCATCTTCACCAACGAGGCGGGAGGCATCCTCGACGACCTGATGGTGGTCAACGCCGGCGACCACCTCTACCTGGTGGTCAACGCCGCCTGCCGGGACCAGGACATCGCCCACCTGCGCGCCAACCTGCCGGCCGGCCACGAGATCGAGGAGCTCGATCGCGGCCTGATCGCCATCCAGGGTCCGCAGACCGCCGAGATGATGAAGCGGCTGTGCCCGGATGCCACCGAGATGGTATTCATGCAACATGGCCACTTCGAGATCGACGGCATCCCGGTGTGGGTCAGCCGCAGCGGCTATACCGGCGAGGACGGCTTCGAGATCTCGGTGGCCGCCGAGCAGACCGAGGCCCTGGCACGCCGCCTGCTGGCGGAGCCGGAGGTCGAGGCGATCGGCCTGGGTGCCCGCGACTCCCTGCGCCTGGAGGCTGGCCTGTGCCTCTACGGCCACGATATCGACACCACCACCCTGCCGGTGGAGGCCGGACTGATCTGGGCCATCGGCAAGCCCCGCCGCAACGGCGGTGAGCGTCCCGGCGGCTTCCCGGGCGCCGAGGCGATCCTCCATCAGGTCGATGCCAAGGATCACACCCGCAAGCGGGTCGGCCTGCTTGGCGAGGGACGTGCCCCGGTGCGCGAAGGTGCTCCGCTGCTCGACGCCGAAGGCAACGCCATCGGCACGGTGACCTCCGGAGGCTTCGGCCCCAGCGTCGGCGCACCGGTGGCCATGGGCTATGTGACCATAGCCAACGCCGAGCTGGGCACCACCGTCTACGCCGAGGTGCGCGGCAAGCGCCTGCCGATGACCGTCAGCAAGACCCCCTTCGTCGCACCGGGCTACTACCGAGGGAAGTGACTGTCGCAGGAAGTGGCTGTCGCGAAACGAAAAGGCTCCGCCGCGGATATTTCCCGTCCGCGGTAACGCAAGACCGAAGCCCCCTGGCGCTACCTCGCCGGGGGCCCGCAAGGCCAGGGCCGCCTGATCCGGCCCAGGCACACAACAATTCTGCCAGCACCCAACCACCGAGAGATCCTCGATGACTTCCACGCTTAATACCCTTTTCGGCCCGCTGCTGCGCCTGGGCCTGATCACCCAGATCGCCATCGGCATCGTCTGCGGCATCCTGCTCGCCGTCGTATCTCCCGACCTCGCCGCCTCGTTCTCGCTGCTCGGCGAGCTGTTCGTCTCGGCCCTCAAGGCCGTGGCCCCGATACTGGTGTTCGTGCTGGTGGCGGCGGCCATCGCCGGGCACCGCAAGGGACAGCCCACTCATATTCGCGGCGTGCTGCTTCTCTATGTGGTCGGCACCCTGGTGGCGGCACTGGTCGCCGTGCTGGCCAGCTTCACCTTCCCCACCACCCTGACGCTGGACATGCCCGAGGTCAGTGGCAACCCGCCGGGCGGCATCATCGAGATCCTGCGCAACCTGCTGCTCAATGCCGTTGCCAACCCGGTTACCGCGCTGATGGAGGCCAACTTCATCGCCATCCTGGCCTGGGCCATCGGCCTGGGGCTGATGCTGCGCCACGCCAGCGAGACCACCCGCGACGCGCTCAACGACCTCTCCGAAGCCATCTCCGGTATCGTGCGCGTGGTGATACGCTTCGCCCCGCTGGGCATCTTCGGTCTGGTCGCCAATACCCTGGCGGAAGCCGGACTCGGCGCACTACTCGAATACGGCCGACTGCTGGGTGTGATCGTCGGCTGCATGCTGTTCGTGGCACTGGTCACCAATCCGCTGATCGTCTTCTGGCAGACCCGCCGCAACCCCTACCCGCTGGTCTTCACCTGCCTGCGTGGCAGTGCCATCACCGCCTTCTTCACGCGCAGCTCGGCGGCCAATATCCCGGTCAACATGGCGCTGTGCGAGAGGCTCGATCTCGACCCCGACACCTACGCGATCTCCATCCCACTGGGTGCCACCATCAACATGGCCGGCGCGGCGATCACCATCTCGGTGATCACTCTGGCCGCGGCCAACACCCTGGGTATCCCGGTCGACTTCCCCACCGCCCTGCTGCTCTGCGTGGTCTCGGCGCTGGCCGCCTGCGGTGTCTCGGGTGTGGCCGGCGGCTCACTGCTGCTGATCCCCATGGCCGCCAGCCTGTTCGGCATCTCCACCGATGTGGCGATGCAGGTGGTGGCAATCGGCTTCGTGATCAGCGTGGTCCAGGACTCCACCGAGACGGCACTCAACTCCTCCACCGACGTACTGTTCACCGCGGCCGCCTGCCGCGCCGCCGAGGGGCGGCAGGCGCAAGCCGAGGCGCAGTAACAACAACAGAGGTTCACGACCATGTCCATCAGCGTCTTCGACCTGTTCAAGATCGGCGTGGGGCCCTCGAGCTCGCACACCGTGGGCCCGATGCGGGCCGCCTACGACTTCGTCGGTGAGCTCAAGGAGCGCGACCTGCTGACCCGCGTGGCGCGGGTGGAGGTGCAGCTCTACGGCTCGCTCTCCGCCACCGGCATCGGCCACGGCACCGACCACGCGGTGCTCATGGGGCTGATGGGCGAGCGCCCCGATCGCATCGACCCCGATATCATCGCCCCCTCCATCGAGGAGCTGAAGGAGGCCGAGGCACTGCGCCTGGATGCCCGCCATAGCGTCCCTTTCGTCTGGGCGCGTGACATGCAGCTGCTCGAAGAGAGCCTGCCGCATCACCCCAACGCCATGCGCCTGATCGCCCACGGCCACGCCGACGAACTCTACCGCAACACCTACTACTCGGTGGGTGGTGGCTTCGTCATCGATGAGGCCCAGGCCGCCGAGGGGGCGCTGGATACCGATCAAACCGCGCTGCCCTATGACTTCCAGACCGGTGACGAGCTGCTCCGCATGTGCCGGGAGAACGACCTGCGCATCAGCGAGTTGATGCTGGAGAACGAGAAGGCCTGGCGCAGCGAAGAGGAGATTCGCGAGGGCCTGCTGGTGATCTGGGCGGCGATGCAGGTCTGCGTCAAGAAGGGCATGGAAGCCGAGGGCGTGCTGCCTGGTGGGCTCAACGTCAAGCGCCGCGCCAAGACCCTGTATCAGCGCATGCTGGCCAGCGAGGACGACCATTCGCTGATCGCCTCCACCATGTCGGCCATGGACTGGGTCAACCTCTACGCCCTGGCGGTCAACGAGGAGAACGCCGCCGGCGGGCGCATGGTCACCGCGCCCACCAACGGTGCGGCGGGCATCATCCCGGCGGTGCTCCACTACTACATGCAGTTCCGCAAGGGCGCCAGCGAGCGCGACGTGGTGGACTACCTGCTCACCGCCGGCGCGGTAGGCATCCTGTGCAAGAAGAACGCCTCCATCTCCGGCGCCGAGGTGGGCTGCCAGGGCGAGGTAGGCTCGGCCTGCGCCATGGCCGCCGCCGGCCTCACCGAGGTAATGGGCGGCACCATCAACCAGGTGGAGAACGCCGCCGAGATCGGCCTGGAGCACAACCTGGGCCTGACCTGTGACCCGGTGGGCGGCCTCGTCCAGGTGCCCTGCATCGAGCGCAATGCCATCGCCTCGGTGAAGGCCATCAACGCCGCCCAGATGGCCCTCCGCGGCGATGGCGAGCACTTCATCTCGCTGGACAAGGTGATCCGCACCATGCGCGACACTGGCGCCGACATGCAGGCGAAGTACAAGGAGACCTCGACGGGCGGGCTGGCCGTGAACGCCATCGAGTGTTGAGTCGGTAAGCCAAGGCCAGTGAAGGGCGGACACTTGGCAAGTGTCCGCCCTTTCGTTGTGATGGGGTAGCAGCCGGGGCGAGTGCCCGGCGGGCTAGAAGCGGTAGGTGTACGTCACATAGAGCCGATCGACATCATGCGTGATGAAGCCGGCCGGGCCCAGATTCAACTGCTGGCCGCTGCCCGGGCGGGGCTCGCCCTCGGTCTCGAAGTTGACGTGCAGCCAGGCCAGTGACAGTCCGTCCAGGGGGCCCTGAAAGCGGTACTGCAGCATGCTCAGCAACTCGCTGCGCGAGAACCCGGTGTAGCCGTCGGCCTCATCGGAGTGAGCGTAGTAACCATCCCAGCGCAGTCCCTCGAGGCCCAGCATGGTCAGGTCCAGGCCAGCGCTGACCTTCCACATGGCCTCCCCAGCCAAGCCGAAGCGGTAGAAGTTGTCGGCGGCGCTGTCCCAGGTGCCATAATCACGGTTGAATAGCACGCGATCGAAGTTATCGCCCAGAACCTTGGAGTAAGCCACACCCACATAACCGGGGGCTTGACGCCAGGTCAGCGACAGCTCATTGGAACGCGACTCGTGTTCGGCATCCGCCGAGTAGACACCGGGCACCCCCTGCTCCTCGAACAGCTCACCACCATCGCTCTGCCGGGTATGGGCCAGGGCGACTGCCAGGGTCGCATCCGACGTCATGGCAAAGTCCCGGCTCAGGCGCACAAAAGCCTCGTCGAGGTAGTCCTTCGCCGACAGGTACTCGGCCTCGGCCTTGAGCTCGCCCGGCAACGCATAGCTCAGCCCGGCCAGGTCGACGCTGTCGATGGCCTGGCCATCGAAGGTGCGCAGATCGTCGCCCCAGCCGGATTCGTCGCGGGGACTGAAGCGCTCGATGCGTGCCGCATAGAGCGACAGGTCGCGGAAGTCGTAGGCCGCATCGAAGCCGACCGAGGCGGCCGGAAGGATGCGCGTGGTGTTGTCGGCATAGAGGCGATAGTCGCGTACCTTCTTGCCCCAACCCAGGCGCAGCCGATTGCCCTCCTCGCCGAAGCGCAGCTTCAGGTAAGCCGTGGTCGGCTTGGCGATGCCATCGGGGTCCTGCAGGTCCCCATCGGTGGAAAGATTACTGACGTTGTTTGCCTCGCTGCCCACGTTCAAGGCATCGGCGACCCCTACCCCCAGGTCGAAACCGATGATGTCGCGATAGAAGCCGGAGGTGTAGTCGAGCTGCAGGGCATGCACCCACTCGTCGCGGGTCGGCCCCACGCCGCTTCCCGGGTCCTCGTTCCAGTAGTACTGGCGGTACTGCAGCTGGGTCTGGCCATCCTCGGTGAAGCCGGCGGCGAAAACGAGTGACGGGGAGAGGGACAGCAGCAGGGCAGCACCTGTCAGGGCGGGTCGGGTCATGGTGATCTCTTTTGCGTATGGTGGTTGTGGTTTTTGTGTCTTGGGCACGCGGGTGGCCGGCCCTGCGTGTGAGCAGGGCGGCGGTGATCAAGCAAGGATCGTGAGAGGTCAGGTCAGGTAGGCGAGTGCCCCGGCCGCCATGGCCTCGATACCGGTGCGCATGGTTATCGCATTGCCCGGGAAGTAGTAGGGCGAGTGGGGCATCTCCAGGTGGCGCATCTTCTGTGCCACGCCCTCCCCCGGCGTCTCGACCCAGCGCTCGGCCGGGGTGGCGCCGATAAACCAGTAGACATAGGGGATATCCTCGCCGCCGAAGCCGCCCGCCTCGGCGTTGCCAAAGAAGGGGAAGTCCTCGCTGCCGTTCAGGCGCGGCATGGCGTAGAGAGCCTCCTCGCCGAACTGGGCGGCGTGGGCCTGGCGCACCCGCTCCACTGCCGCCGAGTCATTGTGCAGGGCGATGGTCTCGTTGAGCACACGGAACTCCGGAGGCTTCGGCGAGCGTCCCGCCTCGCACTCGGCACGGATGATACGCTCGATGGACGCCACCACCTGGCGATGCAGGGTATCGTCGAAGCTGCGTACGTTGATCTCGAGTTCGGCGGAGTGCGGGATGATGTTGGCCTGGGTGCCGGCGGCGAGCTTGCCCACCGTGACCACCACGGTCTCCTCCGGCGGCACCTCCCGGGAGACGATGGTCTGCAGCCGGGTCACTACATGGGCGGCGATCACCACCGGATCCACCGTCTGGGCCGGCATCGAGCCGTGGCCGCCGGCGCCGTGGATGGTCACCGCCAGGTTGGTGCAGGCGGCCATGGCACTGCCGGGGCGATGCCCCACGGTGCCGGCAAGCGCCGGCATATTGTGCTGGCCGAGGATGACATCCGGCCGAGCGAAGCGCTCGTAGAGGCCATCGTCGAGCATGGCCCGGGCACCGCCGAAGATCTCTTCGGCGGGCTGGCAGATCAGCATCAGGGTGCCGGACCACTGCTCCTTGAGCCCGGCCATCACCGCGGCGGCGCCTACCACACAACTGCTGTGTAGGTCGTGGCCGCAGGCGTGCATCAGTGGCACCGTGCCGCTCTCGGTCTCCGCGGTACGCGTGCTGGCATAGTCCAGGCCGGTGACCTCCTTGATCGGTAGGGCGTCCATGTCGCCACGCAGCATCACCGTGGGTCCCTCGCCGTTCTCGAGCATGGCCACCACCCCGGTGCCACCCACACCGCGGGTCACCGCATAGCCCAGCGCTTCCAATGCCTCGGCGAGGCGGGTGCTGGTCTCATGCTCCTGGAACGGCAACTCGGGATATTGATGGAGCTGGCGGTAGAGCGTTTGCACCTCGCCGAAGGCGGCCTCCACCCGGGCGTCGATGGCGTCCTTGAGATCATTACCCTTGTCGATTGCGCCGGCAGTATCGTGTCGTGTCGTCATGCGAGTCTCCTTGCCGCTTAGCGGCTAGCCGGGCTGGTGATTGACGCGTCGCTGTCAGAACGCCCGACGCGCTGCCAGGCCGCCACGACCAGAATGTTCAGCAGGATCGCCCAGACCCCGGCGTGCCAGCCAAACGGCGAGCTCCATACGAAGTCCATCAGCACGTAGGCGAGGCTACCGACCAGGGCGCCGGCCATCACGCTGGCACGCCGCAGCTGGGGCATGAAGAGCGCCCCGATCACCATCGGGAAAAGCTGCACGATCAGGCCGTAGGCAGTCAGCAGGATCATCACCAGCGAGCCGGGGTTGAGCAACGCGATCAGGTAGGCTAGCAGCGACAGCCCCAGCACGCTCCAGCGGGTGGCACTCACCGCTGCCTCCTCGCTGGCGTTCTTCATCACGGTGGGGCCCATCACATCGCGCACCAGCACCACGGCGGCGGTGTGCGCCAGGTTGGCGCCGGTGGACATCGCTGCTGCCAGAGCACCGGAGAGCATCAGGCCGATCACCCAGGGCGAGAAGTTGGCGACATCCATCACCATCTGCAGCAGCACAGTGTCGGAGCGCTCCAGGGGCGCCTCGGCGAAGGCCAGGATGCCGGCGAAGCCGATGAACAGCAGCGGCACCAGCAGGTAGGCATAGAGCGGATAGAAGACGCTGACCTTGCGCAGGGTCTTGCCGCTGTCGGCGGAGTAGAACTTCATGAACAGGTGGGGCCACATGGCGCCGCCGAAGGCGCTGACCAGCACCGCGGTGCTGAAGTAACCCCAGCCCATGCCGGTGGCACCGGGCATGGTCAGGTACTCCGGAGCCTGCTGCTGGAGCTGGGTGAACATCTCCCCCACCCCGCCATAGAGACGCTCGGGGATAGCCAGGCCCAGGAACCAGGCGATGGCGATCATCATCACGCCCTGCACCAGGTTGGTCCAGCCGATGCCACTCAGCCCGCTGGCGAAGACATAGGCCGCCACCACCAGGAAGGCCAGCAGGCCGCCCAGCCAGAAGGGCACCGCCCCATCGGTGGCGGCCTGGAACAGCAGACCGGCACCGGCGATCTGGATGGTCAGGTAAGGCACCAGCGCCATCACGCCAATCACCCCGGCCAGCATGCCCAGCGGCTTGCTGCGGTAGTGGTCGGCGATCATGTCGCCCTGGGTGAGGTAGCCGCGTTCGCGGCCCAGCTTGGCCACTCGCGGCCCCAGCGCCCAGATGGTGATCGGCACCAGTGACAGATAGGCGAGTATGTAGAAGGCCGGCGCCCCGTGCTGGTAGGCCCAGCCCGGGGTGCCAAGAAAGGCGAAAGCGGAGAAGATCTCGGCGCCAAGGATGAAGAACAGGATCACCACGCCCACGTGGCGCCCGCCGGCCACATAGCCCTCGAGGCTGGAGCTCGCCTGCCCGCGGGCGCGCAGGCCCACGGCCAGAACCACCATCAAGTAGGCAAGGGTGATGCCGATGACGATCGCGATATCACTCATGGCGGTCACCTCCGTGGCGGATCACGAAGGCCACCCACATGCCCACGAACAGCAGCAGCATCCACAGGGTGTACCAGAAGAACAGGAAGGGCAGGCCCAGCACGGTGGGCTCGATACGGTTGGCGATCAGGGCGCCGGGCCAGATCATGGCCAGGGTGCACAAGGCGAAGTGCAGCCCCGTCAGCAGGTGGTAGGTCTTGGTCATGGAGGGCGTTCCGGCTCGCACGGGGCGAGACTTGTTGTGGATTGTCCTTCCACTATGGAACGCCGCAAGCGATAGCAAAAATATCACTTTTGGATAGCTGACATGCCATTTAAGCATGAGTAGAGTTCCCGATATCGCCCCTGTGCAGGCCCAATCCCATGGAATTCCGCCAACTCAGCTACTTCGTGGCTGTCGCCGAGACCGGCTCCATCTCCGCTGCCAGCCGCCGGGTGCACGTGGCCCAGCCGGCGCTGACCCGTCAGATTCGACTATTGGAGGAGGATCTGGAGGTCAATCTACTGGAACGTCACGCCCGGGGGGTGCGGCTGACGGTAGCCGGCAAGGCGCTCTACGAAGAAGCGGTGGCACTGCTCGACCGGCGCACTCAGGTGCGGGCGCGGCTCTCGGCGCTGGGCAGCGGCCTGACCGGCAAGCTCGGCCTGGGGGTGACGGTGACCCACCTGTGGGTGCCGGAGGTAGCCGGATTATTGCGATGCTATCGCGATCGCTATCCAGAGGTCGGATTCGAGGTCTTCCCACTGCTCTCGGGGCCGCAGCTTGACCGGTTGCGCGAGGGCACCCTGGACGCCGGCATCCTGTATCTCGACAGCGCCGAGCAGCAGGGCCTGGAGGCACGCCAGCTGCAGAACGACTACCTGATGCTGGCGGTGCCCGCCGACTCTCACTGGGCAAGCGCGCCGCCGCAACGCCTCAAGGAACTCGAGCAGGCCGACTTCATCTGGGGCTTCCGCAGTGTCTCGCCGGTCTACTACGACCGCGTGATGGCACACTTTCAGCGCCTCGACTTTCACCCCCGGGTGGTGCAGTTCGGCGCCGACAACATCGCCATCCTCAGCATGGTGGCGGCAGGCCTGGGCATCGCCATCGTGCCCGCCGCCAGTGCCAGCCACCCCATGCCCGGCATCCGTTTCCTGGAGCTGGAAGAACTGACACAAAGTGGCATGCCCCTGTGGCTGGCCTGGCGCAGCGGCAACGACTCGCCGGTGCTGCACAACCTGGTGGCACTGGCGGAGGCGGGCTTCACTCCGGCGCGCGGATCTCGCCCAGATGATCCCGCTTGAGATAGCAGGTGACGCCGTCCGTCCCGGCGAGAAGGCGCGGCGTGTCGCCGACGGGCAGGCGCAGCCAGCTACCCTTGCTAAGGGTCTGGCCCGGAGTCTCGCCGTCGAGGCTGAGCTCGCCGTCCAGCACCAGCAGCTCTACGCCCCGGGTCGCCTCTAGCGGTAGCGCCTGCCCCGCCGCCAGGCGCTCCAGGCAGACTCGCTCGGCGGCGGACTCGAACAGCTGGCAGGTCTCGCGCCCCTCCCCCTGGCGATGCCAGGCGGCGGGGTCGTTGGTGTCGACGCGGACGTGATGATCGTCCTCTGGCGGCATCTGCCACAGCTTGACGAAGATGGTGGCGCCCGGCTCGCTGGAGGGTCGATGCGCGGAGCCCGGCGGGTTGCGCACATACCAGCCCACCGGGAAGTCACCGCTCTCGTCGGAGAAGGTGCCGGAGAGCACCAGGATTTCCTCCCCTCCGGGGTGCTCATGGGGCGGGAAGTGGGAGCCCTGGGCGTAGCGCACCAGGCTGGTGGCGCGGGCCTTCTCGGCCCCCACCCGGTCGAGCATCACCCGCTCGACGCCGCCCTGGGGCGAGGCCACCCACTCGTGCTGCTCCGGCGTGACGACGGCACGCCGGGTGAAGTCCGCATTGATACGCATGGTCACTCCTGAAAAGCGGAAGTTGGAGAATTATCCCCCATGATGGTGGATTACGGCCCCCAGGCAAGGCTATGAGTGCTGCTTGATCCACTCGGCGGTGTCGGTGACCTCGGCGTAGGCGAAGGCCAGCCCGGCCATGAAGGATGCATGCACCTGGGCCGCCGGCACCGTCTCGCCGTTGAACGTCTGGTCGTGGGTGGCGCAGGCATCCTGCAGCACCGTGACCTGGTAGCCGAGATCCGAGGCGGCACGGGTGGCGGCGTCGATGCACATATGGCTCATGGCGCCCACCACCACCAGCTTCTCGATGCCCTGCGCCTGCAGGTGCTCGTGCAGGTCGGTACCGAGGAAGGCGTTGACGCTGTGCTTGAGGACCACCGACTCGTTGCCCGATTCCCGCGGCGCCATGGTGGCGTGAATGTGAGCCCCCTCGCTGCCCGGCGCGAAGAAGGGCGCCTCGGCGGAGGGAAATTCGTGGCGGATATGCACGACCGGCAGCGAGCGTTCGCGGAAGTGTCCGAGCACGGCAGCGGCCTGCTCGGCAGCCGGCTGGATGCCCACCAAAGGCCACTTGCCGTCGGGGAAGTAGTCGTTCTGCAGGTCGACGATCATCAGGGCGGTATCGCTCATCGGGGCGTTCTCCTTGGAGGTTGGAGCCTGCATCATGGCAGAGAAAACTCGCTGGGTCGGCTGGCCGGGGCAAATTGACGTCAACGTGCGCCGGCTTCGCCACACGGCCCGAAAGCATTTGACATCGTTCCGGCGGCGCCGTACCTTTAAGCCAGCGCCGATTTGAATCCCAGCTTGCGGGCGCTCTACAAATCCAGCTAAAGCGACGCCAAGAGCCCGCTTTAGCATCTGCAAAGCGGGTTTTGTGTATCTGGCCCCCGGGCCACCGCCGATTTAAGCACCAACTTGCGGGCGGGATAGAAATGCAGCTAAAGCGGCGCACGGCTCCTCTCCCCTGGGTCGGCGCTTGCCGAACCACGACCTCCAGACAGGGGAAAAGGAGACTGACATGAGCCATCTCGCCCAGACCGCCAGCCGCCAACGGCCGGCCACCACCCTCGCCCGCCTCGCCGCGCTCGACCTGACCCAGGACGATATCGTGCGCCCGGAGCTGCGCGATGACGCCATCCTCTCCGACCGCACGCAGCGCGTCGGAAGGAAGGATCACAACCACCGCGGAGCTCGCCTCTCCCGGACGGCAGGGAGGGTGGCACAATGAACCTGCTCCATGAACTGCACCTGCGCACCCACCACCTGACGCCGGAGACCCTCCTCGCCGAGCTCGGCTACGAGCAGTCCGAGCCCGAAGCGCTCGAGCACTTTCAGGCCGTGCTCCAGGGCCGCTACCTGGGACTCGAGCGCCAGTTTCACGACGCCCACTACGCTCCCCGCGGCTTCCTCGAGGCGCTCTGCCGAAGCATCGGTCTGGCCCCGGCCGACTACCGCCCCGCCATCGCCGCCGTGAGCGACCGCCTGGCCGAGGATCGCGCCGCCTTTCGCCACTGGTTGTTCGCCGACACCGACTATGTGCGCGGCCGCGGCACACCCATCTTCGCCATGGCCTTCACCGAGCACTTCCGCCGCCTGCCCTTCCCCATCGACTTCTGGCGCCTGCCCTGGGAGGAGCGCCTGGCTGCGGCCTGCCACAAGGCTCGCGACCATATGCAGCAGAGCGGCGGCACCCTGGTGACCTGGGGCGAGGTCAAGCGCTACCACTACTGCTATGCCGACAAGCGCAGCATGGTCATCACACCCGAGGGCGAGGTGATCGGCGAACGTGACGACTTCGACCCGCCCCGGGCCACTTTCGGCATAAAGGGTAGCGACGAGAACCTGCCGGACCAACTGCTCCCGAAGGAGGAGTGACGACGTGCCGGTGGGTGGCCCGGTTCGCCGGCCTGGCCCACCCACCAGCCACGCGGTGCCATCTGCTAACATCAGGGGTTCACGCCCCCGACAACATCCCCCTCGGAGCCCCCATGACACGCAAGGAAGCGAGCCCCCACCGCCTGGACCGGGCGCTGGTGTGGGAGGGATTCAAGGCGCTGCTACCGCTCTCGCTGTTCGTCATCGTCTTTGGCGTCGCCTTCGGCCTGGCGGCGACCCAGGCCAGGCTCGGCGACCTCGAGATCGTGCTGATGAGCACCCTGGTCTTCGCCGGGGCCTCGCAGTTCGCCGCCCTGGAGCTGTGGGGGCCACAGGTGCCCTTCTTCACCCTGCTGGTAACGGTGTTTGCCATCAATGCACGCCACCTGCTGATGGGCGCCACCCTCTACCCCTGGCTCGAACCGCTCTCGCCGGCCCGGCGCTACGGCATCATGCTGGTCGCGTCCGACGCCAACTGGGCCATGGCCATGCAGGCCTTCGGCCGCGACCGACCGGGGCTGGGACTGCTACTGGGCGGCGGGATCGCGCTGTGGGGCTTCTGGGTGCTGGGTACCTGGCTGGGCCTTAACGTCGGCGGCTCGGTGCAGGACCCCGCGAGCCTGGGGCTCGACATGGTGATGGGCTGCTTCCTGCTGGCCATGGTGGTGGGCGGCGAGAAGAACCTGCGCATGCTGCTGATCTGGACGGTAGCCGCCGGCGCCTCGCTGCTCGCCTTCTACTATCTGCCAGAGAACAGCCACGTGGTGGTGGGCGCCATCGCCGGCGGCCTGGTCGGCCTGGCCTGGGGGAAGCGCGAATGAGCCTCGAAACGGGCGGCCTGGGTGCGCTCTTCGTCATCCTAGCCATGGCGCTGGTAACCCTGGCGACGCGCTGGGGCGGAGTCTTCGTGATGTCCTTCGTGCCCATCGGCTACCGGGTGCGACAGTTCATCCATGCCATGTCCGGCTCGGTGCTGGTAGCACTGCTTGCGCCCCTGTCGGTGACCGGCGACACCGGCGCCCGCCTGGCACTGCTCACCACCGCCGTGATCATGCTGACGCTCAAGAAGCCGCTGCCGGCCATCGCCGGCGGCATCCTGGTCGCGGCGCTGTGCCGCCAGTTCCTGCCCGGGGCGGCATAGCCGCGAATCGCGATGCTTGCCACCGGGCACTATGCCACCGGCAGCCCCGCTGCCTTCCACTCCGGATAGCCCTCCTCGAAGCGTCGCACTCGGTAACCGAGCTGACGCAGACGCTGCACGGCCTCGTGGGAGAGGGCGCAATAGGGGCCACGGCAGTAAGCCACGATCTCCTTGTCCTGTGGCAGCCGCTCCAGCATCTGCCCCAGCTCCGGTAAGGGGATGTTGATCGCCTCCGGCAGGTGGCCGGCCGCATACTCATCCTCGGGGCGCACGTCCAGCAGGGCCACTTCTCCGCGTTCCAGACCAGCCATCAGCTCGTCCCGGGTCACGGCTTCCAGGGCACCATTAGCATCGTCATCCGCGAACAGCTGCCCGACCAGGCGCTCCATCTCCGCCAGGTTGGTCTCGGCGATCTCCCGCAGCAGCCCCATCAGGCCGACGATACGCTCGTCAGTCAGCCGGTAGATCATCTGCTTGCCCGCGCGGCTGGCGGTGACCAGCCCGGCACGACGCAGCTGCTGCAAGTGCTGTGAGGCATTGCCGACCGTGAGACCGGCGGTCGTCGCCAGGGTCTCCACCGGAGCCTCGCCCTGGGCCAGACGCTCCAGCAGTGCCAGGCGATGGCCGTTGCCCAGCGCACGCCCCACCTGGGCCAGGGTATCCAGTATCTGCTGTTGATCGGTCATGTTCACTCTCTTGAAGGTGCACTAACCATGGTGCCGCTTGACAGGCATCGGCATCCATCACCATCATTCTATCGTTTTATAGAATGATGGCAGAAGGAGCCTTCCAGTGAAAAGCCTCATCATCATCAACGACCCGCCCTACGGCACCGAGCGTCTCTACAACGGCCTGCGCCTGGCCCACGCCCTGATCAAGCGTGAGCACGAAGTGACGGTCTTCCTGATGGGCGATGCCGTCTCCGGCGCCAAGGCCGGCCAGAAGACGCCGGATGGCTTCTACAACGCCGAGCGCATGGTCAAGCGGGTCACCACCAAGGGCCGCGTGCTGCTATGCGGGACCTGCATGGATGCCCGCGGCATTACCGAGGAGGAGGTGGTAAAGGGCGCCGAGCGCAGCACCATGGACGCCCTGGCCGAGGCCACCGAGCTGGCCGACAGGGTTATGGTGTTCTGATCCCTTCCACTCCGAGGAGCATTATGCCCATGGAACCGGCAAGCCGGGAAAAGCGCAACGTGGCCATCCTGGTGACCAGCCAGGTGCTGTTCATGGTGGCCTCGATCACCGTGATGACACTGAGCGGGGTGGTGGGCCAGCAGCTGAGTCCCGACCCGGGGTTCGCCACCCTGCCCATCGCCATGATGATGCTGGGCACCGTGGCCTCGACCCTGCCGGCCTCGCTCTACATGAAGCGGGTGGGACGGCGCCGCGGCTTCATCACCGGGGCAAGCCTGGGCGGTGTGGCCGGTGGCCTGCTCAGCTTCACCGCCATTTCGCTGGGGTCGTTCTGGCTGTTCTGCATCGGCAACCTGCTGCTGGGTCTCTACCAGGGCTTCGCCATGTACTACCGCTTCGCCGCCGCCGACGTGGCGAGCCCCGCCTTCCGCAGTCGGGCGATCTCCTTCGTGATGGCCGGCGGCGTGGCCGCGGCCTTCCTGGGCCCCTGGAACGCCAGCGCCGCCACCAACCTGATCGCCGCGGTGCCCCTGGGCGGCCCTTATCTGGTGATCGCCATCCTCGCCCTGATGGCCATCGGCCTGCTCAGTCAGTTGAAAGTACCGGCCACGGGTGAGCCGCAGCCCGGGGAGCAATCCCGTCCCCTGGCCGCCATCGCCGCCCGGCCGAGCTTCCGGGTGGCGGTGCTCGCCGGCGCGGTGGGCTACGCCATCATGGTGCTGGTGATGACCGCCACGCCGCTGGCCATGCGCGCCCGGGGATTCGAGATGGGCCAGGTCGCCTTCATCATGCAGTGGCACGTGCTGGGCATGTTCGCCCCCTCCTTCTTTACCGGCGGGTTGATCGCCCGCTTCGGCGTACCGCGCATCCTGCTGGCGGGCAGCCTGTTGCTGACCGGCACGGTGCTGGTGGCAAACCTGGGCACCAGCCTGGCGCACTTCTGGGTGGCGCTTGTGCTGCTCGGCATCGGCTGGAACTTCCTGTTCGTGGGAGGCAGTGCGCTGCTCTCCACGGTGCACAGCGAGGCGGAGCGCGGCAAGGTGCAGGGCGTGAACGACCTGATCATCTTCTCTCTGGTCGCCCTGGGATCGCTGATGGCCGGCGCGCTGCTGCACCACCTGGGCTGGGAGGCGCTGAACCTGGCCATGCTGCCGGCCATCCTGCTGGTGATGCTGGCCACGCTGTGGTTCGGTTTCAGCCAGCGCACACAGGCCACGCCAAGCGGCTCCTGAGTCACCGGTTCACGATCACTCCCGGAGTTTCATCAGATGAGTCCCAACGACGACCATTACCGCCACGGCATCCGCGAGAACCTTCACCAGTTCACTCATCAGCTGGGCCAGGTCTTCCTGGTCGGTCTCACCATCGGCATGATGCGTACCGTAGTGCCGGCGCTGGCGGAATCCGAGTTCGGCGTCGCCGAGGGCTCCTTCATGATGCTGACGTCATTCGTGGTAGCCTTCGGCTTCGTGAAGGGCGCCCTCAATTTCGTGGCGGGGCGACTCGCCGAGCGCATCGGGCGCAGGAAGGTACTCCTGTTCGGCTGGCTATCGGCCATCCCGATCCCTGCCATGGTGCTGTATGCCCCCTCCTGGGGCTGGATCGTCGTCGCCACCGTGCTGCTGGGCGTCAACCAGGGGCTCTGCTGGTCGATGACGCAGACCGCCAAGATGGATATCACCCGAGCCGACGAGCGCGGCTTCACCATGGGCATGAACGAGTTCTCGGGCTACGTGGGGGTCGCCGTGGCGGGGATCGTCACGGGCTATCTGGCGATGGGGCTCGGTCCGCGCCTGGGGCTCTTCGTGTTCGGTGCCGCGGTGATCGCTCTGGCCATCGTGCTGACCCTGACCTCGATCCGCGAGACGCACGCCTGGGCCAAGGCAGAGAGCGCTCGCCACGCCAGCGGCAACTCCGACGGGCCGAGGGCCAGAATCTCACATTTGGTCTCGGACGCCCCGACCACCGGTGAGATGTTCGCACTGATGAGCTGGCGTGACCGGCGCATGGCCGCCTTCAGCCAGGCAGGCCTGGTGGAGAAGTTCGTCGACGCCCTTGTGTGGGTCTTCTATCCGGTCTTCCTCTACCAGCAGGGCCTGGGGCTCGACGCCATCGGCTGGGTGGTGGGGATCTATGGCTTCGTGTGGGGCGGCTCCCAGTTCGTCACCGGCAAGCTTTCGGACCATGTCGGCCGCCTCAAGACCATCGTCTGGGGCATGTGGATTTGCGGTGGTGGCGTGGCCCTGACGCTACTCGGAAGCGGCGTGGCCTGGTGGTCCTTTGCGGCCGCCGTCACCGGCGTCGGCATGGCGCTCCTTTACCCCAACCTGAGCGCGGCGGTGGCGGATATCTCCCACCCCAACTGGCGCAGCTCCGCGATCGGCATCTATCGATTCTGGCGCGACCTCGGCTACGGAATCGGCGCCCTGGGCTTCGGCCTGGTGGCCCACCTTACCGGCGCCGTTACCGCCGGCTTCTGGTTCGTGGTCATCGCCATGTTCCTCTCGGGCGCCCTGGTCATGGCCTGGGGAGAAGAGACCCATCCGCGGCTCAACCCGGAGCCCTGATCCGCCCGCTCCGATCGGCTATGCCCACCTGTCACACGGCTGTCACCCTTCATCAGCAGGGTGACAGCCTTGCCAAAGGCTTCAGGAGAGTGTCATGAGCGTTGACCAGGCAACCCCAGGCCGCGTCCGCGAGGTCTTCCGCGCCTTCCTGCTGCTCGGCCTGACCTCCTTCGGCGGCCCCATCGCCCACCTCGGCTACTTCCGCAGCGAGTTCGTGGAGCAGCGTCGCTGGTTGACCGAGCAGGACTACGCAGACCTGGTAGCGCTATGCCAGTTCCTGCCTGGCCCCGCCAGCAGCCAGGTGGGCTTCGCTCTGGGACTGATGCGCGGCGGCCCCTGGGGAGCACTCTCGGCGTGGACGGCCTTCACCCTCCCCTCTGCGATCCTGCTGGTGCTCTTCGCCCTGGGCGCCGCCGCCTTCGAAGGCCCCATCGGCCAGGGCCTGATCCACGGCCTCAAGGTCACTGCCGTAGCCATCGTCGCCCATGCGGTCTGGGGCATGGCACGCAATCTCTGCCCCGACCGGCGCCGCGCCGGCATCGCGCTCGCCGCGGTGTTCACCGTGGTACTGGTGAGCGGCCCGCTGGGCCAGGTAGCGGCCATCGTCGTCGGCGCCGTTGCCGGCATGCTGCTCTGTCGCACCCACGCCGAGGCAGAGGTGCATCCCCTGACCCTGCCCATCTCCCGCCGCGCCGGCCACCTGGCGGGGGCCGGCTTCGTCGTGCTGCTGGTCGTCCTGCCGCTGCTGGCCTGGGTCACGCCCTCCATGACGCTGGCGGTAATGGATGCCTTCTACCGTGCCGGCGCCCTGGTGTTCGGCGGTGGCCACGTGGTGCTGCCGCTGCTCGAGGCCGAGGTGGTGCAGTCCGGCTGGGTGAGCCCCGATGATTTCCTGGCCGGCTACGGCGCCGCCCAGGCGATCCCCGGGCCGTTGTTCACCTTCGCCGCCTACTTAGGCTCCGTCATTGAGGGTTCATTGCCCGGGGGAGCTGCCATGGTGCCTTTCGGCGGCAGCCTGTTCGGTGCCACCCTGGCGTTGGTGATGATCTTCCTGCCCGGCATGCTGCTGCTGGTGGCGGTGCTACCCCATTGGAACCGCTTCCGCCGTTGGGACAGCGCCCAGGCGCTGATGCGCGGCGCCAACGCCGCCGTGGTGGGCATCTTGGGAGCGGCGCTCTACCAGCCGGTTTGGACCAGCGCCATCCTCGGCCCTCGGGAGTTCGCCCTGGCGCTCACCGGCTTCCTGCTGCTCGGCGTATGGAAGCTCCCCGCCTGGGCGGTAGTTGCACTGCTGGCGGGCGGCGGGGTGCTGATCTCGGTTTGAGGCAAGCCCGGCCGTGATGGGGCGAGTCATGTATCATGGCGGGCCGAATTTTCGCCAAGGAGCAGGCCATGGCAGCCAGCAAGGGCCCCAAGTTCTATGTCGTCTGGGTGGGCCGGCAGACCGGCATCTTCACCTCCTGGGAGGAGTGCAGCCGCCAGGTGAAGGGCTACCCCAAGGCGCGCTTCAAGTCCTTCCCCTCCCGGGAAGCGGCCGAAGCGGCCTTCTCGAAGGGCCCGGGCGGGAGCACATCCGCCAGGCAGGGAGAGGCCGCGGGCACGCCCGCGAAACGGCCGGCACGCCGCAAGGCACCCACGCCCTCGGGCACCTCCGCCGCCCCGGACAAGACCTACGATACGGAGATCTACTGCGACGGTGCCTGTGAGCCCAACCCCGGCGATGCCGGCTCCGGCATGGTGATCTACCGTGACGGCAAGCTTTCAGAGCTCTGGTATGGCCTCTACAACCCCGCGGGCACCAACAACACGGCGGAGCTGAACGCCTTGCGGCAGGCCCTGCTGGTCGCCCAGGAGGAGGTCGCCCGGGGAGCGTCCGTGCGGATCCACTGCGACTCTACCTATACCATCAATGCCATCACCAAGTGGGCCGGCGGCTGGAAGAAGCGCGGCTGGAAGAAGGCCGATGGCCAGGCGATCAAGAACCCCGAGATCATCCAACCCACCTACGCGCTGTACGAAGGCCTGAAGTCGAAGGTGACCATCGCCCATGTGAAGGGACATGCCGGGGTGGAGGGCAACGAACTGGCCGACCGTATGGCGATGTATGGCGCCGACCGTAAGAAGCGCGATTTCGTTCGCTACCCGGGCGACTACACCGTCGCGGATATCCTCAAGTTGCGAAGGGGCTGATCTGTCTCAGCGAAAGCTCAGGCAACCAGGCCGTTCTTGCGCAGCGCCGCCATCACTTTGGTAGCCAGCTTCTCCAGACGCTTGAGGTCACCGAAGCGCGGCATCTCGCCCTCCTCCAGGCGGTCTTCCCACTCCTCTAGCTCGGTATCGAGGAACTCCAGCAGCTTCTTCGAGCAGCCCCGACAGGGCCCTCGACACAGGCTCGACCCGGGCGTGGTGAAGGGAACGCGAGTACGGATCTCACGAATCAGGGCGTGCATGGCGGTGCCGGGATCTGGGCGCGTGGGGCGAGGCATTGGAAAGGTCTCCTCTGACAGGGCATGTACCGGGCCTGCGGCACGGTAGAACCACACCAGCGGCATCGCAGGCCGTGGCGCTGTGTCAGGGGAGGCAAGTTAAATTCTTGTAGTCGTCGTGCGTCTGCTGGAGCATCACATCCCATGGAATGGATCGCGCAGCATTTCGGTAGCTTGCTAATGGCAATTCTACTCTGCCAAGGACGTCACGGCCATAGGGGTGGGCTCTGGATGAACAACCTACTGAGAGGTCACATCTAGCCGGAGCTGCTGGTACTGACAGTCTGCACAATTCGATCTGCCTGCCAGCTCCCAGTTATCGTTCGTCTTAAGGAGGAGTCACTTAGGCAGTTGTACCACCCGGGTAACCGGCTATTATTCGCACAGCCTGTCCAATGCCTGCCCCAACAGCTCGAGTGACTGACGGTGCTTGTCGGCCCCCATCTTCTGGATGTTGGCCAGCTTCCAGCGCACGGCTGGCAGCCGATCCACGCCCGATAGCGGAAGCAGCGCCCAGTCAGGGGCTCCCTGCTTGAAGGACAGAAGGAAGCGAACATCTTCATCCGTCATCAGCTGCCCCAGCCGCGACAGCAGCTCATCGCGGACGCTCTCCAGCTCCTGCAATGGAAGGTCAACCCTGGCCATCCCGACAAACTCCTGTCGGTAGACGTCACCCAACGGTTTCAGCCGTGGGTTGATCACTTCGTTCAAGGGCCTGGGGTGCCCCAGCAGATAAACCAGAAAGCCTTCGAATACACTGCGATCCAGGCCGCCTTGGTTCAGCAGCAGCTTCACATCGAAGAGATCTCTGGGGTGCTGGCGATCCAGCGCGGCGCATATCTTGCCGCCATAGAGGTCCGGCAGTGACACCACCCGCACCGCAGCGAAGCCATACTCGTCTTCCACGGCCTCCACGACATCGCGCTCCTGGGACGGGTGCAGAGTGCCACGCAGTACCGGCGACACCTCCACCTTCACCTGGCTGCGACCTCGACTCACCAGGATCCTCAGCTCGTCTCGGCGATTATCCTGAAGCTCGGCCAGCACACCTGGCAGTCGGACGCTGAAAGTCCCTGCCAGTCGCTGCAGCGCCTCGCGACAGCGTCGCAGTGCCTCGTCACGAGGCTCCAGCGGCAGGTAGGCCAGGTCGATGTCGACCGAAAGGCGGGGTAATGGCTGCACGAAGAGGTTGATGGCCGTACCGCCCTTCAGGCCGAAGCACGGCTCGTCATTGAGGAATGGCAGCAGCGAGACCAACAGCCTGACCTGTTCGTGGTAGCGAGCTTCAATCGGCATGCAGGAATGTCTCCGGCACCGTCACGTGATATTCCCTGTCCAGCTTGCCGCCCTGGCAGAGCTGCCGCTTGCCTTTGCCGAGGTCCAGTCGGCGTGGTTCCAGGCGACCGTACCAGGCATGCCCGGCGTGGCGAGCCAGCACTAGGAAAGCCCGCTTGGTTCTCACCGAACGGCACCACTCCAGCAATGCCTGCAACCGACGCGGACGCAGCGTATTGAGCCCGCCGAAGGTATCCACCAGCTCACTGCTGAACAGCAGCTCATTCGGCGTCACGGCGATCCACTCCAAGATCGCTCGCTCGGGGGTCGATACCTGCAAGCTGAAGGCTCTGCCATCCGGCTTGTAGTCCGTGAAGCTGCCGGGAAGCTGCACTGGCAGGCCCTTTTCGGAGTGGAGCACCATCCGCCCTGCCCACTCGGCGTCACTCAGCCATCGGGGCAGCCGAGCGGCCTCCTTGCCATACAGGTGCGTCGTGCTTTCCCCCATGGGCAGATAGTGAGCAAAACCATGCAGTGCCAGGGCCGTCTGGCCACCCGGCCAAAGCGGTGGCAGCCCCGTGTCATCGCTCGCCTGCAAGGCGAAGACGGCGCTCTCCCAAGTAAGAGCCTCCCCCGCTTGGCAGTAGGCACCGTGCCCCACGCGTTGCAGCCAGCCACTGCCGGCCAGCTTACGCGCCTGATCCGAGGTGACGCCGTGTGACGCCAGCCAGGCGGTCGTCACGACGGCGCCATACGGGATCTCGTGCAGCAGCTGGTTTATTTTCACGTTAAAAAGCGGCCTTAAACTCCGTCTTCAGAGTGAAGAATAAACCACGATGGTTTATATTCAAGCGAAAAATCGGCATTTAAGGCCGCTTTTAGTATTGTTTTTTAAACCAAAAGCTGAGTCTCCTGCCCTGCTTAAGCCCAAATTTAGCGGGAGGTAGCTTGAGGGACGAAGCTAGCAGAGACGGCCGCTGCAGGGGACAAAGCGGCCACACAGCACTTCAATCCTGATAGTGCGTGTACTTTTTCGCACTTCCCTTCACCTGGTCGGCGGGATATTTCTCCGCATTCTTCTCCATCTTCGCCCGGCATGCCGCTTCGATATCCACGTCCAGCTTGCCCGCCAGCCGGATCAGATAGAGCTGAACATCGGCGATTTCGTCGCGCACGGCGGCCAGTTGCTGCTCATCCAGCTCCCTGGACTGCGCCTCGGTCAGCCACTGGAAGCACTCCTGCAGTTCAGCTGCCTCCACCGTCAGCGCCATGGCCAGGTTCTTGGGCGAGTGGAACTGGTCCCAGTCACGCTCTGTGGCGAACTGGTCCATGGCGTCACGGAGCTGCTTGAACGAGTCTGACATCTGGGGCTCACCTGGTTCTGCGGTATCGGATAGCGATGAGCATGCCTGCTCCGCCGCTCGCTATCCAGCCAGCATCGGCGTAGACGACGCATCCGACTGCCCAGTCGCTCAAAGCACGGAGAGGAATTCGCCGATGACCTTCAGGTCCTCAAGCTCGTCCTCGAGCACGATGTCCTTGTAGCCGAAGGCGTTGGTCTGGGGCTTCAGCACGATGCGCTGGTTCACGAACTCGCCGTATTCCTCGACCTTCTCGCTCTGGTACAGCTTGATCGTGAAGCTGCCGCCGTGATCAGGGTCCTCGATGGCGCGATGCTGCACCACGACGACCTTGCCTTGCCGTGTGCCGCCGGGGTTGGCACGAAACAGACACCAGGCGCCATTGGGAATGCGTCGGTTCATCGACTCCCCCACTACCCGGCTGACGAACAGGTCGTGGCTCACGCGCATGAAGTCCGGCAGTTCGACCCAGTACTCGGCGTCGGCGATCTGCATCTCGCTGAACTCGCCGGCGGCGATGTTCAGGTCGAACACGGGCACATGGCGCTCGAATGGCACCGCCTCACCACGCGTCACGACAGGAAGATGCAAGCCATCCAGTATCTCGGCCTCTTCAGCCAGATCGGTATGCTCGGAGGCTGCCTGCGAACGAGCAAAGGCCGCGAAGTACTCTCGGGTCTCGGGGTCCGTGGCATAGACGTAACAGCCCTTCTGGCCCCGCGTCATCAAGGTGCGATAGGTGTTCTTGATGATCTGGTCCGCCAGGGCACGGGCATGCTCGGGCTGCTCCTTGAGCATCTTCTTGTAGCCATGCACCGAGCGGTCCTGCCCTGCCCGCTTGGCCGCGTCCGTCACCACGCGGCCGTCACGAATCACGAAGTCGTCGCCGATGATGACGCCAACGTAGTCGAACTCGAGCCCCTGGCAGGTGTGGATGCAGCCGACCTGCTCTGCTGATCCATCGGCGATCGCCCACAGCATGCCGTCGTCATCGAGGTTCCACTGGGCGGCGAAGCCATGTTCGGGAAACACGATGTCCATGGCGTGCTTGTCCTTCTTGCTGGCCCAGGGCCAGCAGTAGCCGGCCACCATTCGTGCCTTGTTGGCCTTGCGGTTATTCTCGAGGATCGCCCGGCGCAAGGCACTCGGGTCGTCGAACACCTGGAAGTCGTAGTCGATGTCCTCCAGGTCGGTGTTGCCCGTGGTACGAATCTGAAGGGCGTGATCAAGCCATGCCAGATAGCCATCCGAGCCGTTGCAGCGAAACTGCGAGGCCAGCTCGAGTTCGTGGACATCGGCGCCGCATTCCACCGCTCGCCGCCGGATCTCCTCGACCGTGCCGACGTCTTTCAGCGTCACGCGTTGCGCCTCGTCGATGAAGAAGATCGAGAAGCGTGACGCGGTGATCACCTCCTTGATCTGGCTCTCGCCCAGGTTCTGATACATGCCCGACTTCTCGTTGAGGCGGTGCGCCTCATCGACGATCAGCGCATGGAAGGTATCCGGCTCGGCGTTGACGTAGCTGCCCGAGCCCTTGAACAGGTTGTCGATGTGGGTCTTCTTGCGCGTGCCGGTCAGCTTCTTCTTGAAGACTTCACGAGGGGCCGAGTTGCGCGAGACGTACTGCGTCATCATTTCGCGCTTCGTCAGCTCCACCAGTAGGTTGATGGCCACCACCGACTTGCCGGTACCCGGCCCGCCCTTGACGATCAGGCACTGCTTGTTGCCGCTGCCTGCGCGATGCGCAAGATCGATGGCGGTTTCATAGACCAGCTTCTGGTCGTCTATCATCAGGAACTCAGTCTTGCCCTGCATCATCGAGGCCAGGGCATCCGCCAGGTTCTTGCTCGGCTTGATCACACCGTGCTCGATGCGATACATGATGTCGTTGCTGTCGCCGTACTTGATGTGCTGGCTCAGAAACTCGGAGAGCTTCAGGGCATCCTGGGAGATGAAGACCGGCGCACGGCGCGTGTGGTACTCGTAGAACGGATCATTGATGGCGTCACCTTGCTTCATGTTGTGAAGGTAGGCGCAGGGCACCAGGCGGATCGACTCGGAGCGTACCGTCTCGTTGTAATCCTCGATCAGCGCGCCATAGGACCATGCCTGATACGACGGATGGTTGGTCTCGCGAATGCCACCGCCCAGCTGGGTACGCACGATGGCGTCCTTCTTTGTCACCTCGACGGACTGCCACTGTTTCAGTTCCACGATGACGGCCGCATCATCCCGATGGTGGTTCTTGCCGGTCAGGATGAAGTCCACACGGCGATTGGTCAGTGGGATGTTGTACTCGATGGCCACCCCCGCCGATGCGGGAATGCCCTCGTCGAGCAGGACGCTCATCATGAAGCGCAGGGAGTTCTCCCACGACGTCACCTCACTGCGAGGCGAGTTGCGGTTCAGTCTGCGTGCCACCTCGTTCTCGATGGCGTCGGTGATGACGTTGGCTCGCACATCGTCGATGAACTGCTGCTTGGTGGCGTTGTAGACCAGCATTGTCTCCTAGCTCCCTTTCAAGACCTGGCTCACCATCCTGACTCATGGAAAACGGCTGCACGTTGTTCGACTCGGCAGGAGTGACGAGGCCAGACGCCCTCATCATGACTGCCAAGAGTTATTGTCAATTTCTGTGTATGGCCGGTCAGGCGGCAGCCCTGTCTGACTGATCGGTCAAGGGGTTGCCGTCCTTGAACTGGACGTTGTTCACGACCAGCTCCAGCTTGTTGAACCCCTTGATCCGCTTCCAGCGCTTCTGGGCGCTCTGAAGCAGCTTGAAGACCATCGCCAGGGTCGTCGCTCTGGAGCCGCAGTTCCGGCTGCGCCTGCTCCGCAGGCGGACCGTGGCGAAGGTCGATTCGATCGGGTTGGTGGTGCGGATATGCACCCAGTGCTCTGCCGGGTAGTCATAGAACGCCAGCAGTTCCTCCCGATCCTTGGCCAGGCACTCCATGGCTCTGGGGTACTTGGCCTCGAAGCGTTTTACCGTGCGATCGAAGGCCTTATGTGCCTCGTCGCGGGTCTCGGCCATCCAGATCTCGTGGAGGTCGGCCTTGACCTTGGGCTGCACGGATTTCGGTAGCTTGTTCAGTACGTTGGCGGTCTTGTGGACCCAGCAACGCTGGTGGTTGGTCTCCGGATAGACCTTGCTCAACGCCGCCCAGAAGCCCATGGCGCCGTCACCGATCGCGAGCTTGGGGGCAGTGGTCAGCCCGCGCTCGCGTAGCCCAGTGAGCAGCTCTTTCCAGCTGGCTTCCGACTCGCGTCGCCCATCCTCGACGGTGACCAACTCCTTACGGCCCTGCTCGGTGACACCGATGATCACCAGCAGGCACAGGCGGTCATCCATTCGAACGTTGCTGTAGACGCCGTCTGCCCACCAGTAGACGTAGCGCTGCTCTGATAAGCCCCGCTTCTGCCACTCGGCGTGCTCAGCCTCCCACTGCTTCTTGAGCCGCGACACAGTGTTGGCCGAAAGCCCCTTGGCCTGGTCGCCCAGCAGGGCTGCCAGGGCCTCCTGGTAGTCACCGGTGGAGACCCCCTTCAGGTAGAGCCAGGGGATCAGCTCTTCGATGCTCCGGGCCCGCTTCAGGTAGGGCGGCAGCAGCGCGCTGCTGAAGGTAACCCCATCACCGCTGCGATCGCGGGTCCGGGGCACCTTGACCTCGACGTCGCCGATACCGGTCTGCACCGTGCGCTCCGGCAAGTAGCCGTTGCGGACGACGGCACGGCGACCGTCTTCCAGCGTCTTCTCGGCGTACTGCTCAAGGAACGTGCTCAACTCGGCCTCCACGGCTTTGGCGATCAGATCTCGGGCACCTTGGCGAAGCAATTCATGCAGCGGGTCGGTAGCACCAGTGTCTGGTTGCGTCACGGCTTGGAGGGTAGAATCGGTCATGGCGTATCCATCCTATGCTGGTTGTGATCTGGCGTGATCAATCAGCAGGATACGCCACCCTTCCTTCTGCCCTCCATACACAAGACTTGAGCTTAACTCGACTGCCAACTCGTTGAGCTGGTTAACGAATAGGAGGATACCGCGCACGCCAGGCCTCTGTCCCGAGCAGGTTTGGCTCCCCTAGGAACAGCGGTCGATAGGCGGCAGTCCGCCCGCCGGAGAAACCGGGCGAAGAGACGAGAGAAGCGTGAGAGATTGAAGACTGGTGGGCCCAGCTGGACTCGAACCAGCGACCAAGGGATTATGAGTCCCCTGCTCTAACCAACTGAGCTATAGGCCCTTTAGGCGGGAGCGCCTGGCGGCGCCGGCGTATGATAGCGAATACCGATGGCCGAGGCCATAGCTGCACGCCTTGCGGGGTGGACGGCGCTTCGGCGATGATGCCGGGGCCGCCAGAGGCGGCACTCCCTGAGCCACCAAACGAGACCTCATGTTCCTGCTGATTGCCTTTGCCGTCCTCTCCATCGGCGTCTCCTTCCTCTGTTCGCTGCTCGAGGCGGCGCTGCTCTCGATGACACCCAGCTACGTAGCCCAGGTGCGTGAGACCAACCCCAGGCTGCACGCCAAGCTCAACGATCTGAAGCGCAACATCGACCAGCCCCTGGCGGCGATCCTCACGCTCAACACCATCGCCCATACGGTGGGCGCCACCGGCGTTGGGGCCCAGGTTACGGTGGTGTTCGGCGAGGCCTGGCTGGGCGTCGCCTCGGCGCTGATGACGCTGCTGATCCTGTTCGTATCCGAGATCATCCCCAAGACCATCGGCGCCACCTACTGGCGCCAGCTCTCCCCCATGCTGGCCTCCACGCTGAATGTCATGGTGTGGAGCCTGAAGCCGTTCATCTGGTTGTCGGAGCAGATCACTCGGCGCATCGGCAAGGACGCCATGGACACCGATATGCGCGGCGAGATCAAGGCGCTGGCGCAGATCGGCCAGGAGGAGAAGGCGCTGGACCCTGAAGAGACCCGAGTCATCGTCAACATCCTCAACCTGCACGACATCACCGTGAGGAGCGTGATGACCCCGCGCACCGTTTCGGTGACGGCCAAGGCTGGCATGACTCTGAAGGAGTTCGACGAGACATGCGGCACCTCTCCCTTCACCCGCTTCCCGGTGATGGACGGCGGCGAGCAGGCACTGGGCTATATCCACCGGGCCGACACTTACAACGCCGAGGACGATGTCGATCTCAAGTCTCTGATGCATCCGGTCAAGACGGTGCAGGATGAGGAAAGCGTCGAACAGGTGTTCATGGCGATGGTGCAGGATCGCCAGCACCTGTGCGTGGTCTACGACGACCACGGCACCTGGATGGGCCTGATCACCCTGGAGGACGTCATCGAGACCATCCTCGGCCAGGAGATCGTCGACGAGACCGACAACGTCGCCAACCTGCGCAAGTACGCCCGCCAGCGCTGGACCAAGAGTCTCAAGAAGCTGGAGGAGTAACTCACCAACACGGCACCTATTTTTGATAATGATTACTGTTTGTATAATGGCGTTTTCCGCGACTCGATTGGTCACGCCATGCCCTCCCCCCTGGCCCGGCTCTACATCGGGCCCCTGCAGCACCTCACCCCACCGTCGATCGAGCCCGTAGAGACGACTCTCGGCATGCCGGCCCGTGACCTGCTCGATCCGGTCCGGCTGGACGCACTGCTGACGCGTTTTGGCGTCCAGTACGGCCAGGGGGATCGCCGTGCGGTGGCCTCACTGTGGTCTAAATGGCATTTCAGCGCCGTGATCGCCCATGGCCTGGCGGCCAACCTGCTGCTTGAGCGCGATCTGCCGCTAGGCCTGGATGCGCTTAGTCTCGCGCAATCGCCCGAAGGAAAGACCACCGGCCTGGTGCTGCGCCATGCCGATCGCCCCCTGGCCGAGCTCGACTCCCCTTCGCGCTTCGCGACCCTTCTCGACGCCCACCTGCGACCGCTGATCGAGGCCCTTGCCGCGGCCAGTGGCGCCTCAGCCAAAGTGTTCTGGAGCAACGCTGGCAACTACTTCGAGCACTTCGCCGGCGCCCTGGCCGACCACCCGATGGCCTCAGCGGACGTGGGTGAGCCCGCCCGGGCGCTGATGGCGAGCCGCACGCTGCCCGACGGGCGTCGTAACCCCCTCTATCGCCCAGTGCGCTATGTCGAGGTGGAGGACGAGCCCCCTCGGCGGGTCCGTCGCCTGTGCTGCATCCGCTACCTACTCGATGAGCTGGACGTCTGTGGCAACTGCCCACTGACCTGCCGAGGCCGAGTCCGCGCCGCCGAAACCTCCTGAACCTAACAAGACGAAGGCCCACCCCGTTACCAGGGTGGGCCTTGGTGACGTGTTTTGGTGCGCCGGTCTCAGAAGCGCCAAGTCAGGTTGGCCATGACGTGACGCGGTGCACCATGGAAGGCCTGGTCCCACTTGAGGCTGGCCAGGTACTCCTCATCGGTAACATTGTTGACGTTCAGCGAGCCGGTCAGGTTGTCGCTGAAGTCGTAGCTGGCCATCAGGTCGACCAGGGCATAGGCACCCTGACGGGTCTTGCCGTCGGCGAGGTCACGGTCGCGTTCGATCTCATCCTGCCAACGAAGCCTCGCCCCCACCTTGAGCGCATCCAGGGCGGCCGGCCGGTAGCTGGTGGTGGCGCGCACCAGATGGCGCGGAATATAGGTATTGGTGGCGTCACCCTCGGCGTCCTCGACCTCCAGGTAGGTATAGCCGACGCTGGCCTGCCAGCCCGGTGCCAGCTCGCCGGCGAGCGTGGCCTCCACCCCCTCGCTGGTGATGCCGTCTCCGCCCGTATAGAAGGTGGTGCCATCCGGCCGAGTGCCAGACTGCTGAGCCACGTTGTCCTGTTCGGTGCGGAACAGCGCCAGCGAGGCATCGGCGCCGCCGTCGAAGAGCTCGCCCTTGAGGCCCACCTCCTGGCTCACCCCGTCCACGGGATCGAGGTAATCGCCGTTGCGGTCGATGGCGGTCTGGGGCTGGAAGATCTCGGTGACACTGGCATAGAGGGATGTCCGGTCGCTGACGTCATAGATCAGGCCGGCGTAGGGCGTCAGCACCCGATCGTGGTCGCTCGCCTGGGACACCCCGTACTGCTCGCCGGTGGTGTCGGCCCAGCTCAATCGGGCGCCGGCCACCGCGGTCCAGCGCTCGGCGAGGTCGAGCTTGGCCGCCCCATAGACGCTACGCTCCTTGACCGTGGCATCGCCGTCGGTGCCTGGGAAGGCCACCCAGGCATCGGGTTCGGGGTAGCGGCCATTCCAGTCGTCCAGCGGCGGCAGCCCCTGGCCGCCCGCATCGAAGTCCGCCGTGGGATAGCGGGATTCCTGTTGATTGCGGCTCTGGCTCCAGTCCGTGCCCACCACCAGCTGATGGGTACGGCCGAAAGCATCGACATCGCCCTTGGCATGCAGGTCGGCCACCCACTGCTCCAGGTGGCGGTCGTAGCGGCTGAGGGTCAGCTGGTTGTCGGCGATGCGCCCAGTGGCGGCATCGGGCGCGCCGTAGATATAGAGCAGCTGGGTGTCGGAGAGCATGTCCAGATGGGTGAGCGTGCCCTTCAGTGACCAGCGATCGCCGAGGGCCTGCTGCACCTCGAGGAAGCTGCGGTGGGTCTCCACGTCCCAGTAGGACCAGTCGGGTGCCGAGGAGGTCTCGACATCGTAGTCGGTGGGGTTGCCGGCGGAGTCATAGAGCGGCAGCGAGCCCCACATGTTGCTGTCAGTGTCGTTCTGCTGCCAGATGTGCCCGAGGGTCACCAGGGTGCTGTCGGTGACATCGGCCTCCAGCACGCCGTAGAGCAGCCCCCGCTCGCGGCTCAGCCGATCGAGGTAGGAGTCGCCCCGCATCCCAGCCGCCACCAGGCGTCCGCGAATGCGTCCTGCATCGTCCAGCGGCCCGGCCACATCGGCCTCCAGGCGCCGCTGATCCCAGGAGCCGACGCTCGCCGCCACCGAGGCCCGGGGCACATAGGTGGGCCGCTTGCGCACGAAGTTGACCGTCGCCGCGGGATTGCCTGATCCGGACATCAACCCGGTGGCGCCTCGCACCACCTCCACCCGGTCATAGATCGCAGTATCCACATCACCGTGCACGTTGTTGTAGGGCATCGGCACGCGCACCCCGTCGACCTGGAAGTTCGAGATCTCGAAGCCGCGGGCCGAGTAGTAGGTGCGGTCCGTCTCCAGTCGCTCCACCGTGACCCCGGGAGTGCTCTCCAGGACATCATTGGTGGTGTCCAGACTGAAGTCTTCGATCTGCGCCCGGGTCACGGTCGATACGGACTGGGGCGTCTCGCGGGGCGTCAGGTCGAGTCGGGTCGCGGTGCTGGTGAGTGGCACCCGGTAACGCTCCGTGCCCTCGGTGATGACCGACAGAGCCTCGGCCTCGACGGTCAGGGTCTCGAGTGCCTCGGTGGGTTCGGTTTCCTGGGCCAGCAGGGCAGGCGAACAGAACAGGAAGGCACCGGCAGTGGCCAGGCCAAGGGCCCGGCGCACGGCCTGGGCCAGGGGATCGATCCCGAGCGGGTAGACGGCAGTCTGGAACATGGGTGAGCAAGCCTTGGGTTCTTGTGTGCGGATTCAACGCGCATGGTAATCACTATCATTTATGCAAACAAGTAGGAATTGTTCGCATCTGTAGCGCCACTATCTGGCCACAACCTTATTGATACGCATTTTCAACACGGGTAAGGTAGCGTCCATCGTCCGCCCCGCCCGGGGCCCGTCGAGGGAGTCTCCTGCATGTTCGAATTGTGCGGAGCCGGTTTCGCCATCGCCGACCGGTCACTGCTCGCCGCCACCAACCTCACCCTTGAGGGCGGCCGGGTCCATGGCCTGATCGGCCACAATGGCTCGGGCAAGTCGACCCTGCTCAAGCTGCTGGCTCGTCAGCAACCGGCGAGCCAGGGCGAACTGCACTTCGCCGGCCGCGCCCTCTCCCGCTGGGGCCATCGAGAGTTCGCCCGACGTGTGGCCTACCTGCCCCAGCAGCTGCCCGCCACCGAGAACCTGCTCGGCCGAGAACTGGTGGGCATGGGCCGCTACCCCTGGCGCGGCCTGTTGGGGCGGCACACCCGCGAAGACGAGGCAGCCATCGAGCGAGCCATCGCCGCCACCCACACCGAAGCCTTCTCCGACCGCCTGGTCGACACCCTCTCCGGCGGCGAACGCCAGCGAGTCTGGCTTGCCATGCTGTTGGCCCAGGGCAGCGACTTCCTGCTGCTGGATGAGCCTCTCGCCGCGCTGGACATCGCCCACCAGGTGGAGGTGCTGGCACTGATCCGCCAGCTCAGCCAGACCCTGGGGCTCGGCGTGGTGATCGTGCTGCATGACATCAACATGGCAGCGCGCTACTGCGACCACCTGGTGGCCCTGCACGGTGGGCGCGTGCTGACCCGGGGCGCCCCGCCAGAACTGATGAACGAGGCCACGCTGGAGGCCATCTACGGCATCCCCATGCGGGTGATGGCGCATCCTTCTAGCCACCACTCCGTCGCCCTGGTCCATGCCTGACGCTCCGATGGTTCCCTCGCCCCTTCTCCACCCCGCAGCCTCCTCCACCAGGCCCGATAGTGCCTGGCATCGGGGAGTCATGCTGGCCGTCCTGCTAATGGTCCTGGCATTGGCAGCGCCACCTCGCGCCCTGGCCAGGCCAGCCATCGCCACCCTCGACTGGACCCTGGCCGAGACCCTGGTGGCGCTGGGCGTCACGCCGGCCGGCGTCGCTCAGGTCGATGCCTACCATGCCTGGGTCGGCGCGCCGCGCCTGCCCGAGGCCAGCGTCGATCTCGGCCTGCGCAGCCAGCCCAACCTGGAGCTGCTGGCGAGCCTGGCGCCGGACCGCATCCTGATCTCGCCGATGTTCGCCAACCTGGCGCCGCGGCTGTCGCGCATCGCCCCGGTCACCACCCTGCCCCTCTACTCCCCGGGCCGCGAACCCTGGCCCCAGCTGCGCGAACTGACCCGCGAGGTGGGTCGCCTGGCCGAGCGGGAGGCGGCCGCCGAACGGCTGATCGACGAGACGGAAACGCGACTGGAGGCCCTGCGACAGCGGCTGCCCGCGCGGGTGCCGCCGCTGCTGGTGGTGCAGTTCATGGACGAGCGCCATGTCCGGGTGTTCGGCGAGGGCGGACTCTACCAGGCCGTGATGGTCCGCCTGGGGCTGGAGAATGCCTGGTCCGGCGAGACAAACGCCTGGGGCTTTTCGCTGGTGGGCCTCGAACAGCTGGCCGGCCTGGAGGCCCAACTGGTGGTAGTCGAACCCTACCCGGTCGGCGTCGAGGCGGCGCTGGCGGACAGCGGTCTCTGGCAGCAGCAACCGAGTGTGCTCGCTGACAGCCTGATCACTCTCCCCCCGGTATGGAGCTTCGGCGCCCTGCCCTCGGCACAGCGCTTCGCCGATCATCTGGTGGCCGCCCTGGAGGTGGCGCCCCATGACGACTGAGACCGCCCGCCGCCATGCCCCTGCCCTGGTCTGCCTGTTGCCGGGCCTGGCGCTGCTGGCCCTGGCGCTGGGTTCACTCGCCGAGGAGGGGCTGTTCGATGGCCTGCACGCACTGATGACCGTGACGCCGGCGAATGCCGAGGCGCTGGTGCGCCACTACAGCTGGTGGCCACGCCTGGCCATGGCACTACTGGCCGGCGGTGGCCTGGCCCTCGCCGGAGTGCTGATGCAGCAGGTGCTGCGCAATCCCCTGGCCGCGCCCACCACTCTGGGGGTGGCCAGCGGCGCCAACCTGGCGCTGATGGCTGTCACCCTGTTCGCGCCAGGCCTGCTGCTGGCCGGACGCGAATGGGTGGCCCTGGCCGGCGGCGCCGGCGCCATAGCGCTGGTCTTCGCCTTGACCTGGCGTCGCGGCCTCTCCCCCGCGGTGGTGGTCCTCGCCGGCCTGGTGGTGAACCTCTACGCCGGGGCGCTGGGCATGGTGCTGCTGCTCTTCCACCAGGAGACCCTCAAGGGGCTGTTGATCTGGGGCGCGGGGGCGCTTTCCCAGAACGGCTGGCATGACACCATCTACCTGGCCCCGCGACTACTGCTGGGCGGCCTGGTGGCCTGGCTGCTGCTGCGGCCGCTGGCAGTGCTAGAGCTCGACGATGCCAGCGCCAGGAGCCTGGGCGTGTCGCTTAAGCACCTGCGCCTGGCGGGGCTGGGCCTGGCGGTCTTTCTCACCGGCTGCGTGGTCAGCGTGGTGGGGGTGATCGGCTTCATCGGCCTGGCGGCGCCCAATATCGTGCGCCTGGCCGGGGCACGCCGGCTGGGATCGCGGCTCATCTGGTCGACGCTGCTCGGCGCCCTGCTGCTGGCCACCACCGACCTGCTGCTGCAGCGCCTCGCCGGCAGCCTGCCCACCCTGATCCCCACCGGGGCCGCCACCGCGGCTCTGGGAGCACCGCTGCTGCTGTGGCTGATCCCCCGACTGCGCCTGGAGAGCGGTCGCCCGCCTGCCAACGCCGCGGCCCTGGCGCCGCGTCACCCGGCGCCCGGTCGCCTGGCCGCGGGGCTGGGTCTGGGCCTCATGGCCGCCATTCTCATCGCCCTGCTGCTAGGCCAAGCGGCCGGCGGCTGGTTCACGACCCTCGATGAGGCGGTGCTGGCGTGGCGCTGGCCACGGCTGTTGGCCGCTGCAGGCAGCGGGGTGATGCTGGCGATCGCCGGCACCCTGATCCAGCGCGTCACTGCCAACCCCATGGCCAGCCCCGAGGTGCTGGGGATCAGCGGCGGCAGCGCCATCGCCTTGATGGCCGCCATCTTCCTGCTGCCCGCCCCGGGGAACTTGACCCTGGTCGTCGCTGGAACCCTGGGGGCGCTGGGCAGCCTGACGGTGCTGGTACTGCTCAACCACCGCAGCGGCTTCGTGCCCGAGCGCCTGCTGCTCAGCGGCGTAGCGATCACCGCGCTGTTCGATGCAGTACGCGCCATCGTGCTGGCCGGCGGCGATCCCCGTGGTCAGAAGGTCATCGCCTGGCTGTCGGGCTCTACCTACTACGTCGACCCCATCAGCGCGACGGTCGTCGCCGGGTTCGCCGTGGCGCTGGCCCTGGCGGCACGCCCCTTCGCCCGCTGGCTGGATATCCTGCCGCTGGGGGCCGCCACGGCCGCGGCACTGGGGGTGCGGGTGGCGCGCGCGCGCCTGGCGCTGCTGTTGCTGGTCGCCCTGCTGACCGCCTGTGCCACCCTGGTGGTGGGTCCGCTCTCCTTCGTCGGCCTGCTGGCGCCCCATATGGCGCGGCTGGCGGGCTTCTCTCGGGCCCGTGCGCACCTGCTAGGGGCAGCGCTGATCGGCGCCCTACTGATGGTGCTGGCCGACTGGCTGGGCCGCCAACTGCTGTTCCCCGCCGAGATCCCCGCCGGCCTGGTGGCCTCGCTACTGGGCGGCGCCTACTTCATGTGGGGCCTCGGGCGCCGATAACATTGGCGCACGCCACTCGCCGCCGGGCATGACTGCAAGGCGTTCTCCCTCGCCGCCATCGCCGACCTAGCGGTCAGGAATCAATCGGCCGGGTACCCAGCGCAGGAAGGCGAGCATGCCGAACAGCTCCACCAGCGACTGGACAACGATGACCACAACCGCGGCCTGCCAGCCCTGAGGCAACGCCAGGGCGATGGGCAGCATCACGAAGGAGTTGCGGGTGCCGAGGCTGAAGGTCAGCGTCCGCGCCGCCGGGGGCGTTAACCCGAACAGCCGTCCCAGCGTTCGCCCCAGCAGCGCGGCCAGCACCAGGTAGCCGACGAAGAGCGGTAACACCTGCAGCAGCACCCCGCCCAGTCCCTCCAAGCCGGCGACCTGGGTCGCCGCCACCACCAGCAGCACTGTGGCGAGCAGCGGCACGGGCAACCAGCCCAACCCCTGCACCAGGTGGCGCCCCTTCGGGTCGCGTCGGGCCAACCGCTGGGTTAGCCAGGCCGCCACCAGCGGCGCCAGGACCAGGCCGGTGAAGGCAGCAAGCAGCGGCCCGCCAATGGCATCCCTCATCCCCTGCGTTCCCAGGAAGAGCCAGAGGTAAGCCGGCAGCGCCATCAGCTGCACCAGCAGCAGCAGGGGGGTGGCGGCGATGGCACGCCCGGCGTCGCCGCACCCGAGGTGGGTGAAGCTGATGAACCAGTCGGTGCAGGGCACCAACAGCACCATCAGCACGCCGAGCTTCACCGCCGGCGCCAGCGGCAGCACTACCACCAGGCTGCCGACGATCAGCGGCAGCAGCACGAAGTTGCCCAGCAGCAGGGCCGTGCCGAAGCGCCAGTCCTTCAAGGCCAGGCCCAGCCGACTCAGCGGCACCTGAGTGAAGGTGGCGTAGAGCAGCAGGCCGAGCAACGGCCAGAGGCCGCCCTCCAGGCCGGCGGCGGTAGTGGGACGCAAGAGCCCCAGGCCCAGCCCGACCAGGATCGCCGCCAGATAGCACCAGACCTGGTGGCGTTCCAGCGCCTCACGCATTCGTAGCCTGGCCCTCGACGCCGTCCGCCATCAGCGCTCCGGTCTGCACCCGCCACTGGGCGGCGTAGCGGCCATTGGCCTCGAGCAGCTCGTCATGGGTGCCGCGTTCGGTGACCCGGCCGCCCTCGATCACCACGATCTCGTCGGCATGCACGATGGTCGAGAGACGGTGGGCGATCATGATCACGGTGCGACCGTGACCGATGCGGCGCAGCGAGCGCTGGATGGCGGCCTCGGTCTCGTTGTCCACGGCGCTGGTGGCCTCATCCAGCACCAGGATGGGCGGGTCCTTGAGCAGCGCCCGGGCCAGCGAGAGACGCTGGCGCTGGCCGCCGGAGAGGCGCACGCCGCGCTCGCCCACCGGGGTGTCGAGTCCCTGGGGCAGCGCCTGGATGAACTCCCACGCCTCGGCGGTCCTGGCCGCCTCGATCACTTCTGCCTCGTCGGCCTCCGGTTTCCCGTAGGCGATGTTGTCGCGCACCGTGCCCTCGAACAGGTAGACGTCCTGGCTGACCAGGCCGATGGCGCCGCGCAGCGAGGCGAGGCTCACCGCCTCGATGGGCTGTCCGTCGATCAGTACCCGCCCGGCGTCGGGGTCGTAGAAGCGCAGCAGCAGCTTGATCAGGGTGGACTTTCCGGAGCCGGTGGCGCCCACCAGGGCCAGGGTGTGGCCGGCCGGCACTTCCAGGCTGACGTTCTCCACACCCACTTCGCTCGCCGCATAGCGAAAGCTCACGCTCTCGAAGCTGACCTCACCACGCAGCGGCTCGGCCAGCGGCACGCCGGCGTTATCGCGCACCTGGATCGGCTCCGCCAGCAGATCGAGGATGCGCCGGGTGCTGGCCATGGCGCGCTCGAAGAGGTCAATCACCTCGGCCAGGCCGGTGAGTGGCCAGAGCAGGCGCTGGGTGAGAAATACCAGCACGCCGTAGGCACCCACGTTGAGTTCGCCCTTCAGCGCCAGCATCCCACCCACGGTGAAGGTGGCCAAGAAACCGGCCAGGATCGCCATTCGAATCACCGGGATGAAGGCCGAGCTCACCCGAATCGCCCGGCGGTTGGCCTCCACATAGGCCTCGCTGACCCGGTGCAGGCGTTCGGCCTCGCGGGCCTCGCTGGTGAAGCTCTTGATGGTGGCGATACCGGCCAGGTTGTTGGCCAGCCGACTGGCCAGGTCACCCACCTTCTCGCGCACGTCGGCGTAGAGCGGCCCCGCCTTGCGCTGGAAGTAGAAGGCGCCCCAGATGATCAGCGGAATCGGCGTGAAGGCGAGCAGCGCAATCAGCGGCGAGATCACGAAGAACACCGCCCCCACCGCCACCACGGTGACCCCCACCTGGATCAGCGAGTTGGCACCACCGTCGAGGAAGCGCTCCAGCTGGTTGACGTCGTCGTTCATGGTGGCGACCAGCTGGCCAGAGCTCTTCGACTCGAAGAACGCCATGTCCAGGCGCTGGGCGTGCTCGTAGGTGTCCAGACGCATGTCGGCCTGGAGGCGCTGGGCGAGGTTGCGCCACAGGATCTTGTAGAGGTACTCGAACAGCGACTCGCCGGCCCAGATAAAGAAGGTCAGGATCGCCAGAACGAATATCTGCTCCTGAGCCGAGGTGAAGCCCGCCCTAGCCACGAAGCTCTCCTCCTGATTGACCACCACATCGATGGCCACACCGATCAGAATCTCCGGCGCGATATCGAAGAGCTTGTTGATGATCGAGCAGGCACTGGCGGCGATGATGCGCCGACGGTAGCCGCGGGCGTAGCGCAGCAGGCGCACCAGCGCCTGGAAGCTGTTGGGAGTCGCCGGGGTGGAGGTCATGGGGAGTCCTTGTGGTTGACTCAGGCAGGATAGCGACTCCCCCTCGTCCCTCCAACATGGGCACCGGGTGGGCTAGGGGAGTCGACGCAGGTCGGTAAGGATGGGGGTGCCCGTCGCCGGGTCGTGAAGCAGGGTGCAGGCGACGTCGTAGAGCCCGCGCACCAGGGATTCGGTGACCACCTCGGCCGGCGCCCCCTGGGCGACGATGCGTCCATCACGCATGGCCACCAGGTGGTCGGCGTAGCGGCAGGCGCTGGCCAGGTCGTGGAGCACCAGGGCGATGGTGCGCCCACGGCTGGCCAGCGAACGCACCAGCTCGAACACCTCCAGCTGGTGGCCCAGGTCCAGCGCCGAGGTGGGCTCATCGAGCAGCAGCAGCGGCGTCTGCTGGGCGATGGTCATGGCGATCCAGGCGCGCTGGCGTTGGCCGCCGGAGAGCGCCTCTAGGGGACGTTCGGCCAGGGCCTCGAGGCCCGCCGCGGCCAGCGCTTCGGCCACCGCCCGGCGGTCGTCCGCCGACCACTGGCGCAGCCAGCCCTGGTGGGGCTGGCGGCCGAAGCGTACCAGGTCGGCCACCGTCAGCCCCTCGGGGGCACTGGCCTCCTGGGGCAGCAGCGCCAGGCGTCGCGCCAGCTCACGGGCCGGCAGGCGCCGGATATCCTCGCCGTCGAGCAGCACCGCTCCGCCGGCGGGGGCGTGCAGGCGCGCCAGGCCGGCCAGCAGGGTCGACTTGCCGCAACCGTTGGGGCCGACGATGGCGGTGACCCGACCCGGCGGCAGGGTCAGGGCCAGGTCGTCGATGATGGTCGTCCGGCCGTGGGCCAGGGAGAGCGCGCTGGCCTGCAGCAGGTTCGCGGGGTGGGCGGAGGCGTTCATGCGGGGCTCCTCGAGGGTCGCAGCAGGATCCACAGCAGCCAGGGGCCGCCGACGATGGCGGTGACGATGCCCACCGGCAGCTCGATGGGCGCCAGCAGCAGGCGCCCTACCAGGTCGGCCAGCACCATCACCAGGGCGCCGGCCAGCGCCGAGGCGACCAGCGGTACGCCGCGCGGCGAGGAGAGCGAGCGGGCGATCTCCGGGCCGATCAGCCCCACCATGCCCACCGGGCCGGCGACCGCCACCGCCAGGGCGGTGAGCAGCACCGCGAGGGTCAGCACCTGGAGTCGCCGGCGCTTGAGGGGGAGACCCAGGCCGCTGGCCACGGCATCGGAGAAGCGCAGGCCGGCCAGCGAGCGGCCCAGGGCGAGGGCCAGCGGCAGTCCCAGCGCCAGCCCCGCGGCCAGCACCGTCACCGCCCCCGGCGAGCGGGCGTTGAGGGTGCCCACCGTCCAGGGATAGGCGGCGTTAGCGCTGTCGATATCCACCTGGGCCAGCAGCAGCTGGGTCACGGCGCCGAAGACCGCGCCGATGCCGATGCCGGCGACGATGAAGCGGTAGCCGCGGGTGTCGCCGCCGCTGGCCAGGCCGAAGGTGATGGCGGCCGCGGTGGCGCCGCCGGCCAGGGCCATGGCGGGCGGCGCCAGGGAGACGCCAAGCCCCACGATGGAGGCCACCGCGAAGGCGGTGGCGCCGTTATCGATGCCGATGATACCCGGCGTGGCCAGGCGGTTGCGAGCCAGGGTCTGCATCAGGCAGCCGGCCAGGGCGAAGGCGGCACCGCTGAGCCAGGCGGCGACCAGCCGCGGCAGGCGCAGCTCCTGGACCATGAAGGTGGCGAAGGGGTCGCCGCTGCCCTGCAGGGCGGGCCACAGCCCCGCCAGCGGCAACCGCTCGGAGCCCAGGACGAGATAGGCCAGCGACGCCGGCAGCAGGGCCGACAGCAGCAGCGCACCGACCCACAGGGCGCGGCGCTCGAGCAGCAGGCTGGCGCGACCGAGGGTGAGGTGCCAGTAGCCGGACGGGGCCCCGCCGCTGCCGGGGTCAGCCCCCGGCGGCGCCAAGTCCCCTCGCCATGAGCGTCTAGACAGGCATGGACACTCGGCCGGGGTCTGACCCCGAAGGTCCTGCTGCGTGTTCATACTCGCTTCCTCACAGGGTCGGCAGACGGCGGGCCCGCACCACGGCCACCAGCACCGGGGCGCCGAGCAACGCGGTGAGCACCCCGATGGGCAGCTCCGAGGGGGCCACCACCAGGCGCGAGACGATATCGGCGACCAGCACCATCAGCGGCCCCAGCGGCAGGCAGAGCCACAGGGTGCGGCGGATGTCGGGGCCAGCCAGGGCACGGGCGGCGAAGGGCACCACCAGGCCGACGAAGGCGATGGGGCCGACCAGCGCGGTGGCCGCCCCCACCAGCAGCGCCACCGCCAGGATCACCAGCAGGCGCACGCGGCCCGGGTGGTGCCCCAGGCCCGAGGCCACCCGTTCGCCCAGCGCCAGGGCGGCCAGCGGCCGGGCGATGACGGCGATGATCCCCAGCGCCACGGCGAGGCTAGACAGCACCGCGACCAGATCCTCGAGATGGCGCCCCGCCAGGCTGCCCACCACCCAGAAGCGGATCTCGTCGGCGGTGCGCTGATCGAACAGCAGCAGCAGCGAGGTGAGCGAGGCGAGCAGCGCCGAGAAGGCGGCGCCGGCCAGCACCAGGCGCACCGGGTCGTCGCCCATGCCGCGCAGGCGCACCACGCCGAGCACGG
Source organism: Halomonas sp. C10-5 (assembly GCF_057169305.1). Classification (NCBI taxonomy): domain Bacteria; kingdom Pseudomonadati; phylum Pseudomonadota; class Gammaproteobacteria; order Oceanospirillales; family Halomonadaceae; genus Halomonas; species Halomonas sp. C10-5. The sequence goes on from NZ_CP175665.1 coordinate 2,649,067, forward strand.
CCACACACCCCAGCAGCGCCCCCAGCTGCCCCACCGCGATGCGCAGGGTGGCGGCGCTGGCCCCCAGCCACAGCGCCACGCCCACCGCGAAGGCGGCGCCGGCGCTGACCCCGAGCAACCCGGGCTCGGCCAGCGGGTTGCGCGAGACAGCCTGCAGCAGCGCCCCGGCCAGGCCCAGCGAGACGCCGACGACGATGCCGATCAGGGTGCGCGGCGCGCGCAGCGACCCCACCACGAAGGCGGCCTCGTCATCGCCCCGCCCCAGCAGCACGGCCAGGGCACGTGCCGGCGTGACGTCACCGGCGCCCAGCAGCAGGCTGGCAACGACCACCGGCACCAAAAGTGTCAGCAGCAGGGCCATCACACGCCAGGGCCCCGCCGGAAGGCGGGGCTGGAGACGAAGAGTAGCGGCCGGCATCAGGGCAGCAGCGCGGATTCGATGTCATCGAGGATCGCCTGGGCGGCCAGCGGGCCATTGGCGCTGGTCCATAGCTGGCCATCCACCGGAATCACCTGGCCCTTGTCTACCACCGGCAAGCGGGCGAAGGCGGCGGACTGCTTGGCGGCCTCCAGGGCCTGGTCGCCCTCCTCGTTCAGCGTGGCTAGGAACATCCAGTCGCCCTCCAGCCGTGAGAGGTTCTCGAGGCTCAGCGGGTCGCTGTGCACCCCGCGCTGATTGACCAGGTCGGCGTCGCCGACCGGCAGGCCGGCGGCCGCCAGCACGCCGCTAGTGAACAGCGCCTCGGACATCACCAGCGGTCCCTGGGGCATCCAGCGCACCAGGTTGGCGCTGCCGTCGATGCCTGTCTCGGCGAGAGCCTCGGCCAAGCCGGCGGCCCGCGCCTCCACCTCGTCGATGGCGCTTTCCAGTGCCGCCTCGCGGCCCAGGGCCGCGCCGAACAGGCGCGCCTCATGCTTCCAGTTGTCGGCGGCCAGCTCACGGGCCTCGGGCACCACGGTGGGGGCAATCCGCGACAGCAGCGAGTACTGCTCATCAGAGAGCTGCGGGGCAGCCAGGATCAGGTCCGGCCGCTCGGCCAGTACCGCCTCCAGGTTGATCTCGCGCACCACCCCGACGATGGCCGGGCGGTTCTCCCCCTCGAGATGGGCCTCGATGTAGCGCGCCACGCCATCGCCGCCGCGGGTGGTGACCGCCCCCACCGGCGTCACCTCTACCGCCAGAGCGGCGTCCAGGGCGCCCTCGTAGAGGGTCACCACCCGCTCGGGAGCATCGGGAACCTCGACCTCACCGTGAGCGGTATCCACGCTGGCCGCCTGGGCCACGGAGAAGGTCAACAGGGTAGCCAGGCCGGCGATTCCGGCGGCGAGACGTGTCACATACTGCATTGACGGGTACTCCTTGGTTGACCGCGCCCGGGCACGGCAAAGGGGTGACTCTTGATAGGGGCAGCAGCCGACGATCAGAATGCGACATTGATACCCAGCCAGAGGCGGCGACCATCCTCAACGTAGCCGTACTCGTCCTCGGTGATGTCTTCGTCGAAGAGGTTGTAGAGACCGGCATTCAGGGTGGTCTGCGGGGTCAGCTGATAGCCGATACCGGCGTCCACGAAGGTGTAGGACGGCGCAACGATGGAGTCCTGCGAGGGGCCGGTATTGGGCTGGCTTTCCTCGCCACGGTAGGTCAGGCGAGTCCACTGGTTCAGGCGATCGGTGGCTTGCCAGTCCAGCGATGCGGAGACCTGGTGCTTGGGCAGCTGAGTAAGCGGCTCACCCCGGTACTCGCCACTCTTCTGCTCGGAGTCGGTGTAGGTATAGCTGGCGCTCAAGTCCAAGCTGTCAGATAGCGGCGCGGTAAGTGAGAACTCAACGCCTTGGGTCACCGCCTCGTCGACGTTGACCCGGTAGGTTGGATCCGAGCCGAACTGGTTGACACCATCGGTACATACGGATGTAGGGCAGGTGATCCGGGTGATCTTGTCCTTGAAGTAGGTATGGAAGAGGGTCAGTCCGCTCACCAAGCCGTTGTCGCCGGCGTAGTGCAGCCCCAACTCCTGGCTGAGCGAGGTTTCCGCTTCCAGATCCGGGTTGCCGTAGACGTTGCCACCACGGCTGACCTGAACCCAGCCGGGGCTGGTATGGCGCAGGTCAGGCGCGCGGAAGCCGGAGGACACGCCACCCTTCAAAGTCCAGCGGCCATCCAAGTGCCAGACGCCGTAGAGGCGAGGTGACCAGTGGCTGCCATACTGCTCGTCCTCGTTGAGACGAACGCCGCCAGTCAGCGAGAAGTCCTCGGTCAGCATCCACTCGTCCTCGGCGTATAGGGCCCAGCGATACCGTTCCAACTCGCTCAGGTTCGACGTCTCGGACTCGTTGCCACCGTCTTGGAGGCGCTGATCCTCGTACTGGCCACCCAGTGTCAGCATATGAGCGCCCAGCGGCAGCACCGCCTTGGTATCCAGCACGGTACTGCGGAAGTTCATGTCCCGCGAGGGGTTATCGATCTCTTCCTGCTGCATATAGCTGGTGGTGCTGCCGAAGGCGAAGTGTCCAGCATGGCTCATTGCGACGTGGCGCCGGTCGTATTCCTGCTCGGAGCGCTCATTCGGTCCACGATTTCCCACCAACGCCACTGACTCGCCAGGGTTGGTAATTCGGCGCTGCTGGCTATAGCCCGCCTCCAGGCCGATCTCATGGGTGTCATCGGGGGTCCAGCTAAGCTTCGCGGTACCGCTAGCCAAGCGCTGGTCAGCATAGCCGCCGATGATGGCATCCTCGTCGCGCTGGTCGTACTGGCCGTAGACCTGCAGGCCGAGACGGTCGGCAACCAGCGGGCCGGCGACGTGGAAGCGGCTGTTGTGCTCGTCGCCTGAGGCGGAGCCTTCCTGGATCGTCATGCTGGTCGAGACCTCGCCGCCCCATTCCTGCGGTACCTTGCGAGTGATCACGTTGATCACGCCGCCCAGGGCATCGGAGCCGTACAGCGACGACATCGGCCCGCGGATCACCTCGATGCGTTCGATCGCCGACAGCGGCGGCATCCAGCCCTGCTCGATGCCCGGACCATCGCTGTTGGGACGTGTTTCCCGCGAGCCTTGGCGCTTGCCGTCGACCAGGAGCAGGGTGTATTTGGCGCCCATGCCGCGGATGCTGATGTCCTGGGATGACCCGCCGCCAGTGACGGTCAGGCCCGGCACATTGCGCAGCGCATCGGTGATGTCACGATAGGCGTGGCCTTCCAGATTCTCGCGTGTGATCACGCTGATTGATGCCGGAGCGTTCCGGGTTTGCTGCTCATAGCCAGCAGCCGTGACCACCACATCATCCAGCTGACTGGCCTCCTGGGCAGAAGCCATTCCGGTTGAAGCGGCCATTGTGGCTATCGTCAAGAGGGTGAGCGGCAGGGGGCGAGACATGGGGTTCTCCTTGGTCCTTGGCTTGCGATGAATACAAATTATTATCGTTTGATATTCTTTCACAAACTCTCACCCTCGAGGGGGAACGCTACGTTCCATGAAAAGCAACGCTAATGCAAATAGTTACTACTTGTAATACTATGCTTACCTCCCACTACTGAGAGCATTGCTCACACCACCATGCACGACTTCGATGAGCTGGCCGCCTTCGACGCGATCATGGCCTCGGGCAGCCTGACCCGCAGCGCGCGGGAGCTGGGCCTGGCCAAGTCGACCCTCAGTCGGCGTATCAGCCAGCTGGAGAGCCGGCTCGGCCAGCCCCTACTGCGTCGCCAGGCCAACCGCCTGATTCCTACCGAGGCGGGGCTGCTGTTCCACGACTACTGCCGCGATATGCTGCGCCTGGCCAGCCGCAGTCGCGAGGCGCTGGCCGACCTCTCCGAGGCGGTGCGCGGGCGCCTCACCCTGGGGGTGCACTGCGGGCTGGCGCGCAGCTGGGCGGCGGGGGTGGCGGAGGACTTCCTGGCACGCCATCCGGAGGTGGAGCTGACCCTGCAGGCGCGTGAACAAGCGGAGTGCTCGCCGGAGAGCCAGTGCGTACAGGTGTGGCTGGGCGAGGTACCCACCGAGGCCGGCCTCAGGACGGAGCCGCTGGGGCGCCTCTCGCGTCATCTTTATGCCAGCCCCGACTATCTGGCACGCCACGGGGCACCGGCACATCCCGAGGCACTCGCACACCATCCCTGGATCGACCTGCTGGGCACCACGCACGCGGGGCTGACGCTGCATCATTCCGAGCGGGGCGCCTTCTGTTTCCGTCCACCACGCTCACGGCTGCGGGTCGACCTGCCGGTGCTGCATGTGGATGCCATCGCCCGCGGCCAGGGCATCGGGGTGCTGCCGGAGTGGATCGTAGCCGCCCGCGAGGCCCACCATCCCGGCGAACTGGTGGCCTGCCTGCCCGCGTGGAGACCGATGCCGCTGGCGGTGACCCTGCTCTACCCCTACGGCCAGCGCCCACGCCGGGTCAACGCCCTGCTCGACTGTCTGCGCCGGGCCGTGCCCGACGCCTGGCGGCTGCACCATTGAGCGGCCACCTTGCCAGGCCGGCCGCCGCTTCCGACAATAGTCGCCCGCTCTTAGCCTCAGGGACGACCACATGCTTGCCGAACTCTTCGCCGTGATGGCACCGGTGCTCACCGGCGCCGGTCTGGGCTTTACCTGGGTGCGCCTGGGCCAATCCTATCCGGTGGAGTTCGTCACCCGGCTGGTCTTCAACATCGGTACCCCGGCACTGGTAATTGCCTCGCTCTCCGGCGCCGAGATCGATGCCGGCAGCTTCGGGCGCACCATGCTAGCCACGGCGCTGGTGATCAGCGCCATGGCGGCGATGACCTGGCCGCTGGCACGCCTGCTGGGCAAGGATTGGCGGGTGCTGCTGGCCCCGGCCATGTACCCCAACACCGGCAACATGGGGCTGCCGGTGGTGCTCTACGCCTTCGGCAGCGCCGGCTTCGCCTACGGCATCACGGTGATGGTCACGGTATCGCTGTTCCAGTTCACCCTGGGCTCGGTGATGGCCAGCAACGGCGGCAATCCGTTGCGCACCCTGGCACGCACCCCCACCGTCTACGCCATTGCCATCTCGCTGGCACTGCTGCTTACCGATACCGCCCTGCCCCTATGGCTTGCCAACAGCGTCGACCTGATCTCGGGCTTCACCGTGCCGCTGATGCTGATCACCCTGGGGGTCTCGCTGGCCAGCATCCAGGTCCGCAGCCTCAAGTCCGGTGTCGGCTTCAGCCTGCTGCGCATCCCGGTAGCCGCGGCGCTGGCCTGGGGCATCGGCACCCTGCTCGATCTGCCACCCCTGGCCCAGGGCATCCTGATCCTGCAGATGAGCATGCCTGTAGCGGTGTTCAACTACCTCTTCGCCCAGAAGGCGCGCCGCGAACCGGAGTACGTGGCGAGCCTGGTGTTCTGCTCGACTCTGCTGTCGCTGATCTACCTGCCGATCCTGCTGGCCTGGCTGATGTAGGCCGTCCCCGGATGGCGACAGGGAACACCGCTCTCCTGCCGGAGTCCCTATCCTGTTGAGGCAAGCCCACAAAATTGGGCCCACAACCGGAAGAGGGAATACGCCATGCCTGCCACTCTGTACCGACTGCCCGCGGCGCTGCTTGCGGGCGGACTCGCCCTCGGCGGCCAGGCCACGGCCGCCGAGACGCTGGTCGAACGACTCGAGAGCGACCACCACGAACTGCGCCTGGAGCGGATCACCACGGGGCTCGAACACCCCTGGTCGCTGGCCTTCCTTCCGGATGGTGACCTGCTGGTCAGCGAGCGCCCCGGACGCCTGGCTCGCATCGAAGAGGCCGGGGAGGTCACCCGCCTCGACGGCGTGCCCGAGGTCAGCACCCGCGGCCAGGGCGGGCTGCTCGACCTGGCCCTGCATCCCGACTTCGGCAGCGGTGAGGGCGAGGACAACTGGCTCTACTTCACCTGGAGCCAGCCCGGGAGCAGCGGCAGCGCCACCACTTTATCCCGCGCCCGCCTGGCCGAGGACACCCTGACCGACGTCGAGACGCTGTTCGTCCAGGACCGCTTCTCCGACCCCGGCCGCCACTACGGCTCGCGGCTCGCCTGGCTACCCGACGGCAGCCTGCTGATGAGCATCGGCGACCGCGGCCGCGAACCGCCTCGGGCCCAGGATGGCGGCGACCACGCCGGCAGCGTGCTGCGCCTAACTGAGAGCGGTGGCGTGCCCCAGGACAACCCCTTCGTCGCCGACGGCGCGGTGCTCGACGAGCTCTACACCATGGGTAACCGCAACCCTCAGGGGCTCACGGTCGCCGCCGACGGCACCATCTGGTCTACCGAGCACGGCCCGCGCACCGGCGACGAGCTCAACCGCCTGGTGGGCGGCGAGAACTACGGCTGGCCGGTGGTGAGCCGCGGCAACGACTACGCCACCAACGAGCCCATCGGTCGCGACAGCGCCCCGGGCATGCGTGACCCGCTGCATGTCTTCGAGGGACGCTTCGCGCCCTCGGGCCTCACCGAGGTCAGTGGCGACACCTTCCCCGCCTGGCAGGGCCACCTGCTGGCCGGCGGCCTGGCCAGCGAGCGCCTGGTACGCCTGGCGCTAGACGGCGACGACGTGGTCGAGCGCGAGGTAATCCTCGAGGGCGAGATCGGCCGCATCCGCGACGTGCGCCAGGGCCCGGACGGCGCCATCTATCTGCTCGAAGATTCCGCCCGTGGCGCACTCTACCGCCTGGTGCCCGCCGACTAGTCACGACAGGGGCCGCAGCGGACGCGGCCCTGACGACCCCAGGGATCCCCCATGCGCCTGCGCAACCTGATCATCGTCACGGTTATCGTGCCGCTCTTCCTGGTGCTGATGGTCTTCAGCCTTGTAGCCATCAAGTCGCTGGAGGACAACGTACGCTCCAAGCTGGAGACCGAGGTCCAGACCATCAGCCGTGCCATCGGCACCTCCCTGGGCTATGCCCTCTCCCGCGATAGCCCCGAGTCGCTGCAGGAGACCCTGCGGTCGGCCTTCTCCTACAACCGCATCTACGGCGCCTATGTCTTCGACATCAAGGGCAACGAGATCCATGGCCTGGGGCTCGGCGAGACGCTCTACGACGCCGAGGAGCTCCAGGCCGTCGCCGAGGCGAGCGAGATGCGCAGTGACTATCACGACGACGAGGGCAGAACCTACTTCTCGACCCTGGTGCCGTTGCGCTCCCCCGACGGCAATATCCTCGGCGTACTGCAGGTCAACCGTCTCAATACGGGTATCGAGAACTACACCGGTTTTCTCAGCCAGGTCGCCCTGGTCGCCTTCGGCATCGGTGCCGCGGGCATCGTGCTGGGCATCTGGTGGATGTTCCGACGCCATATCGAGCGACCGCTGAGACAGCTGCTCAAGGTGATGGAGCGGGTCACCCAGGGCGAGCGCCGCCAACGGGCGACGATCCACGGCCTGGACGAGTTCCGCCGTCTCGGCCTGGCCCTCAACCATATGCTCGACGCCCTGGCCGAGAAGGATGCCGACATCGAGGCCCGGCAGCAGCGCGAGATCGAGCTGGAGCGGCGCCTGCGCAAGTCGCGCAAGCTGGCCGAGCTCGGCGTGCTGGCCGCCGGCGTGGCCCACGAGGTCGGCACGCCACTTACCGTGATCGAGGGCCAGGCCCAGCGCCTGGCGCGCCGCGATGGTATCGGCGAGGACGAACAGCGCCGCCTGGCGCGCATCCGCGGCGAGGTACAGCGCATCGTCGAGATCGTGCGCCAGCTGATGGACCTGGGGCGCCAGCACAATGTCGAGAAGGAGCGGTTCGCCTTGGACGACCTGGTCCATGACGCCCGGCAACTGGTCGAGGCCGACCTCGAGGCGCGCGACATTCGCCTCGAGCCGCTGCTGCCGGAGCCGCCGCTGATGCTGCTGGTCAATGGCCAGCAGCTGGTCCAGGTCCTCACCAACCTGCTGCGCAATGCCGCCCAGGCCGAGGGCGTCCGGCGAATACGGCTCACGGGGCACCGTCGCGACGACGCCCTCTGCCTGACCATCGAGGACGACGGCTGCGGTATTCCGGAGGCCGTGCGGCCCCGGGTCTTCGACCCCTTCTTTACTACCAAGCCCGTGGGCCAGGGCAGTGGCCTCGGGCTCTCCATGGTCCATCGCATCATCAACGATCACGGTGGCTCCATCGGCGCCTTCGACAGCGCGCTGGGAGGCGCCGGCTTCGAGATCGTGCTGCCACTCGAGGACACCACCCCATGAACGGACACGCCATGCCAGAAACGGAACGCGACACGCCGGCCCTGCCCCTGCTGGTCGTCGAGGACGACCCGGCCATCCTGGAGCTGCTCGAGGAGGAGCTGGCCGACGCCGGCTACGCGACCCTCACCGCGACCAGTGCCGAGCAGGCCCTGGCCACGCTCAGCCACAGCGAGGTGGCCCTGGTGATCAGCGACGTGCGCCTGCCGGGCATCAGCGGCATGCAGCTGCTCGAGCGGCTGCGCCGCGAGGGAAGCACACTGGGCTTCATCGTGATCACCGCCTTCGGCACCATCGACCAGGCAGTGGAGGCACTCAAGCAGGGCGCCGACGACTTCCTGACCAAGCCGCTGGACCTGGAGGGGCTGCGCGAGGCGGTCTACCGGGTGCTGGAGAGCCGTCGGCTGGCCTCGCGCCTGGCCAGCGACGGGGCGGCAAACAGCTTCCACGGCATCGTCGGCGAGAGCGAGGCCATGCAGTCGCTGTTCCACGACGCCGCCCGGCTGGCCGGCAGCGATGCGCCCATGCTGCTGCTCGGCGAGAGCGGCACCGGCAAGGAGCTGATGGCGCGGGCCGTGCATGCCGAGAGCCCGCGTCGCGACGGTCCCTTCGTCGCCGTGAACTGTGCCAGCATTCCCGGCGAACTGATGGAGAGCGAGTTCTTCGGCCATGTGAAGGGCGCCTTCACCGGTGCCGACGAGTCCCGCCAGGGGCTCTTCCAGGCCGCCCGGGGCGGCAGCCTGTTCCTCGACGAGATCGGCGAGATGCCCATCGCCCTGCAGGCCAAGCTGCTGCGGGCCCTGCAGGAGAAGAGCGTGCGGGCGGTGGGCGCCGAACGGGAGGAAACGGTGGACGTGCGCATCATCGCCGCCACCCATCGACATCTGGAGGAGGAGATCGAAGCGGGGCACTTCCGCAGCGACCTCTTCTATCGCCTGGAGACCTTCTCTCTTCGCATCCCGCCGCTGCGCGAGCGGGAGGGTGACATCGAGCGACTGATCCCGGCGCTGATCGACAAGCATGCCGGCCAGCAGGGCAAGCACATCCAGCGGATCGAGCCCGCCGCCCTGAAGGCCCTGCTCGGCTACACCTACCCGGGCAATGTGCGCGAGCTGGAGAACGCCATCATGCGGGCGGTGACCCTGGCCGAGGCGGGCCAGCTCTGCCACGCCGACCTGCCCCAGCGGATCCGCGATCAGGGCGAGGCCCAACGACGCCACTGCCATGAGGCCCGAGTCGAGGGGGCGCTGGCGAACGCGGCCGCGCGGGCGAACTGGCCGAGCCTGGAAGAGGTGGAGAAGCGCTATATCCGCAAGGTGCTGGAAGCCACGGGCGGCAACAAGCGGCGCACCGCCGAGGTGTTGGGGATCGCCCGGCGCACCCTCTACCGTCGCCTCGAGGAGGAGTAGCCAAAAAGGGCCCCCGCCGCAGCGGGGGCCAGGGGTCACATGCCGGGCCGTTCAGAGGGGAACACGATACAACGGTCGGGGAATGGCATGTGTACGGGGAGTGGACGAGTGGACTTACCAGCCCTGCTCCTCATCCTCGCTGTCGTCGCCCTCCTCGTCCCAGGGCGCCTCCTCTTCCTCGTTCTCGTACTCTTCTTCACCGCCGGCGGCCGGGTCGTCGGCGCCGGGCATCGCCTCGGGGCCGTCACCGAAGCCGGGGTCCTGAGTCGGGTCGCCGGCAGCGGGGTCCGCCTGCTGGGTCGCGGGGTCGGCGGCGGAATCGGTGCTCTGGGCCGCGGGGTCACTGCCCGGCACGGCCGGGTCACCCTGGGCGTTCGGGTCGGCCATCGGGTCAGCGGCGGCGGGGTCCGCCTGCTGGGTGGCAGGGTCCTCGTGCATGTCACCGAAGGCCAACGGGCTTGCGATCAGGCCGAACGAGACACCGAAGATACCGAGCTTCTTGAGGGTTTCCTTGGACATCATCTTGCACCTCCTTCATTCATGAAGATCGAGGGTGGATCGGGCATGGCTTGCCCGGAGGGTGACCGGCGGCTGTCCGGTAGGCCGGTCACCGATGAGAGATAGCGGTCAGTTAGCGCTCTGGTCGTCGTCTTCCTGGCTTCCGGACGACTCCGGAAAGGAAGTCGTTTCACCGGAAGCCGCCTGAGAGTCCATGCTGGACTCCTGGTCCATGGTCTGGTCCTGCTGAGCCTGGTCCTGCTGCATGACAGGATCCTCACTGTTCATGCTCGACTCCTGCTCCATACTGATCTCGCCGCCCATGGAGGAAGACTCCTCGCCGGCCGGCTCATCCATCGGCGGCAACTCCTCCTCTCCATTGCCACAGCCGGCCAGGGCCAGGCTGCCAAGCCCCAGGACGGCGATCGCGGCGAGGTTCGTCAGTCGGCGCCGTCGCGTCCTGCGGGGCATGTCTCGATTCAGCTGTTGGTCACTCATCGCTTGCTCCCTGAGTCATCTGGACTTCACCCAACACCAAGCAGGCAGCGTGCCAGACTCTGCCAAAAAAACTAACATTCACCAAAAATCAATATCTTATAAATAAAATGGGTTGCAGAAGGTGCGGCTGACCGAGGCCTGCCGGATGGTCAGATTCGACACATGGGTCATCCTTGCGCCATCGTGCAGCCCTTCGACATCCCGGGTTTTTAATTTGAATGATCATTCAAAAAAACGTAGGGTAGAGGGCCTTTCGCAACCGTCAACGCTTCCGCATGCCAACCTGTGCGACGCCGGCACCGTGTTTCATGCACTGCTTGCGTTACGCCAGGGGCTGACAAGAAGGCTATCCAATGAACGAGAACCGAAACGTCAAGATTCGGGTTCGCAACCTGAGCAAGGTCTTCGGCAGCAACCCGAAGAAGGGGCTCGAACTGCGTGACCAGGGCCTCACGCGCGCCGAGATCCACGAGAAGACCGGCCAGACGCTGGGCCTCTCCAACATCAACTTCGACGTCTACGAAGGCGAGCTGCTGGTGATCATGGGGCTCTCCGGTTCAGGCAAGTCGACCCTGATCCGCTGCCTCAACCGGCTGATCGAGCCCACCGAGGGCGAGATCGTCATCGACGACGAGAACATCCCGGAGCTGGATGACAAGGCGCTGCTGGAGTGCCGTCGCCGCCACTTCTCCATGGTGTTCCAGAACTTCGCGCTGTTCCCCCATCGCACGGTGCAGCAGAACGCCGAGTTCGGCCTGGAAATCCGCGGCGTGGACAAGGCCGAGCGCGCCGAGATCGCCCGCAAGGCGCTCAAGCAGGTGGGCCTCGACGGCTGGGAGGACTCCTATCCCAACCAGCTCTCCGGTGGCATGCAGCAGCGCGTGGGCCTGGCCCGGGCACTGGCCAACGACTCCACGGTGCTGCTGATGGACGAGGCCTTCTCGGCGCTCGACCCGCTGATCCGCGGCGACATGCAGCAGGAGCTGCAGGAGCTGCAGAGCCACATGCAGAAGACCACGGTGTTCATCACCCACGACCTCGACGAGGCGCTCAACATCGCTGACCGCATCATCCTGCTCAAGGATGGCGAGATCGTGCAGATCGGCACCCCGGAGCAGATCCTGACCCACCCCGCGGACGACTACGTCAAGCGCTTCGTGGAAGGCGTGGACATGTCCAGGATCCTTACCGCCGAACACGCCATGCGCAAGGTGCGCGCCGTGGCCCGCGAGGGCGACGGCCCGCGCACCACCCTGCGCAAGATGCACGAGCACAACCTCGACTCCATCTACGTCACCCGCCGCGACCGCACCCTGCTGGGCCTGCTCGAGGTCGATGCCGCGGAACAGGCGGCCCGACAGGGCGCCGACACCATCGGCGAGGCCATGACCCAGGACTTCCGAAAGGTCGGGCCCGAGGAGCCGCTGCACAACCTCTTCGCCATGTTCAGCGAGAAGAGCTTCCCCATCGCGGTGGTGGATGACGACGAGCGCCTGCTCGGCGTGGTGGTCAAGGGTGCCGTGCTCGACCAGCTGGCCCAGGCCGCCGAGGAGAACGCCACGGCAGATGCAGATACCGACAGCGCAGCGGCAGGAGAACAGTGATGGCGATCGAGATTCCTAGCATTCCGCTCGGCCAGTGGATCGAGGGTGGCCTTGACTGGCTGACCAGCGAGTACTCCATCGTTACCCGCGGCATCTCCCGGGTGACCCAGACCGGCATCGACGGCCTCAACGACGCCCTGATGTGGCTGCCCCCCTGGGGCCTGCTGCTGATCATCGTCGGCCTGTGCTGGTGGGTGGCGAACCTGCGCCTGGGCATCGGTGCCGCCCTGGGACTTGCCCTGATCTGGAACCTGGGCCTGTGGGACCCGATGATCGAGACCCTCACCCTGGTGGTGATCGCCACCCTGGTGGCGGTGGTGATCGCCCTGCCGGTGGGGATCGCTGCGGCGCTCTCCGAGCGGCTCTACCGGCTGATCATGCCGGTGCTCGACTTCATGCAGACCATGCCGGCCTTCGTCTACCTGATCCCGGCGATTCCCTTCTTCGGCATCGGCTCGGTGTCGGCGATCTTCGCCACGGTGATCTTCTCCATGCCGCCGGCGATTCGCTTCACCACCCTGGGCATCCGCCAGGTGCCGGGGGAGCTGATCGAGGCCGCCGACGCCTACGGCGCCACCCGTAGCCAGAAGCTGTTCAAGGTACAGTTGCCGCTCTCCCTGCCCACGGTGATGGCCGGCATCAACCAGACCATCATGCTGGCCCTCTCCATGGTGGTGATCGCCGCCATGATCGGCGCCGACGGCCTGGGCAGCGAGGTGTGGCGCGCCATCCAGCGCCTGCGCCCGGGCGACGGCTTCGAGGCGGGCATCGCCGTGGTGATACTGGCCATGCTGCTCGACCGCCTGACCCAGTCGCTGCGCAAGGAGCGCAAGTCGTAAGTTCAAGAACAGGGTGCGGGCATTGAGGCCGCACCTTGAAAAGGTCTTTCATGACCTCCAGAGTGATTGAATGAACACAAAGAGAAGGGGTACACGATGAAGAAGCACCCGCTGAACCGTCGAATCCGTCTCGCCGGCCTGGCACTGGCCACCGGCGCCGCCCTGACCGCCGGCGCCGCCCAGGCCCAGGACAAGGGCACCGTCCACTTGGCCTACGTCGAGTGGTCTTCCGAAGTGGCCTCGACCAACGTGATGCGCGCCGTGCTCGAGCAGGCCGGCTATGAGGTGGACATGACCTCGCTCTCCGCCGCCGCCATGTGGCAGGCCGTCTCCACCGGCGATGCCGACGCCATCGTCGCCGCCTGGCTACCCACCACCCACGCCGACTACCTGGAGCGCGTGGGCGACAAGGTCAACGACCTCGGCCCCAACCTCGATGGCACCAAGCTGGGCCTGGTCGTGCCGGCCTACAGCGACGTGGACTCCATCGCCGATCTCAATGACCACGCCGATTCGTTCAACGGCGAGATCATCGGCATCGACCCAGGCGCCGGCATCATGGGCCTGACCGAAGAGGTGGTCGATACCTATGACCTCGACCTGGCCCTGCGCAGCGGCAGCGGCGCCACCATGACCGCGGCCCTGGCCAGCGCCATCGAGAACGAGGAAGACGTGGTGGTTACCGGCTGGACCCCGCACTGGAAGTTCGCACGCTGGGACCTCAAGTATCTCGAGGATCCCGAGAACGTCTATGGCGGCGCCGAGCAGATCCACACCATCGTACGCCAGGGCCTCGAAGAGGAGATGCCGGAGGCCTATGCCATCCTGGATGCCTTCGAGTGGACTCCCGAGGACATGGGCGAAGTCATGCTCATGAACCAGGAAGAGGACGCCGACCCCTACGAGAACGCCCAGAAGTGGGTCGAGGAGAACCAGGAGCAGGTCCAGGAGTGGCTCGACGCCGCCTCTTGATCCTGGCTGACCGCGGCCGAGGCCGCGCCTTCCCGGGGGAGCCACGCGAGTGGCTCCCCTGCTTCATGTCTGACATGCAAGCTATGCTGCATCGCGCGGGCTCGCCGGAGCTCGCCTGCGCCAGCTTCATCATTGGTGTACAGTTCGCGTACAACAAGCGTGATGCGTTGAAGCACTGTCCGCCAGAGAGCGACTACGCTTCGAGTGTCCCTTGCTGTAAAGGACACGCTTGCTCAGGGCGCCGCCTCGCCCCACTCATCGCAACGACAAGGAGATGCCGTGATGTATCGCAAGATCATGGTGCCGATCGACCTCGCCCATATCGAGGTGATCGAGCCCGCCCTGCAGACGGTGGCCGACCTGGCCAAGCACTATGATGCCGAGGTCTGCTACGTGGGCATCACCGCCAACACCCCGGGCAGCGTGGCCCGCACCCCGGAGGAGTTCTCCCAGAAGCTGGAGGCCTTCGCCCAGAAGCGTGCCGCGGTGCATGGTCAGCCGGTCAGTACCCACACCATCGTCAGCCCCGACCCCATCGCCGACCTCGACGACGACCTGATCGAGGCCATCGACAAGGTGGGTGCCGACCTGGTGGTGATGCCGACCCATCCGCCCAAGCATCTGGACGTGATCATGCCGTCCCACGGCGGCAAGGTGGCAACGCACACCAAGGCCTCGGTATTCCTGGTACGTCCGGGGGCCGGTGAATAACCGCTACGACACACAACTGCGTACATCGATAACCGCAAGGGAGACGTCTCGTGGCCAACCAGACCAACGATGACAAGCCCCAGGAGCCGAATGGCGGCTCCGAGGGGATTCCGGCCCCTGAGGGGGCAGCCAACCTGATCGACACGGATTACGTGATCGGTCAGGACAACATCACCGCTTCCCCCATGGGGATCGACGTGGATCTGCACGGCAAGGTCTTCATGGTCTCGTCGATCGTGATCCTGCTGTTCGTGATCCTGACGCTGGCCATGCAGGCTCAGATGGAGCCGATCTTCAACAGCATGTTCAGCTTCCTGACCACCAAGCTGAGCTGGGTGTTCCTGCTCGGTGCCAACGTCTTCGTGATCCTGGCGCTGGTGCTGATCTTCACCCCCATGGGCAAGGTCCGCATCGGCGGCGCCAAGGCCACGCCGGACTTCGGCTATCCCGGCTGGTTCGCCATGCTGTTCGCCGCTGGCATGGGCATCGGCCTGATGTTCTACGGTGTATCCGAGCCGCTGGGCCACTATGGCACCGCCATGGGCGGCATCACCATGGGCGAAGATGGCCTGCGCACCGACTGGGCCCCGCTGGGCGGTGCCGAAGGTGACCAGCAGGCCGCCATCTCGCTGGGCATGGCCGCCACCATCTTCCACTGGGGCCTGCACCCCTGGGGTGCCTACGCCATCGTGGGCCTGTCGCTGGCGATCTTCGCCTTCAACAAGGGCCTGCCGCTGACCATGCGCTCGATCTTCTACCCGGTGCTGGGTGAGCGTATCTGGGGCTGGCCGGGCCATCTGATCGATATCCTGGCGGTGTTTGCCACCCTGTTCGGCCTGGCTACCTCGCTGGGGCTGGGGGCGACCCAGGCCTCGGCCGGTCTCAACTACCTGTTCGACATTCCCGACAACAACGTCACGCTGGTGCTGCTGATCCTGGGCATCACCGTCGTCGCCCTGGGCTCGATCATGCTCGGCGTCGACAAGGGCGTGCAGCGCCTGTCACAGCTCAACATGGGCCTGGCCCTGCTGCTGCTGGTGTTCGTGATCGCCGTGGGCCCGACCCTGATGATCGCCACCGGCGTGCTCGAGAACCTGCTCGGCTATGTGAAGAACCTGCCGGCGCTCTCGATGCCCTTCGGGCGCGAGGATGCCAACTTCAGCCAGGGCTGGACCGCCTTCTACTGGGCCTGGTGGATCGCCTGGTCGCCCTTCGTCGGCATGTTCATCGCCCGCGTCAGCCGCGGCCGTACCGTGCGTGAGTTCCTGATCGCCGTGCTGGTGGTACCCACCCTGGCCTCGGTGGTATGGATGACCGCCTTCGGTACCACCGCCATCGACCAGGTGATCAGCTCCGGCATCACCGAGGTGCAGGACGCCGCCCTGGAGCTTCAGCTGTTCACC
This sequence comes from Halomonas sp. C10-5, assembly GCF_057169305.1. NCBI lineage: Bacteria > Pseudomonadati > Pseudomonadota > Gammaproteobacteria > Oceanospirillales > Halomonadaceae > Halomonas > Halomonas sp. C10-5. The sequence continues at coordinate 2,665,164 of NZ_CP175665.1, forward strand.
ATGCTGGAGCACCTGCCGCTGAGCGCCATCACCTCCTTCGTCGGCATCGTGCTGGTGGTCGTGTTCTTCATCACCTCGTCGGACTCCGGTTCGCTGGTGATCGACTCCATCACCGCCGGCGGCAAGGTCGATGCCCCCAAGCCCCAGCGTGTGTTCTGGGCGCTGATCGAGGGTGCCATCGCCATCGCCCTGCTGCTGGGTGGCGGCCTCGGCGCGCTTCAGACGGCGGCACTGACCACCGGCCTGCCCTTCACCCTGGTGCTGCTGGTGGGCTGCTACGCCATCGTCAAGGGACTGATGAGCGAGCCCAAGGCCAAGTAGATCGGCCCCGGGCTGGCAAGCAGCCAGCAAGACGCAGCGAGGCGGCCTTCGGGCCGCCTCGCTGCGTTATGGGTCGAGCTTATGGGCAAAGCCTATGAACAGCGCTCGAGGTGCTCAGCTCCACAGTTCGCTCAGCGGGGTCTCCGCCGAGAAGCGACTGGCCACCTGGGCCTGGAGCAGCTCCGCGGTGGCCAGGGCATCCACCAGGGCGTGGTGCCCCTGGTAGGGGGGCAGGCCATAACGCTCGCGACTCGCCTGCAGGCGGATCGATACCGGCGGGCGCCCCAGCCAGCGCCTGAAGCGTGCCCACAGCGACTGGCGGTAGAGCCGCGCCTCCAGCGACATGGTATCGATCACCGGAAACAGCAGCCCCTCCCCCAGCCGGTTCTTGACGGCCGCATCGAAGAAGCCGCGCTCGATATGCCGATAGTGCACCACTGCCAAGCGCCCTTTCAGCACCTCCAGCACCTCGGGCAGTACCTCAACCAGGTCCGGGGCATTCTCCACCTCGTCATGGGTGATGTGGTGCAGGGTCACCGAGGTCTCGGTGAGCTCGCGATAGGGCTTGAGCACCCAGTAGCGCGCCTCGCGCAGCGGAATACGCGCCAGGCTGAAGGGCACCATGCCGATGCTGACAATGGCATGGCGACGCGGGTCGAGGCCGGTGGTCTCGATATCCAGCGCCACCAGCGGCGCCTCACCGATGGGCGTGTCGGCCGCCGGACAGCCGGCGGAAAAGAAGTCGGCCAGCAGCGGATGGCTCACCCGGCCCGCGCGGTCGGCCAGATACTCCGGCCAGCCCGGTGCCGCCTGCTTCCTGCGCCCCATGGTCATCCTAGCGCCTCCGCCGCTCGGCGGCGGGCGGCACAGGGTAGCGGAACTTAAGAAACTTCTGGGCGTTGCTCAGCACCTGGAAGGCGTCCTTGAGGGTATGGCGCTCACTGTCGCTGACGTTCTCGGGTTCGATATTGTTGTCGGGTGTCCGCTCGTGCTGGATATCGATCACCTGGTGGCGTATCCGCGCCATGGTCAGGAACTCCAGCGCATGGCGCAGCTTGGCACTCACCCCCTGGGCCAGCAGCTGGGTCTGGTCGATATCGTCGAGACGCTCGAAGCTGTTCTGGGCCCGGGAGCCGCAAGCCAGGGAGTGTACGCGGATCAGGTCGGTGAGCGGGGCCGTGCCACGCCGCTTGAGGTTGATGGAGTTGTTGTGCTTGCCATCCTTCTCCATCACGAAGGTGCGGAAGAAGCCCAACGGCGGGGTACGGTTGAGCGCATTACGGGCCATGGCGGCCAGGAACAGTCGGCTCTGGGGGGCCTGGGTAGCGATCAGGTCCTGAAGCTGCTCGACGTAGGCGTTCTCCCCGTACACCGCATCCAGGTCGAAGAAGATCGAGCTATGCAGCAGGCGCTCCGGGGTCGGGTCGCGGATCCACTCCTGGAAGTAGCCCTTCCACACCGACAGCGGCTGGCGCCAACGGGGGTTGGTGGCCATGATGTCGCCCGTGCAGTAGCTGTAGCCGCAGGCCGCCAGGCCATCGCTGACCCGCTTGGCCAGCGCCAGGAAGTAGTCGTCGTGGGTCTTCGGATCGAAGTCGTCCGAGAGCACCAGGGCGTTGTCCTGGTCGGTGACCAGGGTCTGCTCGTTGCGCGCCATGGAGCCCATGGCCATGAAGCAGTAGGCCACCGGGGGCGGCCCCAGCTCCTCCTCGGCCAGCTCCAGCAGGCGGCGGGTGAAGCTGCGCCCGATAGTGGAGAGTGCGCTGCCGATCATGCGCGAGTCGGCACCGTCCTCCACCATGCGCACGAAGGCGGCGCGCACGTCCGGCGCCAGCTTGGCCAGCCCCTCGGCGGTGGACTGGCTGTAGATATTGCTGACCAGGTAGAGGCTGGAGTGGGTCTCGTAGCGGATGATATCGGAGAGGTGCACGATGCCCACCGGGCTGCGGCGATGCATCACCGGCAGGTGGTGGATGTTATTGCGCAACATGGTGAGCATCGCCTCGTGCACCGACTCGTCGGACTGGATCGCCACCAACCGGTCACCCACCACCTCGCCGATGGGAGTATCGGGTGGTCGCCCCTCCGCCACCGTGCGGCGGAAGTCGCTGTCGGTGAGGATGCCGCGCACCTGCCAGGCGCGCTCCTCGCTGTCGCGGAAGGTATAGCGCGGGTTGTCGCCGGGGCTGTCCAGCACCAGCACCGCCGAAGCGCCGAAGTCGCTGATCTGGCCGGCCGCCTCCTGCAGCGTGGTGCGCGCCTCCAGCATCAGCGGATAGCGGGTGAGCAGCTTGCGCACCCGAGTGATCATCATGTCGTTCTGCTGCTTCTGCTGCTCCACCGCACTCTCGAGACGCGGGCGCTCCACCTCGACGAAATCGGCGAAGTGCTCATCCTCCTCGCACAGGCGCTGGAAGACGGCGTCGGGGATAAAATAGATCAGGCTGTCTTCCAGGGCGCGCACGGGGAAGCGCACCTTGTAGTTCCGCAGCAGGCTGAAGTGGCCGAAGATCTCCCCCTCGCCGCGGCGATCATAGAGGTCGCCGTTGCGGCGCCGCACCTCCACCGCACCACTGCGCACATAGCCCAGGACGTCGACCTCCTGATCAGCGACGAAGATATCGCTCTCAGCGCGGTAGTAGGCCACCTCCACCTGGCCGGCGATCTCGTCGAGCAGCTCGTCGGAGAGCGCGTCGAAGGGCGGGAAGCGCCCCATATGCTGGCGAATCTCCAGCCATTCCACTTCCATGCGTGCTCTCCCGTCGCCGCTCGTTTTCGCCAAGTCTGGAAGCTTGCCGAGTCGCTGTAAAGCGCCTTGATGCTCCCCACGAAAACGGCCACCCCGGAGGGTGGCCGTCGAATGCCGATGGGTGTCGGCGTCGTCTCAGGAGCGGCTTACGACTGGGCCATCTCCTGGACACGCTGCATCATCTCGGGGTCCTGCTGGATGGCCTGGCCGATGGCGTTGAAGGTATCCACGTCGAGGCCGCTCTCCTCGACCACCTTTACCATCTCCTCGTTGGCCTCCATGCGAACTTCCTGCTGGGCCTCTTCACCTTCGGCGGACTGCAGGCGCTCGGTGTACTCCTGGGACAGCACCGCGATCTCCTGAGAGGCATCGGCGAACTGCTGGAGCTGGGCATCGGAGAAGTCCTGGGCCGGGGCGGCGGCCTGGGGCTGCTCGGCGGCATTGGCTGCGGAGTCCTCCTGCGCGTGTGCGGTGGCCGACATCAGGCCGGCGCTGAGCAGGGCGGCAGAGAACAGGGCAGTCATGCGTTTCATAGATACCTCCAAGGATATTGCATCGTGTATGTGCCCCACTGTGACGACCCTCGTCCCGGGGAGTTCAGATCGTTTTGTGTCGGAACGTAACGAGGGCGCCCGCAGGCGCCCTCTTTTGCGTGGCAAGCCCCATCAGCCGTAGGCCAGGTTGGGCAGCCAGGTGACCAGCGCCGGGAACAGGATCACCAACAGCAGTCCCAGCGCCTGCAGTCCCAGGAAGGGGAAGGAGGAGCGAAAGATCTGCGCCATGGTGATATGCGGTGGGCACACCCCCTTGATATAGAAGAGCGCATAGCCGAACGGCGGGCTGAGGAAGGACATCTGCATGTTGACCAGGTAGATGACACCGAACCACAGCGAGACGTCGGCGGGATCCACCCCGGGGAGGCCGAACACGCCATCGAAGGTGAGCCCCTTGATCAGCGGCACGAAGATCGGCACCGCCAGCAGCAGGATGCCCACCCAGTCCAGGAACATGCCCAGCGCCACCAGCAGCACCATCATCAGCGCCAGCACCGCATAGGGGCCGAGGCCCGCGCCGGAGATCAGCTCCTGCACGAAGGTCTGGCCACCCTGCAGGATATAGAAGCCGACGAAGATGCTGGCACCGAAGATGATCCACATCACCATCGCCGAGGCGACCAGGGTGGTCATGCAGGCCGCGTGCAGGTTGGGCCAGGTGAGGCGCTTGTGCATCGCGGCCACCACCAGGGCACCGAAGGTGCCGATGCCGGCCGCCTCCACTGGCGTGGCGATGCCGGTGAAGATGATGCCCAGCACCAGCACCACCAGCACGATGGGCGCCAGCATGTTGCGCAAGAGGCGCAGCTTCTCCTTCATGTCGACGCGATCCTCGACCGGCATCGGCGGCGCCATGCTGATGTTGAGAGTGCCGCGCATCCAGCAGTAGAAGCCATACATGAAAGCCAGTAGCAGGCCGGGCAGCAGCGAACCGAGATAGAGCTCACCTACCGACTGCTGGGCGATGACGCCGTAGATGATGGCCAGTATCGAGGGCGGAATCAGGATGCCCAGGGTGCCGCCGGCCATGATCGAGCCGATGGCGATCTCCGGGTTGTAGTTACGCTTGAGCATCGCCGGCAGGGCGATCAGGCCCATGGTCACCACCGCGGCCCCGATCACGCCGACCATGGCGGCGAGCAGCGTGGAGGCGATGACGGTGGCGATGGCCAGACCCGCCTTGAGGCCACCCATCCACTTGTAGACGACATCGAACAGCTCCTCGATGATCCCCGCCTTCTCCAGCACCGAGGCCATGAAGATGAACAGCGGGATGGCCGAGAGCTGGTAGTTGGTCATCATCGGGAAGATGCGCGACGGCATCAGGTTGAGCATGTCCTGGCTGCCGACCAGGTAGAGGAAGGCCACGCCCAGGCCGCCGGTGACGAAGGCCAGCGGCAGGCCTGCCACCAGCACCACCATCAAAGTCCCGAACATCACCAGGGTCAGGCCACCGATGCCGACATTGGCCAGCACACTCTCCAGGCTGCCGGTCAGGCTCTCGTAGTCGGTGGTGGCGATATTGACCATCTCGAACAGGGTCCATGCCGCCAGCACCACGCCGAGGGCCACCAGCAGGTTGGGGAAGCCCTGCCCCCGCTCATCCCGTGCCCGGTGGTGAAGGAAGGACTGGAAATCGCGGATCAGCTGGGCGATACCCTGCAGCAGCAGCAGCAGCGCGCCGAAGAAGAGCATGAACTTCACCGGGTAGTACTGCACCGCCCATTCGGTGAAGGAGACCTCGTTGGCGTAGCTCGAGCCGAAGAAGAGCTGGTCGCTCACCGACTGGGAGAAGAACTTCCAGCCGGTCACCAGCAGGGCCAGGGTGAAGATGAAGAAGAACACCGAGGTCAGCAGGTCCAGGGCCGCCCGGGTCAGCGGCCGGGCACGCTGGTAGAGGATATCCACGCGCACGTGGCCGCCCTCGCGCAGGGCGAAGGCGCCGGCCATCAGGTACTGCATGCCGAACATCAGGGTCATCGACTCGTGGGCCCAGTTGGTCGGCGAGTTGAAGGCGTAGCGCATCAGCACTTCGTAGGCGAATACGAAGGGCGCGACCAGCGACCAGTAGGCCACGTAGCGGCCGAAGAAGCCGGAAACCCGGTCGATGACGACCGTGAACAGGTTGCCCGGGGGCTGGTAGCCGACCTCGACCTCCTCGCCGGCGGGCACCTCGGCGATCTCGCCTCCGTCGATGCTGCCGCCGCGGCGGAAGCTGCGATCGACGAAGAACATGACCACCAGGGGCAGGAAAATCAGCACCGACCAATAGAGCCAGTGGGGCAGAACGAAATTGATCTCGAAATTCATGAAAACTCCTCCGCGGTGCCATCACCTCCCGGCGATGGCGACGGATCATCGAGCCGACGGGATGCGGGATTGAGAGTTATGCCCTAGGCAAGCCGGGTGCTGCGGCCCTCGGCTCACAACACCCGGCAGGGTCGAGCAGGAAGGTCAGACGTTGAGTTCGTAGTCCTTGATGTCCTCTTCGGTGATCAGCGCCACCGCCGGGTCCATCATGGTGTCGAGGTGCGCCTTGAACATGCGCGCGGCATCCGGGTCCTTGTTGGCCCACTTGAACCACAGCGGGATGGCGACCTCGCGGAAGCGGGTAGCGTCCTCCTCGGAGAGGTGGATGATCTCGACGCCCTTCTCGCGGTACTTGGGCCAGGCCTCGGCATTGGCTTTCTGGATCGCGGCGTAGTGCTCGCGGGAGTAGGCCGCCACCAGATCGTGCATCAGGTCCTGGGTCTGGGAGGACATGCGCTCGTAGACGCGCCGGTTGACGGCGATATCCATGAGGTCGACCGACTGGTGCAGGCAGGGTGTGGAGGGTGGGCCCATGATGATATAGTCGGCCACCTGCCAGAAACCCAGTTCGTAGTTGACCGCGGCACCGGTGAAGTCGGCGGCATCGATGGTGCCCTTCTCCAGGGCCGGATAGACCTCGGAGCCGGGCAGCAGGGTGGTACGCGCGCCCATCTCAGCGAAGGTCTCGGCGACGATGCCGCCCGGCATGCGGATCTTGACGCCGTCGAAGTCGTCGAAGCTGCGCAGCGGCACCTTGGAGTGGATCAGGTTGAGGTCGTGGTGGACATAGCCCAGCAACTCCTGGCCCTGCTTGCGGTAGAGATCCTTGGCAATATCCAGGCCTCCGTAGGCACCGAACATCATGTCCCACTGGTGAGGCAGCGAGAGGCCCATGGGGTAGGCGGTAAGGAAGACGCCGGCGGGCATCTTGCCGGGCCAGTAGACGGTGAACCAGTTCTGGCCGTCGAGTACGCCGTTGCGCACGGCATCGGCGACCTCGAAGGCACCGGCCACGGCACCCGCGGGGAAGGGCTCGATATTGACCTCGCCGCTGGTGGACTCGACCACCCCCTTGGCCCACGCCTCGAACGTGCGGTAGCCGACGGTGCCCGGCTGCCACGAGGACTGCATTCGGATGCGGATGCCCTCCTGGGCCTGGACGTTGCCGATCCAGGGCGCCGCCACGGCGGCGGCGGAACCGACAGCGGCGGCCTTCAGGAAGCGGCGGCGGGCGGGCTCGCGACGAGCCGTGGCCTCTTCGCCGGGGGACGTGATGATGCGTGACGGCTGCTTGTCGTCTTGCATGACATGAACTCCAGATGGCGATGGTCGGCTCCACTCGGGATGGCGACCAAATCTTGTTGTTGTCTTCCCTGGAATGGTTAGCCGTTCTTGCACCGCTGGGCGGGCTCGATTGGCTGCGCGCTCGACTCCATCGAACACGGGCAGTGGGGGCGTGTGGTGCCCTTCCCCTGAGAAAGCTAGCGAAAACCCAACGCCCAGCCAACGTACTGATTCAACGGACTCCTGGCCGCCCACGCCATACCACTGTGCCTTTTTGAGCGGCAAGCACATGTAAAACAAATGGAAAAACTGGTCTGACCAGTTAGCCAATCAGCCTTTGACCTACGACCAAAGCACGAGGGAAGGTAGGCCATCCGACACGCTCCCGCCTGACAGAGCCGACGGCGGAAGGTTGGCAAGGGAGCTCACCAGGGGCCATGATGCGGGCTTTGCCTCGCAAGGATGCCTCCATGACCTCACTCGCCTCTCACCGGCTCTGGCTCGCTGCCATGCCGCTGCTGTTCGTGGCGCTGTGGAGCACCGGCTTCATCGGCGCCAAGTTCGGCCTTCCCTATGCCGAGCCCTTCACCTTCCTGTTCATCCGCTTCGCCCTGACCCTGGCGCTGCTGGTGCCCCTGGCCCACTGGCTCTCCGGCGAGTGGCCCAGGGGACCCGCGCTATGGGGACATATCGCCGTCTCCGGTCTGCTGGTGCATGGTGCCTACCTGGGGGGCGTGTTCTACGGCATCTACCTGGGCATGCCGGCGGGGCTCGCCTCGCTGCTGGTGGGACTGCAGCCGTTGCTGACGGCGGGACTGGCCGGGCCGCTGCTCGGGGAGCGGTTGGCGACGCGTCAATGGCTGGGGCTGGCACTGGGACTGGCCGGGGTGATCATGGTGCTGGGCGGCAAGCTCGACCCGGGGGAGAGCCTCTTCCAGGGCTTTGGCCTGGGGGCCCTGGGCGCGGTGCTGGTGGCACTGTTGGGCATCTCCGGAGGCACGCTCTACCAGAAGCGCTACTGCACCGGCATGCCGCTGCTCTCCGGCACCGTGGTGCAGTACCTGGCTGCGGCGACCCTGCTCGGCCTGGGTGCCCTGCTGTTCGAGGAGCGCGATGTCGAGTGGTCCGCCACCTTCTCCCTGACCCTGGGCTGGCTGGTGCTGGTACTCTCGATCAGCGCCATCCTGCTGCTGATGGCACTGATCAAGCGCGGCGAGGCCTCACGGGTGGCGAGCCTCTTCTACCTGGTGCCGCCGGTCACCGCCCTGCAGGCCTGGTGGCTGTTCGACGAGGCACTGCCGCCGATCTCGCTTCTCGGCATGGCCATCGCCATTGCCGGGGTGGTGCTGGTGGTCAGGACACCGCCGGCGACAGCCGACAAGCCGCGTACTTGAATTCCGGGATCTTGCCGAAGGGGTCCAGCGCCGGGTTGGTCAGCAGGTTGGCCGCCGCCTCCACGAAGGCGAAGGGCACGAACACCATGCCCTCGGGCATGCGCGGATCGGCCCGTGACACCAGGGTGATCGTGCCACGCCGCGTAGCGATGGTGATCGACTCCCCCGGGGCCACGCCCAGGCGGCCCAGCTCCGCCGGCGCCAGGTAGGCCGCCGCTTCGGGCTCGCGCTCGTCGAGCACCCGGCTGCGACGGGTCATGGCACCGGTATGCCAATGCTCGAGCAAGCGCCCGGTGGTCAATACCGTCGGGTAGTTGCCGTCCACCGGCTCGTCCGGCGGCAGCGGCCGGGTGGCCGAGAACTTCGCCCGCCCCCCGTCGCGCGGGAAGGCATCGGAGAACACCACGTCGACTCCCGGGGCATCGTCGGCGGGACAGGGGTAGGTCACCGATCCCTCGCGCTCGAGGCGCGACCAGCTGATGTGGTCCAGCGAGTGCATGCCCTGCTTCATCTCGGCGAACACCTCCCGCGGGTGGGCATACTCCCAGCCCAGGCCGAAGCGCCGGGCGATCTCCTGAGTGATCCACCAGTCGGTTTGCGCTTCCCCGGGCGGTGCCACGGCGGCGCGCCCCAGCTGGACCTGGCGATTGGTGTTGGTCACCGTGCCCTCCTTCTCGGGCCAGGCACTGGCCGGCAGGATGACGTCGGCAAACTGGGCGGTCTCGGTGACGAACAGGTCCTGCACCACCAAGTGCTCCAGGGAGGCCAGCGCCGCGCGGGCATGATTGAGGTCGGGGTCGGACATCGCCGGGTTCTCGCCGAGGATATACATCCCCTTGATAGTCCCGGCCACGATGGCGTCCATGATCTCCACCACGGTCAGCCCCGGCGTCGCGTCGAGAGGCGTATTCCACAGCTCCTCGAAGGCGGCGCGCAGCTGGGCATCGCCCACCGGCTGGTAGTCGGGCAGCACCATGGGGATCAGGCCGGCATCCGAGGCGCCCTGGACGTTGTTCTGCCCGCGCAGCGGATGCAGGCCGGTGCCGGGGCGGCCGGTGTGGCCGCAGGCCAGGGCCAGCGAGATCAGGCAGCGAGCGTTGTCGGTGCCGTGGACATGCTGGGAGATGCCCATGCCCCAGAAGATCATCGCCTTGTCGGCGGTAGCGTAGGCCCGGGCGATCTCGCGAATCGTCTCGGGGTCCACGCCACACAGCGGCGCCATGGCTTCCGGGGTCATGTCGACGACGCTGGTCGCCAGCGCCTCGAAGCCCTCGGTGTGGGCGTCGATATAGGCCGGGTCATACAGCTTTTCGGTCACGATGACATGGAGCATGGCGTTGTAGAGCGCCACGTCACCGCCGGGGGTGAAGCGCACGCTGCGCCAGGCGTAGGCGTCCAGCGCCTGGCCGCGAGGGTCGAGGATGATCAACCGGGTGCCATTTCTCGCCGCCTGCTTGAAGTAGGTGGCCGCCACCGGGTGGTTCACCGCCGGATTGCAGCCGGTGAGGATCACCACGTCGGCCTCTAGGGCCTGCATGAACGATGCCGTCACCGCGCCGGAGCCGAGGCACTCCATCAGCGCCGCCACGGAGCTGGCGTGACACAGCCGCGTGCAGTGGTCGACATGGTTGGAGCCGAAGCCGGTGCGCACCAGCTTCTGGAACAGCCAGGCCTCCTCGTTGGAGCACTTGGCGCTGCCGAAGCCGGCCAGCGCATCGGGGCCGTGGGCCACCTTGAGTCCGGTGAGACCGTTCGCGGCGAGATCCAGCGCCTCCTCCCAGCTCGCCTCCCGGAAGTGGGTCAATGGGTTGGCGGGATCGAAGCCGGGATCCATGCCCTTGGGCACCCCCTCGCGACGGATCAGCGGTCGGGTGAGGCGTGCGGGGTGGTTGGGGTAGTCGAAGCCGAAGCGCCCCTTGACGCATAGCCGTCCCTGATTGGAGGGTCCATTGCGGCCCTCCACGAAGAGGATCTGTTCATCCTTGACGTGGTAGGTCAGCTGGCACCCCACGCCGCAGTAGGGGCAGATGGAATCGACCGTGCGGTCGGCCACGGCGGAGTCGCCACGGCCTGCCTCATCGATCAGGGTGGCCGGCATCAACGCCCCGGTGGGGCAGGCCTGGACGCACTCGCCGCAGGCCACACAGGTGCTCTCCCCCATGGGGTCGTCGAAGTCGAAGACGATCTTGGCCGCCGCCCCGCGATACGCCAAGCCGATGACATCGTTGCCCTGCACCTCGCGGCAGGCGCGCACGCAGAGGCCGCATTCGATGCAGGCGTCGAGGTTGACGTTCATGGCCGAGTGAGTGGCGTCATGGCCGTCGGCATGGGGCAGCGCGGCCGAGCGCGCGGCGACATGCCGTACCGTGGGCGCCTCGCGCTCCGCCCGCGACGGCAGGCGGCGGCGCACCGCACCGGCGTCGATGGCCAGCCGGTCGGCCATGGCCCAGAGGTGGCTCGAGCGGTCGGGGCTCGCCTCGCGCTCGGGCTGGTCGGCGAGCAGCAGTTCCATGACGCCCTCGCGGGCCTCCCGGGCGCGCTCGGAGCCGGCGCTCTTCACCACCATGCCCGGGGCCGCCTCGCGGATGCAGCTCGCGGCGAGTACCCGCTCGCCCTCGATCTCCACCATGCAGGCGCGGCAGTTGCCGTCAGAGCGGTAGCCGGGGGCGTCCTTGAAGCAGAGGTGAGGAATGGTCTCGCCGGCGCGCCGGGCCACCTGCCACAGGGTCTCGCCGGGACGGGCGCTGACCTCGGCGCCGTCCAGGGTCAGGGTGAAGCTGTCGTTGCTGCTGGAGTCGCTCATCTCGACCTCCCTACCCTTTCGCGATCAGGTGCCGGGCTTCGAGCTCGCCGCGAAAATCGCGCAGCAGGCTCGTCACCGGATTGGGTGCGGCCTGGCCCAGGCCGCAGATGGAGGCATCCGCCATCACCCGGGCGAGGCGCTCGAGCTGCTCGACATCCCACTCGTCGCGTTCGAGCAGGGCGAGCATCTTCTCGGTGCCCACCCGGCAGGGCGTGCACTGCCCGCAGGACTCGTCGGCGAAGAAAGCCAGCAGGTTGGTGGCCACGATGCGCAGGTCATCTTGGTCCGAGAGCACGATGATCGCCGCCGAGCCGATGAAGCAGCCGTGCTCCTGCAGCGTATCGAAGTCCAGCGGGATATCGGCCTTGCTCGCCGGGAGGATGCCACCGGAGGCGCCGCCGGGCAGGTAGCCGGCGAGGCGATGGCCCTCGGCCATGCCGCCACAGTACTCCTCGAGCAGCTCGGCGAGCGTGATGCCCGCCGGGGCCAGGTGCACCCCGGGACGGGCAACTCGTCCGGAGACCGAGAAGCTGCGCAGGCCCTGGCGCCCGTGGCGTCCCTGGGCGGCGAACCAGTCGGCACCCTGCTCCCAGATCCGCGGAACCCAGTAGACGGTCTCGACATTGTTGACCAGGGTGGGCCGGCCGAAGAGCCCGCGCTGGGCCACGAAGGGCGGGCGATGGCGCGGCTTGCCGGGCTTGCCCTCCAGCGATTCGATCAACGCCGACTCCTCGCCACAGATATAGGCGCCGGCGCCCCGGCGCAACACGATATAGCCCGGTGGTACGAGGCCTTCGGCCTCGAGCTCGACGATGGCCTCGGTGAGCACCCGGTGCAAGCCCGGATACTCGTCGCGCAGGTAGATATACAGAGCCTCCGCCTCCACCGCCCAGGCGCCGACCAGGGCCCCTTCCAGGAAGCGGTGCGGCTCATGCTCGAGATAATGGCGGTCCTTGAAGGTGCCGGGCTCCCCCTCGTCGGCGTTGATCACCGCATAACGGGGTCCAGCCTCGGCGCGCACCGCCTGCCACTTCCTGTAGATCGGGAAGCCGGCACCGCCCAGGCCGCGCAGCCCGGCGTGCTCGAAGGCCTCGCAGAGCGTCGCGAAGTCCACCTCGCCGGCTCGACACGCGGCCAGCAGCCGATAGCCGCCGGCGTCGCGATAGTCACCCAGGCGCTGCCAGAGGATCGTCTCGGGGTGGGCATGGCCGGTATCCACCACCGCCTCGACGCCCTCGGCGGTGGCGTAGCGCACGTGGTGGTGGCCTACCTCGGCCACCGGTGCGCCGTCGCAGCGCCCCATGCAGGGACCCCGCAGCACCCGCACCGCTGCGGGGTCGGCCCCGGACACGAGCCGCGCATGCAGCGCCTCGGCGCCGGCCAGTCGACAGGGCAGCGAGTCGCACACCCGCACCGTCACCGCCGGCGGCGGCGACTGCTCATCGTGGACCACATCGAAGTGGGCATAGAAGGTGGCGGTTTCGAAGATGGCCGCCATGGGCAGGTTCATGTAGCTGGCCAGCGCCCGCAGCTCTGCCATGGCCAGATGCCCCTGGGCATCCTGGATGGCGTGCAGGTGTTCGATCAGTCGGTCGCGACGCTGGAGCTGGGGGTCGCGGCGCTCGTCGCCAAGCAGGGCTCGCAGCCCGGTCAGCGCCAGCGGCGCCAGTTCGCGGCCGCGGGCCCCGCCGCGACGGCGTGCTCGTTGGGGGCTGGTGGTATCGTGCATGGCGGCCTCGCTATTGTGCTCTTGTCATTGTGGCTGTAATGCGGGCGATCAAGCTCACCGTAAGCTTCGCCTAGAAATTCTGCAGGTAGGCGACGCCTCCCAGGTTGCTCATCTGCCGGCGTATCCAGGCGCTGCGCTGGACCACCCCGGGAGAGGGCCGAGCGGCATCGCGACCCCGCGGGTCGGGCAGGATCGCCGCCAGACGGCTGGCCTGGGCCGCGCTGAGCCGCTCGGCGGAGACGCCGAAGTAGTGCTGGGCCGCAGCCTCCAGGCCGAACACGCCGCTATCCCACTCGGCGATATTGAGGTAGACCTCAAGGATGCGCTGCTTGGGCCATATCAGCTCGATCAGCAGGGTGAACCACGCCTCGAATCCCTTGCGCACCCAGCTGCGCCCGCTCCACAGGAAGAGGTTCTTGGCGGTCTGCTGGCTGAGGGTGCTGGCCCCGCGCAGCCGACCACCGTTACGACTTGCCTGCCAGGCGCGGCGGATCTCCACCAGGTCGAAGCCGTGGTGTTCCAGGAAGCGCTGGTCCTCGGCGGCAATCACCGCCAGCTTGGCGTGGTCGGAGAGCGCCTCCCAGGGTCGCCAGCGGTGCTGGATGTCGATGGGCTCCCGCGCCACCCAGGAGTGCACCTTGCGCTCCACCATCACCATGGAACCGAACACCGGCGCCTGGCGGAACAGCAGCACCAGCAGCACCGAGAGCACCACGAAGCCCAGCGCCGCCCTCCACAGCCAGCCCCATAGCCGCCGCCTCCACCTGGCGATCATCGCCGACCTCGTCGCATGCGTCTCTCCCCTCGTCCCGGGGCCCGGTTACCGGGCCCGCTGCTCACCTGCGGCCAGTATAGGGCCCCGGTCGCCTCGGGGGGAGGCGGCGGTTTCAGCGCTTCTTGTGCAGTCGCTCGGCGTGGTAACGCAGGTGGTCCTCGATGAAGCTGGCGATGAAGTAGTAGCTGTGATCGTAGCCAGGCTGGCGACGCAGGGTCAGAGGGTGGTCGTGCTCGGCGCACACCGCCTCGAGACGCTCGGGCCTGAGCTGCTCCTCGAGGAAGTCATCGGCCTCGCCCTGATCGATGAACAGCGGCTGGCTGGAGGCGCCGCGGGCCACCAGCTCGCAGGCGTCGTACTGGGTCCACTTGCCGCGGTCCTCGCCGAGGTAACCGGAGAAGGCCTTCTGGCCCCAGGGACACTCGGTGGGATTGACGATGGGCGCAAAGGCCGACACCGAGCGGTAGTGGCCGGGGCGACGCAGGGCCATGACCAGCGCGCCGTGACCGCCCATGGAGTGGCCACTGATCGATTCGCGACCGTTGACCGGAAAGTGCTGACGCACCACCGAGGGCAGTTCCTCGGTGACGTAGTCGTACATGCGGTAGTGGCGCTTCCAGGGCTCCCGGGTGGCGTTGACATAGAAACCCGCCCCGGAGCCGAAGTCATAGCTGTCATGCTCGCCGGGCAGGTCGGTACCCCGCGGGCTGGTATCCGGGCAGATGATGGCGATACCCAGTTCGGCGGCGATGCGATGGGCACCGGCCTTCTGCATGAAGTTCTCGTCGCTGCAGGTGAGTCCGGAGAGCCACCACAGCAGCGGCACCCGCTCGGTCTCGGCCTGGGGCGGCAGGTAGACGGCGAACACCATCTCGCAATCCAGCGCCCGGGAGCGGTGGCGATAACGCTTGTGCCAGCCGCCGAAGCTCTTGTTGGCCGATACCAGCTCGAGGTTCTCAGTCATGGTCATCGAGGTGTCTCCTGAAGGCCGGGTAATCCCCGGCCTGCACTTGGCGGTAGTGGGGTCGGGCAAGTATCGGTCAATAGTGAAGCACGGTGCGGATGCTCTCGCCCCGGTGCAGCAGCTCGAAGGCCTCGTTGATCTTCTCGAAGGGCATGTCGTGGGTGATGAAGTCGTCGATATTGATCTCGCCGTTCATGTACTGCTCGACATAGCCCGGCAGCTCGCTCCTGCCCTTGACGCCGCCGAAGGCGGAGCCCTTCCAGACACGACCGGTGACCAGCTGGAACGGACGGGTGGAGATCTCCTCGCCGGCACCGGCCACACCGATGATGACCGATTCGCCCCAGCCCTTGTGGCAGCACTCCAGCGCCGAGCGCATCACGTTGACGTTGCCGATGCACTCGAAGGAGTAGTCGACGCCGCCGTCGGTGAGGTCGACGATGACCTGCTGGATGGGGTCGCTGTAGTCCTTGGGATTGACGAAGTCGGTGGCACCGAACTGCTCGGCGAGCTTGAACTTCTCCGGGTTGACGTCGATGGCGATGATCCGCGAGGCCTTGGCCATCACCGCACCCTGGATCACGGCGAGGCCGATGGCACCCAGGCCGAACACGGCGACGGTGGCGCCCGGCTCGACCTTGGCGGTGTTCATCACCGCGCCGATGCCGGTGGTCACGCCGCAGCCCAGCAGGCAGATCTTGTCCATGGGCGCCGCCTTGGAGACCACCGCCAGGGAGATCTCGGGCAGCACGGTGTACTCGCTGAAGGTGGAGGTGCCCATGTAGTGGTGGAGCATCTTGCCGTCCAGCGAGAAGCGTGAGGTACCGTCGGGC
This sequence comes from Halomonas sp. C10-5, assembly GCF_057169305.1. Lineage (NCBI taxonomy): Bacteria > Pseudomonadati > Pseudomonadota > Gammaproteobacteria > Oceanospirillales > Halomonadaceae > Halomonas > Halomonas sp. C10-5. Next base: position 2,680,880 of record NZ_CP175665.1, read on the forward strand.
ATCACGCCCTTGCCCTGGGTGGCGCGCACTGCACCACACAGGTTGGTCTTGCCGGAGAGACAGAACTTGCACTTGCCGCACTCGGCGGTATAGAGCGGGATGACGTGGTCGCCGGGACGCACGCTGGTGACGCCCTCGCCCACCTCCTGGACGACGCCGGCACCCTCATGGCCCAGCACCGCCGGGAAGTTGCCCTCTGGGTCGGCCCCGGACAGCGTATAGGCATCGGTATGGCAGACGCTGGTGGCGGCCATCTTCACCAGCACCTCGCCGGCCTTGGGGCCTTCGACGTCGATCTCGACGAGTTCCAGGGGCTTGCCCGCTTCCAGGGCAACGGCGGCGCGTGACTTCATGGCATCTTCCTCGGTTGGTGTGATGATCCTGATGACATTCTAGGCAATCCGGAGCATTGGGATAAACTGCATCAAACACATGACATTGTTGTCATAGAGCAACAGTCTGCTCAGGAGTGGCCAAGATGCAACGTTGGGACAGGATCGAAGCCTTCGTGGAAGTGGTGCGCCTGGGGACCTTCGCGGCCGCGGCACGACATCTCAAGGTCTCCAACTCCCATGTCAGCCGCCTGGTCAGCCAACTGGAGAACCAGCTGGGGACCACGCTCCTTTACCGGACCACCCGCCAGATACGGCTCACCGATGCCGGGAGCCTCTATTACGAACACTGCCACCACCTATTCGACGGCTTTCGCGAGGCCGAGGCGGCGATCAATGACCTGCAGGCCCGCCCCAGTGGCGTACTCAGGCTGACCTCGGCGACCACCTTCGGTGAGCGCTTCATCGCACCGCTGATCAATGACTTTCTCTGTCAGCATCCCCAGCTCGAGATCCGCCTGCACTTTACCAATCGCCAGGTGGACATCATCGACGAAGGGTATGACATCGCCATCCGCATGGGCACACTCAAGGATTCGACTCTGATTGCCCGGCGCATCTGTGAACGCCACGAGTACGTGGTCGGTTCCCCGGACTACTTCAACCGAATGCCCCGGCCCCATACCCTGTCGGAGCTCTCCCGCCACCGCTGCCTGGTGGGCTCTCGCGACCACTGGCGATTCGATGTCGATGGGGTGCGACGCGAGGTAAGGGTCGAGGGTGCCTGGGAGGGTAATTCGGGACCGGCCCTGCTCGATGCAGCCCTCAAGGGACTGGGACTGGCCCAGCTGCCCGACTATTACGTCGACCCTTACCTGGCCAGCGGTGAACTGGTCTCGGTACTCGATACCTACCAGCACGACGATACTGCGGTCTGGGCCGTCTACCCCCGTCATCGCCATCGCTCGCCCAAGGTGCACCAGTTCATCGACTACCTGGTCGAACATATCGATGAACTGCTGCCCGTGCGTCGCTAAGCAGGGTGAGTAGGACTCCGTCGCATCCGTGGCGTTGGCAAAAAGCCGCAAAGTGCCATAGCTTGAAGGGAGACCGTCACCGGCATTTCATCATCATTCCGTGTGAGGTATCGGATGGATAACGTCAACCGCCGCTGGGGTACCGCACCGCGTGCCTCCAGGGCATACATCGCGGCGGCGCTGCTCGCGGCTCCCCTGGCCATGGCCAGCGACTACCCTACCGAAACCCGCGTCGACTACGTGCTCGGGTGCATGGCCGCCAATGGCCAGGATCACCTGATGATGCAGAAGTGCTCCTGCAGCATCGACGTGATCGCCGAACTTATGCCCCATGAGGACTACGAGGCGGCAAGAACAGTGATGAGCATGCAGGATCAGCCCGGCGAGCTGGGCATGCTGTTCCGCACGGAACGCAGCATGCAGGAGGATCTGAATCACTTCCGCAGCGTGCAGGCCGAAGCCGACCTGCGCTGTTTCTGAGGCGACATGCTTCGCCATGCCCCGGCTGGCCTCAGGTTGGTGCCATCCATCGGGGTCTTACTGATGACACTCGGCTTTCCCCCTGACTTGCCGGCAGACGAGGCCTTGCTGGCCCAGGGTGAGCGGGTCTTCCGCAACCAGTGCCGAGGCTGTCATTCGCTGACGCCCGGCAGGCACATTGCCGGCCCAAGCCTGCATGGCGTGGTCGGGCGACGCGTCGGTGAGGTCGCGGATTTCGAATACTCCCGGACGCTGCAGGAAGCTGAGCTGCTGTGGACCCCCGAGACCCTCGACCGTTTCCTGGCCGACCCGGACGCCTTCCTGCCCGGCACACGCATGGTGTTCTGGGGACTGCCGGAGGATGCCAGGCAGGTACTGATCGACTATCTCCAGGCTACCGGACAGCCTTAGCCCCGACGCTCAGTCGCCGCTGCCCCCCTTGCGCGACATCATGCCCCGCGCTGGATTGTAGGCGAGAATCGCCAGCCCCAGCAGCACGACCGTCGTTACCAGGGAGATGGAGACGGCCACGGCATGAAGGCGTTCGTACATCGCGAAACGGATCATTTCCACGGCATAGGTGAAGGGGTTGACGGCGGCTATCTGGTAGACCAGATAGCTGCCCTCACGGATCCGCCAGAGGGGGTAGAGGGCCGAGGAGAGGAAGAACATCGGGAAGATCACGAAGTTCATGATGCCGGCGAAGTTCTCCAGCTGGCGCACGAAGCTCGACAGCAGCAGGCCCAGGGCTCCGACCATGAAGCCGGTCACCACCAGTGCCGGCAGCACCAGTACATAGCCCGTCAGCGGCGCCTGCACCCCGTAGAGGTAGGCGATGGCCAGGAATACATAGACCTGCACGATCGACACCAGGGTGCCGGCCAGCAGCTTGCTCACCAACAGGTACCAGCGCGGGAAGGGACTGACCAGCAGGACGCGCATGCTGCCCATCTCGCGGTCGTAGACCATCGACAAGGAACTCTGCATGCCGTTGAAGAGCTGGATCATGCCCACAAGCCCCGGGACGATATAGACCTCATAGAGGACATAGGTCTGATAGGGCTCGGTCATGGCTACACCCAGCGCCATGCGGAAGCCAGCGGCGAAAACAAACAGCCAGACCAGCGGCCTGACCAGCGCGGCCACGAAACGCGAACGCTGGTGTACGAAGCGTAACAACTCACGGCTGACCACCCCGCGCAGGCAGTGTCCATAGCTCGCCAGCTTCATCGCTCGGCTCCATCGGTCAGGCGGTCGAAGGCCTCGCCGATCGAGGCGGCACCGACCCGGGACACCACCTCACTGACGCTGCCATCGGCGCGAATCCGGCCACGATGCAGTACGATCACACGGTCGCCGGGATGAACCTCATCGATCAGGTGGGTGGCCCACAGCACGGCCACGCCCTGCTCCCGACAGAGTCGATGCACATGGTCGACAAGGGCACGCCGCGACGCGATATCGAGCCCTACCGTGGGCTCATCCAGCAGCAGCAGCTGCGGCTCGTGGAGCAGTCCCCGGGCGATCTCTACGCGTCGCCGCTGACCGCCGGAGAGATGGCGAGCCCGCTGTCGCAGGCTCTCCGGCATCTCCACTCGCGCAAGCTGCTGCACGGCACGACGCCGCGCCTCGGCCGGCGCCATGCCGTGCAGGGCGGCGTGATAGGTCAGGTTCTGCCTGACGGAGAGGTCCAGATCCAGGGTAGGCTGCTGGAAAACCACACCCATTCGCGCGTGGGCCTTGATCGAATGGCGGCCAAGGTCATGGCCACCGATACTTATCCGGCCCTGGCGATAGGCGTAGAGCCGGGTGATCAGGGAGAACAGCGTGGTCTTGCCGGCCCCGTTGGGACCCAGCAACAACGCAAACTCACCCGCCCGGATATCGAAGGAAAGCGCCTCCAGCACCGGCTGGCCACTGTAGCTGAACCCTAGCTCACGTACGCTCAGGGCAGGCTCGTCATCCAGCGGCGCTGTCTGCTCGACCCGGTCAAGGATACCTGTCGATGTCATCTCCCGAGTCACGGCTCGACGACCACCCCCCAGGGGAAGCGACCCACGGGAATCGAGCGGATCGCCTCGAGGTCATCGACATCAATCACGGTGACGTCGCCACTCACCCCGTTGGTGGTATAGAGGCGACTCTCGTCGGCATTGAGGGCCAGGTGCCAGACACGCTGCCCCACCAGCAGGTAGTCAAGCACCTCGTAGCTCTGCTGGTCGATCACCGCGACCCGGTTGGAGGGCCCCAGGGCGACGAAGCCATAGCGTCCGTCCGAGGTCAGTGCCACGCCCACCGCCTGCACGGTCTCCCGGGGCACGCCCGGTACATCGAAGCGGATAGTGTGACTGACATCGAAGGTCTCCTGCATGTCGAGGATCGACACCGTGGCACCAACTTCCGCGGAGACCCAGGCCTCCGAGCCGTCGGCCGTGAACTCGGCATGCCGCGGACGCGCACCCATCAGCCGATGATGGACCGCCTCCATCGACTCCAGGTCGACGATATGCGCCATGTTGGAGGTCTCTGTGGTAGCGATCAGCCACTTGCCATCCGGGCTTATCCCTACCCCCTCAGGCTCGACCCCCACAGGAATCTCCGTTACCAGGCGGCGCTGCCGGTAATCCAGCACCGAGACGATATTGTCGTCCTCGTTGGAGACATAGACGTAGGGGCGGTTGGGATCGACCCGGATCACCTCGGGATCCTCGCCGGAGGAGAGGGTACTGACGACATCCAGTGTCTCCAGGTCGACCATGTCGATGGCCTCATCATCGCCTACGGCCACGAAGAGCTCGCTGCCGTCGTTGCTGAAGGCCATGGCACGCGGCCGACGCCCTACCTTGATGGTCTCGACCACTTCCAGGGAATCGCCGTCGATCACCGATACGGTGTTGTCCTTCTCATTGGAGACGAAGACGCGTTCGGCCAGGGCCAGGCTGGGCAGCAGCACCAGTGCAGCCCCCAGAAGCGTTCCCCGGAGAGCAGAGCCGAGTACCGGGCGGCCGGGGCATTGCGCCCGGGATGCGAATGATCCAGTCAGAAACGGCATGTCGATTCCCCTTCGTCAGCCCCCAGGGAGTCCAGCGGGGAGCGCGGATGCAGATAACCCTCCTGGGGAGACACGGACGCCACCATGCGTGGCCCGGTCACCAGGATGGGCTGGCGGAGCTGGTGGTTCCAGGGTCGATAGCTCACCGGTAGCCCCAGGTAGGCGGCGAGTTCGAACTCCTCGCTAAGCATGTAGTCGAGCACCTCGCCTTGCGCCGTCGAGCCAGTTCGCGCCGCGGCTTCACCCAGCGAACGCACCGCCAGCCAGGCGGCGAAGTCGGTCGGAGTCATCCAGCGCCCGGCGTGGTCCTCGAAGCGCCGTTGCAACTGCACTCCTCCCCAGGACTCATGGGCACGGTGCCAGGCGGTGGCGACCAGGCCCTGGGTTCCGGCCACCGGCCGGGGAAGCCAGCCCTGGTAGGGAAAGTACTCGCCGAAATAGTCATTCTCGTCGGCGATCAACAGGACATCATGCTCGTCGAGATCCTGCACGAAGACCGGGATCTCGCGCTGTATGGCATGAAAGCCCCCCTCGGCACGCCTGGCCATGGGGTCGTGGGGCCACATCTTCTCGCCGACGATGTCGTGGCCGAACCGTCGGGCCGATTCGCGAAAGGCCTCGACCAGCAAGCGGTCCTCGTCGGTATTGCCGTAGACCAGGGCCCAACGATCCCACTGCTTGTAAGCCAGGAACTGGGCCAGGGCATCGGCCAGCATGCGGCGGCTGGGGGTGGTATGAAAGAGGTTGGGGTGGCAGGCATCGCCGCGCAGCGCATTGTCGGGGGCGGCGACATTGAAGATGATGCGATCCTCCAGGGCCGAGGCCACCAACACCTCCTCCAGGGCCTCCCGGGGGAGGTCACTGAGTATCCAGTCGGCCCCCTGCTCGATCAGGTCATCCAGGCCATCGAGCACCTCGCCGTCACGGGACACCGTTGTTTCGACCAGCGAGAACCTCTGCCCCAGGAACTGGCCGGTGGCATTGTTGTCGCTGATCGCCAGGCGGGCGCCCTGCCGCCCTTCGTCATCGAGGACCGGGTCGAGCACCGACAAGGGCTCCAGCTCATCAGCAGGCTCCAGCCCCAGGTAACCCAGGGTGATGGCCTCCGCCGGCTGGTCGTCTTCCTGAGCGACAACCGAGCCAGTGAGCCCCAGGCCCACCACGGTCATCCCCAGCAACAACCATCCTGCGATTCTGGGCCTGGAATCGAGCCCTGTCGTCCTGTCATCGAATGCCTGCATTTGGCCTCTCCTCTCATCCCTGGTTCATCCTGCGGACAACACTTCTGGTTCTATAGCCCGCTACCTAGGCTACAACTCGGCACGAATAACCCTCACCATTCGACTCAGTTCCTCCTCGAGCAGGGAGGGCTTCTCGCACAGCACCGGCAAGAGCTGCTGGCGCTTCTGGAAGGTTTGCTGCTCCCAGTGCAGCTCCTGGCGCAGCTGCTCGATGTCACCGCCGTTGCCCTCGTCCGAGGCCCGCCGTGCCTCGAGCTCATCGACCAGTTCCGTGAGCCTGTCCAGCCGCTTGACCTGACCGCGCGACGCACTGCGGATGCGTTCGATGACGCGACCTCGCTCACGATCAACCCGCTCGAGGAGGCCGGCAAACAGCAGCGTCAGTCGCTCCTCTCGCTCGGCCTCCGGCTGGCTCGCCACCTGGGCGACGAACTCGCTCACGCGCTGGAGAGCCTCGTCACGCGAGGTCTCGCGAGCCGTTGCGAAGCGAACCACACGGCCGACTTCCTCGTCCTCCCACCAGGAACGCTCCAGCGCCTCGGGAGACGGTCCGGTCCAGATGGTGCCCCAAGCCAGCTCGGGCACCAGGCGTTGCACACACGGCCAGTCCGGCGGCCCGGTCGCGGCTCGCTGTGCACGAGCATCAGGCATCCCGAGACCCAGGATCGTCATCGCAAGGCCCAGCGCCAGGCCCATGACCCGCATGTCATTCGTCATCCTGACCTCCCGAGGTGGCTAGGGGATTGATCAACTGGCCGTGCCGGTCCAGAAGCGGAACGCCATACTCCACCAGGATGGCATCGATATCGTCCTGACGCCGGTCGATGAAGTCGTTGAGGGTGTCCTTCCAGTAAGGTTCTCCCTGCCGTACGCCCATGGTGATGCGGTAATCCAGGCGAGCATCGGTATCATCGTCGACCAGAGGGACTACCTCGAGCGGCGGTGTCTGGCGTGCCGCGTAGTAGCCGGCAATCGGCCCCCAGAGCACCGCACCTTCGGTCCTGCCGGCCGCCACGTCCTCGATGGCTTCTCTGGCTGGCGTCCTGGCTCGGGTATCGGTCTGCAGCGGATACCCCTCCACCCTGGCGCCAACACGCCTCAACGGCACCAGCGGCGGGGTCTCGGAGACAACGCCGATGCGTTGACCCTGCAGGGCATCATCATCCAGCGAGGACACATCCAGTTCGGAGTCCGCGGGTATCACCAGCGAATAGATGGAGCGGTAGTAGTCATTGGTGTTCTGCACGAAGCCATAGCCGGCAGCCACACCGATCATCACATCACAGAGGCGCAGCTCCAGGGTGTTGCGCACGAAGCCCATCACCTGAGGTGCCCACACGTACTCCAGGGGAAGATCAAGGTCATCGGCCAGCAGCTCAGCGATGCGGTTCTCGAACCCTTCTCCGGCCTCGTTGGTGAACGGCAGGTTATTGCCATCGGCACACACACGCAGCCGATCGCGCTGCGTCTGTTCGGGCAGGTCAGCCCTAGAGTCATCAGCGACGATCATTACCAGGCAAGCCAGCAGGCCCACCCTGAACCGTACCGCCCACCAAGTGTCGACACGCATTCGCCCTCTCCTCACTTAGTTCCGTCCCCCGACTGCTCCTGGACAGCCTTGGCTTCGTCCTGGACACCAGGGGCCCACTCCTCTTCACCCCTGTTCCTCATTACTGGAGTCCGCTGCCTGCTCTTCCTTTTCCTCCTCGATCACCTTGGGGCGCCCCCGCCCCAGATCCCCGGCACCACGTGCCTTCATGTAACTGTAGATGTTCTCGACATTGCTCAGCACGTACTCGTCGTCGATGAAGGAGGGCATGACCCTGCCGGGCTGGATTTCCAGGCCACTGGCGATGGTGTTGGCAAATTCCCCGAAGTTGCGACGCTCCGCCACCTGAACCAGGCTCGGGGCGAAGGTCGATCCCAAGCCGTCAGGACCATGGCAGGCCATGCAGGCACGGGTATAGGCAATGTAGCCATCGTAGGTACCTTGATCGACCTTGCCGTCGATGACGATATAGCTGCCGGGGCCTTCCCCCGATTGCGACGAGACCTTCTCCTCGTTGTTGCCGGCAGCCTGGGCAGTAATACCACTGGCCGCGAGCAATATGATTGACAGTGTGCCGAGGGCCTCGACACCGAGCCGTCGCGGAGTCCTGGTCAGGTGCATGCGATCTCCTTAAATTGCGATGAGCCGATAGGCAGCAGTGAACACTGGGCAGGCTGCACTGCCGCGGGCCACCTTGTGGCGGGGAATGGATAACCGGAGCATCGATGGCACGAGACCAAAGGGCTCGTGCCATCGATGGTAGATGAGCAATGATCAGGCGTCAGGCAGGGCAAACACGGTCAGAATCCCGCCCAGTTCGGTGTAGTCATCGAGGGCGGAGAAGACGCCCACTGCCCCCAGACCCGCTTCGGGATCCTCGAGCCCCGCCGCGAGACCGATACCGGCCCAACCGCCGACCCCGGAGAGGACACCGATGTACTGCTTGCCTTCATGCTGGAAGGTGTTGACGTTGCCTATGACCCCGGACGGTGTCTTGAAACGCCACAGCTCCTCGCCGGACTCGATGTCCACCGCCTTGACGTACCCTTCAAGGGTACCGTAGAAGGCCAGATCACCGGCCGTGGCCAGGGCACCGCTCCACACGGCGAAACGTTCGTCGATCTCCCAGACGGTCTCGCCGGCGACCGGATCCCATGCGATGAAGCTGCCCATGCGCCCTTCCATGTCCCCCTCCTGGGTCGGTGCAGGCATCATGGTCAGGGTCGCACCCACATAGGGCTGGCCGGCAACGTATTCGGTCTCGAAGGGCTCATAGTTCATGCAGATGCGGTTGATGCCGGCATAGAGCAGCCCGGTCTCGGGGGAGTAGGCTGACGGCTGCATGTTCTTGGCGCCCATGGCGGTGGGACAGATATCGGTGGTATTGACGTCGACCCCCTGGCGGAAGGTGCTGTACTCCTCACTGACGTTAGGCCGGCCGGTCTCCATATCGTAGCTGTCAGCCCAGTTGGTTTCCGGGGCGAACTTCTCGGCGACCAGCAGTTCACCGCTCTCACGGTCGAGCAGGAAACCGAAGCCGGTACGGTCGATGATCGCCAGTCCCTTGCGCTGCTCGCCCTCGAACTCGACATCGATCAGCTGATTCTCGTTGACCCCGTCATAGTCCCACTCATCGAAGGGCACCTTCTGGTAGACCCACTTGACCTCCCCTGTGTTGGGATCGCGAGCAAATACGGTGATCGCCCACTTGTTATCGGCGGGCTCACCATCGACGGTCCGCTGCTCCGGGTTCCAGGTCCCGGGGTTACCTGTGCCGTAAAAGATCAGGTCGAGTTCGGGGTCATAGGTGATCCAGCCCCAGGGAGCACCACCGCCGCGCTCCCACTCTCCCTCTGGCCAGGTGGACACGCCAAGGTCGGCCTCGCCGATCGGCTCGCCCAGCATGGTCGTGGTCTCGGGGTCGATCAGCACGTCTTCATCCGGGCCATTGGAGTAGCCCCGCCACTCCATCTCACCTGTTTCGACGTTGTAGGCGGTCAGGTGACCACGTACGCCGAATTCGCCCCCGCTGTTGCCCACGATGACCTTGTCGTGCACCACCAGCGGCGACATGGTCATGCTCTCCCCCTGGGTGTGGTCACCGTTCTGGGCCTCCCACACCAGCTCACCAGACTCGGCATCCAGAGCGATGACAGTGTTGTCTGCCTGGTTGAGGAACAGCCGACCGTCGGCATAGGCCAGACCGCGGTTGACGGTATCGCAGCACATCACCGGGATGACGCGCGAGTCCTGGTCCGGTTCATAGCTCCAGACGATGCGTCCCTCGTCCTCGAGGTCCAGAGCGAAGACCTTGTTGGGAAACGGGGTATGGATATAGAGACGCCCATCGCCGACATACAGTGGTCCGCCCTCATGCCCCCGCAGTACACCAGTGGAAAACTGCCACTGCGCGCGAAGGTCCTGGACGTTGTCACGATTGATCTGATCCAGCTGGCTGAAGCGGTTGCCTTGATAGTTGCCCAGCTGAGTGGCCCAGAAGTCTGGATTCTGCTGGAGGTCGAGTTGATTCTGATTGGCATGCGCCAAGGATGCGGCCATCAACCCTGCAGCCGTCATCACGAGTCCTGGGAAGCGAAGCATTGCGTTGTCTCCATTGCACTGAAAGGTGTGCCGAGGGTGGCGGCACATCTCGTTGTGGTTATGTTCCTGTTTCAGGCAGTGACACATGAAGGTCTAGCACATCTGTGGGTACCGTCAGTCCTGGCAATGACGAATTCGGCACTCGCATACGGTCAAAAGAGTTTTTCTCTGTGGCAACAATCATGCCGCCTGCCCGGTTCAGCCGTGCCGGAGCGTGGGTTACGCCATTGCGGTCACCTCCGATTCGACTCCCGGCAGCAGGCATGCGACTTTCGTAGCAATGTCGCAGCGTCATCCTGTGCTTTACTGAGGTGTGAACGCCCAACAACAACCATTCACCCCATGGAGGTGCCTCATGTGGACCAAACCCGCCTATACCGATCTGCGGCTAGGCTTCGAAGTGACGCTGTATATTTCCAATCGCTGAGGCCACGCGCGACGTGGCAGCACACCTAGGGCTGACGTCTCCTGCTGGGGCGTCAGCCCTTATCGTTCAGGGGTAGGCTTCGGGACAGGAAGATAACCATGCAGGTACTGGTGCTAGGTGCGGCAGCGGGAGGTGGCTTTCCGCAATGGAACTGCAACTGCACGCTGTGCCACGGTGTTCGACAGGGCAGCATCGAGGCAACGCCGCGCACCCAGTCATCGATCGCCATCAGCAGTGGCGGCGAGCAGTGGCTGCTTTGCAATGCCTCACCAGACATCCGCCACCAACTGGCCAGCAACCCCGAACTGCATCCCAAGCAAGTGCCGAGGGACAGTGGTATCGCGGGAGTCCTGCTGGTGGACGGCCAGATCGACCACTCCACCGGGTTGCTGTCGCTGCGAGAAGGTTGCCCCCTAGACGTCTGGTGCACCCCCAATGTGCATCAGGACCTGAGCAGTGGCTTTCCGCTGTTCACCATGCTCGAGCACTGGCAGGGTGGCCTGACCTGGCATCCCATCGCGGTCGACGGCGAGCACCTGGAGGCCACCTTCGTGGTGCCGTCGTGTCCTGGCCTGACCTTTACCGCCCTGTCGCTGACCAGTAATGCACCACCCTACTCCCCGCGTCGTGGCGCCCCGACCCCGGGCGACAATATCGGCCTGCTGGTGGAGGATCGCCGCCGCGGCACCACCCTCTTCTATGCCCCCGGGCTGGGCGAGATCGATGACCGGGTACGCGGCTTCCTGCGCCGGGCCGACTGCGTGCTGGTCGATGGCACCCTGTGGCGTGACGACGAGCTGCTGCGCGCCGGTGTCGGCCAGGCCACCGGCCGCGACATGGGCCACCTGGCACTCTCCGGCGAGCGGGGACTACTGGCCGAGCTCGCGGCCCTGCCGGCCACCACCCGCAGGGTGCTGATCCATATCAATAACACCAACCCGATCCTCGACGAAGGTTCACAGGAACGCGCTACCCTGACCCGACAGGGGGTCGAGGTGGCCTTCGACGGCTTGCGGCTGGAAGTGTGAACGCGAGTGAACCCGCCGCGTATCGGCATCAGGACCGGCGTTCTGATATCTGCCATGCCTGAAGCGGTAGTGGCGCATCCAGCCACAACGGAGGAGCCACATATGACAAGTATCGCCTCGCCACTGGCGAGTTCGCAGGGAGAGGCCCTTAGCCCCACGGCCTTCCGCGAGGCCCTGATGGCCAAGGGGGCCTACTACCATATCCACCATCCCTACCAGGTGGACATGACCGAGGGACGCGCCACCCCCGAGCAGTTGCGTGGCTGGGTCGCCAACCGTTTCTACTACCAGATCAACATTCCCCAGAAGGATGCTGCCCTGCTCGCCAACTGTCCCGACGCCGCCACGCGACGGCGCTGGATCCAGCGGCTGCTCGATCATGACGGCCATGGCGAGGATGGCGGCGGTATCGAGGCCTGGCTGACCCTGGGCGAGGCGGTGGGGCTGAGCCGTGACGAGCTGTGGTCCCAGGAGCACGTGCTGCCCGGCGTACGTTTCGCGGTGGATGCCTACGTCAACTTCGTGCGTCGTGCCGACTGGCGGGAGGCGGCGATCTCCTCGCTCACCGAGCTGTTCGCTCCGGCGGCCCACAAGAGCCGCCTGGATACCTGGCCGACCCACTATCCGTGGATCGATGCGGCCGGCTACGGCTACTTCCGCAAGCGCCTCAAGGAGGCGCGTCGTGATGTCGAGCACGGCCTGGAGGTGGCGCTGGCAGTCTGCACCACCGCCGCCGCCCAGCAACGCGCCCTGGAGATACTGCAGTTCAAGCTCGACGTGCTCTGGTCGATGCTCGACGCCATGACCCTGGCCTACCAGCTCGACCGGGCGCCCTACCATACCGTCACCGACCGGCGCGTCTATCACCGGGGGCTGTCATGAACGACGTACCCATCGACGGGCGCAGCGTCTGCCGCCTGCGTCCCGGCTGGCGTCTGCAGTGGGAAGAGGCCCAGCAGCGTCACGTGCTGCTCTATCCCGAGGGCATGGTGCAGCTCAACGACACCGCCGGCGCCATCCTCGCCCAGCTCGATGGGCAGAGGGACGTGGACGCGGTGATCGCGGCCCTGCAGGCGCGTTACCCCGAGGCTCCCGCCGCGGCCATCGCCGAGGATGTCCACGAATTCATGGTCGACGCCGCGCAACAAGGGTGGATCCATCATGACTGACAGCACTGACACCGTAACCCCCGACGGCCAGACCGGCGCCCCGCTGTGGCTGCTTGCCGAGCTGACCTACCGCTGCCCGCTGCAGTGCTCCTACTGCTCCAATCCTCTGGACTTCGCCGCGGTCGAGGAGGAGCTCGATACCGCGGAGTGGATCGACACCCTGACCCAGGCCCGTGCCATGGGGGCAGTGCAACTGGGCTTCTCTGGTGGCGAGCCCCTGGTTCGCCGGGACCTCGAGACTCTGGTGACCGAAGCCCGTCGACTGGGTTTCTACAGCAACCTGATCACCTCCGGCCTGGGACTCGACGAGTCGCGCATCGAGGCGCTCCGCGAGGCGGGACTCGACCATATCCAGATCAGCCTGCAGGCCTCCGACCCCGATGTCGCCGCGGCAGTGGCCGGCTCGCGCAAGGCCCACGGGAAGAAGCTGGCCATGGCGCGGGCCGTCAAGGCCGCAGGCTACCCCATGGTGCTCAACGTGGTACTGCACCGCCACAACATCGACCGACTCGATCACATCATTGCCCTGTGCGATGAACTCGGCGCCGATGCGGTGGAGCTCGCCAACTGCCAGCTGTATGGCTGGGCACATCTCAATCGCGCCGGGCTGCTGCCCAGTCCGGCCCAGCTCGAGGCCGCTGAGGCCACTACGGCACGCTGGCGGGAGCGCCTGGCCGAGCGTGGACGCGACATGCAACTGCTGTTTGTGGTGCCCGACTACTACGCCGACCGTCCCAAGGCCTGCATGGGAGGCTGGGGGTCGATCTTCATGACTGTGGCGCCGGACGGCGCGGTGCTGCCCTGCCACAGCGCACGCATGCTGCCGATGCGCTTCCCCACAGTGCGCGAGCGCCCTCTGCGCGAGATCTGGTACCAGAGCGAGGCCTTCAACCGCTATCGCGGCGATGCCTGGATGTCGGAGCCCTGCCGCAGCTGCGACGAGCGCCACCGGGATGTGGGTGGCTGTCGCTGCCAGGCCTACCTGCTCACCGGTGATCCCGCCGCTACCGACCCGGTGTGCGATCTCTCGCCTGACCATCACCTGGTCGAGGCGGCCCGCCGCGAGGCGGAGGGCGACACCCGCTCTGCCCGGGAGCTGACGCCACGCAACGTCCATGAATCGAGGGTGTTCTGCCGCACATGAAGGTTCCTCAGTCCGGCGAGCCGCATGACGACCTGTTGCGCCAGGCAGCACTGACCGCCGATGGCCTGGGCGACCTGCGTGCCACCGCCCGAGGCATACTCTGGCTGGCAACCGACCCCGACACAGGAAGACGTCGGCTCTGGCAGTGGCACGACCGGCTCGAGGATGGCCAAACACAAGCGCTGAGCCCCGAGCACCTCGATATCGCCAGTCGCGTCAACGGCTACGGCGGCGGCGCCCTGGCCTGCCTGGATGAGCACGCCATCTTCGTCGAGGCCGAAAGCCAGGACCTCCATCGCCAGCCGTTGAACGGCGGTGAGGCCTGCCCCTGGTGGTCGCGGCATGACTGCCGTTATGGCGGGCTCACCCCCGACCCGCAGCGACGGAGGCTGCTCGCCGTGGAGGAAAGCGGCCATGGCCGCGACGCCAGCCAGCGCCTGGTCGCCCTGGATGGAAAACGCCGGCAGTTGCTGGTGGCCGGCGCCGATTTCTATGGCGCACCGGCTCTATCCCCCTGCGGCACCCGGCTCGCCTGGGTCGAATGGGACCTCGGGGTCATGCCCTGGCAGCGCTCGCGCCTGGGCCAGGCAAGGCTGGACGCCCAGGGCAAGCTGCATGACCTGTCCCACTGGGATGCCGGCGCCGCCATCACCCAGCCCCGCTTCACCGCGGCCAACGAGCTCATCGTGCTCAGCGACCATGGTGGCTGGTGGCAGCCATATCGGGTGACCGGTCCTGCCGGCGCACTCGATATCCAGCGACTCGGCAAGCGGCAGGCCGACCACGCGTCCACTCCCTGGCAGCTCGGCGAGTGCCAGCATCTGTGGCCGGCACACGACCAGGGCGTGCTGATGGCCTTCGAGGAGGGGGCGGCGCGGATCCTGATCACCGATGGCCGGGGTCGTGAGCACGCCGGTATCCTGCGCGATGCCGGCCGGCTGGTGGGCCTGGCGCATGCCGATGGCTGGCTCTACGCCATTACCCAAGGGGCTCGGCATGCGGCGCGACTGTCCCGCGTGAACCTGACGACCCATGCCGAGGAGACGCTCTTCGCGCTGCCCACCCCCGAGGATCCCCCTTTGCCGCAGGCGCTGCAGGCCACCGTGGCCGACTGCCAACACGTCTCGGCCTTCCTCTATGGTCCCGACACCGCCTCGACCCGGCCACCGCCGCTGATCGTACGCGTGCATGGCGGCCCCACCTCGGCCTGCTATCCGGTGTTCGATCCGCTGGTCCACTACTGGACGACACACGGCTTCGCCGTGGCCGATATCAACCCCCGCGGCAGCGGCAATGCCGGACGGGCCTACCGTGAGCGCCTGGCAGGCGAATGGGGCCGCATCGACGTCGAGGATGTGATCGCACTAACCAGGTCACTGGTGGCCCGCGGCCTGGCCGATACCGATCGGCTGTTCGTACGGGGCCAGAGCGCCGGCGGCTTCACCGTGCTCAACCTGCTGGCGACAAGTTCCCTCTTCCGGGCCGGGGCCAGCCTCTACGGCGTCACCGATGCCCCGCACCTGGCCACCCGGACCCACCGTTTCGAGTGCGGCTACCTCGACTGGCTGCTGGGCGATGCGCAGAGCCAGCGGGATCGCAGCCCGATCCATCGGCTCGATACCTTCACCACACCCGTCATCTTCTTCCAGGGCAACCACGATAACGTGGTGGTGCCGGAGCAGACGCTGTCCATGGTCGAGGCACTGCGCCACCGCGGTGTCCCGGCCAGGGTCATGCTGTTCAAGGACGAGGGGCACGGCATTCGTCAGCCGCACAATCGCTGCCGCATGATTGCGGCCGAAATGCACTTCTTCATGGAGCAGCGCAATGGGCAAGGCTGATTTCGATCACGTTTCAGCCGGCCTGCCCCCCGGCAGCCGAGTGGCGTCACGTCGTCTCGGCAATGGCCTGTGGATCATGGCGGCACAGGTCCCCCGGGCTCGCCAGTCACGACTAGTCGGCGCGGCCGGCGTGGGGTATCTCGATGACCCGGCCGACTGTCGGGGCCTGGCCCACCTGCTGGAACACGGGCTCTTCTTGGGCAGTGACCGCTGGCCCGGCAGAAGCGCCCTGGCCCGGTGGGTCGGCTCTTTGGGGGGGCGCTACAATGCCCATACCGGGGAGGAGGTCACCGACGTCCACCTGCACCTTCCGGTAGACGCCGCCGAGGCTGGCGTGGCGCGACTGGTCGACCTGCTCGGCTATCCCCGCCTCGACCCCGACGCCATCGTCGACGAGGTGGAGGTGCTGGACGCCGAGTTCCGGGCCCGCCTGGACGACCCGGCGCTGCATCGCCTGGCCGCGCTGGGCCGGCTGTTCGACCCCGGCCATCCGGCCGCGGCCTGCCACGCCGGGAACCGGGACACCCTCGGAGATGACCCGCGGGTGCTGGTCGCCCGCCTGCGCGACTTTCATGCCCGCCACTACCGTGCCGACCGGATGGCCCTGGTGGTGCTCGGCCCACAGCCGGTGGACGAGCAGCTTGGCCTGATCGAACGCCATGGCCGCCGGCTCCCGGCGACGGCCGTCGACACGCCGTCTCCAGATCGCTGGCGCTGGGCCACACCACGCGGGGTGGCCTGGCACTCCCCGAATGAGTCGAGCCTGCCCGCTGCCAATACCCTGGAGTTGCTGTGGCCATTGCCGGGTGCCCTCGCCAGTGCCTTCACTGCACCACTGCGAGCGGTTGCCTCGCAGCTGAACGATGGCGCCCTGGCCGCCACCCTGCAGCAGGCCTATGCGGTCCAGGAGCTGAAGGCCGACATGGCCCCCGAGGGCACCGGGCCAGCCCTGAGCCTGACAATCGACCTTATGGAAACGCCATCGGATATCGCACCGCTGGTGTCCACCTGCCAGCGCGCCCTTCGGCAGGCATGTCGGCGTCACGCCTTCACCCCGCCACCGGCAAGGAGGATCGACCTCGATGCCTGGCCCCGGAAGCAGGCGCAACGACTGAGCCTGCGCCTCACTGCCAGCACCTGCTCACCGATGGACCTGGATCGCCACACCCTGTCGGCGTGGCTCGCCCCGGAACAGTGTCGGTTGCTGTGGCGGGAGAGTACCGAACGGCCCACCGGGGCCTGGAGCCACACCGAAGAGACCGCGACTCCCTGGCGTCTCCTCGACCTCTCCTGCCCCCCTCGCGATCTGGCCCTGCCCGAGGTACCTGCCCCCCTTCCTCTGCGCCGCGTCCCGGATGACCGACTCGGCCCACAGGCCGAGGATAGGCCGACGGCCGGGCTGCTCTACCGGGATGCTCATCTCTCGCTGTGGTGGGATGGCCTGGACTGGCCGACCCGCGAGGGCGAGACCGGCTGGTGCCTGGGGTGGCCCGCCGCTGCTCGGGACCATGACGCGCGTCTGCGTGACTGGCAGCGCCGGACCCTGGCCCTGCGCCAGGCGGCCGGCACCAGGGGCCAGGCGCTCACCCTGGGCAGTGACGCCCGGGGTGACTGGCTGATGGCCCGCGGCAGCCCCGCCGGTCTCGCCTCGCTGGTGGATCAGGCCCTGGACGACTGGATGGCCTCGAGTGCCGTGACAGCGCCGACAGGCCCCGCCTTCTCGAGCGGCCTGCTCGCCCAGCAGTTGCTGGGTCATCTGGAAACACGCCCACCGCCGTGCCCGCCTGACGCCATGCCCACCCTGCTCTGCTGGGCCCGGGGCGAGATGGGGACGCGGGAGGCGCAGGGCACGGCCAAGGGCTTCGCCGAGCGGCTGTCCCATGCCGAGTATCCCTCCCCGCCTCGCGATGCGTCGCAAGGCGATGGCCAGGAAATGACCTGGCTCGCCCCGCAGGGAGACGACCGGGCCGTGATGCTGGAGGTCGAGGGGAGCGACGACGGCCCTCGCATGCGCTGGCTGCTGCAGTTGCTGGCGCACTGCCATGACGCCGCCTACCATCGGGAGATGCGCCAGCGGCGAGGACTCGGCTATGTCGCGGCGGTGCGCTACCGGGAGTCGTCGGGCTGGCCGAGACTGGGCTATGTCGTGCAGTCGCCAAGGGCCTCGGTGGAGACGCTGCGTCAGGCCATCCTCGCGTTTCTTGACGCCGATGCCGTAAGGCTGGCCCGGCGGGATGCGCCGCAGCTGGAGCGGCTGCGTCGTGGCCTGCTTGCGCGCCAGGGGCCGCCTGAAACCCATGACGAGGCCATCGAGCGAGCCTGGCAGGCATTGCGCCGGTCACCGTCCGACACCGCCTCCCCACCGGATTGGCGACTGGCCCCCTGGCAACAGGAAGGCGCTGACCTCGACTCACTCACCGCGACCGACCTCGAGGTCCTGGCCTCGGCCCTGGCAGGCGGCACCCTGCCGATGCGCTGGTGGGCCCATGCGCCTACCTCGCCTGGCTCTCCTGCCTCTCAGCATTGCCCACCGGCAACGTAGTTATGCTGCTGCCGAACAATCGACTCGCCTAAGCTCACCTAGACTGACTGCATAATCATTAACGCATGCCTCCAGATTGGCAACGAGGGGAGAGTCACCATGAAGTCACGTGCCGCCGTCGCCATGGAAGCCGGCAAGCCCCTGGAACTGGTCGAGATCGACGTCGAGGGCCCCAGGGCCGGCGAGGTGCTGGTGAAGATCGCCGCCACCAGCGTCTGCCATACCGATGCCTATACGCTGTCCGGGGCCGACCCGGAGGGCAACTTCCCGGCGGTGCTGGGCCATGAGGGTGCCGGCGTCGTCCAGGAGGTGGGCGAGGGCGTCACCAACGTGCGTCCCGGCGACCACGTCATCCCGCTCTATACCGCCGAGTGCGGCCAGTGCAAGTTCTGTCTCTCCGGCAAGACCAACCTGTGTGGTGCGGTGCGCGCCACCCAGGGCAAGGGCGTGATGCCCGAGGGTACCTCACGCTTCTCGCTGGACGGCAAGATGCTCCACCACTACATGGGCACCTCCACCTTCAGCGAGTACACCGTGCTGCCCGAGATCTCCCTGGCGGTGGTCTCCAAGGCGGCGCCCATGGACAAGATCTGCCTGCTGGGCTGCGGCGTGACCACCGGCATCGGCGCGGTGATGAACACCGCCAAGGTCGAGCCGGGCGCCACCGTCGCCGTGTTCGGCCTGGGTGCCATCGGCCTCGCCGTGATCCAGGGTGCGGTGATGGCCAAGGCCTCGCGGATCATCGCCATCGACGTCAACCCGGAGAAGTTCAAGCTCGCCGAGCAGTTCGGTGCCACCGACTTCGTCAATCCCAAGGACTACAGCGACCCCATCCAGCAGGTCATCGTCGACCTCACCGACGGCGGCGTCGACTACTCCTTCGAGTGCATCGGCAACGTCAACGTGATGCGCTCGGCGCTGGAGTGCTGCCACAAGGGCTGGGGCGAATCGGTCATCATCGGTGTGGCCGGTGCCGGCGAGGAGATCTCCACCCGTCCGTTCCAGCTGGTCACCGGTCGTGTCTGGAAGGGCTCCGCCTTCGGCGGCGTCAAGGGCAGGAGCGAGCTGCCGGGCTATGTCGAGCAGTACATGAACGGCGAGATCAATATCGACGACTTCATCACCCACGACATGCCCTTCGAGAAGATCAACGAGGCCTTCGAGCTGCTGCACCGGGGTGAGAGTATCCGCACCGTGCTTCACTACTGAGGCTTCGTTACCGGGGCGGCGTGACCGACAGGTACCGCCTGGCCCACTACGACGCAGGTGATCGCCATGCTGACAAGACTACAAGAGGAGCGGAAGCCCATGAGCCTGATGGACACCCTGAAGCGCTGGTTCGGCGGCCAGGGGGCGACATCCTCGACAGCGCCCCAGCAGGGCCGTGACCGACCCGAATCACCCGCAGCAACATCCTCCGCAGCAGCCACCACCCAGGGAGCCACCACCATGAGCGACATCAGGATCCATCCCGCCGTGAACAGCGGTGTGCGTGCTGGAAGCGACAGCTTCAACGGCGGCACCCTGCATTGCCACTGTTCCGACAACCCAGTGGAGGTGACCGTCAAGGCACAGTGCGCCCACAACCATGTGTGCGGTTGCACCAAGTGCTGGAAACCCGAGGGGGCCCTTTTCTCGATGGTCGCCGTGGTGCCCCGCGAGAGCCTCAGCGTCACGGCCAACGAGGACAAGCTGGAGGTCGTCGACCCCTCGGCCGCTATCCAGCGTCATGCCTGCAAGGAGTGCGGCGTCCACATGTTCGGCCGCATCGAGAATACCGACCACCCCTTCCACGGCCTGGACTTCATCCACACGGAACTCTCCGACGACACGGGCTGGGCGGCGCCGGAGTTCGCCGCCTTCGTCTCTTCCATCATCGAGTCGGGCGCCAACCCGGACAACATGGACAAGGTCCGTGGACGGCTCAAGGAGCTGGGCCTGGAACCCTACGACTGCCTTTCACCCCCGCTGATGGATGCCATCGCCATCCATACGGCCAAGGCCAAGGGAGTCCTGTGACGTCGAGCCGTTCCTAGTCCCGCAGAAACACCATCGGGCGCCCCTTGGGGCGCCCGATGGTTGAGTGGCTGTCTCGGGTTACTTGAAGTTCTTCTTCACGATCTTCTGGATCTCGCCGACGATGCCGCTGCGGAAGCTCAACACGCAGATCACGAAGATGGCGCCGAGGATCACGCTCACCCAGTTGCCCAGTGGCGACTGCGCCAGCTGGGTCTGCAGGCTGACCACCACACCGGCCCCCACCAGCGGGCCGAACAGCGTGCCCACCCCACCCAGCAGGGTCATCAGGATCACCTCGCCGGACATGTGCCAGTGGGCATCGGTCAGCGAGGCGAGCTGGAACACCACCGTCTTGGTGGAGCCTGCCAGGCCGGCGAGGCCCGCCGAGAGCACGAAGGCCACCAGCTTGTAGGCATCGACGTTGTAGCCCAGCGACACGGCACGCGGCTCGTTCTCGCGGATCGCCTTGAGCACCTGGCCGTAGGGCGAGTGCACGGCGCGCTGGATGATGGCGAAACCGATCAGGAACACCGCCAGCACGAAGTAGTACATGCTGAGGTTGCTCTTCAGGCTGATCAGCCCGAACAGCTCGCCACGCGGCACCCCGTGCAGGCCATCCTCGCCGCCGGTGAAGGGCGCCTGGACGAAGAAGAAGAACATCATCTGCGCCAGGGCCAGGGTCACCATGGCGAAGTAGATGCCTTGCCGGCGGATCGCCAGGGCGCCGAACAGGGTGCCCAGCACCACGGCGGCGAAGGTGCCGATCAGGATGCCGAGCTCGGGGGTCAGCCCCGGGTAGCTGGCCAGCATGATGCCGGTGAAATAGCCGCCGGTGGCCAGGAAGGCGGCGTGCCCGAAGGAGAGCAGGCCGGCATAGCCGAGCAGCAGGTTGAAGGCGCAGGCGAACAGCGCGAAGCACAGCACCTTCATCAGGAACACCGGGTAGGCCACGAAGGGGGCCACCAGGGCGATGGCGATCAGCACCAGATAGAGGGCACTGCGCCGCCGGTTCGCGCGCCGTTTCAGTTTCATGGCGGGTGTCAGTGCGGTCGTGGTGGACATGGTCACGCCTCCTTGCCGAAGAGTCCCGCGGGACGCAGCATCAGGACCACCACCATCACCACGAAGATCACGGTATTGGCGGCCTCGGGATAATAGACCTTGGTCAGGCCCTCGATCAGGCCCATGGCCAGGCCGGTGATCACGGCACCGATGATCGAGCCCATGCCACCGATCACCACCACGGCGAAGACCACGATCAACAGGCTCGAGCCCATGGTCGGCGACACCGGGTAGAGCGGGGCGGCCAGCACCCCGGCGAAGGCGGCCAGGGCCACCCCGAAGCCGTAGGTCAGGGTGATCAGCTGGGGCACGTTGACCCCGAAGGCCTGCATCAGCGCCGAGTTCTCGGTGCCGGCGCGCAGGTAGGCACCCAGGCGGGTACGCTCGATGATGAACCAGGTGGCCAGGCAGACGCCGAGGGCCGCCAACAGCACCCAGCCACGATAGGTGGGCAGGAACATGAAGCCGAGATTCACGCCCCCCTGCAGGGCCTCGGGCGTGGGGTAGCTCGAGCCCGAGACGCCGAAGAAGTTGATCAGGGTGCCCTCGAAGATCAGCGCCAGGCCGAAGGTGAGCAGCAGCCCGTAGAGGTGGTCGAGGTGGGCGATGCGGCGCAGGATGAAGCGCTCGATCAGCATACCCAGCCCCCCCACCACCAGCGGCACCACCAGCAGCGCCGCCCAGTAGTTGAGTCCCAGGTGCTGCAGGCCCAGCAGGGCCACGAAGGCACCCAGCATGTACATGGCACCGTGGGCGAAGTTGACGATCTTCAGCAGGCCGAAGATCACCGCCAGCCCCAGGCTGAGCAGAGCATAGAAGGCGCCGTTGATCAGGCCCAGCATCAGCTGGCCCATGAACACCATCACTGGCACCCCAAAAATCATTGTCATGTCATGGACCTCCCGTCAGCTGGCGGCGGCCGCAGCCGCCGCCGGTTCCGCATCCGCTCAGTTGTTGACCAGCTTGCACTGGCTCTCCGAGAGCGGGCGGTAGGCCTCTTCTGCCGGGATGGTGGCGAGGATCTCGTAGACGTCCCACTCGTCGGTGGACTCTTCGGGCGTCTTCACGCGGGCCAGGTACATATCGTGGATCATGCGGCCATCCTCACGGATCTGGCCATTGCGGGCGAAGAAGTCATCCACCGGGCGCTCGGCCATGGCCGCGCGGATCGCCTCGGGATCATCGGTGCCCTCCTCGGCCACGGTCTCCAGGTAGTGAATGGTGCTGGAGTAGATGCCGGCCTGGACCATGGTCGGACGTGCGCCCACCCGGTCGAAGTAGCGGTCGGCCCACTCGCGTGCCTGGTCATCCATGTCCCAGTACCAGCCGGTGGTGAGCAGCAGGTTCTGGGTATCCTCGAGGCCCATGGAGTGGACGTCGTTGAGGAAGATCAGCAGGCCGGCGAGCTGCTGGCCGGACTGGGTCAGGCCGAACTGGCTGGCGGTGGTGATGGCGTTGACGGTATCGGCACCGGCGTTGGCCAGGCCGACGATCTTGGCCCCGGATCCCTGGGCCTGGAGGATGTAGGAGGAGAAGTCGCTGGTCGGGAAGGGATGGCGCACGCCGCCGACGATCTCGCCGCCGTTCTCCTCCACCACCTTGGTCACGTCGGCCTCGAGGGCATGCCCGAAGGCGTAGTCGGCAGTAAGCAGGAACCAGCTGTCGCCGCCCTGCTCCACCACCGCCTTGGCGGTGCCGTTGGCCAGGGGGTAGGTGTCATAGACCCAGTGGATATGGTTGGGCGTGCAGTGCTCGTTGGTGATGCTGGAGGCGGCGGAACCGGAGACGATGCCCAGGCCGTCGTTCTCCTCGATCACCTTGGTGGCAGCGATGGAGACCGAGGAGGCCACCAGGCCGGCCACCAGGTCGACGTTGCGGGTATCGAACCACTCACGTACGGTGTTGGCACCCACATCGGCGCTGTTGCGGTCATCGGCGCTGAACACCTCGATGGGGGCGCCGTTCACCTCGCCGCCGAAGTCCTCGATGGCCATCTCCAGGGCCGCCAGGCCACCCGGTCCGGCGAGGTCACGGTAGGTACCGGACATGTCGGCCAGGTAGCCGATGCGCACGGCATCATCACTCATCTGGGCCTGGGCGCCGGTGGCCATCAGGGTGGCGGTGGCCAGGGCAACGCTGGTAGCGAGAATCTTGCGGTTGAAGGTCATGATTGACTCCGTGGCCCACGAGGGGCGGTTTGTTGTTGTCGATACGGTTGGCGGTGGTGAAACTGCCGGGCGACGGGCGTGCCGTCACACCCCCAGCAGGCTGTTGAGGTGGTCGCGACGCGACGGCAGTTCGGCGGCGCTGATCTCCTCGATGATGCGACCGTGCTCCATCACGAAGTGACGGTCGGCCAGCGGCGCGGCGAAGCGGAAGTTCTGCTCCACCAGCACGATGGTCATGCCCCGCTCCTTGAGCTTGACCAGCACCTCGCCGAGCGCCTGGACGATCACTGGGGCGAGCCCCTCGGTGATCTCGTCGAGCAGCAGCAGCCGCGCCCCGGTGCGCAGGATGCGCGCCATGGCCAGCATCTGCTGCTCGCCACCGGAGAGCCGGGTGCCCTGGCTGCGCCGCCGCTCGTGGAGGTTGGGGAACATCGCATAGATCTCGTCGATGCTCATGCCCTCGGAGCGCACCGTGGGCGGCAGCAGCAGGTTCTCCTCGACATCGAGGCTCGAGAAGATGCCGCGCTCCTCGGGGCAGTAGCCGATGCCCAGCCGCGGAATGCGGTGGGGCTTCATGTTCAGCGTCTCGTTGCCGTTGATCATGATCGAGCCGGTGCGCCGGCCGACCATGTTCATGATCGCCTTGAGGGTAGTGCTGCGCCCGGCGCCGTTGCGGCCGAGCAGGGTCACCAGCTCGCCGCGCTTCACGTCGAAGTCGACGCCGTGGAGGATGTGCGACTCGCCGTAGAAGGCGTGCAGGTCGCTGACCCGCAGCATCTCGGCACCGTCGAGGTCGCGATACTCGGTGATCGCCTCGGCTGCCTGGCTCATGCGCTGGCCTCCTCTTCCGCCGCTTCACTGCCCATGTAGGCCTCGCGCACCTGGGGGTTGCGCGACACCTCCTGATAGTCGCCCTCGGCCAGCACGGCGCCGCGGGCCAGCACGGTGATGCGGTCGCACAGCCGGCTGACCACGCTCAGGTTGTGCTCCACCATCAACACGGTGCGCCCCCTGGAGACACGCCGGATAAGCTCGACGATGCGGTCGACGTCCTCGGCGCCCATGCCCTGGGTCGGCTCGTCGAGCAGCATCAGCGTGGGTTCCAGCGCCAGGGTGGTAGCCACCTCCAGGGCGCGCTTGCGCCCGTAGGGCATCTCCACGGTAAGCACGTCGGCGTACTCGGCGAGGCCCACCTCGGCGAGCAGTTCCAGGGCACGGTCGTTGAGGTGGTCGAGGCTGCTCTCGGGTTTCCAGAAGTGGAAGGAGGTCCCCAGCTTGCGCTGCAGGGCCACCCGCACGTTCTCCAGGGCGGTCATGTGGCCGAACACCGCGGAGATCTGGAAGGAGCGCACCAGGCCGAGACGCGCGATCTCGTTGGCCTTCATGCGCGTGATGGGCTTGCCGCGATAGAGAATCTCGCCGCGGGTCGGCGGCAGGAACTTGGTCAACAGGTTGAAGACGGTAGTCTTGCCGGCCCCGTTGGGGCCGATCAGGGCATGGATATGCCCCTCCTGAACCTGCAGATTGACGTCGTCCACGGCGGTGAAGCCGCGAAACTGCTTGGTCAACCCGCGAGTCTCCAGTATGAACTCCTGGGTCATGGATCGTCCTCTCGGGGTCGCCTGGCGACCCGCCTTGGTGCTGTTGTCGTTGTTGTTGGCCGTTGTCGTCGTCGGCATGACGGCTGTGGTCATCCGCATCGGACAGGTGGCGATCCTCGAGTGGTCACCGGCCTCGGCACTTTACGTTAACGTAAGCTAGAGGAGTGATTCCGACTCGGCAATAGGCCAGGGTGAAAACTCGACTAATGGTGTAGGCCCCATAAATTCAATAGTTTGCAAACAACTAGCCCGCAAGGTTAGCCACCGGTTGGCGGGGCAGGTAGAATACGCAAACACTATTGCCTGCATATTCGAACTTCGCCATGCCCCATAAGTCTCTGCCCGAGCCTTCCTGGCCCATCGGGTTCCGTGCCGTATGCCTGCGTGCGACGCTCTATATCCTGCTGGTGGCGGGTATCGCCCAGGGGGTCTTCTACGAATCCCTGCACTTCCCTGATGCCCGCTTCTCCGAACGCGGCTTCACCGAACTGGCCCAGACCAGCCTGCTGGCCACCGCTTCCGCCCTGCTGCTCTACGTGATGCTCGGGCTAGGCCAGCTGCGCCTCGTTGCCCTGCTGATGTTCGGCTTCCTGTTTGCCTCGTTGATCCGCGAGCAGGATGCACTGCTCGATTCTCGGGTCTTCGACGGGGCCTGGCAGCTGCTGGTCAGCCTCACGGTGCTGCCGATCCTGTTCGTGGTCATCCGCCAGCGGCGGCGCTTCGCGGCCGAGTTCGCCAGCTACGCCAACAGCCTCTCCTTCGGCCTGTTCGCCGCGGGCTTCTTGACCACCTACGTCTTCTCGCGCCTCTACGGACGTGGCGACTTCTGGCAGGCGATCCTCCAGGAGAACTACCTGCGTGATTTCAAGAGCGCCGCCGAGGAGGTGGTGGAGCTGTTCGGCTACGCCCTGCTGCTGATTGCAGTGATCGAATTCGTCCTGCTGGCCCGCCGCTGGGCCCTGGCGCGCAAGGCGGGCTGAGCCGCCTCCGGCGCACGGCCGCCGACAAGACAAGAAGCCCCGACAGGCCTGGCCTGTCGGGGCTTCTTCATGGCACCAACGCCGGCCGGAGCCGGCGCGATTCGCACCCTATTCGTCGAGGAAGGAGCGCAGCGGCTCGGAGCGGCTGGGATGACGCAACTTGCGCAGCGCCTTGGCCTCGATCTGGCGGATCCGCTCGCGGGTGACATCGAACTGCTTGCCGACCTCCTCGAGGGTGTGGTCGGTGTTCATGTCGATGCCGAAGCGCATGCGCAGCACCTTGGCTTCCCGGGCGGTGAGCCCACCCAGCACGTTGCGGGTCGCCTCTATCAGCCCCTCGCCGGTGGCGGAGTCGATGGGCAGCACCATGGAGCTGTCCTCGATGAAGTCGCCCAGGTGGGAGTCGTCATCGTCGCCGATGGGCGTCTCCATAGAGATCGGCTCCTTGGCGATCTTGAGCACCTTGCGCACCTTGTCCTCGGGCATCTCGAGACGCTCGCCCAGCTCCTCGGGGGTGGGCTCGCGCCCCATCTCCTGAAGCATCTGCCGGGAGACCCGGTTGAGCTTGTTGATGGTCTCGATCATATGCACCGGAATACGGATGGTGCGCGCCTGGTCGGCGATGGAGCGGGTGATCGCCTGGCGAATCCACCAGGTGGCATAGGTGGAGAACTTGTAGCCGCGACGGTACTCGAACTTGTCCACCGCCTTCATCAGGCCGATGTTGCCCTCCTGGATCAGGTCCAGGAACTGCAGGCCACGGTTGGTGTACTTCTTGGCGATGGAGATCACCAGGCGCAGGTTGGCCTCGACCATCTCCTTCTTGGCGCGGCGAGCCTTGGCCTCGCCGATGGAGAGGCGGCGGTTGACCTCCTTGATCTCCTGCACCGGCAGGCGAACCATCTCCTCCTCGAAGGCGATCTTGCGCTGGGCACGCTGGATATCCGTGCGCAGCGGCGCGAGG
Source organism: Halomonas sp. C10-5 (assembly GCF_057169305.1). Lineage (NCBI taxonomy): Bacteria > Pseudomonadati > Pseudomonadota > Gammaproteobacteria > Oceanospirillales > Halomonadaceae > Halomonas > Halomonas sp. C10-5. The sequence continues at coordinate 2,708,117 of NZ_CP175665.1, forward strand.
CGGTCGGCATACTTGGGGTGCTCGCCGGCGAAGGCATCCAGCCACTCGGGATCGGACTCACTGCCCGGGAAGGCCTTGATGAAGGTCTTGCGGGGGATGCGCGCCTTCTTGACGCACAGCTGCATCACCGCCTTCTCCTGGGCGCGCACCTGTTCGACGCTGATGCGCACCTGGTTGACCAGGCGCTCGAAGTGCTTGGGCACCAGCTTGATCGGCGAGAACAGCTCAGCCAGCCGCGCCAGTTCCTCCTGGGCGGGCTTGGAGTGGCGGCCGTGGGCCTCGATGGCGGCCTGGGCCGCGGCGTTCTGCTCGCGGATCTGCTCGAAGCGGGCGCGGGCCTCCTCGGGATCGGGGCCGCCGGTCGTCTCCTCCTCGGCCTCGGCGTCCTCGTCGTCGTCACCCGCCGCCTGGGGCTCCTCCTCGGGAACCTCCGCCTCGGCCACACCGGGAATGCCCTCGTCGGGGTCGATGAAGCCGGAGAAGAGGTCAGAGAGTCGGCCCGGGGCTTCTTCATCCTGGGTCGTGTCATAGGCATCGAGGATCGACTCCACCGCGCCGGGCAGGTAGGCCAGCGCCGACATCACCTCGCGGGTGCCCTCCTCGATGCGCTTGGCGATCTCGATCTCGCCCTCGCGGGTCAGCAGCTCCACCGTACCCATCTCGCGCATGTACATGCGCACCGGATCGGTGGTACGACCCACGTCGCTTTCCACGGCGGCCAGCGCCGCCACGGCCTCCTCGGCCGCCGACTCGTCGGTGGAGTGATCCGACATCATCAGGGTATCTTCATCGGGCGCTTCCTCGACGACGCTGATGCCCATGTCGTTGATCATGCCGATGATATCTTCCACCTGATCCGGGTCGGCGATATCCTCGGGAAGGTGGTCGTTGACCTCGGCATAGGTCAGGAAGCCCTGTTCCTTGCCGCGCGCGATCAACTCCTTCAGACGCGACTGCTGCTGCGCATTTCCAGCCATAGAAACCCTATCTCGACGAAGAAGAATGAAGCACCTGAAGCGCTGGGTGGAGAAAACTCATGAAGCCGAACAGTATAGCGGCAGAAAGCACCTTTCTGCCAGTTCGATCTATTTGCGCGGTCATTCAGGTGTGTTAGGTTGTCAGGTTACGCCGGTGCCGAGCGCTGTCTCCTATGTGGGGATGTTAGGAGAGAAATCAACCGCAGCGCCAATCCGTCGTGTGTTTTTTTGACCTTCCGGTCAGCGATGCAGTTCGGTGATCAACGCCATCAGTCGCTGTTTCTCCTCCCGCGACAGCCGCTCCCCCGCCTTCTCCCTGGCCAGCAGTGCGTCGAACTCCTCCTGGGGTGAGCGTCTGCGACGGTGCCGCCGGAAGTGCGCCACCAGCTCCTCGAGCTCGGCACCCCGTGCCGGCTTCGGGATCAGCAGCTCGCGCCGCGCCAGTGCCGCCAGGCGCTCACCCTCGGGACTGCCATGGAAGTGCGCCAGCAGCACCTGGGGGCTGCGGTAGCCACCAGCCCTCAGCAGGCGGATCACCTCGCGACACAGTACCCCGTCGGGCTCCTCTTCCGGACACCAGTCGTCCTCCTCGGGCAACCGCGACACCAGCGCCGGCTCGTGAAGCAGCAGCTGCAGGGCGCGCGCCGTCAGGCTCAACGCCCCACCGGAGCGACGCGCAAGAGCGACACTGCTCTCGCCCCGGGGCGGTGGCTCCGACATGGCGCTGCCTTCCCCCCCTTCCATGGCGGCTGGCTCCTGTGCGCCGCGCGACTCTCGCCCCGCTATGCCCTCGCCCCTTGCCAGCAGGGCCGAGAAGTTCGCCGCCTCGACACCGGTGCGCCGCGACAGCTCGCTCAGCATCAGCGACCTGAGCACCCCTTCCGGCAAACGCCCGATCGCCTTCAGCACCTGGCTGGCGTAACGCTCACGCTCCTCGATGCGCGCCAGGTCACGGCCCGCCGCCGCCTGGTCGAAGAGGAACTCCGACAGCGGGCTGGCGCAGGTGATGCGGTCCTGGAAGGCCTCGCTGCCCTCGCGACGCACCAGGGTGTCCGGATCCTCCCCCTCGGGCAGGAACAGGAAACGTGCCTGGCGGCCATCGATCATCAGCGGCAGCACCGTCTCCAGCGCCCGTGTCGCGGCCTGACGCCCGGCACGGTCGCCATCGAAGCAGAACACCACCTCATTGACCAGCCGGAACAGTCGCCCGAGATGCTCCTCACTGGTGGAGGTGCCCAGGGTGGCGACCGCATTGCGGATGCCGAACTGGGCCAGGGCCACCACATCCATGTAGCCCTCGACGATCACCAGCCGCTCCAGGCGGTGATCGGCCTGGCGCGCCTCGTAGAGGCCATAGAGCTCGCGCCCCTTGTGGAACACCGGGGTCTCGGGCGAGTTGAGGTACTTGGGCTTGGCATCACCCAGCACCCGCCCGCCGAAGCCGATGGTGCGCCCCTTGATGTCGCGGATCGGGAACATCACCCGGTCGCGAAAGCGGTCATAGGTGCGTCCGCTCTCCTCGCGATGCACCAGCAGGCCATACTCCACCTGCACCGCCTCGCCGATCCCGCGCTCACCGAGATGGCGCTTGAGGCTCTCCCAGGTGTCCGGGGCATAGCCGACACCGAAGGTCTCGATCACCTCCGGCGCCAGGCCGCGACGCTCCAGGTACTCCCGGGCGCCCTGGCCTTCCGGCATCTTCAGCCGCTCGCGAAAGAAGCTGGCCGAGAGCTCGAGGAGGTTCACACCCTCCTTGCGCTTGCGCTCCCTGGCCTGGGCGCGCGGGTCGTCGGCCCCCTCACGGGGCACTTCCATGCCCAGGCGTCCGGCCAGCTGCTCCACCGCCTCGGGGAAGCGCAGCTTGTCGTACTCCATCAGGAAGCGCAGGGCATTGCCGTGGGCACCGCAGCCGAAGCAGTGATAGAACTGCTTGTCGGCACTGACGGTAAACGACGGCGTCTTCTCCTGGTGGAAGGGGCACAGGCCCGAGTAGTTGCGTCCGGCCTTCTTGAGCTTGACTCGGTCACCCACCACCTCGACCACGTCGACGCGGGCGAGCAGGTCATCGATGAAGCGCTGGGGAATCTGTCCGGCCATGAAGTCGGATCACCTCGACGGCTGCGGTGTGATCACCCTGGGTCGACGGCAGCCGCCACCGACCCGGAAAAAACAAGCGGCCACCGGATGGCGGCCGCTTGGCGTCCTCCTGAGACAGCCCGGGCCTGGGGCCCGACGTCTCCAGTACGGATCAATAGAGCCGTTCGAAGCGCTTGCGCTCACGCTGGAGCTTCTTGGCGTGACGCTTGACGGCAGCGGCCGCCTTGCGCTTGCGCTCCGCGGTCGGCTTCTCGTAGTGCTCGCGACGACGCACCTCGGAGAGAACACCGGCTTTTTCGCAGGAACGCTTGAAGCGACGCAGCGCGACGTCAAACGGCTCGTTATCTCGTACTTTGACAGAAGGCATTAAGCACTCACCTACCTTAGGTAACTAGAGTTCGGTTAGTACGCACACCCCTGCGGGTGGCACGTTTCGCGACGAACAAACGCCCGGAACGCCTGAGCGCGCCGGAAAACGAGGGTATCGGTCGCGGAATTTCGCCACCTGGGTGCACGACCCAGTCTTGCAGCGCACAGTAGTCTAGACCTCACGCCCGGCCTATGCAAATGCTTTCCGTGTCCATTCCACGTAGAATGGCGGCCATTTCCAAGACACCGAGCCGACACCATGCGCGTACTGGGCATCGAGACCTCCTGCGACGAGACCGGCGTCGCCCTCTTCGACACCGAGCGCGGCCTGCTGGCCGACGCCCTCTACAGCCAGGTCGCCCTGCACGTCGAATATGGCGGCGTGGTGCCGGAGCTTGCCTCCCGCGATCACACCCGCCGCCTGCTGCCGCTGATCCAGCAGGTGCTTGACGAGGCGGGCCTGGTCCGTGCGGATCTCGACGCCATCGCCTACACCGCCGGCCCTGGCCTGGTGGGGGCGCTGATGGTGGGCGCCGCCACTGCCCACGGCATGGCCCGGGCGCTGGATATCCCGGTACTCGGCGTCCACCATATGGAGGGCCACCTGCTGGCACCCATGCTGGAGGAGGACCGTCCCGCCTTCCCCTTCGTGGCCCTGCTGGTCTCCGGCGGCCATACCCAGCTGGTCGAGGTGCGCGGACTGGGGGCCTATACCCTGCTCGGCGAGTCGGTGGACGACGCCGCCGGCGAGGCCTTCGACAAGGCGGCCAAGATGCTGGGCCTGGACTACCCCGGCGGCCCCCAGATAGCGCGCCTGGCCGAGAACGGCGACCCCGCACGCCTGCGATTCCCGCGACCGATGACCGACCGTCCCGGTCTCGACTTCAGCTTCTCGGGGCTCAAGACCCACACCCTCACCGCCATTCGCCAGCTCGAGGAGGCGGGCAAACTCGACGACCAGGCACGCGCCGACGTGGCCCGCGCCTTCGAGGAGGCGGTGGTCGACACCCTGGTGATCAAGTGCCGCCGCGCCCTGGACCAGACCGGCCTCAAGCGCCTGGTGGTGGCCGGCGGGGTCAGTGCTAACACCCGGCTGCGCGAGCGGCTGGAGCGCGAGTGCGCGAAGCGCGACGCCCGGGCCTACTACCCTCGCGGGCGCTTCTGCACCGACAACGGTGCCATGATCGCCTATGTGGGCGCCCAGCGACTGCAGGCCGGCGAACGTGACGAGACCGGCGTTATGAAAGCAGTGCCGCGCTGGCCCATGGATACCCTGCGTAAGCCGTAAGCTTACAAGGGCGGCTCGTCGCCGCGCCCCAGGCGCTGGATATTGAGCACGTGGCGCACCAGCACCAGCAGGGTGAAGGCGATCACCACGATGACGTAATCCGGCGCCAGCCACAGGCTGGCCAGGGGAGCAGCGGCGGCGCTGGCCAGCGACGCCACCGCGGCGGTGCGCACCCGCCAGGCGAGCAGCGCCCATAGCGCAGCACACACCAGCGCCACCCCCGGGGTCAGCACCAGCATCACCCCGAAGGCGCTGGCCACCGCCTTGCCGCCGCGGAAGCGATGCCAGACCGGGTAGCTGTGGCCCAGCAGCACGGCCAGGCCCACCAGCCCCTGGGCCCAGGGCGGCAACCCGAGCAGAACCGCCAGCGCCAGGGCCGGTACACCCTTGGCGGCATCCACCAGCAGGGTCGCCAGGGCAAATCGCCGGCCGTGCAGGCGCAGGACATTGGAAAACCCCGGGTTGAAGGAGCCTGCCAGGCGTGGATCGCCCACGCCGGCCAGCCGGCACACGCTAAGGGCACCCAGCCAGCTGCCACTCAGGTAGCCCAGGACCACCAGCGGCAGCAGCAAGATCAGTGGCGCCTCCACGGCCGGCCCTCCTGCAACGGGAACCCGGCCATTCTGACAGCCCCGCCCCGGGCTGCCCAGCCGCCAAGGTGTTCGGTGCAGCGTCGCTCGCGTACAATCCCCACCACCCTTTGCCATTGAGCCGCCCGGAATCCCGCCATGGATCTAGTGCTGATCGAGTCCCTCGCCGTCGACGCCGTGATCGGGGTCTATGACTGGGAGCGCACCATCACCCAGCGCCTGGTGCTCGACCTGGAGCTGGCCACCGATATCCGCCCCGCAGCGGCGGATGACGACATCTCCCGGACCCTCGACTATGCGGCGATCAGCGAGCGCATCCAGGCCTTCGCCGCCGAGCATGACTTTGCCCTGGTGGAGACCTTTGCCGAGCGCCTGGCCGAGGCCCTGCGTGAGGAGTTCGGCATCGCCTGGCTGCGCCTGACGCTGCGCAAGCCAGGAGCCGTGGCGGCCGCGGCCGCAGTGGGCGTACGCATCGAGCGCGGCTCCCGCCCGGGAGCAGTGTGATGGCCCTGGTCACGGTCAGCATCGGCAGCAATATCGAGCGGGAGCACCATGTGCGTGTCTGCCTGGATGCCCTGGCGGCCTCCTTCGAGGGGCTGCGGGTCTCGCGGGTATTCGAGAGTGAACCGGTGGGCTTCGAGGATGGGCGCAACTTCTACAACCTGGTGGCGGCCTTCGAGAGCGAGGCCACGGTGGGTGAGCTGCAGGCCTGGTGCAAGCGCCTCGAGTTCGCCAACGGCCGGCGCGAGGGCAGCCCCAAGTTCAGCCCACGCACCCTGGATGTCGACCTGCTGACCGTGGGCGAGCTCAGCGGCGAGCACGACGGCGTCAGCCTGCCGCGGGGCGAGATCACCCACCACGCCTTCGTGCTCCAGCCCCTGGCCGAGCTGCTGCCCGAGGCGCGCCTGCCCGGGAGCGGCGAGACCTACGCGGCCCTGTGGCGCCGCTTCGAGGCGGGCGACCAGCGGCTCTGGCCGGTGGCCTTCAGCTGGGCCGGCCGCCGGATCTCGCACCCCGACTGAACGGCCGGCCTACTCGCGCCGCAGGGCGGCATCGATCACCTCACGCCGCCGCCGGGCGAGCTCCACGCCCAGCTCGCGCCCCTTGAACCCCTCCTCTACCAGCGTCTTCGGCAATACCTGGGCGGCAAGCCGCCAGGCCACGGCCAGCTCCTCGGCCAGCGCCGGCGCCTCCAGGCTCACCAGGCTGATCAGCGGCACCACCCGTTCGCTGCGCCGCCAGGCATCGATGGCATCCAGCCAGGCCAGCAGCCGCGCCCCATCGGGGGGCGCGCGGCGCGCCTGTGCGACCAGCGCACGGGTCTGTGCCACCTGCCGTGCCAGCTCGACGTAGGCCTTCGGCTGGCGCAGGCGTTCGGCCAGTTCGCCCCGGGCCGCCTCGTCCAGGTGCTCCACCAGCCGCGCCCAGCGCCAGCGGGCCAGGGCCTCGCCCTCCCCCTCCTCGGGCAGCCGATGCAGCCGACCCAAGGCCTCGTCCAAGGCCTCCCGGTCGGCGGCCAGCGCCGGCATCAGCACCGCCAGGGCGCCGCAGTCGTCGAGCGCCTGGAAGTAGACCTCGGGCCAGGGTTCGGCCAGCGCCTTCTCGGTCTCGACCCACACCCGCTCGGCCACCAGGTGGGCGAGCTCGCCGTTCTCCACCAGCTCACGCATCAGCGCCCGGGTCGCCTCGGCGATGGTGAAGCCGAGTCCTGCGTAGCGGGCCAGGAAGCGCGCGGTGCGCAGCACGCGCAGCGGGTCCTCGACGAAGGCCGGGGAGACGTGGCGCAGCACCCGCGCCTCCAGATCGGCCAGGCCGCCATAGGGATCGACCAGCTCGCCCTGCGGGGTCTCGGCCATGGCATTGATGGTCAGGTCGCGGCGCGCCAGGTCCTCCTCCAGGGTCACCTCCGGACTGGTATGGACCACGAAACCGGTATAGCCGTGGCCCGCCTTGCGCTCGGTACGTGCCAGGGCGTACTCCTCGTGGGTCTCGGGGTGGAGGAAGACCGGAAAGTCACGCCCCACGGGCCGGAAGCCACGGCGACGCAGTGCCTCCGGGGTGGCCCCGACCACTACCCAGTCGGTGTCGGTGACCGGCCAGCCGAGGCGGGCATCACGTACCGCACCGCCCACCCGATAGACCGAGAGTCCGCGCACGGCCGGGTCGTCCGTCATCGCCACGCTCAGGCCTCTACCCGATCGGGGTGGCGCATCTGCCAGTCGGTGAAGCCGCCATCGAGGCTATAGACGGCCGCGAAGCCCTGGCCGGCCAGCCAGGCGGCGGCCTGCTGGCTGGAGTGGCCGTGGTAGCAGACCACCACCACCGGGCGCTCGACGGGGGTCGTCTCGACAAAGTCGCCCACCGTGTCGTTGTCGAGCCGCCGGCTACCGGGAATATGTCCCTGGGCGAAGCTCAGGGCGTCGCGAATATCCACCAGCGCGGCGTCGCGGCCCTCGTCGAGCCAGGTCGCGAGGGTGGCGATATCGAGATGCTGGAAGCTCATGGAAGCGCCTCGTGTCAGGAAGTGATCGAAAGGAAAGGATAGCTGCGTTCAACGTCGCCGGCTGGGCACGCTGGTGCGCTCGCCGCTAACCAGGTCCAGGGCCGTCAGGGAGCCTCCCCACACGCAGCCGGTATCCAGCGCACAGGCGTTGACCCGGCTGCCGGGGGTCTCGCCCTGCAAGGCCGCCCAGTGACCGAAGATCAGCCGAACATCGTCGCCGCGGGGAAAGCGGAACCAGGGTTCAAAGCCCGCCGGGGCGCTGTCGAGCCCCTCCTTGGCGGCGAAGTCCAGCCGCCCCTGGGCGTCGATGAAGCGCATGCGGGTCAGGACGTTGACGATGGCGCGCAGGCGGTCGATGCCATCGAGGTCATCGCGCCACTGGTCCGGTGCATTGCCGTACATGCGCTCGAGGAAGGCGCCGCCGCGGTCGTCGCGCAACACCGCCTCCACCTCCGCGGCCAGCGTCGCGGCCAGCTCCGGCGACCACTGGGGCAACAGCCCGGCATGGGTCATCAGGGTATCCGCGCCGCCCAGCGTCTCGCGCACCAGCAGCGGACGCGACTGCAGCCAGTCGAGCAGTCGCTCGCGATCGGGAGCGGCGAGGATGGCGTCCAGGGTGTCCTTGCGGTTGAGCGCGGCACCGCCCCGCGCCACCGCCAGCAGGTGCAGGTCATGGTTGCCGAGCACCGTCAGCGCGGCGTCGCCCAGCGCCTCGACCTCTCGCAGGCAGTCGAGCGACCCGGGGCCGCGGTTGACCAGGTCGCCGGCCAGCCACAGCCGGTCACGGCGCGGGTCGAAGTCCAGGGTCTCGAGCAGTTCGACGAACTCAGCATGGCAGCCCTGGAGGTCGCCGATGGCATAGGTGGTCATGGGCTCTCCCGGTATTCGGTTGGGGCTCGAGTGCAGTGGGGTCAGTGGACCTGGTTGGGGCAGGCCAGGCGAAAGGGGGCGATGGGCACCTCGAAGGGGCGCTGGGTGGCGGTATCCACGCAGGTGTAGTCGCCCTGCATCACCCCCACCGGTCCATCGAGGATCGCCCGGCTGGTGTAGCGGAAGTGCTGGCCGGGGCCGATCACCGGCTGCTGCCCCACCACCCCTTTGCCGCGCACGTCCTGGACCTTGCCGCTGCCCTGGGTGATGGTCCAGTGGCGGGCCATCAGCTGGACACTGTGGCGCGAGGCGTTGTGCACGGTCACCGTGTAGCTGAACACGTAGCGCCCCTCGCCGGGGGCAGACTCGTCGGCACGAAACTCCGGCTGGACCTCGACGCTCACGCCTCGCACCTCATCCATGGGGGCGTCACCGCTGGCGGCTCGATCGCTCATGCGCTTGCCTCCCCTGTCGTCTGGGCCAGGTGGTCGGCGATACGCACGAACTCCGCCACGGAGAGTGTCTGGGGGCGCCGGCCGGGGTCGATATCGAGTGCCTCGAGTTCGGCGGCGGTGATGCGCCCCTTGAGGTTGTTGCGCAGGGTCTTGCGGCGCTGGCCGAAGGCCTCCTTGACGATCGCCGCCAGCAGCGCCTCGTCGCGTGCCGGATGGGGCAGCTCGGCATGGGGGGTGAGCCGCACGATGGCGGAGTCCACCTTGGGCCGCGGCACGAAGGCCTCCGGCGGCACCACGAACAGCGACTCCACCCGGCAGCGGTACTGGGCCATCACCGAGAGGCGCCCCCAGTCGGCGCCGCCCGGCTCGGCGGCCAGGCGCTCCACCACCTCCTTCTGCAGCATGAAGTGCATGTCGGCGACGGCATCGCCGGCCTGGAGCAGGTGGGCGATCAGCGGGGTGGAGATGTTGTAGGGCAGGTTGCCGACGACACGTAGCGGCTGCCCCTCGCCGCGCAGGGCGCGGAAGTCGACCTTGAGCGCATCGCCCTCATGGATCACGAAGTCGGGATAGTTGAAGAACTGCACACGCAGCCCGGGAATCAGGTCGCGGTCGAGCTCGATCACTTCCAGACAACCGCCGGCGGCCTCCAGCAGCGGTTCGGTGAGCGCCCCCTGGCCGGGGCCGATCTCCACGATCCGATCGCCGGGGCGCGGCCCGATGGCCCGCACGATGCGGGAGATGATGCCGCGGTCACGCAGGAAATTCTGGCCGAAGCGCTTGCGGGCCCGGTGGACCGGGGGGCGAGATGCCATTCAGGAGTGTCCTTCTGTCGCTGGAAGTCTGGAATTCTTTGCTGAACCGGAGCTGTTCCGGCGGCAGGCTTACGAGCAGGCGCTGTGAACCCATCCCTGGGCGCTACCGACGCCGTCCATGGCGTAGGACCTGCTCTTCAGCCTGCCCCCGGCGCTCCTCCCGATAAACTAACGCCGCGGGCGGCCATCTGCGCGGCCAGCGCCACGGCGACCCTCAGGCTGCCGGGGTCGGCGCGGCCCGTGCCGGCCAGGTCCAGGGCGGTGCCGTGATCCACCGAGGTACGCACCAGCGGCAACCCCAGGGTGATATTGGCGGCGCGGCCGAAGCCCGCGTACTTGAGCACCGGCAGGCCCTGGTCATGGTACATGGCCAGCACCGCATCCACGCCTGCCAGGTGACGCGGGGTAAACAGGGTATCAGCGGGGAGCGGACCGTCGAGGGTCAGCCCCTCGCCACGCAGCGCCTCGAGGGTGGGCTCGATCACCTCGAGCTCCTCGCGGCCGAGGTGGCCACCCTCGCCGGCGTGGGGGTTAAGCCCGCACACCGCGATGCGCGGCGCATCCAGGCCGAACCAGCGCGTCAGGTCGGCAGCAAGGATGCGCAGCACCCGCGCCAGGCCCTCACGGGTGATGGCATCGGCCACCTCGCGCAGCGGCAGGTGGGTGGTGGCAAGGGCCACCCGCAAGGCGGCGCTCCCCGACCAGCCGGGCCGTTCGGCGTGCAGGGCGGCGTCGGTGGCGAGCATCATCACCACCTCCTCGACACCGCAGGCGTCGCGCAGGTACTCGGTATGGCCGGTGAACCCCGCATGCCCGGCGTCGAGGATCACGCCCTTGTGCAGCGGCGCGGTGACCATGCCCGCGGCCTGGCCCGCGCGACAGGCGCGGATCGCCACGTCCAGGGTCTCGAGCACGTAGTCGGCATTGGCGGCCTCGAGCACGCCGGGACGAACCGGGGCGCGCAGCGCCACCGGCCATACCGGCAGCCGCCCGGGTCGCGCCGCGGGCACCGCCTCGCCGGGGGCGAGCTCGACCAGCTCCACCGTCAGGCCGAGGGCGGCGGCGCGCTCATCGAGCAGGCCGGGGTCACCCACCGCCACCAGGCGAGTGCCGGCCACGCCTTCGGCGGCCAGCTTCAGCACGAGTTCGGGCCCGATGCCCGCGGGCTCGCCGCTGGTCAGCGCCAGGACCGGCGCGGCGGGGGTCGCCATCAGCGCTCGTCGAGGCGGTTGTCGACGAAGGCCTGGGAGCGGATCTCCTGCAGCCACACCCCGAGCTCCTCGTTGGCCTTGCGCTGGAAGAGGGCCTGCTGGGCCTGCTCACGGCCGACACCTTCCTGCTCCATGAAGCGCTCCACCTCGCGCTCGGAGAGATTGACCCGGCTGCCCACGCGGCGCTGCTGCAGCTGGCGCAGGGTCAGCTCGCGGCGGATCTCCTCACGCACGCCGGCCAGGGTCAGGCCGTCGGCCTCCAGGGTATCGGCGAACTGCTCCAGGCTCATGCCGTTGCGCTCGGCGATGCCACGCACCTGGCGGTTGAGGTCGGTGTCATCCACCGTGAGGCCGGCCTCATCCGCCATCTGCCACTGGATCTCCTCGAGGATCATCTGCTCCAGGACCTGCTCGCGCAGGGTCCCTGCGGGGGGTAGCTCCTGCTGCTGTGCGCCCATCTGGCTGCGCACCTGGGCGAGGCGATCCTCAAGCTGGCTCTGCATGATCGCCCCCTCGTTGACCACTGCCACGATGCGGTCCAGCGCCTGGCGCTGGGTAGAGGGCGGCTCCTGGGCCTGGCTGACGGGCACGGCGGCGAGGCCCAGGGCCATGGCCAGGCCGGCGGCCAGGAAGGGGGTGCGGCGACTGCGCATGGTGTGCTGTCCTTTCATCATTCCTCTCTAACGGGCCATCCGGCTCAGAAGGCGGTGCTGCGGTAGCCGGGGATGGCCTCCTCGAAGTAGCTATCGGCCTCGCGGCCCACGCCGCCGAGCCCCTTGAACACGAAGCGCAGGAAGACCCCGCGATCGGTGAAATCATCGGCCAGGATGCCGGTGTCGTTGTCGTCGATCCACTCGCGCCACACCAGCTGCACGCCGTAGCAGCAGTCGTTCCACTGCACCCCGGCGAGCTGCTCCAAGGCGCGGTCGTTGGTGTTGTCGTAGAGCAGTCGACCGATCAGGTCAACGCGCCGGCCGGCCTTCCAGGCGAAGGAGGCGTCGTACTCCTCGCGGTCGTAGGTGCGAAAGTCGTCGTCGAACTGATCCAGCGAGGGATCGAAGCCTTCGAGCTCCCAGCGGTAGCCGAGGTTCAACGCGTGCCCTTTCGGCGAGCGGTACTGCAGGTCGACCCCGGCGCGCTCGGTGCGCTCCAGGTCATCGTCATACAGCCACTGCCAGCGGGTGCGCCAGCGCTCGGTGACCTGCCAGTCGGCATTGGCGACCAGCGGCGAACGATCGCGGGTGGCGCGATAATAATCCTCACCGGTGGCGAAATCGTCACGCTGCGACTTGTCGGGATCACCATCCATATCGATGCTGCGGTCCTCGAAGTAGAGCGCCTGGCCTAGCCCGAGGGAGAGCCGCTGGCGGCCGCCCTCGTCCTCCAGCAGCCGCGACTCGAGGCCCAGGGAGAGGCGATTGAGGTCGCCGACCCGGTCGCTGCCCGAGAAGCGGTGCGGCGACCACAGCTGCCCCCAGGAGAAGGCCCGCTCGCTGGTGTCGAAGTCGGGGAAGTCGCTCTGGTCGCGGGCCGGCACATAGGCGTAGTTGGCGCGGGGCTCCAGGGTCTGGCGGTAATCCCGCCCTCCCAGGTCGAGCTCGCGCTCGAACACCAGGCCGGCATCCACGGAGGTGACCGGCACGCTGCGGGTCAACGAGGTGTCGCTCTCGATGTCGCGCTCGCCGTAGTCCAGTTCATAGGCGGTGCCGAGCCACTCCAGGCGCGGCTCCAGGTGACCCCAGCTCTCGTCGAAGCGCCAGCCCACGGCCGGCGCAAGATGCAGCCGTGAACCGGTGGCCGATTCACGATCAAAACGTGGATTATTCGGCAATTCTGTCTCGTCGATATCGCGCCAGAAGTAGCTGTAGTTGCTCTGCCACTGCTGGTAGAAGCCGCTCTCCTGGCTCCAGCGGGCGGCGGCGCTGAGGCTGGGCAGGCGGTAGAAGGGCTTGTCCTTCTCCAGCAACGGGTCATCGAGCTTCTGGAATCCCTGGGCGCGGGCATCGAGGCGCCAGGTGTCGCCGCGATAGTCGATCTGGGCCAGGCGCGACATGGACGAAGTGTTCTGCTCGGCGAAGTCGCTGCCGAAGTCGTCGAAGTAACGGCCGTCGCTGGCCGCCCCGTAGCGCAGCTGGTAGCGGCTGCGCGGGCTCAGGGTGCCGGCGTGGCGATAGTCGAGGTACCAGCGCTCCTCGCCCTCGAAGCGGCGCGCCGCATCGTTGGGGTTGTCGCTGTCACCGCCATCGTCGCTGTCGAGCCAGGCACCCTCGATCTGCCCGGCCGACTCGGCGAGCAGGTAGCGGTACTGGCCGCCCAGCAGCAGTCCACGATCGCTGATCCAGCGCGGCGTGATGGTGGCATCCTGGTCGGGGGCGATGTTCCAGTAGAAGGGCTGGGCGTAGTCCAGCGAGTCGGTGGAGAAGCCCACCGCCGGCCACAGGAAGCCGGTATGACGGCGGTCATCGATGGGAAAGCGCACCCAGGGCCAGTAGAAGACCGGCACGTCCTTGACCTCCAGCCGGGCATGGCGGGCGGTGCCGAAGCCGCTCTCGCGATCGAGCATCACATCGCCGCCGACCAGTTGCCACAGGTTGTCACCCGGATCGCAGGTGGTGAAGCTCGCCGAGGAGAGCCGGTAGCGCCCGTCCTCCAGGCGCGCCAGGCGCTGGGCGTCGCCGCGCAGGTGGCGGTCGTGGATGACGTAGTGCGCCTCGTCAACGCTGGCGGCGTCGTTCACCAGCGAGAGTTCACCGGCGCTGCCGCGCACCAGCAGTCCCTGGTCGCGCAGCGCCAGGGGACCCTCGGCGAAGGCGCGCTCCCGGCTGGGTGGCACCCGCACCCCCGGGGTCTCGAGCTGGGCGGTATCGCGCCGCAGCACCACCTCGCCCTGGAGCAGGGTCTCGCCATCCTCGCCGTAGCTGGCGCTTGTCGACTCGCTGGCCACCTTGCCGGGTTCGGGGGGTGGCAGGCGATAGTCGGGCATCACGTAGGCGCCGCGGCACAGGGAGGCCCCCGGGTTCTCGCTGCCCCAGGGGCGGAAGTCGAGTTGCGCGGCGGGCAGGGGCTCCGGCGGGGCTGCCAGCAGCGGGCCGCCGGCAAGACCCGAGGCCACCAGGCCTGCAAGGGCCGTCCATGAGAGTCGCTTGCCCATGTTGGTCGATGTCCTTGGCGAGGTGAAACGCTATTATACAGGCCGCCGTCGGCCTGTCCTGCCGGCGGTGACGGCGCAGCGCCCAGCATGCGGCGCGCGCCCACGACCGTCAACCGGACACCCCGACCCAGGAGCCTCCTCCATGACCGACGCCGCCCTCGACGCCTCGCGCCGCGAACGGCTCGCCCGCTGGGCCGCCGAGCGCCACGCCCTGGCGCCCGACGCCCTCGACCTGCGCCTGGCCGCCGGCGACGCCAGCTTCCGCCGCTACTTCCGCCTGGTCCTGCCCGACGACACCACCCGCATCCTGATGGATGCCCCGCCCGAGCAGGAGGACAGCCAACCCTTCGTGGCCATCGCCCGCCGCTGGGAGGCCGCCGGGCTGCCGGTACCGCACCTCCACGCGGTCGACCTGGAGGCGGGGTTCATCGAACTGGAGGACCTCGGAGACACTCCCCTGCAGTGCTGCTTCGACGATGAGGGCGAGGCGCTGGCCTGGCACGAGCGGGCCATCGCACTGCTCCACGAGCTGCAGAACCGCGCCGGCCCCGACGACCTGCCGCGCTTCGATGCCGCCCTGCTCGAGCGTGAGCTGGCGCTCTTCCCCGAATGGTGCCTGGGCGAATGGCTGGGGCTGGCGACGCCTCCGGGCTGGACAGCGCTGCGCCAGGCCCTGGTGGCGCAGGCGCTGGCCCAGCCGATGGTTACGGTGCACCGCGACTTCGACGCCATGAACCTGATGGTGCGAGACGCTTCGCTGGTGCTGATCGACTTCCAGGACGCGGTGGTGGGCCCCATCAGCTACGACCTGATCTCGCTGCTGCGCGGCCGCTACTGCCGCTTCGACGCCGAGCAGTTCGCCGCCTGGGTCGAGGCCTTCCGCCGCTGCGCCGTGGCCGACTGCCGTCTCCCCTCGAGCACCACCGAGGCCACCTTCCTGGCCCAGGCCAACGCCATGGCCGCCCAGCGCTCGCTCAAGGTGCTGGGCATCTTCTGCCGCCTGACCCTTCGCGACCACAAGACGGGCTACCTCGAACGCCTGCCCCACTTCCTCGCTCACCTCGAGGAGAGCCTGGCCGGCGTAGAGGGGCATGACGACTTCAAGGCCTGGCTGGCCGACGCCTTCCGCCCGGCCCTGGCCGCCAGGCTGGAGGCCTCCACATGAAGGCGATGATCCTCGCCGCGGGGCTCGGCACCCGCATGCGCCCGCTCACCGACCACTGCCCCAAGCCGCTGCTGCCGGTGGCTGGCCGGCCGCTGATCGTCCACCACCTCGAACGCCTGCGCGAGGCGGGCATCACCGAGATCGTGATCAATGTCAGCTACCGTGCCGAGCAGATCATCGAGGCGCTGGGTGACGGCGGCGACCATGGGGTGCGCATCGCCTGGAGCCGCGAGGAGACGCCGCTGGAGACCGGCGGTGGCATCCAGCGAGCGCTGGGGCTGCTCGGTCGCCCCCCCTTCCTGCTGGTCAACGGCGACGTCTGGTGCGATCTCGACCCGAGCACCCTGCCCGTGCTGGATAACGGTGACCTGGCGCGACTGGTGCTGGTGGACAACCCCGACCACCATCCGGCGGGCGACTTCCACCTCGACGCCACCGGCCGCGTCCGCGCCGAGGGCGAGCCGCGGCTCACCTACGCCGGCATCGGCCTGCTCGACCCGGCGCTGGTGGCCGGCGAATCTCCGGGCGCCTTCGCCCTGGCGCCGCTGCTGCGTCGCGCCATGGCCGAGGGGCGCGTGGCCGGCCACCACCATCGCGGCCGCTGGGTGGACGTGGGTACACCGGAAAGACTCAACGCGCTGGACGAGGAACTGGCCTCGAGTCGTCTTCAAAGCTGAGCGAGAGGCGCCGGGGGTTGGCCGTAGAGGGGGCCGAGGACCATGGACGGCCGAGGTAGCGTACAGGGATGTATTCACAGCGCCCCCTCGCAGGCCAACCACCGGAATAGCCTCGAGCGGATTTGCTCCGCGAGGGTAAGGCTGAGCTTGAACGATGCAGCTGCTATGCTGATCGCCTTTTACACCGCAGCCTCAAAAAGCAACAGCGAGGGACGCCGAGAAAAGCCCCGGCGACTCTGCAAGCAACTGACAAGGACACTCGAGACATGAAAGCCACAGTGAAATGGACCGACGGTCGCCAGTTCGTCGCCGAATCGGGCAGCGGCCACAGCGTGGTCATCGATGGCCCGCCCGACCATGGCGGCCGCAACACCGGCCCCCGCCCCATGGAGCTGCTGCTCATGGGCATGGGTGGCTGCACCTCCTTCGATATCCTCAATATCCTCGAGAAGGCCCGCGCCGACGTCAGCGACTGCGTGGCGAGCATCGAGGCCGAGCGCGCCGATGCCACCCCCAGCGTGTTCACGAAGATCCATGTCCACTTCACCGTCACCGGCAAGGGGCTCAAGGAAAAGCAGGTCGCGCGCGCCGTGGAGCTCTCTGCCGAGAAGTACTGCAGCGCCTCGATCATGCTGGTCAAGGGCGGGGTCGAGGTGACCCACTCCTACACCATCGTCGAGGGCTGACCCGCAGCGGGCCCATGACAGGACGGCGCCACCCGAGGGTGGCGCCGTCCTGTTATCGGTAAGCGGGATGCACCTGATGCGCCGAACACCGTAGATCGCGCGGTTGCCCGCAGGAACGCCGACTACCCAGCCGGCCAGGTAAAGCGTCGGCCGCCCATCAGGTGCATGTGAATATGATAGACGGTCTGGCCGCCAAGGTCATTGCAGTTCATCACCACCCGGTAACCCTCCTCGGCGAAGCCTCGCTCCTTCGCCAGGCGCGAGGCGGTGAACTGCAGGCGTCCCGCCAGCGCCAGGTCGCCCTCCTCGAGGTCATTGAGGGTGGCGATATGCTTCCGGGGAATGATCAGCAGGTGGGTCGGCGCCTGGGGATTGATGTCCTCGAAGGCCACCACCTGGTCATCCTCGAAGACGATCTCGGCGGGAATCTCGCGGTTGATGATCTTGCAGAACAGGCACTCCATCTCTCGAGCCTCCTCTCTCGTCGGGTTGGTCGCGCTCAGCGGAATCGGCGCTGGGCCAGCAGGTGACGCACCAGCGGCCCCAGGATCAGCTCCATGGCCAGGGAGACCCGCGCCCCGGGCACCACCAGGGTATGGGGACGGCTCATGAAGGCATCCGGAATCATCGCCAGCAGGTAGGGGAAGTCCACCGTGGCCGGCTCACGGAAGCGGATCACCGCGAAGGACTCGGCGTCGGTGGGAATGTCCTGCACCTCGAAGGGATTGGAGGTATCCACCGTGGGCACCCGCTGGAAGTTGATGTGGGTGCGCGAGAACTGCGGTTGTATATAGCGTACATAGTCGTCCATGCGCCCCAGGATGGTGTCGATCACCGCCTCCTGGGAGTAACCGCGCAGCTTGGTGTCGCGGTCGATCTTCTGGATCCACTCGAGGTTCATGGTCGGCGCCACCCCCACCAGCAGATCGACATGACGAGCGATATCGTGGTCGGGGGTGACCAGGCCTCCGTGCAACCCCTCGTAGAACAGCAGGTCGGTGCCATAGGGCAGCGGCTGCCACTCGGTGAAGGTGCCGATGTGGTAGCCGGACTCGATCATCTGCTTGTCTTCGGCGTGGATATAGTGGCGATAGGTACCGCTGCCGCTGTCGCCATACTCATGGAACAGGGTCTCGAGCTCCTCGAGCAGGTTGGCCTCCACCGCGAAGTGGGAGAGCTCGTCCTTGCGCTCCGGCTCCTCGCGGAAGATCCGCGAAAGCTCCTCCCGGGTATAGCGGTGGAAGGCGTCGCCGTCGACGAAGGCGGCGTGCACATCCTCGCGCGAGAACATGCGCTCGAAGGTGCGCTTGACGGTGGTCGTGCCGGCCCCGGAGGAGCCGGTCACGGCGATGATCGGATATTCACGGGACATCAGGCCCCTCCCGCCCCGGCGATAGCCGCCTTCACGGCTTCGGGCACCGCCACCGGGCGGCCGCTCTCGGGATCCACCAGCAGCAGGTTGAGCCGCGCCGTGGCGACCGGACGGCCGCCTTCAGCGTGACACACCCGCTGGAAGACGATGAGAGGCTTGCCCTGCGGGGCGGGGATCGCCGTCTCCACCACCAGGGCATCGGGCCAGCGCGCCTCGGACTGGTACTGCACGGCGAGGTCGGCCACCACGCTGGGGTAGCCGCCCAGGTCCCACTCGGTGAGCCCCAGCGCGGCCAGGGCCTGGATGCGCGCCTCGTGGAGCAGCGACACCAGGGCATCATGGCCCAGGTGGCGACCGTAGTTCATGTCGGTGACGCGCACCGTCAGTGGCTGACGGTGAACGATGGCCGCCTCGGGAAACTCGAGCCTGACACGCTCCATGCTCGCCTCCTAGTGAGTCTTGTTGTGGTGGGTCGAGGCCTGGGCTCAGCGCTCGCCGCTTTCGCGGACGATGGCGCGATGGGCGATATCACGGCGGCAGAAGACGCCCTCCCAGTGGATGGCGTCGACCCCGCGGTAGGCATTCGCGGCGGCCGCCGAGACCCCCTCGCCCAGGGCGGTGACGCAGAGCACCCGGCCACCGGAGGTCACCAGTTGACCGTCCCGGTCGGCGGTGCCGGCATGGAATACCTTGCAGCCGGTGGCCTCGGCGGCCTCGATCCCCTCGATGGCATCACCCTTGCGGTAGCTGCCCGGGTAGCCGCCGGCGGCGAGCACCACGCCTACCGCGGCGCGTGCGTCCCAGTCGCAGGCGTGCCCAGCCAGCTCGCCACGCGCTCCCGCCAGACACAGCGCGGTGAGATCCGATTGCAGGCGCAGCATGATCGGCTGGGTCTCGGGGTCGCCGAAGCGGCAGTTGTACTCGATCACCTTGGGATTGCCCGCGGCGTCGATCATCAGGCCGGCGTAGAGGAAGCCGGTATAGGGATGGCCCTCTTCGGCCATGCCACGCACCGTCGGCATTATCACCCGCTCCATGATGCGCTCATGCACCGCGGGGGTGACCACCGGCGCCGGCGAGTAGGCGCCCATGCCGCCGGTGTTGGGGCCGCTGTCGCCCTCGCCCACCCGCTTATGATCCTGGCTGGTGGCCATGGGCAGCACGGTCTCGCCGTCCACCATGACGATAAAGCTGGCCTCCTCGCCGTCGAGGAACTCCTCGATCACCACCCGGGCGCCGGCATCGCCAAAGGCGTTGGCCTCGAGCATGTCGCGCACCGCCGCCTCGGCCTCGGCGAGGGTCATGGCGACGATGACGCCCTTGCCCGCGGCCAGGCCGTCAGCCTTGATCACGATGGGCGCGCCCTGCTCGCGCAGGTAGTCGAGGGCCGGCGCCACCGCGGTGAACGTCCGGTAGTCGGCGGTGGGGATGGCGTGGCGCGCCAGGAAGTCCTTGGTGAAGGCCTTGGAACCCTCGAGCTGGGCGGCGCCGGCGGTGGGGCCGAAGATCGCCAGGCCCGCCTCGCGGAAGCGGTCTACCACACCGGCCACCAGCGGCGCCTCGGGGCCGACGATGGTGAGATCGACGGCGGCGTCGCGGGCGAAGACCAGCAGGCCCTCCAGGTTATCCGCGGCGATCGCGACATTGGTCAACCCGGGCTCCCGGGCGGTGCCGGCATTGCCCGGCGCCACATAGGTCATCGCCACACCGGGCGACTGGGCGACCTTCCAGGCCAGGGCGTGTTCGCGGCCACCGCCGCCGATGATCAGCACCTTCATCCTATTCCACCTTCATGCTGCTGGCCGACTGTGCGGCGTTGGAAATCGAGGCGGCATTATGTCAGAAAGTCGTGACGCCTGCGCCGCGAGACGCACTCACGCCTTGTCTTCGTCGTCCTTGTCGCTCTTGTCTTCCTTGCCACCGGCACCGGGGGCCTGGCCGATGGTCTGCTGCCAGAAGCGCATGTTCTCCTCGGCCATCTCGCGCATCAGATCCATGGGCGAGTGGCGCAGGGCCTGCTGCCACTGGTCCTGCATGCGCTGCTGCTGCTCCATCATCAGCTTGGTGCCCTGCTCCAGGTAGCGCGACAACGGCAGCGGATGGGCCATGTCGTAGACGCGAATGAACTGGGCCAGCAGGTCGTTGGAAAATACCTGCGCATCGCCGTCGGCCTGCTCCTGCTCGATGATGATCGAGAGCAGGATGGTACGAGTCAGGTCCTCGCCACTCTTGACATCCTCGACGCGGAAGGGCACTTCGTCGAGGATCAGACCACGCAGGTCCTCGAGGGTCACATAGCGGCTCTGTTCGGTATCATAGAGCCTGCGGTTGGCATACTTGCGAATCACGCGCACGGCGCTGCTCCTCATTTTACATGGGAGGGACGACTGCCCCTGTGGGACCATTGTGCACCGCGACACCAACCATGCAAGGCATAGCCATCTTTTGATTACCAACGCGGCGAGTCCCCGATGAACCTGATCCTGCTAGCCCCCGACGATATCGCGCATCAAGGCCTCGCCCGGGTGACCGATCCGCGCCGTCTGCGCCACCTACGCGAGGTACACCGCGCCGCCCCCGGCGACCGCCTGACCCTCGGCGTCGTCGGCGGGGCCATCGGCCGGGGCGAACTGCTCACCCTCGGCGAGCGGGAAGCGACCTTCGCGTTGGAAGCCTTCGACCAGGCGGCGCCGCCGGCGTTGCCGGTGCACCTGGTGCTGGCACTGCCGCGGCCGCGCATGCTGGCACGCACCCTCGAGCACGTCACCACCCTCGGGGTGAAGCGGATCACCCTGCTGCATACCCGCCGCGTGGAGAAGAGCTACTGGATGTCGCCGGAACTCGAGGCGGAGAAGATCCATCACCACCTGGTGCTGGGCCTGGAGCAGGCCCGGGACACCCGGCTGCCCGAGGTCACTCTGGAGAAGGGCTTTCGCCCCTTCATGGAGGACCGCCTGCCCGGCCTGCTGGAGGGTCGGCGCGGGCTGCTGGCCCACCCCGGCATGCCCAACGACTGCCCCCGCGGCTTAGACGAGCCCACCCTGCTGCTGGTGGGCCCGGAGGGGGGGTTCATTCCCTGGGAGGTGGAGAAGTTGCTGGCGACGGGCTGCGAGGGCATCCACCTGGGCCCGCGCATCCTGCGGGTGGAGACCGCGGTGACCGCCCTGCTGGCACGGCTCTTCCAGTAGTCAGTCGTCGGGCTCCTCGACGACCTCCTCCTCCTCGGGATCGTGCTTGACCAGCGGCGAGTCGTCATCGCAGGTCGGCTCGGAGAGGAAGGTATCGCGCACGTCGAGCAGGCCCAGGTGGCCGATGGTGCGCCGCCCCAGCAGCAGCGGGTAGTTCATGTCGCCGCGGTCGCGCAGGCTGAACTGCTCCTCGTAGACGGTATCGCCCAGGCAGACCTTCATCAGCACCACCGGCCGTCGGTCGGTACCGCCGGCACCGCGCAGCCTGAGGCTGCGATAGAGTGGCAGTTCCAGACGCTCGCTGAACACCTCCCCGCTCTCCTCGTCTTCAAGCTTGAGGCGGAAGCGCACCCAGCGCTCGCCATCACGCTTGAAGCGCTCGATCTCGCGGGCGTCCAGCGAGGAGGTCAGGGCGCCGCTGTCGAGCTTGGCCTTCACCTCCACGCCCCAGGGTTGCACGATGGCCTTCTCGACCCAGCCGAAGACCTTCTCCTCGCCGTCGGCGCTGGCCGACGACGCGTTGCTCAGCAGCAGGGCGGCCAGCAGGGGCAGGCCGATACGTGTCAGAGTCATGCTCTCCTCCGGGTCGGGAGCTCAGCGCTGCAGACGCTCGAGCAGGTTGCGGGTGGCGAAGCCATCCGGGGGGGTGCCGATGGAGGCCTGGAACTCGCGCACTCCGCGGCGGGTATTGGGGCCCATGATACCGTCGGGCGTGCCCACCTCGAAACCGCGTGCATTGAGGGCCTGCTGCATCTCGCGCACCTGGCTGCGGCTCAACGGCTGCTCCTCCCGGGGCCAGCCGCCGACGATCCCGCCACGCCCCGCGATCTCGTCGGCCAGGCTGCCCACGGCCAGCGCATAGCTGGTGGCGTTGTTGTAGCGCAGGATGGCCCGGAAGTTGGGCCCCACCAGAAAGGCCGGTCCCCTCGCGCCAGCTGGCACGATCACCGCCGCCTCGTCATAGGCGGGCAAGGCTCCACCACCCACGGCACGCACGCCCTGTGCGGACCAGGCGGCGGACGAGCGCCGGTTGGAAAGCTCGGTCTGGGCATAGTCGAACCCCTCGGGGAGGGTCACCTCGACGCCCCAGGGCTCCCCCTCGCGCCAGCCGGCTTGCGCCAGATAGTGGGCGGTGGAGGCCATGACGTCCGGGATGCTGCCCCAGATATCACGACGCCCGTCGCCATCACCGTCCTTGGCGTAGGCCTCGAAGCTGGAGGGAATGAACTGGGTGTGGCCCATGGCACCCGCCCAGGAGCCGAGCATGCGCTCGGGGGCGATATCGCCGGCCTCGATGATACGCAGGGCGGCGAGCAGCTCACCGCGGGCGAAGTCGCTGCGCCGCCCGTCATAGGCCAGCGTGGCCAGCGCCTCGAGGGTCGAGAAGTCGCCGAAGTTGCCGCCGTAATTGCTCTCGATGCCCCAGATCGCCACGATCACCTCCGCCGGCACGCCGTAGCGCTGCTCCATGCGATGCGCGGTGTCGCGATGCTCGGCCAGGCGGGCCCGCCCGGTGGTGACACGCTGGGCGGAGACGGCGCTGTCGAGATACTGCCAGATGGGCCGCACGAACTCCGGTTGGGAGCGGTCCAGCTCGATTACCCGTGGGCGATAGCGCACGCCGTCCAGGGCGCGCTCCAGGGTCGCCGACGAGATCCCCTCGCCACGCGCCTCCTGACGGAAGCGAGCCAGCCAGGCGGTGAAGCTTTCGGCGGCGGCGGGCTCCCGGGCATCGGCAGCGCCGGAAGAGGCCTCGGAAGCCGCCTCGCCGGAGGTCGCGGTCGTCTGGTCGGCGGCACTCGCCTCGCGGGCCGGGCCGCTCTGACAGCCGGCCAGCAGGGCCAGCGTCAGGCAGCAGGTCAGGGTCATCCGTTGCATGGTGGCAGGCACTCCTTGGCGTGATGGCAACAGGCAATGATCATCGCGCAGTTGGCGCGCCACGGCCAGTCCTGCTCAGTTCCCGAACAGCCTCAGGATCACCGCGGCCAGGCAGGCCAGCACCACCAGGCTCAACAGGTTGCGCAGGGACTGGAACCACACGGGCAGCGTTTCGCGGCTGTCGCGACCCAGTTCAAGCAGGCGCACCAGCACAAAGCCGCCGGCCAGCACCCAGGCACCGGTCAACGGATGCAGCAGCAGCGCCGGCCAGGCGACCAGGCTCGGGGCCATGCTCAACAGCAGGCGCACGCGAAAGGCGGTGCGGCCGGCCGACTCCAGCGACATGGCAACGCCCCACTGGATGCCGCCCAGAAACGAGAGGATCACGGCGGCGTAATAGAGAAAGGCCTTGATGGCCACCACCTGCCAGGCGACCGGCGCCAGCCAGGCCGCCGTGGCGATGAACAGGAAGGGCAGGAGGCCGGCCAGGCCAAGCAGCAGCGGCAGTCGCGAATGGCGGCCGTCGGCATCGATGGCAATACCGGGAAGGGTCATGGAAGTCTCCTCAGGGGTCGACGGGCGGCACCTTGTCGCCCGGGGACGGCGCAAAGCGTTCGGCATCGGCACGCCGGGGCCAGTGGCGCTGCGCCACCGGCAGCGAGGCCAGCGAGGGCTGCCAGCGGGCCACATAGTCACCCTCGGGGTCGTAGCGACGGGTCTGCCAGGGGATATCGAAGCGATGCCCGCGGCGATCCCGCCCCACACCGGCCAGGTAACGCCAGTTACCCCAGTTGCTGGCGGCATCGTAATCGACCAGGCAGCGCTCGAACCAGGCCGCGCCGAGGCGCCAGTCGCCCCCCAGTTCGAAGATCAGGTAACTCGCCGCATTCTGCCGCGCCCGGTTGGAGAGCCAGCCGGTGGCCACCAGTTCGCGCATGGCGGCATCGATCAGCGGCACCCCTGTCTGCCCACGACGCCAGCGACGGAAGGCGTCGTCGTCCGACGGCAGCTGCTGGTGGCCGTAAAGTGCCGCTCCCTCCTGGCGCGCCGCCCAATGGAAGTAGTCGCGCCACAGCAGTTCGACAATCACCCACTCGCTGGAGTCACTCGCCCCATGGGTCGCCTGCCAGGCACGTACCGCATCATGAACCTGTCGCGCCGAGAGGCAGCCGTGGGCCAGCCAGGGCGCGAGGCGGGTGGAGAAGTCAGCACCCATCAGGGCGTTGCGTGTCTGCTTGTAGCTGGCCACGGCGCCACCCTGCCAGAGATAGTGGTCGAGCCGCGCCAGCCCCGCCGCCTCGCCACCGGCGAAGCGGAAGTCCCCTCGCGCATCGGCCGACCAGTCGGCGGCCGCCGGTGATATCTGCTGCAGCGCCGGCAGCCCTCGCTGCGCGTCTTCCGGCCAGGGCGGCAGGGTCACCGGCGCCGGCCAGGACGCCGGCAGCGTGGCGTCGCGTGTCACACGGCGATGGAAGGCCGAGAAACTCGGCGGCAGCGAGGCCAGGGGCAGCGGCAGGCCGTCCTCGTCGAGGAGCGTGCCGGAATCGGGCTGCCACAGCTCGACCCCTGACCCCAGGCGCTCGGCCAGGCGCGCCACCGCGCGGCCCTCCTCCCAGCCGGCGTCGCGACGCACGCGAAGCTGGTCGATGGCGTGACGCTCGACCAGAGCGGCGACCTCCGCCACCGGATCCCCGACAAGCACCAGCAGGTCGCTGCCGCGACCAAGCAGTTCGCCGCGCAGGGCGATCAGACTCTCCCACAGGAAGCGCAGCCGCGCGGCGCCGATGCGGGGCCCCAGGCCGACGCGATCCTCGAGCCAGGCCTGGTCCAGCACGTAGACGCAGAGCAGCGACTCGGCGGGGGAAGCGAAGCGCAGCAGGGGATTGTCGGCCAGGCGCAGGTCACCACGCAGCCATGCCAGCACCCGCCTCACGATGCGGAACTCCGGCGACGCGCCTCGCGCCGACAACGCTCGCTGCAGTGGCGAACCTCCTCCCAGCAGCGCGCCCACTTGCGGCGCCAGGCGAAGGGCCGGCCGCATCCGGTGCAGGCCTTGTGTGGCAGGTATGGCTTGCGGTGCATGCCAGGACCCCAATCATGTACATTAATAAATAATAGTACAGTATATGTACAATTTAAACTCCTGCTACCACCAGCCGCTCGATACCGGTCACGCCAGTCAGGCCCCGGGAGCCGTTACAGGAAGGGCCACCCGATGGTGGCCCCTCATGCCACACCCGTGGTCGGGAAGCGCTCAGGAAGCGTCGCTCTCCCCCGGCTCGCGGCGCGCATTGCGCTCGGTCTCCAAGCCACTCTTCAGCTCGTGGGTCAGGGGATCATAGTTGGGCTTGAGCTCGTCCTTGAGGGTGCCCTCCCACAGCCGGGAACCGACGAAGTAGCCGGCACGGCCGATCACGTGGGCGGCCACGGGTGCCGTCATCATGATGAACAGGATCACGCCGAAGGCCCGCGCCACCACCGCCACCTGGGCGAAGTGCAGCGCCACCGCCAGCATGATCAGGGTCGCGCCGAGGGTGGCCGCCTTGGTGGTGGCGTGCATGCGGGTCAGCAGGTCGGGCAGGCGCACCACCCCCAGCGCTGCCAGCAGCATGAACAGCGCCCCGATCAGGATCAGCCCCTCCTTGAGGATCTCAGTCATCTCGCGGCCCCCCTCGCTCCAGGAAGCGGGCGAAGCCGATGGCGGCCATGAAGGCCATCAGCGCCATGACGATGGCCACGTCGAGCAGGCTGGCGACGTCGGTGGCGATGGCCACCACCCCGATGATGCCGACCAGGATCGATGAGAAGAGCTCCAGGGCCACCACCCGGTCGGGCAGGCTCGGGCCACGGAACAGGCGCACGAAGGTCAGACACAGCGCCAGCGCCATCAGCACCAGGCTCAACAGGATCAGCGGCGACATCGGCGTCCTCCTCCGCGACTCATGGACATCAGTGGAACAGCTCCAGGGCACGGCGCTCCAGCTCCGCCAGGTCGCGGCGCAGCGCCGCCTCGTCGTCCAGGAACATGGCGTGGATATAGAGCACCCGGCGATCGTCGGAGACATCCAGGCTCAGGGTGCCCGGGGTCAGCGAGATCAGGTTGGCGACGAAGGCGATCTCGAATTCGCTGCGCGCCTGGAGCGGCATGGCGATCACCCCGGGCTTCATGTACCAGGGCGGGGTAACGATGTCGAAGGCCACCTTGAGGTTGGCCATGACCAGCTCCTTGAGGAAGAAGCCGATGAAACGCACCAGCCGCGGCAGGCGCTGGGCATAGCCGGCAAGCGCCGGCACCTGAGGCTGGATCAGTGCCAGTACCAGGTAGCCGAAGACCAGCCCGGCCAGCAGGTTGAGGCCGCTGAAGTCGCCGGTGAGCACCACCCAGGCGCCCACCAGCAGCAGGTTCCAGGCCGCGCCGATCATGGCAGCACCTCCGGCTGCGCCCCCAGCACCGCGCGGATATAGGCGTCGGGGTCGAGCAGCTGGGCGGCCGAGGCTTCGGCCAGGGCATGGATCGGCGCCGGATAGAGGCCGATGAAGAGGGTGCACAGTGCGAGCCCTACGACCGGGGCGGCCATCAGCCACAACTCGCGCTGGCGCACCTCGGGATAGGGGTCGACCTCCCCCTCGGGCGGCGTCGACTTCCAGAACACCTCGGCCCAGATCTTGATCATCGAGTAGAGGGTCAGCAGGCCTACCAGCAGGGCGATGGCGGTAACGCCGTAGGCCTCGGCCTCGATACCGGCACGGATCACGATGAACTTGGCCAGGAAACCCGAGAGCGGCGGGATGCCGGCCAGCGACAGTGCCGGAATCAGGAACAGCACCGCCAGCCAAGGGTGGCTGCGGTAGAAGCCGCCCAGGCGCTTGAGCTGGTAGCTGCCCCCCAAGCGGTGGACGATGCCACTGACCAGGAAGAGGTTCGTCTTCACGATGATGTGATGCATGATGTAGAAGACCCCGCCGACGATCGCCAGCGGCGTGAACAGCGCCAGCCCCAGAATCATATAGCCGATCTGGCTGACGATATGGAACGACAGGATGCGCCGGAACTCGAACTGGGCCGCTGCGCCCAGCACCCCGGAGAGCATGGTCAGCCCCGCCCCCCACAGCAGGATCTCGTGGGTGTAGCCCGGACTATGGTGAAAGATCAGCGTGAACACCCGGAACAGCGCATAGACCCCCACCTTGGTGAGCAGCCCCGCGAACAGCGCCGACACCGCCACCGGCGGGGTGTGGTAGGAGGCCGGCAGCCAGAAGAACAGCGGAAAGGCCGCCGCCTTGATGCCGAAGGCGACCATGAACATCATCGCCAGGGCATCGACCATGCCCTGCTCCTCCACCGCCGCCAGGCGCCTGGCGATGTCGGCCATGTTGAGGGTGCCGACCATGCCGTAGAGCAGCCCCACGGCGATCAGGAAGATCACCGAGGAGAGCAGGTTGAGCGCCACGTACTTGATCGCCCCCTCCATCTGCGCCTTCTCGCTGCCCAGTATCAGCAGCGCGAAGGAGGCCACCAGCATCACCTCGAACCACACGTAGAGGTTGAAGATGTCGCCGGTGAGGAAGGCGCCGGCCACCCCGGCCAGCAGCAGGTGCATCAGCGGGAAGTAGCCGTAGGCCTCGTGGCCACGTCCGGCGGTGGCCAGGGAGTAGATCGCCACGGCGAAGCCGATGATGCCGGTGAGCACCACCATGATGGCGCCCAGCAGGTCGGCCACCAGGCTGATGCCGAAGGGGGCGGCCCAGCCGCCCATCTGCATCACCAGGATGCCGTCGCGGTTCACCGAGGCGAGCAGCCATAGGGCGGTGACCAGCAGCCCGGCGGTGCCGCCCACGGCGACCAGCCGCTGCATCAGGCGCGAGCGCCAGAATACCAGCGACACGGCCCCCGACATCAGCGGGATCAGGATGGGCAGCGCGATCTCGGGATTCACGTGTCGGTATCCTTCATCTTGTCCAGGTCATCGGCACGCACGATCTCCCAGGCCCGTCGCACCAGCACCACGGCGAACGACAGCACGCCGAAGGCGATGACGATGGCGGTGAGCACCAGCGCCTGGGGCAGCGGGTCGGCCACCGTCCCGGCGGGAGCGGAGAGACCCTCTGGCACCAGCGGCGGCGCTCCGCGGGTCATGCCGGCGGTGGAGAAGATCAGCAGGTTGGCGGCATTGGAGAGCAGCATCAACCCGATCACCAGCTTGACGATGGAGCGGCGCAGCATCATGTAGATGGCGGCGGCGAACAGGGTGCCGATGGTGACGGCCATCAAGGGTTCCATGGGTTCTCCTCAGCGTTGGTCGTCCGTATCGTCGGTCTTGACCAGGGCGGTGATGGCGGTGAGAACCGAGCCCAGCACCACCAGGTAGACGCCGATATCGAAGATCAGCGGCGTCGAGGCCTTGAAGCCGATGACCGGTATGGTCCACCACTGGGCGGTGAAGAAGGGCTGGCCATGCCACCAGGCGGGTAGCGTCGAGACCACCCCCAGCAGCAGCCCCACCCCCACCAGGTCGCGGGGCGAGACCTTGAGCATCGCCCCCAGGGCACGCCGCCCGTAGGCGAACAGGTAGAGCGCGAAGGCCCCTGCCGCCACCAGCCCGGCGATGAAGCCACCGCCGGGCTCATCGTGGCCGCGCAGCAGCAGGAACAGCGAGAACATCAGCTGCAACGGCAGCAGCAGCCGCGCCGCCACATTGAGGATCAGCGTGCCCGATCTAACCATCGTCTCCCCTCCGTGTCCGCGAGGCACTCCTCGCCTCGTACTCCTCGGCGTGGAAACGCAACATGGCGTAGACCCCGATGGCCGCGAGCGCCAGCACGAACATCTCGCCCAGGGTGTCCAGGGCGCGGAAGTCCACCAGGATGACGTTGACGATATTGTGGCCATGGCCCAGCGGCTGGCTGTTCTCCACCATGTAGTCCGAGATGCGCGGCAGGCGCTCGCCGGAGAGCACCGTCAGCATCAACAGGGTGATCAGGCCGCCGGAGAGCCCCGCCACCACCAGGTCACGCAGTCGCTCGACGGGGGTCGAGAGGGTGGCGAAGCGCGGCAGGCGGAACAGCACCAGCACCAGCAGGATCACCGTCAGGGTCTCCACCAGCAGCTGGGTGATGGCCAGGTCCGGGGCGCTGAACAGCACGAAGGTCAGGGCGATGGAGTAGCCCATCACCCCCACCGCGGCGACGGCCGCCAGGCGCGAACGCATCACGCAGGCGGCGACCGCCCCGGCGACCATCAGCCCCGCCACCATCGCCTCATGAAGGTAGACATCCAGCGCGAAGGAGAGGGTCGGTGTGTGACGCACCAGCAGGGCGTGGCCCACCAGACCCAGCAGCACCAGCAGGGTCATCACCAGGTAGTTGCGGATATAACCGTTCTGCAGGAAGCGGGTCTGCCACTCGGCGACACGCACCATGCCCGCCATCAGGGCCTCGTAGCCGGCCTCGGGGCCGCGGGCCATCAGCGGCTCCAGGCGCGCCAGCCGCGAACGCAGGCGATCCCAGCGGCGGAACACCAGCGCCCCCAGCGCCAGACTGGCCAGGGAGAGCGCAAGCGGCAGGTTGAGGCCGTGCCACAGCGCCAGATGCACCTCGACCTGCCCTGCCCCGATGCCCGCGACGGTGGCACTCACCAGGGCGTCGAGGAGCCCCGGCGCCAGGCCGAACAGCAGCGACAGTGCGGCCAGCAGGGCGGGGCCGGCGAGCAGGCCGCCGGGGGGCTCATGGGGCGTCTGCGGCGTCTCGCGCAGCGGGCCGAAGAAGGGGCGTATGGCGACGATCGCCGCCACCGCCAGGGTCAGGAAGGCCGCGAGGAAGGCCAGCGGCAGGATCACTCCACGGTAGTCCGATGCGCCCAGCACCGACTCCAGCATCAGTTCCTTGCCGATGAAGCCGAGCAGCGGCGGCAGCCCCGCCAGCGACAGCGCCGCCACCGCCGCCACCAGGGCGGTGCTCGGCATGGCGTGGCGCAGCCCGCCCATGGCGGTGACATCCTTGGTGCCGGTCTCGTGGTCGAGGATGCCGGCCACCATGAACAGCGCCCCCTTGTAGAGGGAGTGGCCGAGCAGGAAGACCACGAAGGCGGTGAGCGCGGTTTCGGTGCCGATACCCAGCAGCATCGTCAGGGTGCCAAGCGCCATCACCGTGGAGTAGGCCAGCAGCTTCTTGACGTTGGTGTGCTGGATCGCCAGGAAGGCGCCGGTGGCCATGGTCAGCGCTCCCACCAGCGACAGCGTGACCACCCAGAGCTCGGTGCCGCCCAGCGCCGGATGGAGCCGTGCCAGCAGATAGATGCCCGCCTTGACCATGGTCGCCGAGTGCAGGTAGGCCGAGACCGGGGTCGGCGCCGCCATGGCATTGGGTAGCCAGAAGTAAAAGGGGAACTGGGCCGACTTGGTGAAGGCGCCGATCAGCACGCAGATCAGCAGCGGCGTATAGAGCGCATGTGCCTTGAGCTGCTCGCCTCGGGCATTGAGTTCGACCAGCGACCAGCTGTCGCCGGCCAGGGCCAGCATGACGAAGCCGGCAAGCAGCGCCAGTCCGCCCCCCACAGTGACGAAGAGCCCCTGCTGGGCTGACTTGCGTGCGGCAAGGTCGGTGTGGTTGAAGCCGATCAGCAGGTAGGAGGTGATGCTGGTCAGCTCCCAGAACACGAACAGGGTGACCAGATTGTCGGCCAGCACCAGGCCAAGCATCGACATCATGAAGGCGGTGATCACCACCAGGAAGCGCGGCAGGTCACGGTGGCCGTGGAGGTACTCCCCGGAGTAGATCAGCACCAGCGTGCCGATCACCGTGATCAGCATGGCGAAGAGCCAGGCCAGCCCGTCGATCATGAAGGTGAGGGTGATATCGAGGCCCGGCACCCAGGCCCACTCGAGCCACAGCGTGTCGCCTGCGGCGATTATTGGCCACTGGCCGATCAGCCAGGCGGCGATGGCCGCCGGCAGCAGCGCCATCACTCGCGCGGTGCCCGGCCCGAACCAGCGGTGCAGCAGCGGCGCCATGGCGGCCACCACGAACCCTCCCAGCACAGCGAGCTGCATCCGGCGCCCTCCCGTCGGTCGATCGGATCACCTTATCCACACAAGGTGTTGAAACTCAAGGGTAGAGCGTGAAACAGCGCTTTGCGTTAGGATAAACGGCATACCGCCGTGGACGGGCCAGCGCCCCAGGGACGGGATGCGACCCGTTGTCGCTTGCATCCTCCGGCCCAGCAGGCATCCTGCGCCCCTCCCCTTACTTCTCACTCGCAGGATGAGCGACCGATGACTCTGATGTGGATAGCCCTGCTGCCGCTGGTGGGCATGCTGGTGCCGATGGTCACTGCCGGCCGCGGACGACGCCTCTGCTCCCTGGCCACCGCCGTACTCCCGGCCCTGGCCCTGCTGCTGATGCTGGCACAGCTGCCGGCCCTCTCCGCCGGCGAGGCCCTGCGCTTCTCCGTGGACTGGATACCCAGCCTGGGGCTCGAGCTGGCCTTCCGCCTGGACGGCCTGTCGCTGCTCTTCAACCTGCTGATCATGGGCATCGGCCTGCTGATCCTGCTCTATGCGCACTATTACCTGTCGCCGGAGGAGCCGTTCGGGCGTTTCTACGCCTACCTGATCCTGTTCATGGCCTCCATGGTCGGCATCGTGATGGCCGACAACCTGATCCTGCTGTGGCTCTACTGGGAGCTGACCAGCCTCTCCTCCTTCCTGCTGATCGGCTTCTGGTCCCACCGCAGCGACGCACGCAAGGGCGCCCGCATGGCGCTCACCGTGACCGGCGCCGGCGGCCTGGCCCTGCTCGCCGGTCTGCTGCTGCTGGGCGACATGGTGGGTAGCTACGCCATGGACGACGTCCTGGCCGGCGGCGAGGCGATACTGGCCGACCCGCGTTACCCGATCATGCTGGCACTGGTGCTGCTGGGGGCCTTCACCAAGTCGGCCCAGTTCCCCTTCCAGTTCTGGCTGCCCCACGCCATGGCGGCGCCCACACCGGTCTCGGCCTACCTGCACTCGGCGACCATGGTCAAGGCGGGCATCTTCCTGATGGCGCGCCTGCACCCGGCCATCGCCGGCAGCGAGCTGTGGTCCGCGGTGGTGTCCCTGGTGGGCATGGCCACCATGCTCTATGGCGCCTGGTTCGCCCTGGTCAAGACCGATCTCAAGGGCATCCTGGCCTTCTCCACGGTGAGCCACCTGGGCCTGATCACGGTGCTGCTGGGCATCGGCAGCCCCATGGCGGTACTCGCCGCGCTGTTCCATATCCTCAACCACGCCACCTTCAAGGCGGCGCTGTTCATGAGCGCCGGGATCATCGACCACGAGACCGGCACCCGTGAGCTCGACCGCCTCGGCGGCCTGAAGAGGGCCATGCCGGTCACCGCACTGCTGACCAGCGTAGCGGGCGCGGCCATGGCCGGGGTTCCGCTGCTCAATGGCTTCATCTCCAAGGAGATGTTCTTCACCGAAACGCTGGAGACCCCGGTGCTGGCCGGGCTCAGCTGGGTGCTGCCGGTACTCGCCGCCCTGGGCGGCATTCTCTCGGTGGCCTATTCGCTACGCCTCGTTCACGCCGTATTCTTCAAGCCCGCCAAGGAGGGGCCACCCAAATCGCCCCACGAGCCGCCGTGGCTGATGCGCGCGCCGGTGGAGCTGCTGGTGGCGCTCTGCGTGATCGTAGGTCTGGTGCCGGTGCTCGCCGAGGGGCTGCTGGGTCTGGCCGTGGAGGCGGTATTGGGCGAACCCCTGGATTTCCACCTGGCCATCTGGCACGGCCTCAACCTGCCGCTGGCGATGAGTGCCATTGCCCTGGTCGCCGGGGTCGCCGCCTACTGGCGACACGCCGACCTGCGCCACTTCCACCGCGGCTTCGGCCCGGTGGATGCCCGCCTGGTGTTCGAGGCGGCGCTGCAGCGCCTTGGCCGCTGGTCCGAACGCGGCCTGGGCCGCTTCGATGGTGGCTCCCTACAGCGCTATATGACCTGGCTGCTGTTCGCCTCACTGCTGATGGGCGGGCTGGGCCTGGCGCACATGAGCGGGCTGACCGGTTCGCTGGGCAACCAGCCCATCGACGGCGTCGTGCTGCTGGGCGCCGCCCTGCTGATGTTCGGCGGCATCGCCACCGCGGTGACCCACCGCTTCCGCCTGATCTCGCTGATCATGCTCTCGGTGGTGGGCCTGGTCGTCTCGCTGACCTTCGCCCGCTTCTCGGCCCCGGACCTGGCGCTGACCCAGCTCTCGGTGGAGGTGGTGACCATGATCCTGCTGATGCTGGCGCTGTTCTTCCTGCCCCAGAAGACCCCCACCGAGTCCTCCAAC
Source organism: Halomonas sp. C10-5 (assembly GCF_057169305.1). NCBI lineage: Bacteria > Pseudomonadati > Pseudomonadota > Gammaproteobacteria > Oceanospirillales > Halomonadaceae > Halomonas > Halomonas sp. C10-5. The sequence continues at coordinate 2,741,719 of NZ_CP175665.1, forward strand.
CGCCGCAACCTGCGTGACGTGGTACTCGCCGGAGCCCTGGGGCTGGTAGTCGCCAGCCTCAACTATGCGGTGCTGACCCGCGACAAGGCGCCCATCTCCGGCTTCTTCCTGGAGAACAGCGTGCCCGGCGGCGGCGGCCACAACGTGGTCAACGTCATCCTGGTGGACTTCCGCGGCTTCGATACCCTCGGCGAGATCACCGTGCTGGCCCTGGCCGGCCTGGCGATCTTCAAGCTGCTCAACCGCCTGCGGCTGTTCATGCCGCACAGCGACGGCGAGGGCCGCGTCTGGTCGCCGGACCGCTACCCGGCGATCCTGACTTCCATCTCCATGGCCCTGCTGCCGCTGGCGCTGCTCGTCTCCGCCTTCATCTTCCTGCGCGGCCACAACCAGCCCGGTGGTGGCTTCATCGCCGGCCTGATCACCGCGGTGGCGCTGATCCTGCTCTACATGGCCCGCGGAGTGGAGTGGGCCCAGCAGCGACTCGACTTCCCCTACCAGCCGGTGGCCATCGCCGGGGTCGGCATCGCCACCCTGACCGGCCTGGGCAGTTGGCTGTTCGGCTACCCGTTCCTGACCTCCTCGTTCGGCTACTTCTCGCTGCCACTGGTGGGCAAGTTCGAGCTGGCCACGGCCATGCTCTTCGACCTGGGGGTCTACCTGGCGGTGGTCGGCGCCACCCTGATGATCCTGGCCAATCTGGGCAAGGTGACCACACCCCACCGTCCGGCCAAGGAGCCCAGCACCGCAAGCGCACCGTCTCCCGACAGTTCCAAGGAGTCCTCCTGATGGAAAGCCTCTACGCCATCACCACCGGCGTTCTCACCGCCTGCGGGCTCTACCTGATCCTGCGCTCGCGAACCTTCCCCGTCGTGGTGGGCCTGACCCTGCTCTCCTACGCGGTGAACCTGTTCCTGTTCTCCATGGGCGGCCTGACCACCGATGGCGCCGCACTGGTCGACGGAGCAGGCGACTACGCCGACCCGCTGCCCCAGGCGCTGGTGTTGACCGCCATCGTCATCGGCTTCGCCATGACCGCCTTCGTGGTGATACTGGCCATGCGCGCCCGCAGCGAGGCGGGCAACGATCATGTCGACGGCCGCAAGCATGAAGCCGGGGAGGGACGCCGATGAGCTCACACCTGATCGTGCTGCCGGTGGTGCTGCCGCTGGTGGCGGGCATCCTGCTGCTCTTCCAGCGTCAGGGCAGCGTCCGCGTCAAGCGCCTGATCGGCGCCGGCGCCACCCTCGCCCTGCTGCTGGTGGGCATCGCCCTGGTGGCTCGCGCCGCCGGCGGCGAGGTGACCTACTACGCCCTGGGGGACTGGCAGCCCCCCTTCGGAATCGTGCTGGTGCTCGACCGGCTCTCGGCACTCATGGTGCTGCTCACCGCGGCGCTGGCGGTGGGGGCCGTGGTGTTCGCCTGTGCCGGCGATGACGAGCGCGGCAGCAACTTCCATGGCCTATTCCAGTGGCAGCTGATGGGCATCAACGGCGCCTTCCTGACCGGCGACCTGTTCAACCTGTTCGTGTTCTTCGAGGTCCTGCTGCTCGCCTCCTACGCCCTGCTGCTGCACGGTGGCGGCAAGGAGCGGATCATGTCCGGGGTGCACTACGTGGTGCTCAACCTGGCCGGGTCATCGCTGTTCCTGATCGCGGTGGGCATCCTCTACGGTGCCACCGGCACCCTCAACATGGCCGACATGGCCATGCGCCTCGCCGAGCTGCCCGCCGAACGCGAGGGGCTGGTGATGGCCGGTGGGCTGATGCTGCTGGTGGTGTTCGGTCTCAAGGCCGCCATCCTGCCGCTCTACTTCTGGCTGCCCAAGGCCTATGCCGCGGCACCGGCACCGGTGGCCGCGCTGTTCGCGATCATGACCAAGGTCGGCATCTACGCCATCCTGCGGGTCTACTCGCTGATCTTCGGCGAGGCCGCGGGCCCGCTGGCCAACCTGGAGCAGGCGTGGGTGTGGTGGCTGTCGCTGGGCACCCTGGTGGCGGCCGGTATCGGTGTGCTGGCCGCCCGCGACCTGCGCCTGCTGGTGGCCTACCTGGTGCTGGTCTCGGTGGGCACCCTGCTGGCGGGGATCGGCATTGGCACCCCCGCAGCGGTCTCCGCCCTGCTCTACTACCTGGTCCATACCACCCTGATCACCGGCGGCCTGTTCCTGCTCGCCGAGATGATCGGCGCCCAGCGTGGCCAGGCCGGTACCCGCCTGGTCAAGGGTCGCCCGCTGCGCCAGGGAGGCTGGCTCGCCGTGCTGTTCTTCGCCGGCGCCATCGCCGTGGCCGGCATGCCGCCGCTCTCCGGCGCCATCGGCAAGGCGCTGCTGCTGGCCGCCGCCGAGGGCATGGAGCGCGCCTGGCTGTGGCCGATCCTGCTGCTCTCGGGGCTCGCCGCCATCATTGCCCTCTCCCGGGCCGGCTCGACGCTCTTCTGGCGCAGCACCGGCGAGGCGGACGGCCAGCGCCTGTCGCATCGCCAGTGGTTCGGGGTTGCCTGGCTGATGGCCGCCGCCCCGCTGCTGGTGGTCCTGGCCGGCCCGCTGGTCGACTACACCGATGCCACCGCCAAACAGCTGGCGAGCCCCGAGTCGCTGACCCGGGCCCTGCTGAACACCGAGGGAGACGCCCCATGATCCAGCCTCGCTCCTGGTTGCCCACCCCGCTGATGTCGATCCTGCTGCTGATCGTCTGGCTGCTGATGGTGCGCAGCATCGCCTTCGGCCATCTCCTGCTGGGGGGCCTGCTGGCGGTGGTGATCCCGCTGGTGACCCACCGCTTCTGGGATGCCCAGCCCCATGTAAAGAAGCCGCGGCTGCTGCTGCGCTTTGCGATGCGCGTGCTCGGCGATATCGTGACCGCCAACCTCCAGGTCGCCTGGCTGATCATCAACCCCTGGCGACGCCTGCGGCCCCACTTCGTGGAGTACCCGCTGATGCTGGAGAACCGCTTCACCATCACCCTGCTGGCCAACACCATCAGCCTGACGCCCGGCACGGTGTCGGCCAACCTGCGCCTGGATGGCAAGTCGCTGCTGATCCACGCCCTGGACGTGGAGGATGATGACGCGCTGATCGAGACCATTCGCGAACGCTACGAACGGCCGCTGAAGGAGATATACGAATGCTAGAGATCGCACTCTTTACCAGCCTGGCCCTGGTGGTGGCGGCGCTGGCGCTGAATGTCTATCGACTGACCATCGGCCCGGACATGCCCGACCGCCTGCTGGCGCTGGACACCATGTACATCAACTCCATCGCGCTGATCGTGCTGCTGGGGCTGTGGCTCAACACCAAGACCTACTTCGAGTCGGCGCTGCTGATCGCCATGCTCGGCTTCATCAGTACCGTGGCGGTATGCAAGTACCTGCTGCGCGGCGACATCATCGAATAGGAGGCGTCATGACCCTGCATCTGATTGTCGAGGCAATCACTTCCCTGCTGCTGGTGGCCGGCGGTGCCTTCGTGTTCATCGGCTCGCTGGGCATGGCCCACCTGCGCGACTTCTACATGCGCCTGCACGGCCCCACCAAGGCCACCACCCTGGGAATCGGCTGCATGCTGGTCGGCTCGATGCTCTACTTCTGGGCCACCGAGGGCAAGCCCGACATCCAGGAGATGCTGATCACCCTGTTCCTGTTCATCACCGCCCCGGTCAGCGCCCACCTGCTGGCCAAGACCGGCCTGCACCTGAAGCTCCGGCACGCGGACAAGACCATCGGTACCCCCGTGGAGCTGCGCCCCGAGGAGGTCGGCGAAAAGCCGGTACCTCACCCGGACCGCGGTTACGACTGATACGCAGCGGGCCCGCCAATGGCGGACCCGCTGTCGTGAGGGGTCGGGGTACGCTACACCCAGCCGCCCAGTTCGTTGTCGATGATCGCAAGCAGCGCGGCGATATGGTCGTCGCGGTCGTTGAGGCAGGGGATGTAGGTGAAGCTCTCGCCGCCGGCCTCGAGGAAGGCGTCGCGGATTTCCTCCTGGATCTCCTCCAGAGTCTCCACACAGTCCGCGGAGAAGGCCGGGGAAACCACGGCGATATGCTTCCTGCCCTGGCGCGCCAGCTCGGCGACATGCTCCACGGTGGCCGGCCCCACCCACTCCTCGGGACCGAACTGGGACTGGAAGGCGGTCTGGATCGCGCCCTCCTCCCAGCCCAGGGCCTCGCGCAGCAGTCGCGTGGTCTTCTGGCACTGGCAGTGGTAGGGATCGCCCTCCATCAGGAAGCGCTTGGGCACGCCATGATAGGAGGCCACCAGCACTTCCGGCGGCGTCTCGGCGGCGTCATACGCCTCACGTACCGAGCTGGCCAGGGCCTCGACATAGCGAGGATGCTCGAAATAGGCAGGCACGGTGCGAATCGCCGGCTGCCACTTGAGCTTCATCAGGGTGCGGAAGGCGTGGTCGTTGGCCGTGGCGGTAGTGGGCGAGGCGTACTGGGGGTAGAGCGGGAAGAACAGGATCCGCTCGCAGCCCGCCGCCTGCAGGCGCTTGAGCACGCTGTCGGTGGAGGGGTTGCCGTAGCGCATGGCGAAGTCGACCATCACCTGATCGCCGTAGCGCGCCTCTAGCCCCTCGGCCACCTTGCGGGTCTGATCCCGGGTGATGGTCAACAGCGGACTCTCGTCCTTCTCGGTGTTCCAGATGCCACGGTAGGCCTCACCGGACTTGAAGGGGCGCCGCGAAAGGATGATCAGCTGCAGCAGCGGCTGCCACTTCCAGTTCGGATAGTCCACGACCCGCTTGTCGGAGAGGAACTCACTCAGGTAGCGGCGCATGGACCAGTAATCGGTGGCGTCCGGGGTACCCAGGTTGACCAGCACCACCCCGACCCGGGCGCGCGGAATCGGCGGATGGTCATCCGGCGCATGGGCCAGGCGGCCGCTGCCGGGGTGGTCCATGCCGGAATTGGCCGAATCCTGGGTCGCGGTGGTCATGGGCTGGCTCCTTGGTGATACGTGCGGTTGTTGAAAACGGGTCTAGTGTATCAGGACCCTCGCGGCGGCGGCGATCGGGTTGTACTATCAAATGGATTTGTACAATTCGAGGTCAAGCCATGTCCCGCCCCCTGGTGCTGGTGCTCGGCGACCAGCTCACCCCGTCGCTTCCCAGCCTGCGCGACCCGCCCGACGGTGCCGTGGTGGCGTTCTGCGAGGTGGCCGCCGAGGGCACCTATGTGCCCCACCACCCACAGAAGATCGCCCTGATCCTGGCCGCCATGCGCCACTTCGCCGCCGAACTTCGCGACAGGGGCTTCCGGGTGCACTACAGCGCCCTGGACGATGCCGACAACGTCCAGGGGCTGATCCAGGAGGCAGAGCGGCTGGCGGCCCTCTACGGCTGCGACGAGATCCAGGTCGTGCGTCCCGGGGAGTGGCGGCTGTGGCAGGCGATGCACGAGCGTGCAAGCGCCGCCCTGCCCTGGCGCCTGCTCGAGGACGACCGCTTCTATACCACCCCGGACGACTTCGCCGCCTGGGCGCGTGGCCGCAAGTCGCTGCGCCTGGAGTACTTCTACCGGGAGCAGCGACGGCGAACGGACCTCCTGATGGAGGATGACCAGCCCGCCGGCGGGCGGTGGAACTTCGACCACGACAACCGCGAGCCGCTGCCGGAGTCACTCGAGGCCCCGGAACCCCCGCACCACCATCGGGACGCCGTCACCGAGGAGGTCCTGGCGCTGGTGGCAGAGCACTTCGGCGACCACTTCGGCACCCTCGAGGGCTTCCACTGGCCGGTGACGCGGCGCCAGGCGCTGGTCGACCAGCGCCACTTCACCCAGCACCTGCTCCCCGAGTTCGGTCGCTATCAGGACGCCATCAGCGACGCCGAGCCCTTCCTGTTCCACTCGCGGCTCGCGGCGGCACTCAACCTGGGACTGCTGTCGCCCCGCGAGCTGTGCGAGGCGGCGGAGCGGGAGTATCTCGAGGGACGCGCCCCGCTGAACTCGGTGGAGGGCTTTATCCGCCAGATCCTGGGCTGGCGGGAGTATGTGCGCGGCCTCTACTGGACACGCATGCCCGATTACAAGACGGGCAACGCCCTGGGGGCCGAGGGCGACCTGCCGGCCTGCTACTGGAGCGGCAAGACCGAGCTGCGCTGCCTTGCGCGCGCCATCGAGATGACCCGTGACAACGCCTATGCCCACCATATCCAGCGGCTGATGGTGACCGGCAACATCGCACTGCTCTGCGATGTGTCGCCGGAGGCGCTGTGCGACTGGTACCTGGCGGTGTATGCCGACGCCTGCGAGTGGGTGGAGCTGCCCAATACCCTGGGGATGGTGCTGCATGCCGATGGCGGCCTGATGGGCTCCAAGCCCTACTGCGCCTCGGGGAAGTATATCGACCGCATGTCGGACCACTGTCGCCACTGCCGCTTCGACCCGAAGCAGGTCACCGGTGACGACGCCTGCCCGCTCAACAGCCTCTACTGGCGCTTCCTGGAGCGTCATGCCGAGACCCTCTCCGCCAACCCGCGCATGAAACTGATCTATGGCTCGCTCGCCAGGATGAGCGAGGAGAAGCGCGCAGCCATCCGCGACCAGGCCGACGCCTTCCTGGCAACACTGCCGCGCAGCTCGTCATGGCGCCAGGCGGGAGACGTTGAAGAGCGCCGCCGCCATCTCGCCGGTTACCGCACCACGCGCCAGGAGGAGACCCCATGAGCCATCGTGATACCCTTGCCGCCACGCCGCCGGTCACCCTTTACCACGACGGGAACTGCCCGCTGTGCCAGCGTGAGGTGGCCTGGCTGGAGCGACATCCCCGCCGGGAGCGCGTGGCGCTGGTGGACATCCAGGCACCGGACTTCGACGCCACGGCGCAGGGCCGGACCTTCGAGGCGATGATGGGCAGGCTGCACCTGAAGGACGCCAGGGGACAGTGGTATATCGGGATGGACGCCAGCCGCGCGCTCTACGCCGTGCTCGGCTATCGACGGCTGGTGTGGCTGAGCAGCCTGCCCGGGCTCGCGGGCGTGCTGGACGCGGGGTATCGATGGTTTGCCCGCCGCCGGGTGCGCCTGGGGCGCTGGCTGGAGCGGCGGCGGCGGAAGTCGGCAGGCTGAATGGTGACCGGCACGCGAAGGCCTGCCGGCAATAACGTGGGGAACTCAGAAGACCAGGGGCATGCGTGAAGTCAGCGGGTCCTGGTAGTGGGTCGCGCGGCCGATCACCTCGTCGTGGGGTACCTGCTGCACCAGATAGGCGCGGTGGATACCGGCGCCCTTGAGTTCCACGTAGACGTCATCCAGCGAGCGGAACAGCACCGGCTTGCCGTGACGGGTCAGCATGTGTCGCTGGCCCTCGATATCCTCCAGTTCCACCTGATAGAAGCGGCTGCCGGCATGGCCGATGACGCGAATCTCGTAGTTGTCATGATGGGCCGCGAAGGCCTTGAGGTCGTGAAATTCCATGGATCCCTCCTGGGTGTCTTGTCGTTGCATATCCTCTCAGCTTGGCGCCCGGGGGTGACGCCAGGGTGACGGCTGCATGTCGGAAATGTGACTACGAGACCCCAGGAGAGTTCCACAAGCTATTGATAGTCGGAAGGATCGATCGCCTTGCCCAGGGAGTTGCGGTCGACCCACTTGCCGGCCTTGGTCTCCTTGTAGCGGAACACCACACGATCACCGACAGACACCGGCAGCTCGGCATCCTCGGTCTGGTAGCTGTAGGACTCGCCCTCCACCACCAGCTGGTAGCGGTAGAGGTCGGGCATGCCCAGCCACTCCTTGAACGGGCCTTCACGCTCCACGGACTGGAGCTCGCCGCGCGCCTCCAGCTTGGGGGTGCGGCGCCGATTGCCGCGCTGAAATCCGCCTGCCATGCTGCCTCCTTCCTGTACTCGTTCGAGGGGTGGGCATTATACGGGGCCACCGCGGGGGCTCAACCCGCAGCACTCCTGTTCACTCGCCGAAACCGTCACCATAGCTGTCGGGCGCCAGGTCCTCGAAGCGGGTATAGCGACCGATGAAGGCCATATGGACCGTGCCGATGGGGCCGTTACGCTGCTTACCGATGATCAGCTCGGCCAGGCCCTGATTGTCGGGGTTGTCGGGATTATAGACCTCGTCGCGATAGACGAAGGCGATCACGTCCGCGTCCTGCTCGATGGCGCCCGATTCACGAAGGTCCGACATCACCGGCCGCTTGTTGGGACGCTGCTCGAGGGAGCGGTTGAGCTGGGAGAGCGCCACCACCGGACAGCCGAACTCCTTGGCCAGCCCCTTTAGCGAGCGGGAGATCTCGGAGATCTCGCCGGTACGGTTCTCGGAAAAGCCGGGGATCTGCATCAGCTGCAGGTAGTCGATCATCACCAGCCCGACGTTGCCGTGCTCACGCACCAGGCGACGAATCCGCGAGCGCATCTCGTTGGGCGACAGCGCCGCGGTATCATCGATGAACAGCTGCTTGTCCTTGAGCAGGTTCACCGCCGAGGTCAGCCGCGGCCAGTCCTCGTCCTCCAGCTGGCCGGTACGCACCCGGGTCTGGTCGATGCGGCCCAGCGACGAGAGCATGCGCAGCATCAGGGCATCGGCGGGCATCTCCATGGAGAACACCATCACCGGCTTCTCGCTGGAGATGACCGCATGTTCGACGATGTTCATCGCGAAGGTGGTCTTGCCCATCGAGGGCCTCCCGGCGATGATCACCAGGTCCGAGGGCTGCAGCCCCGAGGTCATCTCGTCCAGGTCGCGGAAGCCGGTGGAGAGGCCGGTCATCTCGCCCTTCATGTTGAACAGCTCGTCGATGCGGTCCACTGCCTTGGCGAGCAGTTCGCTCATGCCGATGGGGCCGCCCGACTTGGGGCGCTCCTCGCTGATCTGGAACACCAGCCGCTCGGCCTCGTCGACCAGCTCGTCCGCCGGCCGCCCCTGGGGGCTGAAGGCACCATCGGCGATCTGGCTGGCGGCACGGATCAACTTGCGCAGAGTCGCCCGCTCGCGAACGATATCGGCATAGGCGCGGATATTGCTCGCGGAGGGGGTATTGCGGGCCAGTTCGGCGAGGGTGGCCAGGCCGCCCACGGTGTCCAGCTGGTCACGCCCCTCCAGCGCCTCGGAGAGGGTCACCACGTCCAGCGGCCGCGCCGACTCGGCCAGCTCCGCCATGACGTTGAAGATCAGGCGGTGCTCATAGCGATAGAAGTCGTCGGCCACCAGGCGGTCGGCGACGTTGTCCCAGGCCTGGTTGTCGAGCATCAGCCCGCCCAGCACCGACTGCTCCGCCTCCAGCGAGTGGGGCGGCACCTTGAGGGCGGCGGTTTCCTGGTCGTGCTCGAGCATCTCTGACATGGCGATGGTTCACCCTGGGCATTGCGGGGTCGCCATTCTACCCCAGACAGACACAATAAAAACGCGACGAGGGGCGCGAGGATCTCTCCCCGCGCCCCTCGTCAGGAGCGGCCGTCAGGACTTACTCGGCCACCACCACCACGCGCACGGTGGCTTCGACATCGGCGTGCAGACGCAGCGCAATGTCGTACTCGCCGGTGGCGCGGATCGGACCTTCCGGCATGCGCACTTCGCTCTTGGCCACATCGATGCCGGCCGAGGCGATGGCATCGGCCAGGTCGCGGGGCCCGATGGAGCCGAACAGCTTGCCCTCGTCGCCGGACTTGGCGACCAGGGAGAGCTCGATCTCGTTGAGCTGGGCGGCACGCGCCTCGGCCTCGGCCTTGCGCTCGGCAGCCTGGGCCTCGAGCTCGGCACGCTGGGCCTCGAAGGCCTCGATGTTGTCCTTGGTGGCCGGCACGGCGAGGCCGTAGGGCACCAGGTAGTTGCGGCCGTAACCGGGCTTGACGGTGACCTGGTCACCCAGGCCGCCCAGCTTGCCAATATTGTCGAGCAGAATGACTTCCATCTCGTAAACCTCTTGTCAGTTGCGGCTGGCCAGGCGCCCGCGAATGTTCGCGAAGGCGTCGATGAAGGCCAGCAGCAGCACGATCAGAATCATGGGCCAGGTGGTGATCAGCAGCAGGTAGAAGGCGACCAGCCACAGCCCGTTCATCCCTTTCAGTCCGATAAATCCATGCACCAGGGCGATGCCGGCGACCAGCAGCGGAACCCACAACAGCATGCCAAGGCCCGGAAGCCCCAGCACGGCGCCGATTGCCCCGAGCACCACCAGCACGGCGAGCTCACGCGGCGCCAGGCGCAGGGCGTGGAACTCCTCGCGGAAGCCCCCGGGGTTGTAGAGTCCCGCCTGCCAGCTGCGCGCCAGGGCCAGACAGGCCACGGCGGCAATCAGCACGATAAGGCCGGTGACTCCGCCGATCAGCAATCCCGCCAGCTGCTCGGTATCGAGTCCCTGGCTGCCCAGCTCGGTGAGCAGGCGCTCCACCTCGGGAGAGGCCTGTCGCAGCTGGTCGAGCATCTCCCCGGTGCCCCCGGGGGGCAGGAAGATACCCAGCTGGATCATCACCGCGCCGGCCAGGGCGCCGACGATCAGCGCCTCGCTCCAGCGCAGGCGGGAACGCAGCACCACCGCCATCAGAGTCACCAGCAGCACGCTGGAGAGCGGGATGACATCCCCCTGCATCCACCACCAGCCCGAAGGCACGGCGGCGGCCACGATCACCGGCAGTGCCGGGGAGAGCCCCCGACGCAGGGTGACCAGGGCCGCGATGGCGGCCCCCAGCCAGAACAGCCAGGGAATCAGGGTGGCCACGGCGGCCCCGCCGGAGGCGTAGGGCGTACCGCGCATCACCCAGCGGGCGATCGTCAGCATCTTGCCGCCGGCTTACTGGTGGCTATCGGAGTAGGGGAGCAGTGCCAGGTAGCGCGAGCGCTTGACGGCGGTCGCCAGCTGGCGCTGGTAGCGGGCCTTGGTACCGGTGATGCGGCTGGGAACGATCTTGCCGGTCTCGGTGATGTAGGCCTTGAGGGTGTCCAGATCCTTGTAATCGATCTGCTTCACGCCCTCGGCGGTGAAACGGCAGAACTTGCGGCGACGGAAAAAGCGTGCCATGTGAAGACTCCTTCAGACGTGCGATGGGGGTGATCAGGCGGACTCGGCGCGGGGCTTCTCGTCGCGGGGCTTGTCTTCGCGACGGGCACGCTTCTCCTCCACCGGCTTCATCATCGGCGAGGCCTCGGTGATGGCTTCGTTGCAGCGCACCACCAGGCTGCGGATGATGGCATCGTTGAAGCGGAAGATGTTCTCGATCTCGTCGAGGGTCTCGCCGCTGCACTCGACGTTCATCAGCACGTAGTGAGCCTTGTGGATCTTGTTGATCGGGTAGGCCAGGTGACGACGGCCCCAATCCTCCAGGCGATGCACGGTGCCGCCGTTCTCGGTGACGAGGCTGGTGTAGCGCTCGACCATGGCCGGAACCTGCTCGCTCTGGTCCGGATGGACCATGAACACGATTTCGTAATGACGCATGGGATCTCCTTGCGGTTTGGCAGCTTCCTCGGGAGGTCTCGGCGCTCCGGGGAAGCAAGGAGGTGATAGAAGAAACACGAATGCCCGCTCGATGGACGAACGGGCGCAAGCATTCTAAAGAATGGCCGCCGGACTAGCAAGGCGCGTTTCCTCGACCATGGCCTCGAGGGGGCGCGGCAGCACCGGACAGATATTTGACATAATAATCAAATATCCATATTTTGATAACGCATAGTTATGGACCACCCCGCTTTCCCCGTGGCCGACACGCCACATCCGCACTGATTCCGGGCGCACCATGCCGCCTCTCCGCCGCTGTCGCCGGCCTGCATGGGCCCTGCCTCGGAATCGGCGCCATGACGCCATCAGCAAGCACTCCGCCCCGTCACTACGACAGGCGCACCCCATCCCGGGGACGGATCACCGCCCCGGGACCGAATCGCGGACCAGGCGTCCTGCCCCCTGACGGGCACCGGGCATCCATGCTTTCTGCCATCTCGATGCTCGACCCGGACGCCGCTGTCGGCGGCGCCGTGGCGAGCCTCTCTCACGGAGCCATTCATGACAAAACGTGTTGCCATCATCGGTGCCGGCCCCAGCGGCCTGGCGCAACTGCGCGCCTTCCAGTCAGCCTTCGAGAAGGGGGCCGACCCCGTCGAACTGGTCTGCTTCGAGAAGCAGAGCGACTGGGGCGGCCAGTGGAACTACACCTGGCGCACCGGCCTCGATGCCAATGGCGAACCCGTCCACAGCAGCATGTACCGCTACCTGTGGTCCAACGGCCCCAAGGAGTGCCTGGAGTTCGCCGACTACAGCTTCGAGGAGCACTTCGGCAAGCCGATCGCCTCCTATCCGCCGCGTGCCGTGCTGTGGGACTACATCAAGGGGCGCGTCGAGAAGTCAGGCGTACGCGAGTACATCCGCTTCAACTGCCCCGTCCGTCATGTGGAATACCGGGAGAACGACGGGACCTTCCTGATCACCGTGCATGACCATGAGCGCGACGTGGTCGAGAGCGAGATCTTCGACCATGTGGTGGTGGCCTCGGGCCACTTCTCCACGCCTAACGTGCCCGAGTTCGAGGGCTTCGAGGCCTTCAACGGCCGCATCCTGCATGCCCACGATTTCCGGGACGCCCTGGAGTTCCAGGGCAAGAACCTGCTGCTGGTGGGCAGCAGCTACTCCGCCGAGGATATCGGCTCGCAGTGCTACAAGTATGGCGCGCGCAGCATCACCACCAGCTACCGCACCCGTCCCATGGGCTTCGACTTGCCCGAGAACTGGGAGGAGAAGCCCCTGCTGCAGCGGGTCGACGGCAACACCGCCTACTTCGCCGACGGCACCAGCAAGCAGGTGGATGCCATCATCCTGTGCACCGGCTACCTGCACCACTTCCCCTTCCTGCCGGACGCCCTGCGTCTGCAGACCAACAACCGCCTGTGGCCGCTGGGGCTCTACCGCGGGGTCGTCTGGGAGGACAACCCCGGGCTCTTCTACCTGGGCATGCAGGATCAGTGGTACACCTTCAACATGTTCGACGCCCAGGCCTGGTATGTCCGCGACATCATCCTGGGGCGTATCGCCCTCCCCGACCGCGAGACCATGCAGGCCGACAGCCAGGCCTGGCGCGAGCGCGAGGAGGCGCTGGAAGATGATGAGCAGATGATCCGTTTCCAGGGCGACTATGTCGCCAGCCTGATCGATGCCACCGACTATCCGAGCTTCGACATCGAGGGGGTCAACCGGACCTTCCTCGAGTGGGAGCAGCACAAGCACACGGACATCATGACCTTCCGTGACAAGTCCTACTCCTCGCTGATGACCGGCACCCAGGCGCCGGCCCACCATACCCGCTGGCTGGATGCCATGGATGATTCACTGGAGGCCTTCCTCGACGCCCCTGCCAGACGCCCGGCCGCTACCCCCGAGGAAGCCGACAGCTGATCGTTCGCGCCGCGTAGAGACGACAACGCCTGCCATACGGCAGGCGTTGTCGTTCCAGCCCCCGGGCTTCAGGTCCCGGGCGTCGCCCGCCCCCGCTGGCGTACCGCCTCGAAGAGGCTGATGCCGGTGGCCACCGAGACGTTGAGGCTGGAGACGGTGCCGGCCATGGGCAGCTTGACCAGCTGGTCGCAGGCCTCGCGGGTCAGGCGGCGCATGCCCTTGCCCTCGGCCCCCATCACCAGCGCCGTGGGCCCGGTGAGGTCGACCTCGAAGATCAGCGACTCGGCCTTACCGGCGGTGCCGGTGACCCAGATGCCGAGCGACTTGAGCCTGGCCAGGGCCCGGGAGAGGTTGGTGACCTGATAGACCGGCACGCTCTCGGCGGCACCGCAGGCGACCTTGCGCACCATGGCGTTGAGCGGCGCGGCCTTGTCCTTAGCCACGATCACCCCATGCACCCCGGCGGCATCGGCACTGCGCAGGCAGGCGCCGAAGTTGTGCACGTCGGTGATACCGTCGAGCACCAGCAGCAGCGGGGGCGTCGCATGGGGCCACGCTTCCAGGCGGAACCACAGCGCATTCTCGGCCTCGAACGCCAGCGGCGTGGTGAAGGCCACGACGCCCTGGTGGGCGGCCCCCTGGGCCAGGCGATCGAGCTCGTCACGCGGACGCGACTGGATGCGGGCGCCGCCGCGGCGGGCAACCTCCACCAGCTCGGCCAGGCGCGCCCCCGCACTGCCCTCCTGCACCCACAGTTCGCGAGGCGTCTCGCCGCGTTCGATCAAGGCACGCACGGCGTGGACGCCGAATACCGCCTCCAGGCCACCGGGCGCGGCGGGCTTGCCGGCGGCAGGCCGGTGGGATCGCTTGTGCTTCATGGTTATCGCTTCATCGAGGGTCACACGGCGGGCCCGATGGCCCGCCACAGGATTCAGCGCCGCGAACGGCGCCGACGGTTGCCGCTGCGCTTGCGGCCATCGCCCTTGTCGGACTTGTCTCCCTTGGCGGCGGATGCCTCGGCCTTGGGCGGCTTGCCACCGGCGCTGGCGCGCCCCTTGGCGGGCGCATCATCCACCGCACGGCGCCGGCGCGGCGCACGCTGGGGGCGCGGCTTGTCGTCGGCCAGGGCGAAGTCGATCTTGCGATCGTCCAGGTCGACCCGGGCCACCTGCACCGTGACGCCGTCGCCGAGGCGGTAGCTCATGCCACTGCGCTCGCCCTTGAGGCGGTGCTTCTCCGGCTCGTAGTGGTAGTAATCGGAGGGCAGCGAGGTGACGTGGACCAGCCCCTCGACATAGACCTCGTCGAGCCGCACGAAGATGCCGAACTGGGTCACCGAGGCGATGGTGCCGTCGTAGACCTCGCCGAGCTTGTCGGACATGAACTCGCACTTGAGCCAGTCTTCGACGTCGCGGGTGGCATCGTCGGCACGGCGCTCGGTCATCGAGCAGTGCTCGCCGAGCTCGAGCATCTGCTCGAAGGTATAGGGCGCCCACTTGCTGGGTGGCTCCACCGCCGCCCCGTCGGCACGCAGTACCGTATTGGTCTGGCGCGGCCCGCGGATCACCGAGCGGATGGCGCGATGCACCAGCAGGTCCGGGTAGCGCCGGATCGGCGAGGTGAAGTGGGCATAGGCCGGATAGGCCAGGCCGAAGTGGCCATCGTTCTGGGGCGAGTAGACCGCCCGGCTCATGGAGCGCAGCATCACCGTCTGGATGACATCGCTGTCGGGGCGCCCCTTGATGGCCTCGGCCAGGTCACGATAGTCCTGGGGACTCGGGTCGTCGCCGCCGGCCAGCGACAGGCCCAGTTCGTTGAGGAACAGGCGCAGCTTGTCGAGGCGCTCCGGTGATGGCTTCTCGTGGATGCGGTAGAGGGCCGGCAGGTCATGCTTGTCGAGGAAGCGCGCAGTGGCCACGTTGGCCGCCAGCATGCACTCCTCGATGATCTTGTGGGCATCGTTGCGGGAGCGCGGCACGATCTTCTCGATCTTGCGCTCGTCGTTGAAGACAATAGCCGTCTCGGTGGTCTCGAAGTCAATGGCGCCCCGCTCCACCCGGGCCTCGCGCAGCAGCCGGTAGAGAGCGTGCAGGTTCTTCAGCGACGGCACCAGTTCGCTGTACTCCTCGCGCAGGGCCTCTCCCTCCTGGCCCTCGTCGTCGAGGATCGCCGCCACCTTATTGTAGGTGAGGCGCGCATGGGACTGGAACACCGCCTCGTAGAAGCGGTAGCGGCTGATGGCACCGCTCTGGGAGATATTCATCTCGCAGACCAGGGCCAGGCGATCGACGGCCGGGTTGAGCGAGCAGAGCCCGTTGGAGAGCAGCTCCGGCAGCATCGGCACCACCTGTCCCGGGAAGTAGACAGAGTTGCCGCGGCGGATCGCCTCCTGGTCCAGGGCGCTGCCCGGTCTCACATAGTGGGAGACGTCGGCGATGGCCACCAGCAGCTTCCAGCTCCCGGACTTGGTCTTCCAGGCGCAGACGGCGTCATCGAAGTCCTTGGCGCTCTCGTCGTCGATGGTCACCAGCGGCACGTCGCGCAGGTCGATGCGCCGATGCGTGTCCTCCTCGGCCACCTCGGCGGACATGCCGGCGATCTGGTCGTGGACCTCCGGCGGGAATTCGGCGGGGATCTCGTAGCTGCGGATGGCGATATCGATCTCCATCCCGGGATCCATGCGCTCGCCCAGCACCTCGATCACCTCGCCCACCGGCTGCACCCGGGTCTCGGGCTGCTTGACGATGTGCGCCGAGACCACCTGGCCATCCTTCGCCCCCCCGCAGGCACTGTGGGGAATGATGATCTCCTGGGTAATGCGGGCATTCTCGGGGATCAGCACACCGAACTCGGGGGTGTTCTGGCGATAGACGCCGACGATGGTCTGGGTGTTACGCGCCAGCACCTCGGCGATGGTGGCCTCGTCGCGGCCGCGGCGGTCGCGACCGCTGACCCGTGCCAGCACGTGATCGCCGTGGAAGACACGGCGCATCTGCCGCGGCGGCAGTACCAGATCGGGCTTCTTGCCGTCGTCACGCAGCAGGAAGCCGAAGCCGTCGCGGTGACCCAGCACCTTACCCTTGATCAGGTCGAGCTTGTCGATCAGCGCGTAGGCACCGGCACGGTTGCGCAGCACCTGGCCATCACGCTCCATGGCCGCCAGCCGGCGACGCACAGCCTCCTGCAGCTCCTCATCCTCGAGGCCAAGCTGCTGGCTCATCCTCTCGTGGGTGATCGGCTTGCCGACCTCTTCCAGACGGGCCAGCAGGTACTCGCGGCTGGGGGCGGGCTTGTCATACTTGTGGGCTTCGCGTTCCGCGTGCGGATCGTCGCTGAGCGTCCAGTGGGTCATGCGCGGTGCATCCTTGGCAGGGTCGGGGACGACATGGGTAAGGAGGCGCTCGAGCGCCGCGGGAACGAGATGTTGCTTGGGGATTCATTGATCATGGCCGCAGTATAGCGCCGCGGGCGCGGCCACCCAACCTTGGCGGGCCGCTCGAGGCTGGAAAAAATCACCTCGCGGCCATCCTGCCCCTTGCAAAGCCGGCGAATTCGGGTACCATACGCGTCGCCTGCCCAGATGGCGGAATTGGTAGACGCGCTAGCTTCAGGTGCTAGTGTCCTTACGGACGTGGAGGTTCAAGTCCTCTTCTGGGCACCATCGCTCTTTTACAGTACGACTCGCTCGTGTTCGCCCAGGTGGCGGAATTGGTAGACGCGCTAGCTTCAGGTGCTAGTGTCCTTACGGACGTGGAGGTTCAAGTCCTCTCCTGGGCACCACTCCTTCGGAGAAGCGGACACGACGAGATGCATGATGCGCCCAGGTGGCGGAATTGGTAGACGCGCTAGCTTCAGGTGCTAGTATCCTTACGGATGTGGAGGTTCAAGTCCTCTCCTGGGCACCATTTTTTCAGCGTCATGCAGGCTGGATCAGACGATACACACAAGAAACCGCGACATGGATCGCGGTTTTTTTGTGCCTGCTCGATAGGCCCTACTCGAAGCGCCCGGGGCGCTTCGCGACCTCCTCCAGCGCCCAGCCATGGGTACTCACCCGCCCCTCCAGCGCCTCGGCGGCCGCTGCCGGCAGGTTGGGAAAGAAGTCGAGCCCGGTGCGTACCTCCAGCTCGTCGATGCTCACCAGAAAGTCATCCAGCGGCTCGTCGCCGCGCACGCCCTGAGGCATCAGGAAGGCCAGCGCTCGGGGGCTCTCGGCGGGCACCACGATGATCTTGTAGAAAGCCTCGGGAACCTCCACGAAGCCGACCCGGTTGAAGACATTGTCGAGGAAGCGCTCGGGGAATACCGGCCCGGTTATCACCTGCACGGTGCCGAAGCGAGGCACGAAGTGGTCCATCACCACCTCTTCCAGGCGCTGCCACAGCCGCCGATTGAGATCGGGACGCTGAGGCGTCATGTTGCTCATGTAGAAGGTGTCGAGCTGGGCATCACGACCATGCACCGCGGCGATGGCGTAATTGGGCGCCAGGTGGCCGCGGTCGAAGCCACTGCCGGCGTAGTGGTCGGTACCGATGGGCCACAGGGTGCGCCAATCCTGGCGGAACCCGGGGCGCGGCCCGGATCGGGGATCCTCCACCGCCTGGAGTCGATAGCTGACCCACAGCGGATTGACCCGCACATCGGACCAGCCCACCAAGAACCCCTCGTTGCGCAGCACACGGTGGAAGCTGGAGGGCGACACCTGCTGCCACTCGGGCACGCCCATCCACACCAGGGAATCACGCAGTTCGCGGGCCTGGAAATGCCACAGGCCGGTGCTCACGGCCACGAACAGCAGGCTGACGGCGAGGCGCCGCAGCGGTCGGCCACGGCGCAACAGGGGGGAACGTCGGCGACTCATCCGTGAATGGCTTTCCGATGGAAGGACGGGGAACTACATAGAGAAGGCGGACGACAGGCCGCCGCTACACCGCTGGCGGCGAGCCGCGACTCAGGCTACCAGCCCAGCGAGAACATGGTCTCGAGGTCGTGGCGGGAGTGCACCTGCATGGCATTCAGGGTCTCGGTCTCGCGGATGCCCTCCACCGCATTCAGACGCCCGGTGACCAGCTCCGCCAGACTCTCGAAGTCGCGCGTACGGGCGATGGCCACTAGGTCATAGCGGCCGCAGGTGGAGTAGACCTCGCTGATTCCCTCCACGTCGGCCAGGCGCTCGGCCACCGACTTGACCTGTCCCTTCTCGGCATTGATCAGGATCACGGCATTCTGCATCGGGCTCTCTCCAGCTTGCGCCCCGAGGGCGGAGTGGGCGACGGGCCGCCGTCGACGGCGGCCCCGGGGTCTGGCATCGAGTATACCAGTGCCGGGGGCCGGGAAGAATCGCGAGTGGCCCGACACCTCGCGTGACTGCGACAAGCCGTCGCAGCCACGTGTTCGCATGTGCCAGGCGCCTTGACTACCATGAGCTGACGAACTCCTCCGGCAGCCGACTGTCGGAGTTCGAGAGGTGGGACACCACCCGAGGATAGCGGGCAGACGCCCGACCGTGACTGGCAACGAGACAATAAGGAGATTCCATGGCTAACCACAGCCGTCGTGATTTCATGCGTAACAGCCTGCTGGGCATGGCCGCCCTGCCGCTGGGTGCGGGCATCTTGTCAAAGAGCGCCTTCGCTCAGGACCTGCCGCCGCTGGACCCCTCAGCCGAGCAGGCCCAGGCCCTCAACTACGTCAAGGATGCCACCGAGGCCGCCGACCACCCGGCCTACGCGGAAGGCGAGCAGTGCAACAACTGCATGTTCTTCCAAGCCGACACCAATGGCTGCCAGCTGTTCCCCCAGAACAGTGTCGAGCCGGCGGGCTGGTGCCAGTCCTGGACCGCCCAGGGCTGATGCCCGGGCGGCACCGACCGCCAACTGGCATATGCGAGGACCCGCGCCACGGCGCGGGTCCTGTTTTTTACGGCCTGCCCGGGCCCCGAGGGACTGCCCCCCGGCACCCGAAGCGACGCTTCAGGCTCGTTCGGCGCCCTCCTCGTCCGGCAGCGGCCACTGGTAGCGCCGCACCACATGTTCATCCTGGACCGACTCCAGGCGCACCGGGAAGCCCCACAGCTGATGCAGGTGGCGAATCACCGGGTAGACGCTGCGCGCCAGGGGACGGCGGTCATCCTGGACATGCCGCAGGGTCAGCGAACGGTCGCCGCGGATGTCTGCCGAATAGACCTGGATATTGGGCTCGCGCACCGCGAGCGCGTACTGGGCGGCCAGCGCCTCCCGGATGCGTCGATACCCGCGCTCGTCGTGGATCGCCGTCACCTCCAGCATCTCCTCCTGGTCATCATCGACCAGCATGAAGAGCTTGAGATCACGGATCACCCGGGGCGACAGGAACTGCTGGATGAAGGACTCGTCCTTGAAGTTCTTCATGGCGAACTCTAGGGTCTCGCGCCAGTCGCTGCCGGCGGTATCCGGGAACCACTGGCGATCCTCCTCGGTGGGCGCCTCACAGAGGCGCTTGAGGTCGCTGAAGATGGCGAAACCCAACGCATAGGGATTGATGCCGTTGTACCAGGGGCTGTCGAAGGCGGGCTGCTGGACCACCGCCGTGTGGGACTGCAGGAACTCCAGCATCAGCCCCTCATCCACCGCGCCCTCATCAAAGAGTCGGTTCATCAGAGTGTAGTGCCAGAAGGTCGCCCAACCCTCGTTCATCACCTGGGTCTGGCGCTGGGGATAGAAGTATTGCGCCAGCTTGCGCACGATGCGCACCACCTCGCGCTGCCACGGCGCCAGCAGCGGGGCATTCTTCTCGATGAAGTAGAGCAGGTTCTCCTGGGGCTCCGACGGGTAGCGGCCGCCGGCGTGCAGGCCTAGTGGATCCTCCGCGTCCTGCTCGCTGCCAAATGCCTCCGGCGAGCGATGCTCGGGAATGGTGCGCCACAGGGTATTGACCTGGGCCTGCAGGAGTTGCTCGCGCTCCTTCTGGCGCCGCACCTCCTCCTCGGCGGAGATCGGCGAGGGGCGCTTGTAGCGATCGACACCATAATTCTGCAGGGCATGGCAGGCGTCGAGCAGCTGCTCAACCGCGGCGACGCCGTGGCGCTCCTCGCATTCGGCGATATATTTCCGGGCGAACACCAGGTAGTCGATGATCGAGCTGGCGTCCGTCCAGGTGCGAAACAGGTAGTTGCCCTTGAAGAAGGAGTTGTGGCCGTAGCAGGCGTGGGCCATGACCAGCACCTGCATCATCAGGGTGTTCTCCTCCATCAGGTAGGCGATGCAGGGGTCGGAGTTGATCACCAGCTCATAGGCCAGGCCCATCTGGCCACGACGGTAGGCCTGCTCCACGGCCAGGAACTGCTTGCCGAATGACCAGTGGTGATAGCCCACCGGCATGCCCACGCTGGCGTAGGCGTCCATCATCTGCTCGGAGGTGATCACCTCGATCTGGTTGGGATAGGTATCCAGGCGATACTCGTCGGCCAGGCGGGCAATCTCCCGCTCGAACTCGGCGAGTATCTCGAAGTTCCAGTCGGACCCCGTGGCGATGGGCTTGCGTCGGGTCATCTTGCCTCCTCGGCCGCTGACCGGCCCTCAGCTGCCGGCGACACGGCGCTTGAACAGCTCGCGGAATACCGGGTAGATATCTCCCGCCTCGACGATCTGGCGCATGGCGAAGCGGGCCGGGAACTCGGCGGCCACGCTCTCGTACTCCTCCCACAGCGCCTGATGGGCATGGGGCGTGATCTCCACGTAGGTAAAGTACTGCAGCCGCGGCATGAGCTTGCTGACCAGCAGGTCGCGGCAGGCCACCGAATCGTCGTCCCAGTTGTCGCCGTCCGAGGCCTGGGCCACGTAGAGGTTCCACTGCCCCGGCGGGTAGCGCTCGGCAATGATCTCGTCGACCAGCGTCAGGGCGCTGGAGACGATGGTGCCGCCGGTCTCCCGGGAGTAGAAGAACTCCTCCTCGTCGACCTCCCGGGCGGCGGTGTGGTGGCGCACGAAGACCAGCTCGACCTTCTCGTAGTTGCGCTCGAGGAAGAGGTAGAGCAGCAGGAAGAAGCGCTTGGCGATATCCTTGTGGGCCTGGGTCATGGAGCCGGAGACGTCCATCACGCAGAACATCACCGCCTTGCTGGAGGGCTGCGGCTGGTTGACCAGGTGGTTGTAGCGCAGGTCGTAGGTATCGATGAAGGGCACCGCCTCGAGGCGCTTCTCGAGACGTTCCACCTCGGCCCTGAGCTCAGCGATGCGCGCCGGGTTGCGCAGTACGGGGTCCTTGCGCTCCTCGACCTCCAGCGCCTCGCGGGCCTCGCGCAGGGCACGTCGAATCGGCGCGCGCATGGCGATGCGTCGGGCGTGGGCCTCGCGCATGGAGCGCACGATATTGATCCTTGCCGGCACTCCCTGCTTGGAGACCCCTGCGCGTACCGGACGCACCTCGTCGAGATCGACCAGGTTCTTGCGCTCCAGATGCGGCAGCTCCAGGCCGTCGAAGACGAAGTCGAGGAACTCCTCACGGGAGAGGGTGAAAGCAAACTCGTCGACCCCCTCGCCCTGGTTGGAGGCGCCCCCCTCCCCCGAGCCGTCACCGCCGCCCCCGCCGCCGGGACGTCGCAGGCGGTCACCCTCGACGAACTCCTTGTTGCCCGGGGCAACGATGCGCCGCTTGCCCCCGGGGCCATGCTGGAACACCGGTTCCGAGATGTCCCGGGCGGGAATCGAGACCTTCTCGCCGCGCTCCATGTCGGTGATCGAGCGGCGATTGACCGCCTCCTCCACCGACCGCTTGATATGGGTGCGATAACGGTCGAGGAAGCGTTGTCGGTTGACCGCGCTCTTGTGCTTGGCGTTGGCCCGTCGATCGATGAAATAGCTCATGCGGACCTCCTCGCACTACTGCGACTTGCGCACCCGCAGGTACCATTCGGAGAGCAGGCGCACCTGTTTCTCGGTGTAGCCACGTTCCACCATGCGCGCCACGAAGTCCTCGTGCTTCTTCTGGTCGGAACTGGAGGCCTTGGCGTTGAAGGAGATCACCGGCAGCAGCTCCTCGGTGTTGGCGAACATCTTGTGCTCGATCACCCCGCGCAGCTTCTCGTAGGACTGCCAGCTGGGGTTCATGCCATTGTTCTGGGCACGTGCCCGCAGCACGAAGTTGACCACCTCGTGGCGGAAGTCCTTGGGGTTGGAGATGCCCGCCGGCTTCTCGATCTTCTCCAGCTCCTCATTGATGGCCTGGCGGTCGAGGAACTCGCCGGTCTCGGGGTCTCGGTACTCCTGGTCCTGGATCCAGAAGTCGGCGTAGGTGACATAGCGGTCGAAGATGTTCTGGCCGTACTCGGAGTAGGACTCGAGGTAGGCCGTCTGGATCTCCTTACCGATGAAATCCACATAGCGCGGCGCCAGGAACTCCTTGATGAAGCGCAGGTAGCGCTCGAAGATCTCGCGGGGCAGCTGCTCCTGCTCCAGGCGCTGCTCCAGCACGTAGAGCAGGTGCACCGGGTTGGCCGCCACCTCGTGGCTGTCGAAGTTGAACACCTTGGAGAGGATCTTGAAGGCGAAGCGGGTGGAGAGCCCGTCCATGCCCTCGTCGACCCCCGCTGCATCACGGTACTCCTGGATCGACTTGGCCTTGGGATCGGTGTCCTTGAGGTTCTCGCCGTCGTAGACCCGCATCTTGGAGTAGATGCTCGAGTTCTCCGGCTCCTTGAGCCGCGAGAGCACCGAGAACTGCGCCAGCATGCGCAGGGTGTCTGGCGCACAGGGTGCCTCGGCCAGCGACGAGTGCTCGAGCAGTTTCTCGTAGATCTTCACCTCCTCGGAGACGCGCAGGCAGTAAGGCACCTTGACGATGTAGACCCGGTCCAGGAAGGCCTCGTTGTTGCGGTTGTTGCGGAAGGTCTGCCACTCACTCTCGTTGGAGTGGGCCAGCACGACGCCCTCGAAGGGGATAGCCCCCATGCCTTCGGTGGGGTTGTAGTTGCCCTCCTGGGTGGCGGTGAGCAGCGGATGCAGCACCTTGATCGGCGCCTTGAACATCTCGACGAACTCCATCAGCCCCTGGTTGGCCCGACACAGGCCACCGGAGAAGCTGTAGGCGTCGGGGTCATCCTGGGAGTAGAGCTCGAGCTGGCGGATATCCACCTTGCCCACCAGCGAGGAGATATCCTGGTTGTTCTCGTCGCCGGGCTCGGTCTTGGAGATGGCGACCTGGTTGAGCCGCGAGGGATAGAGACGCACCACCCGAAACTGGCTGATGTCGCCGCCATACTCCTTGAGCCGCTTGGCCGCCCAGGGGGACATCACGCTCTTCAGGTAGCGGCGCGGAATGCCGTACTCCTTCTCCAGCAGCTCGCCATCCTCCTCCGGCGAGAACAGCCCCAGCGGCGACTCGTAGACCGGCGAATCCTTGATAGCATAGAAGGGCACGCGCTCCATCAGCAACTTGAGCCGCTCGGCGAGCGATGACTTGCCGCCACCCACCGGCCCCAGCAGGTAGAGGATCTGCTTGCGCTCCTCCAACCCCTGGGCGGCATGGCGGAAATAGGCAACGATCTGCTCGATCGACTCCTCCATGCCGTAGAACTCGGCAAACGCCGGGTAACGACGGATCACCTTGTTGGAGAAGATGCGTGACAGCCGTGGGTCCTTGGCCGTGTCGATGACCTCCGGCTCGCCGATCGCCTGGAGCATACGCTCGGCGGCCGAGGCATAGGCCATCGGCTCGCCGCGGCACAGCTCCAGATACTCCTGTAGGCTCATCTCCTCCTGCTGGACGCGGGCGAAACGGTTCTGCACATGGTCGAAGATGCTCATCGATGCCTCCTTAAGCCCGATGGCTCGGCGCCGGCATGCGGGCGCGCGAGAACAGGGTCACCTTCAGCGTAGGTCAGCGCGGCACACTATCGGCAGACTTCCAGTCAACGCTTGGGCTTAATTCCTATGAGCCCGCCACGGACTCATGGTTCGACATCACCGCGCCAAGGCCATTCAACGCAGCGGGCCCGCCATCACGATGACGGCAGGCCCGCAGCACAACGACCGGAAGAGCTCAGAGCATGGCGGCCACCCGGGTACCCTGTTCGATGGCACGCTTGGCATCGAGCTCACCGGGCTCGCTTGCGCCACCGACCAGATGCACCGCCACACCGGCCTCGCGCAGTGGCTCATAGAGCTCGCGCACCGACTCCTGGCCGGCACAGACCACCACCGTATCGACCTCCAGCAGGCGTGGCTGATCGGCGTGACGGATATGCAGGCCGGCATCATCGATATGCCGGTATTCACAACCGGCAAGGGTCTCCACCCCGCGCTGCTTGAGCGAGGCGCGATGCACCCAGCCGGTGGTCTTGCCGAGCCCGCGACCGGGCTTGCTGGTCTTGCGCTGCAGCAGGAAGACCCGACGCGGCACCTCCGGGGGACGCGGCGCCATGAGCCCTCCGGGTGTGGAGACGGCAAGATCCACGCCCCACTCCTCGCACCAGGCCTCGGCATCCAGCGACGGCTGGCCGACCTGGGTCAGCAGCTCGGCCACGTCGAAGCCGATGCCTCCCGCCCCGATGATCGCCACCCGCGGCCCCACCCGTTCGGGATGCTGGATCGCCTCGGGATAGCCCATCACCTTGGGGTGATCGGCACCGGCCAGCTCGAGCCGGCGCGGACGCACGCCGCTGGCCAGCACCACCGCATCGAAGTCGGCCAGCGTCGCCACCTCCGCGGTGTGCCTGAGGCGCACCTCGACGCCGTGCTTGTCCAGCATCACCCGGAAGTAGCGCAGGGTCTCGGCGAACTCCTCCTTGCCGGGAATCTGGCGAGCATAGTGGAACTGGCCCCCGAGTTCGCCATCCCGTTCGAAGAGGGTGACCGCGTGACCGCGCTCGGCTGCGGTCAACGCGGCGGCCAGGCCCGCCGGCCCGCCGCCCACCACGGCGATGCGGCGCGGCGCCGCCACCGGCTCGATGACCAGCTCGGTCTCGTGACCGGCTCGCGGGTTGACCAGACAGGAGGTGAGCTTGCCGGCGAAGGTGTGGTCGAGGCAGGCCTGGTTGCAGGCGATACAGGTATTGATCTCGTCACTGCGTCCCGCCGCGGCCTTGCTGACCCAGGCCGGATCGGCGAGGAAGGGCCGCGCCATGCTGACCATGTCGGCATGCCCTTCGGCCAGCACCCGCTCGGCGACCTCGGGCATGTTGATGCGGTTGGTGGTGATCAGCGGCAGGGAGACCGCCCCCTTCAGTCGCCGGGTCACCTCGGTAAAGGCCGCCCGGGGCACGCTGGTGACAATGGTGGGAATGCGTGCCTCGTGCCAGCCGATCCCGGTGTTGAGCGCATCCGCTCCGGCCGCCTCGATCGCCCTGGCCAGGGCCACCACCTCATCATGGGTGCTGCCCTCCTCCACCAGATCGATCATCGACAGCCGGAAGATCACCAGGAAGCCATCGCCCACCGCCTCGCGGATGCGCCGTACGATCTCCAGCGGGAAGCGGATACGCTGCTCGAACTCCCCGCCCCAGGCGTCATCGCGCTGGTTGGTGCGCCGACAGATGAACTGGTTGATCAGGTACCCCTCGGAACCCATCACCTCCACACCATCGTAGCCGGCCCGTTTCGCCAGCTCGGCGCAGCGTACGTAATCGTCGACCTGGCGCGCCACCTCCTCGCTCGTCAGCGCCCGGGGGGCAAAGGGGTTGATGGGCGCCTGGATCGCCGAGGGTGCCACCGGCTCCGGAGTATAGGCATAGCGCCCTGCGTGCAGTATCTGCATGCAGATCCGGCCACCCTCTCCGTGCACCGCCTCTATCACCCGGCGGTGATCGTCCAGTTGCTCCTCGCGTTCCAGGGTCGCCGCCCCCTGGAAGACGGCGCCTTCGGGGTTCGGCGCGATGCCACCGGTGACGATCAGCCCGACGCCCTCCCGGACGCGTTCGGCGTAGAAGGCCGCCAGGCGCGCGAAGCCACCCGGCACCTCCTCCAGGTTGGTGTGCATGGAGCCCATCAGGATCCGATTGGGCAGGGTCAGATGACCAAGCTCGAGGGGGCGAAACAGGTGGGGATAGGCGGTCATGGCGGCGCTCCGGGCAGTGTCGGGGAAGTTGTTATCGGACCGAATTCAAACAACTGTATGACAGCTGACGCAGGCGTGCAAAACCGTGGGGCACGGACGAGGCCAGCGCCAGCATCGTGGTGAGAGACTCAGGAGGACAGCAAGGGCAGACAGGTCGGTCAGGGGAGGCGGAAAAATGCCATGACCAGAGATGAAGGGCGCACACACGAAGAAGCCCCGAGCAAGGCTCGGGGCTTCGGGAATTCGTGGCGACGTTGGCGGACCGGACGGGACTCGAACCCGCGACCTCCGGCGTGACAGGCCGGCATTCTAACCAACTGAACTACCGGTCCGCGTGGTGGGTGATACCGGATTCGAACCAGTGACCCCCAGCATGTGAGGCTGGTGCTCTAACCAACTGAGCTAATCACCCACGCAATCGCACAAGTTACTGCACTTTCTCAAGCAAGCTGCCAGGCCTAGATGGCGGACCGGACGGGACTCGAACCCGCGACCTCCGGCGTGACAGGCCGGCATTCTAACCAACTGAACTACCGGTCCGCAACAGGGCTGACTGATCGGAAACACGTTGGCGGACCGGACGGGACTCGAACCCGCGACCTCCGGCGTGACAGGCCGGCATTCTAACCAACTGAACTACCGGTCCGCTGCGTGCTACCTACGTGATTCGGGACTGCCGAGGCAGTGGTGGGTGGTACAGGGTTCGAACCTGTGACCCCCAGCTTGTAAGGCTGGTGCTCTCCCAGCTGAGCTAACCACCCCCGGTCACGTGGCGCTGCATTCTACAGGGGCGGCTTTCAAAGTCAACGCTTTTTGTCACCCGGCGTCGACACGGCATTCGCCAGCGGATTCATTCACTTGGCTGTGAATGGCCGCTGGCGTGCGCGGTGATGCAGGCAAGGATGGCGACAACTCCCTCATCGATCAGCTGGACCTGGCTCCTGCCGCTGGCGCGCCGCGGCTTCCAGTCGTGGTCGCCATCTTCCAGCCAGTGCAGTCGCGCGCTCCCGGGGAGCGCATAGCCAGCCACCTCCTCACGGGTGCCGAAGGGGTCGCGCGTGCCCTGCACCACCAGTGTGGGACAGGTCAGCTGAGGCCAGTGATCCAGGCGCAGGCGCTCGGGCTTGCCGGGGGGATGGAAGGGGTAGCCGCACAGCACCAGGCCAGGGGCGCCGCCGCGGGCAGCGAACAGGCTGGCCACCCGTCCGCCCATCGACTTGCCACCCAGCCATAGAGGCGGGAGCTCGGGGTGCGTCAGAAGGTCGCACCAGGCCGCCATCTCTTCCACCAGTCGCTCCACCCTGGGCGGCGGACGCCGGCGCCCTTCGCGGCGCATCTTCTGAAGATAGGCGAACTCGATGGCCAGGGTCTGCACACCGCCTTCGGCCAGGCCGGCACGCAGCCGTTGCAGGAACGTGGAATCCTGGCCCGCGCCCGCACCGTGGGCGATCAGCAGTCGCCCGACGGATGCCTCGCCGCTCACCTCGAGGGGGCCATCGGGCAACTGCCAGTGCCCAAGCTCGCCCCTCAACAGGCGCTCGCGACACTCGTGCGGGGTAATCGACTCATAATCCGGGCCGGTATAATGCGACAAGTGATCTCCTTGCGAGTTCTGCAATTACGCCGATAGGCGTGTTCAGGATATCGTCTGGCTGGGGTAGAATCCTCGCCGAATTGACTCGCATCATCCTCAGGGAGGCCGCGTCCGTGACAAACTGACGCAGCTTTATCTCCTACCGCGTTCGATGGGAACCCGACATGAGCACAGCATTTGAACACCCGACCTACAACTACAAGGTAGTTCGGCAGTTCGCGATCATGACCGTGGTCTGGGGCATCGTGGGCATGACACTCGGTGTCATCCTCGCCGCCCAGCTGGTCTGGCCGCAACTGAACCTCGATCTGCCCTGGACCAGCTTCGGCCGCCTGCGCCCGCTGCACACCAACGCCGTCATCTTCGCCTTCGGCGGCTCGGCGCTGATCGCCACCTCCTATTACGTGGTGCAGCGGACCTGCCAGGTACGGCTGTTCTCCGACCGGCTCGCCGCCTTCACCTTCTGGGGATATCAGGCGGTCATCCTTCTGGCGGTCATCACGCTCCCCCTGGGCTACACCACCACCAAGGAGTACGCCGAGCTCGAGTGGCCGATCAACATCCTGCTGGCCGTGGTCTGGATCGCCTATGCCATCGTCTTCCTGATGACCGTGAAGCGCCGCAAGGTATCGCATATCTATGTGGCCAACTGGTTCTATGCCGCCTTCATCCTCACCATCGCGGTGCTGCATATCGTCAACAACGCGGCGCTTCCGGTCACCGCCTGGTACTCCACCTCCATCTACGCCGGCGCCATCGACGCCATGGTGCAGTGGTGGTACGGCCATAACGCGGTGGGCTTCTTCCTGACCGCCGGCTTCCTGGGCATGATGTACTACTTCGTGCCCAAGCAGGCCGAGCGCCCGGTCTACTCCTACCGCCTGTCCATCGTCCACTTCTGGGCGCTGA
This sequence comes from Halomonas sp. C10-5, assembly GCF_057169305.1. NCBI lineage: Bacteria > Pseudomonadati > Pseudomonadota > Gammaproteobacteria > Oceanospirillales > Halomonadaceae > Halomonas > Halomonas sp. C10-5. The sequence continues at coordinate 2,770,585 of NZ_CP175665.1, forward strand.
TCATGGTCTACATGTGGGCCGGCCCGCACCACCTGCACTACACCGCACTGCCCAACTGGACCCAGTCGCTGGGCATGGTGCTGTCGATCATCCTGCTGGCTCCCTCCTGGGGCGGCATGATCAACGGCATGATGACCCTCTCCGGTGCCTGGCATAAGCTGCGTACCGACCCGACCCTGCGCTTCCTGGTGGTGGCCCTCTCCTTCTACGGCATGTCCACCTTCGAGGGCCCGATGATGGCGGTGAAGACCGTCAACGCCCTCTCCCACTACACCGACTGGACCATCGGTCACGTCCACGCCGGCGCCTTGGGCTGGGTAGCGATGATCACCATCGGCTCCATGTATCACCTGATCCCGCGCCTGTTCGGCCGCACCGAGATGCACTCCGTCAACCTGATCGCCGTGCACTTCTGGCTGGCCACCATCGGCACCGTGCTCTACATCGCCGCCATGTGGGTCAACGGCATCCTCCAGGGTCTGATGTGGCGCGCCATCAACCCCGACGGCACCCTGATGTACACCTTCGTCGAGGCCGTGGAGGCCAGTGGCCCGGGCTACATCGTGCGCCTGATCGGCGGCCTGTGCTGGGTCACCGGCATGCTGATCATGGCCTACAACGTCACCATGACCGTCAAGCGCGGTGAGGGTGCTCGCCAGCCGCTTCCGCAGACCGCCTGAGCCTACAGGGAACGAGACTTCCAATGAGACACGAGATCGTCGAAAAGAATGTCGGGCTGCTCGCCGTGCTGATCCTGGTGGTGATCAGTTTCGGCGGCCTGGCCGAGGTGGTGCCGCTGTTCTTCCAGAAACAGACCACGGAGCCGGTGGAGGGCCTCGAGCCCCTCTCGGCCCTGGAGCTGGAAGGCCGCGACATCTATCGCCGCGAGGGCTGCGTGGGCTGCCATTCGCAGATGGTGCGCCCGTTCCGGGCCGAGACCGAGCGCTACGGCCCCTACACCGTGGCCGGAGAGACCGTCTACGACCACAACTTCCTGTGGGGCTCCAAGCGCACCGGGCCGGACCTGGCCCGCGTCGGCGGCCGCTACAGCGATGACTGGCACCGCGCCCACATGTACAACCCGCGCGACGTGGTGCCCGAATCGGTGATGCCGGCCTACCCGTGGCTGTTCGAGAACACCCTCGACGGCGAGGATACCCCGAAGAAGATGCGTGCCCTGCGTGCCCTTGGCGTGCCCTACACCGACGAGCAGATCGATAACGCCACCAGCGAGGTTCGCGGCGAGCAGGAGATCACTGCCCTGATCGCCTACCTGCAGCAGCTGGGCACCGTCCTGAAGAGCAACTGAGCATGGATAGCGGCACCGTAAGCGGCATCGTCACCGGCGTACTGATCGTGGCCTTCATCGGCATCGCCGCCTGGGCCTACTCGAAGCGGCGCAAGCCTGACTTCGACGAGGCGGCCAACCTGCCCTTCGCCGACGATGACGAACAACCGAACCGTGACACGAGCGCCTCGCCGAACGGGGCCGATTCCCGCAAGCACAAGGGAGACAGGAACACATGAACAATCTCTGGGGTGACTCCCTTTCCGGGTTCTGGAGCGCCTGGATCATCGTCATCACGCTGGGCTCCATCGGAATTGCCTTCTGGCTGCTCTACGCCAACCGCAAGACCGACAAGACCCCTGATGCCGAGGGCAACGTGGATACCACCGGCCACGCCGCCGATGGCATCGAGGAGTACGACAACCCGCTGCCGCGCTGGTGGTTCCAGCTCTACGTGGGCACCGTGATCTTCGCGCTGGGCTACCTGGTGCTCTACCCGGGCCTCGGCAACTTCGCCGGCGTGCTGGGCTGGAGCCAGGAGGAGCAGTGGGAGAAGGAAGTGGCGCGCGCCGAGGAGCGCTTCACGCCGATCTTCGCCCAGTATGAGGAGGTCCCGATCCCCGAGCTGGCCCAGGACGGCGAGGCGATGCAGGTCGCCGAGCGGATCTTCCTCAACAACTGTGCGGTGTGTCACGGCTCGGGCGCCCAGGGCGGCTACGGCTTCCCCGACCTGACCGACGACGAGTGGCTCTACGGTGGCGAGCCGGAGCAGATCCTGGCGACCCTCAACAACGGCCGCAACGGTCTGATGCCCTCCTGGCAGCAGCTCGGCGAGGAGAACATCGAGAACGTCACCCAGCACGTGCTGTCACTGTCTGGCCAGGAGCATGAAGCCGAGCGTGCCGAGAGCGGTGCGGCGACCTTCGCCTCGGTGTGTGCGGCCTGCCACATGCCCGACGGCACCGGCAATCAGGCACTCGGTGCGCCCAACCTGACCAACGATATCTGGCTCTACCAGCAGCCCGGCCAGAGCGTCGCGGACTCCGTGCGCCAGACCCTGCGCAACGGCCGTAACGGCCACATGCCGGCCCAGGCCGCTTATATCGGCGAGGAGCGCGTCCACCTGGTGGCCGCCTACGTCTACAGCCTGCGCGACCAGGACTGAGGCGACCTGCCATCGGGTGCAGAAAGGGTGCGGCTCCAGGTCGCACCCTTTCTCGTTTGTGCAGCGCATCGATACAATGGATCCCACCTTCCTGACGCGAGCCCGCCATGAGCAACAAGATTCCGACCCACGATGTCACCCCGGATCCCGTGGAGCGTCATACCCCACAGGAAGCCGTCACCCAGGAGATGTACGCGAGCCGCCGCCACATCTATGTGCGCGAGATCAAGGGGCTCTTCCAGCGCCTGCGCCGGGCCTCCAACTGGGTGCTGATGCTGGCCTTCTTCATCCTGCCCTGGGTCCCCTGGGGTGATCGCCCGGCGATCTGGTTCAACCTCCCCGGCCGCGAGTTCCATATCTTCTCGGCCACCTTCTACCCCCAGGAGTTCATGCTGCTCTCCTGGCTGCTGATCATCTGCGCCTTCGGCCTGTTCTTCATCACCGTGTTCGCCGGCCGCGTCTGGTGTGGCTACACCTGTCCGCAGAGCGTCTGGACCTTCCTGTTCATCTGGGTGGAACATCGCCTGGAAGGATCGCGCAACCGGCGCATCAAGCTCGACAAGCAGCCCATGAATGCCGACAAGCTGTGGCGCAAGGGGGCCAAGCACCTCATCTGGCTGGCCATTGCCCTGGCCACCGGCATCACCTTCGTGGGCTACTTCACCCCCATCCAGGAGCTCGTGGTGGAACTGCCGACCCTCGAGGCCCATGGCTGGTCCTACTTCTGGGTCGGTTTCTTCCTGGTCTTCACCTACCTCAACGCCGGCTGGCTGCGCGAACAGGTGTGCATCTACATGTGCCCATACGCCCGCTTCCAGTCGGTGATGTTCGACCGCGACACCCTGATCGTCTCCTACGATGAGGCCCGTGGCGAACCGCGCGGCGCACGCAGGAAGACCCTCTCCCACGCCGAGGCCCGCGCCGCCGGCCACGGCGACTGCATCGACTGCGACCTCTGCGTGCAGGTCTGCCCCACCGGCATCGACATCCGCGACGGCCTGCAGTACGAGTGCATCACCTGTGCCGCATGCATCGACGCCTGCGACAGCGTGATGGACAGGATGGGCTACCCCCGCGGGCTGATCCGCTACACCACCGAGAACGCCCTGGAGGGCAAGCCGACCCATATCCTGCGTCCGCGTCTGATGGGCTACCTCGCCGCCCTGCTGGTGATGATCGGCCTCTTCGTCTGGGCGGTGGGGGACCGCACCCCGCTCTCCTTCGATGTCGAGCGCGACCGCAACCGGCTGTTCCAGACCACTGCCGACGGGAGCATCAGCAACAGCTATGCCATCACGGTGCGCAACATGGACGCCGAGGCCCACGTGTATCGCCTGGAGGCCTCCGGCCTACCGGGGCTGACGCTGGACACCGACAGCATCCGGGTCCCGGCCAGCGACTCCCGCCAGCGGGTAATCACCATCACCGCGCCGGGGGATGCCATCGAGCAGCCGAGCCACGCCATTACCCTGCGGCTGACCGCCGAACAGTCACCCGACATCAGCCTGGAGCGCGAGGCGCGTTTCCTCGGCGACCTGCGGAGATAAGATGAGCGAAGATATCAAGCCCTGGTACAAACAGTTCTGGCCCTGGTTCCTGATCGGGCTACTGCTGTCGTCCATCACCTTCAGCCTGGTCTATCTAACGCTCTCGATCCGCTACTACGATGGCTCGGTGGGCGGCGATTACTACAAGCGTGGCCTGGCCATCAACGAGCAGCTGGCCAAGCAGGAGCACGCCCAGGAGCTGGGACTCAAGGCCCGCCTGCGGGTCGACAACCGCACCGGCGATGTGGTGGTGGACCTGGAGGGGCCGCGCCAGCCTGATCGACTGCACCTGGCGTTGATCTTCCCCACCGACAGCGACTTCGACCGCGAACTCACCCTCGAGCACGTACGCGAGGGTCGCTACGTCACCACCCTGGACGAGCCGCTGCGCCACCGCTGGTACCTGCAGCTGCAGCCCGAGGCCGGGGAAGGGGCCGAATGGCGACTGACCGGCGAGGGGAGCTTCCCCAGCGACGACGAGGCCGCCCTGGAACCGGGCCTCTAGCCCGGCGCCTGTGACATGACGAACGACACCGCCGACACCTCCCGCGACGCACCCTGCTACCACTGCGGCAACCCGGTGCCCGCCAGGGCCCCCTGGTCGATCACCCTGGACGACACCCGCCATCCGCTGTGCTGTCCCGGCTGCGAGGCGGTGGCCCACGCCATCGTCGATGGCGGGCTGGCCAGCTACTACCGCTTCCGCACCGAGCTGCCGGAGCGCCCCGATGACCGCGACGCCGCCCGGGCCGAGACCTGGGCGGTATTCGACGATCCCGGCCTGCAGCGCCAGTTCGTGCATCCTGAGGGGGACGATAGCGGACGCGTCCACGCCACCCTGGCGGTGGACGGCATCACCTGTGCCGCCTGCGCCTGGCTGATCGAGCATCGCCTCAACGCCCTGCAGGGGATCGCCGCAAGCGCGGTCAACCTCACCCACCACCGGGTACGCGTCAGCTGGGACCCGCAGGAGGTTAAACTGTCGCGGATCCTCGCCGAGATGGCCGCCATCGGCTACCAGGCCCAGCCCTGGGAACCCGACGAGGCCCAGGCGCGACTGCAGCGCGAGGAGCGCATGACCGTGCGCCGTCTGATCGTCGCCGCGGTGGGCATGGCCCAGGTGATGATGTTCTCGATTCCCATCTACGTGGCCGGCCCCGGGGAGATCAGCGAGGACTTCCTCGCCCTGTTCCACTGGCTCTCCTTCGCCCTGGCCACCCCGGTGGTGTTCTTCTCCGCCCTGCCCTTCTTCCGCAATGCGCTGCGCGATCTGCGCACCCGGGTGCTGGGCATGGATGTACCGGTCTCCATCGCCATCGGCGGCGCCTATCTGGCCAGCAGCTATGCGGTGATCAGCGGTATGGGAGAGGTCTACTTCGACTCGGTGGCGATGTTCACCTTCTTCCTGCTCTTCGGGCGCTATGTGGAGGCCCGCGCCCGGCGCCGCAGCGGCCATACCGGCAACGCCCTGGCCGGCGCCCTGCCCCCCTCGGCGATCCGCCTGACCGACGCGGGCGAGGAGAGAATCCTGCCCGCCGGCGAGCTCTCCGCCGGCGACCGGGTACTGGTCAAGCCCGGCCACACCGTACCCGCCGACGGCGTGATCGAGGAGGGCGAATCGAGCCTCGACGAATCGATGCTCACCGGCGAGTACCTGCCTGTGACCCGTCGCCTCGGCGATGCCGTCACCGGTGGCAGCCACAACGTGGAGAGCCCGCTGGTGGTGCGGGTGACCCATGCCGGCCGCGATGCCCGGGTCTCCGGCATCGTCGACCTCACCGACCGCGCCTTCGCCAGCCGCCCGCGGCTCGCCCAGATGGCCGCGCGCATGGCCCACCTGTTCGTGCTCAGGCTGCTGTTCGTGGCCCTGGGCGTGGCCATCGTCTGGTGGTTCATCGACCCCTCGCGGGTGCTGTGGGTCACCCTCTCGGTGCTGGTGGTGACCTGCCCCTGCGCCCTGGCCCTGGCGACCCCCACCGCCCTCACCGCCGGCCACGGCCAGCTGCGCCGACGTGGCGTGCTGGTTACCCGCGCCGATGCCATCGAGGCGCTCTCCCAGGTCGATCGGGTGATCCTCGACAAGACCGGCACCCTCACCACCGGCCGCATGAGCCTGGTGGAGACGCGCCCGCTGGGGGGACTGGAGGTGGAGCGGGCGCGCTCCCTGGCCGCCGCCCTGGAGGCGCGATCCGAACACCCCATCGCCCGCGCCTTCCACCCCTACCGGGATGCCGACCGGCACGCCGAACGGGTCACCAGCCGCCCCGGCAAGGGTCTCGAGGGGCAGCTGGACGGTCGCGCCTGGCGGCTAGGCCGTGCGGACTTTGCCGCCCCCGAGGCGTCTCCGGTTCCACCCGGGGAGGGCCAGTGGCTGCTGCTGGCCGAGGATGGCGAGCCGCGCTGCTGGTTTCGGCTGCAGGACCAGGTGCGTGACGACGCCGCCGAGACGATAGCCATGCTGCAGGAGCTCGGCCTCGCCGTGGAACTGCTCTCCGGCGACACTCCCGGGGCTGCCGAAGGCCTGGCCAGCCGCCTGGGCATCGCGACCTGGGAGGGCAGCGCCAGCCCCGAACGCAAGCTGGAACGCATCCGCGAGTGCCAGGCCGAAGGCGAACGGGTCGCCATGGTCGGCGACGGCATCAACGACGTGCCGGTGCTGGCTGGCGCCGACGTGGCCATCGCCATGAACGGTGCCACCGACCTGGCGCGCACCAGCGCCGACGCCATCCTGCTCAGTCCGCGCCTGTCACGCATCGCCGAGGCGGTGGAACTGTGCCGTGCCACCCGTCGGGTGATGCGCCAGAACATGCTATGGTCGGTGGTCTACAACGCCTCGGCGATGCCGTTGGCCGCCATCGGCATCGTGCCCCCCTGGCTGGCCGCCATCGGCATGTCGGCCAGCTCCCTGGTGGTGGTGGGCAATGCCCTGCGCCTCAACCGTTTCCGCAGCCGCCTCGCCGATGCGTCCGCTGCCCCGGCCGCCACGCCCTCGGAGGTCAACCCATGAGCATTCTCTACCTGCTGATCCCGCTGTCGCTGATCCTGCTTGGCCTGGCCGTCTGGGCCTTCTTCTGGGCGGTGAAGCACGATCAGTTCGAGGACCTGGAGGGGCCGGCCTATCGCATCCTCTTCGATGACGACGAGAACGACGCCCCCTTGGCGCAGCGCCGACAAGCCGGGAAGGAAGGCCAGGAAAACGGCGAGACGGGAGACGACGCGGGCGCCGAAGCGCGTCACGCCAAGCACGGTGACAACGGGCCGGCGACGCCGCCACAGCGGGGCGAGAGGCGCTGATGGATCCGACCGGGCTCGACCTGCCGCCCTTCGCCGCAGCCTTCGTCTTCGGCCTGCTGGGGGGCGCCCACTGCATCGGAATGTGCGGCGGCATCATGAGCGCCCTCTCCTTCGCGGTGCCCCCCAGCATGCGCTCGCCGGCGCGCCTCGGCGGCCTGCTGCTGGGCTACAACCTGGGACGCATCGCCAGCTACATGGTTGCTGGCGCCCTGGCGGCGGCACTGGGTACCCTGCTCTCGCTGACCGCCCCCGCGCGCCTCGTCCTACAGGGCTTCGCCGCTGTGATGCTGATCCTGATGGCGCTGTATATCGCCGACTGGTGGAAGGGGCTGCTGCGGGTGGAGGCGGTGGGCAAGCGCCTGTGGCGCCATCTGGAGCCGATCGGGCGGCGATTGATGCCGGTGGTCAGGGTGCCCCAGGCGATGGCGCTGGGGGCGGTATGGGGCTGGCTGCCCTGCGGACTGGTCTACTCCATGCTCGCCTGGAGCCTGGCCATGGCCGACCCGCTGTACGGCGCGCTGCTGATGGGCGCCTTCGGGCTCGGCACCCTGCCGGCGCTGCTGGCCACCGGGCTCGCCGCCCGCCAGCTGGCAGGGCTGATTCGCCACCCGGCCACCCGCAGCATCGCCGCGCTGTCGATCATCGCCTTCGCGCTCTGGCAGCTGTGGCAGCTGCTCCCCCTGGAAGGTGGACACGCTGGCTGATCACTATTCCACGCGGGATTGACGCAGCTCAACGCTTGCCTGGCCGCGGCACCCTAGCATGGGGAGTATGTTCACGACCCGGAGTCGCCCCATGTCCGTTCACGCCAAGCGCACCGCCCCCTTCGGGGCCTCGAGTCCGCCTCGAGAGCCGCTGCCCGGCGCGGGCGACCTGGTATCTGCCGCCGAGGTCGCCTATCCCGGCCCACACCACTATCGCGACAGCGTCGGCGCCCCGGCACTGGAGTCGGCCCTCGCCGACCGCCCGGCAGAGGCGCCCCTGGCGGTAAAGGTACGCCTGCCCTTCTGCCGTCATGCCTGCCGCTTCTGCGCCAGCCAGTGCGTGCCCTCCCGCAACAACCGCCAGGCCGAGCCCTATCTGTCGCGGCTCGACCGCGAGATGGTGCTGGCCCGGCGCCGACTCACCGGCCTGCCCTCGGTGATGCGTCTGCACTGGGGCGGCGGGACGCCGGCATTCCTTGCCCTGGACCAGATGAGCGACCTCTTCGACCGTCTGGATGCCCGCCTGGGCCTCTCCGGTGCCCGGGAGCGCGACTTCAGCATCGAGCTCGACCCCCGAGAGGCGGACATGCTCACCCTGCGCCACCTGCAGGCACTGGGCTTCAACCGCCTGAACCTGGGTGTGCAGGAACTCGACCCCCGGGTCCAGCAGGCCATCAATCGCATCCAGCCACGCGCCCTGACCGAGGCGCTGGTCGACGAGGCCGACCGCCTTGGCTTCCGGGAACTGACGCTGTCGCTGATGCTCGGCCTGCCCTTCCAGACACCGCAGGGCCTCGCCGATACCCTGGAGCAGGTGATCGGCATGGCCCCGGCACGCATCCGTCTCTACCGCTACCACCACCGCCCCGAGCGTCATCTGGCCCAGCGTGCCATCCACCGCGACTGGCTGCCCGACGCGGCGACACGCCGGCGGCTGCTGGCAGAGGCGCGTGGCCGACTGGATGCTGCCGGCTACGTGCATATCGGCCTCGGCCTCTATGCACGCCACACTGACCGCCTGGCCCAGGCCCAGGCCAGCGGTACCCTGGGTCACGGCCCGCTGGGCTTTACCCAGGGCCCCGCCGGCGACCTGCTGGGGCTCGGCATGAGCGCCACCAGCCGCATCGGCGATCTGTGGATACGCAACACCGACAGCCTGGCGGAGTACGAAGAAGCCCTGGATGCCAGTCGCCTGCCCGCTGCCCGCGGCATACGCCTCACGGCCGAGCAGCAGCGCTATCGTGAGACGCTCGAGACACTGCTCTGCGGTCGCGCCATCGATCCTGCCGCCCTGGTGACGGGCTCCGGCCTGGAGGCGCTGCGCGCCGAGGGGCTGGTTGAACTCACGGGTGACGGGATGGTGCTGACCGCCGAGGGACACTGGCGGCTGCCCCGCATCCTCGAGGCATTCACTCCTCCGCCGACCACCTGACCCCGCCTCGGGGCGGCGTCGTTCTCCATTACCCTGTCCAGGGTGGTTTGCCCTGCCCGCGCTTTGCTCCATAATGGGCCCATGACCACGATCAAGAAGGAAAGGGCCATGGCTGACACCCTCACCGGCCGACGGCGTTCGGTGCTGCAGGAGACACGCTGTCAGACCTGCAGCCTGAGCTCGCTCTGCCTGCCACTGGCGCTGGAGGTGGAGGACATGGACCAGTTCGACGCCATCATCCGGCGCCGCGCGCCGCTCAAGAAGGGCGAGGCGCTGTTCCGCCAGGACAGCCCCTTCACCAGCGTGTTCGCGGTTCGCTCCGGCAGCCTCAAGCAGGTCACCACTGAGGGCAGCGGCGAGGACCAGCTAACCAACTTCTACCTGCCCAGCGAGCTGGTGGGCCTCGACGGCATCGACGAGGAGCACTACCCCGGCACCGTGGTGGCGCTGGAAACCACGACTGTCTGCGAGATCCCCTTCGACCGCCTGGACCACCTCTCGGAGTCGCTGCCGGAACTGCGCGGCCAGCTCTACCGCAGCATGAGCAAGGAGCTGCGCGACGACCGCCGCATGATGCGGCTGCTGTCGCGCAAGACCGCCGACCAGCGGCTGGCCAGCTTCTTCACCAGCCTCTCCGAGCGCTTTCGCCGGCGCGGCTACTCCCCCTACAGCTTCCGCCTCTCCATGTCGCGGGCCGATATCGGCAACTATCTGGGCCTGGCGGTGGAGACGGTGAGCCGCATCCTCGGACGCTTCCAGACCCAGGGCCTGGTGGCTGTCTCCGGGCGCGAGGTGAATATCCTCGACCTGCCGTCGCTGACTCGACTGGCCGAGGAAGAGGGCGCGCACTAACTGGAAGCGGGTCGGCCGCCTGAATGAAATCGCCCCCATGGCAAGGCCATGGGGGCGATTTCTCTTCCAGCTTCCAGGCGCGAAGCGCCGCTCTCGAAACTTCAAGCTCCCCGGCGAAGCCCGGGCCCTTCCCGCCTAAGACTCCTGGCGGATCTCGATCCGACTGGCCTGCATCCTCGCCTGCTTCTCCTCCAGCCCGGCGAAGTCGAACAGTTCGCGGTCGGCCAGCTGCGAGGGGGCGACGTTGGTCACCGCCTTGAACATGCTCTCCAGGCGCCCGGGGTGCTTCGCCTCCCACTCAGCGAGCATTTCCTTGACCAGCTGCCGCTGCAGGTTGGGCTGGGAGCCACACAGGTTGCAGGGGATGATCGGGAAGGCCATCTGCCGGGCGAACTCGGCGATATCCGCCTCGCGGCAATAGGCCAGCGGCCGTATCACCATGTTCCTGCCATCATCGGAGAGCAGCTTGGGCGGCATCGCCTTGAGGCTGCCACCGAAGAACATGTTGAGGAACAGCGTCTCGAGGATATCCTCGCGATGGTGGCCCAGGGCAATCTTGGTGGCACCAATCTCCTCGGCGAAGCCGTACAGGGAGCCGCGCCGCAGCCGCGAGCAGAGCGCGCAGGTGGTCTTGCCTTCCGGGGTCTTCTCCTTGACCACCGAGTAGGTGTCGCGCTCGAGGATATGGTACTCGACGCCCGTGCCCTCCAGGTACTCGGGCAGCACGTGCTCCGGGAAGCCGGGCTGTTTCTGGTCGAGGTTGACGGCCACCAGCGAGAAGCTCACCGGGGCGTTGCGCTGCAGGCTGCGCAGGATCTCGAGCAGGGTGTAGCTGTCCTTGCCACCTGAGAGGCACACCATCACCCGGTCACCTTCGTGGATCATCCCGTAGTCGATGATGGCATTGCCCACCTGGCGCCGCAGGCGCTTGTGCAGCTTGTTGAACTCGCGCTTCGCCCGTGCATCGGGGGCATCGGACGTTTCGGGGGCTGAGGGCGCGGCGTGGCGCTCACGGGGGTCGAAGATCACGGCGTCTTGCATGGGTCTTGGCGCTGCCAGTGCGGGCGAAAATGGGAGGGCGCCCATCCTACCATCGGCGCCGCCGCCAGGCGACGCCGGCACGCTCAGGCGAACTGGTCGCCGCTGGCGTGGCCCCGCTCCAGGCGCAGGAACATCAGCGCGGTGGTGACCGCATCGCCCAGGGCGGTATGACGCCCCATCACCGGCACCCCCAGGCGCTCGGCGACAGCCTCGAAGCGCGGCAGGCTGTCGATCTCCGGGTGCCGGCGCCAAAGCCGACGTCGCCACAACTGGGCCACGTCCACGGTGGCGTTGGGCAGCTCGAAGCCGAAACGCGGGCGCAGCTCGCGATTGAGGATCGCCAGGTCGAATCCCAGGTGCCAGCCCACCAGCGGGCGATTGCCGACGAAGTCGAGCAGTCGCGCCAGGGCGGCATCGATGCTCTCGCCGTTGTCGAGATCCACGCCGCGAAGGCCATGGATGCGGATGGAGTCGCCGGTCAGCGTGTCGGGCCGCCTCAGGCGCAGGTCCAGGGACTCGCTGGTCAGGATACGGTCGCCACGCACCCGCACCGCGGCGATCGACACCAGCTCCGCACTGCGGGTATCCAGGCCGGTGGTCTCGGTGTCGATAACCACCATCTCCTCGCCGGTATAGGGGTGAAACAGCCAAGCGTACTCGCCGTTGGCATGGCGCCTTCGGTCCGCGGCGCGCCTCAGGACCTTGAGCATGACGGGCTCCTTGTGTCGTTGTCGTTCCGTCGGTTCATGAGTATTCCAGATGGAAGCGATGCGAGAGGCGCTGCTTGAAGTCCTTGACGATATGCAGCGCCTCGCGCAGCAGGTCGCGCTCCAGTGACGAGAGTTCCTGGACCACGACCCGGTCGGGCTTGCGGTTGTCGTCATCGCCCTCGCGGCGAGACAGCTGCTGCTTGAGGCGCAGCTCGGTGAACAGCGACAGCGCCTCGGCCAGGTCCTCGGCGAAGCGCGGTTCCAGGCGACCGTCGTCGGCCAGGGCATCGAGGCGCTCCAGGGTCGAGGTGGGCCGGATGCCGCGCTCCAGGGCCATCACTCGTACGCCGTGGACGATGGGAAAGATGCCGCCCTTCTTGATGTCGATGCCGTGCTGGGGACGCTTGAGCGAACCGAACAGGGTCAGCGGCGTGGAGAAGCGCAGGATGGTGCGGGCGAAGTAGGAGAGCAGCAACTCGTTGCCGGCGCACTGGGCGAAGAGGTCGTCGCGCACCCGGTCGAGCAGCGCCGGATTGCCCGCCACCGCATGGGAGTCGAGCATGATGGCGAGCTTCATCAGGCTGTCGCCGTCGCGGGCCTCGATCCAGCGCGCGATGCGTCGCTGCCACTGGCTGACCGTGCCCACCCACTCGGGGTTGGAGACCATGATGTTGCCGGGACAGGGCGGATAGCCCAGCTCGATCAGGGTGTCGGTCAGGCGCTGCATCTGCTCGGCGCAATCGGGCCAGTCGAGGTCGTCGGCCAGGATCAGACCATTGTCCTGGTCGGTCTTGAGGATCTGCTCGCCGCGCCCCTCGCTGCCCATCACCATCAGGCAGCTACCGGCGTGGTAGCGCTCATCCACCAGGAACCCCCAGGCCTTGTTGATGATCCGCCCGTTGAGTGCGGCCAGCAGCCCCATGGCGAAGCGCAGCTTGACCCCCTGGGCCATCAGCGCGCTGACCAGTTCGGGAGTGCGGCGACTGGCGGCGGCCAACGCCTCCAGGCTCTCCGCCTGCTCCACCTGCAGGCTGACCACGTAGCTGCGGCTGGAGAAGTAGCTGAGCACGTCGGTCAGCTCCACCACCCCCACCGGGCGCTGCTGCTCCATCACCACCACCCGCTCCACCTTGTGGCGGGTCATGATCACCAGCGCCTCGAACAGGTACTGCCCGGGCGCCACGGTGATCAGCTCGCCATGGCCCAGCCCCTCCAGCGGAGAGTCGCGACCGAGCTCGTCCACCACCAGGGCATTGAGCAGGTCGGTCTTGGTGATCATGCCGTGGCCGCCGTCACGCGCCACCAGCAGCGAGTCGGCACGCCGCTCGTTGATGGTGGCCACCGCCTCGGCAATGGTCGTGGTGGCGGGCACCACCAGCGGTTCGCGCATGCACTCGTCCACCGCCGCCAGCATGAAGCCGGCCATGGTCACCCCGCCCTCGGCGCGCTGCTCGGTAAGCAGACGGGCCTTGTGAGCCAGGGTCTGGCGGAAGAACTCGGCGAATGGCGGGCAGTCATCGCACAGCTCGAGGAACAGCGCCTTGGGCAGCAGGTAACAAAGGCTCTCCTGCTCGGCGCGAAAGCGATAGCGACTCTTGCCATTGAGGATACTGATGGCACCGAACAGGTCGCCCTGGGTGTAATGACCGATGCGTTCCCGAGCCGCGGGCTGGGTGGTATCGATCTCGGCCACCTCGCCCTTGTGGATAATGAAGACATACTCGCCGGGCTGGCCGGCCTCGAGGATGATCTCGTCGCGGTCGAAGTAGGCCAGATCGACACCCTGACGCACGCGCTCGCGACCAGCGTCGTCGAGCAGCGTGAACGGCGGCTGGGAAAGATCGAGATCGACCATGGCTGGACCTCACGGATCGGCCACCACTGCGAGGAAGACCCCTACCCCGGACGTCGTTCGGCGGCGACCCGGGGCGGCTTCAGCGGCGGCATTGTTATTGGTTTCCGCAGGCGTGATCGGCTGTCGATGATGCCGATGACACATCGGTACTTCTCTGGAGCATAACAACGACGACACCTCGCCGATAAGCTAGACGATCGTATCGACCGAGCACCGCTTAGACCATGGTCCTATCCCACCCATTCATTCCTAGACAAAGGTCATAGGAGAACAGGATATACCATGGTTCTATCCTGCCACCGCCGCTCCCGGCATTTCACGAAAACAATCAATTCAACACTCTGAAAAAAAACGATTTTTATAAAACGCGTTGAATTGCTTTATTCTCATGATACGAAAGTCTGGGATTCATTTTTGCCACTCATTGACCACTATCCACCTGCATCATGCAGGGCAATCGCACGACACCAATGCGCCTCGCGGCCGGGGGCGTGCGATTGCCCTGGTGATCCCTCAACCAACGACTGCACAAGTTCCCTAGCTCAACAACAAGTGGAGAACACGACATGGCAGAAGAGAAAGTCGACTCAACCGAGTACTGGAAGGCCAACGTGCGCCTGATCGCTGGCTGCCTGGTCGTCTGGGCCTTCGTCTCCTACGGCTGCGCCATCCTGTTCCGGCCGCTGCTCGCCGGCATCCCGGTCGGTGGCACCGACCTGGGCTTCTGGTTCGCCCAACAGGGTTCGATCCTGACATTCATTTGCCTGATCTTCTTCTACGCCTGGCGAATGAACCAACTCGACAAGAAATTCGGACTCGGGGAGTAAGACAGCATGAGTCAATTTGCAATCAACCTGCTGTTCGTAGGGGCCTCGTTTGCCCTCTACATCGGCATCGCGATCTGGGCCCGAGCGGGCTCGACCAAGGACTTCTATGTGGCGGGCGGCGGCGTCCATCCGATCACCAACGGCATGGCCACTGCCGCCGACTGGATGTCCGCCGCGTCGTTCATCTCCATGGCCGGCCTGCTGGCTTCCGGCGGCTACGCCAACTCCACCTTCCTGATGGGCTGGACCGGCGGCTACGTCATCCTGGCCATGCTGCTGGCGCCCTACCTGCGCAAGTTCGGCAAGTTCACGGTGCCGGACTTCATCGGTGACCGCTTCTACAGCAACGCCGCACGCCTGGTAGCCGTCATCTGCCTGATCGTCGCCTCGGTGACCTACGTCATCGGCCAGATGACCGGTGCCGGCGTGGCCTTCTCGCGCTTCCTCGAGGTATCCAACACCTGGGGCATCTGGATCGCGGCCTTCATCGTGTTCCTGTATGCGGTCTTCGGTGGCATGAAGGGCATCACCTACACCCAGGTGGCCCAGTACATCGTGCTGATCATCGCCTATACCATTCCGGCGGTGTTCATCGCCATGCAGCTGACCGGCAACCCGATCCCCATGTTCGGCATGTTCAGCACCCACACCGAGTCCGGCATCCCGCTGCTGGAGAAGCTCGACGATGTGGTCAACGCCCTGGGCTTCCGCGACTACACCGCGGACGTCGACAACAAGCTCAACATGGTGCTGTTCACCCTGTCGCTGATGGTGGGTACCGCGGGTCTGCCCCACGTCATCATCCGCTTCTTCACCGTGCCCAAGGTGGCCGATGCTCGCTGGTCCGCCGGCTGGGCGCTGGTGTTCATCGCCCTGCTCTACCTCACCGCACCGGCCGTGGGCTCCATGGCGCGCCTGAACCTCGCCACCACGATCTATCCGGAGATGGCCGGCCAGGTCGAGGACTACGAGGCCGCCGCCAGCAATGCGCTGGTCTACGAGGAGCGCCCGGGATGGATTCGCACCTGGGAGGAGACCGGCCTGATCAACTTCGAGGACAAGAACGACGACGGCCGCATCCAGCTCTATAACGACGGCAACGCCGACTTCGCCGACACCGCCGAGGCGCGTGGCTGGGAAGGCAGCGAGCTGACCGTCAACAACGATATCCTGGTACTCGCTAACCCCGAGATCGCCAACCTGCCCCCGTGGGTCATCGGCCTGATCGCCGCCGGCGGTATCGCGGCTGCCCTCTCTACCGCGGCGGGTCTGCTGCTGGCCATCTCCTCGGCGATCAGTCACGACCTGATCAAGACCATGATCAACCCGAAGATCACCGAGAAGGGCGAGATGCTGGCCGCACGGATCTCCATGGCGGGCGCCATCCTGCTGGCCACCTACCTGGGCCTCAACCCGCCGGGCTTCGCCGCCCAGACGGTGGCCCTGGCCTTCGGTATCGCCGGCGCCTCGCTGTTCCCGGCGCTGATGATGGGGATCTTCTCCAAGCGGGTGAACAACAAGGGCGCCGTGGCGGGCATGCTGACCGGCCTGATCGCCACCCTGCTCTACATCTTCACCTACCTGGGCTGGTTCTTCGTGCCGGGCACCAACATGCTGCCCAACACGCCGGATAACTGGATCCTGGGCATCTCGCCGCTCTCCTTCGGCGCGGTGGGTGCGATCTTCAACTTCACGGTGGCCTACCTGGTGTCCACCGCCACCGAAGAGCCCCCGCAGGAGATCCAGGACCTGGTGGAGAGCGTTCGCTATCCCAAGGGTGCTGGTGCCGCAACCGAGCACTGACGTCTCGGCAATTACTGGGCCATAATGGCCCCCTGGCCCGGCTCGCCGGGCCAGTAACTCCCTACCGATCGGGCTTCCCTTGGGAAGCCCGATCTCTTTGAGAAAAGGTGAACCATGATTTGGCACTTGATTGGGGCGATCTTCGCCGGCCTCGGGGCGGCGGGCATCGGCCTGCTGCTGCGCAAGGTCAGTGGCAAGCGCCTGCCGCGCTGGATCATCCCCGCACTGGGCGGCCTGGGGATGCTCGGTTACCAGATCCAGACGGAGTACAGCTGGTACGAGCACAAGCGCTCGCTGCTGCCGGAAAGCGCCCGCGTCGTCCAGGCCGAGCAGGACGCCATGTTCTGGCGCCCCTGGACCTACCTCTTCCCCATGACCACCGCCTTCAGCGTGGTCGACGAGCAGGGCATGACGGTCCAGGCGCAGGATGGCGAGAAACGGGTCGAATTCCTGCTCTACCGCTTCGAGAAGCAGGCCCAGGACAGTGTCAGCCACCAGACCTGGCTGATGAACTGCGCCACCCGCGAGACCCTGCCCTTGGCGGGCGAGTCGCGCCAGCCACAGCTGGACGCTATGCGTCGCCTGACAGCAGAGGCCCCGCTCTACCGCGCCGTCTGTGTGGAAACCGACTGAACCATGCGCCTGCCCTCAGCCGCGTCCTTGCCCTAGAATGGGCGGCGACACCCAGGGAGGAAGCTCATGTTCTCAGGCTGGCTGCTGGTCGCCGCATCGTTGCTCTACATCGCCGTACTGTTCGCCATCGCCTGGCGCGGCGATCGTCATGCCCGGCGCCACGGCGCCAGTCAGCGACGGCCGATCATCTACAGCCTGGCACTGGCCATCTACTGCACCTCCTGGACCTTCCACGGTGCGGTAGGCCAGGCCGCCAGCGGCGGCTGGTCCTTCGCCAGCATCTTCGTGGGGCCGATCCTCACCTTCCTGCTGTTCTGGCCGGTACTGGCCAAGATGATCCGCGTCGCCAAGCACCAGAACGTCACCTCCATTGCCGACTTCATCGCCTCGCGCTATGGCAAGACCCAGTCGCTGGCGGCCTTCGCCAGCCTGGTGGCACTGATCGGCACCCTGCCCTATATCGCCCTGCAGCTGAAGGCCGTGGCCACCTCCTTCAGCGTGCTGACGGCCGACACCGATATCACCCGCGCGCCGCTGTTCGCCGATACCGCCTTCTACGTGGCATTGGTGATGGCCGCCTTCGCCATCCTCTTCGGCACCCGCCACACCGACGCCACCGAGCACCATGAGGGGCTGATCCACGCCGTGGCCTTCGAGTCGCTGGTCAAGCTGCTCGCCTTCATGGCGCTGGGGGCCTATGTCACCTGGGGCATGTTCGACGGGCTGGGCGACCTGCTGGCACGCGCCGAGAGCCAGCTCGAGCTGCAGCGCCAGCTGGCCCAGCAGGACTTCGGCCAGAGCTTCTGGGCCCAGACCCTGCTGGCGATGCTGGCGATCCTCTGCCTGCCGCGCCAGTTCCACGTGGCGGTGGTGGAGAATACCCACCGCGACGACGCGCGCACCGCACGCTGGCTGTTCCCGCTCTACCTGCTGGCCTTCGCCTTCTTCGTGGTGCCCCTGGCCGCCGCCGGCCTGACCCTGTTCGCCGGCGGCGACGTGGAACCGGACAGCTATGTGCTGGCCCTGCCCATGGCTGCCGACAGCACCTGGCTGACCCTGCTGACCTTCATCGGTGGCTTCTCGGCGGCCACCGGCATGGTGATCGTCGCCGCCGTGGCGGTATCGATCATGATCTCCAACGAGATCGTCATCCCGGCACTCTTCCGGCTGCGCTGGTTCGATACCAAGGCCCGCGACTATGGCCGCCTGGTCCTGCGCGCGCGGCGCATCACTATCGGCGCGGTGCTGGCCATGGCCTACGGCTTCTACCAGCTGATCGGCGAATTCACCTCGCTGGCCTCCATCGGCATGCTCTCCTTCGCCGCCGCCGGCCAGTTCGCCCCGGCGCTGATCGGCGGACTCTACTGGAAGCGTGGCAACCGCCTGGGGGTGATCGTCGGCATGAACGCCGGCTTCGCCATCTGGGCCTACAGCCTGCTGATGCCGGCGATGATCGGCGCCGATGTACTGCCCGCCGAGTGGCTGGCGGGCGGCCCGCTCGGCGTGGCCTGGCTCGCCCCCACCTCGCTGTTCGGCCTCAACGTCGGCGACAGCTTCACCCACGGCGTGATGCTGTCGCTGGGGGTCAACCTGTTCTGCTACATCTTCGTCTCCCAGGTCACCTCCCAGCGAGTAGTGGAACGCATCCAGGCCTCGCTGTTCGTCGACAGCGTCGAGACCCGCCAGACCTCGGTGAACCGCCCCTGGACCGGCGCCACCACGGTGGGCGACCTCAAGGTACTGTGCGAACGCTTCCTGGGCGCCGGCCAGGTCAGCCGGGCTTTCGACGACTACGCCCGGCGCAGCGGCAAACCGCTGGAAGATGGTACCCGCGCCTCCATCGACATCATCCAGTTCACCGAGCGCTTCCTGGCCTCGGTTCTCGGCGCCTCCTCGGCGCGCATCGTGGTCAATTCGGCGCTGCAGGGACGCGGCATCGGCATCTCCGACGTCATCTCCATCGTCGACGAGGCCTCCCAGGTACTCGAATTCAACCGCGCCCTGCTCCAGGCCACCATCGAGAACATCAACCAGGGCATCAGCGTGGTCGACCAGAACCTGCGCCTGGTGGTGTGGAACCAGCGCTACCTGGAGCTGTTCCGCTTCCCCGACCACCTGATCCGGGTCGGCGCCCCGATCGACAAGATCTTTCGCTACAACGCCCACAACGGCGAGTACGGCCCCGGCGATCCCGAGGAGCATGTCCAGCTGCTGCTCGACAACATCCGCGAGGGCCAGCCTCACCGCTACGTGCGCTACCGCCAGGACGGCAGCGTACTTGAGGTCCAGGGCAACCCCATGCCCGGCGGCGGCTTCGTCTATACCTACCAGGACATCACCCAGCAGAAGCGCATCGAGGAGGCGCTGATCCGCTCGGAGAACAACATCCGCATCTACACGGACAACGTCCCCGCGCTGATCGCCTACTTCGACAAGGAGTGTCGCTACCTCTTCACCAACCGCGCCTACGAGCAGGCCTTCGGCATCGACCGCAACGCGGTGATCGGCAAGCGCGTGCAGGAGGTCATCCCGCCCGAGATGGCCCTGGAGCGGGAGCAGTGGATCGAGCGGGCGCTGTCCGGCGAGCGGGTCAGCTTCGAGGTCTCGATCCGGCTCCCCGAGGGGCGCCGCTACATGCTGGTGACCTACACCCCCCACTTCGGCGACAGCGGCGCGATTCTCGGCTTCTTCGCCCTCTACCAGGACATTACCGAGCGCCGCCTCGCGGAGATCGCCCTCAAGGAGACCAACGAGACCCTGGAGGAGCGCGTACGCGAGCGCACCCAGGCGCTCTCCGAGGCCAACGCGGCGCTGCGCCAGGAGAACCGGGTGCGCGCCGAGGCGGAGCAGGCGCTGCGCCAGGCCAAGCAGCTGGCCGAGGATGCCAACGCCTCCAAGACTCGCTTCCTGGCCGCCGCCAGCCACGACCTGCTGCAGCCGCTGAACGCCGCCCGCCTGTTCACCTCGGCGCTCTCCCAGGAGATGGATGCCAGCGACATGAAGCGCACCATCGGCCATATCGACAACTCCCTGCAGGCCGCCGAGGAGCTCCTCAGCACCCTGCTCGACATCTCCAAGCTGGATGCCGGCGCCCTGACGCCGCGCCGCAGCCACTTCGCCCTCGCGGATATCATCCGCCCGCTACGCGCCGAGTTCGAGGTGATGGCCGAGGACCGCGGCCTCGACCTGGTGGTGGTACCGACCCGCCAGTGGGTCGACAGCGACGCCCAGATGCTGCGTCGCATCGTGCAGAACTTCCTCTCCAACGCCATCCGCTACACCCAGGAGGGACGGGTGCTGCTGGGCTGCCGTCGCCAGGGGGACCGCCTCTCTATCCAGGTGTGGGACTCCGGCCCCGGCATCCCGGCCTCCAAGCAGGCGGAGATCTTCCAGGAGTTCCGCCGCCTCGACCAGGCCTCGCGCCACAAGGAGAGCGAGAAGGGGCTGGGCCTGGGGCTCTCCATCGCCGATCGCATGAGCCGGGTGCTGGACCACCCCATCACGGTGCGCTCCCGAGAGGGTCACGGCACCATGTTCTCGGTCAGCGTGCCGGTGGTGGCCGCGCGCAGCGAGGCCGAACAGGCCGAGGAAGCGGCCGCCCCGCGCCGTGCTGGCAACAAGCTCGCCGGCACACGGATCCTGTGCATCGACAACGAGACGCTGATCCTCGAGGGCATGAAGGCGATGCTCTCCGGGTGGGGCTGTGAGGTCTTCACCACCACCAGCATCGGTGGCGCCAAGTCGGTGCTGCGCCACCTCGATGGCGACCCGGACGCGATACTCGCCGACTACCATCTGGACAACGAGGTCACCGGGCTGATGGCCCTGGAGGCCCTCGGCGAGCGGCTGGAGGGCGCGGTGCCCGGCATCGTGATCACCGCCGACCGCACCGAGGAGGTCGCCGAGGAGGTCAAGCGCGCCGGCTACCAGCTGCTGCTCAAGCCGGTGCGCCCCGCCGCCCTGCGCGCCCTGCTCACCCGCACCCTGCAGGCCAGCCGGGCAGCGAAGTAGAACACGGGACGAGTTCGTCGCTCTGATGGTGCAGCGAGAGGCGCCGGGGGCAGGTCTGGAGGGGGTCCGAGGACCAGGGATGGCCGAGGTAGCGCCCAGGGAGGGGTTCACAGCGCCCCCGATCAGACCTGTCGCCGGGACAGCCTCGAGCAACTGAAGTGGTTCTCAAACACCTACCACAAGCAAGAAACCCACCTGACGGTGGGTTTCTGCGTTTACTTGAAGCTTGCGCCTTGGCGCTACGACTCCACCTTCGGCGGCTCCACCTCGAGTTTCTGGGCGGCGATCACCGCCTGGGTGCGGGAGTGTACGCCCAGCTTGCGCAGGATGGCGGTGACGTGGGCCTTGATGGTGGCCTCGGAGACGCTGAGCTCGTAGGCGATCTGCTTGTTGAGCAGGCCCTCGGTAAGCATGTTGAGCACCCGGAACTGCTGCGGGGTCAGCGAGGCGATCGCCTCGGCAAACTTGGTCTCCTCCTCGTCGGCCTCACCGATGGCAGCGGCCAGCTCCGCCGGCAACCACACCTCGCCATCCAGAATCTCGCCCACTGCCTCGGCGATCAGCTGCAGCGAGGAGGACTTGGGGATGAAGCCGGAGGCACCGTAGTCGATGGCGCGGCGCACCACGTAGGGCTCGTCGCTGCCCGAGACCACCGCCACCGGAATGTCCGGGGTCTGGCCACGCAGCTGGATGAGGCCCGAGAAACCGTGGGCGCCCGGCATGTGCAGGTCGAGCAGGATCAGGTCGGCATCGGGGTGGCGAGTCACCACCTCGGCGGTAGCCTCCATGGTGTCGGACTCGACGATCTCGGCCTGGGGCGCCAGCTGACGCAGTGCCTGGGTGAGGGCTGCGCGGAACAGCGGATGGTCATCGGCGACGATGAATTTCTGGGCAAAGGCCATGGATTCTCCTCCGGTTCCTCTGGCAGCGGATCGACGACCGCCACACGGGCTCTTCTTCGTTGAGTCGCATGTTACCCCATGGGAGAGGCGATTCCCAAGCCTCGCGCGCACATTGTCGACAATATTTCCGATAGCCGAAAAGAAGCCGGCCCCGTGGGGGCCGGCTCGCCAGGCTCAGGTGACGACGAGGCGGGCTCGTCGCGGCGGCTCAGCGGTTGGCGCGATGCTCGATCAGCTCGTCCACCACGGACGGATCGGCCAGGGTGCTGGTATCACCCAGGCCATCGCACTCGTTGGCAGCGATCTTGCGCAGGATGCGGCGCATGATCTTGCCGGAGCGCGTCTTGGGCAGACTCGGTGCCCACTGGATGACGTCCGGCGAGGCGATCGGCCCGATGTCCTTGCGCACCCACTGGGTGAGCTCCTTCTTGAGCTCATCGGAGGGCTCCGCATCGTCATTCAGGGTGACGTAGATGTAGATACCCTGCCCCTTGATGTCATGGGGGAAGCCGACCACGGCAGCCTCGGCCACGGCGTCGTGGGCCACCAGCGAGGACTCGATCTCGGCGGTGCCCATGCGGTGACCGGAGACGTTGATCACGTCGTCGACACGGCCGGTGATCCAGTAGTAGCCATCCTCGTCGCGGCGGCAGCCATCGCCGGTGAAGTAGACCCCCTGGTAGGTGGAGAAGTAGGTCTGGGTGAATCGCTCATGGTCACCCCAGATGGAGCGCGCCTGGCCGGGCCAGGAGTCGGTGATCACCAGGTTGCCATCCACTGCGCCCTTGAGCTCCTTGCCCTCGCTGTCGTACAGCGCCGGCTGCACGCCGAAGAACGGCAGGGTGGCGGAGCCCGGCTTGAGATCCGTGGCGCCGGGCAGCGGAGCGATCATGATGCCGCCGTTCTCGGTCTGCCACCAGGTATCGACGATGGGACAGTTGGAGTTGCCGATCACCCGGTAGTACCACTCCCAGGCCTCGGGGTTGATGGGTTCGCCCACCGAGCCGAGGATGCGCAGGCTGTCACGCTTGCTGGAGTCCATGACGTTCTCGCCATGGGCCATCAGCGCGCGGATGGCGGTGGGCGCGGTGTAGAGGATGTTGACCTTGTGCTTGTCGACTACCTCGCCCATGCGGCCGTGGGTCGGATAGCTGGGCACGCCCTCGAACATCAGAGTGGTGGCGCCGTTGGCCAGCGGGCCATAGACGATGTAGCTGTGACCGGTGACCCAGCCCACGTCGGCGGTGCACCAGTAGACCTCGCCATCCTGATAGTCGAATACATACTGGTGGGTCAGGCTGGCGTAGACCATGTAGCCGCCGGTGGTGTGCTTGAGGCCCTTGGGTGCGCCGGTGGAACCGGAGGTGTAGAGGATGAACAGCGGATCCTCGGCGTTCATCTCCTCCGCCGCGCAGTCGGTAGGCTGGCTATCGACCTGCTCGTGGTACCAGAGGTCACGTCCCTCCTTCCACTCGATCTCGCCGCCGGTACGCTTGACCACCAGCACCTTCTGGCACACCTCGGTGCCGTCGCGGGTCAGGGCCGCATCGACGTTGTCCTTGAGCGGCACCTGCTTGCCACCGCGTACGGACTCGTCGGCGGTGATCACCAGCTTGGAGTTGGCGCCGATGATGCGCTGGGCCAGGGCGTCCGGCGAGAAGCCGCCGAAGACCACGGAGTGCACGGCGCCGATGCGGGCGCAGGCCAGCATGGCCACGGCAGCCTCGGGAATCATCGGCATGTAGAGGGTGACCACGTCGCCCTTCTTCACGCCCTGGGCCTTGAGTGCGTTGGCCAGCTGGCAGGTGCGCTCGTACAGCTCGCGGTAGCTGATGTGGGCGGAGTCGTTGGGATCGTCGCCTTCCCAGATGATGGCAGTCTGATCGCCACGCTTCTCGAGGTGACGATCCAGGCAGTTGGCGCTGGCGTTGAGGCTGCCGTCCTCGAACCAGCGAATATCGACATTGTGGGGATCGAAGCTGGTGTGCTTGATCTTGGTCGGGAACTTGACCCAGTCGATGCGCTTGGCCTGTTCGCCCCAGAAGGTATCGGGGTCGTCCACGGACTGCTTATACATCGCCTGGTACTTTTCCTTGTCCGCCCAGGCCTTGGCGGCGATGGCATCGCGCACCGGATAGATGTTCTGTTGTTCGCTCATGGAGTTGCCTCTGTCCTTGGGGTGGCCCCGTCAGGTGGGTGGAAACCGGCGACCAGCATTGAGATTGTCGTTGCCGCCAGTGCCATGGAAGTGCGGCCAGCATAACGCCTTGGCGCCGGCCTTCCTCTTAGACATTGGTATGATCAAAAAATCTTTTTATAACAACAGGTTATCTAGCATTTTCAAACGCCGACCCAGGGTGATAGACCAAGGTCTGAGCACACTTTCGGCAGCGATAGCGACGCCCCTGGCTGGCCAGGGCGTGGCGCCGAGGGGTAAAACCATGTTCGCGACAGCCGCACACGTAGCGATGCGGCGTCGGACTGGCGCGGCCGGTATCGAAGCGGTGGGTGGTACGCGGCTCGAGCCCGAACAGCCGACGCATCACCGTCTGCCACTCGTGACCGTGGGGCCGTGCCCGCCGGCCATCTTCCAGGTGGTGGACCAGCCAGTGAGCCATCTCGTGGGGCACCACATCGACCAGGAAGTCCACGCGGTTCTCGGCATACAGCACCGGGTTGAAGCGCAACCCCCCGCGACCGAAGTGCGCCTGGCCGGCGCACTGGCCGCGCAGGTCGAGCCATACTCGAGGCCTGGGCAGGTGGGGATGCACCTCGCGACACAGCTCCCAGGCCGCCTCGACTCGCTCACTGAGGACTCGCGAAAGGTCGGTCGGGCCGAGGGCGGCGAGGGCGTCGGGATCGGGGTGAGGCAACGCGGCACGCTTCATGAATGCTAGAATGCCGCCTGACCCCACGGGCGTAAAGCCCCGTCACCAGCGTGAGCCCGTCAACCAGCGTGAGAGAGTCTCGATGTCCGATACCCCGCAGCCCGAACCCCTGCTCGACGATGACCAGCTCGATCATCTCGATGATTTCCTGGCCTCGGAGCGGGTTCCCGAGGATGCCCTGGACCTGATCGGCACCCACGGCTTCCTGGTGGCCCTGGCGGTCAGTCCCCGGGAGGTGCCGCCGGCGGCCTGGGTGGCGGAGCTGTTCCAGGGGGAGCCGACCTTCGCCGACGACGCCGAGCGCGAGGTCATCCTCGGCCTGCTGGAGCGGCTGCGCCATAACGCCATCGCCGCCCTGGAGCAGGGTCTGCTGCCGGAACTGCCCTTCGAGCAGACCCTGGACGGCATTGCCCCGGAGGAGACGCCCATCGGCGACTGGTGTGCCGGTTTCATGGAGGGGGTCTTTCTCGACGAGACGGCCTGGTTCGAGGAGGATGAGGAAGCCGCCGCCACCCTGCTGCTGCCCTTCATGGCGCTCTCCGGCCTGTTCGACGACGAGCCCGACATGGCCGAGTTCGTCGCCGACACCGCGCGCCTCGAGGGGCTGGTACGCCAGCTTCCCGAGCTCGTGCTCGACCTCTACCTGCACTACCGCGTGCCGCCGGAGACGCCCAAGCCCACCCCGCGCAGGAAGAAGCCCGCCGGCCGCCGTAAGCCGTAGGCTAGAAGCCGGAAACCGGAAAGCTGATGTCACCCGCCTTGGGGGCAAGATTTTCTTCCAGCTTATAGCTTCCAGGAGCGAAGCGACGCTCTTGCAGCTCCGGGCGTAGCCCGGCTAACGCAGGCGGGTCAGCATCCCGTCCAGGGTGCCGAACAGCCACTCCTTGAGGCGCTGCCATAGCGGACGCTGCGCCCACAGCCGTGGCTCGATCTCCTGACTGGCGGCGAAGTGGCGCTCGAAGAGCTGCGCCACCTCGCCGGCGAAGCGCCGGTCATCCACCTCCTGGTTGGCCTCCAGGTTCCAGTGCAGGCTCCAGTGATCGAAGTTGCACGACCCCAGGCTGACCCAGTCATCGGCCAGCGAGAACTTGGCGTGAATGAAGGTCGGCTGGAACTCGTGGATATGCACCCCGGCCTTGAGCAGGCGCCCGTAGAAGCGCTGCCCCGCATAGCGAACGCCGGGGTGGTCGTGGTACTCGCCGGGCAGCAGCAGGCGCACGTCGACACCTCGCCGGGCCGCCCTCGCCAGGCGCAGGCGCAGGCTGAAGGTCGGCGCAAAGTAGGGTGTGCAGATCCAGATCCGGCGGCGCGCACGCTCCACCCGGCCATGCAGCGAGTGGCGTATCGCCTGGTAGCGATATCCCTGCCCCCAGATCGCCCGGCCGCGCATGCCGCGGTAACCATCTTCGGCGCGGGTCACGGTCGACAGTCCGCGCACCAGACCCGAGGGGCCACGACCGCGCGTCAGCGGGGAATCCCACAGGCGGCTGAACAGACGCACCCAGTCGGCCACCACCGGCCCCTGGATGCGCACCGCCACCTCGTACCAGGCGTCCAGGAACTCGTCCACGGCACCGAAGCCGCCGGTGAAGGCGACACGGCCGTCGATCACCACCAGCTTGCGATGGTCACGGGTGAGGTTGCGTGCCAGGGAGTGGAGCCCCAGCGGGTTGAAGAAGCGCAGGGCCACGCCGCCCGCCTCGAGCCGCTGGCGATCGTGCCCCGACAGGCCCATGGCGCCGTAACCGTCGAGCAGCAGGAGCACCGTCACGCCGCGCTCGGCAGCCCGCACCAGGGTATCGATCAGCGCCGAGGCCAGCCGTCCCGACTCCATCAGGTAGAGCTCGATCAGGATCGAGGCCCGCGCCTGCTCGATGGCCTCGAACATGGCGGGCAGGAAGCGGCTTGCCTCAGGCAGCAGCTCGAAGTCATTGCCATCTCGCCAGATCCCGTGCATGGCCGTATCCCTGTCCGCTTCGTCACACGCCCCTGAGTCGCCGCTGACCCGGCGACTCCCGACGACTATACTGGCCTTTCCTCTCCCTTTCCTGCACCCGGGGCAAACGGATGGCCTTGCTGCACACCCTGACTACCCCCCTGCGCGCGGCGATGACCCGCGTGATCGCCGCCTGGGTTCGGCCGCGCCTGATCGAGCCGTCCCCCGCTGAGCTGGGGATCGCCCCGGACCTGCCGGTGGTCTACGTGCTGCCCCGGCCGGCAATGAGCGACACCTGGCTGCTCGCTGCGCTGACCTCCCACCACGGCCTGCCGGCCGCCGACCGCCCCCGGCGCCTCGCCGGCCTGAGACTCCCCGGCTGCCTGGCGTTGCCGCTGCCACGCCGGAGGCTGCGCCGTTCCGCGCGCGGCGTGCCGCCCTTCGCGGCGCTGATCGAACGCCTCGAGGCCGACCCGCAACTCGCGGTACAGCTGGTGCCGGTCAGCATCTTCTGGGGGCGTGCACCGGGCAAGCGCTTCGGCTTCTGGCGGATGGTCGCCGCGGACAACTGGCAGCTGACCGGCCGCCTGCGCCGCGCCCTCTCGGTGCTGGTCAACCGGCGCAGCGTGGAGGTGCACTTCGGCGCCCCGCTGATGCTGCGCCAGCTGTGTGACGACCGCGACCCGGCGCTCACCAATCGCAAGGCGGCCCGCCTGCTGCGCGTGCACTTCCGGCGCATGCGCACCCGGGTGCTGGGCCCGGACCTCTCCCATCGCCGCACGCTGATCGAGGGGGTGGCAGCGAGCCCCGAGGTAGGCCGGGTGATCGACGAACTGGCCGGCGAGGGTGGGCATGGCCGCGCACGGCTGGAGCGTCGCGCCCGCCGCTACGGTCACGAGATCGCCTCCAACATGACATACCCGGTGCTGCGCTTCATGGATGGCCTGCTGCGCCGGCTCTGGAACCGCCTCTACGACGGTGTCGACGTGCGCGGCCTGGCGGCGATCAAGCCGCTGGCCGAGGACCACACCCTGGTCTACGTGCCCTGCCACCGCAGCCATGTCGACTACCTGCTGCTCTCCTACGTGCTTTACCAGGAGGGCCTGATGCCGCCGCATATCGCCGCCGGGCGCAACCTGGACATGCCGCTGATCGGCCCGCTGCTGCGCCGCGGCGGCGCCTTCTTCCTGCGCCGCAGCTTCCGCGACAATCGCCTCTACGCGACGGTATTCAACGAATACCTGCACCGCCTCATCGCTCGCGGGCACCCACTGGAGTACTTCATGGAAGGCGGCCGCTCGCGCAGCGGCCGCATGCTGCCCGCGCGCCCCGGCATGCTGGCCATGACCCTGCGCTCCTTCCTGCGCAGCCACGCTGCCGGACAGGCGCGGCCAGTGGCCTTCATTCCAGTCTATATCGGCTACGAACGGGTCATCGAGAGTGCCAGCTATCAGCGCGAGCTGCGTGGCGGCAGGAAGCGCAAGGAGACGCCGCTGGCGCTGCTGCGGGTCGTGGGAAAGTTGCGCCAGCCCTTCGGTCGCGTGAGCCTGAGCGTCGGGGAGCCGCTGCGTCTGGCCGACTACCTGGACCATGAGCTCGGCACCCACTGGCGCAGGGAGCGCGCTCCCCAGCCCGAGTGGCTCGGCGAGATGGTGCCACGCCTGGGCGAGACCCTGAGCCGGCGCATCAACGCCGCCGCCGCCCTCAACCCGGTCAACCTGGTCGCCCTGGTGCTGCTGGCCACGCCGCACCATGCCATCGAGGAGCGCCTGCTGGAGCGTCAGCTGGCGCTGCTGGCGGCGCTCCAGCGGCGAATGCCGGGCGCCGCCCGGGCGAGCCTGCCCGCGGGCGAACCCGCGGAGTGGATCGCCCAGGCCCTGTCACTGGGCATGATCCAGCGCCGCGAACAGTCGCTGGGCGACATCCTGCTCGCCGATGCCGAGCAGGCCAGCCAGCTGGGCTGGTACCGCAACAACGTGCTGCACCTCTACGCCCTGGCCGGTCTCACCGCCTTCGCCTTCCGCCACCAGGCGCACCACCATCTGGACGAACTGGAGGCCCTGCTGGCCCCGGGCTGGCCGATCCTGGCCCGGGAACTGATGGTCTCTCCCCCACCGGCGCTGGGCGAGGCACTGGCGGCGATGCTCGATACCCTGGTCGAGCTGGGGCTGCTGGAGCCCGACGCCCGGGGTGGCTGGCGGCGGCCCGACGACAGCCTGGAGGCTGGCGAGAGCCTCGACCTGCTGGGGCAGCTGATGCAGCCATCACTGCAGCGCGGCTACCTGCTGCTGGCGGTATTGATCCACGCGGGGGCAGGCGAGCTGACGGCCGAAGAGCTGGCCGAGCACAGCCGGCTGCTCGCCGAGCGGCTGGCGCTGCTCTCGGGACTCGATGCCCCGGAATTCTTCGATACGCGCCTGTTCGTCAGGCTGGTGGAGAGCCTGGAGCTGGAGGGCTGGCTGTGGCGTGATCCCGCGGGACGGCTGATGTTCGACGAGCGCTTGCGCGAGGCGGCCGGGCGCTCGCGGCGGCTGTTCGACCCGGCCCTGCGCCACCGCCTGCAGCTGATCACCCGCCAGGGCGACTGATCACGTGGCCTGCAGGCTGCGGTGCACATAGAGGTCATAGCGGCTGGTCCTGCCCTCGATGACGTGGCGCGGCGCGGGCCCCTCAATCGGCGGCGCTTTGCGCGGGCGCTTGACCACCACCCGATGGGTCGCCACGTCCAGGGCCGCCTCCAGCAGGCGCGGGGCGTCCGCATCGTCGCCGGCCAGGGTCCGGAACAGGCGCATCTCCTTCTTGACCAGTGCAGACTTGTCACGGTGCGGAAACATCGGGTCCAGGTGAATCACCTGGGGAGCGAAGCCCGCCTCGGCCACCAGCGCCTCGAGGTCACCGGCGGCATCGCCATGGACCAGGCCCATACGCCTGGCGATCTCGGCGGTGTCGGCATCGAGCAGCGCCCTGGCCAGGCCATCCTCGAGCAGGGCGAAGATCGCCGCCACCCGCTCCACCAGCAGCACCCGAGCCCCCAGGCTGGCCAGCACGAAGGCGTCGCGTCCCAGGCCGGCGGTGGCATCCACCACCGCAGGTGTCACCCCCTGGGCGAACCCGCAGGCACGCGCGACCAGCTGTCCCCGCCCGCCGCCGAAGCGACGCCGATGGGCCGCCCGGCCGCTGGCGAACTCCACCGCCAGCGGGTGGCCGTAGCGCTTCTCGTCGCCGGCCAGCACCAGGCGGCCCTCACGCTGCTCCAGGACCAGCTCGGACTCGACCGCGAAGGGCAGCCCCAGGCGCTCGGCCAGTGCCGCCAGCGCCGGGTCGTGAACCGCCACCGGCGGCAGCTCGCTCATTTCGCCTTCTTCCAGGCCACCTCGTTGCGCAGATAGACCGGCTGGGCGAGGTGGGCCGCCCGGCCTCCGCCGGCCTCCAGCTCGTGCATGGCCAGCAGTGCCATGTCCGCCGCGTCGGCCTCCACCTGCGGCAGGTGCTGGCCGAGCCCGGCCTGCACCTGGGCGGGCATCCGCTCCAGCAGGTTCCAGCCGGACCCGACCCCGACCCAGTCGTGCTCGTCGTGTCCGCCGGGCAGGCGCAGCCGCTCGGGCGCCATGACCGCCTCGTCGAGAAGCCGCTCCGGCAGGCCATCGCGGCACTGCCAGGCCGCCACGTAGACCTCGCCCATGCGCGCGTCCAGGGCGGTGAGCAGCCAGCGGAAGTGGTGGCGACGGTGGGCGCCCAGCGCCAGGGCCGCCAGGGTGGAGACCCCGATCAGCGGCCGGTCGAGGCCGTAGGCGAGCCCCTGGGCGGCACCCGCGGCGATGCGCAGGCCGGTGAAGGAGCCTGGACCGTGACCATAGGCCACGGCGTCGAGCTCCGCCGGGCGCACGCCGGCCTCGGCGAGCACCTCGTCGACCATGGGCAGCAGCCGCCGGGTATGCTCGCGGGGAGTCAGCGCGAAGCGGGAGAGCAGTTCGTCGTCGGCGCCGGGGCGCCGCCGCAGCAGGGCGGCGGAGCAGGCACTCGAGGAGGCATCCAGGGCCAGCAGGATCGACATGGGGTCACCATCTCGGGAAAACGGGCCGCCATTATACGCGGCCGGGCCCATAACGACGATGGCCCGCGAAAGCGGGCCATCCAAATACTATGGTAAACGGGGCTGATCCGGCGACAGGCCTGCGAGGAGGGGCTGTAAATACATCCCTGTACGCTACCGACGCCCTGCTGCGCTCTCGCGTCCCGCTCCGCTTGCAGGTCCGGTGCTGGCCATCCATGGCCAGCCCGTTCGGTGCGGTGCTCCTCACCCCTGGCGTAGGACCTCCTCTTCGGCCTATCCCCGGCGCCCCCGCGGAGCCTTGTCCTGTTCCGCCTGGAGTCAGCCCTCCAGGGCCTTGAGCACCTGGGCCTTGATGTCGTCGACGCTGCCGACACCCTCGACACGGTGATAGGCAGGCGCGGCCTCGGGGTCCTGCTCGGCCCAGGCCTGGTAGTAGTCGACCAGCGGCGCGGTCTGCTCGTGATAGACCGCCAGGCGGTTGCGTACGGTGGACTCGCGATCGTCGTCACGCTGGATCAGCGGCTCGCCGGTCACGTCGTCCTTGCCCTCCTCCTTCGGCGGGTTGTGGTCGACGTGGTAGACACGCCCGGAGCCCGGGTGCACGCGGCGGCCGGCCAGACGGCTGACGATCTCCTCGTCCGCCACGGCGATCTCCAGCACGTGATCGAGCTTCACCTGGGCCTCCTTCATGGCATCGGCCTGGGGAATGGTGCGCGGGAAGCCGTCGAACAGGAAGCCGTTGGCGCAGTCGGGCTGGGCGATACGCTCCTTGACCAGGGCGATGATGATGTCGTCGGACACCAGGCCGCCACTGTTCATGATCTCCTTGACCTTGACGCCCAGCTCGCTGCCCTCCTTGACGGCGGTACGCAGCATGTCGCCGGTGGAGATCTGCGGAATGTTGAAGCGCTCGCAGATGAACTGGGCCTGGGTGCCCTTGCCGGCACCGGGGGCGCCCAACAGGATCAAACGCATGTTAGAGTCCTCGTGGTCAAGTAGTTGTCAACAATGAAGAATTCTTGGGAAGGGAACGATAACCGCGGCCCACGACCAGCACAAGCGCCGGGCCCTGGCGGCACCCCTTTTCGCCACAAAAGCGCGTTGCATTTCAATGACCTCCGGGCGATTAGCACTTTGGTCTTGTCGTGGGTACGGAGGCCGGAAATGACGACGGCGCCCGCAGGCGCCGTCGTCCGGGCAGGGCGAGCCTGGCCCTAGAGCAGCAGCCGACGGATGTCGGTGAGCAGCTGCCCCAGCAGCGCGGTGAAGCGCGCCGCGTCGGCACCATTGACGGCCCGGTGGTCATAGGAGAGGCACAGCGGCATCATCAGCCGCGGCTGGAAGGCCGCACCGTCCCACACCGGCTTCATCGACGCCTTGGAGATGCCGAGGATGGCCACCTCCGGGGCGTTGACGATGGGCGTGAAGGCGGTGCCACCGATGGAGCCCAGGCTGGAGATGGTGAAGCAGCCACCGGTCATCTCCTCGCGCTTGAGCTTCTTCGACTGCGCCTTCTTGGCCAGCTCCACCGACTCCTTGGCCAGGTCGATCAGCGACTTCCTGTCGGCGTCGCGGATCACCGGCACCATCAGGCCGTCCGGCGTATCCACGGCGATGCCGATATGCACGTACTTCTTGTGCACCAGCGTCTCGCCGTCGCTCTTCAGGCTGACGTTGAACTGCGGGTACTGGCGCAGCGCGAAGGCACAGGCCTTGATCAGGAAGGGCAGCGGCGTGAGCTTGGCGCCCTGGGCCTCCGCCTCGGCCTTCATCGACTTGCGGAAGGCCTCCAGCTCGGTGATGTCCGCCTCGTCGAACTGGGTGACGTGGGGCAGGTTGACCCAGCTGCGATGCAGGTTGGTTGCGCCCATCTTCATCAGGCGCCCCATGGGCTTCTCTTCCACCTCGCCGAACTGGCTGAAATCCTGGTCCGGGATCGGCGGAATGCCCGAGCCGGCCGCCGCGGGTGCCGAAGCGCCAGCCTGGGGCTTGCCCTGGTTGGCCATCACCTGCTTGACGTAGGCGTGGACGTCCTCCTTGAGCACGCGCTCCTTCGGGCCGCTGGGCCTGACCAGTGCCAGGTCGACGCCCAGCTCCCGGGCCAGCATGCGCACCGCGGGGCCGGCGTGGACCAGCTTGCCGTCGCGGGGCTTGTGGGCCGCCATCTCGGCCTCGGGGCTCGGCGTGCCGGCGGGGGTCGGGGCAGGCTTCTCGGCCCTGGGGGACTCGGCCTTCCTGTCGCTCGGCTTGCCGGCCGCCGGCTTGGCCGCGGCGGTCTCGATATAGCCGATAAGGTCACCTTCGGAGACGCTGTCGCCCTCCTTGACGGCGAGTTCCACCAGCTTGCCCTTGAGCGGGCTTGGCACGTCCATGGAGGCCTTGTCGGACTCCAGGGTGATCAGCGGTGCTTCCGCCTCCACCTCGTCGCCTACGGCCACAGCCACCTCGATGATCGGCACGTCGCTGGCGCCGCCCAGGTCCGGGACGCGAACTTCCTGGCGCTGAGGCTCGCCGGTAGCCGCCGGCTCTTCCAGCTCGTCGGCGGACTCGCTCGCGGCGGGAGCCGGGGCGTCGCTGGGCGCCTGGCTGGCCTGCTCGGCGGAATCCTCGCTGCCGGCCGCATCCGAGATCTCCATGGTACCGATGACATCACCCTCGGAGACGGTATCGCCCTCCTTGACGGCCAGCGAGACCAGCTTGCCGGCATAGGGGCTGGGCACGTCCATGGAGGCCTTGTCGGACTCCAGGGTGATCAGCGGCGCCTCCTCGTCGATCTCGTCGCCCTCGGCCACGGCGACCTCGATCACCTCGACGTCGCTGTCGCCGCCCAGGTCGGGAACGGTGATCTCCACGGTACGCTTGCCGCCGCCGGACTTTGCCGCCGACTTCTCGGCGGCGGGCTCCGGCGCCTTCTCGGGCGCCGGCGCGGCCTTCTCCTCCGCCTTGTCGGCCGCCGGCTCGGCGTTACCGCCGCCCTCGACTTCCAGTTCGACGATGTCGTCGCCCTCGGAGACGGTATCGCCCTCCTTCACCAGCACCTTGACCACCTTGCCGCCCTTGGGCGAGGGCACGTCCATGCTGGCCTTGTCGGACTCCAGCGTGATCAGGGTGTCCTCGGCGTCGATGACATCGCCCTCCGACACCGCGATCTCGATGATCTCCACATCGGTATCGCCGCCGATGTCCGGTACTTTGATGATTTCGCTACTCAAGGTCGCGCTCCTTCCAAATCGTGCCTGGAGGGGGCGGGCACTCGCCCGCCCCACCGGATCAGTCGGTCAGCGGATTCGGCTTGGCCGGATCGATGCCATACTTCTTCAGCGCCTCGCCAACCACCTTGCGCTCGACCTCGCCGCGCTCGGCGAGCGCCTTGAGCGCGGCCACAGTGACGAAGCGACGGTCCACCTCGAAGAACTCACGCAGCTTCTCGCGGGTATCGGAGCGGCCGAAGCCGTCGGTCCCCAGCACGTGGTAGTCGGTGGGCACCCAGGCACGCACCTGATCGGCGAACAGGCGCATGTAGTCGGTAGCGGCGATGGCCGGACCCTGGCGTCCTTCCAGGCAGCCAGTGACATGCGGCTTGCCCGGCTCGGCGTCGGGATTGAGGAATGCCTCGCGATCCAGCGTCAGTGCCTCGCGGCGCAGCTCGCTGAAGCTCGGCACACTCCAGATATCGGCGCCGACGCCCCAGTCGTCACGCAGCAGCTCGGCGGCAGCCTCGACCTCGCGCAGGATGGTACCGGAGCCCATCAGCTGCACCCGGGCCTTGTCGCCCTGGGTCTCGCGCAGCAGGTACATGCCCTTGATGATGTCGTCGGCGGGCACCTCCTCCATCTCGGGGTGCTCGTAGTTCTCGTTCATCACCGTCAGGTAGTAGAAGCACGGCTCCTTGTCGACGAACATCCGGGTCAGGCCGCTCTGCACGATCACCGCCAGCTCGTGGGCATAGGTGGGATCGTAGGTGCGGCAGTTGGGGATCATTGCCGCCTGCAGGTGGCTGTGGCCATCCTGGTGCTGCAGGCCCTCGCCGTTGAGCGTGGTGCGACCGGCGGTACCGCCCACCAGGAAGCCGCGTGCCTGCAGGTCGCCCGCTGCCCAGGCCAGGTCGCCGATACGCTGGAAGCCGAACATCGAGTAGTAGATGTAGAACGGCAGCAGCGGCAGGCCGTGGTTGGCGTAGGAGGTGGCCGCGGCGATCCACGAGGACATGGCACCCGCCTCGGTGATGCCCTCCTCGAGCACCTGGCCGGCCTTGTCCTCGCGATAGAACATCAGCTGGCCCTTGTCCATGGGCTCGTACTTCTGGCCCTCGGAGGTATAGATGCCGAGCTGGCGGAACATGCCCTCCATGCCGAAGGTACGCGCCTCGTCGGGCACGATGGGCACCACCTGCTTGCCGAAGCCCTTGTGCTTGACCAGGCCGTTGAGGACCCTCACGAAGGCCATGGTGGTGGAGACCTCACGCCCCTTGGAGCCACCCATCTGGCTGGCGAAGATCTTGTCGTCCAGACCCGGGATATCCAGCGCCTCGAAGTCGTGCTGGCGCGCCGGCAGGTAGCCACCCAGACGCTCGCGCTGGAGATGCATGTACTTCATCTCCGGCGTGTCATCGGCCGGCTTGTAGTAGGGAATCTCGTGCTCGATCGCCTCATCGGAGACCGGAATCCCGAAGCGGTCGCGGAAACGCTTGAGCACCTCGGGGTCATCGATGGACTTGACCTGGTGGGCCTCGTTGTCCGCCTCGCCACCGTCGGTACCCAGGCCGTAGCCCTTGACGGTGTGCGCCAGCACCACGGTGGGACGCCCGTTGGCATTGTTCACCGCCTGGTGGTAGGCCGCATAGACCTTGAACGGGTCGTGGCCACCGCGGTTGAGCTTCCAGATGTCCTCGTCGGACATGTCCTTGACCATCTCGGCGGTCTCGGGGTACCTGCCGAAGAAGTTCTCCCGGGTGTAGGCGCCGCCGCTGGACTTGCAGTTCTGGTACTCGCCGTCGACGGTCTCATCCATGACCTTCTGCAGGACACCCTTCTTGTCCTTCTCGAAGAGCGGATCCCACAGGCGGCCCCAGACCACCTTGATCACGTTCCAGCCGGCACCGCGGAACACCCCCTCGAGCTCGTCCATGATCCGCGAGTTGCCGCGCACCGGGCCGTCGAGGCGCTGCAGGTTGCAGTTGATGACGAAGATCAGGTTGTCGAGCTTCTCGCGGCTGGCCAGGTGGATGGCGCCGAGGGACTCCGGTTCGTCGCATTCGCCGTCGCCCATGAAGCACCAGATCTTACGATCCTGCATCGGCTGCAGGCCGCGCTGGTCCAGGTACTTCATCACATGGGCCTGGTAGATGGACATGATCGGTCCGAGGCCCATGGAGACAGTAGGCAGCTGCCAGAAATCGGGCATCAGCCAGGGGTGCGGATAGGAGGAGAGCCCGTTACCGTCGACCTCCTGGCGGTAATTGTCCATCTGCTCCTCGGTCAGGCGGCCCTCGAGGAAGGCACGGGCATAGATACCCGGGGAGCTGTGGCCCTGGATGAACACCAGGTCGCCCTGGAAGTCGCCGTTGGGGGCACGGAAGAAGTGGTTGAAACCCACCTCATAGAGAGTCGCACTGGACATGTAGCTGGCCAGGTGGCCACCGATGCCCTTGTGCTTGCGATTGGCCCGGGTCACCATCGCCGCCATGTTCCAGCGGATCATGGAGCGGATCTTGCGCTCCATGAAGAGATCACCCGGCATCGGCGCTTCACGATGCACCGGAATGGTATTGCGGTGCGGCGTGGTGGCCGAGAAGGGGGGCTGCGTCCCGTCGCGCCGCAGGCGGTCGGCCAGGCGTGTGAGCAGGTGCCGGGCACGCTCCTCGCCCTCATGATCCAGGACCGATTCGAGGGATTCCAACCACTCCTCGGTCTCGACCGGGTCGATATCCTCTCTTGCCTCCAGACTCATAGACGTCTCTCCAAATGACGATGGATGTTGCATGCCCGCGGCAGCGCGGGAAGCAGGGCGTCCTCTCTGCAGAGAGGCCTCACGCCCCGTGATTTTATGTAATTTTATTACGTGCGACGCGAAAAAACCGCTGTTTCAAGCCGAAAGATACCGTATACCTCGTCTCCTGCCAAAGCAAGTTTGAATGGAACGACTTTCCACATAACCGGATACCGCACCGCAGCACAAGGAGTTAGCGGCTCAAGAAGGCAGAAACTCGACGAAGGTCAAGAGGATGTAAGTAAACTACCGTATGAAGCAAGCGAGCGACTCCAGCAGGCCACACTGGCCAGGAGGCTCACTCGGCACGCTCGTGCCCGCCGAGCCGCTGGCGATAGTAGGCCCAGTCGAAGGCGGGACCCGGATCGCTCTTGCGCAGCGGCGCTACCCGCGCGTGGCCGGTGATCCGCGATGCATCCAGCGCGGGATAGGCGGCGAAGAGGTCGAGGGTGACCTCGGCCAGGCGCTCATACTGTGCGGCGGAGTAGGCAGAGACTTCATCGCCCTCCAGCTCGATGCCGATGGCGAAGTCATTGAGGGCGCGGCGCCAGCGGTCGCCGTCGCGCCAGCAGGAGCGGCCAGCGTGCCAGGCGCGGCGCTCGAAGGGGACGAACTGCACGCACTCGCCATCGCGGCGAATCAGCAGGTGAGCCGAGACACGCAGGTCCTGAATGGAAGCGAAGAAGGGGT
This sequence comes from Halomonas sp. C10-5, assembly GCF_057169305.1. Classification (NCBI taxonomy): domain Bacteria; kingdom Pseudomonadati; phylum Pseudomonadota; class Gammaproteobacteria; order Oceanospirillales; family Halomonadaceae; genus Halomonas; species Halomonas sp. C10-5. Next base: position 2,808,205 of record NZ_CP175665.1, read on the forward strand.
GGGCGTCAGGGTCGAGGCGATTGGTGAAGAGTCGCTCGATGTGTTCTCCACCGAACACACCGGGCGGCAGGCTGATGGAGTGCAGCACCAGCAGCGACACCTCGTCCTGAGGCCGCTCATCGCAGTTGGGTGATGGCACCCGCCGCGCCTCGGCAAGCCAGCCCTGTTCGATCGCCATGCGTCTCCCCTGACGTGACCGGAGTGGATTCCCTATAATGGACGTCCTCGACCACCCCGGCCACCCCCACGCCGGCGCCAACCCGCGAGTGACCCATGCACAATCAGGACACCCTGCCCTATTACACCAAGCTCGTCGAAGAGATCCGCGACGCCGCCGCCCGGCTGCTGGCCGAGGACGTCGGCCCCGGCGACATCACCGCGCGGCTGATTCCCGCCGAACAGCTCGCCAGGGCCCGGGTCGTCACCCGCGAGGCCTGCGTGCTGTGTGGCGTGGCCTGGGTCGACGAGCTGTTCCGGCGCCTCGATGCCACGGTGGCGCTGCACTGGCAGGCCGCCGACGGTGACACCCTGGAGGCCGGCCAGTGCTTCCTCGAGCTGGAAGGGTCGGCGCGCAGCCTGCTCACCGGCGAGCGCGCGGCACTCAATCTGCTGCAGACCCTCTCCGCCACCGCCACCCGCACCCGCCACTACGTCGACCTGATCGGCGACACCGGCGTGCGCCTGCTCGACACCCGCAAGACCCTGCCCGGCCTGCGCCTGGCCCAGAAGTATGCGGTGGCCTGCGGCGGTGGCCACAATCATCGCATCGGGCTGTGGGATGCTTTCCTGATCAAGGAGAACCATATCGCCGCCTGCGGTGGCATCGCGGCGGCGGTGAGCGAGGCGCGACGCATCGCCAGTGACCTGCCGGTGGAAGTGGAGGTGGAGACCTTCGACGAGCTGGAGCAGGCGCTGGCGGCCGGCGCCGACGTGATCATGCTCGACAACTTCGGCCTCGACGAGATGCGCGAGGCGGTGCGCCGTACCGCCGGCAAGGCGACCCTGGAGGCTTCCGGCAACGTCGACGAGAGCACCCTGCGCGCCATCGCCGAGACCGGCGTCGACTGCATCTCCAGCGGCGCCCTGACCAAGGACCTCAAGGCGATCGACCTCTCCATGCGCCTGCTGGACTAGGTTTCCAGCGCGACCAGCGACTTATCCAGCCGGTGACGCGACAGCCGTTCACCGCCGCGCTCCACCCACTCCTCGCCCAGGTCGCGCCAGCCGCGCCTCACCAGATACTCGGTCAGCATCAGGCTCGCGTCGATGCTGACCCGGTCTACCCCCCGCTCGATCAGCAGTCGCTCGGCATGGATCAGCAGCGTCGAGCCGATGCCACGACGCGCCAGCGAGGGCCAGACATACAGCGTGACGATGCGCCCCTTTGACGGTTCCAGCTCCAGGAAGCCCACGCAGCGACCATCGCAGTCCGCCACCAGGGTGGTGTAGAGCGCCTGCCGCGCCGCCCAGGCGTTGGCATCCCGCGGCAGCGCCGAAGCCCAGGCCTCGCGCTGGGGCCTGGTGTAGTGCGCCACGGCACCCTGCATCACCGCATGGTGGAAGACCTCGGCCTGGTCACCGGCATCCCGCGTCAGGGCCTCACGGTAGCGGATCCGCGGAGCACGGCGACGCTCAGGCGCATCGCCCGGCGCAGTCATCGTCTCGTTCATGGTGGCCTCACGAGGCTGAATGTTGCCGAAAGACTACACAACGCCGCTCGACAGGCCAACTGCTGTCGCTGCCCCGCTGGGGAGCAGGCATAATGCTCGCCATGAGCGATCCAGCCCCCCTGCCTGCCGTCACCCTGTCGCCTGTCGGCGTCATCGAGAGTGACTTCCCCGACAAGTTCGGCGTGCCCCGCCAGCCTGGCCTGGCCCCGTCGGCTCGCGCCACACTCCGGTTGCTGCCGCCCTACGACGACCCGCTCACGGTAAGGGGCCTGGACGCCTTCAGCCACCTGTGGCTCACCTTCCTCTTCCATCACAGCCCCGAACGCTGGACGCCGCTGGTGCGACCACCGCGCCTCGGGGGCAACCGCCGGATCGGAGTCTTCGCCAGCCGCAGCACCCACCGCCCCAACCGCCTGGGGCTGTCGCTGGTCGAGCTGATCGGGATCGACACCCACCAGGGCGTCAGGCTGCATCTTGCCGGCGCCGACCTGGTGAACGGTACCCCGGTGCTCGATATCAAGCCCTACCTGCCCTGGGTCGAGGCCAGGCCGGAGGCCCGCGCGGACTTCGCCCCCGAGGCGCCCGCCAGGCTACCGGTGCGCTTCAGCGACGAGGCCGAGGCGGCCCTGGCAGGGCGGGAAGACGCCGCCTCGCTGCGCGCGCTGATCGAGGAAGTGCTGAGCCAGGACCCCCGGCCGGCCTATCGCAACGGCGGCGAGGCGCGCCGTTACGGTGTGCGCCTGCGCGACCTGGACGTGCGCTTCCAGGCCGTGGCGGCCAGCGACGGCGCGACCCGCCTGGAAGTGCTGGACATCGTGCCGGCCTGAACGACGAAGGGCCCCGCAGGGCCCTTCGTGACGCTGAAGCGACGCGGCGAGTTCAGTCGAAGCTGACACCGATGCGACGCCCTACCTCCTCGTAGGCCTCGATCACGCCGCCGAGACCCTGGCGGAAGCGGTCCTTGTCGAGCTTCTCGCGAGTCTTGGCGTCCCACAGCCGACAGCCGTCCGGGGAGAACTCGTCGCCCAGCACGATCTGCCCCTGGAAGAGGCCGAACTCGAGCTTGTAGTCCACCAGCAGCAGGCCGCCATCGGCGAACAGCTTCTTGAGCACCGCGTTGACCTTGAAGGTCAGCGCCTTCATCTCGGCCAGCTGCTCGGGTGTCGACCAGCCGAAGGTCTCGGCCAGCGACTCGTTGATCATGGGATCATGCAGGGCGTCGTTCTTGAGGAACAGCTCGAAGGTGGGGGGCGTGAGCTCCTCACCCTCGGTGACACCCAGACGCTTGACCAGGCCACCGGCGGCGATATTGCGCACCACGCACTCCACCGGGATCATCTCCAGCGCCTTGACCAGGCTCTCGGTATCGGAGAGGCGCTTCTCGAAGTGGGTGGGCACGCCCGCCTCGGCCAGCCTCTCCATGATGAAGGCGTTGAAGCGGTTGTTGACCATCCCCTTGCGGGCCAGCGACTCCATGCGCTCGCCATCGAAGGCGCTGGTGTCGTCGCGGAACTGGAGTATCACGCGATCCGGGTCATCGGTGGCAAAGACCGACTTGGCCTTGCCGGCGTAGAGTTCTTGACGCTTTTCCATGGAAGCCTCCGGAGGCTAGGTCAGGTGGAAGGTTGCAGGCTCAGGCGATGGCCTGCCACGCCAGGCCATCGTCCTGGCAGGACACCATCAGCCGCGATTCGTCGCCGTCGAGCAGCGGCACCAGGGCTTCCAGGGCCAGCTCGGGACGGTTGTTGTGTTCGGACAGGTGCGAACAGGCGATATGCTGCAGTCGATCGAGGCCGAGCCGGGCCAGCAGCGCCGCCGCCTGGGTGTTGGCCAGATGGCCCCAGTCGCCCCCCACCCGACGCTTGAGGCGCGGCGGATAGGGACCCTCGGCGAGCATGCGGACGTCATGGTTGCACTCGAGCACCAGGGCATCACAGCCGGCGAAGGCCTGGACCACATGCTCGGTGGGGTGACCGAGGTCGGTAAGCAGACCCAGGTGACGCCCGCTACCACCCTGGATGCGGAACTGCACCGGCTCGCGGGCATCGTGGGGCACGGTCACCGGATCGATGCAGAGGCCCTTCACCGCAAACCGCGCCTGGGGCGTGATCCAGTGACGCTCGGGCAGCTCGCCAAGGCGCCCTGAAGCCCAGGTGCCCGGCGTCAGCCACACCGGCACCCCGTAGCGCCGCGCCAGGGGCCCCACCCCACGGATATGGTCACCGTGCTCATGGGTCACCAGCAGGGCATCGAGCTGACGCGGGTGCAAGCCCAGCCGAGCCAGCCGGCGCTCGGCCTCACGCAGCGTGAAGCCACAATCCACCAGCAGGTGGGTCGCGCCGTCGCTGACCAGGGTGGCGTTGCCCTTGCTGCCGCTGCCCAGGGAGGCAAAACTCAGCCACCCACCAGGCAAGGCAGCGCTCTTGCCGGCTACCGTCATCAGCGCAGCAGGCTCGCCACCCGCTCCAGCAGCTCGCGCCGATCATCGGCGCTGAAGCCTTCTTCGCTGGCACTCTCGGCGCGCAGCAGGGTCCGTTCGGGCCCTTCGCTCTCCAGTACCAGGCGGATCTCGCGCGGCGACGGCGATGACACCAGTCCCTTCCAGAAGCCTTCACGGCGCTCGGAAAGAGGCAGATAACGGATGCGATGGGAGTAGTCCGCCGGGGTGCTCTCCAGCAGCTCACGGCTTCCCTCGAGGGTAAAGTCCTGACGCAGCTGGTACTCCAGCTCGGCCCAGGTCCGCTCGATATCCAGCGGCACCTCGACCACCCACTCCTCACCACGCTGGGCAAGGCTCAGGCGCTCCTCGCCAGCCAGCCGCTGGGCCTGCAGGGAGGCGGTGCCGGACGCCGTGGCGCTGCGTGCGCCGAAGTACTGCTCCAGGGCATTCAGGCAGGCATCCACCGGGCGCCCGGACTGCTCGCAGCGCACCTCACTGTCACCGGCGCGCAGTCCCTGGCGCACGCTCAGCTGCCCTTGCTGTGTCTCGACCACGCCGCTGGAGGTGTCGCTGGCGATCACGTCCAGGCCACGGCTGCGGGCGAAGCCCTCCAGCTGGGGCCAGATGGCATCCGGGCCGGCAGCCACCACCAGCCAGGCATCATCGCCCACGCGGCGGCGTTCGACGAACTCCCGCTCGATCCGCCCGGCGCCCAGCGGCTGCGGTGCCGGCGCCTCGAACCCCTCACCGCCGGCGCGGAAGCTGCCGGCGGCCTCGGGCACCGGCATGGCATCACGGTAGCGCTGGGAATTGCGGCTCTCGGGCAGCACCAGGGGGGGCGCCTGGCGGGCATCAGCATAATCGATGTTGCGGTCGTGGTAGTAACCGTCGTCACGGGCACAACCGGCCAGGGCGACGAGCGCCGCCAGCGGCAGCCATTTCAGCGCTGAGTTCATGGGTCTACCTTGCATCCAGTTCTCCAGAGTCCGGCGCGACGCCGATCAGTCGTCGATCAGCCCGGCCAGTTGCAGGGCCTCACTGATGGTGGAGTGGTACTTCTCCGAGAGCCAGGTCAGCGGCAGGCGAATGCCCGGCTCGATCAGCCCCATGCGATGCAGCGCCCACTTGACGGGAATCGGGTTGGACTCGATGCCGAGATTGGTATGCAACGGCATCAGGCGGGTGTTGAACTGGTGGGCGTGCTCGGCGTCACCGGCCACCGCGGCGGCGCACAGGTCATGCATGGCCTGGGGCGCGACGTTGGCGGTCACCGAGATGTCGCCGTGGCCGCCCATCAGCATGAAGTCGCAGGCAGTGCCGTCGTCGCCGGAGTAGAGCATGAAACCGCTGCCCTTGAGGCGACTGATCAGATCCTCGGCGCGCTCCAGGTTGCCGGTGGCATCCTTGAGACCGACGATATTGTCCACTTCGGCGAGGCGGAGCACGGTCTCGTTGTAGAGGTCGGAGCAGGTGCGACCGGGCACGTTGTAAAGGATCACCGGCAGCTCGCTGCCCTCGGCCACCGCCTTGAAGTGGCGGTAGAGCCCTTCCTGGGTCGGCTTATTGTAGTAGGGGCAGACCGACAGGCAGTAGTCCGCCCCCACCTCGCTGGCGTAGCGCGCCAGCTCCACCGCCTCGGAGGTGGCGTTGGCGCCGGTGCCGGCAATCACCGGAATGCGCCCGTCGACCTCCTCCACCACGGCGCGGATCACATCGAAGTGCTCGGCGAAGGACATGGTGGTGGGCTCGCCGGTGGTCCCGGCGGCGACGATGCCATCGGTGCCGTGGTCGAGATGGAAGTTCACCAGGCGGCGCAAGGCCTCCCAATCGATATCGCCATTGACCTTCATCGGCGTCGCCAGGGCGACGATGCTTCCCGTGACCATCCTCTCTATCCTCTCGGTTCGACTGCTGCCGGTTCGATTGCCGCGCGCTGCCCCGGCCGCACCGGAGCCAAAACGGGGCAGGACACTACCCCAAAGGGCAAATGGTACTCAGGCGGCCTGAGCCTGTACAGCGGCGGCGCCACTTTCCCCACGCCCCGCTTTGACAGCCGGGCGGCGGTTGCGTGTAATCGACGCCTCGCCACTCTCACCCGGTTCTCATCCAGGAGGCTTTCATGAGCGTCAGCATCGGCCAGACCGTCCCCGACTTCACCGCCCAGGCTACCGGCGACCAGGAGATCACCATGGCCCAGTTCCGCGGCCGACAGGTGGTGATCTACTTCTATCCCAAGGCCAGCACTCCCGGCTGCACCACCGAGGGCGGCGACTTCCGCGATCGCAAGGCGGACTTCGATACCGCCAACACCGTGATCCTCGGGGTCTCCCGGGACGGCATCCGCGCCCAGGAGAACTTCAAGGCCAAGCAGGCCTTCAACTTCCACCTGATCTCCGACAAGGACGAGAGCCTGTGCCGGCTGTTCGACGTCATCAAGCTAAAGAAGATGTACGGCAAGGAGCATCTCGGCATCGAACGCAGCACCTTCCTGATCGACAGCGAAGGCAAGCTGGCTCGGGAGTGGCGCGGCGTCAAGGTCAAGGGCCACGCCCAGGAGGTACTGGAGGCGGCCCAGGCCCTCAACGACGGCAATCTCACCGGCGCGTGACAGCCACCAGGGCCGCCCGCGGCGGCCCTCACTTCTCCGCCGCCACCTCACCACCCTCAACCTGCCGGTGGCGCTTGATCCCCCGCGGCCAGGCGAAGACCAGTGCCTTGAGCAGGGTCGCCAGGGGAATCGCGAAGAAGATTCCCCAGAAGCCCCAGATCCCGCCGAAGAACAGCACCGCCACGATGATCGATACCGGGTGCAGGTTGACCGCCTCGGAGAACAGCACCGGCACCAGCACGTTGCCGTCCAGCGCCTGGATGACCCCGTAGGCGACCAGCACATAGAGGAACTCGTCGGTCATGCCGAAGTGGAAGCCGGCCACCGCGGCCACCGGCAGGGTGGCCACCGCCGCCCCGATATAGGGCACCAGCACCGAGAAGCCGACCATCACCGAGAGCAGTGCGGTATAGGGCAGCCCGAAGAAGGCGAAGGTGAGGAAGGCCACGGTACCCACGATCATGATCTCGATGAACTTGCCGCGCACATAGTTGGCGATCTGGCTGTCCATCTCGTGCCAGATGCGGGTCATCAGCGTCCGCTTGCGGGGCAGCAGCGAAAGGATGAAGTCCACCAGCCGCTCACGATCCTTGAGCAGGAAGAACACCAGGATCGGCACCAGCACCAGGTAGATGATCAGCCCCAGGACGTTGCCCAGCGAAGCCAGCGACAGCGTCAGGGCGCGCTGGCCCAGCTGGGTCAGTTCGCGACCGGCGGTGGCGATCCAGTTCTGGATCTGGTCCGGGGTGATCAGCTGCGGGTAGCGCGCCTGCAGGTCGTCGAGCAGCTGCTGGCCACTGGCGAACATCCGTGGCGTCTCCTGCACCAGGGTCACCAGCTGGTTCCAGATCAGCGGCATCAGGATGAAGGCCAGCGCCAGCAACAGGCCCATGAAACCCAGGAACACCAGGATCACCGCCAGCAGGTGCGGCACATGTCGCCGCTCCAGCCAGCTCACCGCCCCCTGGAGCAGGAAGGCGATCACCAATGCGGTGAGGAAGGGGGCCAGCATGCGGCCCAGGAAGATCACCGCGGCGAAGCCCAGTACCAGTACCACCAGCAGGATCACCGCCTCCTCGTCGGAGAGGTAGTGGTCGACCCAGCTCTTGAGCACCGCCCGCAGCGTCATGAGGCGCGCTCCGTGCCCTTGCGCAGCCAGTAGTGGTAGATACCGTCGCGCTCCTCCCTGGCCGGCATCTCGTGGACGCTCTGTTCGACGTAGCTGGCGAAGTCCTGCCAGGAGCCGGCATCGGTGGCCCTGACCTCGAGAAGCTGGCCCGCCTCGAGCCGGGAGAGCGCCTGCTTGGCCTTGAGCAGGGGGAGCGGGCACGGCAGTCCGCAGACGTCGAGCACTTGGTCGGGTTGCAGAGACATGGAGACTCCCGGAAGAATGCAGGATAACGCCGCCGGCGTGCCGGCAGCGGGAACCCTAGGGATTTAAAGGCACTTTGCGGGGCGAATCAATGTCAGAGAGTGGGCCGCCTCGCCCGAAGGAGAGCTTATCCATGCTGTCGCGCCACCTCCCCCGCGCTATCGCTCTGGTGATGGGCCTGTCCCTGGCCCTGCCTGCCACCGGCCAGTGGACCGAGCCTGCCTGGGAGAGTGACGTCGGCCTGCCCAGCCTGTCGAGCCCCGGTAGCCGAGCCGCCGACGGCGAGGAGTACCGACTGGGGCGCGCCTGGCTGCGCCAGTTCCGCGCCCGCGCCCCGGAGTGGCAGGACCCCCTCGCCCAGGCCTATGTCGAATCGCTGGTATCGCAGCTGGCCCCGCACAGCGGACTGGGCGGCAGCGACCTGGTCGTGACCCTGGTCGACAGCCACCGTCTCAACGCCTTCGCGGTACCGGGCGGCGTGATCGGCGTCAACGCCGGACTGTTCGCCTTCGCCGAGCAGGAGGCGGAGCTGGTCTCGGTGCTGGCACATGAGCTCGGCCACCTCGCCCAGCGCCACTATACCCGTGGCCAGGCCCGTGCCGAACAGACCCAGGTTCCCGCCATGGCCGCCATGCTGGCCGGCATGCTGATCGCCGCCGCGGGCGGGGGCGATGCCGGCATCGGCGTCGCCATGGGCTCCCAGGCCGCCTTCATCCAGGACCAGCTGGCCTACTCGCGGCGCTACGAGCAGGAGGCCGACCGCCTGGGACTGCAGGTCATGGCCGAAGCCGGCTACGACCCCGAGGCCATGGCCTCGATGTTCCGCGCCATGCAGCGTCTGGCCAGCCTCCAGGGGGGCACACCGCCGGAGTTCCTGCTCACCCACCCCCTCACCGAGTCGCGCATCAGCGATACCGCCTCACGCGCCGCCCAGCTCGCCGGGAAGGGTGGCCGAGAGGACCTGCAGTACCATCTGGTACGCGCCCGGGCGCTGCTGGCGATCCACCAGCGAGACCCCGGCCAGGCCACCACCCGACTGGCCCAGGGCGACACGCCCCAGGAGGCCAGGCGCTACCTGGACGCCCTGGTACTCGCCGAGCGTGGCGATACCGCCACGGCGCTGCGCCGGCTCGACGCCCTGGCCCGGGAGCTGCCCGACCTCACCCTGATTCCCGCCTCGGCGGTCGAGGTGGCCTTCGCGGCCGGACACACCGATGACGCCATCGAGCGCAGCCGACGCCTGCTTCGCCTGGTGCCGGGGCATGTGCCGACCACCCTCACCCTCGCCGAGGCGCTGCTGCAGCGCGATCCCGACGAGGCCTGGCGGCTGCTGCGCGAGCTGGCCGAGCGGCGTCCCGAGGATCATCGCGTGTTTGCGCTTCTGGCCGAGGCCGCGGGACGCAGCGGCCGCGAGGCCCTGGGTCACCTGGCCCGTGCCGAACACCAGCAGCTCACCGGGCGCATCACCGACGCCATCCGCCAGCTGGGCGTGGCCCGTCGGGTGGCCGAGCGCGAAGGCAACAGCGCCGCTACCGCGCGCATCGAACAGCGCTACGAGGCGTTTCTCGGCTACCGGGAGACGCTGGAGGAGTTCCAGTAAGCGCAGGAGCAAGGAGCAAGGAACAAGGAGCAAGGAGCAAGGAGCAAGGAGCAAGGAGCAAGGAGCAAGGAGCAAGGAGCAAGGAGCAAGGAGCATCGTGATGTGGCCCGCAGCAAAAGAACCCCCGAATGCTTAGCATTCGGGGGTTCTTGTCGCTCGGCGCTTACTTCTGGAAGTTGAGCATCCGCTCCAGGGGCTTTAGCGCCGCCCGGCGCAGTTCGGCGTCGACCTGGATCTCGCCGCTGCCGTGGCGCAGGGCGTCGGCCAGGTTGTCCAGGGCGTTCATCGCCATCCACGGGCAGTGGGCGCAGCTCTTGCAGGTGGCACCATTGCCGGCGGTGGGCGCCTCGAACAGCGTCTTCTCCGGGACTGCCTGCTGCATCTTGAAGAAGATGCCGCGGTCGGTGGCCACGATCAGCTTGTCGTTGGGCAGCTCCTTGGCCGCCTTGATCAGCTGGGAGGTCGAGCCCGCCACGTCGGCCAGCCCCACCACCGCAGCGGGCGACTCCGGATGCACCAGCACCGCGGCCTCGGGATAGAGTGCCTTGAGGTCCTCGACCCCCTGGGCCTTGAACTCCTCGTGAACGATGCAGGCACCATCCCAGAGCAGCATGTCGGCGCCGGTCTTCTTCTGGATGTAGCCGCCCAGATGCTTGTCCGGGGCCCACAGGATCTTCTCGCCACGGGCCTGGAGATGCTCGATCACGTCCACGGCGATCGAGGAGGTCGCCACCCAGTCGGCACGCGCCTTCACCGCCGCCGAGGTATTGGCGTATACCACCACGGTGCGGTCGGGGTGCTGGTCACAGAAGGCGGCGAACTCGTCCGCCGGGCAGCCCAGGTCCAGCGAGCAGGTCGCCTCCAGGGTGGGCATCAGCACGCGCTTTTCCGGCGAGAGGATCTTGGCGGTCTCGCCCATGAAGCGCACCCCGGCCACCACCAGGGTATCGGCGGGATGGCGGGCGCCGAAGCGGGCCATCTCCAGGGAGTCGGCTACGCAGCCACCGGTCTCCTCGGCGAGCTGCTGGATGGCATCGTCGGTGTAGTAGTGGGCCACCAGGACGGCGTTGTGGGCCTCGAGGAGGCGCTTGATCTCCTCGACACGCGCCTCGTCCTCGGCGGGAATACGGGTAGGGCAGTAAGTGCGGGTCAGGTGCTCACGCACCTGGGCACGGGAAGTCATGATCGTCATCGTGTCTACCACTGTGACTGGCAGGGGCTCCCCCTGCGTATTACGGGAGCATCACCCCCACGCACTCCGCGTGGCGTGATGTGCCAACGAGCCCGGCCGCGTCTCTCGCCTGCCGGCTCTGATGATCATTCTAGCCCACAACGCCCGGCAATTGACCACTCCTGGTCAAGAAATCACCACCTCGGCACATAAAGCCCGACCCGCAGTCGCCCACAGCAAGACGCCCCGACCTCAATGAGGCCGGGGCGTCTGAATTGGTGGGTCGTGTAGGATTCGAACCTACGACCAATTGGTTAAAAGCCAACTGCTCTACCAACTGAGCTAACGACCCGAGCTTGCGAGCAAGCCAGAGTCCGGAGTGGTGGGTCGTGTAGGATTCGAACCTACGACCAATTGGTTAAAAGCCAACTGCTCTACCAACTGAGCTAACGACCCCTTCCGAACGGGGGCAGATAATACTGGCATGCCCCCGGCCTGGCAAGGATTTTTTTGCCTTCTGCTGCAGCGAACGATCAGCGCCGGGACTTGGGCTTGCGCATCGCCTGCACCGGCTTGCGCTTGTGCTTGTCGCGGCTCCAGCGATTCTTCTCGTCCGGCGTCAGCTCGGGTACCTTGCGCGTCGGCAGCTCCGCCAGTTCGGCCAGGTCGTCGACCTCCTCCTGGGAAAGCTCCACCCACTCGCCGGCCTTGGCCCGCTTGTCGAGGAAGATGTTGCCGTAACGCACCCGCTTGAGGCGGCTGACGGTGAGCCCCTGGGACTCCCAGAGCCGGCGCACCTCGCGATTGCGCCCTTCCATGATCACCACGTGGAACCAGGTGTTGATGCCCTCGCCACCGAACTCCTGGACGTCGGTGAAACGCGCCGGCCCGTCGTCGAGCATCACGCCCTCGACCATGGCCACCACCTGCTCCTTGGTCACCTCACCCATCACCCGCACGGCGTACTCGCGCTCCACTTGGGTGGAGGGATGCATCAGGCGGTTGGCCAGCTCCCCATCGGTGGTGAACAGCAGCAGGCCGCTGGTATTGATGTCGAGGCGTCCGATGGCGATCCAGCGCTCGCCCTTGAGGCGCGGCAGGCGGTCGAACACGGTGCGGCGCCCCTCGGGGTCCTTGCGTGTGCACAGCTCGCCTTCGGGCTTGTTGTACATGATCACCCGCCGCGGCACCTCCTCGGCGGCACGCAGGGTCACCGGACGGTTATCGAAGAGCACCCTGTCGCGGGTCTCGATGCGGTCGCCCAGGGTCGCCACCTGGCCATTGACCTGGACCCGGCCGGCGGCGATGGCAGTCTCCATCTCGCGGCGCGAGCCAAGCCCGGCACGCGCCAGGACCTTCTGCAGTTTTTCGCTGGTATTGCTCATGAATCGTCGTTCTCACTGGGTGTGGATTCCGCCCCCGGGGCAGCGTCATCGTCGACGCGGCCCCGGGCACGTTCGGACAGGCGAGCCTCGAGATCGGCGAAGCTCAACCCTGTCCGCTCGGACGCCGTCCCGGCGTGGTCTGTGTCGGCCTTCCCGGCCGTCGTATCGGGGGCGTCGGCCTCGGCCGACGCCCCCTCTAGTGTAGCGCTACCGGATGCCTCGTCGGCACCCTCCGTCTCGTCGCCCTCCTCCGGCGCCGCATCTGCCTGGGCGAGAATCTCGGCCTGGGCCGGCGGCGGGCCCTCCTCCTCGAGCGCCTTCATCGCCTCCGGCTCCTCGAACTCCTTCAGCTCGTGCATGGGCGGCAGCTCGTCGAGGGTCTTGAGGCCGAAGTCATCGAGGAAGCCACGGGTGGTGGCATAGACCGCCGGACGTCCCGGCACGTCGCGATGCCCCACCACACGGATCCAGCCGCGCTCGAGCAGGGTACGCATGATCGAGCCGCTCACCGTGACCCCGCGCACCTCCTCGATATCCCCGCGGGTCACCGGCTGGCGGTAGGCGATCAGCGCCAGGGTCTCGAGCAGTGCCCGGGAGTAACGCTGGGGTCGCTCGTCCCACAGCCGCGATACCCAGGGCGACAGCCGTGGACGGATGCGCAACTGATAGCCCGAGGCGGTCTCGATCAGCTCCATGGCCCCGCGCTCATGGCGGACACCCAGGCGCTCCAGGGCCTCGCGCAGGGCGCGCCGCGGCGGCCGCTCGTGGTCATCGAACAACACCTCCAGGCGCTCCAGGGGCAACGGCTCCCCGGCGGCCAGCAGCGCCGCCTCGAGGATCTCGTCCAGGGCGTCGGGAAACTCCATGGCGGTCATGGCGTCCCCTCCTCGAACTCCTCCTCGAAGGCGCTCTCCCCCTCGCCCTCCAGGTCATCCAGATCACCTCCCTCGGTCGTGGCGGCCCGGGCACGCACATGCAGTGGCGACAGGGGCGCGTTCTGGACGATCTCGATCATCGCCTCCTTGGCCAGTTCGAGGATCGCCATGAAGGTGACCACCACCCCGGCGCGCCCCTCCTCCAGGGAGAACAGCGCCTCGAAGGGGGTGAAACGCCCGCCCGCGAGCCGCTCCATGATCGCCAGCATGCGCTCGCGGGTCGAGAGCACCTCACGGCTGATCTGGTGGGTCTGATTGAGCTCGGCACGGCGCAGGATGCCGGCCAGGGCCCCCAGCAGCTGATCCAGCCCCACATCGGGGTGGATCACGCGACTCTCCAGCGGCGGCAGTGCCGCCCGGGCCGGGAACCAGTCGCGCCCCAGGCGCGGCAACTCGGCCAGCGATTCGGCGGCATTCTTGAGCCGCTCGTACTCCTGCAGGCGGCGAATGAGCTCGGCCCGGGGATCCTCCTCCTCATCGTCACCCCCCTCCTTCGGCGGGCGCGGCAGCAGGGTGCGCGACTTGATCTCGGCCAGCATCGCCGCCATCAGCAGGTACTCCCCGGCCAGCTCGATCTCCATGGCCTTCATCAGCTCCACATACTCGATGTACTGGCGGGTGATGGCGGCCACGTCGATGGCCAGGATATCCAGGTTCTGGCGACGGATCAGGTAGAGCAGCAGGTCGAGGGGCCCCTCGAAGGCCTCGAGGAACACGCGCAGCGCCTCCGGCGGGATATACAGGTCCTCCGGCAGCTCGGTGATCGGCTCGTCGAACAGCCTGCCGAGCACCCCGGCGGGGCCGGCATCGACAGCGGTCTGTTCGAGGCTGGTGGTATCGGGGGTAGCGCTCACGCGGCGTGCCTCTCCGGGGACGCAGGATCAACGGCGAAGTCTAGCAAGAGCATGCCCACGGAAACAGCGTGATCGCGGTTCAGGAACCACCGGCGGGGCAGCCACTGCCGGCCCCCCGAAAAATAAATCACGAAACCCTTTGACCTGAGCCGCCAGGAATGAGACCTTAGCGTCAGTAGGTTGGCAAGCAGCATGGTTTCAGCAGCATTCGAATTCTTTCGACCGCCTGTATGATCATTCTTGTTTTACCCGCTATACATCTGGGTGACACCAGGAACTTTGCAAGGCGCTAAGCGCGAAAGGATTTAACATGACGACTGGTACCGTGAAGTGGTTCAACGATTCTAAAGGCTTCGGCTTCATCTCTCCGTCCGACGGCGGTGATGACGTCTTCGCCCATTTCTCCGAAATTCAGGCTGACGGCTTCAAGTCCCTGCAGGAAGGTCAAAGCGTCTCCTTTGACGTGACCCAGGGCAAGAAGGGCCTTCAGGCCTCGAACATCAAGCCGCTCTGATCCCCGATCAGAAACGCTGACGAACCCCAGGGTTCGTGCGACAGGGCCCGCTTCGGCGGGCCCTGTTTCGTTGTGTGCCTGCCCTGCGGCCTGCCGGCGCATTGCCCTCGACGCCCATGATCTCCCGCCGGTTCTCGGCGAAATTGACGGGGGCCCTCTTCGCTGGCATAGACTGGCGGGCTACTCATCACGTGAAGGAACGACACCATGCAGTCACGCTACTTCACCATCAACGGCTTCCCCCAGGGTACGCCGGGACGCGAGCTTTTCGAGTTGCACGAGGCCGAGTTGCCCGCCCTGGCCGAGGGCGAGGTGCGCATCCGCAACACCTGGCTGTCGGTGGACCCCTATATGCGCGGGCGCATGAGCGGCGTAACGACCTACATCGCCCCCTTCACCATCGGCGAGCCACTGGAAGGCGCCGCGGTGGGCGAAGTGATCGAGTCGCGCCACGCGCGCCTGGCGGTGGGCGACCGGGTCCGCCACATGGGCGGCTGGCGCGACATCGCCCAGCTGCCGGGCGACCAGGTCGAGCCGCTGCCGGGCATCGACGTGCCCGAGCAGGCCTACCTGGGCGTGCTCGGCATGCCGGGCATGACTGCCTGGACAGGCCTCAACCGGATCGCCGAGATGAAAGACGGTGACAACGTGCTGGTCAGCGGCGCCGCCGGCGCGGTAGGGTCGCTTGCCGTGCAGCTGGCCAAGGCCAGGGGCGGCACCGTGGTCGGCATCGCCGGGTCCGCCGAGAAGCTCGAGTGGCTGGAGTCCCACGGCATCAAGGCGGTGAGCTACCGGGACAGGGACGCCGCCCAGCTCACCGAGGCCCTGCAGGGCGCCTGCCCGGAGGGATTCGACGTCTACTACGAGAACGTCGGCGGCACCTGCCTGGAAGCGGCGCTGAACACCCTCAAGGTCGGCGCGCGCATCGCCGTCTGCGGAATGATTGCCCGCTACAACGAGGAATCACCGAGCGCAGGCCCCGGCAACCTGGCGATGATTCTGATCCGCCGCGCCCGCATGCAGGGTTTCATCATCTTCGATCACTGGGACGACTATCCGCGCTTCCTGGAGGAAGTCGGCCCCCTGGTCGCCAATGGCGAGATCGACTACACGGAGACCATCGAGGAGGGCCTGGAGCGCACGCCGGACGCCTTCCTGTCCCTGTTCGAAGGTGCCAATACCGGCAAGATGCTGGTCAGGCTCTGAGCACTCGCGCCCGCTGCACTTCCACTGGCCGATGGGCTGGCGCTGATCGCCGGCACCTAATTCTCCTTGCCCACCAGCCAGTGGGTCACGCCTAGCGCCAGCACCACGGCGGCTATCGCCAGCATCTGCTGTGCCGTGACGGTGGCGATATCCAGGATGATCACCTTCCGGGCTATCGCCATCAACGCCGTGGCCACCACCAGCCGGATGGGCAGGAGGTTGGTGCCCAGGTAAAGGCGAATATTGATGAAGATCTCGACGGCGATCAGCACCACCATGAAGGCGCCGAAGATGATGAAGATATCGCTGACCTCGAACAGCATCACCGGCGGTGCCATGAAGCGCGAGTAGAGCACGTAGATCACGTCCAGCACGCCCCAGATGATCACCAGCACCATCAGCACCGCCAGCACCTTGATGGCGAAGCGGATGACCAGGTGCAGCCGGCGGATCAGCGGGTCCTCATGCTCCTTGGGTAGCTCATCATGCAGCAGCTGGGGCCCATGGTTGAGGTCATCATCTTGCCGATCCATCGTGGTCTCTCCCGATAGCCCCGCAGCGGGGTCCGTCCATTGATGCCCGGCCACACGGCGCTGTCAATCGATGCCTGCTCCCTCAAGACCTCAGAAAGACCTGCCCGCCGCCATGGCCGGCTCGGGCGAGACGCCCTGAGCCAGGGCCGCCTCTCGCTCCACGGCCAAGGCACGCCGAAAGGCCGGGCGCCGCTGCAGGCGCTCCCAGTAGGCGGAAACGGCAGGCTTGAAGCGCTCGCTCAGGCCGACATGGCTGGCCAGCAGCAGCGCATAGCCAACCGAGACATCGGCGGCGGTGAAACGTCCCGCGCACAGGAAGGGCTCACGCTCGAGTCGAGGCTCCAGGGTGCGCAGGCGGGAGAGACACCAGCGAGCATAGTCCTCCACCACCTGGGGCTGGCGGCGCTCCGGCGGCTCGAACTGGCCGTAGCGCAGTACCAGGGTCTGGGGGAAGGTCAGGGTCGCCTCGCCGAAGTGCAGGAAGTTCAGGTAGTCGCCATAGGCGGGCTCGCCCGGCGCCACCTCCAGCCCCGCCTCGGGCAGCCTCGAGGCGAGGTACTGGCAGATGGCCGCGGACTCGGTCATGGCTACCTCGCCGTCGAAGAACGCCGGCACCGTGCCCAGCGGATTGATTTCGAGGAAGGCCTCGTCGTGCATCCGCGGCGGGAAGGCGTGCATCACCAGCTCATAGGGTAGCCCCAGCTCCTCGAGCAGCCACAGGGGACGGAAGGAGCGTGCGCTGACGCAGTGGTGGAGTCTGATCATGGTGGTATCCCGGCAACGGTCTTAGGGTCATGGTGCCCCGAACGCCGCGGGTCGCGAAAGCCCCTTCTCCCACACCAGTCTAAAGACGCCGAACCCGCCTTGAGGGCGGGTTCGGAATGACACCATCAGCCGTGGAGGATCACTCCCACTCGATGGTGGCCGGCGGCTTGCTGCTCACATCGTAGGTCACGCGGGATACGCCGCTGATCTCGTTGATGATGCGGTTGGAGACCGTCTCCAGGAGCTCGTAGGGCAGGTGGGCCCAGCGGGCGGTCATGAAGTCGATGGTCTCCACGGCACGCAGGGCGATGACCCACTCGTAGCGGCGGGCGTCGCCGACCACGCCGACGGACTTGACCGGCAGGAAGACCGCGAAGGCCTGGCTGGTCTTGTGATACCAGTCCGCCCTGTGCAGCTCCTCGATGAAGATGGCATCGGCCTCGCGCAGGATATCGGCGTACTCCTTCTTCACCTCGCCGAGGATGCGCACCCCCAGGCCCGGCCCCGGGAAGGGGTGGCGGTAGACCATGTCGTAGGGCAGACCGAGCTCGACGCCGAGCTTGCGCACCTCGTCCTTGAACAGCTCACGCAGCGGTTCGACCAGCTTGAGCTTCATGGTCTCGGGCAGGCCACCCACGTTGTGGTGCGACTTGATCACATGGGCCTTGCCGGTCTTGGCGGCGGCGGACTCGATCACGTCCGGATAAATGGTGCCCTGGGCCAGGAAGTCCACACCCTCGATCTTGGCGGCCTCGGCGTCGAACACGTCGATGAAGGTGTTGCCGATGATCTTGCGCTTGGCCTCGGGGTCGGCCTCGCCCTTCAGCTTGTCGAGGAATAGGTCCTCGGCGTCCACGCGGATCACCTTCACGCCCATGTGGCGGGCGAAGGTCTCCATCACCTGGTCGCCCTCGGCCTTGCGCAGCAGGCCGTTGTCGACGAACACGCAGGTCAGCTGGTCGCCGATCGCCTTGTGCAGCAGCGCCGCCACCACCGAGGAGTCGACGCCGCCGGAGAGGCCGAGCAGCACATGGCGGTCGCCCACCTGGTCGCGCACCCGGGCGATCTGGTCCTCGATGATCTGGGCCGGGGTCCAGTTGCACTCGGCCTGGCAGATATCGATCACGAAGTGCTCGAGGATTCGCTGGCCCTGCAGGGTATGGGTCACCTCGGGGTGGAACTGCACGCCAAAGAAGCGCTTCTCCTCCCAGGCCATGGCGGCAATGGGGCAGCTCGGCGTGGAGGCGGTAACGGTGAACTCGGCGGGCACGCGGGAGACCTTGTCGCCGTGGCTCATCCAGACGTCGAGCAGGTTGCGGCCGGTCTCGTGATCGATATGGTCCGAGATGTCGCGGAACAGCGCCGTCTCGGCGTCGAGGCGGATCTGGGCATAGCCGAACTCGTGGACGTGTGAGCCCTCCACGGCGCCGCCGAGCTGCTCGGCCATGGTCTGCATGCCGTAGCAGATGCCCAGCACCGGCAGGCCCATCTCGAACACGCACGCCGGGGCACGGGGCGAGTCGAGCTCGGTGACGGATTCCGGGCCGCCGGCGAGGATGATGCCGTTGGGGGCGTACTCGCGGATCTCGGCTTCGCTGATGTCGAAGGCACGAACCTCGGAGTAGACGCCGATCTCGCGCACCCGGCGAGCGATCAGCTGGGTGTACTGGGAGCCGAAGTCGAGGATCAGGATCTTGTGGGCGTGAATGTCGGTCATCTGGCCTTTCCTTTGAGAGGCGAACGGCCCGGAAACACGAAAGCTGGAAGCGGCGCGGCCACTTCCAGCTTCAAGCCTCCCGGCGTCAAGCGTGTATCAACCCGCGCGGTAGTTGGGGGCTTCCTTGGTGATCTGCACGTCGTGCACATGGGATTCGGCGAAGCCGGCACCGGTGATCTGCACGAACTGCGGCTTGGTGCGCATCTCCTGGACGTCGCGGCAGCCGGTGTAGCCCATGGAGGCACGCAGGCCGCCCATCAGCTGATGGACGATGGCGCCCATCATGCCCTTGTAGGGTACGCGGCCCTCGATGCCTTCCGGCACCAGCTTCTCGGCACCGGCGTCCTTGTCCTGGAAGTAGCGGTCGGCGCTGCCCTGGCTCTGGGCCATGGCACCCATGGAGCCCATGCCGCGGTAGGCCTTGTAGGTGCGGCCCTGGTAGAGCTCGATCTCGCCGGGGGCCTCCTCGGTGCCGGCCAGCAGGCCGCCCACCATCACCGCACTCGCGCCGGCGGCCACGGCCTTGGCCAGGTCGCCGGAGAAGCGCACGCCGCCATCGGCGATCAGCGGGATATCATAGGGCGCCAGGGCCGCGGCGACGTTGGAGACGGCGGTGATCTGCGGTACGCCGACGCCGGCCACCACGCGGGTGGTGCAGATGGAGCCGGGGCCGATACCCACCTTGACGCCATCGGCGCCGGCCTCGGCCAGGTCCTTCGCCGCCTCGGCGGTGGCGATGTTGCCACCGATCACCTGGATCTGCGGGAAGTGCTCCTTGGCCCAGCGCACGCGGTCGATCACGCCCTTGGAGTGGCCGTGGGCGGTGTCGATGATGATCGCGTCCACACCGGCCTCGACCAGGGCGGCGATGCGATCCGGGGTCTCGGGACCGGTGCCCACGGCGGCGCCGACCAGCAGGCGGCCGTCGGCATCCTTGGCGGCGCTGGGGAAGGTGCGAGCCTTCTCGATATCCTGGAAGGTGACCAGGCCACGCAGGCGGAAGGCGTCATCCACCACCAGCATCTTCTCGATGCGGTGCTCCTGCATCTTGCTCTTGATCACGGAAAGGTCGGTGCCTACCGGCACGGTGACCAGCTTCTCGCCGGGGGTCATGATGTCCGCCACGCTGTCGCCGTGGTTGGGCTGGAAGCGCATGTCACGTTCGGTGACGATGCCCACCAGGGTCTCGCCCTCGACCACCGGGAAACCCGAGAAGCCGTGCTCCTGGGCCATGGCCAGCAGGTCCTCGAGCTTGGCCTTGGGCCCCACGGTGACCGGGTCCTTGACGATCACGCTCTCGTGCTTCTTGACCTTGCGCACCTCGGCCGCCTGGTGGGCGATGGTCATGTTCTTGTGGATGATGCCGATGCCGCCCTCCTGGGCCATGGCGATGGCCAGGCGCGCCTCGGTGACGGTGTCCATGGCGGCGGAGACGAGCGGGATATTGAGGTAGAGGTCGCGGGTCAGTCGGGTCCGCAGGCTGACATCCTTGGGCAGGACATCGGAGTAGCCGGGCACGAGGAGGACGTCATCGAACGTCAGGGCTTCTTGGGCCATACGTAGCATATCGGCAACACCCAGTGAGCTGGTGGGAAGAAGGGGCAGGTGAAGTTAATCCACCATTATAACGGCCGGGGGCGGGTCACGTCACTGTCCAGCGAGACGTCATGCTACCCTGAACGCCTGATGCCAACCGAGCCGACGCCATGCAGCACCCCGACGCCCCGCCCCTCTCCGTCAGCGAACTCAACCGCAGCGCCCGCCAGCTGCTGGAGGGACGCTTCGGCGAGGTCTGGGTCGAGGGTGAGCTCTCCGGGGTGTCACGGCCGAGCTCCGGCCACGTCTACTTCACCCTCAAGGACGAGCAGGCCCAGCTGCGCGGCGCCCTGTTCCGCAACCGTGCGCGCTTCGTGGGCGCGCCCATGCGCGACGGCGACCGGGTCAAGGTCCGCGGGCGGCTGTCGATCTTCGAGCCCAGGGGCGACTACCAGCTGATCGCCGAGGCGGTGCAGGCCACCGGCGTGGGCGAGCTGCTGGCGGCCTTCGAGCGACTCAAGGCCCGGCTCGCCGGCGAGGGCGTGTTCGCCAACGCCCGTCCCCTGCCCTGCCCCCCGCGCCACCTGCTGGTGGTCACCTCGCCCAGCGGCGCGGCGATCCGTGATGTACTGGCGGTGCTCGCCGCCCGCTGGCCGATGGTCAACGTGACGCTGATCCCGGTGGCGGTGCAGGGACGAGAGGCTGTGCCGGCGATGATCTCGGCGCTGGGCCTGCTCAATCGCCAGTCGAGCCTCGACCCGAGCCGGGATGCCATCCTGCTCACCCGAGGTGGCGGCAGCCTGGAGGACCTGTGGGCCTTCAACGACGAGCACCTGGCTCGAGCGATCTTCCACTCACGGCTGCCGGTGATGTCGGCGGTGGGCCACGAGGTGGACGTGACCCTCGCCGACTTCGCCGCCGATGCGCGAGCCCCCACGCCTTCCGCCGCCGCGGAGCGGCTGGTGCCGGATCGCCGCGAGCTCGCCCAGCGTCTCGAGGCCCTGGAGTCTCGCCTGCTGCGAGCCGTTCAGGCACGCCTCGACGCCGAGGGCCAGCGGCTGGATCACCTGCGTGCGCGGCTGCGCCACCCCGGCGAGGGGCTCGAACGTCAGCGCCAGGCCCTGGCCCAGCTCACCGGGCGACTGACGCGTGCCATCCAGGCACGCCTGGCCGAGGCCCGGCGCCGCCAGAGCCAGCTGAAGCGCCGCCTGGCGGCACATCCTCCCGGCCGCCAGCTGACGCTGGCCGAACGTCGGCTCGAGGCGGCCAGACGGCGCCTGGCCACCGTCGCACCGCGAGAGCTGGCGCGCCATCGCGAGCGCCTGGCCGGGGTGGCCCGGGAGCTGCAGGCGGTCAGCCCGCTGGCGGTGCTCGGCCGCGGCTACGCGATCCTCGAGGACCAGCAGGGACACGTGGTACGTCGCGCCGACGACACCGCCCCCGGCGACCGCCTGACCGCCCGACTGGGCGAAGGGCGCCTGACGCTGGAGGTGCTCCGCCGCGACACCAAACCGCAGGCCAGGGAACAATCGAGCTGATAGTTTTAGGAATATAGTTATTCCAAAGAGAACTACCTAAGCTTAGTCACAAGAAGTCTTGACGCCATCGGCCAGATGCCGTTACGTCGAATATCCTCACGACGTCCCCGCCACGGGTGGGGGCTTATCACCACGCAACAGGGAGTACCACCATGTCTCTGCGCATCAATGATGTTGTACCGGATTTCGAAGCCGATACCAGCCAAGGCCCAATCCGTTTCCATGAGTGGATCGGCGACAGCTGGGCGATCCTGTTCTCCCACCCCAAGGACTTCACCCCGGTGTGCACCACGGAGTTCGGCGCCGTCGCCAAGCTCGGCGAGGAGTGGAAGAAGCGCGGCACCAAGGTGATCGGCATTTCGGTGGATGGCGTCGAGGAGCACAAGGGCTGGATCAAGGACATCGCCAGCTTCGCCAGCTGTGACGTCGGCTTCCCGATCATCGCCGACGAGGACCTCAAGGTCGCCAAGCTGTTCGACATGCTGCCGGCCGATGCCTACCTGCCGGACGGCCGCACCCCCAACGACAGCGCCACCGTCCGCTCGGTGTTCATCATCGGTCCGGACAAGCAGCTCAAGCTCTCCATGACCTACCCGATGAACGTCGGTCGCAACTTCGCCGAGGTACTGCGCGCGCTGGATGCGCTGCAGACCGCCAACGGCGAAGGTGTGGCCACCCCGGCCGACTGGAACCTGGGCCAGGATGTGATCATCCCCACCAGCGTCTCCGACGAGGACGCCAAGGCGAAGTACGGCGAGTTCGAGACCGTCTTCCCCTACCTGCGTCGCGCCAAGCTGCCGCAGAAGTAAGCGCCCCACCGCGCGTCGCCCCGGGCCCCCGCCAATCGGCGGGGGCCTTGCGTTGGAAGGGAGCTCAGCGCTCGGGCTTGAAGGTGGAGGGCTCCAGGTCGTGGCGCCCCAGCAGCTTGTAGAAGTCGGTGCGGTTGCGCCCGGCGATGCGCGCCGCCTGGGTGACGTTGCCCTCGGTGAGCTTGAGCACCTTGATCAGGTAGCGGCGCTCGAAGGCCGCCCGGGCGTCGTTGAAGGTGGGCAGGGCCTGCTCCTCGGCGGCCAGGGCCTGGGCCACCAGCGCCTCGGGAATGATGGCGGTCCCGGTCAGCGCCACGCACTGTTCCACCACATTGACCAGCTGGCGGACGTTGCCCGGCCAGGCACTGGCGGCGAGCAGCTTGAGGGCCTCCGGCGAGAAACCCTTGACGAAGGGCTTGTGGCGCTCGGCGGCCTGGGCCACCAGATGCTTGGC
The DNA here is from genome assembly GCF_057169305.1 of Halomonas sp. C10-5. Taxonomy (NCBI): domain Bacteria; kingdom Pseudomonadati; phylum Pseudomonadota; class Gammaproteobacteria; order Oceanospirillales; family Halomonadaceae; genus Halomonas; species Halomonas sp. C10-5. The sequence continues at coordinate 2,831,312 of NZ_CP175665.1, forward strand.
CAGCAGTGGCACATCCTCGGCGCGCTCATGGAGCGGGGGCAGGCGCAGGTTGACCACGTTGAGGCGGTAGTAGAGATCCTCGCGGAACTCCCCCTCGCTCATGGCGCGATCGAGGTCGCGATGGGTGGCGGAAATGACCCGCACATCCACCGGGACCTGGGTGGTGGAGCCCAATGGGCGGATCTGGCGTTCCTGCAGGGCGCGCAGCAACTTGACCTGCAGCGACAGCGGCATGTCACCGATCTCGTCCAGGAACAGGGTGCCACCATCGGCGGCCTGGAACAGGCCCTGGTGCTCGCTCACCGCCCCGGTGAAGGCGCCCTTGGCGTGGCCGAAGAGCTCACTCTCCAGCAGCTGTTCCGGCAGCGCACCGCAGTTGATCGCCACGAAGGGCTTGTCGGCTCGCCGGCTGGCGCGATGGATGGCCTTGGCCATCAGCTCCTTGCCGGAGCCGGAGGGGCCGGTCACCAGCACGCTGACGTCGGAAGCCGCCACCATGCGCGCCTGCTCCAGCAGCCGCTCCATCTCGGGGCTGTGGGTGATGATCCCGGCGCGCCAGGCCTCGTCACCCTCGGGGGTGACCCCCGGTGCCTGGGCCAGCGCCTCCTCGATGGCCTCGAACAACTCATCACGGTCCACCGGCTTGGTCAGGAAGCTGAACACCCCTTCGCGAGTGGCGGCGACGGCGTCGGGAATCGAGCCGTGGGCGGTGAGCAGGATCACCGGCAGTCCCGGCGCCTCGCGCTGTACTTCACGGAACAGCGCCAGGCCATCCATCTCGTCCATGCGCAGGTCGGTAAGCACCAGGTCGGGGCGATCGACCTCCAGCGAGCGTAGCGCCTCGCGGCCGCTCTCGGCAGTGGTCAGCCGGTAGCCGCGACTCTCCAGGCGCATGCCCAGCAGCTTGAGCAGGCTGACGTCGTCATCCACCAGCAGGATATGCGCAGGTTGCCGACGACCGGCACTCCCGGCGGCCGCCATCCGTGTCGATTCAGCGCGGGCTTGCAGGGGGGGCAGGTTCTTCACGTCGGGTCCTCCATCACTCGTCGGCCTGCTGACGCAGGTTGATGCTGCGCTCGATAGCGGTCAGCGCCTCGAGCTTCTTCTCCAGGTCGGCATTTTCCTCTTCCAGCGCCGCGCGGCTCGCCTCGCTCTGTGCCTGAGCCGACTCTGCGGCATTCAGCCTGCCGGCCCTGGCACGACGGCCCTCGAGCTCGTTGAGCCAGTAGCGCAGCAGCGGCTGCAGAAGCACCGGCGCGGCGGCGAGATCGGCCTTGTAGAGCTCCGAGGCGCGCTCCCACTGGCTCTGGTTGCCCCAGGCGAGCACCACGGCGCGGGCCAGGCGCCGCTCCGTTGAGTCCCCCTCCAGGCGCGTGAGCATCGCCTGGCGCCAGACACGATCACCACGCTGGGACGCCAGCCCCAGGTCGATCCACTCGTTCAGCAGGCACTCCTCGTTGGCGAAGCTCGGCAGATCGGCATGGCAGCCGCTGGCCGAGGCGGCCGCCTCAGAGGTGGTGCGGCTGGAGGGCAGCTCGAAGGGCGCCCGGGGCAGCAACTCGCAGCCGGCCAGCCACACGGCCAGCAGGCAGGCCAGCAGAGGGCGAAGATTCATGACATCAGCTCCTTGCATCTTGGCCTGCCATCCCGGCAGGCGTGAGGTTGTGGTCTCGCATGGACGGGACGGCCCGCGGCAGCGTCAGGCGGAAGCAGACCGCCAGGCGCGGATCCTCCACCAGCGCCAGCTCACCCTGCTGGAGGCGTGCGCAATCCGCCGCTACCGAGAGACCGATGCCGGAGCCCTTGAGCGGGCCCTTGCGGCGGGTACGCCCCTGGTAGAAGGCCTCGAACAGGCGCGGACGGTCGACCTCGGCGATGGGCTCACCGCTGTTGGCCACCTCCAGCTCCAGGCGATTGCGGCGCTGGCGGACCCGGATCTCCAGCTCGCCACCATCGGCACCGTAGGCGATAGCGTTGGACACCAGGTTGTCGAGGATATGGCCGGTCGCCGTGCGGTCCAGCTCCCACTCCACCGGGCCGTCGAAGCTCTCGACCCGCATCCCCTTGTTGGCCAGGGCCAGGCGGTGCTTGGCCAGCACCTCGCGAACCAGGGTGGCAACATCGAGCCGTTCGACCTCCACTCGCCGGCTGTGCTGCAGCAGGTTGTAGTCGAGCAGCTGCTCGATCAGCCGCTGCAGCTCGCGGCCGCTGCCATCGATCAGCTCGAGGATCTCCAGCTGCTGCGGGGTCAGCTCCCCGGCCACGCCGTCGGCGAGCAGCGCCGAGCCCTCACGCACGCTGGCCAGCGGGGTCTTGAGTTCGTGGGACATATGGCGCAGGAACTGCTGCTTCTCGGCCTCCAGCTCGGTGAGCCGCGAGGCGAGCCAGTCGAGACGCTCATCCAGCTTGATCAGCTCCGCCGGGCCCTGCACCGGTTGTGGCGGTTCATCGCGGGCGCCACTGCCGATCCTCAGGATGCGCCGCTCCAGCTGTCGCACCGGGCGGATGATCAGCCACGAGAACAGCAGCATCAGCACCAGGCTGGCAGAGACCAGGGCACCGGTCTGCCACCACAGCCGGCCCTGCACACTACTCGCCCGCTGGCGGATCGCATCGATGCGGGCATCGATGCGTTGATTGGTGGCGCGGCGCAGCGCCTCGGTGCGCTCGGCGAAGGCCGGAAAGGCATCGAGGCGCTCCTCGAGGGCCTGCGGCGTCAGCCCGGGCAGCTCGCCCAGGCGCGTCAGCTGCTCCTCCAGGTCCGCCACGACGGGATCGCCCGGCAGCAGTTCTCGCTGCAGCTGCAGCAGCTGACGGTACTCCTCGAGCCGCTCGGCGTAGATCTCCAGCAGGCTCTCCTGCTCGAGTACCGCATACTGACGAGCGCTGCGTTCCATCTCCAGCGCCAGCGCCCCTAGGGTCCGGGCGCGGCGCGTCTCCTCCACCGCCTGGCGGGCGCTAACATCGGCCAGCCGGGTCAGCTCGGTGAGCGCCTGGCCCGCCTGGAACATCAGCACGCCCAGCGGCAGCATCACCACCAGGAAGGCGATCAGCACAAGCTGCAGCAGGGAGCGGGGGCGCCAGCGACGCGCGACTCGAGTGGTCATATCCAGCGTTCTTTGCAGGAGGCCGAGGGGCGGGGCGGTGGATGGGGCTGCCATCATGTCGGACCTTGAGAATACCAGAGTTTGCTCGGGAGCCGTGTCTCCCGCCCCCGAGCCCGGGCGAGCGGCGAAAAAAAGGGCCGGCAGGGCCGGCCCAAGTACGCAGGGAACTGAAGGGTCTGAAAGGATCACCACTGGTGGCCTGATCCATCCAGCGCTCACCCTTCCAAACGGGCCGGGGAGGGCCCTCGAAGCCATGGGTCAGCCATCTGCCACCAGGGGCTGGCCTTCCTCATGTGGACGATGCGCCAGGCGCATCGCCCTGCTTCGTGTCTGGCAGTGTCGTCCGGCCTGGCCGCATCGGGTCGGGCCGTAACGCCACTGCGCGATTCGATCCCCCGCAAGGGGGAGAGGCATCCATGCCAGGGCATCCTTGCCCTTGGGGTACGCGTCCATGACCGTGTCGGTACCCGTCTCATCGCAACCTAAGTCACACATCGCTAGGAGCAGACGCTGATCGCCGGGGAGGCGAGGCACAGGGCAGCGTGGTTTCGCCCCCTCGGTGATCGAAACGGTTCGAGCCGTAATGAACCGCTTTCGTTGCTCACCAAGAGTATTGCGATAGCCGTGCCAGAAAATGAAAAATCACTTATTTTCAGATAGTTAAATACAACACGAATCTGGCACGACGGCAGGATGAAGATAACGGGAGGATTTCGGGGGCCAATCCGTCGCCAGGAGGCGACGGCATGCAAGAGGATTTCGAGAAAGTCTTTATTTTCAGCAGCTTGAGAGGTCGCAATACGACGACAGTGGCGCCGCGCATGGCGCCACACGGCGACACCCCTGCTCAGCCCAGCGGTTTGACCAGCACCTTGGACTTGCGGGCGTGGTTGTAGGTGTCCCGGCGCAGTGGAGGCAAGGCCTCGAGGTCGGCCAGACGAAAGCCGTGCTCGAAGAACCAGTGCGTGGTGTGGGTAGTCAGGGCGAACAGCGCCGACAACCCCAGGCGACGGGCGCGCCGCTCGATTTCGGCGAGCAGCAGCTCGCCTCGGGCACCGCCGCGGTAGTCGTCGTGAACCGCCACGCAGGCCAGCTCACCCATCTCGGCATCGTCGAAACGGTGCAGGGCCGCACAGCCGATGATCATGCCGTCACGCTCGATCGCCAGGTAGTCGTCGATCTCGTGCTCGAGGCGTTCCCGGGAGCGGGGCACCAGCATGCCGCGCCGTTCCAGGGGCTCGAGAAGCTCCAGCAGGCCGCCGATATCCGCCAGCTCCGCCGGGCGCAACTGCTCGTAGCGGTGCTGGGTGATCATGGTACCCACACCGTCACGGGTGAAGAGCTCGCCGAGCAGGGCGTCGTGGTCATGCCAGGAGAGCAGATGGGTGCGCGCCACCCCGTGGCGGGCCGCCTGGCATGCGGCCTCCAGATGGCGCGCCAGCTCACTGCCGGGCGCCGCCTGGGCCAGCAACGGCCCCGCTTCGGCGGGAGTCAGCTGGCGCTGCAGCTGGCCGCTGGCATCGAACAGCCCGCTGGCCTCGCCGAGCAGGATCAGCTTGTCGGCAGACAGCGCCATGGCGGCGTGCTGGGCCACATCGGAGGCGTCGAGATCGAACACCTCGCCGGTGCTGGAGAAGCCCAGAGGCGGCAGCACCACCAGCGCCCCCTTTTCCAGCAGCCCCTCGATGGCCTGGGTACGCACCCGACGCACCTCGCCGCTGTGATCGAAATCGACCCCTTCACGAACTCCCAGTGGCTTGGCCATCACCAGGTTGCCGGAGACCGCGGTGAGCTCGACGCCATGCATGGGCGTGTTGGGCAACCCGAGCGAGAAACGCGCCTCCAGCCACAGCCGCTGCTCGGCGGCAACCCGCTCGATGCAGGCCATCACCTCGGCGTCGGCGACCCAGCGTCCCTGGTGCTGTCCCGGCGTGATTCCCGCGGCCTCCAGCGCCTGCTGCACCTGGGGACGGATGCCGAACACCACCACCAACCGCACGCCGAGGGTGTGCAGCAGCGCCAGGTCCTGTACCAGCTGCTCGCCACGCCCCCGCGCCATCGCCTCGCCCTCGATCAGGATGACGAAGGTTCGTCCGCGATGGGCGTTGATGTAGGGCGAGGAGTTGCGAAACCAGTCGACGAAGGGGAAGCGTGTATCCAAGGGCCGCTCTCCGGCAGCGGGTGAACGATAGCAGCTGGGGAGCCACGACTATAGCAGAGCGATGAAAACGGCGGCAGCGGCCAAGCGGCAGCGTGGCACCGGCCGCGACAAATGGAAACCCCGAGGCCTCGGCCTTCGGGGTTTCCTGTCGCTCGGTGCTTGCCGCTCGACGCTTAGCCGAACATGCCCTTGAAGGTGAAGAAGAACAGGATCGCCAGGCCCGCACCGGCGGGCAGGGTGATCAGCCATGACATGGCGATGGTGCCGATCACGCGCAGGTTGAGTGCCGTCATGCCGCGGGCCAGGCCCACGCCCAGCACGGCCCCCACCAGGGTGTGGGTGGTGGAGATCGGCAGGCCGGTGCCCGAGGCCAGCACCACGGTGACCGCGGCGGCCAGGGTAGCGGCGAAGCCACGGCTGGGCGTCAGCTCGGTGATGCCGGTGCCCACGGTGGCGATCACCTTGTGGCCATAGGTGACCAGGCCGACGACGATACCGCCGCCGCCCAGCACCAGTACCCACCAGGGCACCAGGGCCGCGGCCTCGATCTCGCCACCGGTCTGTACCACGCTGATCACCGCCGCCAGCGGCCCCACCGCATTGGCCACGTCATTGGAGCCGTGGGCAAAGGCCATGGCACAGGCGGTGAAGATCATCAGCACGCCGAAGACCCGCTCGACCCCGCTGAAGCCGAACTGGTCGGTCTTGCGGCTGCTGGCCTGCACCCGTCGCTCCATGAAACCACCCAGGGCCGCGACCAGCAGGCCGGCGAGGATGGAGAGCAGCAGGCTGGCACCGAAACCGAGGTCCAGGCCGACGTGCTTGAGGCCCTTGGTCAGGGTCACCATGGTCACCGCGAAGCCGACCAGGAAGACATACATCGGCACATAGCGCTTGGCCGCGGCAAAGGGGTCCTTGGCCTCGAAGATCAGGTGCTGTACCGACTTGAACAGGGTGAAGGCGATGGTGCCCGCGAGTACCGGCGAGACCACCCAGCTGGCGGCGATCTTGCCCACGCCTGCCCAGTCCACCGCGGCGGCGCCGAGGCCTGCCACCGAGAAGCCGACGATGGCACCGACGATGGAGTGGGTAGTGGAGACCGGCCAGCCCTTCATGGAGGCGATCAGCAGCCAGGTCGCGGCCGCCAGCAGCGCCGCCAGCATGCCGTAGACCAGTAGCTGCGGGTCATCCTGGAGCAGCTCGGGATCGATGATGCCCTTGCGAATGGTATTGGTGACTTCGCCGCCGGCCAGCCAGGCGCCGAGAAACTCGAAGATCACGGCGATGATGATCGCCTGCTTGATGGTGATGGCGCGAGAGCCTACCGAGGTGCCCATGGCGTTGGCGACGTCGTTGGCACCTACACCCCAGGCCATGAAGAAGCCGAATAGGCAGGCCAGGATGATGAAGATCTCGCCGTGCTGCGCAATGATCGACATGAGGATGTGTCCCCTCGTTGCGGTCGTTGGATGGCGTACTGGTGCGCCCCCGGGATCACCGGGGCCGTGGAATTCAGTTGGCCGTCATGATCTGCAGGCGGCTGCCCACGCGCTCGGCGCGGTCAGAGAGCTCACCCACCCAGTCGATGATCTTGTAGAGGAACATCACGTCTACCGGCGGCAGGCGATCCTCGAGGCCGAACAGCTGGCGACGAATGGCGATCTGCTGGTCGTCGGCCTGCTGCTCCAGGCGGTGCAGCTCGCGGATCAGCTTCTGCATCACGTCGCTGACGTTGCGACCGAAACCGGACTCGAGCAGCTCCCGGAGCTCCTCCAGGGCGTGGCGAGCCTGGGCCACGCAGGCAACCGCGGTGCGCATGTAGTCGCGCATCGGCTGGGCCAGCTCCTCGGGCACCTGCATGCGCCGGCCAAGCATGATTCCGGTGATGTCGCGGACCTTGTTGGCGATCTTGTCCTGCACGCTGATCAGGTCGAGCAGATCGGAGCGCGACACCGGCAGGAACAGGGTATTGGGGAGGTTGAGGCGCAGCTCGGTCTTGAGCTCATCGGCCTCATGCTCGAGGCGCGTAATCGACTCGCGGTGGGTCGCCGCCTCTTCCCAGTCGCCCACCAGGGTCGCCTCGAAGAACGGCAGCAGATGATCGGCGCACTCGCTCGTCTTGACGATATGGGTCAGCAACGGCTGGAATGGCGAGCGACCGAACATCGCGGAGAAGGGATTGGATGTCACCATAGGGCATCTCGAAACCTGGAAAATGGCGGCGACAGTATAGTGACCCCTGCTGCTATCGTCATGAAATATTCATTCAAACGTCATCTGATCGAGGCCGCCGCCACATGAGTCAAGAGATCGAACTGAAGCTTGCCCTGGGTCCCGAAGGCCCCGACGCCCTGCGCCATCACCCCCTGCTCGCGGACATCACACCCGGCGTCGTCTTCCTCGGCAACACCTACTTCGACACCCCCGCGGGTGAGCTGGAGGCGGCACGCATGGCGCTGCGCCTGCGACGGCTCGATGGCCGCCTGCTGCAGACGGTGAAGACCCGCGGCGAGGGTGGCGGCGGCCTGTCGCGGCGCGGCGAGTGGGAGTGGCAGGTCCCGGGACCGGGGCTGGACCTGGCCGGCCTGGCAGGGCTGCCGCCGGCCACACTGGGCCGGGACGTGCTGGAACGCCTGGAGGCGCGCTTTACCACGGATTTTCGCCGCAAGACCTGGCAACTGGAGCACCGCGGGGCAACGATCGAGCTGGCGCTGGACGAGGGCGAGATCACCGCAGGGGATCGCCGCGTGGCGATCCGCGAGCTGGAACTCGAACTCAAGGCAGGCGAGACAGCCACTCTGTGGTCGCTCGCCGAGGCCCTGGCCGAGCGCGTGGCGCTGCGTCCCTCGGACACCAGCAAGGCCGCTCGCGGCGGCGCCCTGCTCGCGGGCGAGTGGCGCCTGCCCGAGGGGGGCTCGCCACAGGCCTGGTTGCACCGCGCCGTGGTGGCACTTGACGCCCACACCGACAGCGGTCGCGCCGAGTACCACGCGGCGGCTCGCGAGGCCTTCCGGCGACTCGCCTCGCAGGGCGACACTGTCACACGCGAGGCGGCAGGTGCACTCGCCGACGCCCTGGTCGATGATATCTGGCTGACGCCTGCCCTCGGGCGCTGCCTGCTGCAGTTGTCGCACCACCTGTCGGGCCGTGAGCCCCTGGCCTGACCCCACCTACAAGGACGCCGCCCGTGAACCACCTGCCCAAACCCGCCGGCGAAGGCCTGCGTACCCGGGTCTTCCAGATCATCTTCGAGTCCGATACCCCGCTGGCCAAGGGCTTCGATATCGCCCTGATCGTGGCGATACTCGCCAGCGTGCTGGTGGTGATGCTGGAGAGCATCGAGAGTCTGCGGGCCGACTACGGCACCTTGTTCTTCTGGCTGGAGTGGGGCTTCACCATCGCCTTCACCCTGGAGCTGGCGGCACGCCTCTACTGCCTGGAGCGGCCGCTGCAGTACCTCAAGAGCTTCTACGGCATGGTCGACCTGATCGCCATCCTGCCCACCTGGCTGACGCTGATCGTGCCCGGGGCCCAGACCCTGGTGATGGTGCGCCTGCTGCGCACCCTGCGCATCTTCCGGGTGCTGCGCCTGATGGAGTTCGTCGGCGAGGGACGACTGCTGGTGGGAGCGCTGAAGCGCAGCAGCCACCAGATCTTCCTGTTCCTGTTCACCGTGTTCATGCTGGTCTCGATCTTCGCCTCGATCATCTACCTGATCGAACCCGCCGAGGCCGGCTTCACCAGCATCCCCACGGCGATCTACTGGGCCATCGTCACCCTGACCACGGTAGGCTTCGGCGACATCGTGCCGGTGACGCCGCTGGGCCAGGCGATCTCGGTAATGGTGATGCTGATCGGCTACTCGATCATCGCCGTGCCCACCGGGGTCTTCTCGGCGGAGGTGATTCGCTCGATCCGTGCCGACCGCTACTCCGACGAAGCCTGCCCCGGCTGCGGCCACGACCGCCACGAGCAGCGTGCCAAGTACTGCCTGCTGTGCGGCACCTGGCTGGATGAGGACACTCCCGACCCGCAGCTCTCCGAGGAGGAGCAGGAGGCCTGGTGGGAGGAGCACGGCGGCAAGGGCAACGACGCCTCCTCGCCGCCGCAGGAGGGCTGAGGCCGCGCGGGCCTACTCGCGGAAGGGCTCGACGTCGCCGCGCCCCTCGCGCAGGATCACCGGCGGCAGGTCACGCAGGTCCACCACGCTGGTGGGCTCCAGATGGCAGGCGCCACCATCGATGATCAGGTCGAGGTGGGCGCCGAAGCGCTCGCGGATCTCCTCGGCATCGGTCATCGGCAACTCTTCGCCCACCGGGATCAGGGTCACGCTCATCAGCGGCTCGCCGAGGGCCTCGAGCAGGGCGTGGGTGATGGCGTGGTCAGGCACGCGCACGCCGATGGAGCGCCGCTTGGGGTGCAGCAGCAGGCGCGGCACCTCGGTGGTGGCGTTGAGGATAAAGGTGTAGGCGCCGGGGGTGTGGGCCTTGAGAAGGCGGAACACGGCGTTGTCCACCTTGGCATAGGTGCCGATCTCGGAGAGGTCGGAGCACACCAGGGTGAAGTTGTGCTTGTCGTCCAGGGAGCGCAGCCACTTGATCTTGTCGATGGCCTTCTTCTCGCCCAGGTGGCAGCCCAGGGCGTAGCCGGAGTCGGTGGGATAGGCCACCACTCCGCCCGCACGGATGATCCCGATCGCCTGGTCGATCAGGCGCTTCTGGGGGTTCTCGGGGTGGATCTGGAAGAACTGGCTCATGTGGTCACGCTCCTGAATTGAGACGCGGCGCCAGCCGCGGATGGGTCCATACCGGTAGCGTAGCGGTGCGCGGCACCGGGCTCATGCTGCCCGGTGCCAGGTGGCCGCCGGGAAAGTGGAAGTCGCTGCCCTGGGAGGCGTAGAGGTCGCGCTCCTGCAACTGGCGCGCCAGGTCGCGGGTCACGTCGGGGTTCTGGAAGCCGCTGACCAGCTCGGCCGCCTGGCCGCCGGCGGCGGCGAAGTCGTCGAGCAGCAGGCCACGCTTGCGCCGCGTCAGGGAGTAGCGCAGCGGATGGGCCAGCACGGCCACGCCGCCGGCATCGACAATCCAGCCCACCGCCTCGGCGAGATCCGGCCACAGCGCCTTGACGTCGCCTGGCTTGCCATTTCCCAGGTGCTTCCTGAAGGCGGTCGCCACATCGGGGACCAGCCCCGCCGCGACCAGCGCCCGGGCAAAGTCGGGGCGCCCCAGGAGACGCTCGCTGCCGGCCTGCTCCCGGGCTTTGGCCAGGGCATCAGCGAGTCCGATCTTCTCCATGCGTGAGGCGATGGTCCCGGCACGCTTCTCGCGTGCCACGGCTTGTGCCGCCAACCCCTCGACCAGCGGGCCACGGGCGCCGTCGGGCAACAGCCCCACCACATGGATGCCGATGCCGCGCCACTGGGTGGAAAGCTCGCAGCCGGCGATCAGCACAAGTCCCTTCTCCTCGGCGGCCGCGGTGGCCTCAGCCACGCCGTCGACGGTGTCATGGTCGGTCAGCGCCATATGGGTCAGGCCCCGAGCGGCACACAACGCCACCACCTCGGCGGGCGGCAGGGCGCCATCCGAGGCGGTGGAGTGCATGTGCAGATCGATACGGAGAGGCTCGGGGTCACCCTCGAAGCGAACGGGAAGTGGAGGCATTGGCATGACGCCGACCGGCGACTTTGTCAGAATGGCCTACCATGGTGCGCGCCTGGCCAATGCCGGTCAATCCGGTGCAGGTCAATGACGCCCGCCCCTCGGCAATGCCGCCCCCATAGAAGGAAGCCACCCATGCTCTATGCGATCATCAGCGAGGATGTAAACAACAGCCTGGAGCGCCGACTGGCCGCCCGCCCGGACCATCTGGCACGCCTCGAGGCGCTGCGCGACGACGGCCGCCTGGTGATGGCCGGCCCCCACCCGGCGATCGACAGCGAGGACCCTGGCGAGGCCGGCTTCTCCGGCAGCCTGGTGGTCGCCGAATTCGACAGCCTCAAGGCGGCTCAGGCCTGGGCCGACGCCGATCCCTACATGATCGCCGGCGTCTACGCCAAGGTCACGGTGAAGCCCTTCAAGAAGGTGCTCCCCTGAGAGCGGCGGCCTGAAAAGAGCTGCTTATCAACAGCCGGTTTTGCACAGGCGCTGTGGATAACACTGTTGAAACGCCGCGGATGCCTTTCGCCAGCCCCCTGGCCCCGGCCCCGCGGCGCGACCGATCAAATTTTGAACGCTTCCGGAGCTCCCCTTGACCGCCGCCCCCGATGGCCTGCCGCCCCTCGCCGCCCTGGAAACCGCTCGCCTCGACTGGCGCAGCGATGCCAGCGGCGAGGCCGCCCCGCACTCCCCCGCCTTCGATGACGTCTACTTCTCCCGGCATGACGGTCGCGCCGAGACCGAGCATGTCTTCGTCGCCGGCAACCGCCTGGCGGAGCGCTTCAGGGAGTGGCGGGAGCCGCGCCCCTTCGTGGTCGGCGAGACCGGCTTCGGCACCGGACTCAACATGCTCTGCGCCTGGGCCTGCTTCGACGCCCAGGCCCCGGCCGAGGCGCGGCTGCACCTGGTCTCCACCGAGAAGTTTCCGCTCGGCCGCGAAGACCTGGCCAGGGCGCTGGCCGCCTGGCCGGACCTGGCCGAGCGCAGCGAGGCTCTCGTGGCACAGTGGCCCGAACCCGTGGCCGGCGTGCATCGGCTATGGCTCGACGAGCGGGTCACCCTGGACCTGCACCTGGGCGACGCCACCGAGCGCCTGGCGCTGCTCGACGGCCGGGTCGACGCCTGGTTCCTGGACGGCTTCGCCCCCGCGAAGAACCCCGAGATGTGGCAACCCGAGCTCTTCAAGGCCATGGCGGCCCGCTCACGGCCGGGCGCCACCTTCGCCACCTTCAGCTGCGCCGGGGTGGTCAAGCGCGGCCTGGCCGCTGCCGGCTTCGCCTGGCGCAAGGCACCGGGGTTCGGGCACAAGCGCGAGATGCTGTGCGGCGAGATCGCCACGCCTCCCGTGGATGAGCGCCGGCGACAGACGCCCTGGTTCACACCGCCGACCGCCCGGCCGCCCCGCCATGTAGCGGTCATCGGTGCGGGAATCGCCGGCGCCAGCACGGCCGCCGCCCTGGCCCGGCGCGGCATTGCCGTCACCCTGATCGACCGCTTCGCGCGCGCCGATCTCGGCAGCACCAACCTGCAGGGGGCCCTCTACGTCAAGCTTGCCGCCGACACCAACCGGCAGAGCCGTACCTACCTGGCGGGCTTCCTGCACAGCCGCCGCTGGCTGGCATGGCTCGATCCGCGGCAGGAGCTGTGGCGGGCCAGCGGGGTGCTGCAGCTGGCCCGGAGCGAGAAGGAGCAGGCGCGTCAGGCACGCTTCCTGGCCAACCACCCCCTGCCGGAGAGCGTGGTGCGGGGGCTGGACGCCGAGGCGGCCAGCGCCGCCGCCGGCGTCAGGATCGATGCCCCGGCGCTGGACTATCCCGACGCCGCCTGGGTCAGGCCCATGGAGCTCTGCGTGCGCCTGGCGGCAACGCCTGGCGTCACCTTCCGGCGCGGCGAGGTGGCGGCACTCCGCCAGCAGGAGAGTAGCTGGATGCTGGAGATGGCCACGGGCGAGCCGCTCACGGCCGATCAGGTCGTGATCGCCGGCGCCGTCGAGACGGCCACCTTCGCCCAGACCGCCTCGCTGCCGCTGCAGCCGGTTCGCGGCCAGCTCAGCCAGCTCGCGCTGCCCGCGGGGGCGCCTCGGCTGGGACGCGTGGTCTGCGCCGGCGGCTATGTGCCTCCGGCGGCGGATGGGGTGCTCAACTTCGGGGCCACCTTCGGGCCTGGCGATACCGATACCGGCGAACGCGAGGTCGACCACCGCGCCAATCTGGAGGAGCTGGAGCGCGGCCTGCCGCACTTCGTCGCCGCCCTGCGCAACGCCGGCGCCGACCTCGCCCCCGAGAATCTCACCGCGCTGGTCGGCGTACGGGCGGCCAGCCCCGACAAGACGCCCTACTGCGGCCCGGTGCCCGACGCCGACGCCTGGCGGGAGGAGTACGCGGTACTGGCCAAGGACGCGACGCGCATCCCCGAGACACCCGGCGGCCACCCTGCGGGCCTCTGGGTCAGCGCCGCCCATGGCTCCCGCGGCATGGCCAGCGCCCCGCTGTGCGCCGAGCTGCTCGCCTCGCGGATCTGCGACGAGCCGCTGCCCCTGGAGCAGCCGCTGGTGGACCACCTGCACCCGGGGCGGCGCCTGATCCGCGACCTGATTAGAGGAAAGTAGAGTCAGCGCGAGGCGTCGGGTACAGCCCGTAGAGGGGGCTGCGCCCTACCCCTCCTCTTCATCGTCGGCCAGGTCACGGCCGAAGGCCCGCCACTGGGCCAGGGTCATCACCTCGGTGGTCTCGGTACGCAGGTCATGGGCGATGAGCAGCTCGCCGCGCTCCAGCTGGCGCTTGAGCTCGGCCACCCAGCCGCGCATCCCCTCCCCGGTATCGGTGGTGTCATAACCCTGGCGGGTGACGAAGGCCTCCAGCAGGGCATCCAGCGTCTCCCCCGGCAGCATGCGGTAGGGCACCTCGATAAAGCGATCGCCGCTCATGACTCGCCCTCCTGCGCCTCGCCCTCTGCGGATGCGCCGGCTTCCCAGGCGGCCAGCCGCGCCAGGAAGGCCTCCTCGTCCAGTACCGGCACCCCCAGCTGCATCGCTTTATCCAGCTTGCTGCCGGCGGCCTCGCCGGCCACCAGGCCGGCGGTCTTCTTCGATACGCTGCCGGCCACCTTGGCCCCCAGCGCCTGAAGGAGAGCCTTGCCCTGATCGCGGGTCATGCTCTCCAGGGTACCGGTGAGCACCCAGGTCTGGCCGAGCAGCGGCTGGGGCCGCTCGGCCACGGCCTCCTCCTCCCAGTGCACGCCGCAGGCGATCAGGTCGTCGATGGTCTCCCGGTTGTGGGCCTGACGGAAGAAGGTGTGGACATGGGCGGCGACCACCGGTCCCACGTCCTCCACCGCCTCGAGCGCTTCGACCTCGGCCGCCATCAACGCCTCCAGGGAGCCAAAGTGTCGCGCCAGGTTGGCCGCGGTGGCCTCGCCCACCTCGCGAATGCCCAGGGCGTAGATGAAGCGCGGAAGCGTGGTCTGCCTGGCCTTCTCGAGCGAGGCCACCAGATTCTCGGAGGACTTCTTGCCCATGCGCGGAAGCGTGGCCAGGCGCTCGGCCTCCAGGCGAAAGAGATCCGCCGGGGTAGATACCCAGTCGCGCTCGACCAGGGCGTCGATCAGCTTCTCGCCGAGGCCGTCGATATCCAGCGCGCGCCGCGAGGCGAAGTGCTTGAGGGCCTCCTTGCGCTGGGCCGGGCAGTAGAGCCCCCCGGAGCAGCGTGCCACCGCCTCGCCCTCCAGGCGTTCGATCTGCGAGCCACATACCGGGCAGTGCTCGGGGAAGACGATCGCCCGTGCATCGACCGGACGGCGCTCCTCGAGCACCCGGACCACCTGGGGGATGACGTCACCTGCCCGACGGATCGCTACGGTATCGCCGATCATCACCCCGAGCCGGGCGATCTCGTCGGCGTTGTGCAGGGTGGCATTGGAGACGGTGACCCCAGCCACCGAGACCGGCTCGAGGCGGGCCACCGGGGTGATCGCCCCGGTGCGGCCGACCTGGAACTCGACGTCGTTGAGCCGGGTGGTCTCCTCCTGGGCGGGAAACTTGAAGGCGATGGCCCAGCGCGGGGCGCGCGCCACGAAGCCCAGCTCGCGCTGCAGGCGCAGGTCGTCGACCTTGATCACCACGCCATCGATATCGTAGCCGAGTGAATCACGCTTCTCGCCGAGGCGCCGGCAGTAGTCGATGACCCCCTCGGCCCCCTCGACCACCGCCAGTTCGGGATTTATCCGAAACCCCCAGTCACGCAGCAACTGCATCTGTTTGCTGTGGGTCGGCACATCGACATTGGCAAGGCTGGCCATGTCCTGATCCACCAGCTGATAGGCAGTGAACTCCAGGGGCCGCTTGTCGGTAACTCGCGGGTCGAGCTGGCGCAGACTGCCGGCGGCGGCGTTGCGAGGGTTGGCGAAGACCTTGCTTCCCTCCTCCCGGGCCTTGTCATTCATGGCCTCGAAGTCTGCGTGGCGCATGGTGACTTCACCACGCACCTCGAGGCGACCGGGCCACTCCTTTCCGCGTAGCCTGAGAGGAATCGACCTCAACGTCTTCACATTGGAAGTAATCCCCTCACCGGTGCGGCCGTCGCCCCGGGTAACTCCGGCAGTCAGCTCGCCGCCTTCATAGACCAGCGAGACCGCGGCCCCGTCGAGCTTGGGCTCGCAGCAGAAGGCCAGCGGCTCACCATGAGCCTCCAGGCGGTCGGCGACACGCCTGACGAAGGCCTTGATCTCCTCCTCGTCGAAGGCGTTGTCCAGGGAGAGCATGGGCACCGCATGCTCGACCTCGGGGAAGCCCGCCTCAGGAGGCGCCCCGACTCGCTGGGTCGGCGAGTCCGCCGTCACCAGCTCGGGATACTCGTCCTCGAGCTCCTGGAGACGACGCAGCCGGCGATCGTAGTCGGCATCGGTAAGGACCGGATCGTCGAGGACGTAGTAGCGGTAGTTGGCATCGTCTAGCTCGGCGCGCAGGCGCTCGAGCTCGTCGCGGATCTTCGAGTCGGGCTGGGTCATGGCAATCCGTGTCACGGTCTATCGCGTGGGCCTCGGGGCACGAGGCAAGATGATCGACTAGCTTACCAAAGCAACACCCCCCGTGGGGCTACCTCACGGGGGGTGTCTTGCAGCGTCACGCCTATGGCTTACGGCTAGTTGACCTGATAGCGGTGCAGGCGGTTGCGGCGCACGAACTCCTGCACCCGCTGGCGGGCGAACTCTACCGTCTGGGCGGTCATCACGCTCTGGTTCTCGTCCTTCAGCTCGCCACCCATGTGGCGCACGATGACCATCGCGGTCTCCACCATCGCCTCGAAGGCGGCACCGCAGTCCTCGGCACCCGGCAGCGGCATCAGCAGCGTGATCCCCGGCGTACGGAAGTCATCGATCGCCTCGATGGGGAAGGTCCCGGGCTTGACGCCATTGACCATGGAGAACTGCAGACGGCTCTCGGGGTCCTCAGTCTCGAAGCGGTGAAAGACCCCCATCTCGCGGTCATAACGCAGGCCACAGGCCAGCATCAGGTCGAGCAGGGCAGTACCGGAGAAGCCCTCGTCATCCCGGGCCATTACCGAGATGACGATGATCTCCTCGGCCTGGCTGAGGGTGAGACGGGCATGTTCCGCGCTCACGTCGTGACGCAGCGCCTTCTCCAGCACCGGATGGATGCGTACCTTGTCGCTGTAGCGGGATGCCTCGACGGCCTCCTCCTCGGCGACCGCCATGGCATCGTTCACCTCATCGGCCTGCCGGCGCGGCGCGAAGAGCGGATCGTCGCCATCCTCGGCGGCGGCTTCCGACTCCAGGCGCCGACGCTCGGCCTCGCGGGCAACTCGGGCAGACTCTGCCTCGGCCTGGGCCTGGCGCTTGCGCTCGGCCTCCTCGGCCGCCTTGCGAGCCTTCTCCTCCTCGCGACGAATCCTGTCCTGGCGCTTCTGCTCGCGACGCTCGGCCAGGCTCTTCTGCAGCGAAGCCCCGAAGCGCTGGACCGAGGCGCCCATGCGCTTCGAGCCACTCTTCAGGGAGTCGCCGACACCATCGAAATCGACCAGGCGGTAGCGGTCGTCGTCCTCGGCATCCTCGTGATCCCGGGGATCGGCGGCGAGGGGCTCGGCGCCGGCGTCTGCCATCGGCTCACCCGGTGCGGAGGTGGCTCCGGAAGTTTCCTCGAAGGCCGCAAGGGTAGGCTCGCGACGCTCTTCCACGGGGCTCTCGCCATGCTGCCGGGCGCCACGAACATCGGTATCGCGCTCTGCGGCGGCCACGTGGGGCTCGGGCTCGCTCTTGACCGAGCTTCTCACGCTCTCGCGTGATGCCGCCTCTTCCGCCCTCTCGGCCGATACCGATGACGCGGAATGCGCAACGCCGGCAGCAGCGGCACGTGGTGCTGCCGGTTCGGCGGCTACCGACTCATGCGCCTCCTGCTGGGGAGCGGAAGCCTTCCAGCTGGAAAGCACACGCGACGGGCCAGGATGCTCCTGGCGCTCGAGCTTGGGTTTGGGTTGCACACGGCTGTAATCGGCGGGCCTGACGACTCGCGCCCCTCCGTTGGGCAGTTCCCAGTTGATTTCGGCCTTGCGGGCCTCTTCGTCGGGGTCGGTGCCGTGGGCGTCTTCCGCCACCTCATCGAGGCGGGGAATACGTCGTTGGCGCTGCAGGCGACGCACTCCATCCACCACGATGAGGGTCACCAGCGCCAACCCCAGGATGATCAGCCACTCTCTAAGTTCCATGGGTCGTCAGCCTTTCGCTAGGGCGCCATGCCAGATGGTTGTCCGTCACCAGCATAGCGCGATTGCCGAAAAAAGGGCCACTTTTTTTATTTGTCAAGCACCGGCGATTTTCCACGCCAAGCCGAACCTGCCCTTCGCAATCGCCCTTCGATGATCCCCCTGCTTCCATGCATTGCAACATGTGATGCTTCCTTGTTACCCCTTTTCGGGCTTTCATTCAAGCGTTCAGGCCTCGGCGAGTGCCGCGGCCTCTTCGACATCCACCGCCACGAGCCGAGAGACACCCGGCTCCTGCATCGTCACCCCCATCAACCTCTCGCCCGCTTCCATGGCGATCTTGTTGTGGGTGATGTAGATGAACTGCACGCTCTCGGACATCTCCTTCACCAGCCTGGCGTAGCGTCCCACATTGGCATCATCCAGAGGAGCGTCCACCTCGTCGAGCATGCAGAAGGGTGCCGGGTTGAGCTGGAAGATGGCGAATACCAGCGACAGGGCTGTCAGCGCCTTTTCGCCCCCCGACAGCAGATGAATGGTGCTGTTCTTCTTGCCCGGCGGTCGCGCCATGATGGCGACCCCGGTCTCCAGCAAATCGTCGCCGGTCAGCGTCAACCACGCGGTTCCGCCACCGAAGACTCGCGGAAAAAGTGCCTGCAGACCCGTGTTGACTCGCTCGAAGGTGTCCCGGAATCGACTCCGGGTTTCCTGGTCGATGCGGCGAATCGCCCGATCGAGTGTCTCCAGCGCCTCGCTCAGCTCGGCGTGCTGGGCCTCCAGATAGTCGCGGCGCTCGGCCTGCTGGTCGTACTCCTCGATGGCCGCCAGGTTGATGGCACCCAGGCGGCGGATGCGCTCACCGAGCTCCTCGAGGCGGGTCTGCCAGGCCGACTCGGTGGCGTTGGGGTCGAGCGACTCGCCCAGGGCCTGCTCGTCGTGGCCCAGCTCCCGCAGCTGTTCATCCTGGCCCTCGGCCTTGAGACGCAGCGCCTGGACCTGCATGCGCGACTCCTGCAGACGCTCGCGGATGCCCTCCAGCGCACGCTCGTGGCCCTGGCGAGCCTGCTCGTCCTCGCGCAGTCGCTCGACCAGCTCCGCGGCCCGGGCACGCACCGCGTTGAGGCTGCGCTCCTCGCGCTCGCGCCGGTCGAGGAGCTCCTCGAGGCGTTCGCGGCTCTCCTCCTCGGGCTCGCGGAGCAGCTCACGCTCCTCCTCCAGCTCCGCGAGGCGCCCCTGGAGCCGCTCCCGCGCCTCCCCCGCACGCCCCTGCTGTTCGGCGAGGCCTGCACGCTCGGCGGCCAGGCGCTCCTGCTCGAGGGCCAGGCGCTGCAGCTGGTCGGCCAGCGGGCGCTGCTGGCCACGCAGGCTGGCGAGCCGCTCGCGGGCCGCCTGGCGCAGCTTCTCCAGGCGTTCCCGACGCTCGGCGCCCTCCTCCAGGCGCACCATGGCGGCCTGCCACTGCTCGCGCACCTCATCGATGGCCAGGCGCGCCTCCTCGCGAGACTCGCTGAGGCCGGCAAGCTCCTCGCTCAGCTCGGCGGCGCGCCCCTGCAGGTGCTCGAGTCGACTGGCCAGGCCACTGTCCTGGACGGCGAGCTGCTGATGGCGGCGATCGAGGTCGCGCTCCGCCTGGTGGCACGCCTCGAGGTCCGTGTCGGCACGTTCGGCCTCCTCCAGGGCATGCACCAGGCGTGTCTCGTGATCGGCCAGACGTGCCTCGACGGCGTCGAGGCGCTCGCGCACCTCGGCCTGGCGGCGCCGGCTGACGAGCAGCGCATCCGGGCCGTCGCCGCTGCCCCGCCGGCGTGCCCAGCCATGCCCGAGCCACAGGCCATCGGCGGTGATCAGGCTCTCGCCAGGAGCCAGCTCGTGGTGACGCGACCAGGCGTCATCGCGACTCTCCGCGCAGCGCACCGTGGCCAGCCACTGGCCGGCACCACCGGCTCCCTCCACCCGGGCGGCGAGGCTGTCGGGCGGCGCCGCGGACTCACTCGCCGCGACCAGCCCCAGCTCCCCCGGCGAGGTCGCCAGGGCCTCCAGACGGCCGTCGAGTGGCGCCATCCGAGCGCGCAGCCAGGGTGCCAGCACCCAGGAGACGACCTCCTCCCAGCCCGGGGTCACCGCCAGGCATTCGCCGAGGCGCGGGGCATCGCCGAGCCCATGCTCGGCAAGGTGGGCATCCAGCGCCTCGTCGTGGTCGGCCAGTCCGGCCTCGATCAACGCCTCCAGCGACGCCAGCTCACCGGCCAGTTCGCTGCGCGCCTGGCGTTCGACCTCGCGTCCATCCTCGGCGGTTCGCGCCGTCTCGCGAGCGGCCTCCCGGGCCTGGACCAGGGCATCGCGACGATCCTCGAGCGCCTCGCGCTCGAGCTCGATCTCGGCGAGCTGCTCGGCGAGCTCGTCGCGCTGGGCGGTCAACGCCTGCAGGTCGGGCAGCTCCTGCAGCTGCTGGCGGCGACGGGCCAGGTCGGCGTCGAGTCGCTCCAGGCGCGACTCCAGCTCGCGCAGGCGATCCTGGCTGCGCTCGGCCTCTCGGCTCGTCTCGCGCCAGTGCTCGCTGAACGTCTCCCAGGCGGCATCGGCCTCTTCCGCCTCAGGCTCGGCCTCCTCCAGGGCGGCCTCCAGCTCCTCGAGGCGCTCGGCGAGCTCCTCTCGCTCGGGGACCAGGGTGGCCAGACGCTCGTCGAGGCTGACCAGGCGCTCGCCGTCGTCCTCGCCGAGACGCTCGAGGTCGGCCAGTTCGCGGCGTGCCGTCTCGAGGTCGCGGGCCAGTTGGGCGTCCCGGGAACGGCCATGCTCCAGATCCTGCTCCAGGCGGGCGATGGCGGTGGTGGTCTCGAAGAAGCGCGACTGCTCGGCGTCGAGCTCGGAGGCCAGGCGATCATGGTCGGCACGGGCCTCCTCCAGGCGGGTCTCGCACTGCCGCAGCCCGAGCACCTCGCGCTCCACGGCGGTCTCGAGCTCGGCGACGCGACTCTCCTCCTCGCCCTGGCTGGCACGCAGCGCACGGGCCCGCAGCAGGGCCAGCTCGCCCTTGACGCGGTGTTGCTCGTTCTTGAGTTGCTGATAGCGGCGCGCCGCCTCGGCCTGGCGCCTGAGTCGCTCGAGCTGCTTGTCGAGCTCCTCGCGGATATCCTCCAGACGCTCCAGGTTCTCCTGGGTGCGACGCATGCGGTTCTCGGTCTCGCGGCGCCGCTCCTTGTACTTGGAGATCCCCGCGGCCTCCTCGAGGGTGGCGCGCAACTCATCGGGGCGCGCCTCGATCAGCCGCGAGATCATGCCCTGGCCGATGATGGCGTAGGAGCGCGGGCCCAGCCCGGTGCCCAGGAAGAGGTCGGCGATATCGCGGCGACGGCACTTCTGGCCATTGAAGAAGTAGCTGGACTGCCCCTCGCGGGTGACCTGGCGCTTCACCGCGATCTCGGCGTACTGGGCATACAGTCCGCCCATGGCACCGTCACGGTTGTCGAAGCGCAGCTCGATGGCGGCCTGCCCCACCGGCTTGCGGCCGGTGGAGCCGTTGAAGATGACGTCGGCCATGGACTCGCCACGCAGGGTCTTGGCCGACGACTCCCCCATCACCCAGCGCACCGCATCGATGATGTTGGACTTGCCACAGCCGTTGGGCCCGACGATGGCGGTCATGTTGCTGTCGAAGGGCACCGTGACCGGGTCGACGAAGGACTTGAAGCCCACCAGGCGGATCGAGGTCAGGCGCATCGCGGGCGGTCCACTCCGTTCAATCGACGACGCTGTCGATCACGACCTCGACCGGCTCGCCGTCGGTGTCGCCCACGGCGACACCGCCACGCTGGCCGAACATGTCGCCGGGCTGGGGCGTGGCCTGGCCACTCTCGGAGACGCGCACCACCAGGCGTGCCTGCTCGACCTGGCCGAGGTTGGCCTGGGGCGACATGGCGTGGCGCTGGTCGAGCACCAGCTCGGTGGGCAGGTCGCCCAGGGTCAGGCGGGCCACGGCCAGCGGCGGCAGCTCGCCATTCATGTCCCGGGCGACCACGAACACCGGGGTGTCGTCGTCGAGGCGACCGGCGAGCTCCTCGTCCAGGCTGACGCGGGCCAGGATACCGGGCCCCTGGGGCTCCTCCTCCACTGCCACGTCACCCTCGGGCTCCTGGCCCAGGCGCTGCTGGGCGATCTGGATACCCTGGCGCAGGGCCTCACCGGAGGCGGGATCACTCATGCCGGCGATGGCACGCCGCCAGTTGTCGATGGCCTCCTGATAGGCACCGCGGTCGAAGGCCTCGATGCCCAGCAGGCCAAGCACAGTGGGCTCGCTGGAGTTTTTCTCCAGGGTCTCGTCGACCAACTCCTGTACGCGGTCGGTCAACCGGCGGCCAGCGACGAAGAACTCGATCTGGGCCAACTGTGCCAGCAGCTGGGGATGGCGACCCTCGATCTCGATCAGCCGCTCCAGGGCATCGATGGCCTCGCGCCCCTGGCCACCGTCACGATAGAGCGGGAACAGCATGCTCCAGACGTTGGGGTTCTCCGGCTGGCGGGCGGCCTGCGCCTCGAGCCGCTCGATCAGCATCTGAGCCGAGCCCTCCGGATGGGCCATAACCTCCTGCTGCACGGAGAGCAGGGCCAGGTCACCCTCGGCACCTTCGTGCTGATACCAGAGCACGCTGACCACCACCACCGCCAGCATCACCAGCGGCACCGCCAGGCGCCCGGAGGCGGAGGCCTTGAGCGGGGCTCGCTTGAGTCGCTCGGTATCCTCGAGCAGGCTGCGCTCGAGTGCCAGACGGTCCTCCTCGAAACTGGCCTGATCGATATCGCCACGCTCGAAGGCGGCCTCCAGGGAGGCCAGGCGGCGCTGGTAGATGGCCACGTTCTGATCCGCGGAGCGGTCGTTGGTCTCATGATCGCGCTGGGCGTCGTGCACCGCGCGGGCTCGCTTGAGAGGCGCCACCAGCAGCCACAGGGCCGGCAGCAGCAGTAGGGCGAAGGCGATCCACAGCAGGGTCATTCGGTTCTCTCGCGGTTGATCAGGGCATCCAGGCGAGCACGTTCCTCGGCGGAGAGCTCCCTGTTGGAGGCGTTGCGACGGGCGCGTACCAGCAGGCCCACCAGCACCAGGCCAAGCAGACCCAGCACCGCCGGCAGCCCCCACAGCAGGAAGGTGCGGCCCTCGAGGCGCGGATTGTAGAGCACGTAGTCGCCGAAACGCTCCACCATATGGTTACGGATCTCGATGTCCGCGCGACCGTCCATCAGCAGCCGGTAGACGCGATCACGCATGTCGCCGGAAACCGGGGCATCGGAATCATTGATCGCCTGGTTCTGACAGGTCGGACAGCGCAGGGAGGCGGTGAGGTCGCGATAGCGCTCCTCGAGCACCGGGTCATCGAACTCGCGTACCTCGATGGCGGCGGCCTGTGCCAATCCCGCCACCAGCAGCAGGACAAGGGCCGTGGCCAGGAGTCTCGAAAGTCGCATCAGCGCCATTGTTCCACCTCCGGAAGGATCGTCTCGGTGACATCGCCCGGCGCGATATAACCGGTGTGGTGGTAGCGGATCACCCCGTCACCATCCACCAGGAAGGTCTCCGGCGCGCCATAGACGCCGAGCTCGAAGGCCAGCTCGTTGTCGGGGTCGAAGATATTGACCTCGAAGGGGTCGCCGAACTCCTCCAGGAAGCCCAACGCCTTCTCCCGGGTATCCTTCCAGCTGATGCCCACCAGGCGGATATCGTGGCGCTCGGCTAGGTCGAGCAGCTGCGGCATCTCGCGCTTGCACTCGGGACACCACTCACCCCAGACATTGACCAGGGTCAGCTCGCCGGTGGTGAGCAGGTCACGATCGACCCGCCGCTCGGGCTCCTTGAGGGTGGCCAGGTCGAACTCGGGAAACTCGCGCGCCATCAGGGCCGACTCGCGATGGAAGGGATTCAACGACAGCCCCTGGTAGAGGAACACCGCCAGCGCCAGGAAGCCGGCCAGCGGCAGCAGCAAGATCAGCCGACGATTCATGCGCTGGCCTCCCGCCCCGTCGCGGGGGCCGTCCTGGACTCGGGGTCACGCGCGGTCGCCAGGCGCCGGTAGCGCTTGTCGGCCACCGCCAGGACACCACCGAAGGCCATCAGCAGGCCACCCAGCCACAGCCAGCGCACGAAGGGCTTGTACTGCACCCGCAGCGCCCAGCTGCCGTCGCCCAGGTCCTCGCCCATGGCCACGTAGAGGTCACGCAGGAAGCCGGGACGCAGCGCCACCTGGGACATCGGCATGCGGGTCGCCAGGTAGAGCCGCTTCTCGGGATTCATGGCAAAGCTGCGACTGCTGTCGCCATGCTGTACCGAGATGTTCGCCCGGTCGGCCAGGAAGTTGGCCCCCTGGCGACTGGAGAGCTCGTTCATGGTGAAGGTGTAGCCGGCCACCTCGACACTGTCGCCCGGTGCCATGCGCACGTTCTGCTCGATGCTGTAGTTGGAGACCACCGCCACGCCGACGATGGTCACCGCCACGCCCAGGTGGCCGAGCTGCATGCCCCAGTAGGCGAGCGACAGTTTCTTGAGCCCGGCACCCACGGAGCTGGCGTTACGGGTCTTCTCGAACAGGTCACGCAGCATGGGCAGCACGATCCACAGCGCCGCGATCAGGCCGATCGCCACCGCCGGACTCCAGCGCTCGGCGAACAGCAGCGGCAGTGCCGCCCCCATCACCACGGCCCCTACGGCAGCCAGCCACAGTCGCCTGACCAGCAGGCTCACCGGAGTCTGCTTCCACCGCGCCACCTGGCCGAGCCCCATGAACAGCGCGAGGACCAGGGTGAGCGGCACGAAGAGCGCGTTGAAGTAGGGAGGGCCGACGCTGATCTTGCCCAGGTCCAGGGCATCGAGCAGCAGCGGGTAGACGGTGCCCATCAGCACGGTGATCGTCATGATCACCAGCAGGATGTTGTTGATCAGCAGCAGGGCGTCGCGAGAGAACCAGGTGAAGCCGACCTTGTGGCCGACCCGCGGCGCCCGCAACGCGAATACCAGCAGCGACAGGCCCACGGTGATGCCCAGCAGCATCAGGATGAACTGGCCGCGGGAAGGGTCGTTGGCGAAGGCGTGCACCGAGGTGAGCACCCCGGAGCGCACCAGGAAGGTGCCCAGCAGCGACAGCGAGAAGGTGAAGATCGCCAGCAGCAGGGTCCAGCTCTTGAAGGCACCGCGCTTCTCGGTCACCGCCAGGGAGTGCATCAGCGCCGTGCCGGTCAGCCAGGGCAGCAGCGAGGCGTTCTCGACGGGATCCCAGAACCACCAGCCGCCCCAGCCCAGCTCGTAGTAGGCCCACCAGCTGCCCAGGGCGATGCCCACGGTGAGGAAGGCCCAGGCCAGGTTGGTCCAGGGGCGCGCCCAGCGGGCCCAGGCCGCATCCAGACGACCGCCCAGCAGGGCGGCGATGGCGAAGGCGAAGACGACCGAGAAGCCCACATAGCCCATGTAGAGCATCGGCGGATGCATGATCAGACCGATGTCCTGGAGCAGCGGGTTGAGGTCGGCACCGTCGCTCGGCACGTTGGGCAGCAGGCGCTCGAAGGGGTTGGAGGTGACCAGCACGAAGGCCAGGAAGCCGGTGCCGACCAGCCCCAGCACGCCCAGCACCCGGGCCACCATGTCGCGGGGCAGCTCCCGGGAGAAGCGCGAGGCAAAGTAGCCCCAGGCGGCCAGCAGCAGGCTCCACAGCAGCACCGAACCCTCATGGTTGCCCCATACGGCGCTGAGCTTGTAGTACCAGGGCAGCATGGAGTTGGAGTTGTTGGCCACGTTGGCCACGCTGAAGTCGTCCAGCATGTAGCTGGCCGTCAGACAGGCGTAGGCGATGGCCACGAACAGCAGCTGCCCGGCCGCCATGGGCCGGGCATAGGCCATCCACAGCGGGCGGCGGGTGGCCGCGCCGGCCAGTGGCAGCACGCCCTGCACGGCGGCCATCAACATGGCGATCACCAGGGCGTAGTGGCCGATCTCGGGGATCATCAGGGTCTGCATGGGTTCTCCGCTCGTTACTGGCTGGCGCCTTGCTGCTGGGCTTCCATCCGTTCACCCACCTCGGCGGCCTTGGCCTGGTAGTCCTCCGGCGAGTAGCCGGCGTCTTCCAGGGCCTGGGCCACCTCGGGGGGCATGTAGTTCTCGTCGTGGCGGGCCAGCACCTGGTCGGCACGCAGCCAGCCCTCGGACTGCAGTTCGCCGACAACCACCACACCCTGCCCCTCGCGGAACAGGTCGGGCAGGATGCCGCTGTAGCGCACCTCGAGATCGTCGACATAGTCGGTGACCACGAAGGCCACATCGAGGCTATCCGGATCACGGGCCACGGTGCCCTCCTTGACCATGCCTCCGGCACGGATCTGGCGTT
Organism: Halomonas sp. C10-5; assembly: GCF_057169305.1. Classification (NCBI taxonomy): domain Bacteria; kingdom Pseudomonadati; phylum Pseudomonadota; class Gammaproteobacteria; order Oceanospirillales; family Halomonadaceae; genus Halomonas; species Halomonas sp. C10-5. Next base: position 2,857,313 of record NZ_CP175665.1, read on the forward strand.
CGAAGGGGGCGTCCCCGGCGGCGATCTGTACCGGGCTGAAGAACAGGTTGATGTTGCTGCGCAGGGCGTAGAGGGTCAGGCCCACGGCGATCGCGGCCAGGGCGACGAGCCCCAGGATCACGAAGAGCCTCTGCTTGCGCTTCGGTGTCAGGCTAAGTGTCATGACGATTACCACCCGATTGATGTGAAACTTTCGCTGCCACGTCCTGATCGACTCCCAGGCGCTGCTCGCGACGCTCGCGGCGCTGGAGCTTGCGCAGCAGCTGTCGGCGCTCGGCGCGGGCGTGGAGGACGATGGCGACGAGCAGCGCGGCGGTCGCCGCCCAGGCCGCCCAGACATAGGGGGCATGCCCCCCCATGGCGATGAATTCGTTGAAGGATTCGAAGGCCATCAGCGCTCTCCTCCGGCCAGGTCACGCACCCAACGCTTGTTGGATTCGCGGCGCAGGATCTCGCTGCGGGTGCGCATCAGGGTCACCGCGATGAAGAAGCTGTAGAACCCCAGCACCATGATCAGCAGCGGGACCCACATCTCCATGGGCATGCCGACACGTCCGGTAACAGTAAAGGTGGCGGGCTGGTGCAGGGTGTACCACCAGTCCACCGAGTACTTGATGATGGGGATATTGATCACACCCACCATGGCCAGCACGGAGGCGGCCCGGGAAGCGCTGTCGCGGCTGGAGAAGGCGCCGCGCAGGGCGATCACTCCCAGGTAGAGGAAAAACAGGATCAGCATCGAGGTCAGCCGCGCATCCCACATCCACCAGGTGCCCCAGGTAGGCACGCCCCACACCGCCCCGGAGAACAGCGAGATGAATGTCATGGCGGCCCCCAGCGGCGCCATCATCGCCGCGACCATGTCGGCCACCTTGATCTTCCACACCATGTAGACCAGGCCACACACCGCCATGCTGACGAAGATCGACTGGGCCAGGAAGGCCGCCGGCACGTGCACGTAGATGATGCGGAAGCTGTTGCCCTGCTGATAGTCCGCCGGGGCGAAGGCCAGCCCCCAGACGCTGCCCACCAGGATCAGCGCAGCCGCGGCCACCCAGAACCACGGCAGCAGCCGTTCGCTGATGGCGTAGAACCACTTGGGGGAACGCAACTTGTTAATGAAGGCCCACATGCCTTTTCCACCTCTCAACCGTTGATACTGATGCGCAGCGACGCCGCGATCGCCCAGGGGGCCAGCATCAGTGACAGGGCCAGCAGGGCCCCCAGAATCGCCAGATGCGCGGCGGCGCCATCGCCCATGATCGCCGCCTGAACGGCGCCGGCGCCGAAGATCAGCACCGGGATATAGAGCGGCAGTACCAGCAGCGACAGCAGAACCCCGCCGCGTGACAGCCCCACCGTGAGCGCCGCGCCGATGGCACCGATCAGGCTCAGGCTGGCGGTGCCCAGGGCCAGGGAGAAGGCCAGGATCAGGTAACTTCCCGCCGGCAGCGCCAGCATGATGCCCAACACCGGGGCCATCAGCGCCAGCGGCAGGCCGGTCAGCAGCCAGTGAACCGCCACCTTGGCCAGGCCCAGCATGGGCAGCGGCTGTGGCGTCAGCAGCAGCTGCTCCAGGGAGCCGTCCTCGTAGTCGCCGCGAAACAGGCTATCCAGTGAGAGCAGCGCCGCCAGCAGAGCCGCCACCCACAGCAGCCCCGGGGCGATGGTGGCCAGCAGTTCCGGGTCCGGCGAGATGCCGATCGGGAACAGGGTGATCACCAGGGCAAAGAACACCAGCGGATTGAGCACCTCGCTGCGTCGACGCATCAGCAGGGTCAGGTCGCGCTTGAGCGTCGCCCAGACTGCGACCGCCAGGCCGCCGCGGGGTTCCCGTGCAGTGGCCTGACGGTCGCCGTTATCGCGCTTGCTGCCGCTGCCGTTCATGCGAGTATCAGCGCTCGGCATCTTGCCCTCCCCGGCCGAGACGGACATGTCGCAGCTCTTCCGACGCCTTGAGTTCATGGTGAGTGGTCACCAGCACACAGCCACCCGAACGGGCATGGACCACCAGGCGCTCCTCCAGCGCCGCGACCCCATGGCGGTCGATGGCGGTAAAGGGCTCGTCGAGCACCCACAACGGACGCGGCGTGAGCTCCAGGCGGGCCAGCGCCACCCGACGCTGCTGGCCCGCCGAGAGCTGTCCTGCCGGCACGTCCTCGAACCCCGCCAGCCCCACCGACTCCAGCGCTGCCAGGCGCGGGGCCTCATGGACCGCCTCACCGGCCAGCGCCTGGTACCAGGCGAGGTTTTCCAGCGGTGTCAGCGCCGCCTTGACCCCCGGGGCATGACCCAGATAGAGCAGGTTCTCGAGGAAGGCCTGGCGCGCCTGGCGCATCGGCCGGTCGTTCCAGAACAGCTCGCCATGGTAGTCGGCAAGCTGGCCGGAAAGGATCTTGAGCAGGGTGGTCTTGCCACTGCCGTTGGGGCCTTCGACGCGCACGATCTCACCGCCGCGGATATCCAGGTCGAGATCCTCGAACAGCCACCGATCATCCCGTTCACAGGCCAGGCCTCTGGCTTGCAGGCGCAGGGTCAAGACACTCTCCGGCGTGGGTAATTTGGCTCGAGACTCTACACGGAATGGGCTTTTTCTACCAGAGACGCCTGCCGCGTCAGCAGGTCGCGGTTGACATGCATCAAGCGCATCGTCGATTGGTCGCCTTGCCAGATTCGGGCGCCCTGCTATGCTTCCATGGCACTGTATGTTTCAACAGGAGATGCAGCATGCCCGAGGTCACCCCGCGGTTCATGATCCGCCGCCCCAACCGGCGCCTGGCCGAGGCCTGGTCGCCCTGCCCCATGCCCGACGATGCACAGGAGATGGTCGAGGTCCCGCTGCTGGGCAGCGTTTCGGCGGGCATGCCCATCGAGGCCTGCCCCAGCGTCAGCCATATCCGTGTCCCGCGACGCATGGTGCGTCGCAATACCTACGCCCTGCGCGTGCGCGGTGACTCGATGATCGATTGCAACATCTTCGACGGGGATGTGATCATCATCGAACAGTGCGAGAGCGCCGAGAACGGCGAGACCGCGGTAGTGATGATCAACAACCGGGAGGTCACCCTGAAGAAGCTCTATATCGAGAAGTCCGGCGTACGCCTGCAGCCCGCCAACCAGCAGATGGCCCCCATCTTCCTCAGGAACAGCGATATCCAGGTGCTGGGCATGGTGATGGGCGTGGTGCGCCAGGGCGAGCTGGCCGCCTGATGCGCTACCCGGTACCTGACCTGCCACCGGGAAAGTGGCGGGAAATCGAGATCGAGGTCGAGCGCAGTCGTTTTATCGCCTGGCTCTGCCACGCCCCTACCGTCGCCACCTTCGATGCGCTGCTGTCATCCGCCCGCGAGCGCCACCCCGGCGCCAGCCACCACTGCAGCGCCTTCATCGCCGGGCCGCCCGGCGAGCAGGCCGCCATCGGCTTCTCCGACGATGGCGAGCCCGGCGGAACCGCCGGCCGCCCCATGTTTCAGGTGCTGGAGGGCTCGGGCTTGGGCCAGGTGGGCTGCGTGGTCACACGTTACTTCGGCGGCACCAAGCTGGGCACCGGCGGCCTGGCCCGCGCCTACAGCCAGGCCGTGTCCCAAGCACTGGAGACCCTGCCGCGACGCGAGGTCATCGAGCGCACCTCGCTGCGCCTGCGGATCGACTTCGCCGGCGAGGCCGAGGCCCGGGCCTGGCTCGCCGAGCGCGAGATCCCCGTCGAGGCGGCCGACTACGACGCCCAGGGCGTGCGCCTCAGCGTCGGCTGGCCCCGCGACGTTGAGGTCGACCTGAGCCCGCTGGCTTCGCGGCTGCGCGGCCACCTCGAGCTCCTCGAGGCCTGAGGCCGGCACCGCCCCTCTCGAGACCATGACACGACAAAAGGCGCCCGCAGGCGCCTTTCGTCGTATTGCTGGCGTCGCCACGACGCTCAGCCGAGGTACTTGATCATCACCCCGGCGGCCACCGCCGAGCCGATCACTCCGGCCACGTTGGGCCCCATGGCGTGCATCAGCAGGAAGTTGTGCGGGTTGGCCTCCAGGCCCACCTTGTTGGAGACCCGGGCCGCCATGGGCACCGCCGAGACCCCCGCCGAGCCGATCAGCGGATTGATCGGAATGCGGCTCATCACGTTCATCAGCTTGGCCATCAGCACCCCAGCCGCGGTGCCGATGCCGAAGGCCACGATGCCCAGCGCCAGGATGCCCAGGGTCTCCACGGCCAGGAAGCTCTCGGCCATCAGCTTGGAGCCCACCGAGAGGCCCAGGATGATGGTGACGATGTTGATCAGGGCGTTCTGGGCGGTATCGGAGAGACGCTCCACCACCCCGCACTCGCGCATCAGGTTGCCGAAGCAGAACATCCCCAGCAGCGGTGCGGCGTCGGGCAGGAAGAAGGCGACCAGCAGCAGGATGGCGATGGGGAAGACGATCTTCTCGCGCTTCGACACCGGCCGCAGCTGGGTCATGGTGATCTCGCGCTCCTTCTGGCTGGTCAGCAGCTTCATGATCGGCGGCTGGATCAGCGGCACCAGGGCCATGTAGGCGTAGGCGGCCACGGCGATCGCACCCAGCAGTTCGGGAGCCAGCACGCTCGACACATAGATCGAGGTGGGGCCGTCGGCACCGCCGATGATGCCGATGGCGGCGGCCTGGTTGAGCGAGAAGTCCATCACGCCCAGCGACGAGAGGCCCACCGCACCGAACAGGGTGGCGAAGATGCCGAACTGGGCCGCCGCGCCCAGGAACAGGGTGCGCGGATTGGCCAGCAGCGGGCCGAAGTCGGTCATCGCACCCACGCCCATGAAGATGATCAGCGGGGCGATGCCGGAGGCGATGGCGACCTTGTAGAAGCTGTAGAGCATGCCGTCGCCATAGCCGACGCCCACCGCGATATCGCGCGCGGCGCGCAGCGCGTCCGGTGTGGCTCCCTCGTGGGCCACGCCCTTGAGCGCCTCACGCCACGCCTCGGCGTTCGCCAGGGGGTCGAGGGTCACGCCCAGCGCCGTCGCGAGCTGCTGCAACACCGCAGGCTTGGCCACCTCGATGGCCTGGTCCAGCGCCGACAGCGCCAGGCCCGCCTCGGGGATGTTGGCCAGTATGCCGCCGAAGCCGATGGGCACCAGCAGCAGCGGCTCGAACTTCTTGGCGATGGCCAGGTAGAGCAGCAGCATGCCGACCAGGATCATCACGGCCTGACCCGGCGTCAGGTTGTAGACCCCCGAGCCGTACCAGAGTGTCAGTAGTCTCTCCATGTCGGGGCCCTTAGAGCTCGATCAGCACGTCACCGACGGCGACGCTGTCGCCCTCGCTGACCTTGACGGAAGAGACGGTGCCGGCGCTGGCGGCACGCACCTCGGTCTCCATCTTCATCGCCTCGAGGATGATCACCACGTCACCCTCGGCGACGCTGTCCCCCTCGCGCACGTTGACCTTGAAGATGTTGCCGGCCAGGGGCGCGGTGATCGCCTCGCCGCTGGGGGCGGCGGGGGCGCTCTCGGCGGGCTGGGCGGCCGCGCCCTGCTCCTGGACGGCGCCGACTTCGCCGCCCTCGGCGACCTCGACCACATACTGCTTGCCGTTGACCTTGACGGTATAGGTCTCGGGTACGGCCGGGGCGCCACCCTGGGTCGCGGCTGCCTTGGCCTCTGCCTTCGCGGGCAGGCTGGCGCCGGCCTCGGGGGCCTGGGGCGCCGGCTCGAAGGCATCGGGATTGTCGCGGTTGCTGAGGAACTTCAGGCCGATCTGGGGGAACAGCGCATAGGTGAGCACGTCGTCGATCTCGCGCTCGCCCTCGGCCAGGCGGATGCCGTCGGCCTTGGCCTTCTCCTTGAGCTCGGCGGCCAGCTTGTCCATCTCGGGGCTGAGGTTGTCGGCCGGGCGGCAGGTGATCGGCTCGCCTCCTTCCAGCACGCGCGCCTGCAGCTCCTTGTTGAACGGTGCCGGGGCGGCACCGTACTCGCCCTTGAGCAGCGCCTGGACCTCCTTGGAGATCGACTTGTAGCGCTCACCCATCATCACGTTCATCACCGCCTGGGTGCCGACGATCTGGGAGGTGGGGGTGACCAGCGGGATGAAGCCCAGGTCCTCGCGCACCCTGGGGATCTCCTTGAGCACGTCGTCGAGCTTGTCCCCGGCGCCCTGCTCCTTGAGCTGGCCTTCCATGTTGGTGAGCATGCCGCCCGGCACCTGAGCGATCAGGATGCGCGAGTCGATGCCCTTCAGCGAGCCCTCGAAGGCGGCGTACTTCTTGCGCACCTCGCGGAAGTAGGCGGCGATCTCCTCGAGCAGCTCGAGATCCAGGCCGGTGTCGCGCTCGGTGTCCTGGAGGATCGCCACCAGCGATTCGGTGGGGCTGTGGCCATAGGTCATGGACATCGAGGAGATGGCGGTGTCGACGTTGTCGATGCCCGCCTCGGCGGCCTTGAGGGCGGTGGCGGTGGACATGCCGGTGGTGGCGTGGCACTGCATGTGGATGGGGATGTCCACCGCCTTCTTGAGCTTGGTGACCAGTTCAAAGGCGTCATAGGGCTTGAGCAGGCCGGCCATGTCCTTGATGCAGAGCGAATCGGCGCCCATGGCGGCGATGGTCTTGCCGAGTTCGACCCAGCCGTCCAGGGTGTGCACCGGGCTCACCGTGTAGGAGAGCGTGCCCTGGGCATGGCCCTCGACCTTGCGCACCGCCTGGATGGCGCGCTCCAGGTTGCGCGGATCGTTCATGGCATCGAAGACGCGGAACACGTCGACGCCGTTGGTCCTGGCCCGCTCGACGAACTTGTCCACCACGTCATCGGCGTAGTGGCGATAGCCGAGCAGGTTCTGGCCACGCAGCAGCATCTGCTGGGGGGTGTTGGGCATGGCCGCCTTCAACGCCCGTATCCGCTCCCACGGATCCTCCCCGAGGTAGCGGATACAGGCGTCGAAGGTGGCCCCGCCCCAGGACTCCAGCGACCAGAAGCCGACGCGGTCGAGCTTCTCGGCGATGGGCAGCATGTCATCGAGGCGCAGGCGGGTGGCAAACAGCGACTGATGGGCGTCGCGCAGGACGACATCGGTGATGCCCAGCGGGCGTACGTTGTCAGTCATGGTCGTGACCTTGTCGTTATGAATGGAAAGGAAAGGGAAGTAAGGGGGCACTGGGGACGGGGCGCCGCTCAGCGGCGATGGCGGCGGCGGTAGCGGTGCACCGCGGCGCTGATGGCCACCATGACGTCATCGTCCTGGCTCGGCTGGGTGGTAGCGCCACCGCGCACCGGCGCTGCAGGTGCCACCGGCTCCGGGAAGAACCGGCCGATGGCCTTGGACATCAGGGTGGTGACGATCACTAGCAAGGTAAGAAAAACAAAAACGAAGCCCATGCCCAGGGCCATGAGGGACAGACCCTCCTCCAGCAGCTGCATGTCCTGCATCGGGCGCCTCCTGACGTTATCTCGCTACCATGCCCCCTGAATTCGCGGAACATGGCGGCTCGCGAAGTTTGATTGTGGTATAAACTGCCAGATTGTCGACAAATTGCAATGGATTCATGGTGGAAGTCAACGTTGTTAATTTACTACAGGGTTCACACGGCTTGATCGGCCTGGCCCCCATGGAAGGGGTCATCGACGCCCATACCCGGGACCTGCTGACCCGCCAGCCGGGCTTCGACTGGGCAGTCACCGAGTTCGTCCGCGTGGTGGATGCCCGCCTGCCGCCACGCGTCTTCCACAAGCACTGCCCCGAACTGCAGCACGCCCGCATGATGACCCCAGGCGGGGTACCGGTCCAGCTGCAACTGCTCGGCTCCGATCCCGAGGCCCTGGCGACCAATGCCCGCCAGGCCCTGCGTCTCGGCGCCACCGGTGTCGATCTCAACTTCGGCTGTCCGGCCAAGCTGGTCAACCGCCACGATGGCGGCGCCTCACTGCTGCGCGATCCGCGGCGCGTGCATGCCGTGGTCGCTGCCGTGCATGAGGCGGTAGGCCAGCACATTCCGGTGACCGCCAAGATACGCCTGGGCTTCGCCGATCGGCGCCTGGCACTGGCCTGCGGTCGCGCGGCCCAGGCAGGGGGCGCCCGACACCTGGTGGTGCATGGCCGCACCCGGGAAGAGGGCTACCGCCCACCGGCCCACTGGGAGTGGATCGGTCGCATTCGACGCGACCTGACCATCCCGGTGATCGCCAACGGCGACATCTGGACCCTAGAGGACTACTGGAAGGCCCGCACCCTCTCCGGCTGCCGCGATGTCATGCTCGGCCGCGGGGCGCTGGCCGACCCCTGGCTGGCGGCGCGCATCCGCCACTGGCAGCGCACCGGCGAGCGCCTGGCACCCACCCCCTGGGCGGCGCGGGCGAAGATCCTGGGCGAATTCGCTGCACTGCAGCGTAGCACGCTCCCCGAGCGCGTGGTCACCTCGCTGGTCAAGCAGTGGCTCAACCATATGCGCCAGGGCGACGCCGAGGCGGGGCGACGCTTCCAGCATCTCAAGCGCCTCACCAGGCTGGACGACCTGCTGGCGGGCGTTGCGGCCGACCATCCTGGAAATGAGGGTAGCGCCCGATCGATGACGGCCATGACGGCAGGCCAGACGGTCTCTGCGGGATAACCATGACGGCAGGAAAAAAAGGAGGCGCACGTCGCAATGGCGACGGCGCCTCAAACGATCGCAGGGGCGCTAGGAGGAGGCGCCCCGGCTAGCAGAAACCGGGTGGGACAGGACGTCCCAAAAAAGAGAAGACCCGCCCTCGCGATGGAGGACGGGTCGAAATCTGGCGCGCCCGGGAGGATTCGAACCTCCGACCACCTGATTCGTAGTCAGGTACTCTATCCAGCTGAGCTACGGGCGCGAAGTGCGGTGTTGTCAGTGACCGCCATCACCTGTCTTGCGTGGAAGCTGGCGCGCCCGGGAGGATTCGAACCTCCGACCACCTGATTCGTAGTCAGGTACTCTATCCAGCTGAGCTACGGGCGCTGATGCTTCACGGTGTCGCCGTGGCGGAGAGGGAGGGATTCGAACCCTCGAAGAGGCTATAAACCCCTTACTCCCTTAGCAGGGGAGCGCCTTCAGCCACTCGGCCACCTCTCCCTAACGACACGGCGCATATCTTACCGTTTCCGAAGGGGTTTGTCCAGCGCCCCCACGGCTTTTTTGTCTGCAGTCCTGACCGCTACTCTTCGTGACCAGAACCTTCCTCGTCACTCTTCTCGCGCTGAATGCGCTGATAGATCTCCTCGCGATGAACTGCCACATCCTTCGGCGCATTCACCCCGATACGGACCTGGTTGCCTTTCACGCCCAGCACCGTCACGGTGATGTCGTCACCTATCATCAGGGTCTCGCCGACACGGCGGGTCAGGATGAGCATGGCTGATCTCCTTCTCAGGCTTGTTCTCTGGCTGGCAACGGGATGTTGGCCGGCAGTACCACGCCGCCTCAGTATGTGGCAGAACGTCCTCCGTGACCAACACGGCGGCCCATCAAACACGGGCCGCCCGTTGAAGGGAAGCCCCGCCGCAGGACGCGGCGGGCCTTTCTACCAGCGTAGAAGGTAATCTGCCGCCACGGGTCGGCTTATTCCTCGCTCTCGATATCGGCCTTGTCGAGGCCGAAGGCCTTGTGCAGGGCGCGCACGGCCAGCTCCATCTGCTTCTCGTCGATCACCACTGAGATCTTGATCTCGGAGGTGGAGACCATGCGGATGTTGATGTTCTCCTCGGAGAGCACGCGGAACATCTTGGAGGCCACGCCGGCGTGGGAGCGCATGCCGACGCCCACCAGGGAGACCTTGGCGATGTTGTCGTCACCCTTGACCTCACCCTCGCCCAGGTCCGGCAGCACCTGCTCGTTGAGGATCTTGAGGGTCTGCTTGTAGTCACCCTTGGCCACGGTGAAGGTGAAGTCGGTGTAGTCGCCGGCCGGCGCCACGTTCTGCACGATCATGTCGACTTCGATGTTGGCGTCGGCGATGGGGCCGAGGATGCGCGAGGCCACGCCCGGCACGTCGGGGGTATTGAGCAGGGTCAGCTTGGCCTCGTTGGCGGTGAAGGCGATACCGGAGATCAGCGGTTCTTCCATGGTGTCCTCGTCTTGGTCAGAGTCTGCAACGATCAGGGTGCCGGGGCCGTCCTCGAAGCTGGACAGCACGCGCAGCGGCACATTGTACTTGCCGGCGAATTCGACGGCGCGAATCTGCAGCACCTTGGAGCCCAGGCTGGCCAGCTCCAACATCTCCTCGACGGTGATGCTCTCGAGGCGCTGGGCCTTGCTGCACACCCGGGGATCGGTGGTGTAGACGCCATCGACGTCGGTATAGATCTGGCACTCGTCGGCCTTCAGCGCCGCAGCCAGGGCCACGCCAGTGGTATCGGAGCCGCCGCGACCGAGGGTAGTGATATTTCCCTCCTCGTCGACCCCCTGGAAACCAGCGACCACCACCACCTGGCCGTCGTCCAGGTCGGACTGCAGCTCATCGGTCTCGATACGCTGGATGCGCGCCTTGGTGTGGGCACTGTCGGTCTGGATGCCCACCTGGGAGCCGGTATAGGAGGTCGCCGGCACGCCCAGCTTGTGCAGCGCCATGGCCAGCAGCGAGATCGTCACCTGCTCGCCGGTGGAGACCAGCATGTCCATCTCGCGCGGGGTCGGCTCATCGTTGATCTCGTTGGCCATGCCGATCAGTCGGTTGGTCTCGCCGCTCATGGCGGAGACTACCACGACGACCTGGTGGCCATTGTCGCGGAAGCCCTTGACCTTCTCGGCCACGGCCTTGATGCGCTCCACGGAGCCCACCGAGGTGCCGCCGAACTTCTGTACGTATAGTGCCATCGGTGAAATTTCCCCTCGTATGTCGGGCAGCTAGGCCCGGGTGAGTGAAAGGTGTCTCTCTACAAGCAGGGCCGGCGCCTCGCGGCTACCGGCCCCCTCGAATCCTGCTAAAGGCGCTCCTCGACCCAGGCGGCAACGCCCTCCAGGGCCGCCGGCAGGGCTGCCACGTCGCTGCCGCCGGCCTGGGCCATGTCGGCGCGACCGCCACCCTTGCCGCCTACCCGGCCGGCCACGTGATTGACCAGCTCGCCGGCCTTGACGCGCGAGGTGAGGTCATCGGTGACGCCGGCGATCAGGCTGACCTTGCCGGCCGCCTCGTCGCCCACGCCCAGCACGATGATGCCGGAACCCAGCTTGTTCTTGAGCTGGTCGAGCATGCCGCGCAGCTCCTTGCCGGAGACGCCCTCCAGCGACCTGGCCAGCACCTTGACCCCCTTGATCTCGCGAGCCTCGGCGACCAGGTCGCTGCCGGCCGCGCTGGCCAGCTTGGCCTTGAGCCGCTCGAGCTCCTTCTCCAGGGTGCGGTTGCGCTCCACCAGCGACTCCACGCGCTCCTCGACCTGCTCGGGCTTGGCCTTCAAGCGCTCGCCGACACGGTTGAGCCTGGCCTCCTGCTCATGGAACCAGGCCAGCGCGCCTTCGCCGGTGATCGCCTCGATGCGGCGCACGCCGGAGGCGATGCCCTGCTCGCTGACGATATGGAAGCAGCCGATATCGCCGCTGCGCGCCACATGGGTGCCGCCGCACAGCTCGATGGAGAAGTCGTCGGCACCGATGGTCAGCACCCGCACGCTGTCGGCGTACTTGGCCTCGAAGAGCGCCGCCGCCCCCTTGGCCTTGGCCTCATCCAGGGTCATCTGCTCGATGTGGGTCGGTGCATTGGCCAGGACCTGCTCGTTGACCAGGCGCTCCACCTCGGCGAGCTGCTCGGCGGTCATCGGCTCGAAGTGGCTGAAGTCGAAGCGCAGCCGCTCCGGGGTCACCAGGGAACCCTTCTGGGCCACATGGTCACCCAGCACCAGGCGCAGCGCCTTGTGCATCAGGTGGGTGGCGGAGTGGTTCCGCACCGTGGCGGCGCGCAGGCCGGCATCCACCTGGGGACGCACCGCGTCGCCCAGCGCCAGCTCACCCTCGAGCAGCACGCCGTGGTGCAGGTGGTGGCCGCCCTGCTTCTGGGTGTCCTCCACCAGGAAGCGGCCACCGCCATCGAGATGCAGGTAGCCGGTGTCGCCCACCTGGCCGCCGGACTCGCCGTAGAAGGGGGTCCGGTCGAGCACCACCACAGCCTTGTGCTCCGGCACGAGCCGCTCCAGGGCGTTGCCCTCGCGGTCGGCCAGGGCGGTGACGGTGGCGCGATCCTCGAGGCGCTCGTAACCGGTGAAGTCGGTCTCGCCTTCCAGCTCCAGGGCGGCGCCGTAGTCGGCACCGAACTGGCTCGCCGCCCGGGCGCGTTCGCGCTGGGCCTCCAACGCGCGCTCGAAGCCGATCTCGTCGAGGGTCACGCCGCGCTCGCGGCAGACGTCGGCCGTCAGGTCGAAGGGGAAGCCGTAGGTGTCGTAGAGCTTGAACACCGTCTCGCCGGGCAGCACCTCGCCGTCGAGGGCGGCCAGGGCCTCCTCGAGCAGGCCCATGCCGTGCTCCAGGGTGCGGGCGAACTGCTCCTCCTCCTTGAGCAGCACGCGCTCGATCTGGTGGCGCGCCTGGCGAAGCTCGGGATAGGCATCGCCCATCTCGGCGTCCAGCGCCCCCACCAGCTTGTGGAAGAAGTTGCCCTGGGCGCCCAGCTTGTGGCCGTGGCGGATGGCACGACGGATGATTCGGCGCAGCACATAGCCGCGCCCCTCGTTGGAGGGCAGCACACCATCGGCGACCAGGAAGGCGCAGGAGCGGATATGGTCGGCGATCACCCGCAGCGAGGGTGCGCGGGTATCGGCGTGGCCGGTATGGCGCGCCGCCGACTCCAGCAGGTTCTGGAACAGGTCGATCTCGTAGTTGGAGTGCACGCCCTGCATCACCGCGGCGATGCGCTCCAGCCCCATGCCGGTATCGATGGAGGGCTTGGGCAGCGGATGCATGGTGCCCTCGGCGTCACGGTCGAACTGCATGAACACCAGGTTCCAGATCTCGATGTAGCGGTCGCCGTCCTCCTCGGGGCTCCCGGGCGGGCCACCCCACACCTCGGGACCGTGGTCATAGAAGATCTCGGAGCTCGGCCCGCAGGGACCGGTATCGCCCATCTGCCAGAAGTTGTCCTCGTCGAGCCTGGAGAAGCGCTCGGGGTCGATGCCGACCTCCTCCTTCCAGATGCGCTCGGCCTCGTCGTCGCTGACATGCACGGTGACCCACAGCTTCTCCTTCGGCAGCCCCAGGGTGCCGGTGAGGAACTCCCAAGCGAAGCGGATGGCATCGCGCTTGAAGTAGTCGCCGAAGCTGAAGTTGCCCAGCATCTCGAAGAAGGTGTGGTGACGCGCGGTATAGCCGACGTTGTCGAGGTCGTTGTGCTTGCCCCCGGCGCGCACGCAGCGCTGGGCCGAGGTGGCACGCACATAGGGGCGCGGGTCGCGGCCCAGGAAGACGTCCTTGAAGGGCACCATGCCCGCATTGGTGAAAAGCAGGGTCGGGTCGTTGCCGGGAACCAGGGAGCTGGAGGGCACGACGGTGTGGCCGTGCTCCTCGAAGTAACTCAGAAAGGCCTGTCTGATGTCTGCGCTTTTCATGGGGTATCCGTGGCGATGAACGGGGTGACCCGGCGGGCGACGCTGGCTCGATACGGGCGCCACGAGGCGCGTGAACATGGCGCATCGCGGCGCCGCGGGGGGCCACCCGGGGCGTTCGCAAAGGGAGACATTATAGCGCAGTTGTCAAGGGACTGAAGGGGGGCTAGTCCGATGTGGAGTCCCAGGCATGGGCCAGGGCGTGGCGCACCTGGTCGAAGTCGAAGCCACGGCTTGCCAGGAAGCGCTCGCGACGGGCGCGCTCGCGCGGGGTGTCACCGGGCCCAGTGAAACGCCGCGCGAGCGCCGCACAGGCCAGGGCTGCCCAGTCGGCTTCGCCGGCCTGTTCGCTCGCGGCGAAGGCGGCCTGGACCTCCTCACGACCGAGGCCACGCCGCTCCAGCTCCAGGCGGATCTTCACCGGCCCCTGGCCGCGGAAGATCCGCGAGCGCAGGAAACTCTCGGCGAAGCGGGCGTCGGACTGCAGTCCCTGTTCGGCGAGGTCGTCGAGACACTCGGCGATGCTGTCGTCGGCATGCCCCTTCGCCGCCAGGCGCTCGGCCAGCTCGGCGCGAGAGTACTCGCGCCGGGCCAGCAGCCGGACGGCATCATCACGGGGCGTGGCGTCGCTGGCGGTTCGCTCCAGCATGGCTTACAGCAGGTCGTCGTCCTGCTCGTCGCCGGCCGGCAGGGCAGCCTCCTCGGCCTCCTTCCTGGGCTCCACCGGGGCGAGCAGCTGGGCGCGGATCTGGCTCTCGATCTCCTCCATCACCGCCGGGTTGTCCTCGAGGAACTGGGCGGCATTGGCCTTGCCCTGGCCGATCTTGTTCCCCTGATAGCTGTACCAGGCGCCCGCCTTGTCGATCAGCTTGCACTGCACGCCCAGGTCGACCACCTCTCCGGCATGGTAGATTCCTTTGCCGTAGAGGATCTGGAACTCGGCCTGGCGGAAAGGCGGCGCGACCTTGTTCTTGACCACCTTGACGCGGGTCTCGTTGCCGGTCACCTCGTCGCCCTGCTTCACCGAGCCGGTGCGGCGGATATCCAGGCGCACGCTGGAGTAGAACTTCAGGGCGTTGCCGCCGGTGGTGGTCTCGGGGCTGCCGAACATCACGCCGATCTTCATGCGGATCTGGTTGATGAACACCACCATGCAGTTGGCGTTCTTGATATTGCCGGTGATCTTGCGCAGGGCCTGGGACATCAGGCGCGCCTGCAGGCCGACGTGGGAGTCGCCCATCTCGCCCTCGATCTCGGCCCGCGGGGTCAGCGCAGCCACCGAGTCGATGATGATCACGTCGACGCCGCCGGAGCGCACCAGCATGTCGCAGATCTCCAGGGCCTGCTCGCCGGTGTCGGGCTGGGAGACCAGCAGGTCATCCAGGTTGACGCCGAGCTTCTCGGCATAGCTCGGGTCCAGGGCATGCTCGGCGTCGATAAAGGCGCAGGTCTTGCCCTGCTTCTGGGCCTGGGCGATCACCGACAGGGTCAGGGTGGTCTTGCCCGAGGACTCGGGGCCGAAGATCTCGACCACCCGGCCCAGCGGCAGGCCGCCAATGCCCAGCGCGATATCCAGGCCCAGCGAACCGGTGGAGACCGAGGGCATCACCACGCGCGGGGCGTCACCCAGGCGCATCACGGTGCCCTTGCCGAACTGGCGATCGATCTGGGAAAGGGCGGCTTCCAGCGCCTTGGAACGGTTGTCTTCCTGAGCCATCACGGGCCTCCTCAATCTGGGTTTCTGATACTGTATGACTGACCAGTAGTATGGAGAAAAATGGCGCGCTCGGCCAGCGAAAATTGTTCCTGGGCGAGCGGCGACCTCAGCGCGCCTCGAGACGTCGCACCAGCCCCACCAGCGCCTCGCGCACCGCCTGCTCGCGCACCGCCCGGCGATCGCCGGGATAGCGATGGCACTCCGCCTCGGCGTGTTCGGCGTCACCCCACGCCAGCCACACGGTACCCACCGGCTTGTCGGCGCTGCCACCGCCCGGGCCGGCCACGCCGCTGATCGCCACGCCGAGATCGCCGCCGCTGTCACGGCAGGCGCCACGCACCATGGCCTCCACCACCTCGCGGCTGACCGCGCCATGCGCGTCGAGCAGTGCCCCCTCCACGCCCAGCAGGCGGGTCTTGGCGGCGTTGGAGTAGGTGACGTAGCCGGTCTCGAAGTAGTCTGAGCTGCCGGCCACCGAGGTGATGGCGCTGGCCACCCCGCCGCCGGTACAGGATTCGGCGCAGGTGATTGTCACCCCTCGGTCTCGGCACAGGCGACCCAGGCGCTCGGCCAGGGTGGACAGGTCGAGGTTGGCGAGGCTGGCGGCAGAGTGGGACATGGTGAGGACTCCTGCACGGTGGATCGAAGGCATGCCTGACGAGGCAGGACCATCTGCGTAGAATACTGCCTTTGCCGAGGGGATGCAGGCGCAGCCGATTCGCGTGCGCCTCCGACGACCGCTCAACGAGACCAGGAGCCCAGAGATCGCCATGTCCCAGGCCAGCGCCCAGCATACGCCGATGATGGCCCAGTACCTGAAGATCAAGCGCGAGCACCCGGAGGTGCTGCTCTTCTATCGCATGGGCGACTTCTACGAGCTGTTCTTCGATGACGCCAGGCGCGCCGCGGCGCTGCTCGACATCACCCTGACCCAGCGCGGCCAGTCCGCCGGGCAGCCGATCCCCATGGCCGGGGTGCCCTACCATAGCGCCGAGGGTTACCTGGCGCGCCTGGTGGCCGCCGGCGAATCGGTGGCGATCTGCGAACAGATCGGCGATCCCGCCACCAGCAAGGGCCCGGTGGAGCGCCGCGTGGTGCGCATCGTCACCCCCGGTACCCTGTATGACGAAGCCTTGCTGGATGCCCGCCGTGACAACCTGCTGGTGGCCGTGCATGCCGCCGGCGAGCGCATCGGCCTGGCCTGGCTGGAGCTCTCCAGCGGACGCTTCAGCGTGCTGGAAGTGGAGGGCGAAGGCGAGATGCTCGCCGAGCTCCAGCGCCTCGACCCGGCCGAACTGCTGGTGGCCGAGAGCCTCTCCCTGCCGCCGGCCCTGGAGGGGCGCCGCGGCCTGCGCCGCCAGAGCGACTGGCTGTTCGACCCGGAGAGCGCCACCCGCCTGCTCTGCGACCAGTTCCAGGTGCAGGACCTGCGCGGCTTCGGCTGCGCCCACCTGGAGGCCGCCATCACCGCCGCCGGGGTCCTGATCGAGTACGTCCGGGACACCCAGCGCTCGCGCCTGCCCCACGTCACCGCCATCGGCGTGGAGAGCCGCGACGACGCGGTGGTGATCGACGCCGCCAGCCGTCGCAACCTGGAGATCGACGTCAACCTCGGTGGCAGCGGCGACAACACCCTGGCCAGCGTGCTCGACACCACCGCCACCGCCATGGGTTCGCGGCTGCTCAAGCGCTGGCTCAACCGCCCGCTGCGTGACCGTGAGCGCATCCAGGCGCGCCAGAGCGCCGTGACACTGCTGCTGGAGGCAGACGGCTTCGAGGTGCTGCGCGACGACCTCAAGGCGATCGGCGACGTGGAGCGCATCCTGGCCCGGGTGGCCCTCTACAGTGCCCGCCCACGGGACCTGGCCCGGCTGCGCGACGCCTTCAACGCCCTACCCGACCTCGAGGCACGGTTGGCCGACTACCCCGAGGGCTCCACCCTGGACGAGCTGAAGCGTCATGTCCGCCCCTATCCCGAGCTCGCCGACACCCTGAACCGCGCCCTGGTGGAGAACCCGCCGGTGGTGATCCGCGACGGTGGAGTGCTTGCCGAGGGCTACGATGCCGAGCTTGACGAGCATCGCGGGCTGGCCGAGCACGCCGGCGACTACCTGGTGAGGCTGGAGACCCGCGAGCGGGAACGCACCGGCCTGCCCGGCCTCAAGGTCGGCTACAACCGGGTCCACGGCTACTATATCGAGATCCCCCGCGCCCAGGCCAAGGAGGCCCCGGCGGACTATATCCGTCGCCAGACACTGAAGAACGCCGAGCGCTTCATCATTCCCGAGCTCAAGGAGTTCGAGGACAAGGCACTGTCGGCGAAGTCCCGGGCACTCGCCCGGGAGAAGCTGCTCTATGAGGGACTCCTCGACACCCTCAACGCCGAGCTCGACGCCCTCCAGGCCAGCGCTCGGGCACTGGCGACACTGGACGTGCTGTGCACCTTCGCCGAGCGCGCTCGCGCCCTGGAGTTCGTGCGTCCACGCCTGGCCGAGGCCCCGGGCATCGCCATCCGTGGCGGTCGCCACCCGGTGGTGGAGCGAGTCTCCGACGCTCCCTTCGTGCCCAACGACCTGATGATGGGCGACGACCGCCGCATGCTGGTGATCACCGGCCCCAACATGGGCGGCAAGTCCACCTATATGCGCCAGGCAGCGCTGATCGTGCTGCTCGCCCACACCGGCAGCTTCGTGCCGGCAGACGAGGCGGAGATCGGCCCGGTGGATCGGATCTTTACCCGCATCGGCTCCTCGGATGACCTGGCCGGCGGACGCTCCACCTTCATGGTGGAAATGACCGAGACCGCCAGCATCCTGCACAATGCCACCGACGAAAGCCTGGTGCTGATGGACGAGATCGGCCGCGGTACCAGCACCTTCGATGGCCTCTCGCTGGCCTGGGCCAGCGCCGAGCACCTGACCCGCACCCGCGCCTTTACCCTGTTCGCCACCCACTACTTCGAGATGACCGCCCTGCCCGAGCAGGCCGAGGGGGTGGCCAACGTGCACCTCACCGCGGCAGAGCACAGGGACGGCATCGTCTTCATGCACCGGGTGGAGGAAGGTCCAGCCAGCCAGAGCTACGGTCTGCAGGTGGCGCAGCTCGCCGGGGTGCCCCAGGGAGTGATCGCCCGAGCCCGGGAGAAGCTCGCCCAGCTGGAACAGCAGGAGGTCGACCAGGGCAGTCGCCCGGCGCGCAGCGATGGCGGTGCAGTGGTGGCACCGCTGCAGAACGACCTCTTTGCCAGCACGCCGCACCCGCTGGTGGAGGAGCTCGGCGGCCTCAGCCTCGACGACCTGACTCCGCGCCAGGCGCTGGAGCTGCTCTACCGCTGGCGGGAAACGCTTTAAGAGGCAGCGCCCTCGCTTGCGGCGGCCTGGCGGCGGCGACTAGAATGGACGAATCTCCGGACACGTTAGAATAAGAAAACTTATTTTTATTACCTTTTAATATTCATAGTGGTCGCAGCCCCAGACGCGGCCGGCCACGAGGAGGGAAGAACGGCATGACATTCGTCGTCACCGAGAACTGCATCAAATGCAAGTACACCGACTGCGTCGAGGTGTGTCCGGTGGACTGCTTCTACGAGGGCCCCAACTTCCTGGTGATCCACCCCGACGAGTGCATCGACTGCGCCCTGTGCGAGCCGGAGTGTCCCGCCGAGGCGATCTTCTCGGAGGATGAGCTGCCTGACGGCCAGGAGCCGTTCATCGAGATCAACGCCGAACTGGCCGAAGTGTGGCCCAATATCAGCGAGAAGACGGACCCGCTGCCCGACGCCGAGGAGTGGGACGGCAAGCCGGGCAAGCTCGACCTGCTGGAGCGCTGAGACCAACGCCCCGCTGGCCCACCCGATAACGACAGCGCCGACCGTCTCTCGACGGTCGGCGCTGTCGCTTCTGCCCTACCACCGGGCGGAAGGAGGAGAACACCACACAAGGAAAAAGGCGGCCCAGGGGCCGCCAGCTCCAAGCAATTCCAAGGGTGGCTCCTTCCACCCGGACTCCCGTGATAACCTCCATGCCCGGAGGCGGCTTCCTGCCGCACCTGGCGTATCACTCAGCATCCCGTTGCATCCTGCCGAAGGCACTGCTCCTTGCCTCCTCGTCCTGCTGCACATTCTGGCAGAGCCTGGCGCGGGCACAAGCACCCGGGGCGCGCCGCCCACGCAGGACGCCTCTCCTGCAGGGCGCCACCCTTTCTGAAATAGCGCTTGAATTTCAACCAGATAGAAAGGAGGCCGGCACGCCATGGTGCCGGCCTCCTCGTCGCCATGTCGGATATCACTTACACGAAGTGTAGGCGATTTCCTACACGGAATTACTGACCCTTGATCGCCGACAGGCCCGGGTAGGCCACGCCGTCACCCAGCTCGTTCTCGATGACCAGCAGGCGATTGTACTTGGCCACGCGGTCGGAGCGGCACAGCGAGCCGGTCTTGATCTGCCCGGCACAGGTGCCCACGGCCAGGTCGGCGATGGTGGTGTCCTCGGTCTCGCCACTGCGGTGGGAGATCACCGCGGTGAAGCCGGCGTCCTGGGCCATGCGAATGGCGTCCAGGGTCTCGGAGAGCGAACCGATCTGGTTGAACTTGATTAGGATGGAGTTGCCGATCTGCTCGTCGATGCCGCGCTTGAGGATGCGGGTGTTGGTTACGAAGAGGTCGTCACCCACCAGTTGTACCTTGTCGCCCAGCTTGTCGGTCAGCGCCTTCCAGCCCTCCCAATCGGACTCGTCCATGCCATCCTCGATGGAGACGATGGGGTACTGGTCACACAGCTCGGCCAGGTAGTCGACGAAGCCGGCGGCGTCGAATGACTTGCCCTCGCCGGCCAGGTTGTACTGGCCATCCTTGAAGAACTCGGAAGAGGCACAGTCCAGCGCCAGGGTCACGTCGCGACCCAGGGTGTAGCCGGCATCTTCCACCGCCTGCTTGATCACCGCCAGCGCCTCGGCGTTGGAGGCCAGGTTGGGGGCGAAGCCGCCCTCGTCGCCCACCGAGGTGGAGAGCCCCTTGGCGGAGAGCACCTTCTTCAGGGCATGGAAAATCTCGGCGCCCACACGCAGGCCCTCTCGGAAGTTGGGCGCGCCCACCGGCTGGACCATGAACTCCTGGATATCGACGTTGTTGTCGGCATGCTCGCCGCCGTTGAGGATGTTCATCATCGGCACCGGCATCTGGTACTGACCCGGCTGACCGTAGAGCTCGGCGATATGGGCATAGAGCGGCACGCCCTTGGCGTTGGCCGCGGCCTTGGCAGCGGCCAGCGACACCGCCAGGATTGCGTTGGCGCCAAGCTTGGCCTTGTTGTCGGTGTCGTCGAGGGCCAGCATGGCATCGTCGAGGCCGCGCTGGTCACGGGCGTCCATACCGACGAGCGCCTCGCGGATGGCACCATTGACGGCCGCCACCGCCTTCAGCACGCCCTTGCCCAGGTAGCGAGCCTTGTCACCGTCGCGCAGCTCGAGCGCCTCGCGGGAGCCGGTGGAGGCACCGCTGGGGGCACAGGCCACGCCCACGGCACCGCTCTCCAGGCGCACTTCGGCCTGGACGGTGGGATTGCCGCGGGAATCGAGTACCTCGAGGGCACGGATATCGACGATCTTGGTCATGCGAGTCTTCCTCTGTGGTGTCAGCGTTGGGATGTTATTGGATCTCGAGCGGCGCGAAGCCCTTCACCAGGTCATCGAGGGCCTTGAGCTGCGCAAGGAAGGGCTCGAGGCGATCCAGCGGCAAAGCGCAGGGCCCATCGCACTTGGCGTTGTCGGGGTCGGGGTGGGCCTCAAGGAACAGCCCCGCCAGCCCCACGGCAACACCCGCCCGGGCCAGCTCCGCCACTTGGGCGCGGCGACCATCAGCGCTATCGGCGCGCCCGCCGGGGCGCTGCAGCGAATGGGTCACATCGAAGAACACCGGCAGGCCACTCTGCTTCATCTCGCCGAAGCCGAGCATGTCGACCACCAGGTTGTTGTAGCCGAAGCTGGAGCCACGCTCGCAGAGGATCACCCTGTCGTTGCCGGCCTCCTCGCACTTGCGAACGATATGGCGCATCTCGTGGGGCGCCAGGAACTGCGGCTTCTTGATGTTGATCACCGCCCCGGTCCTGGCCATGGCCACCACCAGGTCGGTCTGGCGGGCCAGGAAGGCCGGCAGCTGGATCACGTCGGCCACCTCGGCCACCGGCTCGGCCTGCCAGGGCTCGTGGACATCGGTGATGATCGGCACGTCGAAGCGCGACTTCACCTCGGCCAGTATCTCGAGCCCCTTCTCGAGACCGGGGCCGCGGAAGGAGTGGATGGAGCTGCGGTTGGCCTTGTCGAAGCTGGCCTTGAACACGTAGGGCATGCCGAGCCGACCGGTGACCTCGACATAGGCCTCGGCCACTTCCAGGGCCAGCTCACGGGACTCCAGCACGTTCATGCCGCCGAACAGCATCAGCGGCAACGAATTGCCGGCCTTCAGGCCGGCAATCTCGATGGTTCTCTCGGGCGTGGTCATCCGCTTCACTCCTGGTGAGAGGACTGGGCGCGGGTGCGCGCCGCCTTGTGCTCCAGCGCCGCGTTGACGAAGCCGGTGAACAGCGGATGGCCATCGCGGGGCGTGGAGGTGAACTCCGGGTGGAACTGGCAGGCGATGTACCAGGGGTGGTCAGGCAGCTCCACCACCTCCACCAGGGAGTTGTCGACGCTCTTGCCGGAGACCACCAGGCCGGCCTGCTCGAGCTGTTCGATGAACTGCTCGTTGACCTCGTAGCGGTGGCGGTGGCGCTCAACGATCTCGTCGGACCCATAGGCCTCGCGGGCCTTGCTGCCGGACTTGAGCTGGCACACCTGGCCGCCCAGGCGCATGGTGCCACCGAGATCCGAGGCCGCATCGCGCAGCTCGATCTTGCCCTCGGGGCTCAGCCACTCGGTGATCAGGCCTACCACCGGGTGCTGGGTGTCGTGGGTGAACTCGGTGGAGTTAGCATCCTCCCAGCCGGCCACGTTGCGGGCGAACTCGATCACCGCGACCTGCATGCCGAGGCAGATGCCGAGATACGGAATGCCTCTCTCGCGGGCGAAGCGGGCCGTGGCAATCTTGCCCTCCACGCCGCGCTCGCCGAAGCCGCCGGGCACCAGGATGGCGTCCTTGCCGGCCAGGCGCTCGGTGCCGTGGCGCTCGATATCCTCGGAGTCGATATAGTCAACGTTGACCTTCACGCGGGTCTGGATGCCGGCATGGATCAGCGCCTCATTGAGGGACTTGTAGGCGTCGAGCAGCTCCATGTACTTGCCGACCATGGCGATATTGATCGACTTGAGCGGATTGAGCTTGGCATCCAGGACGTGCACCCACTCGCCGAGGTCGGCCTCGTCGGCCGTCAGGCGCAGCTTGTCGCAAACGATCTCGTCCAGGCCCTGCTCGTGGAGCATCAGCGGGATGCGATAGATGGTGTCGGCGTCCTGCAGCGGGATGACCGCACGCTCTTCCACGTTGGTGAACAGGGCAATCTTGCGCCGCTCGCTCTCCTCCAGCTCCACCTCGCTGCGGCAGATCAGGATATCCGGCTGGATGCCGATGGAGCGCAGCTCCTTGACGCTGTGCTGGGTCGGCTTGGTCTTGGTCTCGCCGGCGGTCTTGATATAGGGCACCAGGGTCAGGTGCATGAAGATCGCCCGGCTGGCGCCCAGCTCGCTGCGGATCTGACGGATCGACTCCAGAAAGGGCAGCGACTCGATGTCGCCCACGGTGCCGCCGATTTCCACCAGCGCCACGTCGAAGCCTTCACCACCCTCGTACACCCGACGCTTGATCTCGTCGGTGATATGCGGGATCACCTGCACGGTACCGCCCAGGTAGTCGCCGCGGCGCTCCTTGCGCAGCACGTGCTCGTAGACCCGGCCGGTGGTGAAGTTGTTGCCCTGGGTCATCTTGGTGCGAATGAAGCGCTCATAGTGGCCCAGGTCGAGGTCGGTCTCGGCGCCATCCTCGGTGACGAACACCTCGCCATGCTGGAAGGGGCTCATGGTGCCCGGATCCACGTTGATGTACGGGTCGAGCTTGAGCATGGTGACCTTGAGGCCGCGCGCCTCGAGAATAGCCGCCAGCGAGGCCGACGCGATGCCCTTGCCGAGAGAGGACACAACGCCGCCGGTCACGAAGATGTATCGTGTCATGAGGAACCTGTCGAAGCGTGATCGGTAGGCCCGGCAGGAAGCCGCGCCAGGATGGGACGACAGACTAGCAGAATACGACGAATGGCTCAATTTCAGTGCCAAGCAGCCCAAGCAGGATGATAGCCCCGCCGCAGGCTAACAGAGTCGATGAGTCAAGCGGCGCCGGGGGTCCGAAGCCACCGAAACCGGCGGCTTCGGACCGTCGAGGCCTTACACCCCGAGGTAGTCCAGGATGCCCTCGGCGGCCTGGCGCCCCTCGTAGATGGCGGTGACCACCAGGTCGGAACCGCGCACCATGTCGCCGCCAGCGAAGATCTTCTCGCGGCTGGTCTGGAAGGCGAACTCGCTCTGCTCCGCGGCCTTGACCCTGTCACGCTCGTCGACCTCGACCCCCGCCGTCGCGAACCACTCGGGCGGGTCGGGCTGGAAGCCGAAGGCGATGACCACGGCATCGGCGGGAATCACCTCCTCGGAGCCCGGCACCACCTCGGGGCGACGGCGACCGTTCTCGTCGGGCTCGCCCATGCGGGTGCGCACCACCTTGACCCCCTCGACCCTGCCCTCGCCCACCACAGCGACGGGCTGGCGGTTGAACAGGAACTCCACACCCTCCTCGCGGGCGTTGGCCACCTCCTTGCGCGAGCCGGGCATGTTCTCCTCGTCGCGGCGGTAGGCGCAGGTGACGCTGGTGGCGCCCTGGCGGACCGAGGTGCGGTTGCAGTCCATGGCGGTGTCACCACCGCCCAGCACCACTACCCGCTGGCCCTCGAAGGAGATGTACTCGTTCGGGTCCTTCTCGAAGCCCAGGCAGTGGTTGACGTTGGCGATCAGGAAGTCGAGGGCCTTGTAGACCCCGGGCAGGCTCTCGCCGGGGAAACCGCCCTCCATGTACTTGTAGGTGCCCATGCCCAGGAATACCGCGTCGTACTCCTCGAGCAGGGTGTCGAAGGTGATGTCGCGGCCGATCTCCACGCCCAGGCGGAACTCCACCCCCATCTCCTCGAACACCGCACGGCGGCGCTCCATGACATTCTTCTCGAGCTTGAACTCGGGGATGCCGAAGGTGAGCAGGCCGCCGATCTCGGGATTGCGGTCGAACACCACCGGCTTCACACCATTGCGCACCAGGATGTCGGCGCAGCCCAGCCCCGCCGGGCCGGCACCGATCACCGCCACCCGCTTGTCGGTCCAGGTGACCTGAGACATGTCCGGGCGCCAGCCCATGGCGAAGGCGGTGTCGGTGATGTACTTCTCCACCGAACCGATGGTGACGGCACCGAAGCCGTCGTTGAGGGTGCAGGCCCCCTCGCAGAGGCGGTCCTGGGGGCACACCCGGCCGCACACCTCGGGCAGCGAGTTGGTCTTGTGACACAGCTCCACCGCCTCGAGGATGTTGCCCTCGCTGACCAGCTGCAGCCAGTTGGGGATGTAGTTGTGCACCGGGCACTTCCACTCACAGTAGGGGTTGCCGCAGTGCAGGCAGCGGTGCGACTGGCTGGCCGCCTCCTGGGGCTTGAAGGGCTCGTAGATCTCGGCGAACTCCCGCGAGCGGGTGCGGGCGTCGCGTTTCTCGGGGTCCTGGCGACCCACGTCGATGAACTGGAAGTCGTTGCTCAGACGGTTTGCCATGTTCTCTCTCCTGGAAGTCCTGTCGGCCTGGCCCCGGGCTGCCGGGGCGGGCACCTGCCTGTTGGCTGATCCGGTGGCGGCTCTTGTTCCGGCTGAAGCCACCTCTCTACTCCGGCTGTCGCCGACTCTTATTCCGGCTGACGCCGGGATTGGGCCAGCAGGCTGTTCAGACTCGCCGCCTTGGGCTTCACCAGCCAGAAGTGGCGGATGAAGTCGCTGAAGTCCTCGAGGATGGCGTGGCCGCGGGCCGAGTCGGTCTCGGCGACGAACTCCTCGATGATCTCGCGCAGGTGGCGGCGATGGGCTTCCATGGCCTCGGTATTCACACGGTGGATCTCCACCAGTTCGTGGTTGTACTTGTCGACGAAGGAGCGGTCCTCGTCGAGCACGTAGGCGAAGCCGCCGGTCATGCCCGCGCCGAAGTTGACCCCGGTCTCGCCGAGCACGGCCACCAGGCCGCCGGTCATGTACTCGCAGCAGTGGTCGCCGGCGCCCTCGATCACCGCGTGGGCACCGGAGTTGCGCACCCCGAAGCGCTCGCCGGCGGTGCCGGCGGCGAAGAGCTTGCCGCCGGTGGCCCCATACAGGCAGGTGTTGCCGACGATGGCCGTGCGGTGGCTCTCGAAGCGGCTGCCCTTCGGCGGGGTGATCACCACCTTGCCGCCGTTCATGCCCTTGCCGACGTAGTCGTTGGCATCGCCCTCCAGGTAGAGGTGCAGGCCGCGGGCGTTCCACACCCCGAAGCTCTGGCCCGCCACGCCGGTGAAGCGGGCGGTGACCGGAGCATCCTCGAGGCCCGCCTCGCCGTAGCGCTTGGCGATGGCGCCGGAGGTCAGCGCGCCTACGGAGCGGTCGCAGTTGGTGATGGTGAAGGCGAACTCGCCGCCGCTCTTCTGCTCGATGGCCTCCTTGAGTGCCTCCAGCACCTCCTGGTTCTTGGCGCCCGGATCATGGGGCACGTTGCGGCTCGCCTGGCAGAACTGCGGGGCATCCGCCGGCACGTGGTCGTTACCGAGCAGCGGAGTGAGGTCGAGTTTGCGCTGGGAGGCGGTCACCCCCTCGATCGCCTCGAGCAGGTCGGTGCGGCCGATCAGGTCGGTGAGCTTACGCACGCCGAGCATCGCCATCAGCTCGCGCACCTCCTCGGCGATGAAGCGGAAGTAGTGCTTGACCATGTCCACGGTGCCGCGGAAGTGCTCGCCGCGCAGGTAGTCGTGCTGGGTGGCCACGCCGGTGGCGCAGTTGTTGAGGTGGCAGATGCGCAGGTACTTGCAGCCCAGCGCCACCATGGGCGCGGTGCCGAAGCCGAAGCTCTCGGCACCAAGGATCGCCGCCTTGACCACGTCGAGGCCGGTCTTGAGGCCGCCGTCGGTCTGCAGGCGGATCTTGTCGCGCAGACCATTGATGCGCAGCGCCTGATGCACCTCGGGCAGGCCCAGCTCCCAGGGGGAACCGGCGTGCTTGATGGAGGTGATGGGGCTCGCCGCGGTGCCGCCGTCGTAGCCGGAGACGGTGATCAGGTCGGCGTAGGCCTTGGCCACGCCGGTGGCGATGGTGCCGATGCCGGGCTCGGAGACCAGCTTCACCGAGACCTGGGCGTCCGGGTTGACCTGCTTGAGGTCGAAGATCAGCTGGGCCAGGTCCTCGATGGAGTAGATATCGTGATGCGGCGGCGGCGAGATCAGGGTCACGCCGGGCACCGCGTAGCGCAGCCGGGCGATCAGCTCGTTGACCTTGCCGCCGGGCAGCTGGCCGCCCTCACCGGGCTTGGCGCCCTGGGCCACCTTGATCTGCAGCACCTCGGCGTTGACCAGGTAGGCCGGGGTGACGCCGAAGCGCCCCGAGGCGATCTGCTTGATCTTGGAGGAGCGGATGGTGCCGTAGCGGGCCGGATCCTCGCCGCCCTCGCCTGAGTTGGAGCGCCCGCCGGACTCGTTCATGGCCTGGGCCAGCGCCTCATGGGCCTCCGGCGACAGCGCGCCCAGCGACATGCCGGCACTGTCGAAGCGCGGCAGCAGCTCCTCGACCGGCTCCACCTCCTCGAGGGGCAAGGGCTCTGCGGCCGGCTTGAGGCGCAGCAGGTCGCGCAGCGTAGCGGGATCACGCTCGTTGACCAGCGCCGCGAAGCGCTTCCACTTGGCGTAGCTGCCCTCCTGCACCGCCTCCTGCAGGGACTTGACCACATCGGGGTTGAAGGCGTGGTACTCGTGGCCGTGCACGTACTTGAACAGGCCGCCCTGGCTGATGCCCTTGCGCGAGATCCAGGCGTCGCGGGCGAGCAGCTCCTGCTGCAGCTGGAGCTCGGCGAAGCCGGTGCCCTGGATGCGCGAAGCCATCCCCGGGAAGCACAGTGCCATCACCTCGTCGTCGAGGCCGACCGCCTCGAAGAGCATGGAGCCGCGGTAGGAGGCCAGCGTCGAGATGCCCATCTTGGAGAGGATCTTGAACAGCCCCTTCTGCAGCCCCTTGCGGTAGTTCTCGCGGGCGTCGGCCGGGTTGCCGACCAGCTCGCCGGTGCGGTGCATGTCGGCCATCACCTGGTAGGCGAGCCACGGGAAGACCGCGGTGGCGCCCACGCCGAACAGCACCGCCATCTGGTGGGCGTCGCGGGCGTAGCCGGTCTCCACCACGATGTTGCAGCGCGGGCGCAGCGCCAGCCGGCCCAGGTGGTGGTGCACGGCGCCCACCGCCAGGGCAGCATGGATCGGCAGCTCGCCCTTCTCGAGGTCGGCGTCGGAGAGCACCAGGATCACCTTGCCGGCCTGCACCGCCTGCTCGGCCTCGCGACAGAGCTCGCGCAGGGCCGCCTGCAGGCCGTGTTTTTCGGGGTCGTAGGCCATGCGCAGCCGGTGGCTGGCGTAGGCCGGATCCTCCTGCTCCACCAGGGCGGTGAACTTGCGCGGCGAGAGGATCGGCGTGGTCAGGATGATGCGGTGGGCATGCTCCGGGGTCGCCTTGAAGACGTTACGCTCGGCGCCGATGCAGGTCTCCAGCGACATCACGATCGCCTCGCGCAGCGGGTCGATGGCCGGATTGGTGACCTGGGCGAACTTCTGGCGAAAGTAGTCGCTGAGCACGCGCGGCTTGGCGGAGAGCACTGCCATGGGGGTGTCGTCGCCCATGGAGCCCACCGCTTCCTGGCCGCTCTCGCCCAGCGGGCGCAGCAGCAGGTCACGCTCCTCGAAGCTGACCTGGAACATCTTCTGGGCCACCGCCAGGGCGTCGGCATCCATGTTATGGAAGCTGGCCAGCTCGGTGAGCGCCGACTCCAGGTACTGCGCCTCCTGCTTGAGCCAGCGCTTGTAGGGATAGGCCGACTTGAGGCGCTCGTCGATGTCGTCGGTATGCAGCACCTCGCCGGTCTCGGTATCCACGGCGAGCACCTGACCCGGCCCCACGCGGCCCTTGGCCACCACATCCTCGGGCCGGTAACCGTAGGTGCCGATCTCCGAGGCCAGGGTGATGAAGCCGTTCTTGGTGATCACCCAGCGCGCCGGGCGCAGGCCGTTTCGGTCGAGCATGCACAGCGCCTGGCGGCCGTCGGTCATCACCACCCCGGCGGGGCCATCCCACGGCTCCACGTGCATGGAGTTGTACTCGTAGAAGGCGCGCAGCTCGGCGTCCATCAGCTCGACGTTCTGCCACGCCGGCGGCACCATCATGCGCACCGCGCGGTGCAGCTCCATGCCGCCCATCAGCAGCACCTCGAGCATGTTGTCCATGCTCGAGGAGTCGGAGCCCACGGTGTTGACGATCTCGTCGAGTTCGGCGATGTCAGGCAGCCGCTCGCAGACGAAGTTCTCCTTGCGCGAGTTGGCCCAGCCGCGGTTGGCCTCGATGGTGTTGATCTCGCCGTTGTGGGCCAGCAGCCGGAACGGCTGGGCCAACGGCCAACGCGGCGCGGTGTTGGTGGAGAAACGCTGGTGGAAGACGCAGATGGCGGTCTCCAGGCGCTCGTCGCCGAGGTCGTGGTAGAAGGCCGGCAGGTCCACCGGCATCACCAGCCCCTTGTAGGAGAGCACCTTCTCGGAGAGCGAGCAGACGTAGAACTCCTGCTCGTCGCGCAGCGCCTGCTCGGCGAGGCGGCGGGCCATGAAGAGATCGACCTCGAAGGTCTCGGGGCTGCCGTTCTTGCCCGGCTCCACGAACAGGTGACGGATGCGCGGCAGGCACTCGAGGGCCATGGGGCCGCACACCGAGGAGTCCAGCGGCACCTCGCGCCAGCCACGAATCACCAGGCCACGGGCGCGCAGCTCCCCCTCGAGCACCTCCGCGGCGTGGGCGGCTCGAGCATCGTCATCGGGCAGGAACACCGCCCCCACCGCGTAGCGCTCGCCCAGCTCGACCTTGAGGGCTTCATGTGCAACCTGGCGCATAAAGGCATCCGGCAGCTGCAGGAGCAGGCCGCAGCCGTCACCGGTCTTGCCGTCGGCGGCGATGCCGCCGCGGTGGGTCATGCAGGTCAGGGATTCGATGGCGGTGCGCAGCAGCTCGTGGCTGGCGCGGCCCTCCATGTGAGCAATCAGGCCGAACCCGCAGTTGTCGCGGAACTCGCCGGGCTGATGAAGACCTCTGTTCATTGGCGCGCCTCGGGAAAGTGGTTTTTTTGGCAGGAATCTCGTGATATTTTTAAAGGTTTTTTATTTCACCGAGATGGCGCAACCCCCGCGCCGACCTGCATGGCAAAAGAGCGTCCAGCATAGCCAGCGGCCGCGCTGCAGCGCAATGGGATCGCGCCCACCCCTTCCGAGAAACCGTCGATAAATCCGACAGTTGCTACCTACCCTAAGGGCAAAAAACCCCACCACTCAACGACTTGCAAACGCCATAAACGCAAGTTTAACGAACAGGAAATAGCATTAGACTTTAGTCTGATTATGGCGAATTTCCCCATGCCGATAGCGCATAAGGCATGCCAATCGATCGCCTCCTGTCGGCTTGCGGCGCTGCTCACCGCAGCATAGACGAGCCACGCCCGCGCCGGGATAGCGCGGGTGTAACTTTGATCAGAAAGGGATATGGAGAGGGGGAAGGAGGCTGGCTCAGCCGCGGGGAAACTGCTCCAGCAGCGTCGCCAGGGTCTCCTCGGGCGTGGCGTCATCCACGCAGGCATCGCCCAGGGCGCGCAGCAGCACCAGGCGCAGGCGGCTGTCGACGTTCTTCTTGTCGAGGCGCATGCGCGACAGGAAGTCGTCGACACCCATCTCGGCCGGGGCCTCCAGCGGCAGGCCCGCGGCCCGCAGGATGGCCCGCAGGCGCTCGACGTCATTCGCGGAGAGCCAGCCCAGGCGTGCCGAGAGCTCGGCGGCCATCAGCATGCCGGTGCCCACGGCCTCACCATGCAGCCAGTTGCCATAGCCCTGATGGGCCTCGATGGCGTGGCCGAAGGTGTGGCCCAGGTTGAGCAGCGCACGCACGCCCTGCTCGGTCTCATCCTCGGCGACGATCTCCGCCTTGAGCGCACAGCTGCGCTGGATGGCACGCGCCAGGGCAGCGGGCGCAAGGTCGCGCAGCGCCGGCAGTGCCTGCTCCAGCCAGGCGAGGAATTCCGCATCGCGAATCAGGCCATACTTGATCACCTCGGCCAGGCCCGCCGAGAACTCGCGGGGCGGCAGTGTGGCCAGGGTATCGGTGTCGATCAGCACCGCCCGGGGCTGCCAGAAGGCACCGATCATGTTCTTGCCCAGCGGATGGTTGACCCCGGTCTTGCCGCCCACCGAGGAGTCCACCTGGGCCAGCAGGGTGGTGGGCACCTGGATGAAGGCCACGCCGCGCTGGTAGCAGGCCGCGGCGAAGCCCACCATGTCGCCGATCACGCCGCCGCCCAGGGCCACCAGGGTGCAGCGGCGGTTGAAGCCGGCGTCGAGCAGGGCATCCCAGATGCGCGAGACATGCTCGAGGTTCTTGGTGGCCTCGCCGTCGGGCAGCACCAGCTCGCGCAGCTCCACGTCGTCCGGCAGGGCCTTGCGGCAGCACTCGAGGTAGAGCGGCGCCACCGTCTCGTTGGTGACGATCATCACCTGGCGGCCGGCCAGCCAGGGGGCTAGGGCGCCGGGCTCGCCGAGCAGGCCGGGACCGATATGGATGGGGTAGCTGCGACTGCCCAGCGCCACCTCGAGGGTGTGCGGGCCGGAGAGAGTCTGGGTCATGGTTCAGGCCTTGGCTTGCAGGGGGTCGACCAGCCGCGTCACGCGGCGGACGATATCGTTGACCACCGAGCGCGGGCCGCGGCGATCGGTGCGTACCGTGAGGTCGGCGGTGGCGCGGTAGAGGGGGTCGCGCTGGCCGAACATCTCGCGCAGCACCGCCTCCTTGTCCGGGCGCTGCAACAGCGGCCGGTTGCGGTCCTTGGCGGTGCGCTTGAGCTGCTGCTCCACGGTGGTGAAGAGGTAGATGACGGTGCCCCGCTCGCGCAGCATGCGGCGATTCTCCTCGCGCAGCACGGCGCCGCCGCCGGTGGCGATCACCACGCCTTCGCGGCGGGTCAGCTCGTCGATCATCAGGGTCTCGCGATCGCGGAAGCCCGCCTCGCCCTCGACGTCGAAGATCCAGGGAATATCGGCGCCGCAGCGTGCCTGGATCTCGTGATCGGTGTCGAGGAAGTCACGAGAAAGCTCGGCCGCCAGTAGGCGGCCGATGGTGCTCTTGCCGGCCCCCATGGGGCCGATCAATATCAGGTTGGGTAGTGCCAACATCAGCGAAGGGCCACACCGTCGTCCAGAATTCGTGGGGTAATGAATACCAGCAACTCTACCTTGTCGTTGCTCTCCTGGGTATAGCGGAACAGGTTGCCGAGCACCGGTATGTCGCCCAGGAACGGCGTCTTGACCAGGTTCTGCAGCTCTTCGGTCTGTAATATCCCGCCCAGCACCACGGTCTGGCCGTTGTCCACCAGCACCTGGGTCTCGATCTCGTTCTTGTTGATCGGGGGCTCCTCGCCAGGATTGAACTCGCCGAAGGTGTCATTGGTGATCGCCACATCCATGATGATGCGGTTGTCCGGGGTGATCTGGGGGGTCACCTCAAGGGAGAGCACTGCCTCCTTGAAGTCCACCGCCGAGGCACCACTGGCCGCCGCCTCGCGATAGGCGCGTTCCTGACCCTGCTTGATCACCGCGGTGGTTTGGTTGGCGGTAATCACTCGTGGCTGGGAGATGGTATAGCTCTTGCCATCGCTCTCCATGGCACGCAGCTCCAGGTCGAGCAGCACATCGCCGGAGAGGTAGCCGAAGGCAAAACTGGTCATGCCTCCGACGCCACGGTCGGTGGAACCGAAATCTACCGCCAGCCCGCCAAGCCCGGAGATCGGCGAACCATCGGAGGCGCCCCCCAGATCGAAGCGGCTGCCTGCTCCCGACGCCCCCCAGTTGACGCCCAGTTCACGCGAGGCCGTCTGCCCAGCGATGACAATACGCGCCTCGATCTGCACCTGACGCACTGCCACGTCGAGGCGCTCCAGGGTATCCATGATGCTATCGATCTGGTCGGCGGTATCCTGAATCAGCAGGGTATTGGTGCGCGGATCCACTGCCACCTTGCCGCGCTCGGTCAGCAGGCCGAAGCCTGACTGACCGCCACCGCGCAGCAGGGCGGCGATATCGTTCGCCTTGGCGTACTTGACCTCGATGTATTCGGTCTCCAGCGGCGCCAGGGTCTCGAGCTGCTCGCGGGTCTGCAGCTCGAGCTGTTCTCGCTGGGCGAGCTCGGCGGCGGGAGCCACCACGATCACGTTGCCCTCCTGTCGGCTGGAGAGCCCGTGGCTCTTGAGCACCAGGTCCAGCGCCTGGTCCCAGGGAACATCCTCGAGGTTCAGGGTCACGCGACCCTGCACGCTGTCGCTGGCCACCAGGTTGAGCCCGGTGAAGTCGGCGATGATCGCCAGCACCGAGCGCACCTCGATATCCTGGAAGTTCAGGGTGATGCGCTCGCCGGTGTAGGGGAACTGCTCGCGCACCCGCTGCTCCTGCTCCTGGCGAGTGACCGGCTGGGCCTCGATGGTCAGTTGGCGGCCGCTCTGGGTGGAGACCATGGCATAGTCGCCGCTGCCCTGAATGTCGAGGGTCACGCCGTTGCGCCCCACTCGCGGGGTGATCCGCTGTAGCGGGGTGCCGAAGTCGCTGACGTCATAGACCTGGTCCAGCGAGGTGGGCAGGTCGACATCCATCAGTTCAGCGGTGATGCGATTACGACCACTCTCGTTCACCCGGGCGTCGACGCCGGCGCGATCGAAGGTGACCACCAGCCGGCCGGCGCCATCGCTGCCGCGGCGGAAGTCGATATCCTCGACGCTGGGACCGCTGCTGACCGGCTGTCGCGGCGCCGGCTCGGGCGATGCGGCGGCTGTCGTGGTGGTGGCCGTCGGGGTGGTGGATGAGCTGGCGGCACGGGCGGCCACGCCGGTATCGGCGGCGCCACCGCCGATGGCCAGGCGCAGGCGGTCGCCCTGCTCGCGAGTGTTGTAGGGCAGCGGCCCCTCGAGGTCGAAGACCAGGCGGGTACGCGAGCCGGCCTCCAGGGCGGTAACCTGCTGCACGCCGCCGATGCCCAGGGAGTAGCTGCGGCGATCGAGGCGGTTATCGGTCTCCATCAGGTCGATGGTCAGCCGTGCCGGATCATCGATACGGTAGCCGCGCACCTCGGGCACCGGTCCGGCGAAGTCGAGATCAACCTCGAGTTCACCGCTGGCACCCTGCCGGAAGTCGAGGCCTTCGAGCGTCGAGGCCGCCAGGGCGGTTCCCGACACCGCCAGCATGGCGAGCAATGCCGCGGCACGCTTGATGATGAGTGATCGCATGGTTCCCTTCCCCCCGCTTGACGCCGCTCCCCGGGAACGGCGGTAGGCTTGCTGTGCTGTTCGCTTATTAGTTCGCTTATTTGCCTGTTTACTCGGCCGCTGACCGCTGATCGTTTCCGATTTTGCCGGCGGTATATCAGGAATCACCCTGGCCATTGAGCTCGAGGCGCGTGGTGCGCTCGACCCAGCCACCGCGCCCGGTCGGCACTACCTCGATCAGCTGCACCGTTGACGAGGTGATACTGACGATGCGGCCGAAGTCGCTGCCCATATGGTTACCGACCCGCAGCCGATGGACCTGGCCGTCCGGCGCGCGTACCAGCGCCGAGGGCTGGCCACTCTCGGTGAGGGTGCCCACCAGCCGCAGCTCGCTGAGCTTGTAGGCCTCCAGCGTCTCCCGTGGGCGGGCCAGGTCGGGCGCCAGCTCCACGGAGCCCTGGGCCTGCTGCTCCGCCTCGGGCAGGCGCGGCACGAAGGGGCTGCGCAGGTCGGCCTCATCGTAGGGCACCGGTTCGTAATCGGGTATCTCCGGCAGCTCGATGTTGGGCGTCGGGCCAGGGTTGCTGCGGATATCGGCCAGGTCACGATCGAGGCTGGCCAGCTGCGGGTCGGCGCAGCCGGCGATCACTGCCAGGCCGGCCACGACAAGGAGCGATTTCTGCCAGGCCATCATGAGCCACCCTCCTCGCTCTGGCGGTAGCTGTAGGTGCGCGCCAGCATGGAGAGGCGCAGGTTCTGACCATCACCGCCTTCCGGCGCCAGGGTCATGTCATGCAGGGTGACGATGCGCGGCAGCCCGGCCACGCCAGCCAGGAAGGCCGCGATGCGGTGATAGTCGCCACGCACCTGGATATCGAAGGGCTGCTCGACGTAGTGCTCTCGCGCCGCGGTACCACGCAGGCGGATATAATCGATGGCCAGCTGGTTGTCGAGGGCGGTCTCGGTGATGTTGTCGATCAGCGCCGGAATCTCGGCACCGCTGGGCAGCATCTCGCGCAGGGTGTCCATGCGCGCCTCGAGGACGCCCATCTGCTCGCGCATCGCCTCCAGGTTGGCGGCCTGGGCCGCCTTGCTGCGGTAGTCACGAATCAGCTGTGGCTCTTCGGCCCTGACCTGCTCGAGCTGCTCCTTGGCGGGACCGGCCAGGTACCAGTGCATGGCGAAGAAGGTCACGCCCAGCAGTATCAGGCAGAGCAGCAGCTGCAGCGACCAGGGCCAGACCCCGGCCTCCTTGATATCCAGTTCGCGCCAGTCCAGCTCGCGCAGGCGACGCATCTCGGCATTGAGACTCATGATCCCTCCTCCTCGGCCTCGCCTTGCGGTGCCTGCGTGGGCGTTTCGGGCATGCGCTGGCTCATGCTGAGGCTGAAGCTCCTGCGCTCCCCACCTCCCTCGGTTTCCACCTCGGAGAGCACCGGCTCGGTAAAGGAGGCCGCTGCCGCCAGGCGACGCAGCTGGTCGGAGACCTGGCCGTTATCTTCGGCCCGGCCGGAGAGGCGCAGGCTGTCACCCTGCCGGTTGAGCTGGGTATAGTGCACGCCCTCCTCGAGGCTGGTGGTGAGGTCGCTCATCACGTGAACCGTCTGGGTGCGACCATTCTGCAGCTCGGTAAAGACCCGCACCTGCTCGAGCATCTGCTCGCGGATCTGCTCGAGCTCGCTGATCTCGCGAATGGCGGAGTCGAGCTGGCGACTCTGGGCCTCGATATGGGCGTTGCGCTGGCGCTGGGCCTCGGCCTCCTGTTCGTAGTACCAGGTCATGCCGTAGCCGCCACCGAGGCCCAGCAGCGCCGCCAGCCCGAGGGCCACGTAGAAACGCTTGCTGCGCCGGGCGCGCTGCTCCTCTCGCCAGGGCAGGAGGTTGATCTCGATGGTCATGGGCGCGCCCTCATTGCCAGTCCGCAGGCCGTGAGCATCGCCGGCGCGTCGCCGGAGAGGGTCTGCACGTCGATACGGTTGTTGACCTTCATGCGCGCCAGGGGGTTGGCGATGGAGACCTCCAGGCCGCTCTCCTGGGCAAGCCGCTCGGCCAGGCCGGGGAGCACGCTGGAGCCACCGGCCAGCACCATGTGACGCACCTCCTGCTTGCGTCCGGCGGTATAGTAGAGCTGCAATGAGCGCCCCACCTGCTGGACCAGGGTATCGAGGAAGGGGTCGAGGACACTGCGCTGGTAGTCATCCGGCAGGCCGCCACGCTTCTTGGCCAGGCCTGCCTCGTCGTAGCTCAGGCCGTAGCGATTGCGGATCTCCTCGGTGAGCTGGCGGCCGCCGAACACGGTATCGCGGCTGTAGACCACACGGCCCTGGCGCAGCACATGGAAGGTGTTCATGGTCGCCCCGATATCCACCAGCGCCACACAGTCCTCCTCGCCGCTGAGCGCCGGCAGCTGGTGGCGCACCTCGGTGAAGGCACGCTCCATGGCGAAGGTCTCGACATCCACTGCCGCAGGCGTCAGGCCGGACTGCATCACGGCATCGGTTAGCTGGCTGACGTCCTGCTGGCGGCAGGCCACCAGCAGCACATCCTGCTGGTCGGCGTAGCGGGCGTTAAGCCCCAGGCGCTGGAAGTCGAAGGCGACCTCACTGAACGGAAACGGAATGTGCTTGTCTGAATCGAGCTGGATGCGCGATTCGATCTCGTCGTCGCTGAGCGACGCCGGTAGCGTGAGGGTCTTGGTGATCGCCGCACTGGCGGGCACCGATACCACCACCTGGCGGGTGTGTGGCTTGGCCTGCTGAACGGCTCGGGTAAGGGCATCTACTACCTCGCCCATGTCCTGGATGCGCCGTTCGACCACCGCGCCTTCGCGCAGCGGTCTGACGGCATAGCTTTCCACCTGATAAGTGGCGCCAGCTCGCCGAAGTTCCACGAGCTT
Source organism: Halomonas sp. C10-5 (assembly GCF_057169305.1). Classification (NCBI taxonomy): domain Bacteria; kingdom Pseudomonadati; phylum Pseudomonadota; class Gammaproteobacteria; order Oceanospirillales; family Halomonadaceae; genus Halomonas; species Halomonas sp. C10-5. Next base: position 2,893,990 of record NZ_CP175665.1, read on the forward strand.
GACCGTAGCCGAGGTGATGTCGACGCCGATCAGTCCCTTGCTGGATGCCATCAATCGCATCTCGGTCCTGCCCCTGCTGAGTCTTGCGGCTTGCCCGCCTTGTCGTGGTGCCCGCCTTACGCATATCGGCAGGTCTCGATTGTTGTTCCCATCCTGTAGCATGAGGTTACATGATCTTGCCATTGGTCACACGGTAAACCTTGGGCTTGCACTCTCAACGCTGGTGACCCCCGCCCGGGGTTCCTATAATGGCCGCGCAACCGGATCTCTCGTCATCGCTTCACAACCGCTCCAGTTCCCTGCATGGACACCGCCACTTCATGACGTTTATCAGAACCCTGCTCTTCTCACTGGCCTGGCTCACCGTCTCGCTGATCGCCGCGGCCGGGCTCGGCGTGGTGGGCGCCGCCCTCTATTTCGCCCCCGGGCTGCCCGACGTGCGCCAGCTCCAGGACTTCGAGCTGCACTCACCGCTGCGCATCTATACCCGGGATGGCAAGCTGATCGGAGAGTACGGCGAGGAGCGTCGCCTGCCGATCGATCATGCCGAGATCCCCGAGGAGTTCACCCAGGCGCTGCTGGCCGCCGAGGATGACAGATTCTTTGAACATCGCGGCGTCGACCCCATGGGGCTGATGCGCGCGGCCGGCGAGCTGGTCGCCAGCGGCGGCGAGATCCAGTCCGGCGGCTCCACCATCACCATGCAGGTGGCGCGCAACTACCTGCTGACCCTGGATCGCACCTTTACCCGCAAGATCCGCGAGATCCTGCTGGCCCTGCAGATGGAGCAGGTGCTCAGCAAGGAGGAGATCCTCGAGCTCTACGTCAACAAGATCTTCCTCGGCCACCGCGCCTACGGCATCGCCGCCGCCGCCGAGATCTACTACGACCGCCCGCTGGATGAGCTGACCCTGGCCGAGAAGGCGATGATCGCCGGACTGCCCAAGGCGCCCTCCAGCTTCAACCCGCTGACCAACCCGGAGCGTGCGCTGATCCGCCGCAACTGGATCCTGTTCCGCATGCGCGACCTGGGGTATATCGACCAGGCTACCTACGACGAGGCCGTGCAGGCGCCGATCACCGCCGAGCGCCACGTGGCCCAGGCCGAGGTGGATGCCGACTATGTCGCCGAGATGGCCCGCCAGTATGCCGTGGACCGTTTCGGTGAGAGCGAGGCCTATACCGGCGGCTACAACATCACCACCACCCTGGACAGCGAGCTCCAGCCCATGGCGCGTCGTGCCCTGGCCCGCGGCCTGATCGACTATGACACCCGCCACGGCTGGCGTGGCCCGGAGGAGGAGGAGCTGCCCCAGAGCCTCGCCGAGGCGCAGGATCGCACCGAGCGCAGCGGCCTCGAGGAGGAGCTCGACGAATCCCCCGAGGTGCTGGAGACCGCCCGGCGCGCCGCCGAGCGCAGCGAGACCCGGGTCGAGGGCATCGACGGCGACGTCAGCAACTGGGTCCAGGTACTCGAGCGCACCCCGCGCTACGGCCTGCTCCACCCGGCCATCGTGGTGGCGAGCGAAGGGCGCCAGATGCGCGTGCTGCTGCGCGACGGCGAGCTGCGCACCATCGAGTGGGACGGCCTCTCCTGGGCCCGCGAGTTCCGCAACGCCCAGTACCGCGGTCCGGAGCCCGGCTCGGCGGCCGAGATCGCCGGCCGCGGCGACCTGGTGCGCGTGATGGAGCGCGAGGACGGCAGCCTGCGCCTGGCCCAGCGCCCCGACGCCGAAGGCTCGCTGGTGGTGATGCACCCCGAGACCGGCGCCATCCTCGCCCTGCAGGGCGGCTTCGACTTCAACGCCAGCAAGTTCAACCGCGCCGTTCAGGCCCAGCGTCAGTCGGGCTCGATCTTCAAGCCCTTCATCTATCTGGCGGCACTCGAGAGCGGCACGATGACTGCCGCCAGCGTGGTCAACGATGCCCCGGTGGTGATCAACGACGGCAGCAACGAGCTGTGGCGCCCGGTCAACGCCAGCGGCGACTTCCTGGGTCCCATGCGCCTGCGCAATGCCCTGGCCCGCTCGCGCAACCTGGTCACCATCCGCGTGCTACGCGAGGTGGGGCTGAACGAGACCATCAACTTCCTCGAGGGCTTCGGATTCGAGCCCTCGCGCCTGCCCCGCGGCCTCTCCCTCGGTCTGGGCAGCGCCGACCTGACGCCCCTGGAGATGACCAACGCCTACGCGGTGCTGGCCAACGGCGGCTTCAAGGTCACCCCCTGGTTCGTCGAGCGTGTCGCCAAGGGCGAGACGACCCTGGAAGAGGCCAACCCCGCCGTTGCCTGCCGCAACTGCCCCCCGGGGCAGGAGCAGGTGACGATCGATGGCAGGAGCTATCCGGTCGCCACCCGAGTGGTGGACCCCATCAACCTCTACATCCTGCGCGACATGCTGCGCGACGTGATCGAGAACGGCACCGGGCGCCGCGCCCTGGAGCTTGGCCGCGAGGATATCGTCGGCAAGACCGGTACCACCAACGGCCAGCGTGACACCTGGTTCGCCGGCTTCAACAGCAACCTGGTGGCCACGGTCTGGCTGGGCAAGGATGACAACACCACCACCGCCGAGTACGGCGCCAGCGCCGCCCTGCCGATCTGGATGACCTTCATGGGCGAGGCCCTGGAGGGACAGCCCCCGGCGATGCCCGAACCGCCGGCCGAGCTGGTCACCGCCCAGATCGACCCCGATACCGGCAGGCGCCTGTCGCGCGGGGGCATCAGCGAGATCTTCCACCCCGACCACCTTCCCGGCACCCAGCCGCGCCGCGTGGAGCGCGAAGTGGAACAGCGCAGCGGATCCCAGGGAACGGGGACCTACGAGGCGATCTTCTAGCGGGCAAACCCGCCAAGGAGGCAGAACCACAACGAGATCGGGGCCCTTCTGGGCCCCGATCTCGTTCTATCTATCCGGCTGGCTTGGCGCTTGGCGTCAGCCGCCGTAGACCTCGTCGACGGTCTTGAGCGGATAGTGGGAGGGGTAGGGCTTGCGCGCCACCCCGGAGTCCACGGCGGCCTGGGCCACCGCGGAGGCCACGCGGTCAAGCAGGCGCACATCGACCGGGGTGGGGATGATGTAGTCGCGACCGAAGCTCATGCTCTCCATCTCGTAGGCCTCGAGCACCTCGCTGGGCACCGGCTCCCGAGCCAGGTCCTTGAGGGCGTGCACCGCGGCCACCTTCATCTCCTCGTTGATGCGCGTGGCACGTACGTCCAGCGCGCCACGGAAGATGAACGGGAAGCACAACACGTTATTGACCTGGTTGGGGTAGTCCGAACGCCCGGTCGCCATGATCACATCATCGCGGGTCTCGCGAGCGAGCTCCGGGTGAATCTCCGGGTCCGGGTTGGAGCAGGCGAACACCACCGGGTTGGGTGCCATCTTCTTGAGCTGCTCGGCTGAGAGCAGGTTGGGACCGGACAGGCCCAGGAACACGTCGGCACCGTCGATGGCGTCGCCCAGGGTACGCTTGTCGGTCTCCACGGCGAACATCGCCTTGTACTGGTTGAGATCCTCACGCCCGGTGTGGATCACCCCCTTGCGGTCAAGCATGTAGATATTCTCGGCACGCGCGCCGCAGCTGACCAGCAGCTTCATGCAGGCGATGGCGGCAGAACCGGCGCCCAGGCAGACGATCTTGGCCTCCTCGACCGACTTCCCGGCGATGGACAGGGCGTTGAGCGTGCCTGCCGTGGTGACGATGGCGGTGCCGTGCTGGTCGTCGTGGAACACCGGGATGCTGCACTGCTCGATGAGCGCCTGCTCGATCTCGAAGCACTCGGGGGCCTTGATGTCCTCGAGGTTGATGCCACCCCAGGTATCGGCAATGCGCGCCACGGTATCGATGAAGGCCTGGGGGCTCTCGGCGTTGACCTCGATATCCACGGAGTTGATGCCGGCGAAGCGCTTGAACAGGACACCCTTGCCTTCCATGACCGGCTTACTGGCCAGCGGCCCCAGGTTGCCCAGGCCGAGGATGGCGGTGCCATCGGAGATCACCGCCACCAGGTTGCCCTTGCCAGTGTAGCGATAGGCGTTCTCGGGGTCCCGGGCGATCTCGCGTACCGGCTCGGCCACGCCGGGGCTGTAGGCCAGAGCCAGATCCCTGGCGGTGGCGGTAGGCTTGGTCAGCTCGATGGAGAGCTTCCCGGGAATGGGCTTGGCGTGATAGTCCAGCGCTGCCTGTCTTGCGTCAGTCATGCTTGTGTCCGCTTGGGTAAAGTCGTGATCCAGAGTATAGAAAAAGTTTCCATATCTTTACAGCACCATGCGTGATGGCCGGTCGGCGCTCATTGGGCGCCATTGTCGACATTGTTCCGGCCAGATACGCAAGAACCCGCCCAGAGGGCGGGTTCTTGGCACGCACGGCGTAGTGCCGCAACGCGATCAGCGCTTGAGCGCGGCGCCGAAGCGCTTGTTGAAGCGCTCGACGCGACCACCGGTGGTCGCCTGCTTCTGCTTGCCGGTATAGAAGGGGTGGCACTGGGAGCAGACGTCCAACTCCAGATCGCGGCCGGCGGTGGAGCCAACCTCGAAGGTGGCGCCACAGGAGCAGGTCGCCTTGATCGTCTTGTATTCGGGGTGGATACCTTGTTTCATCTTGAGCCTCGTTGCGCTGTATGCCGCCACCTGATCCGCTGCCAGGCACCGCATACGGTTGTCTATCGGTTGCCGGCACCTGTCTGGGATTGCCGAGCAAGCTTGGGAACTCACCGGAACACCCCGAAACGCCGACCTGGCGCCGGGGAGCGCAGCATTCTACCAGAGCCACTGCCGGAGGCCAATTGCCTGAATCGCCCGTTCCACGCGTGCTGCGCGTCGCCATCCCCTCACCGCTGCACCGCCTGTTCGACTACCGCCCGAGCAGCGAGGCCCCGGCTTGCGGCTGGCAGCCGGGCCTGCGCGTCAGGGTGTCCTTCGGGCGCCGCGAGGTGGTCGGCATCGTGGTCGCGTGCTGCGACCGGGGCGAACTGCCGCTGGCCGACCTCAAGCCGGTGCTGGCCTGCCTGGACGACACCCCGCTACCGGAAGACTGGCTGTGGTTATGCCGCTTCACCGCACGCTACTACCAGCATCCGCTGGGCGACACCCTGCACCAGGCACTGCCGGTGCTGCTGCGCCAGGGCCGTGCGCTTGCCGCCCGCACCCGGGAGCGCTGGGCCCTCACCGCCGCGGGGCATGCCGCCGGCAGCGATGCCCTGCCCCGCGCCCCGCGCCAAGCGGCGCTGCTGGAGATGCTGCGCCAGCACCCCCATGGCCTGGCCAGCCAGGCGATCCTCGCCCAGGCCTTCAGCCGTGATCAGCTCAAGGCCCTGACCGCCAAGGGGCTCGTCGAACGCCACGAGGAGCCACTTGCCGCCGCCCCCCAGCCCGATGCCGACCACCTGCTGGCCGACCCGGCGCTGCCGCTCAACCGCGAGCAGGCCCATGCCCTCTCGGCGCTGCACGAACGGCTCGATGCCTATCACCCCTGCCTGCTGGAAGGGGTCACCGGCAGCGGCAAGACCGAGGTCTACCTGCAGTTGATCGAGGCGGTGGTGGGCCGCGGACGCCAGGCGCTGGTGCTGGTGCCGGAGATCGGCCTGACTCCGCAGACCCTGGCACGCTTCCGTAAGCGCTTCCGGGTGCCGGTGGTGGCACTGCACTCGGGGCTTACCGATCACGAGCGCCTGGATGCCTGGGAGGCCGCCGCCAGCGGTCGGGCTCCCATCGTCATCGGCACACGTTCGGCGATCTTCACCCCCCTGGCTCGCCCCGGGGCGATCATCGTCGACGAGGAGCACGACGGCTCCTACAAGCAGCAGGACGGGCTGCGCTACCACGCCCGGGACCTCGCCGTGGCGCGCGCCCACCACCACGGTATCCCGCTGCTGCTGGGCAGCGCCACGCCCTCGCTGGAGAGTCTGGCCCGGGCGCGGCGTGGCGAATGGCGTCACCTGCCGCTGACCCGCCGCGCCACCCGTCACGCCCCCGCCGGACTGGAACTGCTCGACCTGCGCGGGCGGCCCCGCCTGGGCGGCCTGGCGCCGCCGGCGCTGGAGGCGATCGCGGAGACCCTCCAGGCCGGTCACCAGGTGCTGGTATTCATCAATCGCCGCGGGTTTGCCCCGACCCTGGCCTGTCACGCCTGCGGCTGGCTGGCCGAGTGCGACGCCTGCGACGCCCGCATGACACTGCACCGCCAGCCGCCGCTGCTCGCCTGCCACCACTGCGATCGCCGCCGCGCCCTGCCGGAGAGCTGCCCCGAATGCGGCAGCATCGACCTGCGCCCCCTGGGCAGCGGCACTGAACGCACCGAGGAGACCCTGGCCGGACGCTTCCCCAAGGTGCCGGTGCACCGCATCGATCGCGACAGCACCCGCCGCCGCGACGCCTTCGAGAACGCGCTGGCCGAGGTGCGCCGCGGCGAGCCCTGCCTACTGGTGGGTACTCAGATGCTGGCCAAGGGGCACCACCTGCCCCATGTCACCCTGGTGGTGGTAGTCAACGCCGACGCCGGCCTCTATGCCAGCGACTTCCGCGCCCTGGAGCAGGGTGCGCAGCTGCTGGTGCAGGTGGCCGGCCGTGCCGGCCGCGCCGCCCATCCCGGGCGGGTGCTGGTGCAGACGATGCACCCCGATGACCCGCACCTGCGCCTGCTGGCCGAACGCGGCTATGCCGCCTTCGCCGACCGGCTGCTGGAGGAGCGTCGAGCCGCCGCCCTGCCGCCCTTCCGCTTCCTCGCCCTGCTGCGCCTGGAGAGCGCCAGGGAGGAGGCCGCCGGCGAGCTGGGCCGGCGTGCCGCCACCGCCCTGCGTGGCTGGCTTGCCGAGCGCGAGCTTACGGTGGACTGCCTGGGCCCGGTGCCGGCGCCCATGGAGCGACGCCAGGGGCGCTACCATCTGCAGCTGATGCTGGGCGCCGAGAAGCGCAGCGCCCTGCATGAGGCCTGTGCCTGGCTCACCGCCTGGATGGAGGCCACCCCCGAGGCGCGCCGGGTACGCTGGTCGCTGGATATCGACCCGCAGACGCTAAGCTGACCCCCGCCCTTTAAAGCCGCCCCACAATTGCCGATAATGGCCGGCCATGCCCGTTCAGGGCTCCGTTTCCATGCCCACGCCGGGCCGAGCGCCTCTTCACCGCCGGTTCATCGGCCGCTCGGCCCGACGCCACAGGACATCCGACGCCCCATGAAAGAGACCATCGTTGCGCTGCTCGAGGACGCCCTCGACTCCCTCCGGCAGCAGGGCGTGCTGCCCGCCGACCTCGCCCCGACCATCAAGGTCGACCCCACCCGGGACAAGGCCCATGGCGACTACGCCACCAACCTGGCGCTGATGCTGGCCAAACCGGCCGGCCGCAAGCCCCGCGAGCTGGCTGAGGCGCTGATCGGCGCGCTGCCCGAGAGCGAGGCAGTACAGAAGGTGGAGATCGCCGGCCCCGGCTTCGTCAACTTCTTCGCCGCCACCGACGCCGCCGCCCAGGTGGTCCGTCAGGTGCTCGACGCCGGCGACGCCTTCGGCCGCAGCCTCACCGGCCAGGGCCACAAGGTGCAGGTGGAGTTCGTCTCCGCCAACCCCACCGGCCCCTTGCACGTCGGCCACGGCCGCGGCGCGGCCATCGGCGACTGCATCTGTCGCCTGCTGGAAGCGACCGGCTTCGACGTGACCCGCGAGTTCTACTACAACGATGCCGGCGCCCAGATCAGCAACCTGGCGCTCTCGGTGCAGGCCCGGGCCAAGGGGCTCGACCCCGAGGACGACGGCTGGCCGGCGGATGGCTATCGCGGCGGCTACATCATCGACGTGGCCAACGCCTACCTCGACGGCGAGACCGTCCATGCCGACGACCGCCATGTCACCGCCAGCGGTGACCCGGACGACCTGGCAGCGATCCAGGAGTTCGCCGTGGCCTACCTGCGCCGCGAGCAGGACCTCGACCTCAAGGCCTTCGGCGTGCAGTTCGATGTCTACTTCCTGGAGTCCTCGCTCTACCGCGACGGCAAGGTGGAGGCGACCGTCGAGCGCCTGATCGAGAAGGGCCACACCTATGAACAGGACGGCGCCCTGTGGCTGCGCACCACCGACTTCGGGGACGACAAGGACCGGGTGATGCGCAAGTCCGACGGGCAGTACACCTACTTCCTGCCCGACGTCGCCTACCACCTCGACAAGTGGCAACGTGGCTTCACCACGGTGATCAACGAGCAGGGCGCCGACCACCACTCCACCGTGACCCGGGTGCGCGCCGGCCTGCAGGCCCTGGAGGCGGGCATTCCGAAGGGCTGGCCCGACTACGTGCTGCACCAGATGGTGATGGTCACTCGCTCCGGGGTCGAAGTGAAGCTCTCCAAGCGCGCCGGCAGCTACGTCACCGTGCGCGACCTGATCGACGAGGTGGGCCGCGACGCCACGCGCTTCTTCTTGGCCGCGCGTCGGGCAGACTCCCAGCTTACCTTCGACATCGACCTGGCGCGCTCGCAGTCCAACGACAACCCGGTCTACTACGTGCAGTACGCCCACGCCAGGGTTTGCAGCGTCGAGCGGAAGGCCCGCAGCGACGACCAGCCCTTCGATCACGCCCTGGCCATGGCCAGCCTGGGTCGCCTGGAAGAGGACCAGGAGAAGGCGCTGCTGAACCGCCTGGCGCGCTACCCCGAGGCGGTGGAACACGCCGCGGCCGCCCGCGAGCCCCAGCAGATTGCTCAGTACCTGCTCGACCTGGCCGCCGACTTCCACACCTGCTACAACGCGGTGAAGGTGATGGTCGAGGACGACGCCCTGCGCAACGCCCGCCTGGCGCTGGGCCTGGCCACGCGCCAGGTGCTGCGCAACGGCCTGGAGCTGATGGGAGTCGGCGCCCCGGAGGAAATGTAACCCATGGCGACTCGCAAGCAGCCCCCCAAGAAGCGCGGTGCCACCAACAGCCGCCGCCAACCCGCCCGCAAGGCGCGTCGCGAATGGCGCCTGCCCGGCTGGGTGTGGGGCCTGGCTGGCCTGGTGGCCGGCTTCCTGCTCTCCCAGCACCAGCACGGCGTGGCACCCTGGCAGGTCGAGGACTCGCCGCTGGCCACGGTGCTGCCACGCAGCGCGCCGCCGGAGGCCGAGCCCGAGGCAGCGGCGGAGCCCAGCGAACCGCCGATGCCGACCTTCGAGTTCTACACCCTGCTGCCGGAATCCGAGGTGATCGCTCCGGGTGGCGAGATGCCCGCCTCCACGGCGACTCCGCCGCCCCCGGCGGAGGAGACGGCGGCCGACGATTCGGCGCCTGCCGACGACCCCATCGCCGAGGTGATCGCCGCCAACCTGGCCAGCGACCGCCAGGCCAACAGCGAGCCCTCCCGTGAGCCCGCCGCGGCCGCCACCAGCGCCTCGGGCCAGCGCTTCATGCTCCAGGCCGCCTCCTTCCGCGAGGTCGGCGATGCCCAGCAGCTGCGCAGCCGCCTGCGCGACTTCGGCCTGCTGGCCCAGGTCAGCGAGGTGAAGGCCGGGGGCGGCGAGACCTGGCACCGGGTGCAGGTGGGTCCCTACGAGGACCGCCGCGAGCTATCCCGGGCCCAGGACCTGATGGTCACCCAGGGTATCGAGCCGCTGCTTATCCAGCTCAACAACTGAGCCCGCCTCCCGCAGTGACACGCGCGGCCGCTTGAATTCCGGGCGGCGCGCCCGCACCTACTCCCACCAGACAGATTCGTCACGATGCCCGGCTGGGCGTCGAAAGTCATCGGGAGCCGTTCACCCGCTCCCCCAAGGAGTCTCCTCCATGACCACGATCGTATCCGTGCGCCGCGGTGACCAGGTGGCGCTGGCCGGTGATGGCCAGGTATCGCTGGGCAATACCGTGATGAAGGGCAACGCCAGCAAGGTACGCCGCCTCTATCGCGGCGAGGTGCTGGCCGGCTTCGCCGGCGGTACCGCCGACGCCTTCACCCTCTTCGAGCGCTTCGAGGCGCAGCTGGAGAAGTACCAGGGCAACCTGGTCAAGGCCGCCGTGGAGCTGGCCAAGGAGTGGCGCACCGACCGCGCCCTGCGCCGCCTGGAGGCGCTGCTTGCCGTGGCCAACAAGGACGCCTCGCTGATCATCACCGGCAACGGCGATGTGCTGGAGCCCGAGGGCGGCATCATCGCCATCGGCTCCGGCGGCAACTACGCCCTGGCCGCGGCCCGCGCCCTGCTCGAGAACACCGACCTCGGGGCCCGCGAGATCACCGAGAAGTCGCTGGCGATCGCCGGCGATATCTGCGTGTTCACCAACCACAATGTCACCCTCGAGGAGCTGCCTGCCAAGGCGAGCTAAGGCCGATACCATGACCCAGATGACCCCCCGCGAGATCGTTCACGCCCTGGACCAGTACATCATCGGCCAGCAGGACGCCAAGCGCGCCGTGGCCATCGCCCTGCGCAACCGCTGGCGGCGCATGCAGCTCGAGGGCGACCTGCGCCAGGAAGTGACGCCCAAGAACATCCTGATGATCGGCCCCACCGGGGTGGGCAAGACCGAGATCGCCCGCCGCCTGGCCAAGCTGGCCCGCGCGCCCTTCATCAAGGTCGAGGCCACCAAGTTCACCGAGGTGGGCTATGTGGGCCGCGATGTGGAGTCGATCGTGCGCGACCTCACCGAGGCCGCCATCAAGCTGGTCCGTGAGCAGGCCAAGGAAGAGGTCGGCCATCGCGCCGAGGACGCCGCCGAGGAGCGCATCCTCGACGCCCTGCTGCCGCCGCCGCGCGGCCAGGAGGAGGAGCCCCGCCAGGACAGCTCCACGCGCCAGATCTTCCGCAAGAAGCTGCGCGAGGGGCAGCTCGACGACAAGGAGATCGATATCGAGGTCTCCCAGCAGGGACCCAACGTCGACATCATGACCCCGCCTGGCATGGAGGAGATGACCAGCCAGCTGCAGAGCCTGTTCTCCGGCATGGGCAAGCAGAAGACCGAGACCCGCCGGGTGGCGGTCAAGGACGCCTTCGCCCTGCTGCGTGACGAGGAGGCCAGCAAGCTGGTCAACGAGGAGGAGATCAAGGCCCGCGCCATCGAGTCGGTGGAACAGAACGGCATCGTCTTCCTCGACGAGATCGACAAGGTCTGCAAGGGCGGTGGCCAGTCCAGCGGTGGGGAGGTCTCCCGCGAGGGCGTGCAGCGCGACCTGCTGCCGCTGATCGAGGGCTCCACGGTCTCCACCAAGTACGGCATGGTGAAGACCGACCACGTGCTGTTCATCGCCTCCGGCGCCTTCCACCTGTCGCGCCCGTCGGACCTGATCCCGGAACTGCAGGGTCGCCTGCCGATCCGTGTCGAGCTCAACGCCCTGACCCCGGACGACTTCAAGCGCATCCTCACCGAGCCCTCCGCGGCGCTGACCAAGCAGTACCAGGCGCTGCTGGCCACCGAGGGCCTGGAGATCGAGTTCACCGCCGACGGCATCGAGCGCATCGCCGAGATCGCCTGGAAGGTCAACGAGGGCACCGAGAATATCGGCGCGCGCCGCCTGCACACCGTGATGGAACGCCTGCTGGAGGAGGCCTCCTTCCGCGGCAGCGACATCGGCACCCCGCTGGTGATCGACGCCGCCTACGTGGATTCCCAGCTCGGCGAGCTGGCGATGGACGAGGACCTGTCGCGGTATATCCTGTAACCAAGCGGCACGCCGCGGGGCACAGTATGCCCCCAGCGGCTGCCCGCGGCGCCGGGGACAGGCCGTAGCGGAGGTCCTATGCCAGGGATGGCATCGGTAGCGCCCAGGGATGGGTTCACAGCGCCTCCGCGAAGGCCTGTCACCGGGTCAGCCGCGTCCCCTAATGCCCAGATCCGGACGCCAACCATGCCAGCCCCAATTCCTACCAAGGTGCACTACCACAAGCAGGCCCGCGAGCTGGAGCTCGGCTATGCCGATGGCCAGAGCTACCGCCTCGCCATCGAATACCTGCGAGTCTTCTCCCCCTCAGCCGAGGTGCGCGGCCACGGCAAGGGCCAGGAGACCCTGCAGGTAGGCAAAAAGTTCGTCGGCCTCAAGGACATCACCCCCACCGGTCGCTACGCCCTCAAGCTGCACTTCGATGACGGCCACGACAGCGGCCTGTTCAGTTGGGACTATCTGAAGTGGCTGATCGACAATCGCGAGGCCAACTGGGCCGAATACCTGGAGCGCCTGGAAGCGGCCGGCGCCAGCCGCGAGCCGCTGGGCATAGAAATCAAGCAGCTGTAACCCGCGTCAAGACAATCGCCGCCGCGGGAGGCTACAATGGCGCCCATCCGAGGCCTTGACCTCTCCCATGCAGCGATTCGGGAGCCCCATCGCATGAGCGCCAACCCCAGCTCCAGGGACAAGCAGACCACCGATTTCGGCTATCAGGAAGTGCCCCTCGAGGAGAAGGCCTCCCGGGTAGCCGATGTATTCCACTCCGTGGCGGCCCGCTACGACGTCATGAACGACCTGATGTCGTTCGGCATACACCGCCTGTGGAAGCGGCTGACCATCGAGCGCGCCGGGGTGCGCCCCGGCCACAGTGTGCTCGATATCGCCGGCGGCACCGGCGACCTGACGCTGAAGTTCTCGCGCCTGGTGGGCCCCCGCGGCCGCGTGGTACTGGCCGATATCAACGAGTCGATGCTGCGCGTCGGTCGTGACAAGCTGCTCGACCATGGCGTGGGCGGCAATGTCGAGTATGTCCAGGCCAACGCCGAGTGCCTGCCCTTCCCGGACAACACCTTCGACTGCATCACCATCGCCTTCGGGCTGCGCAATGTCACCGACAAGGATGCCGCGCTGCGCTCCATGGCCCGGGTGCTCAAGCCCGGCGGCCGTCTGCTGGTGCTGGAGTTCTCCAAGCCGGGCAACCCCCTGCTGACCAAGGCCTACGATGAGTACTCCTTTCGCCTGCTACCGCGCATCGGCCAGGTGGTGGCCAGCGATGCCGACAGCTACCGCTACCTGGCCGAGTCGATCCGCATGCACCCCGATCAGGAGACGCTCAAGGGGATGATGGAGGCGGCCGGCCTGGAGCGGGTCGAGTACACCAACATGACCGGGGGCATCGTCGCCCTGCACCGCGGCATCAAGCTCTGAGGTGGGCATGGCGTTGACACCGACCCTGCTGCTCGCCGCTGCCGAGAGGACCCTGAACGGCCTGCTGGCCCGCGACCCGGCTGCCCCCTCGCGTCTGGCCCGGCTGGCCGGCCAGCGGCTGCTGCTGCGCCTCGAGCACCCCGAGCTGGCACTGGCCATCCACTTCCATGGCGGCGGCCTCGACCTGCTGCGCCCCGACGACCCGGCCGAGGAGGCCTATGATGCCGTGGTCGAGCTGGACGCCGAGACCCTCGGCGCCCTGCTGGGCGGCGCCTCGATGGAGCGGCTGATGTTCCAGGGGCGGCTGGCGGTTCGCGGCCGCATCCCGCTGCTGGAGGAGACCCGCGACCTGCTGCTCGACCTCGACCTGGACTGGGAAGGCGAGCTGGCCCGCTGGCTCGGCGATATCCCCGCCCACAGCCTGGCCGAGGGACTGCGCCGCCTGGGCCGCTTCGGTCTGCGCACCCGCGAGGAGTTCTGTGCCGACCTCTCCGAATACCTGGTCGAGGAGGCCCGTCTGCTGCCGGGGCGCCCCCAACTCGAGGTGCTGCGTGACCACCTGACCGAGCTGGAAGTGGCCTCCGACCGCCTCGAGGCGCGCCTCGCCCGCCTGCACCGGCGTCTGGCGGACAGGGTGACGCCATGATCCTGCTGCGTCTGCTGCGCATCCTGTGGGTCATCACCCGCTACCGCCTCGATACCTTGCTGCCCCACGAGCGCCTGCCCTGGCCGCTGCGTCTCCTGTTCAAGCTCTCGCCACTGCGCCTGGTGCCCATAGGAGAGCGCTCCCGGGGCGAGCGCCTGCGCCTGGCCCTGGAGTCGCTGGGGCCGATCTTCGTCAAGTTCGGCCAGGTGCTCTCCACCCGCCGCGACCTGCTGCCCGAGGACGTGGCCGACGAGCTCAAGCGCCTGCAGGACCAGGTGCCGCCCTTCCCCGGCAGCGAGGCCCGCGGCGTGGTGGAGGCGGAGCTGGGCCTGCCGGTGGCCGAGGCCTTCGCGCGCTTCGACGCCGAGCCCCTGGCCTCGGCCTCCATCGCCCAGGTCCACGGCGCCCGGCTGCACGGTGGCGAGGAGGTGGTGGTCAAGATCATCCGCCCCGGCATCGAACGGGTGATGCGTCAGGACATGGCCCTGCTCTACCGCTTCGCCCGCCTGTTGACCATCGTGCCCGAGGCGCGCCGCCTGCGTCCGGTGGAGGTCGTGCGCGACTACGAGACCACCCTGTTCGACGAGCTCGACCTGCACAAGGAGGCGGCCAACACCTCCCAGCTCAAGCGCAACTTCAAGGACTCCGCCCACCTCTACGTGCCGGGCATCCACTGGGAGCTGACCCGCCACCGGGTGATGGTCCAGGAGCGCATCTACGGCGTGCCGGTGGCCGATATCGCCGCCCTCCGGGCCCAGGGCACCGACCTCAAGAAGCTCGCCGAGCGTGGGGTAGAGATCTTCTTCACCCAGGTGTTCCGCGACAACTTCTTCCATGCCGACATGCATCCGGGCAACATCTTCGTCTCCCGCAAGCACCCCCACGACCCGCAGTATATCGGCATCGACTGCGGCATCGTCGGCAGCCTGACTCGCGAGGACCAGGACTACCTGGCCCGCAACCTGCTGGCCTTCTTCCATCAGGACTACTACGAGGTGGCGGCGCTGCATATCGAATCGGGCTGGGTCGGCGAGCATACCCGGGCCAACGAGTTCGCTGCGGCAGTTCGTACCGTGTGCGAACCGATCCTCGAGAAGCCGCTCAAGGACATCTCCTTCGGCCAGGTACTGCTGGGCCTGTTCCAGACCGCGCGGCGCTTCGACATGGAGGTGCAGCCGCAGCTGGTGCTGCTTCAGAAGACCCTGCTCAATATCGAGGGGCTGGGGCGCCAGCTCTACCCGGAACTGGACCTGTGGCAGACCGCCAAGCCCTATCTGGAGCGCTGGATGGAAGAGCGCGCCGGGGTGAAGGGCTTCTGGGCCTCGCTCAAGCGCCAGGCCCCGGAGCTCAGCCACCAGCTTCCCGAGCTGCCCTCCCTGGTCCATCAGGTGCTGTCCCAGGCCGAGCTGGAGAAGCGCCAGCGCCGCCACCAGGGCGAGGCGCTCGGCGGCATCCAGCGCCATCTGGCTCACCAGGGCCGGCGCCACCGCCGGCTGCGGCTGGGACTGCTGCTGGTCGTGCTGGCGGTGGCCTGGCAGCCGCTGGCCGAGTGGGCCGGCGGACAGCCCTGGCCGGCGTTGGCCGCCGCGGCCATCGGCCTGGCCCTGCTGGCCTGGCACTGACCCAGTTTCATGCTCGCCTTTTCATGGAGACGTCATCGATGAGCGATATTCTCGAGCGGCTGCAGGTTGTCCTGGATCAACGCCGCGAGGCCGATCCTTCCGACTCCTACGTCGCCGCCTTGCATCACAAGGGCCTGAACAAGATACTCGAGAAGGTCGGCGAGGAGGCCACCGAGACCCTGCTCGCGGCGAAGGACGCAGAAGGCGGCGGCGATGCCCAACGCCAAGCGTTGATCGCCGAAACGGCCGACCTGTGGTTTCATAGCCTGGTGATGCTGTCGCATCTCGGCCTCGAACATGGAGCGGTGCTCGACGAGCTGGGCCGCCGCTTCGGTATCTCCGGCCACGACGAGAAGGCTGCACGCCAGCCATAGTCCGCTGGACACAACATCACTGGCCGTTCCGGGTGAGCCGGAACCCCAATCAGAGGAAGCGCTAATGTTAGGTGGTATCAGTATCTGGCAGCTGCTGATCGTTCTCGGCATCATCATCCTGATCTTCGGCACCAAGAAGCTGCGCAACGTCGGCACCGACCTGGGTGGCGCCGTGAAGGGCTTCAAGAAGGCGATGAACGAGGACGAGAAGGGCGACAAGGCCGAGGAAGAGGAAACCGAAGCGCAGACCCAGGCCCGCGTCGACCACAAGGATGAGACCAACACCTACGACGTCCAGGCCGAGCGAAAGCCCGAGGAACAAGAAGAGCGCAAGTAAACCGCCATGTTCGATATCGGCTTTCTCGAACTCCTGCTGCTCGGCGTGGTAGGCCTGCTGGTGCTCGGCCCGGAGCGGCTGCCCAAGGCGGCACGCACCCTGGGCCTGTGGATCGGCAAGATCAAGCGAACCGTCTCCGGCATGCAGCGCGAGATCAGCGCTCAGCTGGAGGCGGAAGAGCTGCGCCAGAAACTCGACGAGCAGCAGAAGAAGCTGGACGACAGCGTCAACCAGGTGAAGCGCGGCGTCGAGGGTATCGCCGAGCCCGAGCGCGGCTCCCGGGATGCAGGCAGTCGCCGCCAGGATGCGCCGCCGGCGACGCCCGAGCAGCGCCTGGATGACGCCCTGTCACGCGCCCGCGAGGGGGCTGACACCCAGCCTGACACCACGCCCGAGCCCTCCCCCGTCGACAAGGACGCCCCTGAACGATGAGCAACCCCGGTGACGGCCCGGAACAGCACCAGGCCCCGCTGATCGAGCATCTGATCGAGCTGCGCTCGCGCCTGCTGCGTGCGGTGGTGGCGGTGCTGGTGATCTTCCTCGGCCTCTACGCCTTCGCCAACGACATCTATACCTTCGTGGCCCAGCCGCTGATGGCGCTGCTGCCGGAAGGTTCGCAGATGATCGCCACCGAGGTGGCGTCGCCCTTCCTGGCGCCCTTCAAGCTGACCCTGGTCACGGCAGTATTCATCGCCGTACCCTACGTGCTGCACCAGGCCTGGGCCTTCGTGGCCCCGGGCCTGTACGACAACGAGAAGGCGCTGGCCATCCCCATCCTGGCCTCCAGCGTGATGCTGTTCTACGCCGGTGCGGCCTTCGCCTACTATGCGGTCTTTCCACTGCTGTTCGAGTTCTTCACCCAGACCGGGCCGGAGAACGTGACGGTGATGACCGATATCAACGCCTACCTCAATTTCGTGCTGAAGCTGTTCTTCGCCTTCGGCGTGGCCTTCGAGATCCCCATCGCCACCTTCCTGCTGATCGCCTCCGGCGCCACCACGGTGGAGAGCCTGTCGAAGAAGCGCCCCTATGTGGTACTGGGCTGCTTCGTGGTGGGCATGCTGCTGACGCCGCCGGACGTGATCTCCCAGAGCCTGCTGGCGATCCCCATGTACCTGCTCTACGAGGTGGGTCTCTTTTTCGGCCGCTTCGCCCGGCGCAAGAAGCAGCAGCGCGAGACGGAAGACGACTCGTAAGCCCAAAGCTTGAAGCTTGAAGCTTGAAGCTTGAAGTCCAACCTGATCGAAAACGCCCCCATGACAGTGCCATGGGGGCGTTTTTCTTCCAGCTTCCAGCCGCGAAGCGGCGCTCTTTCAGCTTCCGGCTTGAGCCGCTTCGCGGCTAGAGATCCATCAGCTCATCGACCCGGTCGACCAGCTTGAAGATGCCGGTGGCGGCCTCGCTGATGCGGGTGGCGAGCATATAGGCCGGCGTGGTCACCACGCGATGCTCGAAGTCCACCACGATGTCCTCCACGCCGCAGCTGCGGTGCAGGCCACCCATGGCGCTGATGGCGCCGGAAACACCGGGGTCCTGGCCAATGGTGACGGCAATGCCTGGACCCAGCAGGCGTGGCACCATTACCGGGCTGATGCACATCATGCCGATGGGCTTGCGGGCCTCGTGAAAGCCTTCCAGTGCCTCCTTGATCTCGTCGAGTACCGTCATCTCGGCGCCATCCTCTGCGAAGCTGGAGAAGTTCTTGGCGGCGCCGAAGCCGCCGGGCAGGATCACCGCGTCGAAGTCGTCCGCCTCCAGCTCGCCCAGCGGCTGGATCTCGCCACGCGCCAGGCGCGCCGACTCGGTCAGCACGTTGCGCGGATCACCTTCCGCGACCTCGCCGCTGAGGTGGTCGATGACGTGGTGCTGGGCGATATCCGGCGCGAAGCAGCGATAGCCGAGGCCCAGCTGGTCGAGCCGCAGCAGGGTCAGGGTGGTCTCGTAGATCTCGGAGCCATCGTAGACCCCGCAGCCCGAAAGGATCACCGCCACCTGTTTGCTCATGCCTATCTCCTTGCAGGGTTCGCCTGCCGACGGCAGGACCAGTTATCGAGCTCCACACTCTAGAGCGATCCCTCGAGTGCGACAAGGCGAGACTTTCGGCGCAATGCGACACTGATATACTCGAGGACAGCCGACACCCTGCTGTCACGTCATTGTCATCAAGGGCCGCCAGACTACCATCGGCGGCGCCAGAGCCGGAGAGACGATCTTGAGCTTCACGACCCCACGCCAGTTCCCCGCCACCCGCATGCGGCGCATGCGCCGCGACGCCTTCTCGCGCCGCCTGATGTGCGAGAACGTGCTGACCCCGGCCGACCTGATCTGGCCGGTCTTCGTGCTGGAGGGCGAGGGCCAGCGCGAGGCGGTGCCCTCCATGCCGGGGGTCGAGCGCCTGTCGCTGGACCTGCTGATCGATGAGGCCCGCGAGGCCGTCGAGCTGGGCATCCCCGCCATTGCACTGTTCCCGGTGGTGGATGCCTCGCTGAAGAGCGAGCTGGCCGAGGAGTCCTACAACGCCAACGGCCTGGTGCAGCGCAGCGTGCGGGCCCTGAAGGAAGCCCTGCCCGAGCTCGGCATCATCACCGACGTGGCGCTGGATCCCTACACCAGCCACGGCCAGGACGGCATCATCGACGAGCAGGGCTATGTGCAGAATGACCGCACCGTGGAGACCCTGCTCAAGCAGGCGCTCTCCCACGCCGAGGCCGGGGCCGACGTGGTGGCTCCCTCGGACATGATGGATGGCCGCATCGGCGAGATCCGCCGGGTGCTGGAGCAGGAGCAGCTGGTCAACACCCGCATCATGGCCTACAGCGCCAAGTACGCTTCGCGCTACTACGGCCCCTTCCGTGACGCGGTGGGCTCCGCCGCCAACCTGGGCAAGGCGGACAAGAGCACCTACCAGATGGACCCGGCCAACGGCGACGAGGCGCTGCATGAGGTGGCCATGGACCTGGCCGAGGGTGCCGACATGGTGATGATCAAGCCGGGCATGCCCTATCTGGACGTGGTGCGCCGGGTCAAGGACGAGCTCAAGGCGCCGACCTACGCCTACCAGGTCAGCGGCGAATACGCCATGCACATGGCAGCCTTCGAGAACGGCTGGCTGGATGCCGATGGCGTGATCCTCGAATCACTGCTGTGCTTCAAGCGTGCCGGCGCCGACGGCGTATTGACCTATTTCGCCAAGCGGGCAGCACGACTGCTCACCCAGTAGCAAGGGAGTGGACTGCGCGCCCTCCCTGGAAACGCGGAGAGAACTCCATGGAAGACCGCAGTCCCGAACATGTCCCCGCCGTGACGCAGCAACTGAGCGGCCCGATCGGTGAGGAGAGCGGGGTCGATATCCCGACCCCGCGCCTCAACCAGACCCGTGCCGGCATCAAGCCCAAGGCCAAGCCCCAGGCCGACGCGGATCTGAGCGACCCGTCCCTCTACTTCAACCGCGAACTCTCCCACCTGCAGTTCAATATCCGGGTACTCGAGCAGGCCCTGGACGAGTCGCACCCGCTGCTCAACCGGCTGATGTTCCTGCTGATCTTCTCGTCGAACCTGGACGAGTTCTTCGAGATCCGGGTCGCCGGACTCAAGCACCAGCTGGCCCTGGGCGACGCCAGCACCGGGGCCGACGGCCGCTCGCCACGGGCGGTGCTCAGCGAGATCTCGACGATCGCCCACGAACAGATCGAACGCCAGTACCGGATCCTCAATGAGGTGCTGCTGCCGGCGCTCCTCGAGAAGGGGCTGCGTTTCCGGCGCCGCAGCGACTGGACCAAGGACCAGCGCGCCTGGGTACGCGACTACTTCGAGGGAGAGATCATGCCGGTGATCAGCCCCATCGGACTGGATCCCTCCCACCCCTTCCCGCGGCTGGTCAACAAGAGCCTCAACTTCATCGTCCAGCTCGAGGGCAAGGACGCCTTCGGCCGCGAAGGCGGCCTGGCGATCCTACCCGCACCGCGCTCGCTGCCCCGGGTGATCGCGATGCCCCCGGAGCTGTGTGACGAGGGCTTCACGGAGGCCGTGTTCCTCTCCTCGATGATCCATGCCCACGCCGAGGAGCTGTTCCCGGGGATGACGGTGCGCGGCTGCTACCAGTTCCGCCTGACCCGCAATGCCGACATGACGGTGGACCCGGAAGAGGTCTCCGATCTGGCCTCGGCGCTGCGCGGCGAACTGCTGGCGCGGCGCTACGGCAGCGGTGTGCGCCTGGAGGTGGTCGACACCTGTCCGGAGGAGCTCGCCACCTTCCTGCTCAAGCAGTTCGAACTGGAGGAGGAGGACCTCTATCGCGTCAACGGCCCGGTGAACCTGACCCGCATGATGTCGCTGCTCGGCCAGGTCGACAGCCCCGAGCTGTTCTACCGCCCCTTCACCCCCGGCTTCCCCAAGAACCTCAACAAGGGGGGAAGCCTGTTCGATATCATCGCCGCTGGCGATGTCCTGCTGCACCACCCTTTCCAGTCCTTCGCGCCGGTCGAGGACCTGCTCTCCGAGGCCGCCCGGGACCCGGGCGTGCTGGCCATCAAGCAGACCCTCTATCGCACCGGCGCCGATTCGCCTATCGTCAATTCGCTGGTGGAGGCGGCGCGAGGCGGCAAGGAGGTCACGGTGGTGATCGAGCTGCGCGCGCGCTTCGACGAGGCCGACAACCTGTCGCTGGCCTCGCGGCTCCAGGAAGCCGGCGCCATCGTCATCTACGGCGTGATGGCCTACAAGACCCACGCCAAGATGATGCATATCGTCCGCCGCGAGAAGGACAAGCTGCGCCACTATGCGCATCTCGGCACCGGCAATTACCACTCCAAGACCGCCCGGCTCTATACCGACTACAGCCTGCTCACCGCCAACCCCACCCTGTGCGAGGACGTTCACCAGGTCTTCCAGCAACTCTCCGGCATGGGCCGGGCGCGGCGCATCGAGACGCTGCTGCATGCCCCCTTCACCCTGCACGAAGGGCTGGTGGCGATGATCGAGCGCGAGGCGGTGGAGGCTCGCAAGGGCAAGCGCGCCCACCTGATCGTCAAGTGCAACTCGCTGACCGAGCCGAAGCTGATCCAGGCGCTCTACCGTGCGTCCCAAGCCGGCGTGGAGTGCGACCTGATCATCCGCGGCCAGTGCTGCCTGCGCCCCGGCGTCCCCGGGGTATCGGAGAATATCCGGGTGCGCTCGATCGTGGGCCGCTTCCTGGAGCACACCCGGGTCTTCTACTTCCACAATGGCGGCAAGCCGGAGGTGTGGGCCTCCAGTGCCGACTTCATGACCCGCAACATGTTCCACCGCGTGGAGACCTGCTTCCCGCTGCTCGACAAGAAGCTGGCGGCACGGGTGCGCAAGGACCTGGAGACCTACCTGGTCGACAACTGCCAGAGCTGGCTGCTGCAGCCCGACGGCAGCTACCTCAAGCAGCAGCCCGGCGACGCCGCACCGATCAGCGCCCAGGAGACACTGCTCTACGCCTACGCCACCAAGGCCTGACCGAGCGCCGGGCTATGCCCGGCGCTGGAAGCTCGAAGACAGCATGAACGCAACCGCCCCGGCAGCCAGGCTACCGGGGCGGTTTTTCTTACAGCTTACGGCTTACAGCTCCCGGCGAAGCCGGGTCAGACGGCGATCTGGCCGCCATCCTGTCTCTGGATCACCACGGTGGACGCCCGCGGGCGCACATCGCCGCTTGCGGCCTCGGTGGCATTCTCGGAGGCGGGCCAGTTGCCCGGGTGCTGGATGTTGATGAACAGCGCGGTCTTGTCCGGGGTGGCAAAGATCCCGGTGACCTCGCAGCCATTGGGACCCACGGCGAAGCGCTTGAGATGCTGCTGGTTCTCGGGCGTGACCACTCCACCCTCCAGAACCCCCGGCACCACCGCCAGCAGCTGGTCGTTGGTATGCTCGGCAACTCCTTCATAGCCGTTGTCGGTCTGGATCCACAGGATGCCCTGGCCATCGCCACGATCGTCAAACCACAGGCCATCGGGGCTGGCGAACTGATTGGCCTCGGTCAGGCCCGAGCGGTTGTCGCCGTCGGTGGCGGCGGCGCCGAAGACGAAGACCTCCCAGACGAAACGCATTTCGTCGCTGCCTTCACGCCAGCGGATGATATGCCCGGCCCCGTTGTCGGGGCGTGGGTTGGCTTCGTTGATTGGTGCGGTGGCAAAGCCCACTCCGAGCTCATCGATGGCGCCCCCCTCGTTGGTATAGGTCGCCTCGCTGCCCGCCTCGGTGCGTTTGCTGTTGTTGGTCAGGGTGATATAGACATCGCCGGAGGCGGGGTCGACGCTGGCCCACTCGGGGCGGTCCATGGGCGTGGCACCCATCAGGTCGGCGGCGTCGCAGGTGTTGATGATGATGCCCGCCTGGTCGTCGGCAGCCAGCCCCAGGGCCTGGTGGAGACGACGGCCATCGGTGGTCCGTGCCTGCGGGGTCAGGGGCAGCCACTCACCGCTGCCATCGGCATCGAAGCGCGCCACGTAGAGGGTACCCTCGTCCAGGTACTTGGCGCCGATCGCCAGACGATCGAAGTTGGCACCGGGGCGGTTGGCATCGGCCGGATCCCAGGCGGCAGCGGAGACGAACTTGTAGATATACTCGTTGCGAGCGTCGTGGCCGGAGTAGAAGACCACCGGCTTGCCGGGCTCGAGCTTGCCCAGCCAGCAGCCCTCGTGGCGGAAGCGACCCAGGGCGGTACGCTTCACGGCACGGCGGCTGCCATCGTAGGGGTCGATTTCCACCTGGTAGCCGAAGGTGCGGGCTTCGTTGCGGTAGTCCTGGCCAGCGTCGGCACCGCGCGGCGTGATATCGAAGCGCGCAAACTCGTCATTCTGCTCGGAAGGGTCGCCTGCTGAGGTCTCCCAGCCGTAACGGCCACGCTCGGTGGGAATGCCGATGCGAGCGTCGTCGGCGAAACGCTCGCCGGTGTTGACGAAGATGTTGGGCCAGTTCTCTTCGCAGGCCAGGTAGGTGCCCCAGGGGGTGAAGCCGTTGCCGCAGTTGTTGTTGGTACCGCGGGTGAGGAGCCCCTCCGGCGAGAACTTGGTCCTCACGTAGTCGCTGCCGGCGACCGGGCCGGCCAGCTCCATCTCGGTCGCGCTGGTGAAGCGGCGGTTGTAAGGCGAGCCCTGCACATGGCTCCAGCGACCATCGTCACCCCGCTTCACCTCCACCAGGGTCACGCCGTGGGCGTTGATCTCGGTGCGCGACTCCTCGGCGGGGCGAGCCCCCTCCTCGGCATTGGTGGGGCCGCCCTGGGGTGCCCACAGCGCCTGCTGGTCGATGTACTCGTTGTTGAGCGCCAGCACGAAGCGGCGTGAGGCGCTTTCCGCGTCCAACGGGAAGCCGTGCATGCCATCGTGATGCATGCCCACGCTTTGCGCCTGGCGCTCGGCAGTCATGGCGATATCGCTGCTCCAATCCGATGCCTCACCTGAGAGCGGCGTGCCCCAGGGCACCAGCACTTGAGCGGTATAGCCCGGCGGCACCACCACGGCATCGCTGCGTGAACCGGCGATCGACTCGAAGGCCAGGCTAAGCGGCGTCTTCTTCTGGTTAGTGCTCGCTGCCAACGCCTGGGCGGCACCGCCGAAACCCAGCATCGAGGCGGCGGCCAGCCCCAGGCCGCCACGCATCACGCTACGCCGCGAGACATGGCGCTCGAGAACGGAGGCAAAGGGCTCATTGGTGCCCGGGTTAAGGACGCGATGATCCTCGATTTCCTTGCTCATGGGAGACTCCTCGTCGGATGGGGGAGAGGCGTGAAGACGCCTCCAGGACGAGGTCAGGCTAGGCGAGCAAGGTGACAGGGCGATGAAACGCCCGGCGATCCCGGAGGGGGCCCCCGAGGGGAGTGGCGAAGTCTCAGCCCCTGCGGAAGGCCGCCAGGTCGTGGGGGTCCAGGCCATCGACGCGCTCGGGCAGGCCTTGCTCGCGGCGGGCCACCCGTACCACCTCGCGCTCGGCAAGCAGCTCGGCGTCGTCATCCAGGGTGCGCCCGTTGAGTTCGGCGAGCTGGGCCATGCCCTGATGGTAGAAGGCGAGCAGGTTCAGGGCGGTAGCGTTGTCCTCCGCCATGCCACGGCGCAGCGCCGGCAGGTAGCCGCTGACCCGGGAGAGGTGGTGCTTGAGCTGCCAGGCGTAACGCACCTCGGCCATCCAGGGACGCTCACGCAGGGCCGCAAACACCAGGCTGGTTGCCACCAGTCCCAACACCACGCCCAGCACGTTGAGCCAGAAGCCGCCATCGAAGGCGGCCTGCAGCAGTTGGGCGAACACCAACCCGAAGACGATCAGCTGGCCGGCCATGGCCAGGCTGATCAGCCGCCCCTTGCGGCGGTAGGACTCGGGATCGTGCTCCTCGAACTGGAACGGCATGAAGGGCTCCTGGGTGGCGAATCGGCAATCGTAGGCATTATCCCGACAATGTTACCAAGGGTACAGAGCCAACCAGCACCAAACCCGCTCGGAGCTGATCCGGGGGAAGGCCCCGGAGCGCCGGACCGTCGAGGAGGCGCTGTGACCTCCTCGACGGCCTTCCCCCCGGCGCACATCGCCAAGAGGCGCTGTCAGCGAAGCCGCTCGGCGGCGGAGAGCAGCAGGTGTTCGGTGGTCTCCCAGCCGATGCAGGCGTCGGTGACCGAGACACCGTGGCGCAGCCGCCCCGGTTCCAGCGCCTGCTTGCCCTCGTGAAGGTGGCTCTCCAGCATCAGCCCTGCGATCGCCGTCTCGCCGGCCTCGCGCTGGGCCAGCACGTCGAGCAGTACCTCGCTCTGGCGGCGGTGGTCCTTGCGTGCGTTGGCGTGGCTGCAGTCGACCATCAGCCGCGGCGAGAGGCCGGCTTCCTCCAGGGCGCGACGTGCCGCCTGGACGTGGTGCGCCTGGTAGTTGGGCTCGCCGTGACCGCCGCGCAGCACCAGCTGGGTATGGGGATTGCCGGCGGTATCGCGGATCACCGGCCGCCCCTCGGAATCCATGCCGAAATGGCTGTGGGGGTGGGCGGCGGCGCGCATGGCATCCAGGGCCACGCCGATATCGCCGCCGGTCGCGTTCTTGAAGCCCACCGCCGCCGCGAGACCGCTGGCCAGTTCACGGTGCAGCTGGGACTCGGTAGTGCGGGCACCGATCGCCACCCAGGAGAGCAGGTCCTCGAGATAGGGGGCCAGCATCGGCTGCAGCAGCTCGGTGGCCACCGGCAATCCCAGCGCGGCCACATCGCGCATCAGCCGTCGCGAGACCTCGAGGCCGCGGGCCATGTCGCCGCTGCCGTCCAGGTCGGGGTCGTAGGCCAACCCCTTCCAGCCCACGGTGGTGCGGGGCTTCTCCACATAGACACGCATCACTGGCAGCAGGCGGTCCTCCACCCGTGCGGCCAGCTCCGCCAGCCGGTGGGCATACTCCAGCGCCGCCTGGGGGTCGTGGATGGAACAGGGGCCGACCACCACCAGCAGGCGATCATCGCGGCCGGCGAGGATATCGTGGACGGCGTGGCGCTGGCTCTCGAGGCGACGCGACAGGTCGGTGGAGAGCGGCAGCTCGCGGGTCAGCTCCCCCGGGGTGGGCAGCACTCGAGCGGGGTTGGCGGCGGGGCGCTGGGATTCGTTCAGGTTCACGGCGGCAAGCGTAGCGTTCATGTTGTCATCAACTCCGGGTAGCGGTCATACATCGTGTCTGTCGGGTGCCACCGATCTCGCTACGGTCGGACGTGGCGGAGTGGACCGACCGCAGCTCGCTAAATCGCCAGTAGCCGTAATAGCCCACACAGTTCCGGGTCTGGCGGATGGCGATGGATGCGGTCATGGTCTCTCTCCTCGAAGTCGGTTGTGGTGTGGGGGCCCTTAAATGCAGAACCCCCGGGCGGGGCTGCCGTCCGGGGGTTCTGGTGGAGGCGGCCCTGGTGGGTGTGCCTCCGGCGATGTCGCGTCTTGCGCTCAGGACATGGCCGCCGGCACACCGGTCATAAAATAGCCATACCAGAAACCGCCCGCAGCCACGCACGGCAATTCCGCACGGCCGCAAGCGGCGTGATGACGGAACGAGTAAGTGGCGGATGCGATCATCGGTTTCTCCTGAGCAGTCGTTTCATCCTGCCGCATAGCGGCAAGGCTGGCAAGGCCAACTCAGCCGGCAAACAGCTGGTACCAGCCGATGGTGGCCGGCAGGCAGCTCATCGCCACCAGCACGATCAGGCCCATGATGATGGACAACAGGCCGCTGCTGTCACGGAAGTTCTCGTCGTGTCCCGCCATGTGTCACTCCTTCGATTGCGTCAGGGTTGGGGTCTGGGGTGGCCACCATTCTAGCGAAGTCCACGCGCCTCGGCACGACACCGAAAGTCGCAGGTTCAGCGCAGATGGCGGCCGCCGTCCACGGGTAGCGTCGCACCGGTGACGTAACGGTTGTCGAGCAGGTAGCGCAGCGTCTGGTAGATCACTCCGGGGCCGGGCACCTTCTGCATCACCGACTTGGCCCGGGCCTTCTCGGCGTAGGTCTCGTCATCGCCCTCGCCCAGCATGATCAGCGCCGGGGCGATCGCGTTGACCTGGATCTCGGGGGCGTACATGGCGGCGAATGACAGCGTCAGATTATCGAGCCCGGCCTTGGTGGCGGCGTAGGCGGCGTGCTTCCTGGAGCCCTTCTGCACCACGTAGTCGGTCATGTGCACGATATCGCGCTGGGGCTCACTGCACGCCTCAAGCAGTTCTCGGGCGTGCAGGTTGATCAGGTAGGGCGCCAGCATATGGATGCGGAAGAGCCGCTCGAAGGTGACCCCCGCCTCGGTTCCGGTAGAGTCCGGCGCCCAGTCGCTGGCGTTGTGCACGATGGCCCGCAGCGACCGCGTCTCGGCCCTGAGACGCGCCAGGAAGTCGAGGATGCCCGCTTCGGTCGAGAAATCCGCCTGCAGGGTGACGATGCCACGCTCGCGCAGTTCCTCGAGCTCCGGCCGCTCACGCCGGTAGCTGATGATCACCGGATGGCCGTCGTTGACCAGCTGCTCCGCGCAGTGACGCCCCAGGCGCTGGGCACCGCCGGTGATCAGGATCGGCGAGGCACTCATGCGTCGGCCTCACGCCGCAGGCTCCCGGCGGTGGGCACGATGGGATCCCGTGGCGCATAGGCGAAGACATCGGAGAAGACCCGCGAGGGCGCAAGGCCCAGCGAGGCGAGCACGTCCACGCAGGCATAGACCATGCCCGGCGAGCCGGAGAGATAGACGTCATGGCCGGAGACGTCATCGAGCCCCGCGGCCAGGGCCTGGTCGATGCGTCCGCGATGGCCCACCACCCGTTCGCCGGCCCAGGGCAGCTCCGGGGCCACCTCGGTGACCGGATGAAAGGTGAAGCCGGCATGCGCCTCGGCCCACTCCCGGGGCAGGCGCTCCAGGTAGAGGTCGCGCTCCTCCCGCGCGGCCCACCACAGGGCGATCTCGCGACCGGGGTTGGCGGCCAGCGCCCCCTCCACGAGCGCCTTCATCTGGGCGAAGCCAGTGCCGGCGGCGATCAGCAGCAGCGGGCGCGAACTGTCCGGGTCGAGCACGCAGTCGCCACCGGGCAGGCGCAGGGTCAGGCGGTTGGCCACCTTGACCATCTCGCGCAGTCGAGCGGAGTTGTCGCGCTCCGGCCAGTGCTGGATATGCAGTTCGATCTCGCCGTCACCGCGCCAGGCATTGGCGATGGAGAACGGCACCCAGATTCCCTCGTCGAGCTTGAGCTCCAGGTACTGGCCGGGGTCGTGGGCAGCCGCCTCGGCGCGCCCGTCGAGCCGGACGCGGAAGACGTCCGGGCTGAGGTCCTCGACCTCGGTGACCGGGCAGGTCAGGATCCTTGGCGTCATGAGTGCCTCTTACACTTGTCAGGGGGTCGTGTTGTCAGGGGGTTGTGTTGTCGGGTAGGTCGATGCCCAGTTCGTGCCAGCGCTCGCTGACACGGGCCTTGACGGCCTCGTCCATGACGATGGGCACGCCCCACTCGCGGTCGGTCTCGCCGGGCCACTTGCTGGTGGCATCCAGGCCCATCTTGGAGCCCAGGCCGGAGACCGGCGAGGCGAAATCCAGGTAGTCGATGGGCGTATTCTCCACCATCACGGTGTCCCGGGCCGGGTCCATGCGCGTGGTGATGGCCCAGATCACATCCTTCCAGTCGCGGGCGTCGACGTCATCGTCGAGCACCACCACGAATTTGGTGTACATGAACTGGCGCAGGAAGCTCCATACCCCCATCATCACGCGCTTGGCGTGGCCGGGGTACTGCTTCTTCATGGTCACCACCGCCATGCGGTAGGAGCAGCCCTCCGGCGGCAGGTAGAAGTCGACGATCTCGGGGAACTGGCGGCGCAGGATCGGCACGAACACCTCGTTCAACGCCAGGCCGAGGATCGCCGGCTCATCGGGCGGGCGGCCGGTATAGGTGGAGTGGTAGATGGCATTCTCGCGCATGGTCATGCGCGTCACCGTGAACACCGGGAAGTGGTCCACCTCGTTGTAGTAGCCGGTGTGGTCGCCGTAGGGACCCTCCGGCGCCATGTCATCCGGGTAGATGAAGCCCTCCAGGATGATCTCGGCGGACGCCGGCACCTCGAGGTCGGCATGGCCACACTTGACCAGCTCGGTGCGCGAGCCACGCAGCAGCCCGGCGAAGGCGTACTCGGAGAGCGAGTCGGGCACCGGGGTCACCGCACCGAGGATGGTGGCCGGGTCGGCACCCAGCGCCACCGCCACCGGGAAGGGCTCGCCGGGGTGGGCCTGCTGGAACTCCTGGAAGTCCAGCGCCCCACCGCGGTGGGAGAGCCAGCGCATGATCAGGCGATTCTTCCCGAGCTTCTGCTGGCGATAGATCCCCAGGTTTTGGCGCTTCTTGTGGGGCCCGCGGGTGATCACCAGCGGCCAGGTAACCAGCGGCGCGGCATCACCGGGCCAGCAGTGCTGGATCGGCAGGCGATCGAGGTCGACCTCGTCGCCCTCGTAGACCAGCGCCTGTACCGGGGCCGAGCGCACCGTCTTCGGCCCCATGCTCATCACCTGCTTGAAGATCGGCAACTTGTCCCAGGCATCGCGGAAGCCCTTGGGCGGCTCGGGCTCCTTGAGGAAGGCGAGCAGCTCGCCCACCTCGCGCAGCGCAGCCACGGAGTCCTGGCCCATGCCCATGGCCACCCGCTTCGGCGTGCCAAAGAGGTTGCCTAGCAGCGGCATGGCGTGGCCCTTGACGTTCTCGAACAGCAACGCGGGACCGCCGGCGCGCAGGGTGCGATCGCAGATCTCGGTGATCTCGAGGTAGGGGTCGACCTCGGCGGTGATGCGCCTGAGCTCGCCCTGGGCCTCCAGGGCGGCGATGAAGTCGCGCAGGTCCTTGTACTTCATTCGGGTGTCCCGGTTCCGGAATGACGAAAGGGGCAGCATAGCATGCTGCCCCTTCTTGATACCGCCGGTGCCGCCTAGCGGCGCTTCATGGCCTCGAAGAACTCGATGTTGGTCTTGGTATCCTTGAGGCGGTCGATCAGGAACTCGGTGGCCGCGGTATCCTCCATGGGGTTGAGCAGCTTGCGCAGGATCCACATGCGCTGCATCTCGTCCTCGGAGGCGAGCAGGTCCTCGCGGCGGGTGCCGGAACGGCGGATGTTGATCGCCGGGTAGACGCGACGCTCGGCCAGCTTGCGGTCCAGGTGCGCCTCCATGTTGCCGGTGCCCTTGAACTCCTCGAAGATCACCTCGTCCATCTTGGAGCCGGTGTCGACCAGCGCCGTGGCGATGATGGTCAGGCTGCCGCCCTCCTCGATATTACGCGCCGCACCGAAGAAGCGCTTGGGCTTCTCCAGGGCATGGGCGTCGACACCACCAGTGAGCACCTTGCCGGAGCTCGGCACCACGGTGTTGTAGGCCCGCGCCAGGCGGGTGATGGAGTCGAGCAGGATCACCACATCCTTCTTGTGCTCGACAAGCCGCTTGGCCTTCTCGATCACCATCTCGGCGACCTGCACGTGACGCGCCGGTGGCTCGTCGAAGGTCGAGGCCACCACCTCACCGCGCACCGTGCGCGACATCTCGGTCACCTCCTCCGGGCGCTCGTCGATCAGCAGCACGATCAGGTGACACTCGGGGTTGTTGCGGGTGATCGAGGTGGCGATGTTCTGCAGCATCAGCGTCTTGCCCGCCTTGGGCGGGGAGACCAGCAGGCCACGCTGGCCCTTGCCGATGGGCGCCACCAGGTCGATGATCCGCGCCGTGAGGTCCTCGGTGGAGCCGTTGCCGATCTCCATGCGCAGCCGCTCCTCGGGGAACAGCGGCGTGAGGTTCTCGAACAGGATCTTGTGCTTGGCGTTCTCCGGCCGATCGAAGTTGATCTCGCTGACCTTGAGCAGGGCGAAGTAGCGCTCCCCCTCCTTGGGCGGGCGGATCTTGCCGGAGATGGAGTCACCCTTGCGCAGGTTGAAGCGGCGGATCTGCGACGGCGAGACATAGATGTCGTCGGGCCCGGCCAGGTAGGAGCTGTCGGCACTGCGCAGGAAGCCGAAACCGTCCTGCAGGATCTCCAGCACGCCATCGCCGAAGATCGGCTCGCCGCTCTTGGCGTGCTTCTTGAGGATGGCGAAGATGATGTCCTGCTTGCGGGAACGTGCCAGGTTGTCGATGCCCATCTCGCGGGCCATCTCCAGCAGTTCCGGCACGGGCTTTTGCTTGAGTTCGGTAAGATTCATCGGTGTGTTCAGACGTTGCTCTTGGTAAGCCGGGCGGCGAAGCGCCGTGAGGAAAAGCGACAGGAGGCGAGACGAAGACGCCCTGTGGGTGCGTTCAGAGCCCGGACAGGCCACCTCTGGTCGTGATGCATCGAATGGCCATGGGCGGGAGACCGCACAGGGGTTGCCGGGCCGATATCGAGAGCGAGGAAGCAGGTTCGTTTCGCCTGATCAGCGGTTCGGAGCCGCAAGGCCGGGAACGCGGTCTGATGCAGTGGGCTGTCTGACGACTTGGAAATGACCGAGACGGGATCGCCGGTTCGGTCGGAAAGCATTCGGAACAGGCGAATGCCTCGATACTAGACAAGCCCGCCGATGAACGCAAGTCCTGCCGCCAGCGGCGATTGACAGGGACGCGGCTTGGCCGCACCCTTTTTCGAGACCCACCGAAGGAAGACCCATGAGCTCGCCACAGGACCCGGCCACCACCTCCCAGGAAGCCGCCAGCGATCCCCGCCGGCTGGCCGCCATCGACCTGGGCTCCAACAGCTTCCACCTGCTGGTGGCCAACTACCAGGACGACCGCCTGCAGGTGGTGGCGCGCCTGGGCGAGAAGGTGCAGCTCGCCGCTGGCCTGGACGAGGATGGCATGCTCGACGAGGCCACCATGGCCCGGGCTCTGGAGTGCCTGGCGCGCTTCGCTCCCTTCCTGGAAGGCGTCACCCAGGACCACCTGCGGGTGGTGGGCACCAACGCCCTGCGCGACGCCGCCAACAGCGAGACCCTCATCGAACGTGCCGAGGCCAACCTGGGTCACCGCATCGAGATCATCGCCGGCCGCGAGGAGGCGCGCCTGATCTACCTGGGCGCGGCCCACGCCCTGGCCGAGGATGGCAGGCGGCTGATCGTCGATATCGGCGGCGGCTCCACCGAGTTCATCATCGGGGAGCGTTTCGAGCCGCTGGCCCTGGAGAGCCTGCGCATGGGCTGCGTGACCTTCACGCGCCGCTTCTTCGGCGACGGCGAGATCAGCGAGAAACGCATGCGCCGCGCCGAGCTCGCCACGCTCTCCGAGCTGGCCAATATCCGCCGCCCCTATCGGGAGCTGGGCTGGCAGGATCCGGTGGGTTCCAGCGGCACCATCAAGGCCGCCGCCGCGGTGCTGGCGGCAAGCGGGGCCACGCCGGAGGGCGTGATCACCCGCGAGGGGCTGGCCGAGCTGCGCCGCCGGCTGATCAAGGCCAAGCGCCTGGACAGGGTCTCCATGGAGGGCCTCAAGCCCGACCGCGCGCGGGTCTTCCCTGCCGGCATGGCGATCCTGGGCGCCATCTTCGAGGCCTTCGAGCTCGAACACATGCGCTACGCCGACGGCGCCCTGCGCGAAGGCGTGCTCTACGACCTGGTGGGCCGCAACAGCGCCGAGGACAGCCGGCTCAAGACCCTCGACAACCTCAGTCGCGGCTATCAGGTCGACGCGCGCCAGGCCGACAACGTGGCCACCACGGCCCGTGCGCTGTTCGACCAGGTCAGGGACGAGTGGGCACTGAGCGACGTCCAGGCACGCTTCCTGGAATGGGCGGCACGCCTGCACGAGATCGGCCTGGCCATCTCCCACAGCCAGTTCCACCGCCACGGCGCCTATCTGCTGGAGCACTCCGACCTGCCCGGCTTCTCGCGGCCCGAACAGCGCCTGCTGGCCTTCCTGGTACGCGCCCACCGCCGCAAGTTTCCGTTCAAGGAGTGGCAGGCACTGCCCGCCCCCGATCGCGACTCCCATGCCCGGCTCGCCCGCCTGCTGCGCCTGGCGGTGATCCTCAACCACTCGCGCCCCGAGCAGCCCCCCGAAACACCGCGGCTCTCGGCCAGCGGCGACGCGCTGACGCTGGGCCTGGGCAACGACGACGACCCGGCGCTGCTGCTCAACGACCTGGAGCAGGAGGCCGCCTACCAGCAGGCCGCCGGCTTCGGCCTGACCCTGGGGCGCTGACCCGTCGCCAGCCCCCGGGTGCCTCAGTCCATCCCTCGCCAGCCTTCGGCAAGCACCAGCCACTGACCGGCCCCCGGGTCGAGCACCGCCACCGGCGTCTCTCCCGCCCGGACCACCACCAGCCGCCCTCGCACCCAGGGTGGCACCCCCAGCTCCTGAAGCAGCCGCTTGAGGTCACGGCGTCCGCGCCCCGCCAGGCGCAGGCATTCGCCGCCGCGGCGCGGCATCGCCCGCAGGTCCCCCTCCCCGTCCGCCGGTCCCGCCAACGCGACCCGGCAGTTGCCGTACGGCGTGGCAAGCGGAGAGCATCCATCCCAGGCGAGTTGCCACGCCGTCGGCAGTGCCGGCAGCGGCGCCAGCAGGTAGAGATGCCCGCGCCACACCCGCGCCTCGCCACCGGACCAGGCCACGAGGGTTTCGGCATCCTCCCGGGCATCCAGCTGGGCCAGCAGGCTCTCCAGGCGGCGCGCCGGCGGCGGCGCCAGGCCCAGCCGCTCGCAGCAGTGGCGTATCAGCAGGCGGCGGCGTGGCGCCGAGAGCCGGGACAGGCCGTCGCGGGGCAGGCGCCCCGGGTCGCCGCCCAGGCCCTCCAGGTCGAGCTCTGCCAGCTCCGCCAGCAGGCCGTCGGCCTCGCCACAGAGTGCCGCACTGCGGGCCAGGGACCCGGCGGCATGGGGCCAGCGCTCGGCGAGCCGCGGCAGGATCGCATGGCGCAGGTAGTTGCGGTCCTGGTCAGGCACGGCGTTGCTGGGGTCCTCCGTCCAAGCGAGGCCGAGGTCTGCCGCCTCGGCCTCGAGCTCCGCCCGGGAGATGCCCAGCAGCGGTCGCTGCAGCCGACGCCGCTGCCAGTCACGGCCCATCGGCATGCCCGCCAGCCCCTGCACGCCACTTCCCCGCAGGGCAGCGAGCAGCAGGGTCTCGGCCTGATCGTCGCGGTGCTGGGCAAGCCACAGGCTCTCGCCCTCCGCCACGCAGCGGGCAAAGGCGGCGTAGCGCGCCTCCCGGGCGGCACCCTCCAGGCCCTGGCCGTTGCCCGGGTCGACGCTGACGTGCTCGACGCACAGCGGCACCCCCAGGCGCCGGCAGAGCGTCCGGCAATGGGCCTCGAAGTCGGCGGCGGCCTGCTGCAGGCCATGGTTGACGTGAATGGCATGCAGCGCGCGGGGATGACGCCGGCAGGCCTCGGCGCCAAGGGTCAGCAGCAGGGAGGAGTCGAGGCCGCCGGAGAGGGCGACCCATACGCGACGCCCCGGCGGGGTCTGCGCCAGGGCGTCGTCGATCAGGGACTGGAGGGGCAGTTTCTCAGGCCGGTGCACCATAGCTCATCAACCGCTGGTAACGCCGTTCCAGCAGGGCATCGGTGTCCATAACGTCGAGGCGGTCGAGGCTGGCCAGCAGCGCCTCCTTGACCCGCTCGGCGGTCTGTACCGGCTGACGGTGGGCCCCGCCCAGGGGCTCCGGGATCAGGGTGTCAACCAGCCCCAGCTCCTTGAGACGCTCGGCGGTGATGCCCATGGCCTGGGCGGCATCGGGCGCCTTCTCGGCGCTCTTCCACAGGATGGAGGCGCAGCCCTCCGGCGAGATCACCGAGTAGGTGGAGTACTGCAGCATGGCCAGCTCGTCGCAGACACCGATCGCCAGTGCCCCGCCGGAGCCACCCTCGCCCACCACGGTGGCCAGGATCGGCGTGCGCAGCCGCGACATCACCGCCAGGTTGTAGGCGATCGCCTCGGACTGGCCGCGCTCCTCGGCATCGATGCCGGGATAGGCGCCGGGCGTGTCGATGAAGGTGAGCACCGGCATGC
Source organism: Halomonas sp. C10-5 (assembly GCF_057169305.1). Lineage (NCBI taxonomy): Bacteria > Pseudomonadati > Pseudomonadota > Gammaproteobacteria > Oceanospirillales > Halomonadaceae > Halomonas > Halomonas sp. C10-5. Next base: position 2,928,460 of record NZ_CP175665.1, read on the forward strand.
GGAAGCGCTCGGCCATCTCCATCAGGCGACACGCCTTGCGGTAGCCCTCGGGACGCGGCATGCCGAAGTTGCGCCGCACCTTCTCGTGGACGTCGCGCCCCTTCTGGTGACCGATCACCATCACCGGCCGGTCGTCGAGGCGTGCCACGCCGCCGACGATGGCGGCGTCGTCGGCGAAGCGTCGATCGCCGTGGAGTTCGTCGAAGTCGCTGAAGACGTGCTCCAGGTAGTCCAGGGTGTAGGGGCGCTGGGGGTGCCGGGAGAGCTGCGAGACCTGCCAGGGGGTAAGGTCCTTGAAGATCGACTCGGTGAGCTTGCGGCTCTTCTCCTCGAGGCGACCGATCTCGTCACTGAGATTGACCTGGCTGTCGTTGCCGACCAGCCGCAGCTCCTCGATCTTGGCCTGGAGTTCGGCGATGGGCTGTTCGAAGTCGAGATAGTTGGGATTCATGGGCAAGCCGCCTTGTTATCGTCTGCCACCGACCGACCAGCTGGGGTCCAGGACGGCATGAAAAAGAGTGAGGGGCATTATCGCACCCTCAACGCGCCACGCAAGGCGATGCCTCAGCGGTACTTGAGTCGCACCCCGTCCTGGCCCTGCACCTCGCGCAGGCCGATAAGCAGCTCATCGGTGGGGGCCACCTTCCACTCCTCGGCCAGCTCCAGCCAGCCGGTGGCCTCGGCATTGCGATAGCGCAGGCGCACCGGCAGGCCCTCGGCGTTACGGTGGGGCTCCAGGCTCTCGCGCAGCGAGTCGACCAGGCGGCCGTTGACCGCCGCCCCGTCCAGGGAGAGCTCCACCGCCTGTCCGTAGCGGGTGCGTGCCGCCACCATGGGGGTGACCTCCTTGCCACGCAGACGCAGGCCGCCGGAGTAGTCGTCGCTTGAGACCTCGCCCTCGACGATCAGCACCTGGTCGGCCTCCAGCTGGCCGCGCATCTGGTCGAAGAGCTCGCCGAACAGCGACGCCTCGATGCGCCCGGTGCGGTCGTCCAGGGTGAGGAAGGCCATGGTGTCGCCACGCTTGGACTTCATGGTCCTCACCCCCACCACCAGGCCGGCAACCCGCTGGGGCTCCCGGGAGGGCTTGAGGTCGGCGATGCGGGTGGAGACGAAGCGCTCCAGCTCCTTCTCGTACTCGTCGATGGGGTGGCCGGTGAGATAGAGCCCCAGGGTGTCCTTCTCGCCGGCCAGGCGCTCCTTGTCGCTCCACTCGCGCACCCACAGGTAATCGGCGTAAGCGTCGCCGCCACCCTCGCCTTCGTCCGGGGCGGCAAAGGCCTCGCCGAACATGTCGACCATGCCCAGGTTCTGGTTGGTCTGGTTCTGGGCGGCGGCCTTGAGGGCGTCGTCCAGGGCCGCGCTGAGCACCGCGCGATTGGGACCCAGGGTGTCCAGGGCCCCGGAACGGATCAGCGCCTCCAGGGTGCGCTTGTTCATGCGCCTGGGGTCGACCCGGCGACAGAAGTCGAACAGGTCCGCGAAGGGGCCATCGGCCTCGCGGGCCTCGACGATGGCGCCGATGGGCCCCTCACCCACGCCGCGGATCGCCCCCAGGCCATAGACGACACGGGCCTGGTCGTCGACGCTGAACTTGTAACCGCCGACGTTGACGTCCGGCGGGGTCACGGTGAGGCCGAGGTTGCGACACTCCTCGATCAGCGGCACCACCTTGTCGAGGTTGTCCATCTCGGTGGACATCACCGCCGCCATAAAGGGGCCGGGATAGTGCGCCTTCAGCCAGGCGGTCTGGTACGACACCAACGCATAGGCCGCCGAGTGCGACTTGTTGAAGCCATAACCGGCGAACTTCTCCACCAGGTCGAAGATGTTGCCGGCGAGGTCGGCATCGATGCCGTTGGCTTCACACCCCTCCAGGAAGCCGGCGCGCTGCTTGGCCATCTCCTCGGGCTTCTTCTTGCCCATGGCACGGCGTAGCATGTCGGCCTGGCCCAGGCTGTAGCCAGCCATCACCTGGGCGATCTGCATCACCTGCTCCTGATAGAGGATGATGCCGTAGGTGGGGGCCAGCACCGGCTCGAGCAGCTCGTGCTGGTAGTCCGGGTGGGGATAGGAGATCTCCGCCCGGCCATGCTTGCGGTTGATGAAGTCGTCGACCATGCCCGACTGCAGGGGGCCCGGGCGGAACAGCGCCACCAGCGCGATCATGTCCTCCAGCGAATCGGGCAGCAGGCGCTTGATCAGCTCCTTCATGCCGCGGGATTCGAGCTGGAACACCGCCGTGGTCTCGGCGCGCTTGAGCATCTCGAAGGTGGGAGCGTCGTCCAGCGGGATGGTGTCGATATCCAGCGGCCCCTCGCCACCCACGGCGCGCACCTTGTCGACCATCTCCAGCGCCCAGTCGATGATGGTCAGGGTGCGCAGGCCGAGGAAGTCGAACTTGACCAGGCCGGCGTCCTCGATGTCGTTCTTGTCGAACTGCACCACCAGGCCGGAGCCGTCCTCGTCACAGAGCAGCGGCGAGAAGTCGGTGAGCTTGGTGGGTGCGATCACCACGCCGCCGGCGTGCTTGCCGGTGCCGCGGGTGATGCCCTCGAGCTTGAGCGCCATCTCCCAGATCTCGGCGGCTTCCTCGTCATTGTCGAGGAACTCCTTGAGCGCCGGCTCCGCCTCGATGGCCTTGCCGAGGGTCATGCCCACCTCGAAGGGGATCAGCTTGGAGAGCTTGTCGCCCAGCGAGTAGGGCTTGCCCTGGGCCCTGGCTACGTCGCGTACCACCGCCTTGGCGGCCATGGTGCCGAAGGTGACGATCTGGGAGACCGCGTCACGCCCGTAGCGGTCGGCGACGTAGTCGATCACCCGGTCGCGCTTCTCCATGCAGAAGTCGACGTCGAAGTCGGGCATCGAGACCCGTTCGGGGTTGAGGAAGCGCTCGAACAGCAGGTCGTAACCGATGGGGTCGAGGTCGGTGATCTTCTGGGCATAGGCGACCAGCGAGCCGGCACCGGAACCACGTCCGGGCCCCACCGGCACGTCGTTGTCCTTGGCCCACTGGATGAAGTCCATCACGATCAGGAAATAGCCCGGGAAGCCCATCTGAATGATGATGTCGAGCTCGAAATCGAGGCGCTTTCGGTAGCGGGCGTCGATCTCGGCGTACTCGGCCCCCTCCCGGGGGTACTGCTCGGGCGGAAACAGGAAGTCCAGGCGCTCGGTGAGGCCGTCGTGGGAGACCTTGCGGAAGTACTCGTCCCGGGTCAGGCCCTCGGGGATCTCGAACTCGGGCAGGAAGATCTCGCCCAGGCGCACCTCGACGCTGCAGCGCGCGGCGATCATCACGCTGTTGGTCAGCGCCTCGGGGACGTCGGCGAAAAGCTCCGCCATCTCCTCGGGGCTCTTGAGGTACTGCTCCTCGCTGTACTTCTTCTCGCGGCGCCGGTCGTCCAGCGCCTTGCCCTCGCCGATGGCCACGCGAGTCTCGTGGGCCCAGAAGTCCTCCTTCTCGAGGAAGCGCACGTCGTTGGTGGCCACCACCGGAGTGCCGGTCTCGGCAGCCAGTTCCACCGAGAGGTGCAGGCACTCCTCCTCCTGAGGGCGACCGGTACGCGTCAGCTCTAGGTAGAAGCGCCCGGGGAAGGCGGCATTCCACTGCGCCAGGATCTCACGGGCCTCGTCGGGATGGTCACCGAGCAGGTGGCGCCCCACCTCGCCGTCGCGCCCGCCGGAGAGCGCGATCAGCCCCTCGCTGCGCTCCAGCACCCAGTCGCGCTGGAGCAGCGCCTGGCCCAGGCGCTGTCCCTCCATCCAGCCCCGGGAGATCAGCTCGGTCAGGTGCCGATAGCCCACCTCGTTCATGGCCAGCAGGGTCACCCGGTAGGGATGCGCCTCGTCCTGGGGATTGGTCAGCCACAGGTCGGCGCCGATGATCGGCTTGAGCCCCGCGCCCTGGGCGGCCTTGTAGAACTTGACCAGGCCGAAGAGGTTGGCCTCGTCGGTGACGGCCAGTGCCGGCATGCCCAGCCCCGCCGCCTGCTTGACCAGCGGCTTGAGGCGCAGCAGGCCGTCGACCAGGGAGTATTCGGTATGGACGCGGAGATGAACGAAGGGCGTGGTCATAGGGGGGCTCGGGCTTGGCGGTAAATAATCAGTACAGGAAGCGCGAGGCTAACCCGTCAATATTGCTCGGCGCTGCCTGCACCAGTGGAGGCCAAGGACGGGTCAGAGCAGCGCCAGCTGGCGCCTGACCGGACCGAAGGAGCGGCGGTGCTCGGGCAGCGGCCCCAGGCGTTCCAGGGCGGCCAGGTGCTCGCGGGTCGGGTAGCCCTTGTGGCGGGCGAAGCCGTAGTCGGGGTGTCGGGCATCGAGGGCCCGCATCTGGGCATCCCGGGCCACCTTGGCCAGTATCGAGGCCGCGGCGATGGCCGGGTGGCGGGCGTCGCCCTTGACCACCGCCTGGCCGGGCACATGATGCCCGGGCAGGCGATTGCCGTCCACCAGCAGGTACTCGGCCGCCGGGTCCAGACCATCGATGGCGCGGCGCATGGCGAGATGGGTGGCGTGGAAAATATTGAGCTCGTCCACCTCCGCCGGACTCGCCTCGGCCACGGCGAAGGCCAGCGCCTTGTCGCGTATCTCGACGTCCAGCGCCTCGCGACGCCTGGGACTCAGGGTCTTGGAGTCGCCGAGCCCCGGGATCGGCCGGGCCGGATCGAGGATCACCGCGGCGGCCACGACACTGCCCACCAGCGGGCCACGCCCCACCTCGTCGACGCCGGCCAGCCGCTCGCCGCTGTAGTCAACCACCAGCGGCGGCAGGCTACCGCCACGCGTCGCGCTCGCCGCCTTCGCCTGCTGCCGCGTCAAGGCGCCACCTCTGCGGCGCGCTCGGGGGCGACGCTGGCCGGCAGCGGACGGCCCGCGACCAGGGCCTCGATGGCCTCCGCCGCGCGGCGGCTGGCGTCACGCTGCAGGCCGGCATGCATCCAGGCAAAGCGAGCCTCAAGCGCCGCACGACCGTCGGCGTCGTCGAGCATCTCGCCGAGACGAGCGGCGATCGCCTCGGGGCTGGCCGCCTCCTGGATCAGCTCCGGCACCAGGCTCTCGCGAGCGATCAGATTGGGCAGCGAGATCCACTCGGTCTTGACCAGCCGCTTCGCCAGCCAGTGGGTGGCCGGTGCCATGCGGTAGGCGACCAGCATGGGGCGATGGCAGAGCATCGCCTCCAGCGCCGCGGTGCCCGAGGCGAGCAGCACGGCATCCGCGGCTACCATGGCCTCCCGGGCCCCGCCGTCGAGCAGGGTCAGGCGTTCGGCGAGGGCCGGACAGGTGGCGAGAAGCGCCTCGAGTTCGCGGCGTCGTTCCGGCGTGGCCGCCGGGATCACCACCGAGAGCTCCGGTCGCGCGGCGCACAGCCGCTCGGCGGCGGCCAGGAAGGTCTCGCCCAGAAAGCGGATCTCGCTGGCCCGTGAACCGGGCAGCACGGCAAGCACCTCGCCCGCCTCGGGCAGCCCCAGCTCGGCGCGGGCCGCGCCACGGTCGTTCTCCAGAGGCAGCTCGTCGGCCAGCGGGTGGCCGACGAAGGCCACGGGAACGCGGTGCCGCGCGTAGAAGGCCGCCTCGAAGGGCAGGAAGGTGAGCATGGCATCGACGGAGCGGGCGATGCCCTTGACCCGCCCCTGGCGCCAGGCCCACACGGAGGGGCTGACGTAGTGGGCGGTGGTCAGCCCGGCCTCGCGCAGCTGGCGCTCGAGACCGAGGTTGAAGTCGGGGGCGTCGATGCCGATCACGATATCGGGTCGCCAGGCCAGCGCATCGCGCCTGAGCTCGCGGCGCACGCCGATCAGCCGTGGCAGGTGACGGAGCACCTCGACCAGCCCCATCACCGAGAGGGTCTCCAGGGGAAAGCGGCTGTCGATGCCCTCCTGGATCATGCGCGGCCCGCCGATGCCGCGGAACTCGACACCGGGATGACGAGACTTGAGCGCACGCATCAGGCTGGCGCCGAGGATATCCCCGGAGAGCTCGCCGGCCACCAGGTAGATGCGCTGCACGGCGACGCGCTCGTCGGCGGGCATGGCTAGCGGATGATGCCGCGGGTCGAGGCCTCGATGGAGGCGGCGAAGGCCTCGGTCTCGACCAGCGCGAAGCGGCTGCGGATCTCGGCCAGCGCCTGCTCGACGGTGAGCCCCTGGCGATAGACCAGCTTGTAGGCCTCACCCAGCGCCTTGAGGGCATCACGGGAGAAGCCGCGGCGCTTGAGCCCCACCAGGTTGAGGCCGTGGACCTGGGCGGGGTTGCCGTTGATCATCACGAAGGCCGGGGTGTCCTTGGTGATGATGGAGCCACCCCCGGCCATGGCATGGGTGCCGAAGTGGCAGAACTGGTGCACGGCGGAGAGGCCGCCGAGGATGGCGAAGTCACCCATCTTGACGTGGCCGGCCAGGGTCACCTGGTTGGCCAGGATGCAGTCGTTGCCGATCACGCAGTCGTGGCCCACATGCACATAGGCCATGAACAGGTTGCGCGAGCCGATGGTGGTCTCGCCGCGATCCTGGACGGTACCGCGGTGCAGGGTGACGCCTTCGCGGACCACGTTGTCATCCCCCATCACCAGGCGGGTCGGTTCGCCGGCATACTTCTTGTCCTGGCAGTCCTCGCCCACCGAGGCGAACTGGAAGATGCGCGTGCGGGCGCCGAGCACCGTCGGCCCCTTGATCACCACATGGGGACCGATGCGCGAACCGGGGCCGATCTCCACGTCGGGACCGACCACCGTGAAGGGGCCGACCTCGACGTCGTCGGCCAGCCGGGCGGCAGGGTCGATGAGGGCGGTGGGATGAATCAAGCGACCTTCCTCTCGGCGCAGATGATCTCGGCCTCGCAGGCCACCTCGCCGGCCACGCTGGCCTTGCAGGCAAACTTCCAGATGCCGCGCTTCTCGCGCACCACGTCGGCGCGCAGGTCGAGCCGGTCGCCAGGCATGACCGGGCGCTTGAAGCGCACGTTGTCGCTGCCCACCAGGTAGTAGACGTAGCCGTCGGCAGGCAGCTTGTTGACGGTCTTGAAGCCGAGGATGCCACAGGCCTGGGCCAGCGCCTCGATCACCAGCACCCCGGGCATGATCGGGTGATGGGGAAAGTGACCATTGAAGAAGGGTTCGTTGATGCTGACGTTCTTGTAGGCAACGATGGTCTCGCCCAGGGCCAGCTCGGTGACCCGGTCCACCAGCAGGAAAGGATACCGGTGGGGCAGATACTCACGGATCTCGTTGATGTCCATTACCATCGTCACAACCTCTGAAGTCTCGGGATGCCTGCCGTCCCGGCAGGCGAGAGCCGGCAACCATGCCGGTCTGGCGGGGGATTATAGCGCCCCCCGCAGGGCCCTCAAGCGCCGCGCGCCCGCTCGAGTCGAGTGAGTCGCTTGGCCATGTCATCCAACTGCTTGAAGCGCACCGCATTCTTGCGCCACTGGGCGTTGGCCATGGCCCCGGTGCCCGAGGAGTAGACGCCCGGCTCGTGGATCGAGTTGGTCACCAGGCTCATGCCGGTCACCTGGACGCCATCGCAGAGGGTCAGGTGGCCGGCCAGGCCCACGCCACCGCCCAGCATGCAGTGCCGCCCCACCTTCGTGGAGCCGGCGATACCCACGCAGCCGGCCAGGGCACTATGCTCGCCGATCTGCACGTTGTGGGCGATCTGCACCTGGCTGTCGATCTTGACGTCGTTGCCGATCAGGGTATCGCCCAGGGCGCCGCGGTCGATGCTCGAGCAGCTGCCCACCTCCACATCGTCGCCCAGCACTACCCCGCCGAGTTGGGCGATCTTGTGCCAGCGACTGCCGTCGTGGGCGAAGCCGAAGCCGTCGCCACCGACCACGCTACCGCTGTGGAGGATCACCCGCCGGCCGATCACCACGCCATGGTAGACGGTGACATTGGCATGCAGCCGCGACCCGTCGCCGATGGTGGTATCGGCACCGACCACCGAGCCGGGCCCGATCACCACGTCGTCGCCTAGGGTGGCCCCGGCCTCGATCACCGCATTGGCGCCCACCTCGACCCGCTCGCCCAGGGTGGCGGTGGGATCGACCACCGCCGAAGGATGGATGCCGGCCGGATCATGGCCCGCCAGGGAGTCGAACAGCCGCGACGCCGCGGCATAGCCCAGATAGGGGTTGTCCAGCTCGAGCCGGTCCACCGGGCAGCTGTCGGCGTGCTGAGGATGCAGCAGCACCGCCGCGGCGCGGGTCCCGGGCAGGTCCTTGAGGTAGGCCCGGTTGGCCAGGAAGGCCACCTGGTCCGGCCCGGCCTCGCCGAGGGTGGCCAGGCCACCGACCTGGCGCCCGGCATCGCCGACCAGGCGCGCGCCCAGCCGCTCGGCCAGGTCACCCAGGGTCATCATGGGAATAGCACTTCGCGTCATGGGAAGGGATCCGCCGCGGTCACAGCATGCTGTTGAGAATCTCGGTCACCTCGGCGGTGACGTTCTGCAGGTCGCGCTCGGCGTGCAGCACCCCCTGGGGCTCCACCAGTACCTGGATGCTGTGGCGGGCGATGATCTGCTCCACCGCCTGCTGCAGCTTGGGCTCGGCGCGCTGCAGCAGGGCCTGCTCGGACTCCTGGCGGGCCTGCATGACCTCGCCCATCAGGCGATTGAGCTCGGCCACCTTCTGGTTGGCCTGCTGGCGCTCGCTGTCGCTGAGGCTGTCGGCGCGCTGCTGCAGCTGGTTGAGCTCCTGCTCGAGGGCCTGGGCCTGCTGCTGCTGGCTGCCGACACGGCTCTCCAGCTCGCTCATGGAGCGCTGGGCGGCGTCGGTCTCCATCAGCGCACGGCGCCAGTCCAGTACCGCCACGTCGGCGGCCAGGGCAGGCAGGGCGATGGCGGAGATCAGCAGCAGGGCGAAGGCGGCGGTCAACTTGCGCATGGTAGGACTCCTGTTGAGGCCGCCGGCGGCGGCGGCCAGGTAGCAAGGGTGTCGAGGCCCGGTCAGAAGGTCTGGCCGAGGGAGAACTGGAAGAACTGGGTATCGTCGCCGCTCTCGTCGTTGATCGGCTCGGCGACGCTGAAGGTCAGCGGCCCCACCGGGGTCAGCCAGGAGAGCCCCAGGCCGACGCTGTAGCGCAGGTCGCCGAGGTCGATCCCCGAGTTGCAGCTGGCCGGTGCATCGGCATCGAGCACCGGGTAACAGTCGGAGAGGAAGGTGTTGCCGCCGTCGACGAACAGCGAGCTCTGCACCGTGCGCTGGTCACCCACGAAGGGCGTCGGGAAGATCAGCTCGGCGCTGCCCTGCACCAGCATGTTGCCGCCCAGGGTGCGGTCGCGGGTGGAGTTGCCCGACGGCGTGGTGGGCTGGCCCAGGGTGTTGCCGGTGAAGCCGCGCACCGAGCCCAGGCCGCCGGCATAGAAGTTCTCGTAGAACGGATAGGGGTCGTTGCCGCCCAGGGTGTCGGCATAGCCCAGCTCGCCGCTGAACTTCAGCGCCCAGTCGTGGTTGTCGTCCAGTGCGAAGAGCTGGCGCGCCTGGGCGCGCAGCTTGGCATATTCGGCGTCACTGCCGGGTACCGCGGTCTCCAGCGACAGGCGCTGGTAGCTGCCATCGGTGGGCATGATGCCGCGGTTGAGGTTGTTGCGGGTCCAGCTGGCGGTCAGCTTCAGGGCCTGGGCATCGGCGCCCTGCTCGTCGACATAGCGCTTGATCTCCGACGCCGTGTCGTTGTAGGTCTTGATGGTCAGGTCTTCCACCGCGGTACCGAAGTTCAGGCGGGTGATCTCGTTGATCGGATAACCGAAGTTGATCCCCGCACCGTAGGCGTCGGTGGAGTAGGTGGAGATATCGGAGTCCTCGTAGTCGGACTCGCGATAGTAGAGGTTATAGCCCCGGGAGATCCCGTCCATGGTCCAGTAGGGATCGGTGAAGCCGAAGTTGATGCTGGTGAAGGTATCGCTGCGCTGGGCGCCGATGTTCACCCGATTGCCGGTGCCCAGGAAGTTGCTCTGGGAGAGGCCCACGCCGTAAATGACGCCGGCGCTCTGGGAGAAGCCGATGCTGGCGGAGATGGAGCCGGAGGGCTGCTCCTCGACGCTGTAGGTGACGTCGAGCTTGTCGGGCTCGCCGGCCACCGGCTGGGTCTCCACCTCGACCTGCTTGAAGAAGCCGAGGCGCTCGAGGCGTTGCTGTGACTGGCTGATGGCATCGGTGGAGGCCGGAGCGCCCTCCATCTGGGTCATCTCGCGCCGCAGCACCTCATCCATGGTGGTGGTGTTGCCGACGAACTCGATGCGCCGCACATAGGCACGACGGCCCGGATCGACCCGGAACACCAGGTCGACGGTCTCGCCGTCGGCGCCGGTCTCGGGGATGCCATCGACGCTGGCGAAGGCGAAGCCGTCGGCACCCAGGCGGGCACGCAGTGCCTCGGTGGAGGCGGTGACGTCGCTGCGCGAGAAGGTCTCGCCCGGGGTCACCTCCAGCAGCTCGCGCGCTTCGCGCTCGCTGATCGTCAGGTCGCCCACGAAGCGCACGTCGCCGAGCCGGTACTCGGCGCCCTCGTTGACGTTGATGGTGACGAAGATCTCGGACTTGTCGGGGCTGATCGAGACCTGGGTCGACTCGACGTTGAAGTTGACGTAGCCGCGATCCAGATAGAAGGAGCGCAGCCGCTCTAGGTCGCCGGCGAGGGCTTCCCGGGAGTACTCATCCTTGGAGAACCAGCCGAAGATGCGCCCCGGCCGATCGTTGAGCTCGAACACCTCACGCAGGGTCTCGTCGTCGAAGGCGCGATTGCCGACGATATTGATCTGGCGAATCTTGGCCACTGCGCCCTCGTCGATCTCGATGTCGACCTGGACACGGCCCTCATCGATCTCGCGCACGCTGGTCTCGATGTTGGCGCTGTAGCGGCCCTGAGCCTGGTAGACGCCCTCGAGCTCGCGTTCGATCTCCTCCAGGGTGGAGAGCTGCAGCACCTGACCCTCCTCGAGGCCGGCCTCACGCAGCCCCTGGCGCAGCTGGTCCTCGTCGAGCTGGCGGTTGCCGTCGATATTGAGACGGCTGATGGTGGGACGCTCGACCACCTGGATAATCAGCACATCGCCCTCACGAGCCAGCCTGACATCCTCGAACAGGCCGGTGGCGAAGAGCTCACGGGCAGCCTCGGCGAGCTCACGCTCGTCGACGCGGTCACGGGCGGTGACAGGAAAGGCGTTGAAGACGGAGGCGGCAGAGATGCGCTGCAGGCCCTCCACCCGAATGTCGGCAACGTCGAAAGGTTCCGCCTGGGCCACACTGGCCCCGGCAAGCAGCAGTGCCGCCAGTCCGATGGTCTTGATTTTCATGCAGTCGATTCGCTCGCGTTGATCTGCCAAACCTGTCCAGACAGGCACCTTATACATTTGCACGGCCAACTGACAAGGCGAGGCCCTCGGGGCCTGGGCAATCGCAGATGGTTTGTCGCTCGGGACTGGCGCCCCTTGGTTTCTGCAACTGCGATTGCCCTGCCCTACCAGAGCCGCATCAGGTCGAAGTAGATCGCCATCAGCATCAGCGTACCCACCAGCGCCAGGCCGATGCGCAGGCCGATTGCCTGGGTCCGCTCCGAGACCGGCCGACCGCGCACCACCTCCATGGCATAGTAGAGCAGGTGGCCGCCATCCAGCACCGGAATCGGCAGCAGGTTAAGCACCCCCAGGCTGATCGAGAGGTAGGCCAGGAAGCTGACAAAGCTCTCCAGCCCCGCCCGGGCGGAGTCGCCGGAGATCTGGGCGATGGTGATCGGCCCCGAGAGGTTGGAGGGCGAGATCAGCCCCACCAGCATCTTGCGCACCGCATCGAAGGTCAGCGTGATCATCTCGCCGGTGCGCGCGAAGGCCTCGCCCACCGCGGCGATCGGGCCATAGCGGATCTCGCGGCGATACTCTTCGGGCCACTCCACCGGCGCCGCTCCGGCGCCGATATAGCCGATGGTCACGCCCTCCTCCAGCTCGCTACGGCCGGGGGTGACGGTCAAGCCGAGACGCTCGCCATCCCGGTCGACTTCGAGCTCGAGGGGTTCGCCGGGACTGGCTCGCACGATATCCACGAAGTGCATCCAGTCATCCACCGGCTCCGCATCCACGCGGATAATCTCGTCACCCGGTTCGAGTCCCGCCGCCGCGGCGGCCTCGCCCTCCATCACCTGATCCAGCACCGCCGGCATCGGCGGCCGCCAGGGGGTCACCCCGAGGCTGGGCAGCGGCTGGGGAGGATCCTGACGCACCAGCCAGTCCTCCACCGGCACCTGGTGCTGGCGAATCTCGGCGGCGGCGTCCTCGCGGGTGGCGATGGCGAGCGCCTCGCGCTCGCCGATGGCCGCCACCAGCTTGAGGTTGATCTCCTCCCAGGAGCGCACCGCCTCGCCCTGAACCGAGGTGATCTCATGGCCCGCCACCAGGCCGCCCCGGGCAGCGGGAGAATCCGGCGCCACCTCCCCGATCACCGGTGCCACCGTTGCCGTACCGGCGACGAACAGCGCCCAGTAGGCCACCAGGGCGAGCAGGAAATTGGCCAGGGGGCCGGCGGCGACGATGGCGATGCGCTGCCAGACGTTCTTGCGGTTGAAGGCCCGGTCGAGCTCCTCGGGGGGCACCTCGCCCTCGCGCTCGTCGAGCATCTTGACGTAGCCGCCCAGCGGGATGGCGGCGATGGCGTACTCGGTGCCGTGGCGATCCACCCGCGACCAGATCGGCGTGCCGAAGCCTACCGAGAAGCGCAACACCTTCACCCCGCAGCGCCGCGCCACCCAGAAGTGGCCGAACTCGTGGAAGGTGATCAGCAGGCCCAGTACCACGATCACGGCCAGGATATTCTGGATCACGCCCAAGTCACTCTCCTCCTGACAGCATGGCTATTCATGTACAAGCGGACGCGACTCACCGACGTGCCAGGTGGCACTCGGCGGCACGCCGCGCGCGGGTGTCCGCATCGAGGATCGCCTCGAGCTCGTCGGCCGGCTGCACCGGCTCGGCATCACGCACCCTCGCCACCAGCTCGGCGATACCGGTGAAGGGAAGCCTCCCGGCAAGGAAGGCCGCCACTGCCACCTCGTTGGCGGCATTGAGCACCGCCGGCGCCGTGCCGCCCACCGCCATGGCGTCCCGCGCCAGGCCCAGGCAGGGAAAGGCGGCTTCATCGGGCGGCTCGAAGTCGAGGCGCGCGACCTGAAAGAGGTCCAGCGACTGGACGCCGGCGTCGATGCGTTCGGGCCACGCCAGGCCATAGGCGATGGGCGTACGCATGTCCGGGTTGCCGAGCTGGGCGATCACCGAACCGTCGCTGTAGGCAGCCATGGAGTGAATCACGCTCTGCGGATGCACCACCACCTGCACCTGATCGGGACGGGCATCGAACAGCCAGCACGCCTCGATCAACTCGAGCCCCTTGTTCATCAGGGTGGCGCTGTCCACCGAGATCTTCTGCCCCATGCTCCAGTTGGGGTGGGCGCAGGCCTGGGCCGGGGTGACCCCGGCCAGTGCCTCGGCCGACCAGCCTCGGAAGGGGCCGCCGGAGGCGGTCAGCAGCAGCTGGGTCACCCCGTGACGGTCCAGGCCGCCGCGATGCTCCACGGGTAGACACTGGTAGATGGCATTATGTTCGGAGTCGATGGGCAGCAGGGTGGCGCCATGGCGTGGCACCGCCTCCATGAACAGCGCCCCGGACATCACCAGGGCCTCCTTGTTAGCCAGCAGCACCCGCTTGCCGGCACGTACCGCGGCGAGTGTCGGCAACAGGCCCGCGGCACCCACGATGGCTGACATCACCACCTCGGCCTCGGGGGCCTCGGCCACCTCCACCAACGCCTCGGCCCCGCTGCGCACCTCGGTGGCGACGCCGGCCTCGGCCAGGCGCTCGCGCAGCCAGGCGGCATCGGCCTCACGCTCGAGCACCGCCACCGCTGGGCGGTGACGCCGACACAGTGCCAGTAGCGGTTCGCGGGAGCGGTGAGCGGTCAGCGCATGGACCCGGTAGCGCTCGGGATGACGCGCGACAACATCCAGGGTGCTGGTGCCGATAGAGCCGGTGGCACCCAGCACGGTGACACCCTGGCGGCGCAGGGCAGTATCGCTGGCCATTCTAGATCACCCCCGGTGCAAGCAGGGCGAACAGCGGCAACGCCGCGGTCAGGCTGTCGATGCGGTCGAGCACGCCGCCGTGGCCGGGCAGCAGGTTGCTGGAATCCTTGATGCCACGGTGGCGCTTAAGCATGCTCTCGAGCAGGTCACCGAGCACCGAGACCAGGGTCACCGCCAGGGTGGTCAGCACCAGCAGGACGGCGTCGATCGCGACCAGCCCCTGGCCGATGGCGAACACCAGGGCCAGCGCCAGGGTGGCCCCCATGCCGCCGAGCACGCCCTCCCAGCTCTTGCCGGGGCTCACCCGCGGGGCCAGTTTCTGCCGCCCGAAGGCGCGGCCGGCGAAGTAGGCGCCGATATCGGCGCTCCACACCAACAGCAGCACGAAGAGCAGCCAGATGCCACCGGTCTCGCGCAGCACATTGAGGCCCACCCAGGCGGGCAGCAGCACCCAGAGCCCCATGGCCAGGCGCCTGGCGGCGGAGGACCACTGTCCGGTGCGTTCGGGATAGTGGGTGACCCAGTAGAGGTTGAGCGCCCAGCCGACCAGGCCCAGCCACAGCGGCCAGGCGGCCTGGATGGCGCCAGTGGCCCATAGCAGCGCCATGGCCACGGCCAGTGCGGCGACCAGCGCCAGGCGTCGGCCACGCCCAGTGATGCCGGCCAGGTTGGTCCACTCCCAGCCGCCCAGCAGCACGATGGCCGCGGTGAAGAGCGCGAAGGCACCACCCGTGAGGCCGAACAGGCCGGCCAGCATCAGCGGTGCCAGCCAGGCGGCGGTGATGATGCGCTGTCTAAGCACCTTGAGCCTCGTCGATCTGGTCATCGGTCATGCCGAAGCGCCGCTTGCGGCGCCGGAAGTCCTCCAGCGCGGCATCGAAGGCGTCGGCGTCGAAATCGGGCCACAGGCGCTGCGTGAAGTGGAGCTCCGCGTAGGCCAGCTCCCAGAGCACGAAGTTGGAGATACGCTGCTCGCCGCTGGTACGGATGCACAGATCCACCGGGGCCACGCCGGCCAGGCTGAGCTCGCCGCCCAGAGCGGCCTCGTCGATCGCCTCGGGGGCGAGCTCGCCGGCGGCGACTCGCTCGCCCAGGCGACGCGCTGCCCGGGCCAGGTCCCAGTGGCCGCCGTAGTTGGCGGCGACCACCAGGTGCAGGCGGGTGTTGTCGCGGGTCTTCGCCTCGGCGCGAGCGATATGCGCCTGGATCGCCTCGGAGAAGCCGCTGCGATCACCGATCACCGTGAGGCGAATGCCGTTGGCGTGGAGCTTGTTAACCTCGCGCTTGAGCGCCAGCAGGAACAGCTCCATCAGCGCGCTCACCTCCGCCCTGGGCCGCTTCCAGTTCTCGCTGGAGAAGGCGAACAGGGTCAGGACCTCGACGCCGCGTTCGGCGGCGCGGCGGATGGTGGCGCGCACCGCCTCGACGCCGGCGTGATGGCCGCGCACGCCGGAGAGGCCACGCGCCTTAGCCCAGCGGTTGTTGCCATCCATGATGATCGCCACGTGGCGTGGCAGGCCGGCCTCGCTGGCGGCAGAAGCGCCGGCATCGGAGCCGGCGTCGGGGGAGTGCGTTGACGTCATGGGGTCTCGCTTCGGGTGTGTCGCCGCCGCCCGGCCGCGAGCGGGCCGGGCGGATGTCCTCAGACCTGCATCAGGTCGTGTTCCTTGGACTCCAGGGTCTTGTCGATCTCGGCGATATACTTGTCGGTCAGCTTCTGGATCGCCTCCTCGGCCTGGCGCTGCTCGTCCTCGCTGATCTCCTTCTCCTTGAGCAGGGCCTTGATGTCACCGTTGGCATCGCGGCGCACGTTGCGCACCGCCACCCGGGAGTTCTCGGCCTCATGACGCGCCTGCTTGATATAGCCCTTGCGGGTCTCCTCGGTGAGCATCGGCAGCGGCACGCGGATATTGTTGCCGGCGGTCGAGGGGTTCAGGCCGAGGTCGGAGGTCATGATCGCCTTCTCGACCTTGGGCACCATGCTCTGCTCCCAGGGCACCACCGAGAGGGTGCGGGCATCCTCGGTATTGATGTTGGCCACCTGGTTCAGCGGAACCTGGCTGCCGTAAT
The DNA here is from genome assembly GCF_057169305.1 of Halomonas sp. C10-5. Taxonomy (NCBI): domain Bacteria; kingdom Pseudomonadati; phylum Pseudomonadota; class Gammaproteobacteria; order Oceanospirillales; family Halomonadaceae; genus Halomonas; species Halomonas sp. C10-5. The sequence continues at coordinate 2,944,599 of NZ_CP175665.1, forward strand.
ACTCGACGGTGACCGAGTCCAGGATGCTGGAGTGGGCCCGCCCGGTACGAATCTTGTTCAGGTTGCCGTGGAGCGCCTCGACGCTCTTCTTCATGCGGCTCTCTGCGTCCTTCTTGATGTCATTGATCACGATATCAGCCTCTGTCTATCAGCGTGCCTTCCTCGCCGCCCACCACCAGGTTGAGCAGGGCGCCGGGCTTGTTCATGTTGAAGACGCGTACCGGCATGTCATGGTCCCGCACCAGGCAGATGGCGGTCAAATCCATGACGCCGAGCTTCTGGGCCAGCGCGTCGTCGTAGCTGAGCTGGTCATACTTGACCGCGTCCGGGTACTTGACCGGATCCTTGTCGTAGACCCCATCCACCTTGGTGGCCTTGACCACCACGTCGGCATCGATCTCGATGCCACGCAGGCAGGCCGCGGAGTCGGTGGTGAAGAAGGGGTTGCCGGTACCGGCCGAGAACAGCACCACATCGCCGGAGGTGAGGTAGCGGATGGCGGTCCGACGATCATAGTGCTCCACCACGCCGCTCATGGGAATCGCCGACATCACCCGCGAGCGGATGTTGGAGCGCTCCAGGGCGTCGCGCATGGCCAGGGCATTCATCACCGTGGCCAGCATGCCCATGTGATCGCCGGTGACCCGCTCCATGCCGGCCTCGTGCAGGGCGGCGCCGCGGAACAGGTTGCCGCCACCGACCACGATGCCCACCTGGACGCCGATACCGACCAGCTGCCCGATCTCCAGAGCCATGCGGTCGAGCACCTTGGGGTCGATGCCGAACTCGGCATCCCCGGTCAGTGCCTCGCCGGAAAGCTTGAGCAGGATCCGCTTGTACTTCGACTTCTGGGTGCGCGGCTTGGCGGGCGCTTCGACGTGATCGGATGTGGACATGGCATCATCTCCTGGGCATCAGCGGTGGCATGACGGGGCGACCGGATCGACCGGCCGGATACGCGAAGGCGTGCGCTCGCGCGCACGCCATCATCTTAGCGGAACTTCCGACCTCAGCTGCGCTTGGCCTGTTCCATCACTTCCTTGGCGAAGTCGACCTCTTCCTTCTCGATGCCCTCGCCCACCTCGAAGCGGGTGAAGCCGACCACCTCGCCACCGGCCGCCTTGACGAACTCGGCCACGGACTGGTCCGGGTTCTTGACGAAGGGCTGCTCGGTCAGGCTGTTCTCGGCCAGGTACTTCTTGAGGCGGCCCTGGACCATCTTCTCGGCGATCTGCTCGGGCTTGCCGGCCATGTCGGGCTGGGCCAGGATGATCGCCTTCTCGGCGTCCAGCTGCTCCTGAGGCATGTCCTCGGGACGCGCCACGGCCGGGTTGATGGCGGCAACGTGCATGGCGACGTCCTTGGCCACCTCGGCGTTGCCACCCTTGAGCTCGGTCAGCACACCGATGCGGCCGCCGTGGACGTAGGCACCCACCAGGTTGCCGGCGCCGGCCTCGACCACCACGCTGCGACGCACGCCGATGTTCTCGCCGATCTTCTGCACCAGCTGCTCGCGGGCGGTTTCCAGATCACCGGCCATCACGGCGGCCACGTCTTCGCTCTTGGCCGCGAAGAAGGCATCGGCGATCTTCTCGGCGAAGGCCGTGAAGTTGTCGTCACGGGCGACGAAGTCGGTCTCGGAGTTGATCTCGACCATCACGCCGTAGCTGCCGTCATCGGCCACGCGGGTCACCACGACGCCCTCGGCGGCGGTACGACCGGCCTTCTTGGCGGCCTTGAGACCGGAGTTCTTGCGCAGGTTCTCGATGGCCTGCTCGATGTCACCGTCGGTCTCGGTGAGGGCCTTCTTGCACTCCATCATGCCGAGCCCGGTACGCTCGCGCAGTTCCTTGACCTGGGAGGCGCTGATAGCTGCCATGGGTGTCACCTCTGAATATCTCGGGAAGTGGGCCGGACCCTCACTTGGGAGAATCCGGAAAATTCGGAGAAGAAAGGGGGCCGCGGCCCCCTTCTCGTCTAACCGGCATCGATGGTAGCGGCATGACAGGCCGCCCACTGCCGCCGATCAGACGGGCCGCGATCACTCGGCGGCGCTGTCGCTTTCCTGGGCGGCGGGCTCTTCGGTCACCTCGACGAACTCGTCGGGACGACCTTCCTTGGCACGCGCGCAGGCATCAGCGATGGACTTGACGTAGATCTGGATGGCGCGGATGGAGTCATCGTTGCCGGGGATCACGTAGTCGACGCCGTCCGGGTCGGAGTTGGTATCCACCACGCCGATGACCGGGATGCCCAGCTTGTTCGCCTCGTTGATGGCGATGCGCTCATGGTCGACGTCGATCACGAACAGGGCGTCGGGCAGGCCACCCATCTCCTTGATACCACCCACGGACCGCTCGAGCTTGTCCTGCTCGCGGGTCGCCATCAGCACTTCCTTCTTGGTCAGCTTCTCGAAGGTGCCGTCCTCGTGCATGGTCTCGAGGTCGCGCAGGCGCTTGATGGAAACGCGGATGGTCTTGTAGTTGGTCAGCATGCCGCCGAGCCAGCGGTGGTTGACGAACGGCTGGCCGACGCGGTTGGCCTCTTCCTTGATGATCTTGCTCGCGCTGCGCTTGGTGCCGACGAACAGGATCTTGTTGTTGGCCGCTGCCATCTTCTCGACCACATCGATCGCCTCATTGAGGGCCGGCAGGGTGTGCTCGAGGTTGATAATGTGGATCTTGTTGCGGGCGCCGAAGATGAACTTGCTCATCTTCGGGTTCCAGTACTTGGTCTGGTGACCGAAGTGAGCACCTGCCTTGAGCAGGTCACGCATATTGACGTGTGCCATGGATGACTCCTGAAATATCGGGTTAGGCCTCCATGCACCCCATGGATCCGACCGCCGCACCCGTGAGAGACGCGACAGCACCCGGGACCATGTGCCGGTGCATGTGTGTTTTCAAGGCGTTATGTTGATTGACGCCCTCGCTATCGCGGGCTCCCGGCCCGGCTTCGCGACCGGGAGGTCGCAAGAGACGCTGCCGACAGGCTCGGCGATTGCAGGAAGGCGCGCAGCTTTATACCATGGAATAACGCCGAGATGAAGCCGTCCGCGCGCGTACCGTACCCTCCCGCGGACACCCTACCCCCGAATCCGAGACCTCATGAACGTACCCATCAAGACGCCCGACGAGATCGAGAAGATGCGCGAGGCGGGCCGTCAGGCCGCCCGCGTGATCGAGATGATCACCCCTCACGTCAAGGCCGGCATCTCCACCGGCGAGATCGACCGGCTGTGCCACGATTTCATCGTCGACGAGCTGGGCTCCACCCCCGCCCCACTCAACTACCACGGCTTCCCCAAGTCGGTGTGCACCTCGATCAACCACGTGGTGTGCCACGGCATCCCCGATGACGCCAAGAAGCTCAAGAACGGCGACATCATGAATCTGGACATCACCGTGAAGACCGCCGACGGCTACCACGGCGACTCCAGCGTGATGTTCGTGATCGGCGAGACCATCCAGGGCGAGCGCCTGTGCCGCGTCACCCAGGAGTGCCTGTACAAGAGCATGGCGCTGATGCGCCCGGGTGTGCGCCTCTCCACGCTGGCCCAGGCCATCCAGAAGCACGCCGAGGCCAACGGCTACTCGGTGGTACGCGACTTCTGCGGCCACGGCATCGGTGCCAGCTTCCACGAGGAGCCGCAGGTGCTGCACTACGACGGCTATGCCCCGGAGGCCGATATCGAACTCGCCGCCGGCATGTGCCTGACCGTCGAGCCGATGATCAACGTGGGCGGCTACCGCACCAAGGTGCTGCGCGACGGCTGGACCGCCGTGACCCGCGACCGCAGCCTCTCCGCCCAGTGGGAGCACACCCTGCTGGTCACCGAGTCCGGCGTCGAGGTGCTGACCGCACGCAGCGACGAAGACCTCTCCTTCCTCGAGCACTGAGCCGATGCTGCTCCACCACTACCGCTTCACGCCGGACGGGACGCTGTTCGACGTCGACGGCTTCCGCGAAGAGCTCTCGGGCAGCCGCTCGCCGATCGCTCCCTTCAAGGCGGCCCTGCGGGAGATCCAGGCACGCCTCGACGCGCGCTTCCGCGCCGGCGCCGATATCCGCGACCTGGTCCACGGTCGCGCCTGGTGCCTGGATCGGCTGCTGACGGTGGCCTGGGAGCAGCACACCTGGCCCGACGAGGGTGTCGCCCTGCTCGCCGTAGGTGGCTACGGCCGCGGGGAGCTGCACCCACACTCCGACGTCGACCTGCTTCTCCTGCTGGAAAAGGATGACGACGTCCCCTACCGGGAGGCGCTGACCGCCTTCATCACCTTCCTCTGGGACATCGGCCTGGAGATCGGCCACAGCGTGCGCTCGCTTGCCGACTGCGAGCGCGAAGCCGAGGCCGATGTCACGGTGATCACCAACCTGCTGGAGAGCCGCACCATCGCCGGCCCCGAGAGACTGCGCGAGGCGATGAAGACACGCCTGGCGCCCGAGCGAGTGTGGCCGGCGGACCGCTTCTTCGAGGCCAAGTGGCAGGAGCAGATCAACCGCCACTACCGCCACAACAACTCCGAGTACCACCTGGAGCCCAACATCAAGAGTGCCCCCGGCGGGCTGCGCGATATCCAGATGATCGGCTGGGTGGCCAAGCGCCACTTCGGCAGCGAGCGCTACGAGGACCTGGTCGCTACGGGTTTCATGAACGATGCCGAGCTGCGCATCCTCAGCCAGGGCCAGGCCTTCCTGTGGCAGGTGCGCTACGCCCTGCACATGCTCACCGGCCGCGCCGAGGACCGCCTGCTGTTCGACCACCAGCGCACCATCGCCGAGCTGTTCGGCTTCCGCGACACCCCGGAGCGCCTCGCCGTCGAACAGTTCATGAAGCGCTACTATCGCCACGTGACGGCACTGGCCGGCCTCAACGACATGCTGCTGCAGCACTTCGACGAGGCGATCCTCCACGCCGGCGAAGCCCTGCCGGTGGAGCCGCTCAACGAGCGCTTCGAAATCAAGGATGGCTATATCCAGGCGCGCTCGCGCACCGTCTTCCGCGATCGTCCCTCGGCACTGCTCGAGCTGTTCCTGCTAATGGCCGAGCACCCGGGGATCGAGGGGGTGCGGGCCGACACCATCCGCCAGATCCGCGACCATCGACACCTGATCGACGACCTCTACCGCGATGACGTGCGCCACCAGAGCCTGTTCATGGAGCTGCTGCGCTCCGGTGGCAACGTGGCACGCCAGCTGCGGCGCATGAACCGCTACGGGGTGCTGGGCAAGTACTTGCCGGAGTTCGGCCGCGCCGTGGGGCTGATGCAGCACGACCTCTTCCATATCTACACCGTGGACGCCCACACCCTGCATCTGCTGAAGTTCATCCATGGCTTCCGCAAGCCCGAGGCCCGCGAGACCTTCCCGGTGGCCGCCAACGTCATCCACCAGTTGCCCAAGCTGGAGCTGCTGTGGATCGCCGGGCTCTACCACGACATCGGCAAGGGGCGCGGCGGTGACCACTCGATCCTCGGCGCCCGCGACGTGGAGGCCTTCGCCGAGCGCCACGGCCTCTCGCCCCGCGACACCCGCCTGGTGAGCTGGCTGGTCGAGCACCACCTGACCATGTCCATGGTGGCCCAGAAGCGCGACATCACCGACCCCGACGTGATCGCCGACTTCGCCCGCCTGGTGGGCGACGAGACCCGCCTCGACTACCTCTACGTGCTGACCGTGGCCGACATCAACGCCACCAACCCCACGCTGTGGAACGGCTGGCGCGCCTCGCTGCTGCGCCAGCTGCATGCCGAGACCAAACGCGCCCTGCGCCGCGGCCTGGAGAACCCGCTGGAGCGCAACGACTGGGTCAACGAGACCCGCGACGAGGCGCTCTCGCTGCTCGCCGCGGTGGGCGCCGACATGGACCAGGTACAGCGGCTGTGGGAGTCGCTGGGCGAGGACTACTTCCTGCAGTACGCCCCCAGCGAGATTGCCTGGCAGACCCAGGGCATCCTCGGCCATGGCAACAGCCAGCTGCCACTGATCCTGCTCAGCGCCCCGGCCGAGGGCATGGCCGAAGGCGGCACCAAGGTGTTCATCCACACCCGCTCGGTAGACGACCTGTTCGCCGCTACCGCCGCGGCCCTGGACCAGCTCGGCCTCTCCATCCACGATGCGCGCATCGCCACCTCCAGCAACGACTGGACGCTGAACACCTTCATCGTGCTCGACGACCATGGCGACCCGATCCGCGAGCCCGAGCGGCTGGAGGAGATCCGCGCCCACCTGGTGGAGGAGCTCGACGATCCCGACGACTATCCTCAGATCGTCACCCGCCACACCCCCCGCCAGCTGCGCCACTTCAAGGTGCCCACCGAGGTGATCATCGAGCAGGACCCGGCCAACGAGCGTACCCTGCTGGAGCTGATCGCCCCCGACAGACCCGGGCTGCTGGCCCGGGTGGGCCGTATCTTCATGGAGCAGGACATCGCCCTCTCCGCGGCCAAGATCGCCACCCTCGGCGAGAAGGTGGAGGACGTCTTCTTCATCACCGACAAGGCTGGGGCACCCCTCACCGACCCCGAGCGCCAGGCGCGGCTACGCGAGCGGCTGGTGGAGGTGCTGGATGTCTCAGGGTAGAGGGCGTTTGAGGCCTACTGCGGGCTTCCCTATAATCAAGGCCCTTCTCCGACAACGACTCACATAACGACGCCCGAGGCCACGGCCCAGAGGCGCGCCTGGACCCCCATGAACCCCGATCTCGACGCCCTCAAGCCCTATCCCTTCGAGCGGCTGGCCGCCCTCAGGGCCGACGTGACGCCCCCCGAGGGGCTCGCGCACATCCCGCTGACCATCGGCGAGCCCCAGCACGCCCCCTTCGCCGCGGCGCTCGAGGCACTGCACGCCCATCAGGACGAGTTCGCCCGCTACCCGGCCACCGGCGGCCTTGCCGCACTGCGTGAGGCGATCGGTGGCTGGGCTACGCGCCGCTTCGGTCTCGCCGGGCTCGACGCCGAGACCCAGGTGCTTCCGGTCAATGGCACCCGCGAGGCGATCTTCGCCTTCGTCCAGACGGCACTCGACCGCACCCGTCCGGCGAAGGTGGCGATGCCCAACCCCTTCTACCAGATCTACGAGGGCGCCACCCTGCTCGCCGGCGGCGAGCCCTACTATCTCGACTGCCGCGCCGACAACGGTTTCAGGCCCGACCTCGACGCCGTGTCCGCCGACACCTGGCGCCAGGTGCAGGTCGTCTTCCTCTGCTCGCCGGGCAACCCCACCGGTGCGGTGACGCCACTGGCGGAATTCCAGCGGCTGATCGAACTGGCCGACGAACACGACTTCATCATCGCCTCGGACGAGTGCTACTCGGAGCTCTACCTGGACGAGGCGACCCCGCCGCCGGGGCTGCTCGAGGCCTGCGCGGCGCTGGGCCGCCATGACTACCGCCGCTGCCTGGTGTTCCACTCGCTCTCCAAACGCTCCAACCTGCCGGGGCTGCGCTCCGGCTTCGTGGCCGGCGACGCCGCGCTGATCGCTCCCTTCCGGCGCTACCGTACCTATCACGGCTGCGCCATGGCCCTGCCGGTACAGCACGCCTCCATCGCCGCCTGGAACGACGAGGCCCATGTGCGCGCCAACCGCGACGCCTATCGCGAGAAGTTCGCCGCGGTCACCGAGATACTCGCCCCGGTGCTGGAGTTTTCTGCTCCCGAGGCGAGCTTCTACCTGTGGCCGGCGGTGCCCGGTGGCGACGATGAGGCCTTCACACGGGAGCTGCTGCGCCATGCCAACGTCAGCGTGCTGCCCGGCAGCTATATGGGCCGGGTCGGCAGCAGCGGCACCAACCCCGGCAGCGGTCGACTGCGCCTGGCGCTGGTCGCCGAACCCCGGGCCACTGCCGAGGCGGCCCGACGCATCCGCGACTTCATCGAGAGGAGGCTGTGATGTTCACCCTGTACGGCATCAAGAACTGCGACACCTGTCGCCGTGCGCGCAAGGCGATGGATAACTCCGGCATTCCCTACCAGTTCCATGACCTGCGCGAGGATGGCCTGTCGGCGCCGCTGCTCGAGCATATCCTCGACAAGGTGCCGGTGCTGGAAGCGCTCAACAAGCGCAGCACCACCTGGCGCAACCTGCCCGACGAGGACAAGCGGGAGGTGGACGCCAACAGTGCCCGTGAGCTGCTGCTCGCCCACCCCACCCTGCTCAAGCGCCCGCTGCTGGATACCGGCGAGGAGATCCGCGTGGGCTTCCGCGACGGCGACTACGACGATCTTCAGGGCTGACCCCCGGCGCCACGACTCACCTACTCACACTCGACCCACGAGGACCCTCGACATGCTGAGCTTTGCACTCGGAACCGGCACCCAGAACACCCAGGGCGACTGGCTGGAAATCTACTACCCCGCCCCCCTGCTCGACCCCGACGACGGCCTGATCGAGGCGATCAAGCGGGTACTGGACGTGCCGGAGGGCAACGCCGCGGTGAGCTTCCTGCCCGAGCAGTGCGCCGAGCTGGCCGGCGCCCTCAAGGCTGCCGGCCACGCCGAGCAGGCGGAGCTGGCCGAGGCCTTCGCCGCTGCGACGCGCCCGCTGGTGGCGATGTTCATCGCCGAGGACCTGCCCCCGCAGAGCGCCCCGGAGGTCTACCTCAAGCTGCACCTGCTCTCCCATCGCCTGGTCAAGCCCCACGGCCTCGACCTCACCGGCATGTTCGGCCTGCTGCGCAACATCGCCTGGACCAGCGAGGGCGCCATCGACGTCCAGGAACTGCCCGCACGCCGCCTCAAGGCACGCCTGGAGGGCCGCCCCCTGTCCGTGGACTGCGTCGACAAGTTCCCCAAGATGACCGACTACGTGGTGCCTGGCGGCGTGCGCATCGGCGACACCGCCCGGGTGCGCCTGGGCGCCTACCTGGGCGAGGGCACCACCGTGATGCACGAGGGCTTCGTCAACTTCAACGCCGGCACCGAAGGCCCCGGCATGATCGAAGGCCGCATCTCCGCCGGCGTGATGGTGGGCAAGGGCTCGGACCTCGGTGGTGGCTGCTCCACCATGGGCACCCTCTCCGGTGGCGGCAATATCGTCATCAAGGTCGGCGAGGGCTGCCTGATCGGTGCCAACGCCGGCATCGGTATCCCGCTGGGTGACCGGTGCACCGTGGAGGCGGGTCTCTACCTCACCGCCGGCGCCAAGGTCACCCTGCTCGACGACCAGGGCGAGGAGGTTCGTACCGTGGCCGCCCGCGAGCTGGCCAACCAGGACGACCTGCTGCTGCGCCGCAACTCCCAGAACGGCCGCATCGAGTGCCTGACCAACAAGAGCGCCATTGCGCTCAACGAGGCGCTGCATGCCCATAACTGATCCTGAGGGCCTCTCGCCCACCCTGCGGCTCGCCTTCGACCTGCTGGCGCGCCCCTCGGTGACGCCGGATGACCTGGGCTGCCAGGACCTGATGACCGAGCGCCTCACGGCGCTCGGTTTCCATATCGAACGCCTGCCCTTCGGCGACGTCGAGAACTTCTGGGCCACCCGCGGCCACCACGGCCCGCTGCTGGCCTTCGCCGGTCACACCGACGTGGTCCCCAGCGGCCCCCATACCCGCTGGGACTTCCCGCCCTTCGCGCCCTGTATCGACGATGACGGCATGCTCCGGGGCCGCGGCGCTGCCGACATGAAGGGTAGCCTGGCGGCCATGATCACCGCGGTGGAGCGCTTCGTGGCCGACCACCCCGAGCACCACGGCCGCCTGGGGTTCCTGATCACCTCCGACGAGGAGGGCCCCGCGAAGGACGGCACCCGCGCCGTGGTGGAGCACCTGCGCGAGCGCCACGAACGACTCGACTACTGTATCGTCGGCGAGCCCTCCTCCACCGCCCGGCTGGGGGACGTGATCAAGAACGGCCGGCGTGGCTCGCTGGGCGGCGTGTTGCATATCCGTGGCGTGCAGGGCCACGTGGCCTACCCCCACCTGGCGCGCAACCCGATCCACCAGGCAATGCCCGCGCTGGATGTGCTGACCCGGGAGCACTGGGACGCCGGCAACGACTTCTTCCCGGCCACCAGTTTCCAGGTCTCCAACTTCCGCTCGGGTACCGGTGCCACCAACGTCATCCCCGGCGAGGTGGAGGTGGTGTTCAACTTCCGCTTCTCCACCGAGGTGACCCACGACGAGCTCCGCGCGCGTACCGAGGCGATCCTCGATGCCCACGGCCTGGACTACGAGCTGGACTGGACCCTCAACGGCGAGCCCTTCCTCACCGCCGAGGGCGAGCTCGTGGAGGCGGCGGTGCGGGGCGTCGAGGAGGTCACCGGCCACACGCCTGAGCTCTCCACCAGCGGCGGCACCTCGGACGGCCGCTTCATCGCCACCCTGGGCAGCCAGGTGGTGGAGCTGGGCCCCCTCAATGCGACCATCCACCAGGTCAACGAGCGGGTGCGTGCCGCCGACCTGGACGAGCTGAGCCGCATCTACGAGGCGGTCATGAAGCACCTGTTCATCAACGGCAGTGCCCGACCCTGAGGCTTGCATGACAGCTGACAGCGAAACCCGTTACCCCGATATCGAGATCTACCTGGCCAAGGCGCCCGTGGCGTCACTCGACGAGTGGCTGGGTACGGCCATCGGCGCCGACCCCCTGGCCCCCGCCGGCAAGGGCAAGTGGCGTACCCGCGGCCGGCTTGCCGGCGGTGAGATCCCGGTGCTGCTGGTGGAGCGTGCCGCCGACGGCTTCGCCAGCCTGTGGTTCGACAGCGCTGAGACTCCCTGGCCGGACGACGCGACCTGCGCCCGCGCCGCCGCCATGCAGCTGGGTGCCGAGGTACGCTGCTCGCTGGGGGGGTGGCAGCCCGGCGACGAGCCCGACCGCTTCCTGCGGGTGCTCCCCGACGGCCGCGAGGAGGAGATCCACTGGCCCGACTCCGGCCAGTAGCCGCAAACGACATCGCCCCGCATATGCGGGGCGATGTCGTGTCGAGCGAGTGTGCCGGCGTTACGCCGGCCGCGCCGAGGGTGCACGCACTGCTAGGTAATCACGGTAACATCGTCGGCCTGCAGGCCCTTCTCGTTCTCCACCACGTGATAGCGCACCTTCTGGCCCTCGGCCAGGGTGCGATGACCGCGACCGCGAATGGCGCGGAAGTGGACGAAGACATCCTCGCCGCTGTCACGGGTGATGAAACCGTACCCCTTGTTGACGTTGAACCACTTCACCTCGCCGAGCTCGCGATCGTCGTTCTCGACCTCGGCCAGGTTGACCAGCTGGGGAGTAAGGACATTGACCGCCAGGGTGCCGATAAGCAGCACCAGGAAGACCGCCAGCGCGGCGGCGGCATAGACCACGGCGACGCCACCGATGCGCAGGCTATCGAACAGCGCCTCCGAGAGGGCGCCGCCGGCCAGGTGAATGAACAGGGCGATCAGCAGCGGCGCCGGGGCGGCGAGCAGCAGGCTGACGAGACTACAGCGAAACATGACCTTGCGATTCATGGACTCGAATGACTCTCTTGTTGGTAATGAACGATATTGACAACCATGGGAAGGTGCCACGGTGAACGGTGACACGCAGCGACAGGATTCTAGCATGAGCACAACACGGGCGTCCGATGCCCTGAACGAGCGCCTGGAGGCGCTGGAGAGCCGTATCGCCTACCAGGAGCACTGGCTGGATACCCTGGATCAGGCGGTAGCCGCCCAGGAGACGCGCCTGGCCAAGCTGGAGCGCATCAATGCATTGATGCAGCAGAAGATCCGCGAGCAGCAGCGGGCGCTGCAGGAGGGTGACGCGGCGCAACCTCGCCCCGAGGACGAGCTGCCGCCGCACTATTGACCCCAGCTTCAAGGGGTAAGGAGCAAGGGACGATAGGCGGCGGCACCTTGGCGAGCGGCGCCGTTACACCTCGTCCAGGTAACGCTCGGCATCCAGGGCGGCCATGCAGCCACTGCCGGCGGAAGTGATCGCCTGGCGGTAGACATGATCCATGACATCACCGGCGGCAAACACGCCAGGCACGCTGGTAGCGGTGGCGTTGCCATCGAGGCCTGACTTGACCCGGATATAGCCGCCGCTCATCTCCAGCTGCCCCTCGAAGATGCCGGTGTTGGGACTGTGGCCGATGGCGATGAACACGCCCGGCGCGGCGATCTCCTTCGTCTCGCCGCTCTCGGTGGACTTGAGGCGCACGCCGGTCACCCCGGTGTTGTCGCCCAGCACCTCATCCAGGGTGTGGTTCCACTCCAGCACCACCTTGCCCTCCTCGGCCTTCTGGAACAGCTTGTCCTGGAGGATCTTCTCGGAACGCAGGCTGTCGCGACGGTGCACCAGGGTCACCTTGGAGGCGATGTTGGCGAGATACAGCGCCTCCTCCACGGCGGTATTGCCGCCGCCCACCACGACCACCTCCTGGTTGCGGTAGAAGAAGCCATCGCAGGTGGCGCAAGCCGAGACTCCCTGCCCCATGAACTGCTGTTCCGACTCGAGCCCCAGGTAGCGGGCACTGGCCCCGGTGGCGATGATCAGCGCGTCACAGGTGTAGGTGCCGTTGTCGCCCTTCAGGGTGAAGGGCCGCTCCCGCAGCTCCACCTCATGGATATGGTCGAACAGCACCTCGGTGTCGAAGCGCTCGGCGTGGCGCTGCATGCGCTCCATCAGCTCGGGCCCCTGCACGCCGGCGTCGTCGCCGGGCCAGTTGTCCACGTCGGTGGTGGTGGTCAGCTGGCCACCCGCCTGCATGCCGGTGATCAGCAGCGGCTTGAGGTTGGCGCGGGCCGCATAGACCGCGGCGGTGTAGCCCGCCGGGCCGGAGCCGAGAATGATCAGGCGTTCGTGACGCGCATCGCTCATGGGAAAACCTCGTGGCAGTAACGTTCGAGAAAGTGGCGCCATTGTAGCAGCCACCGGCGCCCATCGCGGCCCGTCCGACGCGTCGCGTCGTCGCGTGCCCGACACGGGGGTTACATCACCTCGTCGTCGCGCCCCAGCGAGACCGTCAACGCCTCCGGGTCGCCGGGGTCGGCCTCGATACGCACCTGGATCGGCGCGCAGCAGACGTGGCAATCCTCCCAGGTGAGCTGGCTGCCCTGGGAGACATCCAGCAGCAGGTCGAAGGGCGCATCGCAGTAGGGGCAGCGCACGCGCCGTGGGATCAACGCCTCTTCATGCATGGGAACTCCCGGCCGCTGTCGGCATGTCATGGACGAGTGCCATACTGCCGGCTGGGCAACAGTGGTGGCTAGGAATCAAGATGGCGGCCGCCCGAGGGCAATTCAAGTGGCTTCCGGGCAACGCTTGAAAAGCCTGCCTATCATGACCATGTACTCTCAGACGACCAGGAAGGTTCGTTCACTCTCCGCGACGAGGAGGACTTCGATGAGCACCGACTCCATTCCCGATACCCTGCAGACCCTCGAGGCCGCGGGCAATACCTACCACTACCACAGCCTGCCGAAGGCCGCCGAGGCGCTGGGGAACATCGACCGCCTGCCCAAGACCCTCAAGATCCTGCTCGAGAACCAGCTGCGCTTCGCCGACGACGAGAGCGTCGCCCGCGAGGATATGCAGGCGCTGGTCGACTGGCAGCAGGAGGGGCGCTCCGACCGCGAGATCGGCTACCGCCCGGCGCGGGTGCTGATGCAGGACTTCACCGGTGTGCCCGGGGTGGTCGACCTGGCCTCCATGCGGGCCGCCGTGGAGAGCCTGGGCGAGGACCCGGCGCGCATCAACCCGCTGTCGCCGGTCGACCTGGTGATCGACCACTCGGTGATGGTGGACAAGTTCGGCAACCCCACGGCGTTCAAGGACAACGTGGCCATCGAGATGGAGCGCAACCACGAGCGCTACGAGTTCCTGCGCTGGGGCCAGCAGGCCTTTGACAACTTCCGCGTGGTGCCGCCCGGCACCGGCATCTGCCACCAGGTCAACCTCGAGTACCTGGGCAAGACCGTCTGGACCAAGGAGCAGGACGGCCGGACGCTGGCCTACCCGGACACCCTGGTGGGCACCGATTCCCACACTACCATGATCAACGGCCTGGGCGTGCTGGGCTGGGGCGTGGGCGGCATCGAGGCCGAGGCGGCCATGCTCGGCCAGCCGGTCTCGATGCTGATCCCCGAGGTGGTGGGCTTCAAGCTCACCGGCAAGCTGCGCGAGGGCATCACCGCTACCGACCTGGTGCTGACCGTCACCCAGATGCTGCGCAAGAAGGGCGTGGTGGGCAAGTTCGTGGAGTTCTATGGCGACGGTCTCAAGGACCTGCCGCTGGCCGACCGCGCCACCATCGCCAACATGGCCCCGGAGTACGGCGCCACCTGCGGCTTCTTCCCGGTGGATGACGAGACGCTGACCTACATGCGCCTCACCGGCCGCGACGACGCCCAGCTGGCACTGGTGGAGGCCTACAGCAAGGCCCAGGGGCTGTGGCGCGAGCCCGGCGACGAGCCGGTGTTCAGCGACACCCTGGCGCTGGACATGACCGAGGTCGAGGCCAGCCTGGCCGGGCCCAAGCGGCCCCAGGACCGGGTGGCGCTCAAGGACATGAAGTCGGCCTTCGCCAAGGTGATGGAGGATGATGGCAAGCCGCTCTCCTCCACCGAGAAGGGCAAGCTGATGTCCGAGGGCGGCCAGACCGCGGTAGGCGTCGAGGAGAGCTACGAGCACCATGACAGCCAGGACGTGGACCTCGACGGCGATGCCTTCAAGCTCAACCCCGGTGCCGTGGTGATCGCCGCCATCACCTCCTGTACCAACACCTCCAACCCCAGCGTGATGATGGCCGCCGGCCTGCTGGCGAGGAAGGCCCGCGAGAAGGGACTCTCCACCAAGCCGTGGGTCAAGACCTCGCTGGCGCCGGGCTCCAAGGTGGTCACCGACTACCTGGCCGCCGGCGGCGTGCAGGATGATCTCGACGCCCTGGGCTTCAACCTGGTGGGCTACGGCTGCACCACCTGCATCGGCAACTCGGGGCCGCTGGCCGAACCCATCGAGAAGGCCATCGAGGCGTCCGACCTCACCGTGGCCTCGGTCCTCTCCGGCAACCGCAACTTCGAGGGCCGGGTCCACCCGCTGGTCAAGACCAACTGGCTCGCCTCGCCGCCCCTGGTGGTCGCCTATGCCCTGGCCGGCAACGTCCAGCTCGACCTGACCCGCGAGCCCATCGGCACCGGCAAGGACGGTGAGCCGGTCTACCTCAAGGACATCTGGCCCAGCCAGGCGGAGATCGCCGAGGCCGTGGAGCAGGTCAACACCGAGATGTTCCGCAAGGAGTATGCCGAGGTGTTCGACGGCGACGAGGTGTGGAAGGCCATCGAGGTCCCTCAGAGCAAGGTCTACCAGTGGTCCGACGACTCGACCTACATCCAGCACCCGCCCTTCTTCGAGGGTATGGGCCGCGAGCCCGACGCCATCGAGGACGTCAAGGAGGCGCGGATCCTGGCCATGCTGGGTGACTCGGTGACCACCGACCATATCTCGCCGGCCGGCGCCATCAAACCGGACAGCCCCGCCGGTCGCTACCTGCAGGAGCGCGGGGTCAAGCCGGTGGACTTCAACTCCTACGGCTCGCGGCGCGGCAACCACGAGATCATGATGCGCGGCACCTTCGCCAACGTGCGCATCAAGAACGAGATGCTCGATGGCGTGGTCGGCGGCGAGACCCGGCATGTTCCCTCAGGCGAGCAGATGGCGATCTATGACGCTGCCATGCGCTACCAGCAGGAGGGCACGCCGCTGGTGGTGGTGGCCGGCAAGGAGTACGGCACCGGCTCCAGCCGCGACTGGGCCGCCAAGGGCACCCGCCTGCTCGGCGTAAGGGCGGTGCTGGCCGAGTCCTACGAGCGTATCCACCGCTCCAACCTGATCGGCATGGGCGTGGTCCCGCTGCAGTTCCCGCAAGGCGAGAGCCGCCAGTCACTGGGCCTGACCGGTGACGAGCGGATCTCTATCGAGGGGCTCTCCGAGCTCACCCCAGGGGGCAAGGTCAAGGTGACCATCGCCTCCGACAAGGGCGAGAAGACGCTCGAGGCGCTGTGCCGTATCGACACCGCCAACGAACTGGAGTACTACCGCCATGGCGGCATCCTCCACTACGTGCTGCGCAAGATGATCGGCGCCGCCTGACCCCTACGCTCGGTGCCGCAGCGAAAGGCCCTGCCGGGTTATCCGGCAGGGCCTTCTTGTTGGTGCTCGTCGCGGGTCAGAAGGAGCGGCGACGATAGCGCCTGTATTCCGGCGTCCAGGAGTTGCGCTCGATGGCCTCGCGCAGCTTGATGCCATCGGTCTTCAGCGCCACGCCTTCGCCCTGGGCCTGGCCGGCCACGTCGAAGGCGATCGCCTTGGAGAGCTCGCGGATCTTGGAGAGCGCCGGCAGCAGCGCCCCCTCGCCCTGTTTGACGATGGGTGCCTCGCGGGCCAGCGCCCGGGAGGCTGCCATCAGCATGTCGTCGGTCACCCGCTTCGCGCCCGAGGCCACCACCCCCAGGCCGATGCCGGGGAAGATATAGGCGTTGTTGCACTGGGCGATGGGGATCGAGCGCCCCGCATGCTCCACCGGGGCAAAGGGGCTGCCGGTGGCGACCAGCGCCGCCCCGTCGGTCCAGCGGATCACGTCCTCGGGCAGCGCCTCGGCCTGGGAGGTGGGATTGGAGAGCGGCATGATCACCGGCGTCTCGCAGCCGGCGTGCATGGTGCGCACCACCTCCTCGGTGAAGATGCCCGGTCGCCCGCATACGCCGATCATCACGCTGGGCTTGACCTGGCGGATCGTCTCCACCAGATCCTGGCCGTTCCAGCCCTGGGTGAACGTTGCCTCGTGGGCCAGGCGGCTCTGGAAGTCGCGCAGCCAGCTCTGGTCGTCGGTGACCAGTCCCTCGCGGTCGACCATGTAGATGCGCGCCCGAGCCTCCCGCTCGGAGAGGCCCTCGGCCTGCATCGCCACCACCACCTGCTCGGCGATGCCGCAACCGGCGGAACCGGCACCCACGAACACCACGCGCTGCTGGGCGATGCTCTCGCCACGCGCCTGGCAGGCCGCCATCAGGGTGCCCACCACCACCGCGGCGGTGCCCTGGACATCGTCGTTGAAGCAGCACAGCTCGTCACGGTAGCGCGTGAGCAGCGGTACGGCATTGGCCTGGGCAAAGTCCTCGAACTGCAGCAGCACGCCGGGCCAGCGCCGCTTCACCGCGGCGATGAACTCTTCGATGAAGGCGTCGTACTCCTCCTGGGAGATGCGCGGATGGCGCCAGCCCATGTACATGGGATCGTCGAGCAGCGCCTGGTTGTTGGTGCCCACGTCGAGCATGATCGGCTGGGTGTAGGCCGGGCTGATGCCGCCACAGGCGGTATACAGCGCCAGCTTGCCGATGGGAATGCCCATGCCGCCGATACCCTGGTCGCCCAGGCCCAGGATACGCTCACCGTCGGTGACCACGATCACCTTGACCTTGTCCTTGGTGGAGGAACGCAGGATGTCATCCATGCGGTCGCGGTCGCCGTAGTTGATGAACAGGCCACGGTGATTGCGATAGATGTTCGAGAACTCCTGACACGCCTTGCCCACCGTGGGCGTATAGATGATCGGCAGCATCTCCTCGAGATGCTCCGAGACCAGCCGGTAGTAGAGGGTCTCGTTGTCATCCTGGATGGCGCGCAGGTAGATATGCTTGTCGAGGTCGGTCTGACACTGGCGATACTGGCGGTAGGCCCGTTCCACCTGCTCCTCGATGCTCTCGACGCACTGCGGCAGCAGGCCGATCAGGTTGAACTCGATGCGCTCCTCCTGGCTGAAGGCGCTACCCTTGTTGAGCAGCGGCATCTCCAGCAGCGGCGGGCCGGCGAAGGGAATATAAAGGGGGCGCTTGGCTTCGGTGGTCATCTCAGCTCTCGATCGGTTGACGGGAACGGGCCGTTGGCGCTCTGCCGGCGCCTTGTAGCGATACTCTACCACGCACGAAAACGCCGCGCCCCGGCCTGGGCCGGGGCGCGGATCACGCGGCAATCACGGGACAATCTGGGAGCACCGACCGGGCTCAGCAGCCCTTGGCGGCAGGCTTGAGCGCCGCTTCGCCGGTGAAGAAGAGGGGCCGTAGCTTCACCCCGAGCATGTTGCCGGCGAAGGCCGCCACCAGCCATACCCAGCCGTGCAGGCTGCCCGAGGCGATACCGCTGAAGTAGGCGCCGATGTTGCAACCGAAGGCCAGGCGGGCGCCGTAGCCGAGCATGACCCCGCCGATCACTGCCGCCACTACCGAGCGCGCCGGGATACGGAAGTTGGGGGCAAACCTGCCGGCCAGGGACGCCGCCACCAGGGCGCCGACCATGATACCGACATTCATCAGCGTGGTGATATCGCCCCAGACGCTGGCCTCGAGGGCCGCGGCATTGCCCGGTGCCTGCCAGTAGCCCCACTGGCTGACGTCTCCCCCCAGCAGCTCGAAGCCCTTGGCGCCCCACAGGGCGAAGGCCGAAGTGACCCCCCAGGGGCGCCCGGCCAGGGCCAGGGTGGCGAAGTTGAGCAGCGCCAGGGCCACGGCACCGAAGAGCAGCGGCCAGGGTCCGGTGAGCCAGCGCCGGTTGCCGGCATCGTTCGTCGGTGCCTGCTCCAGCTGGCCATGGCGGCGCTTCTCCATGAACACGGTGAAGGCAGCGATGAGGGCAAACAGCACCAGGCTCACCACGATGCCGCCACCGGTACCGAACTCGCTGGCCAGCGACACCGGCCGGAAGGCCGGCAGGCTCTGCCACCAGTTGAAGTGGGCGGTACCGATCAGCGAGCCGACGATGAAGAACGCCAGGGTGATCAGCATACGCGCATTGCCGCCGCCGGCGGTGAACAGGGTGCCGGAGGCACAGCCGCCACCCAGCTGCATGCCGACCCCGAACAGGAAGGCACCGAACACCACCGACACGCCAATGGGCGCAACGAAGCCGGATACCGGCTGGCCGAACAGGCTGCCGGCGCCCAGCGCCGGGAAGAACAGCAGCACGGCGATGGCCAGCATCACCATCTGCGCGCGCAAACCGCGCCCGCGCCGTTCACTGATGAAGACCCGCCAGGCGGCGGTGAAGCCGAAGGCGGCATGGTAGAGCACCATGCCCAGCAGGCCGCCGACCACCATCAGGGCGCCCAGGCGCGCGCCGAAGGCAGCACTCACGGCCAGGGCCGCGAGCAGCAGGGCACCGGCGGCCACGGCGGGAAGGGAGAGTCGGGTGCGCTGGGTCAGGGCAAGTTCACTCATGGCAGGCTCTCTTGAAGTCGTCTGGGGCGGGAGGTCCCGGGAGACAGAGCAGGCTAACGAACCCAGCAAAGCACGTAAAAGTATTTAAAAGAAAATTATAATTCCAAAAAGGAATATATTGCCATGCAAGACGACGGGCGCCCCGCGGGGCGCCCGTCACATGGCCGCGTGGTCGCGTCGATCAGACGAAGCGCCCCAGGCCCGCGGCCTGACGCAGGCGATCCATCAACGGAGCCGCCTCGGCGCGGGCACGCTCGGCCCCCTTCAGCAGTACCTGCTCGATATGGCCCGGATCCTCCAGCAGCGCCTGGTAGCGCTCGCGGGGCTCGCGCAGGTGCTCATCGAGGTATTCGAAGACGCGATTCTTGGCCTCGCCCCAGCCGATGCCATTGGCATACTCGTCACGCATGGCCGCGCTCTCCTCCGCCGTGGCGAAGGCGGAGTAGATCTGGAACAGGGTACAGGTATCCGGGTCCTTGGGCTCGCCGGGCTCCAGCGAGTTGGTCTTGATCTTGCGCACCAGCTTCTGCAGCTTCTTCGCGGAGACGAACAGCGGGATGGTGTTGTTGTAGCTCTTGGACATCTTGCGTCCGTCCAGGCCGCCCAGCACCTCCACCTTCTCGTCCACCGCCGCCTCGGGCAGGGTAAAGTACTGGCCCTTGTAGAGGTGGTTGAAGCGCCCGGCCATGTCGCGGGCCATCTCGATATGCTGGATCTGGTCACGCCCCACCGGCACCTTATTGGCGTTGAACATCAGGATGTCGGCGGCCATCAGCACCGGGTAGCCGAACAGGCCCATGGTGATGCCCTTGTCGGGATCCTGGTTGCCGGCGGTCTCATTCTCCGCCACCGCCGCCTTGTAGGCGTGGGCGCGGTTCATCAGCCCCTTGGCGCAGACGCAGGAGAGCATCCAGGTCAGCTCGGGGATCTCGGGGATATCCGACTGGCGGTAGAAGATGGCGTTGTCGGTATCCAGGCCCAGGGCCAGCCAGGTGGCGGCGATCTCCAGGCGCGACTCCTGCACCCGGCGCGGGTCCTGGCACTTGATCAGCGCATGCAGGTCGGCCAGGAAGTAGTAGGACTGCACGTTGGGATCCTGGCTCGCCTCGATGGCGGGCTTGATGGCGCCAACGTAGTTGCCCAGGTGGGGGGTACCGGTGGTGGTGATGCCGGTAAGAACGCGGGTCTTCTCGGAAGCTGCACTCATGGGAAAAGCGGACTCTGCGGTTCGGAAATGGCCGCTATGGTAACGCGCGCACCCCGCCAAGGCGACCGGGGTCACTCGGCCACGGCCGCCTCGCCGTAGATCCGCCGATACTCCTCGGGCAGGCGCCGCGGGCGGCCGCTTGAGAGCTCGATGCAGGCGAAGCGGGTGCGCGCCCGCAGCAGGGTGCGGCCATCGGCGGGACGGATCAGCTGGAAGCGGCGGGTCAGGGTCAAGCGGCTGTCATCGGCAATGATCCAGGTGGCGAGCGCAAGGCGGTCGCCGGCGAAGGCCGGGGCCAGGTAATCCAGCTCATGGCGGTGTACCGCCATGCCGCGATCCAGTTCCCGGTAGCGCGCCAGGGGGAGCCCCAGGGCGTCGGAGTGGGCCCAGCTCACCCGCTCGATCCAGCGCAGGTACTCGGCGTTGTTGGCATGGTCATACTCATCGATGGCCGCGGGCTCGACAACGAGTTCGATGACGAAGGGCTCGGGCAGATCCCACTCCATTAAGACGCTCCTCGCATGTCAGGGGCTCGAATCTCAGGGACGCAGCGCTCCGCAGTTCCAGCAGGCGTCGAAGACGCCATCCAGCGGCTCACCGCAGCCGGGGCAGCGCCAGGCCGGTGCCTCGCTCGCCCCGGCCAGGGCCTCACGAATCAGTGCCTCCGCCCGCTCGCCGTTATGGGGCTTCACCCACACCTCGGGTTCGCACTCCCCCAGCGGCAGCTCGCCGGCGCCGCCACCCAGGGTCATGTTGCGCAGCTGTGCCGGGATCCCCGCCGCCTCGAGCAGGTTGCGCACATGACTGACCAGCAGCGCATTGCTGTGGGCGAAGACCCGCACCGCCGCATCCGCCATGTCAGTCCCGGAAGACCCGCACCGCCGCGTCCGCCATGTCAGTCCCGGAAGACCCGCACGCCCAGCGCCTTGAGATAGCTGGTCTCGGGGATCGCCGGATGCACCGGGTGATCCGGCCCCTGGTGGCCTTGGAAGAGGACCTGGCCATGGCGGTCCTGGTGGCGCACCGCACCGCGCACCACGTCCACCAGTCGCTCCGGCGCCAGGTGCATGGAGCATGAGGCGGAGAGCAGCAGGCCGTCACGTCCGAGCAGGCGCATCGCCTCGCGATTGAGCTTCGCGTAGGCGCGCTCGCCGTTGGGGATATCCTTGCGCTTCTTGATGAAGGCGGGCGGATCGAGGATCACCACATCGAACTGCTCTCCCTCCGCCTTGAGGGCCGCCAGCGCCTCGAAGGCGTCACCCTCGCCCACCGACACCTGCTCCTGGAGGCCGTTGAGCGCAGCATTCTCGGCGACCCGCTCGAGCGCCGGGGCGGAGGCATCCACGCAGAGCACCTCACTGGCACCGTGGGCCGCCGCCTGCACGCCCCAGCCACCCACATAGCTGAACAGGTCCAGCACCCGCTTGCCGGCCACGAACTGGTTGAGCCAGGCGCGGTTGGCGCGGTGGTCATAGAACCAGCCGGTCTTCTGGCCATCGAGCACCGGCGCGGCGAAGCGCACGCCGTTCTCCTCCAGCAGCACGGGATCACTCACCTCCCCCTTGGCCACCTCCACGACGCGCTCGAGGCCCTCCTGGCGGCGCCCCGAGGTGTCGTTGCGCAGCACCACGGTAGTCGGCGAGAGCACCTTGTCCAGGGCGTCGAGCAGCTCGGGGAGGGCCGCCTGCATGCCGGCGGTATTGAGCTGCACCACCAGCGTATCGCCGAAGCGGTCGATCACCAGCCCCGGCAGCAGGTCGCCCTCGCCGTGCACCAGCCGGTAGTAGGGCGCGGCGAACAGGCGCTGGCGCAGCGCCAGCGCCTGGTTGAGCCGATGCACCAGCAGCGAACGGTCGAGGCCCTGCTTGGGGTCCCGGGAGACCAGCCGAGCACAGATCAGCGAGTTGGGATTGACGTAGGCCACGCCCATGGCCTTGCCGTTGGCGGCCTCCACCACCACCTGCGCCCCGGCCTCCAGCCCCTTGAGCGGGGTCGCATCGGTGTCGATCTCGTTGGAGTAGAGCCACAGGTGGCCGGCCTTGAGGCGGCGGTCGGCGTTCTTCTTCAGGCGCAGTGAGGACAGGGTCATGGGTCTCTCCGGGGAATCAGGTCTGGCAGTGGGGGCAGTAGACACTGGCCCGCTGCCCGAGGGTAATGAGGCGCAGCTCGGCGCCGCAGCGGCGGCAAGGCTGGCCGTGGCGGCCATAGACATTGAGCCGCTGCTTGAAGTAGCCGGGCTCGCCGGTGCCGCCGACGAAGTCACGCAGGGTGGTGCCGCCCTGGGTAATGGCCGCGGCCAGCACCTCCTTGGCGGCGGCGGCCAGGCAAGCATAGCGCTCGGCCGAAATGCGCCCGGCGGCACGGCGCGGGTCGATGCCGGCCATGAACAGCGCCTCGGAGGCGTAGATATTGCCTACCCCCACCACCACGGTGTTGTCCATCAGGAAGGGCTTGACCGCGACCCGACGCCCGCGGGAAAGCCGGTAGAGCCGTTCGCCATCGAAGGCCGCCGAGAGCGGTTCAGGCCCCAGGTGCGCCAGGCGCGAATCCTGCTCGGGGCAACCGGCCAGCCAGTCGACGAAGCCGAAGCGGCGCGGGTCGTGGTAGCGCAGGATGGCGCCGTCGTCGAGCACCAGGTCGAGGTGATCATGCTTCCTGGGGAGTTCGCCGAGACGCGCGATACGCAGGCTTCCGGACATGCCCAGATGCCACAGCAGGGTGGCCCCGGCGGCCTCTCCCCCGGAGAGGGGCAGCAGAAGGTACTTGGCGCGTCGGGCCAGCGTACCGATGCGCGCGCCCACCAGCCGCTCGGCCAGGTCGCCAGGCACCGGCACGCGCAGGCGGGGCTGGCGTACGATCACCTCGCCGATCTCGCGGCCCTCGACATGGGGCGCGATACCGCGGCGGGTGGTTTCGACTTCGGGAAGTTCGGGCATCGACGGCGGTCTCTGCGGCTGCCTCAGAAACGCCTGAACCCGGCTGAGGAGTCAGCCGGGTTCAGGTCAACAGGCTTGAACACCTGCGGAAGAGGATCAAGGCTTACTTGATCTTGGCTTCCTTGTACATCACGTGCTTACGGACGACCGGATCAAACTTCTTCATCTCCAGCTTGTCCGGAGTGTTCCGCTTGTTCTTGTCGGTGGTGTAGAAGTGGCCGGTACCGGCGCTGGACACCATTCTGATCTTGTCACGCATGACTACTTGCTCCCCTTTAATGAATCGCTAGAAAGCGAATCGCTTAGACGGCTTCGCCGCGCTTGCGGATATCGCCGAGTACCGCCTCGATACCCTTCTTGTCGATGATGCGCATGCCCTTGGAAGAGACGCGCAGCTTGACGAAGCGGTTCTCGGACTCCACCCAGAAACGGTGGGTGTGCAGGTTCGGCAGGAACCGGCGGCGAGTCTTGCGCTGGGAGTGTGAAACGTTGTTACCAGTCACCGGGCGCTTGCCGGTAACCTGACATACTTTGGACATGGGAGCCTCCAACCACTGGCCAGGTGTTCAATCACCTGTTGTGTTCAAAACCTGTCGGGCAAACCGGGAGATCCCGTGACATTTGACCCAAGGGAATTCAAAGGCTGCACTTTATACCAGAGACCGCCTCGCCGGACAAGCCCGGAGCGCAAGGGCATGACATGCCCCGCGACGGCGAGTGCGACGCGAAAGGCGACTGACGGTGGGCAGGCGCTTGGCAGGCGACCCCGATTTGCGGGGTCAGGCGCAGCCGAGGCGGCATTATAGAGGAAGTGGCGCCCCGCGTCATGCCCCGCTGACTATAACCACCCTCGTTCGGCGAAGGAGACAACCTCGCCATCCCCCACCACGAAATGGTCGAGCACGCGGATCTCGAAGAGCCCCAATGCCTCACGCAGCCGTTCGGTGATGCTCCGGTCGGCATCACTGGGCTCGGCCACGCCGGAGGGGTGGTTGTGGGCGAGGATCAGTGCCCCGGCACCGAGCTCCAGGGCGCGGCGAGCCACCTCGCGGGGATAGACGGAGGCGCTGTCCAGGGTGCCGCGGAACAGTGACTCGTAGCGGATCACCCGGTGCTGGGTATCGAGGAACAGCGCGGCAAACTCCTCGTGCCCGAGATGGCGCAGCTGGCTGGAGAGATAGGCACGCACCAGGGTCGGCGAGGTGAGCGCCTCCCCCCGCGCCAGCTGGCTGGCCAGGTGGCGCCGCGACAGCTCCAGGGTAGCCTGGAGCTGCACGTACTTGGCATCCCCCATGCCCCGCGCCGCACAGAAGCGCTCGCGCTCGGCCTCCAGCAACTGGCGCAGGCCACCGAACTCCAGCAGCAGGTCACGCGCCAGGTCCACCGCCGAGCGGCCCTGCACGCCCACCCGCAGGAAGATCGCCAACAGCTCGGCATCCGAGAGCACCTCCGCGCCCAGCGCCAGCAACTTCTCCCTGGGGCGCTCACCCTCCGGCCAGTCCCTGATCGACATCGCCACCCTCCCACTCTTCTCCCGCACGCCGAGTCTCCTCAGTGTAGCCACTCTTCCGGCATGGCCGGCCCGGCTACGCAAGGTCGGGCGCCGATGGTAAGGTAGGCGGCTGATAACAGCGCCCTGGGACATGCCCATGTCATCGCCATCCGGACCCACGACAGGCCGACGCGTGCTGCTCGGCATCAGCGCCGGCATCGCCGCCTACAAGAGCGCCCTGCTCGCCCGCCTGCTCAAGCAGGCGGGCTGTGACGTGCGGGTCGTCATGACCCAGGGCGCCCAGTCCTTCATTACCCCGCTAACCCTTCAGGCACTGACCGGCGAGACGGTGCGCACCTCGCTGCTCGACCCCGAGGCCGAAGCCGGGATGGGGCACATCGAGCTGGCCCGCTGGGCCGACACCATCCTGATCGCCCCCGCCACCGCCGACCTGATGGCGCGGCTGGCCGCCGGCATGGCCGACGACCTGCTCACCACCCTGTGCCTGGCCAGCGACGCCGAGAAGGTGATGGCCCCGGCCATGAACCAGGCGATGTGGGCCCACCCGGCGACGCAGCGCAACACCGCCCGGCTCGCCGAGGACGGCTGGCGCCTGCTGGGGCCGGACAGCGGCGATCAGGCCTGCGGCGATGTCGGTCCTGGGCGCATGCTGGAGCCCGAGGCGATCCTCGAGGCCCTGCGGGTGGCGGAGGGGGCCGCGGACACCGACAAGGGTCCCGCTTCGGGCCTGACCATCACCATCACCGCAGGCCCCACCCGGGAGCCGCTGGATCCGGTGCGCTACCTATCCAACCACAGCTCCGGCAAGATGGGCTACGCCCTGGCCGAGGCCGCCGCGGCGCTGGGCGCCCGGGTCAAGCTGATCAGTGGTCCGGTGGCCTTGGCCTGCCCGACCGGCGTGGAGTGTCTCGAGGTGGAGACGGCCCGCGAGATGCACGCCGCCGCCCAGCAGTTGGCACCCGAGAGCGACCTTTTCATCGGCTGTGCCGCGGTGGCCGACTACCGCGCCGAGACGGCAGCCGAGCACAAGATCAAGAAGGTGGAGGGCGAGGACGCCCTGACCCTGCGCCTGGTCAAGAACCCCGACATCATCGCCGCGGTGGCCGCCCTGCCCGAGGCCAGCCGGCCGCTGGTGGTAGGCTTCGCCGCCGAGACCCGGGACGTGGAGCGCTACGCCCGGGACAAGCTCGCCCGCAAGGGGCTGGACATGGTCGTCGCCAACGACGTCTCTTGCGAGGGCCTCGGCTTCGGCGCCGACGACAACGCCGCCGTGCTGCTATGGCGGGCTGGGCCCCGTCAATCGTCGCCGAAGGGCGACGATCTCGGCCGCGACGCCTTCCCTCCACAGCCCAAGGCGCGGCTCGCCGAGGCGATCCTGCGCCGCGCCCTGGCCTGCCTCGCCGACCGGCAGTCCCGCTGACCCACACGACCGATTTCCAGGAAACCCGATGCCCGCTTCCGCCACTCCCCCGCGCCTCGCCGTGAAGCTCCTCGACGAGCGCCTGCGCGACCACCTGCCCCGCTACGCCAGCGAAGGCTCCGCCGGCATGGACCTGCGCGCCCTGCTCGAGGCCCCGCTGACCCTGGCCCCGGGCCAGTGCGAGCTGGTGCGCACCGGGCTCGCCGTGCATATCGCCGACCCGGGCCTCGCCGGCCTGGTCCTGCCGCGCTCGGGGCTGGGCCACAAGCACGGCATCGTGCTCGGCAACCTGGTGGGGCTGATCGACTCCGACTACCAGGGCGAACTGATGATCTCGGTCTGGAACCGCGGCGCGACCGACTTCACCGTCGAGCCCTTCGATCGCCTGGCACAGTTCGTGCTTGTCCCCGTGGTGCAGGCCGCGCTCGAGGTGGTAGACAACTTCGACGCCAGCCAGCGTGGCAGCGGCGGCTTCGGCAGCTCCGGCCGCCACTGATGTTGAGTCCCGCGACGCTATTCACAGGAAAAGGATAACCATGACAGCCGACACCCAGACCGTTCCCGCCTCCATCTTCCGCGCCTACGATATCCGCGGCATCGTCGATGACACCCTTACCGAGGACAGCGTCGAGCTGATCGGCCGCGCCATCGGCAGCGAGGCCGCCGCCCGCGGCGAGTCCACCGTGGTGGTCGCCCGCGACGGTCGCCTCTCCGGCGAACGCCTCAAGGACGCCCTGGTGCGCGGTCTGACCGCCGCCGGTCGCGACGTCATCGACGTCGGCATGGTGCCCACCCCGGTGCTCTACTTTGCCACCCATGCGCTGGACGGCACCGCCTCCGGGGTGATGGTCACCGGCAGCCATAACCCGCCGGACTACAACGGCTTCAAGATCGTGCTTGGCGGCGAGACCCTCTCCGGCGAGGCGATCACCGCCCTGCACACCCGTATCGTCGGGGGCGAACTGAGCACAGGCCAGGGCAGCGTGCGCGAGGTGGACGTGCGCGACGCCTACCTGGCGCGCATCCTGGCCGACGTGCGCCTGGCCCGCCCGCTGAAGGCGGTGGTGGACTGCGGCAATGGCGTGGCCGGCGAGCTCGGCCCACAGCTGGTGGAGAAGCTCGGCGTCGAGACCCTCCCGCTGTTCGCCGAGATCGACGGCACCTTCCCCAACCACCACCCGGACCCGGGCAAGCCCGAGAACCTGCAGGACCTGATCCGCGTGGTGCAGGAGAGCGGCGCCGATATCGGCCTGGCCTTCGACGGTGATGGCGACCGCCTCGGCGTGATCACCCCCTCCGGCCGCCTGATCTACCCCGACCACCTGATGATGGCCTTCGCCGAGGACATGCTGGAGCGCAACCCGGGCGCCAAGGTGATCTTCGACGTCAAGTGCACCGGCAACCTGGCCCGGGTGATCGATGAGGCCGGCGGCGAGCCCGAGATGTGGCGCACCGGCCACTCGCTGATCAAGGCGCGCATGAAGGAGACCGGCGCCCTGCTGGCCGGCGAGATGAGCGGCCACATCTTCTTCAAGGAGCGCTGGTACGGCTTCGACGATGGCCTCTACGGCGCCGCCCGCCTGCTGGAGATCCTCTCCCGCCAGGAGATGGATGCCGACGCCTTCTTCGACCGTTACCCCCAGGACAAGGGCACCCCGGAGATCAACATCACCGTCACCGACGAGACCAAGTTCGACCTGGTGGCACGCCTGGCCCGCGAGGGCGACTTCGGCGAGGAGGGGGTCAAGACCACCCTCGACGGCATCCGCGTCGACTACCCCGACGGCTGGGGCCTGTGCCGCGCCTCCAACACCACGCCAGTGCTGGTGCTGCGCTTCGAGGGCAAGGACGACGCCGCCCTGGCCCGCATCCGCGGCCGCTTCGCTGACGCCCTCACCCAGGTGTCACCCGACCTCGAACTGCCCCTCTAAGGGGCGGTTCATCGCATAGACAGGAGAGGGAACCCGACCGATGACCGAACAGACCCGCGACCCGCGCCTTGTGGTGGAGGTACTCTCCGAGGCGCTGCCCTATATCCAGCGCTTCTCCGGCAAGACCGTGGTGGTGAAGTACGGCGGCAACGCCATGACCGAGGACACCCTGATCGACTCCTTCGCCCGCGACATGGTGCTGATGAAGGAGGTCGGCATCAATCCGGTGGTGGTCCACGGGGGCGGTCCGCAGATCGGCGAGCTGCTCAAGAAGCTCAACATCGAGTCACGCTTCGTCAATGGCATGCGGGTCACCGATGCCGAGACCATGGACGTGGTGGAGATGGTGCTGGGCGGCCTGGTCAACAAGGGCATCGTCAACCTGATCAACCAGTGCGGCGGCAAGGCGATCGGCCTCACCGGCAAGGACGGCGCCCAGATACGTGCCCGCCAGCTCAAGGTGGTGCACCAGAGCCCGGAGATGACCGTCCCCGAGATCATCGACATCGGCCATGTCGGCGAGGTGGAGCATATCTCCACCGACCTGATCGAGATGCTCGCCGAGCGCGACTTCATCCCGGTGATCGCCCCCATCGGCGTCGACGCCGAGGGCCACAGCTACAACATCAACGCCGACCTGGTGGCCGGCAAGGTGGCCGAGGCGCTCGGTGCCGAGAAGCTGATGCTGCTGACCAACGTGGCCGGCCTGATGGATGGCTCCGGCGAGGTGGTGACCGGCCTGACCACCGCCCAGGTGGATGCGCTGATCAGTGACGGCACCATCCACGGCGGCATGCTGCCCAAGATCCGCTGCGCCCTGGAGGCGGTGAAGGGTGGCGTCGCGAGCGCCCATATCATCGACGGCCGGGTGCCCCACGCCACCCTGCTGGAGATCTTCACCAACGCCGGGGTCGGCACCCTGATCACCGACGAAAGCTGACCACACCATGACGCAGGCAACTCCCACCCCTAGTCGCCGCGAGCAGATCCTGCAGGCACTGGCCTTGATGCTGGAAGAGGACAGCGGCAAACGCATCACCGTGGCCGCCCTGGCAAAGCAGGTCGGCGTCACCGAGGCCGCGCTCTATCGCCACTTCCCCAGCAAGGCACGCATGTTCGAGAGCCTCATCGAGTTCATCGAGGAGACCCTGTTCGCCCGTATCGGGCGCATCCTGGAAGAGGAGCACGAGGCACTGCCGCGCTGCGCGGCGCTGCTGACCCTGCTGCTGGGCTTCGCCGAGAAGAACCCCGGTCTCTCACGGCTGCTCGACGGCGGCGTGCTCACCGGCGAGACGGCGCGCCTGCGAACCCGCATCCACCAGCTGTTCGAGCGGCTCGAGACCCAGCTCAGGCAGGTCCTGCGCGAGGCCGAGCTGCGCGAGGGGCGCCGCCCCAGCCTGCCCGCCTCCGCCGCCGCCAACCTGCTGCTGGCCACCGCCGAAGGGCGCATCAGCCAGTACGTGAGGAGCGATTTCCGCCGCCGCCCCACCGAGTACTGGGAGGACCAGTGGGGGCTGCTCTCGGCACAGCTGCTCCGGGAGAGCCCGCAGCCGGCCTGACAGGCGCTAGGAGCAAGGAGCAAGGAGCAAGGAGCAAGGAGCAAGGAGCAAGGAGCAAGGAGCAAGGAGCAAGGAGCAAGGAGCAAGTCAGGCTGGCCTGAACCAGAAGGAGCAAGCCAAGGGGTTCCCTTGCAGCTTGCTCCTCGATACTTCATGGCGGGCTCAGCCGCCCACACCAGACACCAGGCGCCCTGCCGTGGGTCATGCCACCAGGGCGTCGCCGATCTGCTGCTTGATCTTTTTCATGGCGTTCTTCTCGAGCTGTCGGATACGCTCGGCGGAGACACCGTAGACATCGGCCAGGTCGTGCAGGGTCGCCTTGGGCTCGCTGAGCCAGCGACGCTGCAGGATATCCCGGGAGCGCTCGTCCAAGGCCTCCATGGCCTGCTGCAGGCGGCGCGTGGAGTCGCCCTCCCAGTCGCTCGCCTCGAGCTGGGTCGCCGGATCGGCGGAGGCGTCGTCCAGATAGTGCACCGGCGCCTGCCAGCTGCTCTCGTCATCCTCGCCGGGAGCCGCATCGAAGCCGGCATCGTGGGAGGAGAGCCGACCTTCCATCTCGCGCACCACCTCGGGCTTGACGTCGAGGTCCTTGGCGATCGCCTCGACCTCGTCGCTGTTGAGCCAGGCCAGGCGCTTCTTGGCGCTGCGCAGGTTGAAGAACAGCTTGCGCTGGGCCTTGGTGGTGGCGATCTTCACGATACGCCAGTTGCGCAGCACGAACTCGTGGATCTCGGCCTTGATCCAGTGCACGGCAAAGGAGACCAGTCGCACGCCCTGATTGGGATCGAAACGCTTGACCGCCTTCATCAGGCCGACATTGCCCTCCTGGATCAGGTCCGCCTGGGGCAGGCCATAGCCGGAGTAGCTGCGGGCAATATGCACGACGAAGCGCAGGTGCGACAGCACCAGGCGGCGTGCCGCCTCCAGATCGCCCTCATCATGCAGTCGGAAGGCCAGCTCACGCTCCTCGTCGGAGGTAAGCATGGGAATGCCATTCACCGCCCGGATATACCCGTTGAGGTCGTGCCCCGGGGAGAGTTGGCCCACCGGAAGAAGACTGTTGCTCATGTGCAGGATGTCTCCTCAATCAGCCCATGTGTGTCTTGGCGTGCGGCTCCTCAGACGCCAGGAACATCGAAAAGTTCCGCGAGGTCCCTATGGTCTCGGAGCCATCGACGCGCTGGTCTTGCCTCAGCGCGGCTTCACCTCGGCGAGGTGGCGACTGACCGCGATCCAGGCACCCAGCCAGCCCAATAGTATACTACAGCCGACCAGGGTGGCGGAACCGCCCACCCCCAGCCGGGGCAGGCTGAAACTGGCGCCGTAGCTGGCCGCAAGCGCCGAGACCGGTGCCGCCAGCCACTCCCCACCCAGGGTCAGCAGCGCCCAGGCCAGCAGGCCGCCGCCCAGGCCATACCAGGCTCCGCTGTAGAGGAAGGGGCGGCGCACGAAGCCATGCGTGGCGCCGATCAGGGTGATCACCTCGATCTCCTTGCGGCGACTCTCCACCGCCAGGCGGATGGTATTGCCCACCACCAGCAGCACTCCCCCACCGAACAGCACCGCCAGCGCCAGCGCCACGCGCTGCCCCAGTTCGGCCAGGCTGCGCAGGCGTTCGATCCAGGCCATGTCCAGGCGCACCTCCTCCACTCCGGACAGCGCCCCCAGCGTCTCGGCCAGCTCCCTCACTGCATCCGGTGCCGGCACCTCGGGGGTCACCACCACGCTGGCCGGCAGCGGGTTGTCATCGAGGCGCGCCAGGGCGTCCGTGAGCCCCAGCGCCTGCTGAAACTCCGCCATGCCCTCGGCGGCGGTGATCAGCCGGGTGCGGGCCACGCCGGGCTGGGCCCCCAGGGCCTCCTCGATGCGTCCCGCCTCGCCATCATCGACCCCCGGGGCGAGGTAGGCGGTGAGGGTCGCGCTCTCGGTGAGCTCGGCGTCGAGCAGCCGTGCGCTGTCCAGGGTCAGCCACAGCGCCGCCGGCAGCACCAGAGCGATGGCGATGGCGAGCATGGTCACCAGGCTGCCGATGGGCGTCCGCAGCAGCCGCCGGGCACTGTCCAGGGCCATGGCCCGATGGTGGCGCAGCCAGCCGCGGAAGCGGCTCGATGAACGCGTGCGGTGCGTGCGAGCGCCGCGAGGGGGCGGAGCGGGAGAACGGCTCATGCGGCCTCCTGGTCACCCACCAGGCGCCCCTCGCGCAGGCGCAGGGTGCGATGGTGGAGTCGGGCGATCAGCGCCAGGTCGTGGCTGGCGATCATCACCGTGGTGCCGATGCGGTTGAAGTCCTCGAACAGCGCCATGATATCGGCGGAGAGCTGGGGGTCGAGGTTGCCGGTGGGCTCGTCGGCCAGCAGCAGGGCCGGCTTGTTGACCACCGCCCGGGCGATCCCGACGCGCTGCTGCTCGCCGCCGGAAAGCTCGATGGGCAACGCCTTCTCGCGGTGCAGCAACCCCACCTTGTCGAGTGCCGCCCGCACCCGGCGCGCCGCCTCGCGGGGCTCGACGCCCTGGATCGCCAGGGGCAGCGCCACGTTGTGGAAGATCGAGCGGTCGTAGAGCAGCTGGTGATCCTGGAAGACCACGCCGATCTGGCGACGATAGAAGGGCACCTGGCTGGGATGGAGCCGGTCGATATCGTGGCCGGCGACCAGGATTCGCCCCCGGGAAGGTCGCTCCAGGCGCATGATCAAGCGCAGCAGTGAGCTCTTGCCGGCACCGGAGTGGCCGGTCAGGAACAGCATCTCGCCACGCCGCACGCGGAAATCGAGGTTGGCGAGGGCATCGAAGCGCCCGCCATAGCGCTTGCCGACGTGCTCGAAGACGATCATCCCTGGGCGTCGTCCCTCTCGCGGTCGAACAGGGCATCGACGAACTCGCCGGCCACGAAGGGCCGCAGGTCGTCCAGGGACTCACCGACCCCGATGAAGCGGATCGGAATACCCAGCTGCTTGGCGAGGGCGAAGATGATGCCGCCCTTGGCGGTGCCGTCGAGCTTGGTCAGCGTGACCCCGGTGATCGGCACCGCCTCGTGGAAGGTGCTGGCCTGGGAGAGGGCGTTCTGACCGGTGCCGGCGTCGAGCACCAGCATCACCTCGTGGGGCGCTGCGGCGTCGAGCTTGCCCATCACCCGATGGACCTTCTTGAGCTCCTCCATCAGGTG
Organism: Halomonas sp. C10-5; assembly: GCF_057169305.1. NCBI lineage: Bacteria > Pseudomonadati > Pseudomonadota > Gammaproteobacteria > Oceanospirillales > Halomonadaceae > Halomonas > Halomonas sp. C10-5. Next base: position 2,977,511 of record NZ_CP175665.1, read on the forward strand.
CGCCTTGTTGTGCAGGCGCCCGGCGGTATCGGCGATCAGCACATCGACACCGCGGGCCTTGGCGGCTGCCACGGCGTCATAGACCACCGAGGCGCTGTCGGCGCCGGTGTGCTGGGCGATCACCGGTACCTTGTTGCGCTCGCCCCACACCTTGAGCTGCTCCACCGCGGCGGCTCGGAAGGTGTCGCCAGCGGCCAGCATCACGCTGCGTCCCTCGCGCTGGAAGCGCTGGGTCAACTTGCCGATGGTGGTGGTCTTGCCCACGCCGTTGACGCCGACCACCAGGATCACGAAGGGCCCCTCCCCCTTGGGCGGCAGCACCAGGGGATGGCTCACCGGCTCGAGTATGATGGCCAGCTCCTCCTGCAGGGCGCGGTAGAGCGCCTCGCTGTCCTTGAGCTCCTTGCGCGAGACCCGCTCGGTCAGGCGATCGATGATCTCGGTGGTGGCCTCGATGCCCACGTCCGCCATCAGCAGCTGGGTCTCGAGGTCCTCCATCAGGTCATCGTCGATCTGCTTCCTGCCCAGGAACAGGTCCGCCAGGCCATCGGTCAGGTTGGCGCGGGTCTTGCCGAGGCCCGAGCGGATGCGCGCGAACCACCCCTTCTTCTCGCCGGCGACGGGCTTCTCCTGCAACGCGGCGCGGGGCATCTCGGGCTCGGGCTCGGGCTCGGGCTCGGGCTCGGGCTCGGGCTCGGGCTCGGGCTCGGGCTCGGGCTCGGGCTCGGGCTCGGGCTCGGGCTCGGGCTCGGGCTCGGGCTCGGGCTCGGGCTCGGGCTCGGGCTCGGGCTCGGGCTCGGGCTCGACAGCAGCCTGCTGCTCGGGGACATCGGGGGCAACGCCTGCTGCCTGGTCGCCCCCTGCATCAGGTGCCACTTCGACCTCGGGCTCCAGCTGACGCGCCGCAGCGCTGTCCTCCGCGACGCTCTTGTCGAGAGGCTCCTCGGCCGTCTCGGCGTGCGGTGGTTCGGCCCGGCCCTCGGGCTCACCGTCACGCTCCCCCTCGGCGGAGCCTTCACCCTCATCGGCAGGCGGGGCGGTCTCGTCCTGGAGGTCATGCTCCTCCCGGGTCGCCTCTTGCTCCTGCTTCTTCTTGCGCTTGAAAAAACCGAACATGGACAGAATCAGCCTCGCGGATGAACGAATCGCCACATCCTACCATTGCCCACCATGACTGTGGACAAGCCGCCCGTTACAATCCTCGCCATGACTCGACGCCACCCACGCTCACGCCGTTCAGGCAAGCCCGCCACCGCCCGCCAGCACGGCGGCAAGGACACCGGCCACCGGAGCGCCGGCCGCCTGCGCATCATCGGCGGCGACTACCGCCGCCGACTGCTGCCGGTACTCGACAGCCCCGGGCTGCGGCCCACGCCCGACCGGGTCCGCGAGACCCTGTTCAACTGGCTGGCAGCGACCCTGCCCGGCGCCCGGGTTCTGGACCTCTTCGCCGGCACCGGCTCCCTCGGCCTGGAAGCCCTCTCGCGGGGCGCCCGGGAAGCCACCTTCGTGGAGCGCGATGCCCGGGTCGCCGACCAGCTCACCGCGAACCTCGCCACCCTGGGGGCAGCGCCGCGCGGGCGGGTCGTCAACGACGATGCTGCCACCTTCCTGGCCGGCACGCCCTGCCCCGCCAGCCTGGTCTTCCTCGACCCGCCTTTCCGCCAGGGCCTGGCCGAGCCCTGCTGCGCCGCCCTGGAGGCGGGCTGGCTGGCGGACGACGCCTTCATCTACCTGGAGACCGAGACCGGACTCGACCCGCAGGTCCCCGCCGGCTGGCAGCTGCACCGCGAGGTACAGGCCGGCGACAGCCACGGCCGGCTCTACCGCCGTGACACTGCAGTGATGTCGCCGCCCGACGACGCTTGCTGAGCCAGTAGCTCGGCGTTACGCTGCTGGCCTGGACCGCCCGCCACGGGCCCCGGCTCGGCCGCAAGGACCACCCGGAACGACACCTCAGGAGAACAGGATGAGCATCGAACTCTTCAACCGGCTCGAACAGAAGGTCACCAGTGCCGTGGAGGCTCTGGAGCTGCTGAAGATGGAAGCCGAAGAGCTGCGCGAGGAAAACAGCCGCCTGAAGCAGGAGCGCGAGGAGTGGGAGCGCCGCCTGACCGCCGTGCTGGGCAAGCTGGACGAGCTGGATGGCGACAGCCAGGGCTGAGCCGCCGAGCGGACTCACCCCAGCGCCAGCGACATCAGCAGCGCATCTTCCCTGACCGCCCCGGCCTGCCGGGGCGGTGGCGTGTCCGGGGCATGCAACGAGGGCGAGGCACGAGTCGGCAGTGGCGGATAGTAGCCACGACGAATGCCATCCTCGCGAAAGCCCGCCGCACGATAGAGCGCTATGGCCGGAGCATTGCCCGCCCGCACCTCCAGCAGCAGCCGCTCGCTGCCCCAGTCACGGGCCTGGTCGGTCACCACGGTGAGCAGCTGCCGGGCGAGCCCCTGGCCGCGCCGCGTCTTGTCCACCAGGATCGCCTGCAGCTCCGCCTCGAAGGGCAGTCGGGCCACGGCGGCATAGCCCAGCAGTTCATCACCCATCGGGGCATCGCCGGCCAGCAGGCCGTAGACAGCCGTGGCGGGGTCGGCCAGGGCTGTCTTCAACTGCGCCTCGGAGCCGCCCATAGGCCAGCCGTGAGCCGCCTCCAGCGCCGCCACCGCCGGGAGGTCGGCCTGTGTCAGGCGCACCAGTATCGGCTTCTTCCCGCGCTTGCTAGCGTTCATCCGGCACTTCCCCTGCTGCGTCTCGCCACGCCTCGCCCAGCTCCAGCAGCTGCGGCAGCAGCGCGCGCTTGGCATCGGCACTGGCGGAGAGCTCGTTCAGTGACGGCGCCTGCCAGGCTGGCAGGTCGAAGAGCGGGCAGTGCCCCGCCTCGAGCGACAGCACCCGGTCCAGGGTGTCATCCTGGCCGAACATCAGCAGCCGGCGTGGCGCCCAGCCGCGCCGGCTGGCCCCCGCGATGAAGGCCTTCAGGCCCTCGCGGGCCTCCTCCAGCGGCTCATGCACCGGCAGCCCCTCCTGCAGCGGCCAGCGAAAGTCCTGGAAGACCGGCAGCGGCGAGTCGATACCCGCGGCCCGCAGCAGGTTGGCGAGCAGCATCAGCTGGGGACGCCCCGGCGCCTGTTCGCCCAGCAGCACCAGCAGCCAGCGCCCCTCCAGGCAGGCGACCTGGAAGGCGAAGCGTAGCGCCTCTCCCGGCGCCTGCGCGGTAGATCCTGCCGTCTCCTCGGCCCCGCTGTCGGGTTCTGGCGAAGGCGGGATATCCCCCAGCAGGGCCGCGCGCGCCTTGCCAGGTCGCGGCGGGCGCGCGGCACGCTCCTGGGTGGGAACCTCCGGCCGGGGGGCAGCAGGCTGCTCCCGCGCCTCGTCGAGCAGGGCATGCAGACGCTCGCCGTGATCGGCCTCGGGGGCTGCCTCGGGCAGCTCCCAGTCACAGGCCGGGGTGCTGCGTGCGTTGGGCAGCACATAGCGTGACACCCAGGAGGTCAGACCCATCGCCTCCAGATACTGGAGGCGCTGCGGCTCGCTGGTCACCGCCCGCCGCCCTGGCAGTCGGGGGAGTCGGGACGCGCCTGGCCGCTGGCCTCCCACTCCTGCGGCGTGTAGAGGTGCAGGGCCAGGGCATGCACCGGGCCGGCCAGTTCGTCGGCCAGCAGGGAATAGAGCTGCTGGTGACGCTTGACCGGCATCAGCCCCGCGAAGCGCTCGCTGACCAGGGTGACCTTGAAGTGAGTCTCGGAGTTGGGCGGCACGGCGTGCCGATGGCTCTCGTTCTCCACCTGCAGAAAGGCGGGCTCGAGGGCCTTGAGCTTCTCTTCGATGCTTGACTGGATGCTCATGGCGGCTTCCCGAAGTGGTGAAGTGAAGGCCCCATTGTACTCGCTATCGGCGGCGCGAACGATGCGCCTGGGTCGCGCGCGCTCGTCGCTACTCGCGCCGGACGGCGGCAAGCGGGACCCGCAGCAGGCTGAACAGCAAGGCGACCAGGGTGGTCAGCGCGCCCAGCCATAGCGTCGCCTGCACCGCCACGCCGGCGGCCAGGAAGGCACCCACCAGGGCCACCCCCAGCGACTGTCCCACGGTGCGCGAGGTGCTCATGGCCCCGGAGGCATTGGCACTGCGCGCGGCGGGCACGCTGCCGATGAGTTCGCGGTTGTTGGGCGGCTGGAAGAGCCCGAAGCCCAGCCCGCACAGCGCCATGCGCCACAACACCTCGACCACCCCGGCCTCGGCATCGAGCCGGGCCAGCGCGGCCAGGCCGACCATCAGCAGGGTCAGGCCCAGCGAGGCCAGCAGGGTCGGGTTCACCCGGTCTGCCAACCGGCCCGCCAGCGGCCCCACCAGCATGATCGCCAGCGGCCAGGGGGTGAACAGCCAGGCGGTCTCCAGCGGCGAGAAGCCCATCTGCTGCTGGAACAGGAAGGAGAGTGCCACGAAGGCGAGCCCCTGGCCCACGAAGGCGCTGCCCTGGGCGGCCAGCGCCAGGCTGAAGCGTCGCTCGGCAAAGATCGCCAGCGGCAGCAGCGGATGGGTGGCACGCCGCTGGCGACGCAGGAACAGCAGCGCCGCGACCAGGCTGCTGCCCAGCCACGCCACCAGCGCCCAGGCCGGCATGCCATGCCCGAGGCCATCCATGGCAACGAAGAAGCCGCCGAGCATGGCCACCGAGAGCAGCGCCCCCTGCCAGTCGAAGCCGCCGGGACGTGCCGACTCACGGGGCAGCGCCCGCCAGGCCAGTACCACCGCCACCGCGCCCAGCGGCAGATGCAGGGCGAACAGCCAGGGCCAGTCGGCCACCGAGAGCAGCAGCCCGCCGATGGCCGGGCCGGCGGCATAGCCGCCCGCCACCACCATGGCAGAGAGCCCCAGTGCACTGCCCAGCAGCCGCGTGGGAAAGATCTGCCGGTAGATCGAGGGACCGATGGAGAGGGTCGCCGCCGCCCCCAGCCCCTGCAGGGCCCGGAACACCAGCAGCGACTCGAGGCTGGTCGAGAGCGCACTGCCCAGCGCCGCCAGGGCAAAGACCGCGACACCGGCCACGTAGAGGCGACGCCGGCTGAGCAGCTCACTGAGGGCGGCGAATACCAGCAGGAAGGCGGCACAGCTGACCTGGAAGAGGTTGGTGACCCACACCACCCGGGAGGCGGAGACCTCGAGGCTCCTGGCGATGGAGGGCAGCGCGATATTGACCATGGTGGTGTCCACCACCGCCATCAGGGTACCCAGGATCAGCGCCAGCACGGCCAGACGCCGTTCGTGTCCCGGCAGGCCATCGTCGCCGGGGCGGGTCTCGAAGAGTCGGCTCACGGTATTTGCCCTTCCTTGGGGTCCATGTCGAATGAGTTGATGCGCATCACACTCGCCTGGCCGCAGTAGCGCTAGGCTATGGTGATTGCCGGAAAGGGAGCCCGCCATGCTCAGCGACATCGACTTCGCCGCCCGCTATCGCCAACACCTTGACGCCTCGGGGCGCCAGCCCAAGCCGGTCAGCGCCTGGGATGCCCGTGCCGCCGAGCTGGGCGCCAAGCCGCTGGGCGGCAGCTACGCGAACGCCTTCGTGTCCCGGCTGGATCTCAGCGACTGCCACACCCTGCTCGACGTGGGCTGCGGCCCGGGAACCATCGGCTTGTTGCTGTGGGACCGGATGGAGCATGTCTACGGACTCGACCACAGCCCGGCGATGCTCGATCAGCTGGCGCGCCGCGCCGATGAGCTCGGCGCCGACAACGTGACCTCGATCCGTCGCGCCTGGGAGGAGCCCTGGCACGATGTGCCCCGCTGCGACATCGTGGTCGCCTCGAGGGCCGGCCTGGTCGATGACCTCGACGACGCCCTGGCCAAGCTCAACACCCACGCCAGGCGGCGCGTCTACATGACCCAGCTGGCCGGGGGCCACTTCCTCGATCCCGAGATCGACGCCCTGCTGGAGCGTCCCGGCATTGGCCTGCCCGACCATATCTACGCACTCAACCTGCTCCACGCGCGTGGTATATACGCCACCCTGGACTACATCGAGACTCCCAGCCGGCTGGCCGGCGCGGAAAGTGCCGATGCGTTCGTGCAGCGGGCCACCCGAATACTGGGTGAGCTGAGCAACGAGGAGGCCTCACGGCTGGCGGCATGGTATGCGCGGGACCCAGAGCGCGGCCGCCGGGGAGGCGCCCCGATGCGCTGGGCGATGCTGGGCTGGGAGAGCCCCGGCAGCTGAATGCTCATCGCGCGGGCTACCGGGACGCGAGGGCCGTTCAGGGTCAGTCCTGATCGGTCTCCAGCAGCAGGCTGTCATCGATCTCGGAGATCTCCAGTGCCGCCTCGTTGTCGAGGTCGATGGCCAGATAGCTGTGCTCGAGCTGCAGGAAGCGCTGGAACAGCGACCAGTTGATGGTCTCGGGCCACTGCCGCTCGTCCTCTTCCCAGGCACGCAGCTCGGTCTCGAGAATCTCGAGATAGCGCTCGCGCACGAAGCCCTGCAGGGCCTCCGGGGTGTCCATCTCGGGAATCAGGTAGACGGTGCTCTCGCGCTCGACGTCGGCCAGCGTCAGGTCGTCGTCGCCGAGGGTGGGCTCGAGCCCGTTGATCCAGTCCACGAAGTGCTGGGTCGGGCGGACGCTCAGGGCAGAGCGATTGAGCAGTTTCATGGTGGTCTCCTCGACGTCGAAACGACAGCCATTATGGGCGCTGTCTGCAGTGTTTACCAATGCTTCCCACCATGAAGGCACTGCCCGGGGCTGATCCGGCGGAAGGCCTGCAAGGAGGCGCTGTAAACCCTTCCCTGGGCGCTACCGACGCCATCCATGGCGTAGGACCTCCTCTTCGGCCTTCCCCCGGTGCCCCTCGCACCATCACCTGTCAATCGACTTCGGGCCGCATGGCCGGGAACAGCAGCACGTCGCGGATCGAGGCGCTGTCGGTGAGCAGCATCACCAGGCGGTCGATGCCGATGCCCTCGCCGGCCGTAGGTGGCAGGCCATACTCGAGCGCGCGCACATAGTCGGCATCGTAGTACATCGCCTCGTCGTCGCCGGCCTCCTTCTCCGCCACCTGTTCGCGGAAGCGCTCGGCCTGATCCTCGGCATCGTTGAGCTCCGAGAAGCCGTTGGCGATCTCGCGGCCGCCAACGAAGAACTCGAAGCGCTCGGTGACGAAGGGGTTGGCGTCCTTGCGGCGCGCCAGCGGGCTGACCTCGGTGGGGTACTCGGTGATGAAGGTGGGCTGCTGCAGGCGATGCTCCACGGTCTTCTCGAAGATCTCGATCTGGATCTTGCCCAGGCCCCAGCCATCCTTGACGTCGATATCCAGACGCTCGGCGATCTGACGCGCCGCGGCCTCATCGGCCAGCGCATCGGCGTGAATCTCGGGGTTGTACTCGAGAATCGAGTCAAACACGGTCAGGCGGCGCAGCGGCTGGCCGAAGTCGTACTCGAAGTGCTCCAGCACCTCACCGTCGCGGTTGCGCACGGTGTTGACCACGGTGGTGGTGCCCAGCACCTCGCGAGTCAGGGTGCGCAGCATCTCCTCGGTGAGGTCCATCAGGTCATGGTAGTCCGCGTAGGCCTGATAGAACTCGATCATGGTGAACTCGGGGTTGTGACGCGTGGAGAGCCCCTCGTTGCGGAAGTTGCGGTTGATCTCGAAGACCTTCTCGAAGCCGCCCACCACCAGGCGCTTGAGATAGAGCTCCGGTGCGATGCGCAGGTACATGTCCTGGTCCAGCGCATTGTGGTGGGTGACGAAGGGGCGCGCCGTGGCGCCGCCGGGAATCGCCTGCAGCATGGGGGTCTCCACCTCCATGAAGCCGCGCGCCTCGAAGAAGCGGCGCATGGCGCTGATCACCCCGGCACGGGTCTCGAACACCTGACGCGAGTCGGGGTTCATGATCAGGTCCACGTAGCGCTGGCGGTAGCGCGCCTCCATGTCGGTGAGGCCGTGGAACTTGTCGGGCAGCGGACGCAGGCTCTTGGTGAGCAGCACCGCCTCCTCCATCATCACGTAGAGGTCGCCCTTGCCCGACTTGTGCACCGGGCCACGCCCCGCGACGATATCGCCGATATCCCAGCCCTTGATCTCCTCGAGGGTCTCGGCAGGCAGCCCCTTCTTGTCGACATAGAGCTGGATCTGGCCGCTGACGTCCTGGATGACGATGAAGGGGCCACGCTTGCGCATGATGCGCCCGGCCACGCCTGCCTGGTGGTTCAACGCCTCGAGTTCGGCCTTGTCCTTGTCGCCCAGGGCTGCGTTGAGCTCGGCGGCATGGCTGTCACGACGGAAGTGGTTGGGGAAGGCGCTCTCGCCTTGCGCGGCGGCCCGCTCGCGGCGCGCCGCCAGCTTCGCGCGACGCTCGGCGATCAGGCGGTTCTCGTCGTTCTGGGGGCTGTCCGGGGTGGGGCTCTCGTTGGCCATTTCGCTACCTGTTGGAAATCTTTGATAAAGAAACTGGGACACGCCTGCTGCTATAGCCGCGCGAGCCTGGTGGGAGGGCGGCTGTGCCGGGCGAAAGGAGGCCGCAGGCCTCCCCGTTTCGCGGTTCCAGACGGGTGGCTACAGACCTTGCTTGAGGCTGGCGACAATAAACTGGTCTAAATCACCATCCAGCACCTTGTCGCAGTTGCTGGTCTGCACGCCGGTGCGCAGGTCCTTGATACGCTGGTCATCCAGCACGTAGGAGCGGATCTGGCTGCCCCAGCCGATGTCCGACTTGGAGTCCTCGGCCTCCTGCTTGGCGGCGTTGCGCTTCTCCATCTCGTGCTCCCACAGCCTCGCCTTCAGCTGCTTCATGGCGAAGTCGCGGTTGGCGTGCTGGCTGCGCTGGCTCTGGCAGGCCACCACGATACCGGTGGGCTCGTGGGTGATACGCACCGCCGAGTCGGTGGTGTTGACGTGCTGGCCGCCGGCACCGCTGGAGCGATAGGTGTCGACCCGCAGGTCCGAGGGATTGATCTCCACCTCGAAGCTGTCGTCGATCTCCGGAGACAGGAACACCGAGGCGAACGACGTATGGCGGCGGCCACCGGAGTCGAAGGGGCTCTTGCGCACCAGGCGGTGCACGCCGGTCTCGGTGCGCAGCCAGCCGAAGGCGTGGTCACCCTGGATATGCAGGGAGGCCGACTTGATGCCCGCCACCTCGCCGGCGGAGAGCTCGGTGATCTCCGCCTTGAAGCCGTGGTGCTCGGCCCAGCGCAGGTACATGCGCAGCAGCATGTTGGCCCAGTCCTGGGCCTCGGTGCCGCCGGAGCCCGCCTGGATGTCGAGGTAGGCGTTGTTCTCGTCCATCTCGCCGGAGAACATGCGCCGGAACTCGAGCTTCTCGAGGCTGGCCTTCATGCCCTCGAGCTCCTTCTCCACCTCGGCGACGGTGCCCTCGTCCTCCTCCATCTCGGCCAGCTCCAGCAGGTCGCGGCTATCGCCGAGGCCCTGGTCCAGTTCGTCGATGGTGGCGACGATAAGCTCCAGGGAGGCCCGCTCCTTGCCCAGCTTCTGGGCATAGTCCGGATCATTCCAGACGTTGGGATCCTCGAGCTCGCGGGTGACTTCCTCTAGCCGATCCTTCTTCTCGGCATAGTCAAAGATACCCCCTCAGGACATCTGTCCGCTCAGACAGGTCCTTGATGAGGTTGTGAATCGGGTTGGTTTCCAGCATGGGGCGTCTCGCCTGAATCTGCGGTGGACGTACGGCCGCCGCGGCACCGGCGAGAGGCCGGCGCCGCGGCGGCACGGAAAAGACGTCTATTGTAGCGAAAGCCGCGCCGAGTCGCATCCACTCGCCGCGCCCTCCCGGCCCCTAACGCAGGGAACCCGGCCGCAGCCGGGTTCCATGGATACGCCGTGCTGGCTGACGATTAGAAGCGGTAGGTCAGCTGGGCGCCGAAGCCGTGGGCCTCGTTCTTGTAGTCGGTCCTGAACTGCCCTCGAAGGTCGGTCGGGTCGCCCTGCTCAACGAAGGTGCCGCGCTCGGAGAGGTAGGAGTAGGCCAGGTCGACCGTCATGTTGTCGACGGGTGTCCACCCAGCCCCGACGGAAAAGATCCGGCGGTCATCGGAGGGAATACGAACACTACGATCAATGTCATTGGTCGGCGTATTGTCAATCGACAGACCAGCACGCAGGGCCCATTGCGGGTTCAGCTGATACTCACCCCCAACGGCAAATGCCCAGGCATTTGAGTAGTTCTGCGGCTCATTCGTGATCTCACCCAGATTCTCGCCCTCGACAAGGATCTGGTCGAACCGGCTCCAACGCGCCCAGGAGGCACCAAACATCAGCTTGAGGCGATCCGTCATTTCCTGGGTAACGGAGAAGTTGACGGTTTCAGGCGTCGTCAGATCCAGGCTTGCGCTATCCTGGAGCGGAACCATGACAGGCCCCATGGGAGTCTCTACCGGCCGGCTTGCAACCGAACCATCAGGGCCTGTTGCCTTGAAGTCACCTTCAAGGGTGTACTCAACTTTTGAGCGATAGGTAAGGCCAAGTGTCGTTTCCGGAATCGGCTGATAGATGATACCGAGGTTATATCCCCAGGCTTCATCATCGCCTTCCACTCGCGAGTCCAGCTCAACGCCCGGAGCGGCAGGAGCATTACGGTATAACTTGCCATCCACACGATTGTAAGAGACACCAGCACCTACCGACCATTGATCATTGAAGCGATAGGAGACCGTCGGCTGTGCACTCATAACCTTTACCTCGGTCAGGGTGCCAAATGTACGGCCCGCAAAGCTGTCCTCGTAGTCGGTCTTGGAACCGAAAGGTGCATAGACCCCAAAGCCAAATGCCAGCTGTTCATTTACCGGGTGAGCATAGAAGGCATATGGCACCAAGGTACCGGGCACCATATCCCCTTGCGCCGTCGTTCCGCCCGTGCCGGGCACCGTTGCTGTGTAGGTCGTATTGTCGAGGTCAGTACTGACATCCAGGTAGGTACCACCTACCGATACCTGAGCCCGGTCCAGGAACGACATCCCTGCCGGGTTGCCGAAGACGATGGTGGCATCGTTGACGTTGGAGCTGCGCCCGGCGTGGCCATAACCCTGGCCACTGACACTCTGCTCGTTGATCTGGTAGCCGCCGGCCTGGGCCTGGCTGGCGAAGGCGGCAGCCGCCACGGCGGCGGCGAGGGTCAGGCGGTTGAACTTGTTCTTCATGGATCCATCCCTTGCGGTGCTGTTATGACGTTGGCGCCGGCGTAGCCTCTCGCGGAGGCTGGCGCGTGCCCCTCCCTTTTCGCGTATGCCAACGAGCGTTTCAACCCCAAACGAGCGTTTTAATGCTGAAAACGCTAATACTTTGGTCGCACGGCCGTTTGAAGCCATGAACTTTCATGGAGTTACCTCTCGCCTGCCCCGTAACGAATCGGCACATTCCGACAGTCCGTGAATGCCTTGACCTTTGGGTAACACAAGGGTTTTACACTACAGGCATGCCAATCCCGAGAGAGGCGATCCCATGAAGGTCAGTGAACTGGCAAGGGGTGCCGGCGTCACCGCCGAGACTGTCCGCCACTATGTGCGGGAGGGTCTTCTGCACCCCGAGCGCCATCCCGACAACGGCTACCAGCTGTTCACCCAGGACGACCTGGAGCGGCTGCGCTTTATCCAGCGCGCCCGCACCCTGGGCTTCGGCGTCGCCGAGATCCGCGAGATTCTCGACCACGCCGACCACGGCGACTCGCCCTGCCCCATGGTTCGCGACCTGCTGGCCAGCCGGCTGCCGCAGATCCGCGAGCGGATCTCCGAGCTGCAGGCCCTGGCCGAGCGCATGGAGCGGGCGCTGGACGCCTGGGCCGAGATGCCTGACGGCACCCCGGACGGCCACAGCCTGTGCCGCCTGATCGAGAGCTTCCCCGAGCCGCTCCACACCGACACCGCCCCCTCTTCACAACAGCCCCACAAGGAGACGCCATGAACGCCACCCTCGAACGCCGCGTTCCCGGCATGAACTGCCAGGGTTGCGTGAAGCGCATGCGCGAGGCGATCCAGGCCGAGGACCCGCAGGCCGAGGTCATGGGTGCTCCGGACGACAAGCGTCTCACCGTCACCTCCACCCTCGACGACGCGCGGCTCGACCGCACGCTGCAGAACGCCGGCTACCCCCCGGCGGATCGCCCGCTGCGTCGCGAGCGCCAGGTGCCCGGCATGAACTGCCAGGGCTGCGTGAAGCGCATGCGCGAGGCGATCCAGGCCGAGGATGCCGACGCCGAGGTGGTTGGCGAGCCGGCGGAGAAACACCTCACCGTGACCACCCGGCTGGATGACGAGACGCTGGACCGCCTGCTGGACGAGGCCGGCTATCCGCCGGGAGAGGAGCAGCAGGCCGCCATGGATGACGAACGGGAGGAAGCCGTTCCCGACACCGAGGCCCCGAGCGAGGCACCCCGGGAATCGCCCACCTGTGAGCGCGCCACCACCCGGCGCCTCTCCATCGGCGGCATGACCTGTGCCAGCTGCGTGAAGAGCGTCCAGCAGGCGCTGGAGCGCACCCCGGGCGTGGTCTCCGCCACGGTCAACTTCGGTACCCACACCGCCCAGGTGCAGGGCAACGCCGACGAGGAGGCCCTGATCGAGGCCGTGGAGGCGGTGGGCTATGGCGCCGAGCCGATCCACGACCTGCGCCAGGCCGAGGCGGCCCGCGCCGATCGCGATGCGCGGGAGTATCGTCGCCGCCTCAAGGGCAGCTTCTGGTCGCTGGCCCTGGCCATCCCGCTGATGGTCGGCATGTTCGTCTACCACCCCCATCCGGAAGGCGCGGGCCGGCTCTTCTGGCTGGTCATCGGGGCGCTGACACTCGCGGTGATGGCCTTCCCCGGGCGGCACTTCTTCGTCAACGCCTGGAAGAACTTCCGCCACCACCAGGCAAACATGGACACCCTGATCGCCATGGGCACCGGCACCGCCTGGGCCTACTCCATGGCGGTGGTGGCCTTCGCTCCCTGGCTGCCCGAGATGGCCCGCGGCATCTACTTCGAGGCCTCGTCGATGATCATCGGCCTGGTGCTGCTGGGCAACGCCCTGGAGCTGCGAGCCCGGGGCCGCACCAGCGACGCCTTGAAGCGCCTGCTCGACCTGCAGAGCCGCACGGCCCGGGTGATCCGCGACGGCGAGGAGCGCGAGGTCGAGATCGACGAGGTGCGCGAGGGGGACCATATCCGCGTGCGTCCCGGCGAGCGCCTGCCGGTGGATGGCGAGGTGACCGAGGGGCAGAGCCATATCGACGAATCGATGCTTACCGGCGAACCCCTGCCGGTGACCAAGGGCGAGGGTGACGAGGTGAGCGCGGGGACCGTCAACGGCAAGGGCTCGCTGGTCTACCGAGCCACCCGGGTCGGTGCCGATACCCGCCTGGGCCGCATCACCGAGCAGGTGGCCAGCGCCCAGAACTCGCGGCCGCCCATCGGGGCACTGGCCGACAAGGTCTCGAGCATCTTCGTGCCCTCGGTGATGATCATCGCCGTGCTCACCGCGCTGGTCTGGTACAACCTCGGCCCCGAGCCACGGGTGCTGCACATGCTGGTGACCGCCACTACGGTGCTGATCATCGCCTGCCCCTGCGCCCTGGGCCTGGCCACACCGATCTCCACCATGATCGGGGTGGGCAAGGCCGCCGAGCACGGCGTGCTGGTGAGAAGCGGCGACGCCCTGCAGACCGCCAGCAAGCTCACCACCCTGGTGGTAGACAAGACTGGCACCCTGACCGAGGGCAAGCCGCGAGTCACCGAGACCCACTTTTTTTCTGCCCCAGGCTTCGAGGGCGACAAGCAGGAGCGGCTCGGCCTGGTGGCAGCCCTGGAGCGTGGCTCCGAGCACCCGCTGGCTGCGGCCCTGATGGCTCACGCCGAGGAGGCCGACGCCGAGCCCGCCGATATCCGGCATTTCGACAGCGTCACCGGCGGCGGCGTGAAGGCAGAGACCGCCGACGGCAAGGCGCTGTTGCTGGGCAACGCCCGTCTGCTCGAGGAGGCCGGCGTCGACCTGGCCAGCGGCAGGGAGAAGGCCGGCGAACTGGAGGAGAAGGCGCGCACCGTGGTCTACCTGGCCGTGGATGGTACACTTTCCGCGCTGTTCGGCATCAGCGATCCGCTGCGTCACGACACCGTGGCGGCGGTGAAGCGCCTGCAGGCCGACGGCCTCAAGGTGGTGATGCTGACCGGCGACAACGAGCACACCGCCTCCGCCATCGCCCGGGAGGTGGGCATCGACGACTTCCGCGCCGGCCTGCTGCCCGAGGACAAGCACGCCGAGATCGAGCGCCTGCAGGGCGAGGGTGAGGTGGTGGGCATGGTCGGCGACGGCATCAACGACGCCCCGGCGCTGGCCCGGGCCGACGTCGGCTTCGCCATCGGCCAGGGCACCGACGTGGCCATCGAGAGTGCCGGCATCACCCTGGTGCGCGGCTCGCTGCACGGCGTCGCCGCGGCCATCGAGATCAGCCGCGCCACACTGACCAACATCAAGCAGAACCTGGTGGGCGCCTTCGGCTACAACACCCTGGGCATTCCCATCGCCGCGGGGGTGCTCTTCCCCATCACCGGCACCCTGCTGTCGCCGATGATCGCCGGGGCGGCGATGTCGCTCTCCTCGATCACCGTGGTCAGCAACGCCAACCGCCTGCGCCTGTTCCGCCCCTCCGGCGAGGCCGGGGGCAACGAAGAGGACGACAACCAGCACGAGGAGGCCAAGCGATGAGCTGGATCATCAATCTGGCAGGACTCGCCCTGATCGGCCTGATCGCCTGGTGGTTCTGGGGCAAGCGCTGAGCCGGGTGCCGGCTCAGCTCACCCCCATGTAGCGCCCGGGCTTGTGGTTCAGCGCGATGATCAGGTTGAGGGCCACCGCACCGAGCACCGAGAGCCCCACCCGGTCGACCGGCAGCAGCGCCAGGCCGACCAGCATGATGGCACCGTCGATGGCCAGCTGCACATAGCCGGCACGCAGCCCGAAGCGGTCCTGGAGGTAGAGCACCAGGATATTCACTCCGCCGAGGCTGGCGCGGTGGCGAAACAGGATCAGCATGCCAATGCCGATCAGGCAGCCACCCATCAGTGCACCGTAGAGCGGCGCCACGGTGGCGATGTCGATCCAGCGACCGGTGAGCTCGGAGAACAGCGACACCAGGCCGATGGCGGCGAAGGTACGCAGCGTGAACGACCACCCCATGCGCTTGATGGCCAGCCAGTAGAACGGCAGGTTGATCAGGAAGAACCAGGCGCCGAAGGGCCAGCCGCTGGCGTACTGCAGCAGGAAGGCCATGCCGGCGGTGCTGCCGGTGAGCAGCGTGGCCTGGGTGTAGAGGGTCACGCCCAGCGCCACGAACAGCGTGCCGACCAGCATCGCCATGGCGTCCTCCCGGAGGGAGTGGGGGTCCTTGGGCAGCTCCTGCGGATCCATGCCTGACTCCTTATATGACTTCGGCGTGCTCGACCATCAGCTGCAGGTTCTCCCTGCCCCGCCAGCGGTTGCGGTTGAGCTTGTAGGCGCAGCGCAGCCGGTCGCCCACGCCGAAGGCGGGCACCTCGCCCGGGGTCACCGCCCGGAACCAGATCGCCCGGTGGATGACCCTGCCCAGCGAGAGCTCCAGCATCAGGTGGTTGCCATCGGCGCCCACCGGACGCAGCCGCTCGACGATGAACTCGCCCTGGAACAGCGGCGGATCGAACTCGCGCCCATAGGGGCCCAGCGCCTGAAGTTCGTCCAGGGTCGCAAGGCTCAGCTGTTCGGGGGTCAGGTCGCCATCGGTGAGGATCCGCGGATAGAGCGCCGCCCCGCCCAGCTGCTCGGCCACCGCCTGAAGGAAGGCAGCCTTGAAGGCATCCAGCTGCTCGACGGGCACGCCGACGCCGGCCGCCCCGCGGTGGCCGCCGAAGCGTGGCAGCGCCTCGGGCTCCAGCTCGAAGGTGCGCTGCAGGGCGTCACGCAGGTGGAGCCCCTCGATGGAGCGCCCCGAGCCGGTCAGCATGCCCGGTGCCGCGGCGGGGGTCAGTACCAGCGCAGGGCGTCCGTAAGCCTGCACCAGCCGTGAGGCGACGATACCCTGCACGCCGGCGTGGCCGCTCTCGAGATAGACCACGATGGCCGGCTCGTCGGCGGTCAACGCCGGCAGTGCCAGTGCCCGCGCCTCCTCGGCCATGTCGGCCTCGATCGCCTTGCGCGACTGGTTGTCCTGATCCAGCGTCTCCAGATGCCGTGACGCCGTGGCGTCATCGGCTGCCAGCATGAAGTGCAGCGCCGCATAGGGGTCATCGAGCCGCGAGCGGGCGTTGATGCGCGGCCCCATCTGGAAACCCAGGGTCTCGGCGTCGAAGGGTACGCTGTCGGCCCCCAACCGCTGGGCCATGGCGCGCCAGCAGGCGGCCTCCATGCGGTTGATCAGGGTCAGGCCGTGGGTCACCACCGCCCGGTTGGCGGGGCTGCCACCCAGCGAGACGCAGTCCGCCACCGTGCCCAGTGCCACGTAGGAGAGCCAGGGCGAGAGCTTGGGTGTCTCCCGACCCAGCACGCCCCACTCGATCAGCACCGAGCGGGTCAGCGACATCGTAAGCCAGGCCACCATGCAACCAGCGATGGTCGGGTCGGGGTAGTCGCAGTCATCGCGGGTGGGGTTGACCACCGCATGGGCGGATGGCGGCGGCCCCTCCACCGGCAGGGCGTGGTGGTCGCTGACCACCACCTCGATGCCCTCCGCGACCAGCCGCGCGATACGCGGCTCGTCGGAGCTCCCGCAGTCGGCTGTGATCACCAGGCTGGGCCGCGGCTTGAGGGCCAGGGTACGCTCCACCAGCGGCAGGCTGATGCCGTAGCCGTCGTGGATGCGGTGGCCGATCAGGCTGTGCAGCTTCGCCTCGGGCACGCCGAACAGCTCGTGCAGGGTGCGCCGGATGACCACATGGGAAGTGATACCGTCGACGTCGTAGTCGGTGAGGATGCCGATATGCTCGCCGTCGACCACAGCCTGGGCGATGCGCTCGGCGGCGCGACGCCCGTCGGCGAGCCGCTCGGGGTGGGCCAGATGACGCAGGCTGGGCGAGACCAGCGGAGCGAGCTCGCCCTGATAGCCCGCCAGGCGCCCGGCCAATACCCGGGCCTGGAGCTCGGAGAGCCCCTCGCGCTGGGCGCGAGCATAGAGGGCAGCATCCCGGGGCCGCGGCAGGATGCGTGGCCTCAGGCGCTCGCTGAGATCGATAGGGTCCGTCACTGCGTCCAAGCCAGGCTCCTCTGGTTCAAGTCTATGACCGCATGCAAGAGAGGGGCACCGCAATAGCGAGGGGCGCCGGGGACAGGCCGAAGAGGGGGTCCTATGCCAGGGGTGAGAAGCACTGCTTCGAACGGGCTGGCCATGGATGGCCAGCACTGGTCCTGCAAGCCGAGCAGGACGCGAGAGCGAAGCAGGGCATCGGTAGCGCCCAGGGATGGGTTCACAGCCCCCCCTCGCAGGCCTGTCGCCGGATCAGCCCCGAGCGGGCATCGAACTCGAGCAGCGTCCCTCGCTAGTGATGACGCTGCACTACAGGCATGAGATTCAGCGGCGATTCTCGACGACGAACTGCTGCACGGCAGAAAGCTCCGCCGGCAACACACTGTAGCGCTCCTCGCGCTCCAGTAGGTCGTCCATGTGTGGCGGCAGCGGCACGCCCGGGAAGCCCGCCTTGACCACCGCCTCGGCGAACTTGGCCGGGTGGGCGGTGGCCAGGGTGATCATCGGCACGGCGGCATCGCCCCGCTCGCGCTCCGCGGCGCGGTAGCCGGTGGCGGTGTGCGGGTCGAGGATCTCCTGGGTGCGGTGGTGCGCCTCGCGGATCACCTCGAGGATGGTGGCATCATCCACGCTGTGGCTGGCGAACTTCTTACGCAGCCTGGCCAGGGGCGCATCGGCGAGTGCCGTGGGCTCGGCCTGGAAGCGCTCGAGCAGTTCGGCCACGGCGGCGCCGTCACGCTCGTAGGCCTCGAACAGCAGCCGCTCGAAGTTGGACGACACCACGATATCCATGGAGGGCGCCAGAGTCGCCTTGAGCTCCTGCTTCGAGAAGTCGTTGGCTGCCAGGGTGCGGTGCAGGATGTCGTTGGCGTTGGTGGCGATGACGAAGCGCTCCACCGGCAGCCCCATTCGGTAGGCCATGTAGCCGGCGAAGACGTTGCCGAAGTTGGCCGAGGGCACGCAGAAGCTCACTTCGCGCTGTGGCGCACCCAGCGCCACGGCGGAGGCCACGTAGTAGACGATCTGGGCCATGATGCGCGCCCAGTTGATGGAGTTGACTGCCACCAGCCGGGTGCCATTCAGGAAGGACTGGTCGGCGAAGCTCGCCTTGACCATCGCCTGGGCGTCGTCGAAGTTGCCCTCGATGGCGATGTTGAAGACGTTGTCCGCCATCACCGTGGTCATCTGGCGGCGCTGCACCTCCGAGACCCGGTTGTGGGGGTGGAGGATGAAGATGTCGAGGTTGTCGCAGTGGCGGCAGCCCTCGATGGCGGCCGAACCGGTGTCACCGGAGGTCGCCCCCATGATCACCGCCCGCTCGCCGCGCTTCTTCAGGAAGTGGTCGAGGATGCGGCCGAGCAGCTGCAGCGCCACGTCCTTGAAGGCCAGGGTCGGGCCGTGGAAAAGCTCGAGCAGGAAGTGGTTGGCGTCGAGCTGGTTGAGGGGCACCACGGCGTCGTGGCTGAAGGTGGCGTAGGCCTCCTCGACGATGCCGCGGAAGGTCTCGTCGTCGATCTCGCCGTTGACGAAGGGCTTCATCACCCGAAAGGCGATCTCGGCATAGGAGAGCCCGGCCATGGCGGCGAGGTCGTCACGGGTGAGCGTGGGAACCTCTTCCGGCACGTAGAGGCCGCCGTCGCTGGCCATGCCGGTGAGCACGACCTCCTCGAAGGAGAGCGCGGGCGCCTGCCCGCGGGTACTGATATAGCGCATGGCTTATTCCTGCTCGTCCAGGGACTCGACGCGAATCCGGGTGACCGGGCCGGCGATATCGGCCATGGACTCGATCTGGCGGATCGCCTCGTTCATGTGCTGCTCACGGGTGCGATGGGTCATCAGGATGATCGGCACCAGCTCGCCTTCGGTGGCCTCCTTCTGGATCAGCGCCTCGATGGAGATACCCTGCTCGGAGAGGATGGTGGCCACTCGCGCCAGAACGCCGGGGCGGTCCACCGCCAGCAGCCGAAGGTAATAGGCGGTGGTGATCTCCTCCATGGGCATGATCGGCAGCTGGCTGACGTCTTCGCTGATGCCGCTGAAGGCCAGGTAGGGCACCCGGTAGTGGTGGTCGGTGGTGATATCGCGGGCCACGTCGAGCAGGTCGGCCACCACCGCAGAGGCGGTAGGCTCGGCCCCGGCGCCGGCGCCGTAGTAGAGGGTCGGCCCCACGGCGTCACCCATCACGGCGATGGCGTTCTTCACGCCGTGCACATTGGCCAGCAGGCGCTCCTTGGGAATCAGCGTGGGATGCACACGCAATTCCAGCCCCTGCTCGGTGCGCTTGGAGATACCCAGATGCTTGATCACATAGCCCAGGTTATCGGCCTGTTCCACGTCCTGGGCGGTAACCCGGGAGATGCCTTCGGTATAGGCCTTCTCGAACTGCAGCGGCACGCCGTAGGCGATGGAGGCGAGGATGGTCAGCTTGTGAGCGGCATCGATGCCCTCGACGTCGAAGGTCGGATCGGCCTCGGCGTAGCCCAGCGCCTGGGCCTCGGCCAGCACATCGTCGAAGGCCCGGCCCTCGTCGCGCATATGGGTGAGGATGTAGTTGCCGGTGCCGTTGATGATGCCGGCCACCCATTCAATGCGGTTGGCACCGAGGCCCTCGCGCAGCGACTTGATCACCGGGATGCCCCCGGCCACGGCGGCCTCGAAGGCCACGATCACACCCTTCTCGTGGGCCGCCGCGAAGATCTCGTTGCCGTGCACGGCGATCAGCGCCTTGTTGGCGGTGACCACGTGCTTGCCGTTTGCAATGGCGGCGAGTACCAGCTCACGGGCCACGTCATAACCGCCGATCAGCTCCACCAGCACGTCGATATCGGGGTTGCTGGCCACCTCGAAGACGTCGGCGGTGGTGTTGATGCCGGTAAGGTCGCACTCGGGGTTGGGGGTGCGATAGGCGACCTGCTCGATGGCGATCGGTCGCCCGGCTCGCCGGGCGATATCCTCGGCGTTGCGCGTCAGCACGTTGAAGGTTCCGCCGCCGACGGTCCCCAGCCCACAGATTCCTACTCTCACCGGTTTCAATGTATTGCTCCTGCTCGCGTGTTCCGAGTTCGTTGTATGGCGTGTCGTGTCCAGGCGTGTCGATGACGCCGCCGGGGCGAGTGTAACCCCGCCCCGGGGCGTCTGATCATTCATGCGTACGCCGCTGATGGTCTGCGCCCTACTCGTCGAGCCCCAGCATGGCGGCCAAGCGCTCGGCGGGCACGTAGCCCGGCACCAGGCGGCCGTCGGGGAGCACGATGGCTGGCGTCCCCTGGACGCCCAGTTCCAGCCCCAGATGATACTGCGACTCGACCGGATTGTCGCAGTCTGCGGGGGCCGAAAGCGAATCACCCCGCTTGGCGGCGCTCATCGCCTCGGCGGGATTGTCGGCACACCACACCTGCTGCATGTCACGTGCGCCCTGGGCATTCATGCCACTGCGCGGGAAGGCCAGGTAGTGCACCTCGATACCCAGCTCATTGAGCCGCGGCACCTCCTCGTGGAGCTGCCGGCAGTAGGGGCAGGTGGTATCGGTGAACACCATCACCCTGGCGTCGCTCTGCGGCCCGCGGAAGATGATGCGCTCCGACTCCGGCACCTGCTCCAGCCGCGCGGCGCGCTCGGTGTTGCGCCCCTCCTCGGTCAGGTTGACCAGGCCCTGGTCGCCATTGCGGTAGAGGTCACCGACCAGGAAGTGCTCGCCCTCGGCGTCGCTGTAGAAGCGCTCACCGGTCTCCAGGCGCACCTCGAAGAGACCGTCCATCGGCGCCTCGCGCACGCTCTGCACCGGCATCGACTGGCCGTTGACCGAGAGCCGCTCGGCGAGGCGCTCGGCACCGTCCTGCTGGGCGAGGGCTGGCGAGCTCGCCAGCGGCGCGGCCAGCAGGCCGAGAAGAAGGATCCGGGAAAGGGTCGTCATGGTTCATCCTCGTGGGTGATGGGCGGCGTGCAGGCGCTCCAGACGCGCCTGGGCCACATGGGTATAGATCTGGGTGGTGGAGAGGTCACTGTGACCGAGCAGCATCTGTACGACACGCAGATTGGCCCCATGATTCAACAGATGGGTGGCGAAGGCGTGGCGCAGGGTATGCGGCGACAGCGAGCGCTCGATACCGGCCACCCGGGCATGATGCTTGATACGGTACCAGAAGGCCTGGCGGGTCAATGGACGATCATCGCGCCCCGGGAAGAGCGCGGGCCGGGTGGCGTCGCGCATCAGCGTCCCGCGGGCGGTGCGCAGGTAGCGCGAGACCCAGTCGACGGCCTCCTCACCCAGCGGCACCAGGCGATCCTTGTCTCCCTTGCCGCGCACCCTGACCACCCCCTGGCGCAGGTTCACGGCATCGGTGGTCAGCCCCACCAGCTCCGAGACACGCAGCCCCGCTCCGTAGAGCACCTCCAGCATGGTGCGGTCGCGCAGCCCCAGGTCGGTTGTGATATCCGGCGCGGCGATCAGCCGCTCCACCTCGACCTCCTCCAGGGTCTCCGGCAGGCTGGGGCGCACCCGCGGCAGGCGAATCTCAGCCAGCGGATCGCGCTCGATACGCCCCGTCTCCAGCGCCCAGCGGTAGAAGCGACGCAGGCTTGAGAGCAGCCGGGCGTTGCTGCGCAGTTGGTAGCCGGCCGCACGCCGCTCATCGAGCCAGGTCGGCAGGCTTGCGGGAGCCGGCGTGACCAGAGTCTCGCCACCCTCGGCGAGACGCGCCGCCCAGGCAGCCAGGTCACGACGGTAGGCGGCCAGCGTATGCTCGCTCACCCCCTGCTCGAGCCACAGGGCGTCGAGGAAGGCGTCGATGGCGATACTGTCGTCGGACGCGCTCATGGCAGGCTCCGGTGGGCAGCCCCCGGATGCAAGGAAACCCCGCCCCGCGGGTGCGGTGACGGGGTTTCTCGGTCGAGCCGGGGCTGGGCCCCGGCTCGAGGGCTGCGAGGGCTCGGCCTCAGACCAGCTTTTCCTTGATGCGAGCGGACTTGCCGCTGCGCTCGCGGAGGTAGTAGAGCTTGGCCTGGCGCACGTCGCCACGACGCTTGACGCTGATGGAGTCGACCAGCGGGCTGTAGGTCTGGAAGGTACGCTCGACGCCGACACCGTGGGAGATCTTGCGCACGGTGAAGGCGGAGTTCAGGCCGCGGTTGCGCTTGCCGATCACCACGCCTTCGAAGGCCTGGAGACGCTCGCGGTTGCCTTCCTTGACCTTGACCTGGACGACGACGGTGTCGCCGGGGGCGAAGGCCGGAACTTCCTTGCTCATCTGCTCGGCTTCGAGCGCCTGGATCACCTTGTTCTTGCTGCTCATGACAATGACTCCTTGATAACTTGATTCAGCGGTCGCTTGGCTTGCCGGTGAATCGTGATCCCGGCGCTCGAACGAACTCGAGAGCGCGGGAGATAATGGGTGACGCGGGGCCACGAGCTCGGCGGCTCGGGTGTCCCGCACCTCCGCCCTGCCCTATCTGGCGAGCAGCGCGTGTTCCTCGAGGTACTCCCGAAGCAGCTCGCGCTGCTCCTTGCTCAACTCCCTGCCTTCCAGCAGGTCGGGACGCCGCTGCCAGGTACGCCCCAGGGACTGCTTCAGCCGCCAGCGCCGGATGGCGCCGTGATTGCCGCTGAGCAGGACTTCCGGCACCTGCCGCCCGTCGATCACCTCCGGGCGGGTGTAGTGCGGGCAGTCCAGCAGCCCGTCGTTGAAGGAGTCCTCGACCGCGGAATCCTGATGGCCCAGCACTCCGGGCACCAGCCTTGCCGCGGCATCGATCAGCACCATGGCCGGCAGCTCGCCGCCACTCAGCACGTAGTCGCCGATCGACCACTCCTCATCGATGTCGCTCTCCACCACGCGTTCATCGATGCCTTCGTAACGCCCGGCCACCACCACCAAGGGTGGTCCGGCAGCCAGTTCCTGCGCGCCGGCCTGGTCGAGCCGCCGACCCTGGGGCGAAAGATAGATCACCCTGGGACGCTGCCCGGTGGCCTGCTCGGCCCTGGCCCTGGCGGCGTGGATCGCCGCGCGCAAGGTATCGACCTTCATCAGCATCCCCGGCCCGCCACCGTAGGGGCGGTCGTCGACGGTGCGATGCCGGTCGCTGGCGTAGTCGCGCGGGTTCCAGATCTCCAGCGCGATACGTCCGTTGTCCACTGCCCGACCGGTGACGCCGTGGCGGGTTATCGCCTCGAACATCTCCGGAAACAGCGAGACGACGCCGATCCACATGTCGGGCACCGACTCGACCGGGGTCGGTTCGGATTCCGTCAAAATTCGGGATCCCAGTCGACAGTCATCACGCCAGCATCGAGGTCGACCTCGAGGATCACCTCCTCGGGCAGGAACGGCAGCAGCCGCTCGCGGGCGTCGATGGCGTCCGCCTCGAGACTCCCCTTCACGACCATGACGTCGTTGGCGCCGGTCTCGAAGAGGTGGTCGATGCGTCCCAGCACGCTGCCCTCGCGGGTCACGACCCGCAGGCCTTCCAGTTCGTGCCAGTAGAAGTCGTCGCCGGTCAGTTCGGGCAACTCGGCCTTGGGCATCACGATCTCCGCACCGGCCAGCGCTTCGGCGGCCTCGCGGCTATCACACCCCTCCAGCCGGGCCACCAGGCTCTTGCCATGGCGGCGCCCCTGCACCAGGCGGCGACGCTCGAGCGTCTCATCGTGACGCACTACCCACTCGGAGTAGTCGAGGATGCCCTCCATGGGGCTGGTGTACGAGTACACCCTGAGCCAGCCCTTCACGCCATAGGGGCTGGTCAGCTTTCCCAGCACCACATGATCGTCGGCGGGCTGAGCCTTGGCGGATTCGCTCATCGACGACCTCGGAACCGAGATAACCATCGCATCAGGCCTCAGGCCTGCTTGCGAGCTTCCTTGACCAGCTCGGCGACGCGGCCGGAGAGCTGGGCACCCTGGCTCTGCCAGTGGGCAATACGGTCGAGGTCGATCCGCAGACGCTCTTCCTGGCCGCGGGCGACCGGGTTGAAGAAGCCGAGACGCTCGATGAAGCGGCCGTCGCGGGCGTTGCGGGAATCGGTAACGGTCAGGTGGTAGAAGGGACGCTTCTTGGCGCCACCACGAGCCAGACGAATGGTAACCATGGCCTAGTCAGTCCTTCGGTTGAGTTGGATTCGGTCACGACGATGACCGCGCCATTCGCGGTCCTGCCAGTGAAGACGCAGCATTCTACGGAAAACAGCCCCGCTTGGGAACCTTTTTCGGGCTTATCGCCAGGGCTTGCCGCCCGGGCCACCCATTCCGCCCATGCCACCGGGGCCTCCCAGGCCGCCGCCACCCATCATGCCGGACATGCCGCGCATCATGTTCTGCATGCCGCCCTTCTTGCCCGCCTTCTTCATCATCTTCTGCATCTGCTTGTGCTGCTTGAGCAGGCGATTCAGGTCGGGCACCTGCAGGCCGGCGCCGGCGGCGATGCGCCGCTTGCGCGAACCGTTGATGATCTCGGGCTTGCGGCGCTCCTGGGGAGTCATGGAGTTGATCAGTGCCTCGAGCTTGCCCATCTCCTTCTCGGGGCCGGGGCCCTGAGCCATCTCGGCCATCTGCCCCATGCCCGGCAGCTTGCCCAGCAGGCCGCCCATGCCGCCCATCTTCTTGAGCTGCTGGAGCTGGTCGCGGAAGTCCTCGAGGTCGAAGCCCTGGCCCTTCTTGACCTTCTTGGCCAGCTTCTCGGCCTTGCCCTTGTCGACGGTGCGCTCGGCTTCCTCGATCAGCGACAGCACGTCGCCCATGCCGAGGATCCGCGAGGCGACACGGTCCGGGTGGAAGGGCTCCAGGGCGTCGACCTTCTCGCCCACGCCCATGAACTTGATCGGCTTGCCGGTGATATGGCGCACCGAGAGCGCGGCGCCGCCGCGGGCGTCGCCGTCGGCCTTGGTCAGGATGACGCCGGTCAGCGGCAGGGCCTCGTGGAAGGCCTTAGCGGTGTTGGCGGCGTCCTGACCGGTCATGGCGTCGACGACGAACAGCGTCTCCTGGGGCGAGACGGCTTTGTGCAGCGCCTGGATCTCCGCCATCATCGCCTCGTCGATGGCCAGGCGACCGGCGGTATCCACCAGCACCACGTCATGGAACTGGATCTTGGCGTGCCGGATCGCCGCCTCGGCGATATCGACAGGTTTCTGGTCGGAACGCGACGGGAAGAAGTCGACCTCGACCTCCTTCGCCAGGGTCTCGAGCTGATCGATGGCCGCCGGGCGATAGACGTCGGCGGAAACCACCAGCACCTTCTTCTTCTCGCGCTCGCGCAGGTAGCGCGCCAGCTTGGCCACCGAGGTGGTCTTGCCCGCACCCTGCAGGCCGGCCATCAGGACCACCGCCGGCGAGCCCTTGAGCGTCAGACCCTCATTGGCCTCGCCCATGGTCGCCTCGAGCTCCTGCTGGACGATCTTGACGAACTGCTGGCCGGGCGAGAGGCTCTTCGAGACCTCCTGACCCACGGCGCGCTCGCGCACCCGCTCGATGAAGTCCTTGACCACCGGCAGGGCGACGTCGGCTTCGAGCAGTGCCCGGCGCACCTCGCGCAGGGTATCCTTGACGTTGTCTTCGGTCAGGCGCGCCTGACCCTTGATCGACTTGAGCGTCTGCGACAGGCGCTCACTGAGATTCTGGAACATTGGCCTCTCCACATGTGCGATGGCCTGAAGGTTGCGGGCGATTATACGCGCTGTGGGCGCGACTCTCCATGCACCTGGCTTCGCGCCCCGGGACGAGGCGCCGCAGGCCACGGCCTGTGCGGCAGGCAGGGGATTGGGTATAGTAGCCGCACGCTAGTCACCCTTATGCTGTTCACTTCCACAGGCGCACGGATCGCAACCCATGCAGGCGCTCGCCCTGGCCATAATGGCCTTCCTCCTCTACATCGCCGCCGCCTCCTGGCAGGGGTTGACCCTGGCTCGACGGGTCGCACCGCAGCCGATGCTGGTGCGCGGCCTGGCATTGCTCGGCCTGCTGTGCCACCTGCCCCTGGTCGTCGGCCTGTTCGGACATGACGTCCAGGTGCTGCCGGGGCTCTATGCCAGCATGGTGCTGATCAGCGCCATGGTGGTGGCGATGCTGCTGGCAATCAGCCTGCTCAAGCCGGTACTGGATGCCGCGACGGGCATCCTGCCGCTGGCGGGAATCGCGCTGTTGCTGGCCGCAACGGTACCGGCGGCACCGCCCTCCGAGGACCTGCCACTCGGCGTGACACTCCACGCCATCAGCTCCCTGCTGGGGTTTGCGATACTCGCCATTGCCGCCGTGCAGGCCGTGCTGCTGGGCCTGCAGAATCACGCCCTGCGCCATCACCAGATCCGCGGCATCGTCCAGGCCCTCCCCCCGCTCACCTCCATGGAGCGCCTGCTCTTCGAACTGATCTGGGCCGGCATGGGCATGCTGACCCTGGCGATCATCAGCGGCTTCGCGTTCCTCGACAACATGTTCGCCCAGCACCTCGCCCACAAGACGATCCTCTCCCTGGCCGCCTGGGTGATCTTCGCGATACTGCTGTTCAGCCATCACCGGCTGGGCTGGCGCGGCATGCGTGCCGTGCGCTGGACCCTGGGAGGCTGCGCGGTACTGCTGGTGGCCTACTTCGGCAGCCGCTTCGTGTTGGAAGTGTTGCTCAGCCGCGGCTGAGCGGGCCTCCCGCCGCCTTGACACCGCGCGCCCACCTCCCGTCAAATCGAGCCTGACCCGCGACCGAGGACCCTTCGACTTGAGCGACGACTTCCCACTGGGATTGCTGTTCGGCCTGCTGTTCCTGCTTATCTGCCTGTCTGCCTTCTTCTCGAGCTCCGAGACCGGCATGATGTCGATCAACCGCTACCGCCTCAGCCACCGGGTCAACAGCGGCGAGGCGCGCGCCCAGCGGGTCGCCCGACTGCTGTCGCGCCCCGACCGGCTGATCGGCGTGATCCTGATCGGCAACAACTTCGTCAACAACCTGGCAGCCTCAATCGCCACCATCATCGCCATTCACTTCCTCGGCGACGTCACCGGCCCGGCCGTGGCCACCGCCGTACTGACCATCACCATCCTGATCTTCGCCGAGGTCACCCCGAAGACCTATGCGGCAGTGAAGCCGGAGCGCATCGCCTTCCCCGCCTCGCTGGTCCTCGAACCGCTGCTCAAGTTGCTCTATCCGCTGGTATGGCTGGTCAACGTAATCTCCAATGGCCTGCTGCGCCTGATCGGCGTGCGCAACATCGATGGCGACGGCGACAACCTGACCCGCGACGAGCTGCGCACCGTGGTCCATGAGGCGGGGACCCTGATCCCCCAGCGCCACCAGACGATGCTGCTCTCGATCCTCGACCTCGAGAACGTCACCGTGAACGACATCATGGTCCCGCGCCATGAGGTGGTCGGCATCAACCTCGACGACGGGCTCGAGGAGATCCTCACCCAGATCCGCACCAGCCAGCACACCCGGCTGCCGGTCTACAAGGGGGACATCAACAACATCATCGGCATGCTGCACCTGCGCAACGCGGCACGCTTCCTGTCCCGCAGCGAGGTGACCAAGGCGGCCATCGTCCAGGAGGCACGGGAACCCTACTTCATTCCCGAATCCACCCCGCTGCACACCCAGTTGCTCAACTTCCAGAAGCAGAAACGCCGCATCGGCATCGTGGTGGACGAGTATGGCGATGTGGAGGGGCTGGTGACGCTGGAGGACATCCTCGAGGAGATCGTCGGCGAGTTCACCACCGACGTGGCGGGCATGGAGGAGGAGATCCATCGCCAGGAGGACGGCAGCGTGGTGATCGAGGGCACCGCCAATATCCGCGACGTCAACAAGTCGCTGGGCTGGCAGCTGCCCACCGATGGCCCCAAGACGCTCAACGGCCTGATCCTCGAGCACCTGGAGGCGTTTCCGGAGGGCCCCGTCTCGCTGCAGGTGGGTGGCGTACGCATGGAGATCCAGGAGGTCCGCGACAACCTGATCACCGAGGCCCGCTGCTGGCCGGCACCACGACGGCGCTGAGCCGGGAGCCCAGGCTCAGTGCCGCTGGACCTGCTGTTCGGCTAGCGGCTGGGTCCAGGCATCCCCTTCGCACTTGAGCTCGCTTACCCGGGCCTGCAGGTGGCGCCGGGTGGCCGCACCCGGCGAGAGCGGCTCGCCGAGCCGCAACATCACCCGGGCGCGGAAGCGGCGTGGTCGCCCGCTCAGGGCGCGGCCGTGGCAGTGGGAGGTCCACGATCCCCACAACCCGGAGAGGCCCGCCGGAATCACCGGCACCGGGTCACGGGCGAGGATCAGCTCAAGGCCACGGCGAAACTCCTGCACCTCGCCATCCCGTGTCAGCCGCCCCTCGGGAAACAGCATCACCACCTCACCATCGCGCAGCGCACGACTCACCTCATCCAGCGCTCGGCGCAGGCTACCCGTGTCGCAGCGCTCCGACTCCACGGGAATTGCACCCACCAGGCGGAACAGCCAGTTGAGCCAGGGTGAGTCATAGATCGGCTTGTCCATCAGGAAACGCAAAGGCCGCGGGCTGGCGCCCCCCATCACCAGCGCATCCATGAAGCTGACGTGATTGCATACCACCAGGGCGGCCCCGCGCCTGGGCAGATGCTCGACCCCCACCCGGCGCAGCCGGTAGACCAGGCGAACCAGCAGGTAGACCAGCAGGCGGACCGCCGGGCGCGGCGCCTGCTTGACCCGCCAGGCGAACCACAGTGCCACACAGGCGACCAGGGACCAGATCAGCGCCGTCAACGGACCTCCTACCTGGCTCGCAGGCCGGCGAGGATGGTTCCCAGCAGCTGGTCGAGCAGCTCACCCACCTCCAGCTGCTGGCCCTGCCAGTAGCCCAGGCGCTCGTTGAGGCCCAGCAGCACCAGGCCATGCACGCTGCCCCACAGGGTGCGCCCCAGGCGGCGCGCCTCGAGGTCATCGAGGGCCGGCTGATACTCCTTGAGGGTGGCCTCGACACGGCGGAAGAGCGCCTCGATCATCTCGGTCTGACGCTGATCCAGCTCACCTTCCTGGGCCAGCGGGAAGTCGAACAGCAGCTGCCAGCGGTAGGCCTCGCGCTGGGCAAACTGCCAGTAGGCACGAGCCAGGGCACGCAGCCGCTCCTCCGGGGTGGCCTGGCTGGTCAGCGGCTCGATCACCTCGCGCAGGTGGCCGAGGGTCTCGATATTGACGTGCTGCAGCAGGTTATGAAAGCTGCCATAGAGCTTGAGCAGGGTGCTGGGAGCGCACCCCACCTCGCGCGCCAGGGCACGCAGGGACAGGCTGTGTACCGGATTGTCCTGCAACCAGGCGTCGCACGCCGCCATGACCTGGGCATGAAGTGCCTCGGGAGCATGCTGTCTGGGACGAGCCATCGAGTTCCTCGCGAGCCGGAGCGGGCAGTTGCGTGAAGGACCCCAAGGATAGCGCACATCGAACACTGTTTTCGATAGCTGTGTTACCCTGACGCACCCAGACCCGGAGCTCCCATGGCCGGCCGACTGCATATCGCACCGATCGACTTCAGCCAGCTGCTGCCCGACCTGGTGATGGACATGCCCCAGGTGACCAGTGCCAACCTGGCACCCCGCCGCATGCTCTCGGGCATTCGCCTGGAGGCCGGCCGGCTGCACCTGGTACGGCTGTTCTGGGGGCTGACGCCGCCCTGGCTCACGGTACTGGACCACGCCCCCCACTGCGCACGGGCGGAGTCGCTGGCCGAGCGCCGCATGTTTCGCGATGCCTTCCAGGCCCGGCGCTGCCTGGTTCCGGCCACCGGTATCTATGTCTGGAAATCCCAGCCGCGCGCCAAGCAACCCTTCCTGGTCACCCGGGTCGACCGCGGCCCGCTGCTGCTGGCCGCCCTCTGGTGCCGCTTCCACACCAGCCTCGCCGAGCACACCGATTCCCTGGCGCTGATCACGGTGCCGACCAACGCCCTGCTGGCGCCGCTCGGCGACCGCCTGCCGGCGGTCATCCCTTCCGATGACGCACGACGCTGGCTCGACCCGCAGACGCCGGTCGAGAGCGCCCAGGCCCTGCTGGCCGCGGCACCACGGGAACTCCTCGGCGCTTTCCCGGTATCAAGACGTGTGAACAACCCGGCGAACCAGGAGGCGGCCTGCGCCCATCCGGTAGGCCCCATGCTACGCCACCAGAACCCCCTGGAGAGACGATGACCCGCGCCCAGCCCCTCGCGCCGCTAATGCGGCTGCTGCCCCTTTGCCTGCTCGCCCTGCTGGCGCTCGCCGCCCCGACCCGGGCCGAGAGCATCGACGAGGTGGCCGATGCCACCACGCCCCGCGTCAGCCCCCACGACGAGCGCGACTATCGTGTGGTGACCCTGGAGAATGGCCTCACCGCCCTGCTGGTCAGCGACCCCGAGGCCGACAAGGCGGCGGTATCCCTCAACGTCTCGGTGGGCAGCGCCCAGGATCCCGAGGACCTGGCCGGCCTCGCCCACTTCCTCGAGCACATGCTGTTTCTGGGCACCGAGTCCTACCCCGAGGCGGACGCCTACCAGGGCTACCTGACCCGCCACGGCGGCAGCCACAACGCCTTCACCGCGCCCCAGGACACCAACTACTTCTTCGATATCGAGCCGGACGCCCTGGAGGGCGCCCTGGACCGCTTCAGCCAGTTCTTCATCGCCCCGCTGTTCAACGCCGACCGCCTGGAGAGCGAGCGCAACGTGGTGCATTCCGAGTACATGGCACGCATCCGCGACGAGGGGCGACGCGAGAACGACGTGCTCGACCGCGTGCTGAACCCGGAACACCCCTTTACCGGCTTCTCGGTCGGCAGCCGCGAGACCCTGGCCGACCGCCCCGAGGGCGAACCCGACCTGCGTGAGCGCGTCATCGACTTCTACGAGTCGTACTATGGCCCCAATGTCATGCATCTGGCGGTGGTGGCCCCCCAGCCCTTGGACGAGCTGGAAAAGCTGTTCGCCGAGCGCTTCGCCACGGTGCCCGATCGCGGCCTCGAGCGCCCCGAGATAGCCACCCCGCTGGCCCTGCCGGAGTCGCTGCCCCGGCGGGTCGCCGTGCAGTCACTGCGCGACAGCCGCCAGCTGCGCTTCTTCTTCCCGGTACCCGACCCCGTCGCCGAGTACCGCCACAAGCCCGCCGACCTGATCGCCCACCTGCTGGGACATGAGGGCGAGGGCAGCCTGCTCGCCGCCCTGCGCGAGGCGGGCTGGGCCGACGGTCTCTCCGCCGGGGTCTCCCGGGGCGATGGCCGGCATGCCCTGTTCACCGTCAGCCTCAGCCTGACCCCGGAGGGCGCCGAGCAGCGCGACGCCATCGAGGACAGCCTGTTCGCCGCCATCGAGACGATCCGCGAGGCCGGCCCCGAGGCGTGGCGCTATGAGCAGCAGGCGCGCCTGGCCGAGCAGAGCTTCCAGTTCCAGCAGCACGGCTCGCCCCTGCAGGACGCCATGCGCCTGGCCATGAACCTGGCGCGCTTCCCGGTGGAGGATGTGCAGTATGCCGACTACCGCATGGACGGCTTCGACCGCGAGCGTACCCGCGGCTACCTGGCCGCCCTCACCCCCGACAACCTGATCCGCCTCTACAGCGCCCCGGACGTCGAGGGCGAGCAGACCTCGCCCTGGTTCAACGCCCCCTGGCGTGACGATACGCACAGCACCGACGGCAGGCTCCTCGACGAGCTGGCGCTGCCCGAGCCCAACCCCTATATCGCCGAGGACCTCACGCTGCTCGACGCCCAGGACGAGCGCCCGAGGCAGCGGATCGACGAGCCCGCCTTCGCCTTCTGGCACATGGCCGACGCCAGCTTCGACACGCCCAAGGCGGAGTGGCGTTTCAGCCTGCAGCACCCGCGTGCCGCCGAGGCGCCCCGCGCCGCGGTGCTGGCCCGACTGCTGGCCGGCTGGCTGGAGGATAGCCTGAACGAGGCGCTCTACCCGGCACGGCTGGCCGGCCAGGGGGTCGATGCCTATGCCCACGCCCGGGGCATCACCCTGGCCTTCTCCGGCTGGCGCGACCGCCAGGAGGTGGTGATGGAGCGGGTGATCGAGCAGCTGCAGGAGGGCGAGATCGCCCCGGCCACCTTCGAGCGAGTGCGCTACCGCCTGCAGCGCGAGTGGCGCAATGCCCCCCAGGACCCGCTGCACCGCCAGGCCAACCGCACCCTGGCCGAGGCCCTGGTGCGTCCCCAGTGGCCCAGCGCGGCATTGCTCGAGGAAAGCGAGGGCCTGACGACCGAGGACCTGCGCGACTTCCGCGATGCCTTCCTCGGCGAGCTGCGTCTGGAAGCCATGGCGGTGGGCAACCTCGACGCCGAGCAGGCAGACACCATCGCGCGCCGGGTGGCCGAGACCCTCGCCCCGACGCTCTCCGCCGATGCGATTCCCGAGCTGGTGCCCCTGGATGCCTCCTCGGAGCTGCCCACCCTGACCCCGCACACCAGTCGCGAAGAATCGATACTGCTGCGCTACCTGCAGGGCCCGGACCGCTCGCTCTCGAGCCAGGCGCGTCTGGCGGTGCTGGGGCAGTTGATCGACACGCCCTTCTACCAGCGCCTGCGCACCGAGCAGCAGCTCGGCTACGTGGTCAACGCCGGCTACTCGCCGATGCTGGATGCCCCGGGGCTCGCCCTGATGGTGCAGTCACCCGAGACCGGGAGCGAGGCGATCGGCGAGCACGTCGACGCCTTCCTCGACGACTTCGAGGCGACCCTGGCGACGCTCGAGGAGGATGACCTGGCCGCCTATCGCCAAGCGGTGCACGCCGAGCTGACCCGACGCGACACCAGCCTGGGGGGCCGCACCGACCGCCTGTGGCGGGCCCTGGCTTACGGTGACACCGACTTCGATCGCCGCGAGCGGCTGGCCGAGCGGGTGCTCGCGGTGAGCCCCGACGAGCTGCGCCAGGCCTGGCAGGCGCTGCGCGACGCGCCGACGGTGGCGGTCGCCTTCGACCCGGGCGACGAGCCCGACGATGTGCTGGCACTGACCAAGCACCTGGCGCCGCTGCCAAAACACGATGAAGGCTGAGGCGTGAGACGCCAGGAGTGAGATGCGCCGGGGCAGGACCGCAAGGGCCTGCCCCGGCTCGTTGGCGCAGGGAGTCAGTCCGCGTCGAAGGCCTGAGGCGGCAGTATGGCTTCGACGTGCATGACCAGCTCCTCGAGGACCTGGCGATCACGATCGGTCAGCTCGACCTGGTTGAGTCGCTCGATCTCCCGGGCAAAGCCCTTGAGGGTCAGGCTCGCCACCTCGGCGTCATTCATGCGCGCCCAGCGGTCGGCCTCCCACCGGGCGAGCTCGTCGCCCTCCAGCGTCTCGGGGAAGCTGCGCGCCCGGTAACGGAACAGCATCTCCTCCAGGCGCGGGTCCTGGAAGGCAAAAGTGGCCCCCACCAGGTCCCAGGGATCGGTATCCCGCACCCGCTGCATCTGCTGGCGATCCGCCGGCGAGAAGAAGCCCCCCGAGTAGAGCATCAGGTCGGGATCTCCCGGCCCCACCGGGGGCGGCTCGGCGAACACCTCGGCGGCCCGGGAGGCCACCTCGGGGTGGCCGGCCAGGCGCTTCCAGTGGTCACGACAGGCCGCCATGTCCAGGCCCAGGCGCTCGACGATCTCGCCGTACTGTCCCTTGCGCTCCCCCGCCACGTCCTTGAGGGCGCCGGCCGGGAAGAGCACTGGGCACTTGTTGATATGAATCACCTTGAGCGGAATGCGCTCAGTACCCTCGGCGAGGTCGTCGTTGCTGACGAAGACCCGCTGGCGAATCTGCTCGGCGGAGAGCTCGAAGAGCGGCGTTGGATCCACCGAGAGGTCGTACACGATCACCCCGTTGGGGTTGGTGGGGTGCTCGGCCAGCGGCACCACCAGGGCGGCGCAGCCGCGACTGGCCGGGTAACGCCGCGAGATATGCAGCAGCGGCTTGCGCCCGGGCACATCGAGCAACTTGCCCACGGCGCGCTTGCCGCGCATCCCGAGGAGGTGGTCGAAGAGATTGGCGTTTACCTCGCGCAGGCGCCGGGCCAGGGCGATGGTGGCGCGCACATCGGCCAGGGCATCGTGGGCCCCGGCGTGCTCGATGCCGTTGGCGGCGGTGAGGTCCTCAAGGCGGAAGCTGGGGGCGCCATCCCCGCGGCGCGGCCACTCGAGCCCTTCGGGGCGCAGCGCATGGAAGGCGCGAACCACGTCGATCAGGTCCCAGCGGGAGTTGCCGTTCTGCCACTCCCGGGCGTAGGGGTCAAGGAGGTTGCGGTAGAAGAGGTGGCGGCTGATCTCGTCATCGAAGCGCACGCTGTTGTAGCCCACCGAGCAGGTGCCCGGCACGCTCATCAGCGCCTCGATCTGCCCGGCGAACTGCGCCTCGGGCACCCCGCGGCGCCGCGCCTGCTGGGGGGTGATGCCGGTGACCAGGCAGGCCTGGGGATGGGGCAGGAAATCGTCGGCCGGCCGGCAGTACCAGGTGACCGGCTCACCGATCTCGTTGAACTCGGCATCGGTGCGGATAGCGGCGAACTGGGAGGGCCGGTCGCGCCGGGGATCGGCACCGAAGGTCTCGTAGTCGTGCCACAGGAAGGTCTGCGGGGCGTCAGGCGGCGCCATGGGCAAGGTCTCTCCGGCGATTCAGCATGGAGGCCACAGCCTAGCACAGCCCCGCGGCGCGCTCAGCCAGCCTGGCTCAGCCCGCAGGGCTATCGCGGCCACCAGGCTTCAGGGGCGCTGGCTCAACCCGGCGAGCCCTTGGGCAGGGTCACGTTGAGCTCCAGCACGGAGCAGTTGTCCTCGCTGTCGAGGCTGATGTTGATGGCATCGTCGTCCACCTGGACGTAGCGACGTATCACCTCCAGCAGCTCGCGCTCGAGCATCGGCATGTAATCGGGCTGCCCCCGCTGGCTGCGCTGGTGAGCCACGATGATCTGCAGCCGCTCCTTGGCGACCGACGCGGACTTCTTGCGTTCTCGCTTCAGGAATTCAAGCAGTTTCAACGACGACCTCCTCCGAACATGCGGCTCAGCAGACTCTTCTTCTGGTACTCGTGGAAGCGCAGGGGCACCTCCTCGCCGAGCAGACGCGACACGGTATCGGCGTAAGCCTGGCCGGCATCGCTATCGTTGTCGTGGGTCACCGGCACCCCCTGGTTGGACGCACGCAGTACCGCCTCGGACTCCGGGATCAGGCCGATCAGGTCGATGGCCAGGATCTCCCGGATATCCTCGAGGTTGAGCATGTCGCCGGTGTCGACCCGCATGGCATTGTAGCGGGTGATCAGCAGGTGCTGCTTGATCTCATCCTCGCCGCGCTCGGCGCGGCGGGTCTTGGAGGCCAGCAGGCCGAGGATGCGGTCGGAGTCGCGCACCGAGGAGACCTCGGGGTTGGTGACCACGATCGCCTCGTCGGCGAAGTACATGGCCAGCTGGGCGCCACGCTCGATGCCTGCCGGGGAGTCGCAGAGGATGTAGTCGAAGTCCTTGCTCAGGGTATCGAGTACCTTCTCGACCCCTTCCAGGGTCAGGGCATCCTTGTCGCGGGTCTGGGAGGCCGGGAGGATATGCAGGTTGTCCACGCGCTTGTCGCGGATCAGTGCCTGGCTCAGGCCCGCCTCTCCCTGGATGACGTTCACCAGGTCGTAGACCACGCGCCGCTCGCAGCCCATGATCAGGTCCAGGTTACGCAGTCCGACGTCGAAGTCGATGACCACGGTCTTGTTGCCGCGCAGTGCCAGGCCGGTGGCAATGGCTGCCGCACTGGTTGTCTTGCCGACGCCTCCCTTGCCGGAGGTCACAACGATGATCTTGGCCAAGAGTCGCTTCCTGTCGTGTCGTTGAAATGGATCGGGCTATCGACGGGCATGTCGCTCAGGCGAGCGAGGTAATGCCCAGCTGATCCCCGTCGAGGCGTACCTGCACCGGGGTGCCCAGCAACCGTCGGTCGATGTCCTCGAGGCGTTTGTAGTTGCCGGCCACCGAGAGCAGTTCGGCGTGGAGCTCACGGCAGAAGATGCTGGCCTGGGGATCACCATGGATCCCGGCCAGAGCGCGGCCACGCAGCGCGCCGTAGACATGCACACTGCCCGCGGCGAGCACCTCGGCGCCGGCATTCACGGCACCGACCACCACCAGATCACCGCTGGGCGAGGTAATCTGCTGCCCGGAACGTACCGTCCCGCGGAAGATGCGGCCTCCGCTGGCGACGCCCGGCGGCACCGCCAGATCGACCGACTCTTCGTCTTCCATGGCGTCACCGGCGGTGACACTCTCCAGCGGACGCGCTCGGCCGCTCTCCTGGGGCGGGAACCAGCCCAGGCCCAGGGCCCAGGCAGACTGCTTGACCGGATCGGCACCGCCACGCACGGCCACGGGCAGCA
Source organism: Halomonas sp. C10-5 (assembly GCF_057169305.1). Classification (NCBI taxonomy): domain Bacteria; kingdom Pseudomonadati; phylum Pseudomonadota; class Gammaproteobacteria; order Oceanospirillales; family Halomonadaceae; genus Halomonas; species Halomonas sp. C10-5. The sequence continues at coordinate 3,013,992 of NZ_CP175665.1, forward strand.
GCTTGTGGCTGCGACAAACGGCGCAGATACGCTCCAGTGCGAGATGAGGCTCGTCGAGCTTCTCCACGCTGAGCACCACCGGCGTATGCTGGAAGAAGGCTGGTGACTGGCTCATCTTGCCGGCGAGTTGATCGCGAATCTGCTCGGGATCGGCACTGGCCAGTTCCATGACCGTCATTGGCAACATGCCCCCCTTGAAGGTGAAGGCCGCGCTTTCCCTGTCCAGTTTGAGGCTCATTGCCGAACTCCAGATCGCTGTGATGAGAGTTAGAGTCAAAGCTAAGCGACTCACACCTCCCCTGCAACTCCATCATACGCGCGACACGCGCCGACTGTCAGTGTCGCCATCCGACCACAGACACTCCGTGGACCGGACTTTTCCCCAGGCGCAGCGCATGCTTAGATAGCGGGAACACGCTTGACCAACAACACTACGGGCGAGATTACCGCGGCATGCCGCGCCGCCCACCCCAGGATACCCAATGTCCGGACTCTTCCGCCGCCTCTTCGCCCCCCGCTGGCAGCACCCCGACCCCGGCGTGCGGCGCCAGGCCATCGAGCGCCTCGATCCTTCCCGCGAGGACCAGCGTCGTGCCCTGGAACGGCTGGCAGCGGATGTCGACCCGGCCGTGCGCACCGCGGCGCTTGCGCGGCTCGAAGACCCCGAAGGGCTGATCGCCCTGCTCGATGACGAGGCGCGCTCCCCGGAGCTCGAACGACGCCTAGCGGCGCTGATCTGCGGCAAGGAGGGCCAGCTTGAACTCTCGGCGCGGGTCGCCATGGTCGGCCGGCTGGAGGATGCTGCGCTGCTCGAGACGATCGCCTTCGAGGGCGACAATCAGCAGTTGCGCCTGGCGGCGATCGAGCGCCTCGAGGACGAGGAGGCATTGGTGCGCCAGGCCTGCGACAACGGCATCGCCGCGGTACGCCATGCCGCGGCGGTCAGGGTCGACAGCGACACCGGCCTGTCGCGGCTGGCGCGCGAGGCGAAACGCGACCGCCAGGTGATGCGCCAGGCCCGCGAGCGACTCAACCGCCGCCGTGCCGATGCCGCCGAGCTGGCCGCCGCCCGGGAGCGCCGCGAAACACTGGTGCGGGCACTGGAACGGCATGCCTCCGCTCCCTGGGAGCCCCTCTATGCCGGGCGCCTGCGCCACCTGATGCGCGAATGGCAGCAGCTCGAGGACACCCCCGAGGCGAGCCTCGAGCGGCGCTACCACGACGCCTGCCTGCGCTGTCGCAAGGTGATCGAGGATCACGAGGCCCAGGAGCGTGCCAATGCCGCCGCCTACCAGCATCGCGAGGATGCCCAGCAGGCCAGCGAGAGCCTGGTGGAGGCGCTGGAAGAGAGCCTCGAGGCACTCGAGCGCAGCGAGACGCTGGGGGCCCAGGATATCGACAGCCTGCGCGCACAGAAGCGACTGCTGGCCCACCGCTGGCAGGAGCTCGCCGACCATCATGTCACCGATGAAGCCCTGCGCCGGCGCTACGACGCCGCCCTGAGCCGCTTCGAGGAGATCGGCGGCGCCTGGGTGCGCCTCACTCAGCGCGCCGGCGAACTCCAACGCGCCCTCGAGGATGACGACGAGGAGCGCCTCAAGGGGTTGCTCACGGCGATCGACTGGCCCGACGACCTGGCCCCCACGCCACTGCTGGACAGGGCCCGCCAGCGACTCGAGCACCGCCCCGCCACCACCCCGGCAACTGACGCGGTATCGGCGGAGCAGTTCGAGGAGCAGCTCGATGAGCTCGAGCGCCTGCTGGAGCGCGGCGCCTTCAAGCCCGCCAGCCGCCTTTACCAGCGCCTGCGCCAACTCGCCGAGCGAGTCGATGGCGCCCGGTTCCGCCCACTGGAGGCACGCTTCAAGCGCCTTGGCGCCCGACTGGCCGAGCTGCGCGACTGGCGGGGGTTCGTGGCCGGCCCCAAGCGCGAGCAGCTGGTTGCCGGCATCGAGGCCCTGGCCGACGACGAGGCCAGCGTGGAGGCCGCCCTGGATCGCCGCCACCGTCAGCTGGTCAAGGAGTGGAAGTCACTGGGCGACGCCGCCGCCAACCGCGAACAGTCGGCCCGCTTCCGCGCCGCCTCGGATCGCATCCACGAGCGCCTGGCGGGCTGGCGGGCACGCCTGGACGCCGAGCGCGACAACAACCTGGCGACGCGTATCGCCCTATGCGAACAGCTCGAGACACTCCTCGACCATCCCGCACAGCAAGCCGACCCGGACGCCCTGCGCGAGATCCGCGATCGCGCCCGGGACCAGTGGCGCCGGGCGTCGCCGGTGCCCCGCGACCAGGCGGAGGCCATCGGACGCCGCTTCGGCGCCATCCGCCACCGGCTCCAGGCACTGATCGATCAGCGCGCCCGGGACATCGCCGAGGCCAAGCGCGAGCTGGTCGAGGAGGCACGCCAGCTGTCGGCAGAGGAGATGCCGGCGACCAGGCGTGCCGAGCAGGCCAAGACGCTGCAGCGTCGCTGGCGAGAACTGGGCCGAGCCCCCAAGGGTGAGGAGCAGGCGCTATGGCGCGAGTTCCGTGGCCTGTGTGACACCATCTTCGCCAGCCGCGAGGCGGCTCGGGATGACCGCGTGCGCCGCGACAGGGAGCGCCTTGACACCATGCAGGCGCTTGTCGACCGCATGGATGGCTGGCAGCCCACCCGACCGGAAGACGCCGAGGTGCTGGCCCGGGCCATCGACGAGGCCGCCGCGCTGGAGCCGCTTCCCGGCGGACGCCGCAGCGAAGGCATGCGCCGACGCTGGTCCGGCATCGTGCGCGCCCGGCGCGAGCGCCTCGAGCGGCTGGCGGTGGCCGACCAGGTGGACACCTGGCAGGCAGTGCGCCCCCTGCTCGAGGCTCACTTGGCGGCGGACGCCGAGAGCCTGGCCGGCAACGAGCCGCGCGAGGTGCCGCTCGCGGAGAGTCCGGCGCTCTCTGAAGACCTGCGCAGCGCCCACTTCAGGCGCAACGCCGCCCGGCAGGAGGGCGCCGCGACCGACACCGTCGAAGAGCGCCTCGCTCGCGTCCGGGTACACCTCTCGCTGCTGGCCGAGGGTAGCGTCAGCCACCGCGACGACCCACTGCGCCTGGCGATACAGGTCGAACGCCTCAACGACAATCTGGGACGCGAGCGCTCCCGAGCCAAGGAGGTGCGCGGCGTGCTGGTTGAGCTGCTGGCCATCGGCCCGGTACCGCCCGAGCTGTGGGAACGCGAGGTGGGCGAGCTGGACCATCTGCTGGAGCGGCTGTCGCGCCTTCCACCCCCCTGAAGCCCGGCATCCGAGCCCCGAAACGACGCAGGAGCGCGAGGTTCCTCCCCGCGCTCCTGCGTCGTGTTGCTCCGCCGAACGGCGAGGCGACAACCGGGATCAGCCCATGAACTGGCCGCCGTTGATATCGATGTTGGCACCGGTGATGAAGCCGGACTCCTCGTCGGCCAGATAGGCCACCAGGCGACCGATCTCCTCGGGCTTGCCGTAACGCTTCACCGGGATGGTTTCACGGATCGACTCGCGCACCTTCTCGGGAATGTTCATGATCATGTCGGTGGCGATATAGCCCGGCGACACGGTGTTGACGGTAATGCCCTTGGTGGCAGTCTCCTGGGCCAGGGACATGGTCAGGCCGTGCATGCCCGCCTTGGCGGCTGCGTAGTTCACCTGCCCGAACTGGCCCTTGCGGCCGTTGATCGAGGAGATGTTGATGATCCGGCCGTACTGCTGCTCGAGCATGCTCTCGATCACGCTGCGGCAGGTGTTGAAGACACTGTTCAGGTTGGTGTCGATGACCTCGTGCCACTGCTCGGGGCTCATCTTCTTCATGGTGCCATCACGGGTGATACCGGCACAGTTGACCAGCACGGCGATCGGCCCGTGCTTCTCCTCGATCTCCTTGACGCCCTTCACACAGGCGTCGTAATCAACCAGGTCGACCCCGGCAATGTCGATATTGTCGAAGCCGGCGGCCTTCTGCTCCTCGAGCCAGGCCTTGGCCTTCTCAGGGTTATGATAACCGGCTACTACCTTGTAGCCCTCGGCGGCCAGTGAACGGCAGATCGCACTACCGATGCCGCCAGTACCACCGGTTACCCAAGCGACGCGTGATTGATTGGCCATGTGTACCTCCCTGATGATGATGACACTGCGCTCCGGCCCAGCCGGCCGAACATCGCATTGTTCTTGGTCAAGTTGTCACCTTGATGACAAACCAGGATCAGTATGGCGCAAGGAGGGCATGAGGGACGAGCGTTTGAGAGCAAAGGTTGACTAAAGGTGAATCCCGTGTAGAATACGCAACACGTTGATGCGGGGTGGAGCAGTCTGGTAGCTCGTCGGGCTCATAACCCGAAGGTCATCGGTTCAAATCCGGTCCCCGCTACCAAATATCGAAGAAAGCCGATTCCTCCGGGAGTCGGCTTTTTTCTTGCTCACACTCCGAAGGCCATCGGTTCCCTCACGTTTCAGAACCAGCGGTCCCCGCTAACAAATAGCTAAGTAAAGTCGATTCCTCCGGAAGTCGGCTTTTTTCATGCCCGCTCGCCTAAGGACCCGCGATCCGCACTGCACGAGCCTCTCCCCCTTGAATCTGCCCGCCTTCACCCGCATCTCGAAGGTAAATCCATTCGTTTTCGGGAAGCCCAACCATGTCCATCGTCGATCCGCGTACCGGTGAACCGCTCACTGCCGACACCAGTGCCCCGCATGAGGCTCAGTCGCAACCTGCCCAGGCCGAGGCGGGTGGGGCCCCCGAGGTCATCATCGACGTCGACGCCAGCAACATCCAGCAGGTGCTGGAACTCTCCATGCAGTTGCCGGTGCTGCTCGACTGCTGGGCCCCCTGGTGCGGCCCTTGCAAGAACCTGATGCCGGTACTGGAAAAGCTGGCCCGCGAATACCAGGGCGCCTTCCTCCTGGCCAAGCTCAACATCGACGAGAACCAGGAGATCGCTTCCCAGCTGGGCGTGCGATCGGTGCCCGACGTCAAGCTGGTCAGCCAGGGCGGCCTGGTCGACCACTTCCAGGGCGCGCTGCCCGAGAAAGAGATCCGCGAGTGGCTGGGCCGTTACTTCCCCGCCCCGGAAGACGCCCCGGCGAGCCCCGAGGACCAGGCCGCCGAGGCACTGACCGCCGGGGATGCCGCCACTGCCCGTGCCATCTATCAGGAACTCAGCCAGCAATACCCGGACCACACGCCCTACCAGGTGGAGCTGGCCCGTACCCTGGTAGTCGAAGGCCGCGCCGAGGAAGCTCGCAGCGTGCTCGACAACCTGCCGCCAGAGGAGCGCGATGCTGCTCCGGCCCGCGGCGTGCGCGCCAGCATCGAGTTCGGCGAGGAAGCCCCCTCCGCCGAGGAGCTGGCCGCCCTGGGTGAGCGCGACGACAGCGAGGCGCAGTACCTGCGTGCCCTGCGCCGGGTCGCCGATGGCGACTATGAGCCGGGTCTCGAGGGGCTCCTGGCATTGATGAAAGCCGACCGTGCCTTTGGCGATGACGCTGCACGCAAGGCCCTGCTGCGGGTTTTCGATGCCCTGGGCGCCGACCACCCGCTCACGGTCAGCTACCGCCGCAAGCTGTTCGCCATGCTCTACTGAGCCCGCGCCGGGGCTTTAATGCCTCCGATACGGCCGCCCTCGGGCGGCCGTATCGCGTTCAGCCGGTCAGCACGCCATCCAGCCGCGACAGGGCTTCTTCCAGCTGGGTGGCGGTAGTCCCGAAGTTGAGCCGAACAAAGCTGGGGTGGCCGAAGTCGGCGCCATCGGAGAGCGCCACCCCGGCTCGCTCCAGCAGCGTTTGCTGGGGTGATGCGCCGAGCCCCGCCTCGCGCAGGTCGAGCCAGGCCAGGTAGGTGGACTCCGGGGCACTCATGGAAACCCCGGGCCAGCACGCCACTCGCTCGACCAGGCTGCGGCGGTGGTCACGCAGCACCTCGAGCAGCACTTGCCGCCAGGGGTCCCCCTGAGCGTAGGCGGCCTCGGCGGCCACCAGCCCCAGCACGTTGCCATCCGGCGTCAGCCCCTTTGCCGCCGCTGCGAAGCGCCGTCGCAACCGGGGGTCGGGGATCACCGCGCAGGCGGTGGTAAGCCCGGCCAAATTGAAGGTCTTGGAGGGCGCCCACAGCGTGATGGTACGCTCGACCAGCGCCGGGAAGGCCAGCGCCAGCGGCACGTGGCGGGCGCCATCGTCAAGCAGCAGGTCACAGTGCAGCTCGTCGGAGACCACGAGGAGATCGTGGCGCTCCACCAGCTCGGCCAGTCCAGCCAGCTCGTCGTAATCCCATACCCGCCCGGTGGGATTGTGGGGGTGACACCACAGCAGCAGCCGGGTGCGCGGAGTGATCGCCGCCTCCAGGGCCTCGAGGTCGAGGCGCCAAGGCTGGCCCGGCGCCGCAGGCTCGCGCATGCTCGCCTGCTGAGGCGTGCGCCTGGAACGCTCGGCCACCTTGAGGAAGGGCGGGTAGATGGGCGTTACCGTCAGCACCCCGTCACCGGGTGACGTCAGCGCCATGCTGGCCAGGTGCAACGCCGGCACTACCCCGGGCAGCCACTGCTGCCACTCGGGGGCGATCTCCCAGCCGTAGTGCTCGCGACTCCAGCTGCATAGCGTCTCGCGCAGCGAATCGGGCACCAGGCCATAGCCGAAGACGCCGTGGTCGACCCGGGCGCGCAGCGCCTCACGCACCGCCGGGGGCGAAACGAAGTCCATGTCGGCCACCCATAGCGGCAGTACCCCGTCACCGTAGCGATGCCACTTCTGTGATGGCCAGTTACCGGACGGGTGCCGACGCTCCACCGGCGTGGCAAAATCGAACGCCATGCGCTCACTCCTTTTCGACGGCCAGGACAATCCCATGACCTCGACCATGCCCCAGGACGACTTCTATGCCAAGGTGCGACGCGGCATGCCGCGACTGGTGGCGCAATGGCGTGAACTGGGCCAGGATGCCCCGCAGCGTCTCGCCCTGCTGCTCGCCGAGACCGCCCGGGTGGTACGCATCGGCCAGCCGGAAGCCACCCCCGACGCCGCCACCCTGACGGCCTGGAGCGAGGCGAAGAGTGGCGACGAGATCCCGCTGTGGGCCGCGCGGACCGCCACCTTCCTGCTGGTGCAGATGCCCGCCCGGCCCCAGCCCCGCGACGGCGACGAGGCCTGCGCCTGGGCCTACTGCTGGCTGCGCAACCGCGACTTCGACTCCCTGGAGGCGGCGACATCGGCGCTGCCGGCCCACCTGCGCGAGCCGTTGGCAGATGCCCTGCCAGCCGCCTGGCGCGACCGCCAGGGACTGCGACTGATCTAGCGTCTAACAAGGATAAGGAAAACAAGATGGAAGTTCCCCTGAGCTGGCAGCTGGCCAAGCTTGCGGTCTCGATCGGCATGGTGCTGGGCCTCGGTGCCATCGCCGTGCGTGTCAGTCCCCGCGTCGCCGGCCTGCTGGCGGGTTATCCGCTGGGCACCGCCATCGCCCTGTTCTTCATCGGCCTGGAGCTATCGCCGGGCTTCGCCGCCGAGAGCGCCGTGCACACCCTGGCCGGCTTCACCGCCACCCTGGCGCTGGGCGGCGGCTACCTGCTGGCCGGGCGCCGTCCCGGGCTACCCGGCGTAGCGGCCGGCACCGCCGCCGGGCTCGCCGCCTTCCTGGCAGTCAGCCTGGTGCTGACCCGGGTGGAGTTCGACCGCCTCACCGGCACCCTCACCACCCTGGCCGCCATTGCCCTGTTCACCTGGCTCTACCGCCGCGTACCGGACAGCGCGGCCCGACCCGCCGGGCGCTTCTCCTGGGCCGCCCTGATGGTGCGCGCCCTGCTCGCCGCGGTGATCATCTTCGTGATCACCGGCCTGGCCCATGTGCTGCCGGCCGCCTGGGCAGGGGTGATGGCCGCCTTCCCGGTCACCATGTATCCCTTCCTGGTGATCCTCCATCTGACCCATGGCCCCGGCCCGGTGGCCACCGTGATCAAGCACTATCCCATGGGGCTCGGCGCGCTGCTCTGCTATGCGCTGTGCGTCTCCTTCGCCTACCCAACCCTGGGGCTGGCGCTGGGCACCCTGGCCGGCTTCGCCGTGGCCACCCTGTGGCTCGCCGCCTGGACCCGCTTCCAGGCCTGGCAGGGAGCAAGACGGGCCGCGAGGACTTGACCGAGCGCTTGCTCGGGGCAAAGCTGTTCGTTCTGGAGACACCACAACAAGGATTCCCCCATGTTTACCCGCACCATCGAGCCCGCCTTCTACGACACCGATGCCCTGGGCCACGTCAACAATACCCGACTGCCGGCCTGGTTCGAGCTGGCCCGCAACGACCTCTTCCGGCTGTTCACGCCGGACCTGGACCCGCGCAAGTGGCGGCTGATCATGGCCCGCATGGAGGTCGACTATCGCGCCGAGCTGCAGTATGGCCAGGAGATCGAGATCCGCACCTACGTCTCGCGGCTCGGTAACAGCTCCTTCACCGTCAGCCAGGAGGCGCGCCAGGGCGGCCAGCTCACCAACCTGGGGCACACCGTGATGGTGCACTTCGACCACGAGGCCAAGCAGGCCATCCCCATCGAGGGCGAGCTGCGCGAGGCCCTGGAGGCGCACTTCCACGAGGAGCCCGCCGAGGCATGACTCCCGCCGTCAAGCAGCTGGAGAAGGCCGGGGTCGACTTCGCCCTGGCCGAATACGAACACGACCCGCGCAGCCCCGCCTACGGCGAGGAGGCCGCCCGGACACTAGGCCTGTCGCCGGACGAGGTATTCAAGACGCTGCTGGCCAGGCTCGACGACGGCCGCCTGGCGGTGGCCATCGTGCCGGTATCGCGCAAGCTCGACCTCAAGGCCCTGGCACGCGCCGCCGGCGCCCGCAAGGCGCAGATGGCCGAGGCCGAGGAGGCCCAGCGGGCCACCGGCTATGTGGTGGGCGGCATCAGCCCGCTGGGCCAGAAGCGCCGCCTGGCCACCTTCCTGGATGCCAGCGCCGAGGCCCTGGCGGCGATCCACGTCAGCGGCGGCCGCCGCGGGCTCGAGATCCGCCTGGCGCCGTCCGACCTGCTCCGGCTGACCGGCGCACGCCTGGCGAAGCTGGTCCGCGACTGAGCCGATCGCCCACCACCGCTGTCCCACGAGAGACCGGGCAAGCCCGGGACATGCACCCACAGGAGCCCGCCATGGCCATCCGCTACACCCTCTGGCTGGACCCGGAGGACACCCAGCGCCACCGCGCCATGGAGGCACAGCTGCTGCGCTACTTCATCGAGCGCTTCGCCGACTATCCCCACATCCGCTTGTTCGGCGCCGACCCCTACGATTATGATGCGCCGTTCAATCGACTCCATGACGTGCTGATGGCGCGGGCCGCGGAATACTGCGAGCGAGAGTGGTGCTACGTGCCCACCCCTGAGCAGCTCAATCGCTCCTTCTTCCTGGCCGTTGGCGAGTCCAACAAGTTTCTACGGGACCCCGACGATGGTGATCCAGACCGATAACCCGCCAGACCCCAGCCAGCTGGCGATCATCACCGAGCAGCTCGGCCGCGCCCCCCGCGGCATCGAGGCCGTGGCCGCCACCGATGGCGAGGGCACTCCCCTGGTGCTGCGCATGGCGCCGATCGTCGATGGCAAACCCTTCCCGACCCTCTACTGGCTGAGCTCCGAGCTCCTCAAGGTGGTGATCTCGCGCATCGAGGCCGACGGCGCCATCAAGCGACTCGAGGCCCGCCTGCAGGAGGAGCCCGAGCTGCTCGCCGCCTACCACGCCAGCCACCGCGACTACGTGGCAGCGCGCTGGCGGCACATGAGCGAGACACAAAAGGCTGAGGTAATCCGGCTCGGCTATGATGGCGTGCTCACGGAGCGCGGTATCGGCGGCATCGCCAACTGGGACCAGGTGCGCTGCCTGCATACCCAGTACGCCCACCACCTGTGCGGCAACAATGTCATCGGCCGCTGGATGGACGCCGAGTATGGCGTCGCCGACTGCCTGCCCTGAAGCACCCGGCGCCTCCACTCGCCCCCCCTGACCATAAGATGCTCAACAAGGAGCCCCCGATGTACGTCGATACCCATGTCATTGCCAGCCTCGCCCTGATCGCCAGCCTGATCGGCATCTCCGTGGTCGGCGTCAAGCTGCTGCGCGAAGCCATGAAGCGCGACGCCGACGCCGCCCGCTGAAGCAGGGCAACGCGGTCAATGAGGGCGCCTGATGGCGCCCTTCGTCGTTCTGCTTCAAGGTCTTGCGGCAACACGCGGGGCACGCCAGGATGGGCACTCTTGCCAAGGAGATGAGCATGTCGAGATTCTGCGTCTTTCTGGGCTCACGGGAGGGCCGTGACCCGCAGTACCTGGCCGACGCCCGGCGGCTGGGCGAGGCGCTGGCGCGCCGTGGCCACACCCTGGTCTATGGCGGTGCCCGCATCGGGATGATGGGGGCCCTGGCCGATGCCGCCCTGGATGCCGGCGGCGAGGTCATCGGCGTGATGCCCGACCACCTGGTGGAGCGCGAGCAGGCCCATCGCGGCCTGACCCGGCTGATCCACGTACGCAACATGCACGAGCGCAAGGCCAGCATGGCGGCCCATGCCGATGCCTTCATCATGCTGCCCGGGGGGATCGGCACCCTGGAGGAGTTCTTCGAGGCGTGGACCTGGCGCTACCTGGGGCTCCACGACAAGCCGATCGGCGTGCTCGACACCGAAGGCTTCTACGCGCCACTGCTGGCCTTTCTCGACAATACCGTGGAACAGGGCTTCCTCAACGCCCGCACCCGGGCCGAGCTGTTCGACGCCAGCGAGCCCCTCGCGCTGCTGGATATGCTGGAAGCCCAACTGGCTCGCTGAGTCAGGCCTCGCCGGCCAGTTCGCGGGTGCGCTGGTAGGTGAGCTGCAACAGCCGGGCATCCTCGCCGGCGCGATGCCGGTGGATGCCCAGCTCCTCGATCAGCGCCTCCTTGGTAGGGTTCCACAACGCCAGCTGCCCCTCATCGAGCAGCTTGCGCAGCGCCTCCAGGCGGAAGGCCGGCAGCATGCCGGCATGATGGAAGAGCAGCGACAGCCAGGTGTTGTCGTAACCCCAGCTGTCGCTGTAGCAGATCTTGAGCTCGCCGAGCTCGTCATTGAGCCATTGTGCCACCTGGCGCACCGGATGCCCCTCGCGCTGCAGGCGTGCCCGGCTGATGCCGTGGAGCAGCTCGGCCTTGGGGTCCCAGTGGGTCCACTCGGCCAGGGGCTGGATCAGGAAGGCGCAACTGCTGCCATCGGGCCGAGCCAGCCCCACCTCGATGGGGTAGCTGCCACGCCCGAATCCGGACGCCTCGATATCGAGCAGGGTCGGTAGCGTCACGGCGGGCAGGCATCCTCGAGGCGGAAACAGGAAGGGCGCCGTCGCGCCGGCGCCGCGCAGGTCAGTGTCGCGTCTCGGCTTCCACGCTGTCCAGCACCTCGCCGAATCCGGCGGCGCGGTCGGCCAGGCACTGCCAGTGGGCGGCACGTTCGGCGTCCACCGGCAGTCCCAGCTGGCCCTCACGATAGGCGCGCGCCAGGCGCTGGGCAGCCAGCGGATGGCCCGCCTCGCCGGCGCGGGCGTACCAGGTCACGGCGTGGTCGTCGCGGCGCGGATAGAGGGCGCAGCCATTCTCGTAGATCTGCCCCGCCTGGTACTGGGCACGTGAGTCGCCGGCGTGGGCCGCCTCGAGCACGTAGCGCGCACCACGGGCCTTGTCCTGGGGCGTCCGGCCGCGGTGGAACAGCATATGACCGTAGGTGGAGAGCGCCGCCGGATGGCCCGCATCGGCACAGCGCTGAAAGAGATGCATGGTCAGGCGCTGGGTGCGCGGTGAACGAGGCAGCCAGCGGGTATGGAAGAGCTGCTCCGCCAGGCGGTACTCGAGCCGGGTGAACAGTGATGATGCCTGTGTCATGGCCTTCTACCGGATCCTGTATCGCAAGAAAAAGACACCCTGCACCATCCTGTGCGCGGCGTCTGAAGTCTGGCCAGCCCCGGTCCACGGGGCGCAACGGGCGGCCAGCATACGCCCGCCCCGACGCCGACTCAACCCGGAGCATGACCCGCGCCCGATTTGCCGCCCCGACAGCGCCTGGCTACCATGCCGACTCCATTTCCAGATCCGCGAGGAAGCCAGGATGCAGACGCGACCACTGGGCGATACCGGCATCGAGGTCAGTCGCCTCTGCCTGGGCACCATGACCTTCGGCGAACAGAACAGCGAGGCCGAGGCCCACGCACAGCTCGACCGCGCGGTGGCCTTCGGCATCAACTTCATCGATACCGCCGAGATGTACCCGGTACCGCCGAAGGGCGAGACCCAGGGCCGCACCGAGGCCTATATCGGCAGCTGGCTGAAGCAGCGCGGCAGCCGTGACGACGTGATCATCGCCACCAAGGCGGCGGGCCCAGGACTCGAGCATATCCGCGGCGGCCCGCGGCTGACCCGCGAGCATCTCCACCAGGCCATCGACGAGAGCCTTGAGCGCCTGCAGACCGACTATGTCGACCTCTACCAGCTGCACTGGCCGGAGCGGAAGGCCAACTTCTTCGGCAAGCTGGGCTATGCGCATGACGAGCGGGAGGACGCCACCCCGCTCGAAGAGACCCTGGCCGCCCTCAAGGAGCTGGTGGATGCCGGCAAGGTGCGCGCCATCGGGCTTTCCAACGACACCCCCTGGGGCGTGATGCGCGCCCTTCACCTGGCCGAATCCCAGGGCCTGCCCCGGGTCGCCTCGGTGCAGAATCCCTACAACCTGCTCAACCGCAGCTTCGAGGTGGGCCTGGCCGAGATCGCCCATCGCGAGCGGGTGGGACTGCTGGCCTACTCGCCGCTGGCCTTCGGCATGCTCTCGGGCAAGTACCTGGACGGCGCCCGCCCCGAGGGGGCTCGGCTGACGCTGTTCGAGCGCTTCCAGCGCTACACCAACCCCCAGGCCCAGGCCGCCACCGCCGAATACGTGCGCATCGCCCGGGAAGCCGACCTGGACCCGGCTCGAATGGCGCTGGCCTTCGTCAACTCGCGCCCCTTCCTGACCAGCAACATCATCGGCGCCACCAGCATGGCGCAGCTGGAGAGCAACCTGGCCAGCGAGTCGCTGCGCCTCGACGATGAGGTGCTCGAGGCCATCGAGGACGTGCATCGGCGCTACTCCAATCCCGCCCCCTGAGGCCACCGCCCCGCCCGGCGACTATCACCGCGATAGCCCCTCGGGCGGGGCGCCCTTGGTATACTCGTCCGCGACCCCACCGGATTCAGGAGCGCCCCATGCTGAGCGTGATCTCGCCCGCCAAGACGCTGGACTTCGAGACCCCGGCCACCACGGCCCTGCACACCCAGCCGGACTTCCTCGACCAGAGCCGCGAGCTGATCGATATCCTGCGCGACTACTCGCCCCAGCGGCTCTCCGAGCTGATGGGCATCAGCGACAAGCTGGCCGCCCTCAACGCCGCCCGCTACGGCGAGTGGCACACCCCCTTCACCCCGCAGAACGCCAAGCCCGCCGCCCAGGCCTTCCAGGGTGACGTCTACGTGGGTCTCGAGGCCGACACCTTCGACGACGGCGACAACGCCTTCGCCCAGGAGCACCTGCGCATCCTCTCCGGCCTCTACGGCCTGCTGCGCCCGCTGGACCTGATCCAGCCCTATCGCCTGGAGATGGGCACCCGGCTCGAGAACCCGGCGGGCAAGGACCTCTACGCCTTCTGGAAGGCGACCCTCACCGCCGAACTCGACCGCGCCGTCGCGGCAAGCGGCAGCCCGGTGCTGGTCAACCTCGCCTCCAACGAGTACTTCAAGGCGATCGACACCAAGCGGCTCGAGTCGCGGGTGATCACCCCGGTGTTCAAGGATGAGAAGAACGGCAAGCTCAAGATCATCAGCTTCTACGCCAAGAAGGCTCGCGGCCTGATGGCGGCCTGGATGATCCGCCAGCGCCTGGACGATCCCGAGGGCCTGAAGGCGTTCGATGTGGCCGGCTACGCCTACAACCCGGCGATGAGCGAGGGCAGCACCCTGGTATTTACCCGCCCCGAAGGGGCCGCCTGAACCCGGCTGCGCCGGGAGCTGTAAGCTGTAGTGAGGTGAGCGCGCTGCGCGCTCACCTCACTACGTAAAGACCAGCGGCCGTGAGGCACGTGCCTTGAGGAAACGGCGGTGGGCCTGCTTGAAGCGCTCGTCGTCGCAGCGGTGCAGCCACTCGTAGGCCACCATGTCGGCGCTCACCGCCACCGCCCCCGCCTGCACCATGCGCTCCCGGGCCAGGCGCGCCTCCGCCGCGCGGCGGCTGGCGCAGGCCTCGGTGAGCCAGTAGACCTCGTAGCCCGCCTCAAGTAGTCCAAGCCCGGTCTGCATCACGCAGATATGTGCCTCGGTGCCGCACAGCACCACCTGGCGCCGGCCGCTTTCCGCAAGGGTGGCGGCGAACTCCGGGTTGGCGCAGGCGTCGAAGGTCAACTTCTGCCACAGCCGGTGCCCCGGCAGCGCCTCGAGCAGCCGTGGCTCGCTGCCGCCCAGCCCCTCGGGGTACTGCTCGGTGACCCACACCGGCACCTCGATGGACTCGGCCAGGCCGCCCAGCCAGGCCGCCTCGTTTACCGCCTGGTCGCCGTGCTCGATCACCGGCAGCAGACCCGCCTGCAGATCGACGACCAGCAGCAGGCTCTCTTCACGTTTCAGGCGCATGGCACTCACTCCCTGTTGTTGTCGGCACTACGCTGTCGATTTTAGTGGAGGCCACCAGCATAGCCGCTAGAATGGCCTGACTCGACTCTTCCTCCCCCTGACCGAAGACGACACCCCATGACCACACGATTCGCTCATACCTCGCTCTTCCGCCACCTGCTGATCATGCTGGTGGCAGGCTTATTCACTCTGGGCCCGGCCCTGCAGGACGCTGAGGCGCGTCGCCTGGGCGGCGGCAAGAGTTTCGGCACCCAGTCGCGCAGCGTGCAGCAGCAGCCGGCCGCCACCCAGAACCAGGCCACCGGCACCCGCGCCACCCCGGGCCGTACCGGCTCGCGCATGCCGGGCATGCTGGGCGGGATGCTAGCCGGTGGTCTGCTCGCCGCGCTGTTCTTCGGCGGCGCCTTCGATGAGCTGCGGCTAATGGACATCCTGGTGGTGGCCGGCATCGCCTTCCTGCTCTTCCGGCTGCTGGCGCGCCGCCGGCCAGCCGTGGCCGGCGGCCCCGCGCCGAACGCCGAGGCGGCCCGCAGCAACGCTACCGCCCAGCCCTTCCAGGCCAGCGGTGCCCCACTCGGTGGCGCCTTCGCCGGCGAGCCTGAGTGGTTCGACCGCGAGCGCTTCCTGGGCGGCGCCAAGGAGCACTTCATGACCCTGCAGCGCGCCTGGGACAACAACGACCTCAGCGGCATCCAGGAGTACGTCACCCCGGAACTCTACAACCTGCTGCGCGAGGAGCGCGCCCGCCAGCCCGCCAACAACCGCACCGAGGTGGTGCGCCTGTTCGCCGAGCTCGGCATGGTGCAGGAGGTGGGCCAGCAGGCCGAGGCCACGG
Organism: Halomonas sp. C10-5; assembly: GCF_057169305.1. Classification (NCBI taxonomy): domain Bacteria; kingdom Pseudomonadati; phylum Pseudomonadota; class Gammaproteobacteria; order Oceanospirillales; family Halomonadaceae; genus Halomonas; species Halomonas sp. C10-5. The sequence goes on from NZ_CP175665.1 coordinate 3,029,477, forward strand.
TGATCTTCCACGGGATCCTCGACGAGAACGGCGAGCACAACGAGTTCAACGAGACCTGGCATCTGGTGCGCGAGCTGCGCGATGGCGCCCCCTGGTACGTGCAGGGCATCGAACAGAACGGCTAGGGCCGGGGCCCCGCATGACGCCGCCACTGGCCGGGTGCTATGATCCACGATCAATAACGAACTCGTAGACACCAACAGCACAACGAGGAATCCGGCTTGTCACACTTACCGGTGATCGTCGGCATGGGCGGCGTGAACCCTGCCGGCAGAACCTCGGGCCACCAGGCGTTTCGCCGCACCGTGCTCGATGCCCTGCCCGCGGAGGACCAGGCCCGCACCCTGCTGGGCCTGGCCGCTATGATGCGCCTGGCCAGCGGCGAGGAAGACGGCGGCTGGCAGGACGCCGAGGGTCGCCCCCTCGATCCTGACGCTATCGTCGAGCAGACCCGCCAGCAGGTCCTCGACCATACCCTGATCCGCCGCATCGAGGATCCGCTCTTCAACGACGAGGGCCTGCCCGCCAACCGCCAGGCCAGCCTGGCGCTGGACGCTCCCCTCACCTTCCGCATCCGTCGTCGCCAGCTACCCCGGGATCTGCCGCCGACCTGGCAGGTACGCGAACTCGATCGCAAGCTGCTCGAGGTGACGGTGCCCGCCGGGGAGATGGACGTGATGCTGCCCGAGCACCGCTCCGCCCAGGTGCGGGCCGCCGGCCAGCTGCCCAGCGGCTTCGAGCCCAGCCAGCTCTACCGCAGCGTGCACCACCCTCGCGGCCTCTCCATGGCGATCTTCGCCGCCAGCGACTGCCTGGGCGACAGCGGCCTCGACTGGGACACCCTGCGCGACCGCCTCGACCCCGACGCGGTCGCCGTCTATGCCGGCAACTCCATCGGCCAGCTTGACGACGAGGGCTGGGGCGGGCTGCTCAAGAGCTTCGTCTCCGGAAAGCGCGCCACCTCCAAGCAGATGCCGCTGGGCTACGGCCAGATGCCTGCCGACTTCCTCAACGCCTATGTGCTGGGCAGCGTAGGCGGCACTGGTGCGGCGATGGGCGCCTGCGCCAGTTTCCTCTACAACCTGCGCCTGGGCGTGGACGATATCCGCGCCGGACGCCGCCGGGTAGTCATGGTGGGCACCGCCGATGCTCCGGTCACCCCGGAGATCATCGAGGGCTTCCGCGCCATGGGCGCCCTGGCCGACGACGACAGCCTGCGCGCCCTGGATGCCCTGGAGCTGCTGACCGACGCCGACTACCAGAAGGCCTGCCGCCCCTTCGCCCGCAACTGCGGCTTCACCATCGCCGAATCCAGCCAGTTCGTGATGCTGATGGATGATGCCCTCGCTCTTGAGGTGGGCGCCGAGATCCTGGGCAGCGTGCCGGACGTCTTCGTCAACGCCGACGGCTGGAAACGCTCGATCTCCGCGCCGGGCATCGGCAACTACATCACCCTGGGAAAGGCCGCCTCCCTGGTGCGGGAGATGCTCGGCGAACAGGCACTGCGCAAGCGCACCTTCCTGCACGCCCACGGCACCAGCACGCCCAAGAACCGCACCACCGAATCCCATGTCTTCGACCTGGTAGCGCGGGCCTATGGCATCGAGGCGTGGCCGGTGGTGGCGGTGAAGTCCTATGTGGGCCACTCCCAGGGCAGTGCCGCCGGCGACCAGTTGACCAGCGCCCTGGGCAGCTTCGCCCACGGCCTGCTGCCGGGCATCGCCAATCTGGATGCCGTGGCCGACGACGTCCATGCCGAGCGGCTGCGGCTCTCATGCGAGTCCATGCCCTTCTCCGCGGACGCCGCCTTCATCAATGCCAAGGGCTTCGGCGGCAACAACGCTACCGGCGTGCTGCTCTCCCCGGCCGTGACCGAGCGCCTGCTGCTGCAGCGCCACGGCGAGGCCGCCGTTGCCGCCTGGCAGGTACGCCGCGAGGCGACCCGCGAGGCCGCCGCCGCCTACCGCCGGCAGGCCGACCAGGGGCGCTTCGCGCCGCGCTACCGCTTCGGTGAGGGCGTGCTGGAGGGGCCGGAGCTCACGATCAGCGACGACGAGATCCAGATCCCCGGCTATGCCCGCCCTGTCTCCCTGGCGGTGAACAATCCCTTCGGCAGACTCGAGGAGTGACGGCGATGAATATCGCGGTATACCCCGGCACCTTCGACCCCATCACCAACGGCCACTTCGACCTGATCGAGCGTGCCTCTCGACTCTTCGACAAGGTGGTGGTGGCCATCGCCACGAGCCCCGGCAAGGGCCCGGCGCTGGATATCGATACACGGATCGCCCTGGCCCGGGAGGTCACCGCCGGACTCGACAACATCGAGGTGGTCGGCTTCTCGGGGCTGATGACCGAGTTCATGAAGCAGCAGCAGGCCCGCGTGCTGCTGCGCGGCCTGCGGGCGGTCTCCGACTTCGAGTACGAGCTGCAGCTGGCCAACATGAATCGCGCCCAGATGCCGGAACTCGAGACCGTCTTCCTGACTCCGGCGGTGGAGAACTCCTATATCTCGTCCACCCTGGTGCGCGAGATCGCCAAGCTGGGCGGCGATGTCTCGCTGCATGTGCATCCCAGGGTCGCCGCGGCGCTGAAGAGCCTTTACAATACCTGACCACAAGGCTCGGGATTGCACCGAGCAGATCCCGACGACCGCGGCCAGCGACTTCCGTGAGGTACCCCCATGGCCCTGATGATCACCGACGAGTGCATCAACTGCGATGTCTGCGAGCCGGAATGCCCCAACGGCGCCATCTCGCCAGGCGAGGAGATCTATATCATCGACCCGGAGCTGTGCACCGAGTGCGTCGGACATTACGACGAACCGCAGTGCCAGCAGGTCTGCCCGGTGGACTGCATTCCCCTCGACCCCGAGCGCGAGGAGAGCCGCGAGGAACTGATGGCCAAGTATGAGCGCATCACCGCGGCCTGAAGATGTACTGAACGTCCCGACAGCATGACACGACGCCCCGCTCGAAGCGGGGCGTCTTGCGTTGGGATGTTGGGCGGAGCGCTACAGCTCGTCGGCGCGCTTGCTTACCGTACAGCCCAGGCAGCGGCGGAAGGCCGCCTCGGCCGGGGTCTTGATCAGCGTCTCGGCGGCGGTATCAACGCCGCCACCCAGGGCGGTAAAGGGCAGCGTGACCAGGAACACCGCCGTGCCGCCAACAGTGGCCGCCGCCAGCAGCGGCCGCGCGATCACCGCATCGGCGATCATTGCCCCGCCGCTCGGCTGGGCCTCCGCGCGCTGCTCCTGCGCCACCGCCGGGGTGGTGCCCAGCAGCGTCACCAGCGCCAGCGCGAAGAAAATCAAGGTCCGCTTGCCCATCGCTTTCACTCCCTGCTCCCTGCAGTCTCTGCTGCCGTTGTCACCCTGCCAGTACCAGCCCACCGATATACCGGGTATGGCACTAACCATTGTTAGCTTCTAGAATGCCCGAGGTTACATCCTTTCACAGGATCTTACATCAGGGTAGACGGCTTTCACCGCTTGCCCAACCCGCAGGCATCGCCTGCACCACCACCATGCAATGGAGCGCATGATGAAACGTCTGATCGCCACCGCCGCCCTGGCCACCCTCGTCGCCAGCCCCGCCTTCGCCCAGAGCTATCAGTACAACCCCAACGAGGGGCCCTATGTGGGTGCGGGGCTGGGGTACTCCAAGCTGGATAACGACACCCTCGACTGGCTCGGGGATATTGGCGCAAGCACCGATGACAGCGACACTGGTTACAAGCTTTTCGTCGGCTATCAGTTCAACCCCAACTTTGCCGTTGAAGCCGGCTATGTCGACTTTGGTGACTTCGACGCTAGTGGGGCAGATGGAACTGATAGTGCCCGCCTGAAACTTGGTGTTGAGGGTTTCACCGCAGCGTTAGTCGGAAAGTTACCGATCCAGAACGGCTTTAGCGTCTTCGGCAAGCTGGGCATGGTCGCATGGGATGCTGACTTGGACCTGGATGCCACCATTGGTGGGGATATTTATCGCGATTCCGCCAGCGAAGACGGCAGCGACCCCTACTATGGTATCGGTGCCGAGTATGAGGTCGAGCGCATCCTGATGCGTGCCGAGTTCGAACGCTACGATATCAGCGACAGCGGCGAGGACTTCGAGATCGACCTGATCTCCGCCAGCATCGGCTACCGCTTCTAAGCGAAAACCGAGCCAAGCTGCCCCAACCGCCCCGCCCCAGCGCGGGGCGGTTGCGTTATGCCCCGCCGCCGGCCATGCTGCGCGGCTCGCAACCCTCAGGAGCCCATCGTGAGCCGCTCGGATTCCTCGTCCCCCGCGTCCGCGCACCGGCGCATCCTGACGCTGGCCTGGCCGATCATCCTCTCCAATATCACCGTGCCGCTGCTGGGACTTGTGGATACCGCCGTGGTCGGCCACCTGCCGGACTCCCGCTACCTGGCCGCGGTGACCCTGGGCGCCACCCTGTTCAGCTTCCTCTACTGGGGCTTCGGCTTCCTGCGCATGGGTACCACCGGCCTCACCTCCCAGGCGGTGGGCCGCGAGAACGACACGGATGTGCGCAACCTGCTGGGACAGTCGCTGCTGCTGGCGGCGGGCATCGGTGCGGCCTTGATCCTGCTCTCGCGACCGCTGATCACGCTGGGGCTGTGGCTGCTCGACGGCAGCGAGGCGGCCACGGCGCTGGCCGCCGAGTATGCCGAGATCCGCATCCTCTCGGCGCCGGCGGTGCTCGCCAACTACGCCATCCTCGGCTGGTTCCTGGGCCAGCAGAACTCGCGGGTGACCCTGGCCATCCTGGTGCTGACCAACGGCGTCAATATCGTGCTCGACCTGGTGTTCGTGGTGGGCCTGGGCATGACCAGCGACGGCGTGGCCTGGGCCACGGTGATCGCCGACTACACGGCGTTCGCCTTCGGGCTGTGGCTGGTCTCGCGCCAGCTCAGGTGGCTCTCGGGGCGATTCCTGCGCAGCCGGCTGCTGGCGCTTGCCGCCTATGGCGAGCTGTTCTCGGTCAACGCCAACCTCTTCGTGCGCACCCTGGGCCTGCTGTTCGCCATGGCCTTCTTCACCTCCCGGGGGGCGGCCCAGGGCGACACCGTGCTCGCCGCCAACGCCGTGCTGCTGCAGTTCATCATGCTCACCAGCTACGCCCTGGACGGCTTCGCCCACGCCGCCGAGGCGCTGACCGGGCGCTCGGTGGGCGCCAGGCGCTGGGCGGAGTTCGGCCGCATGGTGCGCGGTGCGGCCTGGTTCTCGCTGATCACCGCCGGCATCGCCTCGCTGGCCTTCGCCCTGGGCGGCGAGGCGCTGATCGCCCTGCTCACCGGCCTGCCGGAGGTGCGGGACACCGCCGCCAGCTACCTGCCGTGGATGGTCGCCATGCCGCTGATCGCGGTGTGGAGCTACCTGCTGGACGGCGTATTCATCGGCGCCACGGCGATCCGCGAGATGCGCAACAGCATCTTCGCCGGGCTCGCCGTCTACCTGCCCGCCTGGTGGCTGACCCAGGCGCTGCTGCCGGAGGCACTGACCAACCACGGCCTGTGGCTGGCCTTCACGCTGTTTACCCTGGTGCGCTCGGCGACGCTGATCGCCTACTACCGCAGGCGTCGGCTCAGCGACTGGCGTGAGAAGCCTGGACCGTTGGTAGTGCAATAACGCAAGATACTGACGCTGCGCTACTTTCTGTGTTGAAACTTCAAGAACACCCACAACAGTAAGGGAACGCCATGCTCAAGGCCCTCTCGAGACCGGCGGTAAAGCTGGTCGAACGCTACCTGCCCGACCCCTATATCTTCGTGCTGCTGCTGACCATCATCGCCGCGGTGGCGGCCATCGCCGTGGAGCGCCAGACGCCGCTGGCGGTGATGCGCATGTGGGGCGACGGCTTCTGGAACCTGCTGACCTTCTCGATGCAGATGCTGCTGGTGCTGGTCACCGGCTTCATGCTGGCCAGCTCCCCTCCCGTGAAGAAGCTGCTGCAGCGCCTCGCGGCCCTGGCCAAGGGGCCCGGCGGCGCCATCCTGCTGGTCACCTATGTGTCGCTGGCGGCCAGCTGGATCAACTGGGGCTTCGGCCTGGTGGTGGGTGCGCTGTTCGCCAAGGAGCTGGCTCGCCTGGTGCGCGTCGACTACCGCCTGCTGGTGGCCAGTGCCTACTCCGGCTTCGTGGTGTGGCACGGTGGCCTGGCCGGCTCGGTGCCGCTGACCATCGCCACCGAGGGCCACTTCAGTGCCGACCAGATCGGAGTGATCGGCACCGGCTCCACCGTCTTCGCCTTCTTCAACCTGGCCATCGTGGTGATGCTGTTCATCGCCGTACCGCTGGTCAACCGCATGATGCTTCCCGACGAGAACGAGAGCGTCTTCATCGATCCCAAGCTGCTGGGCGAGGATGAGGAGGTGCGCGTGCGCATCACCCGCCCCGCCGAACGCATGGAGAACAGCGTGGTGCTGGCCTGGCTGGTGGGCATCCCCGGCCTGATCTACCTGGTCGACCACTTCTTCCTGCGCGGCGGAGGCCTCAACCTCAACATCGTCAACTTCCTGTTCCTGTTCCTGGCCATCGTGCTGCATCGCACCCCGCGCAGCCTGCTGACCAGCCTGCAGGAGGCGATCAAGGGCGGCGCCGGCATCGTCATCCAGTTCCCCTTCTACGCCGGGATCATGGCGATCATGGTGCAGTCCGGCCTGGCGGCGACCCTCTCCGAGGGTCTGGTCTCCTTCGCCACCGAGACCACCCTGCCCTTCTGGACCTTCATCAGCGCCGGCATCGTCAACCTCTTTGTGCCCTCCGGGGGCGGCCAGTGGGCCGTGCAGGCGCCGGTGATGCTGCCCGCCGCCGAGGCACTGGGGGTGGAGATCCCGCGGGTGGCCATGGCCGTGGCCTGGGGTGATGCCTGGACCAACCTGCTGCAGCCCTTCTGGGCCCTGCCGGTGCTCGGCATCGCCGGCCTCAAGGCCAAGGACATCATGGGCTTCTGCCTGATCCAGCTGGTCATCACCGGGGTGCTGATCTCCATCGGCCTGACCTGGTTCTGACGCAAGGCATCAACTGCTCGACACGCTGACGCCTTGTCCCCAGGCCGGGGGCAAGGCGTTATGCTGTGGATAACACACAAGGAGACTCCCATGGACACCCACCCCCTGCCCGGCCAGCATGAACTCTCGATGACCGTGCTGATGACCCCCGACATGGCCAACTTCAGCGGCAAGGTGCATGGCGGGGCCATCCTCAAGAAGCTAGACGAGGTGGCCTACGCCTGCGCCAGCCGCTACGCCGGCCACTACGTGGTCACCCTCTCGGTGGACCAGGTGCTGTTCAAGCAGCCGATCCACGTGGGTGAGCTGGTCACCTTCCTGGCCTGCGTCAACCACGTCGGCCGCTCCTCCATGGAGATCGGCGTCAAGGTGGTGGCAGAGGACATCCAGAACAAGCTGATCCGCCACACCAACAGCTGTTACCTGACCATGGTGGCGGTGGACTCCGACGGCAAGCCGGCCCCGGTGCCTCCGCTCAGGCTGGAGACGAAACTGCAGAAGCTGCGCTTCGAGAAGGCCGCCCTGCGCAAGAAACTGCGCAAGCAGGCCGAGGAGGAGGAGCGCCGCACCCAGGATGAGCACGGCGCCAGGGAAGGGAGCGACTAGCCACAGTCCAGGGAAGCGATGGTATCCGTCTCGTCGAGGTGGACGTTGAGGCGATCGGGCCGATGGTCGAGGGTCACCGCCTCGCCGGGGCGAATCACCCGCATGGCGGCCGCCCCGCTCTCGGCGCGGATCGCTTCGCCGAGCGCCTCACTGTAGGCGCGGCCGACACGGTCCTGCACAAGCTCCGCGCCGCACTCGCCGCTGGACTCCACCCGGGGTGGCGGCGGGGCCGGGTCGGGGCTCGGCGCCGCGTTCATGCCGCTGCAGCCGGCCAGCAGCAGGCCGACTACAAGCGGCGTGAGTCTCGTCATGAACATATGGGTTCCTTGCCTGGGTTTCTATCTCAGAAGCGATAAAAAACGCCGAAGCGACAATCGCTCCGGCGCGAAGTCCCTGGGGAATCAGTCGCTGGCGTCCTGGATCGCCTCGCCGCCGCGCTCGATGTCCTCACCGGCACCGCGAATGGTATTGCAGCCGGATAGCAGCGACATGGCGAACAGCGCCGCCAGAAGCATCGTCAGTGTGCGTTTCATGGTCGACCTCCTTGTGGAATTCGGATGTTGCTCCAGTAATTTAGCAGGTGACGGCAATACCCGCCTTACCCGATCAGCAGGCGCAGGATGATTGCCACGATCACCGCCACGGTGAGCCACTTGACCACGAAGGCCCCGCGCGGGCTGACGTTGACCTTCACCGCCAGCCAGGCCCCGGTCATGCTTCCCGCCGCCAGCAGCAGGCCGTAACCCCAGCGCACCTGATCCTCGACCAGGAAGATGAGCAGCGCCGGCAGGGTGTAGACCAGCACGATCAGCACCTTGAAGACATTCACCTGGGCCAGGTCGATCTTGAGCATCCGGTAGAGCACCACGATGAACAGGATGCCCACCCCCACCTGGATAAAGCCGCCGTAGAGCCCGATGCCGAACATCGCCAGGTAGATCGCCGGGGTCAGCCGCTCGGACGTCAGCGGACGGGTGTCCAGGCGCGGCTGAGGCAGCAGCATGAGCAGTGCCGACCCCGCCATCACCACGATCAGGATCGCCTCGAACAGGGCATCGCCGGTGCGCAGGGCCAGCCAGGCCCCGGCCAGCGAGCCCACCACCGCCGGCAGCGAGAGCCGCAGCGAGAGTCCCAGATGGCGTGCCCCAGCGCGAAAGAAGTTGTAGACCGCCGAGACGCTCTGCAGCGCAATGGAGACACGGTTGGTGCCGTTGGCCTCCTGGGGCGGCAGGCCCAGGAACATCAGCAGCGGCAGGGTGAGCATGGACCCACCGGCAGAGAGCACATTGATGAAGCCGGCCAGCGTGCCGATCAGCAGAAGGGCCAGCGCCTCGAACAGGGTCATGGGAGAGTCCTTTCAGGGGCGGGCTGCACAGCTTAGCCGCCCGGGCAGCCGGGGAAAACTCCCCGCGCTTCTGTACCAGCGGTTCTGTGGCATGATGCCAGGCAGGCGATACCACTCGTTGATTACCCGGGAGAGCCCAGATGGACCACTTCGAGCCCGATCCCCGCCTGGTGGAAGACAGCTATCCGGTCACCGAGCTGCCGCTGTGCCAGCTGCGGCTGATGAACGATACCCGCTTTCCCTGGCTGCTGCTGATCCCGCGCAAGCGAGGTGTCGGCGAGGTCTTCGAACTGGACGAGGCGGAGCAGCAGCAGTTGTGGCGGGAGGCGGGGCGGATCGGCCAGGCCTTCAAGACGCTGATGGAGGCCGACAAGCTGAATGTCGCGAGCCTCGGCAACGTGGTGGCACAGCTGCATGTGCACCTGGTGCTGCGCCGGGAGGGTGACGACGCCTGGCCGGGGCCGGTGTGGGGCCAGGGCGAGGCCACTCCCTACGACCTCGATGCCCTGGCCGCCATGCGTGACCGAGTATTGGCCATGATCGAGGGGCTCGACCTGCGCCCCGAGGCGGCAAAGGCCAGCTGAGGCCGCCGGCCGATACCGGGACTGCCGAGCCACAGTCAGTCACTGGCGGCAAACCTGGCGGCAATCTCCGCCGTCAGCCGCCCCAGGGTGCTCGGCGGCAGGACACGCCCGCCACGGGTGGCGGTCAGCGCAAGCTGGCTGCCCTCCCCCCGGGCCTCGACACGGACCAGTACTCGATAGCCCGGCCAGCGCGAGAACACCGCTTCGAGCCGACCCAGGGAGGCGTCGGCATGGCGCACCACATAGCCGCCCGCCATCAACGCCTCGGCGGCGGCCTCCAGGGCCGCATCCGGCGACGCGGCGAGCATCAACTCGGTGGGCGACGCCGCGGGCCGCGGGGTGGCGCACCCGGCGAGCAGCAGGGCCACCAGCAGCACGATCGGCAGACGACTCATGGCGCACTCCCGGCCCGCATGGCGCGGTGCAGGTCACTGCAGAAGGCCTCGGTGCTGGCACTGCGTGTCTCCACCAGCTCGCCGCGCCAGTCGATGATCTGCAGGTCGCGGCTGACCCGCACCTCACTCCCGCTGACCAGCAGCGAGACCCGCTCCAGCTGGGTAGCGTCGCGGGTCAGGCTGCCGACCCCGCCGAAGCCGATCATCACCCCGCCGCCGATGCCGCCACTGCCCCCGCCGAGGCCGATGCCGCCGAACACCCCGTGACGCCCCCCGGTAGCGTAGCGATCGCCGTAGCCGGGCAGGATGCGGGTACGCTCGGCGCTCACCAGTGCCGGGGCGGTGGCGGTATGGCGGATCAGGAAGCCGTCATCCTCCAGGGCGACCACCGCGCGACGCAGGATCTCGCCGGGTGGCTCGGCCGCAGCCGGCCAGCGGCAGGCCGCCGCGGGAGGTGGCTCCGCTACCGGCAAGGTCGCGGGAACGGTCTGGCAGCCGGCCAGTGCCAGCATGATGAGCAACGGCCAGGGACGCATGGTCTCTCTCCCGAGGTTGGACAGCTCCAGTGTAGGCCAGGGCAATCGCGGTTACCGACAGGGTGATGGCGAAAGGCGCCGGGAACAGCCTTGAGCGGTACTGCCATCTGCGATTGCCCCGCACTGTAGGCGCGGCGGGGTGACGCAGGTCACTTGAAATCGGCATCGCCTGCCAAGATGTCATGCAACACGGCTATCATGGCCATGATCAGGATGCGCTGGCCGCCATCTGGTGGCACGCTGATCATGGATACCCAAGCGACCAAGGAGGCATTCGCATGAGCGACACCAACCGTATCGGCCTGCACGAGGCCAGCGCCAGCCAGCTGGCCGAGAAGCTCAACGAGCTGCTGGCCAACTACCAGATCTTCTACATGAACGTGCGCGGCTACCACTGGAACGTGAAGGGGCCGCAGTTCTTCCAGCTCCACGAGAAGTTCGAGGAGCTCTACACCGACCTGCTGACCAAGGTCGACGAGGTTGCCGAGCGCATCCTTACCCTGGGCCACCAGCCGGTGCACGCCTACAGTGACTACGTCGAGATTTCGCGCGTCAAGGAGGACAAGAACGTCTCGGACGGCAAGACCTGCGTCGAGGGCGTGCTGGCAGGCTATCAGGTGCTGATCGAGCTGCAGCGCGAGATCCTCTCCCTGGCCTCGGATGCCGACGACGAGGGCACTGCCGCCCAGGCCGGCGACTATATCCGCGAGCAGGAGAAGACCGTATGGATGCTGGCCAGCTACCTGGCCTGATCCGGAAGCAGGGTTTCTCTCACGACAACGCCGGGCCCCCAGGCCCGGCGTTGTCGTATCTGGCTGGCGCGGCGCTCAGGCCGCGGGGCGAGCCAGGTCTTCCACCAGGGCGCGCAGCAGCGTCCAGAACTCCTCAACCGAGGCGACCTCGACCCGCTCGTCCGGCGAGTGGGCGCCGCGGATCAGCGGGCCGAAGGAGATCATCTCCAGCTCGGGGTACTTGCCGCCCAGAATGCCGCACTCCAGCCCGGCATGGATCACCTTGACCGCCGCCTCGCTGCCCAACCGTTCGCGGTGCACCCGCTGGAAGCGCGTGAGCAGCTCGCTGCCCGGCTGCGGTGTCCAGCCCGGATAGCCGTTCTCGATGCGCACCCGGGCGCCGATCAGCTCGAATAGCGCACGCAGGCGGTCGGCCAGGTCCCGGGTGGCGCTGTCGCGCAGCGAGCGTACCAGGGCACCGAGCTGGAAGCGTCCTTTCTCGAGGCTGACCACCCCGAGGTTATTGGAGGTCTCGACCACGCCAGGCACCTCCTGGCTCATGCGCTCGACGCCGCAGGGAGCGGCGTGCAGGGCGGCCAGCAGCAGGTGGGTCGCCTGGGGATTGAGCGGCTCGTCGGCGGGCCTCTCAGTCGCCTCGAGGGTCAGCGAAAGCCCATCGTCGACCCCGGCCAGCTCGGCGCGCAGGGTGGCCTCGAGGGCTGCCATCTCGGCCGTGGCGGCCTCGCGCTCCTCCTCGGGCAGCGCCAGCACGGCGAAGGCCTCCCGCGGCAGGGCGTTACGCAGGGTGCCGCCCTGGTAGCTCACCAGGCGGGCATCGAAGCACTCCAGGGCGCGCAACGCGCGGACCAGCAGCCGGTTGGCGTTGCCCAGCCCCTTGTGGATATCGATTCCCGAGTGGCCGCCGCGCAGGCCGGTGAGCGACAGCCGCAGCGCCACCTCGTCGTCGGCCATCGCCGCGGTCGGCAGCTGCGCCTCCACCACCACATCGGTGCCGCCGGCACAGCCGATGAACACCTCGCCACGATCCTCGGAGTCGAGGTTGAGCAGGTAGTGCCCGGTGAGCCAGCCTTCGGCGAGGTTGAGCGCCCCGCCCATGCCGGACTCCTCCTCCAGGGTGAAGAGCGCCTCTAGCGGGCCATGCTCGAGGTCATCGGCCTCGAGGATCGCCAGGGCGGCAGCCACACCGAGGCCGTTGTCGGCACCCAGGGTTGTGCCGCTGGCGCGCAGCCAGCCATCGTCGCCGAGGCGGGTCTCGATGGGGTCGCGGGTGAAGTCGTGGGGGCGGTCGCTGTTGGCCTGGGGCACCATGTCCAGGTGGCCCTGAAAGATCACCCCCGGGGCGGCCTCGCGGCCAGGAGTCGCGGGCTTGCGGATCAGCAGGTTGCCGAAGGCATCGCGCTCGTGGGCGAGGCCCCAGGCGTCGGCCCAGGCCTCGAGGCGCTCCGCCAGGGCGGCCTCGTGGCCGGAGGGGCGCGGGGTCTCGCACAGGGTGCGGAAGTGGCGCCACAGCGGCTGCGGCGCGAGCCGGTCGAGATGTTCGTTCATGGGGATCCTTCCTGATTGACCGACCTACCTTACTCAGCCCGCTCCGGCAGGGGAAGAGAAGGCAACAGCCTCCCTGCCGCCTGGCGGAGCCGGGCGGTGGCCTGGCGGCGCCCCGGCACGCCGAGGCGCCGGGCCAGGGCCTCGCCGGCCAGGCCCTGGAAGCCCCAGGCCACCAGCAGCGCCAGGTCGGCATCCTCGGGAGGCACGCCGCGGGCCAGTGCGTGACGCACCAGTGCCTGCAGCGCGTGGCGGGCCAGCGCCGGCTCACGGTGGCCGGCCGCGACATCCTCGGCATCCTGGCGATCGTCGTCGGTAAGGGCCGGTCCGTCACCCTCCGACAGCAGGGCGGCGGCCACTTCCGGCGCCAGGTCGTGCAACTCGAAGGCAAGCAGGCCCGGCAAGGCGCGCTGGAAGCGCTCGGTCAGGGTGGCCAGCAGGCGCTCGCCGCCCTCGCCGGTGGCCCGGGCCACCATCAGGGCGTGTTCACCGGTGGCGGTCTCGCGGGTCAGGCCCAGGCGCACCGCGCGAAACCCCAGGCGTCGCCAGAAGGCGATCAGCCCGGGCTCGGCGCCGAAGCTGGCGCCAAGCAGGTCGCAGCCATCCTCCCGTGCTCGCGCCAGCTCCGCCTCGACCAGCGCCTGCCCCAGTCCCTCCCGGCGGCGCTCGGGGGTTACGGCGATGCGTACCACCCGGCGCAGGCGACCGGTAAGCGCTTCCCGGGATCCGGCGTGGGCGGCCAGGGACTGGGCCATGAGGTGGCCACGGGGGCGCCGCTCGCCACGGGCGACTCGCTCGGCCAGCTCCGCCGCGAAGCCCCCCTCGTCGGCGGTCAGCACCACCCCCAGCGGCGCGTCATCTGCCATCAGCGCGCCGACGGCCAGGCCGGGACCGTCCAGCAGCAGGCGCAGGTCGCTCGGCGTGGTCCGGTAGTGGGCCTGCACCAGCAGGCCGAACAGGGCACGCAGGCGTGGCTCATCGACGACAAGTTCATCCCGCGGCAACCACTCCGGCATGCCGTCGGCCCGCGCCGCGGACTCGGGAGGTTCGGCATCCAGCATCAGCAGGCGATGGACCAGTGGCTCCAGCGGATCGTCACTTGCCCAGCGGATCGGTTCGGCCAGGTGCAGCCCGCGCCACTCCGGCGTGGTGCGCGCGAGACGCTCACGGAAGCGCAGGGCGAACCCCCGGCCGGAGCCCTCGTAACCGTGCACCGTGGTGGCAAAGGCAATGCGCGGGAAGGCCTCGAGCCACTCGCCGAGCAGCCCGGCGGGGATCGCCGCCGCCTCGTCCACCAGCAGCAGCCTTCCGGCGCCGCCCAGCTCACCTTGCCGAGCCAGCTCGGCCAGCGCATCGGGGGCCACGAAGCGAATCGCGCCGTGGTCGGTGATAAAGGCGTGCCCCTGCCGCTCGCCGTGGGAGCAGAGCGCCGCCAGGCGTTCGAAGAGGCTATCCACCGCCGCCGGCCGCGGCGCGGTGACCAGCACCTCGCTCTCCCCCGCGGCCAGCCAGCGGGCACAGGCAATACCCAGGGCGGCACTCTTGCCGCGTCCGCGGTCGGCGGTGATCACCAGCGGACGACGGCGACGCAGGCGGCCCAGGCGGGCCACCGCCTGGGCCTGGTCGGCGGTCAGGCAGTCGCCGTCGCCCACCGTCACCCCGTTGCACACTTCGCGAACGGCGAGCCTGGGCAGGCACGGCACTTGCCCGGCGCGCCAGCGAATCACCTCGTCGGCGCCTGCCAACAGCCGCGCCAGCCGGGCCAGGTAGCGGCTGGAGAGCGCCTCGGGCCGCCAGGGGTGCTCGGCCAGCCGCACATAGTCGGCATCCGGACGGGCGCCCCAGTCCTCCGGGGTCATCAGCACCAGCAGGCCGCCGGCGCACAGGGTGCCGACCAGGGCCGCGACGGCGTCGGGGTCGAAGCCCGCCCCGCAGGAGACGGCGTCGATCACCAGCAGGTCGTGCTCGCCCCCCAGGCGAGTGCGCGCCCGGGCCGGCGCCAGCCAGTGCGTCTCTTCGACCTGCCGGGGGCCCTCGGGTGCCACCCAGAGGGGCGCACGCCAGCCACCGGCTCTCCACAGCTCGACAGCGGCTCCGCGACACGCCTCCGGCGTGCCCTGCAGCCACGCCAGTCCCCGCCAGCGACGCCGGCCGAGCCGCCTGGCATGGGCCAACAATGGCCGCGCCGCGGCGTGCCGCTCGCCCCCTTCTCTGGCCCCTTCCTCTTGCCTCTGGATCATCGCCCCTCCCCTGGCACCGTGGCCGCTTCTAGCACTTTGGTCTTATGGCGATGCAACATTCAACGCTGGAGGTCCCGCAAACCGCGACCTTTACGTTAACGTAAGCCAAGTCCAAACTATTGATAAAGAAACATTTTATCAACATCGCCTAGGCCCTGTACTGACAGGCTACCGGTACCGCCACCTTGCCCCCGGGGGGCACCTCCGTCACAACGACGAGATCGTCGCGCAAGCCAATAGCGTGCTAGCTTGGGGCCGAAGTTGCGGATCTGCCAATGCAGCATGCCAACGGCCCCCGCAACCCGGCATTATCCGGTCGACGCCGAGAGGCGCCGCCGCCTGCTCAGACCCGAAGGGAGAACAACATGAAAGCAATGCGCACCTTCACGCTCACCGGCCTGGCCGCCGGCGTGGCCCTGGCCACGCTGAGCACCACCGCCCAGGCCCAGGAAGAGTGGACCATGACCACCACCTGGCCGGACAACCTGGACCTGATCCAGATCGACCGCCACTGGGTGGAGCTGGTCAACAAGCTGGCCGGCGAAGAACTGACCATCGACTTCCGCGCCGGCGGCACCCTGATGCCCGGCACCGAGGTGTTCGACGCCACCCAGACCGGCGCCATCGAGGCAGCCGGCGACTGGCCCGGCTACTGGGCCGGCCTGAGCCCGGCCTTCTCGCCGCTGGCCACCACCACCAGCCTCTTCAACGGCGTGGATTACCTCAACTGGATCAACCAGTGGGGCGGCTGGGACCTCTACCAGGAGGTCTACGGCGAGTACGACATGGTCTACCTGCCCTACGGCATCACCAACAACGAGTCCGGCTTCATGGGCGGCACGCCCATCGAGAGCATCGCCGACCTCGAGGGCAAGCGCCTGCGCCTCTCCGGCCGCGACCAGGGTCGCGTGCTCGAGCAGCTGGGTGGCTCCCAGGTCACCCTGGCCGGCGGCGAGGTCTACCAGGCCATCGAGCGCGGCGTGATCGACGCCGGCGAGTTCTCCACCCCGGGGGTCGACTACAAGGCCGGCTTCGGCGAGGTCGCCGACTACTGGTCCACCCCGGGCTGGCACCAGTCCGCCAGCGTGTTCGGCGTGATGATCAACAAGGACGCCTGGGATGCCCTCTCCGAGGAGACCCAGGAGAAGCTGAAGATCGCCGCCGAGGCCACCATGGCCTGGTCGCTGGCCTGGTCCGAGCGCGGCTCCACCGAGGCCACCGTCAAGTTCAAGGACGAGGGCATGACCATCAATCAGCTGTCCGAGGAGGACCTGGCCCGCATCCAGGAGGTCACCAACGAGGTGATCCTGCAGGGCGCCTGCGAGGACCCGATGCATGCCAAGGTCTACCACTCCATGGTCAGCTACCTGGAGCACTACGCCAACTGGCGTGACGTGACCGTGCCCTTCAACATGAGCCGCACCATGGACAACCTGCCGTCCCTGGAGGAGCTCGAGGCCTGCATGAACCAGTAATCGGGAAAACCGCCGGGCCCTCGGGGCCCGGCTCCCCTGCGGCGCCCCTGGCGCCGCCTTTCGTCTGATTCGCCTGTTTCCGAGAGCCTCACCATGAACGCCATTGCCAGGGCCATCGATGCCCTCAACGAGGGGTTCGGACGCCTGATCGCCCCGCTACTAGCCGTGATCACGCTGATCGTGATCTATGATATCGCCGCCCGCTTCTTCATCGGACGCCCCAGCGACTGGGCCTTCGATGTCACCAAGATGCTGTTCGGCGCCCATTTCATGCTGATGGCCGCCTTCGGCCTGCGCCATCACGCCCACGTCGAGGTCGACGTGCTCAAGCGCCTGCTCTCCCACCGCAAGCAGGCGGTGCTGGACATTCTCGGCTACCTGCTCTTCTTCGTGCCCTTCATCTGGATGCTGCTGACCTTCGGCTGGGCCTTCTTCGAGCGCTCCTTCAGCCGCGGCGAGACCACCTACGGCATGATGTCCATCCCGGTCTACCCGGTGAAGGGCGTGATTGTGGTGGCCGCCGTGCTGCTGCTGCTGCAGGCCATCGCCATCGTCATCCGCGCCTTCGGTGAACTGCGCAAGGAGACCACCGCATGAGCCCCGAGATGCTCACCCTGTTCATGTTCAGCGGTCTGCTGATCGGCCTGTTCATGGGCCATCCGCTGGCCTTCGTGCTGGGCGGCGTGGCCGTGCTCGGCGCCTGGCTCGGTCCCGGTGCCAAGACCCTGGGCATCCTGATCAACAACATCTATGGCAACTCCATGGACAACTATGTCCTGGTGGCCATCCCGTTGTTCGTGCTGATGGCACGCTTCCTCAATGACTCCGGCGTCACCGAGAAGATGTTCGACACCATGCGCCTGCTGCTGGCCAACCTGCGCGGCGGCCTGGCACTCACCGTGGTCATCGTCTCGGTGCTGCTGGCCGCCACCACCGGCATCGTCGGCGCCTCCATCGCGGTGATGGGCATGATCGCCCTGGTCCCGATGCTGAAGTACTCCTACAACAAGGAGCTGAGTACCGGGGTGATCATGGCCAGCGGCTGCCTGGGCATCCTGATCCCTCCCAGCATCATGCTGATCCTGATGGCCAGCTACTCGCCGGTCTCGGTGGGCGCGCTGTTCGCCGGCGCCCTGGTACCCGGGGTGATGCTGGGCACCATGTACGCGCTCTACGTACTGATCATCTGCTTTATCAAACCCAGCTATGGCCCGGCCGTGCCGGCCGCGGAGCGCGCCGAGACCTCGACCGGCGAGTTGCTGATCATGCTCGGCAAATACGTGCTGCCGCCCATGTCGCTGATCCTCGGCGTACTGGGTTCGTTGTTCCTGGGCATCGCCACGGCCACCGAGGCCTCGGCCATCGGGGTCTTCATCGCCTTCCTGCTGTTCCTGATCTTCGGCGACCGCAAGGCCTCCACCTGCTATCGCACCCTGATCGAGGCCAGCAAGACCACCACCATGGTAATGCTGGTGGTGGTGGGGGCCACCGCCTTCACCGGGGTGTTCTCCATCGGTGGCGGCATGGACGTCATCCACAACGTGGTGACGGCGATGCCCGGCGGGACCACCGGGGCGCTGATCCTGATGCTGTTCCTGGTCTTCATCCTGGGCATGTTCCTGGACTGGACCGGCATCGTGCTGCTCAGCTTCCCCATCATGCTGCCCATCGTCGACACCATGGGCGTGGATATGCTGTGGTTCGTGGTGATGGTCGCCGTGGTACTGCAGACCTCCTTCCTGACCCCCCCGTTCGGCTATGCGCTCTTCTACCTCAAGGGGGTGGCGCCGCCCGGAGTGGAGATCGTCGACCTCTACAAGGCGGTGGTGCCCTTCGTGGCACTGATCGTGCTGGCCTGCGTGCTGATGGCCTTCTTCCCGGTGCTGATCACCGGCCTGCCGGCGATGCTGCTGGGCTACTGACCCTCCCCGAGCAGTACGAGGCGCGACGCCCGCCGTCATATGACGGCGGGCGTCGTCGTCTTGACACCGGTCAGCCGAAGTCGGCTGCAGCGATCGGGCGCAACTGATACCATTTGCCGTCGTCAACGTCTCGCATTTGCTTTTCCGCGCCTGCAAGGAGCCTTCCCTTGTCTCGACCCTCCAGCGGTGGCCTGCCCGCCCTATCGCGCCGGCTGATTCCCTCCTTCACCCCCTGGACCGCCCTGCTGCTCGGGGTCGCCCTGATCGTGGCGATGCCGGTGCTGGCGGTACTGGCGCATATCCTGATGCCCACCGGCGGCGTCTGGCAGCACCTGGCCAGCACGGTGCTGCCACGCTACCTGGCCAACACCCTGTTCCTGGTGATCACGGTGGGGCTCGGTACCCTGGTGATCGGCACCGGCACCGCCTGGCTGGTGGTGATGTGCCGTTTCCCGGGACGTCGGTTGTTCGAGTGGGCACTGCTACTGCCGCTGGCCGTACCCACCTACGTGATCGCCTACGCCTACACCGACTTCCTGCAGTTTTCCGGCCCGTTGCAGGGGTGGTTGCGCGACCTGTTCGGCTGGAGCTTCGGTGACTACTGGTTCCCCGAGGTGCGTTCACTGGGCGGCGCGGCGACGCTGATCACCCTGGTGCTCTACCCCTACGTCTACATGCTGGCGCGCGCCTCCTTCATGGAGCAGTCGGTGTGCATGCTGGACGTGGGTCGCACCCTGGGCCGCGGCCCCTGGCAGCTGTTCCGCAGCGTGGCGATCCCGCTGTCGCGCCCCGCCCTGGTGGGTGGCGTATCGCTGGCGCTGATGGAGACCCTGAACGAGTTCGGCGCGGTGCAGTACTTCGGCGTGGATACCTTCACCACCGGCATCTACCGCACCTGGTTCGGCCTCGGCGAGCAGGTCGCCGCTGCCCAGCTGGCCGCCTGCCTGCTGGCCTTCGTGATCGCCCTGGTGCTGCTGGAGCGCTGGTCGCGGGGCAAGCGCCGCTACTTCCACACCTCCAGCCGCTACCAGCAGCTGCCGGAGTTCCAGCTCGGCGGCTGGGCCTCGGCCGGCGCCTTCCTGGCCTGCCTGCTGCCGATCCTGGGTGGTTTCCTGATTCCCAGCGGTATCCTCGCCGAGCTGGCCATCGAGCAGGGCGACGCGCTGTTCGGGTCGAGCTTTATCGGTTACGCCCGCAACAGCCTGGTGCTGGCCAGCATCGCCGCGCTGATCGCGGTGACCCTGGCGGTGGTGCTCAGCTACGGGGTACGCCTCAACGATACCCGGCTGACCCGCACTGCCACGCGCATCTCGGCCATGGGCTATGCGATCCCGGGTTCGGTGGTCGCGGTCGGCATCCTGATCCCCTTCGCCTGGCTGGACAACACCATCAACACCTGGCTGCTGTCGCGCGGTGGGGAGGTGATCGGACTGATCTTCAGCGGCTCGGCGTTCATCCTGATCTACGCCTATGTGGTGCGTTTCCTGGCGGTATCGTTCAATGCCGTGGAGGCCAGCCTGGGCAAGGTGACCCCGAGCATGGACGCCGCCTCACGCACCCTGGGCCAGACTGCCACCGGCACCCTCAAGCGCGTGCACACCCCGATCATGCGCGGCAGCCTGCTGGCGGCCTGCATCCTGGTGTTCGTGGATGTGATGAAGGAGCTGCCGGCAACCATCATCCTGCGCCCCTTCAACTTCGATACCCTCGCGGTGCGGGCTCACAGCCTGGCGGCCGACGAGCGGCTCGCCGAGGCCTCGACGGCCTCACTGGCCATCGTGGTCGTAGGCATAGTGCCGGTGATCCTGCTGAGCCTGGCCATGCGCCGCTCGCGCCCCGGCGGGGAGTGAGGGAAAGACGAATACCTGGGAGGGGTCGAGTCGCAGGGTCACGGGCTGGCCCTCGGCAGGCAGGAAGACCCCCGGCACCCGAGCGTGGACGTGAGCCTCCTCACCGTCGGGAGCATGGGCACAGATATGCAGCAGGCTACTGCGTCCCAGCAGCTTGGCCATGACGATATGGCTATGGCTATGCGTTTCCGCCGGCGCATCCAGCGCCGCGACCTGCAGCGCCTCCGGCCGCACCAGCACCCGTGCGGTGCTCCCCTCGGCCAGCCAGCCGGCATCCACGGGGCCCACCGGGGTCAGTACCTGGCCGTCGCGAACCTCGCCGGAGAGCTCGTTCACCTCACCGAAGAAGGTCACCACGAAGGGATCGCTGGGGTTGCAGTAGAGCTCTCGCGGCGTGCCTACCTGGACGATATGGCCATCGCGCATCAGCGCGATGCGGTCGGCCATGAACATCGCCTCCTCCGGGTCGTGGGTCACCAGCAGGGTGGCGGCCCCGACCTTCTTGAGCACATGCAGGGTGTCATCACGGATCTGGTCGCGCAGTCGCGCATCGAGGCTGGAGAAGGGCTCGTCGAGCAGCATCAGGTGCGGCTCGGGTGCCAGGGCGCGGGCCAGGGCCACGCGCTGCTGCTGACCACCGGAGAGCATGTGCGGATAGCTCTCGGCGTGAGCCGCCATGCCCAGCTGCTCGAGCAGCGTCAGGGCGCGTTGACGGCGCTCCCCCGCCGGCAGGTGCTTGAGCCCGAAGGTCACGTTCTCGAGCACGGAGAGGTGGGGGAAGAGTGCGGAATCCTGGAAGGCCAGGCCGACACTGCGCTTCTCGGGGGGTAGATGACGCCCACCGGAGCGCGCCACTTCCTTGCCTTCCAGAGCTACACGGCCCTGCTGCAGCTTCTCGAGACCGGCGGCGATGCGCAGCAGGGTGGTCTTGCCGCAGCCCGAGGGGCCCAGCAGGCAGACCACCTCGCCGGGCAGCACTTCGAGGTCGATGCCCTTCACCACTTCGTGCCTGCCGAAGGCATGGTGGATGCCCTGCATCGATAGTGCCGGTGCGGCTGAGGAGAGCGATTGCTGGAGATTCTGGTTCATGGGGCCCTCGACGTCGTGTCGGTGGAGTTGCCCTTATCATAACCGATCGTGAGCGCTAATGCGTTTGAAAGCGACTCGCATTCAGCGAATTACCTGCTTCAGCGCAAGGAATCTGCCCACGGCCACTTGACGTCGCCGACATGCGGGGCTTCAATAGGCGTGTCAATAATGCAACGTATTATCATTCCACTCATCCATTCCACCGGAAACCACCGAGGTCATGATGATCAAGCACGCTCGTCTCGCCGCTCCCATCGCCGTCGCGCTGGCCGGCTCCGCCTTCGCTACCGTCGCCTCCGCCGACGAGTTGAATATCTACTCGGCGCGCCACTACGACTCCGACGAGGCGCTCTATCAGGCCTTCACCGAGGAGACCGGTATCGAGGTCAACCTGCTGGAAGGCGATTCGGATCAGCTGATCGAACGCATCACCCGCGAGGGCGTGGCCAGTCCCGCCGACGTGATGATCACCGTGGACGCCGGCCGCCTGTGGCGCGCCGAGCAGGAGGAGATCTTCCAGAGCGTCGATTCCGAGGTGCTGAACGAGCGCCTGCCGGAGGCCATGCGCCACCCCGAGGGGCTGTGGTTCGGCTTCAGCCAGCGCGCCCGCGCCATCTTCTATGACCGCGAGAGTTTCGATCCGAGCCAGATCGGCAGCTACGAGGAGCTCGCCGACCCGAAATTCGAGGGCGAGGTGTGCATTCGTTCCTCGAACAATATCTACAACCAGTCGCTGCTCGCCTCGCTGGTCGAGCATCACGGCGCCGAGGGTGCCGAGGAGTGGGCCCAGGGCGTGGTCGCCAACATGGCCCGCGATCCCGCGGGTGGCGACACCGACCAGATCAAGGGCGTGGCCAACGGCGAGTGCGACCTGGCGGTGGCCAACCACTACTACTACGTGCGCCTGTTGCACTCCGACGACGAGGCGGATCGCGAGGTCGCCCGCCGGGTCGGCGTGATCTTCCCCAACCAGGATGACCGCGGCACCCATATCAACGTCGGCGGTGCCGGTGTGGTCGAGGGGGCTCCCAACCGCGAGAACGCGGTGCGTTTCCTGGAGTTCCTGGCCTCCGACACCGCCCAGGAGATCTTCGCCAACGGCAACTACGAGTTCCCGGTGGTGGCAGACGTGAAGAAGAATCCGGTGCTCGAATCCTGGGGCAACTTCAAGATGGACAGCCTCAACATCAGCAAGCTGGGCGAGAACAACCCCGAGGCGATCAAGATCTTCGATCGCGTCGGCTGGCGCTAAGCCTTTCGGCCCTCGCTTCAACCAGAAACGCCACCGTCTAACGGTGGCGTTTTTTTGATGGTCAGTGGGCCTCGTCCCAGTTCGCCCCACTCTCGGCCTCGACGATCAGCGGCACGCTGAGCTCGGCGGCGGCCTGCATGCGCGCCTTCACCTGCTCGATAAAGGCCTCGACCTGGGCCTCGGCCACCTCGAACACCAGTTCGTCGTGGACCTGCATCACCATCCAGGCGTCCATCTCGCCCTCCTCCAGCCAGGCGGCCACATCGATCATGGCGCGCTTGATGATGTCCGCCGCGGTGCCCTGCATGGGGGCGTTGATGGCGGTGCGCTCGGCGCCCTGGCGGCGGGCGCGGTTCTGGGAGCGGATCTCGGGCAGGTAGAGGCGCCGACCGAACACCGTCTCGACGAAGCCGTCCTCGGCGGCCTGGGCGCGGATGCGCTCCATGTAGCGGGCCACCCCGGGGTAGCGGTCGAAGTAGCGCTCGATCCAGGTCTGGGCCTGGTTGCGTTCGATATGCAGCTGCCGCGACAGCCCCCAGGCGCTCATGCCGTAGATCAGCCCGAAGTTGATCGCCTTGGCGCTGCGCCGCTGGTCACCCGAGACCTTGTCGAGCGCCACCCCGAACACCTCGGCGGCGGTGGCGGCGTGGATATCACGCCCCTCGGCGAAGGCCTCGAGCAGCCCCTTGTCCTCGGAGAGGTGGGCCATGATGCGCAGCTCGATCTGGGAGTAGTCGGCAGCGACGATGCGGTAACCCGGCCGGGCGATAAAGGCCTGGCGGATCTTGCGCCCTTCTTCTGTGCGAATCGGGATGTTCTGCAGGTTGGGATCACTAGAGGAGAGCCGCCCGGTAGCGGTGACCGCCTGGTGGTAGCTGGTGTGCAGCCTGCCGGTGGCCTTGTTGACCAGCCGCGGCAGCTTGTCGGTGTAGGTGGACTTGAGCTTGGCCAGGCCACGGTGCTCCATAATCACCTTGGGCAGCGGATAGTCCAGCGCCAGCTCCTCGAGCACCGCCTCGGCGGTGGAGGGCGCCCCTTTTGGGGTCTTCTTGATCACCGGGATCTGCTGCTCATCGAAGAGGATCTGGCCGAGCTGCTTGGGGGAACCGAGGTTGAACTCGCGGCCAGCCAGCTCGTGGGCCCGCGCCTCCAGCTCGTCGATGCGCTTCGCCAGCTCCTGGCTCTGGTCGTGCAGACGCTGAGGATCCAGTGCCACCCCGGTGCGCTCCATGCGCGAGAGCACCGGCACCAGTGGCAGCTCGATCGCCTCCAGCACCTCGGCGAGCCGTCCCTCGGCCTCGACGCGGGGACGCAGCTCCTTGTGCAGGCGCAGGGTGATGTCGACGTCCTCGCAGGCGTAGGGCGCGGCCTGCTCCAGGGCCACCTGGTTGAAGGTAAGCTGCTTGGCGCCCTTGCCGGCGATCTCCTCGAAGGAGACGGTCTTCTCCCCCAGGTACTTGAGCGCCAGGGAGTCCATGTCGTGGCGCGTGGCGGTAGAGTCGAGCACATAGGACTCGAGCATGGTGTCCTGGAGCGGCCCCGCCACCCGGATGCCGTAACCGGCCAGCACCGAGATATCGTACTTGAGGTTCTGGCCGACCTTGGTCCTGCTGCCATCCTCCAGCAGCGGCTTGAGTGCGGCGAGCACGGCATCGCGATCGAGCTGTTCGGGGGCGTCCAGGTAGTCGTGGGCCAGCGGGATATAAGCGGCCTCCCCCGCTTCCAGCGCCAGCCCCACGCCGACGATCTGCGCCTCCATGTAGTCCAGGCTGGTGGTCTCCAGGTCGAAGCAGAAGGCCGTGCTCGCCTTGAGCCGCTCGAGCCAGGCGTCGAAGTCGGCCTGCGCCAGGATGACATGGTCCTCGCGGGGGGAGCGGCTTTCCGAACCGGTCGCCCCCTCGTCCCCGGCCGGCACCGGGGTGCCGCCCGCCGCGTCGTCGACGCCCTCGTCCCTGCCCTCGAGCAGCTCGGAGAGCCAGGCCCGGAACTCCAGCCGACGATAGAGCTCGAGCAGCGCCTCGCGATCCGGATGGGCGATATCCAGATCGTCGAGTCCCACCGGCAGCTCGCAGTCGGTCTTGATGGTGGCCAGCTGGTAGGAGAGGAAGGCCTGGTCGCGATGCTCCTCGAGCTTCTTCGGCAGGGTCTTGGCGCCGCGGAAGCCCAGCGTCTTGACCTTCTCCAGGTCGGCGTAGATGGCGTCGAGCCCGCCGCCCATGCCCTGCAGCAGGCCGAGTGCCGTCTTCTCGCCCACCCCCGGCACTCCGGGGATGTTGTCGACCTTGTCGCCCATCAGCGCCAGGAAGTCGATGATCAGCTCCGGAGGCAACCCGAACTTCTCCTTCACCCCCGCCACGTCCAGGGTCTCATCCTTCATGGTGTTGACCAGGGTGATATGGGCATTGACCAGCTGAGCCATGTCCTTGTCGCCGGTGGAGATCACCGCATCGCGGCCCGCCTCGGTGGCCCGGCGCGCCAGGGTGCCGATGACATCGTCGGCCTCGACCCCCTCGATGCACAGCAGCGGCAGCCCCAGCGCCCTCACGCAGTCGTGCAGTGGCTGCACCTGGTCGCGCAGATCATCCGGCATCGGCGGGCGATGGGACTTGTACTCCTCGAACAACTCGTCGCGAAAGGTCTTGCCCGGGGCATCGAAGACCACCGCCATGGGGCTGTCCGGATAGTCCTTGATCAGCCGCTTGAGCATGTTGAGCACGCCCTTGATCGCCCCGGTAGGCAGGCCCTCGGAGGTGGTCAGCGGCGGCAGGGCGTGGAAGGCCCGATAGAGGTAGGAGGAACCGTCGACGAGAACGATGGGAGTATCGGCCATGGAGGCATCCATTGCAGCTGAGCGGAAGATGATTCTGGTCAACCATGATACGCATTGCGCGGGCGTTTTGCCGCGGCCAGTGGGCGCAAGCGGTGAGACCCCTTACACTGGGGGCAGGCTCACCATTTCACCGCCCACCGGCGGCCTGGAGGTCACCATGAACGCCCTTCGTTCGCTTTCCGCCCTGCTGCTGGCCCTGGGGCTGACGCTCGCCGCCGCCTCCCCCGCGCTGGCCCAATCCAACGAGAACCTCGAGCCGGACATCACCATCCGCCAGGAGGAGGAGCGCATCATCCGCGAGTACCGGGTCAATGGCGAGCTCTACGCCATCGAGATCCGCCCCTCTGCCGGCCCCTCCTACTACCTGGTCGACCACGACGGCGACGGCAACTTCGAGCGCCAGGAGGGCGACCGCATCGCCGTGCCCGAATGGGTGCTGAAGACTTTCTGATCAGGTAGACGACGCGTGCATCACACTCGCAAGTCGCTACAATAGGCGGCTTGGCATTCCCGGGTGAGAGACACATGGCCGTATTCACACCGCTGACCGAGTCCCAGGTCGAAGCCTTCCTGAGCCGCTTCGACGCCGGCTCACTGGTCTCCCTGGAGGGCGTTCCCGCCGGCACCGAGAACAGCACCTTCTTCGTCAGCACCGACCGGCGCGAGCTTGTGCTGACCCTGTTCGAGCAGGGCGAACACGAGGAGCTGCCGTTCTTCGTCGACCTGCTCGACTACCTCGACGAGCACCGCCTGCCGGTGCCGGGACCGCTGCACGACCGCGACGGCGTGGCACTCCACGACCTGGCCGGCAAGCCTGCCCTGCTCTTCCCGCGCCTGCCCGGCAAACACCCCAGCGCCCCCGACCTGGCCCAGTGTCGCACCCTGGGCGAGACCCTGGGACGCCTGCATCGGGTATCCAGGCACTTCTCCGGCCACCGTCCCAACCCCCGCGACCTCCATTGGCTGCTGCCCATGCACCACAAGGTGCTGGTCTACCTCGCCCCCGAGGACCAGACACTGATGAAGGACGAGGTGGAGACCTACCAGGGGTTCTTCGGCAATGGTCCCGAGCTGCCCCAGGGCGCCCTGCACGGCGACCTGTTCCGTGACAACACCCTGTTCGAGGGCGAGCGCCTGGGCGGCATCATCGATTTCTACAACGGCTGCACCGGGGACCTGCTGTTCGACCTGGCCATCGTCATCAACGACTGGGCCAGCGATGCAGACGGTCGCCTGAATGCCGAGCGCCATGACGCCATCCTCGCCGCCTACCAGGCCCATCGCCCGCTGACCGCCGCCGAGCGCGACGCCTGGCCGATGATGCTGCGCCTGACCGCCCTGCGCTACTGGCTCTCGCGGCTGCTGGTGGTCTACGTCGACCCGCCGGCCCACGACCTCACCCCCCACGATCCCGAGCGGTTCCGCACCATCCTCAAGGCGCGCATCGACCAGGATGCGCTGCCCCTGCCGGAGGCTGATTCATGAGTCGACCCATGGCCAGTTCGGGAAGTCCCGCCCGCCGCGCACGTCGCGTCTGGAACATCGATCAGTGGGGCAGCGGCTACTTCGACGTAGACGACTCCGGCCACGCCCTGGTGCGCCCCCAGGGCAGCGAGGCCGAGGGTCCCGCCCTGCCGCTGGACGACCTGGTCGCCGAGCTCAAGGCCGCCGGCCTGCGCCTGCCGGTGCTGGTGCGCTTCATCGACATCCTCCACGACCGCGTCGAACAGCTGTGCGCCGCCTTCGACACCGCCATGGCCGAGGAGGCCTTCGACGGCGGCTACACCGCGGTCTACCCGATCAAGGTCAACCAGCAGCGCCGGGTGGTGGAGGAGATCCTCGCCACCCCGGAGCGCGGCCGCGACCGCGTCGGCCTGGAGGCCGGCAGCAAGCCGGAGCTGCTCGCCGTGCTGGCGCTCTCCGGTGACGGCCCCTCGCTGATCGTCTGCAACGGCTACAAGGACCGCGAATATGTGCGCCTGGCGCTGATGGGCGAGAAGCTCGGCCATCGCGTCTACCTGGTGGTGGAGAAGCTCTCGGAGCTGCCGCTGATCCTCGAGGAGGCCGCCGCGCTCGGCGTCAAGCCGCGTATCGGCCTGCGTGCCCGGCTGGCCACCGTGGGGCGTGGCCGCTGGCAGAACACCGGCGGCGAGAAGTCCAAGTTCGGCCTTACCGCCAGCCAGATCCTCAGCGTGGTGGAGCAGCTGCGCGAGGCTGACGCCCTGGCCAGCCTGCAGCTGGTGCACTTCCACCTCGGCTCGCAGATCGCCAACATCCGCGATATCCAGCGCGCCCTGCGCGAGTGTGCCCGCTTCTACCAGAGCCTGGTCGAGCTGGGCGCCCCGGTGGACACCGTGGACGTCGGCGGCGGCCTGGGGGTCGACTACGAGGGCACCCGCTCACGCAGCTTCTGCTCGGCCAACTACTCGATGCTCGAGTATGCCCGCAACGTGGTCTACGCCTTCCGCCTGGCCTGCCAGGAGCATGACCTGCCCCAGCCCCACCTGATCAGCGAGTCGGGGCGTGCGCTCACCGCCCACCATGCAGTGCTGATCACCAACGTGATCGGTGAGGAGCGGGTCAGCGACGCCTCCCCCGAGCGCCGGGTCGAGGGCGACCCCCAGGTCGACGAACTGTGGCGCGTCCACGACCTGCTCGGCGCCTCCCCCGACCAGCGTGGCCTGGTCGAGGCCTGGCACGACCTGGTCCAGGCCATGGGTGACCTCCATGAACGCTTCGTCATGGGGCTAACCGATATCACCGCCCGCGCCGAGGGCGAGGCGGTCTACTTCGCCGCCTCCGCGCGGCTGCGGGCGCGCCTCGATACCCGCAACCGGGTGCACCGCGAGATCGGCGACGAGCTGGCCGAGAAGCTCGCCGACAAGCTGTTCGTCAACTTCTCGCTGTTCCAGTCGGTGCCCGACGTCTGGGGCATCCAGCAGATCTTCCCGGTGATGCCGCTCACCGGCCTCGATCAGGAGCCGGTACGCCGCGGCGTGATTCAGGACATCACCTGCGACAGCGACGGGCGCATCGACGGCTACGTGGATGGCCAGGGGGTGGAGACCACCCTGCCGCTGCCCGAGTGGCAGGAGGGTGACGAGCGACTGCTGGGCTTCTTCATGGTGGGCGCCTACCAGGAGATCCTCGGCGACCTGCACAACCTGTTCGGCGACACCGACTCGGTGGACGCCACCCTCAACGACGACGGCAGCTGGACCCTGAGCCATATCCAGCAGGGCGACCGGGTGGCCGATGTGCTCGGCTACGTCAACTTCGACGCCGAGGTGCTGCGCCACAACCTGGCCGAGCAGCTCGCCGCCAGCGGCCTGGAAGAGGCCGAGCAGCGGCGCTTCCTCGATGATCTCTCAGAGGGGCTGGCGGGCTATACCTACCTCGAGTGACTGCGCCAAAAGAGTAGAGCGAGAAGGCGCCGGGGACAGATCGAAGAGGGGGTCCTACGCCAGGGGTGAGAAGCACTGCTTCGAACGGGCTGGCCATGGATGGCCAGCACCGGTCCTGCAAGCGAAGCAGGACGCGAGAGCGAAGCAGAGCGTCGGTAGCGCCCAAGGACGGGTTCACAGCGCCCCATCGACGGTCCGGCGCTCCGGGATCTGTCGCCGGAAAAGCCTCGAGCGACACCTACTGACTAACACTACTCCACCACGCGGGTGGTCACCTGCAGGCCGCCGGTCAGGGTGAAACGCAGCTCGCTGCCGTGCTCCAGCGGGCCGACTCCGGCGGGCGTGCCGGTGAGCACCACGTCCCCCGGCTGCAGGGAGAAGTGGCGGCTCATCTCGGCCAGCAGGGTCGGCACCGGGAAGAGCATGTCGGCGCCCTCGCCATGCTGGCGCGGCTCGCCGTCCACCTCCAGGGTGAAGGAGAGCGCGCTCCAGTTGGGCACCTGGGAGAGCCGCAGGAAGGAGGAGAGCGGACAGGCGCCGTCGAAGGCCTTGGCGATCTCCCAGGGGTGCCCCTTCTCCTTGAGCCGCGACTGGACATCACGCAGGGTCAGGTCGAGCGCCAGCCCGATACCCACCACGGCACGCTCCGCCTCGTCGGCGGTGACGTGGGTGAGCTCCTCACCGATCAGCAGCGCCAGCTCGGTCTCGTAGTGCACCTCACCCCGCGAGAAGGGGGCCTCGATGGGCGACTCCAGGGGCACGGCGCTGGTCGCCGGTTTGATGAACAGCAGCGGCTCATTAGGCACCGGATTATCGAGCTCCCGGGCGTGATCGGCGTAGTTGCGGCCGACGCAGACGACCTTGCCGAGCCGCTCGGGAAAGGCCTGGCCGTCGGTGAAGCGGGGGACAAAGCGCATGGCGCATCTTCTCCTTCTCGTTAGGCGTGCCGCGGGCGCGACAGACCTCCCAGTCTACCGCAGCCCGCGGCACACGCCACAACGCCGCCGTCGCGCGGCCCTTACTCCTCCGGCGACCACGCCTCGTCGGGGGCGTGGGCCAGGAAGGCCGGACGCCGCCCGGGGGCCGCGAAGGGCGCCACGCAGCGATTGTCACGCCGGTTATAGACGAAGAAGGCGTTGCTGCGCGGGTCCGGCGACATGTTGGCATTGGAACCATGCAGCACGTTGCAATCGAACAGCAACAGGCCGCCGGCGGCGCCGGTGGGCGCCTCGATGCCGTGGCGCTCGACCAGCCGGGCAAGCGCCTCGCGGCTCGGCACGCCGAGCTCCTGCTGCTTCAGCGACTGCCGGTGGTTGGCATCCGGCGTCTCGCCCAGGCAGGGCACGAACACTCGGTGGGAGCCCGGAATCAGCATCAGCGGGCCGTTGAAGTGGTGGTTGTCGGTGAGCACGATGGAAGCGCTCACCGCATGCATGGCCGGCATGCCGTCCTCGGCGTGCCAGGTCTCGAAGTCCGAGTGCCAGTTGAAGCCCTTGCCCTCGAAGCCCGGCTTGTAGTTGATGCGCGACTGGTGAACGTAGGGCTCGCCGCCGATGATCTGGCGGGCACGCCCCACCAGGCGTTCGTCGCGGGCCAGGCGGGCGAAGCGCTCGGAGAGGAAGTGCATCGCGAACAGCGAGCGGAGCTCGTTGCCGGAGGGCTCGGTGATGCTGAAGTCGCGATGGCGGTAGTCGGGATTCTCCAGCAGCGCCGCCAGCTCCCGACGCAGCTCGTCGAGCTCCTCGCCGCCGATGAAACCGGGCTCGAACAGGAAGCCCTTGCGGTCGAACTCGTCGAGTTGCGCCTGGCTAAGGGGGCCATCCTCGGCACGCCCCTTCACCACCGCCTCGCGACGGTTGAGCCAGGGCATGTCGAGGGGCTCCGCCAGGCGCGTGGGATAGGGGTCATCACCCGGGCGCGGCGCACTCTTCACGCGGCTCTGTGGGTCCGGCGAATCGACAACGCCATGCTGGTAAACGCTCTCTTGCAGGGTACGCTCAGACGTCTTGACTGACATCCAATCACCTCCTGTGTATCCGTGATCAGTCTCAGCAAAACTCGTGATCCGACGGCAAGACAGCCGTGGGCGACCCCGGGAAGGAGCCGCATGTCATCATCTGGGGATGCCTCGGAAGTATTCAAGGGGCAGTTCGCCCCCGCGATGGACCCCTACCAGCGCGGCCAGGTGCCACTCAGTTACCCGAGGCGATCGCATCACCGACTGCTGCGCGAAAGCCTCGATAGGCAGCCAAGGCGCGCTCGTGGGTCGTGGTTGCCAGGCGCACCTCCTGGCCCGGCAGACACTGGGCCAAACGCGAGGCTGCAAGCGGTGTCAGCGCCCCCAGGCGCGGATAGCCCCCGATCGTCTGACGATCATTGAGCAGCGCAATGGGCTGGCCATCCGGTGGCACCTGTACGGCCCCGAGCCCGATCCCCTCGGAGATAAGCGAGTCGATCCGGCATGTCAGCTTCGGCCCCGTGAGGCGCACCCCCATGCGATCGGCGCGATCATCGATTCGCCAAGGGCGGTTGAAGGCGGCAAACAGACTGTCACCGGTGAAATCCGCCACCTGGGCACCCGGCAGCAACGCCAGGGTTGCCGATTGACTGTAGTCGGGCTTTTCCGGATCAGGAGTCGCCCGCCCCTCGACTCGCCGGCTGGCATCGATGGTCACCGCCAGGCGATCACCCTCGGCGAGCTTGCCGCCGCGTCCATCGAAGCCGCCCAGCCCCTCACGTACCACACAGCTGACGCTACCCAGCACCGGCTCGGCCTGAAAGCCACCGGCGACCGCCAGGTAGGCACGCAGGCCATTGCGCGGTGCGCCGAATACCAGGGTCTGGCCTTCGCGCAGGCTCACCGGCTGCCACGGCGGCAAGGGGCTTCCCTCAAGCGTGGCTCCCAGGTCGGCACCGGCCACCGCGATGGTCAGGTCACGCTCCGCCACCAGGGTCAGGCCACCGAAGGTGACCTCCAGCGCCGGAGAGCCCCAGGCGTTACCCACCAGGCGGTTGGCCCAGGCCCAGCCGTGCAGGTCGGCCGGGCCACCCTGGGTGACACCCAGGCGACGCACACCGAACCGGCCGGCATCCTGCAGCAGGGCCAAGGGGCCGGCACGCTGGACGCGAAACCCGATAACACGCTCTTGACTCATCGAGACGCCTCCACAGGGGTAACATCACCGCCCTGCTGCTCGAAAGTTGCCCGATCCACCGGCACGAAACGCACGCGATCACCCACCTTGAGCAGGCTGAAGCCGTCGCGATCGCGGTCGAACAGGCGCGCCGACGTTCGCCCCAGCAGGTTCCAGCCGCCAGGCGTTACCGCCGGGTAGGCGGCTGTCTGCCGGCCGGCGATGGCCACGCTGTTGACCGGCACCCTCTTGCGCGGGGTATCCAGCCGCGGCACCTCGAGCCGCTCATCGAGCAGCCCCATGAAGGCGAAGCCCGGCGCGAAGCCCAGGGCGAAGACGCGGTACTCCTGCCCGGCGTGACAATCGATCACCGCCTGCACGCTCATGCCCGCGTATCGGGCGACACGCTCCAGGTCCGGGCCCACGCTCGGGTCATACCAGGTGGGCAGCTCGTGAACCTCACCCGCGGCGGCCGCCTCCTCGGGCTCCAGGTCCCTCAGCAACCTCTCCAGCCTCTGTCGCGCCATCAGCGGAGAGAGCCTCAACGGATCGAACACGACCAACAGCGTGGTGTAGGACGGCACCAGGTCAATCAGCGCCTCGCCGAACCCGGCCTCGCAACGCCGCACCAGCGCGCCGAGCCACGCCAGGTTGACCTCGTCGATGCGATCGAACAGCCGCACCATCCAGCCATCGAGGCCCGCCGACTCGATGCGTGGCAAACGCTCACCTTGAATCATGCGACGGCCCCGAGTCGGCCCAGGGCCTCGCGGATCGCCTTGACCGCGGCGATGGACTCGGGATTGTCGCCATGCACGCAGAGGGTGTCGGCGGCCAGGATCAGTTCGCTGCCGTCACTGGCGATCAACGGCTTGCCGCTGGCGATACGCACCGCCTGGTCGACGATCACCGCAGGATCATGGTGCACCGCGCCCAGTTCACGCCGCGAGACCAGCCGCCCAGCGCCGTCGTAGGCGCGGTCGGCGAAGGCCTCGAACCACAGGGTGACACCATGCTCGGCGGCCAATTCTCTTACCGCACCGGTATCCCGGGTCGCCATGGTCATCAGCGGCAAGGCTGGATCGAAGGCCAGGATCGCCTTCATCACCGCACTCATGATCTCGGGGTCACGCGCCATGTCGTTGTAGAGGGCACCGTGGGGCTTCACGTAGCTCACCGTAAGCCCCTCGGCGCGACACACCCCGGCCAGGGCTCCGAGCTGGTAGAGCACCAGGTTCTCCACCTCCTCGGAGGAACAGGCCAGGGAACGGCGACCGAAGCCCACCATGTCCGGATAGGCAGGGTGGGCGCCGACCCGCACCCCGTGCCGTGCCGCCAGCCGCACCGTCATGCGGATCACGTCGGGATCCGAGGCATGAAAGCCGCAGGCCACGTTGGCCAGGTCCACATGGGGCATGACTTCATGATCCATCCCCATCACCCAGGGACCGAAGCTCTCTCCCATATCGGCATTGAGCAGCAAGGGACGTGACGGCATGGGCCTCTCCTGATCGAAGTTTCTCAGTGAATTTATCAACGTTTTACCGATAACACATCATCCATTCGTCTAGTTAACGTTGACGAAGTCAATGGCGGCCACCTAACCTCGCCCCATCATCAACGGCTACACTCAGAGCGTAGTCGGTGACCTAGCCGATGTGACCCGGACAACAACGAACACTCAACGAGGACCTTTCGATGCCTGCGATCCAATCCCGTCTTTCTTGCCTGGCCACTGCCGCGGTCCTGGGCGCCAGCCTGACCACCCTCTCCACGGGCGCCGTTGCCGCCACCGAGTGGGACATGCCGACGCCCTACGGCGATCGCACCTTCCACACCGTGAACATCCGCGAATTCGCCGATGACGTGCGTGAAGCCACCGATGGCGAGCTGGATATCACCGTGCATTCCAATGGCTCGCTGATCGGCCATGCCGAGATCAAGAATTCCGTACGCCGCGGCATCGTGCCCATGGGCGAGGTGATCATGTCCCGCCTGGCCAACGAGAACCCCATCTTTGAGGTGGACTCGGTGCCCTATCTGGCCGCGAGCTACGAGGATGCGTGGACGCTTTGGGAGGCCTCCCGCGAGATCATCGCCGAGGAGCTCGAGCAGCAGGGCCTGCGCCTGCTGTTCGCCGTGCCGTGGCCGCCCCAGGGCATCTACACCAACCAGGCCGTAGAGAGCGGCGATGACCTCAGGAACCTGAGCATGCGCGCCTACAACACCGCCAGCGAGCGCATCGCCCAGCTGGTCGGCGCGGTACCCACCCAGGTGGAGGTCCCCGATATCCCCACCGCCTTCAGCACCGGGCGTGTCGAGGCCATGATCACCTCCCCGGCCACCGGCGCCGACACCAAGGCCTGGGACTACCTGAGCCACTTCAACCATGCCCAGCTGTGGCTGCCCAAGAACATGATCATCGTCAGCGAGAAGGCCTTCTCTCGCCTCGATGAGACCACCCGGGAGGCGGTGCTCGACGCGGCCGCCGAGGCCGAGACCCGCGGCTGGGAGATGAGCCGCCAGGAGACCGACGACGCCCTCGCCGTACTCGAGGAGAACGGCATCGTGGTCAGCGAGCCCAGCGAGGCACTGGCCGAGAAACTCAAGGAAGTGGGCGAGACCATGACCCAGGAGTGGGTCGAGAGCGCCGGCGAACAGGGTCAGGCGATCCTCGAGGCCTACCAGAGCGCCCGGGAGTAATCCCGACTCGACCGCCCCGGCTTGCCGCCGGGGCGATCCTGAACCGTCCACGGGATACTCGCCATGACCTATCGACTACGTCCCCTCTACAACCTCGGCGGCTACCTGTCCGCCGCCTGCCTGACCCTGATCTGCCTGCTGATTACCGCCCAGATCGTGGGCCGCATCATCGACCAGATCGCCACCGCCATCGGCGGCGAGCGCATCGGCCTGGCGATCCCGGGGCTCTCCGATATCTCCGGCTTCCTGCTGGTCGGCGCCAGCTTCCTGGGCCTGGCCTACACCTTCGTGCATGGCGGCCATATCCGCGTGACCCTGCTGATCGGGCGGCTGGCCCCGGCGGCACGCGCCTGGGTCGAGGTATTCTGCCTCTCCATCGCCCTGGCCCTGTGCCTCTACCTGGCCTGGAACCTCTACTGGCTGCTCGCCGACAGCATCGCCTTCAACGAGACCTCCTATGGCCTGGTCAGCATACCGCTGTGGATTCCCCAGTCGGCCATGATCACCGGCGTGGTGCTGTTCTGCCTGGTGCTGATCGAGAGCTTGCTGCAGACGCTGAACGCAGCGATCCGTCACCCCCATAGCTTCACCATCGACGACAGCGGCCACGAGTGAGCCCCGGAGAACCACCATGCTACTGATGATGACCGTGCTCTTCGGGGCCCTACTGCTGCTGCTCGGCAGCGGGGTCTGGGTGGGCTTCTCGCTGCTCGCCCTGGGCTGGATCGGCCTCTCCCAGTTCACCTCGATTCCGACCGGCGACGTCATGGCCTCGGATATCTGGGGCTCCAGCTACAGCTGGGAGCTGACCGCCCTGCCGATGTTCATCTGGATGGGCGAGATCCTGTTCCGCTCGCGCCTGGCCGACGACATGTTCACCGGCCTGTCGCCCTGGATGCAGCGCATCCCCGGTCGCCTGCTGCACACCAATGTGGTGGGCTGCGGGCTATTCGCCGCGGTCTCCGGCTCCTCGGCGGCCACCTGCGCCACCATGGGCAAGATGACCATCCCCGAACTGACCCGCCGCGGCTATGACGAGAGCCTGGTGATCGGCACCCTGGCCGGTTCCGCGACCCTGGGCCTGCTGATCCCGCCCTCGATCATCCTGATCGTCTTCGGTGTGGCCACCGACCAGTCCATCTCGCGCCTGTTCATGGCTGGCATCCTGCCCGGGCTGATGCTGATCTCGCTGTTCGGCCTCTACCTGATGCTGTGGTCCTGGCGCTATCCCGATCGCGTCCCCCCTGCCGAGGAGCGCCTGCCGCTGGCGGAGAAGCTGCGCCGTGCGCGCCGCCTGATCCCCATGCTGGCCCTGATCATCGGCGTCATCGGCTCCATCTATACCGGCCTGGCCTCGCCCACCGAGGCGGCCGCGGTGGGCGTGGTGCTCTCGCTGCTCCTGGCTCGCATCCAGGGCAACATGGATCGCACGACGTTCCGCGATGCCCTGCTCGGCGCGGTGCGTACCTCGACGATGATCGCCTTCATCCTCGCCGGGGCCTCCTTCCTGACCGCCGCCATGGGCTTCACCGGGCTGCCCAGCGACCTGGCCGCCTGGATCGGCACCCTCGACCTCTCGCCCTGGATGCTGCTCGCCGCGCTGACACTGTTCTTCATCCTGCTGGGCTGCTTCCTGGACGGTATCTCGGTGGTGGTACTGACCACCTCGATCATGCTGCCCATGGTGGAGGCGGCGGGTATCGACCTGATATGGTTCGGGATCTTCCTGGTGATCGTGGTGGAGATGTCGCAGATCACGCCGCCGGTGGGGTTCAACCTCTTCGTGCTCCAGGGCATGACCGGACGCAACATCCTCTCCATCGCCTGGGCTGCCATGCCGTTCTTCTTCCTGATGATGCTCGGGGTGGTGCTGATCAGCCTGTTCCCCGCGATCGTCACCTATCTGCCCAACGCCATGAGCAACTAGACATGCCCGCATCCTCCGCTTCCTCCCTCAAGGGCCGCACCAGCGGCCCGATCGTCTCCTCGGAACACCTTTCCCACCGGGCCCAGGAGCAGTCGGAGTTCGAGTTCGGCCTGATCATCGCCTCCCACGCCTTCACCCGCTGGATGGTGCGCTGCATGACCGCCGCCGGCTTCCCGGAGCTGGGGCCGCTGGATGTGCTGGTGCTGCATAGCGTCAACCATCGCGAACGGGCCAAGCGCCTGGCGGACATCTGCCTGGTACTCAACGTCGAGGATAGCCACACCGTGACCTATGCCCTCAAGAAGCTCGCCAAGCTCGGGCTGGTGCACGGTGAGAAGCACGGCAAGGAGACCTTCTTCAGGACCACCGAGGAAGGACGCAGCACCTGCCAGCGCTACGCCGAGATTCGCGAGGACTGCCTGATCGAGTCGCTGTCGTCGCTGGGCATCGAGCCCGAGGAGACCAGCCGCCTGGCGGGCATGCTGCGGGCGATGTCGGGGATCTACGACCAGGCCGCCAGGGCGGCGGCCTCGCTGTAGCCAGCTGAATCGCGCATCTGCCCCCTGTTCACCGCGCGATGGACAGGGGGCAAGAGGAGGGGATTTTCTGCAGGCAACAAAAAACCGCCTCTCGGGGCGGCTTGGGTATCGCGGTAAAGCGATGAATCACAAGGCTTTAAATGGTGCCGGCACCAGGAGTCGAACCCGGGACCTACTGATTACAAGTCAGTTGCTCTACCAACTGAGCTATGCCGGCAACTGCCGCTCTTGACGGCGTGGAGGACGAGGTCCTCTGAGCGAGAAAGACCGTGAACTCGAGTCCACGGTCTTTCGAAAACGAGGTTGGCGATGGCTGGGGTACCAGGATTCGAACCTGGGAATGCCGATACCAAAAACCGGTGCCTTACCACTTGGCTATACCCCAGCAGCGTGGTGGCCAGAGACGGAATCGAACCGCCGACACGGGGATTTTCAATCCCCTGCTCTACCAACTGAGCTATCTGGCCCCTTGCCAACGGTGCGTATTAAACCCCAACCGACCTTTCTCGTCAACCCCTTTCTTTTCATCAAGATGAGGGCGGTACATAGCCCTCGGCACGGTCGGTCTCACGGTTGTCCAGGAAGCGCTCCATCTGCTCCATCAGGTACTCCCGGGTCGATGGTTCGAGCATGTTGAGATGCTTTTCGTTGATCAGGCGGGTCTGCAGCGCCTGCCACTCCTCCCAGGCCTGCTTCGACACGCTGGCCTGGATCTCCTGCCCCTTCTTGCCGGGCAGCGGCGGGAACGGCAGGGCCTCGAGCTCCTGCTGGTACTTGCGACAGAACACGGTCTGGCTCATGGGTGACTCCTTGGTAAACGCTAACTCAGGGTCCCGGCGGCGTATCCAGGGTGAAGGTCGCCAGGCTCGCCAGCAGCGCCTTCACCGGAGCCGCCAGGCCCACGGCATCGGGATTATCGGGATCGTACCAGCGACGCGTCTCGCCTATCGAATCGAGGCGCTCGACCCGCGCCGGCTGGGGGGTGATCTCCAGGCGGAAGTGGCTGAAGACATGGGTGAAGGGAGCCCGGGGGGCATCCAGCCGGCTGCCCGGGGCGTGGGCATCGAGCCAGGCCTGCAGCGCTGCCGCCTCATCGAACTGGGGAAGGCTCCACAGCCCGCCCCACAGACCGCTGGCCGGGCGCTGCTCCAGCAGCACCCGGCCGCGGGCATCAAGCAGCAGCAGCATGCGGGTGGTTCGGGTGGGCAACGCCTTCTTCGGCTTCGATTCCGGAAAGCGGCGCTCCTCGCCGCGCGCATGGGCCAGGCAGACATCGTTGAAGGGGCAGCGGCCACACTCGGGGGTACCGCGACGGCAGAGGGTCGCGCCCAGGTCCATCATCGCCTGGGTATAGTCGGCCAGTCGCTCGTGGGGCGTATAGTGCTCCGCCAGCTCCCATAGCCGACGCTCCACTGCCACTCGTCCCGGCCAGCCTGGCACGGCGTGCAGGCGGCTGAGACTGCGCTTGACGTTGCCATCGAGGATCACCGCACGCCGCCCCTGGCTCTGGGCGACGATGGCCCCGGCGGTGGAGCGTCCGATGCCGGGCAGGGCCGCCATCTCCTCCAGGCTGTGGAGCGGAAATTCCCCACCATGCTCGTCGACCACCACCCTGGCGGCCTTGTGGAGGTTGCGCCCGCGGGCGTAGTAGCCGAGCCCCGTCCACAGGTGCAGCACCTCATCCTGGTCCGCTGCCGCCAGGCTCTGCACATCCGGGAAGCGCGCCATGAAGCGCTCGAAGTAGGGGATGACGGTGGCCACCTGGGTCTGCTGCAGCATGATCTCCGAGACCCACACCCGGTAGGGCGTGCGCCCGAATTGCCAGGGCAGGTCGTGGCGGCCGTGTTCATCGAACCAGTCGAGCAGGCGCCGCTGGAAGGCCGCGGGGGCGAGTAAGGGAGTCGGCGTGTCGGTCATTGCGGCTCAAAAAAAGGCGCCGGCACGGGGCCGACGCAGGGACTGACTTTGCTCATTCGAAGAGACCCTTGAGGGCGTCGCGAAGTTCCCTGCCGGCGTCCTCGCCGACGCGCTCCTCGAGCTTGTTGAGGGCGCCTTCCAGGCGCTGCTCCACCTCGTCACCGGCGCGGCTGCCCAACTCTTCACGCAGTGCCTCACCGATGGCAGCGCTGAAGCCTTCACGATCGAAGCGGCACCACTCGGCGCTGTCGCCGCCGAGGCTGCCCTCACAGCGAACCGGCAGGGGCAGGCGCTCGAGGCGAGGATTGACCTCGCAGGCCACATCCGCGGTATCCACCACCCGCGCCGCGGCACGCAGATCGAAGCGTTCGGTGGTCAGGTCGAGAGTGCCCTCGCCGCCCACATCGATGCCCGGCAGGGTGACAATGATGTCATCGCTCTCCACCACGCCATCGCGCACGCTTAGGGTGGCCTCGGCGCGCTCGAAGCGGGTATCCGCCTCCCACTCGCGCTGGGTCTGCTCCCCCTGCAGGCTCGCCACCGCACTGCACAGCTCCCGGGAGACATTGACGTCGAGGATGGCTCCGTCATCCAGGCGCGCGGCCAGGCGGCCATCGAGGCCGCGTTTCATCACCGGCCAGGCATTGCCCTGGGTGGTCAGCTCCCCCTCGACGAAGGCAAGGCCACGCAGCGGCGCCGGCTCCTCGCCTTCGCCCAGCGCCTCCAGCAGCGCATCGATGCGCACCCGCTCGAGGCGCGGCGCCAGCCGCCAGGCGACGGGCTCGCGGGTCAGGTCCAGTTCGCCATCGGCGGCCAGGCTGCCCTCGTAGAAGGCCGACTCGAGCGACACCAGCCGCTGCCGGCCGTCCCGCCCCTCGAGCCGCAACGCCACGTCGCGGAAATCCAGCCCGCCCAACCGCAGGCTGCTCAGGCTCAGCCGCGCATCCAGCGCCAGCTCACGCAGCCACTCGACGGGCAGGAGTGCCTCTTCGTCCTGGGCGTGGGCATGACCGACACCGGGCAGCCACAGGCCGGCGGCGTCCGGCGCCTGCCCCGTGGATGCCGGCAGGTAGGCATCCAGGTCCAGGCTGTCCCCCTGCAGCTCCGTCTCCAGGCGGTGGCCGTCGAGGCCCGCCGCCAGGCGCCCGGTAAAGGTGCTGCCGTCGAGCACCAGGGTCATGCCGGTAAGGTCCACCCGCTCGAGGTCACCCTCCAGGGGGGTGGTCAACGCCACGTCGCTCAACGCCTCGGGATCGGCCGTGGCCGGCAGGCTGTCGAAGCGCTCGAGCCACGGCCGCAGAGAGAGCGGAG
Organism: Halomonas sp. C10-5; assembly: GCF_057169305.1. Taxonomy (NCBI): domain Bacteria; kingdom Pseudomonadati; phylum Pseudomonadota; class Gammaproteobacteria; order Oceanospirillales; family Halomonadaceae; genus Halomonas; species Halomonas sp. C10-5. The sequence goes on from NZ_CP175665.1 coordinate 3,069,845, forward strand.
CCAGACGCAGCTGGCCATCGTAGCGGGGTGACTCGTGAAGGTTGGCAAGGTTGAGGTTGCCGCTGAGGCGCAGTCCATGGTCACCACTCAGCGTCAGGTCGCGCAGCCGGGCACTGCCGGCGGCCAGGTCTGACTCCAGGGCGAACTCCATGGCCAGTGAGAGAGGCGTGTCACCCAGCGCGGGATGCGCCAGCGTGGCCTTCAGCGTGCCGGGCTCCAGGCGCAACTGGCGCGCGGCCATGTCGACTACCAGCCGCTGGCCGCTCAGCTCCAGCTGCTGCGGGCTCTCCACACCGGCCAGCCGGTTGCGGGTGGAAAGCGACAGGTCCTCGAGGGTATAGCGGCGCTCGGCGAGGGCCAGGGCGAGGCGCCCCTGCATGGCGACCTCGCTGGCCAGCCGCGGCACGGTGTCGTCCACGCCCGCTGGAGTGTCATGGCCGAGTAGCTGGAAATCCGCCGTGAAGGGGAAGGAGCGGCGCGGATTGACGTTGCGCCCGGTGACGGAGAGCCCCTTGAGGCGCAGCGAGTGTCCGGCGGACTGGTCGGTATAGCTCACCTCGCCGTCCTTGACCTCCACGCTGGCGATGTTGAAGGCCACGGAGGGCCCATTGCCACCACCGGGAACCGGCGCCGAGGAGGCACTGGCCGGCGTCGGCGAGTCCTCTCCGCCGGCGAAACGCTCCATCAGGGATTCCCAGTTGCCGCGACCGTCCTCGTCACGGGACAGGTTGAGTCGCAGGCCATCCAGGGTCATGCCATCGATGGCCACCTCGCCGCGCAACAGTGAGGCGAAGGCGAGGCTGACCTCGGCACGGCGAAAGGCCATGAAGGCGGCGTCCTCGCCGGCCGACTGCTCGGGCAGCCAGGCCTCGGCCTGCTCCACGCCGACCCCCAGCCGCGGGTAGAACGACCACGAGATGGGGCCTTCGAGGGAGAGGGTCAGGCCGACCCGCTCCTGCACCACTTCCTCCAGCCGAGGCTTGAGGTCTTCGGGGTCGAGGAAGGTGGTAACGTAGACCACCGCCCCCACCGCCAGCACGGCGAGGATACCGATAGCGGCCAGCAGGGTGCTCAGCAGGCGCTTCATCGCGGTGACTCCTTGGGGTGGCAGCCGGGCAGGACGAGCTCATAATGGTCGCCGCTACGGTCGAGCCGATAGCCGAGCCGCGAGAGCATCAGCTGGTCGGCCATCTGCAACTGGGCCAGCTCTGCACGCAGAGGCTTCTCCTCGGCGCTGGCGGCCTCGCCGACCAGCGCCAGCAAGCGCGAGCCGACGCCCCGGCGCCGAGTCGGCTTGCGCACACAGAAGTGCGAAAGCCACCAGGCTCTGCCATCGTCGCGCAGCGCCACGGCACCGATCAGGCGATCATTGAAGCGCGCACAGAGGAAGGCGCCCCCGGCCGTCAGGTGATCCTCGATAAAGGCATCGGCAGGGGCGGGCAGGCGCTCGGCAGGAGCGTCGGCATAGATTCGGGCGAGGTCGGTTCGCGCCTGGGCGTCCGCTTCCCAGGCGCCCCGATCGACGGGGTGCAGAGTCACCGGCATAAAAGAACCTCCTTGGGCCGGGACGGCAGGTATCGCCGCCGCGCGACGGGCGTAGTGAATGGAGGCATTGTAGCGGATGGGGTCGGCGATTCTCTATAATGGCAGTTTTCCGACCGCGGGCGAGGTCCGCCGTCACCCCCGTTTCTGCGGGCCGCTGTGCCAGCGGTCCGCCTCGACATGCGCCCAGGCGCTGGAGAAGCCTCAATGTCCGAGCGTATCGCCACGGTCAGTCGCGACACCCAGGAGACCCGGATCAGCGTCACCGTCAACCTCGATGGCAGCGGCAAGCTGAACTGCGAGACCGGCGTACCCTTCCTCGACCACATGCTCGACCAGGTGGCCCGCCACGGCCTGATCGACCTCGACATCAAGGCCGAAGGCGACCTGCATATCGACGACCACCACACCGTCGAGGACCTCGGTATCACCCTCGGCCAGGCCTTCGCCAGGGCCATCGGCGACAAGCGCGGCATCCGGCGCTACGGCCACGCCTATGTGCCGCTCGACGAGGCCCTCTCCCGGGTGGTGGTCGACTTCTCCGGCCGCGCCGGCCTGTTCATGGATGTGGAGTTCACCCGCGCCGCCGTGGGCCACCTGGATACCCAGCTCTTCTGGGAGTTCTTCCAGGGCTTCGTCAACCACGCCATGGTCACCCTGCATATCGACAACCTGAAGGGCTTCAACGCCCATCATCAGGCGGAGACCATCTTCAAGGCCTTCGGTCGTGCCCTGCGCATGGCCCTGGAGGAAGACCCCCGCATGGCCGGCCAGATGCCCTCCACCAAGGGCAGCCTGTGAGGCCCACGTACCACCCCACGAGGAGCGCCCCATGACGATTGCCGTCATCGATTACGGGATGGGCAACCTGCATTCCGTCGCCAAGGCACTGGAGCACGTCACCCACGAGAACGTGGTGATCACCCGTGACCCGCGCCGAATCCTCGGCGCTACACGCCTGGTGCTGCCCGGTCAGGGCGCCATTCGCGACTGCATCGGCGAGCTGGAGAAGACCGAGCTGCGCGGCCTGGTGGAGGAGTTGCTGGCCAGCCAGGAGAAACCCCTGCTGGGCATCTGCGTGGGCCAGCAGATGCTGCTCGACCGTAGCGAGGAGAACGGCGGCGTTGACTGCCTGGGTTTCCTCGCCGGTGAAGTGAAGCGCTTCCCCGGCGACATGCGCGACGACCTGAACCAGCGCCTCAAGGTCCCCCATATGGGCTGGAACCTGGTGCACCAGCAGCGCGAGCACCCGCTGTGGGATGGCATCGACCAGGACGAGCACTTCTACTTCGTGCACAGCTACTACGTGGCGGCCAGTGATGACGCCACGGTGTTCGGCACCACCGACTACGGCCGGGTGCAGGCGCATGTGGCGATCGGCCGCGACGCCACCTTCGCCGTGCAGTTCCACCCCGAGAAGAGCTCCCGCGCCGGCCTCAGGCTGCTCGAGAACTTTGTCAACTGGGCGCCCTGAACCGCGCCCGGTCAACCGGGGGCCCATCCCGCGCCGCCCGACCATGGATCAACAGGACACTGACATGCTGGTAATTCCCGCTATCGACCTCAAGGATGGCCAGTGCGTGCGCCTCAAGCAGGGCCGCATGGACGATGCCACCACCTACGGCGACGATCCGGTGGCCATGGCCGAGCGCTGGGTCGCCGCCGGCGCCCGTCGCCTGCACCTGGTGGACCTCAACGGCGCCTTCGAGGGCAAGCCGGTCAACGGTGAGGCGGTCACCGCCATCGCCCGCCGCTACCCCGACTTGCCGATCCAGATCGGCGGCGGCATCCGCTCCGCCGAGACCATCGAGCACTACCTCAAGGCCGGGGTCAGCTACGTGATCATCGGCACCAAGGCGGTCAAGGAGCCCGACTTCGTGGGTGAGATGTGCCGCGCCTTCCCGGGCCACGTGATCGTCGGCCTCGACGCCCACAACGGCTTCGTGGCCACCGACGGCTGGGCCGAGGTCTCCCAGGTCAAGGCGGTGGACCTGGCGAAGCGCTTCGCCGACGACGGCGTCTCCAGCATCGTCTACACCGATATCGCCCGGGACGGCATGCTCAACGGCGTCAACGTCGAGGCCACCGCGGCACTCGCCCGTGACGGCGGCCTGCCGGTGATCGCCTCCGGCGGGGTGACCAACCTCGACGACCTGCGCGCCCTGGTGGCCGCCGACGAACCCGGTATCCTCGGCGCCATCACCGGACGCGCCATCTACGAGGGCAGCCTGGACCTGGCCGAGGGCCAACGGCTGTGCGATGAACTCGCCCGGAAAGGGAGCTGACCATGGGACTCGCCAAGCGCATCATCCCCTGCCTCGACGTCGACGCCGGCCGCGTGGTCAAGGGGGTCAACTTCATCGGCATCCGCGACGCCGGCGACCCGGTGGAGATCGCCCAGCGCTACAACCAGCAGGGCGCCGACGAGATCACCTTCCTCGACATCACCGCCAGCCACGAGGACCGCGGCACCACGGTGGAGATGGTCGAGCGCATCGCCGGCGAGGTCTTCATCCCGCTGACCGTGGGCGGCGGCATCCGCACCTGCGATGACATCCGCACCATGCTCAATGCCGGTGCCGACAAGGTCTCCATCAACACCGCCGCGGTCACCAACCCGGAGTTCGTGCGCGAGGCCAGCGAGCGTTTCGGCAGCCAGTGCATCGTGGTGGCCATCGACGCCAAGAAGGTCTCCGCCGAGGGCGAGGCCCCGCGCTGGGAGATCTTCACCCACGGAGGGCGCCGCCCCACCGGCCTCGATGCCGTGGAGTGGGCGAAGAAGATGGTGGAGTACGGCGCAGGCGAGCTGCTGCTCACTAGCATGGACCGCGACGGCACCAAGGCCGGCTTCGATCTCGGCGTGACCCACGCCATCAGCGAGGCGGTGAGCGTGCCGGTGATCGCCTCCGGCGGGGTCGGCAACCTCGACCATCTGGTGGAGGGCGTGGTCGAGGGCGGTGCCGACGCGGTGCTCGCCGCCAGCATCTTCCACTTCGGCGAATACACCATCCCCGAGGCCAAGCGCTACATGGCCGAGCGGGGCATCGAGATGCGGCTGTAGGCACTATTCGTCGGCGGAGAGCCCCAGATTGCTGACGCCCTCGTTGCGCCCCAGCCGGCGCAGCGCCTTGAGGGCATCGCGATCCAGCGGGCCTGCCTCCACCGCCTCCAGCACTGCGTCCTGAAAGTCGTTCTCGTCCGCCATCAGCGGATGCTCGCGCACCAGGGCGGCCAGGCGCTCGCCGTCCTCCTCGCCCTCGGTCAGCTCGATGAAGGCCCGCACCCCGCCTCGCGAGGCGCGACTCACCTCCAGAACCGCCTCGGGCGCCTCGCCCTGCAGGGTGTCGAGGAGCGCCGAGAGCGCCGCCACAACCTCGGTGGCGCGCCGCGCACCGAAGCTGTCGTCATCCTCCGGCGGTGCCAGCTCGGCCAGCTTCTCGGCCTGGCGCTCGAAGTCGATGCGCGCCCCCGCAATCGCCAGCCGCTCCCACACCAGGTCGAGGATGGCGCGCAGCCCCGCCGGGTTGCCATGGCCGGCAGTCTGGGCATAGAGGACATAGTTGGGCAGAAGGCGCTCGCACAGCGCCGCCATGAAGGCCTGCTGGCGACGCGGCTCGAGGCCCTGCAGGCGCTGAAAGAAACCGCTCATGGACTCTCCTTGGCTGTTGGTTCTGTCGGCTGCCCCCTTCGACCATGGCAGTACTCGGAGCTGACCCGGCGACAGGCCTTCACATCCTATACGACCTGACCCCGGCGCTCCTCGGGCAGGTTCAGTGTCTATGGTCTGTTCACGGCCACATCCGCTCCGCCGGCGCCCGGCCGCGGGCATCCAACAGCACCCCCTCGGCGGCCAGGCGCTGGCGCTGCTCCGCGGCGCCAGGGTGGTCGGCCAGCTTGCGCGAGGCGGTGATGATGCGAAACCACGGCAGGTCGTGGCCGGCGGGTAGCTCGCGCAGGGCACGGGCCACCAGCCGCGGCGTGGCGCCCTCGGCCATGGCGGCGATGCGCCCATAGGTGGTCACCCGCCCGGGCGGGATCTCGGCGATGATGGTCAGGACCTGTTCCCTCCAGCCGGCCTTCATGTACCCTTGCGCCCCCTGTCCGTTGCATCCGCTGGCGAGGTTACCCATGCACGTTCATCTGCTCCAGCACGCCCCCCACCAGGGGCCGGCACGCCTGGCCGACTGGTTGACCAGCATGGGCCACAGCCACACGGTATTCCACCTCGACGCCGGCGAGCTGCCGCCGAAACCCGGCGACGGCGATGCCCTGGTGCTGCTCGATGGCCCCGAGGGCCCCCTGGACGAGACTCGACAGCCCTGGCTCAGGCGCGAGCGCAAGCTGGTCGAGCGCACCCTGGACGGCCACAGGCCGCTGCTGGGCATCGGCTACGGCGCTCGCCTGATCGCCACGGCGCTGGGTGCGGTGGTCGCCCGCGGCACCTTCGCGGAAACCGGCTGGCACCCGGTCACGCTTGCCGCGGAGAGCAGCTTGGACCTGCCCGAGCGGTTCGAGGCCTTCATGTGGCATCGCGAGGTCTTCGCCCTGCCCGACCAGGCCATGCCACTGGGTGGCAGCGACGCGAGCCCGCTGCAGGGCTTCAGCTGGGATCTCGGCCGCGTGCTGGGGCTGCTCTGCCACCTGGAGGCCACCGCCGAGAGCGTCGGGGCGCTGCTCGCCAACGAGCCGCTGCCCGAAGGCAGCGAGGCCAGCCCCCACGCCCAGGATACCGCGGCGATGCTCGGGGACCCGCGGCGCTTCGACCGCCTCGCCCCGCTGCTAGACCGCCTGCTCAGCCAGTGGCTGCGGAGTGCTTAGGCGTGACCGACGCCTGCTCCTCGGACCACTCCCGGGCCACCGCCAGGCAGCTCTCCCAGTCGCCCACATGCAGGAAGTGACCCGGATCACGCTTCTCCAGCTGGTGTCGATACATGGGGTCGTAGTATTCGGTCAGCAGCGGTGCCAGCCACGCCTCGTGGGCCTGAGGGTTGCCACGTTCATGCTCGCGGAAGGCCAGCGCCTGGAGCCGCTGCAGCCGGGCCAGGCGCGCGCTGCCCAGGCGCTTGCGCAGCTTGGCCAGGGACTCCTCCAGCTGCTTGCGCATCAGGGTCCAGCCCAGCCACTCGCCGAACTGCCGGCGATAGACCGCCCACAGCTCCTCGATATAGTCGCGGTGGATCTGCGCCAGGCGCCAGTCCAGGGACATCTCCACGCGCAGTCGCGGGGCGTGCTGCATCGCCTCCCAGAAGGCCTGGGGCAGGTTGGCGCCACCAATATGGCGTGACTCGTCCTCCACCACCACGGGGCCCGGCAACTCCAGCAGGCGCAGGCCCATGGCATGCTCGAAGTCGATCTGGCCGGGGGCCTGCAGCGGATGGCGGCCGAAGGCGGAGCCCTTGTGACGGGCACACCCCTCCAGGTCCAGGCCATTGTCCAGGGCCAGCACCAGGTCGGTCTTGGCACAGCCGGTGAGCCCGCCCACCACCAGCAGCGGCTGCTCGGCGGCGGCATCGATGCGTGCGCAGAGCGCCTGGCGCATCGCCTTCCAGCCGCCGCGGATGCGCGGCCGGGTGATGCCCGCCTCACGGATCCACTGCTGGGCGATCTGCGAACGCAGCCCGCCGCGGAAGCAGTAGACGATGGCATCGGGGTAACGCTCTAGCTCCGCCATCCAGGCCGCCACCCGCGCCGCCTTGACCTCGCCACTGACCAGACGCTCGCCCAGGGCAATCGCCGCGGCCTGGCCGCGCTGCTTGTACTCGATGCCGACCAGGCGGCGCTCCTCGTTATCCATCAGCGGCAGGTTCACCGCCCCGGGCAGCGCCCCCTGGGCGAACTCCACGGGAGCGCGCACATCGATGAGGTGCCGCCCCTCACGCAGCAGCGCCAGGTCGGGGTCGACCAGCGGCAGCTCACTCATCCATGCACCTCGATGCGCGCCGGGCCGCTGGCCTCGATGATCTCGCCGAAGGGCTCGAGGGTCAGGCCATGCTCGCGGCCGATCCGCTCGACGTCATCCTCCCAGGCCGGGTCCACCGCCAGCAGCAGGCCGCCGGAGGTCTGGGGATCGCACAGCCACTGCCAGTGGGCCTCGTCCATCTCGGGCAGGCTCGCCCCCAGGGCCTGACGGTTGCGCAGCGTGCCTCCCGGCACCGCCCCCTGGCGGCGATAGGCCTCGGCCTCGGCCAAGCGGGGCAGGCGCCGGAAGTCGATGCGCGCTGCCACCTCGCTGGCCGCGCACACCTCGGCCAGGTGGCCGCCGAGCCCGAAGCCGGTGACATCGGTCATGGCGTGCACGCCCGCCACCCGGGCCAGGTCCACACCGATGCGGTTGGAGCGCAGCATGGTCTCCCGGGCCAGGCCCTGGTGGCCGGGCTCCAGCAGTCCCTTCTTCTCGGCGGTGGTCAGCATGCCCACCCCCAGCGGCTTGGTCAGGAACAGCAGGTCACCGGGCCTGGCGCCCTTGTTGAGCTTGAGATGCTCCAGGTTCACCAGGCCGTTCACCGCCAGGCCGAAGATCGGCTCCGGGGCATCGATGGAGTGGCCGCCGGCGAGCGCCAGGCCCAGTTCGCGGCACACCGCCTGGGCGCCGGCCATCACGTCACCGGCCACCTCGGCGGGCAGCTTGTCCAGCGGCCAGCCGAGGATGCCCAAGGCCATCACCGGGGTGCCACCCATGGCGTAGATATCGCTGATGGCGTTGGTGGCGGCGATGCGCCCGAAGTCGAAGGGGTCGTCGACGATGGGCATGAAGAAGTCGGTGGTGGCGATCATCCCGCGGCCGTCACCCAGGTCGTAGACGGCGGCATCCTCGCGTCCCTGGTTGCCGACGATCAGTCGCGAATGGGTGGCCCCCGGACCGGCCTTGGCCAGGATGCCGTCGAGTACGTCGGGGGCGATCTTGCAGCCGCAGCCGGCTCCGTGGCTGTACTGGGTCAGGCGGATGGCGCTCATCGGAATCTCCTCGGAATCGGTTACGGGTATTCTAACATCAAGGCCCCGGCTCACAGGGCCTCGAGGGCGTCGGCGAGCTTGTCCACCGCCACCACCTCCATCCCCTCGGGGGCCCGCTTGGGGGCGTTGGCCCGCGGCACGATGGCGCGGGTGAAGCCGTGCTTGGCGGCCTCGAGGATACGTTCCTGGCCGCTGGGCACCGGGCGGATCTCGCCGGAGAGCCCCACCTCGCCGAACACCACCAGCTCGCGGGGCAGCGGGCGACTCTGCAGGCTGGAAACCACCGCCAGCAGTACCGCCAGGTCGGCACTCGTCTCCAGCACCTTGACCCCGCCCACCACGTTGAGGAAGACATCCTGGTCACCGGTGAACAGCCCGCCATGACGGTGCAGCACGGCGAGCAGCATGGCCAGGCGGTTGGCATCGAGGCCCACCGCCACGCGGCGCGGGTTGCCCAGCGGCGAGTCATCGAGCAGCGCCTGCACCTCCACCAGGATCGGCCGGGTGCCCTCCCACACCACCATCACCAGGCTGCCCGGCGCCTGCTCCTCGGTGCGCGACAGGAAGATGGCACTGGGATTCTTCACTTCCTTGAGGCCATGCTCGAGCATGGCGAAGACCCCCAGCTCGTTGACCGCGCCGAAGCGGTTCTTCTGGCCGCGCAGGGTGCGGAAGCGCGAGTCGGCGCCGCCCTCCAGCAGCAGTGAGGCATCGATCATATGCTCCAGTACCTTGGGGCCGGCGAGACTGCCATCCTTGGTCACATGGCCCACCAGCAGCAGCACGGTGTTGCTCTGCTTGGCGAAGCGGGTCAGGGCCGCGGCGGACTCGCGCACCTGGGCCACACCGCCCGGGGCCGAGGCGATATCCTCCAGATGCATGGTCTGGATGGAGTCGATGATCAGGATCTCCGGCCGCTCACGCTCGGCCACGGCGAGGATCGTCTCGACGCTGGTCTCGGCCAGCATCTTCAGCCCCTGGGTGGGCAGCTGCAGGCGGTGGGCACGCATCGCCACCTGGGAGAGCGACTCCTCGCCGGTGACGTAGAGCACGCCGCGCCCCTGGGCGAGCTTGCAGGCGGTCTGCAGCAGCAGCGTCGACTTGCCCGCCCCGGGGTGGCCGCCCAGCAGCACCGCCGAGCCGGGCACCAGGCCGCCGCCCAGCACCCGGTCGAACTCGGCGAAGGTGGAGGAGAGCCTGGGTACCTCGCTGAGATCGACATTGGCCAGGTCGACCACCTCGCGGGTCAGAGCGCCGGCATAGCCACCGCGCGCCGCCGGCGATGCGGCTGCGGCTCCCGGTCGAGCCGGGGCGAGACGCACCTCGCTGAGGGTGTTCCATTCTCGGCAGCTCGTGCACTGCCCCTGCCACTTGCGGTATTCGGCGCCGCACTCGGTGCAGACGTAGGCGCTCTTTGCCTTGGCCATGGCGTGTCTCGTGGGTGGATGGATCGTTAAGTGTCGCTGGTCGGGCCGTGGCGTCAGTGGCAACAGCCACAACGGCAGGGGGCGGCCCGAAGGCCGCCCCCACCGGATCACCCGGGGTCATCCGCGAGCGATCACTGACGCTTGAGCTGCAGCATCTCGCTGTTCTGGAAGCGCCGACGCTCGGGGTCGATCAGCTCCAGGGTCTGCGGATCGAGGCGCAGGAAGTAGTAGATCTGCCCCTCGCCGTCCGGCGTGAGCTCGTAGACGGTGGCATCAGGCTCATTGGCGGTACCTTCCAGCACCTCCCAGTTGCCAGCGTAGGTCTCGTCCGGGGGGCTCTGCGGATGGCCACGATAGGAGGCGTTGAGCTCGAAAGTACGATCCTCGGCGGCGGCCTGTTCATCGCCACGCATCAGCACATCGAGGTCGATACCATCGCAGTTGCGGCAGGGCAGAGTGCCCTGGTAGCGCTCCTCGTCGGGCTCCACGGCGGCACCCGCAGGGCCATCGGTGGGGCCGGCGGCGCAGCCGGCCAGCAGCGCAAGCATCGCCGATCCGGCAAGCAAGGTCCTGATTTGCATATGTGTCCTCCTGGGCAGTGGGCGTTGCACCGTAATGCACGGCGGCCTGACGGCCTGAGTCACAGCATAACCGCTGATACGGCCGACGCACAGTTTCACGGCCCTTCATCCGCCGATACCGGCATGCACATGGGCAAAGACCAGCGCCAGCACCACTGGCATCACCACCAGCGAACCGAGATTGCCGATCAGCACCAGCGAGGCGACCTTGTGAGGTTCCTGGCGGTACTGCTCGGCCACCAGGTAGTTGAGCACCGCCGGCGGCAGGGCGGCGAACACCCACAGCGCCGCGGCCTGCAGCCCGGAGAGCCCCAGCAGCCAGACCAGCGGCGCGGCCAGTACCAGGCCGGAGAGCGGGCAGAGCACGGCGCCCAGCAGGCCGGTCTTCCAGTCCGAGAAGTCGATGTCGAGCATGCGCACGCCGAGGGCGAAGAGCAGTAGCGGGATACACACCCCACCCAGCATATGCAGCGCCTCCAGCAGCCAACCGGGCAGCGGCGCGCCCAGCAGGTTGACCGCCAGGCCGGCGAAGGTGGCCAGCACGATGGGCAGGCGCAGGATGCGCAGCAGCGAGGAGCCGGGGCTCAGCATCCACAGCCCTACCGTGAAGTGCAGTAGCATCTCGACGATGAACAACACCACCGCGGCGGGTAGCGCCGCCTCGCCGAAGGCCAGCAGCAGCAGCGGGATGCCCATGTTGCCGGAGTTGTTGAACATCATCGGCGGCAGGAAGGTCTTCACCTCCAACCCCAACCACTTCACCAATGGCCACAGCACCAACCCGGAGCCCAGCACCACCACCGTGCCGCCCAGCGCCAGCCCCGCATACTCCTCCAGCGGCGCCTGGCCGTCGGCCAGCACGGCAAACACCAGCATGGGCACGAAGAGCTCCATGTTGAGCGTGTTGAGGGTGGCGATATCGGGGTTGCGCAGGCGGCCGTAAAGGGTGCCGCATCCGGCGATCAGGAATACCGGCAGCAGGGTGGCAAGGATCTGGGCGGTCATCGCGAAGTCATTGTGATCGGGGTCAGGGGGCACCAGCCTAGCACGGCTTGCGCGGCTCGGCCGCGCGGGTCACCATGCCGACATTCCCTCCCTGTCCCGAGCGAGAGCCATGAGCAAGTTCTGGAGCCCCGAGGTCCGCGAGCTGACGCCCTATGTTCCCGGCGAGCAGCCCCGCGAGCGCCTGATCAAGCTGAACACCAACGAGAACCCCTACCCCCCGGCCCCGGGAGTCGGCGCCGTGCTGCGTGACTTCCCCAGCGACCACCTGCGCCGCTATCCGGACCCCGAGTCCCGGGCGCTGCGCGAGGCGCTGGCCGCGGAACTCGGCGTCGAGGTCGGGCAGGTGTTCGTGGGCAATGGCTCCGATGAGGTACTGGCACTGGCCTTCCAGGCCTTCTTCCGCCAGGCAGCGGCGCTGCAGATGCCGACGATCACCTACAGCTTCTACCCGGTCTACTGCCGGCTCTACGCCATCGAGCGCCAGGCCCTGCCGCTGGCCGCCGACTGGTCGGTGGACCTCGCGGCCTTCGCCCCCTCGGCGGGCGGGGTGGTCTTTGCCAACCCCAACGCCCCCACCGGCCACGGCCACGACCGCGCGGCGATCGCCGCCCTGCTCGAGAGGATCACCGAGTCGGTGGTGCTGATCGACGAGGCCTACGTGGACTTCGGCGGCGAGAGCGCGGTGCCGCTGGTGAAGCGCTTCCCCAACCTGCTGGTCACCGGCACCTTCTCCAAGTCGCGCAGCCTGGCCGGCCTGCGGCTGGGCTATGCGGTGGGCTCCAGGGAACTGATCGAGGGACTGGAGCGGGTCAAGGACTCCTTCAACTCCTACCCGGTGGACAGCCTGGCCAGCGCCGTGGCCATCGCCTCCCTGGCCGACGAGGAGCACTTCGAGGCGTGCCGTGAACGGGTGATCACCACCCGCGAGCAAACCCGCAGCGCGCTCGAGCGACTGGGCTTCGAGGTGCTGCCCTCCCAGGCCAACTTCCTGCTGGTACGCCATTCCGACCAGGATGCCGCCCAGCTCTTCGTGGGGCTCCGCGAGCGGGGCGTGCTGGTGCGCCACTTCAACACCGAGGCGCTGCGCGACCACCTGCGCATCAGTATCGGCACCGATGACGAGATGGAGAGCCTCATCGAGACCCTGACGCTGCTCTGCCAGGCGCCGACCTGAGCCCCCGCCCCACCACCCTCCCTCCACACACACGAAAGCCCCGCGGCACTTGCGCGCCGCGGGGCTTTCACTCGGGCTCGGGTCAGGCTCGCCGCAGCGTCAGAAGTGCAGCTTGAGCTGCTGCACCAGCGCCTTGTAGAGGCGCGGACCGGCGGCCATCAGCGGGCCATCCGCGTCCACCCTGGGCTGGCCGTCGGGGGTTCCCATCAGCGCGCCGGACTCCTTGAGCAGCAGGCTGCCGACATGCAGATCCTGCTCCTCCAGGCCCAGCACGAAGGCAGCATCGGCACGCCCGGAGGCCAGCTCGGCGAGATCGAGCAGGCCGCTGCCGCTGGCCCGCTGCACCTCGATGAGCGGACCGAGCTGCTGCACCAGGGTCAGGTAGGAGGGCAGGTAGCGATTGCGCAGCGAGCTGTCGGGCAGCCCCATGGCGACGCGCGTGCCGGCCACGGCATGCTTGCCGGGCACGCGGATACGCTTGCCGTTGTGCTGGGCACCACGGCCACGGCTGGCCAGGTACTCGTCGTCGCTGAAGGGGCAGATCACCACCGCATGCTCCGCACGGCCCTTGACCAGGCATACCAGTGACAGCGCGAAGCCGGGAGCGGCCACCTCGAGGTTCGAGTAGCCGTGGAAGGGTTCGATGCGCCACAGCACATCGCGCCCCTCGCCTTCCCCCTCGCGATGGGGGGTGAAACGGCCGACGACGCCGTGCTGGGGGTAGCCGCGGGAGAGCTGACGCACGATCAGTGTCTCGGCGTTGCGCGCGGCGTCTTCCAGCAGGCGGTCGAGGTTGTGCTCTTGGTGGGAGTTCTCGATGCGCTCGCGAATGCGCAGGAACTGCTCGCCGGCGCTGCGTGCGGCGCGCAGCGCGTATTGGACCATCGGATGCATGATCGGGCCTTGGGGAGTCGGTGGTGTTAAAGAACGGGGCGTTCACTCGAAACGCTGGCGCGAATCCTAGCAGAAGCGCTCGGGACGCGCCATCCACCGCGACGCTCGCATGCTAGACTGCGCTCCTCAACTTCCTGCAGCACCGGACCCTGACCCATGCTCGAGCGCATCCGTATCGTCCTGATCGGCACCAGCCACCCCGGCAATATCGGCGCTACCGCCCGCGCCATGCACAACATGGCCCTGAGCGACCTTGCCCTGGTGGCGCCGCGCTGCGAGCCGATCACCGCCGATAGCGTGTCGCGGGCCTCCGGTGCCGACCACCTGGTCCACGGCGCCCGGGTGGTCGACACCCTGGAGGAGGCCGTGGCCGACTGCACCCTGGTGGTGGGCGCCAGTGCCCGCTCGCGGACCCTGCCCTGGCCGATGCTCTCGCCGCGCGAGCTGGGCGACCGCCTGCCCCAGGAGCTGGCCGCCCCCGACGCCCGGGTGGCGCTGGTGTTCGGCCGCGAGGACAGCGGCCTGACCAATGCCGAGCTGCAGCGCTGCCATGCCCACGTGCACATCCCCACCAACCCGGACTTCAGCTCGCTGAACCTGGCCGCGGCGGTGCAGGTGCTGGCCTACGAGTGCCGCCAGGCCTGGCTGGCGGGAGAGCCGGCCGCCCCGGTGGAGCCCGACCAGGCCCTGGCCACCCACGCCGAGCTCGAGCACTACTTCGCCCACCTGGAGCGCACCCTGGTCGCCATCGGCTTCCATGACCCGGCCACCCCGCGCCAGCTGATGGCCCGGCTGCGTCGCTTCACCCTGCGCGCCCGCCCGGAGCGCATGGAGCTCAACATCCTGCGCGGCATCCTCTCGGATACCGAGAAGCTCGCCCCGCCGCGGGATGAGTGATGGCCAACGCCCGGCGGAAAGGGGCAGGCTCGCCTTGAAGCTCCCCACCGCCGCCCCCACACTGAGATGATCATCCGCGGCGGTTGCCGCCCTGCCCATCCAAGCCCAAGGACCGCTGCATGTTTCAACGCCTGCGTGAGGACATCAACAGCGTTTTCGACCGCGACCCGGCGGCACGCAACTTCCTCGAAGTGCTGACCAACTACCCGGGCCTGCACGCCCTGCTGCTCCACCGCCTGAGCCACCGCCTGTGGCGCGCCAACCTGCGCTGGCTGGCACGCAGCCTCTCCACCTTCTCGCGCTGGCTGACCGGCATCGAGATCCACCCCGGGGCCACCATCGGCCGGCGCTTCTTCATCGACCACGGCATGGGCGTGGTGATCGGCGAGACCGCCGAGGTGGGCGACGACGTCACCCTCTACCAGGGCGTGACCCTGGGCGGCACCAGCTGGAACAAGGGCAAGCGCCACCCCACCCTGGAGGATGGCGTGATCGTCGGCGCCGGCGCCAAGATCCTCGGCCCCTTCAGCGTCGGGGCCGGAGCCAAGATCGGCTCCAACGCCGTGGTGACCAAGGAGGTCCCCGCCGGCGCCACCGTGGTGGGCATCCCCGGCAAGATCGTCAAGCGCGAGGAGCCGGATGCCGCCGACACCCTGGACGTCGACCCCGAGCGCCGCGAGGCGATTCGCCGCAAGTTCGGCTTCGACGCCTACGGGGTCAGCGAGGACATGCCCGACCCGGTGGCCCGCTCCATCCAGGCGATGCTCGATCATATGCACGCCGTGGACGAGCGCCTCGAGCGCATGTGCCAGACCCTGCGCAAGGTGGACGCCAGCTACCGCGAGGGCGAGCTGCCGGAGCTTCGTGACGAGGACTTCGCCGAGGTGCTCGACGACGCCTGCAAGATGCCGGAGAAGACGCCGGCCGCCGAGACGACCGAGAAGGCCGGCGAAGGGGAGCGACGCGACTAGGCCAACCAGATCGACAGGTATAGAAGGAGCGCTGGGGGCAAGTCGTAGAGGAGGTCCTACGCCAGGGATGGCGTCGGTAGCGCCCAGGGATGGGTTCACAGCGCCTCCTCGAAGGCTTGCCCCCAGATCAGCTCCGGAACAAGCAGCCTTTCGATGGCCACCCACTACGCCAGTCAGCAAATGGTTGACCATGCCACTCGGTCTTTCCCATAATGCACGGTCAGTTCGACCGCTCCCCCGGAGCCGACGCTTACCCAACGCCGCCCCGGCGGCGCCGAGGACGCCATGCGCCTGACCACCAAGGGACGCTACGCCGTCACCGCCATGCTCGACCTGGCGATGAACGCCCGCAGCGGGCCGATCTGCCTGGCCGATATCTCGCGACGCCAGGAGATCTCGCTCTCCTACCTCGAGCAGCTGTTTGCCCGCCTGCGCCGTGCCGGGCTGGTCGACAGCGTGCGCGGCCCGGGGGGCGGCTACCTGCTGGCCCAGGCGCCGGAGACAATCTCGGTGGCGCGGGTGATCGACGCCGTGGATGAGTCCGTGGACGCCACGCGCTGCGGTGGCCTCTCCGACTGCCAGCAGGGCGATACCTGCCTCACCCACCACCTGTGGATCGAGCTGTCGGCGCATATCCACGGCTTCCTCGACGGCGTCACCCTGGGTCAGCTGGCCGACCGCCAGGAGATCCAGCAGATCGCCAGCCGTCAGCGGCGCCGCCTCGATGGCGACGACAGCATCCTCGCCTCAGCGCCCTGACCGCCAGGCCAAACCGAGACTTCCCGAGGCCATGACCACACCCGTCTATCTCGACTACGCTGCCACCACCCCCGTCGACCCCCGGGTCGCCGAGCTGATGGCGCGCCACCTGACCCTCGACGGCATCTTCGCCAACCCCGCCTCGCGCAGCCACATGCTGGGCTGGCAGGCCGAGCAGGCGGTGGAGAATGCCCGCCGCCAGGTGGCCGACCTGATCGCTGCCGATCCGCGCGAGATCGTCTGGACCAGCGGCGCCACCGAGGCCGACAACCTGGCCCTAACCGGCTTCCTGCGCGCCAATCGCCACCGTGGCCGCCACCTGATCACCTCCGTCGTCGAGCACAAGGCAGTGGTGGATACCGCCCGGGCGCTGGAGGACGAGGGCTTCGAGGTGACCTGGCTGACACCGGCAGGCGACGGGCGGATCAGCCCGGCACAGCTGCGCGAGGCACTGCGCGAGGACACCGCGCTGGTGTCGCTGATGGCGGTCAACAATGAACTCGGCGTAATCCACGACCTGGCGGCACTGGCCGAGGTGGCCCATGCCGGCGGCGCTGCCTTCCATGTCGACGCCGCCCAGGCGGTAGGCCGCCTCGACCTCGATGTGAACCAGTTGGGGATCGACCTGATGTCGCTCTCCGGGCACAAGGCCTATGGACCCAAGGGCGTTGGCGCCCTCTACGTCAGGCGCCACCCCGATATCCGCGTCGAGGCGCTGATCCACGGCGGCGGCCACGAACGCGGCATGCGCTCCGGCACCCTGCCCACTCACCAGATCGTCGGCATGGGTGAGGCCTTCGCCATCGCCGCCGCCGAGGGCGAGGCCGACCAGGCCCGCATCACCTCTCTGCGCGACCGCCTGCTCGACGGCCTGGCCGACCTCGACGGTATCCATCGCAATACCGCGCTGGAAGCCGCCGTGCCCAATATCCTCAACCTGGCCTTCGCCGGCGTGGAGGGCGAGTCGCTGCTGATGGCACTGCGCGATATCGCCCTCTCCACCGGCTCGGCCTGCAACTCGGCCAGCGTCGAGCCATCCTATGTACTGAAGAACATCGGCCTGCCGCGGGCGCTGGCGCTCGCCTCGCTGCGATTCAGCTTCGGACGCTTCACCACCGAGGCCGACATCGACCGGGCCGTCGACGCCCTGCGTCACGCCCTGTCCGGCCTGCGCCGCCAGGCCCAATGACGCCTTCGCGACAGGCGCAACCCCTGCAACAGGCAGCTACCCACAGGAGAGAGACCATGGCGCATCTCACCATCACCGACGCCGCCGCCGAGCAGATCCGCCGGGTGCTCGACGAGCGCGGCCAGGGCCTTGGCCTGCGCGTCTCGGTCAAGCCCAGCGGCTGCTCCGGCTACAGCTACGTACTCGACTTCGCCGACGAGGCGGCCAACGACGACACCTGCTTCGAGGAGCACGGGGTCAAGGTCTTCGTCGCCCCCGATGCCCTGGAGATGCTCGACGGCAGCGAGGTCGACTACGTCAACGAGGGGCTCAACCGCTACTTCCGCTTCAACAACCCCAACGTCAAGGACCAGTGCGGCTGCGGCGAGAGCTTTTCGGTCTAGGTTCACAGAATTCCCGCGACCCGAGGCGCGCCGCGCCTCGCGATCAGCGACGATTGTTCAACGCCACCGCGGGGCGCTATAATCCCGGCCCAGTCGGCGCATCGCCGAGCCGCATTACCCGATTCGCCGCGCCGCCCTCGCTTTCCCAAGCCCGAGGGTGGCGCGGCGCACTCTTTCGACACCCCATCACCCCCTACTGGAGACATGCCCATGGCTACCCAGCGCACCCTGTCCATCATCAAGCCCGATGCCGTCGCCAAGAACGCCATCGGCGAGATCATCGCCCGCTTCGAGAAGGCCGGCCTCAAGGTCGTCGCCGCCAAGATGCTCAAGCTGGACGACGACAAGGCCGGCGGCTTTTACGCCGAGCACAAGGAGCGCCCCTTCTTCAAGGATCTGGTCGGCTTCATGACCTCCGGTCCGGTGGTCGTGCAGGTGCTCGAGGGCGACGACGCCATCGCCAAGAACCGTGAACTGATGGGCGCCACCAACCCCAAGGAAGCCGCGCCGGGCACCATCCGCGCCGACTTCGCCGAGACCATCGACGCCAACGCCGTGCACGGCTCCGATTCTCCCGAGTCCGCCGAGCGCGAGATCGCCTACTTCTTCGAGAGCAGCGAACTTTGCCCGCGCTGATTTTCGGCCCGCGTTGATCCAGGCTCCGGGCGGGGCCCTGTCTCCGCCTCCCCCTGCCGCCTTCCCTTCCCCGACCCGCTGATCGCCATGACCGCTGATACCGCACCCCAGAAGACCAACCTGCTCGGCATGTCCCGCCAGGAGATGGAAGCCTTCTTCCTCTCCATCGGCGAGAAGAAGTTCCGTGCCGCCCAGGTGATGAAGTGGATCCACCACGAGGGCTGTGACGACTTCGCGGCCATGACCAACCTCGCCAAGGCGCTGCGCGCCAGGCTCGCCGAGGTGGCCGAGATCCGCGGCCCCGGCGTGGTCTACGAGGGCACCTCCAACGACGGCACTCGCAAGTGGGTCCTGGAGGTCGAGGACGGCAGCTATGTGGAGACGGTGCTGATCCCCGCCGACAACGGCAAGCGCCGTACCCTGTGCGTCTCCTCCCAGGTGGGCTGCTCGCTGGACTGCAGCTTCTGCTCCACCGGCAAGCAGGGGTTCCAGCGCAACCTCACCGCCGCCGAGATCATCGGCCAGGTGTGGGTGGCCCAGCGCAGCGTGGGCCCGCGCAAGGACACAGCCAATCGCCCGGTCACCAATGTGGTGATGATGGGCATGGGCGAGCCGCTGATGAACTACGACAACGTCGTGCCGGCCATGAAGCTGATGCTCGACGACGACGGCTACGGCCTCTCCAAGCGCCGCGTCACGCTCTCCACCTCCGGAGTCGTGCCGATGCTCGACAAGCTCGGCGACGAGCTCGACGTGAGCCTGGCCATCTCGCTGCACGCCGCCAACGACGAGCTGCGCAACGAGCTGGTGCCGCTCAACCGCAAGTACAACATCCGCAGCCTGCTGGATGCCTGCCAGCGCTATCTCGCCAAGTGCGACGACACGCGCATGGTCACCATCGAATACACGGTGATCAAGGACGTCAACGACCAACAGGAGCACGCCGAGCAGCTCGCCGAACTGCTGCGCGAGCTGCCGTGCAAGATCAACCTGATTCCCTTCAACCCCTTCCCCCATTCGGGCTACGAGAAGCCGTCACGCAACCAGGTGATGCGCTTCCAGCAGTGGCTCTACGAACTGGGCTACACGGCACCGATCCGCTCCACTCGCGGTGACGATATCGACGCCGCCTGCGGCCAGCTGGTGGGCCGGGTGAAGGACCGCACCCGTCGGCACGAGCGCTATATCAAGTCGATCCAGATCGACGCCGACTGAAGGGAGCCCGCCTTGACTTCAACCGGGCACAGCGCTTTGATGGGCAGGCCCTGCCTCCCCCCGGCTTCCGTTTGCCCGCGGCACGCCGCCGGAGGGAGCCCGCCGACCCTCGGGAGGAGTTCATGACCCGCCGCTCACGACTGCCCGGACGCTCGCTGCTGCCCTTGGCCGCCCTGCTGGGCGGCCTGTGGCTGACCGGTTGTGCCACACAGTCCCAGGGCATCAGCGGCGCCGACCGCGAGGCCAGCCCGGCCGACGCCTACACCCAGCTCGGCGTCGCCTATCTGGAGCGCAACAACCTGCGCCGCGCCATGGGCGCCCTGGACCGCGCCCTGGAGATCGCCCCCGATGACCCCGAGGCACTGCAGGCCATGGCCATGGTCTACCAGCGCCAGGGGGAGGAGGCGCTGGCCGACGAGACCTTCCGTCGGGCCCTCGCCGCGGACGCCGACTTCACCCGCGCGCGCAACAACTACGCGGCCTTTCTCTACGCCCGAGGCCGCGTACGCGAAGCCTGCGAGCAGCTCGAACGGGCCTCGACGGATGCCCAGTACCCCAATCGCGCCCAGCTGTTCGCCAACCTCGGGCAGTGCCATCGCGAGCTGGGGGAGGTGCAGGAGGCACGCCGCAATCTGCAGCGCGCCCAGGAGATCGATCCCCGTGCGCCGCGCAGCTACTTCACCCTGGCCGAGCTCGAGTACGCCGACAACAACCTGGCCCAGGCGCGAGCGCAGATCGAGGCCTTCATGCGCCTGGCCGGGCCGCGCCCGGAGGCCCTGAGGCTGGCCGGTGACATCGCCCGCGCCCAGGGCGACAGCGCCACTGCCGCC
Organism: Halomonas sp. C10-5; assembly: GCF_057169305.1. Taxonomy (NCBI): domain Bacteria; kingdom Pseudomonadati; phylum Pseudomonadota; class Gammaproteobacteria; order Oceanospirillales; family Halomonadaceae; genus Halomonas; species Halomonas sp. C10-5. Next base: position 3,090,302 of record NZ_CP175665.1, read on the forward strand.
TTCTACACCCAACAGCTGGAGGGGCGTGGCACCACGCCCTGACCCGAGAACACCACCGAAGGATGCGCCGCCATGAGCGACACCCACGAACCGGACCTGCACGCTGACGCCACGGCCTCGCCCGGCGAGCAGCTGAGGCTTGAACGCGAGAATCAGGGCCTCTCCGTCTCCGAGGTGGCCGGCGCGCTCAACCTGCGGCCGGCGGTGGTCCGCGGCCTGGAGGAGGACAGCTACGAGGAGGTGCCGATCGCCACCTACCGGCGTGGCTACCTGCGCGCCTATGCGCACCTGCTGGGCATCGACGACACTCCGGTGCTGGAGGCCTATCGCGCCCGCTTCGGCAGCCAGGATGCCGCCCAGCGCAAGGTCACCCCGGTGCAGGTCAGCAAGCCCCCCTCACGCCTGGGAGCCTGGCTGTTCCGCCTGGTCTCCCTGCTGGTGCTGGCCGGCCTGATCGGCCTGACCCTGATGTGGTGGCAAAGCCGCGGCGGCGGCGAGCCACCCAGCATCGGCGAGAGCGATCCGGTCTCCGTCGACCGCCTGGATGGCTCCGCCAGCGTGACCGAGCCCGACACCTCGGCCGACGGCACCGGGCCGGATAGCCTGCCGCCGCTGCCCGAGGAGGTGGCCGAGACAGAGTCCACCGCCCAGGCACCCGGCGAGCAGACCGACGACGCCCTCGCCGACGACGCGTCGGTGGACGCCGAGCTCGCCGCGAGCATCGACGCATCGGACACCGTCCGCGAGGAGCAGGATAGCGAGGCCGCAGCCGACGAGGAGCAGCAGCAGACCGCGGCGGAAGCCGAGCAGGTCGACACTGCCGCCGCCGAGCCGCAGGGCGAGGCCGGACGCCTCGCCTTCACCTTCAACGAACAGTCATGGACCGAGGTCTTCGACGCCAATAACCAGCGCGTCTTCGTCGGCCTGCAGGAACCCGGCACCACGGCCAGCGTCGAAGGCGAGCCGCCCTTCCGCCTGACCGTGGGCAACGCCACCGGCGTCGAGCTGGTCTGGCAAGGCGAGCCCGTGGACCTCCCGGCGCGCGCCGGGGCCAACAACGTCGCCCGCTTCACCCTGGGAGAATGATTCCACCATCATGCACGCACAATCCCCTATCGTCCGTCGCAAGTCGCGCCAGATCCACGTCGGCAGGGTAGCCGTCGGGGGCGATGCCCCGATCTCGGTGCAGAGCATGACCAACACCAACACCCTCGACGTGGCCGCCACCGTGGCGCAGATCCGCCAGCTGGAGACCGCTGGTGCCGATATCGTGCGCGTCTCTGTCCCCGACATGGAGGCGGCCGAGGCCTTCGGCCGCATCAAGCGCCAGGTCGAGGTGCCGCTGGTCGCCGATATCCACTTCGACTACAAGATCGCCCTGCGCGTCGCCGAGCTCGGCGTCGACTGCCTGCGCATCAACCCCGGCAATATCGGCAAGGAAGAGCGCGTGCGCGCGGTGGTCTCCGCCGCCCGTGACAACGGCATCCCGATCCGCATCGGCGTCAACGCCGGCTCGCTGGAGAAGGACCTACAGAAGAAGTACGGCGAGCCCACCCCGGCGGCCCTGGTGGAGTCGGCCATGCGCCATATCGACCACCTCGACCGCCTCGACTTCCCCGACTTCAAGGTCAGCGTCAAGGCCTCCGACGTGTTCATGGCGGTGGCCGCCTATCGCGACCTGGCCACGCGCATCGAGCAGCCGCTGCACCTCGGCATCACCGAGGCGGGCGGGCTTCGCTCGGGCACCGTCAAGTCCTCCATCGGCCTGGGCATGCTGCTGATGGACGGCATCGGCGACACCATCCGCGTGTCGCTCGCCGCCGACCCGGTAGAGGAGATCAAGGTCGGCTTCGACATGCTCAAGAGCCTGCGCCTGCGCTCCAAGGGCATCAACTTCATCGCCTGCCCCAGCTGCTCGCGCCAGAACTTCGACGTCATCGGCACCATGAACGCCTTGGAGGAACGTCTCGAGGACGTCATGACCCCGCTCGATGTCTCGGTGATCGGCTGCGTGGTCAACGGTCCCGGCGAAGCCAAGGAGACCGATGTCGGCCTCACCGGCGGTTCACCGGCCAACCTCGTCTATATCGACGGCAAGCCGGCCTCCAAGCTGCGCAACGACCACCTGGTCGATGACCTCGAGCGGCTGATCCGCGACAAGGTGCGCGAGAAGGAGCAGGCCGAACAGGACGTGATCGCCCGCGACGCCTGAGTCGCCGGCACCCATCAAGGAGCCACCGTTGAGCAAGTCCCAAGCAAGTCACAAGGCACCCAGCAAGAAGAAGATCCAGGCCATTCGCGGCATGAACGACCTGCTGCCGGAGCAGTCGCCGCTGTGGCAGTACTTCGAGGGCAAGGTCCGCGACCTGATGGCCCGTTACGGCTACGCCGAGATCCGCACGCCCATCGTCGAGCAGACCGCGCTGTTCGCGCGTTCCATCGGCGAGGTCACCGATATCGTCGAGAAGGAGATGTATACCTTCGAGGATCGCAACGGTGACAGCCTCACCCTGCGCCCCGAGGGCACGGCGAGCTGCGTGCGCGCCGCCATGGAGCACGGCCTGCTGCACAACCAGACCCAACGTCTGTGGTACCAGGGTCCGATGTTCCGCCACGAGCGCCCCCAGAAGGGGCGCTATCGCCAGTTCCACCAGGTGGGCGTGGAGAGCTTCGGCCTCGAGGGTCCGGATATCGACGCCGAGGTGATCCTGCTCTCGGCCCGCCTGTGGCGCGAGCTGGGCCTGATGGAGCACGTCACCCTGGAGCTCAACTCCCTGGGCTCCTCCGAGGCTCGTGCTGCCTATCGCGACACCCTGGTGGCCTACTTCGAGCAGCATCTCGATGTGCTCGACGAGGACTCGCGCCGGCGGCTGACCAGCAACCCGCTGCGCATCCTCGACTCCAAGAACCCGGAGATGGCCGAGATGCTGGCCGGCGCCCCGCGGCTCCTCGACCATCTGGACGCTGACTCCCGGGAGCACTTCGAGGCGCTGTGCGCGCTGCTCGACGCTGCCGGCATCGACTACGTGATCAACCCGCGGCTGGTGCGCGGCCTGGACTACTACGGCCGCACCGTCTTCGAGTGGACCACCACTGCCCTGGGCAGCCAGGGCACGGTATGCGCCGGCGGCCGCTACGACGGCCTGGTGGAGCAGCTGGGCGGCAAGCCGACCCCGGCGGTGGGCTTCGCCATGGGCATCGAGCGCCTGGTGCTGCTGCTCGAGACCCTGGAGCTAATCCCCGACGCCGCCCGCGGCGAGCTCGACCTCTATGTGCTGCCCATGGATGACACCGCTGCCGGTACCGCCCTGCAGCTGGTCGAACGCCTGCGTGGCGAACTGCCCGAGCTGCGTGCCCAGTTGCACTGCGGCGGCGGCAGCTTCAAGAGTCGCATCAAGAAGGCCGACCGCAGCGGCGCCCGCCTGGCCTTGCTGCTCGGCGAGGACGAACTCGCACACGGCACCGCGACCCTGAAGTTCCTGCGCGAGGAGCGTGAGCAGCGCAGCCTGGCGCGGGACGCCCTGGTCGACGAGCTGCGCGAACTGCTGGCCTGAAGGCCCACACGAGACATACAAGGAGACCGCCCGTGGCGGAGCTGAGAACCGAGGAAGAACAGGTCGAGGCGCTCAAGCGCTGGTGGAAGGAGAACGGCCTCTCGCTGATCGCCGGCGTGGTCATCGCCGGGGCCGGCGTGCTTGGCTGGAACGCCTGGCAGGGCTACCAGGAGAACCAGGCCACCGCCGCCTCGATGCGCTACCAGCAGCTGGTCAACCTGACCGCCGGCAACGCCCTCGACGAGGCCCAACTGCCCGAGGCCCGCGCCCTGGTGGAGGAGATCGTCGAGGAGCACGGCAAGACCCTCTATGCCGATCTGGCACGCCTGGTGGATGCCCGCCTGGCGGTCGCTCAGGGCGATCTCGCGGGGGCCAGCGAGCGGCTGCAGGCCCTGGCGGATGCCGACTCTCGCGGCTATGTGGGCGGCCTGGCGCGCCTGCGCCTCGGACGCCTGCTGGTTGCCGACGGCGACGCGGAGGCGGCTCTCGACGCCCTGGAGAGCGGCGTCCCCGAGGCGCTGGCCGCCCAGCGCGCCGAGGTGCGCGGCGATGCGCTGCATGCCCTGGGCCGCGAGGCCGATGCCGCCGCGGCCTGGCGCGAGGCGCTGGATCTCGCCGAGACCAACGACCAGCCGCTCTACGGCGTGCAACTCAAGCTCGACAACCTGGGCCTGGCAGCGGGTCCCGACAACCAGGGGCTGGACTCATGAAACCGACCTTCCTGATCGCCACCCTCGCGGGCCTGACCCTGCTGGCGGGCTGCGCCGGCAACAAGGTGGAACCGCAGTATCCGCCCACCGAGCTCAGCGACTTCGCGGCGAGCGCAGAGCTCTCCAGCGCCTGGCGCGAGGGCGCTGGTGACGGCCTGGGGCGCGCCGCCTACCCCATCGCCCCGGCCCGCGACGGCGATGCCCTGTTCGCCGCCGACTATCGCGGCGAGCTGTTCGCCTTCGACGCCGATGACGGCGACACCCGCTGGGAAGTCGACCTCGAGGTACCAGTCTCCAGCGCGCTGACCGCAGTGGCCGGGGACCTCTACCTGGGCACCCGCAACGGCGAGGTGCTGGCGGTGAGCCAGCGCGATGGCAGCGTGCGCTGGCGCGCCCGCGTGCCCAGCGAGGTACTGGCCGCCCCGCAACCCAACCAGCAGCTGCTGATCGTGCAGAGCGTCGACGGCACCATCACCGCCCTGGACCGCAGCAGCGGCGACGAGCGCTGGAGCTACCAGGCCAGCCTGCCTTCGCTGACCCTGCGCGGCACCGGTACCCCCACCACCATCGACCCGCTGACCTTTGCCGGCTTCGCCAACGGCCGCCTGGTGGCCCTGGACAACCGCAGCGGCCAGCCACTGTGGGAGCGACGCATCGCCGTGGCCCAGGGGCGCAGCGACATCGAGCGCCTGGTCGACCTCGCCGCCCAGCCGGTACTGACTCCCGATGGCCGCCTCTTCGTGACCAGCTACAACGGCCGCCTGGTGGCCCTGGAAGCGTCCCGCGGCGAGCCGCTGTGGGCCCGCGACCTCTCCAGCTACCATACGCCCATCGTGGTGGGTGACTTCCTGTTCGTGGTGGAGGAGTCGGGGCGCATCCTGGCCCTGGCCGCCGACAACGGTGAGGAGGTGTGGCGCAACACCGATCTGGAGGGCCGCCAGCCTACCTCACCGGCCTTCGCCGACGGCAAGCTGGTGTTCGGCGATTACGAAGGCTACCTGCATCTGATCGACGCGCGCAGCGGCGATATGGTCGGTCGTGAGCGAATCGACGGCTCCGGGATCGGCGTGCGCCCGGTCACCGAAGGCAACCGCATTCATGTGCTGGCCAATGACGGCACCCTCGAGACCCTGGATATCCGATGACACCCGTGATCGCCCTGGTCGGCCGGCCCAATGTGGGCAAGTCGACCCTGTTCAACCGCCTGACTCGCACCCGCGACGCTCTGGTGGCCGACTTCCCGGGCCTGACCCGGGACCGCAAGTACGGCAATGGCATGCTCGGCGGCAAGGCCTACACGGTCATCGACACCGGCGGCATCAGCGGTGACGAGGATGGTATCGATGCCGCCATGGCCGAGCAGTCGCTGGCCGCCATCGACGAGGCCGACATCGTGCTGTTCCTGGTCGACGCCCGGGCCGGTCTCAACGTCGCCGACCAGGCCATCGCCAACCACCTGCGGGTCAACCAGAAGAAGACCTGGCTCGTCGTCAACAAGACCGATGGCCTCGACGAGGACAGCGCCACCGCCGAGTTCTGGGAGCTGGGCCTGGGCGAGCCGCGGCCCATCGCCGCCGCCCATGGCCGCAACGTCACCACGCTGATCGACGAAGTGCTCGCCCCCTTCCCGGAGCGCGACGAGAGCATCCCGGCGGATACCGGCACCAAGGGCATCCGCATCGGCGTCATCGGCCGCCCCAACGTGGGCAAGTCGACCCTGGTCAATCGCCTGCTCGGCGAGGAGCGCGTGGTGGTCTTCGACGAGGCGGGCACCACCCGCGATGCCATCGAGATCCCCTTCGAGCGCCGCGGCAAGCCCTATGTGCTGGTGGATACCGCCGGCGTAAGGCGCCGCAAGAATGTTCACGAGATCGCCGAGAAGTTCTCGATCATCAAGACCCTGGAAGCGATCAAGGAGTGCCATGTCGCGATCATGGTGCTCGACGCCCGCTCCGGGCTGGTGGAGCAGGACCTGCACCTGCTCGACTACGTGCTGACCACCGGCCGCGCGCTGGTGCTGGCCGTAAACAAGTGGGATGGCCTGGAGAGCGAAGCCAAGGAGAAGATGCGTGCCGAGATCAAGCGCCGCCTGGGCTTCGCCGACTACGCCGACCTGCACTTCATCTCGGCGCTGCACGGCACCGGCGTGGGCGACCTCTATCCATCGCTGGAGCGCGCCTTCGCCTCGGCCAACGCCCACTGGTCCACCAATCGCCTGACCAGCATCCTGCAGGACGCGGTGGAATCCCACCAGCCACCCCTGGTTCGTGGTCGCCGCATCAAGCTGCGCATGGCCCACCAGGGCGGCAGCAACCCGCCGATCATCGTGGTCCACGGCAATCAGACCGGCTCCCTGCCCGAGGCCTATCGCCGCTACCTGACCAACACCTTCCGCAAGGTGCTCAAGGTGCGTGGCACGCCGATGCGCTTCGAGTTCCGCTCCGGCAGCAACCCCTTCGATCCCATGGCCAACGCCAGCGATCGAGAGAAGGCCAAGAAACGCGAACTGGGTCGCACCAAGGAGGCGCGCAAGAGCCGCCGCTGATCCTGCTGCACCTGGCACGGCCCACAGCGCCCGACCCGCCCCTGACCACAGCAGGAGTGAGTCGGGTGCTGTCGCTTTTTCGCCACTTCCACGCCGGGCAGGGAAGGCGCATCATCGGCGTCGATGCATAGCCGATTCGCCAAGGAGGCGTCCTGGATGTTCCCACTTCCCGTTGCTGTCCGGCGCTGGCGCCTGCTGGCGCCGCTCTGCCTCTCCCTGCTGCTCGCCGGCTGCCTGGCGCTGCCCCAGACGGGGCTGTTCGCCTTCCGCCTGGCGGTGACCTCGCTGGGCGTGGAGGAGGTCCGCATCGGCCCCTACAGCGTGGATGCCCGCCTCGACACCAGCGATATCATGTCCCTGGCGATGTCCAGCCTGGGTGCCGGCAGCCTGCCGGTGCAGGCGACCCTGGCCATGGGCCTGGGCCTGCCCAGCGGCATGCCGCCGGTGGAGATGGCCGGCTTTCGCTGGTCACTGGAGATACCGGGCGTGGACCCGGTCAGCGGCGACTACGCCCAGGACGTGACCCTGACCTCGGCCGACGACGCCAAACTGCGCCTGCCGGTGGCCTTCGACCTGCTGGGCGGCGGCCGCGAGCAGCTGGGCCCCATGGTGGAGCTGGCCAGCCAGCTGGCAAGCCAGGGCGAACTGCCCGCCGGCAGCGAGCTTGCCATCACCCCCGGCGACCTGCGCGGCCTGGGCATGACCCTGCCCGCCAGCCTGCTCACCCCCACCATCCGCCTGGGCGTAGGCGAGGACGGCAGCCTGATTCCGCGGGGGTAGTGCTGATAACAGGTCGAAGCGGGGCTGTTCCGGCGCCCCTGGTCTCGGGGCGCGTCACTACTTCCCGTGCAGGCGCCGGCGGCCCACCCACTGGGTGGCGAACTGCCAGGCGCCACGGCCGCTGCGCCCGCCGCGCAGGGTGGCGAAGCGGATCGCCTCGGCGCGGGCCTCGGCGTTCCAGTCCTCGCGGCGCCCCAGTTGGGTGACCCAGTGGCAGCACGCCTCCAGGTAGACGTCCTGGTTGAAGGGGTGGAAACCCAGCCACAGCCCGAAACGGTCGGAGAGCGAGATCTTCTCCTCCACGGCATCGCCGTGATGGAGTTCATCACCCACCAGCCGCGAGCCCTCGTTGTCGTTCATCGACTCCGGCAGCAAGTGGCGGCGGTTGGAGGTGGCGTAGAGCAGCACGTTGGCCGGCGGGCCGGTCAGGGCGCCGTCGAGCACGCTCTTCAGCGCCTTGTAGGCATCGTCGTGGCCCTCGAAGGAGAGGTCGTCGCAGTAGACGACGAAGCGCTGACCGTGGTGGCGCAGCTGTTCTACCAGCATCGGCAGGCTGGCGAGGTCGTGGCGATCCACCTGCACCAGGCGCAGCCCCTCACCGGCCAGGCTGTTGAGCAGGGCACGGATCAGCGACGACTTGCCGCTGCCCCGGGAGCCCCACAGCAGGGCGTGATTGGCAGGCAGGCCCTGCAGGAAGGCCCGGGTGTTGTCGACCAGCGCCAGCTTCTGGCGCTCGATGCCCAGCAGGTCATCCAGGCTCAGGGCGTCGCGCGGCGGCACCGGCAGCAGGCGCCCACCCAGGGCGTGGCGCTGCCACAGGGCGGCCACGTCCCGCGACCAGTCCACCTCCACCGGGGCCGGGGGCAGCCAGTGCTCGACGTGATCCAGCAGATGCAGCAGGCGACGCGTCAGCTCGGGATCCATGTTCCTCTCCTTCTCCATGTCGATGGCGGCGCACTCACCGCATGAGGCGCCGGGGACAGGTCGAAGAGGGGGTCCTACGCCAGGGATGGCGTCGGTAGCGCCCAGGGAGTGGTTCACAGCACCCCCTCGAAGGCCTGTCGCCGGGTAAGCCTCATGCCATGGGCACACCGTGTCAGTGGTTGACCTTGCAGGCGTTCAGGGTATCTTGTGGCGAACCCGGACGCCCGTCCAGCGTCTTACGTTGGCTGGATGCCACACCCCACCAAGGAGACCCGCCATGCGCTGGATCAAACCTTTCGCCATCGGTGCCCTCAGCCTCGCCCTGGCCGCCTGTACCACCTCGCCCACCGGCCGCCAGCAGCTGACCCTGGTGTCGGACGCCCAGCTCGACCAGATGGGCGCCCAGGCCTTCGAGCAGTATCAGCAGGAGCGCCCCACCGTGGGCGGCGCCACCCACCGCTATGTGCAGTGTGTGGCCAGTGCGCTGGTAAGCGCCCTGCCGCCCCAGCAACGTGAGTCGCAGAACTGGCAGATCCGCGTCTTCGAGGCCGAGGATGCCAACGCCTTCGCCCTGCCCGGGGGCTACATGGGGGTCAACACCGGCCTGCTGAAGGTGGCCAGGAACCAGGATCAACTGGCCGCGGTGATCGGCCACGAGATCACCCATGTGCTGGCCCGCCATGCCAACGAGCGGGTCTCCACCCAGACCGCCACCCAGCTGGGACTCTCGGTGCTCTCCTCGGCAGCGGGCCTGGAGGGCGCGGGCGGCCAGCAGATCATGGGCGCCCTGGGCATGGGCGCCCAGTACGGCATCCTGATGCCCTTCTCGCGGCGCCACGAGAGCGAGGCCGATGAACTGGGCCTCTACCTGATGGCCGACGCCGGCTTCGACCCCCGCGCCAGCCTGGCGCTGTGGGAGAACATGAGCGCCCAGGGCGGGGCCCGTCCGCCGGCCTGGCTTTCCAGCCACCCCAGCCACGGCCAGCGCACCCAGGACCTGCAGGCGCGCATGAACGAGGCCCTGGGCCGCTACGAGCGTGCTCGCCAGGCCGGCCGCACCCCCGACTGCCCGGGGCCGTAAGATGCTGAGACTGGGACTGCTGCTGCTGATCGCCCCCATGCTGGTGCTGATGGGGGTCTACTTCTGGGAGTACTCGAGCGTGCGCGAGTGCACGCTCTCCGGTGGCCACTGGGACTATCTGGAGGGAATCTGCCGCGATACGCCACAGCCCTTCGTCTCCTGGCTGCAGCGCTACCCCTGGCTGGTCAACGGCGGGATGCTGCTGTCGCTGGTCGGGTTGGTGCTGTGCATGGTGGGGCTCTATACCAAACGGCGCTGAAGGGCGCCGCCGAGATCACAGCACCTGGCGGAGCGCCTCCAGCACCGGGGCCGTCTCGGGTCGCCTGCCCCGCCACTGGAAGAATGACTCCGCCGCCTGCTCCACCAGCATGCCGAGGCCGTCCACGGTGCGCGCGCCACGCTCGGCGGCCCAGCGCAGGAAGACGGTGGGCGCGGCGCCGTACATCATGTCGTGGGCAGTGCCCCCCGGGGCGAAGAGGTCATCGGGCAGCGGCGGCAGGTCACCGGCGAGACTGGCGCTGGTACCGTTGATCACCAGGTCGAAGGGACCGGCCACGGCGTCGAAGCCGCCGCCGGCAATCTCACCCAGGTCGCTGAAGTCGGCGGCGAGCCGCGCGGCCTTCTCGGCGGTGCGGTTGGCCACGAACAGGCTTCCCGGCCCCGCGGCCAGCAGCGGCTCCAGCACCCCGCGCACCGCGCCTCCGGCGCCCAGTACCAGGATTCGTGCTCCGGACAGCGTCACGCCGTGGCGCTCGAGGTCGCGCACCAGACCGATGCCATCGGTGGTATCGCCATATGTCAGGCCGTTCCTGCCCAGGACCAGGGTGTTGACCGCCCCGGCGCGGCGGGCGCGCTCACTGAGCGTGTCACAGAGCCGGAAGGCCTCCTGCTTGAAGGGTACGGTGACGTTGGCGCCGCGTCCGCCCTCGGCCGTAAAGCGCCGCCAGGCGCCGGTGAAGTCATCCAGCGGCGCCTCGATGGCGGTGTACTCGATGCTCTCGCCCGTCTGCTCGGCGAAGGCCGCATGGATCAGTGGCGACTTCGAGTGGGCCACCGGATGGCCGAAGACACAGTAGCGATCGATCATGCTTCGTTCTCCTCTCGTGCCTCGCCAAGCCAGTCCCGGGGGTGCAGGTAGTGTGCGTAGAGCTCCGCCTCCGGGCTCCCCTCCTCGGGCTCCCAGGCATACTCCCAGCGCACCAGCGGCGGCATCGACATCAGGATCGACTCGGTGCGCCCGCCACTCTGCAGCCCGAACAGGGTGCCGCGGTCCCAGACCAGGTTGAACTCCACGTAACGCCCGCGTCGATAGAGCTGGAAGTCGCGCTCACGCTCGCTCCAGGGGGTGTCGACGCGGCGACTCACGATGGGCAGGTAGGCCTCGAGGAAGGCGTCACCCACGGCGCGCTGGAAGGCGAAGCTGCGCTCGAAGCCCCAGTCGTTGAGATCGTCGAAGAAGAGCCCGCCCACGCCCCGGGTCTCGTCACGATGCTTCAGATAGAAGTAGTCGTCACACCACGCCTTGAAGCGCGGGTAGACCTCCTCGCCGAAGGGCGCACAGGCCTCCCTGGCCACCCGGTGCCAGTGCACCACATCCTCGAGTACCGGGTAGAAGGGTGTCAGGTCGAAGCCGCCCCCGAACCACCACACCGGCGCCTCGCCGGGCTTCTCGGCGATGAAGAAGCGCACGTTGCCGTGGCTCGTCGGCACATGGGGGTTCTCCGGGTGCAGCACCCAGGAGACCCCCACCGCGTGGAAGCTGCGTCCGGCGAGCTCGGGGCGAGCCGCGGTCGCCGAAGGCGGCAGGCGTTCGCCATACACATGGGAGAAGTTAACCCCGCCCTTCTCGAACACGCGCCCGTTCTCGATCACCCGCGAGCGGCCGCCGCCGCCCGCCGGGCGCTGCCAGGCATCCTCGCGGAATCCGGCGCCGCCATCCGCGGCGGCCAGGGCGGCACACAGGCGCTCCTGGAGGTCGAGCAGGTAGGTCTTGACGTCATCGAGTCGCGGGTGGGCCAACGTAGCCTCCGGATGGGGTGAAGTGACGGAAAAGGGTCAGTCGCGCAGCACCCGGCCACTGACCAGGTCGCGAATGGTGCTGGGCCGCTCGAGGCCGCCGAGCTCACCCTCGACGATGGCATCGAGCCCATCGCCGAAGATGCTGCGCACCTCCTCGGCGCTCCTGGCCGGCGGCTCGCTGGCCACGTTCGCCGAGGTGGAGACGATGGGGCCGCCGAAGGCCTCGCACAGCGTGGCCACCAGCGGATGGGCGCTGACCCGCAGGGCCACCCGGTCATGCTCGCCATGCACCAGGGCATGGCTGCGGCCGTTGTCGGGCACCAGCCAGGTATTGGGCCCCGGCCAGCTGGCCCCCAGCGGCTCCTGCAGCTCGAGGGGCAGCCCCTCGAGCCAGGCGGCGAACTGCTCGGTGCGCCCCGCCACCAGGATCACCCCCTTGGCGGGATCGCGATGCTTGAGGTGCAGCAGTTTCGCAAGTGCCGCGTCGTTGTCGGGGTCGCAGCCCAGGCCCCAGACCGCCTCGGTGGGATAGGCGATCACGCCGCCCCGGCGCAGGGCGGCGACGGCATGGTCGATCTGGCTGGCCTGGCTCATTGGATAGCTCTCCTGGCTCGGTGCGGCGAAACAGCGCAGGATTCTATCACGGCGCCGAGAGGCGCACCCAGCCGCCGGCGACCCGCGCCGCCTGGCCCTCCAGCTCCAGCGCCAGCAGGCGCCGCTGGCACTCGGCGATGTCGAGACCGGTCAGCCCTACCAGCGCGTCCGCGGGGGTCGGGCTGCCGCTCAGCCAGCGCAGCAGCGGGTCATCATTCCGGCCCGAGGCCTCGCCACGGGGCGCGACGGGCATCGCCGGGGCCTGCCACTGGGTGAGCTCGGCGAGGATGTCATCGACCCCGCGCACCAGCACGGCACCCTCGCGGATCAACCGCAGGCAGCCCCGCACCTGGGGGTTATGCAGCGAGCCGGGCAGGGCGAACACCTCACGCCCCTGCTCCCCGGCCAGCCGCGCGCTGACCAGGGAGCCGCTCTGCTCGGCCGCCTCCACCACCAGCACCCCGCAGCTGAGCCCGGTGACGATGCGGTTGCGACGAGGGAAGAAGCCGGCCCGGGCCGGGGTGCCGGGCGGGTGCTCGGAGAGCAGCAGGCCACCCGATTCACGCAGGCGGGCGTGCAGGCGATGGTGGCGTGCCGGATAGACCACATCGACACCGCAGCCGAGTACCGCCACGCTGGTCCCGCCGGCATCCAGGGCGGCCTGCTGGGCGGCGGCATCGATGCCCAACGCCATGCCGCTGACCACGCACCAGCCCCGCTCGGCGAGTTCGCGGGCGAAAGCGGCGGCGTTGGTCAGCCCCTCGCGGGTGGCACGACGCGACCCCACCATGGCCAGCTTGGGGGGCGCCAGGGCGGCGAGGTCACCCCAGGCCCACAGCAGCGGCGGCGGATCGGGAATCTCGGTGAGCAGCTCGGGCCAGGCAGGGTGCCCGGCATGCAGCAGGTGGCGGTCGGCGGAACCCTCGGCCCAGGCGAGGGCCGCCTCTACCGCAGGGGAAAGCGGACTGCGAGAGGGATGATCGAGCCAAAGCCGCAGCGCGGTAGCGGCCTCGCACGGCAGCACCGCCAGCCAGCCGCCGGGCCATTCGGGTCGGCGGGCGGCCAGCTCGGCCAGCGAGCCCGCCCCGAGCCCCGGCAGGCCCGCCAGGGCCAGCCACTCCCGGGCGCCGAGGGCCGGCGACGACATGGTGACCTCAACGCTGGGCGGCGCTGACCGCCCGCCGCGGGTTATGGACGCGATCCCCCACGCCCAGGGTGCGGCTGGCCTCCATGACCAGGCCGTAGCTCATCTTCTGATAGGTCTTGAAGACCATCACCAGACCGGCATCCTCACCCGGCAGGCGCAGCTGCTCGCCGGTGCGCGGATCGCTGACCAGCTCGCCGCGCTGCTCGACCATCAGTACATGGCCGGCCTCGAGCCCGTCGCGCTGGCCGCGGTCCAGCGCCACCACCTGCAGGCGGCCGATGAACTGCACCCCACCGGGCACCGACAGGATGGTGCCCTCGACCTCGCGCTCGGGGGCACGCGGAATGAACTCGGTCACCAGGCCGCGATCCTCCAGGGGCAGCACGATATCGCCGTTGCGCACCTCCTGGCGTGACGAGGTCACCTCCAGCACCGCCATGTCCTCCTCCTGGCGCTCGCGGCGCGCCTGGCCGACGCTCTCCAGTTCGAGACCCAGCAGCTCGCCGCTGGCCGGGTCGAGGAAACGCTCGCCCACGCGATAGAAGCCCACGCGCCCGCCCGCAGGCACCTCGCCCCGGGCATAGAGGCGATCGCCCACGCCGCTCATCAGCCGACGGTCATCGCCACCCACCACATAGGCCAGCTCCTCGAGGGCCTCGGGGTCATCGACGATGCGGTGCTCACGCAGGAAGTGGCGGATATCCTCCAGGGGAATCGGTTCGATCGCCTCGCGATGCGGGATGGTGCGCATCTCGGGCGACAGTCTTACCTGCCCCTGACCCCGCTCCAGCCCCAGGCAAGGGCGGCCGTCGCAGTCGTAGAGGTAGATGACGTCTCCCGGATAGATCAGGTGCGGGTTACGGATCTGCGGGTTGACCTGCCACACCTCGGGCCACTGCCAGGGATGGCGCAGGAAGCGCCCCGAGATGTCCCACAGGGTGTCACCGCGCACCACGGTATAGCGGTCCGGAGCGTCGCCACGCAGGCCATCCTCCCAGCTGAGCCCCTGGCCCTGGACGCCGGCAGCCAGGGCCATGCCCAACGCCGCCACCAGGCCCAGCCAGCGGCGCGGCCCCTTGCCATCACTTCTCTGCCTCATCCCTGCTCTCCCCGCGTGTCGCCGGCCGATGCCATGGAACGCTACCGGCGTGTTATAGTCTGAGGTTATCGACGTGTTGCGACGCAGCCCCTGTCGCCGATGTGCGCAACACACCTAGAATAGAGTCATTGTGTAAATGACAGCATAACGGTGAATCCAACGCCATGGCCAAATTACCTATCCTCGAATATCCCGACGAACGCCTGCGCAACCGGGCGGCGCCGGTGGAGACCGTCGACGACGAGGTGCGCCGGCTGGTCGACGATATGCTGGAGACCATGTACGACGCCAGGGGAATCGGCCTGGCCGCCACCCAGGTGGACGTGCACCGCCGCGTGATCGTCATGGATGTCAGCGACGACCGCTCGAGCCCCCTGGTGCTGATCAACCCCGAGGTTGCGCCCATCGGCGAGGAGCGCGAGCCGATGCAGGAGGGCTGCCTGTCGATCCCCGAGTACTACGCCGATGTGCCGCGCGCCCTGCGTGTCCACCTCAAGGCCCTGGATCGCGACGGCCAGCCCTATGAGCTGGAGGCCGACGGCCTGCTGGCCCACTGCATCCAGCACGAGCACGACCACCTCGAGGGGGTGCTGTTCGTCGACTACCTCTCGCCGCTCAAGCGCGACCGGGTAATGAAGAAGATGCAGAAGCGCCACAAGCTGATGCACGACGCCTGAAGCCGCCCCGTCTCACGCGAAGGCCGACGCAACATGCGTCGGCCTTCGTCGTTTGCGGCGCGCTCCGTTATCATTAGGGGTATTCACTCCCGGCCAGGCTCCCACCATGTCCCGATCCCACGACTCTCGCTCACTCAGCGTCATCTTCGCCGGCACGCCCGACTTCGCTGCCGAGAGCCTCGCGGCGCTGCTGGCCAGCCGCCACCGCGTGATCGCCGTGTATACCCAGCCCGACCGCCCGTCCGGTCGCGGCCGCAAGCTGACGCCGAGCCCGGTCAAGGCGCTGGCCCTCGAGCACGACCTGCCGGTGTACCAGCCCGAGAGCCTCAAGGCCGCCGAGGCCCAGGCCGAACTGGCCGCCCTCGGCGCCGACCTCATGGTGGTGGTAGCCTATGGCCTGATCCTGCCCAAGGCGGTGCTCGCTACGCCGCGGCTGGGCTGCCTCAACGTCCACGCCTCGCTGCTGCCACGCTGGCGCGGGGCGGCGCCCATCCAGCGCGCCATCGAGGCCGGCGACACCGAGAGCGGCGTGACCATCATGCAGATGGACGAGGGCCTGGACACCGGCGACATGCTGCTGGTGCGACGCACGCCGATCACCGCCTCGACCACCGGCGGCGAACTCCATGACACCCTGGCCACGCTGGGCGGCGAGGCGATCGTCGAGGCCCTGGACGCCCTGGCCGGAGAGGGCCTGCCCGCCACTCCCCAGCCCGAGGAGGGTGTGACCTACGCCGCCAAGCTCTCCAAGGCCGAGGCCGAGCTGGACTTCCGCCGCCCCGCCGCGGAGCTGGCCGCCCGGGTGCGCGCCTTCAATCCCTGGCCGGTGGCCTGGTGCGCCTTCGACGGCGACCGCTTGCGCCTGCTGCAGGGCGAGGCGCATGGGCTCGGCAGAGACACCTCCCCCGCCGCCCCCGGCACCCTGCTCGACCATGACGACGAGGCCCTGCGCATCGCCTGCGGTCCCGATGGCCGGGAGGTACTGAGGGTCACCCGCGCCCAGTTGCCCGGCGGCAAGGCACTGCCGGTCAGCGAGCTGCTGCGCGCCCGCGCCGACCGCTTCCCGCCCGGCCTGCGCCTAGGCCACCATGACCAGGAGACCCCGGCATGAGCCACCCACCCTCCCACGGCAAGCCGCGCCGTCCCGCCTCTCGAGGCCTGGAGAACGACGGCGGCCTGGCCGTTCGCGCCGCCGCCGCCCGCGCCCTGATACCGGTGATCACCGGCAAGGGCTCGCTTGCCGGGCTCGATGACCACCAGGTGGTGGCCCGCGACCGCGCCCTGTTCAAGGCGCTCTGCTACGGGGTGTGCCGCACCCTGCCGCGCCTCGAGGCCCTGGCCGCGAAGCTGCTGGTCAAGCCCTTCAAGGCGCGGGATGCCGATGTCCAGGCGCTGCTGCTGCTGGGCATCCACCAGCTGCTCTACCTGCGCGTGCCCGCCCACGCCGCCGTGGGCGAGACCGCCGGCGCCGCTCGCCTGCTCGGCAAGGAGTGGGCCACCCGGGTGCTCAACGGCTGCCTGCGCCGCCTGCAGCGCGAATCCGCCGCCCTGCAGGCGGAAGTGGATCGCGACCCGGCGGTGGCGCTGCTGCATCCCGGCTGGCTGCTCAAGGCGCTGCGCCAGGCCTGGCCCGACGACTGGCGCGCCGTGGCCGAGGCCAACAATGTTCCCGGCCCCATGACGCTGCGGGTCAACCGCCGCCACGGCGATCGCGAGGCCTACCTCGACCGCCTCGCCGCCGCCGGCCTGGAGGCGCGCCTGTGCGCCCACGCCCCGGACGGCATCACCCTGGAGGCCCCCTGCGATGTCCATGACCTGCCGGGGTTCGACGCCGGCCACGTCAGCGTCCAGGACGAGGCCGCCCAGCTCGCCACCGTGCTGCTGGGCCCGGCCCTGGCGCCACGCCCCGGTGGCCGGATACTCGATGCCTGCTGTGCCCCTGGGGGCAAGACCGCCCACCTGCTGGAGGTCTTCGATGTCGAGATGCATGCCGTGGACAGCGACGCCGAACGCCTGGCCCGGGTCGAGGATGCCCTGCAGCGCCTCGGCCTGAAGGCGCGCCTGACACACGGCGACGCCACTGCCCGCGACTGGTGGGACGGCACCCCCTTCGAGGCGATCCTGCTCGACGCCCCCTGCTCGGGCAGCGGCGTGATCCGCCGCCACCCGGATATCAAGCGCCTGCGCCGCCCCTCAGATATCAAGGCGCTGGCCGCGCTGCAGGCACGCCTGCTCGACAACCTCTGGCCGCTGCTGCGTCCGGGCGGCACCCTGCTCTACGCCACCTGCTCGGTGCTCCCCGAGGAGAACAGCGAGCAGGTCGCTGCCTTCCTTGCCCGCACCCCGGATGCCGAGGCGACCACCCCGCCAGACGTGGCCTGGGGGCGCCCCGCCGGTGCCGGGCGCCAGCTGCTGCCGGAGGTCGACAGCCACGACGGCTTCTTCTATGCCAGACTCAGGAAGGCCAATGCCTGACGCGGGAAGGGCCGCCGTCCCGCCAGGCTGCACCGCATGACCGCTTATCCACACGCGCCGGAGGCATCATGAGCAACCACGTCTACAAGCATATCGAACTCACCGGCTCCTCCGAGGAGGGCATCCAGCAAGCCATCGAGAGCGCCATCGCCAAGGCCAGCGAGAGCCTGCACGGCATGCGCTGGTTCGAGGTCATCGACACCCGCGGCCATGTCGAGCATGGCCGGATCGTGCATTGGCAGGTCACCCTCAAGGTCGGTTTCACCCTGGACTGACCCCGGCGACCTGTCCTTCCCGTGGCGGCTGGTTTAGGCTAGCCGTCACGTGCTGCGGCGCACCACTGGCGCCGCCCCTCGACCCAGCGGAATCCCCACGCGATGAAGATCATCATTCTCGGCGCCGGCCAGGTCGGCGGCACCCTGGCCGAACACCTGGCCCGCGAGGAGAACGACATCACCGTCGTCGACACCGACGGCAACAAGCTGCGCGAGCTGCACACCAAGCTCGATATCCGCACCGTGGTGGGACCCGGCTCCTACCCCGTGGTGCTGCGTCAGGCGGGCTGCGAGGACGCCGACATGCTGATCGCGGTGACCAGCCAGGACGAGGTCAACATGATCGCCTGCCAGGTCGCCCACACCCTCTTCCGCACCCCCACCAAGATCGCCCGGGTGCGCGCCACCGCCTACCTCACCCGCCGCGGCCTGTTCGCCCACGAGGCGGTGCCCATCGACGTGCTGATCAGCCCCGAGCAGGTGGTCACCGACCATATCCGCCGCCTGATCGAGCACCCCGGCGCCCTGCAGGTACTGGAGTTCGCCGGTGGCCTGGTGCAGCTGGTGGCGGTCAAGGCGATCTACGGCGGCCCCCTGGTGGGCCAGGACCTGGCCTTCCTGCGCCGCCACATGCCCAGCGTCGACACCCGTGTGGCGGCCATCTACCGCCGCAACCGGCCAATCATTCCCCGCGGTGACACCGTCATCGAGGCCGACGATGAGGTGTTCTTCATCGCCGCCCGGCGCGACATTCGCGCGGTGATGAGCGAGCTCAGGCGCCTCGACCGCGACTTCCGCCGGGTGATGATCGCCGGCGGCGGCAATATCGGCGAGCGTCTCGCCGAGCACCTGGAGCACAGCCACCAGGTGAAGATCATCGAGCACAGCCTGGAGCGCTGCACGGTGCTCTCCGAGCGCCTCGACCGCACCGTGGTGTTGCATGGCAGCGCGACCAGCAAGCGGCTGCTCGAGGAGGAGAACATCGAGGAGTGCGATATCTTCTGCGCGCTGACCAACGACGACGAGGTCAACATCATGTCGTCGATGCTGGCCAAGCGCATGGGCGCCAAGAAGGTGCTGACCCTGATCAACAACGCCGCCTATGTCGACCTGGTGCAGGGCGGCGAGATCGACATCGCCATCTCGCCCCAGCAGGCCACCATCGGCAGCCTGCTGACCCACGTGCGCCGTGGCGACATCGTCAACGTCCACTCGCTGCGCCGCGGCGCCGCCGAGGCCATCGAGGCGATCGCCCACGGCGACACCCAGTCCTCCAAGGTGGTGGGCCGCGCCATCGGCGAGATCGACCTGCCCCGGGGCACCACCATCGGCGCCATCGTGCGCGGCAAGGAGGTGATGATCGCCCACGACGATGTGGTGGTGGAGTCCGGCGACCACGTCATCCTGTTCGTGATCGACAAGCGCCGTATCCGTGACGTGGAGCGCCTGTTCCAGGTCGGGCTGACCTTCTTCTGAACGGGAGTCATCAATGAGCCTGCGCATGATCCTGCGCATCCTGGGGCTGCTGCTGATGCTCTTCAGCCTGACCATGATGCCGCCGATCCTGATCTCGCTGCTGTTCGCCGACGGCCAGTGGGACGCCTTCGCCGTGGCCATCGGCATCACTGTGGCCACCGGCGCACTGATGTTCCTGCCCAATCGCCGCGCCCGCAAGGAGCTGCGCACCCGGGACGGCTTCCTGATCGCTGCGCTGTTCTGGAGCGTGCTGGCGCTGTTCGGCTCGCTGCCGCTGATGCTCACCGGCGAATCGGCGCTCTCCCTGACCGATGCGGTGTTCGAGTCCTTCTCGGGGCTGACCACCACCGGCGCCACGGTGATCACCGGCATCGACCATCTGCCCGAATCGATCCTCTACTACCGCCAGCAGCTGCAGTGGCTCGGCGGCATGGGGATCGTGGTGCTGGCGGTGGCGATCCTGCCGACCTTGGGGGTCGGCGGCATGGCCCTCTACCGCACCGAGATTCCGGGGCCGCTCAAGGACTCCAAGCTCACCCCGCGTATCACCGAGACCGCCAAGGCGCTGTGGTATATCTATGCCTCGCTGACCATCGCCTGCATGCTCGCCTACATGGCCGCCGGCATGAACTGGTTCGATGCCCTTGGCCACAGCTTCTCGACCGTGGCCATCGGCGGCTTCTCCACCTACGATGCCAGCATCGGCCACTTCGACAGCGCCGCCA
Organism: Halomonas sp. C10-5; assembly: GCF_057169305.1. Taxonomy (NCBI): domain Bacteria; kingdom Pseudomonadati; phylum Pseudomonadota; class Gammaproteobacteria; order Oceanospirillales; family Halomonadaceae; genus Halomonas; species Halomonas sp. C10-5. Next base: position 3,110,383 of record NZ_CP175665.1, read on the forward strand.
TCGAGCTGATCTGCGTGTTCTTCCTGCTGGTCTCCGCGGTCAGCTTCAGCCTGCACTTCACCGCCTGGCGCGAGCGCAGCGTGCTGCACTACTTCGATGACCCCGAGGCGCGCTTCCTGCTGCTGTTCCTGGCCGGCCTGACCACCATCACCGCCGTCTCGCTGTGGCTGACCGGCACCTACGAGACCCAGCTGGGGCTGCGCCATGCGCTGTTCGAGGTGGTCTCGGTGGCCACCACTGCGGGCTTCGCGGTGGCCGACTTCTCGCTGTGGCCCGGCGCCCTGCCCTTCCTGCTGTTCATGGCCGCCTTCGTGGGTGGCTGCTCCGGCTCCACCGGCGGCGGCATGAAGGTGATTCGCATCATCCTGATCCTCAAGCAGGGCATGCGCGAGGTGATGCGCCTGATCCACCCCAGCGCGGTGATCACGGTGAAGATCGGCAAGGTGAGCGTGCCTGACGGTATCGCCCAGGCGGTATGGGGCTTCTTCTCCGTCTACGTGATGCTGTTCTTCCTGATGCTGGTGGGGGTGATGGCCACCGGGGTCGACCAGGTCACCGCCTGGTCCACGGTGGGCTCGGCGCTCAACAACCTGGGCCCGGCCCTGGGCGAGGCCTCGGCTCACTACGGCGACCTACCCAGCCTGGCCAAGTGGATCCTGGTGATGGCCATGCTGCTGGGCCGCCTGGAGATCTTTACCGTGCTGGTACTCTTTACCCCGGCCTTCTGGCGCCGCTGAGCGGATTTGGCCCAGCCCCGGCCCATCGTGGATAATCGGCCCTCACCCCTTCAGAACGAGACTTCATGACCGACCTTCAGGACAGCGTGATTCCGCGCGATACGGACGACGCCACCAGCGGCCCGCAGCGGGTCCTGCAGGTCGGCGAGACCCGCTACACCCTGCTCGGCACCGCCCACGTCTCCGCCGAGAGCGCCGAGGATGTGCGCCGACTGATCCGTTCCGGCGAGTTCGACGCCGTGGCCATCGAGCTGTGCGACTCGCGCCACCATAGCCTCACCAACCCCGACGCCCTGGGCGAACAGGACCTGTTCCAGATCTTCCGCCAGGGCAAGGCCGGGGTGGTGGCCGCCAGCCTGGCGCTGGGCGCCTTCCAGCAGCGCCTGGCCGAGCAGTCCGGCATCGAGCCCGGCGCCGAGATGCGTGCCGCCCTGGAGGAGTCGCGCCAGGCGGAGCTGCCGCTGCTGCTGATCGACCGCGACGTGGGGATCACCCTCAAGCGCATCTATCACAACGTCCCCTGGTGGCAGCGCTTCTCGCTGTTCTCGGGGCTGCTCGGCAGCGTGATGTCGCGCCAGGAGGTCTCCGCCGAGGAGATCGAGCGGCTCAAGGAGGGCGACGTGCTGGAGTCCACCTTCAGCGAGTTCGCTGCCGAGTCGGAGAGTCTCTACACCCCGCTGATCAGCGAACGCGACCGCTACATGGTGCTGCGCCTGGCCGAGGATGCGCCTCCGGGGCGCTACCGCCACGTGCTGGTAGTGATCGGCGCCGGCCATATGAAGGGCATGGCCGAGCACTTCGCCGCACCGCTTCCCGAGGCCCCGCGTCCGGAGCGCGAGGCGCTCGAGGCCACGCCACCGCCGTCGAAGATCTGGAAGTCGCTGCCCTGGCTGATCACCGCCCTGGTACTGACCGGCTTCGCCATCGGCTTCTCACGCAACACCGACCTGGGCTGGCAGCTGGTGGTGGAGTGGTTCCTGATCAACGGCGTGCTCTCGGCGGGGGCCACCCTGGTGGCCCTGGCCCACCCGGTCACGGTGATCGCCACCTTCTTCGCCGCACCGCTCACCTCGCTCAACCCCACCATCGGTGCCGGCTTCGTGGCCGCCGGGGTGGAGCTCTACCTGCGCAAGCCCAAGGTGCGCGATTTCTCCACGCTGCGCCACGATGTCACCCACCTCAAGGGGTGGTGGCGCAACCGGGTCTCTCGCACCCTGCTGGTGTTCCTGACGGCCACCCTGGGCTCCGCCGCCGGCACCTGGATCGCCGGCTTCCGCATCGCCGGCACGCTGTTCGGAGGCTCGCCTTGATCAATCCAGGAGCCCCTACGGCCCGGGGCTGACCTGGCGACAAGCGCCCCTATCTTTGCGTTATAGCGCTATCCCTTTCGCGCCAGCAGGCGACGCATCGCCGCCGTCGGTGCCTCGATCTTCTCGAAGCGCCGGCTGGCAGCGTAGCTGTCGTTGAAGGCATCGAAGTAGTCGTCCAGGACCTGGGCGGCATCCTCGTCGCCGCCCTGGCGCAGCAGTTCGGCGGCCACCTCGGCGGTGCACAGGTGGGCGCTGGAGGCCGGCTTGCGCAGCCGATAGCGGGTCAGCCGCTCGGTGCGCAGCGGCAGCACCGGCAGGGCATCGAGATAGGGGCTCTTGCGGAAGATGCGCCGTGCCTGGCGCCAGGTACCGTCGAGCAGCAGGTAGACCGGAATGCGACCCGCCGCCTTCGCCTCGGCCACGGCGTCGATGCCCACCACACGCTCGGCGTAGTCGGGCTGGTCATCGGGAAAGACCACGAAGGGCGCAAAGCGCTGATCCTCCAGCAGCGTCAGCAGGCGCTCGTCGGGCGCGGTGCGGTACCAGGTGAAGACCTCGGTATCGGGCAGCACGTCCCGGATCAGCCGCCCGGTATTGGTGGGCTTGAGGTGTTCCATGGAGTGGGTCAGCAGCCACACCCGCGCCTCGCTCTCGGCGCCGACCGCATAGGGACACAGGCAGTTGAGTTGCGGCAGGTTACAGCCCGGACAGCGTTCTACGAAGCTGCCGCGGGCCTTGAACTCGCGGCGCGGCGGCCGTGGATGACCGGTCCCGGGGTCACTCGCAAGCCCGGTCCCGGGGTCACTCGCAAGCCCGGTCCCGGGGTCACTAAGCCCGGTCCCAGGGTCACGCGAAGAGCCGGTTGCAAGGTCGCGCCGCTGACGGGGCTCGGGGTCGTGGAAGGAATCGTCCTGCATGGTGGCCTGTGTCCGGGGGCAAAAGCGGGGCCGCATTCTAGCATGCGACTCACGCCCTGCCCCGCCTCAGCCTAATAGTGTCTCCGGGACCCAGAGCCGCCCCTCGCGTCGCCAGTGGCGCACCAGCGCCGGCACCCCCTTGCCGGCAGGCTGGCTGAGTCGGGTGACGCCGGGAGCCGCCAGCGACTCGGCCTCGGGATCGACCAGCACGCAGGGCGTGCCGAAGGGCGCCTGCTGAAGCAGCGAGGCCGCCGGCATCACCGCAAGCGAGGTGCCCACCACCAGCACCAGGTCGGCATCGGCGACGATCTCGCAGGCCTCGCCGAAGTGGGGCACCTCCTCGCCGAACCACACTACATCGGGGCGCAGCTGGCTACCCTTGTCACAGATGTCACCCAGCTCGATGCCGCCGCGGGGCAGCGGATAGTGCATGCGGCGGTCCACCGAGGAGCGTGCCTTGAGGATCTCGCCGTGCAGATGGAGCACATGGCGGGAACCGGCCCGCTCATGCAGGTCGTCGATATTCTGGGTGATGATGCTGACCCGAAAGCCCTGCTCCTCCAGCGCCGCCAGGGCCTTGTGCGCGGCGTTGGGCCGCGCCCGGCGAACCTGGTCGCGACGCGCGTTGTAGAATGCCAGCACCCGCGCCGGGTCACGCCGCCAGGCGCCGGGGGTAGCCACCTCCTCGACGGGATGGTCGGCCCACAGACCATCCGTCGCGCGGAAGGTCTGGATACCGCTCTCGGCGCTGATGCCCGCCCCGCTCAACACCACCAGATGCGGCACTCGCTGCTCCGCCATGCGTCACCTCTTGCCACTGACTGCCTCGAACGAAGCTATCACCTGTTGTTCGGACCGGCCAGCAGCGAGCCGGCTCAGGCCCCGTGATAGCCGTCCTCTTCGGGACTCTCGTGGGCGCCTCTGGGGAGTTCGGCGGCCCAGGCCATGGCGGCAGCATGGTCGCGCCTGGCAAAGGTATGGATCTCCACCGCGCTGAAGAGGCGCTCCTCCAGATGGGCAACGTGCTTGAGCCACGCCTGGTCGGTGACCACGGCGGCACGGTGATAGCGCTCCAGGTCGCCGAGCTGCGTCAGGCCGTAACCGACATCCTTGAGCAGCGCGCCGAGGGTCATCCAGCGCAGCTCATCGATGGTGATCACCAGGCTGACCAGGGGGTGGCTTCGCTTGGCGGCCTCGATGGCATCGATGGCACGCTGCAGCTCCTGTCCGGTCACCATGCCACCCGCCTTCATCGCCACGACATGCCCCGCCGAATGGGTAATCAGGTCCAACATGATGTTCTCCTTGGGTCGAGAGCCCTGCATGCAGTCATCAGGGACTTCACTCGCCTTCAGCATAGCGTGCCGCGCTTCGGCTAGTGGACCAGGCCGTTATCCTCGTCGCCACTGAAGCGCTGCTTGTTGCGGTAGGGGTAGACGTCGATGACCCGGCCATCGCGGATCGCCTGCTGCAACCCCTTCCAGTAGTCGGCATCGAACAGCTCGGGGTGGAGCTGGTAGAAGAGCTTGCGCAGGCGAATATCGGCAAACAGGAAGGGGCCGAACTCCTCGGGGAAGATATCGTTGGGCCCCACCGAGTACCAGGGCTCGTCGGCCAGCTCCTGCTCGGGGTAGAGCGGCTCGGGGATATGCCGGAAATTGCACTCGGTGAGGTAGCAGACCTCGTCGTAGTCGTAGAACACCACCCGACCATGGCGGGTCACCCCGAAGTTCTTGAGCAGCATGTCGCCGGGAAAGATGTTGGCGGCGGCCATCTGCTTGATGGCGTTGCCATAGTCCTTGAGCACCGCCCGGGTCTCCTCCTCGTCACACTGTGCGAGATAGAGGTTGAGCGGGGTCATCATGCGTTCGGTGTAGCAGTGCTTGATGATCACCTTGTCACCGCGCAGGGTGACGGTGGAGGGGGCCACCTCCAGCAGGTGCGCCAGGCACTCGGGGGTGAAGTGGTCCTGGCGGGCGATGAAGTTGGAGAACTCCTGGGTATCGGCCATGCGCCCCACACGGTCGTGACGCTTCACCAGACGGTACTTCTCGCGCACGTTATCCCGGCTCATCGCCTTGCCGGGGTCGAAGCGGTCCTTGATGATCTTGAACACCGTGCGGAACGAGGGCAGCACGAACACCGCCATGACCATGCCGCGCACCCCCGGGGCGATGATGAACCTGTCCTCGCGCCGCGCCACCTGGTGGTTGAGGGCCCGGAAGAACTCGGTCTTGCCGTGCTTGAAGAAGCCAATGGCGGCATACAGTTCGCCCTGGGGCTTGTCGGGCATCAGCTCCTGAAGGTAGTGCACGAACTCGCTGGGCACCACGACCTTGACCTGGAAGTAGGCGCGGGTGAAGGAGAAGATGATCGACACCTCGTCGGGCTCGATCAGCACGGTATCCAGGTAGAGCCCCTTGCCCTCCTCGTGGAGCACCGGCAGCACCAGTGGCACCTGCTGGCCGACTCCCCGCACCCGGCCGACCAGGTAGGCCCCCTTGTTGCGATAGAAGACACTCTTGATCAGCTCGATCTCGGCCTCGGGATCGTCACGGACGGCCTCCGGCAACAGCCGCCGGAGGGCCTCGCCCCCCTGCACCGCATCCCGCTCCAGGTCGATGAAAGGCGTCTCGAAGCGCGCCTCGCCCAGCGCCCAGCGTAGCCCGGCCACCCAGTCGCCCGCCACCCGGCGGTGCCGACACAGGGTCAGGCCGGAATGGTGGGCCGCCTGCTCGCGGGAGCTGTAGACGAACATCCAGTCGTTGCGGATATGGCGGTGGTGGAAGAGCGAGCAGAACATCGAGTTGAAGTAGGTCTCGGCCAGCTCGTAGTCGAGCCGCTGGTTGATCAGCTCGGCGTAGTGGGTTCGTGCCTCGCGCCAGCACTCGAAGTCGGTGAGGAGATCATCGGCGAAACTGCGACGCAGCCGGTTCAGGGTATCCTGGACCTTCTCCTCGTAGAGGTTGATGCGCTCAGCCGACGCCTGCTGTGCCTCACGCCATGCCGCCTCGGCGAAACGCCGGCTGGCGTCAGCGGTGATCGCCTTGAAGCGCGAACGATAGGCGTCGAAACCGTGCAGGATGGTGGCGGCGAGGCGGTAGCTGGGCGAGAGTGGCATGGGCGGCTCCACAGGCGGCATCAGGCAAGCCTATCGCATGACCCGCAGGCGCTGCCACGGCGAGCCGGCCCTGATGTCAGCGCCTTGCGCAAATCAGGACCTTTTCAGTACCATTTGAGCGATACCGCCAAGGCGGCTCCTCCAGGGAAGCGTCCCAGGATCGACCATGCAGACCAATCCCGAGAAACACCAGGCCACCCGTCGCGTCACCCTCCTGTCGGTAGGGGTGAACTGCGTGCTGGGCGTGGCCAAGATCATCGTGGGCTGGGTCGTCGGCTCGGCGGCGCTGGTGGCGGATGGCGTGCACTCCTTCTCCGACCTGGTGACCGACGGCTTCGTGCTCACCGCCTCCCACTATGGCCACCAGGGCCCCGACCACGACCACCACTACGGCCATGGACGCATCGAGACCCTGGCCACGCTGTTCCTGGGCAGCGTGCTGATCTTCGTGGCCGGCGCCATCGCCTGGTCGAGCCTGGAGCGGCTGTTCTCCGCCGCCGAGATCCCGCCCCCCGGCCTCTGGGCGATCCTGCTCACCGCCCTGGCGCTGCTCGCCAAGGAGTGGCTCTTCCATATCACCCGCCGAGTGGCGCAGCGCATCGGTTCGAAGATGCTCGAGGCCAACGCCTGGCACCACCGCAGCGATGTGCTCTCCACCGGCGTGGTCATGGTGGCCCTGATCGGCAGCCAGTTCGGCGCCGCCTGGATCGATACCGTGGCGGCGGTGATCGTCGGCCTGCTGGTCGGCAAGGTCGGCTGGGACCTGCTGTGGGAATCGGGCCGCGAACTGGTGGATACCGCCCTGCCCGTGGCCACCCAGGAGGAGATGCGCCAGATGGCGATGAGCGTACCCGGCGTGCACGGCATCCACGACCTGCGCACCCGCCAGTCGGCGGGACGCACCATGCTCGACCTGCACGTGGTGGTGCCGCCGCGGATCAGCGTCTCCGAGGGCCACGAGATCGGCAACGAGGTGAGCCGCCGACTGCGCAACGGCTTCCCCGCCCTCACCGACCTGACCTTCCATATCGACCCCGAAGATGACGCCGGCGAGGGAGATCCCAGCCGCTTCCCGGGGCTGCCACTGCGTCCCGAGGTGGAGGCCGCGCTGGCCCGACGCTGGTCCGCCCTGGGAGTCTGGTCGGAGATCCGCGAGATGGAGCTGCACTATCTAGAGGGCGCGGTCACCGTGGTGATCTGCCTGGACGAGGAGTGCCCCCGGGACAGCCGGGCGGTAGCGAGGGAGCTGGAAGGGCGCGCCGCCGATATCGACTGGCTCTCCCACGTCGAGGTGCGCCGCCTGGCCGGCACCCCCTACCTACCGGCCACCGGCTGACGCCCCCTCGCGGTCCAGCCAAGGAGGAATCGTGATGGCGTGGCAGCACCTCCCGCTGCGGGCCTGTATGCTCGGCCTCAAGACGGTTACCGCCCTGCTACCCCTGCGCTGGCCGCACTGCCTCGAGGGTCCCGGCAGCGCACGCGACCTGGTGCGCCTCCTGGCAGAGGCGGGTCACCGCCGGGTGCTGGTGGTCAGCGACGCCGAGCTGGTGCGCCTCGGCCTGGTGGCCCCCCTGCTCGAGGAGCTGGAACGCCATGGCGTGGCCTGGGCCCTGTTCGATGGCGTGACACCCGATCCCGATATCGGCCAGATCGAGGCCGGCCTGACCTGCCTGAACGCGCACCGGACCGAGGCGCTGCTGGCCATCGGCGGCGGCTCGCCCATCGACGCCGCCAAGCTGATCGGGGCCCGCGCCCACAACCGTCGCCCGGTACGGCGCCTGGCGGGGCTGTTTCGCGTCCACCGCGGCATGCCGCCCCTCTACGCCATCCCCACCACCGCCGGGACCGGGTCGGAGACCACCCTGGCCGCGGTGGTCTCCGACCCCGCCCGGCGTCGCAAGCTCGCCGCGGTGGACCCGCGCCTGCTGCCCCGGGCCACCGCCCTGGACCCCGAGCTGATGATCGGGTTGCCGCCCCATATCACCGCCGCCACCGGCATGGATGCCCTGACCCACGCCGTGGAGGCATTCCTGTCGCGCAACGCCCTGCCGCGCACCGATCGCGCCGCACTCCAGGCCGCTCGCGAGACCCTGACACAGCTGCCACGCTGTGTTGCCGCCGGCCACGACCTCGAGGCCCGCCTGCGCATGGCCAGGGCCGCCCACCAGGCAGGCTACGCCTTTACCCAGGCCGGTGTCGGCTATATCCATGCCATCGCCCACCAGCTGGGCGCCTGGTACCACCTGCCCCATGGCCTGGCCAATGCCATGGTGATGCCGCACCTGCTGGAAGCATCGCTGCCAACCATCGCGCCTCGACTGGCTTCGCTTGCCCGCCACTGCCAGGTCACCACCAGCACCGACGACGGCACCGCGGCCGAGGCGTTCATCGCCCGCGTGCGCCGGCTCAATGCCGACTTCGGCATCCCCGAACGGGTGGCGGCGCTACGCGGCGAGGATATCCCGGCGCTGGCCAGGGCGGCCCGCGCCGAGGTGCGCTTCACCTATGCCGTCCCGCGCTACCTTGGCCAGGCGGAGCTCGAGAGCCTGCTGTGCGGGCTGATGGCCCAGCCCGCCTCGGCCGGGGATGACATCGCCGCGACTGAGGGCGACAATGGCCGCCCTTCCTGAACCGGACCCGGCCATGGCGGACGAGCTGCGCATTCTCTATCGCGACGAGCACCTGGTGGTCGTGCACAAGCCCGCCGGGCTGCTGGTGCATCGCACCGCCCTGGCCCGGGGCGAGCGCGAGTTCCTGCTGCAGCGGTTGCGCGACCGGCTGGGGCAGCGGGTCTATCCGGCCCACCGCCTCGATCGCCCCACGTCGGGGGCCATGGTGTTCGCCCTGTCGCCCGAGATCGCCGCATCCCTGGGCGCGGCCTTCGCCGGGCGCGAGGTGGCCAAGCGCTACCTGGCGGTAGTGCGTGGTATCGGGCCCGCGACCGAACGCCTCGACTATGCGCTGCGCGAGGAGGATGGCAGCCGCCCCAAGGCGGAGATGCCGGCCATGGAGGCCGTCACCGATATCCGCCGCCTCGACAGCGTGGAGCTGCCGGTGCAGGTGGACCGCTATCCCCGGAGCCGCTATTCGCTGATGGAGGCCTACCCCCTGACCGGGCGGCGCCACCAGATCCGCCGCCACCTCTCCCGGCGCGGCTATCCGATCATCGGCGACGCCAAGCACGGCAAGGGCAACCACAACCGTTTCTTCGCCGAGCGCCTGGGCACCCCCCGGCTGCTGCTGGCCGCGGTGGGAGTGGCCTTCGATCACCCGGCCTCGGGCCAGCGGCTGAGCGTCGAATGCGCCCCGGATGGCGCCATGACCGCGCTGCTCGAACGCTTCGGCTGGGCCGGCCACCTGCCGAGGGACGGCGTTCGGGACCTCGCGCCTGGCGATACCCTCTGGCCCGCCGTCGCGACGCCACCCACTGACCTACTCACGACCCCATGAGACCATGAGCGATCCCATTACCGCCTCCCCTGCCGCCTTCGCCGAGGACGACCACGCGCTGCGCTTCGGCGGCATTCGCCGTCTCTACGGCGCACGCGCCTTCGCACGCTTTCGTACCGCGCATGTGGTGGTCGTCGGCGTGGGAGGCGTAGGCAGTTGGGCCGTGGAGGCCCTGGCGCGTTCCGGCATCGGCAGGCTGACGCTGATTGACCTGGACGATGTCTGCGTCTCCAACGTCAACCGTCAGCTCCATGCGCTGGACGGCAGCGTGGGGCGCCCCAAGGTGGAGGTGCTGGCCGAGCGTTGTCGGGCGATCCAGCCGGGGATCGAGGTAATGGCCGACGCCGCCTTCGTCACGCCCACCAACCTGGCCGAGCGCATTCCCGAGGACGCCGACCACGTGATCGACGCCATCGACAGCGTGGTCGCCAAGGCGGCGCTGATCGCCTGGTGCAAGCGGCGCAAGCTGCCGATCACGGTGACCGGCGCGGCGGGCGGCCAGACCGATCCCACCCGCATCCGGGTGGCCGACCTGACGCGCACCGAGCACGACCCGCTGCTGGCCAAGGTGCGCTCGCGGCTGCGCCGCGACTTCGGCTTCTCGCGCAATCCGAAACGGCGCTTCGCGGTGGAGTGCGTCTATTCCGACGAGCAGCTGGTCTACCCGGGCAGCGACGGCGAGGTGTGCTTCCAGAAGCCGGGCAGCGGCGAGGCCACCCGCCTGGACTGCGCCTCCGGCTTCGGCGCCGCCACCTTCGTTACCGGCAGCTTCGGCTTCGTGGCCGCCTCGCGCACCCTGGCCCGGCTGGCCAGGCAGGCCGCCAGCGAGCAGACTTCCCCTTGATGATCCCAGCCGCCGCCCCCAGCATAGCGAAAGCCCCGGGGGTTCGTGTCTCGATCAGGATTCCCTTCTTCTTCAGGAGAGTGCCATGACCCGCCCGCTACCGGTTCCCGGAATCTACTGCCACTACAAGGGCAACCGCTACGAGGTACTCGGCGTGGCCCATCACAGCGAGAGCGAGGAGCCACTGGTGGTCTATCGCGCCCTCTACGGCGACTATGGCCTGTGGGTACGACCGCTGGCGATGTTCACCGAGCTGGTGGAGGTGCAGGGCGAGCCGGTGCCGCGCTTCGACCTGGAGAAGGCCTTCTGAGGCGGGCCAAAACGACCACCGGCGCCACGATGGGCGCCGGTGTCGGGAGCGAAATGACGGTGACGATCACTCGTCGCCGGCCTCCTGCATCTGCTTGAGCAGGTAGTTCTCGATGCCGACCTTGTCGATCAGGCCGAGCTCGGTCTCGATATGGTCGATATGGCCTTCCTCGTCGGCCAGCAGGTCGCGGAAAAGGTCGCGGGTCACATAGTCCTTCACCTGCTCGCAGTAGCCGATGGCTTCGATGTAGTCGTTGCGCCCCTCGTGCTCGATCTTGAGGTCGCTCTCGAGCATCTCGCGCACGTTCTCGCCGATATGCAGCTTGCCGAGGTCCTGCAGGTTGGGGATGCCCTCGAGGAAGAGGATACGCTCGATCAGCTTGTCGGCGTGCTGCATCTCCTCGATGGACTCGTCGTACTCCCACTTGGCCAGCTTCTGCAGGCCCCAGTCCTTGTACATCTTGGCATGCAGGAAGTACTGGTTGATGGCCACCAGCTCGTTGCCCAGGGCGCGGTTGAGATGCTCGATGACCTTGCTGTCGCCTTTCATGGATCTGCCTCTCATGATGTGGGGAGTCGACTCCAAGCTTGGCATGCCGGGATGACGATTGCCAAACCCCGACGGGATAATATTCGCCGATGCCGTTATACGGCGTAGGCGAGCTCCGCGCCGGAGAGCAGCAGCTCCTCCTTCACCGCCTCGCGGGTCAGGCTCTTGCCCACGCAGGCACACTTGCCGCACTGGGTGCCACAGCCGGTCTCGGCCTGGACCTCGCGCCAGCTGCGCGCGCCCTCCTCGACGACCTGACGGATACGGCGATCGGAGACTCCCTTGCAGATGCAGACGTACATGCGAACACCTCGCGTTGGATAGCGAGAACAAATGTAAATGATTCGCATAAGGTGTTGCAACCGGGACTCGACCAATGTCTGACCCCGATCAATACCCGGGCTATCTGGCCGGCTTGGGCAGCACCACGACCCGGGTGCCCGAGGCGATATCGGACCAACTGCGCCGCTCGGCATCAAACAGCACCCACAGGTAGCCGAGTCCCAGCGCGGCCACCGAGAGCCAGGCCACCAGGTAGCGCACCATGGCCTGGCGCAGGGAGATGGCGTGGCCATCCAGGGTCTGCACCCGCAGCCGCCAGGCCTGCATCCCCAGGGTCATGCCGCCACGGCACCAGAAGAAGGCGAAGAAGGCGAAGGCCGACACCAGCATGATCAGCCGCAGGGAGGCGACCTGCAGGAAGCCCACCCCGACCTGTTCGGCCGGCAGGCCGACCAGGTGACGCACGACCAGCAGGTGCAGGCCGGCCATCAGCAGCCAGATCGCGACCACCAGAAAGGCATCGTAGAGCATGGCGCCCAGCCGGCGGCCGAGGCCGGCGGGCCAGACATCATCGAGGTTGGGGAAGCGGCGGGGCATGGGCTCTCCTTGTCTCAGCCGCTGCGGCGCAGCAGGAGGATTCCCACCGCGGCGCAGATCAGGGTGGGCGCCAGCACCGCCCAGGCGGGCGAGAAGCCGAAGACCGTGGAGGCCGGCGCCAGCAGGTCCTGCAGGTACTTGAATGCCAGGCCGGTGACCACCCCGTAGAACACCCGGGTGCCGGCGGCCACGCTGCGCAGCGGGCCGAACACGAAGGAGGCGGCCACCAGCACCAGCGAGCCCATGGTCAGTGGCAACAGCATCTTCTGCCAGAAGTAGAGCAGCGGCTGGGTGGCCTGCTGACCCTGCTCGCGCAGATAGCGAGCGTAGGCCCACAGCTCGCTGGGCGACTGGCTTTCGACGTCGCGCAGCAGCCGCGAGAGCTGCTCAGGGGTCAGCTGGGTATCCCACCCCCGGGTCGCGAGGTGTTGCGCCTCGGTACCCTGCTCGGTGAACCGCGTCAACGCGACATCCTCCAGCTCCCAGTGCCCCTCCCGCCAGATGGCTCGCGCGGCGCTCAGCGCCTCGACCAGGCGTTGGCCCTCGAAGCGGTAGCGAGTGAGGTCGAGTACGGTATCGTCGGCGCGGATGGCACCGAAGCGGTAGAAGCTGTCACCCTCCCGCTGCCAGCCCCCGCGCTCGGTAACCAGGGCCCCGGAGCCCTGGATCTTCTCGACGCGCCAGGCGCTGGCGAACTGCTCGGTGCGCGGGGAGACGTACTCGGCGATGAAAAGCACCACGACCACCACCAGGATGATCGGCTTCATGGCGCCCCACAGGATCCGCGCCAGGGAGCGCCCGGCGGCACGCATCACGGTGAGCTCGTTGCTGGAGGCCATGCTGCCCAGGCCGATCAGCGCACCGATCAGCACCGCCACCGGCGCGTACTGATAGAGTCGCCAGGGCAGGCGCATCAGCAGGTAGAGCAGCACCTGGAGAGCGCCATAGTCGCCCTCCACATCGCCCAGGTCGTTGATATAGGTGATCACCAGGTCGAGGCCCAGCAGCACCACCTGGACGACGATGATGGCGCCCAGCACGTTGCGTGCCAGGTAGCGGTCGAAGCGATCGGCAATCATCCGCTCATCCCCTTGCGCTGTGCGCGCATCATCATCAACAGCCCCAGCGCCAGGAAGGCACCATGGATCGGCCACATGCCCACCGCGGCCGGCAGGTTGCCGCGACCGATGGCGTCCAGTGCCGCCAGCAGCAGGCTCAGGTAGGCCACATGCAGGAAGATCGCCGGCAGCAGCTTGGCGAAGCGCCCCTGGCGCGGATTGACTCGCGACAGCGGCATCGCCAGCAGGGTCAGGATAAACACCATCAGCGGCATGCCCAGCCGCCACTGCAACTGGGCGCGCGCCTCCGGCGAGTCGTCACCGAGCAGCTCGCGGGTGGGGGTGAGCTCCGGGGAGTCGAGCTCGCCCAGCGACTCGGCCCGCGACAGGCGCACCGCATAGGTCTCGAACTCGAGACGCTCGGCCTGTTGCCTGCCCGGCTCGACACTGTAGCGTTCGCCGTCGGTCAGCACCAGGAAGCGGCTGCCGGTATCGTCGTCCACCGCCTGGTGGCCGCCCTCGGCGCGGGTCACCACGCTCTCCGGGGTACCATCGCTGCGCCGCTGCCGCTCGCTGATAAAGACGCCGCGCATCTCGCTACCATCCTCGCTGAAGCCCTCGGTATAGGCGGTACGCCCGCTGCCGAACTCCTGGAAGCGGCCGGGTCCCAGGGTGGAGAAATCCACCCGGCTGCGCTGGTCCTCGAGCAGGGTCTCGGTCTCGAGAGCCCCGGCCGGGGTCAGCCACAGACTGCACAGCCCGACCAGCACAGACACCAGGACGGCCGGCACCAGACTCACCTGCAGCAGCTTGTTGGGGCTGGTACCACAGGCCACCAGCACGGTGATCTCGCTGTTAAGATAGAGCTGGCCATAGGCGAGCAGGATGCCCAGGAAGAACGCCAGGGGGAGGATCAGCTCTAGGAACCCCGGCAGGTGCAGCAGCATCAGGGTACCGAGGATATCGGCGGGAATTTCGCCCTCGGCGGCATTGCTGAAGTAGCGAATGAAGCGACTGCCCATGATCACCAGCAACAGCACGCCGGCAACGGCCGCCATGGTCAGCAGGATCTCGCGGGTCAGGTAACGGAAGATGATCATGCGGCGTCTGCCATGCAATGGGGCCATGCCTTGAGTACACTGGAGCGACACGGCAACGTGCCGGCATTATCCAGAATCCCCGTACGCTTGTAACCCCAATCGCCTGTAACCCCAACGCTTGTCTTGTGGAGACGCCATGGAATTCCCTGTCAGGACGGGTAACCCCGCCAAGGTCGAGAGCGCATGTCTCGTCATCCCGGTGTTCAAGGAGGAGGCGCTGCTGCCCACCGCCGCCCGCCTGGATGATGCCAGCGAGCGCCTGGTGGGCCAGCTGCTCGAGCGTGGCGACTTCGACGCCAGGCTGGGCAACGTGCAGCTGATCCCCTTCGCGCCGGGCCTCGCCAGCGAGCGCCTGCTGCTGGTCGGCCTGGGCAAGCGAGAGGCGTGCCAGGAGACGGCCTTCCGCAAGGCGCTGGATGCCGCCTTCACGGCCCTGGCAGGCCTGCCAGTGGACGAGGTGGCGGTGGCCTTCACCGAGGTACCCCTGGCGGATCGCGGCATCGACTGGAAGGCACGCATGGTCGCCGAGGCCGCCCAGCGCGCCCTCTACCGCTTCGAGGAGTTCAAGTCCGAGAAGGCCCCTGCGGCGCGACTCGCGCGGGTCGAGCTGCTGGTCAACGGTGAAGACGACGTCCAGGCCGCCGCCGAAGGCGCGCGCATCGGCGATGCCCTGGGCCAGGGCATCAACTATGCCCGCACCCTGGGCAACCTGCCCGGCAACGTCTGCACCCCGAGCTACCTGGCCGAGCAGGCCGAGGCGCTGGGCCGGGACTCGGGCGGCACCCTGCAGGTGGAGATCCTCGACGAGGCGGCCCTCGAGACGCTGGGCGCCCATAGCCTGCTCTCCGTGGGCCGCGGCAGCGAGCAGCCCTCGCGGCTGATCGTCATGAAGTACCAGGGCGCCGAGGATGCCGACGAGGCGCCCCACGTGCTGGTCGGCAAGGGCATCACCTTCGACACCGGCGGCATCTCGCTCAAGCCCGGCGAGGCCATGGACGAGATGAAGTTCGACATGTGCGGCGCGGCCAGCGTGTTCGGCACCGTCAAGGCGACTCTCGGCATCCGCCCGAAGGTCAACCTGGTAGCCATCGTGGCCGCCGCCGAGAACATGCCCGACGGCCGCGCCACCAAGCCCGGCGACATCATCAGGACGCTGAAAGGCCTCTCCGTGGAGGTGCTCAATACCGACGCCGAGGGCCGCCTGGTGCTGTGCGACGCCCTGACCTACGCCGAGCGCTTCGAGCCTGCCAGCGTGGTGGATATCGCGACCCTCACCGGCGCCTGCATCATCGCACTGGGCCATCACGCCACCGGCCTGCTCGCCAACGACGACGACCTGGCACTCGACCTGCTGGATGCCGGCGAGGCGGCCTGGGACCGCGCCTGGCACCTGCCGCTGTGGGACGAGTACCAGCAACAGCTCGACTCCAACTTCGCCGACCTGGCCAATATCGGCGGCAAGCCGGCGGGCACCATCACCGCCGCCTGCTTCCTCTCGCGCTTCGCCGACAAGTTCCCCTGGGCACATCTGGACATCGCCGGCACCGCCTGGAGTTCCGGCAAGGACAAGGGCGCCAGCGGCCGCCCCGTGGGCCTGCTGACCCAGTACCTGCTGGACCGGGAAGCCGACGCCGCGGTGGAAACCGAGGCGGAATAGCGCCTCGCTCTTGCGTTTTTTTCGCGTCGCCTTTCTCATGTGGGACTGACGATGAATCCACGACCCGGGCCGGCTCTCACCGGCCCGAGCTTCCAGTATCACCCCGGGGCAGGCACGCCCCGGGCGTAGCGGAGACCCCTTGCCGTGTCGAATGCCAGCTTCGAACTCCTGCCCAACTCCACCCCCACGGCCGACTCGATCCGTGAGGACATCCTCGCCAGCCCCGGCTTCGGCCAGTACTTCACCGACCACATGGCCCACGTACGCTGGACCCTGGACGCCGGCTGGCACGGCCACGAGGTACGTCCCTATGGCCCGCTGACCCTGGACCCCGCCGCCGCCGTGCTGCACTACGCTCAGGAGATCTTCGAGGGCATCAAGGCCTACCGCCACGCCGATGGTTCCATCTGGACCTTCCGTCCCGAGAAGAATGCCCAGCGCTTCCGCCGCAGCGCCCGCCGGCTGGCCCTGCCCGAACTCTCCGACGAGGACTTCATCGGCTCGATCAAGGCGCTGCTGGCCCAGGACCACGCCTGGGTACCGACGCCGAAGAGCGAGGCCGACGAGTGCAGCCTCTACCTGCGCCCCTTCATGATCGCCAGCGAGAAGTTCCTCGGCGTGCGCCCGGCCCAGGAGGTCGACTACTACGTGATCGCCTCGCCGGCGGCTGCCTACTTCAAGGGTGGCGTGGAGCCGGTCTCGATCTGGCTCTCGGAGCACTACAAGCGGGCGGCACCGGGTGGTACCGGCTTCGCCAAGTGCGGCGGCAACTATGCCGCTTCCCTGGCGGCCCAGAAGGAAGCCAGCGCCAATGGCTGCGGCCAGGTCGCCTTCCTGGATGCCGCCGAGAACAAGTGGATCGAGGAGCTGGGCGGCATGAACCTGTTTTTCGTGTTCAAGGACGGACGCATCGCCACCCCGCGCCTGACCGACACCATCCTCGAGGGCGTCACTCGCGACTCGGTGCTGACCCTGGCCCGAGACGAGGGGCTGACGCCCGAAGAGCGCCCGATCAGCATCGAAGAGTGGCGCGAGAGCGCGGCCAGCGGCGAGATCACCGAGGTCTTCGCCTGCGGCACCGCCGCGGTGATCACCCCGGTGGGCGAGCTGGTCAGCGAGCAGGAGCGCATCCGCCTGGCCGGCGACAACGGCAACCCCATCGCCAAGCGTCTGCGCGCCAAGCTGCTCGACCTTCAGTATGGCCGTGCGGAAGACACCCACGGCTGGCTGACGCGGCTGGTGTAGGGCGTGACCCAGATCGATTTCTACGTCCTTCCCGATACCACCCTGGAGGCGCGTCTCGACTTCGCCTGCCGGCTGGCCGAGACCATCCAGCGCAAGGGCTATCGGCTGCACCTGCACGCCGAGGACGAGGCCATGGCCAGGGAGCTCGACGCGGCACTGTGGACCTTCCGGGCCGACGCCTATGTGCCCCATGCCCTCGCCGGCGACGACCTCGCCGACCGGGTGCCAGTCACCATCGGCTGGGCCGAGCCGCCGCCTCCCGAGCGTGCGGTGCAGGCCCTGCTCAACCTCTCGCCGGGCATCCCCGAGTGGTTCTCGCGCTTTGAGCGTGTCGCCGAGATCATCAACCAGCACCAGGCGGTACTGACCGCTAAACGCGAGTGCTGGCAGACCTACCGGAAGCGCGGCTATCCGGTCAAGGCGCATCAGCTGCGCGGCCAGCCAGGCTGACGCCAGCTACCCCGCCGGGCTATAATCAAGCCCATTTTTCGTCGCCATTCCTGCCGTCCGGCCATCTGGCCGGCGGTGATCATTTCTGGACCCGGAACGCCCATGGACAAGACCTACCAACCCGCGCAGATCGAATCCCGCTGGTACCAGCGCTGGGAGGCCGATGGCCGCTTCGCCCCCGCAGGCGAGGGCGAGCCCTACTCCATCATGATCCCGCCGCCCAATGTCACCGGCAGCCTGCACATGGGTCACGCCTTCCAGGACACCATCATGGACACCCTGATCCGCTGGCGGCGGATGCAGGGGCGCAACACCCTGTGGCAGGTGGGCACCGACCACGCCGGCATCGCCACCCAGATGCTGGTGGAGCGCAAGGTCGCCGCGGAAGAGGGCAAGAGCCGCCACGACCTCGGCCGCGAGGCCTTCATCGACAAGGTGTGGGAGTGGAAGCAGGAATCCGGCGGGCATATCACCCGCCAGCTGCGTCGCATGGGGGCCAGCGTCGACTGGAGCCGCGAACGCTTCACCATGGACGACGGCTTCTACAAGGCAGTGCAGGAGGTCTTCGTGCGCCTCTTCGAGGAGGACCTGATCTACCGCGGCAAGCGGCTGGTCAACTGGGACCCGACCCTGCACACCGCCATCTCCGATCTCGAGGTGGAGAACCGCGACCAGCAGGGCAGCTTCTGGCACTTCCGCTACCCGCTGGCCGACGGCGCCACCACAGACGACGGCAAGAACCATCTGGTGGTCGCCACCACCCGCCCCGAGACCCTGCTTGGCGATACCGGCGTGGCGGTGAACCCCGAGGATCCGCGCTACGCCTCGCTGGTGGGCAAGTTCGTTACGCTTCCGCTGGTGGGGCGCCGGATCCCCATCGTGGCGGATGAACATGCCGACATGGAGAAGGGCTCGGGCTGCGTTAAGATCACCCCGGCCCACGACTTCAACGACTACGAGGTGGGCCGTCGCCAGGGCTTGCCGCTGATCAACGTCTTCACCCAGGACGCATCGATCCTTGGGCGCGCCGAGGCCTTCGATATCCAGGGCCGTCCGCTGGCCGAGATCGACACGAGCCTGCCCGAGGCCTACGCCGGCCTCGACCGCTTCGCGGCCCGCGCACTCATCGTCGCCGACATGGAGGCCGCAGGCCTGCTCGAGCAGGTGGAGACGGTGAACAACACCCTCCCCTATGGCGACCGCAGTGGCGATGTCATCGAGCCGCTGCTCACCGATCAGTGGTTCGTCGCCGTGGAGAGCCTGGCCAGGCCGGCCATCGAGGCAGTGGAGAAGGGCGATATCCAGTTCGTCCCCAAGAACTACGAGAACATGTACTTCGCCTGGATGCGCGACCTGCAGGACTGGTGCATCTCCCGCCAGCTGTGGTGGGGGCACCGTATTCCCGCCTGGTACGACGCCGAGGGCAACGTCTATGTGGCTCGCAGCGAGCAGGAGGCCCGCGAGAAGCACGGACTGCCTGCCGACCTCGAGCTGAACCAGGACGAGGACGTGCTGGACACCTGGTTCAGCTCGGGGCTGTGGACCTTCGGGACCCTGGGCTGGCCGGAACAGACCGAGGAACTCAAGACCTTCCACCCTTCCAGCGTGCTGGTCACCGGCTTCGACATCATCTTCTTCTGGGTCGCGCGGATGATCATGCTGACCCTGAAGTTCACCGACGAGGTGCCCTTCAAGCAGGTCTATGTGCACGGCCTGGTACGTGACGGTCAGGGCCAGAAGATGTCCAAGTCCAAGGGCAACGTGCTCGACCCCATCGACCTGATCGACGGCATCGAGCTGGACACGCTGGTGGAGAAGCGCACCGGCAACATGATGCAGCCCCAGAAGGCCAAGGCCATCGCCAAGGCCACGCGCAGCGAGTTCCCGGAGGGCATCGAGCCCCACGGTACCGATGCGCTGCGCTTCACCTTCCTCTCCCAGGCCACCACCGGACGCGATATCAAGTTCGACATGGGCCGCCTGGATGGCTACCGCAACTTCTGCAACAAGCTGTGGAACGCCTCGCGCTATGTGCTGATGAACGCCGAGGGCGAGGATACCGGCCTGGCTGGTGATGCGATCGAGCTGTCCCTGGCCGATCGCTGGATCCTCTCGCGTCTGCAGCAGACCGCCGCCCAGGTGACCAGGGCCATGGAGGAGTTCCGTTTCGACCACGCCTCCCAGGCGCTCTACGAGTTCGTCTGGAACGAGTACTGCGACTGGTACCTCGAGCTCTCCAAGCCGGTACTCTGGGACGACAACGCCAGCCTCGAAGCCAAGCGTGGTACCCGCCAGACCCTGGTACGCGTGCTGGAAGCCATCCTGCGCCTGGCCCACCCGATGATGCCCTACATCTCCGAGGAGATCTGGCAGCGCGTGGCGCCGCTGGCCGGCACCTTCCAGGGCGCGGGCGACTCCATCATGGCCCAGCCCTGGCCGACCGCCGACGAGGCGCTGCTCGATGAGGGCGCCACCCGGGATATCGAGTGGCTCAAGGGGGTGATCGTGGCGGTACGCAATATCCGCGCCGAGATGAACATCGCCCCGGGCAAGCCCCTCGACGTGCTGCTCACCAAGGGCGGCAGTGCCGATCGCGAGCGTCTGGAAGCCAATCGCCTGTTCCTGGCCAAGCTGGCCAAGCTGGAGAGCGTCGAGTGGCTGGATGATCCGCAGCAGGCGCCGCTCTCGGCCACCCAGCTGGTTGGCGAGATGGAGGTGCTGGTGCCCATGGCCGACCTCATCGACAAGGAGGCAGAACTGGCCCGCCTCGACAAGGAGATCGAGAAGCAGGACAAGCTGATCGGCGGCATCGAGAAGAAGCTTTCCAACGAAGGCTTCGTGGCCAAGGCTCCCGCCGCGGTGGTGGAGAAGGAGCGCGGCAAGCTCAACGATTTCCTGGCCTCCCGGCGCTTGCTGGCGGAGCAGCGCGACAAGATCGCCGCCCTCTGAGCCGACCCAGCGCCCGTCTGACCCGAGCCCGGCCGATGGCCGGGCTTTTTACTGCCTGCCGACCGTGCGGTGGAGCCAGCCATGGAATGCCCCGAACGCAAAAAGCCCCGAGCATCTCACGATGCTCGGGGCTTTTCTGAATAAGTGCCTGACGATGATCCGGGCGGCGCTCCGCTACTCTCCATGGGGAGACCCCTGGAACGACGAAACCCCAGCCATGGGCTGGGGTTTCTGAATAAGTGCCTGACGATGACCTACTCTCACATGGGGAGACCCCACACTACCATCGGCGCTGAGCGGTTTCACTGCTGAGTTCGGCATGGGATCAGGTGGTTCACGCTCGCTATGGTCGTCAGGCGAAAAACGGTGATTCATGCTGACGAGACACGTCTCTTGCGTATCCGGCGTCGTGGGTCATCACAGACCCCTTGGGTGTTATATGGTCAAGCCTCACGGGCCATTAGTACCGGTTAGCTCAACGCCTTGCAGCGCTTCCACATCCGGCCTATCAACCAGCTGGTCTCGCTGGGCCCTTCAGGAGGCTCAAGGCCTCGGGGAGATCTCATCTTGAAGGGGGCTTCCCGCTTAGATGCCTTCAGCGGTTATCCTGTCCGCACATAGCTACCCGGCAATGCCACTGGCGTGACAACCGGAACACCAGAGGTGCGTCCACTCCGGTCCTCTCGTACTAGGAGCAGCTCTTCTCAAATCTCCAACGCCCACGGCAGATAGGGACCGAACTGTCTCACGACGTTCTAAACCCAGCTCGCGTACCACTTTAAATGGCGAACAGCCATACCCTTGGGACCGACTTCAGCCCCAGGATGTGATGAGCCGACATCGAGGTGCCAAACACCGCCGTCGATGTGAACTCTTGGGCGGTATCAGCCTGTTATCCCCGGAGTACCTTTTATCCGTTGAGCGATGGCCCTTCCATACAGAACCACCGGATCACTAGAACCTACTTTCGTACCTGCTCGACGTGTCTGTCTCGCAGTCAAGCACCCTTATGCTCTTGCACTCACTGCACGATTTCCAACCGTGCTGAGGGTACCTTCGTGCTCCTCCGTTACGCTTTGGGAGGAGACCGCCCCAGTCAAACTACCCACCACACACGGTCCTCGATCCGGATAACGGACCTGAGTTAGAACGCCAATGATGCCAGGCTGGTATTTCAAGGTTGGCTCCACCCGAACTGGCGTCCGGGTTTCCAAGCCTCCCAGCTATCCTACACAAGCAACATCAGCGTCCAGTGTGAAGCTATAGTAAAGGTTCACGGGGTCTTTCCGTCTAGCCGCGGGTACACAGCATCTTCACTGCGATTTCAATTTCACTGAGTCTCGGGTGGAGACAGCGTGGCCATCATTACGCCATTCGTGCAGGTCGGAACTTACCCGACAAGGAATTTCGCTACCTTAGGACCGTTATAGTTACGGCCGCCGTTTACCGGGGCTTCGATCAAGAGCTTCGCTTGCGCTAACACCATCACTTAACCTTCCGGCACCGGGCAGGCGTCATACCCTATACGTCCGCTTACGCGTTTGCAGAGTACTGTGTTTTTAATAAACAGTTGCAGCCACCTGGTATCTTCGACCGCCTCGTGCTCCGGCCGCAGGGCCTTCACACTAACGCGGCGTGCCTTCTCCCGAAGTTACGGCACCATTTTGCCTAGTTCCTTCACCCGAGTTCTCTCAAGCGCCTTGGGATTCTCACCCTGACCACCTGTGTCGGTTTGGGGTACGGTCCCACTGTATCTGAAGCTTAGAGGCTTTTCCTGGAAGCGTGGCATCGATGACTTCCTGACCGTGGTCAGTTCGTCTCGTCTCTCGGCCTTGAGGATCCGGATTTGCCTGAATCCTCAGCCTACTGACTTTCACCAGGACTACCAACGCCTGGCTCACCTAGCCTTCTCCGTCCCCCCATCGCAATACAGTGAGGTACGGGAATATTAACCCGTTTCCCATCGACTACGCCTTTCGGCCTCGCCTTAGGGGCCGACTCACTCTGCTCCGATTAGCGTCGAACAGAAACCCTTGGTCTTCCGGCGGGGGAGTTTTTCACTCCCCTTGTCGTTACTCATGTCAGCATTCGCACTCGTGATACCTCCAGCAGACCTCTCGATCCACCTTCATCGGCTTACACGACGCTCCTCTACCGCTCGTCATTCGACGAACCCGTAGCTTCGGTACCTGGTTTGAGCCCCGTTATATCTTCCGCGCAGGCCGACTCGACTAGTGAGCTATTACGCTTTCTTTAAAGGATGGCTGCTTCTAAGCCAACCTCCTAGCTGTCTGAGCCTTCCCACATCGTTTCCCACTTAACCAGGATTTCGGGACCTTAGCTGACGGTCTGGGTTGTTTCCCTTTTCACAACGGACGTTAGCACCCGCTGTGTGTCTCCCACGCGTCACTCACCGGTATTCGGAGTTTGCCTCGGGTTGGTAAGTCGGGATGACCCCCTAGCCGAAACAGTGCTCTACCCCCGGCGGTGCTACGTGAGGCGCTACCTAAATAGCTTTCGAGGAGAACCAGCTATCTCCGGGCTTGATTAGCCTTTCACTCCGATCCACAAGTCATCCAAATCTTTTTCAACAGATCCTGGTTCGGTCCTCCAGTTGATGTTACTCAACCTTCAACCTGCTCATGGATAGATCGCCCGGTTTCGGGTCTATTCCCAGCGACTGGTCGCCCAGTTAAGACTCGGTTTCCCTACGCCTCCCCTATACGGTTAAGCTCGCCACTGAAAATAAGTCGCTGACCCATTATACAAAAGGTACGCGGTCACATGACATGCATGCTCCCACTGCTTGTACGCATACGGTTTCAGGATCTATTTCACTCCCCTCTCCGGGGTTCTTTTCGCCTTTCCCTCACGGTACTGGTTCACTATCGGTCAGCCAGGAGTATTTAGCCTTGGAGGATGGTCCCCCCGTCTTCAGTCAAGGTTTCTCGTGCCCCGACCTACTCGATTTCACATGATCAGATTTTCGACTACGGGGCTGTCACCCACTATGGCCGCGCTTCCCAACGCGTTCGTCTAATCAGTCACATGCTTAAGGGCTGGTCCCCGTTCGCTCGCCGCTACTGGGGGAATCTCGGTTGATTTCTTTTCCTCAGGGTACTTAGATGTTTCAGTTCCCCTGGTTCGCCTCCCGACACCTATGTATTCAGTGCGGGATACCCAGCTTACACTGGGTGGGTTTCCCCATTCAGAGATGCCCGGGTCACAGGTTGTTTGCCACCTCGCCGAGCCTTATCGCAGGCTTCCACGTCTTTCATCGCCTCTGGCTGCCTAGGCATCCACCGTATGCGCTTCATCGCTTGACCATATAACCCCAAAGGGTCTGGTCCGCGATGACACACGACATTGCCGGATACGCTTGAGACGTATCTCGTGTTCTTTCCTTGCGGAAAGAACGTTTGTCAGCATGAATCACATTGTTAAAGAGCAGACTGTCAATCGACAGTCATAAACCGGTCATTGCGCTGTGCAAGGATGGCTTATGACTGCGGATCCGATCAGGTAAGACTGTGGGGTGGGAGATGGTGGAGCCTAGCGGGATCGAACCGCTGACCTCCTGCGTGCAAGGCAGGCGCTCTCCCAGCTGAGCTAAGGCCCCGAAGATAATTTGTGTGAGACAAGGCGCCTCGATGCGACGCATAGCCTGCTATGCGAGAGTCGGAGCAACGCAGTATCACGCAAATTTGGTGGGTCTGGGCAGATTTGAACTGCCGACCTCACCCTTATCAGGGGTGCGCTCTAACCAACTGAGCTACAGACCCGGCTTCCAACCACTGGGTCGCTGACCCAAACAGTCTTTTGCTCTGGTCGATCAGGTAATTCATTGTGAGCACTTGCCGACAGTCGGAGACATATCGGTAAGGAGGTGATCCAGCCGCAGGTTCCCCTACGGCTACCTTGTTACGACTTCACCCCAGTCATGAACCACACCGTGGTGATCGCCCTCCGAAGTTAGGCTAACCACTTCTGGTGCAGTCCACTCCCATGGTGTGACGGGCGGTGTGTACAAGGCCCGGGAACGTATTCACCGTGACATTCTGATTCACGATTACTAGCGATTCCGACTTCACGGAGTCGAGTTGCAGACTCCGATCCGGACTGAGACCGGCTTTTCGGGATTAGCTCCACCTCGCGGCTTCGCAACCCTTTGTACCGGCCATTGTAGCACGTGTGTAGCCCTACTCGTAAGGGCCATGATGACCTGACGTCGTCCCCACCTTCCTCCGGTTTGTCACCGGCAGTCTCCCTAGAGTTCCCACCATTACGTGCTGGCAAATAGGGACAAGGGTTGCGCTCGTTACGGGACTTAACCCAACATTTCACAACACGAGCTGACGACGGCCATGCAGCACCTGTCTGTGCGTTCCCGAAGGCACCAATCCATCTCTGGAAAGTTCGCACGATGTCAAGAGTAGGTAAGGTTCTTCGCGTTGCATCGAATTAAACCACATGCTCCACCGCTTGTGCGGGCCCCCGTCAATTCATTTGAGTTTTAACCTTGCGGCCGTACTCCCCAGGCGGTCGACTTATCGCGTTAACTGCGCCACAAAGGTCACAAGGACCCCAACGGCTAGTCGACATCGTTTACGGCGTGGACTACCAGGGTATCTAATCCTGTTTGCTACCCACGCTTTCGCACCTCAGCGTCAGTGTCAGTCCAGAAGGCCGCCTTCGCCACTGGTATTCCTCCCGATCTCTACGCATTTCACCGCTACACCGGGAATTCTACCTTCCTCTCCTGCACTCTAGCCTGACAGTTCCGGATGCCGTTCCCAGGTTGAGCCCGGGGCTTTCACAACCGGCTTATCACGCCGCCTACGCGCGCTTTACGCCCAGTAATTCCGATTAACGCTCGCACCCTCCGTATTACCGCGGCTGCTGGCACGGAGTTAGCCGGTGCTTCTTCTGTGGGTGATGTCCTCCCTCGAGGGTATTGGCCCCGAGGATTTCTTCCCCACTGAAAGTGCTTTACAACCCGAAAGCCTTCTTCACACACGCGGCATGGCTGGATCAGGCTTTCGCCCATTGTCCAATATTCCCCACTGCTGCCTCCCGTAGGAGTTCGGGCCGTGTCTCAGTCCCGATGTGGCTGATCATCCTCTCAGACCAGCTACGGATCGCGGCCTTGGTGAGCCATTACCTCACCAACTAGCTAATCCGACATAGGCTCATCCGATAGCGCAAGGTCCGAAGATCCCCTGCTTTCTCCCGTAGGACGTATGCGGTATTAGCCTGGGTTTCCCCAGGTTATCCCCCACTACCGGGCAGATTCCTATGCATTACTCACCCGTCCGCCGCTCGACGCCTGGAAGCAAGCTTCCATCGTTTCCGCTCGACTTGCATGTGTTAGGCCTGCCGCCAGCGTTCAATCTGAGCCATGATCAAACTCTTCAGTTTAAGATCATAAGTGCTTGAAGTAGCACCAAACTTGGCTCAAGGTTCAAACGTTCTCAAATAGATCCGAAGATCTATGACGAGTCGCTTGCCTTGATGGTTCAATGACATGATCACCGAGCCATCGACAAGCGCCCACATGAATTACCTGATCGATTGTTAAAGAGCGGCTTCAAACCCTATTGGGTGAAGCGTCTCGCTTGCTGCCGGCCGGAGCGGACTCCGTGTCGCCAGCGCCCTGCGAGGAAGGCGTATTCTACCGATTCGCGTCAGCGTGTCAAGCGGTGGTTGGCGATGCGCTGCATCCCGTCCATATCCCGCTGACTGCCCATCTCATCCTTCCGAGATGGCTGCGAATCCAGTGGCGCACATTCTACCGAACGTGCCGTGATTGTCAATCGGAATATTTCGAAGGGATTCGAAAAACTCCAAGCAGAACAATCACTTCTGCCACTTCCACCGCCTGCAACGTGTGCCCGTCGCCGGCAGCGGATGCGTACTTTACGGCTTTCCCCGGCGGCGTGCAATACCTTCGGATAAAAAGTTTCGGGAGCATGACACTCCCTACTTGAGCACGACCCGGGCATACCGCTTCTTGCCCGCCTGGATCACATAGCTGCGGCCGGTCTCCAGCATGTGATCACGCGCCACCGCCTCGCCATCGACCTTGACCCGGCCATTGCCGAGCATGTCCTTGGCCTGGGCACTGTTCCTTGTCAGCCCGGAGCGGTTGAGCACGGCAGCGATCGGTGCCTGGGCACCGCCCTCGAAGTCCACCTCGATCTCGGGGAGGTCCTCGGGAAGCTCACCCTCGGCCAGCTGGTTACCGGCGGAGCGGTGGGCGTTGGCCGCGGCTTCCTCGCCGTGGTAGCGAGCGATCAGCTCACGCGCCAGGACCATCTTGATGTCGCGCGGGTTGGCGCCCGCCTCCACGTCGCGCTTGAGCGCCTCGATCTCCTCGTTGGGCTTGAGGGAGAGCAGCTCGAAGTAGCGCCACATCAGGCTATCGGGCATCGAGACCAGCTTGTTGAACATCGCGCCCGGCGCCTCGTCGACACCCACGTAGTTGCCCAGCGACTTGGACATCTTCTGCACGCCGTCGAGCCCTTCCAGCAGCGGCATGGTGACCACCACCTGGGGCTCCATGCCGAAGTGCTTCTGGATCTCGCGCCCCATCAGCAGGTTGAACTTCTGATCGGTGCCGCCCAGCTCGATATCCGCCTTCAGGGCCACCGAGTCGTAGCCCTGGACCAGCGGATAGAGGAACTCGTGGATGGAGATCGACTGCCCCCCCTTGTAGCGCTTCTCGAAGTCGTCCCGCTCGAGCATGCGAGCCACCGTGCTCTGCCCGGCCAGCTCGATCATGTCGGCGGCACTCATGGCGGTGAACCACTCGGAGTTGAAGCGCACCTCGGTCTTGTCGGCGTCGAGGATCTTGAACACCTGCTCCTTGTAGGTCTGGGCGTTGGCCTTGACCTCCTCCTCGGTAAGGGGCTTGCGGGTGACGTTCTTGCCGGTGGGGTCGCCGATGCGACCGGTGAAGTCGCCGATCAGGAAGATGATCTCGTGCCCCAGGTCCTGGAACTGGCGCATCTTGGTCAGCAGCACGCTGTGTCCCAGGTGCAGGTCCGGGGCGGTCGGATCGAAGCCCGCCTTGATGCGCAGCTTGCGCCCGGACTCCAGCTTCTTGACCAGCTCCTCCTCCAGCAGGATCTCCTGGGTTCCCCGCTTCAGCAGCGCCAGCGCGCTCGCCACATCGCTCATCGTCTCCTACTCCACGTATCAGGTTGCCCGGCCCCGATGAGGCCATCGAATGGGGCAGGATGGTAGCATGAGTCGACGCTCTGCGCTGACGCCACACTGCCCCGGGAGACCGCCATGCCCCTATATATCGGCCTGATGTCCGGCACCAGCCTGGACGGCATCGATGCCGCCCTGGTGGAGATCGATGACAGGCCAGCCGGGGGCCACCCCCGCCTACTCGCCAGCCACGCCGAGCCGATGCCGGCAGCGCTGCGGTCGCGGCTCTGGGAGCTCTGCCACGCCGAGCGCGTCGGATTCGCCGAACTGGCGGCGGCCGAGGAAGCATTCTGTCGGCTCCAGGCAGAGGCCGTGATCGCCCTGTTGGCCGCCAGCGGAACAGCGCGCGAGGCGGTAGTGGCCATCGGTAGCCATGGCCAGACCGTCGAGCACGCCCCTTATGGACATCCCGATGGGAGCCATGCCAATGGCCCCGCCTACACCCTGCAGCTCGACAACCCCAGCCGGCTGGCCGAACTCACCGGGATCGCCGTGGTGGCCGACTTCCGGCGTCGCGACCTGGCGGCGGGTGGCCAGGCGGCTCCGTTGGCACCGGCCTTCCATGAGGCGCTGTTCCGCGATCGCCACGAGTGGCGGCTGGTGCTCAATCTGGGTGGCTTCGCCAACCTGACGCTGCTGCCCCCCGGTGAAGACGAACGCGCCCCCCTGGGATTCGACTCGGGGCCGGCCAACGCCCTGCTGGACGCCTGGCACGCCCGCCACCGCGGCGGCGCCTTCGACGCGGACGGCGCCTGGGCCGCCTCGGGACGGGTCGACGAGACGTTGCTGGCACGCCTGCTGGAGGAGCCCTTCTTCCATCTGCCGCCACCGCGCAGCACCGGTCGCGAGCTCTTCCATCTCGATTGGCTGGAGAAGCGACTGGGCGGAGAGGAGCGCCCCGAGGATGTGCAGGCGACCCTCGCCGAGCTGACTGCGGCGAGCGTCGCGCTGGCGGTGGAGATGGCCCGGGAGCGGTTCGATGCCCCGCCGGCGGCGCGGCTGATTCCCTGTGGCGGCGGCGCCCACAACCGCGACCTGCTGGGGCGACTGGCCCGCCGCCTGCCCGAGGCAACCCTCGGCGACAGCGCCGAGTGGGGCTGGCCGGCCGACTGGCTGGAGGCCGGCGCCTTCGCCTGGCTGGCCTGGCGACGACTGGCCGGACTCCCGGGCAACCTGCCCAGCGTCACCGGTGCCGCCGGCCCCCGGGTACTGGGAGGGGTCTACGCCGCCTGATCGCCGCCCCTCGGCAGCGGTTCAGAAGTCGTCGTCACGCTTCAGTGAAAGCTGACTGGCGGCTTCCTTGGCCTGACCGATCCCCTCGCTAGCTTCCCCACCGCCATACTTGATCATCATGCGCAGGTCGTTGGCCGAGTCGGCGTGCACCAGCGCCACCTCCTCGGAGATCTTGCCCGCCTTGAACAGGTCATAGAGGGCCTGGTCGAAGGTCTGCATGCCGAGATCCCGCGAGCGCGACATGACGTTCTTGATCTCGGAGACCTCCCCCTTGCGCACTAGGTCACCGATCAGCGGCGACTTGAGCATGATCTCGATGGCCGGACAGCGCCCGCCATCCAGCGTGGGCAGCAGCTGCTGGGCGACGATGGCACGCAGGTTGAGCGACAGGTCGAGCCACACCTGGGCGTGCCGTTCGATGGGGAAGAAGTTGATGATGCGATCCAGCGCCTGGTTGGCGTTGTTGGCGTGCAGCGTGGCCAGGCAGAGGTGGCCGGTCTCGGCGAAGGTCAGGGCGTGCTCCATGGTCTCGCGAGTCCGCACCTCGCCGATCAGGATCACGTCCGGCGCCTGGCGCAGGGTGTTCTTGAGCGCCACCTCGAAGGATTCGGTGTCGATGCCCACCTCGCGCTGGTTGATGATCGCCTTCTTGTGCGGATGCACATATTCGATGGGATCCTCGACGCTGATGATATGCCCGCCCAGGGTCTCGTTGCGCTGCTGGATCATCGACGCCAGGGTGGTCGACTTGCCGGTGCCGGTGCCGCCCACCACGAACACCAGACCGCGCTTGTTATTGGCCAGGTCACCGAGCGTGGAGGGCAGCGACAGCTCCTCCAGATGGGGAATCTCGAAGCCGATGCGCCGGATCACCATGGCCTTCTGGTTACGCTGCTGGAAGGCGCTGACACGGAAGCGCCCCTTGCCCTTGAGGCTGAGCGCGAAGTTGGCCTCGTGCTCGGCCTCGAAGCGGGCCATCGTCACCTCCGGGATGGTGGCGTTGACCAGTTCGTTGACCTGCTGAACGCTGAGCCCCTGCTCGCCCATGGGGGTGAGCTTGCCGGCCATCTTGATGGTCGGCGGCGCCCCCACCGAGATCAACAGATCCGAGGCATCCTTCTGCACCATGATGTCCAGCAGCTGGTTGAGCCACTCTTGAGCCGTCATGTCCCTGCTCCCTCTGCCTGTAGTGTCGTTCTGTCTCGCTCCTGACTCGCTCAGATCAGGCCCTTGGCCTTGGCCTGGGCCTCGTCACGAGCCACCACGTTGTCCGTCACCAGCTTGGCCAGGGCGGCATCGAGGGTCTGCATGCCCAGGTTGCCGCCGGTCTGGATGGCCGAGTAGATCTGCGCCACCTTGTCCTCGCGAATCAGGTTACGCACCGCCGCGGTGGCGACCAGGATCTCGTGGGCCGCCACCCGGCCCCCACCCATGCGCTTGAGCAGCGTCTGGGAGATCACCGCCTGCAGCGACTCCGAGAGCATCGAGCGCACCATGGACTTTTCGTCGCCGGGAAAGACGTCGATGATCCGGTCGATGGTCTTGGCGGCGGAGGTGGTATGCAGGGTGCCGAACACCAGGTGGCCGGTCTCGGCCGCGGTGAGCGCCAGGCGGATGGTTTCCAGGTCACGCAGCTCACCGACCAGGATGATGTCCGGATCCTCACGCAGGGCACTGCGCAGAGCCGGGGCGAAGCCATGGGTGTCGCGGTGCACCTCGCGCTGGTTGACCAGGCAGCGCTTGCTGCGGTGGACGAACTCCACCGGGTCCTCGATGGTCAGGATATGCTCGTAGCGGTTGTCGTTGATGTAATCGATCATCGCCGCCAGGGTGGTGCTCTTGCCCGAGCCGGTGGGGCCGGTGACTAGGACGAGGCCACGCGGCAGCATGGAGAGCTGGCGGAATGTCTGACCCATCCCCAGGTCCTCGAGGGTCAACACCTCGGTGGGGATGGTACGGAACACCGCCCCCGCACCGCGGGCCTGGTTGAAGACGTTGACACGAAAGCGCGAGATGCCCGGCACCTCGAAGGAGAAGTCGGTCTCGAAGAACTCCTCGTAGTCGCGGCGCTGCCGATCCGCCATGATGTCGTAGATCAGCTTGCGGACCTCGCGATCCTCCATGGCCGGCACGTTGAGCCGGCGGATATCGCCATCCACGCGAATCATCGGCGGCAGGCCAGCCGATAGATGGAGGTCGGAGGCGTTCTGCTTTGCCGAGAACGCCAGCAGTTCGGTAATATCCATGCGTTTTCCCTGCTCCCGATGTGGTGCGTCTTGTGAGGTCCAGTATGACAGAGCTTGAGACATGACGGAGCCGGTGATCTCCGAATCCCTTGCCGCCGCCCGGCAGCGCCTGGCCGATGCCCTGCAGCAAGCTGGCCGCCCGCTGGCCGATGCGCGCCTGCTGGCAGTGAGCAAGACCAAGCCCGCCGCCATGATCCGTGAGGCCTGGCACCTCGGCCAGCGCGATTTCGGCGAGAACTATGTCCAGGAAGCGCTGGACAAGCAGGACGAGTTGGCCGACCTCGCGGGCATCGTGTGGCATTTCATCGGCCCGCTGCAATCCAACAAGACCCGCGAGGTGGCCGAGCGCTTCGCCTGGGTACATAGCGTAGACCGCGTGAAGATCGCCCGGCGCCTCAACGATCAACGCCCCGAGGCGCTGCCGCCCCTTCAGGTCTGCCTGCAGGTCAATATCAGCGCCGAGGCCTCGAAGTCCGGGGTGAGCCTCGACGAGCTCCCGGCCCTGGCCGAGGCGGTGCTGGCCATGCCGCGGCTGCGGCTGCGCGGATTGATGGCGATACCCGCCCCGGCCGAGGGGCTGGATGCCCAGCGCGCCCCCCTTGCCCGGCTGCGCCAGGCCCTCGATAGGCTCCGCGAGCGCTTCCCCGAGGCGCCGCTGGACACCCTCTCCATGGGCATGAGCGACGATCTGGAGGCCGCCGTGCTCGAGGGTGCCACCCTGGTACGCCTGGGTACCGCCATCTTCGGGGCAAGACAGCGACACGAGTGACCCAACGCCGCGGCCGCCAGCGGCGGTCGCCTCAAGCGAGTGACACAGGACATTCCCATGGCAAACCGAGTCACCTTCATCGGCGCCGGCAACATGGCCGGCGCCATCATCGGTGGCATGATCGACAGCGGCTTCAGCGCCGATGCCATCACCGCCACCTCCCCCGATGACAGCATGCTGGCCCCGCTGCGCGAGCGCCTCGGCATCCACACCAGCACCGACAACGCCGCGGCGGTGGCCGAGGCCGATGTGGTCGTGCTGGCGGTCAAACCGCAGATCATGCGCGAGGTGTGCGAGGGCATGCGCGACGCCGTCCAGGCCCGCCGCCCGCTGATCGTCTCGGTGGCCGCCGGCCTGCCTGCCGAGACTCTGGAGCGCTGGCTGGGCGGCGACCTGCCGCTGGTGCGCTGCATGCCCAACACCCCCTCGCTGGTCGGCGCCGGCGCCGCCGGGCTCTACGCCAATGCCAACGTCGACGAGGCACAACGGCGCCTGGCCACCGAGCTGATGGAGGCCGTGGGGCTGGTGGAGTGGGTCGACGACGAGGGCCTGCTGGAGGCCGTCACCGCCGTCTCCGGCAGCGCGCCCGCCTACTTCTTCCTGATGTTCGAGGCCATGGAGGAGGCCGGTGCCAGGCTCGGCCTGCCCGCTGGCACCGCGCGCCGCCTGGCCATGCAGACCGCCCTCGGGGCGGCGAAGATGGCCATGGCCAGCGACAAGTCGCCGGCCGAGCTCAAGCGCAACGTGATGTCGCCCGGCGGCACCACCGAGCGCGCCATCGAGCACCTCGAGCAGGCCGGACTGCGCACCACCCTGGCCGAGGCCATGGACGCCTGTGCGGCGCGTGCCCGCGAGATGGCCGACGAACTCGGCAAGAACTGAGCAAAGGTGCAGCCATGCGCTGCGCAACTTCAAGCGAATCCTGAGGAGGGCCCTTATGGGCAGCCAACTGGGCAGCGCCGGCCTGATGCTGGTCAACACCCTGATCAATATCTATATCTTCCTGCTGATGCTGCGCTTCCTGCTGCAGGCATCCCGGGCCGACTACTTCAACCCCATCAGCCAATCGGTGGTCAAGGTTACCCAGCCGGCGGTGCGCCCCTTCCAGAGCTTCCTGGGGCCGGTGATGGGGCGCTTCGACCTGGCCACCCTGGCCACCGGCCTGGTGATCAAGGCGGTCAGCATCGTGATCATCCTGCAGATCGCCGGCTTCGGCATCCCCTCCATCGCGGGGGTCGCCATCGCTGCCGTGGCGGCGCTGGCCAACGCCATCCTCAAGATCTACTTCTTCGCCCTGATCGTGATGATCATCCTCAGCTGGGTGGCGCCCAACGCCAGCCATCCCGGGGCGCTGCTGGTCATGCAGCTGCTGGAACCGATCATGGCACCGGTACGCAAGGTGATCCCGCCCCTGGGCATGATCGACCTGTCACCGATCTTCATCTTCATCGCCATCAGCCTGATCGATGGTATCGTGGTGACCTCGCTGACCCGTGCCGCCGGGGTGGCCGGGGCCTTGGTGGGGCTCTGAGGACCGCGGCGAACCACCTCCGCAACGACTGGACACGGAAGGACTGATGCCCGAGATCGCACGCGACTCGGTCGGCCTGGTGACGCCCCAGACGGCGCACTTCGACGACCCCCTGGACCTGGCCTGCGGCATGACGCTGCCGGCCTACGACCTCGTCTACGAGACCTACGGCACCCTCAACGCCGAGCGCTCCAACGCCGTGCTGATCTGCCATGCCCTCTCGGGCCACCACCACGCGGCCGGCTACCATACCGCCGAGGAGCGCAAGCCGGGCTGGTGGGACGCCCATATCGGGCCGGGCAAGTCCATCGACACCGAGCGCTTCTTCGTGGTCTCGCTCAACAACCTGGGCGGCTGCCATGGCAGCACCGGCCCGGCCAGCACCAACCCGGGGACCGGGCGTCTGTGGGGCCCCGAGTTCCCGATGATGACCGTGGGCGACTGGGTGCACAGCCAGGCCCGCCTGGCCGACCGCCTGGGGATAGAGCGCTTCGCCGCGGTGATCGGCGGCAGCCTTGGTGGCATGCAGGCCCTGCAGTGGACCCTGAGCTACCCGGAGCGGGTCGCCAGCGCCGCGGTGATCGCTGCCACCCCCAAGCTCTCGGCCCAGAACATCGCCTTCAACGAGGTGGCGCGCCAGGCGATCCGCTCCGACTCCGAGTTCCATGACGGCTGGTACGCCGAGCACGACGCCATCCCCCGGCGCGGGCTCAAGCTGGCACGCATGGTGGGACATATCACCTACCTCTCCGAAGACGCCATGGGCCACAAGTTCGGCCGCGACCTGCGCAGCGACGACCTGAACTTCGGCTTCGACGTGGAGTTCCAGGTGGAGTCCTATCTGCGCTACCAGGGCGACACCTTCTCAACCTCCTTCGACGCCAACACCTACCTGCTGATGACCAAGGCGCTGGACTACTTCGACCCGGCCTCCATTCATGGCGGCGACCTGGCCCGCGCCCTGGCCCCGGCCCAGTGTCCCTTCCTGGTGGTCAGCTTCACCACCGACTGGCGCTTCCCGCCCTCGCGATCCCGGGAGCTGGTCGACGCCCTGATCCGCGCCGGCAAACCGGTCAGCTATGCCAACATCGACTCGAGCCACGGCCACGACGCCTTCCTGATGCCCGAGCCACGCTACCAGGCGGTGTTTGCCGCCTTCATGTCACGGGTGGCTCGGGACCTGGGCCTGGAGGAACGCCCATGAACCGCCCGGACTTCAAGCGGATCCACGAGTGGGTACCGGCCGGCGCCCATATCCTCGACCTGGCCTGCGGCGACGGCACCCTGCTCGACGCCCTGGCCCGCGACAAGGGGGTCACCGGCTACGGCCTGGAGATCGACCCCGACGGCATCACCGCCTGCATCGCCCGGGGCGTCAACGTCATCGAGCAGAACCTCGATGACGGGCTGGCCAATTTCGACGATGGCGCCTGCGACCTGGTGGTGATGACCCAGGCCCTCCAGGCCCTGCGCCGCCCCGACCGTGCCCTGGACGAGATGCTGCGGGTTGCCGGCGAGGCGATCATCACCTTCCCCAACTTCGCCTACTGGCGGCATCGGGTCCACCTGGGCATCCGCGGCTACATGCCGGTCTCCAAGTCGCTGCCCCACGCCTGGTACGACACCCCCAACATCCACCTGTCGACCTTCAACGACTTTGAACAACTCTGCCGCGACAAGGGTCTGATCATCGTCGACCGGGCGGTGGGCATCGGCGATCACGAGGGGCACTGGACCTCGCGGTGGTGGCCCAACCTGTTCGGCGAGATCGCGATCTTCCGGGTCACCCGCGGCTGACCCGGAATCGACCGGAGATTGACGGCAAGAGAGGGAAGACGATGAAGCGAGGCATCCTGAGCGCCCTGCTGGCGGGCGCACTGACGCTGCTGGCGGGACAGGCCACCGCCCAGCAGTACGAGCAGGTAGGCGACGTCCAGATCCACTACAGCGCGGTGACCACCAGCTTCCTGCCCGAGGCGGTGGCCCGCGAACACCAGATCCAGCGCAGCCCGGCGATGGCACTGCTCAACATAAGCGTGCTCGAGGAGCGCGAGGACGGCACCACCCGCAGCGTGCCCGCCCGGGTCGATGGCCGGGTCGGCAGCGTGGCCGAGGATGACGACGGCCGGCCGCTGAGCTTCCGCACCCTGCGCATCGGCGACACTCCCTCCCAGGTGGCGGTATTCCGCATCGACGATGACGAGCCGATGCGCTTCGACCTGGAGGTTTACCACGACCGCAACGCCGAGCCGGCCCGCGTGCGTTTCATCCAGCGCTTCTATATCGACCGCTAGCACGCCTTACGCGGTGAAGCGCCGCTCCAGATCCACCGGCAGCACCTCGCCCAGGTGGATCGCCACCGGCCGCTTGCCCTCGCGCCGGATCTCGCAGCGCTGCGCCAGCACCTCCACACCGCGTGTTGCTGCCTCGCGCAGCGCCCGGGCATAGGCGGGATCCAGATGCTCGGCCGGCGCCACGGCATCGATCCCCTCGTGGGCCACGCAGAACAGCAGTACCGCACGCTGCCCCGCCTCGGCCAGGTCCATCAGCACCTCCAGATGCTTCCTGCCGCGTTCGCTCACCGCGTCGGGGAAGTAGCCGTGCCCGTCGGGCTCCCTGAGGGTCACCTGCTTGACCTCCACGAAGGCCGTGCCGCGCTCGGGGTCGTCGAGGCGAAAATCGAGCCGCGAGGCCTTCTCCCCCGCACAGGCCACCGGCGCTTCGCGTCGCAGCTCGGCATAGCCGGTCAACGATGGCACCCTGTCGGCGCGCAGCGCCTCCTCGACGATGCGGTTGGCGCGCCCCGTCTGTACCGAGGCCATGGCCAGGCGGCCGTCGGGCTGGGGCAGCTCGATCAGCTCCCAGGTCCAGGCCAGCTTGCGCTTCGGGTTATCGCTGGGCGACAGCCACACCCGGCAGCCCGGCACGTTCACCCCTCGCATGGAGCCGGTATTGGGGCAATGGGCCACCACCTCGCGGCCATCGTCGAGGCGCACATCGGCCAGGAAGCGCTTGTAGCGACGCAGCAGGGTGCCGGGCAGCAGTTCGGGATAGTCCATGTGGCTCCTTACTGGCGCGCCAGGAAGCGCTCGAGGCGACTCACCGCCTCCTCTAGGCGTTCGACCCCGGTGGTGAAGGCGATGCGCACATGGTGCTCACCGCCCTGCAGGGCGAAGTCGATCCCCGGAGTAATGGCCACGTTCTCCTCCTCCAGCAGGCGCCGGCAGAAGGCCTGGCTGTCGTCGCTGTAGCGGGAGATGTCGAGCCACAGGTAGAAGGCCCCCTGGGGCGGCAGCGAGGGCGCCAGGCCGAGCCGCGCCAGCCCGGCCAGCAGGGCATCGCGGCGCCGGCCCAGCTCGGCCCGACGCTCCTCGAGAATGCCCCGAGTCTGCGTGGTGAAGGCCGCCAGGGCGGCGTGCTGAGCCGGGGTCGGGGCGGCCAGGAAGACATTCTGGGCCAGCCGCGTCAGCGGCTCCACCGCCTCTTCCGGCGCCAGCAGCCAGCCCAGTCGCCAGCCGGTCATGCCGAAGTACTTGGAGAAGCTGTTGACCACGAAGGCGTCCGGCGTGATCGACGCCACCGAGAGTGGCTCGAGGTCATAGCAGAGCCCCTGGTAGATCTCGTCCACCAGCAGGTGGCCACCCCGCGCTGCCACCGTCTCGGCCACCGCCGCCAGCTGCCCCGCATCCAGCATATGGCCGGTGGGGTTGGAGGGCGTGGCGAGCATCGCCAGGCGGGTGGCGTCGTGCCAGTGCGCTGCGACCAGCTCGGCGTCCAGCTGCCAACCGCTTGCCGGCCCCACCGGCACGGCATCCACCTCGGCCCCGGCCAGGGCCATGAAGTGGCGGTTGCAGGGGTAGTTGGGGTCCGCCATCAGCACCCGGTCGCCGGGGCCGGCCAGCAGCTGGCTGGCGAGCAGCAGCGCCCCGGAGGCACCGGGGGTGACCAGGATACGGCGCGGGTCGACGGCGGCACCGAAGTGCTCGGCATAGTGGCCAGCGATCGCCTCGCGCAGGGCGGGCAGCCCGGCCGCCGGCGTGTAGCGGGTGTGCCCCGCCGCCAGCGCCGCCTGTCCAGCGGCGACCACCGGCTCCGGGGTCGCGAAGTCCGGCTCGCCCACCTCCAGGTGGATCACGTCATGGCCGGCCGCCTCGCGGGCCTGGGCGGTTTCCAGCAGGCTCATCACCCGGAAGGGGGCAACCTGGTCGATGCGCGGGCTCCACGCCATGGCAGGACTCCTGTCGGTAGGCCAGTACGCCGGGGAGCCAGGGCCCCGCGGCGTGGTCAAAAGATGGTGTCATCGAAGGCCCTAGTGTAGCGACTTTGGTGGCAGGATCGCAGCCAATGGCGTGCCCGAGGTTGCAACCCCGCGCCTTTTCGGCTAAACAAGCATGCCTTTGGCGTGAGATACCTTGCATCGCAGCGGGTATTGATCAGCAGTCACTCAAGTAACGAGGCAGTCCCATGCCAGTAGCCGACAAGAAAACGGAAGCGCCCAAGAAGTTCACCCCCTACGAACCGGCGGCGGGTGAAGAGTACATGAACGAGGCGCAGCTGGAGCATTTCCGGCAGATCCTGCTGGGCTGGAAGCAGGAGCTCATGGAGGAGGTCGACCGTACCGTGCGCCACCTGCAGGAGGAGGCGAACAACTACGCCGACCCGGCCGACCGCGCCACTCAGGAGGAGGGCTTCAGCCTGGAGCTGCGCACCCGGGATCGCGAGCGCAAGCTGCTCAAGAAGATCAACGAGACCCTCGAGAAGATCGACGAGGACGACTACGGCTTCTGCGAGGCCTGTGGCGTCGAGATCGGCATTCGCCGGCTGGAGGCCCGTCCCACGGCCACTCTGTGCGTGGACTGCAAGACGCTGGCCGAGCTCAAGGAAAAGCAGCTAGGCGGCTGATCCAGGCATGCCGATGGCCTGGCCGACCCTCCGTGACGGGCACCCCTGGGTGCCCGTCCGCGTATCCGCTGCCCGGAGCCGCCCATGAGCCACTACCGCGGACGCTTCGCCCCCACCCCCTCCGGGCCGCTGCACTTCGGCTCGCTGGTGGCGGCCCTGGCCAGCTACCTGGATGCCCGCCGCGCCGGGGGCGAGTGGCTACTGCGCATCGAGGATATCGATCCGCCGCGCTGCCCGTCCGGCGCCGCCGACGCGATCCTGCGCCAGCTGGAGGCCTTCGGCCTGCACTGGGACGGCCCGGTGCTCTGGCAGCACAATCGCGGCGACGCCTACCAGGCCGCCCTCGAGCGGCTGACCGCACTGGGCCTCGCCTACCCCTGCGGCTGTTCACGCAAGCAGTGGCGCGACTTCTCCATCTATCCCGGCTGGTGCCGAGAAGGCGTGCGCGAACCCGACAAGCCGGTGGCCTGGCGGCTGCGCAGCGACCTGGGGCTGAGCCCGGTGGTATGGCAGGACCGCCTGTTCGGCGAGCAGTGCTTCGACCCGGCCGAGCTCGGCGACGTGGTGCTCAAGCGCAAGGATGGCCTGTGGGCCTATCAGCTCGCCGTGGTGGTGGACGACGCCGACCAGGGCATCAGCGACGTGGTGCGCGGCTTCGACCTGCTCGACAATACCCCCTGGCAGCGCCAGCTGCAGCACGCCCTGGGCTATCCCGAGCCGCGCTACCTGCACCTGCCGCTGATCACCGGCGAAGGCGGCCAGAAGCTCTCCAAGCAGAACCTGGCACCGGCCCTGCCCACCGGCGATGCCGCGGTGCGCCCGCTGCTCCACGCCGCCCTGGCAGCGCTGGACCAGGCCCCACCAGACGCCCTGGCCACCGCCCCGGTGGCCGAGCAGCTTGCCTGGGCCCTGGAGGCCTGGTCGGTGGCACGCATCCGCCCGCTGGCCGAGCGCCCGCTCACTGACACGCCGGGGTAACGGCGCGCTGAAAGAGAAGGAGGCTCCATGTACGTCTATCGGCTGATGCTGTTCCTGGTGCTTGGTGGCTACCTGCTCTCGCCGCTGATCATGAGTGGCTGGGCCACTCCCGGCGTCGCCTGGTACCGTCCCTTCGTCATCTGGGGCGTGCTGATCGCCCTGACCGTGTGGCTTGAGCAGAAGAGGAAGCTCGATGAACGCTAGCCTGGCGACCATGCTCGGCGTGGGGGCCGGCTTCCTGCTGCTGCTGTGGCTCTGCGCCCTGGCCGTGGATCGCGGCTGGATCCCTACGCGCATCACCCGCCACCCGCTGGTCTACGCCCTGGCGCTGGGAGTCTACGCCAGCGCCTGGGCGATCTATGGCAGCCTGGAGCTGGCCGCCACCTCCGGCTACGGCTACCTGACCTACTACCTGGGCGTGGCCGGTGCCTTCCTGCTGGCGCCGGTGCTGCTGGTGCCGATCCAGCGCATGGTACGCACCCATCAGCTGGCTTCCCTGGCCGACCTCTTCGCCTTCCGTTATCGCTCGCGCTGGGTCGGCACCCTGATCACCCTGGTCAGCCTGCTGGCGGTACTGCCGCTGCTGGCGCTGCAGGTGCAGACCATGGGCAACGCCATCTACCTGATGACCGGCGCCGCCTCGCCGGCAACGCTGGCGCTGGTCTTCTGCGTGCTGCTGGCGCTGTTCGACATGACCTTCGTGGGGCGACGGCGCATCGACGGCCAGCACGACAGCCTGCTGGCGGTGATGGCACTCTCCTCGCTGATCAAGCTGTCCGCCATGCTGGGCCTGGGTGCCTTCGCACTGTTCGCCGTGTTCGAGGGTCCCGCCGACGTCCAGGCCTGGCTCGAGGGTCCTGGCCAGGCCTTCCAGGCCAGCGTGGTCCAGACCGACCCGGCGCACTGGCGCTCGCTGCTGCTGCTGTTCTTCGCCGGCCTGTTGATGCCGCACATCTTCCACCTGGTATTCACCGAGACCCGATCGCGTCACACCCTGCTGCAGGCCAGTTGGGCACTGCCCCTGTTCCTGCTGCTGATGGCGCTGCCGGTGCCACTGATCCTGTGGGCGGGCCAGCGCCTGGGCGCCGATGATCCCTTGGGTACCGCCTACCTGGCGTTCGGCCTCTCCGAGTCGGTGGCACTCCAGGCCCTGGCCTTCCTTGCTGGCCTGGCCGCCACCAGTGCCACCACGCTGCTGATCGCCCTGGCGCTGTCGGGCATGCTGGTCAACCATGTCTTCCTGGTGGCGCACCCTCCCGAGGCCCACCAAGACCTCTACCGCTGGTTGCGCTGGCTGCGCCGCGGACTGGTCGCCGCCGTGGTGCTCGGTGGCTGGCTGTTCTATCGCATCGTCGGCGTGCACCACGACCTGACCAGCCTGGGGCTTGCCGCCTTCGTGGGCATGGCGCAATGCCTGCCCGGCCTGCTGGCCCTGCTCTACTGGCCGGGTGCCAACCGGCGGGGCATGCTGGCCGGGCTGGCCAGCGGCATCCTGGTGTGGCTCGCCGGGCTGTGGCTGCCGCTGCTGACCGGACTGCCCGCCCTGGTGATCATTCCTCCGGGACTCGAGGCGCTGGCCGGCGAGCCCGCCTGGTATGCGGTGACCCTGGTCTCGCTGGCGAGCAACGCCCTGGTGTTCATCGTGGTCTCCCTGGCCACCCCGACCTCCGAGGGGGAGCGCGCCGCCGCCGAGGCCTGCTCGGTGGACGCAGTGATCCGCCCCAAACGGCTGCCGCTGGAGGCCGCCAACGGCGAGGAGTTCAAGTCGCACCTGGCACGCGCCCTGGGCGAGTCGGTGGCGGCCCGCGAGGTGGATCGCGCCCTGGATGACCTGGGCCTGTCACCCCTGGACGGCCGCCCCTATGCACTGCGCCGGCTGCGCGACCGCCTGCAGGCCAACCTCTCAGGGCTGATGGGTCCCTCGGTGGCCCAGGACATCGTCGACCGCTACCTGCCCTACCGTCAGGATGGTCCCAGCGCCACCGAGGACATCCACTTCGTGGAGAGCCGCCTGGAGGCCTACCGCTCGCGGCTCACCGGTCTCGCCCGGGAGCTCGACGGCCTGCGCCGCTATCACCGCCGCACTCTGACCCGGCTACCGGTGGGGCTGTGCGCCTTCGGCGAGGATGGCGAGCTGCTGATGTGGAACGACGCCCTGGCCCGGCTCTCGGGCATCGAGGGCGGCGGTGTGGTCGGCGCACGGCGCGAGAGCCTGCCTGCCCCCTGGGGCGAACTGCTGGGACGCATCATCGCGGAGCCCGGCAGCCACCTCTACAAGCAGCCGGTCAGCCTGGACGGCACCACACGATACCTGAGCCTGCACAAGGCCGCCCTGGAGGGCAACGACAGCGAACCCGGCGGCATGGTGATCCTGGTCGAGGACCACAGCGAGATGAAGTGGCTGGAGGACGAACTGGTCCACGCCGCCCGCCTGGCCTCCATCGGCCAGCTGGCCGCCGGCGTGGCCCACGAGATCGGCAATCCCATCACCGGCATCTCCTCGCTGGCCCAGAACCTGCGCTACGAGACCGACGACCCCGAGGTGCTGGAAACCACCGAGCAGATCCAGCAGCTCACCGACCGCGTCTCACGCATCGTCTCCTCGCTGGTGGGCTTTGCCCATGGCGGGCGCCACCTGGCCGGCCGCGAGCTCGCCCCGGTTGCCATCGCCGAGGTGGTCGACGAGGCCATCCACTTGATCCACCTCGCCCGCTCGAGGGAGGATGTGCGCTTCGACAATCGCTGCCCGGCGGCGGAGCGCATCGAGGGCGATGCCCAGCGCCTGCTGCAGGTGATAGTCAACCTGCTGGGCAACGCCCGCGACGCCAGTGGCCCGGGGGATGGCGTGACCATCGAGGCGGTCCCGGAGGGCGCGGGGCTGAGGATCAGCGTCACCGACG
Source organism: Halomonas sp. C10-5 (assembly GCF_057169305.1). Classification (NCBI taxonomy): domain Bacteria; kingdom Pseudomonadati; phylum Pseudomonadota; class Gammaproteobacteria; order Oceanospirillales; family Halomonadaceae; genus Halomonas; species Halomonas sp. C10-5. Next base: position 3,152,733 of record NZ_CP175665.1, read on the forward strand.
AGGGGGCCGGTATCGACCCCAGCGTGCGCGACCACCTCTTCGAGCCCTTCACCACCACCAAGCCCCCCGGCGAAGGCACCGGCCTCGGCCTGCCGCTGGTCTACAGCATCGTCGCCGAGCACCACGGCAACCTGGAGGTCGAATCTCCACCACCGGGACGCGAGCGTGGCACCCGCATCAGCCTGTGGCTGCCGCGCCACCAGAAGGAGGGTGAAACACCCCGATGAGCCGGATCCTGATCGTAGAAGACGAAGCCATCATCCGCCGCGCGCTGCGCCGCCTGCTCGAGCGCCACGACTACCGGGTCGACGAGGCAGGCTCGGTCGCCGATGCCATGGGCCTGGATCCGCAGCGCTTCGACCTGGTGATCAGCGACCTGCGCCTGCCGGGCGAGCCTGGTACCGAGCTGATCGCCCGCGCTGCTCCGGTGCCGGTGCTGATCATGACCAGCTATGCCAGCATGCGCTCGGCCGTGGACGCGCTCAAGCTGGGTGCCGTGGACTATGTGGCTAAGCCCTTCGACCACGATGAACTGCTCGAGACCGTGGCCCGGGTGCTCCACCAGCAGGGCAGCCTGCGCGCCGAGCCCCCCGACGTCGCCGAACCCGATGGCCAGGCGCGGCCGATGATCGGCCACTGCGAGGCGATGCAGCGAGTCTATTCGCGGATCCGCAAGACCGCCCCGGCCGATGTTACCGTGCTGATCCAGGGGGAGTCCGGCACCGGCAAGGAGCTGGTGGCCCGCGCCCTGCACCAGCAGAGCAAGCGCGCCCAGGCGCCGCTGATCTGCGTCAACTGCGCGGCGATTCCCGAGACGCTGATCGAGTCGGAGCTGTTTGGCCACGAGAAGGGCGCCTTTACCGGGGCCAGTGCGGCCCGTACCGGCCTGGTGGAGGCCGCCGACGGCGGCACCCTGTTCCTCGACGAGATCGGCGAACTGCCCCTGGACGCCCAGGCGCGGCTGCTGCGCGTGCTGCAGGAGGGCGAGATCCGCAAGATCGGCTCGGTGGAGACCCGCCACGTCGATGTGCGCCTGATCGCCGCCACCCACCGTGACCTCCAATCGCTGTCGAAGACCGGCGAATTTCGCCTCGACCTCTACTATCGCCTCAACGTGATGCAGATCGACCTGCCGCCCCTGCGCGAGCGCGAGGACGATGTGCTGCTGATCGCCGACGCCCTGCTGGAGAAGGCCTGCCGGCGCCATGAGCGCGAGGGGCTGCGCCTCTCCCGGGCCGCACGCGAGGAGATTCGCCACTACCCCTGGCCCGGCAATGTACGTGAGCTGGAGAACGCCCTGGAGCGCGGCGTGATCCTCGCCGAGGGCCATCTGATCCACCCCGATGACCTGGGCCTCTCCGCGGCCGGCGGGGCCCCGGCGATGGCTCGACGCCCTACCCCACCCCCGGAGGCACCCGCGGACGACAAGGAGGAGAGCGCACCCGAGGACGACCTCTCCCTGGAGGACTACTTCCAGCACTTCGTTCTGGAGCATCAGGACCAGATGAGCGAGACCGAGCTGGCCCAGAAGCTCGGCATCAGCCGCAAGTCGCTCTGGGAACGGCGCCAGCGACTCGGCATTCCCCGCAAGAAGAGCCCCCGCCGCAGGGCCGACTGATTCCTGACCACCCCCGCTGACCAGGCCACGACCACCCTTCGCCCGGCCAGGGCGTGATCGAAGCGAGGCACCTTCGACCAAGGTGCAAGAGCTCTCTCCTGGCCTCCTGTCGACGCCCGGGGGCAGCTTCCGGGCCAGCCACGCACCATTTGTTACCGTCCCACACAGACAGGGCCCCAACACGGTGCCATCCGGGTAACACTCACCCCCGCATCCGACGGCATCCTTTTTACCACCTTCCGTAACCAGCTGAATAAATAGGAAAAACCAAAGCCTGGCATGCCGTCTGCTATATAAAAGGGCAAGAAAAACAAGTTCCGGCGTCATCCGCTGCCCGCCACAACAACAACAGCGCAGCCCGGATGGCAGACGCCCACCACAACAATGCCAACAGCGTGGGCGAGTGCCGCTACAGGCACGAGACCAACAAGAACAACTGAATGACGTGCCCGGCCCCTCGGCCCCAACAACAACAGCAACCCGAGGCACCGGAAGACTCAGGACGCGACGCGCCAGCCACGCCCACAACAAGAACAATGGGCAAGCGAGGTGCACCCCCGGAAACAATACCAAGACGCCGGGGGAAGGCAGGTTTTCTGCCGTCGTGGTTGGATTATTGTTTTGAATACGAGGCGGTTACCCCCGGGAGCGCCAACAAGGATAACAACACTGCTTGCCTGTACTCCTTGGTGACTGTGGTGCGTATTCAAGGCGATGTGCCATCACGAAGAAGAACCAGCAGCAGGGATGCTGCACCGTTGCTTGAGGGGGAGGCCATCGGCCTCCCCCTTCTACGTGTGGCCGCTCGGCAGGCGCCCTGCGCTATGCAAGCTTACGGGGGTCCGCTACACTCAATGCTTTTATACGCTTTCCACGAGCTTTCTCCGCCTTGCGAGTCGATATCGCCGCATGTTCAAAGGATTTACCCGTTTTCTGCAGAGCCCCGGCGAGAGCCTGAAGTCGCTGTTCGGTACCGAGGCCGCCGCCGGCGTGCCCGAGGTGCGCGTCATTCCCCGCGAGGAGCACCCGGTATCGCGCCAGCACTTCAGCGATGCCGCCCTCAAGGTCCTCTATCGGCTGCATAACGCCGGCTTCGAGGCCTATCTGGTCGGTGGCTGCATCCGCGACTCCCTGCTGGGACGCATGCCCAAGGACTTCGATGTCGCCACCGACGCGACGCCGGAGGAGGTCAAGGGGCTGTTCCGCAATTCGCGGATCATCGGTCGCCGCTTTCGCATCGTCCACGTGCGCTTCGGCCGCGAGGTGATCGAGGTCACCACCTTCCGCGGCAAGCCCGGCGACGACCACGCCGACCATATCGCCCAGCAGTCCGACGACGGCCTGCTGCTGCGCGACAACGTCTGGGGCAACATCCAGGAAGATGCGCTGCGCCGCGACTTCACCATCAACGCCCTCTATTACAGCATCGCCGACTTCTCGATCCACGACTTCGCCAACGGCGTTCGCGACATCGAGGTGCGCACCCTGCGGCTGATTGGCGACCCGGCGACCCGCTATCGCGAGGATCCGGTGCGCATGCTGCGTGCCGTGCGCTTTGCGGCCAAGCTCGACTTCCAGCTGGCCCCGGACAGCGAGGCGCCGATCCGCGAGCTCGCCCCCCTGATGCTGCAGATTCCCCCGGCGCGTCTCTTCGACGAGGTGCTCAAGCTGTTCATGGCCGGTCACGGCGTCGAGACGTTCCGACTGCTGCGACACTACGGCCTGTTCGAGATGCTCTTCCCCGAGGCCGCCGAGGCCATGGACGAGCTGCCCTGGGCCGAGCGCCTGGTCGAGGAGGCCCTGGCCAGCACCGATCGACGCATCCTCGAGGAGCGCCCGGTAACCCCGGCCTTCCTGTTTGCGGCCATGCTGTGGGGGCCGGTGGTGCAGCGCCAGGCCGAACAGGAGGCCAGGGGCCTGCCGCCGATCCCGGCGCTGCAGGCCGCGTCCCAGCAGGTGGTCTCGCGCCAGCTCCAGCACGTGTCGATCCCCAAGCGCTTCAGCCTGCCCATGCGCGACATCTGGGACCTCCAGCAACGCCTGCCGCTGCGCCGCGGTCGCCGGGTGTTCCAGACCCGCGAGCATCCGCGTTTCCGCGCCGCCTATGACCTGTTGCTGCTGCGCGAGGCGGCCGGCGAACTCGAGCCCGGACTCGGCGACTGGTGGACCGCCTTCCAGAAGGCCGATGAACACGAACAGGCCCGCCTGCTCGACAAGGCCGGCGCCAACCCCGCCGGTAGCGGCAAACCCGGCCGCAAGAAGCGGCGCCGCCGGCGCAAGCCGCGCCGCGACAACGATGGCGGCAGCCCCGAGGCATGAGCGTGCAGCGCGCCTGGATCGGCCTGGGCAGCAACCTCGAGGATCCCGAGGCGCAGGTCGCCCGGGCCCTCGAGGCACTCGACCGGCTGCCCCTGACGCGTCGCACCGCCGCATCAAGGCTGTATGCCAGCCGCCCCGTCGGCCCCCAGGATCAGCCCGACTTCATCAATGCCGTGGCCTGCGTGGAGACCCGCCTCTCGCCGCTGGCATTGCTCGACCAGCTACAGGCCCTGGAGCAACGCCACCGGCGGGTCCGCAGCCGCCGCTGGGGGCCCCGCACCCTCGACCTGGATCTGCTACTGTTCGGTGACAGCACCCTCTGCCTGCCGCGCCTGACGGTACCGCACCCGGAGATGACCCGGCGCGCCTTCGTGCTGGTGCCGCTGCTGACGGTGGAGCCGCGGATGCGGCTGCCCGATGGCCGGCGGCTGGCCGACCTGGAGGCGGCGCATCCCGACGCAGCGACACTGCGAGTGTTACCCAGCGGGGTCAATGGACGATAAGTGTTACCCATCGACACAACGCGGCCTTTCAGGTAACAATCGCGGGTTACACGGGCCGGCCCCCGCGCCGCGACCCGACGTCACAAACGAGAGAGCACGCCATGAAACCCATCACCCTGAGCACGCTGCAGGCCTACAAGCGCGCCGGTGACACCTTCAGCTCCCTGACCGCCTACGACGCCTCCTTCGCCAGGGCCGCCAGCGATGCCGGCATCGAGGTGCTGCTGGTGGGCGACTCCCTGGGCATGGTCCTGCAGGGCCACGCCAGCACCCTGCCGGTCACCCTGGAGGAGATCTGCTACCACACCCGCTGCGTGGCCCGTGGCAAGGGCGCTAGCCTGCTGATGGTCGACCTGCCCTTCATGGGCAATGCCAGCACCGAGCGCCTGCTGGAGAATGCCGGTGAGTTGATGCGAGCCGGGGCCGAGCTGGTCAAGGTGGAGGGCGAGGCGTGGATGGCCGACGGGATCCGTGAGCTGACCCGCCGCGGCGTGCCGGTGTGCGCCCACCTGGGCCTGACGCCACAGACCGTCTACCAGCTGGGCGGCTACAAGGTGCAGGGGCGCGATGCCGATCGCGCCAGCCAGATCCTCGAGGACGCCCGCACCCTGGTCGAGGCCGGCGCCTCGGTCATCCTGCTCGAGTGCGTGCCGGCGAGCCTGGGGCGCGCCATCACCGAGGCCCTCGATGTACCGGTGATCGGTATCGGTGCCGGCCCCGACACCGACGGCCAGATACTCGTCATGCACGACATGCTTGACGTCACTCCTGGTCGCAAGCCCCGCTTCGTCAAGAACTTCATGGCCGAGGCCGAGGACATCCACGGCGCCTTCCGTCGCTATCACGAGGACGTCAAGGCCCGGCGCTTCCCCGCCGAGGAGCACTGTTTCTAGATTCGAGTGTTAAATACGGTATTGAATACCGCTTCCAGCCGGAACTTTGCCATGCGCACCCTGAGAGAGATACCCGCCCTGCGCGAGACGCTGGGCGACGCCCGTCGTCGCGGCGAGCGCATCGCCCTGGTCCCCACCATGGGCAACCTCCACGATGGCCACCTGGCACTGGTCGCCGCCGCCCGCGAGCGGGCCGAGGTGGTGATCGCCACCATCTTCGTCAACCCGCTGCAGTTCGGCGCAGGCGAGGACCTCGACGCCTACCCGCGCACCCTCGAAGAGGATCAGGCGCGACTCGAAGCGGCCGGTTGCGACCTGCTCTTCGCCCCGGACACCACCACCGTCTATCCCCGCGGCCTGGAAGCCCAGACCCGCATCGTGGTCCCCGAGGTCACCAAAGGGCTGTGCGGCGCCTCACGCCCCGGCCACTTCGACGGCGTCTCCACGGTAGTCGGCATGCTCTTCAACCTGGTGCAGCCCGACCTCGCCTGCTTCGGCGAAAAGGACTACCAGCAGTTGGCGGTGATCCGACGCCTGGTCGCCGACCTGCACTTCCCCATCGAGATCATCGGCGTGCCCATCGTGCGCGCCGAGGACGGCCTGGCACTCTCCTCGCGCAACGGCTACCTGAGCCCCGAGCAGCGAGCCATCGCCCCGCGCCTCTACGCCACCCTGTGCGAACTGCGCGAGGGCCTGGAGTCCGGAGGCACCCCGTCCGCGTTCCTGGAGCAGGGCCGGACACGCCTGGAGGAGGCCGGCTTCGAGCCCGACTACCTGGAGCTGCGCGCCGCCGACCTCGGGCCGCTCACCACCGCCACCCGCGAGGCAGTACTGCTCGCCGCCGCCCGGCTGGGCACCACCCGGCTGATCGATAACCTGACCCTGACCCTGCCGCGCTGAGGCAGCCCCTGGAGGACCCTGTTTCCATGTACACCATCATGCTCAAGGCCAAGCTGCACATGGCCCGCGTCACCCACGCCGTGCTCAACTACGAGGGCTCCTGCGCCATCGATGGTGAGCTGCTCGACATGGCCGGCATCCGCGAGAACGAGCAGATCCAGATCTACAACGTCGAGAATGGCCAGCGCTTCACCACCTATGCCATCCGTGCCGAGGAGGGCTCGAAGGTGATCTCGGTGAACGGCGCTGCCGCCCACCTGGCCAGCGAGGGTCAGCGGGTGATCATCTGCAGCTATGCCCACTACAGCGACGCAGAGCTCGAGAGCCACCAGCCCGCCCTGGTCTACCTCCAGGAAGGCAACCACGTCAGCCACACCAGCCACGCCATCCCCGTCCAGATGGCCTGAGCCCCGGGGCGGTAACCCGCCGCTGCATGCCGGGTTGCCGCCCGCCTCCCGCCCCGGGCTCTCGCCTACCACCAATTGCCGCCATGCAAACATTGCGGCGCCGCACAAGACTCCCCTATGCTGAAAGGCCCGGTCGTGTCCGGCTGTCGCGACAAGGCCGCAAGCCCGTCTTTCCAGCGAGGAGAGTGCTCACATGCAAGAAGTGGTTATCGTTGCCGCCCGCCGTACCGCCGTCGGTTCCTTCGGCGGCTCCCTGGCCGGCATCCCTGCCAGCGACCTGGGCGCCGTGGTCATCAAGGACCTTCTGGCCTCCACCGGTGTGGCCGGCGATCAGGTGGACGAGGTGCTGCTCGGCCAGGTGCTGACCGCCGGTGTCGGCCAGAACCCCGCACGCCAGGCGGCCATCAAGGCCGGCCTGCCCGACGCCGTGCCGGCCATGACCATCAACAAGGTGTGTGGCTCGGGTCTCAAGGCGCTGCATCTGGCCACCCAGGCGATCCGTTGCGGCGACGCCGAGCTGATCATCGCCGGCGGCCAGGAGAACATGTCCGCCTCGCCCCACGTGCTGCCCAACTCGCGCAATGGCCAGCGCATGGGCGACTGGAAGGCGGTGGACAGCATGGTGCACGACGGCCTGTGGGACGCCTTCAACAACTACCACATGGGCATCACCGCCGAGAACCTGGCCGAGAAGTACGGCATCACCCGCGAGGAGATGGACGAGTTCGCCGCCGGCTCCCAGCAGAAGGCCGCCGCCGCCATTCGCGAGGGCAAGTTCAAGGGGCAGATCGTCCCGGTGGAGATCCCCCAGCGCAAGGGCGACCCGGTCGTCTTCGACACCGACGAGGGCCCCCGCGACGTGACCGCCGAGAAGCTCGCCGGCATGCGTCCGGCGTTCAAGAAGGATGGCACCGTTACCGCCGGCAACGCCTCCTCCATCAACGACGGCGCCGCCGTGGTGATGCTGTGCAGCGCCGAGAAGGCCAAGGCCCTGGGCCTCGAGCCGCTGGCCCGCATCAAGGCCTACAGCAATGCCGGCGTCGACCCCGCCATCATGGGCATCGGCCCGGCCCCGGCCACCCGCCGCTGCCTGGAGAAGGCCGGCTGGAGTATCGACGACCTCGACCTGATCGAGGCCAACGAGGCCTTCGCCGCCCAGGCACTCTCAGTCAACAAGGAGCTGGGCTGGGATGCCTCCAAGATCAACGTCAACGGTGGTGCCATCGCCATCGGTCACCCCATCGGTGCCTCCGGCTGCCGCATCCTGGTGACGCTGGTCCACGAGATGATCGCCCGCGACGCCAAGAAGGGCCTGGCCACCCTGTGTATCGGCGGTGGGCAAGGGGTCGCACTCGCCATCGAGCGCTAAAAAGCGCCAAGCGCCAAGCGCCAAGCGCCAAGCGCCAAGCAGACAGCATGCCCCGGGATCGACTCCCGGGGCATGTTCTTTTCGGCCCCATACAAGAAACCGCCGCCAGGGCATGACCCTGACGGCGGTTCCCTTGCGCCTTGTTCCCTGGCGCTTGTGGCTCCTTACAGCGCGGGCTCGGCGGCCTCCTCGGCCTCGAATGCCGCCTTCTCTTCCGGGGTGATCTCCTTGATGGTGAGCTTCACCCGGTTGCGGTTGTCGATATCGAGCACCTTGACGATGGGCTCGTCGCCCTCGTTGAGGAAGTCACGCACGTCGTTGACCCGCTCCGGCACGATCTGGGAGATGTGCACCAGGCCGTCGGTGCCGGGCATGATGTTGACGAAGGCACCGAAGTCGGCGATACGCACCACCTTGCCGCGGTAGAGCTTGCCGATCTCGGGCTCGGCGGTGATCGCCAGCACGGTATCGATGGCCGCTTTGGCCGCCGACTTGTCCTCGGCGTAGATGCGCACGGTGCCGTCGTCGTCCAGGTCGATGGAAGCGCCGGTGTCCTCGCAGATCTTGCGGATGGTGGCGCCGCCCTTGCCGATGACATCGCGGATCTTGTCCGGGGCGATCTTGATCGTGGCCATGGAGGGGGCGTTCTCGGAGACCTCAGCGCGGCTCTGGGCGATCACCGCATTCATCTGCTCGAGGATGCCGAGGCGCGCTTCCAGCGCCTGCTGCAGCGCCTGCTCCATGATCTCTTCGTTGATGCCCTCGATCTTGATGTCCATCTGCAGGGCGGTAACGCCATCCGCGGAGCCGGCCACCTTGAAGTCCATGTCGCCGAGATGGTCCTCGTCACCGAGGATATCGGTCAGCACGGCGAAGCCATCGGCGTCCTTGACCAGGCCCATGGCGATACCCGCTACCGGGGCCTTCATCGGCACGCCGGCGTCCATCAGGGCCAGCGAGGAGCCGCACACGGACGCCATGGAGCTGGAGCCGTTGGACTCGGTGATCTCGGAGACCACGCGGATGGTGTAGGGGAAATCCGCCTCGTCGGGCAGCATCGCCTGCACGCCGCGACGCGCCAGCCGGCCATGGCCGATCTCGCGACGCTTGGGGCCGCCCATGAAGCCGGCCTCGCCCACGCTGTAGGGAGGGAAGTTGTAGTGCAGCAGGAAGCGATCCTTGCGCTCGCCCTCCAGCGACTCGATCAGCTGGGAGTCGCGCAGGGTGCCCAGGGTGGCGACCACGATGGCCTGGGTCTCGCCGCGGGTGAAGATCGCGGAACCGTGGGTCTTGGGCAGGCTGCCCACCTCGATATCCAGCGGACGCACGGTCTTGTGATCGCGGCCATCGATACGCGGCTCGCCCTTGACCACGCGATGGCGCACCACGCGCTTCTCCAGGCTCGCGAAGGCACCCTTGACCTCATCGCTGTCGAACTTGCCCTCTTCCTCGCCGGCCAGCTGCTCGACCGCCTCGGCCTTGAGGGCGGAGAGGGCGTCCTGACGGGCCATCTTGTCGGTGATGCGATAGGCCTCGCCCACGCGGGCCTCGAAGGCCTCGGCCACGGCGGCCTTGAGGGCGGTGTTCTCCGCCGGTGGCTGCCAGTCCCACTTCGGCTTGCCGGCCTCGGCGACCAGCTCGTTGATGGCCTGGATCGCCACCTGCATCTCCTGGTGGCCATAGAGCACGGCGCCGAGCATCTCGTCCTCGAGCAGCTCATCGGCCTCGGACTCCACCATCAGTACCGCCTTCTCGGTACCGGCAACGACCATGTCCAGTTCGGAGCTGGCGAGCTCCTCCACGGTGGGGTTGAGGAAGTAGCCCTTCTCCTCGTCGAAGCCGACGCGGGCCGCACCGATGGGGCCATTGAAGGGCACGCCGGAGATGGACAGGGCCGCGGAGGTACCCAGCAGCGCCGCGATATCCGGGTCATGGTTGCGGTCGGTGGAAAGCACGGTACAGACGACCTGCACCTCGTTCATGAAGCCCTTGGGGAACAGCGGGCGGATCGGGCGGTCGATCAGCCGCGAGGTGAGGGTCTCCTTCTCGGTGGGACGCCCCTCGCGCTTGAAGAAGCCGCCGGGGATCTTGCCGACCGCGTAGGTCTTCTCCTGGTAGAACACCCCCAGCGGGAAGAAGGGCTGGGCAGGATTGGCCTCCTTCTTGGCGACCACGGTGCACAGCACCACGGTATCGTCCATGGTGACCATCACGGCACCGGTGGCCTGGCGAGCGATGCGCCCGGTTTCCAGGGTGACGGTGCTGCGACCGTACTGAAATGTCTTCTTGACCGGATTCACGGCGACTTCCTTCAACGTTACTTTTCTGTGTTTGGGTCGTTTCGACTCGCCGACCATTTTAGGGGTTGACGCGTCCCGCGGCCACCGGATAGCGACATTTCCTGGGTATTGCATCACCATGCATCGCTCGGGCCTGATCTGGCGGCAAGCCTGCGAGGAGGCGCTGTGAATACCTCCCTGTACGCTACCGACGCCATCCCTGGCGTAGGGCCTCCTCTTCGGCTTGCCCCCAGCGTCCCTCGCTGTTTATGACTCCGATAACTAAGTGAAATCGCGGACTTACCAACGCAAAACGGGCAACCCGAAGGCTGCCCGTTTCTCTGCCGCGTGGGGTACGTCGCTTAGCGACGCAGGCCCAGACGCTGGATCAGAGCCTGATAGCGCTCGAAGTCCTTGCGCTTCAGGTAGTCCAGCAGCTTGCGGCGCTGGTTGACCATGCGGATCAGGCCACGGCGGGAGTGGTGATCCTGCTTGTTGGTCTTGAAGTGGTCCTGCAGGCCATCGATGTTGGCGCTCAGCAGGGCAACCTGCACTTCGGGGGAACCGGTATCGTTATCGCCACGACCGAATTCGTTGACGATTGAGGCCTTCTGTTCGGCTGTGAGTGCCATCTGTCTCTCCAGTAAGCAATATGCCTGAATGATGAATGTGTGAGACCACGCATATTTGCAGTCTCCGCGTTGCTCCCTAGTCGGTTGCGGTGCTCAGCAACCGTTTCGGCGCCACCTCCTGTGGCGTCGTTACCACGCCGAGACCCAGAAAGGCCTCGTCGCAGTAGAGTCTTGCCGTATCGTCGACGGCGAGGCTGCCGGTGTCCGCCCGGGCCGACTGACCGTGGGTCAGTCGCCGGGCCGCGTCGGCGTCGACCTCGAGCCGTGGCAGGTGCGCGGCTAGGATGTCCACCGGCAGCAGCGTCGCTTCCCGGGCGTCCTGGTCGGGCAGTGCCGTCAGCGCCTCGAGGGTCAGCATGCCCTCGGCGCCGAAGGGGCCGGTGGCCAGACGTCGCAGCGCACTGATATGCGCGCCGCTACCCAGGGCGCGACCGATATCCTCGGCCAGGGTGCGCACATAGGTGCCCTTGCTGACCGTCACCTCGAGCTCGAAGGCGCTGCCCTCGAAGGCAACGAGCCGCGCATCATACACCGTCACGCGGCGTGCTGCACGCTCGATCGACTTGCCCTCGCGGGCCAGCTCGTAGAGCTTGCGGCCCTGGTGCTTTAGCGCCGAGTACATCGGCGGCACCTGCTCGATCTCGCCATGGAAGCGCGCGAGTACCGCCTCCACGTCGGTGGCGGTCAGCACCGGCACCGCCAGCCGTTCGACCACCTCGCCCTCGGCGTCGCCGGTGTCGGTCACCACACCAAGTTCCACCCGGGTGCGGTAGACCTTGTCGGATGCCAGCAAGTGGGCGGAGAACTTGGTCGCCTCGCCGAAGCACACCGGCAGCAGGCCGGTCGCCATCGGATCCAGGGTTCCGGTGTGACCCGCCTTCTGCGCCTGGAACAGGCGCCTGGCCCGCTGCAGGGCATGGTTGCTGGACATGCCCGCAGGCTTGTCCAGCAGCAGCACCCCGTTGACCGGCAGGCCGCGACGTCGACGCGCCATCAGCCGCGCTCGCCCTCGTCCTCGGGGGAAGACTCCTCGCCATGACGGACGCGGTCGCTCTCCACCGCCTCGTCGATCAGCGAGGAGAGGCGCTGGCCACGGACCACGCTCTCGTCGTAGTGAAAGCGCAGCTCCGGCACGTGGCGCAGCTTGATGCGCCGGGCGATCTGTCCGCGCAGGAAGCCGGCAGCCTGCTTGAGAACCTTGAGGTTCTCCTTGATGCGTTCCGGGGTATCCTCGCCCAGCAGGGTCACATGGACATCGGCATAGCCGAGGTCACGGCTGACCTCGACCCCGCTGACGGTGACCATGCCCAGGCGCGGATCCTTGACCTCGCGCTGGATGAGTACCGCCAGCTCCTTCTGGAGCTGGTCGGCCACCCGGTCGGTACGCTTGAACTCGCGCATGTACGACTCCTCGAGCCCTTAGAGGGTCCGCTCGACCTTGACCTGATCGAAGACCTCGATCTTGTCGCCGACCTGGACATCGTTGTAGTTCTTCACGCCGATGCCGCACTCCATGCCGTTGCGCACTTCCTGGACGTCGTCCTTGAAGCGACGCAGCGACTCGAGCTCGCCCTCGTAGATGACCACATCATCACGCAGCACACGGATCTTCTTGTTGCGGTGCACGCTGCCCTCGATGACCATGCAGCCGGCGATGGCGCCGATCTTGGGCGCACGGAAGACGTCGCGGACCTCGGCCACACCGACGATCTCTTCCTTCCACTCCGGTGCCAGCATGCCGGTCATCGCCTGCTTGACCTCATCGATCAGCTGGTAGATGACGCTGTAGTAGCGCAGGTCGAGGCCTTCGCGCTCGATGATCTCGCGGGCGGCGGCGTCGGCACGCACGTTGAAGCCGATCACGATGGCCTCGGAGGCCAGCGCCAGGTTGGCGTCGGTGCCGGTGATGCCACCCACGCCTGAGGAGACCACAGCCACTTCCACCTCGTCGGTGGAGAGCTCTTCCAGTGCGCCCTTGATCGCTTCCAGGGAGCCCTGGACGTCGGCCTTGAGCACGATATTGAGCTTGGCGGCGACCTCCTGGCCCATCTGGCTGAACATGTTCTCCAGCTTGGCCTTCTGCTGGCGCGCCAGGCGCACCTCGCGGTACTTGCCCTGGCGGAAGTTGGCGACCTCGCGGGCCTTCTTCTCGTCGGCCAGCACCATGAAGTCGTCACCCGCCTCGGGGGTGCCGTCGAGGCCCTGGATCTCCACCGGCATCGCCGGGCCGACCTCGTCGACCTGCTTGCCGAGCTCGTTGGTCAGGGCGCGCACGCGGCCGTAGTGCAGGCCGGCCAGCACGATATCGCCCTTCTTCAGGGTACCGTTCTGGACCAGCACTGTGGCCACTGGGCCGCGGCCCTTGTCCAGGCGCGACTCGACCACCACGCCCTTGCCGGGCGCCTCGGGCACGGCCTTGAGCTCGAGCACCTCGGAGACCAGCAGCACCGCCTCGAGCAGCTCGTCGATGCCTTCGCCGGTCTTGGCGGAGACGTGCACGAACTGGGTGTCGCCACCCCACTCCTCGGAGATGACGCCGTGCTGGGAGAGCTCGTTCTTGACGCGGTCCGGATCGGCGGCCGGCTTGTCGATCTTGTTGACGGCGACCACCATCGGCACACCGGCAGCCTTGGAGTGCTCTACTGCCTCGATGGTCTGGGGCATCACGCCGTCATCGGCGGCCACCACCAGGATGACCACGTCGGTGGCCTTGGCACCGCGGGCACGCATGGCGGTGAAGGCCGCGTGACCGGGGGTGTCCAGGAAGGTCACACCGTGGGAGCCGTTCACCTTCTCGGCGGCGACGTGGTAGGCGCCGATATGCTGGGTGATGCCGCCGGCCTCGCCGGTGGCCACCTTGGCCTGGCGAATGTAGTCGAGCAGCGAGGTCTTGCCGTGGTCGACGTGACCCATCACGGTGACGACCGGGTCGCGAGTGAGCTCTTCCCCCTCGTAGGAGATGCTCTCCAGCACTTCCTCTTCCAGCGCATCATCCTTGACCAGCTTGGGCTTGTGGCCCATCTCCTCGACCACGATGGCCGCGGTCTCCTGGTCGATGGTCTGGTTGATGGTCACCGCCGCGCCCATGGTGAACATGGTCTTGATGACCTCGTTGGCCTTGATCGACATCTTGTCGGCCAGGTCGGCAACGCTGATCGACTCGGGGATCGAGACCTCGCGAACGATGGGCTGGGTCGGCTTCTGGAAGCCGTGCTTGCCACCGCCCTGGCTGCTGCCACCGCGGCGACCGCCACGGCGCTCGGCGCGCTTGGCCTTCTTGCCGCCGCCACGACGCCGCTCCTCGCGGTCGTCGTCGTCACGCTCGTGGCGCCCCTTCTTGGCCGCGGCCTTCTTGGGAGGCGCGGTGCGACGATCGGAGCGACCCTCCTTGGGGGGAGCCGGCGGTTCGTCGGAGGGTGCCGGAGTCTCGAGCTCGGGTACCGGAATATCGGGAACCTCGGCGGCCTTCTGGGCCTCGAGCTTGGCAGCGGCCTCCTGGGCAGCCTGCTCCGCGGCCTTTGCCTTGGCCTCCTCGGCCTCGCGGGCCTCCTTCGCGGCCTGGGCCTGCTGGGAGTCGGCCATGTCGCCGACCAACTGGCGCGGCCCGGTATCTTCCACCGGCTCCGGCTTGCTCTCTTCCTCGGCGCGCTTGACGTAGGTGCGCTTCTTACGCACCTGCACCTCGATGGTCTTGCCACGCTCACCGGTGTTGATGCGGCTGCGCGTCTTGCGCGTCAGGGTGATGCGGTTCTTCGGCGCAGCCTTCTCGGCGTTACCGCCATGGCTCTTGGTCAGGTAGTCGAGCAGCTGACGCTTGTCCTCCTCGGATACGGCATCGCTCTCGGACTGGTGCTTGAGCCCGGCTTCTTTCATCTGTTCCAGCAGGCGGGGAACATCGCGTCCCACCTTCGCTGCAAAATCCTTAACGGTCATGTCTGACATGTAGACCCTCCTGAGCCCGTGACCCCAAATCTGTTCGCTTCGAATACTGCCGGTCCGAGCGCTGGGCATCGGACCCCTGTCTGCACGCTATTCGCCTTCAACCGGTTCGTATGCGAACTACTCGTTCTCAAACCAGGGCGCACGGGCAGTCATGATCAGTGACGCGGCACGCTCCTCGTCGATGCCCTCGATATCGAGCAGATCATCGACGGACTGCTCGGCCAGATCCTCCATGCTGACGATCCCGCGGCTGGCCAGGATGAAGGCCAGGTGGCGCTCCATACCTTCCATCTCCAGCAGGTCGTCGGCCGGCTGGGCACCGTCCAGCTCCTCCTCGGAGGCGATGGCGAGGTTGAGCAGCTCGTCCTTGGCGCGGGCGCGCAGCTCCTCGATGGTCTCCTCGTCGAACTCCTCGATCTCGAGCATCTCCTCGACCGGCACGTAGGCGATCTCTTCCAGGGTGGTGAAGCCCTCCTCGACCAGCAGGCGCGCCACCTCGTCGTCGATATCGAGGTGCTGCACGAAGTGCTCCACCAGGCTGTCGATCTCCTGGTCGCGCTTGTCCTCCGCCTCGGCCTCGGTCATGACGTTGATCCGCCAGCCGGTGAGCTCGGAGGCCAGGCGCACGTTCTGGCCGCTGCGGCCGATGGCCTGGGCCAGGTTGTCCTCGGCGACGGCCACGTCCATGGCGTGGGCATCCTCATCGACCAGGATGGAGGCGACATCCGCCGGCGCCATGGCGTTGATCACCAACTGAGCCGGGTTGTCGTCCCACAGCACGATATCGACACGCTCGTTCTGCAGCTCCGAGGAGACCGCCTGGACCCGCGAACCGCGCATGCCGACGCAGGCACCCACCGGATCGATGCGGCGGTCGTTGGTCTTCACGGCGATCTTGGCCCGCGAGCCCGGATCGCGGGCAGCACCCTTGATCTCGATGAGCTGCTCGGCGATCTCTGGCACCTCGATACTGAACAGCTCGATGATCAGCTCGGGGCAGGTGCGTGAGAGGATCAGCTGCGCACCGCGCGCCTCCGGGTCGACCTTGATCAGCAGGGCGCGTACCCGCTCGTTCATGCGGTAGCGCTCGCCGGGAATCATCTCGCTGCGCGGCAGGAACGCCTCGGCGTTGTCCCCCAGGTCGATGATCAGCCCGTCGCGTGTCGTCTTCTTGACGATGCCCGAGACCAGCTCGCCCTCGCGGTCGGCGTAGAGGCGCACCACTTCGGCGCGCTCCGCCTCGCGGACCTTCTGCACGATCACCTGCTTGGCGGTCTGAGCGGCGATGCGGCCGAAGTCGGCGTTCTCGATCTTCTCCTCGACCACGTCGCCCAGGCCCAGGGGCGGGTCGCGACGCTCGGCGAAGGTGAGCTTGATCTGGTGGTCGGGACCATCGAAGTCGTCATCCTCGACCACTTCCCAGCGACGGAAGGTCTCGTAGTCACCGGTGCTGCGGTCGATATGCACCCGCACGCTAGCTTCCTCGTCCTCGAAGCGCTTGCGCGATGCGCTGGCCAGGGCCGCCTCGACGGCCTCGAAGATCACCTCGCGGGGAACTCCCTTTTCGTTGGAGATCGCATCGACGACCGCCAGAATCTCTTTACTCATGCCTTTGCCTCGCCAGAAAACCTGTTCTCGAGCTGATGCTCAACTTGCCTCCCGGGGGGAGGCCGAATCCTTGAACCGCGGGCTAGTCCTCGAAACGGGGCACCACGCGGGCCTGATCGATGCCATCGACGGGAAAGCAGTACTCCTCGCCTTCGACCTGCAGCAGCACCTCGTCGCCCTCCACGCCGGCTAGCAGGCCCTGGAACTTGCGGCGCCCCTCGAAGGGGGCACGCAGCTTCAGCGCCACCTCGTGGCCGCGGTAGCGGGAAAACTGATCGAGGGTGAACAGCGGGCGATCCATCCCCGGAGAGGAGACCTCGAGGCGATACTCGCCGTGGATCGGATCTTCCACATCGAGCAGGGCACTGACCTGGCGGCTGATGTCCGCACAGTCGTCGACGTTGATGCCGTCTTCGTGATCGATATAGATCACCAGGCGAGAGTGCTTACCCTGGGAGAGGTGATCGATGCCCCACAGCTCGAAGCCCATGGCGGTAACCACGGGTTCGATCAATGCGTATAGCGCAGCATCCTTGGTAGCCACGGAATAGACTCCTACAGCCGTTGCATCAGGCACCTGGCCGGGAGAGAACTGGGAAGTCAGGTGGCTGATTGGCATTGCCCGGAACAGTGCCCCGGCGCCTGGCGCCCTGGGCAAGCTGCTAACAAAAAGCCCCTTCACAGGAAGGGGCTTTCACAAGAAACCTGTAAACCACTCCGGCCAAACTGGCTGCCCCTTCGATTCGAACATGACCGAGTCAGTGTTCGACAGGCACCTGCCGGAAGATGGTAGCGGGGACCGGATTTGAACCGATGACCTTCGGGTTATGAGCCCGACGAGCTACCAGACTGCTCCACCCCGCATCAATCTAGGTCGGTGATCTTACACGCAACTGACGAATCCGTCAAGTGGCGCACACCGCGTTGCCAATCCTGCTTCTGAAGGATCGTCGACACACGCCAGACTTGCCATGGGTGCCGCGATGAATCAGATGGTGCCGAAGGCGGGACTTGAACCCGCACGACCGTAAGGTCACTACCCCCTCAAGATAGCGTGTCTACCAATTCCACCACTTCGGCATCAGGGGAGGCTGGAAACTGCGCAGCGAACTACTCGTCGCTGCCCTCCAGCACTGGCGCAGCATTATCCATGCTCGAGCCCTCGTCGTCAAGGGTCGGCACGCTGTTCTGCTGCTCGATCAGCCGCGAGTCGGGAATTCCCGCCTCGGGGGCATCACCGGCCTGGCCGGCGAACCAGGCCAGGGTCAGGGAGGTGGCGAAGAAGGCAGCCGCCAGCACGGCGGTGAACTTCGACAGGAAGCCGCCGCTGCCGCGGGAGCCGAACACGGTCTGGGAGGCACCGCCACCGAAGGCGGCACCGGCCTCGGCGCCCTTGCCCTGCTGCAGCAGGATCAGGACGACCAGAGCGATGGCGACCGCCACGTGGATCATGAGAATGGCAACTTGCATGGGATCAACCTGCTGACTGACAGATGGCTAGGAAATCGTCGACCTTGAGCGAGGCACCGCCCACCAGGCCGCCGTCGATATCGGGCTGGGCAAGCAGCTCCGCCGCATTGCCCGCGTTCATGCTACCGCCGTAGAGCAGCCGCAGCCTGGCCGCCAGGTCGCGATCGAAGCCGGCCTGGTATTCGCGAATACCGGCCATGACCTCCTGGGCCTGCTCCGGCGTCGCGGTACGGCCGGTACCAATGGCCCACACCGGCTCATAGGCGATGATCACGCGCTCGCGCTGCTCCGGCTCCAGTCGCGCCATCACGTAGCCGACCTGGCGCAGCACCACCTGCATGGTGTGACCAGCATCGCGCTCCTCGAGGGTCTCGCCCACACAGAGCACCGGCGTGATGTCGACACCGAGGGCAGCCAGCAGGCGGTCGTGCACCTGCTCGTCACTCTCGCGGTAGAGCTGGCGGCGCTCGGAGTGGCCCACCAGGGCATACCGGACGCCGAACTCGCGCAGCATACGTCCGCTCACCTCGCCGGTATGGGCGCCGGAGTGGAGCGGATTGAGCGTCTGGGCGCCGAGCCGCAATGGCGTCTCGGCGAAGGCGCGCCGCGCCGCATCCAGATAGGGATAGGGCGGAAAGATCGCCGCTTCCAGCGAACTCGGCAGCGCGGCACTGGAGAAGGTCCGACCGAAGGCCTCGACCAGCTCGGTCGAGCCATTCATCTTCCAGTTGCCGGCAATCAGCGGCGTGCGCATCGACTGTCCTCTTTCAAGGTGGAGCGAAATGGTATAGGAGAGGCCCTGTCAAGACAACCGGTGGCCTTGCGCGCTCAGGCGTCGAGCAGCGCCTCGACCCGTTCGGCGAGACGCCGCGCCAGGCCGTCCACGTCCAGGTGCGGACGCCCTTCCACCATCACCCGGATCAGCGGCTCGGTACCGGAGGGGCGCAGCAGCACCCGCCCCTCGTCGCCCAGCTCGGCCTCGACCTCGCTCACCGTCTCTTGGAGGGCCGGCATGGCCATCACCGCCCGGGCATCGCTGCCCGGCGTGAGGCGCACGTTGACCAGCGCCTGGGGCGCCTTCTCCAGGCCATCCAGCAGGCGCTGCAGCGACTTGCCCTCGCGCACCATGAAGGCCAGCACCTGCAGTGCCGAGACGATGCCATCGCCGGTGGTCTGCACATGGCCACAGACGATATGCCCGGATGACTCGCCACCCAGCTGCCAGCCATTGATGGCCAGCCGCTCCATCACGTAGCGGTCGCCCACCTTGGCTCGCTCGAAGGGCACGCCCATCGTCTCGAGTGCCGCGGCGAGGCCGAAGTTGGTCATCAGGGTCCCCACCACGCCGCCGCCCAGCTCGCCACGGGCGTGGCGGTCGCGGGCGATCAGGTAGAGGATGTCGTCACCGTCGATCTCGCGACCGTCGCTGTCGACCAGCAGAACCCGGTCGCCGTCGCCGTCGAAGGCCACGCCGAGGTCAGCACCCTGCTGGATCACCGCCGCACGCAGCGCCGCCGGATGTGTGGAGCCCACCTCGCGATTGATATTGAGGCCGTCGGGGGCGGCACCGATCAGGCTCACCTCGGCGCCCAGCTCGCGAAACACGCTGGGGGCGATGTGGTAGGTGGCGCCATGGGCGCAATCCAGCACCACCTTGAGCCCCGCGAGGCTGACCCGGTCGGGAATGGTGGACTTGCAGAATTCGATATAGCGCCCGGCGGCATCATCGATACGCGCGGCCTTGCCGAGCCGGTCGGCGGCCACCGTGGTCAACGGCTCGTCGAGCATCGCCTCGATCTCCGCCTCGAGCTCGTCGCCGAGCTTGGCGCCCTCGGTGGAGAAGAACTTGATGCCGTTGTCGGCGAAGGGGTTGTGCGACGCCGAGATGACGATGCCGGCATCGGCCCGGAAGGTGCGGGTCAGGTAGGCGATACCCGGGGTCGGCATGGGACCGAGCAGGGCCACGTCGACGCCGGCGGCGGAGAGCCCGGCCTCCAGGGCTGACTCGAACATATAACCGGAGATGCGGGTGTCCTTGCCGATCAGCACCCGGTGGCGGCGCTTGGGGTTGCGCGAGGCCAGCACGCGGCCGGTGGCCCAGCCCAGCTTGAGCATGAAGTCGGCGGTGATCGGCGGCTCGCCCACCGTGCCGCGAA
Source organism: Halomonas sp. C10-5 (assembly GCF_057169305.1). Classification (NCBI taxonomy): domain Bacteria; kingdom Pseudomonadati; phylum Pseudomonadota; class Gammaproteobacteria; order Oceanospirillales; family Halomonadaceae; genus Halomonas; species Halomonas sp. C10-5. The sequence continues at coordinate 3,172,829 of NZ_CP175665.1, forward strand.
TGCCATCGGTTCCGAAGTAGCGTCGTGCCATCAGCAACCCTCCTTGAGTACGGCCCAGGTCATGTTCACCGCATCCACGCTGGGGGCCACATCGTGGACGCGCAGGATGCGGGCACCGCGCTCCACCGCCAGCGCAGTCAGCGCCAGGCCGCCCGGCAGGCGCTCCTCCACCGGACGCTCCAGCACCTTGCCGATCATGCTCTTGCGCGACATGCCCACCAGCAGCGGCAGCTCGAGCTCGGCGAGGCGATCCATGCGGTTGAGCAGGCGCAGGTTGTGCTCCACGCTCTTGCCGAAGCCGAAACCCGGGTCGAGCAGCAGGCGGTCGCGGTGCAGGCCGGCCGCCTCGCAGGCGGCCACGCGCGCGGCGAGATACTCGGCCACCGCCTCCTCGATGGGCACATCATAGCGGGGCGCCTGCTGCATGTCGCGGGGCTCGCCCTGGCGGTGCATCAGGCACACCGGCAGTCCGCTGCCGATAGCGGCCGCCATGGCCCCCTCGCGATCCAGCGAGCGCACGTCGTTGATCATTCCCGCACCCAGCGCCGCGCTCTCGCGCATCACCTCGGGGCAGCTGGTATCCACCGAGACCAGGGCGTCGAGCTCGCGCACCAGCGCCTCCACCACCGGCGCCACGCGCTCGAGCTCTTCCTGGGGCGAGACCGGCTCGGCCCCCGGCCGGGTCGACTCGCCACCGACATCGATCATCGCCGCGCCCTCGGCCAGCATCCGTTCGGCGTGGCGCAGGGCGTCGTCCAGGGCCACATGGCGGCCGCCGTCGGAGAAGGAGTCGGGAGTGACGTTGAGGATCCCCATGACGCGGGGATAGGAGAGGTCGAGCCGGTGTCGGCCGCACATCAGGGAGGCTGTCGGGTTCATCTTCGCTCGGCTGGTAATCGGAAAGGGGTGGACCAGAAAGGCAAAGGCGCCCCCGCGGGGGCGCCTGAAAGGCAGTGTCGCGGCAGACTCAGGAGCCGGCCGGCCCGCCCAGCGGGTCGGAGGGCCGCCGCCGCGGCTCTTCGTCATCGTCCTCGTCGCCGTCGACCTGCTCCGGCTCGTCCGGGGAAGCCTCGGCCTGGGGACCCTCGGTCACCGGGGCACCGGGGCCGGAGGAGTCGCCGTCCTCCCAGTCCTTGGGCGGACGCGGCGTGCGTCCCTCCATGATGTCCTTGAGCTGGTCGGCGTCGATGGTCTCGTACTTCATCAGCGCGTCGGCCATGGCGTCGAGCTTGTCGCGATTCTCCTCGAGGATACGCTTGGCCTCGGCATAGCAGCCGTCGATGACCTTGCGGACCTCCTTGTCGAGCTTGGAGATGGTCTCGCCGGACTTGAGCTTGCCGCCCTGGCCGGGACCGCCCATGAACTGGTGGGACTCGTCCTCGTCGTACATGATCGGACCCATCTCCTCGGAGAGGCCCCACTTGGCGACCATGTTATGGGCCAGTTCGGTGGCACGCTTGATGTCGTTGGAGGCACCCGTGGTGACGCCATTCGGGCCCAGGGTCATCTCCTCGGCGATGCGGCCGCCGAACAGCGAGCAGATCTGGCTGATGATCTGCTGGCGCGACAGGCTGTAACGGTCCTGCTCGGGCAGGAACATGGTCACGCCCAGGGCGCGGCCCCGCGGGATGATGGTCACCTTGTAGACCGGGTCGTGCTCCGGCATCACCAGGCCGATGATGGCGTGGCCCGACTCGTGGTAGGCGGTATTGAGCTTCTCCTTCTCGGTCATGACCATGGAGCGGCGCTCGGCGCCCATCATGATCTTGTCCTTGGCCATCTCCAGCTCTTCCATGCCCACCAGGCGCTTGTTGCGCCGCGCGGCAAACAGGGCACCCTCGTTGACCAGGTTAGCCAGGTCGGCGCCGGAGAAGCCGGGGGTACCGCGGGCGATCAGCGACGGCTTGACGTCGTCGGCCAGCGGCACCTTGCGCAGGTGCACGTTGAGGATGTGCTCACGGCCACGGATATCGGGCAGCGGCACCACCACCTGGCGATCGAAGCGGCCCGGGCGCATCAGCGCGGGGTCGAGCACGTCGGGACGGTTGGTGGCGGCGATGACGATGATGCCCTCGTTGGCCTCGAAACCGTCCATCTCCACCAGCAGCTGGTTGAGGGTCTGCTCGCGCTCGTCGTTGCCGCCGCCCATGCCGACACCACGGGAGCGGCCCACGGCATCGATCTCGTCGATGAAGATGATGCAGGGCGCCTGCTTCTTGGCCTGCTCGAACATGTCACGCACGCGGGAGGCACCCACGCCGACGAACATCTCGACGAAGTCGGAGCCGGAGATGGAGAAGAACGGCACCTTGGCCTCCCCGGCGATGGACTTGGCGAGCAGCGTCTTGCCGGTACCCGGCGGGCCCACCATTAGCACGCCGCGGGGGATGGTGCCGCCCAGGCGCTGGAACTTGGTGGGATCGCGCAGGAAGTCGACCAGTTCCTCGACCTCCTCCTTGGCCTCGTCACAGCCGGCGACGTCGGCGAAGGTAGTCTTGATCTGGTCCTGGGAGAGCAGCTTGGCCTTGGACTTGCCGAAGCTCATGGGCCCGCCCTTGCCGGCACCACCGCCCTGCATCTGGCGCATGAAGAACATGAAGATGGCCAGGATCAGCAGGATCGGGAAGCTGGCGATCAGCAGCCGCATCCACAGGCTCTGCTGTTCAGGCTCCTTGCCCACCACGGTGACATTGCTGGAGAGCAGGTCGTCCATCAGCTTGGGGTCCTCCGCCGCGGGGCGGATGGTCCGGAACTGCGACCCATCGGTACGCTCACCGGTGATGGTATAGCCATCGATGGTGACACTGCGTACCTGCTCGTTCTGCACCTGCTGGACGAACTGGGAGTAGTTCATCGCCTGAGGTGAGCTATCGACACTGAAGTTGTTGAACACCGTCAGCAGGACTGCCGCGATGACCAACCACAGGATCAGGTTCTTCGCCATATCGTTCAAGGGACTACCCTCAATATCTGAAATCTGTCGGCCGCAGGGACCTGGCACCTTGGACACTACAGGAGCCGGCCGCGTTCGGCCACCGCCCGCCGGGCGGTCCACCGCAGCAGGCACTGTGACACACTTTGTGCTGCGCTGTCCGGCAATCGCCCCGGTAGGCCGGGACTATCACGGCGCCCATCCGGTCAGGCTCAGCCGCGAAAGCCCTGGGCCAGCAGGTAGACCTCACGGGAGCGCGCCCGTGAGGCGCCGGGCTTGCGGGTCACCACCCGCGTGAAGGCGCTGCGCAGCGCCTTCAGGTATTCATCGAAGCCCTCGCCCTGGAACACCTTGGCCAGGAAGGTGCCGCCGGGACGCAGGGTCTGCCCGGCCAGGTCCAGCGCCAGCTCCACCAGGTACATCGCCTGGGGCTGGTCGATGGCGGCCATGCCACTCATGTTGGGGGCCATGTCGGACATCACCAGGTCCACCGGGCGGCCGCCCAGGGTGGCGAGGATCGCCTCGAGGACCGCCTCCTCGGTGAAGTCGCCCTGGATGAAGTCGACCCCGGCCAGGGCATCCATCTCGAGGATATCGGAGGCGATCACCACCCCCTCGGGGCCCACCTTCTCGGCCGCCACCTGGCTCCAGCCGCCGGGCGCCGCCCCCAGGTCGATCACCGTCATGCCCGGCGCCAGGAGCCGGTCCTTCTCGTCGAGTTCGAACAGCTTGTAGCTGGCCCGCGAGCGGTAGCCCTCCTGCCAGGAGCGCTGCACGTACTGGTCGTCGAAGTGCTCCTTCAGCCAGCCCTTGCTGGTCTTGCTGGCAGAGTGCTTGCTGGAGGCGGGAGATGGGGTGCGGGAACGAGCCACGGCATCACCTGGAACGTAGCGGGGGTGTGACTGGCGCGGAGCGGATTACGGTACTGAAGCGCCGAAGAATGGCCGGTTGATCCGGCGCTTTCACCGAAGACGTTTTCGGCGTGACGATTTGCGCGTACCATGGCTGGCTGCGCGCAACCGAGAAGACGCAAGATACCATGAGCTTGTCACAGGCACAAAAGAAAGCATTTCGCAGCATCGGTCACCACCTGAACCCGGTGGTCATGATCTCCGAGAACGGCATCTCCGAAGGAGTGCTGGCGGAGCTCGACCGGGCCCTCAACGACCACGAGCTGATCAAGGTGAAGTTCGCCCTGCCGGAACGCGACGAACGCGGCGCCATGCTCGACGAGCTGATCGAGGCGAGCGGCGCCGAGCTGGTGCAGAAGATCGGCAAGATGGCGCTGCTCTATCGGCGCAATCCCCAGGCCAACCCGAAGCTCTCCAACGTGCAGCGCTACGAGGGGCACCACGGGCGGCACTGAGGCCCGCGTCCAGGTAGGAGGGAGACTCCGTCTCGCGACGCAGGCCGAAGGCCTCCCTAACAGGCCACCCGTGAGCCAGTGAAACCACCGGGCGCCTTACGGCGCCAGTCGCGATGCGAAGCATCCCTCCTACGGCGGCTCCATACGACAACACCCCCGCAGCCATGGCTGCGGGGGTGTTTTTTCTTCAAGCTTGAGTTACAGGTGCTCCACGCTCGAGATCTCGTACTCGACGTCACCGCCGGGAGTCTTGACCACCACCACGTCGCCCTCCTCCTTGCCGATCAGGGCGCGGGCGATGGGCGAGGTCACTGAGATCAGCCCCTGCTTGATGTCGGCCTCGTCCTCGCCGACGATGCGGTAGGTCACCTCCTCGTCGGTATCGAGGTTGAGCAACCCCACGGTGACGCCGAAGATCACCTTGCCGGTCTGGGGCAGCTTGGTGACGTCGATCACCTGGGCACTGGAGAGCTTGCCCTCGATCTCCTGGATGCGCCCCTCGATGAAACCCTGCTGCTCGCGGGCGGCATGGTACTCGGCGTTCTCCTTGAGGTCGCCGTGTTCACGGGCCTCGGCGATGGCGGCGATCACCTTCGGACGCGCCTCGCTCTTGAGGTGCTCGAGCTCCTTGCGCAGGCGCGACTCTCCGGCGACGGTCATCGGGACCTTGTTCATTGTGCAGCTCCTGCATGCAGTTCCTGTAGCCGCCGCACCGTGATCTCGTTGCCGTACTCGAGCGCCAGACAAACGGCACTGGCCCCCGCCAGCGTGGTGGCGTAGGGAACCTTGCGGGCAAGCGCGGTGCGACGGATCACCGAGGAGTCGTTGATCGCCTGGCGACCCTCGGTGGTATTGACGATATAGGCGATCTCGTCGTTCTTGAGCAGATCGACGATATGCGGGCGGCCTTCGAAGACCTTGTTCACGACCTCGACATCGATACCGGCGGCCTCGAGGGCGGCGGCGGTACCGCGGGTCGCGCACAGCGTGAAGCCCAATGTTACCAGAGAACGCGCCACCTCGATAACACCCGCCTTGTCCGGCTCGCGCACCGAGAGGAACGCCTTGCGCGGCCCGGAAAGCGGCGGAATCGCCTCGCCGGCACCCAGCTGCGCCTTGTAGAAGGCCTCGGCGAAGGTATCGCCTGAGCCCATCACCTCACCGGTGGACTTCATCTCCGGCGACAGGATCGGGTCGACCCCCGGGAACTTGTTGAACGGGAAGACCGCCTCCTTGACGCTGAAGAAGTGCGGCACGATCTCGCGGGTGAAGCCCTGCTCCGCCAGGGTGGTGCCGGCCATGCAGCGGGCGGCGATCTGGGCCAGCGAGGTGCCGATGCACTTGGAGACGAAGGGCACGGTGCGCGAGGCACGGGGGTTGACCTCGATGATGTAGATCTCGCCATCCTGCCAGGCCAGCTGGACGTTCATCAGGCCCTTGACGCCAAGCTCCACCGCCATCTGCCGGACCTGGTCTCGCATCTCATCCTGCACCTCGGCGGGCAGCGAGTAGGGCGGCAGCGAGCAGGCGGAGTCGCCGGAGTGCACCCCGGCCTGCTCGATATGCTGCATGATGCCGCCGATCACCACTTCCTTGCCGTCGCTGACCGCATCGATGTCGATCTCGATGGCGGCGTTGAGGAAGTGGTCGAGCAGCACCGGCGAGTCGTTGGAGACCTTGACCGCGTGGGTCATGTAGTTCTCCAGCTCCGAGGCGTCGTAGACGATCTCCATGGCGCGGCCGCCCAGCACGTAGCTCGGGCGTACGACCAGCGGATAGCCGATGGTCTCGGCCTTGGCGAAGGCCTCCTCGAAGCTGCGCGCGGTGGCGTTGGGCGGCTGCTTGAGGCCCAGCTTCTCGATCATCTGCTGGAAGCGCTCGCGGTCCTCGGCGCGGTCGATGGCGTCCGGGGTGGTGCCGATGATCGGCACGCCGGCGGCCTCCAGCTCGCGGGCCAGCTTCAGCGGGGTCTGGCCGCCGAACTGCACGATCACGCCGACAGGCTGCTCCTTGTCGGCGATCTCCAGCACGTCCTCCAGGGTCACCGGCTCGAAATAGAGGCGGTCGCTGGTGTCGTAGTCGGTGGAGACGGTCTCCGGGTTGCAGTTGACCATGATGGTCTCATAGCCGTCGTCGTGCATAGCGAAGGCGGCATGGACGCAGCAGTAGTCGAACTCGATGCCCTGGCCGATACGGTTGGGCCCACCGCCCAGCACCATGATCTTCTGGCGGTCGGAGACCTCCGCCTCGCACTCCTCCTCGTAGGTGGAGTACATGTAGGCGGTATCCGAGGCGAACTCCGCGGCACAGGTGTCGACGCGCTTGTAGACCGGGCGGATACCGGCCTGCTGGCGGGTCTTGCGGAACTCCTTCTCGGAGACGCCGAGCAATGTGGCCAGCCGCGCATCGCTGAAACCCTTGCGCTTGAGGCGGAACAGCTCACGCTTGTCGAGCTCGGAGAGCGAGCGCCGCGCCACCTCGGCCTCGGTGGCGACCAGGTCCTCGAGCTGGACCAGGAACCAGGGATCGATGTTGGTCAGCGTGAAGATCTCGTCGCGGCTCATGCCGGCGCGCATGGCATCGGCCACGTAGAAGATGCGCTCGGCACCGGCGGCCTGCAGCTCGCCCTTGATATGCGCCAGCCCGTCGGCGTCGAAGCGGGTGACCTTGGGGTCGAGGCCGTCGTTGCCGGTCTCCAGGCCGCGCAGCGCCTTCTGCAGCGACTCCTGGAAGGTGCGCCCGATGGCCATCACCTCGCCCACCGACTTCATCTGGGTGGTCAGGCGGTCGTTGGCCTGGGGGAACTTCTCGAAGGTGAAGCGCGGGATCTTGGTGACCACGTAGTCGATGGACGGCTCAAAGGAGGCTGGGGTGCGCCCGCCGGTGATGTCGTTCTGCAGCTCGTCCAGGGTGTAGCCCACCGCCAGCTTGGCGGCGATCTTGGCGATCGGGAAGCCGGTGGCCTTGGAGGCCAGCGCCGACGAGCGCGACACCCGCGGGTTCATCTCGATCACCACCATGCGTCCGGTCTTCGGATCCATGCCGAACTGCACGTTGGAACCGCCGGTCTCGACGCCGATCTCGCGCAGCACCGCCAGTGAGGCGTCGCGCATGATCTGGTATTCCTTGTCGGTCAGCGTCTGGGCCGGGGCCACGGTGATGGAGTCGCCGGTGTGCACGCCCATGGGGTCGAAGTTCTCGATGGCGCAGACGATGATGCAGTTGTCGTTCCTGTCACGAACGACCTCCATCTCGTACTCCTTCCAGCCCAGCAGCGACTCGTCGATCAGCAGCTCGTGGTTGTTGGAGAGCTCGAAGCCGCGCTGGCAGATCTCCTCGAACTCCTCCTTGTTGTAGGCCACGCCGCCACCGGAACCGCCCATGGTGTAGGAGGGGCGGATGATCACCGGGAAGCCCAGATCCCCCTGGATGCGCCAGGCCTCTTCCATGCTGTGGGCCACCTCGGCCTTGGGGCACTCCAGGCCGATGCGCTTCATGGCCTGGTCGAAGAGGTCGCGGTCCTCGGCCTTGTTGATGGCGTCGGCGTTGGCGCCGATCATCTCGACGCCGTACTTGGCCAGCACGCCGTGCTTGTCCAGCTCCAGCGCGCAGTTGAGCGCGGTCTGGCCACCCATGGTGGGCAGGATGACGTCGGGGCGCTCGGCCTCGATGATCTTCTCCACCGCCTGCCAGGTGATCGGCTCGATATAGGTGGCGTCGGCCATGGCCGGGTCGGTCATGATGGTGGCCGGGTTGGAGTTGACCAGGATGACCCGGTAGCCCTCCTCGCGCAGCGCCTTGCAGGCCTGGGCGCCGGAGTAGTCGAATTCGCACGCCTGGCCGATGACGATGGGGCCGGCGCCAATGATCAGGATGCTCTGGATGTCGGTACGCTTGGGCATGGTGCTTCCCGCTGAAAAGGGTGACGAGTGGCGACGTGAGTGTGGCGATTCCCCAGGCTCAGGCCTGGCTGGTCCGCATCATCTCGACGAAACGATCGAACAGCGGCGCGACGTCCCGGGGCCCGGGGCTCGCCTCCGGGTGGCCCTGGAAGCTGAAGGCCGGGCGGTCGGTGCGCTCGATCCCCTGCAGGGTGCCGTCGAACAGCGAGCGGTGGGTGGCCCGCAGGTTGGCCGGCAGGCTCGCCTCGTCGGCGGCGAAGCCGTGGTTCTGGCTGGTGATCATCACATGGCCGGTGTCGAGGTCCTGAACCGGGTGGTTAGCACCATGGTGGCCATGGTTCATCTTCACGGTCTTCGCCCCGCTGGCCAGGGCCAGCAGCTGGTGGCCCAGGCAGATGCCGAACAGCGGGATCTCGGTCTCGAGGATCTCCTGGATCGCCTTGATGGCGTAGTCGCAGGGCTCGGGGTCGCCGGGGCCGTTGGCCAGGAAGATGCCGTCGGGGGCCATGGCCAGCACCTCGGACGCCGGAGTCTGGGCCGGCACCACGGTCAGACGGCAGCCGCGGGAGGCCAGCATGCGCAGGATGTTGCGCTTGACGCCGAAGTCGTAGGCGACCACATGGAAGGGGCGCTCACCCTGGGTGGTGTCGGCGTAACCCTGACCCAGGGCCCACTCGCCCTCGCTCCACTGGTAGGGGCTCTGACAGGAGACCACCTTGGCCAGATCCATGCCCTTGAGGCCCGGGAAGGCGCGGGCGGCGGCCAGGGCACGCTCCACGGCGTCCTCGCCCTCGGCCTCGCTGCCGGCCAGGATCGCGCCGTTCTGGGCGCCCTTGTCGCGCAGGATACGCGTCAGACGGCGGGTATCAATCTCGGCGATGCCCAGCACGTTCTGACCCTTGAGGTAGTCGGAGAGGGTCTGCTCGCAACGGAAGCTGCTGGCCAGCAGCGGCAGGTCTCGGATCACCAGGCCGGCGGCGGCGATGGCCCCGGACTCCACGTCCTCGGTGTTGACGCCGGTATTGCCGATATGGGGGTAGGTCAGGGTGACGATCTGTCGGGTGTAGGAGGGGTCGGTCAGGATCTCCTGATAGCCGGTCATGGCCGTATTGAACACCACCTCACCGCTGGTCTGTCCATCGGCACCGATGGCCGTGCCGTGAAACACACTGCCGTCTTCCAGGGCCAGTATCGCGGGTCTGTTCAATGCAACGTCCTCCCAGGTTTTTAGAGAGAGCTATCGAGACAGCTCGTCAAGGCATACGGTGGCCGATGGCCGGCCCGCAAAAAAGCGGGACGAAACCCGATGGTGACCGGTTTCATCCCGCTTGTTGTCATTCGCTCGGAACTGATGTGCTCAGAGCTGGTTCGCTCAGAACAAAGGGCCGAAGCAACAAGCGCTGTGTTGGGTCTTCGCCCAGGCGCCCGGCCAAAATTTTGGGGATATTACAGGAAACGGCGCCCGGCGACTACCCCATAAGTCTCAGAGCCCAAGCACATCCTGCATGGCGTAGCGCCCCTTGTCCTGGCCGGCCACCCAGCGCGCGGCGCGCACCGCCCCCTTGGCGAAGGTCATGCGGCTCGACGCCTTGTGGGTGATCTCGATGCGCTCGCCCTCGGTGGCGAACATCACCGTGTGCTCGCCGACGATATCCCCGGCGCGCACCGTGGCGAAGCCGATCTCCTTGTCAGTGCGCGGCCCGCACTGCCCCACCCGCTCGAAAACGCCATGCTCCTTGAGGGTGCGGCCCAGGCTCTCGGCCACCACCTCGCCCATCTTCAGCGCGGTGCCGGAGGGGGCATCCACCTTGTGGCGATGGTGGGACTCGATCACCTCGATATCGTAGCCCTCGTCGCCCAACGCCCGGGCCGCGGTCTCCAGCAGCTTGAGTGTGAGGTTCACCCCCACGCTCATGTTGGGGGCGAAGACGAAGGGCAGCTGCTCACGGAAGGCGTCGAGTTCGGCCAGCTCCTCGTCGGAGAGCCCGGTGGTACCGATCACCATCCGCTTGCCATGGGCGGCGCAGAACGCCAGGTTGGAAAGCGTCACCCGAGGCGCAGTGAAGTCGATCAGCACATCGAAGTCATCGACGATGGCGTCCAGCGCGTCCACCGCGCTCACACCCACCCGGCCGACCCCGGCCAGCTCACCGATATCGGCACCGATCAGCGAACTGCCCGGCTCGACGATGCCCCCCGCCAGGGTGGCGCCGTCATCCTGCTGAACGGCATTGACCAGGGTGCGGCCCATGCGGCCGGCGACACCGACGATGGCGATTCGGGTCATGAGGGCTCCTGCAATATTCGGTGGAAACGATGGGCGGCCAGTATAACAGAGCGGGCCCGGCATGGCCGGGCCCGCAGGCAACGGAGCAATGGCACGCATGGCCTGCCGGGGCTATTCGGCGTCGGCCTCGCCCTTGGTGGCATGCTCGGTCCCCGGCTCATGCTCGGGCGGGCTGTAGGTGGTGTAGAGCTTGAGCATGCCGCTGCCGCTGTTCCTGAAGTTATGGAACATGCCGGAGGGCACGATGCTGACATCGCCGGCCTGCACGCTGACCTTGGCTTCTCCGATGGTGGCCTCACCCTGGCCGTCGACGAAGTAGAGCAGCTGGTCGTGGCCCTCGTGGACCTCGCCGCCGATCTCGCCGCCTTCCGGGATCGCCATCAACACCAGCTGCGTCTGTTCACCGGTCCAGATCACCTGGCGAAACTCGTCGTTATCCTTTGCCATCTGCACGATGGGCAGGGTCGTGCGTTGCGTTTCCTGCGTCATGATCACTCCCTCGGAATCGAGACAACGCCTCCAGACTAGGCAGCCCCCTGGAAAGAGGCAAGGCAGCGAGACCTCATGTCGCAGGGGCATCCCGGCGCATCAGCAGCGCCATGGCCACGAGCACCATCAGGCTGCCCGGCAGCCACACCCAGCCGATATGCTGCGGCGAACGCAGGAACAGCAGCAGCATGGAGACGAAGGGCACCAGATAGCCGTAGGCGGTGACCACCCCCGGGGTGAGCACCGCGGTGGCCCGCTGCATCAGCCAGAAGGTCAGGGCGCTGGAGCAGAGCCCCAGATAGACCAGCAACGTCAGGTCCGTGGCACGCATGGCCGCCAGGCGCCCCACCGGCTCGATGGCAAGGCCGGCCAGGCCAACCAGTAGGCCACCCAGGCCCAGGCTCCAGAAGGTGCGCACCGCCGCCGATTCCGGCAGGCGGCCACTGGCCAGCCCCCAGCGGCTGAGCACCGGATAGAGCGCCGTGGCGACACAGCCGACGAAGAACACCGCCTCGCCGATCCCGAAGCGCAGCCCGCCACCTTGCTGCCACGCCTCGGCGACGGCCAGCCCCAGGGCGCCGATGGCGCCCAGGGCGAGGATCGCGGGCAGCCGCCAGCCTGGCCTCTCCACCCGCAATCCCAGGCCCAGCAGGAAGGCGAGCAGCGGCACCGTGACATGCAGGGTCGCCATGGTGAGCGCCGTGGCATGATGCGCGGCCCAGAACATGGCCGAGAAGAAGCCGGCCAGGCAGAGCCCCATCAGCGCATACAGCGGCAGGCTCCGCCCCCGGGGCAGGAAGTCAGGCGAGCGCCTGGCCAGCACGAAGAGGCCGGCACAGGCGATGGCGAAACGCAGGGCGGTGAGCAGCAGTGGCGGCAGCTCGCTCATCAGCCCCACGACGGGAAAGGAGAGCCCTACCAGGGCCGCCCACAGCAGCATGCCGAGGTGGGCGCCGCGGGAGGTAACGCTTCGGCTCACGCCTCCCAGACGATATCCAGCTCGACACCCTTGAGGGTATCCAGGGCGTGATCCACCTGGCCCTCCAGCTGGTCGTGGCTCTCGTCATCGACGGCCTCAACCACCACCAGCAGCTTGTCCGGCTGGGCCTGCAGATAGCAGCTGCCGTTCTCGAAATCGACCCGCACCGGGTCGGCGGAACGGTCCACCTCCTTGGCGTCCGACCAGCGCTCGCACAGCTGATCGATCAGGGCTGCCGCATCGTCGGCGTGCAGCTCGGCGCGTGAAATGGGCATGGCGCTCTCCTCCTGCAGAAATGTCGGATCTCCAGACTATGCCGCCTCACCGTCGAAGCCAAGCGGGCGCTTCTACACGCTTGCTCACATTCGATAGCGGCCACCAAGACAACGTAGCGCCAAGTCTGTCGAGCGTTGATAAATGGCCTGCAGAACACCACAAGCACTGGCAAATCACACTCACATCGGTATTACCACGACTTCTGAGATACGCTAATCGGCGTATCGCATTCCTGCAGACCGGGCGGTAACGTAGCGCTATCAGGTTCAAGAGAAGCGACAGGATGTCCAGCGAACGGCCCTACCATGAGCACGCCAGGCGGTTCTTCGATCAGTACCAGTCGGTCGACTTCGAGCAGGTGCACCACGACTGGCTGTCGTTGATGCCGGAGCAGTCCGGCCTGGCGTTAGACGTCGGTGCCGGCAGCGGACGTGACGCCCGGGCTCTGGCCGAGCGTGGGTGGCAAGTCGTCGCGGTGGAGCCTGCCGACAACCTTCGTCAGCTCGGCCGCGCCCACACAGCAGGCCACGACGTCACCTGGCTAGATGATCGACTTCCCAGTCTGGCCAAGCTGCGCGCCCTCTCCCAGCGCTACTCGCTTATCCTGATCTCGGCAGTGTGGATGCACCTGCGCCCCGAGGAGCAGCAACGTGCCCTGCGCGTGCTGACCATGCTGTTGGCTCCGGGAGGCATACTGGTGATCTCGGCCCGTCAGGGGAAGAGCGGCGATGAGCGTCAGTTCTTCGAGGTCAGCCTGGCCTCCCTGGATCGCTGGGCTCAAGACCTCGCCCTCCTTCCGCTTGCCGCGTCACGCAGTGATGACCAGCTGGGCCGACGCAGCGTGGACTGGCAGCTGCGTGTCTATCGCCTGCCCGATGACGGCACCGGAGCACTGCCAGTGCTGCGCCATATCATCGTCAACGACGACAAGTCTTCCACCTACAAGCTGGCCCTGCTGCGTACCCTGGTACGTCTGGCCGATACCGCACCGGGCATCGTCTCACGACGCGACGATGACTGGGTGATACTACCCCTAGGTGCGGTAGGTCTGTACTGGCTACACCTCTACCGACCGCTGCTGCTGGATCATCACCTGCGTCAGTCACCCGGTTCGCGTGGCTACGGGTTTGCCAAGGAGGATTTTCACCGCCTGGCACAGCTGGCACCCGGGGACATGCGCATCGGCAGTCCGCTGTCAGACTCCGACATCGCCGCCACCGTACTACGGGCCATTCGTGATGCCTGCCAGACTATCGTGCACATGCCCACGCGCTACACCACCTGGCCAGGGAGTGCCGAGCCCGTCTTTGCCGGTGAGCGCCGGGGAATGAGGGTCAACGGCCGGCCCGTCCGGCTGGATACCCAAATGCTGGCCGCGTTCGGCGAGTACCGGGTGCCCACGGCGCTGTGGGACTGCATGAGCCGCTATGCCTGCTGGCTGGAGCCCGCGATCACGCATGAGTGGATGCAGCTGATGCAGGGCTACAACCCCCAAGCTGATGTTGGCCTGCTGCATCGAGCACTCACCTGGCCGGAAAGCCGGCGTGAAACCCAGCAGGTTCGCCATCTGATCGCCAAGCACCTGTCCACACCGGCACCGCTGCACTGCGTGTGGTCGCAACAGGACCTGCACAAGCGAGCCTACGCGGTGGACCACTGCTTTCCATGGTCACGCTGGCAGAACAACGACCTCTGGAACCTGCTACCGGCCACCGAGCGGGCCAATGCCGCTAAGTCCGACCGCCTGCCCGCTGCCGCACTAATGGAGCATGCCAGGCAGGACATCCTGGCCTGGTGGGAGATCCTGGACGCAGAACCTACCCTCGCCAGCCAGTTCCGCGACGAAGCGCAGGCTTCTCTGCCGCTCCTGCCCAGCGGTGCGGACCTGACTCAGCTATTCGACAGCGTGCTGCTGCAGCGTCAGCGGCTCAAGGCCAACCAGCAGCTGGCGGAATGGCAGGGACTAGCCAGCTGAGTACTACGAGCGGGGGGCCGGACATCTTCTCCAATGCCCGCCACATTCCTGAGCACCGTTGGCTGCAACACTCACGTTTCGCTCCGAAGGTGAGCGCGAGTCTAGTCGTGTAATAACATGATGTGAGCCGCAGCTCGCGGCAGATTGTAGGCACGTCAGCCCCACGGTGGATGCACTGGTGCCCGACAGCCGCTGGCTGTGCGAACTCGACGAACAGCCGCTGGTGCTGCCCCGCGATCCGCACTGGCAGTCCGATCGAGAGGCACTGGCCTGGCGCCTGGCACACCTGCAGCGCTGAGCCCCATACACGAGACCCCGGCATCTCGCGATGCCGGGGTCTCCTGAAACGCCTCGAGGAGCGAGCCGCTGGGGTGATAGCGTCAGGGCTTCATGTCCTCGAAGAACTTCTTCACGCCGTCGAAGAAGCCGCTCTTCTTGGGCGAGTGGTGGGCGCTGTTGGTGCCGCCCAGGCTCTCCTGGAACTGGCGCAGCAGCTCCTTCTGCTCCTCCTTGAGCTTCACCGGGGTCTCGACCACCACCTTGCAGATCAGGTCGCCCGGGGCGCCGCCGCGCACCGGCTTGACGCCCTTGCCACGCAGGCGGAAGAGCTTGCCGGTCTGGGTCTCGGGCGGGATCTTCAGCTTGACCCGGCCGCCCAGGGTCGGCACTTCCAGTTCGCCACCCAGCGCTGCATCGACGAAGTTGATCGGCACCTCGCACTGCAGGTGGCGGCCGTCGCGCTGGAAGATCGGGTGCGGCTTGAGGTGCACCTGAACGTAGAGGTCTCCCGGCGGGCCACCGTTGATGCCGGCCTCGCCCTCGCCATTGAGGCGAATGCGGTCGCCGGTATCCACGCCAGCGGGGATCTTCACCGACAGGGTGCGGGTCTCGCGTACCCGGCCCTCGCCGTGGCACTTGTGGCACGGCACCTTGATGTGCTGGCCGGAGCCATGGCAGGTCGGGCAGGTCTGCTGCACGGCGAAGAAGCCCTGCTGCATGCGCACCTGGCCATGACCGCCACAGGTCGGGCAGGTCTCCTTGCTGGAGCCCGGCTCGGCGCCGTCGCCGTCGCAGCGCTCGCACTCCACGTGGCGCGGAACGCGGATATCCACGCTGGTGCCGGCCACGGCGTCCTCGAGGTCGAGCTCGAGGTTGTAGCGCAGGTCACTGCCCCGGGCCGGGGCGTTGGGATGCCGCCGGCCACCGCCGCCGCCGAAGATATCGCCGAACACATCGCCGAAGATATCGCTGAAGCCACCGGCCCCGGCGCCACCGAAGCCACCACCGCCGAAGCCGCCGGCCTGGCCATCCACGCCGGCATGGCCGAACTGGTCGTAGGCGGCGCGCTTCTCGCTGTCGCTGAGTACCTCGTAGGCCTCGGAGACCTCGCGAAACTTCTCCGCCGCACTTTCGTCATCCGGGTTACGGTCGGGGTGAAACTTCTGGGCGAGCCGGCGGTAGGCCTTCTTGATGTCTTTGGTATCGGCACCGCGCTCTACGCCCAGTACCTCGTAATAGTCGCGTTTGGACATGGGTCTGTCCGCCTCCGTCGCGGTCCCTCGGAAACACCAACGCGGGAGTCAGGCCCCCGCGCTGGTGTCATCCATGGCTTAGATGCGTAGTTCAGATGCGTGGTTTACTGCTTCTTCTGGTCGTCGTTGACTTCTTCGTACTCGGCGTCGACCACGTCATCTTCCGGCTTGGTACCGGCGTCGCCGGCTTCGCCGCCAGCCTGCTGGCCGGCCTCGGCCTGGGCGGCATACATCTTCTGCGCCAGGTTGCCGGAGGCCTCGGTCAGCTTGTCGAGCTTGGCCTGGATGTCGTCCTTGTCATCCCCCTTGATCGCCTCCTCGAGCTCCTTGGCGGCGCTCTCGATGGCTTCCTTCTCCTCGTCGCTGGCGTGCTCGCCGGCCTCTTCCACGGTCTTGCGTGCGGCGTGGACCATGCCGTCGGCCTGGTTGCGCAGCTGGACCAGCTCCTCGAACTTCTTGTCCTCGTCGGCGTGGGCCTCGGCGTCGCGGACCATCTGCTCGATCTCGTCGTCGGAAAGGCCGCTGGAGGCCTTGATGACGATGGACTGCTCCTTGCCGGTGGCCTTGTCCTTGGCAGACACGTTGAGGATACCGTTGGCGTCCAGGTCGAAGGCAACCTCGATCTGCGGCACGCCGCGCGGTGCCGGCGGGATATCGGCCAGGTCGAAGCGGCCCAGCGACTTGTTACCGCCCGCCTGCTTGCGCTCACCCTGCAGCACGTGGATGGTCACGGCGGTCTGGTTGTCATCCGCGGTCGAGAAGGTCTGGGTCTTCTTGGTCGGGATGGTGGTGTTCTTCTCGATCAGCGGGGTCATCACGCCGCCCAGGGTCTCGATGCCCAGGGTCAGCGGGGTGACGTCGAGCAGCAGCACGTCCTTGACGTCACCGCCCAGCACGCCACCCTGGATGGCGGCGCCCACGGCCACGGCTTCATCCGGGTTGACGTCCTTGCGGGCGTCCTTGCCGAAGAAGTCGGCCACGGACTTCTGCACCATGGGCATGCGGGTCTGACCGCCGACCAGGATAACGTCATCGATCTCGGAGGCGGAGAGGCCGGCATCCTTGAGCGCGGTCTTGCACGGCTCGAGGGAGCGCTTGACCAGCTCCTCGACCAGCGACTCCAGCTTGGCGCGGGTCACCTTGACGTTGAGGTGCTTGGGACCGGTGTTGTCCGCCGTGATGTACGGCAGGTTGACGTCGGTCTGCTGGGCGCTGGAGAGCTCAATCTTGGCCTTCTCGGCGGCTTCCTTGAGGCGCTGCATGGCCAGGTTGTCGCCGGAGAGGTCGATGCCGCTGTCGCTCTTGAACTGGTCGACCAGGTAGTTGATCAGCGCCAGGTCGAAGTCCTCGCCGCCCAGGAAGGTGTCGCCGTTGGTGGCCAGCACCTCGAACTGGGTCTCGCCGTCGACGTCGGCCACCTCAATGATGGAGATGTCGAAGGTGCCGCCGCCAAGGTCATAGACCGCGATGGTCTTGTCGCCGCGCGACTTGTCCATGCCGTAGGCCAGCGCCGCCGCGGTGGGCTCGTTGATGATGCGCTTGACCTCGAGGCCGGCGATGCGGCCCGCGTCCTTGGTCGCCTGGCGCTGACTGTCGTTGAAGTAGGCCGGCACGGTGATGACCGCCTCGGTGACTTCCTCACCCAGGTAGTCTTCCGCGGTCTTCTTCATCTTCTTCAGCACTTCGGCGCTGACCTGGGGGGGGGCCAGCTTCTTGCCCTTCACCTCGACCCAGGCGTCACCATTGTCTGCCTCGGTGATGGTGTAGGGCACCATCTTGATGTCCTTCTGGACCACGTCGTCCTTGAAGCGACGACCGATCAGACGCTTGATGGCGTACAAGGTGTTCTCGGGGTTGGTGACCGCCTGGCGCTTGGCCGCCTGGCCCACCAGGGTCTCACCGTCCTCGGTGTAGGCGATGATGGAGGGTGTAGTGCGGGTACCCTCGGCGTTCTCGATCACCTTGGCGCTGTCGCCGTCGAGCACGGCCACGCAGGAGTTGGTGGTGCCAAGGTCAATTCCGATGATGCGTCCCATAGGAAATCCTCGAAGTCGTGTGATGTATTCAGGAGTCGTGTTCAGCGGCTTTCGCCGCGGAGTTGCCATCTATCTGGGGGCCGCGGGAAGCATTTCAAGCCCCGCGCCCCGGAATTGTTGCCGTTCAGCCGGCGGCCTGGCTGACCACCACCATGGCCGGGCGCACCAGGCGGCCGTTGAGCAGGTAGCCCTTCTGAACCACCTCCATCACGCTGTTGGGGTCGAGTTCAGGGTTGGGCACCATGGCCATGGCCTCGTGGTACTGCGGGTCGAAGGGCTCGCCGGCGGGGTCCACCACCTCGACGCCGAACTTGCCGAGCACGTCGAGCTGCATCTTGAGGGTCATGGAGACCCCCTCCAGGTGGGCCTCGCTGGCCTCATCTGACATCGCCTCGAGCGCCTTCTCCAGGCTGTCGACCACCGGCAGCAGCTCCTTGACGAACTTCTCCAGCGCGAACTTGCGGGCCTTCTCGGCCTCCTGCTCGGCGCGGCGGCGCACGTTCTGTGCCTCGGCGGCGGCGCGCAGCGCCTGGTCCTTAGCCTCGGCCACGCTCTGCTCGAGCTCCTCGACGCGGGCGGCCAGCACCTCGGCCTCGGGATTGTCGCCGGACGCTGCGGCCTGCTCCGCCTGATCGGCGGCCTCGGCAACCTCCTCCAGCTCACCCTCCACGGGCTGCGGCTCGGCCTGGGGCTCCGCTTCTTCCTCCTGGCGCTTGAGCTCCTCGTCCAGCGGGGTCTGGGGATCTTTGGCCATGGGTCTCTCCTGAAGCTCTTCTGTGAAATTCAGATGCGGCGGCCAGGGGCCGCCGATGCAAGATGATCAATGTGGACGTGAAACGGTTATGCCCGCTATATGGGGACGTCGCCGCGGAACTCAAGGCATCGGGCGAGACGAGTCGGCCGTGCATTGTCGGAAATCCTGGACTACTGTATAAACACTCACATCATGTATGAATGAACAGGTGCCCGATAACAGGCCCGACCGGGGAGGCAACATGCTCACGGAACTTGCCATTCGCGACTTCGCCATCGTCGACCATCTCGAGCTGGAACTTGCCGGCGGCATGACCGCCATCACCGGCGAGACCGGCGCCGGCAAGTCGATCCTGCTCGGTGCCCTGGGCCTGTGCCTGGGTGAGCGCGCCGATGCCGCCAGCGTGCGCCACGGCCGCGATCGTGCCGACCTCTCCGCTCGCTTCGATATCGCCGACCTGCCCCAGGCTCGTGCCTGGCTGGCCGCCCGGGAGCTGCCCGCCGACGACTGCCTGCTGCGGCGGGTGGTCAGTGCCAGCGGACGCTCCAAGGCGTGGATCAATGGCCAGCCGGCCACCGTGGCCGACCTGCGCGCCCTGGGCGAGCACCTGATCGAGGTGCATGGCCAGCACGCCCACCAGCAGCTGTTGCGCGAGGAGACCCATCTGCGGCTGCTCGACGACTTCGCCGGTCACCGCGAGGCGGTGGCCGAGATGGCCGAGACCTTCCGCGCCTGGCAGGCCGCTCGCCGCCGGCTCAAGCGCCTGGCCGAGGATGGCGACGAGCTGAACGCCCGCCGCCAGCTGGTGCGCTACCAGGTGGAGGAGCTCGACCAGCTGGGGCTCGCCGAGGGTGAGCTGAAGGCCCTGGAGGAGGAGCAGGAGGAGCTGGCCCACGCCGAGGAGCGCCTGCGCGAGACGCAGTTCGCCAGCGAGTGCTGTGACAATGACGAGGGTGGCGCCATCAGCCTGCTCACCCAGGCGATCGGCCGCCTCGAGGCGCTGCCCGGCTGCGAGCGAGGTCGCCTGGGCGAGACGCTGGGCATGCTCGGCGAGGCGCGCATCCAGGTCGAGGAGGCGGCCCGGGAGCTCTCCCACCTCGCCGCGGACACCGAGCTCGACCCGGAACGCCTGGCCTGGGTGGACGAGCGCCTGGGCGACGTACACCGCCTGGCGCGCAAGCACCACGTGATGCCCGAGGAGCTGCCGACCCTGCATCAGCGCCTGCAGGCCGAACTGGCGACACTGGAAGAGGGCGACCAGGACCTGGACGCCCTATCTGCCGAGGTCGAGGCGCTGCGCGAGGCGTGGAAGCGCCTGGCCCGCGAGGTGGGCGAAGCCCGCCGCCAGGCCGCCGGCCGCTTCGGCGAGGCGGTGCAGGAGCAGCTCGCCTTCCTGGCCATGGGCAAGGCGCGCTTCGAAGTGGAAGTCAGCGAGCGCGAGGCGCCCGCCGCCGAGGGGCTCGACGCGGTGCGCTTCCTGATCAGTGCCAACCCCGGCCAGCCAGCACGCCCACTGGCAAAGGTCGCCTCGGGCGGCGAGCTGTCACGCATCAGCCTGGCGATTCAGGTCGTGGCGGCCCGCCACTCCACCATTCCCAGCCTGGTATTCGACGAGGTCGACGTGGGGGTCTCCGGCGCCACCGCCGAGATCGTCGGTCAGCTGCTGCGTCGGCTCGGCGAGCAGGGCCAGGTGATGACCGTGACCCACCTGCCCCAGGTGGCGGCCCAGGCCCACCGCCACCTGCATATCGAGAAGCAGGCCGAGGGCGATACCACACTGACCCGCATGGCGCTGCTCGACGAGGCCGGCCGCGTGGGCGAGCTGGCGCGCATGCTGGGCGGGGTCAATCTCTCCGACCGCACCCTCGCCCATGCGCGGGAGATGCTCGACGCCAGCCAGCGTCCCCACCACTAGGGCCTGCCATCGCCCCATACGATGCCCCAAACGACGACGGCCCCGATCGATGATCGGGGCCGTCGTGCTGCTGGCTGGCGCTGCCGGCTACTTGCGCGGCGGGCCGTCCTGGCGGGTCACGCTGGAACCACGCGGGCGCACATAGAGCACCAGGGCGTGGTCGACGAGCTCGTAGCCATGCTCCTCGGCGATCTCCTGCTGGCGACGCTCGATCACCTCGTCGAAGAACTCGACGATCTCGCCGCTCTCCAGGCACACCATATGGTCGTGGTGCTCCTCCTGGGAGATCTCGAACACGGCGTGGCCGCCGTCGAAGTTGTGACGCACCACCAGGCCGGCGGTCTCGAACTGGGTCAGCACGCGGTAGACGGTAGCCAGGCCCACATCCTCGCCGGCATCGAGCAGCGTCTTGTAGACATCCTCGGCGCTCATGTGATGCTCGCCCTGGGCGTTTTCCAGGATCTGCAGGATCTTCACGCGGGGCAGGGTCACCTTCAGACCGGCCTTGCGTAATTCATGGTTCTGGTCGGCCATGGTTGCTCTTCGCAGTATCAGGTAGGGTCGGGTATGATCGACCGAAACCACGATAGTGAAGAACAGGCGCAAATGCAAAAGTTGACCAGAATCGTCACCCTTACCGCCGCCCTGCTGATGGCCAGCGGCTGCAGCTACTTCGGCGTCTACAAGCGCGACATCCCCCAGGGCAACCTGGTGACCGCCGAGATGGTCGAGCAGCTGCGGACGGGCATGACTCGCGACGACGTCGTCTATGTGATGGGCAGCCCGCTGCTGGAGGCGCCCTTCGACGCCAGCCAGTGGGACTACGTCTTCTATCTGGACAAGGCCTACGAGGACATCGAACGCCGCCGCGTGACCCTGACCTTCGACGGCAACCGCCTGGTGGATATCCAGCGCGAGGGCGACCTCGACGAGGCGATCGAGATGCAACAGAGCGAAGGCGGTCCGCTGCCGGAAGGCGGCACCGCTACCCCTCAGGTGACGCCCAACGCGGCACCCGCCGACCAGCGCTGATACCCGCTCGCACGGCCAATCCGACGCCCCGCCGCGCTCCTGCCCGGCGGGGCGTCAGCGTCTGGTGCCGGCCCGCGCCAGACGCGCCGCCTTGGGATCGATGATCAACCCGCGGTAGACCTCGACCCGGTCACCCGCGCGCAGGCGATGGGTCCCCGGCTCGCGAAGGCGCTTGCCGAACAGGCCAAGGTCGGGGTCGCTGAAGGCATCGGCGGGCAGCTCGGGGAAGTGTGACGGCAGATCGGCGAGCACCACGGCCTCGCGGGCGGTGGTGCCCAGCGGCACCCGCAGGCTGATGATGCGCTGCTTTTCCGGGAGCGCAAAGGCCACCTCGATCGCGATCTCGGCCATCCCTCAGTTCCCGTAGAGATCGTTGGCGCGGCGCGTGAAGGAGTCGACCAGCTGCCCGGCGACCTGCTGGAAGAGCTTGCCGAAGGCCATGCCGAGCAGGCGATTGGCGAACTCGAACTCCATCTCCAGGCTCACCTTGCAGGCATCCTCGCCCATCGCCGTGAACAGCCAGCGGCCGCGCAGGCGCTTGAAGGGGCCGCTGACCAGCGACATCTCGATGCGCTCGGGTTCGATCAGGTCGTTGCGGGTCATGATGCTCTGCTCGATGCCGGCCCGCCCCAGGGTCATCTCGCCGATCAGGTGCGACTCGTCGCGCTCCACCAGGCGGGCGCGGCGGCAGCCCGGCAGGAACTCCGGATAGCGTTCGAAATCGTTGACCAGATCGAACATCTCCTGGGGTGTATGCCGCACCATGGCGGTTCGGTTGACCGTTGGCATTGCGCTCCTCGCTGACTTCACGGTGCCCAGGGCGTATCATGGGCCGTCATTTCAGGCCTTGAATGGTACCACGCTTCCCCCCATCTCGGAGGGAGCCGCCACGGGCAAGGACACGATACGAGGTTTCATGGCCAACAAGAAAGCCAAGGGCAAGGGCCCAGGCAGCAACGTCATCGCCTTGAACAAGAAGGCGCGCTTCGAATACCACATCGAAGAGACCTTCGAGGCCGGCCTGGTGCTGGCTGGCTGGGAGGTCAAGAGCCTGCGTGCGGGCAAGGCCCAGCTGACCGACACCTATATCCTGGTCAAGAACGGCGAGGCATGGCTGCTGGGCAGCCATATCCTGCCGCTCAACACCGCCAGCACCCACGAGGTGGCCGACCCCACGCGCACCCGCAAGCTGCTGCTGCACAGGAAGGAGATCGCCAGGATCTTCTCGCGCACCCAGGACAAGGGGCACACCTGCGTGCCGCTCAAGCTCTACTGGAAGGGCAACCGGGTGAAGTGCGAAATGGCGCTGGTGACCGGCAAGAAGCTGCACGACAAGCGCGCCACCGAGAAGGATCGCGACTGGCAGCGTCAGAAGGGACGCATCATGCGGGAACAAAACCGTGGCTGATCTGTCATAAGCTCGGACATCCTGTTAGGATGCCAATTGAGGGGGCGACATGGTTTCGACGCCGGTGACAACCCCTGCGGTGCATGCCGAGAGCGTGATGTATCTCGTAAATCCAACATCACGACTAAATAGTCGCAAACGACGACAACTACGCTCAGGGCGCGCTGGCAGCTTAATAGCCGCTAGCTTCTAGCCCGGCCCCGAAGTGATGTGCCCATTCATCACGGAGGGGATACGAGCCAAGAATGATGGGATCGCGATCGGTAGCGTCCTCATGCCGGTCGTTAAACTTAAGAGGAATCGCGTCGCTGGATCCTGACCGTTGGAGTCAGAGACGTTAAATCAAAAAACGGAATCTAAGCATGTAGAGCCAATGGGCGCGTGCTGGCGGACGCGGGTTCAATTCCCGCCGCCTCCACCAACCACAGGTTTCAGGAGTTACCAAGAAACGCCAGAAACCGCATGAACAGGGGCCTCCGGGCCCCTTTCTTGTTTCAGGAGTTCCCAGGTCATCCTTTGACATACCCCCAACGATGGGGGTACATCTGGGGGTACATCGTCGAAACCAGAATCTGGTACCCCCAACTCCCCGCAGACCGCATCAGCCGGGGCTTCTGACCCACCCAGCCGTCGCAATGCGGCCCGAGGTGGGGGTACCTGCCAAGCTCGCTGCGAGGTACCCCCATGAGCCGTCAGATCAACAAGCTCTCAGCCACTGCCGTGAAGACGGCGAAGCCCAAGGACAAGACCATCAGGATGGCCGATGGCGGAGGGCTCTATCTTGAGATCCGACCGACGGGCAGCAGGTACTGGCGATTGAAGTACCGCCACGCTGGCAAGGAAAAGCTACTCGCGATCGGCACCTACCCGGACGTAACGCTGGCAGACGCGCGAAAAGCGCGTGACAAGGCCAAGGAACAGCTAGCCGAGGGCGTAGACCCCAGCATGGCCAAGCGCCTCGAGCGCCAGCTAGGACAACAAGTAGCAGCCAACACTTTCCAGCTGGTGGCACAGGAATGGCTGGAGCGGGTCCACCAGCATGACGTCGTACCGGATCACTACCAGCGTAACCGCCGACGACTCGAGCGCGACGCCTTTCCAGTCCTCGGCAAAAGACCGCTTTCCGAGATCACCGCTGCTGAACTGCTGACCTGCCTGCGCCGCATCGAGGAACGCGGCCATGTTGAGACCGCCCACCGAGTCAAGACGCTTTGCGGCCAGGTCTTCCGCTACGGGATATCGACCGGGCGCGCCGAACGTGATCCGACCCCGGATCTGCGCGGCGCCCTGCGGCCCAGCAAGACCAAGAACCACCCTGCCCTGACCGATCCCAAAGAGGTGGCCGAGCTGCTCCGTGCTATTGATGGCTATGGCGGCCTGCCCGTCACCATTGCCGCCTTGAAACTTGCCCCGCTCGTTTTCACGCGCCCCGGCGAGCTCCGCCATGCGAGGTGGGCTGATATTGACCTTGAGGATGCGACATGGTCCTTCGTAGCCAGCAAAACTGATGAACCACTGATCGTGCCTCTACCCACGCAGGCCGTGGAAATCCTGAGCGATCTCTATGGTCTTACAGGCAGGTCAGAGTTCGTCTTCCCCGGTGTACGCAGCAACAAGAGGCCAATGAGTAATGTGGCATTGAAAGCCGCTCTTGACCGAATGGGTTTCAAGAATAAAATGACAGTTCATGGCTTTCGCGCAATGGCTAGAACCATCCTTGCGGAGAGACTCGGCTACCCAGAGAATTACATTGAACAACAGCTTGCACACACAGTGAGAGACACAAATGGTCGAGCCTATAATCGGACACAGTATTTGGAGCAGCGCCGCGAAATGCTTCAATCATGGGCTAACTACCTAGACGGACTACGCAAAGAACCTTGATTTCCATTTATTAAAAATCATTCACCACACCCCCAAAAGCGTCACTTACGTTTGCGAGGAAAAATGTGGCGCGATAGTCTGTATAGCAAGATAAACCAGAAAAGTCCCTGCTTGCACTCACCTATGCGGACAGGGGCTTCTCAGAATAACATTCATTACAATTCATCTCTCTGCTCTTTCAGCTTTCTGGCAATAATTTCACGCTGTCGCTCTGGGGTCATTTTCTCGCTACCGACATCAGAAAGTCGCTTATGGCTATCTAACTCGCAGCCAAAACTACCACCAGCATTTTTTTCACCACTTCCTGAAATCGAACCTCCATCCTGCTTCTTTACAGGGGCGTTATTTATGGAACCCCTGCCTACTCCCTCTTCATTATGGCCATCATAACTAACACCACCAAAAAAGTCCGGATTGTCACCCTGCGGGGCATCCAGTTCCCTGGACAAGTGAGGAGGAAGATATATGCGCCCCTCTTCTTCAATCTCTTTGCAGAGCTTCCTAATTGTGTCCTTAGAAATTTTTAAGCCAGCCTTGGTCAGCTCAAGCGCTGTTCTTCTGGCGCCATTCACCCTCACCGATTCCATTAACTCCTTCTCATAGCCATGCAAGGCCAACCTTACTCTCGAGAATCCCAGATGCTCCGGGGGAGTGACCGTGCCCCCTGCATGAACCAAGCCCCACAGGACTTCCTCAAGGTCTGTACCACTCATTGGCTCGCCCCTTTCTTCGCATATACATACCATACCACGAGATATGCAGCGCATTGGGAAACCCATCTGGGCACGCCTACCCCTCTAGGGTGATAGTACAGTGGAAATCTCGATGGGGTCAGGCTCTAGCCACGCTCCAGTCACGCTCCAGTCACGCTCTATCCATGCTCTAGCCACGCTCTAGCCACGCTCTAGCCACGCTCTAGCCACACTCTAGCCACGATCCAGCCACGATCCAGCCACGCTCTAGCCACCCCAAGGGCTTGGTAGTGAGTGCTTCGACCGAATGTGGCGATCGAGAATCTCCAGACATTGAGGTGGCTCATTGCGCATGTTCCGCCTGGCGCCCGAGCCCGTGGTGCATGCAAGCAGTTGCTTGCCCCCTTCGGGGAAATCCGCATCACAGTGATGTGGCCGCAACTGTGCGATCTGGCGGGGCCAAATGACGGGCCAGGCAGCCTGGAGAGTCGCGCGCACCAGCGGCCACGGAAACCCGAGCCACCCCCTCCCCTGGTTACCGCTCAGCCACACAAGATCATCAAACATCGGGCTTGCCTACCTTGAAGCTCCGTATCACCCCTGCAGCCTTCTGCATCTCCGTCAGGTGCTCAGAGCCAGCCCCTAGGCTACAGCCCTGCCGAGGGTGTAACCCCCCACCTAGCTAGAGGTACTTTTCGCGGGTTTATGTAGGTACTTCCATTCTGTAAAGAGTTTACCTCACATGCGGGTTTACCTCGTGCGTGAGGGGTTACCTCCCAAAAAGGCCCTCCCGGGGTGGTAGGATGGTACCCATCACGACAGTCACAGGAGGGGCTATGCCCACCTACCAGTTCGTCCGCATCAAGGGATACCCCCGGGGTGCAGCCAGCAAGAAGGACACCCTGCCCTCGGTACTCGCCGAGGGAAGGCGTGAGCCGAGTCACTCCCGGCACGTGGACGCCCCCTCGATCGAGGTCACCCCCGTCGATGCCGAGTGGAACTCGATCAGGGAGTACCAGGCGTGGATTGAAACGACCATGGCAGGCTCCGTGGATCTCCTGAATACCCGAGGAGGGAAGATCGTTGAGCGAAAGATTCGCTCTGATGCGCCAGCGCTAGGCACTGTTATTGCGAGTCTCCCCAGTGAAACGAAAGACACGCCCAGGGAGACAATCAGCCGCTTCCGCCAAGAGTGCATCGACTGGTTTAAGGACTATCTCGAGAAAGTGGGGATGCGCCTCAACTACTGTGTCCTCCACCTGGACGAGAAGTACCCCCACTTGCACCTGTGGTTTACCCCGGGGCGTGAAATGCTCTCTCGTAGGGAGTGGAAGATGGGCAAGGTTACCAACCCATCGCTTCCCGAGAAGGAAAACATGCGTCGCTCGTTCTTTCGCGAGATCGGTAATCGATACTGCGATGAACTTGAGAAGCCAAAGGAAGAGCGCCGCCGTCGCATTCCAAGTCGCGCAGTCGCCGCGGCTAATCGCTTACCTCCCGGAGAGCCAAATAGTGATGGCTCTATTATGGGGTTGCCCGTTGCCAAAGAGAGTAACTCATCAGGCGCCGATCACCATTCATCGATCACCCCCGGCATGATTGAGAGGTCCCCTTTCTACATCGGGACAGTCCGCCGCATGATTGAAGCGGTACTCCAGCAGCGCCAGCGGATTGGGGATCTCACAGAAGAGCAAATCATTCGCTTATTTGCGGAGCGCTCTGGCGCATCAGAGGAGTGCTGCGGAGGTATTATCGACAACATGCTTGCCGAGCGAAGTAAAGATACCGACAACACAACTCATCGGCCGACGAGATCTGTCTTGGAAGATCTCAGGAAGTTTCATGAAAGTTCATCAGGTAGTCCCCCCCCTGCCGCTGGCGCCAGCGATACTCGCCATACCGAGACCACCCCTGGTAAATCCGGGAGCTCCCCTGAGGGAGGCAAGGGCACACCGACACTCGACCGGCTCAAGGCGGGCAGGCGCCTCAAGAGGCACAACCCGCCTGAGAGATAGACCTATGGCCTGGGGCTGGCCCTACGGCCCGCCCATCAGGCAGGCAGCAAGGCGTCCACCAGAGCGCATCGCCCCACCAGGCGGTGCGCGTATTTTTTGGTGCTGTCGCCGCAAATTCCCGAATTTGACCCCTGTATTAGAGGTGAGACCAAAACTCATCAATATCAGGAGGTCACGTGACCCAGCTCATTCGTAAACCCGCCGTTCTCCAACGTTGCGGCATCAGCCAAAGCTCGCTGTACCGGCAAATCAAGGAAGGGACATTCCCACGTCCCATCCTGATTTCAGAACGTTGTGTGGCTTGGGTAGAGCACGAGGTGGATGCGTGGATGGAGGCAAAGCGGCGCAACCGATAACCCCTGCCTCCATCCATTCAGGGTCAGAACCAAGGTACTATGGGGATATTGCCTCGCATAGTCCAAAGCCGGCGGATCATGCCCAGGGCTATCGCAGATAGAAACACCGCTCAAGGCTTTCCCGGCGACAGGCCTTCGAGGGGGCGCTGTGAACCCCTCCCTGGGCGCTACCGATGCCATCCCTGGCATAGGCCCCCTCATCGACCTGTCCCCGGCGCCTTTCGCTATCGCCGCATGGCTAACTGCGATAGCTCTGGGATCATGCCTCATATCACCGATGACATGGTGCTGCCTATCGAAACGGGTGACCTAATCCGGAACGGCGCCCCAACCAAGGAATCTTGGACTCGCGTTCGCGACGGCGGTACCGACGAAATCGTCGGCGTTTATCCACCAATTAGTATGGTGGCGCGCACCGAAAAAGTACGGGCTTCATATGGCCAGGGCGACAGATTCAATTGGTCGTCGCAACACCCCGATATGGAAGTGGGTGTTGCATGGGACGATCATGTGGATAAGGTGCTGAACGGGCGGGGCGAGCACCGATGCGTTGGTGTGGCTGACCGTGCGGCGATCAGCGGGATGCCAAGCGCATATTCTGGAAGTGTTGAGTTCGCTACTCTATGAGTGGATCGACTGGTTCAATCACCGGCGGATCCTGGACGATCGGTCACATCCGCCAGCCGAATGGGCTCTTTCAGGCACGCTGCCCCGTTATGTAGAGTGCTCGCGCCCGGTGGAGGTGGGAACTCATCTCGCACACTGCCGCCGCTTCGTCGTGGCGGCGTATCGCGTCGAGGATGCGCTCGTGTTCCTCGATGGTGATGTGTTCATTGCCTTTCCAGTGAAGCATCGGTGAGTGGAAATGGGCCAGCCAGTCGAGCATGGCATCGCTAACCGCGATGAAAATGGGGTTGCCGGTGATCCGGGCAATGGTCCGATGGAAGTCCATGTCGGCCTTGATGAAAGCTCCGGCATCGCGATTCAGCTCGCTGCGCTGACACTCCACGAGTTCCTCCAAGCGGGCAACGTCCGTCTCGACGGCCGACCGCGCCGCTCGCGCCACCATCCCCAATTCGAAGAAGGCACGCGCTTCCTTGAGATGCTCCAGCGACTGCGGAGAGCTCGACAGCATGTGCATCGCCGTCAGCTCGATCTGCGATATCAGCCCTTCGGCAGTCGGTGCCGTCACCCGCGGTCTCTGGCCATGCTGGATGGTCACCAGGCTCAGACGCTCCAGCGACTGCATCGCCTCGCGAATGGCCGGGCGGCCCACACCGAACATCTCCATGAGCGCTCTCTCCGAGGGCAGGTGGTCACCGGGCATGAAGTCGCCATTGAGGAGCATGGCATAGAGCCGGTCGAACACTTCATCGGACAGTTTGCGACGGCTGATCTTCAGGGGGTCACTCATCGTTCGTTGGCCTTCGTCAGTGGCA
This sequence comes from Halomonas sp. C10-5, assembly GCF_057169305.1. Lineage (NCBI taxonomy): Bacteria > Pseudomonadati > Pseudomonadota > Gammaproteobacteria > Oceanospirillales > Halomonadaceae > Halomonas > Halomonas sp. C10-5. Next base: position 3,202,098 of record NZ_CP175665.1, read on the forward strand.
GCAGGAGCGCAGCTTACGCGTAGAGGACGCCGCCAGGTAGCGCTGTTGCGACCATGGTCGTATTTGACAGAGTCAGGTGATTATCATGTCATTATACCAGTTGACTGGCCATTATGCTGCTTTCAGAAGCGACGATGTGCTTTCGCAGAATCACCACAACGCACACCGCCCGACGATAGAGAGGAAACGACATGACCACCATCGCGCTGATCGGCGCCGGCGGCAAGATGGGCTTCCGCCTGTCCCGCAATCTCAAAGCCTCGGACTTCGAGGTCCGCCACGTCGAAGTCAGCGAGGCCGGCCGCAGCCGCCTCGCGGAAGAACTGGGCATCGACTGCGTCGATGTCGAGCACGCGGTTCCCGGGGCCGAGGTGGTCATCCTCGCCGTTCCCGACACCCTGATCGGCAAGATCTCCCACCAGCTCTCGCCGCTGATGGAGAGCGGTACCATGCTGGTCACCCTGGACGCCGCCGCCCCATTCGCCGGACACCTGCCCGAGCGCGAGGACCTGGTGTACTTCGTCAGCCACCCCTGCCACCCGTCGATCTTCAATGATGAGACCGAGCTCGAGGCCAAGCGCGACTACTTCGGCGGCTACAAGGCCACCCAGCACATCGTCAGCGCACTGATGCAGGGTCCCGAGGAGAGCTACGCCCTGGGCGAGGCTGTCGCGCGGACCATCTATGCCCCAGTGGGCCGCTCCCATCGGGTCAGCGTCGAGCAGATGGCGCTGCTCGAACCGGGTCTCTCCGAGACGGTTTGCGCCACTTTACTGGCCGTGATGCGCGAAGCCATGGACGAGGTGGTGAATCGCGGCGTTCCCGAGGAGTGTGCCCGCGATTTCCTGCTCGGCCACATGAACATCCTCGGCGCAGTGACCTTCGACGTGCAGCCCGGCGCCTTCTCCGATGCCTGCAACAAGGCCATCGAGAACGGCAAGCCAATGTTGATGCGCGACGACTGGAAGCGCGTGTTCGAGCCCGACGAGATTGCCGACAGCATCCGTCGCATCACCTGAACGAGGTCGGCTCATGAGTGATCGCATCCTCGCCAGCTACCTGATCGAGACCCCCTACCCGCTGGAGCGCGCCGTCGAGGTGATGGCCGGGGAGCAGTCCTGCGGCACCTTCACCCGCCTGGCCAACGAGACCGACGAGCTGCGTGAGGCGCACGGCGCACGAGTCGAGCGCATCGAACCGCTGGAAAGCCTCGACTCTCCGTCGCTACCGATTCCGGCGCCACCGACCGGGGTCGGCCCGCCGGTCTACCGGCGGGCCCGGGTCACGCTTTCCTGGCCGCTCGCCAACCTGGGGCCGTCGCTGCCCACGCTCGTCGCCACCGTGGCCGGCAATCTCTTCGAGCTCAAGGAGTTCTCGGCACTGAAGCTGCTCGACCTGACGCTGCCGCCGCCCTTCGCCGCGGCCTACCCCGGCCCGCAGTTCGGCGTGGCCGGTACCCGCGAGCTGACCGGCATCCCCGAGCGGCCGCTGATCGGTACCATCATCAAACCCAGCGTGGGGTTGTCGCCTGAAGCGACCGCCGGGGTGGTCCGCGAGCTGGTGTCAGGCGGCATCGACTTCATCAAGGACGACGAGCTGCAGGCCAACAGCCCGCACAATCCGCTCGAGGCACGGGTCGACGCGGTGATGCCGGTGATCCGCGAGCATGCCGAGCGCACCGGACGCCAGGTGATGTACGCCTTCAACATCACCGGCGAGGCCGACGAGATGCGCGAGCACCACGACTACGTAGCCGCCGCCGGCGGCAGCTGCGTGATGGTCACCCTGAATGCCGTCGGTCTCGCCGGGGTGACCCAGCTACGCCGACACTGCCGGGTGGCACTGCACGGCCACCGCGCCGGCTGGGGGCTGTTCAGCCGCTCGCCGCACCTCGGCATGAGCTTCGTGGCCTACCAGAAGCTGTGGCGCCTGGCCGGGGTCGACCACATTCACGTCAACGGCCTGCGCAACAAGTTCAGCGAGGAGGACGCCAGCGTGATCGCCAGCGCCCGTGCCTGCTTGACGCCAATGTTTGATCCACCCACCCCGGGCTGCGAGGTGATGCCGGTGTTCTCCTCCGGCCAGACTGCCGAGCAGGCCGTAGACACCTATGCTGCCATCGCCAGCACCGATCTGATCTTCTGCGCCGGGGGCGGCATCATGGCCCATCCTGACGGCATCGGTGCTGGGGTGAAGAGCCTCCGCCAGGCCTGGGAGGCCGCCGTGGCGGGCATCGATGTCGACGCCTACGCCCGCGAGCACCGCGAGCTCGCTCGCGCCCTGGAGACCTTCCGCCGATGACACCGATCGACACCGCCCCGCTGATCGCCTACTACGGCGACGACCTGACCGGCTCCACCGACGTCATGGAAGCCCTTGCCGGTCAGGGCGTCGACACCGTGCTGTTCACCGCCATTCCCGATGACGACCAGTTGGCGCGCTTTCGCCGCTGCCGGGCCATCGGGCTGGCCGGTACCAGCCGCAGCGAGACGCCGGCCTGGATGGAGCGCCACCTGGCCCCGGCGCTGGCCTGGCTACGCGAGCGCGGCGCAGCGCTGTGCCACTACAAGACCTGCTCGACCTTCGACAGCGCCCCCGAGATCGGCAGCATCGGCCGCGCCTTGGAGATCGGCCGTCGCCTGCATGGCCAAGACAGCGTGCCGATCGTGGTCGGCGCGCCCCAGCTGCGCCGCTACACAGCCTTCGGCCACCTCTTCGCTGCCGCCCAAGGCGAGGTGTACCGCATCGACCGCCACCCAATCATGTCGCGCCACCCTGTCACGCCGATGCTCGAGGCGGACCTGCGCCGCCACCTGAGCGAGCAGACCGAACTCGATATCGGCCTGATCGACCTGGCGACCCTGGCCGGCGGCGACGTCGATGCCCGGGTCGATGCCGCGCGCGCCCACGCCGCGCTGCTCTACGACGTGCTGGACCCCGCCAGCCAGGCAGCAGTGGGGCGCCAGCTGTGGCGCACCCGACCGCCGAACGGCGGCTTCGTGGTCGGCTCATCGGGGGTCGAATATGCCTTGCTCGCCGAGTGGCGCCGCCAGGGGCTGGTCGACACGTCACCCAGCGCCACGTTCGCCAACCCCGGCCCGGTGGAGCGCATCGCCGTAGTCTCGGGAAGCTGCTCCGACACCACCGCCCGCCAGATACGCTGGGCACAGGACAACGGCTTTCATGGCATCCGAGTGAATGCGGCGCGACTGGCAGACGATCCCCAGGCCGACGCCGAACTCGCCGCAGCCCGCGAACAGGCCCTGGCGGCGCTCGCGACGGGGCGCAGCGTGGTGCTCTACACCGCACTGGGCCCCGACGCCGGACTGGCGACCCTGCCCGACGGCGATGGCGCGCATGCCATCGGCCGCCGTCTGGGCAGCCTGCTGCGCGACCTGGTCAGCGCCGAGCGCCTGTCCCGGGTGGTGGTCGCCGGTGGCGACACCTCGAGCCACGCCATCCAGGAACTCGGCATCCAGGCACTGACCACCTGCCTGCCACTGCCGCAGACGCCGGGTTCGCCGCTGTGCACCGCGCACAGCAACGACCCCGCCTTCGACGGCCTGCAGATCGCCTTCAAGGGGGGGCAGGTCGGCGACGACGCCTACTTCGGGCGGATCCGCGACGCCAAGCTCGACTGACCATGCCGAATGCCGGCCACACCGGCATCCGCAGCCCGAAGCCCGTAGCTCAAGTCTCGCCGAGCAGGGTCACCAACTCGGGCGTCAGGCGCTCGCCATGGCCGCGCGCGTTGATCTCGCGATACAGGGCATCGATGGCCTCGGCGACGCCTCGCGACGCACCCAGATCCTCGGCCATGGCATGGTAGTAACCGACATCCTTGAGCGAGTTGGCGAGGCTGAAGCGAAAGCCCGAGGGATCCTCGGCGGCGATGAAGGGGCGCAGGCGTTCCAGCACAACACCACCGCCGCCTCCGTTGCCCAGCACCTCGAGGAATATGGCATCGTCGATGCCCGCACGCCGCGACGCCGCGGCAGCCTCGGCGAGCACCGCGGTAAAGCCCAACGACACATAGTTGTGCAGCAGCTTGAGCTTGTGGCCCGAGCCCACCGGTCCACCGTGGGTGATGTGCTCGGAGAAGCTCTCGAGCAACGGCCGCAGCTCGCGGAACAGTTCTTCGGAGGCACCGACGATCAGGTTGAGGCGGCCTTCGGCGGCCTCCTTGGGGGTCCGAGTCATGGCGGCGTCCATGAACCGGCCGCCGGTCTCGGCAATGCGACCGGCAATCGCCTCGGTGGAGCTCGGAATCGCCGTCGAACAGTCGACGACCACCGCACCAGTCTGCAGCCCCTCGAGTACGCCGCCGGCATCGAACAGCACGCTCTCCACCTGGGGCGTGCCGGTGACGCAGAGGATCACCACCTCGGCATCGTTGGCGACCTCCCTGCCACTCGAGCGGCGCTCCGCGCCGGCTGCCAGCAGGTCGTCGACCGGTTGGTTGCCGGGGTGGTCGAGAAAACTCAGCCTGTGACCGGCGCGCAACAGACTAGCGGCGATGCCGTGGCCCATCAGCCCAACGCCGACCATACCGACCCGATAGGTCTTGCTCATTCCGTATCCCTCCCAGTGGTAAGTGTTCCTTTCCAAACACTCAGCGGTGTGGGCGCTGGACAAGCCCATCTCTACTACTGCATCAGATCGCCCACCCTCACTCAGGCGTCGTCCAGCGCCGCGGCGATGGCGTGCCCCAGGGTCTCGGTGGTGCCGCTGCCCTTGAGATCGGGGGTCAGCACCGCCGGATCGCCCTGCCCGAGCACCGTCTCAATGGCTGCCACGATCGCCGCCCCGGCCTCGGCCTCGCCTAGGTGTTCGAGCATCATGGCACCACACCAGATCTGGCCGATGGGGTTGGCGATGCCCAGCCCGGCGATGTCCGGAGCGCTGCCATGAACCGGCTCAAACAGGCTCGGATACTCACGAGTCGGGTTGATGTTGCCCGAGGGGGCAATGCCGATGGTGCCAGTACAGGCCGGCCCCAAGTCGGAGAGAATGTCACCGAACAGGTTGCTGGCCACCACCACGTCGAACCAGTCGGGATGCAGTACGAAGTGAGCGGTGAGGATGTCAATGTGGTACTGGTCAACCTCGACGTCGGGGTACTTCTCCCGCATCGCTGCCACCCGCTCGTTCCAGTAGGGCATCGAGATGAACAGACCGTTAGACTTGGTCGCTGAGGTGAGCTTTTTCCTAGGCCGCGAGCGGGCTAGCTCGAAGGCGTATTCCAAAACCCGGTCGACACCGGTGCGGGTCATCAGCGTCTCCTGCAGCACTACCTCGCGGTCGGTGCCTTCGAAGGCCCTGCCGCCGAGCTGGGAGTACTCGCCCTCAGTGTTCTCGCGCACCACCAGGAAGTCGATGTCGCCGGGCTCACGACCCTTCAGCGGGCTCTCGATGCCCGGCATCAGCCGGCACGGCCGCAAGTTGACGTACTGGTCGAAGGCCCGCCGGAACTTGAGCAGCGAACCCCAGGCCGAGACGTTGTCCGGCACGCTGTCGGGCCAACCCACGGCACCGAAGAAGATGGCGTCGAACCGCGTCAGGGTCGCGTACCAGTCGTCCGGTAGCATCTCACCGTGTTCCATGTAGTAGGCGCAGCTGGCGAAGTCGAAGTGAACGAACTCCAGCGGCACGTCGAAGCGGCGCGCCGCCATCTCTAGCACCCTCAGACCCTGTGGGACAACCTCCAGGCCGATGCCATCCCCTGCCAGTACCGCGATCTTGTGAGTCATCTCATGTCTCCCGGTTGGTATGGATCAGCCGTGGCGGATCGCCACTGTCTTGAGCCGTGTGTAGCTCTTCAGTCCCTCGAAGCCCTTTTCTCGGCCATGACCGGAGCGGCCGACTCCACCGAACGGTAGCTCGATGCCGCCCGCCGCGCCGTAGTTGTTGACGAACACCTGACCGCTGCGCACGCCCTTGGCCAGGCGCAGCTGGCGCCCGCCATCGCGGGTCCAGATGCCTGCACACAGGCCGAAGTCAGTGCCGTTGGCCTGGGCCAAGGCCTCAGCCTCGTCCGTGAAGATCTGTACGGCAAGCACCGGACCGAACAGCTCTTCACGCAGCACCTCGTGGCCCTCGGGAATGTCACTCAAGACCTGCGGTACCACGAAATGTCCTCCCGCGGGCGCCCCCTCCGCCATCCGGCCGCGGGCCAGGGTGCGAATGCCATCGGCACGGGCCGCCTCCAGGCGGGCCTCCAGCTTGGCCTTCTGGCGGGCATTGATAAGTGGGCCACAATCGGGGTCCGCCTCACCGGCATCGCATCGCAGGGTCTCGAACCGTTCGATCAATCGTCCCAGCACCTCATCGGCGATATCGCGCTGCACCAACAGGCGACTCCCCGCGGAGCAAGTCTGGCCGGCGTTCTGGATGATGCCGCGCACCACGAAGGGCAGCGCCGCCTCCAGGTCCGCATCGGCGAAGAGAAGCTGAGGCGACTTGCCGCCCAGCTCCATGGTCACCGGCACGTGGTGCTCCGCCGCGGCCTGGGCCACTCGAGTGCCGGTCTCCGGCGAGCCGGTGAAGGAGAGGTGATCGATGGCAGGATGCGCCGCCAGCGCGGCACCCGCTTCGCCACCCAGGCCCGGCACCACGTTGAGCACACCGGGCGGCAACCCCTGTTCCAAGGCCAGCTCGGCGAGACGCAGCACGCTCAGACAGGCGTCCTCGGCGGGCTTGAGCACGACGGTATTGCCGGCCGCGAGCGCCGCCGCCACGCAGCGCCCGAAGATCTGGGCGGGATAGTTCCAGGGAATGATCTGGGCGCAGACGCCATAGGGCTCGCGCAGAGTCAGCACCGCGAAATCGCTCTCGAAGGGGATCGTCTCGCCATGCAGCTTGTCGGCGGCCCCGCCGTAGAAGCGGAAGTAGCGGGCACAGGCGGTGATGTCGCCGCGCGCCTGGGTCATGGGCTTGCCGGTATCCGCGCACTCCAGGGCGGCGAGGCGCTCGTGGTCGGCCTCGATGGCGGCAGCGAAGGCCAGCAGCCACTCGCTGCGCCGGCGCGCATTCCAGCCGGCCCAGCCCCCCAGCTCGCCGGCAAAGGCCCGACTGGCCGCAGTGACCGCCTCATCGACATCGGATGCCTGGCTGCGTGCGATGTGGGCGATCGCATCGCCGCGCGCTGGCGCTTCGACATCGATCACCGCCTGGGTCGTCACCCAATCGCCGCCGATCAGTGCCTGGCTGCGGGGCAGGTTAGGGAGTGCTGCCATTATGTAGGACTCCTATGCTCGTCATTGTCAGTAGAGAAGGTCGACCAGCCCCAGCGAGATCCACGGCATGTAGGTGATCGCCATCAGGCAGGCCAGCACCACCAGCACGAAGCGCAGCAGCCAGGGGATCAGTTGATCGATGGAAAGCTTGGCCACCGCACAAGCGGCGAACAGATTGACGCCGAGCGGCGGGGTGAACATGCCCAGCGCCAGGTTGACCACGACGATCAGCCCGAAATGCACCGGGTCGATGCCGTACTGCACGGCGATCGGAGTGAAGATCGGTGCCAGCACCAGGATCGCTGCCGAGGTCTCGACGAACATGCCGATGATCAGCAGCATGACGTTGACCGCCAGCAGGAAGGCGATCGGGCTCTCGAACGCCAGGCTCACCCAGTCGGCCACCTGGGACGGCAGCCCGGAGCGGCTGATCAGGAAGCTGAACAGCGCCGCCGCCGAGATGATCAGCATCACCGTGGCGGTGGCCATGACGCTCTGACGCAGGATCGGCCACAGTTCGGACCAGGACAGCTCGCGATACACCAGGCCGCCGACGATCAGCGCGTAGACCACCGCCACCGCCGACGCCTCGGTAGGCGTGAAGACACCGCCATAGATGCCGCCGATGACCACCACCGGCATCAACAGCGCCGCCCAGGCCCGTCGGAAGGCTGTGGGAAAGGCGACACTCTCGTCGCTGTCGCGCAGGCCGTAACCGCGGACCTTGCAGAACAGGTAGAGGAAGATCAGCAGTGCGCTGCCGATCAGCAGCCCCGGGCCGATACCGGCGATGAACAGCCGGCCGATGGAGGTATCGGTGCTGACCCCATAGAGGATCAGCGGTATCGAGGGGGGAATCAGCACGCCCAGTTCGGACGATGACGCCTGAATGGAAGCCGCCAGCGGCTTGGGATAGTCGTGCTTGACCATGGCTGGAATCAGGATCGAGCCGATGGCGAAGGTAGTCGCCACGCTGGACCCCGACACCGCGGCGAACAGCATGCAGGTCAGCACGCAGGTCATCGCCAGCCCCCCCTGCAACCCGCCGACGATCGACTTGGCCAGGTCCACCAGGCGCTGCGAGATACCGCCGGCAGCCATCAGGTTGCCGGCCAGAATGAAAAAGGGGATCGCCATCAGCGGGAAGTTGTCGATCCCCACGAACATCTGCTGGGGCACCATCAGCAGCGGAAAGCGCGAGAAGAACTCGATGCCGATGATCGAGGCCAGCAGGATGGAAACGGCGATGGGCACGCCGAGAGCGAAGAAGATGATCAGCGACAGACCGATAGCGAGATTCACTGGCCGGACCTCCGAGTCGATTGAGCTGAATCGTCGCCATTCGGTAGCGTGGCGGCGTCAGTAACCGGTTGCATCGCCTCGCGAGGCGGGGCCTCGGCCTCGACGTCGGCCAGCCCGACGGCTTCGCGCCCTGTCGCCTGTGCCAGCAATCGCGCCACCACGGACAACAGCGAAAAACCGGCCCCGATGGGAATCGCCGCATAGACCCAGGAGATCGAGATTCCCAGCCCCGAGAGCATCTGGTTGCGCACCCGGAAGGTCATGGCAGTGCCGAAGTAGACCAGAACGGCCAGGACAATGAGGCAGCCCAGAGCGATCGCCGCCTCGAGCAGGATCAATCGCCGGGCGGGAATCAGCTTGTAGATGACCTCAACGGACATCATGTGGCCACCCCGGAAACACGCTGCGGCGGCGAGAAAGACGCACCAGATCATCGAAGAGCGAGCCACCACCTCGGACCAGGTCGAAGGCGCATCGAAGACGAAGCGCGTCAGCACCTGATAGAAGCCCGTGGTCACTGAGACGACGAGCATCAGCACGGCCCCAGCCAGGGCCACTCGGGACAGCTGGCGCTCGATACGCAGGAGGAGTTCAACCATGGTGTTCACCTAGCAGGGCCGGCCCCGGCAGACGCACCGGGGCCTGCGAACGGGCTGATTAGCAGCTGCTGTTGCGGATACGATCCAGCATCTCGCTCCCGTACTCGTCGGTGAAGACCTTGTAGGAGGGCTCAACGGTCTTCTGGAACTGGGACTTGTCGATGTCCTCGACTACAGTCATGCCCTTCTCCTTGAGCTCCTCGACGCCCTCGGTCTCGAGCCGCGAAACCATTGAGCGAGTCGCCTCGGCCCCGGCACGGGCAGCCTCGGTGAACCAGCCCTTCTCCTCATCGCTCAGACCATCCCACATGATCGGAGAAGCCAGCATGATGGCCGGAGAGTAGACGTGGCCGGTCAGCGAGAGGCGGTCCTGCACCTCCCACAGGTTGCCGGTGAGGATCACCGAAATGGGGTTCTCCTGGCCGTCCACGGTGCCTTGCTGAAGGGCGGTGAAGAGCTCGGGGAAGGCCATCGGCGTGGGATGCACGTCCATCTCGCGGAAGGCCGCCATGTGCATCTCGTTTTCCATGGTGCGGATCTTCAGCCCCTCGGCGTCCTCCGGGGTCTGCACGTCGCGCTGGCTGTTGGTCAGGTGGCGAAAGCCATTCTCGGTCCAGGCCAGCCCCACCAGATCGTGGTTGCCCATCCGGTCGAGCAGCTCCTGGCCGATCTCGCCATCCAGCACGCAGCGAGCCTGGTCGTAGTCTTCGAACAGGAACGGCAGATCAAGCACATAGGTTTCCGGGACGAAGTTGCCCAACGGGCCGGTCGAGGTGACGACGACGTCGATGGTGCCGATCTGCAGCCCCTCGATCATGGCGCGCTCACCGCCCAGGGCGCCGGAGGGGTGCTCTTCCACGGTGAATTCGCCGCCACTGAGCTCGTCGAGCTTGGCCGCGAAGGCATCGATGCCTTCCGAGTAGTGCGAACTATCCGATGTGGTATGTCCCACGGTAATCGACTGAGCCGCCAGGGCTCCGAGGCTGGTGGCGGCCAGGGCCAGGGTCGAGACGCCGGTAATGGCGGCATGCAGGGCGTTGTGAGCAAAGCGCTTGGTCATTGTTGTATCCCCTTGGGTTTGCGGCTGGGTGAAAACCGACGGCGGCAGCCGTCGGGGGTACTGCAAACTGGTATAATGACATGATAATCACCTGTCTCTGTCAAATGCGACTATGGTCGCAAAGGATCATTAATGGCAGAGAACAGGGTTGTCATCGCCGTAGCTAGCTCACCGATTCGTTCTGGAACGCATCGACGATCTCGCGGAAATCCGAATCGCGCGGAAACCCCAGGGCCTCGGCACGTTGGGTATGAAAACGGGTGGGCCAGCTGCCCACGATGGCCTGGATCTTGCCATCGGGCTCATAGCGAATCCGCTCGACCGCCTGGGAGCCAGCCACCTCTCGGAGGGTATCGATCATCTCGGCGACGCTGACGGTGATCCCCGGCAGCATGAAGGCGCGAAACGGGCCGACCGCCTCGCCATCGACCTCGGCGCCGTGGACCAGGGCCTCAACCACCTTGCCCGGTGACATGACGAAGAGCTCCAGGTCGGTGGGCACCGGACAGATGGCCTCTTCCCCGTTCAAGGGTTCGCGCATGATGCTGGATGCGAAACTAGAAGCAGCGGCATTCGGTCGACCGGGACGAATCACGATGGTCGGCAGCCGCAACACCAGGCCGTCAACTAGACTACGCCGGCTATAGTCATTGATCAGCAGCTCGCACATGGCTTTCTGGGTGCCATAGGAGTTCTGGGGGTGGAGCGCCGTCATGTCATCGAGCGTCTCCGGCAGCTCGCCGCCGTAGGCCGCGACCGAACTCGCCATGATCAGCCGGGTGTTCCCCAGATCTCGCTGGCGGCATCCCTCGAGCAGAGCCCGGGTGGCATCCAGATTGACGGCAAGGCCCAGGTCGAGATCGGCCTCCGCCGCCGAGCTAACCACGGCCGCCAGGTGGTAGATCACATCCGGGCGTGCATCGAGCATGTCGTCAAAAGCCCCGGCTGCGGTGATGTCGCGTGCCTGGCTGACCACCTCGACACGCGACCCACCGGGCGCCTCGGCCTCCACCTGATCAAGCAGCGTGAGCCTGGTAATGGCCTGCCCGCGCAGCTCTCCGCGATCGAGCAGTTGCCGGATCAGGCGTTGACCGAGAAAGCCGGCGGCGCCGGTAACCGCGATATGCATGGCTGTTTCGTCCTCTGATGGAAGTGGTAAGGATTGAAAGAACCTATGACAGGCACATGCCCCTGTCCGGTTGGACTCAGTGCGACGTCAGCCCGAAGGCCTCCCCCCACGCCAGCCCCGACCGGGTATCGGCGGCAGGCCGATACTCACAGCCGATCCACCCCGTATAGCCCAGCGCCTCCAGGCGCTCGAAGAGAGCGGGATAGTGCACCTCCCCGCGGTCCGGCTCATGGCGCTCTGGAACACCGGCAATCTGGACATGGCCGATATCACCGAACTGGTGCTCGAGGTGGCGTATCAGGTCACCGTCCATGATCTGGCAATGATAGAGGTCGAATTGCAGGCGCAGGTTGGATTCACCCACCGCTTCCAGCACCGCCATCGCCTGGGCCTGACGCGACAGGAAGAACCCCGGCATGTCGCGCGTATTGATCGGCTCGATCAACACCTCGCGCCCGACCCTGGCCGCCTCACGGGCGGCAAAGCGGAGATTCTCGATATAGGTCGCGTGGTGCGCCTGACGGGTCGGCTCGTCCGCGCCCTCCGGGAGCAGGCCCGCCATCGCATGGACGCGAGGACAGTCGAGGGCCTCGGCGTAGAGCAGTGCTTCCACCACTGAATCGCGAAACTCGGCTTCACGACCGGGCAAGCTCGCCAGGCCACGCTCGCCAGCCTCCCAATCACCCGGCGGCAGGTTGAACAGCACCTGCTGCAAATGGCTCGCCTGTAGGGCATCCCGCAGGGTGTCCGGCGAGTGGTCATAGGGGAAGAGGTACTCCACGCCACGAAATCCCGCCTCGGAAGCCGCCGTGAAGCGATCCAGGAAGTCATGTTCGGTGAACAGCATGCTCAGGTTGGCCGCCAGGCGAATCATGTCGGGATCCTCAGTCGCGGGGAAAACGGGCTTCCAGCTCAGCCACCTGCTCGGGCGTCAATGCACGAGGGTTGCGGCCATGCAGCAGCAGGAAGAGCTTGGCGGTCTCCTCCAGTTCCTCGGTGGCATAGACGGCTGCCTCGAGACTCTTGCCCGCCACGACCGGTCCGTGGTTCGCCAACAGCACGGCACTGTGTTTGCCGGCCAGGCCGCGCACCGCGTCACCCAGGGTGGCATCGCCAGGCACGTGATAGGGCACCAGCGGCAGCCTGCCCACGCGCATCACATAGTAGGCCGTCAGCGGGGGGATGCAGTCGCAGGGATCGATATCGGGAAGACATGAGACCGCCACCGAGTGTGTCGAGTGCAGATGGACTATCGCCTGGGATTGGGGCCGCTCGGCATACATGGCCATGTGCAGGAAATGTTCCTTGGTGGGCTTGTGGCCATCCAACCATTCGCCCTGCCCCCCCAGGCGAGAGATCTCGGCCGGATCCAGGCGCCCCAGGCAGGCATTGGTGGGCGTCATCAGCCAGCCACCATCCTCCAGGCGCACGCTGATGTTGCCACTCGAGCCCATGGTGAGCCCTCGGTCGAACAGCGACCTGCCCAGCGTCGCGATCTGTTCCCGCAGACGTGTCTCGTGATGAAGACTCATGCACTGCTCTCCCCGGCGCTCAGCGCATCCAATACCTCGAAGGCACGAATGAAGAAATCCTCCGCCCCGAAGTTTCCGGATTTCAACGCCAGTGACAGTACCCCATCGCGGCCTATCATCGGCGACTGTGTCCAGGGCACCCCCGGGTCGATCTGCCCGCCGATGCGGAGCTCGCGCACCCCCAGCGCCGACACCACCGCACCGGAGGTTTCGCCACCGGCGATCACTAGGCGACCGACGCCTTCCGCCACCAGGCGACTGGCGAGCTGTCCCATGGCGTGCTCGACCAGCTCGCCCGCTCTCGCAACGCCCAGCGCCGCCTGAGCCGCCTTGACGCGTTCGGGATCGGCAGAGGCATACACCAGCACGGGGCCACCCGAGGCCAGATGCTCTCGTGCAAAGGCCTGCGCCTGGGCCAGGTGTTCGTCTCCCTCCGCCAGGGCCAGCGGGTCCAGTGAGATGCCGGGATGGTGTTCCAGGAAGTGCTTCACCTGAGACAGCGTGGCCCGGGAACAGCTGCCCGACAGCACCAGGGCACTGCCCGATGCCCTGGCCAGACGCCCCGGGTCGGCTACCGGTTCCAGCCAGCCGCGCCGGCGATACTGCTCGGGCAGTTCCTGGCCGAGTCCCGAGCCACCGGTCACCAGCGGCATGTCCACCACGGCTTCGGCCAGCACATCGAGATCCTGCTCATCCAAGGTGTCGCAGATCACGTGACGGACTCCTCGCTCGACCAGGGCATCGAGATGGCGGCGCGTGACACGCGCCCCCTGTGACAGCACATGGCGTGAAGCGAGGCCGACCGGATGGGGCGTCTGATGGCCGAGGAAGCGCACCAGGTCCGCATCCGTCATGGGATTAAGCGGGTGGTGCTCCATGCCGCTCTCGTTGAGCAGCCGGTCACCGACAAAGAGGTGGCCCTGATACACAGTGCGGCCGTTGACGGGAAAGGCGGGCACCATGACGGTCTGGTCGCTCGCCAGTCGCTCCAGCAAAGCATCAGCGACAGGACCGATGTTGCCGACCTCCGTGGAATCGAACGTCGAGCAATACTTGAAGAAGATCTGGCGAGCGCCATGCGCCTGCAGCCACTCCAGCGCGGCCAGAGACTCCGCCACCGCCTCCTTGGCCGGCGTGGAGCGTGACTTCAGGGCGACCACCACGGCATCGACGTCTGATGGCTCAATGGAGGCGTCGGGAACACCAAGCACCTGCACGCAACGCATGCCGGCCCTCACCAGATTGTTGGCCAGGTCAGTCGCGCCGGTGAAGTCGTCGGCGATGGCGCCAAGTACCAGTGACATGGTCAGCCCCCCTCCGGATCATTGGCAGCGGCGGGCAGGTCGATACCCGCGAGGCGCTGGTAGACCTTGATCACTGCGACATCGTCCTCTCGCCCGAAACCGGCGGCCTTAGCCGCCGTGAACTGCTGCAGCGCGCTGGACGCCACCGGTGTGGGCAAAGCCAGGTCCCTCCCGGTCTCATGCACCAGGTTGAGATCCTTGACGAAGATGTCAACGGCCGAAAGCGGCGTGTAGTCCCCCTTGAGGATGTGGGGGACCCGATTCTCGAACATCCAGGAGTTGCCCGCTGAGTGGGTAATGACCTCATATACCGTCTCGGGATCGAGTCCGAGGCGGATGCCCAGCGCCATCGCCTCCGCGGCAGTCGCGATGTGCACCCCGGCAAGCAGCTGGTTGACCAACTTCATGCTGGAGCCGACACCGGCGCTGTCGCCCAGTCGATATACGGTTGCGGCCATGGCATCCAGAACGGGTTCGGCCTTATCGAAGGCGCCAGCATCCCCGGAGACCATCACCGATAGCTCACCGCTGCGTGCCTTGGCGGCACCGCCACTGACCGGGGCATCCAGCATCGACAGCCCTAGGCTTCCCAGGCGCTCCCCAAGCTCACGGGCAAAGGCGGGGGCAACGGTAGCGCACTGGATCACCAGGCTGCCCGGCGCCAGGTGCTGGGCCAGCCCCTGCTCGCCTAACAGCACCGATTGGACCTGGCGGGCATTGACCACCAGCACTACCACGACATGACAGTCGGCCAGCTCGGAGGGAAGCCCAACGCTGCGCCCGCCTTCGGCCTCGAAGGCCTGGCGGGCCTGTTCGATGATGTCGCAACCCACGACATCAAGGCCTCGTTCGTGAAGCGCCAGTGCTGTGCCTCGGCCCATGGCCCCCAGGCCGATCACGCCGATTTTCAGGCTTTGGTTTGGTTGGCTCACCGGACTCCCCCTGTCGATTGTGTTGTCGCTGGTTCCGGGTTCGGCTGGTAGCGCTAACATGTTAGCGCTACCATCGTTGTAGAGGACCAGCCTTCCTCCAGCAAGCGTCACGACAGTGAGTGCGACCAATGTCTACACATCCCCCCCGACCACGTCACCGCAAGGGATCCGACCAGCCCACCCTGGCTCAGGTCGCAGAAATGGCTGGCGTCTCCTCCATCACAGCATCCCGGGCACTGAATGCCCCGGAGCGAGTCAACGATGCGACCCGTCAGCGCGTGCTGGATGCCATGGACCGCCTGGGCTATGTGCCGAATCTCGTGGCGGGCAGCCTCGCCTCATCGCGTTCGCGCTTCATCGCCGTCATCGTGCCATCGCTGGCCAACACGGTGTTCATCGAGGTGATCAAGGGCTTGCAGTCCACCTTCGAGGCAGCGGGCTATCAGATCCTGCTGGGCAATACGGATTACGATATCGACCGCGAGCACCGACTGGTCAGGACCTTTCTGGGCTGGTCCTGCTCTGCGCTGGTCACCGCCGGGCTTCACCACACCGATGCCTGTCGCAAGCTTCTCAGGGACTGCGATCGCCCGGTGATGGAGGTGATGGAGCTGGGCGATGCCCTGGACCTAAACGTGGGACTCGACCATGTAGAGGCAGGACGTGCCATGGCACGCCATCTTGTCGACAGGGGGTATCGACGCCCGCTCTTCGTGGGGGCAAGGCTGGGGGACGACTATCGAGCGCAGATGCGCTACAGCGGACATGCCGAGATTCTGGCGGCAGCCGGCATTTCACCAACCATGCTGGAGCTCGATCAGCTGGGCAGCCTGGAAGCGGGAGCCGCTGGCCTAGAGCGAGCAAGGCGCGAGGTCTCCGATGTCGATGCGATCCACTTCGCCAACGACGACCTCGCCAGTGGTGCTCTCCTCCACGCCCTTCGACTCGGGATAAGGGTGCCGGATGACGTGGCGATCGCCGGCTTCAACGGCCTCCCCTTGGGCCAGTTCATCACCCCGCGCCTGACCACCATCCAGTCACCCCGTGAGACCATCGGTCGACTCGCGGCGCAGGAACTCCTCAAGCGTCTGGAAGGCAAGCGCATCACCCGTCGTCAGCATGACGTCGGGTTTGAACTCATAGTTGGCCACAGTACGTGAAGCCAGTTTATCTAGCTGCGTGCGTAATGCTCATTCAGTGATATCGGCTGTGCCGCCCTTCACCCGTGAAAACAGATCCTTGACACCGATCTGGCCGCTCTTGAGCACCACCTCCAGCCAGTCGATCGGCGAACCGCTAGCGACCAAGCGACACATATGGCCGCCCGGGGCCTCGTCGAAGGCGACCAGTTCCAGGTCCTCGGCGCCAACTTGACGCATGGCATGGCTCGAAGTATCGCCACCAGCAAAGACCACCCGCTGAAAGTCATCAGCCTCCCGCAACGCATGGGGCAAGCCAGCGAGGACCTCACCCACGGCCGTCGCCAGATGATCGGTGGAGAGAACGGCGGCCAGTCCCCTTTCATGACGTGTGGTCGCCACGGCGACATCACGGCCCTCTCCGGGCATCGCTCCCACCTGGCCGGCCAACCGCTTGGCGAGACCCGGCGCATCGCTCAACGCTTGCTCTAGCAGCAGCGGCAGGATCGTCCCGCCCGGGACTCGAAGTGTGCCAGTTGGCCACAGGTCTGTGGCGAACAACTACGGGCTGAAGCAGAAGACGCTCAGCTGACGATCACTGGGCGGGTCAAAGCTAATGACCGATGGAAGGGTCACTTCTGATGGCCATTGATAGCCAGCACCCTTCTCCTTCACAAGCTGGGAGAAGAGTGCTGACTCCGGTGAAGTGGAAAGTCGATTTATTACAGCTTCAGCGTCGCTATATGTGCGATGAAACGCCGGGAGAAGGCCATGTCCTGCTCCCAGCGCGCTGCTGCTGTCGATGCCGAAGCTGCGCTACCGAAGGCAACACCGGCAGTATCGGGTACAGAATGGCGGGCTTCCCCGGGCTCTTCTGCCGCCTCCTGCTCCCCCGTCGAGCTGCTGCGACCTGGTTCTCGTCCGTCCGCTTCAGCTCGGACGACCGACACCACGGCTTTTTCCTCCGGCAGGTCATCCTCGATCCGGTGTGCATAGCGCCGCAGAAGTGGTTCATTGATCACCACCAGGTGGCAATCTGGATCCTGCTCCCCCATGCGGCGGATGATGCGCCCGAGCACCTGACGAAAGTGCTGCTCGGTACGCACATGGCTCAGGTAGCAGCACACACGCAGTCGCGGAATGTCGACGCCCTCACTGATCATCCCCACCGACACGACCCAAGCCTGAGCGGACTCGCGAAATGCCTGCAGTCTGCTATGAGCATGGGGAGTCTGGCTGGTCACCAGACGCACATCCTCGCCTCGGTCGGCCAACCACTCGGCAATGTCCTCGGCATGCTCGATGTCTGACGCCACCACCAGCCCTCCCGCTGCCGGCTGTATGCGACGCAACTCCGACAGTCTGGCGATACCCCGCTCGAGTACGTGCGCCATGGGAGCCTCATGGCGTAGCAAGTCCCCATAGCCTACCCGCGCGCCCCGAAGCAGGCGCGGAATGCTGGTGAACTGTTTCTGCTTCGCCGGCTTTTTGCTCCGTGGATCGGTCACGGTGAGCGAGATGCGCCGATTGTCCACCAGCTGGATCAGCGGCAGGCGACACACTCCATCGCGTACTGCTTGTTGCAGGGTGTATACGAAATCCGGCACCAGACGCTGCTGTAGCGCCGCCTCACCGCTCTCACTCTCCTGGGTACCCTGCGGCAAGTCCAGGTACCGCAATAGCGGCAGGCAGCTGCCATCGGTACGCCAAGGTGTCCCCGACAGGGCCAGAGTCAGGGCCATGTTGCGCTCCAGGAGCAACAGCGCCTGGCCCCATTCATTCGCCCCCTTCTGGGTTCCGGGCAATCGCCCGGCATGATGGCTCTCATCCCAGATCAGCAGCACCCGGAACTGTCTACCCAACTGCTGCAGCGACTGCAGGCGTGAACGCAGTGACTGATAGGTGTAGCAACCACCCCGCGCGCCCAACTGACCGTCCATGGCCAGTCCCGTCACCTCGGACAGTGTCTGCTCGGCACGGCTCACTACGTCCCGGCTCGGCCCCAGGTAGAGAACGAAGTCGACATCTCCCCGTTCCAGCAGCAGGCCGGCTAGCACCGCGGCCATCAGCATCTTGCCAGCCCCTGGTGTCGCCTGGCACAGGAAATGCGGCCGCGTCGGCGACAGCTGCTGCATGGCCTTGTCCACACAGCGCTGCTGCCACTCACGCAGCGGAGGGTAGTGTAGAGAGGGAGTAGATGGCGAAGTATCAGGGAGCTTCATTTCTCACCTCCTGCCTGAGCCAGCCGCTGTCGCACCTCGGCATAGGCCCTCAGCTTTTCGCTAAGAGCCCTCGCCTGAGCTTTCTCCTGATCAAAGAGCGGGGCGATGTCACTTCGTGTGTTTGGGTACTTCGCAGCGATCTCCTGGAACGCCTGCAGGCGGTGGTCACTGGCTTCCATCTGCTCACGCAGCGCTTCACAGTCCTGCTCTAGCCTGAGATCCAACTCGCCATGGGCATGTCCATCGCCCCCTCCAGTCGTGTCAGAGTCACCCTGGTCGGTATCAGCGGGAAATGCCGGCGTCGCCTGGTACAAAACACGACGCGCACCAACCTTTCCTACTCGCTCCACCCAGCCGAGCTGTTCATAGCGTGCCACCTGCCCGCGCACGTAATAGCGCAACGTTTGCAGGCCGAAGTCGGACAGCTCGGGGTGGGCACACAACTCATCGCGAAGCCCACACTGCGTGAAGGTTTCACCACCAACGGCCTTCTGCTGCAGCAAGGCACGTAGCGGCGCAGCGGCCAGGGGATTAATCGATCGACGGCTCATGACACCACCTCTTGGTCCTGCGCCGCGGACGCGACAATGGACTCAAACTGGCGGGCCTTGTGCATATGGTGTTCATAGCGCTGATAGCGCACACGCAGGCTGCTGTCGGAGAAGAGGGCGGCGCGCGCCATGGCGCGATGGGCCGCCGCGCGTGAGGCAGAACTGAGCGACCTCAGACGGGAAAGACGAGTTGTCATTGGCATGACTCCTTTGGTTCAGAGTCACCCCCGGTTGCGGCCAAACAACGAATGGAGGCGACTGCACGCAGGTTGGCCGACCGGCACCAAAGGAAACCGGCAACCCCGAAGGGTTCCCACGCACAGCCGCCATAACTGACGAGCACAAAAAAGCGCCGTCAACATGGGCGCTGGTGCGCCTTTGGTATTTCGACCGGCCAAGGTCGACTAGGGATATAGCCCCAGCAGTTTCAAAGTACCTCGCGGATGCGATTCTGTAAACCCGGTCCAGTCCAGAGCTATCGCAGTAGAGAATCACCTCCATTGGGCGTTTGACGTCACCATGCAGGAAGACCCGAGTCGCCACCGCCGAGATCATGGTCCTGAAAACCTAGCCACGCTGCGCCGACTGGCGTTCAGCGTGGCCAAGTTAGAGCCTTCCAAAGGGGCCATGAAGGGGTAAGCGAAAGCAGACAGGCTGGAATGACGACTACTTGCTGAACCTCAATCGCCAGTTCGCTCAACTGCGAAAGCCCTGGCAGGCATTCGGCTCAGGTCGGGGTGTCGATTGTTACCTGGGTTGCCAGAACCTTGTGCAGGAAATCTCGTGTACGGGGATCCTGTGGTGAGCTGAAGAGCTGGTCGGGTGGCCCCTGTTCGACGATGCGCCCCCCCTCCATGAAGATTACCCGGTCCGCGACATCCCGAGCGAAGCTCATCTCGTGAGTAACGACCAGCATGGTCTGGCGTTCGCGCGCCAGCTGCTTCATCAGGTTCAGAACCTCCTCGACCCATTCCGGATCCAGCGAGGAGGTCGGTTCGTCGAACAGGATCACCTCGGCCTGGGCCGCCATGGCACGGCCGATGCCGACTCGCTGCTGCTGTCCACCTGACAGGGAGGCGGGGTAAGCATCGGCCTTGTCGGCCAGGCCGATGCGCTCCAGGATCTCCCTGGCCCGCGCGTGCGCCTTCTCCTTCGGCCAGCGATTGACCACGATCAGTCCCTCGGCGATGTTCTCCAGCGCCGTCTTGTTGGCGAACAGCGCGTAGTTCTGGAAAACGAAGGCCGTGCGCCGCCGGGCGGTCAGGATGTCAGCACGGCTGGCCCGGGTGACGTCCACGTCCAGATCGCCGATGGTCAGCCGTCCGGCATCCGGGCGCTCGAGGAAGTTCAAGCAGCGCAGCAGTGTGGACTTGCCGGTCCCCGAGGGGCCAATGACAACGATGATCTCGCCCTGCTCGATGGCCAGATCGATGCCGTCGAGCACGGCGGTTCCTCCGAAGCGCTTGACGAGTCCCGTTACCTTGATCATCGGCGATACGCCTCGTTGAGTCGGATTTCCAGGCGCCGCTGGAACCAGGCCAGCAGCTCGACGATGACCCAGTAGAAAATCGCCACCGTGATGAAGGCCTCAAAGTAGAGGAAGCTACCGGCGGCCTCCTTCTGGGTGGCGCCCATCAGCTCGGTGACCCCCAGGGTGAAGGCCAGGGAGGTCGCCTTGATCATGTCGATGAAGTAGTTCATCAGCGTGGGCACCGCCACGCGCGTGGCCTGGGGCAGCACAATGCGACGCATCAGCTGGCCATTGGTCATGCCGATGGAGAGGGCCGCCTCCGTCTGGCTGCGGTCGACCCCCACGATGGCGGCGCGGATCGATTCCGCCATGTAGGCCGAGAAGTGCAGGGTCAAGCCCATGATGGTGGCGGTAATGCCGTTGATCTGGGTCAGGAAGGCCAGCAACTGGGGCAAGCCGTAGTAGAACAGGAACAGCTGCACCAGCAGTGGTGTGCCGCGGAAGAAGGAGATGAACAGCAGGGTGGCGGCGTTGAGGCCCGGGATGCGCAGCACGCGGATCACTGCCAGGCCGCAGGCCAGCACCAGCGCCAGCGCCATCCCCACGGCAGCCATCTGCAGGGTCAGCGGCAGGTAGCGCAGCAGGATGGGCACCAGCCCCAGCATGTAGTCGACGTCGAGTACTTGCATGGAAGCGGCTCAGTGCCTCAGCGGCGAGTGATGTCGGTGCCGAACCACTCTTCCGAGATGGCCGCGAGCTCACCCGATTCACGCAGGCTGGTCAGGGCGGCGTTCACCCGGTCACGCAAGGCTCGGTCCTCTTCGGTGTCACGGAAAGGCAGGGCGTTGCGGATCTCGGAGAAGGGCTGGCCGGCCAGTGCCAGGGGCAGCGGTTTCTCCTTGATGACCTGGCTGGCACTCACCCGGTCCATGACGAAAGCGTCGACACGTCCCAGGGCGGTATCCTGTTCGATGTTGCTCTCGTAGGTGCGGATGTCTATCTCGTCGGCGTAGGGCAGTTCGCGCAGCAGCTCCTCATAGTTGGAGCCGAGGTTGACGGCGACTGTCTTGCCTTTCAGGTCCGCGACGCTCTGGATCTCCTCGTTGCCTTCCCGGACCACAACCTGGGCGCCGTCGTAGACGTAGGGCTCGGTAAAGACGTACTTCGCGGTGCGTTCTTCGGTGATGGTGATCTGGTTGGCGATGGTATCGATCCGGCCGGACTCGAGCATGCCAAATAGCCCCGAGAAGTTTGCCGTGACGAACTCGACCTCGCTATCCATCTCCTCGGCCACTGCCTCCATCACGTCGACCTCGAAGCCCTGAAGCTTGTCCTGCTCAACGAAGGTGAAGGGGAAGTAGCCGCCAGACATGCCGACCTTGATGGTGTGCTCATCGGCCTGGGTCAGGCCACCAGTGGTCATCAGGCCTGCGGCCATGGCGGTAAGGGCTAAGCGCTTGAGCATGGGTAGCTCCTGTATATCTGCTGAAGTCATGGAAGGGATCGCGACGTCTGTGTCGCTGCTGGATACACATTAAAGAATAAGAAGGCGTTTTTACAATAGCCTTTGGTTATTTGAGCTGCTGTCTCTGCCGGTCCTCGCGTGCCGGCGCTCTGAGCCTTGGTGCCGAGAAAGCCGTAAGCGATGCTTCCATCTGCGATAGCCCTGCCCGGTCCGGTCACCCGGTCGAGCTGCAGGCAGCTCAGCCAATGGGGGATAGGCTTAATGTAGCCCTTTTGCAGACCGATGCGACGCGTCGGTAGTGTCCTGCGGTGCCTGTCCAGGCCGTCGATCAGCACCCTCTCGATGAAGGCCTCGGCGGATAACGGAAGGCGAATGAAAAAATTGCCGCTGCCATCGCAAATCCAAGCAAATTGACCCCTGTATTAGGGATGCAGCATCGAAAACGCATTCCAAGGAGGTTGAAAATGAGTCATTGGATTTTCCTGCGTCGCCATGAGGTTCTGGAGCGTTGCGCAATCAGCAACACCACCCTGCACCGCCTTATCACCGACGGCCATTTTCCCCAGCCGGTTCAGATCGGTCCGCGTTCGGTAGCCTGGATAGAGGAGGAGATCGAGGACTGGATCAATGAAAAAATCAAAGAGCGCGACAGGAAAGCAGCTTCATAAGTAGCTAACCCGTCCGGGGAAGGCACCGGACTTTACTGATGTTGCCTTCCCTTCCACCTGCTGCCATCAACACCAATACGTCGGAAGCAACTACAATCTGAACATTTCAATTAGCGTGCTAAGGTATTCAGGGATACTCCCCTACTTCAGCTCACAAAAACTATACCTCATGAATCTTAAAAAGATTATAACTTATGGAGTTATCAAATTTTGCGTAAAAAGGGATAAAAAGCCATGACTCACCAGTAGCTGTTCGGGCAATGGTGCCCATTACTCGAATTGTGCCAAAAGAATTGGTATCCACAGCCAGCCACACCGCCATGACAAGCTTTACACCCTGGAATTGTTTCAGTGATCCTTACCACAAGACATCACAGGCTCCTGGGCCATCAGTATCTCTAACATGATCTAATCCACATCACGTTGGGAATAGACGACGTTTTAACCAGAGACCCTCTCTGCCATACCGTGTTGATTCTACAACGCAGTATGGCTCCAACGTGATCTAATCCGCATCACGCTGGAAACAGACCACGTTTGATCCACATACCCTCTCTGCCACACCGTGCTGAATCTAAAACGCAGTATGGTTCCAACGTGATCTATTCCACATCATGTTGGGAATAGACGGCGTTTTAACCAGAGACCCTCTCTGCCATACCGTGTTGATTCTACAATGCAGCGCGGCTCCCGGGCCGTTGAGGTGAAAGCCCCGTGGATGGGAGGGATGGCCAAGCCGACAAGGGGGAAATCTCACACCCAACATCAAAGAGCCCACCTAGGCCGATGTCTCGAACGCTCACCACTTGACGCCCGGTAACCACAGAGCGATGGATGGGAACAAGATGAGAAGGAAAATAGCAAAAGCTTCAACAAAGACAAAAGGTAAAGCTCCCTTGATGATGTCAGACAAAGAAATATCCGGCGCCACCCCCTTGATGACATAAAGATTAAGACCAATGGGTGGTGTAATCACTGCCATCTCGCAGGCAATGATCATGACCACACCGAACCAGATAGGGCTAAAGCCAAGCACCTCAATAACAGGCAGAACGATAGGAGTTGCAATAAGGATGATCGAGACGATGTCGAGAAACATACCTATGACGACAAGAAAAATAAGGATCATCAGGAAGATGGTCCATGCAGGCAAGTCCATGCCGCTCAGCCAGGCGACTAGGTCCTGCGGAATCATGAGGCGAGTAATCACCCACCCAAAGAGCAGTGCGGCAGCCAAGATAAGCAGGATCATGCCGCTCGTGACAACGGTAGAGCGGATGATATCGAACAAAGTCTCACGATCAAGCTGACGATAAAGCAATGCCACAACAAATGCCCCGATAGCCCCCAGACCAGCGGCTTCAGTAGGTGTAGCAACACCAAAATAAATACTCCCAAGCACCACAATCACCAGCGCAATCGCAGCCCAAACATCGCGAAGCGCCTTGATTCTCTGACTCCAGCTGACTGTGACACGAACACGTGGAGCTACCTCAGGCTTCAAGATAGCAAGCAAGCCTATATATACCACCATCAAGAATGCCACCATGATGCCAGGGATAATGGCAGCAATGAACAACTGGCCAATTGATTGATTGGCAATCTCCCCATAGAGAATAAACCCGATACTAGGCGGAATAAGAAGCGCCAAAGCTCCCGCTGCGGCAACGGATCCACCTGCAAGGCTAGGAGAATATTCTCGCTTTATCATTTCAGGGATCGCAAACCTGCCGATCGTGGCAGCACCAGCGACACTCACCCCGCTCATTGCACCAAAGACCGCAGAACTTCCTACGCTTGCCATGGCCAAACTACCAGGCAAGCGATTGAGCCAAAGATAGAACAGCGTAAAAAGACGTCCACCCAAGTTCGTTCTGGCGATCACCTCTCCCATTAGAATAAACAGAGGTATCGCAATTAGCGAGTAGCTGGACATTCCTCGATAGAGGATCGAGGGAATCGTCATCAATGAAGAAGCACCATTGATAAAATACATCCCTACGATACTGGCAACACCTAGGGAGGCAAATACCGGCGCACCAACTGCCAGCAATACGGCAAAGGTACCAAGCAGCCAGATAAAGATAGCAGTAGAGTCCATATGGTTCGCCTATTATTTATTTTTAACAGAGGTCTGTAGGATCGCTAGCAGAAGAAGGGCTGCACCTAAAGGTATCAGGGTATACGGCATCCACATCGGAAAGCTGAGAAGGGATGAAGAACGATATCCTTTCTCGAAAGCAGTGATAGCATTGACACTCCCTGCCCAGATGATAACCACGCAAAACGTCAGCACGGCTAACCTACTGACCACATCAGCGATGACCTTCATGGCATGAGGGAGTATGTTGTAAACCGCTTCCATTCGTACATGACGCCCAACCACCAGTACCCAACCAACCGACATCCAGGAAATCACCAACAGAAGATACTGGCTAACTTCAAGCGCGTGCACGCTGGGACTTCTGAACACATAGCGGGCTAGTACTGCATAGACGGTCAGCAACATGAGCCCAACGAGTGCCACCTCAGCGATCACGACCCCAGCTTTTCCCGCTCTATAGCTGAACGTAGATAACATTGCTTTCGCAGACTTCATATCAACCTCGCCAATACTTGGGGGGAGTTCCTTTCCCCCTTCAGATGTTAACGCGTTTCTTCAATCAGCTGAATATAACGCTCGCCGTCAGGGACAGCTTCAACCCATTCGTCAATGGCTACCTTAGTCTCCGCTTTCAACTGCTCAATAGTGACATCATCCAGCCGGTTGACAGTCATACCCAGTTCCTCATACTCGGCCACAGAATTTTCAATGAAACTGTTAACCATCTCGAACTGGCGCTCATCACGAATCCTGGCCGCCTCTTCAAACACGTCTTGAATATCGGCAGGCAACGAAGACCACGTCTCCGAATTAATAGCGAGGATGGAAGTATCGATAGCAAAATTTGTTAATGTGATATAGTCAGCCACTTCATAGAGACTTCGCCCCATTCCTGTCAACAGCGGCCTAGGTGTCCCATCAATCACGCCGCGTTCAAAGGAAAGATACAGATCGGATGAAGACATTGATGTAGGCGATCCACCAAGTAATTGCAGTGCACGTGCATCAGTTGCTCCAGTGGTAGCCCAAGTCTTGCCTACAAAGTCCTCCACCGAGTCAATGGCGAAACCCTTAGTGTAGAACTCATAGGGATCCCATGGGGCAACGCCTAGAACATGCGTCGAATGACTTTCTTCCAACTCCTGCCGCATACCCAGATCAAGGAGGCCTTGCTGA
The DNA here is from genome assembly GCF_057169305.1 of Halomonas sp. C10-5. Taxonomy (NCBI): domain Bacteria; kingdom Pseudomonadati; phylum Pseudomonadota; class Gammaproteobacteria; order Oceanospirillales; family Halomonadaceae; genus Halomonas; species Halomonas sp. C10-5. The sequence goes on from NZ_CP175665.1 coordinate 3,227,987, forward strand.
AGCGCACGCTGCATATGATTGACGTCATCAAAGATGAACGGCATCGTGAATAGCGTGAGTGCCTCTACAGTACCGCTGGGATACGTACCCGTCATATTCGTAATATCGATGTCACCCCTAGAAAGGGCAGGCAACTCATCATAGGCTCCGAATAGCTGTCCGGAGTGAAAAACATTAATCTTCACAGCACCATCAGAAGCTGACTCGACATGTTTAATAAACGCTTCTATAGGCTCCCACACATACTCATATGCTGGAGGAAGGTAGGTAGAGAAGGTCAGTTCGTAGGTATCCTGTGCTTGTACCTGTGAGGCTGTAAAGACAGCCAACATCCCAAACGACGATGCTATAATAGATGACACGCGTTGCTTATTTTTCATTTCTCTATACTCCATTTTTCATTATTTCTTGGTGGTCAGGAAGTTGATAGCAGTCTCAATATCAATAACTTCTGCGTATTTATCCTGCATATCGATCATATTACTGTCATGCTGTTGCTGCGATCGATCAGTACAACTCTCCTTGACGACGAAAGGAGCAAACCCATGTTGCAGCGCATCCACAACGGAAGCGCGTATACATCCACTGGTCGTGCAACCGGCGACATAGAGGGTATCGATACCCATAGAAGTCAGAATTCCCGCTACGGGAGTACCAAAGAATGCGGAGGCCTGAGTCTTTTCGATGATCAAGTCATGTGCCTCGGCCTCAAGACCCGGATCAAGGTCACATGCCGCAGTGCCTCGCATAAGGGTCGCGAGCGAAGAGCACTTCTGATGCCACAGCCCCGCATCCTGGAGGCTTGCCGAGTAACTACACACCGTAAAGATCACCGGCCCATGCGGCCTGATAGCGGCTATCAGTCGATTCGTTGCTTCTATAGCCGCCTCACAGGAGGATGCCAACGGGCTCAGGGAGGGGTCGGTGAAACCTCTTTGGAAGTCGACAACCAGCAGAGCGGGACGCTGACCAACGGCCAGCGCACCTCCAAAGCCACTCTTGAGATTTGCGATATCCGTCATTGGGATTTTAGCTCCTCAGCGCGTCGACTCGATAATCTCGAGATACCGCTCGCCGTTCGGCACGTTCGCGGCCCATTCATCGATGACGGGTGCCGTAACTTCGCGTAGCTCAGCCACCACTTCGGGGCTCAACTGATGAATGGATACGCCATGGCTCTCATAGTATTCAAGTGCCTCGGTGATAAATCCTTCGACCAGTTCAAACTGCTCTGCATCTCGCTCCTTGGCGGCCTGAGTGATAATGTCCTGGAGGTCACTGGGCAGGCTTTCCCAGCTATCGCGGTTGATCGCCAGTATCGAGGTATCCACCAGGAAGGTCGCGAGGCTGATATGCGAAATCACCTCATCGAGACTCCTTCCCAGTCCGGTAATCAGTGGACGCGGTGTGGCATCCACGACACCTCTGTCGAAGGCAAGATAGAGCTCGGAAGATGACATCCCGGTGGGGGAGCCACCCAGAAGCTGTATCGCCTGGGCATCAGTGGCACCGGTTGTCGCCCAGACTTTACCGGAGAAGTCGTCACTTTCGAGTATCGGGTTATCTCGGCTATAAAACTCATATGGATCCAGAGGGGCCACACCCAGAACCACGGTGTCATGATCCTCTTCCATTTCAGTAAGCAGCCCTGCCTCCATCAGGCCGGCATCCAGCGCACGCGCAAGGTGCTCGATATCATCGAACATGAACGGAAGCGAGAACACTCCAATCGAGGGAACGCTGGCACTGGGATAGGTGCCAGTCATGTTCGTGATATCAATATCGCCTCGTGATAGTGCCGAGAGCTCATCGTGGCCTTCGAAAAGCTGCGCAGAGTGGAAGAAATCGACATCGAGCCTTCCCTCGCTGCGCTCCTCTATCTTGTTGACAAAATTCTCGACGGGGTTATGAATATATTCATAAGATGGTGGCAGGTATGTCGAGAAGACCAGGTTATGAACCTCATCGCTCGCCTGGATACTTGCAGATGAGAAGGCAAGCGCCATAGGCGCCACCGTAACTGCAGTCATAATCTTATTGGTTTTCATCATGCCTTTCCTTATATATTGGAATTATGTTGATTATTTTCCATCTCGAATGTAGTTAATAACCCCTCCCTTCTTGAGTAGTGTCTGTTGACGTTCGCTCAATCCATGATGGAGTTGGATGGTTCCCTTCCCAGCCACTTCGGCCTGCACTGTGTCACCGTCAGCAAGCTGATCAAAGACGTGACGCACTATTAGAGTATCGCCCTCCACAAGCCGATCGGCATCACTGTCATTAATAAAAGTCAAAGGGAGCGCTCCGAAGCACACAAGATTCTGCCAGTGGATTCGTGCGAAGCTACGCGCCACTACCATCTGTAACCCGAGGTAGCGTGGCACCAGAGCGGCATTCTCTCGGCTGGAACCCTGACCGTAATTATGCCCCCCGACGATGGCATGACCGCCATTTTCACGCGATGCATCGGCTCGCTTAGCATAGCCAGGGTCCACAGCCTCGAAGGTAAACGGGGCTGAGGCATACACGCTGCTCCAGAAGGGCATCACCCGCTGCCCCGCCGGCATAATGTCGTCGGTAGAGATGTTATCTCCGGTGACCAGCAATACCGGCACTTCCAAGGTATCGGGTAGCGGCGTCAATCGGGGGAGAGCCGGCGTGTTATCCGTCTTCTGAAGGGGCTTCAGGAGGGCTTCCTCCTGTGGTAATGGCGGGGTAAACACCTCCGGATTCACCACCACCTGATCCGGTTCATGAATCCGCGGGTATTCCTGGCCAAGCTCACGGGGATCCGTGATCACCCCTTTCAGCGCCGACGCTGCGGCAGTTTCCGGGCTACACAGGAAAACGCTGTCCTCACGTGTTCCGGAGCGACCGGGGAAGTTGCGTGGCACGGTGCGTAGACTGTTGAGACCCACCGCTGGCGCCTGCCCCATACCGATGCAGCCGTTGCAGCCTGTCTGATGCAGACGGGCGCCAGATGTGACCAGATCCGCCAGATACCCTTCCTGAATCAGCGTGGCCAGCACCTGACGTGAACTCGGGTTGATATCCAGCGACACTCCCTCAGCCACGACGTGCCCCCGAACCATGTCTGCCACCACGGCGAAATCACGATAGCCCGGGTTTCCTGACGAACCGATATACGCCTGATGCAACGGCTCACCTGCCACGTCGCTTACGGGCACAACCTTGTCAGGGCTCGAGGGCAGAGCGATAAGAGGTACCAGAGCAGACAGGTCCAGAACCTCCTCACGGTCATACCGGCACCCCGGATCGGCACAAAGTGGCTGCCAGACCTCTTCTCGGCCGCGTGCGGCCAGGAATCGGCGAGTCTCATCATCGCTTGGAAACACCGTGGCGGTGGCCCCCATCTCGGTTCCCATGTTCGCCAGCACGTGGCGATCCATGGCGGACAGGGACTTCAGCCCAGGGCCGTAGTACTCGATGATAGTATTCTTGGCTCCTGACACCCCATGGCGTCGCAGCAATTCAAGAATGGCATCCTTGGCCGATACCCAGTCGGGCAAATCTCCCTCAAGGCGAATGCCCCAGATGTGCGGCATGGTCACGTACAGAGGCTCACCCGCCATCGCCATGGCCACCTCGATTCCTCCGGCACCGATCGCCAGCATCCCCAGCGCCCCGGCGGCGGTGGTGTGACTGTCGCAGCCTACGATCGACTGCCCCGGGACCCCAAAAGACTCCATATGCACGGGATGACTGATGCCGTTGCCAGGACCGGAGTACCACACACCGAATCGCTCACAGGCACTCTTCAGAAACAGGTAGGTCTCGGCATTGAGGTTATCGGCCTGCACCAAGCCGTGGTCGATATACTGCACACTGGGCGAGGTCTTCACGCGCTCGATACCCATGGCTTCGAGTTCCAGCATCACCAGGGTGCCCAGCACATCCTGCAGCAGGGCCTGATCGATCCTCAGGGCAATTTCTTTCCCTGGCACCATGTCACCTTCCACCAGGTGCGCCTGGATGAGCTGCTGTGCCAGATTGAGAGGGGTCGTGTTCGTTGTCATTGTCATGATTCTTCTCATCAACGCGCCGGGGTAAGCGCCAGTTGTGGCTATCGATCAGTGGCCAGGCATGGCATAGCGGCGGCTCGCCTTGCCGGCCTTGACCACCTGGCCCGGGGTGTCGTGCCCCACCAGCGCCGGCAGTCGTTCGGATACCTTCAACAGTGCATCGAGATCGACACCCGTCGAGACACCCATCTCCTCGAACATGTGCACCAGATCTTCAGTGCACACATTGCCCGTCGCGCCGGGAGCATACGGGCACCCCCCAAGGCCTCCCAGCGAGGCATCGAAACGCACAATGCCCGCCAGCCAGGCCGACAGCACATTGGCAAGCCCCATGCCGCGGGTGTTGTGGAAGTGCAGCGTCAATGGCGTCTCGGCCAGTCGCTCGCGCGCCGCCTCACACAAGCGGCTCACCTGGTCTGGATTGGCCATGCCGGTGGTGTCACACAGCGAGATGCCCTGCACGCCAAGGTCCAGCAACCGCTCCATCAGCATCAGGACATATTGCTGGTCCACACGCCCTTCGAAGGGGCAGCCGAAGCTGGTGGACAACGACGCGTTGATAAAGACGCCCTGCCCCTTGGGGTGGTCGCGCACCGTTTGCACAATCTCGGCAAACTGTTCAAGGGATTGCTCGGGCGACATGCGAAGGTTGGCCAGCCCGTGGGAGTGGCTCGCCGACATCACCAGGTTGATCTCGTCCACCTCACACCGCAGCGCCCGCTCGACACCCTTCACATTGGGTACCAGCGCTGTCATCGCCACTCCTGGCCGCCTGCTGATGCCCTGCATGACGTCAGCGGCATCGCGAAGTTGTGGGATCGCCTTGGGGGATACGAAGGAAGTGGCTTCGATGCGGGCAAGACCTGTGGCACTCAAGGCATTGATCAGGGCAATCTTGTCCGCGGTCGCCACGAACTCGCCTTCAATCTGAAGCCCATCCCGGGGTGCCACCTCATTGATCTCGATAGCTGCCATATCTTGCCTCATGGGTCAGATGATGCCGCCCTGGCGGAGCTTGGCACGGGTCTCATGATCGATACCGAGTTCGTCGAGCACCTGATCGGTGTGCTCGCCGAGCGCCGGACCACCGCCGCCCAGTCTGCCGGGAGTCGCGCTCAACCTCGGCAATACGCCAGGCACCTTGAGGGGCTTGCCGCCGGGACGCTGGATCGTCTGGATCATCTCCCGAGCCTGGTAATGCGGGTCAGCGGCAATATCCGCTGCGGTATAGGGAAAACCACAAGGTACGCGCGCCTCTTCAAGGGCCTCGAGGATCGCATCGCGGTCTCGTTCGAGTGTCCAGTCTTCGATCGCCGCATCGACCTCTGTGGCACGCTGGGTACGCCCGTCGTTATGAGCCAGAGCGGGGTCCTCGGCCAGATCATGGCGGCCAATCACGCCCATCAGTCGCTTGAAGATACTGTCGCCATTGCCGGCGATCAGAACATAGTCGCCGCTGCGGGTTCGGTAGGCATTGGAAGGCGTGATACCCGGCAGAGCACTGCCGCTGGGCTGACGGATTTCACCCGCCGCATCATATTCCGGAAGCAGACTTTCCATCATGGCGAAGACCGACTCATAGAGAGCCACATCGATCTCCTGCCCCAGGCCACTGCGACCGCGCTCCTGAAGGGCAAGCAACGTGCCGATCACTGCGTAGAGGGCCGACAGTGAATCACCCAGGCTCACACCAACGCGCACGGATGGCTCGCCGGGCTGGCCAGACAGATAACGTAATCCGCCCATGGCCTCGCCGATGACGCCGAAACCCGGCTTGTCACGGTAGGGACCGGTCTGGCCGTACCCAGAGACACGCACCATGATCAGCCCCGGGTTGAGTGCCGCCAGCGTCTCGTAGCCAAGGCCCCATGACTCCATGGTCCCGGGACGGAAGTTTTCGATCAGCACGTCAGCCTCAGCCACCAGCTGGCGCACCAACTCCTGTCCCTCGGTACTCCGCAGATTCAGGGTGATAGAGCGTTTGGTACGGCTTTGCACATGCCACCAGAGCGAGGTATCACCGTCGATGATTCGCCACTTGCGAAGGGGGTCTCCGGTGCCAGGGGGCTCAACCTTGATCACATCGGCCCCGAATTCACCCAACAGCTTGCTCGCGAAGGGACCCGCGATCAGTTGACCCAGCTCCAACACCTTGAAGCCAGCCAGCGGTAACTGGCGTTCTGAGGCATTCGACATGCAAAGCAACCTCTCTGCGTATTGTTGTTGTATTACTTGAGCATGTGTCGGGCCATACCACTCCGCAATTAGTCAATGGGGAACTGTGGTTTCGCGCTTCACGAAGTCTTGGCGTAGCATCAACCAGACACCCCTGCCCCCGCTGCAAGAGGCCGCCATGCGACGTTTCGATTTCGTGACCCTGAAACTGTTCGTTGCCATCGCCGAGGAGGGGCGACTCTCTGCCGCTGCCGAACGAGAACATCTGGCTCTGGCCGCGGTAAGCAAACGCATCAGCGATCTGGAGTCGCTGATCGAGACCAAGCTTCTCTACCGTCGCTCCAGGGGCGTAGAGCTCACCCCAGCAGGCCAGGTCTTCCTGCATCACGCCCGGATGATTCTCGACAACCTCGACCGTCTGGAGGCCGATCTCAGCGAATATGGCGAAGGCGTCCGCGGCCATGTGCGCATCCACTCCAACACGTCCGCCATCATCGCCTTCCTTCCTGAGGACCTCAGCGCCTTCGCGCGAGAATACCCGCAGATCAAGCTTGACCTGCAGGAACGAACCAGCACCGAGGCCATCGCCGCCGTCAAGGAGGGACTTGCCGACATCGGCATCTTCGCCGGCCACGTCGACCCACAAGGGTTGGAGGTGTTTCCCTATCGCAGCGATCAGCTGGTACTGGTCACCCCCGAGGATCACCCCCTCTCCTCGCGGCAGAGCCTCTATCTCCACGAAGCCGCCGAGCACGACTTCGTCGGCCTACAACAGGACACCTCCCTGCACTCGCTGCTGCACGATCAAGCCAGTCGCGCTGGACGCACCTTGCGCATGCGCATTCAGGTGCGCAGCTTCGATGGCATCTGTCGCATGATCCACCACGGCATGGGAATCGGCGTGCTACCACAGCGCAGCCTCTACCAAGACCTGCGCGATCTGCATCTGCGCCTGATTCCCCTATCGGACAGCTGGGCACGTCGCGAACTGGTCATCGGCATGCGCCACTACGACACCTTGCCGATCGTCTCCCGTCACCTAGCCGATCATTTGCTGCTATCAGGCGAGGCCAGCATGATGAAAAACTCCGAAGGTTAAGGTAGTGCCCTAGAAAGAAGCTCCCTCTTGATCGAAAAACGGCAACCCCCCGGCATTCGCAGGGAGTTACCGCATTTATTAAAAGAACAGCCCCATAGCATCGCTCGCAACGATACACCCATCGCCAATATCAAGGCTGTCTGGATCCTTGCACTCACAAGGTATTGCAGTCATTTGGTTTACCTTGTCTCGCTGGTGCGCATTTGACACGGTGCCATGCCACACCCGCCACCACGGCCGCCAAACCGACGGCATCGATCCAAAGCCCCGGCGTCACCATGACGATAGCGCCGACACCGATCAGCAGGCGCGGGCCAACGCCAAGACGCTGCCCCAGCTGGCCGATCGCCGCCACCGACACGAAACCGATCCCGACCAAGGCACTGACCACGGCAAGCGCGATGGTCATGGGATCCCCGGCCAGAGTCAGCTCGGGGTTGAGGATGAACAGGAATGGCAGCAGGAAGAGACTACACGCCAGCGTCAGGGCGAAGCGCGCGGTGCCGAGGAAGGTACCGCCACTGATGGCAATGGCGGCGAATATCCCGGCGGCGACCGGTGGGGTGATCGCCGACACGCTGGCAAAGAAGTAGAGAAAGAGGTGCGAAGGTAGGCGATCGAAGCCCAGATCCAGCAGCGGCGGTGCCAGCACGGCAGCACCGACGGCATAGGCGGCCGGGGTCGGCATGCCCATGCCTAGGATGATCGCCAGCGCCATGGTCAGCAGCAGCGACACGAACAAGTAGTCACCACCGATAGAGAGGATCACCTGAGACAGCGTCACCCCAAGGCCTGTCAGGTTGATGACCGACACCATGACCTGGGCGGCGGCGATGATCATGGCGATATACACCACGCTGATAGCGGCGCCGAAGAGCCCCTCGTGGGTGGCCTTGGCCAGGCTGGCGACACGCCCGCCAACTGTCGCCTCCCTCGGGGGTGGCGCTACCACCTCCAGCCCCGCCAACTCCCGCGAACAGTCGCTGGCCTGGCTCTCGAGCTGGCGATTGGGCAACAAGGCACCGAGCGCCATCATCACGATGATCGACACCAGCGACCAGAAGACTGCGGTCTGGATGGTGTAGTGCTGCAGGATAAAGAACAGTAGCACCCCGATGGGCAGCAGCAGGTTGAGCATGGCGAGCGGTTCGAAGGCCTCGCGACGACTCGGAATCAGCGCAGGGGGCAGCGCCTCGAGGCCATAGCGGCGTGCCATCAGGTACACCCCCAGCAGCAAGGCCACAAAGAACAGCACCGAGGGCACCAGGGCGGCCTTGACTACATCGAGGTAGGGAATCCCCAGCAGCTCGGCCATCAGGAAGGCGCCAGGGCCCATGATAGGCGGCATGATCTGCCCGCCTGTGGACGCCACCGCTTCGATGGCACCCGCCAAGTTGCGATTGAACCCCAGCCGCTTCATCAGTGGGATCGTCAACACCCCAGTACTGGTGACGTTGGCCACGGTGCTGCCGTTGATCATGCCCATGAAGGCGCTGCCGATCACCGCCACCATGCCGGCACCACCACGCAAACGTCCGCCCAGGCGCATGGCGATTCGGATGAAGGTATCACCGGCACCGCTGACGTTGAGCAACGCGCCCAGGATCAGGAACAACGCCACCACCGTGGCCGAAATGCCCATCAGGGTCCCCAGCAGACCGTTGTTGCCGATGTAGAACACATAGATCATGCGATCCAGTGACAGCCCGCGATGGCCAAAGGGATCCGGCAGGAAGGGGCCGTAGTAGGCATAGGCACAGAAGAACAGGATCAACCCCACAAACATCCAGCCCAGCGTGCGACGCACGGCCTCCAGCAACAGCAGGAACAGAGTGACCCCGAAGACCTTCTCGATTCCCTCGTTGACGAACCAATTGCTCATCACGATGGCGTCGTAGTTGACGAAGATGTACGCCAACAGCACCACACAGGCCAGCGCACAGGGAAGGTCGATCAGCCACAATTGCAATCGTGGGAAACGGCTGTGCCCCTGATAGAGGAGAAACACGAAAAACAGCGCACCTCCCAGATGGATAGCGCGCTGCTGATAATTGGGTAGCGTCCCCACCCCGGCGGTAACGACATGAAACAGGATCCAGGCAAGGGCAAGGCCACTCACCAGCCAACCGGCAGCACCTGTGAATCGGCGCAGATGGGTCACGCGCTCGTCTGAGCTCATGCAGAGACTCCCGATGTCTCGATCTCACGAAGCATGGGCGGAGCATTCGCATGCCCCGCCCATTCGATCACGCCCTGGTGGTCACTCGGCGTATTCCGGCGGAATGAGATGCTCGGGAACCTCATGCCCCTGCTCTTCGAGGTAGCGCACCACCCCGGCATGCAGCGGTGCCACGCTGGCATTGAGAGTCAGCTGCATCGGATCGACCGCGGCGGCAGGTGCATACCCATCGGCGGCGGCCTCGATACCGGCCTCGGAGAAGGCCCTGGCCACGATGCCGTATGCGGTTTCTTCATCCAGCGCACTGGTGGTATTGATGCCGATACCGGTCTGGATGGTAATCAAGGGGTTCTGCTGGTCCCCGTAGTAGTCCTTGGCATCGATCTCCCCCACACTGAAGTAGGGACGCGCGTCGGCCACTTGCTGCGCCTGCGCCTCGGTCATGGAGAGCAGCCGAACCGGACGCGATGAGTGCGCCTGCTGGATGTAGCCATCGGGATGCAGACCGGCCTTGACGAAGGCATCCAGGCGCCGGTTCTGATAGGCATCAAGAGCATCGCTGGCACCGGCACGATAGAAATTGGGCTCGATACCGAGGATCTCGAGTGCCGTTTCGGTCTGACCTTCGGTGGCGGTGCCACGGCCGCCAGAGTTAAAGTCCAGCCCGTTGAGATCCTCCAGTGACTGGACCTCGGATTCGGCTGCCACGACCCAGTTCAGCGGCAGCGGGGCGAAGAAGTAGAGGGTGCGAAGATTCTCGGCTGGCGAGCCATAGGGCTCGGCACCTTGGCTAGCCTGGTGATCCGACGAAGTCACCGCGATGCCCATATCGACCTCGCCGCGCAACAGAGCCTGGGTCGAAGCCGAAGCACCACCTAGCTCCTGGACGCTCATGTTGACGCCCTCGACGTTCTCGTTCCAGTCGGATACCACAGCGACCTGATAGGAGTAGAAGGCCGAGCCGCTATGGGTGCCCCCCATGGCCAATCGCGCTTGGGCCTCGGCGTCGGCAGGCCCCAGGCCGAGCGCGACCAGGCCGGCGACACCAAGGGCCAGGGCGCTACGCCCTGGGGGGAAACGATCATTACGGTTGGAAGGCATTGTTATTGTCCTCTTCTCTGGCGTGATGCGGTTACTGATCTCGAGCCATCAGGTTCCGAGCCTTGAGCTGGTGGCCTTTCTCCTTCAGGCCCTAATCCTTGCAATACAAACCTAGCAGGTTTTCTCCCCTGTGTAATACTATTCATGAGTGTGAATCAACGAAGCGGATACGTTCGAGCGACACGATCGCACCAAGCTGAAAAGGACACTTCCATGAAGACAACGCCCCTGGGCAGCGACGGCGACCTACCCACTCGACGCAGGCCGGAAAGCGTCAAGACGGCGGTACGTACCCTGCAGCTGTTCGAGGCCTTCGCCGAGGACCAGACCCCATTACCGCTGACCGACTTGGCCAAGCGCCTCAATGCCCCCATCAGCAGCTGCCATGCCCTGGTCAAGACACTGCAGAACATGGGCTATCTCTACGTGCTCGAACAGCGCAAGCGGGTCTACCCCACCAAGCGGCTGCTGCAGATCGCCGACGCCATTGCCTCCCATGATCCGCTTCTGGAGAACGCCGCCCCGATCCTTGAGGAGCTGCGCGATACGCTTGGCGAGACCGTTATCCTAGGCAAGCGCCAGGGCGACAGCGTCGTCTACCTGGAGATCGTGGAAGGCACCCACACCGTGCGCTACGCCGCACGGCCCGGTGACGCCAAGCCACTGCACTCAAGTGCCATCGGTAAGGCCATGCTCGGCGAAAACTCCTCTGCCTCGCTGCCGGAGCTGCTGGACCACATCACGCTGGACGCCGTCACCTCGAGCACCATCACCAGTCGCGAGCAGCTCCTCGACGACATCTGCAATGGCCAGCGGCGCGGCTACTTCGTCACGCGAGGAGAAAACGTCGAGGACGTGATGGCGATCGCGGTCGCCCGCCATGTGTTTGGAGAAACCCTTGGGGTGGCCATCGCCGGTCCCATGGATCGGATGACGCGTCACTACGAGCGCTACTGCGACGTCTTGATGCGTCACTGCGACCGGCTATCGGCGCTTTGAGCCTGACGTTCAGAGGGACTTCTAGTGGCCTGACGCAGACAGCCAAGCGCCAGTACTGAGGCCACCGCCGGCAGCAGGAAACCCATAGAATAGCTGCCTCCGAAGCCCACTATCAGGCTGAAGAGTGCCGGCCCGGTCAGCACGCCCATGTAGGTCAACACGAGCACCGCGGCTGTCGCCTCGCCAACCTCAGCGTGGGGGCTGCGACGTGCCACTTCGGAGAGATACACCCCGTTCCAGCCGATGGCCGTGGCGCCCGCGGCACTCAACACAAGCACCACCAACCATACCGGCGTCGTGGTGCCAAGCGTCGATACCAGGAGGAACAGCAGCAGCATCACCACCGCCAGGCCGCACAGCACCGGAATACTCCGGCCTATCCGGTCAGCCAGTATGCCCCAGCCCACTCGCCCGAACACGCCGGAGGCGTGCACCACCGACATGATCACCCCGGCGGTCACCAGTGTGATCAAGAGCTCCTCGACCATGAAGGCCACCGTAAAGCTCAACAGCGACAGCTGCGCCGCGGCAAGGCAAAACCCCGTCATCCCCAACCACAGAATCGGCGGACGCCGATAGAGCACATTGAGGCTGCCCAGGCCCTGCAGCGGCGCCGAGGGTGCACGGTCGCTATCCCACTGGCGCCGCCGCCACTGCAGCAGGCCGCCACTCACCAACGCGGCAACGGCAAGCGCCCCGAATGCGGCTTGCCAGCTCCACAGCTGCGCCACAGAGGGTCCCAGGGAGCCCGCCAGCACCCCACCCAGAGGCACCCCGGACTGTTTGATGGAGTAGAGCAGATTACGCTGATGCGCCGGGGTATAGCGTGCCAGCAGCTGGGCAGCCGCCGGATTGGTCATGCCGTACGCGACGCCAAGCAGCAGCGTGGTCACCAAGAGGGTCGCCGGCGAACCGCCCATGGCCAACGCACACCCCAGCATCACGAGCAGCATGGCCAGCTGGCTGGTGCGACAGGCGCCCAGCCTCTTGGCCAGGGAGCCGGCCTGCAGCGACGTCACCATCGCCACCCCGTACAGCAGGCTCACTTGCATGCCCACAAGGCCCGTGGGCAGACCGAAGTCGGCGGCGATACGCGGTGCCAGCACCGGCACCATCAACATGGCGGCGCTAGTCAGGGCCTGCACCCAGGTGGTGGCGCCCACCACCAGCAGTGTCTCTCGCCATGGGACACCTTGTGGCGTCGTTAACGACTGGGCCTCCTGTGACGTCTCATCCCGTGTCCTTGCTTCCTGCGTACTTTCCTCCTGCCTCATTCCAGCCTCCCCGCCGCGCCATTCCTTGACAGAAAAATTCACATACGAGTATGTTTGTTCATAATGCGGAAATAAACAACACCAAACAGACTTCCGTGGAGCCCTACATGGCCAATCACCTGCTCTTCGATGCGCAGGGTCCTCTGCTGAGGATCACAATCAATCGCCCCGAAAAACGCAACGCTCTCTCCCGCGCCGTTCTCCAGGAGCTGGCCGAGGCCTTTACCCAGCAAGCCGGCAATCGTGAATGGAAGCTGGTCATCCTCAGTGGTGCCGGCGACAAGAACTTCGCAGCGGGCGGCGACCTCCGCGACCTCTCCCAAGTACGCAGCGAACAGCAGGCCGCCGACATGAGCCATCAGGCACGCCGGACCCTGGATGCCATCAGCCGTTTTCCCGTCCCGGTTATCGCCGCCCTCAACGGTGACGCCCTGGGCGGGGGTGCTGAATTGGCCGTCGCCTGTGACTTCATCGTGGCGCCTTCCACCAGCCGCATCGGCTTCATCCAGGGCAAGCTGAATATCGCCACCGCCTGGGGTGGTGGAAGCCGTCTGATGCAACGCGTGGGTGCCACCGCGGCACTGCGCCTGCTGGCGCGCTCAGAACTGCTTCAGGCCGACGCAGCCCATCAGCTGGGGCTGATCGACGCTGTCGCCGAGCCGGGCGAGTCCCTGGAGGCATGTCTGGATACTTTCACCCGCCCCATGCTCGGTCAGGCGCCTCAGGTGCTTCGCGCCTTCAAGGCCCTGGCATTGGGCCAGCACCAGGGACTGACGGCGAACGAGATGCGCGAACTCGAGACCCACCATCTGGTGACCACCTGGACCCACCCCGACCACTGGGCGGCCGCCGACAAGATCCTGAACGCGAGGAGCTCATCATGAGCGCAGACAGCCAGCGCACACCACCGATGCCCGAGCCGCACACCGCCTCGGGCATCGAGATCCCGGAACGCATCACCCCGGACATGCTTCGCCATCCTGATCCTGGCGCGCCCGGCGAGCCGCCCTACACCCGCGGCATCTTCGCCAATGGCTACCGGGGACGGCTGTGGACCTTCCGCCAGTACTCGGGCTTCGGTACCGCCGAGGACACCAATGCGCGCTACCGCTTCCTGCTGGAAAGCGGCCAGACCGGCCTGTCGGTGGCGCTGGACTTGCCCACCCAATGCGGCTTCGACCCCAACGATCCGATGGCACGCTCGGAAGTCGGCAAGGTCGGGGTCTCGCTCTCCAACCTGGCCGAGGCCGAGATCCTGTTCGATGGGATCGACCTGAGCGGTATCTCGACCTCCTTCACCATCAATGGCACCGCGGCGATCATCTACGCCATGTACTGTGCGGTGGCCGACAAGAAGGGCGTGCCCCGCGAGAAACTCACCGGGACCATTCAGAACGACATCCTCAAGGAGTATGTGGCCCGCGGGACCTGGATCTTCCCGGTGCGTCCCTCCATGCGGCTGATCTCTGACACCATCCTGTTCTCCAATCGCGAGACCCCGCGTTTCAACCCCATCAGCATCGCCGGCGCCCACGTCCGTGATGCCGGCGCCACCGCGGTGGAGGAGCTGGGCTATACCCTGGCCAACGGCCTGGCCTACGTCGATGAACTCATACGTCGCGGCGGCGATGCCACCAAGTTCGCCAACCGCTTGAGCTTCTTCTTCTACGTCCACATGGACTTCTTCGAGGAGATCTGCAAGTTCCGCGCAGCCCGCCGGCTGTGGGCCAAGCTGCTTGAGGAGCGCTTCGGCATCACCGACCCCAAGGCGCAGCGTTTCCGCTTTGGCGTGGTGTGCGGCGGATCGTCACTGACCGCCGCTCAGCCGTACAACAACATCGTGCGCGTGGGTATCGAAACCCTTGCCGCCACGCTGGGTGGCGCCCAGTCGGTGTTCACCTGTGCCTACGATGAGGCGTTCCAGATTCCCACCGAGTTCAGCGCCGAGATTGCCCTGCGTACCCAGCAGATCCTGGCCTACGAGAGTGGCATTTCGAAGTCCGTGGACCCGCTGGGGGGAAGCTACTACGTCGAGTGGCTGACCGATCGCATGGAAGAGGAGACACGCCGAATCATCGAGGAGATCGACGACTACGGCGGCGTGGAGAAGGCGATCGAGGATGGCTACCTGCAGGCGCGTATCGCTGAGCGTGCCCACGAGCGCAAGCAGAAGGTCGATAGGGGGGAGACGGTCATCGTCGGCCAGAACTACTTCCGCCGCGACGACCAGACCGATGACTTCGGAGAGGTCTTCAAGGTGGACCCGCAGGCGGCGGAGCGGGTGCAGGAGAAGTATCGGCGGCTGATGGCGGAGCGCGATCAGGTGAAGGTCGACAGGACCCTGAAGGCTCTCAGTCAGGCGGCGGCCAAGGACGACGAAAATATCATGCCCTACCTCATCGACTGCTGCCACGCCTATGCCACGGTGGGCGAGATGGTTGCCACGCTCAAGTCGCAGTGGGGCGAATTCCAGGAGCCTATCCGGCTCTGACCCTTTTCGCCCACTAACCGGGAGATACCCCATGAGCTTGAAAGGCAAGAGAATCCTCATCGCCAAGCCTGGCCTGGACGGTCACGATGTGGGCGCCAAGGTGATCGCCCTGGCGCTGCGCGATGCCGGTGCCGACGTCATCTACACAGGCCTGCGCAAGAGTGCGGAGTACATCGCCAAGGTCGCCGTCGACGAGGACGTCGACATGGTCGGCCTCAGCATGCTCTCCGGCAGCCATATGGAGCTGGTCAGCGAGACCATGCGTTGTCTGGCCGAGTACGAAGCCCAGGACATCAAGATCTTCGTCGGCGGCACCATTCCGGAGAAGGACCGCGACGCCCTGCTACAGGCGGGCGTCAGCGGCGTCTTCACCTCGGAGATGCCCCTCGACGATGTCATCCGCGCCATCGAGCAGGAGGTCGCATGACCGCCCCAGACGCTTCCCGAGGCCCCCTCGCCGGGATTCGCATCCTCGAGGTTACTCACATGCTGGCCGGACCCTACTGCGGGATGCTGCTGGCCGACCTCGGCGCTGAGGTGATCAAGATCGAGGCCCCCGGCAAGGGCGATATCGGCCGCCAGATCGGGCCGAACTACATCGGGCCGCACAACACCTACTTCGCCAGCCTCAACCGCAACAAGCGCAGTGTCAGCCTCGATCTCACTAGCGATGAGGGGCAGCGGCAGCTGGGCGAATTGGCGGCGACCTCCCATGCGCTGATCACCAACGTGCGCCCGGCGGCGATTCGCAAGCTCGGCCTCAGCTACGAGGCCCTGCGCCATCACAACGAACGCCTGGTCTGCCTGGCGCTGACTGGCTTCGGGCTCGAGGGGCCATTCGCCGACAAACCCGCCTACGACTACGTCATCCAGGCGCTCGCCGGGGTGATGGCAATGACCGGGGACCCCGCTGGTCCGCCGGTCAAGACCGGCTACTCGGTGGTCGACAACTCAGCCGGCATCATGGGGGCGCTGGGGCTGACCGCAAAGCTGGTGGAGGGCAAGGGGGGCCAGGTCGATGTGTCGCTCTACGACACCATGATCTCGCAGCTCAACTATCTGGCCAGCGCCTATCTCAACGCCGGGCAAAAGGCCCGGCGCTACCCGGGAGGCGGCCATCCCTATATCGTGCCGGCACAGATCTTCGCCACCCGCGATGGGCACCTGGCACTCTTCATCACCCACGACGGCTTCTGGGCCGACTTCTGCCATGAGGTTGAGCGCAGCGAATGGGTGACCGATCCGCGCTATGCCACCATGACGGCGCGAACCGCCAACCGTGAGGCGGTGATCGCCGACGTCCAGGCGGTGCTTGCCGAGCGCAACACCGATGAGTGGGTCTCCCGCCTCTCGCCACTGGGGGTGGTGGTCGCCGGGGTGCAGAGTCTGGAAGACGCTCTGGAGTCCGAGCTGACTCGCTCGCGCCAGATGGTCGTCTCGGTGCCCACGGCACACGGTGAACTCCGCCTGGTGGGCAACCCCATCAAGCTGCAAGGCCAGCCGACCCACTACGCCCCACCACCACTGCTGGATGAGGATGCCCAGTCGCTGGACGAGCTCGACTGGAAACTTCAGGTGCACCCCAACGCCCGCGGAGGTTGAACCATGTCGCGTCTTGCTCCTCCTCAGCGTCGCGCTCTCGGGCGCGAACTCAGCCGCCTCGCCGATGCCTCGGTGGCCGAAAGCCTGGCTGCACAAAACCTGGCCGACGAGAGCATACACGCCACCGCGGTCGGCGCGGCGCGCATCGGTTTCACTGGGGCGCCGGGTGCCGGCAAGAGCACCCTGATCAGCCGGCTGGCCAAGCGGCGCCTGGCAGGCTGCCGAGACGACGGCGGCGTGGCCATCCTCGGCATCGACCCGACGAGCCCTCTCTCCGGCGGTTCCATCCTCGGCGATCGCATCCGCATGGACGCCATCGCCGGTGAACCCGACCTCTATATCCGTTCACTGGCCAGCCGCAGCTCCAACGATGGGCTCGCCGACAACGTGCTCGACCTGATCGAGGCGGTGGAACGCTACGGATTCCATGAGGTGCTGCTGGAGACCGTGGGCGTAGGCCAAGCCGAGCATGCCATCCGCCACTCGGTAGATACCCTGGTCATGGTGATGCAGCCCAACGCGGGGGATGCCATTCAGGCGATGAAGTCCGGGATCCTTGAGCTTGCCGATATCTATGTGATCAACAAGGCCGACCTCACCGGTGCAGCCAAGAGCGCCTCGGAGATTCGCGGCATCGTGCAGCGCCGCCATTCTGAGTCGGCGTGGATGCCACCGGTCATCAGCGTGAGCCAGGCCGCCGACAAGGGGCTCGAGACGCTGGATGCCGCCATCAGCGAACACCTTGCCTGGCAGGCGCAACACCGGGAGGCGCAGGAGGTGCAGCGACAGCGCCGCCACTACCATCTGCAGTCGCTCATCGTGCGCCGCGTGGCCGAGCTGCTCGACCAGCGGCCCGAGCTGCTCGATGCCAAGACCCCGAAACAGCGCTACACCCGGCTGGTCAAGGCGCTCGGCGAGGACGCCGAGTAAGGGCGCGGGCGCTATCGCAGAACAGGTTGGCGAGGAGTCATCGATGGTCAAGCTCAACAAGATCTACACGCGCACCGGCGACAAGGGACAGACCGGACTCGGCAATGGTGCACGGGTGCCCAAGCACGACCTCCGCGTCGCCGCCTATGGCACCGTGGATGAGGCCAATGCCGCCCTGGGCGTTGCTCGCTTTCACGCCGACGACGAGTGGCAGGCCTTGCTCGGCCGGCTCCAGAACGACCTGTTCGACGTGGGGGCCGACCTGTGCACCCCGGAACAGGCCGACCCACCCTATCCGCCGCTGCGCGTCTCTCCCGCCCAGGTGACCTTCCTGGAAAGCGAGGTCGATCGGCTCAACGCCCACATGGCAGCGCTGCGCTCCTTCGTGCTGCCGGGCGGCACGCCGCTAGCCGCCCACCTGCACCTGGCACGCACGATCACGCGGCGTGCCGAACGGCTGATCAGCGAGGTCGTAGAGAGTGCCCCCGAGCACCTAGAGGCGCTTCGCTACATGAACCGCCTGTCCGACCTGCTGTTTGTCATCGCGCGTGCGGCCAACGACAACGGCGAAAGCGATGTGTTGTGGGTGCCCGGCGCTAACCAGGTAAAATGAGCGCTGCGGTGGTAACGTGATGGGGCTTGCGATAAAAGGCGACAATGCACGCCCAACTTTCCATCGCAACTCTCATCACCTGACCCTATGCTGTGCATCTTGCTTCACTCAGTGACGTTCTCTCCTCTCCCAAGCTCTGGTTCTGCTCAGACTGGTGCCGACCAGAGCCCGTGAACAGATGGAAAGCCCGCACCCTACCATGACATCCCCGGACAGCGGCAAGACGGCGGCGATACCGTCTGCCCCCGAGATTGCCAACAGCGAGGTGGCCAAAGACTTCGGCCCCATACCCATAGCGTCCACTCCCGATATTACCCCGTGGGGATCGACGCACAGAACAGATTCACCTCCTCACCGTCGTGTGCCACGCGCACATTGGCCGGAAAAGCGCAAACCCCCTCGATCAACTCCCGGTCTAGCTCGTGGCTGATGTGGGTCAGATAGGCCATCGGCACCGCCAGCCGATCCATGATCTGCACGGCAAGCGCCGGGGTATTGTGGTTGCGGGGTTCATTCACGCGACTTGGGTATCCACAGTCCAGCACCACCACGTCCGGCTGCCATTCACGCAGGAAGCGCTCGGTCGCCCCAGGCAGGCCACAGGTGTCGGTCAGGTAGGCCAGCCGCCCTCCCCCATCCTCCAGGCAGTAGCCCAGCGTCGGCTTACTGTGGTTGAGCGGGACCGGCGTTACCGTCAGCGACGGGAGCGACAAGGGCTTGAAGGGCTTGAGAGGCACCTGGAAGTCGAGCACACCGGGATGACGATAGAGGTCGGCACATCCCTGTGAGTCCTTGGGGCCATAAACCGGGATCGACTCGCCACACCCCCAGCGCAGATGTAGAAGCCCCTGCACGTGGTCGGGGTGGTAGTGGGTGAGCAGGATGGCGTCGGGGCGATGTCGCTGGCAGCGCTCGGCCAGGTCCATCTCTCCGGCATCCAGCAGGTAGCGATGTCCGTCGACCTCGACCTCGGCGCTGCAGGGCCCGCGTCGGGCGCTGGTGATCACCCGCGCCCTTGCACATGCGGTACAGTCACAGCCGAAGCAAGGCACCTGGGCGCTGTCGCCGGTGCCGGAGAAGCGAAACTTCACGCCATGACCTCCCCGTCCACCAGCCGCTCCAGGGCCGCCAGGGTGCCATCCAGTGGCCCCCCATTATCCAGGCGCGACACCTCCGGCAACGCATCACGCAGCTCGCGATGGCGGGCCAGTCGGGATTCGATCTCGGCCTCGTCCTCGCGCCCGCGGCGTCTTAGCCGCCCGCGCAGGACCTCGTCCGAGGCAATCATCACCACCGGCGTCAGCGCCGCACCGAAACGCGCCCTGGCCGATGGCAACGCACGCCGACTGCCGTTGACCAGCACCACACGATCGCGTGCCAGCCAGGCGTCGAGTTCGATGCCCAGGCCATAGTGGAGGCCATGGGCCTCCCAGCTCAGGGCGAACAGGCCCGCGCGCTGTCTGGCCATGAACTCCTCGGGTGTCAGGGCGACACTGTTCTCCGACGCCCCACTCTCCCGTGTCACGTAGCGGTGGGCGACAAGCCACTCGGGATAGCGCTGACGCGCGGCGGCCAGCAACGTGTCCTTGCCCACACCACTAGCCCCGACCAGATAGATCAGCCGGCCCATCAGTGCACCTGCCGTCCGGCGCACCACACCCGCTGGACCAGCGGATGATCGTCCACCACCCGCACACGCAGCAGGTCGGCCCGAAGGCCTGTGGCCAGGCGTCCGCGGTCCTCCAGACCCACCGCCTGCGCCGGAGTACGGGTGGCCGTGGCCACGGCCCGGGGCAGCGAGTAGCCGCCTTCCGTGGCGGCAATGCGGAATACGGCATCCAGCAGCGCCGCCGGGTAGTAGTCCGATGACAGCACATCGAGCACGCCCAGGGATACCAACTCCGCCGCGGCGATATTGCCGGAGTGGGAGCCGCCGCGGACCACGTTGGGCGCGCCCATCATCACCGCCAGCCCGTGACGGTGGGAGGCCTCGGCCGCCTCGCGCGTGGTGGGGAACTCCGCCACCCGGGTGCCGTACTCGACGCTCTCGGCGACGTGCTCGATGGTGGCATCATCATGGCTGGCCAGGGCCAGGCCACGCCGATGGCAGGCCGCGGCGATGGCCTGACGGTTGGTACTGCTGTAGCGGGCGCTGTTGGCCAGCTGCTTCTCGATAAAGGCCTCGAGCACCTCATCGCTCATCCGGTGCTTGCCCTGATAGTAGGTGCGGTAGGCATCGAGGCTCACGAACTGACGCTGCCCCGGGGCATGATCCATGAGCGACACCAGGCCGAGAAGCGGCGAATCGGCCAGGGACTCGAAGCGCTCCAGGGTGGCTGGCTGACAGACCTCACAGCGCAGGTGGAGGCGATGGTCGATGCGGGCCATTCCGTCATCCATGATCGCCTGCAGCGAACCGACCATCTGCTTGAGCGCGCCCTCGCGCATGCTCTGTTCGTCGATGTCACCGATCGAGAGTGCATCGAACACCGTGGTGATGCCGCTGGCGGCCATCTGGGCGTCATGGGCCAGTGCCGCGGGCCGTCCCGGCCAGGCCACCTTGGGGCGGGGCTGGAAGTACTTCTCCATGTTGTCGGTGTGCAGCTCGACCATGCCCGGCATCAGGTAGTCGCCGTCGCAGTCCACCGCAGAGGGTATGGCACTCAGGCCGGTATCCACGGCTGCAATGCGTCCATCACGAATCACCAGGGAGCCCTGACACACCTCGTCATCGAGGATCAGCCGGGCGTTGGTCAGCACCTGTTCGGAAGCACTCATGAGCGAATCTCCTCGGCATTGGCTGGCGTGGAGGCAAGGGCCGCCCCCATGTGTGGCGTCAGGGACAGCAGGCGGTCGGCCACGCGATCGCGCACGTCCTCATCGTGGAAGATGCCCAGCAGGGCCGCGCCACGCGCCTTGGCTTCCTGGATCAGTTGCACCACCACCTCACGGTTGGCGGCATCCAACGAGGCGGTGGGCTCATCCAGCAGCAGCAGCGGGTGCTCGGCGATGAAACCGCGAGCAATATTGACCCGCTGCTGCTCGCCGCCGGAGAAGGTCCCCGGGGGCAGGCTCCACAGTCGCTCGGGCAGGTTGAGGCGGGCCAGCATCGCCTCGGCACGCACTCGCGCCTCGGCCTCGTCCACGCCACGCGCCAGCAGCGGCTCCATCACCACCTCCACCGCCGGCACCCGCGGCACCACGCGCAGGAACTGGCTGACATAGCCGATCACGTCGCGGCGTAGGGTGTGCCAGGCGTGGGCGGGCAGCGTGTCCAGCGACAGGTCACCGTCCTCGAAGTGCAGGCGCAGCGTGCCGCCGGTGACGCGGTAGCTGCCGTGGAGCATCTTGAGCAGCGTGCTCTTGCCGATGCCGCTGGGCCCGGCGAGTACCAGGCACTCGCCGGGGGAGAGAGTCAGCGACAGGTCGCGCATCACCTCAAGGGTCATACCGCCCTGGCCGTGAAGCACGAAGGCCTTGTGCAGGGCGTCGACGCTGAGAAAGGGTTGCGTCAGGGATGTCATGGCGGGCCTCCTCACGGGGTCAGGACCGACGACACCAGCAGCTGCGTGTAGGCGTGCTGGGGATCGTCGAGGATTTGGTCGGTCAGGCCGGTCTCCACTACCTGGCCACGGCGCATCACCATCAGGCGATGGGCCAGCAGGCGGGCCACCGCCAGGTCATGGGTAACCAGAATCACCGAGAGGCCAAGCTCGCGGACCAGGGTGCGCAACATGTCGAGCAGCCGGGCCTGCACGGAGACATCCAGGCCCCCGGTGGGCTCGTCCATGAACACCAGGTTGGGACGGGTGACCAGAGTGCGGGCGATCTGCAGGCGCTGCTGCATGCCGCCCGAGAAGGTCTTCGGGGCGTCATCGATACGCCGTGGATCGAGCTCGACGCGCCCCATCCAATCCTGGCCGGCGGCACGCAGTTGACCGTAGTGGCGCTCGCCCAGGGCCATCAGGCGCTCGCCGATGTTGGCGCCGGCCGAGACGCCCAGGCGCAGGCCGTCGCGGGGGTTCTGGTGCACCAGGCCCCACTCCATGCGCAGCAGGGCCCGGCGGCGGGCCTCACCGATGGCATAGAGATCGAGCTCGCCCTCGTGGCTGTGATAGACCACCTGGCCTGCATCCGGCCGCTCCATGCCGGCCAGCAGACGCAACAGCGTCGACTTGCCGGAGCCGGACTCGCCGACAATGCCCAGCACCTCGCCACGGTGCAGGCGTATATCGATGGCCTCGCAGCCCTTGCCGGGGCCGTAGAGCCGGGAGACGCCGCGCGCTTCGAGCAGTGTGGCGCGATCAAGGTCGGGACGCTTCATGCCACCTCCTCGGTGCGTGACTGGCAGTAGTCCGTATCGGAGCAGACGAACATCCGCCCGCCCCGGTCGTCGGTGATCACCTCGTCGAGGAAGGTGTCGCGGGCCCCGCAGATGGCACAGGGGTCGTCCCACTCCTGGACCTCGAAGGGATGGTCCTCGAAGTCCAGGCTCTCCACTCGGGTGTAGGGCGGGATGGCGTAGAGACGCTTCTCGCGGCCGGCGCCGAACAGCATCAGCGCCTCATTCATGTGCAGCTTGGGGTTGTCGAACTTGGGGATCGGCGAGGGATCGGTGACGTAGCGTCCGTCCACCTTGACCGGATAGGCGTAGGTGGTGGCGATATGGCCGTGGCGGGCAATGTCCTCGTAGAGCTTGACGTGCATGACCCCGTACTCCTCCAGGGCGTGCATCAGCCGGGTCTCCTCCTCGCTGGGCTCGATGAAGCGCAGCGGCTCGGGGATCGGCACCTGGAAGATCAGCAACTGCCCCTGGCGCAGCGGCTGTTCGGGGATGCGGTGGCGAGTCTGGATCACGTCCGCCTCACCGGTGGCCATGGTGGTGGTGACACCGGCCACACGCTCGAAGAAGGCGCGGATGCTGACTGCATTGGTGGTGTCGTCGGCGCCCTGGTCGATCACCTTGAGCACGTCGTCCTGACCCAGGACGCTGGCGGTCAGCTGCATGCCACCGGTGCCCCAGCCATAGGGCATCGGCATCTCGCGTCCGCCGAAGGGCACCTGATAGCCGGGGATCGCCACCGCCTTGAGGAGGCCCCGACGGATCATGCGCTTGGTCTGTTCGTCCAGGTAGGCGAAGTTGTAGCCGCTGGCGGTGGGGTCGCTCGCCGTCATGCTTGCTGCTCCTTGACCGGATCGTTGTGAGAGGCACGTGGGGTGACGTTATCGGCCTGGGTGTCGACGTCGCTGCCGGCAACTTCGGTGCGCGTGGCGTGCTCGCGGCGCAGCCGTCGCAGCAGTTCCAGCTCTGACTGGAAGTCGACGTAATGCGGCAACTTCAGGTGGGAGACGAAACCCGCCGCCTCGACACTGTCGGCGTGGGCGAGCACGAACTCCGCCTGCTGGGCGGGGCCGGTGGCCGTCTCGCCCAGCTCCTCGGCTCGCAGTGCGCGATCGACCAGCGCCATGGCCATGGTCTTGCGCTCGTTGTGACCGAAGGCCAGGCCGTAGCCACGGGTGAACTGGGGCGCGGTCTCCCGCGAGCCGCCGAACTGGTTGATCATCTGGCACTCGCTGATCTCGATCTCGCCGATACACAACGGCGCATCGCACTCCTCGACAGCGATCTCGACCTCCACGGTGCCCAGGCGAATCTCGCCGGCGAAGGGGTGGTTGCGGCCATAACCTCGCTGAGTGGAGTAACCGAGTGCCAGCAGGTAGCCCTCGTCGCCGCGAGCCAGCATCTGCAAACGGGTAGCGCGGTCCACCGGGAAGTCGGGGGGATCACGGGTGATGTCGTAGGGCTCGGCGCCGTCATCCTCCTCGCGCTCGATCAGCCCCTCGGCGTCGAGCATCTCCAGCACCTGGGGGCAGCCAGCCAGGGTCTCTTCGGCCTCCGTCGGCGGCGCCACCTCGGCGTTGGCCAGCTGCAGGAAGTCCAACAGGCGGTGGGTATAGTCGTAGGTCGGCCCCAGTACCTGACCACCCGGAATGTCCTTGTAGGTGGCACTGATACGACGTTCGATGCGCATCGCGGCGGTGTCCAGCGGCACTGTCTCGGCCAGGCGCGGCAGCGTGGTGCGGTAGGCGCGCAGCAAGAAGACCGCCTCGACCATGTCACCGCTGGCCTGCTTGATGGCAAGTGCGGCGAGCTCGGAATCATAGAGTGAGGCTTCGGCCATCACCCGTGATACGGCCAAGCGCAGCTGCCCCTCGACCTGGGGCACTTCAAGCTCCGGCGTATCGCGAGGGCCACGGCGGCGATCGGCGAGCCAACGGTGGGCGTTGGCGATGGCCTGCTCGCCCCCCTTCACGGCGACATACATACGTCGACCTCCTCTGAAGCAGAACGGGTAATACGGGTGCTGCGGGGGACGGCGGCAAGTCGGGTGCCGCAGGTGAGGATGGCGTCGAGCCCGCGCGGGAAACGGGCGCGATTGGCGGCGAGCCGCATCATCAGCGCCTCACCACCCTGCCCCACATCCAGTCGCCGTCGACCGGGAATGCCGGGGCCACTCAGGGTCCACGGTCCCGCAGCATCCAGGCAGTCGAGCACTACCAACAGGGTGGTGCTGCGGTCCGGATAGGTGTCGCTGCCTTCCTGGAAGGCGGGCGCCTCACACTCAGCACTCCCTTCCAGGGTGGCGGGAATAACCAGGGCGAAGTCGGCCTCTTCGGGACGATCGGTCTGCCGCGCGCCGGTGTGGAAGGTCAGGGCCTCGCCGAGGCCGGCGGCATTGAGCTCGGGGGACACCCAGACCCGGGTGTCGAGATCGCACAGGGTCAGCAGCGTAGCCCAGCAGGCGGTGCCGATGGCGGCTCCAGGCGGCGCCAGCGGGGCACCGCTCACCTCGGCGAAGGTGCCGGGCTCGGCCATCGCCGAGAGTAGCTGGCGATAGACCCGCTGGCTGTCGTGCACCGGAGTGTCGAAGGCGTTCCAGCGCATGGTTACTCTCCCCTGACCATGGTGAAGAAATCGACCCGGGTCGCCGCGGCGCGTCGGGCCTGTTCATGGCGTTCGGCGTCAAGCGCTTGCTCCAGCGGAGCCACCAGCCCCTCCTCGATGTCGGCCTGCCATTCACGGCGCTTGGCACAGGCATCCACTAGGGCAATGAGCTCGGCATGACGAGTGTCACGCCCCTTCACCCAGCCATGTCCCAGCTCCGTGTCGGCGTCGGTAGCCACTCCGTCATTCATGAGCTGGACGCTGGCCCGGGTCAGAGTCATCTCGCCCAGGTTGAAGGCGTTGCCGGTGCCGCCCATGCGGCCGCGCACCATGGCCATGCCTACCTCGGGGCCGCGCACGCAGCGGTAGTCGGGGGTAATGCCCAACCGCGCCCATTGCTCGGCCAGGCGCTCACGGGGGGTCAGCGCGAGAATGCGCTGACGTCGTGCAGAGGTCATGCAGACACCTCGTCAGTCAGTGAGTCAGGGAAATCGATGTGATAGGCCAGCCGATCGGCCCGGGCGCGGCTGATCGAGACCTCGACCAGGCTGCCGTCGGCATCCACGTTGTCACTGGTCAGCTGGAGCAGCGGCGCCTGATGGGCATAGCAAAGCAGGCGTTGATCCTCGCGATCGGCGCTGCTGGCCTCGATGCGCACGCGCTTGCGGTGCAGTCGCAAGCCATAGTGCTGATCAAGCAGGGCCCTAGTGGACCCACCGCGATAGCGCTCAAGCCAACCAGGAACGCGCTCGGGGTCGAACCAGTGGCGCAGGCGCATGAGAGGCGCATCGTCCACCCAGCGCAGGGTATCCACGGCGATCAAATGTGAGTCGGCGGCCAGGCCGAAACGCACGGCGACACCTTCGGGTGCTGGCGTCAGCGCCTGGTGCAGGCACTCGGTGCGCGAGGCGATGCCGCGCTCGGCCAGATGGTGAGTGACCTTGCTGGCGGCACTCACTGCGTAGTCGAGTCGGCGGTCGACGACCAGAGTACCGAGGCCCTGATGGCGGGTGACGAGACCCGCCCGTACTAGCTCGTCGAGCGCCCGGCGCACGGTGTGGCGGTTGACGCCGAAACGCCTGGCCAGGTGGGTCTCACCCGGCAGCCATTCGCCGGGCTGGAAGTGCGTACGCACCTCCTGGGCCAGGGTGTCGGCCAGTGCCTGGTAGCGGGGCTCGCGAAGCGCTTGTCTAGACATGTTGGCTCCTGAAAAGAAGCGCTTCAGATGAAGCGCTTGCGAACCTGTTGCGAAATCATGTCGAGCAGCGTCACGGCGACGATGATCACCAGCAAGATGGTGGCTGTCTCGGTGTACTGGAAACCACGCATGGTTTCCCATAGCGCGACACCGATGCCGCCACCGCCGACCATTCCCAGCACGGTGGCCGAGCGGATGTTGGACTCGAAGCGGTAGAGGCTCACCGAGATCCACAGCGGCAGCACCTGGGGAACCAGCCCGAAGATGATCTCTTCGATACGCCCGGAACCGGTCACGCGTACGCCTTCCATGGGGCCGGCATCACTGGCCTCCACTGCCTCGGAAAAGAGCTTCGACAGCACCCCGGTGGTATGGATGAAAAGCGCCAGGGTGCCGGCGAAGGGCCCCAGGCCCACGGCCACCACGAAGATCATGGCGAACACCAGCTCGTTGATGGCGCGGCAGGCATCCATCAGCCGGCGCATCGGCTGGTGCACCCACCAGGGGGCGAGGTTCTCGGACGAGAGCAAGCTGCAAGGCACCGCGCAGATCACCGCCAGCAGCGTGCCCCAGATGGCGATCTGGATGGTGACCAGCATCTGCTCGATGTAGTGGCTCAGATTGCCGAAGCTGGGCGGGAAGAAGTCGCCGGCGAGCTCGGCCATGTTGTCGGCGTTGGCGACCAGCTGGCCCGGCTGCATCTCGGCGCCTTGCCAGGCCCAGCTGAGCACCGCCAGGGTGAGGCCCCAGCCGATCAGCGTGCTCCAGCGGCGTCGCGGCGGCTGAGCATCCAAGGTGGCTTGTTGCATGTTGAAGTGACTCCCGATGAGGGGCCGTCGTGGCCCCTCGTGATGTCGCTAGACTGTCGTGGGTTACTGGCTGGTCATGGCCGTGGCCGGCGCGTCGTCGGCGCTGGCCTGGAGTTCGTCCATGCGCTCGTTGAGGGCGTCGAGCTGGGCATCCAGCTCGGCCAGCTGGGCTTCGCGCGCCTCGGTGGAGAGGCTGTCGTCATTTGCGACCTGAGCGCGCTCCTTGAATAACTCCAACTGGCGAATCGGCAGCAGCTGGTCGTTATTGGATTCATCGAAGCGTGCCCACTGCAGCGGCTCTAGGATCTCGCGCTGAGCCTCGGTCTCGCCGTAGGCGTAGAAGAACTCACGGAGCTCCGCCTTCAGCTCTTCCGGAAGGTTCGTACGCCAGACCAGTGGATCGGAAGGGATCAGCGGCGACTTCCAGATCACCTTGAGCTGCTCGGCCTTCTCAGGGTTAGTGATTTCTAGACGCTCCATACCTTCGGTGTTGAAGGTGGCCACATCGACCTGCTGATTGGCCACGGACAGCGCGTTGGTCTCATGGCTGGAATTCATGGTGCGCTTGAAGGCGGTGGAGGCATCGACGCCGTTCTTCGCGAAGACGTAGTAGCTCGGCACCAGATAACCGGAGGTGGAGTTGGGGTCGCCATTGCCGAAGATCAGCTCGTCAGCACGGCTCAGCATGTCCTCTACACTTTCCACGTCACTGTCGCGGTGAGTGATCAGCAGGCTCCAGTAACCCGGCGAGCCATCGGCAGCCACGGTCTGGGCGAAGATCTCGCCGCCGGCGCGGTCCACGGCTTCCATGGCAGACTTATTGCCGTACCAGGCCAGGTCGACCTTGTCGAAGCGCATGGCCTGGATAACGGCGGCGTAGTCGGTGGCGAAGAAGGGCTTAATCTCACGGCCAAGTTCGCGGGACATGTCATCCAGGAAGGGTTGCCACTGATCAGCCTGGTTCTGGCTGGACTCGGTGGAGATGATGCCGAAGTTGAGAGTCTCGGCGGCCAGGGTCAGCTGGCTGGCGAACAGGCTGGCGCCGGCGACCAGCGGCAGTGCGAAACGACGAAACGGGAAGCGGGACATGGACAGGTCTCCTTGGGATGTCGAGTTAGCGTCAAGTGGGTGGACTGGGTGTTACCCCAAAGCACCGATGGCATTGCCGATGTCTTGGGGAGCCGGCTTGGCACGCAGCTCATCCAGGCCGGCATTGGCATAAAGCGCCTCGAGGCGAGCATCGGTAAGGTCGCTGGTGGGACCGTCGAAGTAGAGGCGGCCCTCCTTCAGCGCGATGGTTCGCGGGCAGAAGCGGCGAGCCACTTCCACCTGATGCAGGGTGACCAGCACAGTGCGACCGTCCTCGGCGTTGATACGGGCCAGGATCTCCATCACTTCACGGGAGCTACGCGGGTCCAGTGAGGCAATGGGCTCATCGGCGAGGATGATGTCCGCGTCCTGCATGAGGACGCGGGCGATGGCCACACGCTGCATCTGGCCGCCGGAAAGGGTATTGGCGCGCTGATGGGCCAGGGAATCGATGCCGACGCGGGCCAGTGCCCGCAGAGCCTGATCGGTTTCCTCGGCGGTGAAGCGACCCAGCAAGGAGCGGCCACGCGGCATGCTGCCCAGACGGCCGATCAGCACATTGGTAAGCACGCTCAGACGGCCGACGAGGTTGAACTGCTGGAAGATGTAACCGGTACGGCAGCGCTCGGCGCGGGTGCGGCGAGTGAGGCGGCCAGCGCTCTGGATGTCGCGACCGAGTACCTCGATGCGGCTGTGGCTATCACGGTTGGCGCGGGTGAGCCCGGCCATGTGGCGCATCAAGGTGGACTTGCCGGAGCCCGACGGGCCCACCAGGGCAACCATTTCGCCGGGAGATACGGAAAAGCCGACCTCGCGAAGAACCGGGTGCTGGCCGAAGGTCTTGCTGACCCGATCGACCAGGATGCTGTGAATCGACATGACGCCTCTCCTCTTGGGAATGGCATCAGTGTCGCGGTGTCAGGTTAACGGCAGTTGTCTAGACAATGATGATCTCGTGACAGTGCGTCACCGTCGACGGGGGGAGACTCACTAAGAAAAGAAGAGCAGCTTGGAAGAATCAATGAGTTAGAGAAGGAGGGTCATGGAACCGTAATTACAATGACGGCAAAGTGTCACGGAAGACAGTATTCAAGAGCAGGTGGCACTGAATCACTCGCCATCTGGTAGATGGGAGGTCGTAAAGTAGAATCTTGAGCAGTAGGCCAGACCCCGAGCCGAGCTCCAGCTAAATTCATCATAACCAAGATTATGTGGAAATTTGGGCACTGACTTTTGATAAAGAATAAAAAAACCCGAACCTAACTGGCATTGCCAGCTGGTCCGGGTTTTTCAGTTTTAAAGGACCGAAGTGGCCGCTAATTTATCACCAAGCACTGGCTGAAATAAACTTCTATTGAAAACTAGATATTTGTCACACCAGGAACGTAGGTACGCCGTTCAAGAAGGCCAAGCAGACTCGCGACGGTTGAGGTTAGAACAAGGTAAATAATTCCCGCCCACAGGAAAACCAGGAAGAAATCTAATGTGCGCGAGCCGACATCCGAGGCAATGGAGGTAATTTCCACAACACCGATAGTATAGGCGATTGAAGTAAACTTCAGCTCGATGATTGCCTCATTCGACCATTGCGGAATTACACGTCTCAATGCCTGAGGGAGCATGATATGGCGAATTGCTTGCCATTGGGTCATGCCACATGCCCGCGCGGCTACTAGCTGCCCTTTGGGAACGGAGAGTACCGAGCCGCGGAAGTATTCCGCCTGATAGGCGGCACTATTCAAGGTGATTGCGATCACCGCCGCAGTGAAAGCATCAAAGACAATTCCGACATGCGGCAAGCCCAAGTAAATGAAAAACATCTGCACCAACATAGGCGTGCCACGAAACAGTTCCACATAGCAAGTACTAAGCCAGTAGAAGAGCCGGTTTCCATAGACCCTGGCCCAACAAAGCACCAGCCCCAGAAAGAAACCCAAGGTAATGGCTATCACCCATAGCGCCAAGGTCACCGGGACCCCCTTGAGAAGCTCAGGCAACCACTCGATACCAAACTCGATAAACTCTCTCATGGATCACCCATGCTCCGCGATGACATTGAGAAACGCCTTGGTGCGCTCATTGGCAGCAGAATTGAAGAGAACATCGGGCGTGCCCTGTTCGACGATGTGCCCCTTCTCCATAAAGATGATCTCGTCAGCAGCCTGGCGCGCAAAGCTCATCTCATGCGTCACCACGACCATGGTCATTCCCTCGGCAGCGAGCTGTTGCATGACCCTGACCACCTCCCCGGTCAGCTCGGGATCCAGAGCAGAGGTCGGCTCATCGAAGAGGAGAACGTCGGGATCCATAGCCAGAGCTCGGGCAATAGAAACCCGCTGCTGCTGGCCACCGGAAAGTTCAGCTGGATAGGCAGCCGCCTTATCACCAAGCCCAACCCTCTCAAGCTCACGAAGTGCTCGTTGAGTCGCGGTATCCTTGTCGACACCACTCACCTTAATCTGGCAGATTCGTACATTGTCTAGCACTGTCAAATGCGTGAACAGATTGAAGTCTTGAAAGACAAAGCCCATGCGGGCGCGCATGTTATCTATGTTTTTATCTAGTACTTCTTCACCATTGAGGTAGATGCGCCCGGCGTCTGGAACGGTGAGATAATTGATACATCGTAGCAAGGTGCTTTTCCCTGAACCGGAGGGACCAATCAGCACCTTGGTTTCTCCCTTTTGCAACCCGAACCCGATACCTTTCAATACTTCAAGACCATCATAGGACTTTTTCACATCTTGCACGTCGAGGATAAGATTATCGGCCATTATTAACGGTCCTATCGGATTATTTTTCGAAGCCCGGCACGGCCAGCTTGCGTTCAAAGGCGTAAAGCAAGCTATTCCCTGTACGATTCAGGACAAAGTACATGAGGGCCACCACAGCAAATACTGTCAACACATTACCTTGCGTGCTGGTAATAATGTAGTGAGCTTGTCGAGTCAGCTCGACAACACCGATGACATAGGCAAGGGACGTTTCCTTTATCTCAGAGGAGAACTCGTTCGTCCATGGTCCAATGGCATGTCGAGCTGCCTGCGGAAAAATGATATGGCGTATTGCTTTGATTTTTGACATGCCCATCGCACGGGCAGCCATCATCTGGCCCGACGGCACTGACTGGAAAGCACTCCGGAAGATCTGTGATTGATAGGCTGCCGAGCGCAACCCCATGGCAAGAATGGCCGCACCAAACGCCGATATATCGAATACGCCTGATATTCCATAAAAAAATATAAACAACATGATAATAATCGGCACACCCCTGAAGACTCGCTCATAGAGCTTCAACGGCCACTGAACAAGACGCGACTTGGGGCCATACAACTGGATAAGGCAGATAGCCATACCAATGACAAACCCGATCAGTAATAGGGCTGCCAACAGTACGATGGCAACGCCAAGCCCCTTCAGCAAAAAGGGAAAATCTCGCAATAGTACGTCGTAGATATCCATACCCACTTCCCTGATAGGACGAGCGCCACCCCAAAGGGAAGGCGCTCGACGTCAACGCGACTTACTCGTTACCCAACTCTGGAAGGCCTGCGACAGGTTTCTGGTAGGTATCTACGAAATCAGGCATATGTCCAGGAATGGTAGGAATCGACACACCGGGAATATACTCATCGACTATCTCGCCCCACTCTCCTGATTCATAAATCGCCAGAATACCCTGATTCAGGTCTCCCAAAATTTCTTGGGGATCATCCTTGGAAACTGCTAGGGCCAGCGGTGCGCGAATATAGATCTTGCCCGCCATCTTCACTGGCTTTCCGGCATTGATATATTCTTGAGCTGAGGTGTCATCGACAATAACGGAAGAGATTCTACCAATTGCCATGTCATCCACAGCGGTGACATAGTTATCGTATTTCGCCAGCTCGACATCGATATCACTGGAATTTACGACGTTTTCTTCCATCCAGGCCTGCTGGGATGACCCACCCTGAACACCGACACGAGCACCGCAACAAACAGCGGTAAACACATTGAGGTCTGAGTCTTCAGGCACCAAGACAACGTCATTGGTTTCCCACCAAGGAATGGTGAAGTCGATATTCTGGCTTCGCTCTTCCGTCACTGTGAGCCCTGTTGCCAAAATGTCGATCTTTTCCGCAGCTAGAGCGGGAATCAAAGAGGGGAATGGCATATCCTGAAATTCGATTTCAATGCCAATTTCCTCTGCGATGGCTTCCATGGCATCGATGGCAATACCCTTGAACTCACCAGCTTCCACATAAGCCCACGGAGGAAAGGATGCTTCGACCCCGACCGTGTAGGCTTCCTCTTGCGCTAAGGCTATCGTAGAAAAACCACCGCTCAGCATGACAGTTCCCATGACGGCAGCAGGGATAATTGATTTTGCTAGTTTCATGGTATCTCTCGCGTTTTTCTTGGTGAATTTGTTTTCCGCACAACTAATATGAACGACGACTTCCTGAGCTGTCAAAGCCTCTTATGGATATTTGCGTGTTTCTCGGACACCTTCTTAACGCCTGTAAACCACCAATGCAATTACAGTTGCCTCCTCCACCGACTCTCGACCGTTTCCAGCTCGGCAGGGCCATAGATCGCCCGTTCGTGCTGCCCGTAATGAGCCCAGAGTTGGTCACCGGAGTCATAGTGCCACCACTCGCTGGGCAGGTTTGTGAATCCCGCCTCGTGCATCACCGTGTAGAGCAGTCGTCGGTTGTCGCGTATCTGACGCTGCGTCTCTGTTAGGTCTTCCAGGGTCTCGAAGTAGGCAGTGTGCGAGGCCGGCACGGCTTCATCGAAGAGAGTGCCCATGTCGAGCGGTAACCCATCGGCATCGCTCAGAGTGACATCCACTGCCCCACCGGTCAGGTGGGGGCTGGGGGCCTCCGGTTCCCGGCTGGGGACCGAGACGAACTCCCGGGTGCGGGTCAACAACGATTCTTGGTCGAGCTCAGGGTGGTGGGCGCGAATCGCCTCCTGGAGGGTGTCAAACAGGTACTGCTGCACTCGCCAGGGTCGCCAGCCGTCGAGGATGATCAGACCCATTCCCTCGGGCAGCGAACGCGCCACCCTGAGCAGACGGCGATACACCCCTTCCCGAACGTAGCATTCGTTCACCGCCCCCGGCACGCTCTGCTTTGCATACACGGGGAATACCTTGATCGGCGCCGGCGCGAGGCTTAGCGGCACCAGCGGCTCGTCGCTGCCCTGTATGGGGATCCGGCTCAGCACCGGCCAGTCCGGCTCGGGCCTCTCGACGATTGGGGTGGCAGTCAGCTGAGAAAGGGAATCCGTCATTGCACTATCCAAGCAGTGTGGGGAGCCAGAGCGTCAGCCCCGGGAACAGGATCAGGAGCAACAGCACCAGCACCGCCGTCAGCACGAAGGGCCAGATGGTCCGGAACAGCGACACGATTTCCAGGCGGCTGACCGCGGCGGCAACGAACACGCAGGCGCCCATGGGCGGGGTGATCAAGGCGATGGTGATGTTGAGGGTGATGATGACGCCCAGGTGCACCGGGTCGATCCCGGCCATCATCGCCACCGGGGAGAAGATCGGTGTCAGCAGCATCAGTGCCGACACCTCCTCCATGAACATGCCGGTGACGAAGGTGATCAGGCTCAGCATCAGCAGGATCACCACCGGCTGCTCGATGTACGGAGCCAGCAGCTCGACGAACTGGTTGGGCACCTGGGCATAGGAGAGCAGCCAGCTGATGGTGGCCGAGGCGGCCATGATCAGGAAGATGGCCGAAGTGAGGCGCGTGGTATCGACGATGGCCTTCCACAGGTCGGCCAAGCGCAGGTTGCCAAGTGCGGCACCGCACAGCGCGACATAGAGGGCGGTCAGGGCACCGGACTCGGTCGGCGTGACGAACCCCAGCACGATACCCGCCACGATGATGAAGGGCGCCACCAGGGCCGGGAGTGCCCCCACCGCGGTGACCAGCAGCTCCCGTGAGCTGGGCAGCCCGCCCCGCTTCTCCATGCCGACGCGCCAGGCATACCAGGCGTTCATCCCCATGAACGCCACCCCCAGCAGCAGCCCAGGGATCACGCCTGCCAGGAAGAGGTCGCCCACCGAGGTGTTGGTCAGCGAGGCATAGAGGATCATGAAGATGCTCGGCGGAATGATCGGCCCGATCAGCGAGCTGCCAGCGGTGAGCCCGGCGGCGAAGGCGGTGGAGTAGCCTTCCTTGCGCATCGGCGGGACCAGCAGCGAGCCCAGCGCCGAGGTATCGGCGACCGCCGAGCCGTTGACCCCGGCAAAGAACACGCTGGACACCACGTTGACGTGTCCCATGCCCCCTCGCAGGTGGCCCACCAGCAGCTTGGCAAAGGCCATCAAGCGATCGGTGAGGCGAGTCACGTTCATCAGGTTGCCGGCCAGGATGAACAGCGGGATGGCCATCAACGAGAAGGCATTGATGCCGCCGAAAAACTGCTGCGGCAGCATGCGCGGAATCATGCTGGGGTCGACGAACAGGAAGCCCACCAGCGAGGTGGCCAGCAGGGAGACGAACAACGGCAAGCCCAGCAGCACGTGTACCAGGAAGACGGCGAGCATGGTCAGGGTCATGACGCTTCCTCCGTCTCCGCCGTCTCCGACAGTTCCTTTAGTGGAGCCGGTCCGTACCAGAGCGCCTGCCAGGCCAGCAGCGCAAAACCTATCGGCATCGCCATCATCGGCACCGTGCGGCTGATCCCCAGCCCCTGGCTGGTGAACATGGAGACCGACTGCGCATAGCGATAGCTGAAGATCGCCGCGGCGATGGCGATGCTGAGCGTGAGCAGCCATTGATACAGGTTGAGCAGGCGTCGCAGTGACACCGGCAGCAGCCGCTCGATCAGCGCCACTCGCATATGGCCACCCTCGACCCACACGGCGCCGGCGGCCAGCAGG
The DNA here is from genome assembly GCF_057169305.1 of Halomonas sp. C10-5. Taxonomy (NCBI): domain Bacteria; kingdom Pseudomonadati; phylum Pseudomonadota; class Gammaproteobacteria; order Oceanospirillales; family Halomonadaceae; genus Halomonas; species Halomonas sp. C10-5. The sequence continues at coordinate 3,263,421 of NZ_CP175665.1, forward strand.
ACGCTGCCGATGATCAGGTAGCGGGCCAGCTCATCCGTCCAGATGGGCGCCCCGCCGGCGAGGTAGCGCATGAAGACGCCATACAGAATGATGGCCAGATCGATCAGCAGCAGTGTGCTGGCCACAGACAATGACACACGGCGGCTGATACCCAGCACGCGAGCGTTGAGGGATGACATGAAGAATTCCGGGATTGTCGCGGTTTGAGACCCAGGGCAGGCACGGAGGCCTGCCCCGTGGGATGGCGATGACTACTCGGCCAGGTGGGTCATGCCGGCGTCTTCGAGGGCCATCTCGATGAAGCGTGGCTCGATGTCACGCTCACCCAGCCACTCCAGGTAGGCAGGCTGGCCCAGCTCACGGAATGCCTCCAGCTCGTCTTCCGAGGGACGGATGATTTCCATGCCCTGCTCTTCGAGGTAGGCGATACGCTCATCCACCTTGGCCTCGTTGTGCTCACGGGCCATCTGGTTAGCTTCCTCGACGGCCTCCAGGAAGGCGCCACGCATCTCCTCGTCCCATCCATCGATCATCGCGCCGTTGCCGACCAGGAACTGGTCCGAGTACTGGATGTTGGCCAGGGTCAGGTAGTCCTGCACCTCGTAGAGGCTGCCCAGGATGATGTACATGGGCGGGTTCATCTGGCCATCGGCAACCCCGGTGCGCAGCGCCATGTAGACCTCGGTCCACGGAATCGGGGTGCCTGAGGCCCCGAAGGCCTCGTAGAGAGCCACCTGGCTGGGGTCCATGGCGCGGAAGCGGAGCCCCTCGAAGTCCTCGGGAGAAGAGATCGGGCGCTCGTCGTTGGTAAAGGCCAGGAAACCACCTTCCTCCACCACAGCAAGCAACTCCAGGCCGGTACGCTCACGTAGTGCGTCTTCCACCGCCTGCCAGTACTGGCCCTCGTCGAAGAAGGTCCGGGCCGATTCGAAGTCATCGAACAGGAAGGGAATCGCGCTGACGAAGATCTCAGGCACCACCGGCGACATGCCGGCGAAGGAGGCGATGTTCAGGCTGGGAGTGTTCATCACCTGCTCCATGCGCTCCTGCTCTTCGCCTAGCTGGCTATTGGCGTAGAGCTTCAGTTCGATCTCGCCCTCGGTCTTCTCCTCGACCAGCTGCTTCAGGTTGGTGGCAAAAACGTGCACGGCATTCTTCTCGGGATCCGGCGCGCCGTTGTAGCCGATGTTGACGGTGGTGGCGGCCTGAGCGCTGCTGGCAAAAGCGGCGGCAAGACAGGCCGTCAGAAGCGGAACGGCAGCGAAGGAGCGGCCCAGAGAGGCGAGAGGCTTGCGGGCAAACAGGGTCATGCTGATCTCCATGGCTTGTTGTTGGTGAAGACCCGGCGACGCCGGTATATCAGCAGATTAGGCGTTGACGCGTTGACTATTCAAACCTGGCTGCATTGATATTTTATCAACATATACTCTCAAGCAATCGCGGGGCGTCGGAATTGAAGAAACGCATCCCCCGACGAAGGTGGTCGAGGCAGGCACTGGCTGCCACGGTAAGCTCTCGCCCGGCCAGGCGCGCGGGGCATATTCAGCGAAACCTGTCGATGGAGAGGGCAGCTAACCAGTCTGGGGCCTGGCGGTGGATGTCGGCCTCGATCAGGGCACCGGTGGTGGCAGCCAGGGTTAGCCCCAGGTGGCCATGGCCGACACCATAATGCACCCGGCGAGTCTGTGCGGAGGCACCGATGATCGGCAGTGTGTCGGGCAGCGAGGGGCGGCAGCCCATCCAGTAAGCGGTGGGAGCACCAAGCTCGGGAAACAGCTTGTCCATGGCGCGTGTGAGGTAGCGGTACCGTGCAGGATTGGCGGGGTCGCTGGCGCGCCCCAGCTCCACCGTGCCGGCCACCCGAAGGCGGCCTGTCATGGGTGTCATGTAGAAGCCATGTTCGGCGATACAGCAGGGGCGCTGCAGCAGCGGCGCCTCCATGGCGTATTCAAGGTGGTAGCCGCGTTCTGCCTCCAGTGGCATGCGATCTCCCAGCGTGCCGGCAAGCTCGCGGGTGGCGATGCCCGCAGTGATCACGGCATGGTCGCACACCGTTTGACCCGCGTTGGTGGTAATCACCACGCCGGCGTCATGGGCCGACACCCGTTCGACGTCGCTCGGTGTATGAAGTGTCCCGCCCAGCGTCTCCAAGGCCTGGCGCAGGCGCTCGCACAACGTCAGCGGATCCGCCACATGGCTGGCGTCGGGATACCAGATGCTACCCCTCACCTTGCCCGCCAGAGCCGGCTCGAGGTCCGCCGTCTGCTGTTCGTTCAGCACCCGGTAAACAATACCGTTGCGGCCCAACGTCTCATGCTCATGCACGGCCTGTTCCCAGGCTGTTAGGGTCTGAAAGGTATATAGACAGCCGCGTCGGGTCACCAGGGAGGCGGCGTCCGCGGCGACCAGCAGGCGCTGCCAGTCAGCATCAGCGCGGGACATCAGGTGGCTCAGGTGCTCGATGTTGTGGCGCACGCGCGCGGGGCGCGCCTCGGCCACGAAGCGCAGCAGCCAGGGTAGCAGGCGTGGCAGGTGCCGCCAGCGCAGGTGAAACGGCGAGTCTCGCGAGGTCAGCAGGTGCGGGGTCTGACGCAGCAGGGCGGGCTGGGCAAGCGGGGTGATGGCGTAGGTGGCGAAGGTGCCGGCGTTACCCAGCGAGGCGCCATGCCCTGGGGTATCACGCTCCAGAAGAGTGACTTCATGGCCTTCCAGGCGCAGTGTCAGTGCCGTGGCCAGGCCGATAATGCCGCCGCCGATGACGATAAGGTGGCGCGGTGTGGTGTCGTTGTTGTGGGGCCGCATGAGTCTCTCCGTGACGGGGGTCAGGCCATGTCGTGCATGTAGTGATGGCCACGGCGGGCCAGCAGGTCGAGGCGGGTCAGCGCCTCGGCGAGGGCCTCCCGCGAGCGTGCCGCGGCCAGGTTGATACGCACCGCTGCCGGCGGCACCACCTGGCGCAGGGTGAAGGCCGAGGCCGGCAGCAGCCTCACGCCCTGCTCGGCACTGGCCTTGACGAAATCGGTGCCGCGCCACGGTTCGGGCAGCAGCAGCCAGGCGTGCGTGGCACCGGCCTGGCTCCACAGTACCTGTCGGCCCAGCCGTTCGATCAGGATGTCATGGCGCGCCGCCAGCTCGGCATGCTGGGCCTGGATGATGCGCGTCATGTCGCCGCTCTCCAGTAGCCGGGTGGCAATCAGCGCGGTCAGTGGCGAACCGCTCCAGCAGTCGATGCGCATGGCCGCGGCGATATCATGGTGATAGTCGGGCGGCGAGGCGATCGCCCCGAAGCGCAGCCCCGGGGCCACGCACTTGGAGAATCCGCTGACGTGAAAGGTGCGTTCGGGAGCCAGGTCCAGCAGCGGCGGGGGCGCACTCTGCTGCAATGGACGATAAACGTCATCCTCGATCAGCAGCAGGTCGTGGCGGCGGGCGATCGCCACGATCGCCTCGCGTCGCGCATGCGAGAGGGTGCGGGTGGTGGGGTTGTGCAGGCAGGGCACCACGAACAGCATGCGCGGGGCGTGGCTCTGGCAGAGGGCTTCGAGGTGTTCCGGTGACATGCCCTGATCGTCTCCCTCCACGCCTATCAACTCGCGGCCCAGGGTGTGGCACAGGGCGTTGATGCCCTGATAGGTCACGCTGTCGGCGAGGATGATCTCGCCAGGCTGTGTCACGCTGCGCAGGATCATCGACAGTCCATGCTGAGCGCCATCGACCAGCGTCAGCCGCTGGGGGTCGAGGCTGAGCCCCTGGGCCTGCCACCAGGTCGCATAAGCATGACGCGCCCATCCCGGTCCCACCGGCTGCTGGTAATCCTTGATGTCGGCATAGCGTGGATCGTCGGCGAGCGTCGCCAGGATGGCGCTCAATGTCTCGGTGTAGAGATCCAGCGCTGGACGGTTGACGCTCAGGTCGATCACGTTCTGGTTGGTGATGGGGGCGGTCTGGAAGTCGGTACCTGGGGACTCCATGGCCGCCACCCGAGTGCCGCGGCCGGGCCGGCTCTCCACCAGGGCGCGTGACTTCAGCTCGGCGATGGCGCGGGTCACGGTAGTGATGTTGATATCCAGCTGGCTGGCGATGTCACGGTGCGGCGGCAGGCGTGTCCCGGCGGGAAGGGTGCCCTTCTCGATGCGTGTGGACAGGTACTCGGCCAGCTGTTCGTAGAGGGGGGTATCGCCTTCGCGGTTCAGGCGAAGGTCATCCAGCAGGCGTTGCAGGGGCGGCGTGTCGGGCATGGGGCGGTCTCGTTGCCATACAATGGCCATACAATGTGGCTTGACAATCCATATTAATGCATTACAAGTTAATGGCAAGGCCGGATTTGTGGCCTTGACACCCATCAAAGAGGATAACAATCATGACAATGTCTCCCTCCCGCTGGTTGCCGCTCACCCTGGCCGTGGCACTTGGAGGCGCCTCGCTCAGCGCTCAGGCGGCTACCAGCCTGCGGCTGTCGACCTTGTTCGCGCCGGACGAGTCCGGGACCCAGGCCGCCGAGGCCATGGCCGAGCGCGTCGCCGAGCGCACCGAGGGCGAGGTCACCATCGATGTTTACCCCGCCAGCCAGCTCGGCGACTGGACCGAGGTGCATGCCCAGCTGATGCAGGGTGCCGTGGACATGGCCATCCAGCCGCTGTCGACCAACGTCAACCCGCAGATGGCCATCGCCTGGTTTCCCTACCTGGCACCTACCTATGCTGCCGCGCGTGAGGCGTACAGCGCCGATGGCTATGTTGCCGAGCTCGTCGGCGACATGATCGGTGAACAGAACATGGCCCTGTTGGGGGTATACCCGGCTGGTATGGGCGGTGCTGGCTTCGCTGCCGAGGTGCCGGCTCCCAAGGACCCGAACGCCGAGCAGGGGCTGCGCATTCGCGTCTGGCCTGGCGGCACCACCCATCGCACGATGATGGAGCGACTGGGCTTCGAGGTGGCCACCGTGCCCTGGGCGGAGCTCTACACCTCTATGCAGACCGGTGTGGTCGATGGCCAGATCGGCGGCACCGCGGAGATGGCGATGGCCAACTTCGCCGATATCACCGAGACCTGGGTGCAGTACAACGATCACCTGGAGCTTGCCTGGATCGTCATCAATCAGCAGTCGCTGGACCGCCTGGCGCCGGAACACCAGCAGGTGGTGCGCGACGTCGCTCAGGAGATCACCCTGGAGCGTTTCGACGAGGTACAGGCGGCCGACCAGGCGCAACTCGACGCCATGCGCGAGGCGGGCATCGAGGTGGTGACCTTCTCCGATGAGGAGCTGGCGCAGTTCGCCGACGTGGTACGCCAGGAGGTGTGGCCGGAGATCGGCGATGAGCTCGGCGAGGAGGTGATGGAGCGTCTCGAGGCGGCCGTCGCCGCGGAGTGAGGCGTCGTCATGCTGGCCACCCTGTGCAGGGTGGCCAGTATCATGCAGCTGCGGGAGACGCCTCATGTCCTTACCCCTGTCTTCGCCTTGGCGAGCCATCTGGCGTCTCAAGGTGCGGCTCCTGCGCGGGATCGTGACCGCGGCCGGGGGCCTGCTGACGCTGGCCATCCTGGTGCAGATCGCCAGCCGCTACCTGTTTCGTACCTCGATCCTCGGCATCGAGGAGGTGATTCTTTATCTCGCCGTGTGGTTCTACTTCCTGGGGGCTGCCCTGGGTGCCGAGCAGCGCGAGCATATCTCTGCCTCGTTGGTGGACGTGCTGGCCATCGGCGAGACCCTCAAGCGCTGGGTGCACTGGTTCGCCTCGTTGCTGGCGGTGATTATCTGCGCCTGGATGACCTGGTGGGCCATCGGCCTGGTGGAGTGGTCCTGGCAGATGAACATGCGCAGCACCGAGTTGCGTGTGCCGGTGTGGCTGATCCAGGCCAGCATTCCCGCCGGGCTTGGCCTGATGACCTTCTACCTGCTGGTGGAGTGCGCGGATAACCTGCGCCGCCTGGTGTGTGACAAGGAGGTCGCGTGAACGTCATTATTGTGCTGGATGTCTTGCTGTTGGTGGCACTGCTGCTGATCGGTGTGCCGGTGCCGCTGTGTTTCGCGGCGGCGGTCCTGCTGCTGTTTCTGGTCGGCGACTTCGGCAGCGCCTCCTTCCTGGTCGGGGCAGGCTTCGGCCAGATGTCGTCGCTGATCCTGGTGGCTCTGCCGCTCTACATCATCGCCGGCAACCTGATGGGGCAGGGCGGCATCGCCAATCGCCTGGTGGGCTTGGCCGATGCCGTCTTCGGGCGTCTGCATGGTGGGCTCGGGGTGGTGGTGATCATGACCACCGCGGTGTTCGGCGCCATCTCCGGAATGGCCTCCTCGGCGGTAGCCGCGGTAGGCAAGATCATGATCCCGCGCATGGTGGAGCGCGGCTACGACCGCGGCTATGCCACGGCGCTGGTCTCCACCTCGGCGGTGCTGGCGCTGCTGATCCCGCCCAGCGCCTCGATGATCATCTACGGCTGGGTGTCGGGCACTTCGGTCACCGCGTCCTTCCTGGCGCCGGTGCTGCCTGGGGTGTTGCTGGTGCTGCTGTTCTGTTTCTGGAACCGCGTGCTGACTCGCCACATGCCGCTGGAGAAGCCCGAACCGGCTCCGCTGCCGGTGGTCATGCGCGATATCGCCGGTCAGACGCGCCGTGCGGCGCTGGGCCTGGCCATGCCGATGATCATCCTGGGCTGCATCTACGGTGGTGTGACCACGCCCACCGAGGCCGCGGCCATCGCCGTGCTCTACGCCATCCCCATCAGTATCTGGTACTACCGCGAGCTGCGCCTGGCCGACCTGCATGACGTGCTGTGGCGTGCGGGCCAGACTGCTGGCACGCTGCTGGTGCTGGTGTTCTTTTCGGCCATGCTGGCGCGGATGCTGACCATGGAGAATGTGCCTCAGATGGTGCTGGAAGGGTTTCTCAGCGTCACCGAGAATCCGCTGTTGCTGATGCTGTTGCTCAACCTCTTCCTGCTGCTGATCGGCATGTTCATGGAGGATGTCAGTGGCATTCTGCTGGCTACACCCATGCTGATGCCGCTGGTGCAGGCGCTGGAGATCGACCCGGTACAGTTTGCTGCGATCATCGCCACCAACCTCGGCATGGGGCTCATCACCCCGCCTACGGCGCCGATTCTCTACTTTGGTGCGCTGGTTGGCGGCAGCAGCCTGAGCCGCATGCTGCGGCCTACCTTGGTGCTGCTGATAGGGGCCTACTTGCCGGTGGTGTTGCTGACCACCTTCATTCCGGCGTTGTCGCTGACATTACCCACCTGGGTGCTGGGTTACGGGCAGTAGAGGCAGGAGTATGCTCAGCAGTGGCTGCCTCGCCGCTGAGCATGTCTACTCTCAAGCAATCGCGGGGCGTCGGCATTGAAGAACCGCATCCCGCGACGAAGGTGGTCGAGGCAGGCACTGGCCGCCACGGTGAGCTCGCGCCCGGCCATGCTCACGATCTGCGCACGGGCCTCGCTGAGGACCGGATAGGCCATCGGCAGAACGGCGATGTCACCCTGGCGGATCTCCTCGGCGACCGTCAGCTCGGGCATGAAGGTGATGCCGATCCCCGAGCGTACGAAGTTCTTGAGCACCGCCACGGAGTTGGTATGCAGGCGGGGGGTGATGGCCAGACGCTCCTGGTGTGCCACGGCGTCCACCATCTGGCGCATCCCGAAGGGGCTGTCCATCAGCCCGATGGGCCAGTCGCTGAGCTCCTGTAGCGTCACCGGCGCTTCTGTTGAGGTGAGCGGGTGGCCGGCGGGCACGATCAGATCGAGGGGCTGTCGTGTCTCGACATGGCAATCCAGCTGAGTGTCCACCGGCGGTGCATAGAGCAGGGCCAGGTCGACGTCACGCTGCTTAACCAGCGCCATGGCCTCGTTGACTCCCGCCATAATGACCTCCAGCTGGATGCCCGGGTAGGCGGTCATGAAGGTCTGCATCGGCGCCGAAATCAGGTCGGCGATAAACCCCTCCCCCACCGCGATACGGACCTGGCCACTCACCAGACCCTGCAGAGCCGATAGTCGGGAGATCACCGCCGCCTCGGCATCATGTTGAGCGTGGAAGTGCTCCACCAGCAGGCGTCCAGCCTCGGTGAGCCGGACACCACCCGCATGACGCTCCATCACCTGGGCATCGACAACCTCCTCCAATTGACAGATCTGGCGGCTGATAGCGGCCACATCGATGTTCAGATAGGTAGCGGCCTGACGCAGCGAGCCGCGCCGCATCACTTCGCTGAGATAAGCGAGCGCCCGAAAGTTCAACATGGTAGAGAAGCGCCTGTTCGATCGTGGGTGCCCTACACGATACCACCCTGCCCGAGGCCATACTCCACCACCTCAGCTCATTTAACTTTATGACCTGACATAAAGCGACTCCAAACCAAGAAAATTAGGTTAATGCCTACTGTGTGCTATCTGTTGCATTGAAGGGATAGCCATTAAGTAATAAGATATCAAGGTAAAGCATACTTTTCATACCCTCACCAGAAATGGTGGTCACGACAGACAGCAACGATTGGGCACAGCCCGGAGATCACTCCATGTCACTACTGAACACCTACATGCAGAAAGAACAGCAGCTCAAGCAGCTTCAGGAAGAGCTGGACAATCTGAAGAATGACGAGCGACTCAAGGCCGAGCTCGACTTCAAGAACCATCTTGAGACTCTGATGCGGGAGTTCGACAAGTCGGCTTCCGACGTCATCAAGCTGCTCGACCCGACGCCCACAGCCAACAAGTCATCAAGCAGCACCAAGGCCTCAGGTCGCGCCAAGCGGAAGCTCAAGATCTACAAGAACCCGAATACGGGTGAGGTAGTCGAAACCCGTGGCGGCAACCAGAAAACCCTAAAAGCCTGGAAAGAGGAGCACGGTGCCGACACCGTAGAGAGCTGGTTGGTAAGAACTGAAGATTGAGACACTCACTCCTGCCCACCGGATTCCGGTGGGCAAGTCTGCTTTCGGCCAGAAGCGGACGTCCGGAGCATATTGACAAACAATCAAGAAAAAACGCGGCGAAAATATCGCGAATGTCAAGACATCAGTCACAAGCTAGGCTATATGAATATTTAAAATTTTTGAATATTGAAAATATTTGATTTTTCATACCACCCAATCTAAAATAATAAGCATAGATAAAGTTAATCACAATCTCCAACCATATTCAAGTCAGCATGAAAGTTTTTAAGAGTTCAAAAATATGGGCGCATGGTTTTTTGTTATCGTTGGCTTTGCGTGTGTAGCTATATTTATAGCATGGCAAATCCACATCAAGAATAAAGAAAAAGAAAGGAAATCTGTTCGTGACACATCCTACATCTGGGCAGTGCAAGGCCCTTTCCGCAACGGAGAAGATTCGGCAACCGCATTTGCCAGGTCAATCTACGCCCTCAAGGGCGAGAAAGAACTAGAATCAAGCTCAGCACGCATCCTTGAGCACGCCAAATCATATAACCAAGACCCTGAAGGTTGGGAAAACACAAGGAAAAAATCAATAATCAGCTATAAAGGCAGTTACACCCACACTATAAGAAGCAAGGTCGAAAAAGTTGAAAAACTTCGTGAAACTCGAGACAAGAAAAATCTCCCTGCTGCGCTGGTCGCCATCCAGCTAAATCTAGGATGCGACAGTGACTTATTGTACGAATGGACTGCTGATAAAGAAGATAAAAAGAAAGGCTCATACAAAATCGAAAAAACGCAGGAAGGCAGTGATGAGAAACTGAGTAGTATGGACTGGAAGGAACTCCCATGGTCAGAAAGCCCTGGAGCTTACGAAAAGCACTTAAAAAGACGCTTGGAAAGCCCATACTTCTCCCATATTAATCAAGCTATTACAGAAGATGATCTAAAGACAATGCAAGAGCTTGATAAGCTCAGGTATCTACAATGCTTGAAAAATATGGAACGCTTTACTAGAGAGGAAATCAAGCCTCTACTTATGGGGGATGGACCCTCTTTTAGAGAGGCGATTTACATTAAAGAGGGACTAGAAGATATCATGAAGAAGGCTATGGCGGTAGATGGCGAGGCTATCAACATAGCCAAACAGGCTCTTGAGCAAAGGGAAATATGCATCAGTTATTTGAGAGACACTTACAAGAAAAACCCTGAAGCCATGCACGCCATTGAGCGTGCTGAAATAACTACTTATGAGAACAATAAATTCTCAAACCCTTTTATTGCCCAAGTTCTTGATGAAGAAGGACCGATCCAGAATGACGAATTGGTATCCACTTTGCTCACTCAAGAGCCCAGTGTAATCGCTATCGCAATGAATATAATAGAGTTCGACAAGAGAACAATCATAGAGAACGAAGCACAAGAACTACTGCATGAGGCAAAAATAAGGGGTTATATAGACCCACAATATGATGAAAAGATAGAAGCCTTGAAAGGAGAGTGGCCAAAAAGTTTTAACTCTATGGATATGGGATTTTAACTTCAAGCATCAATAAACCACCTTGAACAACAATCTGCCAGTCGCTTCAAGTTCACCCTAAGACACCATGGCAGTTAACGGCCACAAGCGGACATTGAGGTCATGCTGATATACGCTTTGCTTGAGCCGCGGCTTGCCTTGACGCGAAGTGGAAGGGCAAGCCGTCAGACTCGAAGCTATTTTTAGCTGCTCGCCTCTATAATCGTGGAAATCAACTCGCCCCTGAGCACTCGGCTGCTGCGATCATTGCTGGCCTGCAACGATGCACGGTAGTACTTGCCGGCGTCTGATTGTTCATCGATACCTGCCGCGTCGACCCGGGAATAGAACTCATCTAGCTTTCTCCTCAGTCGCTCCAACTCCGGCTTCATTCCGCGCTCCAAGGCTTTGTATAGTTCTACAAAAAGAGTGAAGAAATCAGCCTTTTTGGTAGCCCTGGATTCACGAGGAAAATTTAACTTAGAAACCAGCTCAAGCACCTCATCGGCGCGCCTGCGAATGGCCTCCTCGTTAGGGATTTCTTCATTGTACCGTGACAAAAAGAACTCAATCTCCTTATCCCGATTGAAGTATGGTCCAAGTACACTCGCCAACATAGCAGAGCAATGACGAACGTCATTCATCCGACGGATATCATTGGCAGAAAAGATGCCGAGGGACTCAATTGCCGGGTTGGAAGCCACATACTCAGAAAGCTGCTTGAAAGCGCCAGCGTACCGCGCGTTATGCAGCTCCATGGCATTGAGGCCATATGACGCAGAATTAATCCGTTGAAAAACTTCCTTGATTTGGTCAAGCGGTAGGGCGCCCAAGTCTCGTACAACCACTTTATACTCAAGAAATTGAAGCTGATCTTCCTCTCGCAGTGATGAGTAGGGTTTCAGACCTGGTGACAGCTTCAGATCCTTTGAACCAGTAAAGTATTGAAAAAGAGTGGTCATGCGTTGTTGGCCATCAACCAATACCTCTGTCCCCTCGCCTGTCTTGGCATCCACCTTACCTGCAGCAATGTAGATTTCTGGAAAAGGCAGACCTTCCAGTACAGTTTGTATGAAAAGCGCCTTGTCCTTATTGGTCCACACCAGTCTCCTTTGAAAATCCGGGCGTGGCACAAGAGTGCCATCACGGATACCCATTAGAAGTGTTCGCAGCCTGCGATTAGATGCCGATGTGTCCATGATCACAGCTCCATTTTGCATTGTTCTACACATATTCTCTGATAGGCACGCAGAAAGAAAGTTGAATGATATATGCCGGCAGCAATTTTGTAAGGACACTCTGTAAGTTGGAGGCTATTGAAAAAAGGCCACCACCCCTTCGAAAACTCAAAAGTCTCTTCCGAAGGGAGCAGATCCGGACGAATCCACCCCCTCGACAAGTACTTTCGAAAACTTCCTTTATCAGCCCAAAACGCGCCTGATCGATCGTATTCATAGGCTTCTTTCCACACGCGTTCGAACAACTCGGTAGATACTATAGCCACATCGATATCCGATTCCTCACTGAACGGTTCATAGCGCCTAGTGGGCTTAATACTGAACCCCAGACGAGCTGAGCCGACCACTACAATGCTGGTGTACTCAACACCAAAATGTTTGGCGATAGCGTCAGCAATGGAATGTGTTGTGCCATCGTCGATGACCGAACACGAGCCTGTGAGGAGCCAACGGTCAACCATTTGATTGGAATCCAACGTGGCGAGGTCGCCCTTAAATTTCTCGACGGTCATGTCACATCCAGCATACGTCTTTACAGTGAAATTGGAGGCTCGCGCATCGCGACAAACCCGCTGAGGCCTCCTGAAAACCAAGAAATCGGGCTAACCAAACTAAGGAACTTCTCTATATCACGGGCAAGCGAAACTTCTGTTGGCTTGACAGAACCCCAACACAGAATCGCTAATTCATAAAGCATTTTCACGACTATCGAACATCGCATCGCACACTCCTAGCAGCTAAAATTTATCAGCCCTTACGCTCAGATATTAAATGAACACGTCTTCGCGTTCAGCAATATTATACAGCACACCCGGCAGCCTTTTACGACATGTCCGCTTAGGGTCGTGAGCTGACATACCACCGGAACCAGTAAAGTGGTTTTACAACAGCGAGTATGAGATTCCATTTCGCATTCCCTTGCTATGCCTAACCCTCAGTCAGGTTAGCAGCATCATGCTGAGCCTGCTCGCGACCTTCGTGGTGCATGGGCTTGGCAGGTCGGGCCGCCTGCTTGATACTGTATGAATATCAGGTATCAAAAGGAGCCCACCATGCCACACACCAAATTCACCCCCGCGGATCCGGCACCGCCGCCAATGGCATTGCCACACCCGCTCGCGCTGACGCGGGCCGGGATCTCCGGATTCCCGAGTCCCGCCCAGGACTACGAGGGGCGGACCCTGGACCTCAACGAGCGCCTGGTGAAGCGACCCTCGGCCAGCTTCTTCATGACCGTCACCGGCGACAGCATGGACTCCCTGGGCATCCACGACGGCGACCTGCTGATGATCGACCGCTCCATCGAGCCCCGGCCAGGTCACATCCTGGTGGCGCTCGTAGAGGGCGAGATCACCGTGAAGCGCTACCAGCTGAAGGGTCGGCAGCACTATCTCTGCTCGGCAAACCCGGCCTATCCGCCGATCCCGCTGGAAGACCTCGACTGCCAGGTATGGGGAGTGGTGCGTTCGGTCATCCACGAGTACCCGGTGTAGCCATGATCGGCCTGATCGACTGCAACAACTTCTACGTCAGCTGTGAGCGGGTCTTCCAGCCCCGGCTGGAGGGGCTACCGGTCGGCGTGCTATCGAACAACGATGGGTGTGTGATCGCTCGCTCCAACGAGCTCAAGGCGCTGGGGGTGGAGATGGGCACCCCGGCCTTCGAGCTGAAGGCGTTGCTGCAACAGGGGCGCATCCGTCTGCTCTCGTCCAACTACGAGCTGTATGGCGACATGTCGGCCCGCGTTCAGTCAGTGCTGGAGGAGTTCTCTGCCGGGGTGGAGCCCTACTCGATCGACGAGATGTTCGTGCGCTTCGACGGCTTTGGCCACGACCAGCTGCTGGCCCACTGCCGGGAGCTTCACTGCAAGGTGCGGCGATTCACCGGCATTCCGGTGAGCGTTGGGGTAGCCCCCACACGGACCCTAGCCAAGCTGGCCAACCGGGCAGCCAAGAAGGTGCCGGCCTATCGGGGTGTATGCGTGCTATCGGTGGGCAGCACCGCGATGGAGAACCTGCTGCGGCATACCGAGCTGGGTGACATCTGGGGTGTGGGCCGCCGGCTGGTGGAGCGGCTGGCTCTGATGGGGATCCGCTCGGCTTGGGATCTCGCGCAGGCCGACCCCAAGGAGATTCGCCGGCGCTTCTCGGTGACCCTAGAGCGCACCGCTCTGGAGTTGCGTGGCATTCCCTGCATCGAGATGAATGACGCCGACGAGCCCCGCCAGCGCATCATGACCTCGCGCTCCTTCGGCAAGCTGACCGACAACCGGGCCGAGATCCACGAAGCGCTGCGCCAGTTCGGCCAGCGCGGTGCCGAGAAGCTGCGTGGCCAGGATAGCCTGGCCCGTGCCGTCTACGTCTTCCTGAAGACCAACCGGCACCGCCCCGACCTGCCACAGTATTCGCCGGGAGCCGTGGTCGAGCTGACGCGGCCCACCGACGACAGCCGCGAGGTCCTGCACGCCGTCAGCCAGGCCTTCGCTGCCATCTATCGGACCCACTACCGCTTCATGAAGGCAGGGGTGATGCTGATCGACCTGATCGACGCCAACCGTCAGCAGATGTCGCTGCTCGACACACATCAGAGTGCCGCGGAGCGGGAGCGCAGCGAGAAACTGATGGCGACCCTGGATGCCCTCAACCAGCGCATGGGGCGTGGCACCGTCAAACTCGGGATGCCCAGCCCCAACGCGGCCTGGCACCTGCGCTGTGCCAATCGCTCGCCACGGTGGAGCACCCGCTGGCCGGAGCTGCCCAGCGCGAAGGCCAAGTAGCGAAGCGCCTCAGATCTCGACCGCGGCACCGCTAAACACCTCACCATAGCGGCCGATCAGTCCTCTGGGGCCGAGCATGCTCAGGCTGCGTATTCCGCGCCGTCGTGACCGCCCGTTCCAATCGTTCGTGACCGGCCATTCCGTTTCATCGTGACCGATTTCAGCCTCTTTCCCAGAATCCGCGGTCACGATGCCGGAATCATCGGTCACGTTACCGGAATCTCACCTAGGAGACATCGCCACCGGCAGGACGAGCAGCAACCAGGATCCCCTTTTCCTGACCTGGGTCATTTCGTCGTGGCTGTAGGGCGCTTACCCTTCATTGGCACAACATATGGTGTATATGGATCTACATTTCACCACATATAGTGATACGCACAATGAAGGGGTACTCCATGGGAAGCCTGCAGTCCGGCACCGTCAGCGTGGCATCGACGGTCAACGAATACCTGCAGCGTGCCGACTGGCGCGTCAATGCCAACGCCAACCAGGGCTACTCCCTGGGCGGGCTGATCCTCAACGCCTCCGGCAAGTTGATCGCCAACTACTGGCTCGACGAGGTCTACCCCGCTGCGGTGGGTGAGGCCCATCGCGAGGGCGACCTGCATATCCACGACCTGGACATGCTCAGCGGCTACTGCGCCGGCTGGTCGCTGCGCACCCTGCTGGTCGAGGGCTTCAACGGGGTGCCGGGCCGGGCGGAGAGCGCCCCGCCCCGCCACCTCAGCAGCGCACTGGGGCAAATGGTCAACTTCCTCGGCACCCTGCAGAACGAGTGGGCCGGCGCCCAGGCATTCAGCTCCTTCGATACCTACCTGGCGCCCTTCGTGCGTCGCGACCGGCTCGACTATCCGGCGGTGAAGCAGGCAGTGCAGGAGTTCATCTACAACCTCAACGTGCCGTCACGCTGGGGCAGCCAGACGCCGTTCACCAACCTGACCTTCGACTGGACCTGTCCGGCGGACCTGCGCGACCAGGTCCCGGTCATCAGCGGCGAGGAGCAGCCCTTCACCTACGGCGAGCTGCAGGCCGAGATGGACCTGCTCAACCGCGCCTACCTGGAGGTGATGGAGGCGGGAGATTGCCAGGGCCGGGTGTTCACCTTCCCGATCCCCACCTACAACATCACCCATGACTTCGACTGGGAGAGCGACAACGCCGAAAGGCTCTTCGCGCTGACCGCCAAGTATGGGCTGCCGTACTTCCAGAACTTCCTCAATTCGGACCTCGAACCCCACATGGTGCGCTCCATGTGTTGCCGGCTGCAGCTCGACCTCAGCGAGCTGCTCAAGCGCGGCAACGGTCTGTTCGGCAGCGCCGAGCAGACCGGTTCGCTGGGCGTGGTGACGATCAACTGCGCGCGCCTGGGGCATCGCTTCGCCGGCGACCAGACGGGGCTCTATGCCGAACTGGACCGGCTGCTCGAACTGGGTCGTGACAGCCTGGAGATCAAGCGCGACTGCATCCAGCGGTGGATGGACGACGGCCTCTACCCCTACAGCCGGCGTTACCTGGGGACCCTGCGCAACCACTTCTCCACGCTGGGCGTGAACGGGCTCAACGAAATGGTCCGCAACTTCTTCGAGGACCGCTTCGATATCGCCGACCCCGAGGGGCAGCAGCTCGCCCTGGAACTGCTTGAGCATGTGCGCGAGAGGATGCGGGCGTTCCAGGAGGACACCGGCCACCTCTACAACCTGGAGGCGACCCCCGCCGAGGGCACCACCTACCGCTTCGCCAAGGAGGACCTCAAGCGCTTCCCCGGCATCCTTCAGGCCGGCACACCGCAGGCGCCCTACTACACCAACTCCAGCCAGCTGCCGGTGGGCCACACCGACGACCCCTTCGAGGCCCTCCTTCACCAGGACCCGCTGCAAACGCGCTATACCGGCGGCACCGTGCTGCACCTTTACATGCGCGAAAAGCTCTCCTCGGCCAGAGCCTGCAGGCAGCTGGTGCACACCGCGCTGTCCCGCTTCCGCCTGCCCTACCTGACCGTGACGCCGACCTTCTCGATCTGTCCGGTGCACGGCTACCTGGCCGGCGAACACGAGTTCTGCCCGAAGTGCGACGAGGCACTTCTGGCACAGCACGCCTCGGTGTCCGATGCCACGGCCTGAGGCACATTATCCCTCGTCACACCCGACCACCGAGCACAAGGAGCATCATATGCGCCATACCGTCGAGACCCTGCCCACCGAACAGCGCCAGCGCTGCGAGGTCTGGACCCGGGTAATGGGCTATCACCGCCCGGTCAGCCAGTTCAACCACGGCAAGCAGGCCGAGCACCGCGAGCGTCGGCACTTCCGCGAGTCGACCGCCCACGCATAACGCCATCGCCACCCCTGGCGCCCCGCCAAGCCCGGGGCGCCTGCCTGGAAAGCACCAATGTCTGATCCCGAATTACGCCTGCCGCAGCTGCCCGTGGCGGGCCTGACCCCTATGACCACCCTGGATTACCCCGACCACCTGGCCTGCGTGATCTTCCTGCAGGGCTGTCCCCTGCGCTGCGGCTACTGTCACAACCCGCAAATGCTCGAACCGAGAAAGGCCAAGCCCGATGAGTGGGCGGAGGTCGAGGCCTTCCTGGATACGCGCCAGGGCCTGCTGGAAGGGGTGGTGTTCAGCGGTGGCGAGCCCACATTGCACGCCGACTTGCCGCTGGCCGCCGCGCGGGTTCGCGCCCTAGGTTTCAAGGTCGGGCTGCACACCGCCGGTGTCTACCCTCGGCGCCTGGCGGCGATGCTGCCCCATCTCGACTGGGTGGGGCTGGACGTGAAGGGACCTGCCACGCAGTTCGACGCCATCGTCGGTCGAATCGGCATGGGCGCCGCCCACCAGGAGAGCCTGGCCCAGCTGCTGGCGAGTGGCATCACATTCGAATGTCGCACCACGGTCCACTGGCGCGACCTCGATCTGGAAGACCTGGACGGCCTGGCATTGGACCTCGCCTCACAGGGCGTGGAGCACTATGCCATCCAGGTAGCACGCACGGGGCAGTGCCTGGACGAGGCCTATGCTCGCCCAGTGATGCGGGCCCCCTCGACTGCCCATCTGCAGGCGCTCGTGGAGCGCCTGCAGCCCGCCTTCCGGCGTCTCGAACTGCGTTGATGAAGGACTTGAGCCATGGATCCTTCTCGGCCAATGGTTCGTACCATGGGCAATTACACGGGACCCTACACCTAGGGGCTAAACACCTCGACTGAAAATACCTTGGCATCTGACCCGAGTGGCGGGAGCCACTTCAGCTCATTGGAGATGCACCGCCTCGAAGCGGGCAAGTGCCTCGCCCTCTTCACCGACGAGCGTCAAGTTTTCGCCCTCAACCTGCCAGCTGGTGATGTCGCCGAGCGCATCGAGAAATTCTCCTTCGAGCTCCATCACTTCGCCAGGGCAGGCCATCATGGTGGTGGCAAGCTGACCGAAAATTAACCGATCGCCGTCGCGTTCATAGTCACCCATCATGCGGTTGCAACCAGTGGAGCCTGCGAGGCGGGCGTCCTCGGCATGCAGCACCAGATGCGCCTCTCGCACCTCATCGATGGTCACCGCCTGGCGCTCACCCATCGTCACCAACTTCCAGTAGGTATTCTCCAGCGACTCATTGGCGGTATCGCCACCCGTGGTCGCATCAAACCCGGCGCAACCGGCGAGAGCCAGGGTGCCGACCAGCAGAGCCGCAAGCGAATACTTCTGTTTCATCGTGGTCACTCCATTGCCATTCATGAGCCTTATCAGACCATCCGGCAGCATAAGGTTCCGAGGCTGATGATGAAATATCGAGCCCGCTGAAGATGCCCGCCACCTGCACACGATCACGTTTCATCGCTCCGCCTCGATCAACGCAGGATCATCCTCCACCGGCCGGTTGACCCGGGTGCTCACCGGCCAGTGGGTCAGCCGATCGTGTGGGAGGTGGTGAACCAGGTGGCGGATGGTTTCGCGATCAGTCAGCTCGGGATCGAGCCAGGGCTCCAGGCTCTGTTGATCCAGGATCAGCGGCATGCGCGGGTGGATAGCCTTGGCGACACCACGGGAGGGCTCGGTGAGGATGGCGCAACCGGGCTTGCCATCCGGTCGCTCCGTCCAGATGCCGGCGAACCACAGCGGCTCACCGTCGCCGCGGGAAAGGTAGTGGGGCTGCTTGCGACCGTCCACGGCCAGCCACTCGTACCAACCGTCTGCCGGCACCAGGCAGCGGTGATGGGCGAAGGCACCGCGGAAGTAAGGTGAGGTGGCGACCTTCTCGACGGTGGCATTGATGGGCTGCGGAGCTTTGTCATCCGCCCAGTGAGGCCGGTAACCCCACCAGAGCGCATCAAGGCTCAGCTGACCACCGTCCTCATGCCGACGCACCGCCGAAATCCAAGTGCCCGGCGCGACGTTATAGCGGGGCGTAAACGCACACTCGAAAATAGGTAACTTAAGGGAGGTTGCCAGGCTGGGGAAATCGGTGTAAAGGGCGAAGCGACCGCACATTTTACAACCCATTCATGAGGAATCTGCCAATGATCCGCGTCTTGGAGCATTGTCATCCATAGCACCCTTTAGCGGGAGTGTCTGTAACTACAAGCAGTAGCACATCTCTCGGCTTGGGTAGAGATATGCTCCATTCTGGCGGGTACCTTCCACACAGAGAAGACTTCCGGTCAACGCCTGACAACGATAACTACCCGTGTCGATCAACGCTGCCTTCCCTGGCAGTGACACTCCCTGGAAGCCCAGGGTGCCGCGAGCTATAGGACGACCGGGTCGAAGACTTCCGGCGACACCCTGCCATCAGGCTGGCCCACCGGCGAAAGGGCTGCTGTAGGAGATTGCTGACATTACTTGTAAGCGTGGTGCTCGATATGGCCACTATCGGCGGAATCGCACAGGTTGTCGCTGGTCGGCGACGTAGGCTCGGCCTATTCTGCGGCTCAGGGAACTTAACAGGGAGGTGGATCCATGGAGCAGAATGCAGATGCAGTCGGCGCGGTGTTGGGCGGAGTTAGCTTGTGGTTCATCGTTGTAATCGGACTCTTTCTGGTGCCCTGGATCGCGGTGATCGCCGCCGCTCACGATCGAGGCAATTCCATGCTGGGGGCTGCCTTTATCGGGCTCTTCGGCACGCCGCTGATCGGACTGCTTTATGTGATCGCTCAGCCAATCAACCAGCAGGTGCTGGACGAGCGCGCCATCCGGAGCGGCAAGCTGCGCCGCTGCACCAAGTGCATGGCCCCCAAGCATCCGTCGGCTTCCTGGTGCCCGCACTGCGGTGCCGGCGATCGCCCCTACGAACCTGTAATGCGGGCGCCTTCGGTCGAGACAGAAAGCAGTTCCCCGTCCCCCCAGTACCAGGCGGCCCCGGCCGGTGCGGCGGTGACTGCAGCGTCCACTGCCGCATCAGCGCCGGCTTCGCCCGCCAGTGAAGCGGATCGATGGAGCGAGACGCTCAAGGCCAAGGCAAGAGACGAGGATGCCGAGCGGACCGTGGATTTTCCTCACAACGAGATGCCCGCCGGCATGACGGTTACCGAGGAGTATTTCGAGCGGGCCGAGACGGATACCGACGCCGCCGAGGAGTTCCGCCGCAAGATGGAGCAGCGTCGAGACCCACCAGCCGGCCGGTGATCCTGCGTCACACCCCCTCCACCTCGATCCCATGCCGGGCGAGCCAGCCCTTGCGCTGCTCGTAGTCCGGCATGGCGCGCTCCAGGCGGCGCCAGAAGGCGGGGGTGTGGTGGGGCTCGTGCAGGTGGACGAGCTCGTGGACGACCACGTACTCGGCGATATGCCGGGGCAGCAGGATGGTCTTCCAGTGGAAGTAGACCCGGTTGCCCTTGCCGCAGGAGCCCCAGCGATAACCGAGGTCCTGGACCGTCACCCCGGCGGGTTCGACGCCCATCCGTCGGGCGTGCTCCTTCACCCTGGCGGTAAGCCAGTCGCTGGCGCGGGCACTGTACCAGCGGACGAAGTGCTCCCGGGCGTCGGCCAGGGCGTCCTCGCGTAGCTGGAAGCGCCCGGCGACGAGCTTGAGCGGCGCGCCCTGGGCCTCAGTGGCCACCAGTTTGAGCCGGTAGCTGCGGCCCAGGTAGAGAAAGCCCTCGCCGTTGACGTACTCCTTGTGCGGGAGCCGGCGGCGACGCTCAGCCTTCTCGGCCAGCTTCCGGTAGATCCATAGCCGCTTCTCGAGCACGAAGTCGCGCAGCAGCCACTCCTCGGTGCCGGTCGGCGCGGCGATGACCAGCTCACCGTCGCGGTCCACGGTGATCTCGAGTGTCTTGCGGCGCGAGCTCTCGCGCACCTCGAAGGTAAGATCGTCCACGGCGAGCTGCATCATGCGTTCACTAGCTTGTGGTGGTTGCTGCGCGCCAGATCGAAGAGCCGTTCTGACACGGCCACAGCTTGATCCATAGGCACCAGGCCGCCCATCATCAGCTGCTCGAACAGATCCTGCTTGAGGCGCTCCTGGTCGGGGATATGGGAGGGCTTCCAGAAGTCGGGGATGGCGATCTCCTGCTGGATCGTGGCCACCAGCTCCTCGGTGGCGTCGAGCAAGGTCTGGGCGGTGGCGGCGTCCATCTTCTCCACCTCCAGGCCGGCGCTGGCCACCAACTCGCGCCAGAAGGGTTGTGCGTGGGCAGGCATATCTGGAATGCCTTCGCCCGGATCGATCGCCCCATCACGCAATTGTTCAATCAGCGTCTTGAGCGCCTCCACCTGCTCGGCCCACTGGCCATCGAGCTGGTCGAGCAGCTCCTCCAGGCGCTCGCTCAGCCGGCCGTACTTCACCGGGTCCTCGTCCAGGTGCTTGCGCACGTGGGAACGCACCGCGTGCTCCATCTCCGACGCCTTGGCGCGGTCGCCCACCTGTCGGCCCAGGTGCTCGTCGAACTCGGCATCGGTGAGCTGCACCGGCGGGATGCGCGGGTCGATGCCGAGCGAGATCACGTAGTCATCGACCAACTTGCGCACCTTGTTGCCGATATCGCGGCCGAGCTCCGGGGTGTCCTTGTAGCGGTTGCGGGCCAGGGCATGGATATAGGCTAGCCGCTTGGCATCGTTGACGAACTCCAGCCCCTCGGGACGCGGCAGCACGTCGTCCAGGCCGCGGTTGAACTCCTTGAGCTTGACCACGAACTCGGCCCGAACACGCTCGTCTGCGAGCGCCTGCACCGCCTCCTCGGCATCATCCAGGTCGTCCACCCCTTGCCCGCGCAGCACGTCGATCACCCGCAGATGGCGGTCACGCAGCAGCGGGATCTCGTCCTTGAGGCTCTGCAGGGCGCCCTCGATGTCCTCCTCGCTGTAGGCGGCCAGCGCCTCCTTGAGGTGGTTGGCCACGCCGAAGTAGTCCACCACGATGCCGTGGGTCTTGCCGTGGCCGGTACGGTTGACCCGCGCGATGGCCTGCAGCAGCTCCGCCTCGCGCAGCGAGCGGTCCAGGTACATCACCCCCTCGATGGGGGCATCGAAGCCGGTGAGCAGCATGCTCTTGACGATC
Source organism: Halomonas sp. C10-5 (assembly GCF_057169305.1). Classification (NCBI taxonomy): domain Bacteria; kingdom Pseudomonadati; phylum Pseudomonadota; class Gammaproteobacteria; order Oceanospirillales; family Halomonadaceae; genus Halomonas; species Halomonas sp. C10-5. The sequence goes on from NZ_CP175665.1 coordinate 3,285,310, forward strand.
AGGAAGGCCAGCGGGTCGTGCTTGGCCGGGTCCTTGGGGGGTACCCCATCCAGCGGCGGCAGCGGCTTCTTGAAGCGCTTGATGTGGTTCTCGACGGCGGCACGCTCGCTCCACCTGGCCCAGGTGGGGTCGTCGTTGTTGCCGCTGCTGAATACCACCGCGAACTCCAGCTGGCGCAGCACGTCGCGGTAGCGCCAGGCCTGGATCGCTGCCTTGACCCGGGGCGGGCGCAGGAGCAACTCGCCATCCTCCAGCGCCTTTTCCTCGGGGGAGAGCGCCAGCGCCTCCTCCAGCAGCTCGGCCTTGGCCTGCTCGAGGGCCTCGAAGTAGCGCAGGGCCGCCCGGCGGCTGTAGGCCACCAGCTGCGCCTTGTAGCCGTTGGGGAGGATATGGGTGACGTAGTGGCGCAGGATGTCCTGGGCCTTCTCCTGGATCAGTTGTGGTGCCTCGAAGATCTGCCCCTTGGTGGCGTACTTCTTCTTGATCGCCTCCAGTTCCTCCTTGCTGTGGTCGCGGAACAGGTCCTCGAACAGGCCATCGAGGCTGGCACCGTCCTTGATCGCGCCCTTGGCGGTGCGCCCCTCGTAGAGGATCGGCACCGTGGCACCGTCCTGCTCCGCCTCCTTGATGGTGTAGCGGTCGATGTATTCGCCGAAGATATCGTGGGTGCGCTTCTTGTCGCCCATGATGATAGGCGTGCCGGTGAAGCCGATGCGGGCGGCGTTGGGCAGCGCGCGCATCATGTTGGCGTGCAGGTCGCCGGCCTGGGTGCGGTGGGCCTCGTCCACCAGGATCAGGATGTCCTCACTGGTATTGAGTACCTCGAAGGGCTCGCTCAGCGTCGGTTTCTTTGGTGTGCCAATGCCACTTGAGTCGCGTGGCTCGGCGGCATCGCGCCGGCCGCTGTCGAGCCCGCCACCGCCGCCAGCCTCATCCGGCTCCTGCCCTGCCTCGCTTTCCCCCTCAGCGTCCGGGTCGCGGTACTTCTGGATGGTGCCGAACACCAGGCCGGGACCGTCGCGGCCCAACAGCTTCTTGAGCTGGGTGGTGTTGCCGGCCTTCTCGACGCTCTCGCCGGTGAGCTCGGCGGTGGCGGAGAGCTGGGCCTGCAGGTCCTTGCGGTCGGTGATGACCACGACCTTGAAGCGGCGCAGCGCCGGGTCGGTACGCAGCTTGCGCACCAGGAAGACCATGGAGAGGCTCTTGCCGCTGCCCTGGGTGTGCCAGACGATGCCGCCGCGGCGGTCGCTCTCGCCGTCCTGGCGGCGCGTCTTGCCGTTCTTGAGTCGCTCCACGGCCCGGGTGACGCCGCGGAACTGCTGATAGCGGCACACCAGCTTGATGGTCTGGCCGCCAACGTTCATGAACAGGGTGTAGTGGCGCACGATGTCGAGCAGGTTGGCCCGGGTGAGCATGCCGGCGACCAGGCGCTGCTGTGCGGAGAGGTCCGACACGCCGAGGTCGATGGCCACCTCCGCCTCGCGCAGCGGTGCCACCGTCTTCCAGCTCAGGTAGTGGGCGAAGCGGGCGCCGATGGTGCCGACGCGGGCCTCGTCGAAGTTGCTGGCCACCAGGAACTGGCTGGTGGCGAACAGCGCCGGCGCCCCCTCGTGCTCGCCGACCTCGTTCTCCAAGAAGCGCTGGTCGTGGTAACGGCGCAGCTGATCCACCGCCTGGCTGAGGCCCTCCGGCACGGTGCGGCTCTTGCACTCCACCACCACCAGCGGGATGCCGTTGACGAACAGCACCAGGTCCGGGATCACGTGGCCCTTGGCACCATCGTGGCCGGGCGGGCACTTCACCTTGAACTGGTTGACCACCGTGAAGACGTTGTTGGCGGGCTCGTCCCAGTCGATATAGCGCAGGGTCTGGCCGCGGCCGCCGTCCCAGCCCTCGAGGCCCTCCACCGGCAGGCCGTTCAGCAGCAGCTCGGTGGCCTGCTGATTGGCCTCCAGCACCTTGCTAGCCGGCAGCCGGGTGATGGCTGCCACCGCCTGATCCAGACGCGCCTCATCCAGCCAGGGCTGCCCATTACGCAGGTTGATCTCGCGCAGCCGCTCACGCAGCAGGGGCTCCATCACCACCTGGGCGAAGCTCTCGCGGTGAGTCACGGCGGGGTACTCCACCGAGCCGGCCAGGAACTCCCAGCCCTGCCCCACCAGCTGGTCGATGAAGGGCTTCTCGACGTCCGTGTACTCGGGTCCTGCCATGCCGTGGCTCCAAGGTGCTGTAGGGTGTTTGATACAGGGGACGCGGTATGCGCGTAAAATGAGCATATCAGCAAGGAGAGACCGGCATGACCACATCCCGCTCCCCCAAGAAGCGCCGTACGGTGAGCCGTGACGCCCTCCTGAAGAGCGTCGCCTCCTCCACCGCCGTGGAGACCGGCGAGGCCAGCCGCGGCATCGAAGCCCGGCTTCGCGCCGGCAAGTCCCGCTTCAAGTCCCTCGCGCTGGCCTGACCCGCTCCACCATCGGCGCATAGTCGCCGGCCAGCCTCGCCTGATGGGCTGTGGCACCGGCCATCACAGGAGGCCAGGGCCTCTCTCGGGAATGACGTCCGAAGTGGTGCGCTTACCTTTCGGCGATCTGTGGGTAAGGCTGCATCGCTTCACCGGTAAGGCGTTCCAGCGCCAGCGCGATCAGGCGGTCCGAGAAGAGCCGCAGCTTGCGCTGGCCATCGAGATCATCCGGCCAATGCTGCAGACCTTCCTTGATGGCTTCGACGGTCGGCTCGACGTGCTCCTGGCTGATCAGCCAGTCCAGGGTAGTTAGCACTTCCATCCCTAGCGGTGACTGGAAACCGTCTATCAGCCGGTCGATAGCTTCGATGGGAGCTCGATAAGGCTCAGCATCGGACGCTGCCAATCTGGCGGCGAGATCCGCCAGGCGCTCTTGGTCCAGCCAAACGATAACGGTGTCAGAGCCTCTCTCGCCTTCGCCGCAAAGCAGGTTGCCGTCCACATCGATCATGTTCTCTCTCAATGCGTCGGCATAAGGCCCGTAGCGCTGGGCCTGGAAGGTGGCATCAAAGGGGGCTGGTAGCTGATGGCGCCGACATTGGCGGGCCAGCAGCCAGGCAAGGCCCTGAACCTCCAGCAGCGAGCACTCGATACCCAGCACCCAGTAGCGGCGAATCAGTTCCGCCAGCAAGGCGTGCGGTAGAGTCGCGATAGTCGAGCGTTCGCTCACGCGTTCACTCCGACAGCTGACTTGTTGGCCATGCAGGCAGCTCCAGCAACTTGTAGCGCGGTCGGCCGCGCCCGGCCTGAGTCACCAGCATCTTCGCATTGACCACCTGACCGCGATGGTCATTGATGGAATCGGGAGCTTCAACGCCTGGGCCTATCTTGGCCGTCAGCCACTCCTTACTTTCTTCAATCTTGAATTCACAGCTTCCTCTGTGCGGAAGGGCGCCGCCAAATACTACGGAGAGCACCTGTTCGCTCTCGGATAGATACTCCGTGCTCAGTCGTTCGAGGCTGCGCTTGACCTGGCTAGAATCTCTGAAGCGGAATGATTTGTCGGCGTGTTTGAGTGAACAGACAGCCTCATAGTCATTCAGGACACTGACAAAGCTCCGGATTTTGTCCAGAGCCCGCTGGTCCATATCGGCGGCAGCTTCTGCCAGCTGCTCATCATCTACGCCGATACTTCCATCAAGCAAGGAGCGCGTTGCCTCCAGAGCCTTGGCGACAGTGCTGTCCTCATCAAATGCTAGCTGTGCTGTAGCGTCCTGAAGCTGAAAGCCAAATGAGCCACGAGCGGTACCGGTGATCATCATCTGATACTGGTCACGATTAGGCACCGGTCCCGTGGCTGCCAGCGTGGCGTGCAGCGAGGCGCCGACAGCGGTAATTGCCTCCGAAAACGAAGACAGTGCCTTGGAAGCGAAAGCAGCCAGAATTCCCTCTGACCCTGTGACAGGGCGGCCGTTGAATGTCAGCACCGCCTTGGCAGGCTCGTACTCGAGGGAAGGGGCATCTGCCAGTTTTTCTTCGAGTTCTTCAAGTCGAATTTCCAGGCTGGCCCTTGAGAGCACACGTTCTTCAGGTATCCTTGCCAGCATCCCCTTGAGCGTGTTGCATTCGGCTTGAAGGTCAATATATTCCTGACGATTCATGAGCCGTCCTCCTGAGCAGCTAGGGCATCAAGACATTGCCTCGCTTCATGAACTGGCGAAAGTGAGACCTGAAGAAACCCCTTCCATGCTCTATCTCGACGGTGAGACCAGACGCCATACCAGTAGGTGCTAAGCTGCACCAGCTCGCCCGCAGATATGGAACTTAGGGGGACCATGAAAGCATCCACCATGAATGACTTTTTGACGAGAGTTCGGCTGCTTCTTGATAAGCCAATCGCATCAGAAAAACGATCTCGAATTGTTCGCTCGTCCATTCCTTCGGGAAACTCGATAAAGCTAACCACATCAATGTCATTCGGAGGCCGTTTTTCAAGTGCCTCAACGTGCTCCATATAGCTTCCATCCAGCCACTGGAACCCCTGGGTCAACCCGGCATCATGCAGGCCCTGTCGGTAGCGCAGAAAGCCATCGAGTATCCTGATGCGCTCCTGTGAAGTGCCGAAGCGCTGGACGAGATCGACCAGCGACACCTCGTAAGGGGAGCGAGCCGGCGATGTCGGGCTGTTCGCATCCACCGGCGGCAGCACGCCTTCTTCGGTCCAGTCAGGAATCGGTACGCTAATCATGGGGCTTCCCTGCGTTCACTCATTTGACTTATCGCTCTTAGCTTAGTTGCCCGGTCGATAGCCCGCCATGTGTCGCCTGAGCACCGGGATCTTTTTGGCGGTGATGTCCTTGAGCCCGACCTTCTGTAAAGAGGGGGCAGCGAGCGCCTGGGCGTTGAAATAGCGCTGTCGAAGATGGTCATGGCGGTTCCCTGTGCGATGTGATCCTGATGCTGTGGTGTTGTTGTAAGAGCCCGGTCTATGCCGGGGTGGTGGCTTGGTCGAGGAGCGGGGTGACGCGGACGCGGCCGGTCAGGAGATCGTCCATCAGTCCCGACTTCTGGATGATCATCTTATCCAAGTGGGCCTTCTCAGCCTCAATTCTTGAGGCCATTGCCTGCAGCTCTTTGACGATGAGCATTTGCTCGTCACTTGAGGGGAGAGGAACCTGAAAAGCTTTCAATTGAGTTGAGTTTATTGAAGCCAAGTTGGTGCTTTGCTTCGAAGAGCGGATGAAGTAGCGCTTGCCAGCAGCTGATGATGAGAAAGCGGCAAGGAAATGTGGGCTCAGCAAGCCAGGGGTCGTGCGAACACGGAAAACATGGTTTTGGTGAAGGCAAATATCTATCTGACCCTGCCACAAAGCCCCCCTGCCGAGCTTGTCAAAGTCTCCTCCTTCATTCATGAGCACATCACCGGGAAAGAGCCGGTACTTCTCAATATCGGCAGGGCTTACTCTGATTCGCTTTATATCCGCGAGGTCGAGGTAGCCATCCTGAACATTTGCCACCCGCAGGTAAGGCACCCTAGGCCAGGCACTACTTCCTGACTTACCTCCGAGCGTAACGCCGCTAACAATTTCTGACAGATCACCCAGTGGGCCTACACTCCACTCCCTCGGAATCAGCCCCAGCGGCGACTCCTTGTAGAGCTCCGGCGCCTGCTCGGGGCTTGGGCGGAGCCGGCCATTTTCGTCGATGCCGCGGGTCAGCAGGTCATGGAGCAGACCCTCCTTGACCTTCTCCAGCTTGGCGATCAGCGCCTCGGTCTTCTGGATCTGGGTGTCGAGGGTGTCGAGAATATGGGCGATTACGCCCTGCTCATTCTCAGGAGCGACATGGGCTTTTATTGCCAGGAAGTCGGATGACCGTATCCCTTTAACTGTCGAGCCAACTGACAGGCTTTCAGCCTTTCCCTGAAGGCTTGCAACCAAACGAAGAAGATATCGTGGGTTGACCCCTTTTTTGGGGTAGAGAGCCCGGACATCCTGATTAATTGCCGTAGGCAGTTCGCTAACAGCACACCTCCCAACAGCCATTCTGGTGCAGACCATAGGGGTGCCGGGGGGAATGAGGCTGCTAGTACTTGATCTCAACCCCAAACTCGTAATGGTTTCTTCGGTAGCCTGCAGCTCTAGCTGATCATCCTTGAAGTCCTTGACGGACGCCCAAGGAATATCCCCGTTCCAGAAAGCAGGATCATTGCGTGGAGGAGTGCCTCCCCCTTGCTGTTTTTCAACGAGCGAGCCGAGTGCTGAAAGTTCAAACATACCCCAGCCCCTCCAGGTACTGCTGCAGCTCCCTGGCGGCGGCGTCCCGCTCGGCCTCGATATCGGCCAGCGTTACCCGGTACTTGTCCCACCAGGTCTCGAAGGCGGCGATCACCTGCTGGCGCTGCTGGCGCATATAGCGCTCGAGGATACCCTTGAGCTCGTTGTGCAGGATGGTGCCGACCAGCTCGGCGGCGGCGGGCTCGTCGAGGGCGTCCACGGCGGCGTTGAGGTGGGTCTCGAAGCTGGCCACCTTGGCCTTGTGGGCCTTGCGCAACTGGGTGCGCTGGTTCTTCCAGGCCTTGATCTCGGCCGGCGTGGGGGCGTCGTCGTCCTCGCCGCTGTCGGATTCGGCCTCGTCACCGTCGTCACCCTCGGGCTTGGCCTCGGCGGCTTTGATCCGGGCGTCCAGCTCCGCCTTGTGGGCGGCGAGCTCTTCCAGGTCGGCGACGTAGTCCTCCAGCAAGAAGTGGACCAGGCGGTGGTCGAGGGGGTTGGTCTTGCTCTGCTCGTCCTCCAGCAGGCTGTTGATGCTGGTGCGCCAGGCGTCTACCACGCCCAGGCAGCCGCGCGCCTGCAGGGTGCGGAACTCGTTCTTGTTGTCGAACCAGAAGCCCGCGATGATGCCGCGCACCGCGAAGCGGTCGAGCATGGCGGTGGGCTCCAGCGCCGCGGTGAAGCTGCCCAGGAGCTCGTCGCGCAGCCGGGTGAGGCGACCGCCATTGCCGCTCAGGCCGGTGATGCTGGCGCCGTGCTCGGCCCACCAGGCCTCGAAGGCAGCCATCACGCTGGCTTCCTTCTGCTGCAGGCCGGCGTCGGCCTCGATGGCGGGCTTGAGGTCGCGCTTCTCGCTCAGGGGCTCGGCGAAGTCCACGTAATCAGGGTCGTTCGCCCGGGGCGTGAAGAGCACCATGGGGTCGAGGCCCTGGGCGTCGAACAGCGGGCGCCTGGCGTCGATCTCGGCCACCGGCACACCGCCCTTGAGGTGGGCGCGCACATCCTGGGGCTCCGGCGGCGGGGTGTTATCGGCGTAGCGGCGGATGTTGAGGTTGTAGTCGTTGTCGCGCAGCTCTTTGATGGGCACCACCCGGGCGAAGCCGGGCACTTCCTCGAAGGCCTCATAGGTGCTGGCGATCTTCTCGATGTGCTCCGGCAGCAGGTGGTTCTGGGCGCGGCCCTCGTAGAACTCGCGGTCGGCGTTGATGAACAGCACCTTGCCCTGACGCGCCTCGGGCTTGGCGCCCTTGGCACGCAGGATCAGGATGCTGGCCGGGATGCCGGTGCCGTAGAAGAGGTTGGGGGCCAGGCCGATCACCGCTTCCACCAGGTCGTCCTCGAGCATGCCGGCGCGGATGCGCTTCTCGTCGCCGCCGCGGAACAGCACGCCGTGGGGCATGACGGTGGCCAGGCGGCCATCCGACTTGAGGCAGGCGACCATATGCTGCAGGAACATCAGGTCGGCCTTCTTGGCGCCCTCGGGCACGCTGCCGTAATGGAAACGCTCGGGGAAGTTCTGGCTCGGCGTGTAGCCGATGGAGAACGGCGGGTTGGTGAGGATGCGGTCGAAGCGCGTAAGCTCGCCGCCCTCGACGTGCTGCGGGTCGGTGAGGGTGTCGTCGTTGCGCAGGTCGGCGCTGCTCACCCCGTGCAGCAGCATGTTCATCTTGGCGATGGCCCACACCGAGCCGGAGGCCTCCTGGCCGAACAAGTTGAGCCGGCGCGGATCGCCGCCCTGCTCCTCCAGGTACTCCTTGGCGTGGATCAACATACCGCCGGAACCCATGCAGGGATCGTAAACGCTGTGTCCTTCCTGGGGGTCCATCAGCCGCACCATCATGCGGACCACCGGGCGCGGGGTGTAGAACTCGCCACCCTTCTTGCCCGCGGAGTCGGCAAAGTCGCGGATCAGATACTCGTAGGCGGCGCCGAGCAGATCGGGGAACTCGAAGTCCTCGTTACGCAGGCGGTACTCGCTGAAGTGGGTAATCAGGTCCCGGAGCTTCTTGTCCGGCAGGGTGGTGGAGCCCACCTTGCGGGTGAAGTCGATATGCTCGAGCACCCCGGCGAGGCTGGGGTTGTGCTCCTCCAGGCCGGCCAGCGCCTTGTTCAGCGCATTGCCGACGCCCTGGTGGGCCTCCCTCAGCAGGTAGCCCCAGCGCGCCTGCTCGGGCACGTAGAAGGTGGCCTTGTACCAGCTCGGCATCTCGATCACCTGAGCGATGTCGATCTCGCTCTTGCCGGCCTGGGCGAGCTGCGCCCTCACCTCCTCCTGGCGCTGCTCGAAGACGTCCGAGCAGCGCTTCAGGAAGAGCATGCCGAAGATGTACTCCTTGAACTCTGAGGCGTCCATCCGCCCACGCAGGATGTCGGCCGCCTTGAACAGGTGCCGTTCCAGCTGGTTGAGGGTGAGGATCATGTACAGCGGTTCCCTTTGCGATGAGCCGGCCGCAGCAGGCGACCTTGGTGACAGACGCCTATCTCACCAAACTTGGGTCGGGAAGGCCACGATAGGGTGGCTATGCGACAATGTTTCGGTAGCCATCACTGGGTGAGTGGCGCCCTTTCACTTATTAATGTCGGCAGGTGGACGCGGGCACCAGTGGAGGGTTTCTCCACCAAACAGCCTTCTCGACAGGGTGACGTACAGCAGCGAGACCGCAGCCGCACGACCAATCATTAAAGCTATCAAAAACCAGAGTCTTGATTATTTTTATCTATTGATCGGCATTTTCAGATCTCCCGATTCTGCTGAACCACCGATGCCTACTAAGCAAAAAATAGCGGGGGTACCTGTGGGGGTACCAATAAAACAAAAAAATAGAAATAACTGAAAAATCAAATTCTTGTCGATGCTTTTAGCGGGACGCCGCCTCAACGGCGAAGTATTGCCGGGACCATGTGTCGCCGTATCGATGCCCTGAAGACCACCAGGGTGGCAGATCTGGCCTGGTCCCTCATTTCGGGGAACTATGTAAAGACCACCAAGGTATGTTGAAGCCTGCCTGGGTCAGCCACGGATGAGCCGTGCGCCAGGTGGAACCTGATAACGAAGCTCATCACAATCGCCCGGCGGTGGCTGCTGGCCCTCCGGCCGGTCTGGGTACCAGATCCGGCATTCCCCGGGAGGTGGTAGGTGGCCGCTTGATACTCCTTGGCTGCGTTCGTACCACGGATACTCGTTTTCATATCCGTAGCCATCGGCGTAGACCGCACAACCTGAGAGCGCGGTGACCGCCAGCAGTGAGGTGGCGGCTCGATACAGTGTCTTCATACACCACTCCTTGTGTCGTGCCCGGTATGGCTTTTTTGCCCTCTCTGCATGATGCGCGATCTCGTCATGAGTTGCCCAACATCAATTGTCCTCCTGAACCGCAGGCGCTAGTCTTCCTATATCCCCCTGGGGGGGATGTGAATTGACAGGCCTGATGGCCTCGGGTCACCCCGCGTCAACAAGAGGAGCGGTAGGGAGCTGTTTCGCGACCGTCGCTATCGCCACCTGTTCTCCGCACAGGTGATAGCCCTGATCGGCACCGGGCTGACCACGGTCGGCCTGGCGCTGCTGGCGAGCGAACTGGCCGGGGAGCGTGCCGGTGAGGTGCTGGGTACGGCGCTGGCCATCAAGATGATCGCCTATGTGGGCATCGCCCCCGTGGTGGGCGCCTATGCCACCCGGCTGCCACGGCGCGCCTTGCTGGTCACCCTCGACCTGCTGCGCGCCGCGGTGGTGGTGAGCCTGCCGTTCGTGACAGAGGTGTGGCAGATCTACCTGCTGATCTTCCTGCTCAACGCATGCTCGGCGGGTTTCACGCCGGTGTTCCAGGCCACGATTCCCGACATCTTCGAGGACGAGCGCCGCTATACCCGGGCGCTCTCCCTGTCGCGCCTGGCCTATGACCTGGAGAACCTGCTGAGCCCGCTGCTCGCCGCCCTGCTGCTGGTGGTGATGTCCTTCAACCTGCTGTTCGTGCTGAATGCGGCGGCTTTCCTGCTCTCGGCGTTGTTGGTGGTCAGCGTATCGCTGCCCTCGCCGCATCCGCAGACGGCCGGCGGCGGTGTCTGGGCCAGGCTGACTCGGGGCATCAATCACTATTTGGGCACCGCGCGGCTGCGCGGCCTGCTGGCTCTCAACATGGCGGTGGCCGCGGCCGGCGCCATGCAGATCGTCAATACGGTGGTCTATGTGCGCCACGCGCTGGGCCTGGGGGAGACACAGGTGGCCATCGCCTTTGCGGCAGCGGGCGGTGGCTCGATGGTCGTTGCCCTTACCCTGCCAAAGATACTGGAGCGCCTGGACCAGCGGCCCGTGATGCTGGCGGGCGGCCTGCTGATGAGTGCCAGCCTGCTGGCGGGCCTCATGGGACCCGGCTTCGTGACGTTGTTGCTGCTGTGGTTCGTGCTGGGCGCCGAGGCCTCGATGGTGATGACCCCCACCGGCCGGTTACTCAAGCAGTCCTGCGCGGCCGAGGAGCGCCCAGCGCTGTTCGCCGCCCAGTTCTCGCTCTCCCACGCCTGCTGGCTGGTGGCCTATCCGCTGGCCGGCTGGCTGGGGAGTACCCTGGGCATGATGCCCGCCTTCGCGGTCCTGGCCATCCTGGCCCTGGCCGCCACCCTGCTGGCCGCGAGGCTATGGCCGGCGGAAACGACAGCAGCATGTGCCTGAGCATGCCGTCATACCGAGGAGATAGGCCGATGACACCCTTTGTCAGGAAAACATCGCTGATCGTTGGCACCCTGGCCTTGCTGGCGGGCGGAGCCCAGGCCCAGGAGGGCACCGCCGAAGGCCTGGTGGCCGGCATGGAGCGGGCCGACATGACCTATCGCGAGCTGATGGAGGTCATGGGCGGCGCCTCCGGCCTGATGCACGAAGGCATCCTGCGGCAGAACCCGCAGATGGTGAAGAGCGGGGCCAATATCATTCTCACCCACCCGGCACCGAGCCACGATCCTTGGGCGATCATGGCCGAGGAGGACCAGGTCGGCTTCAAGTCCAGCCTGGTCTCGTTCGACAAGCTGCTGGATCAGTATTCCGAGAGCACCGCCGAGGCGGCGGCGGAGCGGGACTGGCCCGCCGCCAGTCAGTCACTGCAGGAGCTGGATACCGCCTGCGTCAGCTGTCACGCCATGTGGAAGGACAAGGTGAAGTAGGCGGCTCCGATCTCACCACTGCGATACCACGCCGCTACAGGTAGCGGACGATGGCCTTGAAGTCCTCGATCTGGGCCTGCTGGCCCTCCGTCCTGGCACCAATGGCCGCGTCCAGGCAGTGGTCGATGTGATCCTGCACCAGGGTCCGCTTGGCCTGCTGGATGGCCTTCTCTACGGCATGCAGCTGCTGGGCGATGTCGAGGCAGGGGCGACCTTCCTCGATCATCTGGGTGACGCTCTGCAGATGGCCCCGGGCGCGGTTGAGCCGCTTGATGATGTCGGGGTGGCTCTCGTGAATATGTGGTGGCATGTTTAGGCTCCCTGTCGTTGTTCCTATCCCCCTAGGGAGGATGTTAGGCTCTTGCCGGCAGCGTGCCAATGCCGCCCGTCGCGGCCCGGCACCTGCGCCCCGGTTTCCCTTGTCATCCTGGTTGGCTATTCATGCTCCATCGGCTGCGCCATCGTCTCGGCTACCTGCTCCTGCTGCTGCTCATCGTTCCGGGCCTGGTGCTGACCAGTGCCGGCGAGTCGCGTGCCCATGGGCCGTTGAGCACGGCAGCGAGCGAGGCGGCGTACCAGGCGGTGGAAGGGGAACACCATGGGCACTCCCATGCCAATGTCCATGGCCACGACCACGGGGACGGTCGCCACCTGCATCACGAGAGTGGCAGCCACTTCCACGAGACGGCGGACCGTCTCGCGGCAGGCGTGAGTCTGGCACCGCGCTTCCGTGACGCTTTGCGGATCGGCGCCCGGCACGGCGTTCCGCTGCGCCGCGTCTATCGCCTGGAGCGCCCTCCACGGTCGGTCATCGCTGGATGACCGGGGCCGTCCACCGCACGGCCGATACCCAAGACAGACCCGTGGAGGTTTCATGTTCCCATCCCGAATGGGGGAGGCGTTCGGCGTGCCTGACAAGGCCCGACGCCATACCCTGACCCTGCTTACGCTGCTGGTGATGCTCCTGGGAGCCAGCGGTGATGCCCTTGCCCATGCCGTCGCCGAAGGCGACAAGGGCTACATCCAGGAGATCTATGGCGTTCACCTGATCTCGTTCGTCTACCTCGGCGCCAAGCACATGGTGACCGGGTACGACCACATCCTGTTTCTGCTGGGGGTGATCTTCTTCCTCTACCGGATGCAGCACATCGCCATCTACGTCAGCCTCTTCGCCATCGGTCACTCCACGACCATGCTGCTGGGGGTGTACTTCAACATCGGCATCAATAGCTATCTCATCGATGCCATCATCGGGATCTCCGTCGTCTATAAGGCGCTGGACAACATCGGCGCCTACCAGCGCTGGTTCGGCGTTCAGCCCAACACCAAGGCGGCGACGCTGGTCTTCGGCTTCTTCCACGGCTTCGGCCTGTCGACCAAGATCATCGAGTACGAGATCTCGCCTGACGGCCTGCTGGCCAACCTGCTGGCGTTCAACGTCGGGGTAGAGGTCGGCCAGCTGCTGGCCCTGAGTGCCATCCTCATCGTCATGGGCTTCTGGCGTCGCACCGCCGGATTCCTGCGCCACGCCTACACCGCCAACGTCGCCATGATGTGCGCCGGCTTCGTGCTGATCGGCTATCAGCTCACCGGCTATTTCGTCGCCTGATTCAGGGAGTCCACGATGTACAACACTGATCTACCTACCCGTGCCGAGCTGCCCTCGACCGGCAAGCTGATCCGTTCCACCCTGGTGGCCGCCGTGGTGGCCGCCGCCTTGCTGGTGACCGTGGTGCTGCCCGCGGAGTACGCCATCGACCCCACCGGCGCCGGGCGCTTGCTGGGCCTCACCGAGATGGGGGAAATCAAGCAGCAGCTGGCTGAGGAGGCCGAACTCGACCGGGAAGCCTCACAGGCCGCCGCGGACGAGGCGTCGCCGGTCGTCACAGAGCCGGCGCCCCAGGCCGTGGCAGAGCGCCAAGCCACCGACGACACCTCGCCCGAGGTAACCCCAGAGCAATCGGCGACCGCCTCAACCTCAAGCGGCGAGGCTGACCCGGTGGCCGCTTCAGCACCCGCCCAGGAGGAGCCGCAACCCGAGGCCAGCCAGGCGGTGGCTGACGCCTCCTCGTCCCAGGAAGAGGCCTCGGAAGCTCCCGAGGCAGCGGCCACCTGGCGTGATGAGGTGAGCTTCACCCTGACCCCGGGCGAAGGCACCGAGTACAAGCTGACCATGGAAGAGGGCGCCGTCGCGACGTTCGCCTGGTCGTCCGACGGCGGACCGATCAACTTCGACACCCACGGTGACGGCAACGGCAACTCGATCAGCTACGAGAAGGGCCGTGGCGTGCCCGAGGACGAAGGGGAACTGGAAGCGGCCTTCACCGGCAACCACGGCTGGTTCTTCCGCAACCGCAACGACACCGAGGTGACCGTGGTGCTGCGCATCGGCGGTGACTACGGGGAGCTGAAGCGCATGATGTGAGACCGGGCATCGCCCATGTCGCCTCGGCCGCCAGGCCGGGGCGACGCTTTTCCTGCCGGTGCTTACCGCACCAAAACGAGCTCTTTACCGAAAGTACGCCTCTACCCTTGCAGTCAGTAGTCGATCCGACTCTCTGGTTTGTCAGTCTAATGATTTCAACTTCACCAGCCTAAGGCGCAGCGCATTGGCGATCACGCTCACCGATGAGAGCGACATCGCCGCGGCGGCGATGATCGGCGACAGCAGTATGCCGGTGAAGGGATAGAGGATGCCCGCGGCAATCGGCACTCCCGCGGCGTTGTAGACAAAGGCAAAGAACAGGTTCTGGCGGATGTTGCGCATGGTGGCCCGCGACAGCCGATGCGCCTCGACGATACCGGTCAGGTCACCGCGCAGCAGGGTTACGCCGGCGCTCTCGATGGCCACGTCGGTGCCGGTGCCCATGGCGATGCCGACGTCGGCGGTGGCCAGGGCGGGGGCGTCGTTGACGCCGTCGCCGGCCATAACCACCACGCGCCCCTCGTCACGCAGCTGCTGGACCACGCGCCCCTTATCCTCGGGGAGCACCTCGGCCTCCACCTCGTCGATGCCCAGGCGGCGCGCCACTGCCTCGGCGGAGGTGCGGTTGTCGCCGGTGAGCATGACGACCCGTATGCCGTCCGCCTGCAGGGCGCGGATGGCCTCCTCGGTAGTCTCCTTGACTGGGTCGGCGATCGCCAGCAGACCCGCCAGGCGCCCGTCCACCGCGGCGAAGATCACGGTGGCGCCATCGCCGCGCAGCCGCTCGGCCTCGTCTTCCTGCTCGGCCAGGGCCACGCTCTCACTCTCCATCAGCAGGCGATTGCCGAGCGCCACACGATGACCGTCGATGCGCCCCGTCACCCCCTTGCCGTTGGGCGAATCGAAGTCCGTGGCCTCCGAGAGCGTCACGCCATCTTCCTTGGCCCTTTCCACGATGGCCTGGGCGAGGGGGTGTTCGCTGCCGCGCTCCAGTCCCGCGGCAAGCCGCAGCAGCTCTTGCTTATCGAAGCCCTCGGCCGGCCGCAGTTCGGTCACCTGCGGCTTGCCCTCGGTCAGTGTGCCGGTCTTGTCGACCACCACGGTGTCGACCTTCTCCAGGCGCTCCAAGGCCTCGGCGTCGCGGATCAATACACCGGCCTGGGCCCCACGACCCACGCCGACCATGATCGACATGGGGGTGGCCAGCCCCAGGGCACAGGGACAGGCGATGATCAGCACGCTGACGGCGGCGATCAGCCCGAAGGCCATGGGCGGCGCGGGTCCCCACAGCGACCAGGCGATGAAGGCCACCACGGCCACCAGGATCACCGCCGGCACGAAGACGCCGGCCACCCTGTCGGCCAGCCCCTGGATGGGCGCCCGGCTGCGCTGGGCGCTGGCCACCATCTGCACGATCTGCGACAGCATGGTGTCGCGGCCCACCTTGTCGGCGCGCATGATGAACGAGCCCTGGCCGTTGATGCTGCCACCGATCACGTTATCGCCGGCCTCCTTGCGCACCGCCAGCGGCTCGCCGGTGACCATCGACTCGTCGATGTTGGAGCGCCCCTCCAGCACCTCGCCATCCAGCGGCACCTTGTCGCCGGGGCGCACGCGCAGGCGATCACCCACCTGGACCTGGTCCAGGGAGACCTCCTCCTCCTGGCCGTCGTCGTCCAGGCGGCGTGCGGTGGCCGGCGCCAGGTCGAGCAGGGCGCGGATCGCCCCGGAGGTCTTCTCCCGGGCACGCAGCTCCAGCACCTGTCCGAGCAGCACCAGCGCCACGATCACCGCCGCCGCCTCGAAGTAGACCGCCACCGAGCCATCGGCCTGGCGGAAGGTCGCGGGGAAGATGCCCGGCACGATCGTCGCCAGCAGGCTGTAGATCAGCGCCGCCCCGGTGCCGATGGCGATCAGGGTGAACATGTTGAGGCTGCGCCGCACGATGGAACGCCAGCCGCGCACGAAGAAGGGCGCGCCTGCCCAGATCACCACGGGGGTGGCCAGCAGCAGCTGGATCCAGTTCGAGACCTGGGGGGCGATCAGGTGGTCGAGGCCGAACACATGGCCACCCATCTCCAGTACCAGCACCGGCAGCGCCAGGACCAGCCCGATCCAGAAGCGCCGGGTCATGTCCTTGAGTTCCTCGGAAGGCCCACTATCGGCGGTGACCGTCTCGGGCTCCAGGGCCATGCCGCAGATCGGGCAGTCCCCCGGCCCCTCCTGGCGGATCTCGGGGTGCATCGGGCAGGTGTAGATCGTGCCGGGCGGCGCTGGCTCGGCCGGTGTGTCGTCGCACTGCAGGTAGGCGTCAGGGTCCCGCTTGAACTTCTGCTGGCACCTGGCTGAGCAGAAGTACCAGGTCTTTCCAGCGTGTGAGGCGCGGTGGTCGGTATGGTGAGGATCGACCGTCATCCCGCAGACGGGGTCCGTGACCTCATGGGTGTGGTCCTGTGTCATGCTCCATCCTCCCTGCTGTGGCTGCCACTCGCGTCATGCGAATGAGCATGGTGGTCGGCGTCCTGCTCGGATCGCCGGGAAAGAAAGGCGTATTCCGCCACCAGGATGACGGCCATCGCGGCGGCGGCAACGTAGAGCACCAGCGGGTCGGTGGTGGCCTTGACCCAGAGGAAGCCTGCCAGCACCACCAGGTCGAGGGCGATCGCGGTCAGCAGGATGGCCGGGCGGGCCGCCACCGCATCGCGTAGATGCCGCAACACCCCCCAGTGAATGGCGATATCCATCACCAGATAGAAGATGATGCCGAGTGCCGCGATGCGGCTCAGGTCGAAGAACGCCGTCAGCAGCAGGCCGAGCACGATGGTATAGACCAAGGTGTGCTTCTGGATGCTGCCGGGCATATGGAAATGGCGATGGGGCACCAGCTTCATCTCGGTCAGCATCGCCAGCATCCGCGACACCGCGAACACGCTAGCGATGATGCCGCCTGCCGTGGCCAGCATGGCGAGCAGGACGGTGAACCAGACGGCGGCCTCGCCCAGGGCGGGCCGTGCGGCCGCGGCCAGTGAGTAGTCCTGCGTCGCGATGATCTCCGTCAGCGACAGATTGCTGGCGACGGCGAGGCCCACCAGCGCATAGATCACCACGCACAGGGCGATCGAGACGATGATGGCCCGGCCGACGTTACGGTGCGGATCGCGAATCTCGGCGCCGCTGTTGGTGATGGTAGTGAACCCCTTGAAGGCGAGGATGCCGAGCGCGGTGGCCCCAAGGAACCCGGACCCGCTGGGTGCCGGTGCCTCGGTGGTCGCCTGGATGCCGATGGTGTCGGCCACCAGCACGCCCACCACGCCGAACAGGATGATGCCCCCGATCTTGATGACCCCCAGTACCGACGCGACCCCCTGGATCAGCTTGTTGGCGGAGAGGTTGATCAGGAAGGCCGCGATCAGCAGGCCGACACCCAGTGACGGCACCAGCAGCGACCGGTTACCACCATCGAACAGCTCCAGGGTGTAGGAACCGAAGGTTCTCGCCAGGAAGCTCTGGGCGATCACCATGGAGAAGTACATCAGCAGCGCATGGAAGGCCGTGGGCAGGGTGGGCCCATAGGCCTTGTGAAGGTACATGCCGATGCCGCCGGCCGACGGGTAGGCATTGGACATCTTGACGTAGGAGTAGGCGCTGAAACTGACGATCATGGCCGCCGAGAGGAAGGCCAGGGGAAACAGCTCGCCGGTCATCTCGGCCATCTGTCCGGTCAGCGCGAAGATCCCGGCACCGATCATCACGCCGGTTCCCAGGGCGATGGCCCCGACGAGGGAGAGGCTGTTCTTCTGGTACTGAGGCGACCTGTCCATGCATCTCCTTGCGTGTCGATATGGGCGAGTGAGGCATCGAACTGCCAGGCGTGCTGTGCCAGGGGCAACCGGTTTTGCTTTACCCTAGAACCATTGTGTTACCCAAGGGTCAATGTCCACGTGTTTGGAGGGCCGCAGTACCGGCGAGGTGGCGTGAAGCGATCCACAGGAAGAGCGGCGGGAGCAGCAGCCACTGCAGCAGTGGGGTGAGGCCGGTACCCAGCCATGGCAGGGTGGGCATCACCGGCGCGTAGCTCCAGCGCTGGGCGATGGCGGTGGCGTGCCACTCCAGGCCTACCGTGATGATCAGTCCTGCCAGTACGAAGGCGGCGCACTCCTTGAGCCCATAGCGCCACAGCCAGCCACGGCGGCGTCGCCATAGAGCCACCACCCAGTAGGCGACCAGCCCGATCAGCGCATCACCGGCCGCTGCCTGCATGCACGCCTTCACTGCGGTCCAGTGCGGCATCGAGGGCATGTCCTGGTATAGGGGCACCTGCAGGAACTCCCAGGGCACGTTGAGCAGGAACGTGAACAGGGCCACATGCCATTCTGGCCACAGGAGCCATCGCCCAGGCGGTCGGTCAGGCGTCATGCCGCGCTCTGTGGCAATGACACGCCAGCCCCGAGCTCAATGACAGCTCCAGGGTTTCTGCTTGGCATTGTCCTTCACGTTCTGGTCGATGAAGCGGTAGTAGTCCTCCTTGATCCGGTTCCAACGTCCGGCGCCGATGTCTACGCCATGCCGTGCCAATACCGCCTCGATATCGTCGATACACAGCCGCTTGGCATCGTAGGCCAGGTGGAGCTTGCGGTGCTGCGGATCGTAGGTCACTCCGTCGAGGCCGGACAGCGCGTCGATCTCGGTCACTGCCGCCGCGATATGCCCTGACGCTTCGGACGTTACCTTAAGCGAGCGAGTGACCAGGGACGCTTGTGAAACGCCGGGGCGATGGTCGTGATGTGACATGGTCAACCTCCCTTCTCTGCTTGCGGATAGTCAGTCATCGTCGCCACGATCCTGCTGGCCACCGTTGTGGCGATGGAGGAAGAGATGCATCAGCGGGCAAGCGAGTAGCAGCAGCGCCTGGTAAAGATGTAATCGCTGGCCGGTCACCAGCAGGTAGCCGCCCACGGCGAGGATGCCCGCCAGCGGCAGCCAGACCATCATCAGGCGGCATTGTGCTCTCTTCTCCATGGCGACCTCCCGGTGGGTTGGGGTGTGAGGGGAATCGTATCGGCGTCACGTCGATGGTCGACTTTCTCCGGCCACCGCGTCCAGCGGGTCTCGGCGCTGGGCTGCGAGCAGCAGGAGCAGTCCTGCCGCCATCATCGGCAGGGACAGCAACTGCCCCATGGTGAGCCAGTCGTAGGCGATGAAGCCCAATTGGGGGTCGGGCAGGCGCACGAACTCGACCGCGAAGCGAAAGACGCCGTAGAGCATCATGAAGAGTCCCGAGACGATGCCGCGTCGGCGCGGTCGGGTGGAGACCCACCACAGCACGACGAACAGCACCACGCCCTCCAGGGCAAACTCGTAGAGAGCGGACGGATGACGGGGCGCCGAACCCAGCCCCATCATGGACGGGAAGACCATCGCCCAGGGGACGTCGCTCACGCGCCCGGGTAGCTCGTGGTTGATGAAGTTGCCCAGTCGCCCGGCCGCCATGCCGATCGGTACCAGCGGCGCGATGAAGTCGGTCAGCTGCAGGAAGGCGAGGCGATGGCGGCGAGCAAACCACCAGGCGGCGACCAGCACGCCGGCAAGGCCACCATGAAAGCTCATGCCGCCTTCCCAGAGCCTGAACAGCCACAGTGGATCGGCTGATAGCTGATCGAGACCGTAGAAGAGCACGTACCCCAGTCGACCGCCGAGGATGATCCCCAGCGCGCCGTAGAAGATCAGGTCGCCGATATCGTCATGGGTGAGGCCTAGCCGGTGGGCGCGCCGCCTACCCAGCCACCATGCCGCGGCTAATCCCACCACGTACATCAGCCCATACCAGTGGATGCGCAGGGGGCCGACCGCAAGTGCCACCGGGTCGATCTGAGGATAGGGGATCATGCAACGCTCCTGAGGTGACTTACCGTCCATCGTCGATCGCGCGGCGATGGCTCCTTTGGCTCTCAGTGTGGCGGCGCTGTCTGAATCCAGGCTGAATGTGCTGCCAGAGGCGATTGATCCTGGGCAATCCATGTGACGATCGTCAGAGACGACGACGCCACCGCCCGGTGGCGTCGATAGCACGTTGGGCCAGCGGCGGGTCAGAACATCAGCCTGACGCCAGCGACGACGCCGGTATCTTCGGTGGGGTCGCCATGGTGGCGGGCGATGTCGGCGGTATCGCCGTATTGTTTCTGCCAGTAGGCGCCGACATAGGGCGCGAAACGGCGTGTTACCTCGTAGCCCAGGCGCATGCCGACGCGGACCGAGTTGAGCCCCTCGCCGACACCGAATGTCTCGGCCTCGCTGGCGGCCACGGCGATCTCGGTACGCGGCTGCAGGTAAAGCCGCTGAGTCAGACGCAGGTCGTATTCGCCCTCCAGGCTCGCCGAGACGTCACCCTCGTCGCTGACCTGCAGCGCCAGGTCGGTCTCGATGCCGTATGGCATCACCCCCTGCAGGCCGATCACCCCGTAGCCGCGCTCGGCGTGGTCATCGGAGAAGACGCCGCCCTGGTAGCCGACACCGCCCTGCAGCTCCCAGAAGTCGGCGATCAGCCGGCTGTAGAGCAGCTCCAGGGATTCGAACTCGGCATCCTTGCCATCGCCCTGGACGTTCTCGCCCTCGGACTTCAGGTAGACCCGGTTGACGTCGCCGCCGTACCAGGCCTGGAAGTCCCAGGCCAGCTCCTCGTGACCCTTGTCGGGCACGGCATATTCAAGCCGGTCGAACAGCGCCATGGCCATGTTGTGTTCGGTCATTGGGGCGGGCCAGTCCGCCGGGGCATCGTAGCCGTCCTCGGCCTGGACGACGGAGAGCGGCGTCGTGGCCAGCAGGGCACCGGCGGCGATCATCGGGATTCTGGTATTCATGCCTTCTCCTTACGAGACCTTGACGACCCGGAACATGCCGGCATCCATGTGATAGAGCAGGTGGCAGTGGAAGGCCCAGCTGCCCTCGGCGTCGGCGGTGATCAGCGCCGAGACGCGCTCGCCGGGCTTGATGTTCAGGGTGTGCTTGCGCGGTATCAGCTCACCCTGGCCGTTCTCCAGCTCCATCCACATGCCGTGAAGGTGGATGGGGTGCTCCATCATCGTCTCGTTGACCAGGATCAGGCGCAGGCGCTCGTCCTTCTCGAAGTGGATGGGGCCGGTCATCTCGCTGAACTTCTTGCCGTCGAAGGACCACATGTAGCGTTCCATGTTGCCGGTCAGGCGCAGCTCCAGCTCGCGGCCCGGAGGGCGACGATCCGGCCAGGGGGTGAAGGCCTTGAGGTCGCGGTAGACCAGGGTGCGACGCGCGTCAGGGTCTATGCCGATTCCGGCCTGGCCATAGCGAGAGCCTGGCTGGGCCTTGCCGGGGGCGAGCATGCCCGCCGCGTTGCTAGCACCCGGCTGCATATCGGAATGGTCCATGCCCTCCATCTCGGCATGATCCATGCTCCCCATGTCATCAGCGTCGTTCATGTCCTCCATGCCTGCGTGATCCATGTCCCCCATGTCATGGGCGCCCATGGCCTCCATGCCGCGGTCGGCGATCCTGCGCCGCTCGGGAATCTCGGCCGCCATGTCCTCGCGCGGCGCCAGGGTGGCACGCGCATAGCCGCTGCGATCCATCGACTCGGCGAAGATCGTGTAAGCAGTGTCGTCCTCGGGGGCGACCAGCACGTCGTAGGTCTCGGCTACCGCGATGCGGAATTCGTCGACCGGCACCGGCTGCACCGGCTGGCCGTCGGCTGCCACCACGGTCATCTTCAGGCCGGGGATGCGTACGTCGAAGTAGCTCATCGCCGAGCCGTTGATCACCCGCAGGCGGATCCGCTCGCCGGCCTTGAACAGCGCCGTCCAGTTCTCCTCGGGGGAATGGCCATTGAGCAGGTAGGTGTAGGTGCTGCCGGTGACGTCGGCGATGTCGCGGGAGCTCATGCGCATCTTCTCCCACATGCCGCGCATCTCCGCCGTCGCCGCGAAGCCCTTATCGCGTACGTCGGCGAAGAAGTCAGCGATGGTGCGCTCCTGGAAGTTGTAGTATCCCTCGGCGGTCTTGAGGTTGCGGAACACCGTCATGGGATCCTCGAAGGTCCAGTCGGTGAGCAGCAGCACGTGCTCGCGGTCGTAGCGGAAGGGCTCGCGCTCGGCGGCATCGATGATCAGCGGACCGGCATGGCCGAGCTGCTCCTGCAGCCCGGAATGGCTGTGGTACCAGTAGGTGCCGTTCTGGCGCACCGGGAAACGGTAGGTGAAGGTCTCGCCGGGGGCGATACCTGGGAAGCTCACCCCGGGGACGCCATCCTGGTCGGGCGGCAGGATCAGGCCATGCCAGTGGATGGAGGTCGGCTCGTCGAGCAGGTTGGTCACCTTGAGCACGGCATTCTGGCCCTCCTTGAGCCGAATCATCGGCCCGGGGCTCTCGCCGTTGATGGTGAACGGCCGCGCCGCCTGGCCATCGATGTCAAGCGACTCGCGACGGATGGCCAGGGCAACTTCCGGGCCTTCCTCGACCCCCTTGGCGTAAACGTTGGTCTCCCCCCATGGGTCGGCCCAGGCCGGGCGCAGGCCAAGGGCGGCTGCCGAGCCGATGCCCAGGGCGGCCCCGCCCTTGAGCAGCCGCCGGCGCGACAGCGGATGCGTGATGACGCTGGAACGTGCCATCTGTGACTCCCGTCGATGTCTGAAGGCGATATCATGACGGGACAAGCTGAATCGGGGCTGAAAAGGCCGGGTTACAAAGCGTCCTGCGCGAAGGGCACGTGAATCTCCACATGCAGACCGCCCAGTGTGCTATGTCCGAAGCGGACCTTCCCGGCATAGCGCCTCAAGAGCTGGCTCAGGATCGACAGGCCCAATCCATAGCCGGGATGCGACTCGTCCAGGCGCCAACCGCGCTCACCGAGACGAGAGAGGTCATCATCTGCTACCCCGGGACCGTCATCCTCGACCCGCAGGCTGAGGCTGCCCTCCAGGGCAATCTCGCAGTGAACCTCCTTCGTCGCCCATTTGCCGGCGTTGTCCAGCACGATACCGATCATCTCCGAGAGGTCCTGGGACTCGACGGGAATGCGCTGTCCCGTGCACTCGGGCATCTTCAGGATGAAGCGCTTGTTCGGGTAAAGGGTCCGGAACATGTCGACCAGTCGGCTGGCGTCGCGACACGGATCAGCGAGGCGACCTGCATTGGGACCCGCGATGCGCGAGCGTCTGAGCTCAACATCGAGCTGGGCATGAATCTCCTCCAGGCGCTCCACCAGACGTTGGCGACGCGACTCATCGATGGGGCGAGAACCGCGCAGTACCTGAATGACCGCGGCCAGGGGCGTCTTCAGCGCGTGAGAGAGGTTGGCGACCGACTCCCGGGAGCGCTGCAGGCGGCCATCGATCTCGTCCATGAAGCGGTTGAGCTGCCCGACCAGGCTGTCGAGCTCGGAGGGGACGTCCAGAGAGAGGCGATCGCGCTTGCCGGCCTGCAACTCACCGAGCTGGTCGCGCAGCCGCGATAGCGGCACCATGCCCCGGCTGACGGCCAGCAGGTTGAGTACCACCAGCAGCAGCAGCAGGCTGGCGGCGATGCCGCCGACCCACCAGTGCAGACGATGAAGGCCCGCCTCCACCTGGGAGAAATCCTCCCCGATCAGCAGCACCCCGGGTTGATTGTCGAGGGTGAAGGGCTGGCGAAAGACCAGCAGGTGCTGACCCGCCTCACGCACCTCGGCCAGCGACTCGTCACTATCCAGCAGTGACAACAGCGCCTCCTGCCAGCGTGGATGAGAAGCCGAGACCTCATCGCCAAGGCGCAGCACATAGAGGTGATGGAAAATCTCGAAACCGCGGCTGGCGGAATCCAGGACCCTGGCGGTGGCCAGGTGGTCGCGTCGAAGTTGCTCGATGGCGTGATCGGCCTCGCGTTCGAGCCTTTCCCCCAGGAAGTCCCGCGCCAGGTCGTTGAGCAGGATGCCGTGCAACAGCCAGGTCAACCCGGTGACCAGCAGGGCGATACCCGACAGCCAGGCCAGCAACCGGATACGCAGGCTGCGACGATCAATCCGCAACGAAGACATAGCCCTGGCCGCGACGGGTCTGGATACTCGATTTGCCCAGGTGACGACGCAGCCGCGCGATATAGACCTCGATGATATTGGGGGCCGCGGCGTCCTGCTCCAGGGCGTAGAGCTGGTTGAGGAGGTGCTCCTTGGAGAGCACGCGCCCCGGATGATGCATGAAGTAGCGCAGCAGCACGAACTCGGTGCCTGTCAGCGGGTGCCAGGGGCCATCGGCCACACGGACGCACTGGTTGGCCTCGTCCAGGGACACGCCCCCCAGTGTCAGCTCACCGGAGAGTCGCCCCGACTGGCGGCGCAGCAGCGCCTTTACCCGGGCGATAAGCTCGGCTTCGTGGAAGGGCTTGGTCAGGTAGTCGTCTGCGCCGCCTTCGAGCCCGACGACCTTGTCTTCCCAGGCGTCCCGAGCCGTCAGGATCAGCACCGGCAGGTCGCGACCCGACTGGCGCCACCGCTTGAGCAGGTCGAGACCCGAGCCATCGGGAAGGCCCAGGTCCATGATCGCCAGCGCGTAGGTTTCGGTCGTCGTAAGTGCCTCGGCGTCTCTCAGGGACGTGGCTAGGTCGATCCGGTAACCGTTGTCCTTGAGGGATTCGGCGAGGCTCTCGGCCAGCAAGTCGTCATCTTCGAGTAGCAAGAGCTTCATGCGTCGGCTCACTTGCCTAGCTGGATCTCCCCGGCCATGCCGGATTCGTAGTGCCCAGAGATATTACAGGCATAGACGAGCGACTCCACGTCAGCGGGGGCGGTCCACACCAGCTCTGCGGTGTCGCCGGGGGCGATGGTCACCGCCGGCATCTCGCCGCCATGGGCACCTTCCGCCATGTCATGGCCGCCATGGCCGTCGTGGCCGTCACCATGACCACTGTCTCCCATAGCCTGCATCATCTCGCGGTGCGCTTCCTGGGCTGCGGCATCGCCGATCACGAATTCGTGCTTCAGGTTGCCGGTGTTGACTACCTTGAAGCGCACAGTCTCTCCGGCGGAGATGCTGAGTTCCTCGGGATCGAACCACATGTCGCCCGCCTCGACCTGAATGGTGCGGTCGACCTCGGCATCAGGCGTGGTGGAGTGGGAGCCACCATGTTCACCGGCAGCAAGGGCGGAAGTGGCGGCCAGGCCAAGGGTGATGGCCAGCAGTGACTTACGCATCATAGAACCTCTTTGATCGTATCAGTGGAGCCTTGGTTATACTGCAGCAACCTGAAATGAGACTGAACTCGAAACCCCTTGACCCTTGTGTTACACGTAGGTTGTAGCATCCAAGGCTCTGATAAAGACCATGCCGAATCCCTTGTCCTGGATCATGTTGGACAACACGGCCACCGAGGCAGAATGGGGACTCGACCATGAGGATGACCGAATGACCTGCAATGTTCGCTGCCTGCTGCACCTCCGAGGAGTACGCCTGTTGGCGCTGCTGCTCGCGGCTCTGCTGCTGGTCGCCAGCCTGCCCGGTCATGCGTCTATGGATGACTGCGCCGTCGACTGCGGTACCTCCCAGGTCGAGATGCTCGATCACGCCAACGCCGATTGCGGCGCCTGTGCGGCATTGACCGCCACGCCGACTGTCCCCCGCGTCCCTCCAGACGCTCTTGCCGACCTGGCCGACCCGGCCGTGGTTGAGTTCATCGCTGCACCACCCCGAGAACCTCCCAGATCCTGACGTCGCTCGACTTCCCGGTAACGACATATTGGCTCGTTATCGGTGCTCCCTAACTTTCGTCAGGAGTCACATCATGTACGCCAACGATTGCTTTGCCCTGATGGGTTCAATGGGCTGGATGGGCTGGCTGATGCCTCTGAGTGTCATGCTTCTGCTCGGCCTCGGCATCGCTACTCTCGTCAAGTATCTCTTCACGTCTCGTCGTTCCCGGGAGGATCGCTCATGAAACGCCTTGTCCCCACTCTGCTTGCCTCCTCTGCACTGCTGATCGGTGCCGGCACCGCCCAGGCGGCCTTGCCCAATGCGGCGACGCTCTACAAGAACCCCCAGTGCGGCTGCTGCGATGAATATGCCCGCCAACTCGAAGCGCTTGGCGTCGGGGTCACTATCGTCGACGACGTGCCGGTCGGCCAGGTCAAGGAACGTGCCAGACTTCCCTACGGTCTGGGCTCCTGCCACACCATCGAAATGGGTGAGTACATCATCGAGGGTCACGTGCCCTTTGAGGCCGTAGAGAAACTCTTCGAGGAGTACCCCGATACCGACGGCATCGGCCTGGCGGGCATGCCCATCGGCACCCCGGGTATGCCTGGACCCAAGCAGGATGACTGGAATGTCTACCAGTTTCGCGCTGGAGAAGCCCAGCCATACATGACGCTGTAACGTCTTTAGGTAATGGTAATTGCCCGGGTGATGTCTCACCCGGGCAGAAACTCATTGTGAACTGGTCTAATTGGAGCGGACACCCCGGTAAGCCTCATACTGGAGGCATTGGAGGTGTTCATGACCAAGAAGACGCGACGTCGGCACTCCGACGAATTCAAGGCTGAGGCGGTCAACATGGTTCGAGGAGAGGGTTATGCCATCTCCGAGGCTGCCAGGCGGCTGGATATTGATCGCAGCCTGCTGGATCGCTGGTGTCGCCAGCAACGTGACCGGGAGGATGGTGTGACTGACGACCAGGCAGATGAGCGGGATGCCGAGATCAGGAAGCTTCGCGAAGAAGTTCGTAAGTTACGGATTGAAAAGGAAGTTTTAAAAAAGGCAACGGCCTTCTTCGCGAGAGAGTCGAGCTGAGATACCGGTTTATCGAGTCGGAGAAGGCCTCCTTCCCAGTGGCGGTGCTGTGCCGTGTCATGGACGTCAGCCGCAGTGGCTTCTATGCCTGGCGTCAGCGTGAACCCGATGAGCAGCGCCAGTGCCTGCACCGGGAGGTCAAGGACATCCACGGTCAGAAACGTGGTAGCTATGGGAGCCGGCGAATGGCCAAGGAACTCCGTCGCAGAGGTCATACGGTCGGTCGTTATCAGGCGCGTAGCCTGATGCAGGAAGCCGCTGTCGCCTGCCGACAGCGTCGCCGCTACCGACATACGACGGACAGCGACCACGGGTTGCCAGTGGCTCCCAATCTGCTCAAGCGGCAGTTCACGGTGCCTGAGCCCAATCAGGCGTGGGTGGCCGACATCACTGCCATCTGGACCCTGGAAGGCTGGTTGTACCTGGCGGCCGTGCTGGACCTCTACGACCGACAGGTCATCGGCTGGGCCATGGCCGACCATATGAAGACGTCACTCACTCTGGACGCCCTGGAGATGGCAATTGGCCGTCGGCGACCTCCCCGGGGGGTGTTACACCACTCCGATCGCGGCAGCCAGTACGCCTCTCGTACGTATCGCGAACGACTGGTTAAACACGGGTTCCTGGCCTCCATGAGCCGCAAGGGGAACTGTTGGGACAATGCGGTCATGGAGCGCTTCTTCGGCTCTCTGAAGAGCGAATGGCTGGAGGGGCAGCGGTACTGGACCCGCCTGTCAGCGAGGCGCGACGTCGTGACCTCTATCGAGATGGAGTACAACAGCTGCCGGCTCCACTCAACCCTTGGCTATCACGCGCCGAGGGAGATCGAGAAAATCGCGGAAGCAGCTTAATAAAAGTGTCCGCTACGACTTGACCAGAACAACCTACACCGGTGCTACCATCTCCAACATGCTGCTCAATGCCACCGCCGGCATCATCATCGTCGCCATGCTGGTACTGCAGCAGGGTGGCGGTATCTCGGCCCAGGAAGCCGGCCTGCTGACGCTGGGCTACGCGATCTCCATCCTGGCCTTCATCCGCGTTGGCGAGCGGCTCCTGCAGCGCTTCGGTCCGCGCCAGCCGATGCTGTGGGGCTGCTATATCGTCGGCCTGGCCATCGTGCTGCTGATGCCCACCAACCTGATGCTGGGCAGCTACAAGATCCTCGCCGTTATCGCCTTCTCGCTGTTCGGCGTCGGCCTCGCCTTCTACGCCACTCCCTCTACCGATGCGGCACTCTCCAACCTGCCCGCCGACCAGTCAGGTGCCGGCGCGGGCATCTACAAGATGGCCTCCTCCCTGGGCGCCTCCTTCGGCGTGGCGATCTCCTCGGCGATCTACACCGCCATCGCGGGCAACAACGCCGGCATCCGCTGGATCGAAGGGGTCATCAGCTTCGTCGGCAACCAGACCAACCTGGCCTCCCGGGAAGCCGCCTTCTTCGCCTTGCTGGTCATGCTGATCATGCTGCTGGTCGCCATCGCCTCGATCGTGCTGACGATCCCCAAGGGCCGCCCGGCCGACAATGCCTGATGCCATAACGGCTCACCGGCCGAGCGGCCGGTGGGCGTCAGCCGAACGTTGCTGGAACCGCCCTTAGATTGAAGAGGAAAGAGACATGAATGCCATCGTCAAGGAAATCAAGCAGAACGAAACCCAGCTCCGTGAGTGGTTCGAGCATCTGCACCGTCATCCCGAGCTCTCGATGCAGGAGTCGCAGACCGCCAGGTACATCGAGGAGACCCTGCGTAGCCTGGGTGCCTATGAGATCGAGACCGGCGTCGGCAAGCACGGCATCGTCGCCTCGCTGAAGGTCGGCGACAGCGACCGGGCCATCGGGCTGAGGGCCGACTTCGACGCCCTGCCGATCCAGGAAACCAATGATCTTGACTATCGCTCGGAAACTCCTGGTGTCTCGCACCTCTGCGGCCACGACGGCCATACCACCATGCTGCTGGCCGCCGCCAGGCAACTGGCCGAGACCCGCAACTTCGACGGCACCGTGCATCTGATCTTCCAGCCGGCGGAGGAGACCATGGAGGGGAGTCCGGCGATGATCGCCGACGGCCTGTTCGAGCGCTTTCCCATGGACGCAGTGTTCGGCATGCACAACATGCCGGGACTGGAGCTCGGCAAGCTCTACTTCACGGAAGGCGACACCATGGCCGCGGTGGACAACTGGGAGGTGGAGATCACCGGCAAGGGCGGCCACGGCGCCTTCCCGGAGCATGCCATCGACCCGGTGGTCGCCGGCTCCTCGCTGGTGATGGCCCTGCAGAGCGTGGTCGCCCGCAATGTGGCCCCCGCCCACCGCGCCGTGGTCACCGTGGGCGCCTTCCAGGCCGGCCAGGCGGGCAACGTGATCGCCCACAGCGCCATCCTGCGCCTCTCCATCCGCACCACCACCCCCGAGGACCGCGAGATGGTGCTGGGCAATATCCGCCGCCTCATCCAGCAGCAGAGCGAATCCTTCGGCTGCACCTCCGAGATCCGCGAGGGCGTGCCGGGCGCCGTGCTGACCAACGACCCCGAGGAGACCCGCAAGGCGGCCGCCATCGCCCGTCAGGCCTTCGGCGAGGAGCTGGTGTTCGAGGAGGGGCCCACCTACCTCGGCTCCGAGGACTTCGCCTTCATGCTGCAGCAGAAGAAGGGCACCTACTGCTTCCTTGGCAATGGCGACACCCCCTTCGTCCACCACCCGGAATACGTGCTCAACCCGGAGATCCTGCCCATCGGCGCGGCCTACTGGGTAGCGCTCACCGAGGGCTACCTGCCCAAGCAGGGCTGAGGCTCGGCACCCGCTGCGCCACGGGGCGATTCCGCCCCGTGGCGCCTTGTCGTGGACGGCCTCTTCACGCTAGACGACGGCGCAGAGACACCGCCCAGGCATCGGCAGCAGCGCTACGACCAAGGTCGCAGGCTTGACGCGAAAACCGCTTGCGGCCAGCCTCAAGGGGCGCCATCATCAGCGCCCACTCGCCTCCCCCCCTGCCAGGGTGGTCGAGCGAGGCCAAGACCGGGGTGGCATCGGGTCGGGAGTGCTGCGGCGCTTCACTACCGATAAGACCCTACCACTGTTGACATTTCCCGATCTGGATTCGAACCCCATGAGCAAAGTCCTGATTATCGGCGCCGGCGGCGTCGGCGGCGTCGTTACCCACAAGTGCGCCCAGCATCCCGAGGTCTTCAGCGAGATCATGCTGGCCAGCCGCAACGAGGCGAAGTGCAAGGCCATCGCCGACCAGCTGGATCGCCCGATCCAGACCGCCCGGGTGGATGCTGACGACGTCGAGGCGCTGGTCGCCCTGATCGAGTCGTTCAAGCCCGACGTGCTGATCCACGTGGCCCTGCCCTATCAGGACCTGACCATCATGGAGGCCTGCCTGCGTACCGGCGTGCCCTACCTGGACACCGCCAACTACGAGCATCCGGACGAGGCCAAGTTCGAGTACAAGGAGCAGTGGGCCTTCCAGGAGCGCTACAGGGACGCGGGCAACATGGCCACCCTGGGCTGCGGCTTCGACCCGGGTATGACCAACATCTACTGCGCCTACGCCCAGAAGAACCTGTTCGACGAGATCCACCGCATCGACATCCTGGATGCCAACGGTGGCGACCACGGCTACCCCTTCGCCACCAACTTCAACCCGGAGATCAACATTCGCGAGATCACCGCGAAGGGCCGCTACTGGGAGAAGGGCGAGTGGAAGGAGACCGACCCGCTGGCGGTGAAGCGCACCTTCGACTTCGACGGCATCGGCGAGAAGGACCTCTACCTGCTCTATCACGAGGAGCTCGAGTCCCTCAGCCAGAACATCAAGGGCCTGGAGCGCATCCGCTTCTGGATGACCTTTTCCGACAAGTACATCACCCATCTCAAGGTGCTCGAGAACGTCGGCATGACCAGCATCGAGCCGATCAAGGTGGGCGATACCGAGATCGCCCCGCTGGAGTTCCTCAAGGCGGTGCTTCCCGACCCGGCCTCGCTGGGCCCGCGCACCAAGGGCAAGACCAACATCGGCATCATCGCCGATGGCATCAAGGACGGTAAGCGGCGCAAGGTGCACATCTACAACATCTGTGACCATCAGGAGTGCTACGCCGAGGTGCAGTCCCAGGCGATCTCCTACACCACCGGCGTGCCGGCGGTGACCGGCGCCATGCTGATGCTGGAAGGCATCTGGAAGGGTGACGGCGTGTTTAACGTCGAGCAGCTCGACCCCGACCCCTTCATGGAGCGCATCGGCGAGATGGGCCTGCCCTGGCAGGTGGTCGAGCTCGACCCCGACCACGACCCCCTGGCCTGAGCCATGGCGAACGCACGCGAGCAGGGCCTGGGCTTTAACGTCCAGGCCTGCCCCTCCCCGGCCTATGTGGTGGATGACGCCCTGCTACGCCGCAACCTGGAGCGCCTCGGCGAGGTCCAGAAGCGCAGCGGGGCGAAGATCCTGCTGGCCCTGAAGGGCTTCGCCATGTGGGACACCTT
The DNA here is from genome assembly GCF_057169305.1 of Halomonas sp. C10-5. Lineage (NCBI taxonomy): Bacteria > Pseudomonadati > Pseudomonadota > Gammaproteobacteria > Oceanospirillales > Halomonadaceae > Halomonas > Halomonas sp. C10-5. The sequence goes on from NZ_CP175665.1 coordinate 3,316,385, forward strand.
TCCGCTGGTACGCCAGTACCTGGTGGGCACCACGGCCAGCGGCCAGGACGAGGCACGCCTGGGCGCCGAGACCTTCGGCGGCGAGGTGCACTGCTACTCGCCGGCCTTCACCGAGGAGGAGATGCGGGTGGTGCTGCACTACGCCGACCACCTCAGCTTCAACTCCCCGGGCCAGTGGCAACACTTCCGCGAGACGATCACGGCGGCGCCCCGCCGGGTCTCCTGCGGCCTGCGGGTCAACCCCGAGCACTCCACGGGCGACGTGCCTCTCTACGACCCCTGCGCGCCGGGCTCGCGGCTCGGCACCCGGGCAGCGGACCTGACGTCGGAGGTGATGGAAGGGCTCGAGGGGCTGCACTTCCATACCCTGTGCGAGCAGAACAGCGACGACCTGGAGTCGACCCTGGTGGCCTTCGAGGCGAAGTTCGGCCAGCATCTCGCCGGCCTGAAGTGGGTCAACTTCGGCGGTGGCCACCATATCACCCGTGACGACTACGACGTCGAGCGGCTGGTGCGGGTGATCCGCGACTTCAAGGCTCGCCATCCGCATCTCGAGGTCTACCTCGAGCCGGGCGAGGCGATCGCCCTGAATACCGGCTACCTGGTATGCACGGTGCTGGATATCGTCGAGAATGACGGCCCCATCGCCATCCTCGACACCTCCGCCACGGCGCATATGCCCGACGTGCTGGAGATGCCCTACCGCCCGCACATCATCGGCGGCGGCAAGCCGAACGAGAAGGGCCACACTTACCGCCTGGGGGGCCAGACCTGCCTGGCCGGCGACGTGATCGGCGACTACTCCTTCGACGCGCCCCTGCAGATCGGCGACCGCCTGGTGTTCACCGACATGGCCCACTACACCATGGTCAAGACCACCACCTTCAACGGCATCCGCCTGCCGTCGATCTGCCGGATCGACGAGGCGAGCCGCCAGGTGCGCACGGTCAGGACCTTCGGCTATGTGGACTATATGCAGCGGCTGAGCTGAGCCTCCCTGCCCTGCCGCCGGCCTCGCGAAGCCCCCTCACGGGGGCTTTTTCGTGATGGTTCAGGGTGGGCGCGGAACGCCTGCCCCTTCACCACTCCCCCCGCGGGCTCTATGGTGAGGGAAAGCCACTGCCACAGGGAGCCCGTGATGTCCGAGATCTACAAGTTCGGCGGCGCCTCGATAAAGGACGCCGCGGCCATCCGCCGCCTCGGCGAGCTGCTGTCCCACCACGACCTGCATCCTCGCGCCCTGGTCGTCTCGGCGATGGGCAAGACCACCAACGCCCTGGAGGCGCTGCTCGAGGCCGCCCGCGGCGACCAACGCGGCGCCTACCAGGAGCGGCTGGCGGCAATCCGTGACGATCACCTCGGCATGGCCCAGACACTGTTCGGTGCCGACTCCGCCACCGCGGCGAACCTGAAGCGGCTGCTCGAGGCCCTCGACATCGCCCACCGCACCCACCGGGAGGCGCCCTTCGCCTTTCATTACGACCAGACCGTGGGCTTCGGCGAACTGCTCTCCACCACCCTGGTGGCTGCCTGGCTCAACGAGATCGGCCTTCCCACCCGCTGGTGTGACGCCCGGGAGCTGATCGTCACCGACGACCGCCACCAGGCCGCCGGGATCGACTGGAGCAAGATCTGCGACCGCCTGCGCTCACTGGCCGCCCGGGAGGAGGCGCTGCTGCTGACCCAGGGCTTTATAGGCGCCACCCCGGAGGGTGCCATGACCACCCTGGGGCGCGAGGGCTCCGACTTCAGCGCCGCCATCCTCGCCCACTGCCTGGATGCGCCGGGCCTGACCATCTGGAAGGACGTCACCGGGGTCTTGAACCCTCCGACGATTCATTCAAAGAATAGAATCGCGGATTCTTATCACTCTCACGCGCTTTGTGGCCAAAGCGTGGAGAGCGTGACCGGGGCTCGCGGTGTATGAGTCGGCGTTTGCGATCTCATACGGGCGGTCGGCTTACGCTGACCTCCCTGGAAAAGTACATGGCCGCGGGCGGCGATGTTGTAAGCAGCATTCAGATCGGCGTGATAGCGCTTCTTGGTTGAAAACGTGCATTGGCTGTAGTTGTCCTTATCTCGTTTTACCCGTCCTGAGCCATCAAACGCTTGGCTGGACGTACCACGGGCATAGATCGCGACACAACGCAGCCCCACTTCGACGGCCTTGCTGCCAATGCGTGTTACGAGCTGGCGATGAAACCAGCGGTGAAACCGCGCCTTCATCGGTGTCCGTTTTTTACCCGCTTTGGGTCGCCAGCCCTTCAGGTTTTCGACTGCAATCGCCTGGCAATGATGGTCGAGCGCTAAGTTGACCAACTGCCGACTGATCTGGTGGGCTTGATTGTCTGCCAGATGGGTTAGCCGTTGGTGGTCGCGGCGGCAGAAGCCGGGCGACAGCCGGCTTCCGTGCCGCGCGTGCTTTTTGGCGGTCTGGCGAATGCGGGCCATCAGCCGATACTCCCGGTCTTTATCTGTGCGCGAGATAAAGCCGCGCGCATGGACAGTGCCTTGAGTATCGACCACCGCCCAGGTGGCCGCCGTATTAATGCCTACATCCACCGCTAACACCCGCTCAGGAGCACCTTTTACCGGCTTCGGTGGCTCGAATTGCTCAGGCAACGATAGCTGCCACTGCCGCCCAGTAGTGGTTAACAGTGGCGACTTGGCCTTGCCTTTCCCTCGAAACCGGCAGGTGCCTTTCAGCCCAAATCCCATCCAAATCCAGTCATTCTGCCAATGCACCTTGATAAAGGCATGGCTGGCATCGGTGTTGAGCTTGGCACACTGGCTGCCGTAAAGGCTGGGGAAGGTTTTCGTGCTGGCCGTTAGGCGCGGTGGTTTGGCGTGCGGGTGCTTGCGCTGGCCACATCGCCACTGATCGAACCGCGTGACGAAGGAACGCACCTGGCCGACCGCATCCATCAGCGCCACACGCCGGAGATACGAAGGGAACTTGTAGTAGCGTTTGGCAAAGTACGTGTAGCGAACGTGCGGTCGTTTAGCCGTTGGGTGAATCAGCGCCTCAATGACCTTTACCGCTTCATTGCCCTGCGTTGCCCCCACCGCTGGCCAGTGGGTATAGGCGACGGTCATCAGATCGCGCACCAGCCGCCGATACAGCGCGAGCGTATTCGCCAACGCCTGTTTTTGATCGGCGCCGGTGACCTGAAGGGTGAGGGTGTCGGAGCGAATAATGGCCATGAATTAACTATATATCTATCCAGCTATACCTGCAAGGCTGACGCCTTGCTCTGCCTTAACTGTCGATTCATTCGGAGAATGAATCGCAGAATGCGGCAGATTTTTGTTCAACGCCGACCCCGGGCGCTTCGACAACGCCCGCCAGCTCGAGCGCCTGAGCTACGCTGAGGCGGTGGAGCAGAGCTGGCACGGCCAAGGTGATCCACCCCCGCACCCTGGCCCCGCTGCAGCGCAAGGCGATCCCGCTCACCGTGCGCTCCTTCCTCGAGCCCGGAGCCACCCCCAGCCGCATCGGCCCGGAGCCCGGCGACGGCGACCGCCAGCCCGCCTGCATCCTGCGCGACGACCAGCGCCTGCTCGACATCAGCCCCGCGGACTTCCGCTTCATGGACGAGGCGTGCCTGGGCGAGGTGCTCGGCGGCCTGGCCCGCCATGGCCTGCACGCCAACTACCTCGCGTGCGAGGCGATGCGCCTGAGACTGGCCATCAATGACGATGCCGCCAAGTGCGCCGCGCTGCTCGCCGACCTGCAAGGGGACTACCGGGTCGAGTGCCGGGAGGGGCTGACCCTGTTGACCATCCGCCACCCCGGCGACGGCCTGCTGCAGGAGCTGAGCGGCGACATGCCGGTCGTCGCCGAGCAATGCAGCCTCACCACCGCCCAGCGGCTCTTCCCCTCCGACGCCTGCCCGACTGCCTGGCACCTGCCGGACTAGGCGCGCCGCGTGGCCAATCTCTGCCCAGCATGATGGCCGGCCCAGGCAGCGCCGAGCCAGGCCACCAGGCTCAGTGCCACATAGCCCAGGGCCGTCACGGAGCGTCCCTGGCTGAGCATCGCCAGGGTCTCGAGGCCGAACAGCGAGAAGGTGGTGAAACCGCCACAGAAGCCGGCGACCAGGAAGGGCTGCCAGCGTGCCACCCGGCCATGGGCACGGCCCGCAGCGTAGGCGGCGAACAGCGCGATCAGCCCAGACCCCACCAGATTTACCGCCAGGGTCGCCCAGGGAAAGTCGGGGGTCGCCAGCCATGCGCCGAGCTGATAGCGCAGCACGCTGCCCAGCCCGCTGCCCAGGCCGACTGCGGCGTAGGCCCGCCAGGCACTCATGCCAGGCCTCCCGTCAGCCAGAAACCCAGCGCCAGGGCGGCGAGCCCGGCGACCAGGGTCATCGCCATGTAGCCGATGGCCGCCGTCTCGCGGCCCTGCTGCCACAGCGTCACAGCCTGCAGGCTGAGCGACGACACCGTGGTGTAGCCGCCCAGCAGGCCGATGGCGAGCAGGGACCAGGCGGTGTTCGACACCCCCGGGGCGGGGAGGCCGAGCACACCGGCCAGCATCCCCATGGCCAGGGCGCCACTCAGGTTGACCGCCAGGGTACCCCAGGGCAGATGGGCTCCCAGCTGCCGGCCCACGGCGTTGCCGAGAGCCAGGCGCACCATGCCTCCCAGCGCCCCGCCGAGCAGTACCGACAGCAGTTCCAGCATGCCTGACCGTCTCCCTGAAACGAAAAACGCCACCCGAGGGTGGCGAAAGAGTATCGCATGCTTGCCGCGCCGACGGCAGGAGGCGCCGCCGACAGGACAAAGATGGCACAAACAGATCAGGATGTACAATTAATGTACATGTATGTGCCGTGACAGGCCCCGGGGTCGTGGCCTCACGGCAAAGCCCGTATCATGTCGACCTGACACCTCATCGCCCCACACGCCAAGAGACGGAGGTCACCGCGTGAACCCCAAGCGAGTCCTACCCCTGATGCTCGGCTGGCTGCTGCTTGTCCTGCTGGCGCTGGCGGGTCCTGCCCAGGCGCAGCAAGAGAGCGGCGGCGGAGAACCGCCAGCCTACTCCACCCTGGCCGACCTGCTCGAGAATGAACAGACCCGCCAGGAGCTGATCGACCAGTTGCGTGGCATGGCCGGCGACGTGGCCGAATCGGCCCCCGCCGAGGAAGCCGCCGCCGAGCCCTCCCTGCCGCGTCAGCTGGCGGAGTTGACCAGCCGCGTCGCCGGCGACATCGGCCAGCAGTTCGACGCCATCGCTTCCGCCATCGGCGGCATGTTCGCCAGTGACCTGGAGAGCACCTTCAACATGGCGGCCTTCACCAGCGCCGCTATCAACCTGGGCCTGGTCATCCTGGCGACCTTCGTGGTGTTCGCTGTCGTCCGTCGCCTGGCTCGGCCGCTGTTCACCGGCATCAGCCAGTGGTCGCTCAACGGCAGCGGGCTGACCCCGATCCTGCGCCTGATCATCTGCGTGGCCCTGGCCGCCGTGGTGGACGTCCTGATCGTGGCCTTCGCCTACCTGGGTGGCAACCTGATCGCCACCTTCGCCATCGGCGAGACCGGTGAGCTCTCCACCCGTGCCTCGCTGTTCCTCAACGCCTTCCTGGTGATCGAGCTGCTCAAGGCCGGGGTGCGCATGTTGTTTGCCTCCCGCTACGAGGGGCTGCGGCTGCTGCCCATCGGCTCCGACGAGGCCTCCTACTGGAACCGCTGGATCGCCCGGCTGATTGGCCTGGTGGGCTACGGGCTGATGGTGGTGGTGCCTCTGGTCAACGCCTACGTGTCACCGGCAGTAGGCCAGGGCCTGGGCACCCTGATCATGATCGGCGCCTTCCTCTATGCCGTGGTGGTGGTGCTCAAGAACCGCAAGCGCCTGCGCGACGCCATCAACGCCAAGGCCAGCCAGGCCACCATGGCGGCCAGCCGGGTCTCGCTGCAGCTGTTCGCGCGCACCTGGCACCTGTTCGCCCTGGCCTACTTCGTCATGGTCCTGGTCTTGACCCTGACGCGCCCCGCCGACGCCCTGCCCTACGTGCTCTTCGCCACCCTCAAGACCATCGCCGCGGTGGTGGTGGGGCTGCTGGCCTCCAGCTTCCTGACCCAGACCATCGGCCGGCGCATCCGCCTTTCCGACGACCTGCGCCGCAAGCTGCCGCTCCTCGAGCCACGCCTCAACAGCTACGTGCCCAACGCCCTACGGGTCATCCGCACGGTGATCGTGGTGCTGGTGGTGATGGTGGTGCTCAACGCCTGGGGCGCCTTTGACCTGGCGGCCTGGTACGCCTCCGAAGCGGGACGGGGCCTGGTCGGCAAGCTGGTCAGCGTGGCGATGATCCTGGCCATCGCGGTCATGGTCTGGCTGGCGCTGGCCAGCCTGATCGAGCACAAGCTCAACCCCGAGACCGGCGGCGGCGTGCCCTCGGCGCGTGCCCAGACCCTGCTCTCGCTGTTCCGCAATGCCCTGGCCATCGCCCTGATCACCATGACGGCGATGATCGTGCTGGCCGAGATCGGCATCAATATCGGGCCGCTGATCGCCGGTGCCGGTGTGCTGGGCCTGGCCATCGGTTTCGGCGCCCAGAAGCTGGTGCAGGACATCATCACCGGCATCTTCATCCAGGTGGAGAACGCCATGAACACCGGCGACGTGGTCACGGTGGGCGGCGTCACCGGTACCGCCGAGAAGCTCAGTATCCGCTCGGTAGGCATCCGCGACCTCTCCGGCACCTACCACGTGGTGCCCTTCTCCAGCGTGGACACCGTCTCCAACTACATGCGCGAGTTCGGCAACCACGTGGGCGAGTACGGCATCGCCTACCGCGAGAATATCGACGAAGCGATCGAGCAGCTCAAGGTGGCCTTCGAGGACCTCAAGGCCAGCGACGAGCATGGCCACAAGCTGCTGGCGCCGCTCGATGTGGCCGGCGTCATCGCCCTGGCCGACAGCTCGGTGAATATCCGGGTGATCATCAAGACCACCCCCGGCGACCAGTGGGCGGTGGGGCGTGCCTACAACCGCCTGGTCAAGCTGCGCTTCGACGAGGCCGGCATCGAGATCCCCTTCCCGCACACCACCCTCTACTTCGGCCAGGACAAGGCCGGCTCGGCACCGCCTGCCAATCTGCGCGTCATGCAGCAGGACTTCACCATCGACGGCAGCCCCGCGGGTCAGCCCAAGTCGGGCAAGCAGATCACAGATGACCGCTATACCCCGAACAAGTCGGGCAAGACGACCAGTACCGGGAGTGGCCAGCAGATCAGCAACCCGGAGCACGAGAAGCCCAGCGGTGACGACGTGGACGAGCCCGACGAGCCCTGAGCCCGACGACTCAGCCGCACCACGCAGCGAGGCCGCCTTCGGGCGGCCTCGCTGTTTTTGTTTCTGCCCCGGATACACGAAAGGGGCGCCGAAGCGCCCCCTGGAGTGGTGTGGTGAGGTCGAGTGTTGGAAAGAATCAGGCTGCCGTCAGGAAGCCTTCTTCGCCTCCTTGCCCTCTCCAAGCACGTCCTTGTCCTCGCTGGGCTGGGGCAGGGAGGGCAACGACTTGTCGAGAAGCTCCACGCTCTGGCGGTAGTAGAGCTGGCTCTTCTGGTGCTCGCCCAGGTTGGCAAAGAGTCGTGCCAGCTCGGCACACACCACACCGCTCGGGCGCTGGCGCTGGCTCGCCTCGAAGTATTCCTGGGCCTTGCCCCAGTAGGCATTGCGCAGCGCCAGGCGACCCAGGGTGAGCAGCAGGTCGGGATCGTTGGGCCGCTCCTGCAGCCACTTCTCGGCGGTGACCAGCTGACGCGAGGCATCCACGTCGAGCAGGCCGTAGCGCAGCACCAGGCGGCTGTCCCAGCTCTCCTTGAGGGAGTGGCGCAGCAGCCGCTCGGCGATGGGCTCCTGGCCGCCGCGCACCAGCGCTTCGGCATAGAGCACGATCAGTTCGACATCGCCACGCAAGTGGTCGGGCATGTCCGCCCACAGGCTGCGCACCGTCTCGATGTCGCTGCCCTCGCGAGCCTCGCGCACGATCAGCTCGCGGTAGGCGCGCCGCTCGAGCTGGTCGCGCTCCTCGCGGGAGATCAGCTGCTGGGCGCCTAGGCGCGGCATCAGGCGGCGCAGGCCATCCCAGTCGCTGACGCTGAGGTAGGCCTGCTTGAGCTGCTTGAGCACCTGGGGGTGGTTGGGCAGCTGGCGGTCGAGGCGGGTCAGGATGGCCAGCGCCTCCTCGTACTGCTGACGGTCGAGCATCAGCTGGGCCTGCATCATGCCCACCGCGGTATCGGCGCCCTCGGTGCTGAGATGGGCCCGCTTGAGCAGGGTATCGGCCTGGTCGAAGCGCCCCTGATAGTGGGCCGCCAGCGCCGCGGAGAGGTAGTTGACCAGCGGGGTGCTGGAGTCGTCCGCCGCCTTGACCAGCGACTTCTCGGCCTTCTTCCAGCGCCCCTCGGCCAGCGCCACCAGGCCGCGCACGGTGCGCTTCATGGCAGTGCGGTTGCGCGAGCGGCTGTTCCACACCTTGAAGCGCGACACCGGGCGAGACAGGCGCATCAGCAGGCGCAGCGCGAAGTGCAGCACCAGGAAGGCCGCCAGCAGCAGCACCAGGCCAAACCAGAAGGAGGTCTGGAAGGAGGTGTCACCCACTCGCACCAGCCAGTAGCCGGGCACCGACATCATCAGCTGCCCGAACAGCGCACCGATGGCCAGGCCCAGGACGATGATCAGTATCAGCTTTCTCATGCCTCATCTCCCTGGCGCGACTCGAAGCGGCGCTCGATGAATTCGGCCAGGGCCTGCTGGGAGCCGCTGATATCGGGCAGCTCGGGACGAACCGCCTCGCCCTTCAGCTCACCCAGCCGCGCGAGGACCGACTGCACGCCGCTGTCATCAGTGTCGTAGTAGCCTTCGATCAGGGTGATCGCCTTCTCCAGGCTGGCCTCGAAGAGCTCCTCCTCTTCCTTGAGCAGGGCCAGCTGGGCCTGCTCGATCACCAGGCGCACGCTCTGGCGCAGGTAGGACTCCTGCTCGGGCGAGATCAGCGCCTCCAGTGCCTCGTCATGCTTGCGAACCGTGACCAGGTCCTTGAGCTCCTGGCCGAAGCTCGACAGCTGCTGCTGCCAGGAGCCGCTGGGCGCCTCCTGCATGCCGGAGCTGGCGGTGATCTCGTCGATGTCCTGGGAGAGCGGACGTCCGGCGATCTGCTCCTGCTGGGCGTTGAGCGCCAGCCACAGGCCGGTGCGATCCACTTGCGGCACCGCCTCCAGGGCGGAGAGCTCGCTGGCGATCTCGCGGCGCACCGGTACCAGCGCCGGGTTGTCGGCCTCCTTCAGGCGCGCATCGGCGGTGCGCAGCAGCGCCGCGGCACCCTGAACATCACGCTCCAGCTGCAGGCGCTGGTTGGCCAGGCGCAGCAGGTAGGCGGCCTCGGCATGCAGCCAGTCGCGCTCGTCGGTCTCCTGCTCGCTTGCGAGCTCGGCCAGCACCCGGTCGAGGGTCTCGTCGACCTCGCCACGGTAGTCGCTGAAGTCGCTCTCGAGGGAGGCCACGGCCTCCTCGAGGGCCGCCTGGCGCTCGCCCTCGGCCTCCTCGAAGCGTGACTGCAGCTGGTCCAGATCGCTGGCGGTGGCGGACTGGCTGGTCTGGGACTCCAGTTCGGCGATGCGCGCCTGCTGGGCATCCAGCTTCTGCCAGGCCTGCCAGCCGAACAGCGCGGCGGCGATGGCCAGCAGGATGACCAGCACGATCGCCACCATGCCGGCCTTGCCCCCCTTGCCATCGCCGCCACCAGCGGCGGGCGTGCCGGGCTTGCCACCACTCCCGCCCGGCTGGGACTTGCCAGCCTGGGACGGGGTCGATTCGGCCTTGTCGGCGGCGGGCTTCGCCGGCGTCGGCCTGCTTGCAGCGCCCTTCTGGTCGGTGGCCTTCTGGTCGGCCGGCTTGTCGGCCTCCTGCTTGCCGCCCGAGGACTGACCGGCTGTCGACGACTCGGCCTGCGCCTGGCTCTGGGCGGGCTTGGTGGCCTCGTTCCTGGCGGTGCCGCCGCCCTGGCTGGGCTTGTCGTGCCGGCGCGAACGACGTCTGCCGGAGGCGTTGCCCCTGCTTGCCTCGTCTCCCGAGGTCGCCGACTGTGCGCCGTCAGACGCCTTCTGTTCTTCCTGCTCGTGTGGTTGCTTGCTCATCTTGTCGCTAGCCCTTTTCGAGATCGTCTTGATCGACATCGGCTTCCTGCGGGTCACAGGCATCGGCCACGGCCGCCGCCAGCGCCATCGGGGTGGCGCCACGCGCCACCACGGAGTCGCGAAACCCCAGCTTGCCGGCCAGTGTAGCCAACCGGGCGCTGGATACGATTAGCGGTTGGTTCAAGGCGGCGCCTGAACACCATCTTGCCAGATATTCGAGGATTTCTCCGCTACTCACCACCAGGGCACGGAAGTTGCCTGCCGCGAGGCAGTCGGCCATGGCCGGCGCGGGGGGCTGGAGGGTGCGTCGGTAGACGGCCAAGCGGGTCACCCGGGCACCGCGCTCGGTGAGCGTCTCGGCCAGCAGGGTGCGCCCGCCCTCGCCGGCCACCAGCAGGATCTTCTCGTCGTGCAGCGCGCGCAGGGAGCCCAGGGTCAGCAGCGCCTCGCTGGTATCCTCGCCGGCGACCGTCGGCGGCACATGGACGCGCACCCCGAGCCGCTCATGCAGGACGGCGGCGGTAGCCGCCCCCACGGCGTAGTAGTCGATGCCCAGTGGCAGTTGGGGCCAGTAGCGGTCCAGCGCCTCGGCGAGGCACTCCGCGGCGAAGGGGCTGACCACCACCACGCGCCGGAAGTGGTCGAAGTCGAGCCAGGCGGCGCGCTGCTCGGGGGTCTCGGGCAATGCCTCGACGCGCATCGCCTCGAGGCGCGCCACCGGCAGGCCGCGCGCCTCGATGGCTGCGGCGAGCACGGCACCACGCTCACCGGGACGCGTGATCACCACCGGCGGCTGCATATCCATCAGCCGGCGCCGTAGACCTCGGCGAGAATCTCCCCGGCGCCCATCTCCAGCAGCTCCTCGGCGACGCGAATACCCAGCGCCTCGGGCTCATGGATCGAGCCGCGCCCCTCGGCGCGCAGCACCCTGGCACCATCCGGGGTGCCCACCAGGGCGCGCAGCCACAGGGTCTGGCCATCGTTCTCGAATACCGCGTGGCCGCCGATGGGTACTTGGCAGCCCCCCTCGAGGCGGGTGTTCATGGCGCGCTCGGCGCGCACCCGGGTGGCGGTATCGGGATCATCCAGCGGCGCCAGCAGGTTGATCAGCTCGGGGTCGTGGAGGCGACACTCGATGCCCAAGGCGCCCTGGCCACAGGCCGGCAGGCACACCTCGGGCGGCAGCTCCTGGGCGATGCGCGCGTCCAGCTCCAGGCGACGCAGGCCGGAGGTGGCCAGGATGATGGCATCGAACTCGCCGTCATCGAGCTTGCCCAGCCGGGTCTGGACGTTGCCACGCAGGCTGAGGATCTCCAGGTCCGGGCGCGCCTCCTTGACCTGCAGGCCGCGACGCAGGCTGGAGGTGCCCACTCGGGCCCCCTCGGGCAGCTCATCGAAGCTGGCGTAGTGGTTGGAGACGAAGGCATCGGTGGCCTCGGCGCCGGCCAGGATCACCGAGAGGCCAAGCCCCTCGGGGAAGTGCATGGGCACATCCTTCATGGAGTGCACGGCGATATCGGCGCGGCCGTCGAGCATCGACTCCTCGAGCTCCTTCACGAAGAGCCCCTTGCCGCCCACCTTGGCCAGCGGCGTGTCGAGGATCTTGTCACCGCGGGTGGACATGGCCACCAGCTCCACTTCGAGGCCGGGATGGAGGGCCAGCAGACGATCGCGGACATGTTCGGCCTGCCACATGGCCAGTTGACTCTTGCGCGTGGCGATACGCAGCTTGGTGATGGCTTGCACGAAGTTCTCCCTGTACCGGTTTCCTCGCTGGCGGCGAGCCAGCGCCGACACCCGGTGAAGTTGGCATGCGTGACGCACGGTTACCCTCATCATAAAGCACGCGGCCAAGGAGGAAAAATCCACGCCCCGGGCGGCCAGGCGCCCCTCGCCTGCCTCGGCGACTCTGGTACACTCCTGCCATGTCGAGCCTGCCGCCGCGAGACCGGCGGCCGCGGGGGGCCCTCGCCCCCAGCCAACCGCAACCCGTCATGCAGGATCCCAAGCCGATGACCTCGAACTCTTCCAGCCCCGGCACCAACCAGTCCTGGGGGGGCCGCTTCAGCGAGCCCACCGACGCCTTCGTCGCCCGCTTCACCGCCTCGGAGGCCTTCGACCGCCGCCTGGCCTTCCACGACATCCAGGGCTCTATCGCCCATGCCACCATGCTGGCCCGGGTTGGCGTACTCGAGGAGGCCGAGCGTGACGCCATCATCGCGGGGCTCGACGAGGTGCGCGGCGAGATCGAGCGCGGCGAGTTCCCGTGGTCCGTGGAGCTAGAGGACGTGCACATGAACATCGAGGCACGCCTGACCGCGAAGATCGGCATCACCGGCAAGAAGCTGCATACCGGTCGCTCGCGCAACGACCAGGTGGCCACCGATATCCGCCTCTTCCTGCGCGACGAGATCGACCAGGTGGCCATGGAGCTGGCCCGCCTGCGCGAAGGGCTGATCGAGCTCGCCGACCGCGAGGCCGACACCATCATGCCGGGCTTCACCCACCTGCAGACCGCCCAGCCGGTGACCTTCGGCCACCACCTGCTGGCCTGGCAGGAGATGCTGGCCCGCGATCACGAACGGCTGCTCGACTGCCGCAAGCGCGTCAACGTGATGCCGCTGGGTGCGGCGGCGCTGGCCGGCACCACCTACCCCATCGACCGGCATGTCACCGCCGAGTTGCTGGGCTTCGAGCGTCCCGCCGAGAACAGTCTCGACGCGGTCAGCGATCGCGACTTCGCCATCGAGTTCACCGCCTTCGCCAGCCTGCTGCTGATGCACATGTCACGGATGAGCGAGGAGCTGGTCCTGTGGACCAGTGCCCAGTTCGACTTCATCGACCTGCCCGACCGCTTCTGCACCGGCTCCTCGATCATGCCGCAGAAGAAGAACCCCGACGTGCCCGAGCTGGTGCGCGGCAAGTCCGGCCGCGTTTACGGCCACCTCATGGGCCTGCTGACCCTGATGAAGTCCCAGCCGCTGGCCTACAACAAGGACAACCAAGAGGACAAGGAGCCGCTGTTCGACGCCGTGGACACGGTCAAGGACTGCCTCAAGGCCTTCGCCGACATGATCCCCGCCATCGAGCCGAAGAAGGCCAGCATGGCCGAGGCGGCCCGCCGCGGCTTCTCCACCGCCACTGACCTGGCCGACTACCTGGTGCGCAAGGGGGTGGCCTTCCGCGACGCCCACGAGATCGTCGGCGAGTCGGTGGCCTTCGGCATCCGCGAAGGCAAGGACCTCTCCGAGATGACCCTCGACGAGCTTCGGCAGTTCTCCGACACCATCGAGCAGGACGTCTTCGAGGTGCTGACCCTGGAGGGCTCGGTAGCCGCCCGCAACCATATCGGCGGCACCGCCCCCGACCAGGTGCGCGCCGCCGCCCAGCGGGCCCGCGAGGCCCTCGCTGCCCTGACAGGAGGTGCCTGATGGCCCGACGTGCCGCCCCGGCGCTCGGTCTGGCGCTGCTCCTGGCCCTGGGGCTCGCCGGCTGTGGCCAGAAGGGCCCGCTCTATCTGCCCGATGACGAGCAGGCCGCCGAGCAGTACGGCCCCCGCGAGGCCGCGCAGAGCGAAGAGGAAAGCGCCGCGGGCGACGACGCCGAGCGCGAGGGCAGCAAACCCCGGGAGAGCGAGGAGTAGCCATGGACCACTTCAACTACCACGACGGCGTGCTCTATGGCGAGGAGGTCCCGCTGACACGCATCGCCGAGGAGTTCGGCACGCCCTGCTACGTCTACTCCAAGGCCACCCTGGCGCGCCACTTCCGCGCCTACACCGAGGCGCTGGGCAGCCATCCACACCTGATCTGCTATGCGGTCAAGGCCAACTCCAATCTGGCGGTGCTGGGGCTGCTGGCCCGCCTGGGCGCCGGCTTCGACATCGTCTCGATGGGCGAACTGGAGCGGGTGCTGGCCGCCGGCGGCGACCCGGCCAGGGTGGTGTTTTCCGGCGTGGCCAAGCAGGAGGCCGAGATGGCCCGGGCGCTGGAGGTGGGCATCAAGTGCTTCAATGTGGAGTCGCGCCCCGAGCTCGAGCGTCTCGACGCCGTGGCCGGGCGGCTCGGCAAGGTCGCCCCGGTGTCGCTGCGGGTCAATCCGGACGTCGACGCCGGCACCCACCCCTATATCTCCACCGGGCTCAAGGACAACAAGTTCGGCATCCCAGTGGACGAGGCGCTGGCGGTCTACGAGCTGGCCGCCGCGCTCCCCAACGTGCGCATCACCGGCCTGGACTGTCATATCGGTTCCCAGCTCACCGAGCTCTCGCCCTTCCTGGACGCCCTGGACCGCCTGCTGGTGCTGCTCGAGACCCTGCGCGAGCGCGGCATCGAGGTGGAGCACCTGGACCTGGGCGGCGGCCTCGGCGTGCCCTACCGCGATGAGCATCCGCCGGCGCCCTTCGATTACGCCACCGCCCTGCTCGAGCGGCTCTCGAGCTGGCCCGGCAGCGAGCGCCTGACCCTACTCTTCGAGCCGGGCCGCTCCATCGCCGCCAATGCCGGGGTGCTGCTGACCCGGGTGGAGTTCCTCAAGCCCGGCGAGACCAAGAACTTTGCCATCGTCGACGCCGCCATGAATGACCTGATCCGTCCCGCGCTCTATCAGGCATGGCAAGCGATCCTGCCGGTGGACACGCGCCATGCGCGGCAGAGCGCCACCTACGACGTGGTAGGCCCGGTCTGCGAGACCGGTGACTTCCTGGGCAAGGAGCGTGAGCTTGCCATCGCCCCCGGCGACCTGCTGGCGGTGCGCTCCGCCGGGGCCTATGGCTTCGTGATGGCCTCCAACTACAACAGCCGCCCGCGCCCCGCCGAGGTGATGGTGGATGGCGACCAGGCCCACCTGGTGCGTCGTCGCGAACGCCTCGAGGACCTGTGGGCGGGTGAGTCCCTGCTGCCGGAAGAGACGCTGCCGGAGGGAGCGCGCTGATGCTGCTGCACTTCACCAAGATGCATGGCCTCGGCAACGACTTCATGATGGTCGACCTGGTGACCCAGCGCGCCCACTTCACCGACACCCAGGTGCGCCGCCTGGCCGACCGTCGCTTCGGTGTCGGCTTCGACCAGCTGCTGGTGGTCGAGCCGCCCCGAGACCCGGACATGGACTTCCGCTATCGCATCTACAACGCCGACGGCAGCGAGGTGGAGAACTGCGGCAATGGCGCGCGCTGCTTCGCCCGCTTCGTGCGCGACCAACGCCTCACCCACAAGCGCGAGATCCACGTGGAGACCGCCGGCGGCCCCCTGGTGCTGAAGGTGGAGGACGACGGCCGTATCCGGGTCGACATGGGCGAGCCGCGCTTCGCCCCCGAGGCCCTGCCCTTCGAGGCGACCGAGGACCGCGTACTGCACGCCCTGGACGTCGACGGCGAACGCCTCGAGGTGGGTGTGGTCTCCATGGGCAACCCCCATGCGGTGCTGCGGGTCGACGACGTCGACACGGCTCCCGTCGAGCGTCTGGGGCCGGCCATCGAGGCCCACCCGCGCTTCCCGAGGCGCGTCAATGCCGGCTTCATGCAGGTCGTATCGGCGCACGAGATCCGCCTGCGCGTCTACGAGCGGGGCAGCGGCGAGACCCTGGCCTGCGGCACCGGCGCCTGCGCCGCGGTGGCCAGCGGCATCCGCCAGGGGGTGCTGGAGAGCCCGGTCAACGTGCATCTGCCGGGGGGCGAGCTGACCATCGAATGGGCCGGCCCTGGCCACTCCCTGTTCATGACCGGCCCCGCCGAGCGCGTCTTCGATGGCCGCCTGGTGCTTTACTGAGAGAGCTAACCCGATTCCGCGACCCCGCGAGGAGATGGCATGTCACGAGCCGCCCCAGAACCGCGCAAGACCCTCGACCCGGACCGGGTCGCCGAATGGCTGGCCACCCATCCCGACTTCTTCGTCGGCCGCGAAGGCCTGCTGCAGCAGCTCAAGGTGCCCCACCCCGAGGCGCGCGGCGCCACCTCGCTGCTCGAGCGCCTGGTCCACGACCTGAGGACCCGCGCCGAGCAGGCCGAATGGCGTCTGGAGCAGCTGCTGGAGTCGGCGCGTCACAACGAGGCCCAGTACCGGCGCACCCGTGAGCTGGTGCTGGCGCTGGTGGAGGCCCAGGACCGCGATGCCCTGGGGCAGGCGCTGGCCACCCACCTCGCCGAGCACTTCGCCACGCCCGCGGTGGCGCTGTGGTGCCCGGCCAGCCTCTCCGATGCCGAGCCGCACCCGCCCCAGGCCCCGCGCCAGGTGCTCGACGAGCATGCCGGGTCACGCCTGGCGGCGCTGCTCGACGGCCGCACCAGCCGCTGTACCCGACTGACACCCACCGACTGGAAGCGCCTGCTGCCTCACACCAGCGCACCGCGCCGCTCGGGTTCCTGTGCCATCACCCGGCTGAGCCTGGGCGAGCCGCTGGGGTACCTGGTGCTGGCCAGCCCCGATCCCGACCACTTCCGGGCCAGCATGGACACCCTGTTCACCGAATATGTGGGCGACGTGGTGGCGCGGCTGCTGATACGCCTCGGCCCCGAGCATGCCTAGCCCCGGACCGCTCGCCGCCGAGGTGGAGGCCTTCCTGGCCAGGCTCGCGCGCACCGCCAGCCCCGCCACCCTGGACGCCTACCGGCGCGACCTGGCCCGCCTGCTCGACTTCCTGGAGGAGCAGGAGGTGACGGCATGGCGCCAGCTGGATGCCGGCGTGATGCGCCGCTTCCTGGGCGGCGAGCGGGCCCGGGGCCTGGCGCCACGCAGCCTGGCCCGGCGTCGCTCGGCCTGCTCGCGCCTGGCCGACCACCTGCTCGCCGCGGGCCACCTCGACCACAACCCGGTGGCACTGGTGCGCAGCCCGCGTCAGCCCCGCCACCTGCCACGCCCGGTGGACGTGGATCGCCTGGCGAACTTCCTGGATACGCCCCACGACGGCTCCCCCCTGGCGGTGCGCGACCAGGCGATGCTCGAACTCTTCTACTCCAGCGGCCTGCGCCTGGCGGAGCTGGCGGGGCTCGACCTCGACGACCTGCGCGACGAGCGGGTACGGGTGCTGGGCAAGGGCGGCAAGCCGCGCCAGGTTCCGGTGGGATCGCGTGCCCGCCAGGCGCTGCAGGCCTGGACCGGTGTGCGCGCGGCCATGGCCGCCCCCGGCGAGACCGCCCTGTTCGTGGGCAAGCGCGGTACCCGGCTGGGTCATCGCGCCATCCAGCAGCGCCTGGCGCTGATCGCCCGGCGCCGCGGGCTCGACGAACACCTCCACCCCCACCGCCTGCGCCACTCCTTCGCCAGCCACCTGCTGGAGTCGAGCCAGGACCTGCGCGCCGTCCAGGAGCTGCTGGGCCACGCCAACCTCTCCACCACCCAGGTCTATACCCACCTCGACTGGCAGCACCTGGCGGCCAGCTACGATGCCGCCCACCCCCGGGCGCGGCGTCGACACAACGACGAGACCCCGACATGAGCCTCGAGGCGATCACCTTCGACCTGGACGACACCCTGTGGGACAACGGCGGCGTGATGACACGCACCGAGCAGGGCCACTACGCCTGGCTCGACGCGGCGCTGGCCGAGCAGGCGGCCGAGGCCTCCAGCGGCCGCTTCGCCGCGCGCTTCCCGCTGGAGGCCTTCGTGGCGCGCCGCCAGGCCCTGGCCACCGCCCATCCGCCACGCCGCGGCGACTTCACCTGGCTGCGCCGACGGGCGCTGGCCGAGCTGCTGGGGGAGTATGGGCTGACGCATGACCACGCCGAACACTGGGCGGACCGGGCCATGGAGCATTTCATGGCGCTCAGGCACGAGGTGGAACCGCACCCCGAGGTGGAGACGCTGCTCGAGGCGCTGGGCCGGCGCTTTCGGCTGGCCAGTATCACCAACGGCAACGTCGAGGTCACGCGCCTGCCGCTGGGCCGCCACTTCCCGGTGGCCGTCGCCGCCGGTGAGCTGCTCGCCCCCAAGCCCGACCCGCGCCCCTTCCTGCTGGCGCTGTCACGCCTGGGCGTACACCCCGCGCGAGCACTCCACGTGGGCGACTCCTGGGAGGAGGATGCCCTGCCCGCCCGTCGCCTGGGCATGCGGGCGGCGTGGATCGGCCCCGACGACCGCCCGCTGCCCCAGGGCATCCACCGCCTGGCGCATGTGCGCGAGCTGCCGGAGCTGATTCAGTGGATAGAGAAGGCCAAGGGGCGCCGAGAACCCTGTTCAATCATCAGCAGATGACTCGAGCAGCCAGCCGTCGAGGCGCGCCTCGAGCTCCTCGATGCCCTGCCCCTTGAGCGACGAGAAGAGCTGGATGCTCACCAGATCCTCCCACTCGCGCAGCCGCGAGCGCACCTGCTGCAGGGCGCTCGCCGCGGGGCCGCGCTTGAGCTTGTCGGCCTTGGTCAACAGGATATGCACCGGCATCTCCTGGGCATCGGCCCAGCCGAGCATGGTCTGGTCGAACTCGGATAGCGGGTGGCGCACATCCATCACCAGCACCAGACCCCTGAGCGAGGCGCGGCGCTGCAGGTAGTCGGAGAGGTGGCGCTGCCACTCCAGCTTGACCGACTCGGGCACCTTGGCGTATCCATAGCCGGGCAGGTCCACCAGGCGCCGGTCGAGGTTGTCACCCAGCGAGAAGAAGTTGATCAGCTGAGTCCGCCCGGGCGTCTTGGAGATCCGCGCCAGCGCATTCTGTCGAGTCAAGGTATTGATTGCGCTTGATTTCCCCGCATTCGAGCGGCCGGCGAAGGCCACCTCGGCACCGTCGTCCGCCGGGCACTTGGCCAGGGTCGGAGCGCTGATAAGAAAGCGGGCGGTCTGGTAGTTGAGTCGCGCCATGGGCAAGAATTCCTGACATTGATCAAGGGCCTGGCGGCTTGCATTCCCGCCGGCGGGGTGATTCGGTATAATACAGTGTCTTTTGTCTGCGACCCGGGGCACGCTAGTGTACCACCGCGCCCACGACGTCCGCGATTGGCCCGCTCGATAACCCATAGGCTGGCCGGCGTCGCGATCCGGGCGACACCCAGGGTACGTACCGGTCAACAACGTAACGGCATAGTGGATTAGCGATGAGAAAGTTACTGGCAAGCCTGGCAATCACCATGGGCGCCGTCGGCGCCGCCCACGCAGACCTCGAGGCCGATGCCGATGCGGCAGCGGGTCGCGACAAGGCCGCCGCCTGTGCGGCATGTCACGGCCAGGAGGGCATCAGTCCCACCGGCGCCTTCCCCAACCTGGCGGGTCAGCAGGCCTCCTACCTGGCCAAGCAGATCATGGACATCCGCGACGGCAACCGCGTGGTGCCGGAGATGGCCGGCCAGGTCGACAACTTCTCCGACCAGGATGCCTGGGACGTGGCCAAGTTCTATGCCGACAAGGACGCGGCCCTGGGCCAGGCGGATCCCGACGAGCTGCTGGTCGAGCGCGGTCGCGAACTCTACCGTGCCGGCGACATGGCCAAGGGCATCCCGGCCTGCGCCGCCTGCCATACGCCGACCGGCCAGGGCATCGGTACCGCCGTCTATCCGGCGCTCTCCGGCCAGCATCCCGAGTACACCCTGGCCACCCTGCAGGACTTCGCCGCCGGCAACCGCGCCAATGATCCCGCCAACATAATGCGCGACATCGCCGCCAAGATGAGTGATGCCGACATGGAGGCCGTGGCCAACTACGTGCTGGGCCTGCACTGAGGCCGTCTCGGTCAGCGCACTTGCACACAGTCGGGGCGGCCTTCGGGCCGCCCCTGGCATATTTGCTGTAGCGCGCGCGGGGAACCCGAGCCCGACGACACGCTCAAAGGCAGCGACACCCGGCTCGCCGGGACGCGATTCATCCCAAGGAGAGAGATGCCCATGTTGAAACCCCTGATGCTCGTGCTCGCCGGCCTCGCCCTGCCGGGCCTGGCCTCGGCCCAGAACCTGGTCGAGGGTGAGCACTACGAGGTGCTGCCCGAGCCGGTGGAGACCCGCGTGGACGAGGGCCAGATCGAGGTCACCGAGGCCTTCTGGTACGGCTGCCCCCACTGCTACAACCTCGAGGAGCCGCTCAACGCCTGGGTCGCCGAGCTTCCCGACGACGTCAGCTTCCAGCGTATGCCGGCCACCATGGGCGGCGACTGGAACCAGCACGCCCTCGCCTTCTACGCCGCCGAGGAGCTGGGCATCCTCGACGCCATTCATGACGACTTCTTCCACGCCATTCACGAGGGGGGCCGCAGCCTAACCGGGAATGCCGAGATCGCCGAGTTCTTCAGCGACTACGGCGTGAGCGAGGAGGAGGCACAGCAGGCGCTGGGCTCCTTCGCGGTGAAGAGCCAGGTCAACCAGGCCAACTCCCGCATGCGCAAGATGCGCCTGATGGGCGTCCCGGCACTGATCGTCGATGGCCGCTACCTGGTCAGCCCGAGCAGCGCCGGCAGCCTGGCCAACATGCCGCAGATCGCCGAAGCGCTGGTCGGGAAGGTCCGCGAGGAGCGTGAAGACTGAGATGTCTCACCTGGCCGAGGCAAGGATGCCGCCCCTTGAGGGTGGCCATCTCAAGCTGCTCACCTTCAACCTGCAGGTGGGCATCCAGACCTCGGCCTACCACCACTACCTGACCCGCAGCTGGCAGCACCTGCTGCCTCACCCCCGGCGACAGCACCGCCTGGACATGGTCAGCGAGGTGCTGGGGCGCTTCGACATCGTCGGCCTCCAGGAGGCCGACGGTGGCAGCTTCCGCTCCGGCCAGGTCAACCAGGTGGAGTACCTGGCCACCCATGGCGGCTTCCCCCATCACTTTCAGCAGCTCAATCGCAATCTGGGCCGCATCGCCCAGCACAGCAACGGCCTGCTGTCGCGACTCCCTCCCGCCCGCATCGAGGAGCACCAGCTCCCCGGCACGCTACCCGGACGCGGCGCCATCCACGCCCGCTTCGGCGAGGGCCCCGACGCGCTTCATCTGTTCGTCGCCCACCTGGCGCTGAGCCATCGCGGCCGGGTGCGCCAGCTCGACTATCTCTCCGAGATCATCCAGCCATTGCGCCATGTGGTGGTGATGGGTGACCTCAACTGTACCCCGGAGCAGCTCCACGGCCACCAGCGCTTCTGCGCCTCCCTGCCGCTGCACCCGGTACGCCCCCCCTTGAGCTACCCCTCCTGGCAGCCGCGCCGTGCCCTGGACCATATCCTGCTCTCCAATTCCCTGGAGGCCGACGAGGTTCGCGTGCTCGACCACCTGTTCTCCGACCACCTGCCGATTGCCGTGGATATTCGCCTGCCGGAGGCCTGCCTGCAGGCCCTCACCCCACGCCTCAAGGACCACCAGGAGTGACCGCGTTGGCCGCGGATAGGTGACGCTGGCCGGGGAATCGGCGAAGATGCGCCTCCGGATCAACTGGCAGCGGAGGAGACATGCCCCACCCTCGCCACCTGGGCCTGCTGAGGGGCCTCGACGCCGTGACCGACCTTGTCGGCCGCGCCACCGCCTGGCTGGTACTCGCCATGATGGCGGTGCAGTTCGCCATCGTGGTGATGCGTTACATCTTCGGCGTCCACAGCATCGCCCTGCAGGAGTCGGTGATGTACATGCACGCCATGGTGTTCATGCTCGGGGCCGCCTGGACCCTGCACCATGACGGCCACGTGCGCGTCGACATCTTCTATCGCAAGCGCTCGCCCCGGGGCCGTGCCGCCACCGACCTGTTCGGCACCCTCTTCCTGCTGATTCCGGTGACCCTGTATATCCTGCTCGGCAGCCTCGGCTACGTTGGCAGCAGCTGGGCGATCCTCGAGCGCTCTCCGGATGGGGGCATCCCCGCGGTGTTCCTGCTCAAGAGCCTGATCCTGGTGATGGCGGCGCTGCTGCTGCTGCAGGGCATCGCCCAGCTGATCCGCCAGACGCTGATCCTCAAGGGCCGCCTCTCCTCCGAATCGCCGACCCACGAGGAGAAGCTGTGATGCTGGCCACGCTGCTCGAACTGATGCCCCTGGTGCTCTTCGCCACCATCTGCGGCGTGCTGATGCTGGGCTATCCGGTGGCACTGTCGCTGGCGGGCACCGCCCTGATCTTCGCCGGTATGGGCTTTGCGCTTACCCACCTGGGGATTCCCGTCCCCTTCGAGGCGGGCTACCTCAGCGCCATGCCCAACCGCCTCTACGGCATCATGACCAACCAGACCCTGCTGGCGGTGCCGCTGTTCGTGCTGATGGGGGTGCTGCTGGAGAAGTCACGGGTCGCCGAGACCCTGCTCGACGCCATGGCCCTGGCCTTCGGCTCGCTGCGCGGCGGGCTGGGCATCGCCGTGGTGATGGTCGGCATGCTGCTGGCGGCCTCCACCGGCATCGTCGGCGCCACCGTGGTGACCATGGGGCTGCTGTCACTGCCCACCATGCTCAAGCGCGGCTACTCTGCCTCGCTGGCCACCGGCACCATCTGTGCCACTGGTACCCTGGGCCAGATCATCCCGCCCTCCATCGCCCTCGTGCTGCTCGGCGACGTGCTCTCCAACGCCTACCAGCAGGCCCAGCTGGCGATGGGTGTATGGAGCCCCAAGACCCTCTCGGTGGGCGACCTCTTCATCGGCGCGCTCGTCCCGGGCGTGCTGCTGGTGGCCACCTATATCCTGTATGTGATCCTGACTGCCTGGCTGCGCCCCAGCCTGGCCCCGCCGGTGGATCGCCAGGCGCTGATGGAGGAGCTCGGCCACCGCGGCAGCCTCTGGCCACTGCTGCTCAAGGGGCTGCTGCCGCCAGTGCTGCTGATCGTGGCCGTGCTGGGCTCGATCCTCGGCGGCTTCGCCACGCCTACCGAGGCCTCGGCGGTGGGCGCCGCCGGCGCCTTCCTGCTGGCCCTGACCAACCGCCGTCTGAACCTTCGCATGCTGCGCGAGGTGGTTCACTCCACCGCCCAGGTCACCAGCATGGTGTTCCTGATCCTGATCGGCGCCGCGCTCTTCTCGCTGGTGTTCCGCGCCTTCGGTGGCGAGGAGCTGGTCATCGAGCTGTTCGAGGCACTGCCCGGCGGCGTGGTGGGCGCCACCCTGGTGGTGATGCTGGTGATCTTCCTGCTCGGCTTCATCCTCGACTTCATCGAGATCACCTTCGTGGTGGTGCCCATCGTCGGCCCGGTGCTGCTGGCCATGGGGCTCGACCCCATCTGGCTGGGCATCATGATCGCGGTGAACCTGCAGACCTCGTTCCTGACACCGCCCTTCGGCTTCGCGCTCTTCTACCTGCGTGGGGTGACGCCCGAGTCGGTACCCACCTCGGCGATCTACCGCGGGGTAATCCCCTTCATCCTGATCCAGCTCGGCATGCTGGGGGCGCTGGCGCTGTTCCCGGGGCTGGCCACCTGGCTGCCTGGGGTGCTCTAGCCACGCGCGGCGAGCTACTGGCAGAGCGGCGCCAGCCACGCCTCGGCAAGCCACAGCACCAGCGCATAGCGCGCCGCCTTGGCCACGCCGATCAGCAGGATGGCCCGCCACCAGGGCAGCCGGAAGAGGCCGGCCAGCACGGTGAGCGGGTCGCCCACCACCGGCACCCAGGAGGCCAGCAGGCTCCACTCGCCGAAGCGGAGGTACCAACGCTCGGCCCGCGCCAGGCTCGCCGGCGAGGCGGGAAACCAGCGACGCCCCTGGAAATGGCGCGCATAGCGGCCCAGGGCCACGTTGACCAGGCTCCCCAGGGTGTTGCCGGCGGTGGCCACCGCCCACAGGGCCAGAGCGGGCTGTTCCAGACACCACTGCCGGGCCAGCCATACCTCGGAGCCACCGGGCAGCAGGGTGGCGCTGGCCAGGGCCACCAGGAAGAGACTCAGCATGGCAGCACCCTCCGCCCCTGCAGTAGGCTGATGCAGTTCCGTTGATCCCATGAAGACATGACCGCGATGACCCTCCCCGACACGATTCCCAACGCCCTGACCATCGCCGGCTCCGATCCCAGTGGCGGCGCCGGCATCCAGGCCGACCTCAAGACCTTCTCGGCACTGGGCGCCTATGCTACCAGCGTGATCACCGCGCTGACCGCCCAGAACACCCGCGGCGTGGCTGGGGTACACCCGGTGCCCGCCGACTTCATCGCCGTCCAGCTCGAGACCCTGCTTGCGGACGTGCGCATCGATGCCGTCAAGATCGGCATGGTCGCCAGCCGCGAGGTCGCCGAGGTGATCCGCGACGCCCTGGCACGACGCCGGCCGCGCTGGGTGGTACTCGACCCGGTGATGGTGGCCAAGAGCGGCGATATCCTGGTGGACGACGCCGGCATCCGCGCGGTACGCGAGGTGCTGGTGCCGCTGGCCGACCTGGTGACCCCCAACCTACCCGAGGCGGCGGTGCTGCTGGACACCCCGGCGCCGACCGACCGCGCCGGCATGCTGGCGATGGCCCCGGCGCTGCGTGAGCTGGGCGCCGGGGCCACCCTGCTCAAGGGCGGCCACCTGCACGGCGAGGCGTGCCCCGACCTGCTGATCACCGCCGAGGCGGCCAGCTGGGTCGAGGGGGCGCGGGTCGACACCGCCAACTTGCACGGGACCGGCTGCACCCTCTCCTCGGCGATCGCCGCGCGTCTCGCCCGGGGCGATGCCCTCGAGGAGGCGGTGGCCGCGGCCAAGCACTGGCTGGAGTCGGCGCTGGCCGCCAGCCGGCGGCTGGATGTGGGGCACGGCCACGGGCCGGTGCACCACTTCCACGCCTGGTGGTAGCGGCCTTTCGCGCATCCCGCCTTGCAGGCCCGGCCGGCGCCTCCCATGCTGAAGGTCTACACCGCCGTGGCACCATGCCGAGGAGCCGTCATGACCCCGACCCTGCTGTTCGCCTGCGACCTTTCGGCCGAGAACCGCGCCGCCTTCGCCAGGGCGGTTCGCCTGGCTGCCGAGCAGGGCGCGCGTCTCGATGTCATCCACGTGCTCGACCCCTACCTGCCACGCCGCGTGCTCCACGACCTGGAAGAGGCCGTGGTAGCCGACATGCAGGCAACCCTCACCGATATCCGCGAGGACTACGCCCTGCCCGAGCCGCGGGTGCTGATGCAGACGGTCACCGGTAACCCCTATGCCGAGATCATCCGCGAGGCCCACGAACGCGAGGTGGACATGATCGTGCTGGGGGCCCACCGCAAGCGCGGCCAACCCGATCTGGTGGCCGGCACCACCCTGGCCCGGGTGCTGCGCAGCGCCCCCTGCCCGGTGCTCTCGGTGAGCCACACCGCCAGTCAGGGCTGGGAAGAGATCCTGCTGCCCATGGACTTCTCGCTCACCTCACGCCACACCCTGCGCGAGACCCTGCGCCGCTTCCCCGACACCCGCCTGACCTTGCTCCACGCCTGGGATATCCCCGGTGAACGCGAGCTTGGCTCCCGCGGCGACTTCGCCCGCTGGCGCGACCGCGAGGTGGCACGCCTGCAGAGCCAGCTGGAGGCCGAGGTGGAACGCCTGATGGCCGAGCTCGACGACGTGCCCGAGGTGGAACTGGTGCTGGAGCAGGGCGCGCCCCTGGAGGTGCTGATGAACCGCCTGCGTCGCCAGCCGCCCGACCTGCTGGCGCTGGGCAGCCGCGGCCAGCTGGGTCGCCACAGCCAGATCACCGAGTCGCTGCTGGCCGAGCCCCACTGCGACATCATGCTGTGTCGCGCCTGGTAGCGAGCAAATAAATAGACAGAACTTATACATGATGGCATTGTCTGCATAGGAAGATCCCCTTCCCCTGGAGGCACTGCCATGCACCTGTTTCCCCTTATCTCCCTGCTGGCGCTCCTGCTGCTTGCCCCCTCGGCCAGCGCCCAGGCCAGCGAGCGCGTGGAGGTCAACGGCGCCCGCTTCACCACCGAACTCGAGGTCGACGGCCAGCCCTTCCACCTGGTCGGCCACGGCCTGTTCCGCTACATGATCTGGGACGCCTATGCCGGGGCCTACTACCAGGCGCCGGAGAGCCGGACGCCCGCCCCCCTGGACGAGATCCCGCGGCGCCTGGAGCTAGAGTACTTCCACGCCATCGAGGCCGACGACTTCGCTGGCGTCACCCGCAACCGGGTCCGCGAGAACCTCGGCGAGGCCGGCTACCGCGAGCTGCTGGCGGGGCTCAACGCCTTCACCCGCGCCTACCGCAGCGTCGAACCCGGTGACCGCTACGCCCTGACCTGGAGCGACGAAGGTCTCAGCCTGGCACTGAACGACGAGGAGCTCTACCGGGGCGGGGACCCGGCCCTGGCCGAGGCGCTCTTCGCCATCTGGCTGGGTGTGTCGCCGCTCAAGGAGGATTTCCGTGACGCCCTGCTGGGGCGCGGCTGAGCCTCGCCGCGTGCTACCCTGCGCGCGTTTGAGATCGTCGGGAGACTCAGGATGAAGGCGTTAATCCAGCGCGTGACCCGCGCCAGCGTGGAGGTTGAGGGACGTACCGTGGGTGCCATCGACCACGGCCTGCTGGCCCTGGTCGGGGTAGAGAAGGGCGACGACGAGGCCACCGTGGAGCGCCTGCTGCACAAGCTGCTGCACTACCGCGTGTTCAGCGATGCCGATGGCAAGATGAACCTCAACCTGCAGCAGGTCGATGGCGGCCTGCTACTGGTCTCCCAGTTCACCCTGGCCGCGGATACCCGCAAGGGGCTGCGGCCCAGCTTCTCCAGCGCCGCGCCGCCCGCCGAGGGCGACCGCCTCTTCCACCTGCTGCTGGCGCGCGCCGAGGCGGCCTGGCCCAAGGTTGCCAGCGGCGAGTTCGCCGCCGACATGCAGGTCGCGCTGGTCAACGACGGGCCGGTGACCTTCCTGCTGGAAAGCTAGCCGCCCAATTCGGCCTGCATCGCTTCGAGGGCCTCCTCGGCGGATAGCCACTCCGCCTCCAGGTCGTCGAGACGCGACTTGAGCTCGCCCTGGCGGGCCAGGGTCGTGGTGAGCTCCTCCTTGCGGGCGGAGTCGGTGTAGAGCCCGGCATCACCCAGCAGCGCTTCCACCTCGGTGAGTTGTGACTGGACCTTGTCCATGGCCTGCTCGACGCGATCACGCTGCTTCTTCAGCGGGCGCAGCTTCTCGCGCTGCTCGGCGGCGGCACGACGCGACGCCTTGCGATCCTCCTTCGGCGCGCCCTCCTCGGCCTGGCGTTCCTCCTTGTCGCCGCGGGCCTCGCGCCGCTCGCCCTCCAGGCGCGCCTTGAGCCACAGGCGATAGTCCTCCAGGTCGCCGTCGAAGGGCTCCACCCGATGGTCGGCCACCCGCCAGAACTCGTCCACGCTGGCGCGCAGCAGGTGGCGGTCGTGGGAGACGATGATCACCGTGCCCTCGAAGCCCGCCAGGGCCTCGGTCAGCGCCTCTCGCATCTCGAGATCCAGATGGTTGGTGGGCTCGTCGAGCAGCAACAGGTTGGGCTTCTGCCAGGCTACCAGGGCCAGCGCCAGGCGTGCCTTCTCGCCCCCCGAGAAGCGCCCCACCTCGCCGAACACATCGTCGCCAGGGAAGCCGAAGCCGCCCAGGAAGTTGCGGATCTCCTGGTCGCTGGCGGTGGGCGAGAGACGCTGCACATGCATGAAGGGGGTGGAGGCGAGATCCAGCCCCTCGAGCTGGTGCTGGGCGAAGTAGCCGACCTTGAGGTGCTCGCCGGCCACCCGCTTGCCGGCGAGCAGCGGCAGCTCACCGATCAGCGACTTGATCAGGGTCGACTTGCCGGCGCCGTTGGGGCCCAGCAGGCCGATGCGCTGCCCGGGCAGCAGCGTCAGCCTGACATTGTCGAGCTGTACCGCCTCATGGCCGGCAGCGTCACGATAGCCCAACCGCGCCTCGTCCAGCACCAGCAGCGGGTGGGAGGTCTTCTCCGCGGCGGGCAGGGTGAAGTGAAAGGGCGAGTCGGCGTGGGCGACGGCGATATCGCCCATGCGCTCGAGCATCTTCAGACGGCTCTGGGCGGCCCGCGCCTTGGTGGCCTTGGCTCGGAAGCGCGCCACGAAGCGCTCGATCTCCTCGCGTCGCGCCTGCTGCTTGGCGGCCTCGGCCTGCTGCAGGGCCAGCTTCTCGGCCCGGGTGCGCTCGAAGGTGGTGTAGTTGCCGCGATAGAGCACCAGCGAGCGGCGATCGAAGTGCACGATGCAGTCGCATACCGCATCCAGGAAGTCACGGTCGTGGGAGATCAGCAGCAGCGTGCCGGGATAGCGTGTCAGCCACTGCTCCAGCCACAGCAGGGCATCGAGGTCGAGGTGGTTGGTGGGCTCGTCGAGCAGCAGCAGGTCGGAGGGCATGAACAGGGTGCGCGCCAGGTTGACACGCATCCGCCAGCCCCCGGAGAAGGACGCCAGGGGGCGGTCGAGGTCCGCCTGTGAAAAGCCCAGGCCCACCAGCAGCTGGGCGGCCCTGGCCGGGGCGCTGTAGCCGTCCAGCGCCTCGATGACGCCGTGCAGCTCCGCCTCGCGATGGTCGTCGCCCGCCTCCCTGGCGGTCGCCAGGGCCGCCTCGGCCCGGCGCAGCTCGGCATGGCCGTCGAGGACGTGATCGAGCAGCGAGCGGTCCAGCGCCTCCACCTCTTGGGCCATATGGGCGATGCGCTGGCCGCCACTCATCTCGACCTCGCCACGATCCGGCGCCAGCTCGCCGAGCAGCAGCTTGAACAGGCTCGACTTGCCGGCCCCGTTGGGGCCGACGATGCCCGCCTTGTGGCCAGCATGCAGGGTAAGGTCGGCGCCCTCCAGCAGGGCCTGGGTGCCGCGTTGCAGGGAAACTTGGCGCAGTGCGATCATGCGGGCTCCACGAAGATGCGGCCGCCGCTCGACGCGGCGACGAAAAAACCATGACCAACGATTCTACCGAAATGCTGGCCACCCTGCGGTGCCGACTCGCCGAGTCGCCGCTCTGGCCCTTCGCCCTGGCGCTCTATGCACGCCCGGGCGTCGAGGCCGCCTGCCTGCAACTGCAGGATGAGGCCGGCGTCGACGTCTGCGAGCTGCTGTGGCGCTGCTGGCTGCTTCACCATGGTGCCATCCCGGAGCCGGGCAGCGAGACGACCCTCGGCGAGGTGCGCCGCTGGCAGCGCGAGGTCACCGCCCCGCTGCGCCGGCTGCGCCGCGAGCTCAAGGCCGACGCCGCCGAGCACCATGGCGTGGCCCAGCTGCGCGAGACCCTCAAGCGGGCCGAGCTGCAGGCCGAGCGCGAGACGCTCGCACGCCTGGAAGCCGTGGCGATGACCCGGCCGCTGCGCCCGCTCGCTGCAGGCGACCCGGCGCCGCAGGAACTTCTTTCGAATGTCCTGCAACTGAAGAAAAAAGCCCATCTTTCAACGCTCAATAGCCTGGTGATGCGCCTTGACCCTCCCCGGGGGCCACGCTAGCCTGAAAATCAGCCGTGTGAATGTGAATTCACCAGATGTCGCGTGGCGAGCGCTTGCGCCGCCCCGGGGCAAAACCTGCAGAGGGACCACAAGAATGAAGTCACACAAGCTGTTGACCACCGCCGGTATCGGCGCACTGATGTTCGGCATGACCTCCGCCGCCATGGCGGACAACTGGCGCTATGCCCACGAGGAGTACGAGGGCGACGTGCAGGACGTCTTCGCCGTGGCCTTCAAGGAGTATGTCGAGGAGAACTCCGATCACAGCGTGCAGATCTACCGCTTCGGTGAGCTGGGCGAATCCGACGACATCATGGAGCAGACCCAGAACGGCATCCTGCAGTTCGTCAACCAGTCGCCGGGCTTCACCGGCTCGCTGATCCCGTCGGCACAGATCTTCTTCATCCCCTATCTGCTGCCCACCGACATGGAGACGGTGCTCGAGTTCTTCGACGAGAGCAAGGCCATCAACGAGATGTTCCCGGAGCTCTATTCCGAGCAGAGCCTGGAGCTGCTCAAGATGTATCCCGAGGGCGAGATGGTGATCACCACCGACGAGCCCATCGAATCCGTGGATGACTTCCAGAACAAGAAGATCCGCGTGATGACCAACCCGCTGCTCTCCGAGACCTACAACGCCTTCGGCGCGACGCCCACGCCGCTGCCCTGGGGCGAGGTCTACGGCGGCCTGCAGACCGGCATCCTCGACGGCCAGGAGAACCCGATCTTCTGGATCGAGTCCGGCGGCCTCTACGAGGTCTCCCCGCACCTGACCTTCACCGGCCACGGCTGGTTCACCACCGCCATGATGGCCAACCAGGACTTCTTCGAGGGCCTCTCCGACGAAGACAAGGAACTGGTGCGCGAGGCCTCCGAGGCGGCCTACGACCACACCATCGAACATATCCAGGGCCTGGCCGAGGAGTCGCTCAACAAGATCACGGAAGCCTGCGACGACTGCACCGTCACTCGCCTGGATGACGAGCAGATCGCCAAGCTCAAGGAGCAGGCACCGCAGGTCGAGGAGAAGTTCGTCGAGATGGCCGGCGACCAGGGCGCCGAGCTGCTCGAGCAGTTCAAGGCCGACCTCGAGGCCGTCACCTCCGACGAGGAGTAATTCACTTCCCGTCGCCATGACAGGGGGTGGCCCATATCGGGTCACCCCCTTGTTCGTTGCGTGCACCCAGCGTTGACCCTCAGACCACACTAGGGGGCTCACGGGCCGTATCCTGACAGTCGAGTACCGTCTCATATCCACTGCATGCTGAAGGGAGTGCAGCCATGACAGATGAAGAAGCCGAAAAAGCCTATCGCTCGGGCCTGCCCGGCCCGCTGGGCGTCATCGATACCCTGATAAGCAAGCTGGAGGCGGTGCTGCTGGCCATGGGCGTGCTGCTGATGGCCATCAACACCATCGCCAACGTCATCGCCCGCTTCGTGATCGGCGACAGCATCTTCTTTACCGGCGAGATCAACCGCATCCTGATCATCATGATCACCTTCGCCGGCATCGGCTATGCGGCGCGCCACGGCCGGCATATCCGCATGTCGGCCATCTACGATGCACTGCCGGTGGGTGGCCGCCGCGCCCTGATGATCTTCATCGCCCTGTTCACCTCGCTGGTGATGTTCTTCCTGCTCTACTACTCGCTCATCTATATCCTCGACCTCCAGTCCAAGGGTCGGGTGCTGCCGGCGCTGGGCTTTCCGATCTGGCTGATCTATGTCTGGGCGCCACTGGGCTTTTTGATCACCGGCATCCAGTACCTGCTCACCGCCATCAAGAACATGACCTCGAAAGACGTCTACCTGTCGACCGGGGTAGTGGACGGCTACAAGGACACGGAAACGGAAGTCTGACGCAGGGCGCTACGCCCGGGGGAACGCACTATGACCACAATAATGGTTTGCACCATGATCGCCCTGCTGCTGCTGGGCTTTCCGATGATGATCCCGCTGATCACCGCCGCGGTGATCGGCTTCTACATGATGTTCAACGGCCTCGGCCAGATGGATACCCTGATCCAGCAGATGATGGCCGGCATCCGGCCCGCGTCGCTGATCGCGGTGCCGATGTTCATCCTCGCCGCCGACATCATGACCCGCGGCCAGTCGGCCGATCGCCTGATCGCCATGGTGATGTCCTTCATCGGCCATATAAAGGGCGGCCTGGCGGTCTCCACCGCCACCTCCTGCACCCTGTTCGGCGCCGTTTCGGGCTCCACCCAGGCCACCGTGGTGGCGGTGGGCTCGCCCCTGCGCCCCAAGATGCTCAAGGCCGGCTACTCCGACTCCTTCACCCTGGCGCTGATCATCAACGCCAGTGATATCGCCTTCCTGATCCCGCCGAGCATCGGCATGATCATCTACGGGGTCATCTCCGAGACCTCCATCGCCGAGCTCTTCATCGCCGGCATCGGCCCGGGGCTGATGATCCTGGCCATGTTCTCCGCCTACTGTATCGCCTACGCCGTGATCCGCGACGTCCCCACCGAGGCCAGGGCGAACTGGAGTGAACGCCTCACCGCGGTACGCCAGGCGCTGTGGCCGCTGGGTTTCCCGGTGATCATCGTCGGCGGCATCTACGGCGGCGTCTTCAGCCCCACCGAGGCCGCCGCGGCCTGCGTGCTCTACGCGGTCTTCCTGGAGTTCGTCATCTTCCGTTCGCTGAAGATGCAGCACATCTACGCCATCGCCAAGTCCACCGGACTGATCACCGCGGTGGTGTTCATCCTGGTAGCGGCG
Source organism: Halomonas sp. C10-5 (assembly GCF_057169305.1). NCBI lineage: Bacteria > Pseudomonadati > Pseudomonadota > Gammaproteobacteria > Oceanospirillales > Halomonadaceae > Halomonas > Halomonas sp. C10-5. Next base: position 3,348,509 of record NZ_CP175665.1, read on the forward strand.
GGCAACGGCTTCTCCTGGATCATCTCCTTCGCGCAGATTCCCCAGGCGATCCTGGAGGCCGTGGGCATCAACGAGGCCGGTCCCACCGGCGTGCTGATCGCGATCTGCATCTCCTTCTTCGTGGCCTGCATGTTCGTCGACCCCATCGTGGTGATCCTGGTGCTGACGCCGATCTTCGCCCCGGCAATCGCCGATACCGGCCTCGACCCGGTGCTGGTGGGTATCCTGATCACCCTGCAGGTCGCCATCGGCTCGGCCACACCACCCTTCGGCTGTGACATCTTCACCGCCATCGCGATCTTCAAGCGCCCCTACCTGGACGTGATCAAGGGCACGCCGCCCTTCATCTTCATGCTGATACTGGCCGCGGCGCTGCTGATCATGTTCCCGCAGATCGCCCTGTTCCTGCGCGACGTGGCGTTCAACTGATCCAAGGAGAGTGAACCATGTTCAATCGGATCCTGGTCCCGGTGGATGGCTCCAAGGGCGCGCTCAAGGCACTCGAGAAGGGGGTGGGGCTGCAGCTGCTGACCGGCGCGGAGCTCTACCTGCTGTGCGTGTTCAAGCACCACAGCCTGCTCGAGGCATCGCTCTCCATGGTGCGACCCGACAAGCTGGAGATACCCGACGACGCCCTCAAGGAGTACGCCACCGAGATCGCCGTTCACGCCAAGAACCAGGCCATGGAGATGGGAGTGCCGGCCGACAAGCTGCGCGCCTTCGTCAAGGGCGGGCGTCCCTCGCGCACCATCGTGCGCTTCGCCCGCAAGCGCGAGTGCGACCTGATCGTGATCGGCGCCCAGGGCACCAACGGCGACAAGAGCCTGCTGCTGGGCAGCGTCTCCCAGCGTGTGGCGGGCTCTGCCCACTGCCCCACCCTGGTGGTCTGACCCCGCCCCCCGGCCCATGCCAGGGGCTATCGCAGTTAGCCCGGTCTCGGTAGCGAAAGGCGCCGGGGACAGGTTGTAGAGGGGGTCCTATGCCAGGGATGGCATCGGTAGCGCCCAGGGACGGGTTTACAGCGCCCCCTCGCAGGCCTGTCTCCGGAAAAGCCTTGAGCGATGTTGCCATCCCTCTGCGACTCCCCCGGCCCGGTTTCGCGCTGCTGCGGAACCGGGCCGGCCCTGTTAGAGTCCCAAGGTTCGCATTCACCCAGGCGCCCGACGGCGCCGGAACCACAAGGGACTTCCATGAAACGACTGCTGACCACCGCCTCTCTCGCCGCCCTGCTGGGTGCCGCCCCCCTGGCATTCGGCGCCATGGAAAGTGACGACGAGAAACTCGGCTACAGCCTGGGCGTGACCCTGGGCCAGAGCATCCAGCAGGACGTCGAGGACCTCGATGTCGACGCCTTCACCCAGGCGATCCAGGACGTCTTCGCCGGCAACGATCTCGCGCTAAGCGACGAGGAGATGGCCGAGGCGCTGATGAATTTCCAGCAGCAGGCCGCCGCCGCTCGCCAGGCGGAGGCCGAAGCCGCCGCCGAGGCCAACCGCGCCGAGGGCGAGGCCTACCTGGCCGAGAACGCCGAACGCGATGGCGTCGAGACCACCGACTCCGGCCTGCAGTACCGCGAACTGGAATCCGGTGACGGCGCCACCCCCGGCGCTCAGGACAGCGTCGAGGTGCACTACGAGGGTACCCTGATCGACGGCACCGTCTTCGACAGCTCCTATGAGCGCGGCGAGCCGGTCAGCTTCCGTGTCGACCAGGTGATCGAGGGCTGGCAGGAGGCCCTGCAGCTGATGAGCGTAGGTGACACCTGGGAGATCGTGATCCCCGCCGAGCTGGCCTATGGTGCCCAGGGTCAGGGCCCCATCGGCCCCAACGAGACGCTGACCTTCAAGGTCGAGCTACTCGGTATCGACGACGCGGAAGCCTCCTCCGGCGACAGCCAGGACGATGAGTAAGTCGCAGCGAGGCGCCTGGGTGGCCGCCGCGCTGCTCGCGGCACTCCCCTCGACTGCGCTGCTTGCCGAAACCTCACCGCCTGCCGATACCCCACCCCAACGGCTCCCCGCGCTGGGCGCAAGCAGCGCGGGCGCCAGCGTGCTCGGCGTCTCATCGGGAGGCTATATGGCCACCCAGCTGGCGGTGGCCTGGCCCGAACATTTCGCGGGACTCGGCGTGCTGGCCGCCGGCCCCTGGTCGTGTGCCCAGGGCTCGCTGGGGCTGGCGCTGGGCCAGTGCATGACCACCCGGCGCGGCATGCCAGACCTGCAGGCGCTGGAGCAACGCCTGGCCGACTACCGCAAGCGCGAACTGGTAGGCGAGGCCGAGGCGCTGGAGGCACTCAGGGTCTATGTCTGGCACGGCGACGCCGATACGGTGGTCGAGCCACGCCTGGGCGCGGCGCTGGCCGAACAGTTCCAGGGCTGGCTCGGCGATCCGTCACAGCTGCAGTTACGCCAGGACGCGGAAACGGGTCACGGTTGGCCCGTGGATGCGGCGATGATCCCGTCCGACGCCGGCGAGCTTGCCGACTGCCGTGAGGGGGGTGCCCCCCACCTGCTGGCCTGCGATCTGGATATCGCCGGCGATGCCCTGGCCTGGCTCCACGGCGAGCAGGCACCACCCGCCAGCGATGGGCTGGACGGTGAGCTGCTACGTTTCGATCAGGGCGACTTCGACGCCAAGGGACTGGCCGATACCGGCTACCTGTTCGTACCAGAGGGGTGCGAGGCGGGTGGCTGTGCGGTCAGCATGGCACTGCACGGCTGCAGCATGGCCGCCGAGCAGATCGACGAGGCCTTCGTGCGCCACACCGGGCTCAATGCCTGGGCGGCGGAGAACCGGCGCATCGTGCTCTATCCCCAGACCGAGACCCGCCTGGGCAACCCCCAGGGGTGCTGGGACTGGTGGGGCTATGCGGAGAGCACCTGGCAGCTCGACCCCCTACACGACAGCCGCCAGGGCACCCAGGCCCGCGCGCTGATGGCGATGCTGGAGCGCCTGCAGGAAGACGCCTCGCCACGCTGATCGCCGGTAGTAAGGCCAGGGGGTACCTAGAGCGTCTCGCGCAGCGCCGCGAGCAGCCCCTGGTGGGAGGGGGAGTAGAGCACCCGCCGCTGGATCTCCCCCTCACGATCGACCAGATAGAGCGACGAGCTATGGTCGATGGTGTAGCCCATGGCCGAATCCGGCGCCTCGACCTTGCGCCACACCACGCCGTAGCGCTCGGCCAGCTCCTCGAGCTGGGCCTGGCTGCCGGTGGCGCCGATGAAGCGCTCGCCGAAGAAGGCCAGATACTCCTCCAGCCGCTCGAGGCTGTCGCGCTCCGGATCCACCGAGACCATCAGCGGCACCACGCGCTGGCGCTGGGCGGGCTCGAGCTCGGCCAGCGCCTGACGCACCACCGCCAGGCTCATCGGGCAGACGTCGGGGCAGTAGGTATAGCCGAAGAAGAGTACCGCCAGCTGGTCGTCGCCCAGGCTTTCGAGGCTGAACTCCCCCTGGGTCGAGGGGAGCTCCACCGGCCCCCCGACCGGGCCGCCATCGCCCCCGGAAGCCAGCTGCTGCTGGTACCAACCGACACCACCCACCGCCAGCAGCAGCACGATCAGGACAACACCGGCCCAGACTCCCTTGCGTTTCATGGCGCGTCTCTCTCCACATCGAAATCGAACCCGCTGCCCAGCTTACCATCGGCCGTCTCGACGATGACACGCGCCCGCCACGGCATCACCGCATCGGTGCAGATCGGGATCTGACCCTCGCCGTGGTAGCGGCCATCGTCACCCAGGGTCAGGGGGTAGCGATGCAACCCCATGTCCATATCGCGGCCCACGAAGTCCACCACCACGCGTTCGGCATCCACGCCATCAAGGGCGACCTCCAGGGGCAGGCGCTGCAGGGCGCGGATCTCGCCACGCACGCCGAGGTCGAGGGCCAGGCGGCGCTCGTTGCCCAGCTCGGCCAGGCAGGGCCCGGCACTCAGCTCGCAGCCGGGCGCCTCGGGGTACCAATGCACCTGCCCCGCATCGCGCAGCAGGTGACTGGCCAGGAACCATAACGCCACGGCCACCGTGCCCAGGGTAAACAGCACCAGCAGGCGCAACAGCGGCGGGCGGGGAATGGTCGCTTCGTGGCTGGAAGAGTCGGGCATGGAGGACATGATCCTCACGGTGAGAGGCTATGCCGGCAAGCTTATCAGTATTCGTCTGTGGCAGACTGCGGAGCGATGTCGCAGGCAACGAGACCAAGGAGACCGACATGGCGGATATCGCGGGGGCCCTGGGGCCCCTGTTCCTGCTGATCCTGCTGGGCTGTGTGCTGGACTGGCTGCGTCTGCCGGGGGGCGACTTCTGGCCACGGCTTGAGCGGCTGATCTACTTCCTGCTGTTCCCCGCCATGCTGGTCTCGACCCTGGCCACCGCCGACGTCAGCCAGGTACCGGTGACCCGAGTGGCGGTGGCGCTGCTCGGCGCCATGGGAGTGTTCGCCGCCCTGCTGTGGGCGCTGCGCGGCTGGATGGGCATGGAACCCGCGGCCTTCACCTCGGCCTTCCAGGGCGCACTGCGTTTCAACACCTACGTGGGGGTGGCCGGCGCCGCGGCACTGCACGGCGCGCCGGGGGCCACCGTGGCCGCGGTGGCAGTGGCGCTGATGGTCCCGGTGGTCAACGTGCTCTGCGTGACCAGCTTCATCGCCGCGGGAACGCTGGGCAGCGGCAGCCTGGGCAAGAGCCTGGCCGCCCTGGGCCGCAACCCGCTGATCCTGGCCTGCCTGGTCGGTATTGGCCTGAACGTCAGCGGCATCGGCCTGCCGGGCTGGAGTGCGGCGACGGTGGAACTGCTGGGGCGTGCCGCCCTGCCCCTGGGCCTGGTGGCGGTAGGCGTGGCGCTGCGCCCCGCGGCCCTGGTGCGCCGCGACCGTGGCATCTGGGCCAGCCATCTGGTGAAGCTGGGGCTGATGCCAGCCCTGGCCCTGGCGCTGGCGCTGCTGCTGGGACTGGATTCGGTGAGCCGCGACGTGGTGCTGCTGTTTGCCGCCCTGCCCACCGCCACCTCGGCCTATATCCTGGCCCGCCAGCTGGGCGGCGACGCCGAGATGATGGCGGCGCTGATCACCGGCCAGACCCTGCTGGCCATGGTGACCCTGCCGCTGTGGCTGCGACTGGCGGGCACCTGACTCGCACTGCAAATAAAAAACGCTCGCATTTGTGTTGACGAGACAAACGAGAACGATTACTCTTCAGTTGTCGGCGTTGATGAGGCGCCGTCACCGGCCAGGGCCCGCCAGTCTCCTGGCCTGGTTTCTCCCTCCTCATTGCTAGTCACGGTCTTGCGCCACCCTCACCGAGGGTGGCCTTTTTCGTTCTACACCGTGCGCGAATAGCGCCCCTTGCTGTGGGCCAGGTAGGCGTCGAAGGCCATGGCGGCGTTGCGCATCATCAGCCGACCGGCGGGCAGCACCTCGATCTCGGCATCGCGGATCGCCAGCAGGCCGTCGTCGGCCATCTCCTGAAGCTCCTCCAGGGCATCGGCGAAGTAGTCACGGAAGACGATGCCATGCTCCGCCTCGATGACGGCGAAGTCGATGCGGTTATGGCACATCAGGGCGTTGATCACGTCGCGACGCAGGCGATCGTCGTCGCTGAGCCGGTAGCCACGGAACACCCCCAGGCGGCCCTCCTGCAGGCGATGCTGGTACTGGGCGGTCTCCTTGACGTTCTGGCTGTAGGTGTCACCTACCTTGCCGATGGAGGTGATGCCCAGGCCGATCATGTCGCAGTCGGCATGGGTGGAGTAGCCCTGGAAGTTGCGCTGCAGGGTGCCATTCTCGCGGGCCAGGGTCAGCTCGTCCTCGGGCAGGGCGAAGTGGTCCATGCCGATGTACACGTAGCCGGCCTCGGTGAGGCGGCGAATGGTCAGCTCCAGCAGTTCCAGCTTGCGCTCGGGGGGCGGCATGTCCTCGGGGCGGATCAGGCGCTGGGCCTTGAACAGTTCCGGCAGGTGGGCATAGCTGTAGGTGGCGATGCGGTCCGGGCGCAGGGCGATGATCTTGTCCAGGGTGGTGTCGAAGCTGGCCACCGTCTGAAGCGGCAGGCCGTAGATGAGATCGACGCTCACCGACTCGAAGCCCGCGTCGCGGGCGGCGTGGACGAGGGAGATGACATCCTCCTCGCTCTGCACGCGGTTGACCGCCTTCTGCACGTCGGGGTCGAAGTCCTGCACCCCGAAGCTCAGGCGGTTGAAGCCCAGCGCATGCAGCTCATGGATCTGCTCGGGGGTCACGGTGCGCGGGTCCACCTCCAGCGAGAACTCGCGCTCCTCGGGCGGCGCGAAGTGGAAGGCGTCATCGAGGCTCGCCATCAGCTCGCCGAGCTGGGTATTGCTCAGGTAGGTCGGGGTGCCGCCGCCCAGGTGCAGCTGGGTCATGCGCCGGGTCTCGTCGAACAGCGCCCCCTGCACACGGATCTCCTGCTGGAGCCAGGCCAGGTACTCCGCGGCACGCTCGGTGTTGTGGGTAATGATCTTGTTGCAGGCGCAGTAGTAGCAGAGGCTCTTGCAGAAGGGGATATGCACATAGACCGACAGCGGCTTGGGGGTCTCGGCGCGGTTGCTGCGCTCGGCCGCCGCACGATAGTCATCCTCGGCGAAGGCCGCATGGAACTGGGGCGCCGTGGGATAGGAGGTGTAGCGCGGCCCGGGGCGGTCGTACTTCTCGACCAGCGGGCGATTGAAGAGCAGATGGTCTTGCATGATCAAACGGCCTCGTTGAAAGCTCTGGCAGCGCCGCGGCGCTGCCGAATGCTGGGCAGTATGCCAGCCTGGGGCCGGCGCGTCGGTACCCTTGTGGTGGTAGTTGACGCCGGTCAAATCCTCGTGCGACTCGGCACGCGTCGTGACCAGCCAAGCAGTCGCCAGGCGGTGAGCAGCCAGGCCAGGCTCCAGGCCAGGGCGGAAGCCCACAGCAGGGGCAGCCAGGCGGCGCCGGCCGGATAGGCCACCATGCGCAGCACGGCGGCCACGGTGAAGAGCAGTGCCAGCGGCAACAGCAGCGGCTCTCGCTCGGGCCACCCCTTGGCCCGGAGAATGGCCTGACGCAGCATGATGCCGCTGGCCAGGGTGCCCAGTGCCCCCACGGTAAAGGCGTGCAGCACACCACCCAGCGGCTGGCCCAGCCACAGGACACGCGCCGCCAGCAGCAGCCCGAACCCCAGCCAGGCATACCCCAGCAGCAGGCCGAGCAGGTCGGGGCGCTGCCGGCAGGCCCAGGGGCGCCAGCGCCAGAGCCGCCACAGCACCAGCAGCCCCGCCGCCGCCGTCAGGGGCGCTGCCAGGCTTGCCGTGGCTGACCAGGGGGCGAGCAGCGGAGTCGCGCCCAGCAGCACGATCAGCACCGCCTCCAGGCGCGGCTGGACTCCGGCCCCGGCCTGGCGCCGGCTGGCCATCAGGTGGCCATTGATCGCCGGCGCCAGCACGCGCCCCCCCATGAAGGTCATCAGCAGCACCAGCCAGAGCACGGCGTGGCGCATCAGTGCAGGGCTCAGCATGCCGTGCTGCACCAGGCGCCCAACCAGGCTGACAATGGCGAGCAGGCAGAGCAGGCCCAGCAGCGGCGAGAGCAGCCGGTTGCGCCACTTCTTGGCGGCCAGGAAGCGCGGCACCAGCCGCCAGGCGAGCAACGCGGCGAACAGGCCATCGGCCAGCAGCACGGGCAGCGCCTGGGGCCAGGCCAGCCCGCCGCCCCGCGCGGCAAGCCACAGCGACGCCAGCCCCAGCAGCCAGCGTCGTGGCAGCGGCCCCAGCAGGTAGCCGGCGATCACCGCCAGGGCGAAACCGAACAGCAGTTCGCGACCGTGTGCCGCAGGGGAGTCGATCAATCCCAGGGGGGCCGCATGGTAGAATGCCAGCAGTGACAGCGGCACCATCACCGCCGCGTGTACCGCCGCCAGGGGAAAGAACAGCCGCCAGGCCGGCAGCGTGGGGTGTGAGATGTCGGCTTTCGTTGACATGGCGCAAACTCCCACCTTTCCCGCAGTGCTAAGATGCATGTAATTTGCCACTTAACAGTCTACGCCCTCGAGCACGGGAGGTCACCACATGTCAGGATCCGCCTCGCGTCTCGCCTGGTGCGGCCTCACCTATGGCTGTATCGGGCTCGGCACCGCCGGAATGGTACTGCCGCTGCTGCCGACCACCCCCTTCCTGCTGCTGGCGGCCTGGGCGGCACCCAAGGGGTCACCACGGCTGGCACGCTGGCTGCATGACCATCCGCGCTTCGGCCCCAGCCTGCTGGCGTGGCGCGAGCGACGCGCCATACCGCGACGCGCCAAGGTGTTGGCACCGCTGTTGCTGGCGGCCAGCTGGGCGATGCTGTGGGCCAGTGGCGTGCCCTCCCTGGGGCTGGTGGCCACGGCCATTCTGTTTATCGGGGTGGCGGGCTATGTGCTGAGCCGCCCCAGCGATACCGTCCGGCATGTCAGCGAGGCGCCCCACAGCTGGGCCCGGCGCTGATCCGCTCCACGACACCAAGAGGCGACGCTTTTACCCATGCACCTGACTCGCTTTACCGACTACTCGCTGCGTGTGCTGCTCTACCTGGCGGTCAAGGGCGAGCGTCGCTCCACCATCACCGAGATCGCCGAACGTTTCGACATCTCGCGCAACCACCTGATGAAGGTGGTCCAGGACCTCAGCCACCACGGCTATATCACCTCCATCCGTGGCAAGAACGGCGGCCTGCTGCTGCGGCGCGAACCGGACACCATCGTTCTCGGCGAACTGATACGTCGCACCGAGCGTGACCTGGCCCTGGTCGAGTGCTTCGGCGACGGCAACGAGTGCGTTATCACCCCGGCCTGCCGGCTCAAGCATATCCTCACCGAGGCCCTCGACGCCTTCCTGGCGGTACTCGACGGCTACACGCTGGAGGATCTGCTGGGCGCACGACGCCAGCCGCTGATCCAACTGCTGCAGCTGGACGAGACTCCGCCCGCCGCCTGACCCCGCGTATGTTCTTGAATTACCCCGACTTGCGCTCGCCGCACAATCCCCTCCCCGGCGCGGCCGCTGTGCTCTATTAGGCTTTGCTATTGCCTTTTGGGCACATGTGTCTAGGCTGTAGATGACCCACGTCAAGCCGCGCATGCACGTTGCCTGGCATGATGGCAACAGCTGCCCGGTGAGGTCGATTGTCGCAACCGGGCTTTTCTAGGCAATTTAAGATGCATTCCGGAGGTTCCTTATGAAACTGATTCTCGCAGCCGCCATGCTGGGTGGCACCCTCCTGGCCATGGATGCCCAGGCCGCGGGTGACGCCGAGGCCGGTGCGGACAAGATCGGCACCTGCGTGGCCTGCCACGGCACCGACGGCAAGGGCCTGGCCCCCATCTACCCGAACCTCAACGGCCAGTCCGCCACCTATCTGGAGGGCGCCCTCAAGGCCTATCGTGACAGCCAGCGCCAGGGCGGCAATGCCATGCTGATGACGCCCATGGCCCAGGGCCTCTCCGATGAGGATATCGCCGACATCGCCGCCTACTATTCAAGCCAGGAATGACCGCCAGTCAGCAATGACGGCTCGGGCCGGCACAGCGCCGGCCCTGCTGCATATGGGTGGCGGCCGGGATGCCGCCCGTGCCGCCTAGGCTCACGCCCCCAAGGACCTCCCCATGCCCGAATCATCCCTTCGGCCGGCTGGCTTTGTCGGCCTGCTGCTGACGCTTATTTTCCTGCTGGTTTCCCTGCCGCTGCACGCCATGGAGCCGGAGCAGGTGCGCGAAGGCTTCCCCACGGCGGACCGCCTGGAGCCTGCCGACTCCCAGTGGCCGGTCAGCCGGGTCATGGCCGGCGACGAACTGCTCGGTTACGCCTTCGAGAGCGTCGAGATGGCGCCGATTCCCGCCTACTCCGGCAAGCCGGTCAACATGCGGGTGGCCTTCGACCTCGAGGGGAACATCGTCCAGGCCGACGTGATCAGCCACGAGGAGCCCATCATGCTGGTGGGCATTCCCGAGCAGAAGCTCGAGGATTTCGCCGACGACCACGTCGGCGCCCACGTCAACGACCGCATGAAGGTAGGTGGCAACCTCGACGCCATCTCCGGTGCCACCGTGACCGTCATCGTGGTCAGCGACACCGTGATGCGCGCCGCCCGCCTGGTCGCCGCCGAGCAGGGGCTGATCGCCGACCCCTCCGCCGCCCCGGCGGCAACGGTGCGCGAGGATGTCTTCGAGGCGGCGGACTGGTCGACGCTCACCGGCGACGGCACCATCCGCCGCCTGCACCTGACCCATGGCGAGGTGGACGACTCCTTCGTGGGCACCCCGGCCGAGGATTACATGCATACGCCGCAGCCGGCGGAGCGCACCTTCATCGAGCTCTTCTACACCTACCTGAACCCGCCCACCGCCGGGCGCAACCTGCTCGGCGACACCGGCTACGAGCAGCTGATGGAGCGGCTCGACGAGGGCGAGCATGCCATCGCGGTGATGGGACGCGGCGACTATTCATTCAAGGGCTCCGGCTACGTGCGCGGGGGCATCTTCGACCGCATCGAGCTCTCCCAGAACGGCAACACCGTGAGCTTCCACGACCGCGACCATATCCGCCTGGGCAACCTCGGCATCGAGGGCGCCCCGCCCTTCGACGAGCGCGATATCTTCATCATTCGCGATGCGGCCGCCTTCGATCCCGGCCAGCCGTGGCAGCTGGAGCTGCTGGTGCGCCGCGCCTCCGGCCCCCTGGACACCGAGTTCAGCCGCTTCAGCGCCGACTACAGCGTGCCCGAGGCGTATATCGAGCGTCCCGAGCCGCCCAAGGAGGTGCCGATCTGGGTCGAGGTGTGGAAGGACAAGGCCTTCCAGATCGCCGTGCTCGCTGCCGGCCTGATCGTGCTCACCGGCATCATGCTGTTCCAGGACGTGCTGGTGAAGCATCCGCGCATCCTGCGCCCGCTGCGCCTGGGTTTCCTGGTCTACACCCTGGTGTTCATCGGCTGGTACTCCCTGGCCCAGCTCTCGGTGGTCAATATCCTGACCTTCACCAACGCCCTGATCACCGACTTCAGCTGGGGCTCCTTCCTGATCGACCCGATGATGTTCATCCTCTGGTCCTTCGTGGCGGTGAGCCTGCTGCTGTGGGGCCGCGGCGTGTTCTGCGGCTGGCTGTGCCCCTTCGGCGCCCTCCAGGACCTGGTCAACAAGGCTGCCCGCAAGCTCGGCGTGAAGCAGTACGAGCCGCCCTTCGGCCTCCACGAGCGGCTCTGGGCACTGAAGTACATCATCCTGCTGGGGCTGTTCGCAGTCTCGCTGCACTCGCTGGGCACCGCCGAGCGCTATGCCGAGGTGGAGCCCTTCAAGACCGCCATCACCCTGCGCTTCCAGCGCGAGTGGGGCTTCCTGCTCTACGCCCTGGTGCTGGTGGCGATCTCCGCCGTCAACCACAAGTTCTACTGCCGTTACGTCTGCCCGCTGGGCGCCGGCCTGGCGATCCCCGCCCGCCTGCGCCTGTTCGACTGGCTGAAGCGGCACCGCGGTGACTGCGGCACCCCGTGCCAGATCTGCGCCAACGAATGCGAAGTGGCCGCCATCCACCCGGATGGTCGCATCAATGCCAACGAGTGCCACTACTGTCTCGACTGCCAGATCACCTACCACGACGACAAGCGCTGTCCGCCGATGATCAAGCGGCGCAAGCGCTTCGAGAAGGCGTCGCGGCTCTCCCGTGGCAAGGGAGGCGTCGAGACCCATGACCCCGCCAGCGCACGGCTGCAGCGGATTCCGACCTACCAGGAGGAGTGAACCATGAGTGACAAGAAGAAAACGATCGAGAATCTCGGACGCCGCCACTTCCTGCGCAATAGCGCGGTGACCGGCGTGGCCGGGGCGGGCCTGGCCGGTGGCTTCGGCGCCGGCACCCTGCTCGGCGGCAGCGGCAAGGCCCAGGCCGCCGGCGAGAGCGGCATCGAGGTCGCCCCGGGCGAGCTCGACGAGTACTACGGCTTCTGGAGCGGCGGCCAGTCCGGCGAGGTACGCGTACTGGGCATCCCCTCCATGCGCGAGCTGATGCGCATCCCGGTGTTCAACCAGGAGGGGGCCACCGGCTGGGGGATCACCAACGAGTCCAGGCGCATCCTCGGCGACTCGGTCAAGTTTCTCAACGGTGACTCCCACCACCCGCACATCTCCATGACCGATGGCAGCTACGACGGCAAGTATCTGTTCATCAACGACAAGGCCAACACCCGGGTGGCGCGCATCCGTCTCGACATCATGAAGACGGACAAGATCACCACCGTGCCTAACGTCCAGGCGATCCACGGCCTGCGCCTGCAGAAGGTGCCGCACACCAAGTACGTGTTCGCCAACGCCGAGTTCCCCATCCCCCATCACGACGACGACATCGTCAACGACGGCCGCGGCATGGAGAACCCGGAGGGCTACTACACCATGTTCAACGGCATCGACGCCGAGAGCATGGAGGTGGCCTGGCAGGTGATCGTCGACGGCAACCTCGACAACACCGATGCCGACTACACCGGGCGCTTCGTGGCCTCGACCTGCTACAACTCCGAGAAGGGCATGACCCTGGCCGACACCATGCGCGCCGAGCGCGACTGGGTGGTAGTGTTCGACGTCGAGGCGATCGAGGCCGCCGTGGAAGCCGGCGACTTCAAGACTCTGGGCGACAGCGAAGTGCCGGTGGTCGACGGCCGCAAGGGCTCCAAGCTGACCCGCTACATCCCGGTGCCCAAGAACCCCCACGGCCTCAACACCTCGCCGGACGGCAAGTATTTCATCGCCAACGGCAAGCTCTCCCCGACCTGCTCGATCATCGCCATCGACAAGCTGCCCGAGGTGTTCGATGATTCCATCGAGCCGCGTGACGCCGTGGTCGGTGAGCCGGAGCTGGGCCTGGGGCCGCTGCACACCACCTTCGACGGCCGCGGCAATGCCTACACCACCCTGTTCATCGACAGCCAGATCGCCAAGTGGAACATCGAGGACGCCATCCGCGCCTACAACGGCGAGGAGGTGAACTACCTGCGCCAGAAGCTCGACGTCCACTACCAGCCGGGGCACAACCACGCCAGTCTCACCGAGACCAAGGATGCCGACGGCAAGTGGCTGGTGGTGCTCTCCAAGTTCTCCAAGGACCGCTTCCTGCCGGTGGGCCCGCTGCGCCCGGAGAACGACCAGCTGATCGATATCTCCGGCGAGGAGATGAAGCTGGTCCACGACGGCCCCGCCTTCGCCGAGCCCCACGATTGCATCCTGGTGCGCGCCGACCAGATCAACCCCAAGAAGGTCTGGGACCGCGATGACCCCTTCTTCGCCGAGACCGTGGCCATGGCCAAGGAGGACGGCGTCACCCTGGAGACCGACAACAAGATCGTGCGTGACGGTAACCAGGTACGCGTCTACATGACCTCGGTGGCACCGCAGTTCGGGATCACCGAGTTCAAGGTCAAGCAGGGCGACGAGGTCACGGTGGTGGTCACCAACCTCGACCAGGTGGAGGACGTCACCCACGGCTTCACCATGACCAACCACGGCGTGGCCATGGAGGTCAGCCCGCAGCAGACCGCCAGCGTCACCTTCACCGCCGACAAGCCCGGGGTGCACTGGTACTACTGCCAGTGGTTCTGTCATGCCATGCACATGGAGATGACCGGCCGCATGCTGGTCGAGAAGGCCTGATAGCACCCATCGGGGCCGGGCAGACGCTCGGCCCCGCTTCTTTCTGGAGAGATGCATGACCCGACGACAGCCTCGCGTCGTCCCCCGACTGATTCCTGCCGCCTGGCTGCTCCTGTGGCTGCCGGGCGGCCTGCTGGCCGCCGACCTGACGGCCACGCCCGGCGAGCCGCTGCAGCCGCTGATCGAGCGGGCCGAGGGCGGCGACCGCCTGATCCTGCCTGAAGGACGCTACCCCGGCCCCCTGGTCATCGACCGCACCCTCACCCTCTCGGGCGAAGGCGGTGCAGTGATCGACGGCGGCGGCGAGGGCCACGCCGTGGTGCTGGATGCCCCGGACATCGTGATCGAGGGCGTGACCATCGAGAACTGGGGCACCAACCTCACCGACATGGATGCCGGCCTCTTCGTCGAGGAGAGCGCCGCCGGCAGCGTGATCCGCGACTCACGCCTCGAAGGCCCCGGCTTCGGCATCTGGCTCGACGCCGTCAGCGACGTCCAGGTGCTCGACAACGTGATCCGCGGCGACACCACGCTGCGCTCCCAGGATCGCGGCAACGGCGTGCACCTGTTCAACTCCCGCAATGTGCGGGTAGAGGGCAACGACATCCGTCACACCCGCGACGGCATCTATATCGACACCACCAGCCAGAGCCTGCTGCGCGGCAACCATATGCAGGCGCTGCGCTACGGCGTGCACTACATGTACGCCTACGACAACCGCGTGGAGGGCAACACCACCCGCGATACCCGCACCGGCTACGCGCTGATGCAGTCCAAGCGCCTCGAGGTGATCGGCAACCGCTCGGAAGGTGATCGCAACTACGGCATCCTGATGAACAACATCACCGACTCGACGCTGCGCGGCAACCACATCAGCGGGGCCTATCAGCGCCGCGATGCCCAGGGCAAGGGGCTGGTCAGCGGCGCGGAGGGCAAGGCGCTGTTCGTCTACAACGCCCAGTACAATCGCTTCGAGGCCAACCGCCTGACCGGGAGCGATATCGGCATCCATCTCACCGCCGGCTCCGAGGACAACGAGCTGGTGGGCAACGCCTTCGTCGACAACCGCCAGCAGGTGATGTACGTGGCCACCCGGGCCCAGGAGTGGTCCGAGGCGGGACGCGGCAACTACTGGAGCGACTACCTGGGCTGGGACCTCGACGGCGACGGCGTGGGCGACACTCCCTATGAACCCAACGATGCCATGGATCGCCTGCTGTGGCGCTACCCGGTGGCGCGGCTGCTGATGCACAGCCCCGCGGTGCTGGCACTGCGCTGGGTGCAGCGCCAGTTCCCGGTCTTCCGCCCCCAGGGGGTCAAGGACAGCCATCCGCTGATGAACGAACCCGACCTGAACCGACCCGACATGGGAGACGCCGACGCATGACCGCGGTAATCGATTTCCAGGGCGTCACCCGCCGCGACGGCGGCCTGGTGCGCCTCGATACCCTCGACCTTCGAGTGAACGAGGGCGAGGTACTGGCCCTGCTGGGCCACAACGGCGCCGGCAAGACCACCACCATGCACCTGATCCTCGGGCTGCTCTCGCCAAGCGAAGGGCGTGTGGCGGTCCTCGGCGGCGCCCCCGACGGCACCCATGCCGAGACGCTGCGCCGCCGCCTGGGCTACCTGCCCGAGAACGTCAGCTTCTACGAGCAGTTGAGCGGCCGGGAGGTGCTCGACTACTTCGCCCGCCTCAAGCGAGTCGACCACGGCCAGGTGGGCGAGCTGCTGGAGCGGGTCGGCCTCGGCCATGCCGCCCACCGCCGGGTGAAGACCTACTCCAAGGGCATGCGCCAGCGCCTGGGCCTGGCCCAGGCGCTGCTCGGCGACCCTCGCCTGCTGCTGCTCGACGAGCCCACCACCGGCCTCGACCCGGCCGCCACCCGCGACTTCTACGACACCGTGCGCGGCCTGCGCGAGCGCGGCTGCACGGTGCTGCTCTCCTCCCATGTGCTGCCCGGGGTGGAGCCCTATATCGACCGCGCGCTGATTCTCGGCGGCGGCAAGCGCCTGGCGCTAGGCAGCCTGGCGGAGCTGCGCGAGGAGGCCGCGCTGCCGATCACCGTGCGCGCCCGGAGCCACGCCGGCGATCGCGACCTCGCCAAGCGCCTGGCCGGCTGGGATGACCCGCGTATCGCGACCGCCGCCCTCAACGGCCATGAGGTGGCACTGACGGTACCGCCGGATGCCAAGCTCGCCGTATTGCGCCGACTCACCGACACCGCCGGGGTCGAGGACATCGAGCTGCTGCCGCCGACCCTGGAGCACCTCTACACCCACTTCTCCGCCAGCCTCTCGCCCGCGCAACGAGGAGACGCCGAATGAACGCCATCCTGACCATCGCCGGCAAGGAGTTCCGCGACGGCCTGCGCAACCGCTGGGTGCTGGCCATCGCCCTGGTGCTCGCCTTCCTCGCGGTGGGTATCGCCTGGTTCGGCGCCGCCGCCAGCGGCGGCCTCGGCTTCACGTCGCTGGCCACCACCGTGGTCAGCCTAGCCACACTCGCGGTATTCCTGATCCCGCTGATCGCCCTGCTGCTGGCCTACGATGCCGTGGTCGGCGAACAGGAGGCGGGTACCCTGCTGCTGCTGCTCACCTACCCCATCAGCCGCACCCAGCTGCTGCTCGGCAAGTTCCTCGGCCACGGCCTGATCCTGGCCGCCGCCACGGCGCTGGGTTTCGGCATCGCCGGCGCGGTGATCGCGGTGGGTGCCGAGGGCGTGGCGCTGACCGAGCTGGCCGCCGGCATGGGCCTGCTGATCGGCAGCAGCATCCTGCTCGGCTGGGTGTTCATCGCCTTCGCCTATCTGATCAGCGTCTGGGTCACCGAGAAGGCCCGCGCCGCCGGCCTGGCGCTGGTGGTGTGGTTCCTGTTCGTGCTGGTCTTCGACCTGGGGCTGCTGGCCTTACTGGTCAGCGTCGAGCGGGGCGGCGACTGGCTGCCCTGGCTGCTGCTGCTCAACCCCACCGAATGCTTCCGCCTGATCAACCTGACCGGCTTCGAGGCCGCCCGCAGCTATACCGGGCTGACCTCCATCGCCGAGGGCAGTGCCTTCCGCCCCGTCATGGTCACCGCCATCCTGGTAGCCTGGATCCTGGTGCCCCTGGGCCTGGCGCTGCTGCGCTTCCGACGCCGCGCCGCCTGACCCGCTGCCGATTTTCCTAGCCACTCCCGTAGAGAGACCCCATGAAACGACTGCTCCTACCGCTGCTGCTGATGTCCACCCTGCTGCTCGCCGCCTGCGGCGAGTCCGAGCCCGAGGCGCTGGCCGCCGCCCAGCCCATCGAGGCCGGCGACAGCTGCCACGTCTGCGGCATGCTGATCAGTGAGCACCCCGGCCCCAAGGGCGAGGCCTTCATGGAGGCTCAGGGCGAGGCGCTGAAGTTCTGCTCTACCATGGACCTGTTCGCCTTCCTCAAGCAGCCCGAGAACGAGGCCCAGGTCTCCCACGCCTATGTGCATGACGTCGCCGCCGCGCCCTGGGCCACCCCCGACGACGAGGCCTTCGTGCTGGCCAGCGAAGCGATCTACGTGGTGGGTCACGACCAGCGCGGTGCCATGGGCCACACCCTGGCCTCGTTTGCCGAACAGGCCGATGCCGAGGCGTTCCGCGAGGAGCATGGCGGGGAGCTGGTCACCTTCGCCGAGATCGACATCGACCTGCTGGGTCGCCTGGGCCGCGGCGAGCTGGGTGGGGATATCGGTGGGGGCATGCCCATGGAGATGGGCGACGACATGGAAGGTATGCAGCATTCCCAGTAGCCCCTAGCTGCGCGACGGGGGGCGGCATGCTAGCCTCGGGCGCATCGTCCCCTCAGGAGCCCAGGATGCCAGCTCGCCTTCCCCATCTCGTTGCCGCCCTGGTCGGCCTGGCCCTGGCCTGGCCGGTTGCCGCGGTGCAGTTCAACGTCGCCGAGGTCGAGCGCCACGGCGCCTGGCAGTCGATGACTCTGAACCTCGGCGAGCAGCGCCTCTACCGCGCCCTGGAGGGCAGCACCTACGCCGACGCCCACTTCAGCGTCACCTTCACCCCCGGCGCCTGCGAGGCACCCTGGCTGGAGATGCGGGTCGACCTCGGCGAACGCCAGGCCGAGAGTCGCCTGGCCAACCGCGTGCCCGCCGACCTGCGGGTCGACGAGGCCACGATCCACTCGGGTCAGGCCGAGTTTCGCACCGAACGTGGCGACAGCGGTTTCTATGTGCAGTTCGACCTGCCGGAACAGCCGCTGCTGCTCGACGAGATGCGCCAGGGCGAGCTGCTGCGGCTGCGCCTGATGCGTGGTCCCGACGATCCCTGGTTCATGGTCTTCGCCCTCGACGGTGCCGTCGAGGCGATGGCGCGCGCCCGAAAGGCCTGCCGCTCCTCGAGCTCAGGATAAACGAGCACCCGCTGACAGCCGCCGCCCGGCGCCGTATGCTGGGCGCTGACTCCACTGACCTGCCCGGAAGGACTGCCCATGCGACGTCTCGCCCTTGCCCTGCTCACCGCCACCCCGCTGATCGCCACCCTGGCAAGCCCCACCTGGGCCCAGTCCACCGAACCCGATGTGGTGCTGCATACCAGTGAGGGTGCCATCGGCATCGAGCTCTTCGAGGAGCAGGCCCCACTGAGTGTCGAGAACTTCCTCGCCTACGCCGAGTCCGGCCACTACGACGGCACCCTCTTCCACCGGGTGATCGACGACTTCATGATCCAGGGCGGCGGCTTCGATAGCGACTTCAGCCAGAAATCCACCCGCGAGCCAATCCAGAACGAGGCCGACAATGGCCTCAAGAACCGCCGCGGCACCCTGGCCATGGCGCGGACCGGCGCCCCCCACTCGGCCACCGCCCAGTTCTTCATCAACGTCGCCGACAACGGCTTCCTCGACCATGTCAGCAAGCAGTCGGGCCAGACCTGGGGCTATGCGGTGTTCGGCCAGGTCGTCGAGGGCATGGAGGTGGTGGACGCCATCAAGCGCGTGCCCACCGGCAATCGCGGCCCGATGCAGAACGTGCCCGAGAGCGCAGTGGTGATCGAGCGCGCCGAAGTCCGCAGCGAGTCGCGCTGAGCGGGCCGGGCGTCGGCGCCACCGGCTGAGATAGAGAGGGAAGCGACTTGGCGACACTGCTGTTCGGACTGGGCAACGTACCCGAGGAAGAGGCCGAGGAGGTTCGCCGCCTGCTCGAGGAGCGCGGCTTCGACATCTTCGAGAGTCGGGCCGGCTTCTGGGGCCTGGGGGTGGCGGCCATCTGGCTGCGCAACCCGGACGAGTACCTGGCGGCCAGGGAGGCGCTGGATGCCTACCAGCAGGAGCTCGCCGAGCGGATGCGTGAGGAGCGCGATGCGCTGGCCGAGCGCGGAGCCGCACCGACCCTGTGGAGCCGCCTGCGACAGCACCCCGTGCGCGTGCTGCTGGTGGCCATGGCGGTGGCGTTGATCCTGATCCTTACCCTGCTGCCCTTCCTGGGCCTGATCGACTGACCCCACACACTGCAGCGCCCCCGCCGGGAAGACCGGCGGGGGCGCTGTCAGTCGGGGCGCCTCGGCGCCCAGGATCACTCGAACACGACTCAGCTGCGGATCAGGTGGTCGAAGGCGCCCAGGGCGGCCTTGGAACCCTCGCCCATGGCGATGACGATCTGCTTGTAGGGCACGGTGGTCACGTCGCCGGCGGCGAAGATGCCCGGCACGCTGGTCATGCTGCGGGCATCGACCACGATCTCGCCGCGCTCGGAGAGCTCGATGGGCGACTCCTTGAGCCACTCGGTATTGGGCACCAGGCCGATCTGCACGAAGACGCCCTGCAGATCGATCTTCTTGACCTCGCCGCTGGCCCGCTCCTCATAGGTGAGGCCGGTGACGCGCTTGCCGTCGCCGTTCACCTCGGTGGTGCGGGCACCGAGGATGATGTCGACATTGGGCAGGCTGCGCAGCTTCTTCTGCAGCACGGCATCGGCGCGCATCTCGTCCATGAACTCGATCAGGGTCACATGGCCGACGATGCCGGCCAGGTCGATGGCCGCCTCTACGCCGGAGTTGCCGCCGCCGATCACCGCCACGTGCTTGCCCTTGAACAGCGGACCGTCGCAGTGGGGGCAATAGGCCACGCCCTTGTTGCGGTAGTCGGCCTCACCGGGCACGCCCATCTCGCGCCAGCGGGCGCCGGTGGCCAGCACCAGGGTCTTCGCCTTGAGGCTGGCACCGGACTCGAACTGCACCTCGTGCTCCTCGCCGGGCCGGCCGGGCAGCAGCTTGACCGCCCGCTGCAGGTTCATGATGTCGACCTCGTACTCCTTGACGTGCTCCTCCAGCGCCGCGGCCAACTTGGGGCCCTCGGTGTGGGGCACGGAGATGAGGTTCTCGATGGCCATGGTGTCGAGTACCTGGCCGCCGAAGCGCTCGGCGGCAACACCCGTGCGGATGCCCTTGCGTGCGGCATAGACCGCCGCCGCGGCACCGGCTGGGCCACCGCCGATCATCAGGGTGTCGAAGGTCGGCTTCTCGCTGAGCTTGGCGGCCTCGCGCTCGGCGGCGCCGGTATCCACCTTGGCGAGTATCTGCTCCAGACTCATGCGGCCCTGGTCGAAGGGCTCGCCGTTGAGGTAGATGCTGGGCACCGACATCACCTGGCGCTCCTCCACCTCGTCCTTGAACAGCGCGCCATCGATGGCGACGTGGTGGACATCGGGGTTGAGGATCGCCATCAGGTTGAGCGCCTGGACCACGTCCGGGCAGTTCTGGCAGGAGAGCGAGAAGTAGGTCTCGAAGTGGAGCTCGCCCTCGAGGCCCTTGATCTGCTCGATCACCTCATCGGAGGCCTTGGGCGGATGGCCACCCACCTGCAGCAGCGCCAGCACCAGGGAGGTGAACTCGTGGCCCATGGGCAGGCCGGCGAAGACCACGCCGGTCTCCTCACCGGGGCGATTGATAGCGAAGGAGGGGCGGCGCGCGTCCTGGCCATCGAGCTTGAGGGTGATCTTATCGGTCAGGCCGACGATATCGGTCAGCAGGCCGTGCAGTTCCTTCGACTTGGCGCCGTCATCGAGGGACGCAACGATCTCGAAGGGCTGGGTGACCTTGGCCAGGTAGGCCTTGAGCTGAGTTTTCAGATTGTCGTCCAACATGACAGCGTGTTCCTTTCATGTTCGGGATTCGGGGTCACGAGGCAGCCGCGCCCTGCCGGTCGGGCAGCGCGGGAGGGGCTCGTGCGTCGGAATAGGGGCCCCGGGCGGGGGAAGGTGCCCGGGGCAGGGGCAGCGAGGCCCGGGGGCGGGGCCTCGCGGCAGGGACCGGCTTAGATCTTGCCGACCAGGTCCAGGGACGGAGACAGGGTCTCTTCGCCTTCTTCCCACTTGGCCGGGCAGACCTCGTTGGGGTTGGCACGCACGTACTGGGCGGCCTTGACCTTGCGCAGCAGCTCCTCGGCGTTACGGCCGATGTTGCCGGCGTTCAGCTCGACGATCTGGATCTTGCCGTCGGGGTCGACCACGAAGGTGCCACGCTCGGCGATGCCGTCTTCCTCGATCAGCACCTCGAAGTTGCGCGAGATGGTGTGGGTCGGGTCGGCCAGCATCGGGTAGGTCAGCTTGCCGATGGTCTCGGAGCTGTCGTGCCACGCCTTGTGGGTGAAGTGGGTGTCGGTGGAGACGCTGTAGATCTCGACGCCCAGCTTCTTGAACTCTTCGTAGTTGTCCTGCAGGTCGCCCAGCTCGGTGGGGCAGACGAAGGTGAAGTCGGCCGGGTAGAAGAAGAAGATGCTCCACTGGCCCTTCAGCTGCTCTTCGTTCAGCTCGACGAACTCGCCGTTGTGGTATGCGGTGGCCTTGAACGGCTTGACTTCGGTGTTCAGCAGGGACATTCGGTAATGCTCCTTTCGTCTTAAGTATGGGGATGTCTCGAGTACGGGGGCATGGTAGCCCGCATCGACTGATAGCGTAAATTGAATGGTGTCATCACCCTGATAATTCAACCCTATGGCGATGACGCTTCCATGTCAGCCGATGCGCACCGCCTCGCCCTGGCGGTCCAGCGCCAGGAACTGATCGACATTACCCATCTTCAGCGACTCCACCATGCGCTCGAGCTGCGCCTCGGCCTGCTCGGAAGCCGGCGCCTCGCTGCCGCGACCGGAGAGGGCGCCGACGAAGACGATGTCCCACTCGACGCCGGTGTTGCGCGACTCCGCCACCAGGGCGGCCATGTCGCTAAGCTCCTCGGGAATCTTGTCGACGCACAGCACCGGGGTGAGCACGCCGCCCTCGCCCTGCTCGAAGCGAGCACGCTGCTCGGCGGAGGGGTTGTCCGGCAGTTCGGCGCGGGTGAAGACGAACAGCAGGCGCTGGGCATCGGGCTGCAGGCGCGCCTCGCCCAGCAGGTCGGAAAAGTTGGTAATGGCCACGGTTAGCCTCCAGGGTCGGTCGAAAGAGGGTGAGTCAAAAGAAGAATGAGCGCCAGCCTGCCCCCTTTGGCGGCGACGCTCAAGGGGCAGGCGGGCGAATCGTCTCGGTCAAGATGGTGGGAGCAAGACTCAGCCGTGGCGGGCGCTGAGGATATGGTGCAGGCCGCCGCACTCCACCAGGGGGTCGTCGCAGTTGACCACCACCTCGGTGTGGCCCAGCACGTAGGCCTTGCCGGTGATGGTGTTCTCCACCACCGTGTGGGGCCCCTCCGCGTGGGTGCCGGTAAAGGTGCCGATGAAACCGGTCTCGCGCAGGGAGATGGTCTCCAGCCTGTCGCCGGGCTTGATAGTGCCCTCGTGGCGCATCAGCGCCAGGCGCGCCGAGGTACCGGTGCCGGTAGTGCTGCGGCAGATCACCCCGGGATGCACGTAGGTGGCCGAACGCGATCGGTAGAAGTCGTCGGCGACCTGCTCCACCGGCCCCATGAAGTGCAGGAAGGGCAGCGGGCCCACGTCACCCAGGGTGTAGTGGGAGAAGCCGCGCTCGGCCTGGATCGCCTCGACGATGCGGTGGGCGCACTCGGCGAGCTCGCGCTCCTCGTCGCGGTTGAGGTGGAAGCCGAGTTCGGTGGCGTCCACCAGGGCATAGAAGCCGCCGCTGTAGGCCACGCTGTAGGTGACCTCGCCCAGCCCCGGCACATGGATCGTCGCGCGGTAGGTGTCGATGTAGCTGGGCAGCCCCTCGCAGGTGATCGCCTCCACCACACCGTTCTCCACCCGCGCCTCGATGTTGACCCGCCCCGCCGGGGCCTCGAGCGTGAAGCGCTGGACGCCCTCCTGCTTGGGCACGATGCCCGCCTCGAGGACCGCGGTGGCGGTGCAGATGGTGTTGGAGCCGGAGTAGATGGGGTAGCCCATCACCTCCATGATGATGTAGCCGGCCGCGGCCTCGGGGTCGGTGGTGGGCACGATGAGGTCCACCGACATCTCCGGCACGCCGTAGGGCTCGAACAGCAGCAGTTTGCGCAGGCCGTCGGCGTCATCGCGCAGGTAGTGCATCTGGTCACGCACCGTGGCGCCGGGGAGGGGCTCGATGCCGCCGACCACGATGCGGCTGACGTCGCCGCCGGCGTGGGTATCCATCATCCTGAAGGTCAGCAGCTGGCTCATGGGCGCGGCTCCTGGCTGGCGGAGGAAGAGGCCAGGGCGAAGGGCGCACCGTGCTCGTCCCACTGGCTGTCGGGCACGATCACGATCTTGCCCAGGAAGTTGCTGCCGCGGCTGACGAAGTAGCGCTCGGCGGCGTGCAGGTCGGAGAGCGGGAAGGCGGCATGCAGCACCGGCCTGAGCTCGCCGGAACGGATCCAGGCGATCAGCTGCTCGGCCTCCTCGCGGGTGCCGTGGGAGACGCCGAAGATCTGCACCTGGTAGAGATAGATGCGCGTCCACAGGATCTCCGAGATGTTGCCGCCGCTGGCGCCGGCGATGGAGAGCCGCGGGTAGCTGGTGCGCGCCTTCATGTCCTGGATCATGGTGTCGATGAAGCAGTCGGTCATCTCGCCGCCGACCAGGTCCATCACCGCGTCAATGGGCGCGCCGCCGGTGGCCGCGAGCACCCGCTCGGCGAAGCCGTCGAGGTCACCCCGGTCGATCACCGCCTCGGCGCCCAGCGCCTTGAGCGCTGCGGCCTTCTCCGGCTGGCTCACCGCGTAGGGAATCGCGCCGACGATGCGACACAGCTGGATCAGTGCGGTGCCGACCCCGCCACTGGCGCCGCTGACCAGTACCCGCTCACCGGCGGCCACTCCCGCCGAGGTCATCATATGGTAGGCGGTCTGGTAGGAGCACATGCCCAGGGCAGCGAGCTCGGCATCGCTGAGCTCGGGGTTGGGCACGTGGTGGAACTGATCGGAGGGCACGGCGACGTACTCGGCGAAGCCGCCGTCGGCACCGTGGCCGTAGTAGTCCGGGGTCAGGTTGATGTCACGGCGAGCGTCCGGGTAGAGGTTGAAGTCGAGCAGGCCGCGCTCGCCGAGGCGGGCCGGATCGACCCCCTCGCCCACCGCCACCACCCGACCGGCGATGTCGGCGCCCTGGATGCGCGGGAAGGTCAGGGTCGGCTCGCCGCCCATGGCGAAGGAGGTCACCTCGCCCTTCTTCACCGGGTAGAGCCCCTCGCGGGCCTTGCGGTCGGTGTTGTTCTTGGCGGTGGCCGTGACCCGCACCAGCACCTCGCCGGGCCCCGGTTGCGGGGTCGGCACGTCGTCACGATAGACCAGCTTGTCGACGTCGCCATGGCCGGTCAGCAGCATGGCCGACATGGTGGCGGGAACGGTCGCGTCTGGGGGATTCGCCATCTGCTGCCTCCTGTGTGGGGCCGCCGGCGGCGTGCCGGCGGCGTGGATTGTGCACGAGACGATAGCAGAAGCCCCCCGGCGCTACCGAGCCCCTGCGGGGCCGAATCGGGGAGAAATCCTTTCCGTTTTCGCGGGGAGAAAGTTGCGGTTTTTCCTGCTCTGCTTTCCTGACCCCCTACCAGTGCAGCGGATAGCGGCGATGGCGGGCCAGGTTGTTCACCAGCACGGCCACCGCCAGCATGATGGCGCAGCCGATGCCGATGGGCATCAGCGGATACCACCAGCCCAGCCCGGTGATCTCCGGGCCGCCGATCACCGCCACCAGGGCTGCCGCGGCACCGGGCGGGTGGACGCTGTGGGTCAGCTGCATCAGCAGGATGGAGAGCGATACCGCCAGGGTCACGGCGAGCGGCGTGGCACCCAGCAGTTGGAAGCAGGCGACCCCCGCCACCGCCGAGAGCAGGCTACCCAGCAGCACGTTGCGCGGCTGGGCGAAGGGACTCTCCGGGGCCGCATAGAGCAGCACCGAGGTGGCGCCGAAGGACGCCACGATCAGCAGGTGCTGGGAGAGCCAGTGGGCGCTGAGCCAGCAGATCGCCCCCATGCCGACCACGGCCCCCAGCCATGACCAGAGGGCATCACCGAGATCGAGCCTATCGCGTTGCAGGCGCTCACCGCGCATCTTTCCCAGATAAGTCTTCATCATCCCTGAATCGTTGAGCGTGAGCGGAGGAGTCTGCCAAGACATACAACGATATAAAAGACAATATTTTTTATAACAACATGAATGGTTTTTGATCCAGATCATTACACCCTTGCCCTCAAGGGCTACAGACGGAAATCATGATCTCGATCAAGTCTCCAGGAAAGCAAGAAACATGGCCCGCCAGGCTCCGACTCGCGACTCCTGGCCCGGTACTCCCCGACATCCGGGCGCGGCATCCTATAGCCTCTTTCCGCTTCCCGGCCGATGATCGCTGGCCACTCGGGTGCCCTGCCAGCGTCCGTTGACAAAGTGTCCATAGCCAAGCGGCGCAACTCCACTGCCGACGCCTACGCTGAGTGAATGCCTTCTTCCATGCGAAGGCATCCGTGCCTGTGCATCCACGATGCGTTTCGAGTAGCGAAAGGGTAATCGAACATGAACGAAGCCAACCTTCACCCGCATGACGCCGTGAACGAGCATCGGGCACGCATCCGCGCCAACTACGCGGCCGATGAGGCAGCGGTCCTGAGAGAACTCGTCGGACAGATCAAGCTGTCGGAGGGGGAGCGCCGCCGGGTGGCCGATGCCGGCGCGAACTATGTGGAGCGCGTGCGCAGGGAGACCTCTCCCTCGATGATGGAGGCGTTCCTGGCAGAGTACGGGCTCTCGACCGCCGAGGGGGTCGGCCTGATGTGCCTGGCCGAGGCGCTGCTGCGCGTGCCCGATGCCGAGACCATCGACGACCTCATTCATGACAAGATCGAGCCCTCCGACTGGGGCGCACACCTGGGCAAGTCGTCGTCATCGATGGTCAACGCCTCGACCTGGGCGCTGATGCTGACCGGCAAGGTGCTGGACGACGACCCCAAGGGGCCGGTGCGGGCGCTGCGCGGCCTGGTGCGCCGCATGGGTGAACCGGTGGTGCGTACCGCGGTCGGCCAGTCGATGAAGATCCTGGGTCGCCAGTTCGTGCTCGGCCAGACCATCGAGGAGGGCATGAAGAATGCCCGCGAGCTCGAGAAGCAGGGCTATACCTACTCCTACGACATGCTGGGCGAGGCGGCCCGCACCGATGCCGACGCGGTCCGCTATCACCAGGCCTACGCCAGGGCGATCACCGCCATTGCCAAGCAGGCCAAGGGCGACGTGCGCGGCAGCCCCGGCATCTCGGTGAAGCTCTCGGCGCTACACCCGCGCTATGAATATACCCACCGCGACACGGTCATGGCGGAACTCGTGCCGCGCGCGCTGGAACTGGCACAGCAGGCGGCCCGGGCCAATATCGGCTTCAATATCGATGCCGAGGAGCAGGACCGGCTCGACCTGTCCCTCGACGTCATCGAGGCGCTGCTGGCTGACCCCGAGCTCGCCGGCTGGGATGGCTTCGGGGTCGTGGTGCAGGCCTACGGGCGCCGCGCCGCGCCGGTGATCGAGGCGCTCTACGACCTCGCCGAACGATTCGACCGGCGGATCATGGTGCGACTGGTCAAGGGCGCCTACTGGGACACCGAGATCAAGCTCTCCCAGGAGATGGGGGTCGAGACCTTTCCCGTCTTCACCCGCAAGGTCAACACCGACGTCAGCTACATGGCCTGCGCGCAGATGCTGCTCGACCGGCGTGATCGCATCTACCCGCAGTTCGCGACCCACAACGCCCATACCTGCGCCGCCATCGTGGCCATGGCGGGTGAGGACAAGGACAGCTACGAGTTCCAGCGCCTCCACGGCATGGGCGAATCGCTGCACCATATCGTCAAGCAGTCGGAAGGCACGCATTGTCGGCTCTACGCCCCGGTGGGTGCTCACCGCGACCTGCTGGCCTACCTGGTACGCCGCCTGCTCGAGAATGGCGCGAACTCCTCGTTCGTGAACCAGGTGGTGGACGACTCGATTCCCGCCAGCGAGGTCGCCAAGGACCCGGTGGCGGGGATGCAGCAGCTGGGTGAGGCCATCGCCAGCCCCCTGATCCGCCAGCCCGGGGAGCTCTTCGCTCCCGAACGCCAGAACTCCCGCGGCTACCGGATCAACGAGCCCGCCTCGATCCTGCCGCTGCTGGCAGCGCGCGAGAAGTTCGCCGATGCCACCTGGAGCGCCGGTCCCATGCTGGCGGGCAACCCGGCACCCCGTGGCGAGGCCAGGGAAGTCGTCTCCCCCGCCGACGGCTCACGGGTGGCCGGCAAGGTGTCTGAAGCGACTCCGGAGGAGGTCGCGGCCGCGCTGGACGCCGCCGAGGAGGGCTTCCGCGAGTGGTCGGCACGGCCGGTGGCCGAGCGGGCCGAGGTGCTGCGGCGCACCGCCGACCTCTACGAGAAACACATCGCCGAGCTGACGGTGATCTGCACCCGCGAGGCGGGGAAGATGCTCTTCGACGGCATCGCCGAGGTACGTGAGGCGGTGGATTTCCTGCGCTACTACGCCAACGAGGGCGAGCGGCTGGAGGCCGAGGAGCCCGGCAAGGCTCGCGGCATCTTCGTCTGCATCAGCCCGTGGAACTTTCCGCTGGCCATCTTCACCGGCCAGATCGCCGCAGCGCTGGCGGCTGGTAACGCCGTACTCGCCAAGCCTGCCGAACAGACGCCGCTGATCGCCGCCCGTGCCATCGAGCTGATGCGCGAGGCGGGCCTGCCCGAGGCGGCGCTGCAGCTGCTCCCCGGTGACGGTCCGACGGTGGGCGGCCCGCTGACCAGCGATGCCCGCATCGCCGGCGTCTGTTTCACCGGCTCGACTCCCGTAGCGCAGATCATCCACAAGGCACTCGCCCAGAATGCGGGGCCGGATGCGGTGCTGATCGCCGAAACCGGCGGGCTGAACGCCATGATCGTGGACTCCACGGCGCTGACCGAGCAGGCGGTGCGCGACATCCTGATCTCCTCCTTCCAGTCGGCCGGTCAGCGCTGCTCGGCACTCAGAATGCTCTACGTCCAGGAGGAGGCGCGCGAGCGCCTGCTCCATATGCTCGATGGCGCCATGGACGCCCTTACCATCGGCGACCCCTGGAATACCGACACCGACGTCTCGCCGGTGATCGACGCCGAGGCTCAGGCCGACATCAACGACTATGTCGCAACCCAGGAGAAGGCCGGCAAGGTACTGAAGAAACTGGCCGCACCGGACGTCGGCACCTTCGTCACCCCCGCGGTGGTCGAGGTGGGGGGCATCGAGGACCTCGAGCGCGAGATCTTCGGCCCGGTGCTCCATGTGGCCACCTTCAAGGCGCGCGACATCGACAAGGTGGTCGACGCCATCAACGACCGGGGATATGGACTGACCTTCGGCCTACATACCCGCATCGACGACCGCGTGCAACAGATCGTCGAACGCATCCATGTCGGCAATATCTACGTCAATCGCAACCAGATCGGCGCCATCGTCGGCTCCCAGCCCTTCGGGGGCGAGGGCCTCTCGGGCACCGGGCCCAAGGCCGGCGGTCCACTGTATGTCACCCGCTTCCGGCGCACCGCCGACCCGGAGAGCCACGCCGCCCCGCAGGGGAGTGCCGTGACACTCGGCGATCTCCAGGCAGCCCTCGACGGGCTGGATGCACGCAACTGGGCGGCGCGGCCCGATCGGGTCGAGGTGCTGCGACGCGCGCTCTCCGGCAAGGGCGGCGTGATCCGCAAGGCGCTCGCCGAGACGGCGGCCCTAGACATGACGCCGCAGACCCTACCGGGACCCACGGGGGAGAGTAACCGTCTGGCGATGTACCCCAAGGGCCCGGTACTCTGCCTCGGGCCGACGCTGGACATCGCCATGGCCCAGGCGGTGCAGGCACTCGGGGCGGGCTGCCCGGCGCTGCTTGTCGCCCCGGGCGCGGCGCAGGCCTTGCAGCCTCTGATCGATGCCGGTGCGCCCGTGGCCGCCCTCGACGGCAGTATCGAGGCGGATATGCTGACCGCGATCACGGGTGTCGAGGCGGTGGCCGCGGCCGGCGCCAGCGACTGGACCCGCAAGCTGCGCCTGGCGCTGGCCTCCCGCGAGGGGGCCATCGTACCCCTGGAGACCCAGACCATCGCCCCGGAGCGCTATGTGGTGGAGCGCCATCTGTGCATCGACACCACCGCCGCAGGTGGCAACGCCAGCCTGCTGGCGACCGCAGAGTAGGCGCGCGGCCCCCGCCGGGAGGGACCCGCCACGCGGTGGGGGCACGATCTGGGCACAGCTACGAAAAAGGGCCTACAGCATCGCTGTAAGCCCTTGAATTCGTGGCGCGCCCGGCAGGATTCGAACCTGCGACCCTCGGCTTCGGAGGCCGATACTCTATCCAACTGAGCTACGGGCGCATCACCCGGCATGGCGCCGAGCGGACGACATCCTAACTGCCAGGCCCGCCACTGTCCAGCACGGGGCGCCGTGGATGCCTGTGCGCCAGCCCAACGGCGGGGGGCGCGCCATTTTCCTGGCGCCAGGGTTGCCGGTATACTGTCGGGCGACTGCATGATGGCATCTCCCTCGGCTGCGTTGCCGAAACCGTTTCCGCCGGGCGCTGCCACGAATAACTTCCTAAAGGACCGTGAAGAGGTGGTGAGAGTGAAATCCAGCAAGCTGATCATGGGGTGCCTGGCCACCCTGGGCCTGACCGCCAGCGCCGGTATCGCCCTGGCCCAGGACGATGCCGAGCGCGAAGCCATCGCCGAGCGCCTGAAGCCGGTTGGCGAGCTCTGCGTGCAGGGCGAAGACTGCGGCACCGCTGCCACCGCCAGTGGCGGCGGCGATAGCGGCAGCGCCTCCAGCGGTGGCGGTGACGATATCGACGGCGCCGGCATCTACAACAATGTGTGCATGGCCTGTCACGAGACCGGCGCCGCCGGTGCCCCGATCCGCGGCGACGAGGCGGCCTGGGCCGACCGCGTGGAGCAAGGCTTCGCCACTCTGCTGGATCACTCGATCAACGGCTTCAACGCCATGCCGGCGCGTGGTGGCAACCCCAACCTCTCCGATGCCGAGATGGAGGCCGCCACCGCCTACATGGTCGAGCCGGTGATGGACGTTCCCGAGCTGGGCGGTGGTGACGATGCCGCCGCCGAGGAGGAGGCACCCACCGAGGAGCCCAGCGGTGATGCGGCGGCAGACGCTGCCGAGACCGCCGGTATCGACGGCGAGGCGATCTACAACCAGGTCTGCATGGCCTGCCACGAGACCGGTGCCGCCGGCGCTCCGGTGCGCGGCAACGCCGACCAGTGGGCCGCGCGCACCGAGCAGGGCATCGAGACCCTCTACGACCACTCCATCAACGGCTTCAACGCCATGCCCGCCAAGGGTGGTAATCCCAACCTCTCCGATGACGAGGTCAAGGCCGCCACCGACTATCTGGTCGAGCCGGTGATGGATGCCACGGAGCAGGGTGGTGCCGAGGAGGCTGCCAGCGAGGAAGAGGCCGCCAGCGAAGAGGCGACCGAGGAAGAGGCCACTACCGACGGAGCGACGGATGAGGCCGCCAGCGAAGAAGAAGCCGCTAGCGAGCAGGCAACTGAGGAAGAGGCCGCCACCGACGGGGCTTCCGCTGGCGACGAGCCCGCCCACGCCGGCATCGACGGTGAGGCGATCTACAACCAGGTCTGCATGGCCTGCCACATGACCGGCGCCGCTGGGGCACCGATTCGCGGCGAAGCCGACCAGTGGAGTGCACGCATGGAGCAGGGCATCCAGACCCTCTACGACCACTCCATCAACGGCTTCAACGCCATGCCCGCCAAGGGTGGCAACCCCAACCTCTCCGATGACGAGGTCAAGGCCGCCACCGACTACCTGGTCGAGCCGGTGCAGTAAGCATCCGGCCACGGCAAAGCCAGCGGGGCGCCTTAGGGCGCCCCGCTTGCATATGGCGATAGCGTCACGCCAGAGAGCCCCCGGTCGAGCAGCCCACTGCGCCCCTCGATTGCGCTGAAGGTGCCTTCAGCCCAGTAGAGAGCGCAGTCCGGCGATGGCATCCTGGCCGCGGGCCTGCTTCTTCTCCGGGTCCTCGCGATCCGGACGCCCCTCCCACTCCAGGTCGGCCTCGGGCAGCTCGTCCAGGAAGCGGCTCGGCGCACAGTCCATCAGTTCGCCATAGGTCTTGCGCTGGCGGGCCAGGGTCAGGGTCAGGGTGCGCCGCGCCCGGGTGATTCCCACGTAGGCCAGGCGACGCTCTTCCTCCACCGTGCCCGCCTCGATGGCGTTGCGGTGGGGCAGCAGCTCCTCCTCCAGCCCCATCAGGTAGACGTGCGGGAACTCCAGCCCCTTGGAGGCGTGCATGGTCAGCAGCTGGACCCGGTCGGAGTCGTCCTCCTCGGCCTGCTGCTCGAGGATATCGCGCAGCACCAGTCGCGAGATGGCCGCCTCCACGCCGTCGGTCTCGGTCTCCTCGGAGGCGGTGCTTTCGTCCGGCCCCTCGTCCTCGGGGGAGGCCTGCATCGACTTCTCCAGTTGGTCGATCAGGATCCAGACATTGGCCATGCGCCGCTCGGCGATGGTCGGGGCACTGGCGTTCTGGTAGAGCCAGGCCTCGTAGTCCATCTCGCGCAGCATGTCGCGGATGGCGGCGATGGCATCGCCGCCATCCATGCGCCGGCGCACCGCGTCGATAAAGTGGGTGAAGCGCCCCAGCCGCTCCACCGCCCTGACCGGCAGCTGCTCGGCCAGGCCCAGCTCGTGGCAGGCGGCGAACAGCGCGATACCCCGCTCGTTGGCGTAGTTGGCCAGCTTCTCCAGGGTACCCGGGCCGATCTCGCGGCGCGGCACGTTGACAATGCGCAGGAAGGCGTTGTCGTCGGCCGGGTTGATCAGCAACCGCAGGTAGGCCATGGCGTCCTTGATCTCGTTGCGCGAGAAGAAGGAGGTGCCCCCGGAGAGCTTGTAGGGGATCTGGTAGTGCTGCAGCTTTAGCTCCAGCAGCCGGGCCTGGAAGTTGCCGCGGTAGAGCACCGCGAAATCGCGCCACTCGGCACGCTCCTTGATGCGCCGGGTGAGGATCTCGCTGGCCACGCGATCCGCCTCGGCCTCCTCGTGACGGTTGACCACCACGCGGATCGGCGCCCCCTCGCCCATGTCCGACCACAGGGTCTTCTCGTAGACGTGGGGGTTGTTGCTGATCAAGGTATTGGCGGCGCGCAGGATGGTGCCGGTGGAGCGGTAGTTCTGCTCCAGCTTGATGACGTCCAGGCGCGGAAAGTCCTCGCCCAGGGTCACCAGGTTCTCGGGGCGCGCCCCGCGCCAGGCGTAGATCGACTGGTCATCGTCACCCACCACGGTGAAGGTCTTGCGCTCCCCCATCAGCAGCTTGACCAGCTGGTACTGGCTGACGTTGGTGTCCTGGTACTCGTCCACCAGCATGTAGTGGATGCGCTTGCGCCAGCGCGCCAGGGCCTCGGGGTCGTCGCGCAGCAGCACCACCGGAAGCAGGATGAGGTCGTCGAAGTCCACCGCGTTGTAGGCCTTCAGGTGGCGGTTGTAGGCTTCGTAGACCCGGGCGGCGAACAGCTCGTCCTCGTCCGCTGCGTGGGACATCGCCTGGCCCGGCAGCACCAGGTCGTTCTTCCACTCGGAGATGCGGTGCTGCACGGCGTTGATCTGGTCGGCATCGACCTGGGCATCCTTGTGCATCAGGTCGCGCAGCAGCGCCTTGGCGTCCTCGGGGTCGAACAGCGAGAAGCCGGGGCGATAGCCCAGCGCCTTGAGCTCGCGGCGGATGATGTTGAGCCCCAGGGTGTGGAAGGTGGAGACAGTCAGGCCATGCCCCTCCTTGCCCTTTAGCATGCTGCCCACGCGCTCCTTCATCTCCCGGGCGGCCTTGTTGGTGAAGGTCACCGCGGCGATGCGGCGGGCGCTCATGCCGCACACCTGCACCAGGTAGGCGATCTTGGTGGTGATCACGCTGGTCTTGCCCGAACCGGCCCCGGCCAGCACCAGGCAGGGGCCGTCGATATAGCGCACCGCCTCCTGCTGGCGGGGGTTCAAGCCGGCGAGGCGCTGCTGGATGGAGGGGGGCGAGTTCATCGGCTGTCGACTCCGGCGGCACCGGCGAAGTCCAGCTGTCGCCAGGCTTCATAGACCAGCACCGCACAGGCGTTGGAGAGATTGAGGCTGCGACTGTCCTCGCGCATGGGAATGCGCAGCCGCTGCGCCTCGGGCAGGGCCTCGAGCATCGCCCCGGGCAGGCCACGGGTCTCGGGGCCGAACACCAGGGCATCGCCGGCCCGGTAGCTCGGCTCATGGTAGCCCGTCCGCCCGCGGGTCGATACCGCGAAGACCCGCCGAGGGCTGGCCGCCTGGAGGTAGGCCGGCCAGTCGCGGTGCACGCGCACCGCCGCCCACTCGTGATAGTCGAGGCCGGCACGGCGCAGGCGCCTGTCGTCGAGCTCGAAGCCCAGCGGTTCGATCAGGTGCAGGTGGAACCCGGTGTTGGCACACAGCCGGATCAGGTTGCCGGTGTTGGGGGGTATCTCGGGCTGGTAGAGGACGACATCGAGCATGGCTTATCCGCGGTGGGGCCCGGTGGAACGCAGGCGGGCCCCGTGACGGGGCCCGCAATCATCGACGCAGGGGACGCTCAGAAGCGCAGGCGCACGCCGACCTGGGCGCCGCGATCCAGGGTGCGGCTGCCGCGCTCTTCGTCGAAGTCGGCATCCAGCTGGCGCACGCCCAGATAGCCATCCACGTTGGGAGTAAAGGCATAGCGTGCACGCAGGCCGACCTCGTAGCCCTCTTCGAGCTCACTGGTGGTCACCGCATCGGGGGTATAGTAGCCGTAGCCACCCAGCGAGACCGCCGGCAGGTTGGGCAGGTAGACGTAGCCGTAACCGCCGAGCCCCAGGCCGCCGCCATCGCCTACGTCGGTGTCATACTGGGTCCAGCGGGCACCGATGCCCACCTCGCGACGCGAGGTGTGCTGGCTGCCCATCAGCTGGGCGTGGTAGACGGTGGCGTCCTCGCGGTAGTCGCTGTCCACCACCCCGCCGCCGAGCTGGATGCCCTCCACGAGCTCGCCGGCCGCCTCGAACTGCACCGCATCCGACCCCAGGTTGAGGTCCAGGCTGGCGGCCTGGGCGAGGCCGGCACCGCCCAGCAGTACCAGGCCCGCCAGCAGCGTCTTTATCGATCTCATCATGCTCTCCCTATCCTGTGCCGTCGGCAAATCCTGTATGGTTCTTGTACAGCTTAGCGCAATCGGCCGTCACGCCACAGTGGAAACGCCGTACCGGGCACGATAGTCGCGAATGGCGGCGGCGTGGCCACGCAGCGAATCGCCGGCATGCTCTTCAAGATAGGTCAGGACCATGTCCAGCGTCACGATGCTGATCACCGGCATGGCGTAGCGCGCCTCCACCTCCTGGATGGCGCTGAGGGCCTCGCCTTCGACCTCGGCGCTGCCGCGCTCCTGGCGATCCAGGGCGATCACCACCCCCGCGGCGCGGGCACCGGCCCCTTCGATCAGCGTCATCACCTCGCGGATGGCGGTGCCGGCGGTGATCACGTCGTCGATGATCAGGATATCCCCGGCCAGTTCGGCACCGACGATGGTGCCGCCTTCGCCATGGGCCTTGGCCTCCTTGCGGTTGAACGCATAGGGCAGGTCGCGGCCGTGGTGGTCGGCCAGCGCCACGGCGGTGGTGGTGGCCAGGGGAATGCCCTTGTAGGCAGGGCCGAAGAGCACGTCGAAGGCCGGCGCCTGGTCGGCGATGGCGCGGGCATAGAAACGCCCCAGGCGGGCCAGGGCGCCGCCGGTACGAAACAGCCCGGCATTGAAGAAGTAGGGGCTGACGCGGCCGGACTTGAGAGTGAACTCGCCGAAACGCAGCACGCCCTGCTCGATGGCAAACTCGATGAACTCACGCTGGTAGGGCTGCATGCGTCGATCCGCCACGGGGCCTCC
The DNA here is from genome assembly GCF_057169305.1 of Halomonas sp. C10-5. Lineage (NCBI taxonomy): Bacteria > Pseudomonadati > Pseudomonadota > Gammaproteobacteria > Oceanospirillales > Halomonadaceae > Halomonas > Halomonas sp. C10-5. The sequence continues at coordinate 3,383,452 of NZ_CP175665.1, forward strand.
TATCACGTTTATTGGCCTTGGCCATTTACCCAAACGTCGAAACGTCGGGTATCATACACGCGCGACGGTAAAGGGACCACGTATGAAAATAGCAACCATCAACGTCAACGGCATCCGCGAGGCCGTCGGGCGAGGCTTTCTCGACTGGCTGGCCAACCAGGACGCCGATGTCGTCTGTGTCCAGAATCTCAAGGCCAAGAGCTTCGAGCTGGACGACAGTATCCTCTATCCGGAAGGCTACGAGGGCTACTTTCTCGATGCCGAGCAGGACGGCTTCTCCGGGGTGGGGCTCTACTGCCGGAAGATCCCCAAGGCGATCATGTACGGGCTGGGCTTCCCGCAGTGCGACCACGAGGCGCGCTTCCTGCAGGCCGACTACGACCGCTTCAGCATCGCCAGCTTCCTGATGCCCGACGGTAGCGACCCGGCCGCCAAGCAGTCCTTCATGGCCCAGTACCAGGAGTACCTGAGCAAGATGGCTCGCAAGCGTCGCGAGTACATCATCTGCGGCACCTGGCACATCGCCCACAAGACCATCGACCTGGAGAACTGGGCCGACAACCAGGAGACCCCCGGCTTCACCCCCGAGGAGCGCGCCTGGATGGATCAGGTGTTCGGTCCCACCGGCTTCATCGATACCTTTCGCGAGATCAACCGCGACGCCGGTGAATATACCTGGTGGCCCAAGCTCGACCAGGAGGTGCCGCGCTCCCGCCAGGAGGGCTGGCGCATCGACTACCAGGTGGTGGGCCCCAACTTCCGCCGCCACGTGGTGGACGCCTGGATCGACTACGACGCTACCTTCTCGGAGTTCGCGCCGCTGATCGTCGAGTACGACCTGCCGCTCTGAACCTCCCTCCGTCGCCGTTCCGGGGTACCGAAACGCATCACGCCGGCCATCATGGCCGGCGTGATGCGTTGGGGCGCTTGCCCGGCGGCCTTCGCATTCCTACCTAGCGCGGAATGCCCAGCGACTCGCGCTGATGGTCGAACAGCTGCACGCCGGCGTTCTCGGCCAGCTCGAGCATGGCGTTGAGCTCGCCGCGGCTGAAGGTACCCTTCTCGGCGGTGCCCTGTACCTCGATCAGGCTGCCATCCTCGGCCATCACCACGTTCATGTCGGTATCGGCACCGCTGTCCTCGGGGTAGTCCAGATCCACCACCGGCACCCCCCTGAAGATGCCCACCGACACCGAGCTGACCAGCTGCTTGAAGGGATCACCCTTGATCAGCTTGTTGCGCTGCAGGTAGCGGATGGCATCCACCAGCGCCACGCAGCCGCCGGTGATGGAGGCGGTACGGGTGCCACCGTCGGCCTGGATCACGTCGCAATCCACGGTGATGGTGAATTCACCCAGCTTCTTGAGATTGACCGTAGCACGCAACGAGCGGCCGATCAGGCGCTGGATCTCCAGGGTGCGGCCACCCTGCTTGCCGCGGGTCGCCTCGCGGCCGCCACGGGTGTGGGTGGCACGGGGCAACATGCCGTACTCGGCGGTGACCCAGCCCTGGCCCTTTCCTCGCAGCCAGCGCGGCACGCCGGGCTCGACACTGGCGTTGCACAACACCTTGGTATCGCCGAACTCGACCAGTACCGAGCCTTCGGCATGACGGGTGTAGTCGCGGGTCAGTCGGATCTCGCGGGGTTGTTCGGGAGCGCGCCCGCTGGGGCGACGGAATTCGGTAGACATGGCACCTCGTGATCGGAGTCGGTTGGGGATCGGCTGGCCGCCATTCTACACGCTTGGCCCGGCGGTGACGGCGAATCGGTTACACTGCGGCCTGGCCACCACTCATGACTCACCACACTATTCCACTCACCCAAGCTTTCCCCGGGAGCCTCGCCATGGTGCACAGCATGACCGCCTTCGCCCGCCAGGAGCGCGCCGCGCCCTGGGGCACCCTGCAACTCGAGCTGCGCTCGGTGAACCAGCGCTACCTGGAGCCTCACTTCCGCCTGCCGGAGAGCCTGCGCGACCTGGAGCCCCACTTCCGCGAAGCCCTGCGCGCCCGCCTGGCGCGTGGCAAGGTGGAGGTCAGCCTGCGCTTCGAGGCCGCCGGCGACAGCGCCGGCCTCGCCGTGAATCCGACGCGGCTCGCCGAACTCTCCCGAGCCCTGGACGAGGTGCGTCAGGCCGTGGAAGACACCACCCCGCCCGATGCCCTGGCCCTGCTCGACTACCCAGGCGTGCTCGAGAATCGCGGCCCCGAGCCCGAGACGGTCAAGGCCGAGGCCCTGGCGCTGTTCGAGCGCGCCCTGGACGACCTGGTCGACGGCCGCGCCCGGGAGGGTGACAAGCTCGCCGCCCTGATCCGCGAACGGCTCGCCGGCATCGAGGCCCAGGTGGCCGAGGTGCGCCGCCTGATGCCGCAGATCCTCGAGCGCCAGCGTTCCCAGTTGCTCGAGCGCCTGGAGGAGGTGAAGAGCGAGCTGGACCCCCAGCGCCTGGAGGCCGAACTCACCCTGCTCGCCCACAAGGCCGACGTCGACGAGGAGCTCGACCGCCTGGCCACCCACGTCGCCGAGGTGGAGCGCCAGCTGAAGCAGAAGGGCCCGGTGGGCCGGCGCCTGGACTTCCTGATGCAGGAGCTCAACCGCGAGGCCAACACCCTGTCGTCGAAGTCGGTGGTCGCCAGCACCACCCGCTGCGCCGTGGAGCTCAAGGTGCTGATCGAGCAGATGCGCGAGCAGGTGCAGAACATCGAGTGATATGATGGCCGCCATTACCGGCCTACTACCCAATCACCATGGAGATGCGTATGTCGCAAGGTACGCTGTTCGTCGTTTCCGCCCCCTCCGGCGCCGGCAAGACCAGCCTGGTGCGCGAGCTGGTCGAGAGCCTCGACGGCATCCAGGTCTCGGTCTCCCACACCACCCGCCCCCGCCGCGAGGGCGAGGTGGACGGCGTCAACTACCACTTCGTGGATGTGCCCGACTTCGAGGCGATGATCGAGCGTGGCGAGTTCTTCGAGTACGCCCGGGTATTCGACAACTACTACGGCACCTCACGCCCGGCGGTGCAGGCCGCCCTCTCCGCCGGCCAGGACGTGATCCTGGAGATCGACTGGCAGGGTGCCCGCCAGGTCCGCCAGCAGCTACCCGACGCGGTGTCGGTGTTCATCCTGCCGCCCTCCCGGGAGGAGCTGGAACGGCGCCTCGCCGGGCGCGGCACCGACGAGCACGCGGTGATCGAACGGCGCATGCGCGACGCGGTGAGCGAGATGGCCCACCACGACGAGTATGACTACCTGGTGATCAACGACGACTTCACTACCGCACTGGACGAGCTGCGCGCACTGGTGGTGTCATGCCGCCTGACCCGCGAGCGCGCCGGCACCACCCACGCCGCCCTGCTCCAGGCGCTGCTTGCCTAGGCATTCTGACTGTTACGGATCGCGAGAGGCGCTGGGGCCTGGCGCCGGAACAGCCTCGAATACATACGCACGAATAAGCCCCAGCCCCCGCACCGTGGCGCTTGTCAGCGCTGCCGGGCGTCGAGTAACCTATCAGGTCTATCCATAACGGACTCCCGTCCACGCACCCACTGCGTGTCCGACGCCGGGGTCCCGTCAGCTCTTCAGGAAGGCACCCATGGCGCGAGTCACAGTCGAAGATTGTCTGGAAAATGTCGAAAACCGCTTCAAGCTGGTGATGATCTCCACTCACCGCGCCCGCCAGCTGGCCCGCGGCTCCCGCGACGCCATGCTGCCGTGGGAGAACGACAAGCCCACCGTGATGGCCCTGCGCGAGATCGCCGCCGGCCTGGTCGACGCCAGCGTGCTCGACGAGCCCGTCGAGGCCCTGGTGCGTCCGCCCCAGCCCCAGTACGGTAGCTTCACCGAGGAGTGATCCATGACGGCGCCCGGGCGCCGTCCTCCCCTTCCGGACACTCACGCAGGAGTCAGGGCGCGCCGCATGTTCACCATCGATGACCTGGCCGACCGTCTCGGCGGCTACCTTCCCCAGGGCGAGATCCAGCAGGTCAAGCGCGCCTTCTACTATGCCGAGCAGGCCCACGACGGCCAGCGCCGACGCTCCGGCGAGCCCTACGTTACCCATCCGCTGGCCGTCGCCAATATCCTGGCCAACATGCACATGGACCATCAGAGCCTGATGGCGGCCATGCTGCATGACGTGATCGAGGATACCGGCGTCGGCAAGGAAGCCCTGGCCCGCCAGTTCGGCGCCCCGGTGGCGGAGCTGGTGGACGGCGTCTCCAAGCTGACCCAGATCGCCTTCGAGGACAAGGCGGTGGCCCAGGCGGAGAACTTCCAGAAGATGGTGCTGGCGATGTCCCGGGATATCCGGGTGATCATCGTCAAGCTCGCCGACCGCCTGCACAACATGCGCACCCTGGGCGCCCTGCGCCCCGAGAAGAAGCGCCGCATCGCCCGCGAGACCCTGGAGATCTACGCCCGCATCGCCAGCCGCCTGGGCATCAACACCATCCGCGTGGAGCTGGAGGACCTCTCCTTCCACGCCCTGCACCCGATGCGCGCCGAGCGCATCAAGCGCGCCGTCTCCAGCGCCCGCGGCCACCGCCGCTCGACGATCCGCCAGATCCAGAACACCCTGCAGAAGAGTCTCGACGACGAGGGGCTGCCCAGCACCGTGGTGGGGCGCCAGAAGCACCTGCTGTCGATCTACCGGAAGATGCGCGACCAGCGCAAGGCGTTCAACGAGATCATGGATGTGTTCGGCTTCCGCATCCTCACCGATGACGTCGACAGCTGCTATCGAATCCTCGGCGTGGTGCACAACCTCTACAAGCCGGTCCCCGGACGCTTCAAGGACTACATCGCCATTCCCAAGGCCAACGGCTACCAGAGCCTGCACACCACCCTGTTCGGCTCGGGGGGCATGCCCATCGAGGTGCAGATCCGTACCCGCGAGATGGAGGCCATGGCCAACAACGGCATCGCCGCCCACTGGCTCTACAAGGCGGGCCAGACCGACCATCCCATCGCCGAAGGCAGCCACGCCCGGGCCCGCTCCTGGATCAAGGGGCTGCTGGAGATGCAGCGCCACGCCGGCGACTCGCTGGAGTTCATCGAGCACGTCAAGAACGACCTGTTCCCCGACGATATCTATGTCTTCACGCCCAAGGGCGACATCATGGAGCTGCCCCAGGGTGCCACGGTGATCGACTTCGCCTACAGCGTGCACACCGATATCGGCAACAGCACCATCGCCTGCCGCATCGACCGCCACCTGGCACCCCTCTCGACCCGCCTGGAGAGCGGCCAGACCCTGGAGATCATCACCGCGCCCGGGGCGCGTCCCAACCTCTCCTGGCTCAACTTCGTGGCCACCGCCAAAGCGCGTTCGGCGATCCGCCATGCGCTCAAGCACCAGCAGCACACCGAGGCGGTCCAGCTGGGGCGGCGCCTGCTCAACAAGGCACTGGCGGCATTCGAGACCAGCCTGGAGGAGCTGCCCGACGGACTGCTTCCCGGCCTGCTCGACGAGCTGGGCCTGAAGAACGAGGACGCCCTGCTCGAATCCATCGGCCTCGGCTCACGGGTCGCCCACGTGATCGCCCGGCGCCTGATGGACCTGCAGCACGGCGAGGCGACGGCAGGCTCCACCCTTCCCGGCAGTCGCCAGCACGGCCCCATCGTGATCAGCGGCGCCGAGGGCATGGTCATCAAGTTCGCCCGCTGCTGCCACCCGCTGCCCGGCGACCCGGTGGTGGGCCACCTCTCGGTGGGCAAGGGCATCGTGGTGCACCGCGCCGAGTGCCGTAACCTCGGCGAGCTGAAGGACGACCCCGAGAAGCTCTTCCCCCTGGAGTGGGCGGAGAGCATCGACCAGGACTTTCCGGTGGCGCTGCGCCTCGAGGTGGAGAGCCGCCGTGGCCTGGTGGCCGAACTCGCCGGCGTGGTCACCGACGCCGACGCCAACATCGAGCGCATCGGCATCGAGGAGCGCGACGCCCGCCTGGCCACGGTCAACCTGACCCTGGCGGTGCGCGATCGCGTGCATCTGGCGCGCATCATCAAGCGGCTGCGCAACCTCTCCCACGTCGAGCGCATCGGCCGCCTCGGCAACTGAGCCTTTACCGACCGGCCCGGCGGCGCCCCGAGGGGGCGAGCGGGCCGTCTTTCATTGACGAACACCGTCGACACGATCCACAACATGATGGAGCACACCATGAGCAACAAGGCCGTGATCAACACCGAGAAGGCCCCCGCCGCCATCGGCCCCTACTCCCAGGCCATCAAGGCCGGCAACACCGTTTACCTCTCCGGCCAGATCCCCCTGGACCCGGCCACCATGGAGCTGGTCTCAGACGACTTCGAGGCCCAGGCCCGCCAGGTCTTCACCAATCTGCGCGCCGTCTGCGAGGAGGCCGCCGGCTCCCTTCAGGACATCGTCAAGCTCAACCTCTATCTGGTCGACCTGGGCCAGTTCGCCGTGGTCAACGCCATGATGGAGGAGTTCTTCGAGAAGCCCTATCCGGCGCGTGCGGCCATCGGCGTCAAGGCGCTCCCCAAAGGCGCACAGTTCGAGGCCGAAGGTGTCATGGTCATCGGCGACTGACCGAGCCGTGCGTCTATTTCTGGCACTGGAACCGCCCCCCGAGCTGCGCGCGCGGCTGGGGGCGCTGGCCGACCTCGCCCGGACGCACTGCGGCGGGCGGCGGGTGCCGGACGAGAGCCTGCACCTGACCCTGGCCTTCCTCGGCGAGGTGGAGACCGCACGGGCCGAGACACTGATCGAGTGGCTACAGGGCGAGGCGCCCGAAGGCGGTGAATGGCGTCTGGATCGCTGGGGAAGCTTCCGCCGGCCAGGCATCGTCTGGGTCGGCGGAAGCACACTCGGCGCACTGCAGGCGCGACTGTGGGACGGGCTGGAGGCCCTCGGCCACGGCGGGCGGCCGACGCGTTTCGTGCCCCACGTCACCCTGCTGCGCCGGGCGCGGCGCCTCTCCATCGAGGCGCTGCCGCCGGTCGACCTCACCTGGCGCTGGCGGCGCCTGACGCTGCTGCGCTCCTTTACCCTGGATGACGGGCCACGTTACGAGGTTCTGGCCCGCTCGGCCTGAACGGCCTGAACGGCCAGGAGTCAGGCCTTCTCCGGCAGGAATCCGCCCTCCCGCAGCACCTGCGCATAGCCCTCGCGAAAGCTGGGATAGCGGAACTGGTAGCCGCTCTCCAGCAGACGGGCGTTGCTGCAGCGCTTGCTGGCGCGGCGGCGCAGCGGCGACTGGATGGTCTCCGTGGCCTCCACCTTGAGCTGCTTGGCCAGCCAGGCCATGACATCGTGGAGCGGTGCCGGCTCGCAGTCGGTGGCCAGATAGAGCTCCTCTACGCTCTCGCCCTCCAGCACCCGGCCGATCAGGTGGGCCAGCACCCCGGCGCAGTCGTCGCGGTGGATGCGGTTGGTGTACATGGCGGGGCTCGGCGGGGCGATACGCCCCTCGCCCACCTGGCGGATCAGGCGATCGCGGCCGGGGCCATAGATTCCCGAGAAGCGCACCACGCTGCCGGGCAGGGCGTGGTCGAGCAGTGCCCGCTCGGCCTCGCACATCAGCTGGCCCGAGAAGCCGGTGGGATCGGTGGGGCTCGCCTCGTCCACCGTCTCGCCGTCACGCTGGGCATAGACGCTGGTGGAGGAGACGAAGAAGACATGCCGCGGCGCCTTCTCGCGCGCGCCGAACTCGGCCAGGGCGGCCGCCAGCCCCTCGGGGTAGGCGGCACGATAGGCGGCCTCCTCGAAGCGGTCGGCGCTGGCCACGTAGACCAGGATATCGGCGTCGGGCAGCGCGGCCAGGCTGGCCGGGTCGGTAAGGTCGGCGGCGACCGCCTCCAGGCCAGAGTCCCTGAGCGACTCGGCGCTGCGCCGGGCGCCGATCACGCGCTGGCCTTGTGCCTGGAGGCGTTGGCCCAGCGCCGTGCCGATGTCACCGCAGCCCAGAATCAGTGTTGTTGTCTTCACCTTTGCCTCGCCCCCTGATAAAAAGTCCCTATTGGAAATCCACGAGGATGCCGTCCAGGCAACCCAGATGACTCTAACAGAACTCCGCTACATCGTGACACTGGCCCAGGAACGCCACTTTGGTCGTGCCGCCGAACGCTGCTTCGTCTCCCAGCCGACCCTGTCGGTGGCGGTGAAGAAGCTCGAGGAGGAGCTCGGTGTTCCGCTCTTCGAGCGCTCCAAGTCCACGGTCCAGGTCACTCCGCTGGGCGAGAAGATCGTCGAGCAGGCCCAACGGGTACTGGAGCAGACCAGCGTGATCAAGGAGCTGGCCACGGCGGGCCGCGACCAGCTGGCGAGTCCCCTGCGCATCGGCGCCATCTACACCATCGGCCCCTACCTCTTCCCGCACCTGGTGCCGGAGCTGGCGCGCAGTGCCCCGCAGATGCCGCTCTATATCGAGGAGGGCTTCACCGGCAACCTGCGCCGCAAGCTGCGCAGCGGCGAGCTGGACGCCATCATCGTCGCCCTGCCCTTCACCGAGACCGACGTGCTCACCAAGCCGCTCTACGAGGAGGAGTTCGAGGTGCTGGTGCCGGCGGACCACGCCTGGGCCGGCCGCGACTGCGTGCACAAGGAGGAGCTGCTCCAGGAGCGCCTGCTGCTGCTCGGCGAGGGCCACTGCTTCCGCGACCAGATCCTCGAGGCCTGCCCGGCGATCAGCCAGAAGCTCAACAGCCCCCACAACACCCTCACCGCCGAGGGCGGGTCGCTGGAGACCATCCGCCATATGGTGGCCTCCAAACTCGGCATCACCGTGCTGCCACGCTCGGCCATCGGCACCGTCCACTACGAGAGTGGCCTGCTCGAAAGCGTGCCCTTCGCGGCCCCCGCCCCGACGCGCACCGTGGCCATCGCCTGGCGAGCCAGCTTCCCGCGGCCCAAGGCAATCGACGCCATCACCGACGCCGTCGCCCGCTGCCGCCAGGCCGACCCCGCCTCGGCATGAGTGCCGACCAGACGGCTCTCGACGCGCCGGTCACGTCGCTCAAGGGCGTCGGCGAGGCACTGGCCCAGAAACTCTCCCGGCTGCGCATCGACAGCGTGGCCGACCTGCTCTTCCACCTGCCGCTGCGCTATCAGGATCGCACCCGCATCACCCCCATCGGCACCCTGCGTGCCGGCCACGAGGCGGTGGTGGAGGGCGAGGTGGTGGCCGCCGAGGTGGTGCGCGGCCGGCGCCGCAGCCTGCTGGTGCGCCTGCGTGACGGCAGTGGCCTGCTCAGCCTGCGCTTCTTCCACTTCTCGCCGGCCCAGCAGCAGCAGTTCCAGCCCGGCACCTGGGTGCGCGGCTTCGGCGAGGCCCGCGCCGGTGCCACCGGACTCGAGCTCTACCACCCCGAGTATCGCCTGCTCAAGGCCGATGCCCCGCCGGTGGAAGACCACCTCACCCCGATCTACCCCGCCACCGAGGGGTTGCACCAGACCCGCCTGCGGGCACTGATCGAGCAGGCCCTGGCGCGCCTCGACGCTGCTCCCGAAGCGCTGCCCGACTGGATCACCGAGGATCTGCGCCAACGCTTCCGGCTGCCCGAGCTGCACCGCTGCCTGCACGTGCTGCACCAGCCGCCGCCGGAGGTCGACCCCGAGCAGCTGGCGAGTGGCCGCCACCCGGCCACCCGCCGCCTGGCGCTGGAGGAGCTGCTCGCCCACCGCCTCAGCCTGCAGGCGGTACGCCTGCAGATCCAGCAGGATGGCGCCCCGGTCCTGCCCTCGGGGCGAGGCCTGCAGGCGCGCTTCCTGACCCAGCTGCCCTTCTCGCTGACCGCGGCCCAGCGCCGGGTGCTCGACGAGATCGCCGCCGACCTGGGCCGGGAGGTGCCCATGCTGCGACTGGTGCAGGGCGACGTGGGCTCCGGCAAGACGGTGGTGGCCGCCATGGCGGCACTGGCGGCCATCGCCGGCGACTGCCAGGCGGCGATGATGGCGCCCACCGAGATACTGGCCGAGCAGCACTACCGCGCCTTCCGGGCCTGGTTCGCGCCGCTGGGCATCGAGGTGGCGTGGCTCGCCGGCAAGCTCAAGGGCAAGGCGCGCCTCGACACCAAGGCGGCGATACAGGACGGCCGCGCGCGCATGGTGGTGGGCACCCACGCGCTCTTCCAGGGCGACGTGCACTTCCAGCGCCTGGGACTGGCGATCGTCGACGAGCAACACCGCTTCGGGGTCCACCAGCGCCTGGCGCTGCGCGAGAAGGGCGAGGCCGGCGGCCTCACGCCCCACCAGCTGGTGATGACCGCCACCCCCATCCCGCGCACCCTGGCGATGAGTGCCTATGCCGACCTGGATGTCTCGGTGATCGACGAACTGCCCCCCGGCCGCACCCCGGTGAAGACGGTGGCGATGCCCGACGAGCGGCGTCCCGAGGTGGTCGAGCGCATCCGCCACGCCTGCGCCGAGGGGCGCCAGGCCTACTGGGTCTGCACCCTGATCGAGGAGTCCGAGGTGCTGGAGTGCCAGGCCGCCGAGGCGACCCGGGACGAGCTTACCGAGGCACTGCCGGAACTCGCCATCGGCCTGGTCCACGGGCGCATGAAGGCCGCCGAGAAGGCAGAGGTGATGGATGCCTTCAAGGCCGGGGAGCTGGACCTGCTGGTGGCCACCACGGTGATCGAGGTGGGGGTCGACGTGCCCAACGCCAGCCTGATGATCATCGAGAACCCCGAGCGCCTGGGGCTCTCCCAGCTGCACCAGCTGCGCGGCCGGGTCGGGCGCGGCGCCACCCAGAGCTTCTGCGTGCTGCTCTACCATCCGCCGCTCTCTGCCCACTCCAAGGAGCGCCTGGCGGTGATGCGCGAGACCACCGACGGCTTCCGTATCGCCGAGAAGGACCTCGAGCTGCGCGGTCCCGGCGAGGTGCTGGGTACCCGCCAGACGGGCCTGGCGCAGATGAAAATCGCCGACCTGGAGCGCGACGCCGACCTGCTCGAGCGCGTCGCCCCCCTGGCCGAGGCGCTGCTGGCCAGCCACCCCGAGGCCAGCCAGCCGCTGATCCGCCGCTGGCTGGGCGAGGAGGCCGGCCGCTACGGGCAGGTGTGATGGCTGGAAGCCGTAAGCCGTAAGCCGTAAGCCGTAAGCCGTAAGTCAACGAAACGTGCGGCGAAGGGTTTGTCTTACAGCTTATCGCTCTCGGCGAAGCCGAGTTCTTACCGCTCCGCGCAAAGCGCGGCTCCCGCCTCCCGCAGCGGCGCCAGCTGACGACCGATCAGCACCAGCTGGGCGCCCAGCAGGGAGTCCGGCTCCGCCTCGGTCACCTCCAGGGACCCATGCGGATCGATCGGTTCCCGCCGTTCCAGCGCCCGGGCCAGGCCGTCCAGTTCGGCGAGGACCGCCTCGGCCAGCGCACTCTCCGCCGGTGTCACCCCGCGACTCTCGCCGCGATGGGCGCCCAGTGCGGAGAGATAGTTGAGCAGGGTATGGGCGTGGAGCTGGAAGGGCAGCCCGCGCTCGGCGTCGCGGCGAAAGGGACCCGGCTCCTGCTGCACATTGGTCAGCATCGCGGCAAGCTCCGCATCGGCATTGTGGGCATTGCGTCGCGCCAGCCGATAGGACAGGTCATCGCGCTTGCCGCTGGCGTACTGCTCGATCAGCGCCGCCAGGTAGTCGCGCCCGGCCGCCAGGGTGGCGGCCGCCTGGCGATGCAGCCGCCTGCCCTGCCAGTCGGGCAGGATGGTCAGTACCGCCAGCCCGGCGATGCCGGCGCCCAGCAGGGTATCCATCAGCCGCGGCCAGATCAGACCGAAGCCGTCCCCCACCTGATTGAAGCAGCTCAACACCATCAGGGTGATCGCCGCCGTGGCCAGTGTGTAGTGGCGCCCGCGCAGGGCGAAGAAGGCGACCCCGGCGACCACCGCGATCGCCGCCTGGAGCGCCGGTGACGGGAACAGGCTGATCAACGCCCAACCCGCCACCAGCCCGAGTACCGTCCCGAGGATACGCTGCCAAAGGAAGCGCCGGGTGGCCCCGAAGCTGGGCCGGCAGACGAACAGGCTGGTGAGCAGGATCCAGTAGCCCTGGGTGGGATGGATCAGGTGCAGGACCGCATAGCCGGCCACCAGGGTGGCAGCCAGGCGCACGGCGTGACGAAACACCGGCGAGCGTGGGGTCAGCTGGGCCTGAAGGCGTTCGACCACGTCACCCAGGCCCCGGGGCGTGCGGTCATGGAGTGCATCATCGTCCCCCTCGCCGAGCTCCGGATGGCGCGCCCCGGCCAGGGCCCGCTCCAGGGTCGCCAGATTATCGGCCACGGCCTCCAGGGCGGGCAGCAGCGCCTGGCGCTCGACGGGCATCGCCCCCCGCAGGTGCGCCAGGGAGGCCTCCAGGTCGACCAGCGCCCGCTCGCTGGGGGCCAGGTCGAAGGAGCGCTTGAGCAGCAGGCCCCGGGCCAGGCTCCGGCACGCCTCGCCCTGGAGGGAGAGCACCCGCTGGACGCGGAACAGCACATCGTGATGGAAGAAGGCCTCGGCCAGCTCGGCATAGGGGGAGTGGGAGGAGCTGGCCCGCTCGTGGATATCCTGGGCGATGAAGTAGAGGCGCAGGTAGCGCGCCAGCCGCGGCGAGGCACGCTGCGCCTCCAGGCGCCGGAAGAGACGCTCCTTGGCATCGTTGAGGGCCTCCACAACCCGGCCATTCTGGCGCGCCAGCGCAAGGCGCCGACTCTCCACGTCCAGCCCGCGCAGCGGCTCGAAGAGTGCCGCCTTCAGGCCGAGGTAGCGGGCCAGCTCGCGGTAGACCCGCGCCATGGCCAGCTGCAGCGGCTGGCGCGAGAAGAGCGCGCACCACGCCACCGAGATCGCGCCGTACCAGGCGGCACCCGCCACCAGCAGCGCCGGCTCCCGCCACAGTTCGCCCAGCGCAGGGCTGCCGCGCTGCTCGAGGCTGATCAGGGTATAGATGGTCAGGATCAGGGTGGCGTTGGCGATGGTGGCGTAGCGCTGGCTGACCGCGCCGAGCATGGTCATGCCGAAGGCCGCCAGGCCCAGGGTCACCACCAGCGGCCAGGGGTGGGCGAAGAGCAGCTCCATCGCCAGCGAAGCCAGCGCAAAGCAGACCAGGGTGACCAGCAGGGCGGCAAGCCGGCCGGACCACTCATCATCGGTCTCGGCCAGGGCGCTGGCGATGGCGCCCAGGAACAGCGGGATCAGGCCCGCCATGTCGCCACGCCACCAGCACAGCAGCATGATGCCGCCCAGGGCGATGAAGACGCGCAGGCTGTAGGCCGCGGGCTCGAGGGTCCAGAAGCGTCGCAGGACCAGTGAGGGGGTCATGGCGGGCACGGGTCTCCCGCGGTCAGAGATGGCGCAGCAGCTTCTGCAGTCGCTGGAGGTCGGCGGCATCGCCGACCAGGCGCACGCGCCCGTCCATCATGCCATCGAGGAAGACCTGCTGGGTCGGCTTGCGCAATACCTCGAACGCGGTGGCCGCGTCCTCGAAGCGCAGTTCCAGGTCGAGGTCCACCGGCAGGCCGCGGCCGTGGGCGATGCCACGCGGCGACATGCGGTAGTGGCGAGCGATGGAGAGGTCCTCGGTGGCCACGCCCCAGTCGAGGCCGCGCATCTCGCCGAGCAGCTCGCGGAAGCGGGGGTTGCGACGCAGGGCGCGCTTGAGCAACCAGCCCAGCACCCAGAGCAGCAGTTTCAGCTTCATGTGATCACCACCGGATCCCTGGAGGGTGGAAGCGAAGACGCCCGGCGCCGAAGGCGGGCCAGGCGTACCATCATCACTTGGCCACGGCGTCCTTGAGGCCCTTGCCCGGCTTGAAGGCCACAGTCTTGCTGGCCGGAATGGTCAGTGGCTGACCGGTCTGGGGATTCTTGCCGGTGCGCGCGGCGCGCTCGCGCACGGCGAAGGTACCGAAGCCGATCAACGCGACATCCTGACCCTGGGCGACACTCCCGGTGATCTCGTCGAGAATGACATTGAGCACCTGGCTCGCCTTGTCCTTGGACAGATCGGCACGCTCGGCAATCGCCGCCGCGAGTTCTGGCTTACGCATACAACCCTCCTGGTGTTGGCACTGGATCCCGGCGCATCGCGCGGGATGTTGTTGTCATGGCAGACGGCGCTCGCCGTTCACCCGGTCTCTTGCCGGGCGACGGGCGAACGGCGTCGAAAGGCACTCTGCGGCGACCGCATCGAGCCGTCACCGCTGACCTAGCCTAGCAACGCCGGCGCAGCCCGCGCCAGTTCGACTTTCCGACGCACGCAGGCCCCTGTCAACGCAAATCCGATCAAACGTCCGTCCTTGGCCTCGGCCAGGGCGGTGAGATCCCCCGCCTCCCCCTCGATGCGCCAGCGTGCCGGTGCCTGGGTGGGGGGCAGCGCCACCACCGGCAGCAACGGCGTCTTGACCAGTACCGGCCAGGCGCCATAGCGAACCGCCGTGGGCGTGCCGGCGAGGGTGCGGGCCAGGGCCCGGGCGGAGGCCTGGAGCGGCTGCACGTACATGGCGTTGACCCCCTCGACGCAGGCCACATCGCCCAGCGCGTAGACATCCGGCGCCGAGGTGGCGAGGGTCCGGTCGGTGTGGATTCCCGCGGCGCTGACCACGAGGCCCGCCGCCTCGGCCAGCGCCGTGCGCGGCCTGAGGCCGGTGGCCAGCAGGACCAGGTCGGCCACCACGGCAGTGCCGTCCTCGAGACACACCAGCGCATCGCCGCCCTCGGCCTGGAGTCCCACGACACCCGCGCCCAGGTGCAGGCCCATGCCGGCATCCCGGAAGGCCTCGCCCAGCGCACGCCCCAGCGGCTCGGGAAGCAGGCGCGGCAGCGGCGCGGCCTCCGGTGCCACCAGGCTCACCCGGTGGCCTCCGGCCAGCAGGTCGTTGGCGAACTCGCAGCCCACCAGGCCGGCACCCACGATGGCCACCCGGGCCGGCCGGCCCAGATCGCTCACTGCGGCGTGGAAGGCGCGATAATCGTCCAGGTCGTTGACCGTCATCACCCGTCCGGCCAGGGCCTTGGGCACGTCGAAGGGGGCGATCGGTGCCGCCCCGGTGGCCAGCACCAGCTCCCCGTAGTCCAGCCGCTCCTCGCCGATGCGCAGTGTATGGGCTCGGGTGTCGATGGCCTCGACCCGAGTATGGGTGCGCACCACCGCGTTCAGCGACTCGGCGATCGCCAGGGCGCTGCGGGCGGCCAGCCGCTCGGGCGGCAGCCCCTTGGCGAAGCCGGTGGAGAGCAGCGGCTTGGAGTAGTCATCGCCGCTGTCGGCGGTGATCAGGGTCACCGGTCGCTCGGCGTCGAGGGCGCGCAGCTGGCGCAACAGGCCGAGGCCCGCCATGCCGCTGCCGAGGATGGTCAAGGGGGCGCTCATGGGTCTCCTCGTCGAGGAAGGGTAATGATGGCGCATGGTACACTACCCGCCCCCCAGGATGGACACGGAGTCCGTGGTGCCCGATTCCTCACCTCACGCCCTGCCTGGCGCGGCGCGTTGGTTGCCGCTGCCCGCGGCACGGCCCGCCATGAGCCCCGCCTGGCGAGAGTGGCTGGGCTCCCGGGACTCGCTGACCCTTCGCCTCACCGAGGCGGGGCGGCCGAGCCCCTTCCAGGTACGCCTGCTCGACCAGCGCACCGCCATTCCAAGACACGACGAGGCCCGTGCCCTCGCCCTGCCGCCGGGACGCCCGGCCTGGCTGCGCGAGGTAGCCCTCTGCCTGGGAGAATCCCCCTGGGTGGTGGCGCGTTCGGTGGCCCCTCTGGAGGGGCTGCCCGCCCATGACCTGGAGCATCTCGGCGAACGCTCTCTGGGCAGCTGGCTGTTCCGCCAGCCGGACCTCGAGCGCGACGCGATCGAGGTGACCCGCGCCCCTGCCGGCTTCCACCCGTCCCGCGGGCCCTGGGGGCGTCGCTCGGTGTTTCGCCACGGTGACTTCCGGGTGCTGGTGCAGGAGTGGTTCCTCGACGCCATGGCGGATGACCTCGGCCTGCCTTCGCGCTAGGCTCTTGGCCAACCGCCCACTTCCACGAGGTAGAGATGGACCGCTCCCTGATGCGCCCCACGGGCCTAGCCCGGGTACCCGACTTCCTGCGTCTGATGCGCCTCGACCGCCCCATCGGTACCTGGCTGCTGATGTGGCCCACCCTGTGGGCACTGTGGGTAGCCGCCGAGGGCCTGCCGGAGCGCCACCTGCTGCTGATCTTCGTCGCCGGCGTCTACCTGATGCGTGCCGCCGGCTGCGTGGTCAACGACTACGCCGACCGCCACTTCGACGGCCACGTCAAGCGTACCCTGGATCGCCCCCTGGCCACCGGCCGCATCAGCGAGGGTGAGGCCCAGGCGCTGTTCCTGCTGCTGGTGCTCGCGGCCTTCGTGGTGGTGCTGTTCACCAACCTGTTCACGTTCCTGCTGTCGATCGGCGGCCTGGTCCTGGCCTTCATCTACCCCTTCATGAAGCGCTACACCCACCTGCCCCAGCTCTTCCTGGGCGCCGCCTTCTCCTGGGCGATCCCCATGGCCTTCGGTGCGGTGCTCGGCCAGGTGCCCTTCGAGGCGTGGCTGCTGTTCGCCGCCAATGTGGTATGGACCGTGGCCTACGACACCCAGTACGCCATGGTCGACCGCGACGACGACCTGAAGATCGGCATCAAGTCCACCGCGGTACTGTTCGGCGGGGCCGACCGCTTCATGATCGGCCTGCTGCAGCTGGTGACGCTGGCGCTGCTGGCCTGGGCCGGGGCACGGCTCGACCTGGGCGGCTTCTTCTGGCTGGGCCTGGCGGCCATGGCCGCCACCTTCGCCTGGCAGCACTGGCTGATCCGCGAGCGCGAGCGGGAGCCCTGCTTCCGGGCCTTTCTCAACAACTACTGGTCGGGGCTGCTGGTGTTCGCCGGCATCGCCCTAAGCCTGTGGCCGGGCATCCAGTAGGGCAGCGCTGTCACTCCAGTGTCATAATGGCGTGGTGCAATCGACATCGACCCGTCATTGACTCGAGGCTTCAGGATGACCGCCAAGACCGTACTGATCGTCGATGATGAGGCGCCGATCCGCGAGATGATCGCGATGGCGCTGGAAATGGCCGACTATCGTGTGCTCGAGGCGGACAACGCCCAGACCGCCCACGCCATGGTGGTGGACCACCAGCCCGACCTGCTGCTGCTCGACTGGATGATGCCCGGCACCAGCGGCATCGAGCTGGCGAGGCGCCTCAAGCGCGAGGAGACCACTGCCGAGCTGCCGATCATCATGCTCACCGCCAAGGGCGAGGAGGACAACAAGATCCAAGGGCTCGAGTCCGGCGCCGATGACTACATCACCAAGCCCTTCTCGCCCCGCGAGCTGGTGGCGCGCCTCAAGGCCGTGCTGCGCCGCGCCACACCGCGCGGCGTCGAGGATCCGGTGGAGGTGGAGGGACTGCTGCTCGACCCGGTCAGCCACCGGGTCAGCGCCGACGGCCAGGGGCTGGAGATGGGCCCCACCGAGTACCGCCTGCTGCAGTTCTTCATGACCCACCAGGAGCGCGCCTACACCCGCAGCCAGCTGCTGGACCAGGTGTGGGGCGGTAACGTCTACGTCGAGGAGCGTACCGTCGACGTGCATATCCGCCGCCTGCGCAAGGCGCTGGGCGAACGCCACCAGCATCTGGTACAGACGGTGCGCGGCACCGGCTACCGGTTCTCTGCCAAGGCCTGATGTGAGGCTCTGGAAGCGCGAGCTGTGGCGCCTGCTCCTGCTGGCGGGAGTGGGCCTGTTGACCGGCTGGCCGCTGGGCGCACCGGGAGTCGGCCTGGCCCTGGGTCTCGCGCTGTGTCTCGGCTACCACCTCTATCAGTTGCGCAGCCTCTACCGTTGGCTGACCCATGATACCCAGGCTGAGCCGCCCTCGGCCGCGGGGCTGTGGGGCGACCTGATGGACCGCCTCTACCGCTATCAGAAGGGCCAGCGCATCACCCAGGGGCGGCTGCTCAGCACCCTGCGGCGTATCCAGGAATCTTCCGAGGCGATGCGCGACAGCGTGGTGATGCTCGACCGCCATGGTGACATGGAGTGGTGGAACAGCGCCGCGGAACAGATGCTCGGTCTGAAGGCGGCGCTGGATCGCGGTCACCACATCACCAACCTGCTGCGCGACCCACGCTTCGTCGACTACTTCCACCGTCGCGACTACCGCGAACCCCTGACCCTGCCCTCGCCCATCGACGAGCGCATGATCCTGCAATTCCAGATCACCCTCTACGGCGACGACGAGCGCCTGCTGATGGCCCGCGACATCACCCGCCTGCACCGCCTGGAGGAGATGCGCCGCGACTTCGTGGCCAACGTCTCCCATGAGCTGCGCACGCCGCTCACGGTGCTCGCCGGCTACCTGGAGACCTATGCCGACCAGGCCGAGCTGCTACCCCCCCGCCTGGGGCGCGGCCTCGCCAGCATGCAGGAGCAGACCACGCGCATGCAGAACCTGGTCCAGGACCTGCTGCTGCTGTCGCGGCTAGAGATCGACCGCGGCGGCGCCGACCATGTACCACTGGACATGGCCGCACTGCTGGAGAGCGTCAGACGCGACGCCGAGGCGCTCTCCGGCGGGCGCCATGTCATCACGGTGGAGCTCAAGGAGCCACGGGCCCTGACGGGCAGCGAGCAGGAGGTCCGCAGCGCCCTCTCCAACCTGGCCTTCAACGCCGTGCGCTATACCCCCGAAGGCAGCCATGTCACCCTGAGCTGGCGCCCAGGCCCCGACCACGGCGCCTGCCTGGAGGTGATCGACGACGGCGAGGGCATCGATCCGGTGCATATCCCGCGCCTTACCGAGCGCTTCTACCGGGTCGACAAGGGGCGCAGCGCGGCCACCGGCGGTACCGGCCTAGGCCTGGCCATCGTCAAGCATGTGCTGCTGCGCCATGATGCCCGCCTGGAGATCGATTCCCTGCCCCACCAGGGGGCCACCTTCCGCTGCGTCTTCCCCGCCACCCGGCTGGCAACCGGCACCCACGCCGGCTGACGCCTCAGCCGCGGCGCGCCGGCAGGTCGCGATAGTGGCCATCCCACATCAGCACCCCAGCAGCCACCGCCCCGGGCAGCAGGAAGAGGTTGGCCAGTGGCAGCCAGGTAATCAGGGTGACGCCGCCACCGTAGCTCAGCGTCGGCCACCAGCGGGACTTCAGGCGGCGCCGCATGTCGGCGAAGCTCACCTTGTTGTTGTCCATGGGGTAATCGAGGTAGGTGATCGCCATCATCCAGGCCGAGAACAGTGCCCACAGCAGCGGTGCTGCCAGGTTGACCACCGGGATCCAGCTGATCACGAACAGCGCCGCCATGCGCGGCAGGATGTAGGCGAGCTTGACCATCTCGCGGCCCAGCGCATCCACCGCGGTCTTGGCCAGGCCACGGTCGTCGAGGGGCGCCCTGCCGGTGGCGGCGATCTCCACCTTCTCGGCCAGGAAGCCGTAGAAGGGCGCGGCGATGATATGGGTCACCAGGGTGAAGGTGAAGAACACCGCCAGCACCAGGCTGAGCACGAACAGCGGCCAGATCAGCCACTCCAGCCAGGCGAGCCAGCCGGGCACCATGGCTATCCAGTGATCCAGCCAGCTGCCGAAGTTGGCCAGAACGAACCACAGCATGGCGACATAGACCAGCAGGTTCACGACGATGGGAGCAAACACGTAGCGGCGCAGGCCGGCCCCGTAGACCAGACGGGTGCCACGGGCCAGGGCCGTGAAGGCATCAAGCATTGCAGTTCCTTGCGAGAGCGACGACCAATGAAAGCAGGCCATCACCCTGTGGCGATGGCCTGCGCTATTGACGATGAATCGCCGCCCGAGGTCAATCCCTGCGCGAGATCGCCTCGGCGTCGAGGTCCTCGGGGTCGGTGTGGCGGATGTCCATGCCCTTGACCAGGTAGACCACGTACTCGGCCAGGTTGTTGGCGTGGTCACCGATACGCTCCAGGGCACGCAGGATCCACATCAGGCTGAGCACCGGCGAGATCGAGCGCGCATCCTCCATCATGAAGGTCATCAGCGAACGCATGGCGCTCTGGTACTCGTTGTCGACCTGCTCATCCTCGTGGACCAGCTTGAGCGCCAGCTCGGTGTCGAAGCGGGCAAAGGAGGTCAGGGCGTCACGCACCATGCGCCGCACATGCTCGCTGATCATGCGAACCTCGACGAAACCGCGGCTGCCGTTGTCGCCGTCGATCAGCTCACAGGCGTTGCGAGCGATCTTGCTCGCCTCGTCGCCGATGCGCTCCAGGTCGGAGCCGGCACGGATCACCGCCAGCACCAGGCGCAGGTCGGAGGCGGTGGGCTGGCGGCGCGCCAGCACCTGGGTGCACTCCGCGTCGATCTTGATCTGCATGTCGTTGACCGCGCGGTCATTCTCGACCACCTGGCGGCCCAGCGCGGAATCGCCCTCGAGCAGGGCAGTGACGGCGTCCTGAACCTGCTTCTCGACCAGCCCCCCCATCGCCATCAGGTGGGTCTTGAGCTCCTCGAGCTCCTGGTTGAACTGCCGGGAAATATGCTGGCTGTGGATATCGCTGCTGATGTCCATGGGACTCTCCTTGGGGCCGGACCATTCAGATCATGCGCCCGGTGATGTAGTTCTCGGTGCGCCGCAGGCGCGGATTGGTGAACAGCGTCCGGGTGGGGCCGTACTCCACCAGTTCGCCCTGCTGCAGGAAGGCGGTGTAGTCGGAGACCCGCGCCGCCTGCTGCATGTTGTGGGTGACCAGTACCAGGCTGAGCCGCGACTTCAGGTTACGGATCAGCTCCTCGATCTTCAGGGTCGAGATCGGATCCAGCGCCGAGGCCGGCTCGTCGAGCAGCAGCACCTCGGGCTGCACGGCCAGGGTACGGGCGATGACCAGGCGCTGCTGCTGGCCGCCGGAGAGGGTCCACGCCGAGGCGCGCAGGCGATCCTTTACCTCCTCCCACAGCGCCGCCGACTGCAGGGCCCACTCGACCGTATCGTCCATCTCGCGCTTGCGCATGCCGCCCTGCAGGCGCAGACCGAAGGCCACGTTGTCATAGATCGACATGGGGAAGGGGTTGGGTGCCTGGAACACCATGCCCACCCGACGCCGCAACTCCGCCACGTCCACCTGAGGGGCGTGGATATCCTGCCCTTCGAGACGGATCTCGCCGCGCCGCACCACCTCCTCGTTGAGGTCGTGGAGCCGATTGAGGGCGCGCAGCAGGGTCGACTTGCCGCACCCCGAGGGCCCGATGAAGGCCGTCACCCGATGCCGCGGAATACGCAGCGTGAGATCGCGCAGCGCCGGCTTCTCGCCATAGGCGAGGCTCAGGCCAGCGATCTCCAGGCTGCTCTCGGCGGCCGCGAAATCGATGATCGGCCCGCCGGCGGCGGATGACGAGGTGAAAACGGACACGAAACAGGCTCTCCCTGGGGCCGGCGCTACCAGCGCGACGGCGCCCCATGACGCGCCCTCAGATGATGACGCAGGAATATTGCAGTCAGGTTAAGCACCAGGATCACCAGCACCAGCAGCAACGCCGTGGCGAAGACCAGCGGCATGGCGGCCTGGACGTCATCGCCGTGGAAGGCCGCGTCATAGATGTGGTAGCCCAGATGCATGAACTTGCGCTCAAGATGCAGGAAGGGAAAGTCGCCGTCCACCGGCACCTGGGGTGCCAGCTTGGCCACCCCCACCAGCATCAGCGGCGCCACCTCGCCGGCGGCCCGGGCCACGGCCAGGATCATCCCGGTCAGCATGGCGGGCAGGGTCATCGGCAGCACCACCCGGGTCAGCATCTCCATGCGCGTGGCGCCCAGGGCCAGGGCGCCCTCCCGCTGGTGGTCGGGCACCCGGGCCAGCCCCTCCTCGGTGGCCACGATCACCACCGGCAGGGTCAGCAGGGCGAGGGTCAGGGAGGCCCACAGCAGCCCCCCGGTGCCGAAGGTGGGCGACGGCAGGCGGTCGTCGAAGAACCACTCGTCCAGGGTGCCGCCGATGCCATAGACGAACACCCCGAGCCCGAACACCCCGTAGACGATGGCGGGTACCCCGGCCAGGTTGTGCACCCCGATGCGCACCAGTCGGGTGAGAGGCCCCTGATGGGCCACCTCGTTCAGGTAGATCCCCGCCAGCACCCCGAAGGGGGTCACCACCAGCGACATCAGCAGCACCATCAGCACGGTGCCGAAGATCGCCGGCCATACCCCGCCGGCGCTGTTGGCGGCCCGCGGCCCCTCGGAGAGGAAGCGCCATACGCCCCCTGCCCAGGCGCCGAGCTTGTCTAACGGCGACATGGCATTGGGGCGCCAGGCACGCAGCACGAGATCCAGCGGCTGCTCGACACGACGCCCGTCGATGCTCTCCACTATCAGGGTATCACCGCCCATGGCCGACTGGAGCTCACGGATCCGCCCATTGGCCCGGGTCAGCGCCGCACGGGACTCGGCGTCGCCTCTGCCATCGGCATGCTCGAGGCGACGGACCAGGGGTACCACCACGTCGTCGCGCAGCCGATCGCGCTCGTCGCGCAGGGTATCGAGCTCGGCCAGTCGCGCCTGCAGGGCGGGCCAGGCGGCTTCGCCGGTGTGGCGCTCGCCGTTGCCTTCGAGGGCAACCAGTCGACCGAGGAACTCGCCCCAACGGCTGCGCTCCAGCATCACCAGCTCGGCAGGCGCCTCTACCGCCGCGATGGTGTCCAGGGCGATCCAGCGCCAGCGATCGCTGTCCAGGTCGCGGTTGCCGGTGAAGTAGAGCCGTTCACGCGCCTCGTCGCCCGGGAGCCGCTCTTCGCGCACCGCCACCCCGGCGAAGGGCTGGCCATCCTGGGGTGTCACCAGGACCACCTCGGCAGGCCAGAAGTGGCCCAGGCCACGGACGGCCAGCAGCAACAGCAGTGACAGCAGCATCAGCAGCGACAGCGCTACGCTGCCGGCGGCCAGCCAGGGCCAGGGGCCTTCGCCTCGCCGGTGCCACAGGCTCCTCATGCGCCGCCCTCCAGGCGCCGGTAGCGACGACGCAGTCGGGTGCGTACCCCCTCGGCGAGTGTATTGACCAGGAAGGTGAAGGCGAACAGCAACAACGCCGCCAGGAACAGCAGCCGATAGTGGGTACCGCCGGCGGCGGCCTCGGGCAGCTCGATGGCGATGGTGGCCGACAGTGAGCGCAATCCCTCCAGCGGGTTGAGGCTCATCAGGGCGGTGTTGCCGCTGGCCATCAGCACGATCATGGTCTCGCCCACCGCACGGCCGGCGCCGATCATTATCGCACTGAAGATACCCGGCGCCGCGGCGGGCAGCATCACCTTCCAGAGCGTCTGCCAGCGAGTGGCCCCCAGCGCCTGGGCCCCCTCACCGAGGCTGTCGGGCACTCCGGCCAGGGCATCCTCGGCCAGGGCATAGATGCCGGGAATCACCGCGAAGCCCATGGCCAGGCCGACGACCATGGCATTGCGCGCCGCATAGTCGAGGCCCAGGGTAGTGGCGAGCCAGCCGCGCAGGTCGCCGCCGACCAGCGTGGCCTCGGCCACCGGGGCCAGCCACAGGGTGGCGATTCCTACCAGCACCAGCCAGGGCATCAGCCACAGCCCCGCCCAGCCGAGGGGCAAACGCTCCCTCAGGGGAACCGGCAGCAGTGCCCTGCCTCCTCCTGCCAGCAGTGCCCCGAGGGGCATCATCACCAGCAGCAGCACGGCGGCGGCCAGATGACGCTCCACCCAGGGCGCCAGCAGCATGCCGGCGACGAAACCGATCACCACCCCGGGCAGCGCCTCCATCAGCTCCAGGGTGGGCTTCAGCCGGGCGCGCAGGCGACGCGGCATGTATAGCGCCGAATGAATGGCGGCGCCCAGCGCCAGGGGCACCGCAAACAGCATCGCCCAGAGCGCGGCCTTGAGGGTGCCCCAGGCGAGCGGCGCCATGCCGAAGTGGGTGGTATCCCCCTCGACCAGCGGTTCGGGCCGCCAGCGATACTGGGGCTCGGCGAAACCCTCCACGGGCTGGGGACGCCACAGCTCTCGGGCATCCAGGGCATCTGCCCCCAGGAACAGCGGCACCACTTCCAGGGCCAGGAACACCCCGATGGCCAGCACCGAGACCACCACGCCGACGCCCCCCGCGGTGATCAGCAGGGTCGCCAGGCGGTCACGAACGCGGCGGCGGCGCAGGCGCAGGGTGAGGTGGGGGCGTGGGTCGTTCATGGCCACTCATGGGCGTTGAGGAAAAGGGCGAGAGCACCACTTTACGACACTGGGGTGACAATCGCGTGACACTGCTATTCGGCAGGCGGCAGCGAGGCCAGCCATTCTCGCTGCTCGGCCAGCCGCTCCTCGCTCAGGACGACGAAGCCCTGCTCCTCGACTACCGCCTGGCCGAGCGGGGAGAACACCAGTTCGAGGAAGGCTTGCTCCGGAGCCGGCAGCGCACCGCCGGGGGGCAGGTTCAGGTAGAGATAGAGGGAACGCGACAGCGAATAGTCGCCGCGCCGAACCGCCTGCGGCGTGGGGGCAGCGACTTCACCTGCGGCGTCGCCACGCGGCAGCGCCTTGACGCCTGCGGTCAGGTGATTGAGACCGGCGAAGCCGATGGCCGAGGGCTCGGCGGCCACCGCGGCCACCACGGCCGCCGAGCCGGGGTGCTCGTTGAGATGCACCCGATAGCTGCCACCGCACAGCGCCCGCAGGCGGAACAGGTCATGGGTGCCCGAGGCGACGTTGCGCCCATGCAGCACGATGCGATCGCCCGGCAGCTCGACTCCCAGCTGCGACCAGCGCTCGATGCTCTCCTCGGCACCGCAGCGGCGCGACTCGGAGAAGATGGCATCCAGCTCCCGCCGGGTGAGGCTCGCCAGCGGATTGTGGCGATGCACGATGACCGCCAGGGCATCGCGGGCGATCTCCAGCTCCATGGGGGGGTAGCCATGGCGTTCGCTGAAGGCCTCGCGTTCGACCTCGTTCATGGGGCGCGACATGGGCCCCAGGCGCGTGGTGCCCGCCGTCAGGGCCGCGGGGGCACTGGCCGAACCGCTGGCCTGGAGCTGCAGGCGCACGCCCGGGTGACGCTCGGTGAGCAGCTCGCCCCAGCGCAGCATCAGCCCCGCCAGGGTATCCGAGCCCACCGCACCCAGGGGGCCGACGACGTCATCCGCCGGCAGGCGCACCGCCAGCAGGGTCAGCAGCCCGCCCAGCAGCAGCGCCATCCAGCGCCCTCGCCTGTGCTCTCGCCTGGGTCTGCCCTTTACCGCCATGCTACCTCCGCCGATCGTTGCTCTCCCGGCCCATGATACCCCACCCCACCCGACGGGTCGGACGGGGCTGGAGGGCAAGCCGGGCTGGGTTTACCATGGGCCGCGGTCTCGCCCCCCAATAACAAGCCAGGATGATGACACCTTCATGACAGACCTCGACGACAGCCCCCGCCCGCGGGGCGAGCTCACCCTCAAGCTGCTGGCCAGTCGCCAGGACACCAACCTCCACGGCGATATCGCCGGCGGATGGCTGGTCGCCCGCATGGATCAGGCCGCCGAGCTGGCCGCCGACCGGGAGGCCAATGGCCGCACCGCCACCGTGGCCATCGAGGCCATGGACTTCCTGTGCCCGGTGCGGGTCGGTTCCATGGTGAACATCTTCACCCGCCTGGTGGAGATCGGCCACAGCTCAATAAGGATCGACGTCGAGGTGTGGATCCGCCAACCTCATGAACGCAACTCCGACGAGCTTCACAAGGTCACCGAGGCGCGCTTCGTGATGGTGGCCATGGATGACAAGGGGCGCATCCGCGCGGTGCGGCGCGAGACATAAGCCAGCCGGCCACGATCACAAACCAGCGGGGGCGCCATTCGGCGCCCCCGCTGAGTGTTACCTGACCGGCCCGGTCGCGATGAACGACTCGCTCAGGCACCGACCGCCTCGCGAGCCTTGAGGTAGGCGAACTCGCCGGCGTCGTTGGAGGGCCGCACCAGCTTCTGGAAGGCGACGTAGGAGTCATGGACCTTCTTCGAGTCCGCATCGTTCTCGACCTGCTCAGCGATCACCTCCTGGGAGGCCTCGTACAACGCCTTCATCACATCCTCGGGGAAGGTGCGCAGCTCGACCCCATGCTCGTTGACCAGGGTATCCAGGGCCTGGGCGTTGCGGAAGGTGAACTCGCTGATCATCGCCAGGTTGGCGGCACGGGCCGCCTCGGTGACCACCGCCTTGAGATCGTCCGGCAGGGCGTTCCAGGCGTCCAGGTTGACGGTGCCCTCGAGGATCGCACTGGGCTCGTTCCAGGCCGAGGTGTAGTAGTAGTCGGCCACCTGGTGCAGGCCGAAGGCCAGGTCGTTGTAGGGGCTGACCCAGTCAGCGGCGTCGAGCACGCCGGTCTGCATGGAGGTGAAGATCTCCGAGCCCGGCATGTTGACGGTGGTGACGCCGATGCGGTTCATCGCCTCGCCGGCCAGGCCGGGCAGGCGCAGCTTGATCCCCTGCAGGTCCTCCAGGGAGTTGATCTCCTTCTTGAACCAGCCGCCGGGCTGGGTGGTGGTGTTGCCCACCGGGAAGGGCTTGAGGTTGTGCTTGGCATAGACCTCGTCCCACAGCTCCTGGCCGCCACCGTGATAGAGCCAGGCGTTGGTCTCCTGGGTGTTCATGCCGAAAGGCACGGCGGTGAAGAACTGCGCCGCGGCCACCTTGCCGCGCCAGTAGTAGGAGGCGGAGTGGCCCATCTCGGCGGTACCGGCGGCCACGGCATCGAACACCTCCAGCGGCGGCACCAGCTCACCGGCGCCGTGCACACGAATGCGCATGCGTCCGCCCGACAGCGTCTCGATGCGTTGGGCGAAGTCGTTGGCACCGGTGCCCAGGGCCGGGAAGTTCTTGGGCCATGAGGTGACCATGTCCCAGGTGATGGTCTCCTGGGCATTGGCGGTAGAAACGAAGGGGGCGGCGGCGATACCGGCGGCGCCGGCGCCGAGCGTCTTGATGAAGTTGCGGCGTTGCATGCGGGCATGACTCCGTGCGGATTGTTATATAAGGCCGCGCGGACGCAAAGCACGCGCGGTAGTGTCCGTCGGACAGTATGCTCCAGGGCGGAACCCGCTCACAAGCTGCCCGCCTGCCGTGGACGTCAACGGAAGGTCATGGCGCCGCGGCGATCAGAGTGGCGTCAGCTTGGCGAAGCCCAGCACCAGCCACTTGTCCCCCTCGCCCTCGAAGCTGACCTGCACCCGCGCTCGGGGCCCCTCGCCCTCGGCGTTGAGGATCACCCCCTCGCCGAACACCGGATGGCGCACCCGCTGGCCCAGGGAGAGGGAAGGCAGGTCGTCACCGCCGTTGACCTCGCTCTGGCGCAGTCCGGCGGGGCGCGAGGCGGTCACCGGCCGCGACACCTGACCGCGCAGGCGCACCTCCTCCAGGTACTCCTCGGGAATCTCGCGCAGGAAGCGCGAGGCGCGCTGGAAGGTCTCCTTGCCGTGCAGCCGGCGAATCTCGGCGTGGGTCAGGTAGAGCTTGTGCATGGCGCGGGTCAGGCCCACGTAGCAGAGGCGGCGCTCCTCCTCGAGGCGCCCCGGCTCCTCGACAGACATGCGATGGGGAAAGAGCCCCTCCTCCACTCCGGCGATGAACACCACCGGGAACTCGAGCCCCTTGGCGGAGTGCAGGGTCATCAGCTGGACGCTGTCCTCGAACTCGTCGGCCTCGTGCTCGCCGGCGTTGAGCGCCGCCTCGGAGAGGAAGGCCTCCAGCGCCACCGCGCCCTCGCCGGCCTCGGGCGGGTCGAAGGATTCGCCCTGCGTGAAGGCCTTGGCCGCGGTGACCAACTCCTCGAGGTTCTCGACCCGGGCCTGGCCCTTCTCGCCCCGCTCGTTGCGGTGGTGCTCGAGCAGGCCGGTACGGGCGATGACATGGTCGATGATCTCGTGCAGGGCGAGCCCTGCGCTGTCGTTATCCAGGGCGTCGATCAGGTCGGCGAAGACCTGCAGGGCGCTGCCGGCACGCCCCTTGAGGGAGCCATCGGCCAGGCCATCGTGAAGCGCCTGCCACAGCGAGACGCCGGCCTCCCGGGCACGCTGGCGCAGCAGCTCCACGGTACGGGTGCCGATACCCCGGGCCGGCACGTTGATCACCCGCTCCAGGGAGGCGTCGTCGTCGCGGTTGAGCAGCAGGCGCAGGTAGGCCAAGGCGTTCTTGATCTCCAGGCGCTCGTAGAAGCGATGGCCGCCGTAGATGCGATAGGGCACGCCCTGACGGATCAGGGTCTCCTCGATCACCCGCGACTGGGCGTTGGAGCGGTAGAGGATGGCGATCTCGCGGCGATTGGTTCCCTCCTCGACCCGTTCACGCAGGGTATCGACGATGAAGCGCGCCTCGTCGAGGTCATTGAAGCCGCTGTAGACCGAGATCGGCTCGCCGCGCTCGCCGGCGGTCCATAGCGTCTTGCCCATGCGCTCGGCGTTGTGGCTGATCAGGGCGTTGGCGGCCTCGAGAATGGCGCTGGTGGAGCGGTAGTTCTGCTCCAGACGCACGGTCTTCGTGGCGGTGAACTCACGCTCGAAGCGGCGGATATTCTCCACCCGGGCGCCGCGCCAGCCATAGATCGACTGGTCATCATCCCCCACCACCGTCATCGGCGTGGTCATGCCGGTGAGCAGCTTGAGCCAGGCGTACTGCAGGGTGTTGGTGTCCTGGAACTCGTCCACCAGTACGTGGGCGAAGCGTTCCTGGTAGTGGGCCAGCAGGGCGGGATTGTCGCGCAGCAGCTCCAGGCTGCGCAGCAGCAGCTCGCCGAAGTCCACCAGGCCACCGCGCTCGCAGGTGAGCTGGTAGCGCTCGTAGAGCTCGACCATCTGACTCAGGTAGGCATCGCCGTGGACGTCCACCTGGTGGGGACGCAGCCCCTCCTCCTTGCAGCCGGAGATGAACGACTGCACCTGCCGCGGCGGGAAGCGCTCGTCGTCGACGTCGTTCTCCTTGATCAGCCGCTTGACCAGACGCAGCTGGTCATCGGAGTCGATGATCTGGAAATGCTGGGGCAGGCGGGCATCCTGCCAGTGGGTGCGCAGCAGGCGATGGGCGATGGAGTGGAAGGTGCCCACCCAGACGTGGCGCAGCGAGAGGCCCAGCAGCGCTTCCAAGCGAGTGCGCATCTCGCGGGCCGCCTTGTTGGTGAAGGTCACGGCCAGCACCGCGTAGGGGGAGAGCCCTTCGGCCTGCATCAGCCAGGCGATGCGATGCACCAGCACCCGGGTCTTGCCGGAGCCGGCCCCGGCCAGTACCAGCATGTTGCCCTGGGGGGCACTGACCGCCTCTCGCTGGGCGGCATTCAGGTGGTCGAGGATCGCCGTGACGTCGTCCATGGGAAGGCATCGCTGCTCGGAAAATGGGCGGATAGCTTAGCATACTGGCCCATTCAGAGCCGGAGCCGTAACAAACCGGAGGGAGTCGGGGCTGATCCGTCGACAAGCCTGCGAGGAGGCGCTGTGAACCCATCCCTGGGCGCTACCGACGCCATCCCTGGCGTAGGACCTCCTCTTCGGCTTGTCCCCGGCGCCCCTTGTTCTAGGGCTTCCCTTCCTGCTCCGGGAAGCGCAGCGGAGTCAGGCTCTTCTTCACTTCGCGGAGCTGCTCGGCCAGCTTGGGTCCGCGGGTCTTGGCCACACCCACGGCGAGCACATCGATCAACACCAGGTGGGCGATGCGCGAACTCATGGGAGTGTAGATCTCGGTGTCCTCGTGGACATCGATATACAGCGGCAGGGTGACCTCCTCGGCCAGCGGCGAGCCGCTGGGGCAGAGCCCGATCACGGTGGCGCCGGCCTCCTTCGCCAGACGCACGCTGGCCACCAGCGCCCGGGTACGGCCGGTCTGGGAGATGGCTACCACCACGTCACCCTCCTTGAGGGTCACCGCCGACATGTTCTGCATGTGCGGGTCGGCATGAGCGGCGGTGGAGATCTGCAGACGGAAGAACTTGTGCTGGGCATCGAAGGCCACCGCACCCGAGGCCCCGAAGCCGTAGAACTCCACCCGGTTGGCCATGGCCAGGGCGTTGATGGCCCGGCTCAACGCCTCGTTGTCGAGGCGATCGCGCACCGACAACAGGGTGCCCACGGTGGAGTCGAAGATGCTGTGGGAAAATTCCGCCACCGAGTCGCTGTCGTTCATCGAGAACTGGGCGAACTGGCTGCCGGTGGCCAGCATCTGTGCCAGCTGGAGCTTGAAGTCCTGGAATCCGTTGCAGCCCAGTGCCCGGCAGAAACGCACCACCGTGGGCTCGCTGACCTTGGCCTCGGTGGCCAGGTCGACGATGCGCATATGGATCACTTCCTCGGGGTTGCGCAGCACGAAGCGGGCCACCTTCTGCTCGGAGCGGCGGAAATGCTCCATGCGGCGTCTCATCTCATCGAACAGGGCACGACTCACGCGGAACTCCTTGGCTGGCCACCGCAAGGCGGCGACGGGGCAATCATGGTATCTGCCTACAGTATGCCCGAAGGCGATGCAGGATGGGCAGCGCGGCCTTTCGCGGGGAGCGTTGGCACAGCGTTGTGGAAGAACGCCCACACCGTCATCATTCTGTCAAGTGAGGTATAGTAATAAATGCAGTGTCGCGTAGCGTCCAAGGAGAGTGTTTATCATGCACAAGGCCGAACGGTTGACCTCCCTGAAGAGCGAACTCCTCGATATCTTCATGAGCATGGAAGTCCAGGAACACGAACAGCGCAGCCGCACCGCCGCCCAGCGCCACCTGCGTGCCCGGCGCGGCATCGAATTGCATGACGAGTTCAAGCGGCTGTCGCGTGACATCGCCGAATTGCCCGAAGACGAACTCGCCGAGGATGCCATGCACTGAGCCCCGGTACGCGACGAGCCCCGCCAGGGCGGGGCTCGTCGGGGCATTCACCCGTGTATCGCTGCGGCGCGCTAGATCAGGCCGTAGACGAATACCGCGATCACGCCGATCGGCGCCACCACACGGGCGACGACCTGCCACAGCTGGGCCTGTACACCGGAGAGACCCAGTTCACCCAGCACGCTGTCACGATCGAGGCGCCAGGCCACGAACAGGATCGCTCCCAGGCCGGTCAGCGGCAGCATGAACTTGCTGGTCAGGGTATCCAGGAAGTCGAAGATGTTCAGGCCCACGATCGACAGTTCGCTCCAGACGTTGAATGACATCAGCGCGGCGATGCCCAGCGCCCAGACCGCCACGCCGGCCACCAGGGTGGCGGCCACGCGGGAGAGCGGGGTGCGCTCCTCGAGCAGTTCCACCGTCGGTTCCAGCAGCGAGATGGCCGAGGTCAGGGCGGCGAAGGTCAACAGCAGGAAGAACATCAGGCCGAGGATGGTGCCGCCTGCCATGTTGCCGAAGGCCAGCGGCAGGGTGACGAAGATCAATCCCGGCCCCTCGCCCGGGCTCAGGCCGTTGGCGAAGACGATGGGGAAGATCGCCATGCCGGCAAGCAGCGCGATGACGGTATCGAAGATGATCACGGTGCGGGCGGTGCCGATCAGGCTGACGTCCTCGCCCAGGTAGGAGCCGTAGGCCATCATGATGCCCATGCCCAGCGACAGGGTGAAGAAGGCCTGGCCCATGGCGGCCAGCACCACCTCGCCGCTGATGGCGCTCCAGTCGGGGCTGAACATGAAGGCCATGGCCTCGCCGAAATGCCCGGTGGTCATGCCGTAGATCACCAGGATCACCATCAGGATCACCAGCGCCGGCATCAGGGTGCGTACGGCGCCCTCCAGGCCCTTGGTCACGCCGCGGGCGACGATGAAGATCACCAGCGCCATGAAGGCGGTGTGCCACAGGGTCAGGGCGGTGGGGTTGGCCAGCAGGCCGCTGAACAGGGCGCCGATGCCGTCGGAATCCTGGCCGCTGAACTGGCCGGTGATCGAGCCCAGGGTATAGGAGAGCGACCAGCCACCAATGACGCTGTAGAAGGAGAGGATCAGGAAGGCGGCGAGCACGCCGCTGGCGCCGACCACCGCCCAGGCCGGCATTCGACCACTCTTGCGGGCCAGGTCCAGCATGGAGTTGATCGGGTTCTCCTGGCCACGGCGGCCGATCAGCCACTCGGCGACCAGGATCGGCAGGCCCACCAGGGCCACACAGGCCAGGTAGACGAGCACGAAGGCCGCGCCCCCGCTGTCGCCCACCATGTAGGAGAAGCGCCAGATATTGCCCAGCCCCACCGCCGAACCGGTGGCTGCCAGAATGAAGGCCATCTTCGATGACCACTGTGCGTGGGAGAGTTTCGACATGTTTCACCCTGAGTGTACGTGTCGCCAACGGCCGGTCCGGCGCGATGGCGGCTTGTGCTTGTCATTGCCACGTCCAGGGCGCCCCGGGTCACGGGACACCGTCAAGAGTGGCAGGGATCCAGGCAGGATCGCTGCCGCGGCCTAAAACTATCCGATCAAACGCTCGATGGCCAGCGTCTTTTGGGGCGCAACGCTTGCCCCCGGGGAGCCGGCCTAGGGGTCGAACAGGCTGGCCTGGGCCTCGCCGGGAAAGGCGGCCAACGGCGGCAGTGACAGCCTAGCCGCCAGCCGTCCATGGAGGCGCCTGGCCAGCTGGGGAGCCTGGCGATTATCGGGAGTATGCACAAACAGGAAAGGGGTTTTCCCCTGATCTATCCACAGGCAGAGCCGCTCGATCCAGGCCTCAAAATAGCGCGCGTTGATCTCCCCATCGAGATGGCCGATGAAGCGCACCAGCGGTCGATTTCCCGTGGAAAGCACGTGTAATGGGCGTCTCGGCTTCTCGTGCTGGGCCTGGAGCAGCCCGGCATGGTCACCGGCAGATGTCGAGAAGAGCGGCCGCACATCGAGCATCACGCGGTCGGCGCCATGAGTTATCAACAATCTGTTCAGGGCGACCTCGGCCCTCCCCTTGTGGAAGAATTCGCTGTGGCGAACCTCCACGGCGCAGGGAATTCCTGTCGGCCAGCGTGCCAGCAGGGCTTCCAGTTGCCCCAGTTCGGCGCCACCGAAATCCCGGGGCAGCTGAACCATCACCGGGCCCAGGCGATCGTGCAGCGGGGCCAGGGCCTCGAGAAAGGCGTCAAGGTCCGACTCGATACCGAGCAGCCGCCGCTCATGGGTCAGGGCGGCGGGCAGCTTGAAGCAGAAGCGGAACCCGGGCGGTGCCTGACGGGCCCAGGAGGCCACCGTCTCGGCTCGCGGCGCCCCGCTGTAGAAGGTGGTGTTGCCCTCCACGGCGGAGAATACCCGGGCGTACTCCTCGAGCCCGCCACCCCCCGACGGGTAGAGACCACCTCGCCAGTCGGCATTGGCCCACATGGGCAGCCCCAGGTGCAGTCGGGGCTCGGTGGCACTATGGGGAATGAGGGCTACTCCACGGTCACCGACTTGGCCAGGTTGCGCGGCTGGTCCACGTCGGTGCCCTTGAGCACCGCCACGTGGTAGCTGAGAAGCTGCAGCGGCACGGTATAGAGGATCGGCGCCAGCGCCTCGTGGACCCGGGGAAGATGCAGCACATGGATGCCATCGGCCGCCTCGAGACCGACCCCCTCGTCGGCGAACACGAACAGCTCGCCGCCGCGGGCCCGCACCTCCTGGAGGTTGGACTTGAGCTTGTCGAGCAGCTCGTCGTTGGGCGCCACGGAGATCACCGGCATATCGCTGTCCACCAGCGCCAGGGGGCCGTGCTTGAGCTCACCCGCCGGGTAGGCCTCGGCGTGGATGTAGGAGATCTCCTTGAGCTTGAGTGCCCCCTCCAGGGCGATGGGGAAGTGGGCGCCGCGGCCCAGGAAGAGGGCATGGTGCTTCTCGGCGAAGGCCATGGAGAGCGCCTCGATGACCGGATCCAGTTCCAGCACCCGCTCCACCAGCCGCGGCAGGCCGCGCAGCGCCGTCACCACCTCGGCCTGAACGGCCTCGTTGAGCCCCTTGACACGACCCAGTGCCAGGGTCAGCAGCATCAGGGCGGTGAGCTGGGTGGTGAAGGCCTTGGTGGAGGCCACGCCGATCTCGGGACCGGCCTGGGTCATCAGCGAGAGGTCGGACTCGCGCACCAGGGAGCTGCCCGGCACATTGCAGATCGCCAGGCTGGCCAGGTAGCCGCCCGTCCTGGCGAAGCGCAGCGCCGCCAGGGTATCGGCGGTCTCGCCGGACTGGGAGAGGGTCACGAACAGGGTCCCTTCGGGCACCACCACCTGGCGATAGCGATACTCCGAGGCGACCTCGACCTGCACCGGGATCCCGGCATAGCGCTCCAGCCAGTAGCGCGCCACCATGCCGGCATGGTAGCTGGTCCCACAGGCGACGATATGGATCTGCCTGGCTTGCCGGAAGAGCGCCTCGGCCTCGGGACCGAAGCTCTCCACCAGCGCCGAGCGATCACCCAGACGGCCCTCCAGGGCGGCGGCGATCACCGCCGGCTGCTCATGGATCTCCTTGAGCATGAAGTGACGGTAGTCACCCTTGCTGGCGGCGCCGTCGCCGTGCTCGAAGGTCTGCACCTCGCGCTCCACCGCCGCCCCCTCGGCGTCGAACACCTCGATGCGCCCGCCGGCGGATAGGCGTACCGCATCCCCCTCCTCCAGGTAGATGAAGCGGTCGGTGACCTGCAGCAGCGCCAGCGGGTCGGAGCCCAGGAAGGCCTCGCCGATGCCCACGCCCACCACCAGAGGGCTGCCCTTGCGGGCACCGATGACGACATCGGGCTCCTCGGCATGGATTACCCCCAGCGCATAGGCGCCGTCCAGCCGGGCCAGCACCCGCTGCACCGCGGTAAGCAGGTCACCGGCCTGGCGGCTCTCGCGCTCCAGCAGGTGGGCCACCACCTCGGTGTCGGTCTCGGAGGTAAACGCATAGCCCTCGGCCTCGAGCTCGCGACGCAGCGCCTCATGGTTCTCGATGATGCCGTTGTGCACCACCGCCAGGCGCTCACCGGACTGATGGGGATGGGCATTCACCTCGCTGGGCCGACCGTGGGTCGCCCAGCGGGTGTGGGCGATCCCGCTGTGCCCCGGCAACGGCTCGGCGACCAGGCGCTCCTCGAGGGCCGCCACCTTGCCGATCGCGCGGCAGCGCTGCAGGCTGCCGTCGACGGCGAGCACCGCCATGCCGGCGGAGTCATAGCCGCGATACTCCAGGCGCTTGAGACCCTCCAGCAGGATCCCTTCCACGTTGCGCTGGGCAACGGCTCCGACGATTCCACACATCGCTGTCTCTCCTCAGTCGTCCTGTTTGCGGGGCCGCGGCCAGTCGGCCTTGCTGACCTGACGCGCCCGGGTCACCGCCAGGGCGTTATCGGGCACGTCCTTGGCCACGGTGGAGCCGGCCCCCACCGTGGCTCCCCGGCCGATGCTCACCGGCGCCACCAGGGCGCTATTGGAGCCGATGAAGGCGTCGTCGCCGATCTCGGTACGGTGCTTGTTGGCGCCGTCGTAGTTGCAGGTGATGGTGCCGGCACCGACGTTGACGCCACGCCCCAGGCGAGCGTCGCCCACGTAGCTCAGGTGGTTGATCTTGCTGCCCTCGCCCACCTCGACGTTCTTGGTCTCGACGAAGTTGCCCACCTTGGCCCCTACCGCCAGGCGCGAACCGGGACGCAGGCGGGCGAAGGGTCCGATGGTGGCGCGTCCGGCAATCACCGCACCGTCGATGACGCTGTGGGAGTCGATCACGCTCTCGGCGCCGATATGGCTGTCGCGGATCACGCAGTGGGGGCCGATACGCACCCCTTCGCCGAGTTCCACCTCGCCCTCGAAGACGCAGCCCACGTCGATCTCCACGTCGTGACCGCAGTGCAGTGAGCCACGCACGTCGAGCCGCGACGGGTCGGCCAGCGCCACGCCCTCGGTCATCAGGCGCTCGGCGATGGCCTGCTGATGGGCACGCTCCAGGCGCGCCATCTGCAGCCGGTTGTTGACGCCCTCCACCTCGACCGGGTCGGCCGGCTGGGCGGTGACCACCCTGACCCCCTCGGCGGCGGCCATGGCGATGATATCGGTAAGGTAGTACTCGCCCTGGGCATTGTCGGCGGAGAGCCGCGGCAGCCAGCGGCGCAGCTGGTTGGCGGTCATCGCCATGATGCCGGTATTGCACTCACGTACCGCCCGCTCGCTCTCGCTGGCGTCCTTGTGTTCGACGATGGCCACCGCCTCTCCCTCGGCGTTGCGAAGGATGCGTCCATAGCCGCCGGGATCGTCGAGGGTCACGGTGAGCAGCCCCAGGTGGTCGTCATCGACACCCTCCAGCAGCCGCTCGAGGGTCGCCCGATGGATCAGCGGCACGTCGCCGTAGAGTACCAGCACCCGGCCGTTGCCGAGCCCGTCCAGAGCCTGGGCCACGGCATGGCCGGTACCCTTCTGCTCGGCCTGCAGGGCGAAGTGCACGCGACAGTCAGCCAGCGCCTCGCGCACCTTCTCGGCGCCATGGCCCACCACCACGTGGGTACGCTCGGCGTGCAGCCCCGCGGCGGTGTCGATCACATGGCGCACCATGGGCTTGCCGGCCAGACGGTGCAGTACCTTGGGCAGGGTCGAGCGCATCCGGGTGCCCTGCCCGGCGGCCAGTATCACTACGTCAAGTGTCATCCATCACTCCTGATCCTGTTGTTCCTGTTGCCGCGGGCGACCGCCGGGCACAGCCTCCAGCTCGAGCTCCTCCACCCGCGCGGCGCCGAACTGCTCGACGAAGGCGGGGGTGACCCGGGTGGTCCAGCCGTCATCCTCGCGTATGATCATCAGCGCACTCAGCTGGCGCTCCCGGGCCAGCGCCATGCCCGCCTCCTCGCCCAGCACCATCAGCGCCGTGGCCCAGGCGTCCGCCCAGGCGTTGGAGGTGTGGAAGACGCTCACCGAGGCCAGCCGATGGGTGATCGGCCGCCCGTTGCGCGGGTCCAGGGTGTGGGAGTAGCGCCGCCCGTTTTCCTCGAAGTAGTTGCGGTAGTCACCGGAGGTGGCCACCGAGATATCGTGCAGAGGCAGCACATGCCGGGCCTCCTGGCGATCCTCCAGCGGCGCCTCGATACCGATGCGCCAGGGCTCCGCATCGCCGTCGCGGTAGCCACGGGCGAGCAGGTCACCGCCGAGGTTCACCAGATAGTGCTCGATCCCTTCACTCGCCAGGAAGGCGGCCACCCGATCGGTGGCATGCCCCTTGGCCACCCCGCCCAGGTCGATGGTCACATCGCGTGTGCGCCTGGCCTCGCGTTGCTGCTCGTCGAGCTCCAGGGCGTCGGTGCCGATCTGCGCCAGCCGCTCGGCCAGCTCGGCGTCGGCGGGGATCTCCCTGGGACGCGCCTCGGCGCCGAAGCTCCACAGATTGACCAGCCCACCGATGGTCATGTCGAAGGCCCCGTCGCTGGCCTCGGCCACCGAGCGGCCGATGGCCAGCACCTCGACCAGGGCGTCAGAGAGGGGCTGCCACTCCCCCGTCGGGGCCCGGTTGAAGGCCGAGAGCTCGGAGTCATCACGGTAGATCGACATGCTCGCATCGACTGCCTCGAGCTCGGCGAGGATGCCTTCCTCCAGGGCGTTGGCCTCGCCCTGAGTCAGAGAGTCGACGATGGTCACCTGGTAGAAGCTGCCGAAGATGCTGCCCTCGAGACGCACCGGAGAATCGAGCGGCCGGTCGCGCTCGGAGCAGGCCGCCAGCATCAGCACCGTGGATAACAGTAACCAGGGCAACAACGGCAAGGGGCGTCGAATCACGCGATGGCTCCTACGGGGGTCAGCAGAACAGAGTTACCAGAATAGCCACAGCAGCCAGGCACCGAGAAGCAGCCGATAGATCACGAAGGGCTGCATGCCGACCCGCTTGATGAAGGCCAGGAAGAAATGGATGCAGAGATAGGCGCTGATGCCCGAGAGCAGTGCCCCCACCGTCAGGGTGAACCAGTCTACCTGGGTCGCATCGCGGATCAGCCCGAGGATCTCCATGCCGCCGGCCAGCACGATCACCGGGATCGACATCAGGAACGAGAAGCGCGCCGCGCCTTCGCGGTTCATGCCCAGCAGCAACGCCGCGGTGATGGTGATGCCCGAACGCGAGGTACCGGGGATCAGCGCCAGCGCCTGGGCCAGGCCGATCAGCAGGGCATCGCGCAGGGTCAGCTGATACTCGTCACGGCTGCCACGATGGCGGAGGTCCGCGTAGGCCAGCAGCAACCCGAAGGCGATCAGGCCGAAGGCGATGATCAGTGGCGAACGCATGCCCTCGGCGATGGCGTCATGGAAGGCCAGGCCCACCAGGCACACCGGGATCGTCGCCAGCACCACCCACCAGGCCAAGCGGGCATCGGGGTCTACCCCGCGCCCCGCCAGGGATCCCCCCCAGCTCACCGCCATGCGCACCAGCTCCTGGCGAAAGTAGAGCACCACCGCCGAGAGGCTGCCGATATGCAGCGCCACGTCGAAGGCCAGGCCCTGGTCGCCCCAGTCGGTCAGCGCCGGCACCAGGATCAGGTGGGCGGAACTGGAGATCGGCAGGAACTCGGTGAGTCCCTGAACGATGGAGAGTACGACGACCTGAAGCCAATCCATGGAGATGTCCTGTCAGCAGTGGCCAACGCCCGCGGGCGACATGCCGCGCAGAGGATACACGCCCGCCGCCGCGCTGTCCGCCCCGCCGCGTCTCATGTGCCGGTGAGAACCGCCGTGGCGATGCCGAAGTAGATCAGCACCCCAGAGGCATCGATCAGGGTCGTCACCAGCGGCGCCGAGGCGGTGGCCGGATCCCAGCCCAGGCGGTCGAGCAGGAAGGGCAGGCACATGCCCAGCAGGCTGCCGAACAGCACGATGGTGACCATGCTCATGGCCACCACCAGGGCCAGCGCCTCGCCGCCGCGCATGATCCCGATGGGGGCCACCGCCAGGGCCATGGTCAGCCCCAGCGAGCCGGCCACCAGCAACTCGCGCCCCAGCAGCTTGCCCCAGTCCTTGATGCCCACGTCCCCGGTGGCCATGCCACGTACCATCAGGGTGGCGGCCTGGGCACCGGCATTGCCGCCACTGCCGATCAGCAGCGGCAGGAAGAACACCAGCGCCACCTGGGCGGCGATGGTCTCCTCGAAGTAGGCGATGCCCGCGCCGGAGAAGAGGTTAGCGAACACCAGCAGCACCAGCCAGATGACCCGCTTGCGATACAGGCTCCACAGCGGCACCCGGCTGACCCCGTCCTCCAGCGCGCCGATCGACATCCCCTTGTGGATATCCTCGGTGGCCTCGGACTCGACCACGTCCATGGCATCGTCATGGGTGACGATGCCCACCAACCGCCTGTCGGCATCCACCACCGGCAGGGCCAGCAGGTCGTAGCGGGCGACGATGCGCGCCACCGCCTCCTGGGCCTCGTCGACCGGGACGTGAATCACATCCCGGATCATCAGCGCGTCGATGGCTTCCCCCGGGGGCGCCACCATCAGCTGGCGCAGCGACAGGGTGCCCGCCAGCCGCCCCTGGTCGTCGACGATATAGAGCTGGTAGACCGTCTCGGCATCGGGGGCCGTCTGGCGCACCCGCATCATCGCCTGGGAGACCGTCATGCCGCTGGGGATGGCCACATAGTCCGCGGTCATGATCGCCCCGGCGGTGCCCTCCTCGTAGCTGGCCAGGCGCTTGAGCTCCTCCCGCTCGCGGCGCGCCATGCGTCGCAGCAGCCGCTGGCGGCGATCCTCGTCGAGCAGGTTGAAGAGATCGGCACGCTCGTCGGACCCCATCTCCTCGAGGATCGCCAGCAGGCGCTCATCACTGAGCGCCTCGGCGAGCACCAGCTGAGCATCACCGGGTAGATGCCCGAGCACGCTGGCGCGACGCTCCAGGGGCAGGCGTCCCAGCAGGGCAAGGGCCCGGGGCGGGTCGGCCTGCTCCTCGAGGATCGCCTCGAGAATCTCGGCAATATCCGCCGAACGCAGCTCGGGCAGCAGGGCATCAAGGCGTTCGCCATCCTCCTCGTCGAGGGCCTGGCAGAGTGCGAGCCGGTGCGTGTTCAGGCTCTCGCTGAGTGACATGGCATCCTCCACGGCGCCCCAGGGACAGGCCACCGGGATGTCAGAGACAAGAACGCCCCCGTACGCGTCGTTGCCGACGAGCAGGGGGCGCGAGACTCACGCAGGGGCGATGATTAGCCCTTGCCGGCCTTCTTGCGCAGTTGCTGGATCGTGCGCAGCTGGGCCACGGCCTCGGCCAGCTCGGCCGATGCACGGGTGTAGTCCAGCTCGGCGGACTTGTCGTTGAGGTTCTTCAGCGCATGCTGACGAGCCTCTTCGGCCGCCGCCTCATCGAGGTCATGGGCACGAGTCGCCGCGTCGGCCAGGATGGTCACCACGTCCGGCTGGACTTCCAGGAAGCCTCCCGAGACGTAGTAGTGCTCCTCCTCGCCATCGTGGATCACACGCACCGGGCCCGGCTTGAGCTCGGTCAGCAGCGGGGCGTGGCCGGGGAGGATCCCCAGCTCGCCCATGCGCCCGGTGGCGATGACCCGCTCGATCTGGCCGGAGAAGATCCCCTCCTCGGCGCTGACGATCTCGCATTTGAAGCTTTTCGTCATGACGACGTCTCCCAGGTAGACGGGATTACTTCATCTGGTTGGCTTTCTCGACGGCCTCGTCGATGGTGCCGACCATGTAGAAGGCCTGCTCCGGCAGCTCGTCGTACTCGCCGTCGAGGATGCCCTGGAAGCCGCGGATGGTGTCCTTGAGGGACACGTACTTGCCGGGCGACCCGGTGAACACCTCGGCCACGAAGAACGGCTGCGACAGGAAGCGCTGGATCTTGCGCGCCCGCGACACGGCCAGCTTGTCCTCGTCGGACAGCTCGTCCATGCCCAGGATCGCGATGATGTCCTTGAGCTCCTTGTAGCGCTGCAGCACGTTCTGCACACCGCGGGCGGTGTTGTAGTGCTCCTCGCCGACGACCAGCGGGTCGAGCTGACGCGAGGTGGAGTCCAGCGGATCGATGGCCGGATAGATACCCAGCTCGGCGATGGAGCGCGCCAGTACCACGGTGGCGTCCAGGTGCGAGAAGGTAGTCGCCGGCGACGGGTCGGTCAGGTCATCCGCGGGCACGTAGACGGCCTGCACGGAGGTGATCGAGCCGGTCTTGGTGGAGGTGATGCGCTCCTGGAGCACACCCATCTCCTCGGCCAGGGTCGGCTGGTAACCCACCGCGGAGGGCATCCGGCCCAGCAGGGCGGAGACCTCGGTACCGGCCAGGGTGTAGCGGTAGATGTTGTCGACGAACAGCAGCACGTCGCGGCCTTCATCGCGGAACTTCTCGGCGATGGTCAGGCCGGTCAGGGCCACACGCAGGCGGTTGCCGGGCGGCTCGTTCATCTGGCCGTAGACCAGCGATACCTTGTCGATGACGTTGGACTCGGTCATCTCGTGGTAGAAGTCGTTACCCTCACGGGTACGCTCGCCCACGCCCGCAAACACCGAGTAGCCGCTGTGCTCGGTGGCGATGTTGCGGATCAGCTCCATCATGTTGACGGTCTTGCCGACACCGGCGCCGCCGAACAGGCCGACCTTGCCGCCCTTGGCGAACGGGCAGACCAGGTCGATGACCTTGATGCCGGTCTCGAGCAGCTCGTTGGAGGCCGCCTGGTCGGCGTAGCCCGGTGCCTTGCGGTGGATCGGCATGCGCTCTTCTTCGCCGATCTCGCCCGCCTCGTCGATGGGCTCGCCGAGCACGTTCATGATGCGGCCCAGCGTCGCCTTGCCCACCGGCACGGAGATGGCCGCGCCGGTGTTGGTGACGTCCATGCCACGCTTGAGGCCCTCGGTGGAGCCCATGGCGATGGTGCGCACCACGCCATCACCCAGCTGCTGCTGGGTCTCGAGCACGGTCTCGACATTCGAGACCCTCAGCGCGTCGTAGACCTTGGGAACATTGTCCCGCGGAAACTCTACGTCAATCACCGCGCCGATGATTTGTACGATACGTCCGCTCATCTTGGTTCCTCTCAAATACCTGAAAATGAAACCTGCATGCCGGGAGGGCCATGGCCTCCCTGGCGCTTATACGGCGGCGGCACCACCGACGATCTCGGAGATTTCCTGGGTAATGGCCGCCTGACGGGCCTTGTTGTACACCAGCTCCAGGTCGTCGATCAGATTGCCGGCGTTGTCGGTGGCACTCTTCATGGCGATCATCCGCGCGGCCTGCTCGCAGGCCCCGTTCTCGACCACCGCCTGGTACACCTGCGATTCGACGAATCGCACCAGCAGGCTGTCCAGCAGCGCCTTGGCATCCGGCTCATACAGGTAGTCCCAGCTACCGGGACGCTTGTCTTCTTCGTCGTTCGCTTGCGAGCCCATATCGGGGGACAGGGGCAACAGCTGACGGACCACCGGCTTCTGGGTCATGGTGTTGACGAACTCGTTGTACACCACGCACAGGCGGTCCAGCTTGCCCTCGTCGTAGGCATCCAGCATCACCTTCACGCTGCCGATCAGGTCCTCGACCTCGGGCGCCTCGCCCAGGCCACTCTTCGCGGCGACGAGGTTGCCCCCGTAGCTGCGGAAGAAGGTAGCGGCCTTGCTGCCCAGGGCACAGAAGTCGAGCTCGGCCCCCTGGTCACGCCACGCCCTGGCGTCCTTGACCACGGACTTGAACAGGTTGACGTTCAGGCCGCCACACAGGCCGCGGTCGGTGGACACCACGATGTAACCGACGCGCTCGACCTCGCGCTCGACCATCCACGGGTGACGGTACTCCGGATTGGCATCGGCGACATGCGCGACCACGTTGCGGATCTGACGCGCATAGGGCTGGCTGGCCTTCATCAGGTCCTGGGCCTTGCGCATCTTCGACGCCGCGACCATTTCCATGGCGCTGGTGATCTTCTGCGTGTTCTTGATGCTCCCGATCTGGGTGCGTATCTCTTTTGCAGCTGCCATAGCGATCTACTCCGTTCGTGGCACTCAGTAAGCTCCAGGGCCCGCCCCGCAGGCGGGGCAGGCCAACGGCATTACCAGCTCTGAGTGGCCTTGAACTTCTCGAGACCCTCTTTCAGTGCATCCTGGATCTCGCTGCTGTAGTCGCCGGTCTGGTTGATCTTGTCGAGCAGCTCGGCGTATTCGGCCTTCATGAAGTCACGCAGGGCACGCTCGAAGTCCAGAATCTTGTTGACCTCGACCTCCTCCAGGTAGCCCTCGTTGGCGGCATACAGGGAGAGGGCCATCTCGGCCACGGACATCGGCGAGTACTGGTTCTGCTTCATCAGCTCGGTGACGCGCTGACCGTGCTCCAGCTGCTTGCGGGTAGCCTCGTCCAGGTCGGAGGCGAACTGGGCGAAGGCCGCCAGCTCGCGGTACTGGGCCAGGGCCAGACGCACGCTGCCGCCGAGCTTCTTGATGATCTTGGTCTGGGCCGAACCACCCACACGGGAGACCGAGAGGCCGGCGTTGATCGCCGGACGGATGCCCGAGTTGAACAGGTCGGTCTCGAGGAAGATCTGACCGTCGGTGATCGAGATCACGTTGGTCGGAACGAACGCCGAGACGTCACCACCCTGGGTCTCGATGATCGGCAGGGCCGTCAGCGAACCGGTCTTGCCCTTCACCTCGCCGTTGGTGAACTTCTCGACATAGTCGGCGTTAACGCGCGCGGCACGCTCGAGCAGGCGGGAGTGGAGGTAGAAGACGTCGCCCGGGAAGGCCTCACGGCCCGGCGGACGGCGCAGCAGCAGGGAGACCTGGCGATAGGCCACGGCCTGCTTGGAGAGGTCATCGTAGACGATCAGCGCGTCTTCGCCGCGGTCGCGGAAGTACTCGCCCATGGTGCAGCCGGAGTAGGCCGCCAGGAACTGCATCGGGGCCGGGTCGGCGGCACCGGCGGCGACCACGATGGTGTGCTCCAGCGCGCCGTGCTCCTCGAGCTTGCGCACCACGTTGGCAATGGTCGACTGCTTCTGACCGATGGCCACGTAGACACAGGTTACCCCGGTGCCCTTCTGGTTGATGATGGCGTCGATGGCGATAGCCGACTTGCCGATCTGACGGTCACCGATGATCAGCTCACGCTGGCCGCGACCGATCGGCACCATGGCGTCGATGGACTTGAAGCCGGTCTGGATCGGCTCGTCAA
Source organism: Halomonas sp. C10-5 (assembly GCF_057169305.1). Lineage (NCBI taxonomy): Bacteria > Pseudomonadati > Pseudomonadota > Gammaproteobacteria > Oceanospirillales > Halomonadaceae > Halomonas > Halomonas sp. C10-5. Next base: position 3,427,386 of record NZ_CP175665.1, read on the forward strand.
CGGATTGACGAGTGATGACGCCGGGGGCGACCTTTTCTACCGCATCGGTCAGCTTGGCGTTGATATCGCCCTTGCCATCGATGGGGTTACCCAGCGCGTCGACCACGCGACCGCACAGCTCGGGGCCCACCGGCACCTCGAGGATACGACCGGTACACTGGGCGGTCATGCCCTCTTCGAGCTGCAGGTAGTCGCCCAGCACCACGGCGCCCACGGAGTCGCGCTCGAGGTTGAGCACCATGCCGAAGATGCTGCCGGGGAACTCGATCATTTCACCGAACATCGCGTCCTCGAGGCCGTGCACTTTCACGATGCCGTCGGAAACGCTGACGATGGTGCCCTGATTGCGGGCTTCGGATGCGACGTCAAGCTTCTCGATACGCTGCTTGATGATGTCGCTGATCTCGGAAGGATTCAGTTGCTGCATGCCATGTCCCTCAGACTCAGGCGGAAAGGGCTTCGGAAAGGCGGTTCAATCGACCACGCACCGACCCGTCGATGACGGTGTCGCCGGCACGCAGGATGACACCACCGAGAAGCTCGGGATCCACCTGAGTGGTAATGGAGATTTCGCGATTCAGGCGCTTCTTGAGCGCGCCGGAGAGCTTGTCCTGCTGGGCCTTGGTGAGCTTGTAGGCCGACACCACGGTAACGTCGACGCGCTTCTCGTGGTCGGCGAGCAGCGTCTCGAACTGTTCGCGGATCGCGGCCAGTGCTGGCAGACGCCCCTTCTCGCCCAGGGTGGCGAGGAAACGGGCGGCCGCCTCATCGAGGTCGACCTCCGCCAGCTCGGCCACCATGGCCACCTTGCGCTCGGTGTCGAGCCTGGGGCTGGAGAGAAGCTTGAGCGCCTCGCGGTTGGTTACCACCATGGCCAGCTTGCTCAGCCAGTCGGACCAGGTATCCAGCGTCTGGTGATCGCGTGCGTACTCGAACGCCGCCTTGGCATAGGGCCTGGCAACGGTAGACAGTTCCGCCATGGATCACCTCCTCACAGTTCGGCCGCAAGCTTGTCGAGCAGCTTGCGATGGGCCTTCTCGTCGATGGAGGCTTCCAGGACACGCTCTGCACCGGTGACCGCCAGGCTGGACACCTGGGCACGCAGCTCGTCCTTGGCGCGATTGACTTCCTGCTCGATCTCGGCGCGGGCGGAGGCGACGATGCGCTCGCCTTCGACACGGGCCTGCTCGCGAGCCTCCTCGACCATCTGGGAGGAACGCTTGTTGGCCTGCTCGAGAATCTGCGAAGCCTGTTCCTTGCTCTCGCGCAGCGTCTGCTCGGCGCGCTCCTGGGCTAGCTCCAGGTCACGCGAGGCACGGCTGGCCGCATCCAGGCCGTCAGCAATCTTCTTCTGGCGCTCATGAAGCGCATTGCTGATCGGCGGCCACACGTACTTTATGCAGAACCAGACAAAGATCGCGAAGGCGATCGTCTGCCCGATCAGCGTCATGTTGATATTCACGGGGCGGTACCTCTGACAGGTTCGTGTTGACCGGAAACAAGCAAACCGAGCGCATGGCGCTCGGTGCTGTCATGTATTAGCCGGCAACGACGAAGATCAGGTACATCGCGATACCAACGCCGATCATCGGCACGGCGTCGAGCAGGCCGGCCATCAGGAAGGTCTTGGTCTGCAGCTGGTCGCCCAGCTCCGGCTGGCGAGCGGTAGACTCAAGCAGCTTGCCGCCCAGGATGGCGAAGCCGATGCCGGTACCCAGAGCGCCCAGGCCGATCATGAGGGAGGCAGCGATATAGACGAGTTCCATGGTAGTGCTCCTGATTGAGAGTAGTTAGGGGTTAAGGGTTGAGGGTTGAGGTTAAGGGTGTTGCAAGGGTATCGACTTCAGTGGTGCTCGTGGGCCTGACTCAGGTAGACGACAGACAGCACGGTAAAGATGAAGGCCTGCAGGGTGATGACCAGGATGTGGAAGATGGCCCAGGGCACGTTCAGGGTCCACATCACCCAGAAGGGCAGCAGGGCGATCAGGATGAAGATCACTTCCCCGGCGAACATGTTGCCGAAGAGACGCAGGCCGAGGCTGAGCGGCTTGACCAGCAGCCCAATGACCTCCATCACCAGGTTGAAGGGGATCAGCGACCAGTGGTTGAAGGGGGTCAGCGAGAGCTCCTTGGCGAAGCCACCCACGCCCTTGACCTTGAGGCTGTAGTAGATGATCAGGCCGAATACGCCGATGGCCATGCCGAGGGTGGCGTTGGGATCGGTGGTCGGTACCAGCTTCATGTACTCGATGCCGAGGCGGGCGAAGAGCTCGGGGGCATAGTCCACCGGCACCAGCTTGAGCAGGTTCATCAGGAAGATCCAGACGAACAGCGTCAGCGCCAGGGGCGCGATCACCGGGTTACGGCCATGGAAGGCACCGCGCACGGTGAGCTCGACGAACTCGATGATCATCTCGACGACGTTCTGCAGCGGCCCAGGCACACCGGTGGTCGCCATCTTGCCGGCCTTGCGGAACAACCAGATGAACAGCACGCCCATGGCGATGGACCAGCCCATGGTGTCCAGGTGGATGGCCCAGAAGCCCATCTCGCGAGCTTCCTCGGCACCATGTGCCAACGACCAGCCATTCTCGGGGTGGTGGCCGAAAGTCAGGTTCTGGAGGTGGTGCTGTATGTAGTTAGCCGCCGTGTTATCACTGCCTGCTGCCATGCGAAGATCACCTCGGTTGAGGGGTCGACCGCTCGCGCCTGAGCCAGGGTGCCAGCCAGGGCATGAGATGGGTCGCCACGTATGCGCTGAAGAAAGAAATCGGGTTTGAGGGGGGCACGGCCACGAAGACCATTGCCAGCAGTGCCACCGTCAAACCGAACTTGCCTGCTTCCGCACGATAAAGGTTCATCACGAACCGCTGCGCCTGTCGGCCGCCGCGTGCCTGACCGCTTCTCCAGACGAAGAATGCCTGGGGAATCAGCCCGACCAGAGCACCCGAAAGGGCGGATTTCCCCGCTTCGACGCCGCCGATCAGGGTCGCCGCCACGATCACGACGCAGACGCCCAGCACTTCCAGTCGCAGCAGGCGCCAGCCCATGGTACGCCGGCGGGTGACGGGGTGTCTCATCGTCTTCTCGCCGCTCCCTTGATCGGGCCAGGCGCAAGGCCAAAACCACCGCGGATTATAGGGAAGCCCCCCCGGCGCTTCAACTGAGGCGCCACGCTTTCGACGTGATTTCCGATCACTTTTCGACCAAAGGTGCAGAAATTGTCGACAGCTTGACGCGCATCATGCCAGATCACCTAGCGGATATGTTCCAGAATGCCATCCAGTTCATCGAGGCTGGCGTAGCGGATGGTCACGCGCCCTTTACCGCCGCGACCATGCTGGATCTTGACCGGTGCACCGAGGACTTCGCCCAGGCGGGTCTCCAGTCGCGCGACGTCAGGGCTCGGGGGTGTCGGCTCCGCCTTTCTGGGCGCCCCCTCGGCGAGGCGCTTCACCAGCGCCTCGGTCGCACGCACGGTGAGGTCCTGATTGACCACCTCATGGGCGGCCTGGCGCTGCTTGGCGGCGGAAAGCACGAGCAGGGCGCGCGCGTGGCCCATGTCCAGGTCGCCACGCTCCAGCAGTGTCTGCACCTCGGGGTCCAGGGCCAGCAGGCGCAGCAGGTTGGTGACCTGGGTCCGGGACTTGCCCACCGCATCGGCCACCTGCTGCTGGGTCAGCTCGAACTCCTCCAGCAGGCGCTTGAGGGCCATCGCCTCCTCGACCGGGTTGAGGTTCTCGCGCTGGATGTTCTCGATCAGCGCCAGGGCCAGGGCCACCTCGTCGCTGACCTCGCGGATCACCGCAGGAATGACGTCGAGCTCGGCCAGCTGGGCGGCCCGCCAGCGCCGTTCGCCGGCGATGATCTCGTAGCGGTCCTCGGCCACCGGTCGCACCACGATGGGTTGCATCACCCCCTGGGCACGAATCGAGTCGGCCAGCTCCTCCAGCGCCTCGGGCTGGATGTCGCGGCGCGGCTGGTACTTGCCGCGGCTGAGCTGGCCCAGCGGCAGGCGCTCGAGGCGCTCGGCCGGTTCCGGTTCGCTGGCGGGGTTGCTGGCCGCCGCCTCACCGTCGGCGAGCTCCACCTCGGGCAGGTCGAGGCTCTCGCGGCGGCGGGCATTGCCACCGATCAGGGCATCCAGGCCTCGTCCCAGGGCGCGTTTACGCGTCATCGACATTCCCTCATCACTGATGTTGCACAACAGGGATTACAGCGACAGGCGCCGAATCAGTTCCTTGGCCAGCACCCGGTGAGCCTGGCTGCCCCGCGAGAAGCGCGCATACTTGGTCACCGGCAGGCCGTGGCTGGGCGCCTCGGCGACCCGCACGTTGCGCGGGATGGTGGCCTTGAGCAGGGTCTCGCCGAAATAGTCGCGCAGCTGCTTGGTGACGTCGCGGGTCAGGCTGTTGCGGGCATCGAACATGGTGCGCAGGATGCCGTAGACCTCGATCCTGGGATTCACGCTGTCCTTGATCTGCTCCACGGTGTCGAGCAACGCCGAGAGCCCCTCCAGGGCGTAGAACTCGCACTGCAGAGGAATCAGCACGCCGTGGGCGGCGGTCAGCCCGTTGACGGTCAGCATGTTGAGCGAGGGCGGGCAGTCGATCAGCACCACGTCGTATTCGTCCGCGACACCGGCCAGGGCATTCTCCAGGCAGCGCTCACGCCCCGCCTCGCGATCCAGCAGGGCCACCTCGGCGGCGGTGAGGTCGCCGTTGCCCGGCAGCAGGGCATAGCCGGCCTCGGGGCAGTCGAGGATCACCCCGGCGGCATCGCGCTCGCCCAACAGCACCTCCAGCACACTGCCATCCAGTTCATGCTTGTCGATGCCGCTGCCCATGGTCGCATGGCCCTGGGGGTCGAGGTCGACCAGCAGCACGCGACGGTCCAGGGCCGCCAGGCTGGCGGCGAGGTTGACCGCGGTGGTGGTCTTGCCGACGCCACCCTTCTGATTGGTCAAGGCGATGATCTTGGTCACGGGCAACTCCGTTGCGTGGAAACGCGGGTTGTCAGGGAGCCGGGACTTGCATCCGGCGCTCGAGCACCACCAGCAGGCGGGTACCGACCTCGAAGGGTACCTCGAGGAGATGGCGCGCCACCGGCGTGACTTCCGCCGGCAGTCCGGCAAGCTCCTCGTCCACGGCGGGCCCCTTCATGGCCAGCCACTGGCCACCGGGGACCACCCGCTCGCGGGTCAGCGCGACGAAGTCGCCGAGGCTGGCGAAGGCTCGCGAGATGACCTGGTCATAGCGCTCCTCGAAGGCCTCGATCCGCGCCTGCACCGGGGTCACGTTGTCGAGGCCCAGCTCCAGCGCCGCCTGGCGCTGGAAGCGAACCTTCTTGCCGTTGCTGTCGAGCAGGGTCACCTCGAGCCCGGGCTTGAGGATCGCCAGCACCAGCCCCGGGAAGCCCGGTCCCGCGCCCACGTCGAGCAGCGTGCGACCGTTCAGATAGGGCAGCACCGCGGCGCTGTCCAGCAGGTGGCGCGAGACCATCTCCTCGGCTGAGCGTATCGCGGTGAGGTTATAGGCGCGGTTCCACTTGTGCAACAACCCGACCAGGGCGAGCAGTCGACGGCGCTGCTCGGGGTCCACGGCGATGCCCAGCTGCGCGAGTCCCTGGTCGAGGCGCGTGGCCACGGGGTCTGCGCTAGCCGTCATGCGCTGGCTACCTGGTGGTCGTCGAGGAGTCGACGCTTCTTGAGGTGAATCAGCAGGATCGACACCGCCGCCGGGGTCACCCCGGAGATGCGCGAGGCCTGGGCCAGGGTCTCGGGGCGTGCCTCGGCGAGCTTCTGGCGGATCTCGTGGGAGAGCCCGTCGACCCGGGTGTAGTCGAGATCGACGGGCAGCGTCGTGGCCTCATGCCGCTTCAGCTTGGCGATCTCGTCACGCTGACGATCGATATAGCCCTGATACTTGGCCTGGATCTGTACCTGCTCGGCCACCGACTCGTCGGCCACCGGCTCGCCCGGGATGCCCGGCAGCCCCGCCACGTCGGCATAGCCCAGTTCCGGACGCTTGAGCAGGTCCATCAGGCTGTACTCCCGCGCCGGCGCCTTGCCGGTTTTCTCGGCGATGCAGGCGGCCGCCTGGCTGTCTGGCTGCACCCAGCTAGCCCTGAGTCGGGCGCTCTCGCGCTCGATGGCCTCGCGCTTCTCGCTGAAGGCCGCCCAGCGGGCGTCGTCGACCAGCCCCAGCTCGCGGCCAGCCTCGGTGAGGCGCAGGTCGGCGTTGTCCTCACGCAGCAGCAGGCGGTACTCGGCCCGGGAGGTGAACATGCGGTAGGGCTCCTTCGTCCCCAGGGTGATCAGGTCGTCCACCAGCACGCCGAGATAGGCCTCGTCGCGACCCGGGCACCAGGAGTCGAGCCCCTGTGCCCGGCGAGCGGCATTGAGTCCCGCCAACAGCCCCTGGGCGCCTGCCTCCTCGTAGCCGGTGGTGCCGTTGATCTGACCCGCGAAGAAGAGGTTGGCGATGAACTTCGTCTCCAGCGAGTGCCGCAGGTCCCGCGGATCGAAGAAGTCGTACTCGATGGCGTAGCCGGGTCGGGTGATATGGGCATTCTCCAGTCCGCGCATGGAGCGCACTACCTGCAACTGCACATCGAAGGGCAGCGAGGTGGAGATGCCGTTGGGATAGAGCTCGTGGGTGTCGAGCCCCTCGGGCTCGATGAAGACCTGGTGGCTCGTCTTGTCGGCGAAGCGGTGCACCTTGTCCTCGATGGAGGGGCAGTAGCGCGGCCCCACCCCCTCGATCATCCCGGAGTACATCGGCGAGCGGTCGAGATTGGCGTGGATGATCTCGTGGGTACGCTCGTTGGTGTGGGCGATGTGACAGCTCACCTGGCGGGGATGCTGAGCGCGATTGCCCATGAACGACATCACCGGGGTGGGGGTATCTCCCGGCTGCTCCTCCAGCTGCGAGAAGTCCAGGCTCCTGGCATCGAGGCGAGGCGGAGTACCGGTCTTGAGGCGATCGACACGGAACGGCAGGGCGCGCAGCCGTTCTGCCAGGCGGTTCGAGGGCGGGTCGCCGGCGCGCCCGCCGCGGGTGCTGTCGAGCCCGATATGGATCACCCCACCGAGGAAGGTTCCGGTACACAGCACCACGGTCTCGCCGAGGAAGCGGATGCCGGTCTCGGTGACCACGCCCCGTACCTCGTCGTTGTCGACGATCAGGTCGCCGGCGGCCTGCTGGAACAGCGTCAGGTTGGGCTGGTTCTCCAGCAGGCCGCGGATCGCGGCCTTGTAGCGAACCCGGTCGGCCTGGGCGCGGGTGGCCCTAACCGCGGGCCCCTTGCGGGCATTGAGAACACGGAACTGGATCCCGCCGAGATCGGTGGCCAGGCCCATGGCACCACCCAGGGCATCGATTTCCTTCACGAGGTGGCTCTTGCCGATGCCGCCGATGGCCGGATTGCAGGACATCTGGCCGAGGGTCTCGATGTTGTGGGTCAGAAGCAGGGTACGTGAGCCCATGCGAGCGGCGGCCAGGGCGGCTTCGGTTCCCGCATGGCCGCCGCCGATGACGATGACGTCGAAGCGGTCGGGGTAATCCAAGGTGCACCTCGTTGGCGCCGCGGCGCCTGTCTTTCTGTCAGAGGGTGAAATCAGCCCGGCAGTATAAACCTCCTGTGGGTAATCGTCAGGGTTTTCCACACGTGTTTCCAACCAGGCTCGTTCCCTCCTGACCTATCAATTAATATCAGTATATAAATAAAGAAGTTCTGTTGTGGTTGTAACTACTGGTGTGGACAAAAACCGTGGATAAGTCATTTCCTGCCATTTTCTTCAGTAGCTTACGTTGTTGACCAAGCACAGGACAAAGGGACGACAGCCTGCGGACTAGCGGTCGCGAACCTGTGGATGGAATGCCACCTTGTCCACAACTCCGGCGCTGCACCGCTTGTCCACCGATGGGTACCAGGCTTGTGCCCGCGGCTGTGAACAACTGGGGTATTTATCCACGAGCCCCTCCAGCATGGGCCCCGTAGCCTGAATCCGGGGTATCGAAAAAAAATTCTGTCCACAGACGAAAAAAGGGCCCTGCCGCAACGCGACAGGGCCCTTTTTCATCATGATGGAGTCGATCCTGATGCCTCTGCTAGTGCTTGAGTACCCGCGAGAGGAAGCTGCGGGTTCGCTCATCGGTCGGGCGATCGAAGATCGTCTCGGGAGCTGCCTCCTCGGCGATTTCCCCCTGGTGGACATAGATGACCCGATCGGCCACCTCGCGGGCGAAGCCCATCTCGTGGGTGACGATGATCATGGTCATGCCTTCTCGGGCCAGCTCACGCATGGCGTCGAGGACCTCGCCGATCATCTCCGGGTCCAGAGCGGAGGTGGGTTCATCGAACAGCATCAGCCGCGGCTCCATGGCCAGGGCGCGGGCCAGGGCGACGCGCTGCTGCTGGCCACCGGAGAGCTGGGTCGGGTACTTGTCGGCCTGGTCGGAAATGCCGACGCGCTCCAGCAGGCGTTCGGCGGTTTCCATTGCATCCTCCTGGCTCCAGCCACGCACCTTCATGGGGGCCAGGGTGACGTTGTCGCGCACGCTCAGATGGGGGAAGAGGTTGAACTGCTGGAACACCATGCCCACCTCGGTGCGGATCTTCTGCAGGGCGCGGCCGCTCTTGCCGTGAGGGGTAAGTTCATTGCCGTCCACCTCGATGTGCCCGGACTGGAACTCTTCCAGGCCGTTGATGCAGCGGATCAGGGTCGACTTGCCCGAGCCGCTGGCGCCGATGACCACCACCACCTCGCCGGGCATCACCTCGAGGTCGATATCCTTGAGTACGTGAAGCTTGCCGAAGTGCTTGTTGACCTTCTCCATGCGGACGATGGCCGTGGTCGGGTTCTCGTTCTGTGTCATGCGTGGGCTTCCCTTATTGGCCGACCAGGCCGCGACGCTCGAGCTGGCGCAGCAGGATCGACAGGGTCCAGGTGATGGCCAGGTAGAGCAGTGCCACCATCAGGTAGACTTCCATGGCGGTGAAGGTGGTGGCGATATAGATCTGCCCCTGGCGTACCAGCTCGCCCACACCGATCACCGAGAACAGCGAGGTGTCCTTGATACTGATGATGGCCTGGTTGCCCAGTGGCGGGATCATGCGGCGCAGGGCCTGGGGCCAGATCACGTAGCGGAAGGCCTGGGTACGAGACAGGCCCAGGGAGAGCGAGGCCTCGCGCTGGCCGCGTTCGATGGACTGCACACCGCCGCGGACCACCTCGGAGATATAGGCGCCCGAGTTGACGGCGATGGCGGCGATCCCTGCGGTCAGTGCGTTGATCGGCTCGCCGAGGATCTGTGGCAGGCCGTAGAAGATGAACAGCACCTGCACCAGGATGGGGGTGCCGCGAAATACCTCGATATAGAAGATGGCGGGCAGGCGCAGCCAGAAGAGCGGGCTGATGCGCATGAGGCCGAAGATGATGCCGATCACGAAGCCGATGGCCAGGCCACCGAAGGAGATCAGCAGCGTCCAGGGAACGCCCGGCAACAGGTGGGGTATCGAGCTGAAGGCGGCCGCCCAGTCGAATTGAAACGTCACGTCCACGAGGAGTTCTCCGGGAGCGTTGAACGACGCGGGGCCGGGTAGTCACACTGCCCGGCCCCGCGGACTCTCGCGCCGCCCACAGGGCGACGATATCGGGAGGGGAGTCGCCTCAGTCGTCGCTGGGCGCCTCGCCGAACCACTTCGCGTAGATCTCGTCGTAGGTGCCGTCCTCCTTCATCTCGGCCAGCGCCTGGTTGACCGGCTCTACCCACTCGCTGCCCTGATGGAAGACGATGCCGTACTGCTGGCCCTCATAGAGCGGCCCCACCACCTTGGTGCGGCCTTCACCGCGGGTCTGGGCGAAGTAGCCGACGTTGGGGGCATCGTAGAAGGCGGCGTCGACGTTGCGGCCGAGCAGCGCCATGTACATGTCGGAGGTGCCCGGGTAGGGAGTGATCTCGGAACTGTCGCCCAGATTCTCCTGGAGGAAGTCGTAGCTGGTGGAGCCGATCTTAGTGGCTACCGTCAGGCCTTCGAGGTCCTCGAGGGTCTCCACCTCGTCGTTATCGGCACGTACCATGATGCGCAGGCCGGAGTCGTAGTAGGGATCGGAGAAGTCGACGATCTCCGCGCGCTCTTCGGTGATGGTGACACCGGCGATGGCGATCTCCTGGCTGCCGGTCTGGATGGCCGGGATGATGCCATTGAACTCCATGGTGGTCAGGTTGACCTCGAAGCCGGCACGCTCGGCCACCTCATGGATGATATCCATGTCGAAGCCGACCATCTCGCCGGTCTCGGTATCCAGCATCTCGAAGGGTACGAAGCTGGGGTCGGTAACCACGTTGACGGTGGTGTCCTGGGCCAGGGCGGAACCGGCCAGGCCGGTGCCCAGCGCCAGGGCGCTGGCCAACAGGGTGTGCTTCAGGAAGGGTGTAGCCGCAGTAGATTGTTTCATGAGATTCCCCGTTCTTGGGACTTTTCTGATGGGACTCGCCATTTCAACCTTGGCGAGATTCCCGCAGAGCGTCAAGTCGGGGGATCTCACGCTTCCCCGCCGCCGGGGAGGCGCTGCTACACCATGAAGGAGGCGCCACAGCCGCAGGTGGTGGTGGCGTTGGGGTTCTGGATCAGGAAGCGGGCGCCGGCCAGCCCCTCCTCGTAGTCAACGGTGGAACCCACCAGATACTGGTAGGAGAGCGGGTCGATCACCAGCGCCACATCGCCGAACGGGATGACGGTGTCATCATCGGCCGCCTCGTCGGCAAAATCGAATCCGTACTGGAAGCCCGAGCAGCCGCCGCCGGTGACATAGACCCGCAGCTTCAGCTCGCTGTTACCCTCCTCTTCGATCAGCGCACGCAGCCGGGCCCTTGCGCTGTCGGACAGCATCAGGGGCGTAGGGACGAAGGATTCGGCTTCGCTCATGGAGGACTCCAGGGGAAGGAAGTGTGACCGGTCATTATCCGCAATCCCCAGCAAAAGGGTCAACTTTTACTGGGGATACGGAATACGGATCAGGGCATCATCGCGGGGGCGGCGAGCCCGGCGTTCTCGTCGAAGCCGAACATCAGGTTGAGGTTGTGGATCGCCTGCCCAGAAGCGCCCTTGACCAGGTTGTCGATCACCGAGAGCACCACCACGGTATCGCCGTCGCCGGGCCGGTGCACGGCGAGCCGGCAGAGGTTGGCGCCCTTGACGCTGCGGGTCTCCGGATGGCTGCCCGGGGGCATCACGTCGACGAAGGGCTCGCCGGCGAAGCGGGTCTCGAACAGTGCCTGAAGATCACCCGGCTCACCGGTGAGCCGGCCATAGAGGGTGGCATGGATGCCGCGGATCATCGGCGTCAGATGGGGCACGAAGGTCAGGCCGACGGGACGTCCGGCGGCATCGCCCAGGCCCTGGCAGATCTCCGGCAGGTGGCGATGACCGCTCGCGCCGTAGGCCCTCATGGATTCGCTGGCCTCGGCCAGCAGCGAAGGCACCTTGGCGCCGCGGCCGGCACCGGTGACCCCGGACTTGCTGTCGGCGATGATATGCTCGGCATCGATCAGTCCCGCCTCGAGCAGCGGCAGCAGGCCAAGTTGAACGGCGGTGGGATAACAGCCGGGCACGGCGATCAGGCGTGCCTTGCGGATCCTGTCGCGGTTGACCTCCGGCAGGCCGTAGACGGCCTCGTCGAGCAGCTGGGGGGCCCCGTGGGGCTGGCCGTACCAGTCGGCCCACTCAGCGGCGTCACGCAGGCGGAAGTCGGCGGAGAGGTCGATGACTCGGGTGCCGCGTTCGAGCAGTTCGCCGGCGAGGGCATGAGCCACGCCATGGGGGGTAGCGAAGAACACCGCATCGCAGGCGCCCAGGCGTTCGGTGTTAGGCTCGCTGAAGGTCAGGCCGTCATAGTGCCCGCGCAGGTTGGGATAGAGTTCGGCGACACCTAGGCCGGCCTCGGAACGCGAGGTGATGGCCTCGACCTCCACTTCCGGATGCTGGGCCAGCAGCCTGAGCAGTTCGACGCCGGTGTAACCGGTGCCGCCGACGATTCCGACCTTGATCACATGAGACTCCTTGATTGACGAAAAACGTAGGACGCCCCGAAAGCGGCGGGCTGTCATCGTCCTGTGGGAATATGATACACAGGTGAAGGACCGGAAGGGTCGTTACTCAGTCGTAAAGGAAACCGCGACGTGCCGCGTTTGCCTCGCCTCGATGCCGGTCAAGGACTGGAGCGTTTTCGACAACAGCTTGCCAATGTGGATGCCCTGCCGCAACTCTGCGTTCTGGGCGTCGTGGCAGGAGTACTGACCGGTATCCTGATGGTGGGGTTTCGCAGCCTGCTGGAACTGGGCGGACTGTGGCTGTTTCCCGCCGACAGTCCCGAGGCATTCGAATCCATGTCGCCGGCGCTGCGCAGCCTGATGCCGCTGGGTGCTGCGCTGCTGATCGGCCTGTGGATGTGGTTCACCCCCCAGGGCGGCCGCCAGGTCGGAGTGGTTCACGTGATCGACCGCCTGGCCTATCACCAGGGGCGCTTCCCGCTGCGCAACTGGCTGACCCAGTGGGTGGTGGGTCTGATCTCGGTGCTGGGGGGGCTGTCGGCTGGCCGCGAGGGGCCGGCCATACACCTGGGGGCCGCCGCCTCCAGCGGCCTGGGCCAGCGCCTGCGCCTGCCCCATAACAGCCTTCGGGTCCTGGTCGCCTGCGGTACCGCGGCGGGCATCGCCGCCTCCTTCAACACGCCGATCGCCGGCGTCATCTTCGCCATGGAAGTGGTGATGATGGAGTACACCATCATCGGCTTCATGCCGGTCATCCTGGCCTCCACCATGGGCGCGGTGGTAGCCCAGCTGGTCTATGGTCCCGACCCGGCGATCGGCGTGCCCGACCTGCACCTCAACTCCCTGCTCGATCTGCCGTGGATCATCGTCAGCGCCCTGGTGATCGGCCTGCTGGCCGGCCTGTTCGTGCGGGTCTCGCGGCTGGGGCCGCGCCTGGAGCGCCTGCCCATGGCACTGCGCTTCCTGATGGCCGGGGCCGTGGTGGGCGCCGTGGCCTGGTGGTATCCCCAGGTTCAGGGCATGGGTTATGACACCCTGCAGGCAACCCTCAGCGGTTCGGTGGCGATGGATGTGCTGCTCGCCGTGGCCATCGGCAAGCTGCTGCTCACCGCCGGCACCGTGGCCTGCGGGATTCCGGTGAGCATCATCGGCCCGGTACTGGTAATCGGCGGTGCGGCCGGTGCGCTGTGCGGCATGACCGGCCAGTGGTTGTTGCCCATCGAGGCTTCGGATCCGGCGCTCTACGCCATGCTGGGCATGGCGGCGATGATGGGCGCGGTGCTGCAGGCGCCCCTGGCGGCGCTGATGGCGCTGCTCGAGCTGACCCACAACCCGAATATCATCCTGCCCGGCATGCTGGCGGTGGTGGTCTCCTGCCTGACCGCGCGTCAGCTGTGCCGCTGCGGCGGTTTCTTCATCAGCGTCACGCGCCAGGGGCTGCATCCCCTGCAGCAGCCGCTGATGCAGGCGCTCTCCCGTGTCTCGGTGCCGGCGGTGATGGAGCGCCGGCTGGTGCGCACCCAGCGCATGGTCTCCCGGGAGCGTGCCCGAACGCTGCTGGAGTCGGAGCCGGTGTGGATCCTGATCGAGCGCTCCAGCGACGACAAGCCGGTGCTGGCGCTCAAGGCCGCCGACCTGGCCCGCTGGCTCACCGAGCAGGCGGCGGCGGAAGAGAAGAGCGCCGCCGAGGAGGGCGAAGGAACCGAGCCTGCCGAGACGGTGGAGCTCGCCACGGAGGTGGCGCCGGAGGGCGACGGCGAAGAGAAGATGGCCAAGAAACGCAAGAAGGGCAAGGAGAAGGTCAGCGAGAAAATCAGGGAGAAAATCCGGGAGAAGGAGGACCCGCCAGAGGTGGATCTGCTGGAGATTCCCGGCGTGCGCCTGGAGCTTGCTCCCATCGGGCTGCAGGCCACCCTCTCCGAGGCCTTCAACAAGCTCAATGACTCGATGCTCGATGCCCTCTATGTGGAGCACGGCCATCGGCCGAAGCAGAAGCGGATTTCCGGTATCATCACCCGCGGCGCCATCGAGCGCTTCTACCGCGTCGAGAACTGACGCCTCCTCCCCTTACTCCACCACCCGCAAGGAGCTCCCATGTACCTGTGGTTCAAGGCCCTGCACCTGATCGCCATGGTCACCTGGTTCGCCGCCCTCTTCTACCTGCCGCGGCTCTACGTCTATCACGCCATGGCGCGCGACCGCGGCGAGCAGCAGGCGATCGACCACTTCCTGGTCATGGAGCGCAAGCTCTATCGAGGCATCATGACCCCCTCCATGATCGCCGTGCTGCTGTTCGGCGGCATCATGCTGGTGCTCAATCCCGGCTGGCTGGCCCAGGGCTGGATCCATGCCAAGCTGCTGCTGGTGGCGCTGCTGGTGGGCTACCACCATGTCTGCCTGATCTACCTGAAGCAGTTCGCCGAAGCGCGCTGCAAGCGTGGCCACGTGTTCTTCCGCTGGTTCAATGAGCTGCCGGTAATTGCCCTGCTGATCATCATCTTCCTCGCCGTGCTCAAGCCGTTCTGATGGCAGCCATCACGGACCACGACCCCCACCTGCCGGTCGTGCTGGTGCTCGCCGGCCACGACCCTACCGGCGGCGCCGGCCTGGTGGCCGATGCCGAGGCGGTTGCCGCCGGCGGCGGCTGGGCGCTGACCGTGCCTACCGCCCTGACCGTGCAGTCCTGCAGCGATGTCTCGCGGGTGATCCCCGCCGACCCCGAGGTCATGCGCGCCAGCGTCGCTGCCCTCGACGAGTTCGAGGTGGCGGCGATCAAGATCGGTCTGGTGGCCGACCTGGCGACCCTGGATGCGATCACCGATATCCTCCAGCGCTTTCCCGGGGTGCCGGTGGTGGCCGACCCGGTGCTGTCTGCCGGCGGCGGCAGGGAGTTATCCACAACCGAGCTCGTCGATGCCTACCGCGAGCGGCTGCTGCCGCGTGTGGATATCCTCACCCCCAACCGGGGTGAGCTGGCGCGGCTCTCCCCAAGCCTGCTGCAGGATACCGAGCGGGCCGTGGCGCTGATGCGCCTGGGCTGTCAGGCAGTGCTGGTGACCGGCACCGATGATCCGGCGCCGGGGGTGCCGGTGGAGCGCGTGGCGCATACGCTGCATGCCCCGGACCAGAGTCGCCAGTGGAGCTGGCCGCGGCTTGCGGGGCGTTATCACGGCTCAGGCTGCACCATGGCGGCCTTCCTGGCGTCGCGTCTGGCCGTCGGCGAGTCACTGGTGATGGCCTGTGAGCAGGCACAGGCATTCACCTGGGAGGCATTGGCCCACGGCTGGCGGCCCGGCGAGAGCCAGGCGCTGCCTCGTCGCCTCTGGCGACTGCCGACGGTGCCGAGCGTCGCATCACCCGCTTCTCCCTGAGGAGGGGTATGGCCTTTGGCGGCCGGAGCATCGAGAATGGGGCAATGTTCAGGCATGCCGC
Organism: Halomonas sp. C10-5; assembly: GCF_057169305.1. Taxonomy (NCBI): domain Bacteria; kingdom Pseudomonadati; phylum Pseudomonadota; class Gammaproteobacteria; order Oceanospirillales; family Halomonadaceae; genus Halomonas; species Halomonas sp. C10-5. The sequence goes on from NZ_CP175665.1 coordinate 3,442,874, forward strand.
CGCGGCGCTCAGATCGGCGGAAATTGCCGCCACTTCACTTCCTGTGAATAGCTTATCCAGAGAATTATCCACAGCCTCGAGGACACGATACGACATGACGACCTCCGCCCAGCTCTTCGCCCAGGCCTGCCGGCATATCCCCGGTGGGGTCAACTCCCCGGTACGCGCCTTCAAGGGGCTGCAGCGTCCGCCGATATTCATGGAACGTGCCCAGGGCGCCTACCTGTTCGATGTGGAGGGCCAGCGCTACGTGGACTACGTGGGCTCCTGGGGACCGATGATTACCGGTCATGCCGATCCGGACGTGCTGGGAGCGGTGCGTGGGCGCCTCGACAACGGCCTCTCCTTCGGCACCCCCACCGCCATCGAGACCACCATGGCGGACCTCATCTGCGAGATGATCCCCTCCATCGAAATGGTGCGCATGGTCAACTCCGGCACCGAGGCCACCATGTCGGCGATCCGCCTGGCGCGTGGCGTCACCGGCCGCGACAAGATCGTCAAGTTCGAGGGCAACTACCATGGCCACTCCGACTCGCTGCTGGTCAAGGCGGGCTCCGGGGCGCTGACCCACGGCGAGCCCAGCTCTCCCGGCGTGCCGGCGTCCCTGGCCGAGCACACCATCACCCTGTCTTACAACGATATCGATGCCGTGGAGCAGTGCTTCGAGGAGATCGGTGACCAGGTGGCCTGCATCATCGTCGAGCCGGTGGCCGGCAACATGAACTGCATCCCCCCCCAGCCCGGCTTCCTGGAGAGCCTGCGTCGGGTCTGCAATGCCCACGACAGCGTGCTGATCTTCGACGAGGTGATGACCGGCTTCCGGGTGGCCATGGGCGGTGCCCAGGCCCACTACGGCGTGCGCCCCGACCTAACCTGCCTGGGCAAGATCGTCGGCGGCGGCATGCCGGTGGGTGCCTTCGGCGGCAGCGAGACGCTCATGTCCAATATCTCGCCGCTGGGCCCCATCTATCAGGCGGGCACCCTCTCCGGCAACCCGCTGGCCATGGCGGCAGGCATCGCCTTGCTGACCAAGCTGCGCGAGCCGGGTTTCCATGATGCCCTGGCCCAGCGCGTCGAGACCCTCTGCCACGGTCTCCAGGAGCGCGCCGATGCGGCCGGCGTGGAGATGATCACCCAGCGTGCCGGTGGCATGTTCGGCCTCTTCTTCACCGGCCAGAGCCGGGTCGACAACTTCGCCCAGGCCACCGCCTGTGACGCCGACGCCTTCCGTCGCTTCTTCTCGGCGATGCTCGACGAGGGGGTCTACCTGGCGCCTTCGGCCTACGAGGCGGGCTTCATGTCCAGTGCCCACACGCCGGAGGATATCCAGTTCACCCTGGATGCCGCCGAGAAGGCCTTCGCGGCCATGCAACGTCAAGACTGAGCAGCGTCAGGACTGGCGCCTCATCGAATCACCACCGGGAGAACTGCCATGCGTCATACCCTGGATGCCGACAAGGCCGGTAGTGGCGAAAGTCTGGAGCTGGAGGCGCTCATCGATGCCCTGGTGGCCTATCACCGCGGGGCGGCTTCCCATGATGCCGAAGCCCAGGCCGCCGGACATCCATTGACGCTGGCCATGGGGGCCGAACTGGCGGCCATCCGTGAGGCCCTGCTGGATGAGGAGGAGCGCGAACGACTCGACCAGCTGGGCGACTGGCTGGAGCAGGACCTGGTGCGTCTGACACCCATCCTCGAGGCCCGCGCCGCACGCCGGGTGCCGAGCTGGGCGCTGCGTCACCCCACCAGCCGGCTGTGCCACGCCGGTCGACCGCTGCTGGTGAATGCCATCGGGCGCGACCTGGAGGTGCCGGGTGCCGAGCTTGCCGACGATCCGGCCAGCGACCTTGCGGCGCTGCTGGTCGGCCTGGAGGGGCGCGAGACCCCGGAACTGACGCGGCTGGCGCTGGATCGCTATCTGCGCCACTCGGGCGACTACGAGCTCGCCCGACTGCTGTCGCTGTTCGGCACCTGCCATGCGCTGACTGCCGCCAGGCGCGCCCTGCGTCGCCGTCCCGCCCGGGGGCTCGATCCGGAACACCCCGCCCTGCAGGCCGAGAGCATGGCCGAGTGTCGTCGCTACCTGGCACTGGCCGAACGCATCGCCGAATTCCGTTTCCCGCCGCTGGTCATTGCCGTGGGCGTCTCGGGCAGCGGCAAGAGTCGCTTTACCCGGGGGCTGGTCACCGGGCTGGGGGCGATCCGGGTCAGCTCCGAGGCGGAACGCCAGCGTCTCGCCCAGGCCGATGACGACTCGATCCATCCACAGGGTGATGACGGCTCCGCGGCTGTGGATATCTTTGGCGAGGCCGCCACGGAGGCGACCTATCGGCGCCTCGCCGCCTGTGCCGGCTATCTGCTGGATGCCGGCATCCCCGCCTGCGTGGATGCCACCTGCCTGACCCGTGCCCAGCGTGACCAGTTGCGTCAGCAGGCCGAGGCCCGCGGCCTGCCCTGCCTGCTGGTCAGCTTCGAGGCCGACGACGCGATCCTGCGCCGGCGTATCGAGAAGCGTGCCTCACGCCAGGGCGTGGCCGTCGAGGAGAGCCTGGCGGTGCTGGCGCAGCAGCAGCAACGTTTCGAGCCGTTCGCCGACGAGGAGCGCCTGCACCTGGTACATCTCGACACCACCGCGGACAATGCCGCCGAGTCCCTGCTGAGCCTTATCGAGGAGCATGTGAAGCTTGCCTGAGAGGAATCCCATGACCCCCATTGCTAGCCTGGTGCTGGCCAGTGGCAATCCCGGCAAGCTGCGTGAATTCGAGCAGCTGCTGGGGCCACTGGGCATGCAGGTGCGCCCCCAGTCGGACTTCGCCGTACCCGAGGTGGAGGAGACCGGCCTGACCTTCGTCGAGAATGCCCTGCTCAAGGCGCGCGAGGCCAGCCGCGTCAGTGGCCTGCCGGCCCTGGCCGATGATTCCGGCCTGGAGGTCGATGCCCTCGACGGGGCCCCCGGCATCTATTCCGCCCGCTATGCCGGCGAGCCGAAGAGCGACGAGCGCAACAACGCGCGCCTGCTCGAGGCGCTGGCCGAGGTGCCCGAGGGAGCTCGCAGCGCGCGCTACTGGTGCGTGCTGGTGCATCTGCGTCATCCTGAGGATCCCGTGCCGCGGATCGTCCAGTGCAGCTGGGAGGGCGAGATCCTGGCCCATCCGCGCGGCGAGGGAGGCTTCGGCTACGACCCGTTGTTCTGGCTGCCCGACCAGGGCATGAGCGTGGCCGAGCTGCCGGCGGCGGAGAAGAACCGGCTGAGCCATCGCGGCCGGGCCCTGCAGGCCCTGGTCGAGCAGTTCCGCCAGGCCCACGGGAGCCACTGATGGCACTGCCACCCCTGGCGCTCTATGTGCACGTGCCCTGGTGCGTGCGCAAGTGCCCCTACTGCGACTTCAACTCCCACGCCGTCGGCCGTACCGCCGGTCTGCCTGAGGAGGCGTATCTCGCCGCCCTGCTCGTTGACCTCGATGCCGACCTGCCGCTGGCCGCGGAGCGGGAGCTGGTCAGCCTGTTTATCGGGGGCGGCACGCCGAGCCTGCTCTCCGCCGACTTCTATCGGCGCCTGCTGGCAGGCGTGGCCGAGCGCCTCCCCCTGGCCCGCGATATCGAGATCACCCTCGAGGCCAATCCCGGTACCCTGGAGCGTGGTCGCTTCGCCGGCTACCGCGAGGCGGGCATCAATCGCCTGTCGCTGGGCGTGCAGAGCTTCCAGGCGCCACAGCTCGCGGCACTGGGGCGCATCCACAGCGGTGATGATGCCGAGGCGGCCTTTTCCGAGGCGCGCCAGGCGGGCTTCGACAACCTCAACGTCGACATGATGCATGGGCTTCCCGGGCAGACACCAGAGCTGGCGCTGGCGGACCTGCAGCATGCCCTGGCGCTGGAGCCGGAACACCTCTCCTGGTACCAGCTCACCCTGGAGCCCAATACGGAGTTCTACCGCTATCCGCCTGCCCTCCCCGAAGAGGAGGCGCTGTGGGAGATCCAGGATCAAGGCCATGAGCGCCTCGAGGCGTCGGGATTCCAGCGCTACGAGATCTCTGCCTATGCCCGGGAGGGGCGCCGCTCTCGCCACAACCTCAACTACTGGCGCTTCGGCGACTATCTGGGCATCGGTGCCGGCGCCCATGGCAAGCTGAGCGCCCCGGGCGAGGATGGCCGCTTGCGCATCGAGCGACGCTGGAAGAGCCGTCAGCCCGAGGCCTATCTGCGGCGTCGTCATGATCCGCGAGGGTTCGTGGCCGATGCGCATCCCGTCGACGAGGTCGACCTGCCGCTGGAGTTCGCCATGAACGCGTTGCGGCTGCCCGAGGGCGTGCCGCTGGCGCTATGGAGCGAGACCACCGGCCTGCCGGAAGCGCTGTTGGTCGAGCGCCTCGCCAGTGCACGCAAAAAAGGACTTCTGGTGGAAGATGCCCAAAGGGTTCAAGCTTCCCCCCGAGGTCTACTATTCTTGAACGAACTGCTGGCGTCCATCGACGAGTCCTGATGGTGCCTGTGCTACGCTCATCGCAATCGCTGCCATTGACGGCCCCAGGGATGAACGAACGGGCCAATGACCAATGACCCAAACCAAGGAGAACACCACGATGACCAAGCCACTTCGTTTTATGGCCCCGCTGGCCGCTGCCGTGCTACTGGCCGGCTGTGCCACCACTGACCCCTACAGCGGCCAGACCGACCGCAACCAGACCGGCACCGGTGCCGCCATCGGTGCCGTGGTCGGCGCTGCCGCCGGTGCGCTGAGCGGCGACGGCAGCACCAGTCGCCGCGACCGTGCGCTGGTGGGTGCCGCCGTGGGTGCCGCCGCGGGTGCCGGTGTTGGTGCCTACATGGACCGCCAGGAGGAGCAGCTTCGCCAGAGCACCCAGGGCACCGGCATCGGCGTCGACCGGCGCGGTGACGATATCGTGCTCAACATGCCCAGTGAGGTTACCTTCGGCTTCGACTCCAGCGAGCTGACCTCCAACGCGCGCAATGCCCTCAACGAGGTGGCCAGGGTACTGACCCAGTACGACGATACCCGCGTCAATATCGGTGGCCATACCGACAGCACCGGTGATGCCGCCTACAACCAGCGGCTCTCCGAGCGCCGCGCCCAGGCGGTGGGCAACTACCTGGCCCAGGCCGGTGTCGCCGGCAACCGCCTGAACATGACCGGCTATGGCGAGAACCAGCCGGTGGCCAGCAACAACTCCGAGCAGGGTCGCGCCCAGAACCGTCGCGTCGAGATCACCCTCTCCCCCATCCAGAGCCGCTTCGAGTAAGCACTGCCTCTCGATACCCTGCGGTAACCTGTCGGGCTCGCCACTCCTGTGGCGAGCCCTTTCTCTGACCTTTTCTCTCTCGTTGCCGATACGCGGGTCCGCACCCATGCTCTCCTACCAGCACGCCTACCATGCCGGTAATTTTGCCGACGTTCACAAGCACCTGACCCTGCACGGGGTCATCGACCACCTGTTACGTAAAGAATCTCCAGTTACGTTCATAGATACCCATGCCGGTCGCGGCCTCTATCCACTGGCCGCTGAGGAGACATCCCGGCTGCACGAGTATCGCCAGGGCGTCCTGCCCCTGTGGGAGGAGCGCGAGTCACTCATGGATGAGGCGCTGCTGGGCGACTGGCTTGCGGCACTGGTCGAGGCGCAGCCGGAGCCCCGCCGCCTGAGCCACTATCCGGGCTCGCCCTGGTGGATGGGCCGGCGCCTGCGCTCCGGTGACCGCCAGCTGCTCTTCGAGCTGCATCCCGGGGAGCATGCCCATCTGGCGGGCCAGCCGCTGGAGGGGGATATCCGCACGATTCATGGAGACGGACTGAAGGGACTCTTCGACCGCCTGCCGGTGAAGACGCCGCGCCTGTGTGTGCTGATCGATCCGAGTTACGAGCGCAAGCAGGAGTATGTCGAGGTGGCTCAGGCGGTGCTGGCGACGCTGCACAAGGCGCGACATGCCGTGGTGCTGGTGTGGTACCCGTTGCTGCCGGCAGGCCGCCACCACGAGCTGCTCGATGCCGTGAAGGCCGGTGGTGTACGCAAGGTATGGCGCAGCGAATTTCGCCTGCAGGCACCGGGCCACGAGGCGCGCGGCATGTTCGGCAGCGGCATGCTGGTGGTCAACCCGCCGTGGGGACTCGACCAGCGTCTCGCCGCGGCCATGGGGCGGGTAGCCCCGCTGCTGAGCGGTGCGGCGAGCTATCGTGGCGACTGGTGGGTCGGCGAGTAGGTCTGTCTACTTGCCGATACAGAAGCTGCCGAAGATCTCGCCGAGGAGATCATCGGCACTGAACTCGCCGGTGATCTCGCCCAGTGCCTGCTGGGCATCGCGTAGGTCCTCCGCGAGCAGCTCGCCGGCGCCATAACCCGAGAGCTGGGCCTCGCCGTTGAGAAGCGCCCGCTCGGCGCGATCCAGGGCGTCGAGGTGGCGGCGGCGGGCCGAGAAGCGACCCTCCGCCGTGCCGGTGAAGCCCATCACCGCCTTGAGGTGGGCCTTCAGGTTATCCACACCCTGTGTGGTCTTCGCGGAAAGCCTCACGATGGGAGTGGTTGTGGACAAGTCGAGTCCCGGGGTCTCCTGACTGGCATCGATCTTGTTGCGTACCAGGGTCAGCCGGGCCGGGTCGGGAAGCCGGGCCACGAACTCCGGCCAGATCGCCATGGGGTCGGTGGCGTCGGTGGTGGCCGCATCGACCAGCAGCAGCACCCGGTCAGCCTTCTCGATCTCCGCCCAGGCCCGGGCCACGCCGATCCGTTCCACGGCATCGGGGGTGTCGCGCAGGCCGGCGGTGTCGATGACATGCAGTGGCATGCCATCGATATGGATATGCTCGCGCAGCACGTCCCGGGTGGTGCCGGCGATATCGGTGACGATGGCGGTCTCCTGCTCGGTCAGGGCGTTGAGCAGGCTCGACTTGCCGGCATTGGGCCGGCCGGCGATCACCACGCTCATGCCCTCGCGCATCAGTGCCCCCTGGCCGGCGGCGGCACGCACCGCGGCAAGCTCCTCCTTCACCCCGGTGAGCATCTCCGCGACCCGGCCATCCCCCAGGAAGTCGATCTCCTCCTCGGGGAAGTCGATGGCCGCCTCCACATAGATGCGCAGCTCGATCAGTCGCTCCACCAGGCCCTCGACCCGGCGCGAGAAGTCCCCCTGCAGGGAGCGCAGGGCGTTCTCGGCGGCCGCCCGCGAGCTGGCATCGATCAGGTCGGCGATCGCTTCGGCCTGGGCGAGGTCCAGCTTGTCGTTGAGGAAGGCGCGCTCGGAGAACTCGCCGGGGCGCGCCGGGCGAGCTCCCAGCTCGAGGCAGCGGCCGATCAGCAGGTCCATGATCACCGGGCCGCCGTGGCCCTGCAGTTCGAGGACATCCTCGCCGGTGAAGGAGTGCGGTCCGGGGAAGAACAGCGCGATCCCCTCGTCGAGCACCGTCGCCTCGCCCTGGAAGGGCCCGTAGTGGGCGTGGCGAGGCGAAGGGCAGTGGCCCACCACCGCCTCGGCGATCGTCGCGCAGAGCGGGCCAGAGACGCGGATGATGCCGACCCCGCCGCGTCCCGGCGGGGTGGCCAGCGCGGCGATGGTGTCCTGATCGTGAAGCGGGACCATGGGGTTCTCCTCGACGTGATGCCAGCATTGTCGTTTCGGCTCCCCGGAAACGCCAGACCCCCGCTCGAGGCGGGGGTCTGGTGAGCGGCTCGGGCGAGCGGGTCTACTTGGTCTTCATGCCCTTGCCGACGCTGGGGTCGTTCTCGATCTTGCGGGTGATCACGTACTGCTGGGCGATGGAGATGATGTTGTTCACCACCCAGTAGATCACCAGGCCGGCCGGGAACCACAGGAAGAAGAAGGTGAAGACGATGGGCAGCATGCGCATGATCTTCGCCTGCATGGGATCCGGCGGGGTGGGGTTGAGCATCTGCTGCACGAACATGGAGGCACCCATCAGGATCGGCAGGATGAACAGCGGATCCTTCACCGAGAGATCCTGGATCCAGAACATGAAGGGCGCATGGCGCAGCTCCACGGACTCCAGCAGCATCCAGTAGAGGGCGATGAACACCGGCATCTGCACCAGGATCGGCAGGCAGCCGCCTAGAGGATTGATCTTCTCCTTCTGGTAGAACTTCATCATCTCCTGGGACATCTTCTGGCGATCGTCGCCGTACTGCTCCTTGAGGCGCTGCATCTCCGGACCCAGCTTGCGCATGCGGGCCATGGACTTGTAGGCCTTGGCGGAGAGTGGCCACAGGGCCGCCTTGACCAGGATGGTCAGCAGCACGATGGACCAGCCCCAGTTGCCGACCACGTCCTGGATCTTGTCGAGCAGCCAGAACAGCGGGTTGGCGATGAACCACAGCCAGCCGAAGTCGACGGTAAGCTTGAGGTTGGGGGCCACGGCTTCCATGTAGTCCTGCACCTTGGGGCCCACATAGAGGGTGGCACCCAGGCGAGACTCGCCCTCGGCGGCCACCTGGGTCACCGGGCCGGCGAAGGCGGCCACATTACGCCCACTGGAGTCGGTGGTGGCGTAGTAGAGGTTCTGTTGGTTCTGGGGCGGTGCCCAGGCACTGACGAAGTAGTGCTGGATGATCGCGACCCAGCCACCCTCTGCCTCGCGGTTCTCGAACTTGCCCTCCTGGATCTCCTCGAAGTCGACCTTCAGGTAGCGATCCTCGGGGGTGGAGTAGGCTGCACCCAGATAGGAACGCATGCCCATCTTGGGACCGCTGGAGGGATCGCTGCTGTTGTCGCGGGCCAGCTGGCCGATGAAGCGTGCGGAGACCGGAGACTCGGTGTTGTTGGCCAGGAAGTACTCGACGTCCACCGCATAGCTGTTGCGCTCGAAGGAGAAGCGCTTGGTGACCTCGATGCCGTTGACCTCGCCACTCAGGTCGACCTCGAGGCGCTTGTCACCCTCGGCCAGGCGATACTCGGTCTTCTCGGGGGAGTAGGCGATACGTCCCGACTGGCCATCCAGCTGCAGACCGGAGCGCGCCACATAGCTGCGCGTCTCGCTGTCGGAGAGCATCACGTAGGAGCGGTCCGAGTCGAGGGTCAGCTTGTGCTGGGGCAGCGCCGCATAGACGATATCCCCGCCCTGGGGATCGATGCGCAGGTCCAGCACGTCGGTCATCACGGCAACCAGGTCGCGGCTCGCTGTGGCCTCGCTCTCGTCGGGCATGGCCTCCGCCATGCTATCGCCACTGCTCGCCGCGGGAACCGCCAGGCCATCCTCGGCACCTTCGGACCGGGAGTCGCTGTCCCCGGACTGACTGCTGGTAAAGGAGGGAGCCTGTGGCTCGACGGCCGTCTGGCCATAGTCCTGATTCCACTGCACGACGATCAGATAGGCGAGCACCGCCAGTGGAATCAGCAATAGGAGTCGTTTTACGTCCATGAGGGTTCTGCCCAGTGGGTAGTGAACATGCCAGGGGCGGAAGGCGTTTCAGCCGCCCGAGATAGACAAAAGCCTGCCACTGGCAGGCTGTATTCCGAACACGGACTCTCGAGGGTAGCCCCGGCAGCGTCAAGCCTTGCCTTGTGAGGGGGTGCGCTCATGCTTCGGCGGGCTCCGGTCGGATGAAGACGGCTCGACACTTGATGAGTGATCTCTCGCGGGCGTCTTCAATGCCTCGCGTGCCAGCCTTCGCCACATCCCGAACAGCTGCCGGTGCAGGGTCTCGTTATCCAGTTCGCCTACGCCGCGCCGCGAGAGTATCACGATGTCCACGGCGGGGAGGCGATGCTGCTGGAAGCGGATCGATTCACGCACCAGTCGCTTGACGCGGTTGCGGTCTACGGCACGGCGCATGCTCTTCTTGCTGATGACAAGGCCGATGCGGGGATGGCCCAGATCATTGGGTGAGGCGAGTGCCATCAGCCCCTTGCCATGCACCTTGAAGGTCGCGTTCTCGAAGACCTGGCGGTAGTCCCCGGCCGTCAGCAGGCGCAGACGGCGGGGAAACGACTGACGGGGCACGCAGGATCCGTGATCAGGCGCTCAGGCGCTTGCGACCCTTGGCGCGACGACGCGCCAGGACGGCACGTCCGTTCTTGGTGGCCATACGGGCACGGAAACCGTGCGCACGCTTACGCTTCAGGACGCTGGGTTGAAAGGTGCGTTTCATAACTCGTTATTCCCACGTGGTTTTCTGGACGATTCGTCGTTTGCGAGGCGCCTGGATTCCCGCGGGGAACCCGGACGTATTCGGTTCAAGACCGGAAATTGTAGTGATTTCCCCCGGGCGGTGCAATTTTTCTGTGCGCCGATCCGGCCGATTTTGCGGCCGCCGTCGCCAGCGAACGTCCTTCTGGGCAAGACGATCAGGCTACCGATGTCGCTCGGCAGTCATACAGGACTTCCATAACAACAATGTTTATAACCTGTAATACCTTGTTATTAATACTGGGGAGGCATTCTGTGGATAAGTGGTTTTAGTCCTTTTAAAACAACATGATGAAGTCATGCTGTTGCTGTGGATAGACCCGGGATGAGCGGTGTGCGATGCTGGGGTATCCTGTGGAAGAAAAGCGAGTTCCTCCACAGCTTCCCGTTGCGCACAGTTCGGTCCCGCAGTAGTCACCATGCCAGGGATCCATTTTTCCACAGGCTGTATAGAGGTGTCCGGGGGTGTGGATAACCGTGCGGTGGGGCGATACAATGCCCGGCCGTTTTTCGACAAGGTGGTGAGATCGC